>NZ_JANUEY010000001.1:0-2622587 GCF_024806975.1 Achromobacter sp. JUb104 | reverse complement strand
TTGTCGGTGGTGATGACAACGGGGTTGGCGGCGCTGGCGCCGGTGACGTCCTTGCCGCCGACGGTGACGCCGGCCACGCCGGCTTCGGCGGAGACAGTCACGGAGCCCGTGACGGTGTTGCCGGTGCCTTCAACTACGCTGTTATGCGCGCTGGAGACGTTGCCGTCGCTGTCCTCGGGGGTGATGACCGGGGGAGCGTCGGTCTGGCCGTTGATGGAGATGGTCAGCTCAGCCGTGGTGGTGTCGCCGTCGGCATCGGTGATGGTGTAGCGGATGGTCTCGGTCAGCTTCTGGCCGTCGTTCAACGCCTGGACAGCCTGCAGGTTGTTGTTGAGCTGATACGACCAGGTGCCATCGCCGTTGTCCACAAGCTTGCCGTACTTGGCGTCGCCGGTATTGATGACGACCGTGCTGGCGTCAGCGCCGAGCGTGTCGTTGGTCAGCACGTTGCCGGTGACCGATGCGGTCGCGTCTTCCGTGACGGAGGCCGCGTCGTCGGTGGCCACGGGTGCAGTGTCGATGATCTGGATATCCAGATTGTCGCGATGGGTCTGGCCCGCGAAGTCGGTAACGACAACTTCGAAGAGATCATGGACGGCGTCGTCGCCGCCCGTGTGATCGTCGGCGCCGCCCGTCTCCTGGTAGGAGTAGGAGATCGTGCCGGTGGCGGCGTTGTAGCCGGTGACGGTCAGGATGCCCTTGTCGGTGGTGATGACAACGGGGTTGGCGGCGCTGGCGCCGGTGACGTCCTTGCCACCGACGGTGACGCCGGCGATGCCGGCTTCGGCGGAGACGGTCACGGAGCCGTTGATGGTGTCGCCGGAGGCTTCGACCACGCTGTTGTCCGCGCTGGTGACGTTGCCGTCGCTATCCTCGGGGGTGATGACCGGCGGAGCGTCGGTCTGGCCCGTGATGGTAATGGTCAGCGTGGCGGTGCTGGTCGCGCCCTGGGCATCGGCAACGGTGTAGATGATCGACGTGGTCGCCGTCTGGCCGTCATTCAAATACTGAAATGCCGTACCCGGATTGAACGAGTAGGTGCCGTCGGCGTTGAGGGTGAAGGTGCCGCCATTGGAGCCGGCGACGGGTTTGCCGACGTCGGCATCGATACCATTGACTTGCGAGACATGGAGGGCGTCGCCATCGGGGTCGCTGTCGTTGCCCAGCACGCCTTCGGTGCGGTGGTCGACGACCAGGATATTGTCTTCGCTGGTCGTGCCTTGGTCATTGGTGGCAACCGGCTCGGGGTTGCCCACCGTCCAGACGAAGGTCTGGGAGACGGTCGCACCCGACTTGTCGGTGGCGGTCACCGTGATGAGGTATTCGCCCTTGACGCCCGTATTGGTGTGGTCGGACGCCCAGTTGGCGAACTGGCCGGTAAACGTGCCGGTGGTGGGATCGAACTTCAGGCCGCCAGGGATATGGTCGACGGAGTAGACCAGGGAGTCGCCGTCGTCGATGTCGCTGAAGAAGCCGGACAGGTTGTAGTCGACGGTATCGCCGTCCATGTTGCTCTGGTTGTCCAGGGCAACTGCGGTCGGCGCGTCGTTCGTGCCGGTGATTTCCACCGTGAGCGTTGCGGTGCTGGTGCCACCTTCGCCGTCAGAGACGGTGTAGGTGATCGCGCTGGTCGTCTTCTCGCCGACGGGCAGGCCTTGGAAGGCCGAACCGGGGTTGAAGCTGTAGGAGCCGTCGGCATTCAAAGTGAACGTGCCGCCGTTGGAACCGGCCACGGCCGCGCCCACGTTGGTCGCCTGGCCGTTGACTTGCGAGACGGTCAGCGTGTCGCCGTCCGGATCGGTGTCGTTGGACAGCACGCCGTTCTGAACATCCACGCTGAGGGCCGAGTCCTCGTCGGTCGCGCCGCTGTCATTGGTGGCGGTCGGGGCGGGGTTCTTGACGTCCCACGAGAAGTCTTGCGAGACCGAGGTGCCGCTGGTGTCGGTAGCGGTGATGGTGATGGCGTAGACGCCGTCTTGACCGCCTTGGGAAGCCGAGTTGTCGAGCGTGCCGGAGATGATGCCGGTCGTCGGATCGATGGTCAGGCCCGGGGGCAGACCGGTGGCGGAGTAGGTCAGCACATCACCGGTGTCCACGTCAGAGAACTGGCTGGAGATATCGACGGGGGTGATGGCCTGGCCGTCGTTGCTGGCCTGGTCGTCCAGGGTCACACCCGGGGTCAGGATCGGGGTGTCGTTGGTGCCGGTGATGGTGACCGTGAGCGTTGCAGTCGACGTGCCGCCTTCGCCGTCGGAGACGGTGTAGGTGATGGAACTGGTCGCGGTCTGGTTGGCCGGCAGGTTGTTGAACGCCGAACCCGGATTGAAGCTGTAGGAGCCGTCGGCGTTCAGCGTGAAGGTGCCGCCGTTGGAGCCAGCAATTGCCGTACCCACGTTGCCCGGCTGGCCGTTGACTTGCGAGACAGTCAGCGTGTCGCTATCCGGATCGGTGTCGTTCGCCAGCACGCCGTCTTGGGCGGTGACGTTCAAGCCAACGCCTTGATTCGTCGAACCGTCGTCGTCGATAGCCGTCGGCGCCGGGTTCTTCACGTCCCACGAGAAGTCTTGCGACACCGACGCGCCGCTCTTGTCGGTGGCGGTGATGGTGATGGCGTATACGCCGTTGTCACCACCTTGCGAAGCCGAGTTGTCCAGCGTGCCGGAGATGATGCCGGTGGTCGGATCAATGGTCAGGCCCGGGGGCAGGCCGGTCGCCGAGTACGTCAGCACATCGCCGGTATCAACGTCCGAGAACTGGCCGGAGACATCGACCGGCGTGATGGCCTGGCCATCGTTACCGGTCTGGTCGTCCAACGTCACATCCGGGGTCAGGATGGGCGTGTCGTTGGTGCCGGTGATGGTGACCGTCAACGTTGCAGTCGAGGTGCCGCCTTCGCCGTCAGAGACGGTGTAGGTGATTGAACTCGTCGCGGTCTGGTTGGCGGCCAGGTTGTTGAAGGCCGAACCCGGGTTGAAGCTGTAGGAGCCGTCGGCGTTCAAAGTGAACGTGCCGCCGTTGGAACCAGCGATAGCCGTGCCCACGTTACCGGGCTGACCGTTGACTTGCGAGACGGTCAGCGTGTCGCCGTCCGGATCGGTGTCGTTCGCCAGCACGCCGTTCTGGGCGTTGACGCTCAGACCCGTGTCTTCATCCGTTGCGCCGCTGTCGTTCGCGGCGGTCGGAGCGGGGTTGCTGACGTCCCAGTTGAACTCCTGCGAGGTCGACGCGCCGGACGGATCCGTCGCGGTCACGGTTACCGTGTAGACGCCGTCGTTGCCGCCTTGGGAAGCGGAATGATCGATGGTGCCGGTGATGATGCCGGTGTCCGGGTCGATGGACAGGCCCGGCGGCAAGCCGGTGGCGCTGAACGTCAGCTTGTCGCTGGTGTCGGTGTCCGAGAAGCGATCCGACACGTCGTAGCGGATTTCCGTTTGCGCGTCGGTGCCGGATTGGTTCGACAGCGCGGAGGACACGGGACCATCGTTGGTGCCGGTTACCGTCACCACGACCGTCGCCGTGGAGGTCGCGCCGCTGGGGTCCGTGATGGTGTACGAGATGGTGCTGGTGGCCGTTTCGCCGACGGCCAGGTAGTCGTACTGACCGCCCGGTGTGAACACATAGCTACCGTCGGGCTGGACAGCGAAGGAGCCTCCAGTGGAGCCCGGCACGCTGATGCCGCCCGGAACCATCGGACGACCATTGATTGACGTGATCGCCAGCGGGTCGCCGTCGGGATCGGAGTCGTTACTGAGCAGGTTGCCGCGGCTTTGGGAGTTCTGGTCGCCGCTGCTGGCGTCATTCAACGCGTTCGGCGCGTTGTTGCCAACCGTGGGCGGCGTTACGGCCGCATCGCCATCATCGCCGGTTGCGCCCGCGCCAGCCGCGCGGGGCAGGGTGTCGTCGCCTCGGGCGGGGTTGGGGTAGGCCAGGTCCAGCGGCGAGGTCGTTTCCAGAATGCGGGCCAGGCGGACAAAACTGCTGCCGCCGGCGTCGCCACCACCCGCCACGATGGCGGCGGTGGGGTCGAGTTCGTCAAACGGGTCGCGGCCGGCTTGCAGGGCGGCCAGCAGGCGGTCGGAATCGGTGCCGGTGGGCGGTACTACGGCGGCTTCGCTGGCATCGGCCAACGGGCCCGCCATGTCGCCGTTCACGGCAACTTCACGGCTTTCTCCGATGACGATCGGCATGCCGTTTTCAACCTGAAGGGAAACCGTGGCGCCCGAAGCCGTGACGATGTCGCTGCCGGCGGGGACTTTGCTGCCTTGATGCAGTTCGGTCAGTGAGCCGTCGCTATTGCGTATCCACGCGCGACCGGAGATTTCATTGACGACTGCGGGAGAAGAGTTGGCCATGTGGGTTCCGTTTCAGGGAGTTATCCAAGATGGCCAGATACTAAAGAGCGCCGCGTCGGCGCGATATTGTCCTCAAGGACAGGTTCAGGAAGGTATTTTGCTGCGCATGTCGGCCGGCGCCGAAATGCCGTGGACCAGCAAAGCGAGCTGAAGGCGGTCAGACACCTTGAGCTTCTCGAAAACGGCGGACAGATGGGCCTTGACCGTGCGTTCGGTAATGCCCAGCGCTTCGGCGATCTGGGCATTGGCCTGGCCGCTGGCGGCGTATCGCGCCACCGTGGTCTCGCGTTCGGTCAACACGCCGTCGTCCCAGGAATACGAGTCCTGGGCGCGTTCCGTCACCAGCTTCAATAGGCGCGCCACCAATGAACGGCCCATCCAGATCCCACCGGACGAAACCACTTCCAGCGCTTGCGACAGGGCGGCGGCGGGCGCATAGCTGTGGCAGTAGCCGTGGGCGCCCGCGCCCAGCACTTGGGTGCCTTGTTCGTCGTTGGGGCTGGGGCTGGCCACCACCAGGTGCAGGCCGGCCACGGCAGGCGCCCAGATGGGGTCCTGCCAGGACGGCAAGCGCGGCACGTCGGTATCCAGCACGGCCAGCGTGCGGCCTTGCTCGCGCCAGCGTTGCAAGTCGGCCAGGCCGCGCCCGCGGGCAGCCAGCCAGCGCGTGGAATCCAGCGTGCGCCAGTGCTGCCAGAGCAGGTCGTCGTGCGTAATCAACAAGACGGGAACAGGTTTCATAAAGCCTTCCAGCTCTCCTTTAACGTTCGGTGAAGGCGTTCGCCTTGGCACGCAAAATCGGCTTGAGCAGGTACTGCAACACGGTGCGTTTACCTGTCAGGATATGAACCTCTGCCACCATCCCGGGGATGATGGGCAATAGCTTGTCGCCCACCGTGCTGCGGTCCGTGCGGACGCGCACCACGTAATAGGAATTGCCTTTCTCGTCGGTGACGGTGTCCGCGCCGATCTGTTCGACCTTGCCTTCCAGGCCGCCATAGATGGCGAAGTCGTAGGCGGTGAACTTCACCTCCGCCTTCTGGTCAGCGTGCAGGAAGCCGATGTCGCGCGGCTGGATACGCACTTCCAGCAGCAGCGTGTCGTCCTTGGGCACGATTTCGATGATGTCCTTGCCCGGCTGCACCACGCCGCCAACCGTGTTGTTGAACAGCGTCTTGATGGTGCCGGCCAGGGGCGCGCGGACTTCCGCCAGCTTCACGCGGTCGGCCAATGCCAGCTTGCCCTGGCGCAGCGTGGCCAGCTTGGTGTTGGTTTCCGACAGTTCGCTACGCGCCTGGTTGCGAATATTGAGCTCGGATTCTTCAAGCTTGCTTTGCGCTTCCTTGATGGACGCCTGGAAGCGGTCGATCTGCGCTTCGGCGCCTTTCTGCTCGCCGCAATAGCGCGCCACATCGCGCTGCAAACGCAGCAGGTCCACTTCAGACACGGCGCCGCTCTTGAGCAGCGGCCGCGTCACCTGCAGTTCCCGCGACGTCAGGCTGCAACTGGCCGAGGCCTGGTCGCGTTTGGCGATGGTCTCGCGCAAGTCTTCTTCGCGCTGCTTGAGCTGTTCGCGCGCCACGTTGATGGTGGCGTTCAGTTCGGTGTTGCGCGCCAGGTAGGCATTGCGTTCCATTTCAACCAGGCCGGGGGCTTGCTTGAGCACCTCTTCCGGGGCAACAAACGGTTCGCCGGTGGCCAGCGCATTCAGGCGGGCGGACCTGGCCAGCAACGACAGGTATTCGGCGTTGTTCTCGCCGAGCGAGGACGCAAAGCGCGTGGAATCAATCTTCAGCAGCGTCTGGCCAGCTTGCACTTCCTGGCCCGGGCGGACCAGGATTTCCTCGACAATGCCGCCGTCCAGGCTTTGGATGATCTGCACTTGGCGCGAGGGCACGACCTTGCCTTCGCCCCGCACGACTTCGTCGATGCTGCCGGTGGCCGCCCAGACGATCAGCAGGAATGTTGCCAGCAGCGCCACCCACAGCAGCACGCGCGAACTGCGGGCCTGCGATTCGTGGATGACCCATTCGGCGTTGCCGACATAATCGGAACGCTTTTCCCGATTGCCCTTGTCGGCGCCGTCCAGCAGCCGATCGAAGAAGAATACGAAGATGTTGCGCAGCTTGCGCCACAAGCCGCCGAACAGGCCGTGCTTGATTTCCCCAGGGTTATTCTGCATGGCGCCCTTAGCTCCCGCGTCCAACGCGTCCTTGACGCAGTGCCTCGACAACCTGCTCCTTAGGACCGTCCGCCACGATGTGGCCGTTGTCGATCACGATCAGGCGATCGACCAGGTCCAGCAGCGCGGTGCGGTGCGTGACCAGCAGGATGGTCTTGGTGGCGCTGGCCTCGCCCAGGCGCTTGCGTAATTGGGCTTCGCTTTGGTGGTCCATGTTGCTGCTGGGTTCGTCCAGCAGCAGAATCGGCGGGTCGTTGATCAACGCGCGCGCCACCGCCACGGACTGGCGTTGGCCACCCGACAGCGATTCGCCGCGTTCGCCGATCACCATGTCAAAACCGTTGGGGTGCAGGTTGGCAAAGTCGGTAACGCCGGCCAGATTGGCGGCCGCCAGGATGCTGGCGTCGTCGGCATAGGGCGCGCCCATGGCCAGGTTGTGCTTCAGGCTGCCGTAGAACAGCGTCGGATCTTGCGGCACATGGCCGATGGCGCGGCGCACGTCGGCCGGGTCGATCTGGCGTACGTCCACGCCGTCCAGCAACACGGCGCCTTCGGTGGGCTGATACAGCGCCAGCGCCAGCTTTTCCAGCGTGGTCTTGCCGGAACCGATGCGGCCGATGATGCCGACCTTTTCGCCAGGCTTGAGCTTGAACGACACCTTTTTCAGCACCGGCTGGGTGCTGCCGGGATAGGTGAACGTTACGTCGCGGAATTCCAGACCACCGTGGAAAACGGGGCGATGCAGGAACTCGGCTTCGGCCGGGCGCTCGATCGGCAGCTTCATGTAGTTGTCGATGGAACCCAGCGATGTGCGCGCGTTCTGGTATTGCATCAACAGCCCGGCTACCTGGCCCAGCGGCGCCAGGCAGCGGCCGGCGATCATCGATGCGGCGATGATGCCGCCCATGGACATGGCGGATTCCTGCGCTTGGTAAACGCCGATGATCACCACGGCGATCGACACCATTTGCTGCACGGCCTGCACAAAGCCCACCGTGGACGACGAAATCAACTTGAGCTTGCCGCCGGTTTGCGCGATGAACTCGGTGGCGCGTTCCCAGTTGCGCTGGACGGAGCCTTGCGCGTTCAGTGTTTTGACGGCCTCCAGGCCGGTCAGCGCTTCCACCAGCGTCGCGTTGCGCTGCGAACTGGCCTGGAAGCTGGCCATGGTCAGCGCCTCCATGCGGGCTTGCGCGGCAAAAGACACCAGCAGAATCAAGACGATGGCAACCAGCGGCGGCAGGATCATCCACGGGGAAATCCAGGCCAGCGCGGCCAGGAACAGCAGGATGAAGGGCAGGTCGACCAGCGTGGTGATCGTGGCCGATGCAATGAAGTCGCGGATGGACTCGAACGAACGCAGGTTGGCCGCGAAAGACCCCACCGACACCGGGCGGCCCTCCAGGCGCAAGTCCAGCACCCGCTCCATGATCTGCGCGGACAGGCGCACGTCGACCCGCTTGCTGGCGCTGTCCACCACATGCGAACGCGCCGTCGACAAGATCATGTTGAAGATGATCACCAGCGTGATGCCGATGGCCAGCACCCACAGCGTTTCAACCGCGTTGTTGGGTACCACGCGGTCGTACACGTTCATCGTGAACAAGGGCATGGCCATGGCGAAGATATTGATCAGCAGCGCGGCGACCAGCGCGTCGCGGTACAGGCGCCGGTTTTCCATGACTGCGGCCCAGAACCAATGGCGCTCGCGCACTTTGGCGACTTCCGGCGCACGGGCGTCGAAGCGGAACTGCGGGCGTACAAAGCACACCAGGCCGGTGTACTGCGCGGCCAGGGCTTCGGGCGTCATCTCGACGGAACTGCCGCCCAGCTCGGGGTGGCTGACCAGGTACTTGCCGTCTTCTTTCTTCAGCAGCAGGCAGGCGCGTTCGCCTTGCAGCAGCAGGATGGCGGGCAAGAGGTCTTGGGAAATGCTGTCCAGCGTGCGCTTGACCACGCGCGCGGAAAGTTGGGCGCGAGCCGCGGCGCGCGGAAGCAGGGCAGGGGTCAGGCGGTGCTCTTCCAGCGGCAAGCCGGAAGACAAGGCCTGGGCCGTGGCCGTCACGCCATGCAGGCGCGTGATTTCAACCAGGCAATCCAAAAGCGGGTCATCGTGCGCCGCGCGAGCGTCGGTGCGCCATTCCCGAGCCGCCGATTCAGATAACTTGTCCATCTTCGTCATCCAGGAGGTCGAGGTGTTCCGAGAGGCGCGCGCGTTGCTGCTTGCGCTGTGAAAGCTTCTGCTGTGCCTGAATAGGCAGGTCCGTCATGCGCAAGGTGCCATTGGCGATCAAGGCGTCGATCAGGTCTTCCAGAACGCGAACAAAGTCCGCGTCCAACTGCGAAAATTCGTTGCCCTGGGGCGTCATATGGCCTCCTTGCGTCCTGCCGCCATTACGGCTTGGCGTTGGATACGTTCAGCGGCACGAGCGTGGGCGGCAACGTGCCTTCGTTGTATTGAACGCGCACCGGGGCCAGGCGGGCAGAGTCGGGAACCGTCGAGTTGCAAAGCTTGATCACTTCGTCGGTTACTTCCAGCTTGCCGTTTTCCTCGGGCATCTCGTTGCGCGCGGGTTGCAGCGTCAGGGCGGGCAGCAGCGTGTGCGACAGCGCCAGCCAGCGATACTGCGCAAGCTTGAGGTCATACAGACCGTTGGTCAATGCGCGGCGTGACTCAAACAGCTCGTTCTCGGTGTCCAGCAAATCCAGCAGCGAACGCTGGCCAATCTGGAACTGTTGGCGATACGCATCGCGCACCTTGGTGGTGGCCACTTCGTGGTCACGCAGGAAGGGCAGCTTCTGGCTCAGGCTGGTGATGTTGTTCCAGGCCACGGCCAAGTCTTGCTGCACGTTGCGGCAGGTGTAGTCGCGGATGTCGCGTGCGGCGTAGGACTGTGCGGCCGTCTGGCGCACGCGGGCCGAGTCGGCGCCGCCGCGGTACAGGTTGTAGCTCATCACTACCTGAACGCTGGAGCTCTGGATGTCGCGGTTTTCGGGGGTGGGGTCATTCTGGTCACGGCCCGAAGACGCCACGAATTCAAACTTGGGCGAAAAAGCGCCCTTGGATGAGGCGACGCCCGCTTGCGCGGCTTGCAGCCCGGCCTGCTTGGACAGGAAGCTGGGGTTGCGGCGCAGCGACTCGTTGAAGTCACCCGGCTTGACGGGCAGCTTGCCGGTGACGTCGGGCGGCGGTTGCATGGCTTCAGGCGGGAAGGCACCGGTCACGCGCTGGAAGCGCTGTTGCACGTCCAGCAAATTTGCAGTCTCGGTCATCAGGTTTGTCTGAGCCAGGGACAAGCGACCACCTGCCTGTTCAAGGTCGACCCGGCGGCCAACGCCCGATTCCGTACGTTCGCCGATTTGCTTCAGCGTTTCTTCGTGCAGCGAATAATTCTGGCGCGCCAACAGTTCCATGTCGCGATAGCGCTGCAGGTCAATGTAGGCCTGCACCGCCGCGAAGGCCGTGTTGTCGCTGGTGGCCAGCACATCATAGAAGCGGGCCAGTTTGTCGAAACCGGCTTGCTTGACGTCGTTGCTAGTGCGGAAGCCGTCGAAAATCAATTGGCGCAGTTCAACGGTGTAGCCAGGACGGCTCCAGCGTTGTGAGCCCACGTCGGGCACGTTGCTGCGATATTCCCGGCCCAGGTAACCCTGCGCGTTGATCTGCGGGAAGAACGCGGCACGGGCAACCGACTGGCCTTCCAAAGACGCCTGGAAGTCGTGGTACTTCGCCTGGATCTCCGGATTGCTGAGCAGGGTCTGCTCCACAATCTGATTCAGCGTCACTGCGGGTGCGCTGGCAGAGGGCACAGCGGCAGGGGGAGCAGCGGGCGCGGAAGTTTGGGCAAATGCAGCGGGAACAAAGGCCAGGGCAAAAATCGTAGTCGTGCGTTTGAGCAAAAACGAAGCCATAGTGATTATTCGCGGGTCAGGTTGGGATGAATGGCCGCCATGTTGTATGTAAATGTCATATTCGACTAGTCAAGATTTGTTAAGTCTTGGTATTTAACAAACAGCGGTCCATAACTTATCGTCGCGCAACATCACGTAATTTGACTGAATTTGCACGAACTACGCAGGTTTGTTTTACTATCGCTTTTATTAATACGGTTTATTACGCATTATTTCGAAAGCTATGTGTCCTGAGTGAAACGGGATTATATCGGCTTGATAATTGTGTATCTATTTTATTTACATCTATTGTGTGGCGGATTAACTTCATTCACCCACCAAAAGTATGAGACCGCACAGGGCTGAAGGGAGACGTAGCAGCGCATCATGGTAGTGGTGGTACTAGTATGTATCGTGCGCTTGTACTAGGTTTGGAGCGTGGGCATAATTCATTCATGCCGCAGTGGCCGGCGCGGGAGCGATTTGCTTTTCAACCGCGTGAGGCTCAAGCCGGATTGTCTATTTGCAGAGCGCATCCATGGCCCAAACCCTTTACGACAAACTCTGGGACGCCCACATCGTCCACCAGGAATCAGACGGCACCTGTCTGCTCTATATCGATCGCCACCTGGTGCATGAAGTCACCAGCCCCCAGGCGTTCGAAGGCCTGGCCATCGCCGGGCGCAAGCCGTGGCGCACGGGCGCCAATCTGGCGGTAGCGGACCACAACGTGCCGACGCTGAATCGCGCCCAAGGCATCGACGACCCCATCTCGCGCCTGCAAGTGGATACGCTGGACGCCAACTGCGAGAAATACGGCATCACCGAATTCCGCATGAATGACCTGCGTCAGGGCATCGTGCACGTGATCGGACCCGAGCAAGGCGCAACGCTGCCTGGCATGACTGTCGTCTGTGGTGATTCGCATACCAGCACGCACGGCGCGCTGGGCGCCTTGGCCTTTGGCATCGGCACGTCCGAGGTCGAGCACGTGCTGGCGACCCAGACGCTGCTGATGAAGAAAGCCAAGAGCATGCTGATCAAGGTCGACGGCGACTTGCCTTTCGGCTGTACGGCCAAGGACGTGGTCCTGCACATCATCGGCATCATCGGTACGGCGGGTGGCACGGGCCATGCCATTGAGTTCGCCGGCAGCACGATCCGCGCGCTGTCCGTGGAAGGGCGCATGACGGTGTGCAACATGGCCATCGAAGCCGGCGCCCGTTCGGGCATGGTCGCGGTGGACGACAAGACCGTCGACTACTTCCGTGGCCGCCCCTTCGCGCCCTCGGGCGTGGTGTGGGACCAGGCCGTCAAGTACTGGCGCACCCTGCACACCGATGACGGCGCCAAGTTCGACACGGTGGTGGAAGTGAACGCGCGCGACATCAAGCCGCAAGTTACCTGGGGCACCTCGCCTGAAATGGTGCTGCCGGTGGATTCCCGCGTGCCGGACCCCGACCGCGAGAAAGACGACGTGCGCCGCAGCGGCATGGAGCGCGCCTTGCAATACATGGGCTTGAAGCCCAACACGCCCTTGACCGACATTCGCGTCGACCGCGTGTTCATTGGTTCGTGCACCAACTCGCGCATTGAAGACCTGCGCGCGGCGGCTGCCGTGGCGCGCGGCAAGCGTGTGGCGTCCAACGTGCGTCAGGCGATGGTTGTGCCGGGTTCCGGCCTGGTCAAGCAGCAAGCCGAACGCGAAGGGCTGGACAAGATCTTCATCGAAGCCGGTTTTGAATGGCGCGAACCGGGCTGCTCGATGTGCCTGGCCATGAACGCCGACCGCCTTGAGCCCGGCGAACGCTGCGCCTCCACGTCGAACCGAAACTTCGAGGGCCGGCAAGGCCAGGGTGGGCGTACCCACCTGGTCAGCCCCGCCATGGCAGCAGCCGCCGCCGTCGCCGGCCATTTCGTCGACGTCCGCACGTTCCGTTAAGCGATCACGCACCGAGTACCGACATCATGCAAGCATTTACCACTCACGAAGGCCTGGTGGCTCCGCTCGACCGCGAAAACGTCGACACGGACCTCATCATCCCCAAGCAGTTCCTCAAGTCGATCCAGCGCACCGGTTTCGGCCCCAACCTGTTTGACGAGCTGCGTTACCTGGACCACGGCGAACCCGGCATGGACAACAGCAAGCGTCCGCTGAACCCGGACTTCGTGCTGAACCAGCCGCGCTACCAAGGCGCATCGATCCTGTTGGCGCGCAAGAATTTCGGCTGCGGCTCCAGCCGCGAGCACGCGCCCTGGGCGCTGACGCAGTTCGGCTTTCGCGCCATCATCGCGCCGTCGTATGCCGACATCTTCTTCAACAACAGCTTCAAGAACGGCCTGCTGCCGATCGTGCTGTCCGAATTGGAAGTGGCCCGCCTGTTCGACGAAGTCAAAGCCTTCCCGAACTACAAGCTGCAAATCGACCTGGACCGCCAGGTGGTGATTGCCGCGGACGGCCGCGCCATGGGCTTCGACATCGAACCTTTCCGCAAATACTGTTTGCTGAACGGATTTGACGACATCGGCCTGACGCTGCGCCATTCCGACAAGATCCGCGCCTTCGAGGCCGAACGCCTGGCCCGCCACCCGTGGCTGGAAAGCCGTCCCATCGCCTGAACCCATTCTGATCACAGGATCGCATTTAAATGACCCACAACATCGCAGTCTTGCCGGGTGACGGCATTGGACCGGAAATCGTCGAGCAGGCCGTGCGCGTGCTCAAGGCGCTGGACGTTTCCTTCGACATCAAACAAGCCCCCGTGGGCGGCGCCGCGTTCGACCAGTTCGAACACCCGCTGCCGCCGGCCACGCTGAACCTGGCCAAGGAATCGGATGCCGTGCTGTTTGGCGCCGTGGGCGACTGGAAGTACGACAGTCTGCCGCGCGAATTCCGCCCGGAACAGGCCATTTTGGGCCTGCGCAAGGCGCTGGGCCTGTTCGCCAACCTGCGTCCCGCCATTCTGTATCCCGAGCTGGCCAGCGCTTCGTCACTGAAGCCCGAGATCGTGTCCGGCCTGGATATCCTGATCATCCGCGAACTGACTGGTGACATCTATTTCGGCACGCCGCGCGGCGTTCGGTCGTCGCCCGACGGCGTGTTCGCCGGTGAACGCGAAGGCTACGACACCATGCGTTACGCCGAATCCGAAGTGCGCCGCATTGCGCGCATCGGCTTCGAATCGGCCCAGAAGCGCAACAAGAAGCTGTGCAGCGTGGACAAGGCAAACGTACTGGAAACCTCGCAATTCTGGCGCGACATCGTCATCGAAGTGGCGCGCGAGTATCCGGACGTCGAGCTGTCGCACATGTATGTCGACAACGCCGCGATGCAGTTGGTGCGCAACCCGCGCCAGTTTGACGTGATCGTCACCGGCAACCTGTTCGGCGACATCCTGTCGGACGAAGCGGCCATGCTCACGGGTTCGATCGGCATGTTGCCGTCGGCCTCGCTGAACGCGGGCGGCCAGGGCTTGTACGAGCCCAGCCACGGTTCGGCGCCAGACATCGCGGGCCAGGGCATCGCCAACCCCTTGGCGACGATCTTGTCGGCCGCCATGTTGTTGCGCTATTCGCTGAATCTGGCTCCGCAAGCCGACCGCATTGAAGCCGCCGTGCGCCGCGTGCTGGCTGACGGCCTGCGTACCGCCGATATTTTCGAGCCGGGCACGACGAAAGTCAGCACGGCAGGCATGGGCGACGCAGTACTGAAAGCCTTGGCCTGAATACCTGGCAAGGGGTAGCGCCCTTGCGGCGCGCGCCCCGTTTTTTTGAAGGGCCGCCTGCGTAGCGGCCCTTTTTTCGACCGTGTTGCGACGGCGCCGCGAAAGGGGTTTTCAAGGCTTTCGACCCCCATTATTTCTAGCTGCACCGCAACATCCCTCCGTGCATTCTGATAAATTGTTGAATTGCACGCCTTTTTCACCTGGACCTTGTCTCCACCTTTATAGAGCGATTGAAATGAATCAAGCAGTAGGCCTTATCGGCTGGCGCGGAATGGTCGGCTCGGTGCTCATGCAACGCATGCGCGACGAGAACGACTTCGCACTGATCGAACCGGTGTTCTTTTCCACCAGCAATGCTGGCGGCGCCGCGCCCACGTGGGCCGAAGGCGCGGGCCCCTTGCAAAATGCCTACGACATTGACGCTCTGAAAAAACTGCCGATCATTCTGACGGCGCAAGGCGGCGATTACACGTCCGAGGTCTACCCCAAGCTGCGCGGCGCGGGCTGGAACGGCATCTGGATCGATGCGGCCAGCACCCTGCGCATGGCTGACGACGCCATCATCGTGCTGGACCCGGTCAACCGCCCGGTCATCGACGCAGCGCTCAAGCGCGGCGTGCGCAACTTCATCGGCGGCAACTGCACGGTCAGCTGCATGCTGATGGGCCTGGCCGGCCTGTTCAACAACGACCTGGTGGAATGGATGAGTTCCATGACGTACCAGGCCGCTTCCGGCGGTGGCGCGCAGCACATGCGTGAACTGCTGACCCAGTTCGGCGAGATCAACCAGGCCGTCAAGCCCTTGCTGGACGACCCCGCGTCGGCCATTTTGGAGATCGACCGTGGCGTGCTGGCCAAGCAGAAAGATGCCGCGTTGCCCCACGAACACTTCGGCGTGCCGCTGGGCGGCAACCTGATTCCCTGGATCGACAAGGATCTGGGCGACGGGATGTCGAAGGAAGAGTGGAAGGCCGAAGTCGAAACCAACAAGATCCTGGGCCGCGGCGCTGCTTTCGGTACGCCCGCCACCCCGATCGACGGCCTGTGCGTGCGTATCGGCGCAATGCGCTGCCACAGCCAGGCGCTGACCATCAAGCTCAAGCGCGATGTGCCGCTGGACGAGATCGAAGCGTTGATCGCGCAGGGCACGCAGTGGGCCAAGGTGGTGCCGAACACCAAGGAAGCCACCGTTTCCGCGCTGACCCCGGTGGCTGTCACCGGCACGCTGGACATTCCGGTTGGCCGTCTGCGCAAGCTGTCGATGGGTTCGCAGTACCTGGGTGCTTTCACGGTGGGCGACCAGCTGCTGTGGGGCGCCGCCGAGCCGTTGCGCCGTATGCTGCGCATCGCGCTGGCCGAAGCCTGATATCCCGTCGCGGGCGCCTGGCAAAGGCGCCTGCTGGGTCGTCAAGACAAGCAGGGGCACCTTCGGGTGCCCTTGACGTTTGCGCAATCGTAGTGAGGGTGTGGCGGATGTGCTCGAGAGCCAACGCCTACGCGCCTTTCAGGTTTGTGAAATGGGCATCATCCATTACACTTTTCCCGTGAATTGAGGCCTGTTCCCGCCTATCTGCCGCGAGACCAGCGCTAGCCCGTAATTCGACTACAAGAACGGAATTCCAGCTTATGACCCAGCGTTCGCGCCATGTGAAGCATGCCCGCCGTTTGAAAGCCCTTCAATGGGCAATCGCTTTGGCGATAGGGTCGAGCATGTGCAGTTCGGCGCTGGCCATGCGGGTCGGGCATTCCCGCGTGGTGTCGGTGCCGGGCGCGCCGTTGCAGGCGGTCGTGGGGTTGCAGGAACTGACGCCTGATGAGGTGTC
The DNA here is from genome assembly GCF_024806975.1 of Achromobacter sp. JUb104. Lineage (NCBI taxonomy): Bacteria > Pseudomonadati > Pseudomonadota > Betaproteobacteria > Burkholderiales > Alcaligenaceae > Achromobacter > Achromobacter sp. JUb104. The sequence continues at coordinate 2,606,614 of NZ_JANUEY010000001.1, read as the reverse complement.
GTCGCTGAAGGTGTCGGTGGCTGACGAAGCTGCTTGGCAGCGCGCCGGCCTGAAGCCGCCAGTGCCGCTGGCCAGCATGGTGGTCCGCGTTGAAGACGGCATGGACGGCACGCGCAAGAATCTTCGCGTCCGGGCGACACAGCCTCCCGCAAGTGGCGCGGTCGACCTGCTATTGGACATCAGTTCCAGTTCGGGGCAGCGCCAGGTACAGGTCAGCATTCTGGTGCCGCTGCGCGGCACGGGCGCTGATGTGACGCCGGCCGCGGTGGGTGGCACGGGGCGCGCGGCTGCCAGCGTGAATGTGAAGCGTGGTGATCACCTGTTCGCCATCGCACAACGCAACAAGGTGCCGAACGCCTCGGTATATCAGATGTTGGTGGCGTTGTGGCGCGCCAATCCCGAAGCGTTCATTCAGAACAATATGAACCTGGTCCGCGCAGGCCAGACCTTGAAGATTCCGGATGCGGCAACGGTCAGGGCGATTGACCCGGCCGAGGCACTCCGCATCTTCAATGAACATGCCGAGGCGTTTGCCAGGTATCGCGGCCGAATCGGCGCCGCTGCCAGCGCCAATCCGTCAGTGGTCAAGGGGCAGGATGCGGCGTCGGGTACCGTGGCGCAGCCGGGCGACACCGGTGTCGCCAGCGCCGCGCCGCCACAAGACCGAGTGCGCCTGTCCACGGGGCTGGCAACGGATAGCCCCGCCGCGCGAGCCGATGCGCAGGCGGACGCCAGGACATCGAATGAACGCGCGATGAAGGACGTTGAAGGTCGCGTGAATCAGCTGCAAAGCAATGTCGACGAATTGAACAAAGCTGTGGCTCAGCAGGGTGCCGCGGGAACGCCAGGTGCAGCAGGCACACCGGGCGCAGCAGGCACTCCGGGTGCAGCAGGCACTCCGGGTGCAGCAGGCACTCCGGGTGCAGCAGGCACTCCGGGTGCAGCAGGCACTCCGGGTGCAGCAGGCTCATCGGGTGCAGCAGGCTCATCGGGTGCAGCAGGCTCATCGGGTACAGCGGGCACATCGGGCGCTGCGGGTACACCGGGCGCAGCTGGCACTTCGGGTGCAACAGGCACATCGGGTGCAGCAGGTACACCGGGCGCAGCAGGCACACCGGGCGCAGCAGGCACACCGGGCGCAGCAGGCACACCGGGCGCAGCAGGCACACCGGGTGCAGCAGGCACATCGGGTACAGCAGGCACACCGGGTGCAGCAGGCGCATCGGGTGCAGCAGCTACATCGGGTGCAGCAGCCATACCGGGTGCAGCAGGCACACCGGGCGCAGCAGGCACACCGGGCGCAGCAGGCACATCGGGCGCAGCAGGCACATCGGGCTCAGCAGGCACATCGGGCTCAGCAGGCACATCAGGTGCAACAGGCACCCCAGGTGCGGCAGGCATACCAGGTGTAGCAGCCACCCCTGGCGCATCAGGCCCTTCCAGTGCGGCTGGCTCGCCCGGCGCGTCCACCACCGACAACGCGACAGGCGGCGCTTCCGCCAATACGACAAAGGACGCAACGTCAAACATGCCCAGCTGGCTGGCCGACAACCTTCTCGTCATCGTCACCGCCTTGCTGGCGCTGATCGCATTCGTTATTGCATGGCTGCTGCGCCGAGCCGGCGCGCGTCGCGATGACGACGACGAGGACACTTACGCTTATAACGAGCCGGCGCTGGACACGGCAGCGCTGAACCGCAAGCTCGATACGATCAATCTCGACCTGGATGAACCACCCACGGACGAACCGCGCCGAGTCAGCGGTCCTCGGGTTTGAATGATGTCTAGAGTTGCATTGGGGCTGGCGTATGACGGCTCCGCTTGGCAGGGTTGGCAGACACAGCCGCATCGGCAAACGGTGCAGGACACACTGGAGTCTGCCTTGGCAAGATTCTGTGGTGTGAAAGAAGCCGTGCCCACCATATGCGCCGGCCGCACCGATACCGGTGTGCATGGCGCCATGCAGGTGGTCCATCTGGACACCGCGTTGGATCGGCGCATGGAATCCTGGGTGCGGGGCGTGAACGCGTTTCTACCGCCCAGCGTGTCAGTGCAATGGGCGCAAGAAGTGTCAGACGAGTTTCATGCGCGTTTCTCCGCGCGCGCCCGCACCTATGTGTACCTGCTGTGGCGTGGCCGCGTGCGGCCGGCCCTGTGGGCTGGGCGGGCGGGCTGGTGTTTTCAACCGCTGGATGTGGACGCCATGCGTGCCGCAGCGCAGGCCTTGGTGGGCGAACACGACTTTTCAAGCTTTCGTTCTTCGCAATGCCAAGCCAAGCACCCGGTGCGGCATATGCACCGGCTTGAGATCGCGGAGCGCGGGCCGTTTCTGGTGTTTACCTTGAAGGCCAATGCGTTCCTGCATCACATGGTGCGCAACATCATGGGCGCGCTGCTGCAGGTGGGGCAGGGTAGGGAATCGGTAGAGTGGATGGCGCAGTTGCTGTCCTGGCGCGATCGCACGCAAGGCGCGCCCACCTTTTCGCCGGACGGCCTGTACTTGTCCGCCATTGACTATCCGGCGGAGTTCGGTTTGGAAGAACTGGATGGTGGCGCGCTGTTGTTGTCGCCATTCACGCAATCTTATTGAACAGACGTTGTGAAAAGACGTTGTCGTGGACGACGCCTTAATCGCGCTTATCAGGGGGGATTTCGCCATGCAGCGCCGCGCGTTTTTGAAGCAGGCCGCCTTGGGCGCCGCGGGGTCCGCCACGATCGCCGCACCGGCCTTTGCGCAAGATGCGCCGACGATCGCGTGGCGGCTGGCATCCAGTTTTCCGAATGAATCGCCCACGTTGTTCGCGGGCGCCGAAGACGTTGCGCGGTATGTCGCCGAGGTCACCGACGGCCGCTTCACCATCGAGATTTTTCCGGCTGGCGATCTCGTCCAACCCGGCCAGGTGCTTGAAGCCGTGCAGCATCGCGTGGTGGACTGCGGCCATACGGCGTCGACCCGTTACTTTGACGTCGATCCCGCGCTTAGCTTTGATGCCGGCGTTCCCTTCGGCTTGAACACGCGGCAGATGAATGCCTGGATGAGCGAGGGCGAAGGCCTGGCGCTGACGCGGGTGCTGTTCGACAAGTACAACATCATGAACTTCCCCTGTGGCTACACGGGCGCGCAGATGGGTGGGTGGTTTCGCGGCGAGATCAAAACCGTGGACGACCTGCGCGGGCTGAAGGTGAAGGCGGGCGGCTTTGCGCGCCATGTCCTGTCGCGGCTGGGCGCCACGCCGGTGGATGTGCCGGTGGCGGAATTCTATGCCGCGTTGGAGCAGGGGACGGTCGACGCGGTGGCGTGGATCGGGCCGTACGACGATGAGAACCTGGCGCTGTATAAAGTCGCGCGCAATTATTATTTTCCGGGCTGGTGGGCCGGTACCTTGCAGCTATCGCTGTACGTGAATCAAAGCGCCTACGATGAGCTTCCCAAGCCATTCCAATCGGCTTTGGCCTTGGCGTGCCGCATGGCAACCGCCAACATGATCGCCAAGTACGACGCCGGTAATCCGGACGCGCTGCGAAGGCTGGTGTCCAAGGGGGCGCAGTTGAAGGCGTTTCCCAAGCCGGTGCTGCAAGCATGCTATGAGGCGTCGATGGCGGCTTACAAGGAATTGAGCGCCAAAGATCCCATGTTCAAAAAGCTCTACGACAGCATGACCGCCTTCCGCAACAAAGAGGTGCCGTGGTTTCGCGTCGCCGAGGGCAGCTTTGATTCCTTGATCTCCTCGGTGGGCCAGCCCGGCACCTGAATGCCGCTGGCGCACCCGATATACTGATACGCCGCGTCCCGTTGGGCGACAGGTAAATGCCATGCGCACACGCATCAAAATCTGCGGATTGACCCGCGAACAAGACATCGAGGCCGCTGTTTCCGCCGGCGTCGATGCGATCGGATTCGTCTTCTACCCCAAGAGCAAACGTTGCCTGACGCCGACGCGCGCCGCGCAGTTGCGCCGCACCGTGCCGGCGTTTGTCGACGTTGTGGCCTTGTTCGTGAATCCGGATCCGTCCGAGGTACAAGCGGTGTTGGACGAGGTGGAACCTGAATTGCTGCAGTTCCACGGCGACGAGTCACCGCAGGATTGCGGCCGCTACAGCCATCGCTTTCTACGCGCCTTCCGCGCGGGCGCGCCCGGCCTGGACACGGCTGAAAACCTGGCCACGTACTGCCGGGCTTTCGGCGAAGCGGCGGGCTGGCTGTTCGACAGCTATAGCGCCGGTTACGGCGGCAGCGGCCATGGCTTTGACTACAGCTTGCTGGACGAGGTGCGCGCGGATCCGGTGTCGCGTCCGTTGATCTTGTCGGGTGGTTTGAACGGCGATAACGTCGGCCAGGCAATCGAGCGGGTCAGGCCTTGGGGGGTCGATGTAAGCAGCGGTGTTGAGCTTGAGCAAGGAATAAAAAGTTCTGATAGAATCTCGGTCTTCGTTGATGCAGCACATGCTGCGGATGCGAAATTGAAGGGAAAGTAGTGCGGTGATGCGGGCAGAAAAATGCTCGCAGCTATGGCAGCGAAAGCTAGCGAAAGCAAAGCCATTACCACGCAACGAACATAGCAAAAAATCGATTATGACGATTTGCACAGTTCAAAAAAGCACTATATAATTCTTCTTCTTTGCAGGCGGTTAGCTCAGTTGGTTAGAGCGCCACGTTGACATCGTGGAGGTCGTTGGTTCGAACCCAATACCGCCTACCAGATTCCTGCAAAGCAGTGCCCAGCACTGCTCCGAAAGCCGCATAAGTCTATGACTTTGCGGCTTTTTTGCATTCTGCCTGGCAACTGCACGCCAAAAAGCGTGCCAGCGGCCCCCAATTCCTCGTCCCGGCGTCAACGCGTGACGTGGGTCAGCACCTGCATCAAGGAAACCTGCCGGTGCACATCGATTTTGCACAAAAAAACAGCGAGGAAAGTGGCCCTGATGGAATGATTGCCGCCGTGTATGCGGATCGTAGAATCATCCTAGGTTCCTAAGGATGATTATGACGACACGGCGTCTTCCGAGCCGATATGGGTTGCTGTTGGTCTTTGTGCCAACCGTGGTGCTTGCGGTGCTTTGTGGGCTGATCGGCTATTCGCTGGAAGCTTCGCACGCGGATGATGCCGTCGATCACAATAATGCGCATCTACTCCGGCGTGCGCTCGATATTGCCAATGAGCAAATCACGACGATTGTTGAACTGAGCGCTTCGGCGGAATCCTGCTCGGACGAGGACCTCGCACGGATGAGGACACGCATATTTCAGTCGAAGTACGCCGGCGACATCGCACGGATTTCTGATGGGGCATTGAGATGCTCGGCCGTGTGGGGGCAGTGGAAGGAACCTTATGTTCTTCCTCCTGGCGGCAAGCGCGTGCGCCATGGCATCACCCTATGGAGAAATCTCACAAACCCAGTTCAGCCGTCGTTCGTCGGAGGGCTGGCGGCAAACGACCGCGTGGCGGTATTTATTAGCCCCAATGCTCTTGGCGAGGTGGAGGAGCACGCTGGCCGTTTGTGGGGACGGGCATTTTCAAGAGACGGAAGCCTGATCCAAGAATTTGGTTCTCAGCCACTTGGCACGAACGATGCGAGCGTTAGGGGGCGGGTAGCGACCTGGTTCGGGATCATTCGGCATGGATCAAGGTGTTCGTCGCCTGGCGAGCCCGACATCTGTGTTGAGTCCTTTGCCAGCGTGGATGCGCGCGCTTCTGTCCTGGTTTCCTCCCTGATAGGGACAGTATTGGGCGCGGCCAGTGGCGTAGCGCTGTTCCTCTGGTGGCGAGGATCAAACGGTTTACGAGGGAGTCTGGCCCGGGCCCTGCATCAACAGAAAATTCATGTCCGCTATCAGCCGCTTTGTTCTCTTGCGACAGGCGAAATGGTTGGGGCCGAAGCGCTTGCCCGCTGGACGCATGATGAAGTGGTGCCTATTCCGCCCGACACGTTCATTCCATGGGTTGAGTCGATGGGACTTCGTCGACTTTTCACGAGATACATCATCCGCAATGCGATTGACGATGTACGGGACCGGTTGACCGCCGCACAGCCGTTCTATTTGAGTGTCAACGTCTTTCCTGCAGATTTGGAAGACGACTTGTTCCTTGATTTTCTCGTTCGTTGTGTAAACGAGCGTGGCGTCCTACCCGAGCGGATTGTGCTTGAAGTGACTGAGTCCGCGAGGTTCTCGATCGCCTCACCGGCAGAACTGTTTAAGCGCTATCGCAAAGCGGGTTTCAAAATCTTCTTGGACGATTTTGGCGTGGGATATTCCAACCTTGGGAATGTCTTCCAGTGGGACGTCAGCGGGATCAAGTTGGACAGGATTTTTGTCCGGTCAATTGGCGATGTTGCAAGCGCGATCCCGGTATTGGATCAAGTCATCGAAATGGCAAATCAGCTGGACATCCAACTCGTCGTGGAAGGCATGGAAATGCGCAGGCAGGTGGACTACATCGTGGAACGTGCGCCGCACGCCGTGGGCCAGGGTTGGTATTTTGGACGACCAGTCCCTGCTGGCGAGCTGGGCAATGCTGTGAAAGCCGCGTAAGTCTTGGACTTCGCGGCTTTTTTGCAATCTGCGCCGTACCCTGCCAGTTTCGCGTGGGGTTTCGCCGGGGTCTTGCCTCAATCAAAAACGTCAAAAAGCACATCAGCGACGATCGCGGTCGCGACTGCCACAAGGATCAGATCGGATCCTGCGACTCTCCATTCGTAGCCCGGATAGACGGGCAGGCGTGCCAGCATCGGCCCGGGGACCATCTTTTTTGCAATGCCCGGAGGCAAAGGCTTGCCGCGGGCCAGGTTCTTACGGATCCCGGGCGGCAATGAGCTGTAGCCAGACAAGCCGTACTCGTCTGCGTAGCCCCTGGCGACCGAGATCGTGATGCCGGCGTGGCGCAGGGTCACGTTTGTGTCACGGGAATCAGCCGCTCCGCCCTTGGACGAGCCGCCTTTATTGCCATTGACACCGCCGCCATTGCCACCACCGCCATTGCCTTTACCGTTGCCGTTGCCGTTGTTCTTATTGCCCTGGCCTTGGCCTGCGTTATCGGGTTTTCCTTTCCCTTCAGGCGGAGCGGCGACTGCGTTGCCACCCATGTACAGACAGCAGATAACGGCAGCGGCAAATTTCTTAAAGGTGGGGGCATCCATAAATGGCTCCTCGTCAGCCAAAAGTGGCAGTCGACCGATTCTAGGATGGGCGTAGTCTTTTGGAGTAGAGGCTGAATTGATAAAGATGTAAGCGGACTTAGTGTTCGCGATGTGCCTTTTTGGTGATCCCGTTTCCTACGTCGCACTGCCCGCTCGTTTGTTTTTCATCACCCCACGGATATTCAACGCGGCCAGCCCAACTTGAAGCGCGATCAGCGCAAACGCCCCGTCGTGCAATCCCCATGCAATCCACAAGGCGTTGCTGAATAGAAATACCCAGAATCCCCATTGGCGTTTCGCTTTTCCTTGCGACGCCACCAGCCAGGCGGCGGCTAGCGAGGTAAGCATCGCCGGCCATTGAAGAAAATCCCATAGCGCTTCCATGGTGCGTATTTGGCTCGTGGTCGTCTTCAGCCTAATTTCTTGACGACACGCGCCAGTTTCGCGATGCCGCCCGTGCCGCTTGCGGCTCGGCCCATCAGCGCGGTACCGGCAGCCGTCAGCACGGTGCGCTTGAAGAAGGTTCGGCCCTTCAGGCCGGCCACCATCAGCAATGCGCCCAAGCCAAATACGATCACATGCTCGCCAGGAAAGTCGGGGCGTCTGGCATCTATGTCTTTCAAATCGCGAAGTAGCGAGCGGTTGCCGCGCTCGACCGGTTCCATTTCCACAACGTCGTCGGATTTCATGCTGGTCCCCCAAAGAATAGAAACTGGGTCCCACTCAGCAAGTGACATGCCAGGCACGGCGTGCGCCAGTGCCGCGCCATATCTGATAAGGTCCGGCGTATCTTTCCTACCGGCCACACCATGAATAAATCGCTCAAGGCACTACTGCTGGTTCCCTGCCTGGGACTGGCGGCTTGCGCCATCAAGCCGCCGCCTGCAACGCAAGCGCAGCCACGCATCGACGAATTGCCCATGTACGGGGGTATGGACCGATCCGCCGCCGCCGAACTTGAGGCCAGCGATAAAAAGCTTGTTGCGGATGCTGTCCAGGCGTTCGGATCCGCCGACAAGGCGTCGCGGGCGTGGGTGTCCCAGGGATACCGTTTTTATCAAGCCGACCAGTTGGGCATGGCGATGCGCCGCTTCAATCAGGCCTGGCTGTTGAATCCGAACAACCCCGAGGTCTATACCGGCTTTGCCGCCGTGCTGCATGACCAGAATAAGTTCTGCCAGGCCATGAGCATGATGGATTTGGCGATCAGCCATGATCCACCCACCTTCCAGGGTATCTATGCGGATGCCGGGCGTATCGCGGCCCGCTGCGCGGCGGAAGACAAGACGCTGCCTCCTGAAGCGCGGGTGGCGGCAACTGCCCGTTCCGACGAGTGGTACCGCAAAGGCGAGGCCGTCGAACCGGATAAGGGGTATCTGTATTCGTCCTGGGCCACCGCCTATTACTGGCGCGGGCAATATGACCAGGCCTGGGCGATGGTTGTCCGCGCGCGCGCGGCGGGCGGATCGCCAAGCCCGAAATTCATCGACATGCTAAGCGCCCAAATGCCGGAGCCTCGCACATAGGCCGCGCATCATGCGGGTGAATCCGGCTGCGCTGGCGGCATTTGCGATATTCTGCTGACCATCATGATCAAAGCTCTATGGTTGGCGTTGGGCTGCGTGATGCTGGCATTGGGCGTCATCGGCGCGTTCCTGCCGGTCATGCCGACGACGATTTTCCTGATTTTGGCGGTGGGCTGCTTTTCGCGCTCGTCTCCGCGCCTGGAAAAATGGCTGCTGGATAGTCCGACTTACGGGCCGCCCCTGCGTATCTGGCGCGAACAGAAGGCCGTGTCGCGCAAGGGCAAAGCGTTCGCTTGCCTGGGCATGATGGCGGGATACGGCATTTTCTGGTGGAGCGCGCATCCGTCGTGGCCGCTGGCCGTGGGCGTCGGCGTGTTCTTTCTGGCCAGCGCGGCGTATGTGCTCAGCCGCCCGGCACCCAAGATGACGACGGGTGCCGGTAGCGAGCCTTTGCAACGATAGGGTTCCGCGCCGAATCGGCGCGGGGGCATTCAGCCTTCTGCGTTCAGTGTGAATGCCGGGGATCGCCCCGCGTTTCGATCACTTTCAGATAAAGCGTTGCGGGTTCCAGGCAACCGCCGGTCGACAATTGGCCGACCAGTTGCCGATAGAGCTCCTGCCAAGGCGTTTGCGACGCCGGTGGCTGGTATGCCGGTTCCTGTTTGCGCCGTTCCATTTCTTCGTCATCAACCAATGCCGTCACGCTGCGTTGGTTCAAGTCGACACGGATCTTGTCGCCCGTGCGCAGCAGCGCCAGGCCCCCGCCCGCAGCGGCTTCCGGTGACATGTTCAGGATGGAGGGGCTGGCCGATGTGCCGCTTTGGCGGCCGTCGCCCAGGCAAGGCAGCGAGTCCACGCCGCGCTTGATCAGGTGCGAAGGCGGGGCCATGTTGACGACCTCCGCGCTGCCCGGATAGCCCACCGTGCCGGCGCCACGTATCACCAGAATGCAGTGCTCGTCGATGTTCAGGGACGGGTCCTCGATGCGGGCGTGATAGTCCTCGGGGCCTTCGAACACGATGGCGCGCGCCTCGAAGGCGTTCTCCGATCCGGGCTCCGACAGATACGTGCGGCGGAAGGCTTCGCCCACGACCGACATCTTGATGATGGCGCTGTCGAAGAAGTTGCCCGACAGCACGATGAAACCGGCGCGGTGCTTGAGCGGCGCCTCGCAGGTGCGAATGACGTCGGCGTCGCGGGTCTTGGAGGCGGCGGCGATGTCGCCGATGGTTTTGCCGGACACGGTGGCGCAGTCTGCGTGCAGGCGGCCAGCCGCCAGCAGCTCGTGCATGACGGCGGGTACGCCGCCCGCCCGGTGGAAGCCTTCGCCCAGGTGTTCGCCGGCCGGCACGCAATTGACCAGCAGCGGCACGTCTTCGCCCAAGCGCTGCCAATCGTCCAGGCTAAGGTCGATGCCGGCGTGGCGGGCCATGGCGATCAAGTGGGGCGGACAGTTGCTGGACGCGCCCAGCGCCGACGCCACGACGATGGCGTTTTCGAAGGCCTGGCGAGTCAGGATGTGTGACGGCCGCAGGTCTTCGCGCACCATGTCGCAAATGCGCATGCCGGTGGCGTAGGCCATCTGCGCGCGTTCGCGATAAGGCGCCGGAATGCTGGCGCAGGTGGGCAGCGACATGCCCAGGGCTTCCGCCAGCGAGTTCATGGACAGCGCCGTGCCCATGGTGTTGCAGTGCCCGACCGACGGCGACGATGCCGTGGCCAGCGTCATGAAGCCTTCGTAGTCCAGCTTGCCCGCCGCCATCAGGTTGCGCGCATGCCAGATGACGGTGCCGGAACCCACCCGCTGGCCGTCGTGCCAGCCGTCCAGCATCGGCCCGCCCGACAGCACGATGGCGGGCAGGTCGACCGTGGCGGCGGCCATCAGGCAAGCGGGGGTGGTTTTGTCGCATCCGGTGGTCAGCACCACGCCGTCCAGCGGATAACCGTGCAAGATCTCAACCAGGCCCAGATAGGCCAGGTTGCGATCCAGCGCCGCCGTGGGCCGCCGGCCTTGTTCGGCCAGCGGATGTACCGGGAACTCCATCGGGATGCCACCCGCGTCCCGGATACCCGCCTTGATGCGCTCGGCCAGCGCCAGGTGATGCCGGTTGCAGGGCGCCAGGTCGCTGCCGGTCTGGGCGATGCCGATGATCGGCCGCCCGGACTGCAGCTCTTGCCGCGTCAGGCCGTAGTTAAGATAGCGCTCGACGTAGATCGCCGTCATATCGGCGTGCGAGGGGTCGTCGAACCATTTCTGGCTGCGCAACTTGCGGGGTATCTGAGACATGGGTGACTCGCTTGCTTCGCTTGGGCGTCAGGTAATAAGACGCCAATATTGAGACGTCAGTAAACAGGCCTTAGTTACGCGCCTTCTGGATCTCGTCGTTCATCTGCTTGATGAGCTCGGGTCCCAGTTCCTGGGTGTACTTGTCGACCACCGGCTGAACCTTCTGGCGCATGCGGGCCACTTCCTCGGGGCTGACGGTGTTGATCTTCATGCCGGCCTTTTCAAGCGTCGCCATGGCCTTGGTCGAATCCTCGCGGCTGTCCTTGCGTTCGAAATCACGCGAGGCCGCCGCGGCTTGCCGGATCAGCTTCTGTTCGTCAGGCGACAAGGTGTCCCACCATTTCTTCGAGGCCAGCACCACCCACGGCGTGTAGACGTGGCGCGTGATGGTCAGGAAGGGCTGCACTTCGTAGAACTTGCTGCTTTGGATAGTGGTGATGGGATTTTCCTGGCCATCAACCGTGCGCGTTTCCAGGGCAGTGAACAGTTCCGAGAACGGCATGGGCACGGCGTTCGCGCCCAGCGTGTTGAAGACACCCAACGCGATCTGGTTCTGCATGACCCGCAGCTTGATGCCTTGCATGTCTTCCGCGCGCACGATCGGATGCTTGGAATTGGTCATGTTGCGAAAGCCGTTTTCCCAATAGACCAGGCCGACCAGGCCCTTGGCTTCCAGCTTCTTCAACAGGTCCTGGCCCACCTTGCCATCCAGCACGGCGTCGGCTTCCTTTTCGCTGTTGAACAGGAAGGGCAGGTCGAACACGCCGAATTCCTTGACCATGCCTGCCAGCGGCGCGGTGGAACCCACCATCATTTCCTGTGCGCCGCCGGCCAGGGCGCCCTGCATTTGTTCATCGGAACCCAGCGTGGCGGAACCGAAGGTCCGCATCTTCAGCTTGCCGTCGCTGACTTTTTCAAGCTCTTGCGACAGGAAGCGCGCGGCGCGGCCCTGGACGCTTTCTTCGTTCAGGCCGTAGCCGAAGCGGATCAGGCGCGGCTTGACGTCGGCCGCCGCGGCCACGCCGGCCACAGCGCAGGACAGCGCGGTAGCCAGCACAAGTAGACGGGTCTTGAATCGAATGGTCATGGTGCTCCTCCTTGGGGTTTTCTCTATGCCGCTAGTGCATCCAGCGTGCGGGTACGGTGATCAGTTCTGGGAAGATCACCAACAGAATCAGCAAGACCGTATAGGCCACGACGTAGCGCCACACGCCCTTGCAGATAGTTTCCATATTGATGCGGGCCACGCCGCACACCACGTTCAGTACCGTTCCGACAGGCGGAGTCAGCAGGCCCACGCAGCCCACCATGACGAACATGACGCCGAAGTAGACGGGGTCGATGCCGGCCTTGGTGACGACCGGCATCAGCACCGGCGCCAGGATCAGGATGGTGGGCGTGAGGTCCATGACCGTGCCGATCAAGGTCAGCAGAATCAGCAGCGCGAACATCAGCAGCTTGGGCTGGTCCATGATGGGTTCCAGCAGCGCGATGAGATCCTGCGGCATGTCAGCCAGCGTGATCATGTAGGACGACACCATCGCGGCGGCCACCAGGAACATCACCACGGCCGTGGTGCGCGCGGCGTTCACGAACAGCGGTACCAGGTCCCGCAGGCCGATTTCGCGGTAGACGAACAGGCTGACGGCCAGCGCGTAGACGGCGGCCACCACGGCGGCTTCCGTCGGCGTGAAGATGCCGCCGCGCAGCCCGCCGATGATGATGACGGGCAGCATCAACGCCCACAGCGATTCGCGCAGCGCTTTCCAGCGGTTGCTCCAGGGCTCGCGCGGCGTAGGCGTGATGCTGCCGTGCTTGCGCGCCACCCAGGTCCATACCGCCACCAAGGTCATGCCCATCATCAGCCCGGGCGCGATGCCCGCAAAGAACAGCTTGGTGATCGACACATTCGTGGCCACGCCAAAAATGATGAACGAGATGGACGGGGGAATGATGGGGGCGATGATGCCGCCGGCGGCGATCAGCCCCGACGCCTGCCCGGCGTCATAGCCTTTTTCGCGCAGCATGGGGATCAGCAGGGAACCCAGCGCGGCGGCATCGGCCACGGCCGAGCCCGATAACGCGGCCAACAGCACGCTGGCAAAAATGGCCACATAGCCCAAGCCGCCCTGAATATGGCCGACGAACATGCTGGCCAGACGCACGATGCGGCGTGAGATGCCGCCCGCGTTCATGAGCTCGCCCGCCAGCATGAATAGCGGCACCGCCATCAGTGTGAAGCTGTTGGCGCCCGTCAACATGTTCTGCGCCAGGATCTGGGTGTCGAAGAAATTCAGTTGGAACATCATCGCCAGGGCGCTAAGCAGCAGCGCGAAGGCAATCGGCATGCCCAGGGCGATCAGCCCAAGCAGCACTAGCAGGAAGACGGTCAGGATCATTACGAGTTTCCGGGCGGGGCAGTGAGGCGGATGCGGGGGGCGGGCAGGGCCGCGATCAGATGGCGGGGTCTTCCGGGCTGGATTCCGCCGGCAAGCGGCCGCCTGCCAGCACACGGATGATGTCGATCACGGTCAGGATGCCCATGGCGACCGAGGCGTACAGCGCCGCGGTGGTAAACACCGCCAGGCGCATTCCCGTCACGGGCAGCACGGTGCCCATGCCGATCACGGTCTGTACCCAACTGCCTTGCGCCATCAGCCAAAGCACCCACAACACCAGCAACTGGCAGAACACGTGCGACACGCGGCGGGCCGTGGGGCCGAAGCGGTCGACCAGCATGGTGACGCCAATGTGGTGGTGATCGCGCAGGGCAATCACCGCGCCCAGGAAGATCAGCCAGACGAAGGCCAGGCGGGACACCTCGTCTGACGCATTGATGCCGGAATTGAACAGGTAGCGCAGCGTCACGTTGCCGAACAGCAGCACGACCATGACGACCAGACAGGCCACCATCAGCCAGGTCTGCAACTTGAAACACCAGTCGGCGGCGCGGGCCAACGGGGAACCGCCGGGCCGCCCGGATCGGGAAGCTTGCATGTTTGTCTCCTACCCCGTTTTCCGGGGCTTTTTTCGCTTATGCTTTTGCGGATGTTAGCGCTAACATTTCGGCTTTGGCAAGCCCTGTTTTTTGCGTCAGACTACGCGCTTCCCATTCGACCACGAGGCCCAATGTCCGTCCGTAAACCCCGCAGCTCACACGCCGGCCGCGTCACCATGCAAGAGGTTGCACGCCGTGCGGGCGTCAGCGCCATCACGGTGTCGCGCGCGTTGCGCACGCCTGACAAGGTGGCCGAGGCCTTGCGCCTGCGCATCGCCCGGGTCTGCCAGGATTTGGGCTACGTGCCCAATCATGCCGCCAGCGCGTTGGCGTCGGCGCGGTCGCAAACCATCGTGGTGTTGATTCCGTCGTTGAGCAACGTGGTGTTCGTGGACATCATTTCCGGCATCAAGGAAGTGCTGGACCAGCAGGGTTATCACATGCTGATCGGGGTGACAGGGTATTCGCCCGACGCGGAAGAAGCCTTGCTGCGCAAGTATCTGCAGCATTCCCCGGACGGCGTGATCTTGACCGGTATCGACCACAACCCAGGCACCTGGGCATTGCTGCGCACGCAGCGGATTGCCACGGTGCACACCATCGAAACGCTGGCCGATGGCGAGGACATGAGCGTGGGCTTTTCCCAGTTCGATTCGGGTTACGCCGCTTGCCGCCACCTGGTTGAGCGCGGCCGCCGTCGGATCGGCATCATCGGGGCTCAATTGGACCCGCGTTCGCTGCGCCGCTGCGAAGGCGCGCGGCAGGCGCTGCGCGATGCGGGCTGCTATGACGCCACGCTGGAAATCATGACGCCGGAGAAATCGTCCATCAGCCTGGGCGCGTCCTTGCTAGACACGCTGCGCACCCAGCATCCCGATTGCGATGCCGTCTTCTTCTGCAACGATGACCTGGCGCAGGGCGCGGTGTTTCAGTGCGGCAGGCTGGGCGTGCGCGTGCCGGAGCAGATGGCCATCATTGGCTTTCATGACCTGGCCGGAACCGCCTGGACCACGCCGCCCTTGTCGACCATCGCCACGCCTCGCTACCAGATCGGCCTGTCGGCTGCCGACCTGTTGATGCGCCACCTGGCCGGCGAGCCTGTCGCCCAGCGCCATGTGGACTTGGGCTTTACGCTGGTGCAGCGCGAAACCAGTTGAAGGGCGGCGTCATGCCGCGCGGCGCAGCGCCAGGAACACGCCCGAGGCCATGATCAGCCCCATGCCCGCCAAGGCCAGGCCGTCTGGCGGCCGTTGAAACCAGAACGTGCTGAACAAGACCGCCAGCAGCAGTTGGAAGTAATTCAAGGGCGCCAGTGTGGCGGCCGATACGCGCTGGAACGCGGCAATCAGCAACACCTGCGCCAAGCCGCTGCATGCGCCCAGTGCGATGATCAGCGTGGCGTCGGCCGCGCCAGGCCAGGGGTCCGGCAGGAAGAAGGGGGCGGGCAGCGCCGTGACAATCAGGCAGATGATCGCGGTATAGGCGTATTGGACCGGCCCGGGCACCTTGCCCGACAGCTTGCGCGTCAGCACCTGGAAAATCGCGTAGCACACGGCCGAGACCGCCATCAACAGTGTGCCCAGCAGCGGCAGGTCGGCGCCGGGGCGCACAATCAGCAGCATGCCGGCAAAGCCCGCGGCTACCGCCACCCACTGCACGGGCCGCACCCGTTCGCGCAGCAGCCAGGGCGACAGCGCCACCATGATGAGCGGCGAGGTGAAATAGATGGCGGTGGCTTCCGACAGCGGCATCCAGATCAGCGCGGTCATGAAGCACGTGGCCACCGTGGCCAGCGTTACTCCGCGCAGCACCAGCAGCGGTTTCTCGGGCGCGTCGCGCAAGCGCAGGCCGGGGGCGTGGCGCCACAGCATGTACACCGCCAGGACAATCACCGCCAAATACCGCATCACGTTCAGAAAGGGCGCGGGATAGCGTTCCAGCATGTGCTTGGAACCGGCGTCAAACGTGGCGAATGCCACCAGCGCCGCGAAGAACAGCAGGATGCCCGCGTTGCGCGACGCGGCGGGGGCGGGCAGGACGGCGTCTGGAACGGAGGCCATGGAAGGATGCGCGCGTCAGGCGCTGGCCTGGCCCATGCCTTGCAGGAAGGCGTCTAGCGCGGGGCCGATGGCCTGGACCATGTAGCCGCCTTCCTGCACCACGACGGTCGGCACACGCAGGCTGGCCACGCGCGCGCCGATGTCGCGGTAGGCGTCGATGTCCAGCTTGAGCACGCTGATCGGGTCGTCCTTGTAGGTGTCGAAGCCCAATGCCAGCACCAGCGCTTGCGGCCCGTAGCCGGCCAGCGCCGTCAATGCCGTGTCCAGCGCGGCCAGGAAGGGATCGTTGCCCGAGCCATGCGCAAGCGGCAGGTTCAGGTTGTAGCCTTCGCCCGCGCCGTGGCCGCGTTCGTCCGCATAGCCGGTGTAGAAAGGGTAGTAGGCGCTGGGGTCGGCGTGCAGCGACACGGTCATGACGTCGGCGCGCTGGTAGAAGATGTTCTGCGTGCCATCGCCATGGTGCGCGTCCACATCCAGCACCGCCACCTTGGACCAGGTTTGCAGCAAGCGGCTGGCCGCCGCCGCGCTGCTGTTCAAGTAGCAGAAGCCGCCGGCGCGGTCACGATGCGCGTGATGGCCGGACGGACGGCACAGCGCGTAGGCCATGCCCGCCGTGCTGGCGACATGGTCCGCCGCCGCCACCGCGCTATGGGTCGAGCGCAGCGCCGAGCGCCAGGTGTGCGGGCCGATCGGGCAAGACAGGTCGCTTAGGTAGTAGCCCGTTTGCGCCACGATGGACGGCGAAGGGCAGGGCCCACGCCCGGCCTGTTCGATGCGGCCGCTGTAGTAGGGCGACAGGTTGGGCAGGACTTCCGGCCCGGGGTCCACGCCAGGCGCTTTCAGCGACTGCCAGCGTGTGTAGGCGGTTTCCAGGTAGTTCAGGTAATCGGCGCTATGAATGCTCTCAAGCGGCTTGCGGCCGTAGTCGGAAGGGGCTTCCACGAGGATGCCGCGCGCCGCCAGCGCGCCTTGCAGGCTTTCCGCGCGGGACGGCAGATCGGTGGGGGCGCTGAGCCGGCCCAGCCGCATGAATTGCTGCGGGGTGTGCAGCAATTGTTCTTCCGTGAAAAACGCCTTCATGATGATCCTCGCTGATGCGTCAGGCCTGCTTGATTTCGATTTCGACAAAAACGAATTCGGTATCGCCGGGGTTGATGACGTTGTGCTCAACGCCAACCGGTCGATAGTAGGCGATGCCCGTCGTGAGCTGGCTGGTGACCTGGCCGGTAGGCGTGTCCAACAGCAAGGGGCCGGTGGTTTGCGGGACCACCACGTAGTTCATGCCATGGCGATGCCAGCCCGTTTCGCCACCGGGCGGAAAGCGCCATTCGGTGACGGTGACCAATTCGTTATCGATCTGCACGGTGGGAACGGCGGCGGGACGTTGCACGAGGAATGCTCCTGAGGTTGGCTTGGGGTTGTCTTGCGGGGGGCAGGGCGTTTGTGATCAGGCCATTGTCGCCTGAGTGGGGTCCCAGTGCTGGCCGGGCACGGCGGCGATCAACTGCCGCGTGTAGGCATCCTGGGGGTTGTCGAAAATCTGTGACGGCGAGCCGTACTCGACGACCTTGCCGCGATGCATCACCAGCACCGAATTGCAGATCTGAGCGGCAACCCGCAGGTCGTGCGTGATGAATACCAGCGCAATCTGCAAGCGCTGTTGCAAGTCATGCAGCAGTTGCAGCACCTGCGCCTGCACCGACACGTCCAGCGCCGATACCGATTCATCGGCCACCAGTACCTTGGGTTCCAGCGCCAGCGCGCGCGCAATGCCGATGCGCTGGCGCTGCCCGCCCGAAAACTGATTTGGATAGCGGTCAAAGGCGGACGGATCCAGGCCCACCAGCGACAGCAGTTCGCGCACGCGGGCCTCGGCCTTCGCGCGCGGCACGCCGTTGGCCACCGGGCCGTCGCTGATGATGCGTCCCACGGTGTGGCGCGGGTTGAGCGATGCGAACGGATCCTGGAAGATCATCTGGATATCGTGGCGCATCGGGCGAAAGCGCGACTCCGACATCTTGGCGATGTCCTGGCCGTTAAAGATCAATTGCCCGCCGTTGATGCCCACCAGCTTCAGCAGGCATTTTCCGATGGTCGATTTTCCCGACCCTGATTCCCCCACGATGCCCAGCGTCTCGCCGCGCCGCACGGTGAAGCTGACGCCGTCCACGGCATGCACTTCACGCTTGCCGCCCAGCCAGCCATGGCCGATCACGTAGGTTTTCTTCAGGTCTTTCACTTCCAGCACGGGCGCGTCGTCGCCGGTTGCCACGCGTTCTTCGCCACGGCGGTGCGGCACCGCCGCGATCAGGCGCTGGGTGTAGGGGTGGCGCGGACGGTTCAAGACCTCGTCGGCGGGGCCTTGCTCCACTAAGATGCCTTTTTCCATGACGGCAACGCGATGGGCAATTTCGGCCACCACGCCGAAATCGTGCGTAACGAACATCACGCCCATGCCTTTTTCCTTTTGGATGCGGGCAATCAGCGCCAATATCTGCGCCTGCGTGGTGACGTCCAGCGCCGTGGTGGGCTCATCGGCGATCAGCAGCGCTGGCTCCAGCGCCAGCGCCATGGCGATCATGACGCGCTGGCGTTGGCCGCCCGACAAGCGGAACGGATAGACGTGGTAGAGCGTGGCCGGGTCCGGCAGGCCCACGAAGTCCAGCAGTTCCAACGTGCGCCGCATGCGTTCGGCGCCCGGATAGGCGTTGTGGACGCGCATGACTTCACTGATCTGTTCACCCACCGTCATCAGCGGGTTCAGGGCCGACAGCGGCTCCTGGAAGATCATCGCCATGTCCTTGCCGCGCATGGCTTGCAGGGTGGCTTCGTCTTGTCGCAGCAGGTCTTTGCCACGGAACAGAATGCGGCCTTGCTGCGGCGTCAGGTAGTCGGGCAAGAGGCCCATGATGGCGTTGGCGCTCATGGACTTGCCCGAACCGGACTCGCCCACGATGCAGAGGATTTCGCCGGCGTGGATATCGTAGGAAATATCCTGCACGGCAAAGGGCCGGTCGCCGCCCCGGGGCAGCGCAATGCTTAGGTTCTGAATGGACAACAGAGGCGTGGCTTCGGTCATGTCGGCCTCCTATTCGCCGCGCTTGCGCAGTTGGGGGTTGAGGGCGTCGTTCAAGCCTTCGCCGATCAGGTTGATGGCCAGCACCGTCAGCAAGATGGCCACGCCGGGCCAGACGCTCATCCACCAGGCTTCACGGATCATCGTGCGTGCCGCGCCGATCATGAAGCCCCAGCTCATCAGGTTGCGGTCGCCCAGGCCCAGGAAGGACAGGGACGATTCCGTCAGGATGGCGGTCGCCACCATGAACGAGGCCGACACAATGATGGGCGACATGGCGTTGGGCAGGATCTGGGTGCTGACGATGCGCGCGGGCGTCTGGCCGATGACGATGGCGGCCTGGACGAATTCGCGCTGTTTGAGCGTCATGAATTCCGAACGCACCAGCCGCGCCGCCGGTGGCCAGGACACCACGGCGATGGCCCCCATGATGGAATACACCGATGGGCTCAGGATGGCTACCAGCACCACCGCCATGGCCAATTGCGGAATGGTCTGGAAGAACTCGGTGAAGCGCATCAGCGCGTCGTCCACCCGGCCGCCGCAGTAGCCGGCCACCGACCCGATCAGGATCCCGAACAGCAGCGCCACCGCGGTCGACAGCAGGCCCACCATCAGCGACACGCGCGCGCCCCACACAAGGCCCGCCGTGATGTCGCGTCCCAGCATGTCGGTGCCGAAGGGGTAGGCGGCATTGGTGAACGGCGGAATCAAGGGGTCGGCCACCATCATCCAGGGCGACTCTTCATACAGCAGCGGGGCGGCCAGCGCCACGATCACCACGATCAGCATGATGGCAAGGCCAGCCACCGCGCCGTAGTTGCGCATATAACGTTGGGCAAATGACTTCATGCGGCGGCTCCTTGCTGCGCACCGGCGCCAATGCGCGGATCGATCAGGCGGTACAGCACGTCGGTCAGCAGGTTGAACACCACCACCATGATGGAGGTGACGAGGAAGATGCCCAGCAGCAATTGGTAGTCGCGTTGCAGCAGGGCGTCGAACATCAGGCGGCCGATGCCCGGCCAGGCAAACACGGTTTCGGTCAGCACCGCGCCGCCGGCCATCTGGCCAAGCTGGATGCCGGCGAAGGTGATGACGGGCAGCAGCGCGTTGCGCAACACGTGGGCGCGAATCACGCGGCTGGGGCTAACCCCCTTGGCGCGCGCCGTCTTCACGAAGTCCATGCCGATCACTTCCAGCATCGACGCCCGCGTCAAGCGCACGTAGACGGCCATGAAAAAGCAACCCAGCGTGACGGTGGGCAGGATCAGATGTTGCGCGATGTCCGAGGCGCGGGCCCATCCGGTCAGGCCGGCGCCCACGGTTTCCATGCCGAAGGCGGGCAGCCAGCCCAGCACCACCGAGAACAGCAGAAT
This sequence comes from Achromobacter sp. JUb104, assembly GCF_024806975.1. Taxonomy (NCBI): domain Bacteria; kingdom Pseudomonadati; phylum Pseudomonadota; class Betaproteobacteria; order Burkholderiales; family Alcaligenaceae; genus Achromobacter; species Achromobacter sp. JUb104. The sequence goes on along the minus strand of NZ_JANUEY010000001.1, from coordinate 2,586,151 downwards.
GCCCATCAGCGACAGCCAGAACAGCGGCGTGGCGTACAGCAGCAGCGCGCCCGTCATGACCGAGCTGTCGATCCAGCGGCGTTTGTTGCGGTAGCGTGCCTTGGCGGCGACTACACCCAGGAAGACGCCCAGCACGATGGAAAACACAAAGGCGCAGGACATCAGCAGGAACGTCGCGGGCAGGCGTTCAACGATCAGGTCCAGCACCGGCACGTGGTTGCGATACGAAAAGCCCAGGTCCAGTTGCACCACGCCCTTCAGGTACAGCATGAGCTGCGTCATGATGGGCTTATCCAGCCCGAAGGCTACGCGCAACTGGTCGACGTAGGCGGCATCGCCCGCGCCGGCCTGGCCCGCCAGCACGGCGGCGGGGTCGCCGGGCGCCAGGCGGATCAGGAAGAAATTGATGATCACCACGCCCAGCACGACCACCAGGGCCTTGCCGATGCGGGACAACAGAAAAGACAGGAATTTCATGCTTGAAGTCCTTCTCAGGCTGGCGTGGGCAGCCAAGGGCCTGCCCGCCGCGCGGCCGGGATCCGCCGCCGCGGGGAGCTCCGCGGCGGCGTCTTGCTGCGCTTACTTTTCGATGTAGACGTCGTCGAACGATTCGTTCAGGCCAATGGCGGTCTTGACCAGGTTCTTGACGTTGGCGCGGTACAAGGTGGGGAACTCCATATCCACCATGAAGCCGTTGGCCACTTCGTTGACCAGCGTCGTCTGCAGCTTGGAGTAGATCTCCTGGCGCTTGGCGGGGTCGACTTCAGAGGCGGCGGCTTCCCACTGCTTGTCGGTCTCGGGGTTGCTGTAGCCCTGCACGTTGGCAAACGGCGAACCCTTGACGATGTTCGACGAGATATACAGACGCTGCACGCCCAGCGCCGGGTCGCCGTACTGGTAGGTGAAGTTGGTGGTCAGGTCGAAGTCCCAGTTGCCGGTGCGGCTGGCCCAGCCGCCTGCATCCGTGGATTCCAGGTTCACCTTGAAGCCCAGTTGTTCCAGCGCCTGCTTGGTGTATTCGCCCAGGCGGTCCCAGGTGGAGCCGTACGGAAAGCTCAGTTGGCGGATCGTGTAGTCCTCGGGCTTGATGCCCGATTCCTTGATCAGCGCGCGCGCCTTCTTCATGTCAAAAGGCATGGGCGGCGTGTTCTTGTCGTAGAACATTTCGGTGGTGACGAACGGGCCGGTCGACACTTTGCCCAGGCCGAAGAAAATATTGTTGACCACCATCTGCCGGTTCATCGCAGCCATGACCGCTTGACGCACCTTCAGATTGTCGAAGGGCGGCTTGCGCATGTTGAAGAGCAGGTAGGCCTGGGGCGAGAACATCTCCCAGCCGGCGGTGGTGTATTCCACCTTGGGCAGGGCGCGCAGGCGCTTGATGTCGACGTTGTCCACGTCGCCGCCGCGCAGCACGTCCACGCTGCCGCGTTCGAAGGCCACCGCGCGCGAGGCTGCGTCCGGGATTACGTTGAACACCAACTCGTCCAGGTACGGCAGGCCCGGCTTCCAGTAGTTGGGGTTGCGTGTCAGCTTGATATATTCGCCACGCTTCCATTCCTTGAACATGAAGGGGCCGGTGCCCACCGGCTTCTGGTTCGCCGGATTGGTCATGAAGTCGGTGCCGGCGTACAGATGCTTGGGCATCATGGGGGCAAAGCCCGGTTCGAACATCAGCATGAAGGCCGGGAAGGCGGTCTTCAGCTTGATGACGACGGTCTTGGCGTCGGGCGCGGTGACCGAGTCAACGAACTTGTTCAGGATGACGCGGGCGCGCGCATGCGTCTTGGGCAGCATCTCGGCCAGCGAGAACACGACGTCTTCGGACGTGAACGGCTTGCCGTCATGCCACTTGACGTTGTCTTGCAGGTGGAAGGTGTAGGTCAAGCCATCGGCCGACGCCTCCCAGGATTTGGCCAGGCCCGGCTTGGGCTTCAGGTTGGTGTCATAGGTCAGCAGGCTTTCGTAGATCTTGCCCGCGACGAATTGCGTGGGCCCTTGCTGGTTGATGGCCGTGACGATCACAGGCGGCTCGGGCTGAACAATCATGTTCAGGGTGCCGCCCTTGGTCTGGGCCAATGCCTGGGTGGCGGGTAGCGCGGCCGCAAGGACCAATGCGCCGATGCTTAGGGAGAACCATTTCTTCGATTTCACTGCGAGCCTCCGGGCTGGAAAGGGACTGACAGGTGACCGCCGCTGCGCGGCGGATGCCGTGCTTTGACAAGCAAACCTTGTGCCACCTGGGTTTCTCAGGGGTACTACAGGTGAAGCCGCTACAGCCATGCTTCGTACAGGTGCTGGGTAAGGCAGGCCGCGCACCATTGCGGCGAAATCGGCGGTGCACCGCGGCGTGCCTGAGGACGTCGGCAAGGGCGGTGCATTGATCGGCTTGAAACGTGGCCGCTAGCGCGCGGCGTTGGCGCGCGCCACCATGGCGTCAAGCAGGACGTTGCAGCCGGCTTCCAGATGCTCGGGCTGCGCGTCTTCAATTTCGTTGTGGCTGATGCCGTCCTTGCACGGCACGAAGATCATGGCGGTCGGCGCCACCGCGGCCATGTAGACCGCATCGTGTCCGGCGCCCGTCACGATGTTCATGGCGGGCAGGTGGCGCTGCGCCGCGCCCTGACGCACCTTGTCCACCAGGTCGGTGTCGAACGGTGTCGGGCGGAAATACTGCACGTCTTTCAAATCGACTTGCACGCCATGGGCCACCGCGATGTCATCGCAGGCGCGCCGCCATTGCTGGTCCATGCGCGTCAAGGTGGCTTCGTCTTCGTGGCGCAGGTCGGCGGTAAAGCGGACCTGGCCCGGGATGACGTTGCGCGATCCGGGGTGCGCGTGGATTTCTCCCACGGTGCCGCGTCCGTGCGGCTGATGCGCGTTGGCAATGTTGATCACCGCCTGCACCAGAAAGCTGGCGGCAAACAGCGCGTCGCGGCGGATCGCCATCGGCGTGGGGCCGGCATGCATTTCCATGCCCGTTACGGTGATGTCGTACCAGCGCAGGCCAAGTGACCCGGTCACCACGCCGATGGTCTTTTCCTCGTGCTCAAGGATCGGGCCTTGTTCGATATGGGCTTCGAAGTAGGCGTCCACCGGGCGCCCGCCCACCGGGTCCGTGCCCGCATAGCCAATGGCCGCAAGCTCGTCGCGCACGGCGATGCCCTGGGCGTCTTGCGCCGACAGCGCCGTCTCCAAGGGGAATTTCCCGGCGAACACGCCTGACCCCATCATCACGGGCACAAAGCGGGATCCTTCCTCGTTGGTCCAGATGGCCAGTTCCAGCGGCGCTTCGGTCTGCGCGCCGGCATCGTTCAAGGTGCGCATCACTTCAAGCCCGGCCAGCACGCCATAACAGCCGTCGAACTTGCCGCCGGTGGGCTGCGTATCGATGTGGCTGCCGGTCATGACGGGCGGCAGGTCGTTGTTGCGGCCCGCGCGGCGCGCAAAAATATTGCCGACCTGGTCCACCCTGACGGTCAGGCCTGCTTCGCGCATCCAGGCGGTGACCAGGTCGCGGCCCTGGCCGTCCAGCGCGGTGAGCGCCAGGCGGCAGTTGCCGCCTTTGGGGGTAGCGCCAATTTGCGCCAGATCCATCAAGGACTGCCACAGCCGTTGGCCATTGATGGACAGGGAAAACGATGTCATGGGGCGCCTCGATGGTCGGAAAGTGAGTCGAAGTCTTCGCGCAGCCTGGCCAGGATGCCCAACAGGTGCGTGTGCATGGCGTGGCGCGCGCGGATGGGATCGCGCGCCGTGATGGCGGTCAGGATGCGCTGATGTTCGGCGTGGGCGGCGGCCCAGGCTCGGGTGGTAACAAAGTAGTCCTGCATGCGGCTGTACACCGAGCTGGATTGGCTAAGGTTCCACAAGTGCGCCACGGCCGAGGCCAGCGCGGCGTTGCCGCAGGCCGCGCCAATGGCGCTGTGAAACGCGCGGTCGTGGTCGCCGGGCGACTCGGTCAATGACATGGCGGCGTGGGCGTCGCGGATGACGGCAATCTGCGCGGGGGTGGCTTGGTGCGCGGCCAGCGCGGCGCATTCCGGTTCGATCAGCATGCGCGCCTCCAGCAGGTCGAAGGGGCCGATGTCGTCCTGCCCGGCTGGTACGGCCACGCCGCCGGCGGGCAGGACGGGAAACGCGGCGCCGTCGGGCGCGGTGGTGACGAACACGCCCGTGCCCACCCGCACTTCCACATAGCCTTCGATTTCCAGGGCAATCAACGCTTCGCGGATGGACGCCCGGCTGACTTGCAGTTGTTCCGCCAGCTCGCGTTCAGACGGCAAGCGTCCGCCCCGAGCAAAGTCGCCCGCCCGGATGCGGCCAGCGATCTGGTCGGCGATCATGCGGTAAAGGCGGGTGGCGGCTACAGCCTGGAAGGTGCTCATCAATGGGACGTTGATATGGCCTGGTGGTCAGGCCACCAATATAGGCACGTCGCCATTGAAATAGAAGGGAAATATCGCGTTTTCAGGGAAAACGATCAGAGGGATTCCACGTCTTCCTATCTGGTGGTCAGGCCAGTTAGGAAGCGTGCGGCGGGCTATCGCGGTTCGTTGTCGCCGTCGGGCTCCGGCGTCTGCGTGAAAGCGCGAACCAGGCGGGCAATGCCGTCCAGTTCGTCGTGCGCGCCGACGACCCATTCGGGCTTTTCGAAGGGGCTGTCGGAAGGCGCGTTGTCCATGCTTGCCTTCAGATCGTTCAGCAGTTCCAGTGCCATGTCGGTGGCTTGGGGGCTGCTGCGGGTGGAAAGGGCGATGGCAATTGCCAGCGCCTGGCGCATGGCCAGCAGGCGGCCGTCCAGTTCAGTGCCCATGAGGCGTCCTTGTTATGCAACGTGAAAAGGGGGCATTTTAAGGTCCGGGCGAGTCCCGCGCGCGGGTGCGGACAGCGTTTGCGCCAGATCAAGATGCGGCGGCAGCCATGGGCGAATAATCCTGGGTATGCAAGCCGCCCTACGCCCATCCGAATCGCCGCCCGCGCCTGTCGCCGCCGCGCCCTTTTTTCCCCCTCAGTTGCTGGCCAGGCTGGACAAGAACGGGCCGCGCTACACGTCGTATCCCACGGCCGACCGCTATCACGGCAACTTTGGCGAACAAGACTATCGGCTGGCGCTGCGACAGCGGCGCGCCACCTGTCCGACCGAGCCCCTGTCGCTGTACGTGCACATTCCGTTTTGTGATTCGGTTTGCTATTACTGCGCGTGCAACAAGGTGGTGACCCGGCATCACGACCGCGCCGCCCGATACCTGGATGCGCTGGCAAGCGAAATTGCGCTGCACGTCAACGAGCTTGGCGCGGGCGTTCCCGTGTCGCAACTGCATTTTGGCGGGGGCACGCCAACCTTTCTGTCCGACAACGAACTGACCCGTCTGATGCAGGACTTGCGGGCGGCTTTCCAGTTTGCGCCGGATGCCGAGATCTCTATCGAGGTCGATCCCCGCACGGCCACGCCGCAACGCGTGGCGCATTTGCGCGAATTGGGATTCAACCGGCTGAGCTTCGGCGTGCAGGATTTCGATGCGCGCGTGCAAAAGGCAGTGCATCGCGTGCAGTCCTTCGAAGATGTCCGGACGCTGATGCAAAGCGCCCGCGCGCTGGGCTATGACTCGGTCAACATGGATTTGATCTACGGCCTGCCTTTGCAGACCACAGAATCTTTCGCGCGCACGATCAAGCAGGTGGTGGCGCTGCGCCCCGACCGCATCGCGCTCTACGCCTACGCGCACTTGCCTGAGCGCTTCAAGCCCCAGCGCCGCATCAATGAAGCAGACTTGCCCGAGCGCGCAACGCGGGTCGGCCTGCTGGGGTCTGCCATCGATGGCTTCTTGCAACAGGGCTATACCTACATCGGCATGGACCATTTCGCGCTGAACACCGACGCGCTGGCGATCGCCAGGCAGCGCGGTGAACTGCATCGCAATTTTCAGGGGTACAGCACGCAGCCCGACCGTGACCTGATCGCGCTGGGCGTGTCCGCCATCGGTCGCATCGGCACCACATACAGCCAGAACGCAAAAGTGCTGGATGCCTACTACGGCGCGATCGAATCCGGGCATTTCGCGGTCGAACGGGGCCTGGCACTGTCGCCCGACGACTTGGTGCGGCGCGACGTCATCATGGACATCATGTGCCAGGGGCGCGTGGACTTCGCCACGGTCGAAGCGCGTCACGGGTTGCGCTTCGGTGACTATTTCAGCCGCGAACTGCTGCAGATGGCCAATCTGGCCGAGTTGGGGCTGGTCAACCTGCGGGCGGGGGATGTGCAGGTGACCGGGTTGGGTTGGTATTTTGTGCGGGCCGTCGCGATGGTGTTTGACGGCTATCTGGGCAGCGTCAGCAGCACCGCCAGCTATTCCCGCATTATTTGAGATCGAGGCCCGGGATTGTCGCCGTGCGGCGGCTTCATTCGGCGAACTTTTCGCGCAGGTAGAGCGCAAGCGACAGGTCGTCGGCCAACTGCAGCTTGCGCATGGCGCGGCGCTTGTGGGTGCTGATGGTCTTCTTGCTACGCATGAGCCGCGCCGCAATCTGCGTGACCGACAGCCCCTGGCTGATGTGACGCAGAATTTCGACTTCCGACGTGGTCAGCATCGCGTGCGGGTTGGTCGGCAGAAGCGGGCGGATCTTGCCGTCTTGCACTGAAAGAAAATCATCCTTGCCGCTGAGCACGCCTCGAATGATCTCGGGCAGCAGCATCATGCCCCATTGCTTGGCAAGGTAGCCGTTGGCCCCCGCGCGGTAGGCGGCGTATTGCGTTTCCTGCCGGTTGCCGGCCGAAAACGTGATGATCGACAGGGTAGGGTGGTAGCGCCGCAAGCGGCGCAGGAAATTGACGCCGTCCCAGGGTTCCTGGGGCAGATAGAAGTCGACCAGGGCGACGTCACAGGGCGATTTGCTCAGTTTTTCCAGCAAGGCGCGGGCGGACGTTTCGCGATGCAGCACCCGAAAGCCCGGCCGGCTTTCCAGGTACGCGCCGACGCCCAGCGCCACGACCGGATGGTCGTCAAGTATTGCAACCTTGATGACCGAGGGCAGGCGCGACAGCAGCAGGTGCCGACGCCCGCCTGAGCGGCTGCCGCCGTCGCCGCAGCGAGACGGGTTTGAAAGCGTTGCCGCTTTGGTCACAAGTTTTGGGACAGCTTTCATCGATGCTCCACAAGCCGGGAAAAAGGACGTTGGTGGCGGGTTCAGCCGGCTAGAGTTGAAGTCCGGAGCACGCTCCGCGGTCAGTCGTAAATTTGCGATGGAAGGTTACGTTTTCGGGCGGCTGTCCGGATAGGAATCACGCGAAAATCAGACCGTTGCACCTCCGGACGCGCATTCGGCCTTCTACCCGGCAAGGGGTGGCAATTGCTGGTATTCGGGAGGGGCGCAAAGGGTGCTACAATCGGCAACGTTAATTGCACTCGTTCCGTTGGTGTCCGGGGTTTTCCCCGCGTGGTTCCAGCGTGAATCGATGGCTCAAACTTGATTGTTCAATATGTATCGCGCCGCCTTGGGCGCGTTTCAACAGGCTTAGAATCATGTTTTTCCCGCTGGCACGAACTACGACCCGGAACTTTCGCCCTATGTCGCGTTAGTTTTTCGTGCGTCGGGTTCCACCGTGTCAGGTCAGCGGCAGGACTCAGCAAGACAACCAAAAAACGCGGCTCTCAGGCCGCGTTTTTCGTTTCCGTTTCGTTTATTGATTTTCTCGTTCCCAAGAACCCCAGGAAGCACTCCCGATGGTACAGATCACATTGCCCGATGGTTCGCAACGCCAATATCCGGGGCCGGTCACGGTCGCCGAAGTGGCGCAGTCGATCGGTACGGGCCTGGCCAAGGCCGCCTTGGGCGGCCGCGTGACGTTTGAAGGCGCCGACTCCAAGCTGGTCGACACCAGCTTCAGCATCGAAGGCGATGCGCGCCTGGCAATCGTCACCGCCAAGGACGCCGACGGCCTGGACCTGATCCGCCACTCCACGGCCCACCTGCTGGCATATGCCGTGAAGGAGTTGTTCCCGGATGCCCAGGTCACCATCGGCCCCGTGATCGACAACGGCTTCTACTACGATTTCTCGTACAAGCGTCCGTTCACGCCCGAAGACCTGACGGCCATCGAAAAGAAGATGTCCGAGCTGGCCAAGAAAGACGAAATCGTGACGCGCGAAGAATGGTCGCGCGACGACGCCGTCGAGTTCTTCAAGGGCATTGGCGAAAAGTACAAAGCCGAGATCATCGCGTCGATTCCGTCGAACGAGCCGCTCAGCCTGTATCGCGAAGGCAACTTCATCGACCTGTGCCGCGGCCCCCACGTGCCGTCCACGGGCAAGCTGAAAGTCTTCAAGCTGATGAAAGTGGCTGGGGCCTATTGGCGCGGCGACAGCAAGAACGAGATGCTTCAGCGCATCTACGGCACGGCCTGGGCCACCAAGGAAGAACAGGAAGCTTATCTGCACATGCTGGAAGAGGCCGAGCGCCGCGACCACCGCAAGATCGGCCGCGAACTTGACCTGTTCCACTTCCAGGATGAAGCGCCGGGCTTGATCTTCTGGCATCCCAAGGGCTGGGCGTTGTGGCAGCAGGTGGAGCAGTACATGCGCTCCGTCTACAACAACAACGGCTACCAGGAAGTCAAGGCGCCGCAAATCCTGGACATCTCGCTGTGGAAAAAGACCGGTCACTGGGACAACTATCGTGAAAACATGTTCACGACCGAGTCCGAGAACCGCGTCTACGGCCTGAAGCCCATGAACTGCCCGGGCCACGTGCAGATTTTCAACGCCGGCCTGCATTCCTATCGCGAACTGCCGCTGCGTTACGGCGAATTCGGCCAGTGCCATCGCAACGAGCCCTCGGGTTCGCTGCACGGCATGATGCGCGTGCGCGGTTTCACGCAAGACGACGGCCACATTTTCTGTACCGAAGAACAGTTGCAGGACGAATGCGCCGACTTCACGGCATTGCTGCAAAAGGTCTACCGCGACTTCGGTTTCACCGAAGTGCTGTACAAGGTTGCCACGCGCCCTGAAAAGCGCATCGGGTCGGACGAAGTCTGGGATACGGCCGAGCAGGCGCTGATGGAAAGCCTGCGCCGCACGGGCTGCGAATTCGAGATTTCCCCGGGGGAAGGCGCGTTTTACGGTCCCAAGGTGGAATACACCCTGAAAGACGCCATCGGCCGCCACTGGCAATGCGGTACCATTCAGGTCGACTTCTCGATGCCGGTACGTCTGGGCGCCGAGTATGTCGACCAGAACGACCAGCGCCGTCCGCCGGTCATGCTGCACCGTGCCATCCTGGGTTCGCTTGAGCGATTCATCGGCATGTTGATCGAAAACCATGCCGGCGCGATGCCGCCCTGGTTGGCTCCGGTGCAAGCCGTTGTATGCTGCATTTCCGAACCTTCGGCCGATTATGCGGCTGAAATAACACAAAGCCTGAAAAAACAAGGCTTTAGAGTAGAGTCCGATTTGCGTGGTGAAAAAATCACTCGTAAAATCCGGGAGCACAGCCTGCAAAAGGTGCCGTACATTCTTGTCGTCGGCGACAAGGAAAAACAAAATGGCACCGTAGCCGTTCGCGGTCTGGGTGGATTGGACCTTGGCGCCATCGCATACGACGAATTCGTCGCGCGATTGTCCGAGGATGTCTCCGCCCGTCGCGACGTCAATCAACCTGATAGCAGTGCTGCTTAACATTTCTAGGAGCTTTCAACATCGCCACTGAAAAAGCCAATCGCATCAACGGTGAAATCCGCGTCCCCGAGGTGCGCCTGATAGGTCTGGAAGGAGAACAGCTGGGCATCGTCAAGATTGCCGACGCGTTCCGTCTTTCCGAGCAAAGCGACGTGGATCTGGTGGAAATCGCGCCGAACGCCGAGCCGCCGGTCTGCCGTTTGATGGACTACGGTAAGTTCAAGTACCAAGAGCAGAAGCGCCAAGCCGAAGCTCGTTCCAAGCAGAAGGTCATCCAGGTCAAGGAAGTCAAATTCCGTCCGGCCACCGACGAGGGCGACTACCAAGTCAAGCTGCGCAACCTGCGCCGCTTCCTCGAAGAAGGCGACAAGGCCAAGGTGACGCTGCGCTTCCGTGGCCGCGAAATGGCCCACCAGGAACTTGGTATGCGCGTGCTTGAACGTGTGCGTGACGATCTGCTGGAACTTGCCCAGGTCGAAGCCATGCCGAAGCTCGAAGGCCGTCAGATGGTCATGGTGCTGGCGCCCAAGAAGAAGGCCGTGCCCGCCGCGGGCAAGCCCGAGACGGCGGCGTAAGTTCCAGCCTTGGCCTTCCTTAGAGGGCTAGGCCGCTTCCCATCCGACCCGCCGTCCATTGTGTGACCGGCGGGTTCGCTTATTGGGCGGCTCTGCGCTACGATGTAAAAAAGCCGCCTTCCCACTAGGGAAGGCGGCGTACGTTCAGGGTGTCGCGATGCATGTATTGTTCGTTATTGATCCCTTGCCGCTTCTCAAGGCGTACAAGGACAGTTCGGTTGCCATGATGGGTGCCCTCGTGGCGCGCGGTCACACGCTTAGCGTGGCCATGCAGGGCGACCTCTACATTGAGGCCGGCACGGTCAAGGCTGTCACCACGCCCATCGCGCTGGTGGCGGACGCCGATCTGCACGGCCACGACTGGTGGACGGAGTCCGCCGCGCAAGATCTGCCGTTGGCGGATTTTGGCGCCGTGGTCATGCGCAAAGACCCTCCCTTTGACATGGAATACGTGTATTCCACGCACCTGCTGGAATATGCAGAGGCGCAAGGCGCGCGCGTGTTCAATACCGGCGCCGCCATTCGCAACCATCCCGAAAAGCTGGCCATCACCGAGATCAGCGAGTTCACCGCCCCGACGCTGGTGACGCGCAACATGGCTCGTCTGAAAGCCTTTCACGACACGCATCACGACGTGATCGTGAAGCCGCTGGATGGCATGGGTGGCACCGGCGTGTTCCGCTTGCAGCCCAAAGATCCCAACCTGAACGCCATCCTGGAAACGCTGACCGACAACGGCGCGCGCACCATCATGGCCCAACGGTATATCCCTGAGATCGTCAACGGTGACAAGCGCATCCTGCTGATCGGCGGCGAGCCGGTGCCGTATTCGCTGGCGCGCATTCCCTTGGCCGGCGAAACGCGCGGCAACCTGGCGGCCGGCGGCCGTGGCGTCGCGCAAGAATTGTCCGCGCGCGATCGCGAAATCGCTGAAGCCGTGGCCCCCAAGCTTGCCGCTCGCGGCCTGCTGTTGGTCGGCCTGGACGTCATTGGCGATTACGTCACCGAAGTCAACGTCACTAGCCCCACCTGTTTCGTAGAGATTGCCGAACAGACCGGTTTCGATGTCGCGGGCATGTTCGTCCAGGCGCTTGAAAAGGCCGTGGCGACGACTGCTCTCGCGGCCTGATCTCTCTGGAAACCGTCATGACCACGGGTATTGTTATCGTCGTGCACGCGCCTTTGGGCGCGGCGATGCGGGAATGCGCCAGTCACGTCATGGGCGACCTTGACGGCATGCTGGCCATTCACGATATCCAGCCCGAAGACCGGCCCGATGAACAGGCGCCCGCCGTTCTGAAGGACATCCTGGGCCAGGATCACGGGGCAGGCGTGCTTGTGCTGACGGACTTGATCGGCGCCACGCCCGCCAACATCTCGAAGCGCGCCGTGGCCGATGCCCAGGCGCAGGGCATCCAATGCTGCGTTCTGGCGGGGTTGAACACCCCGATGCTGCTGCGCGCATTGACCTACCGCAATCTTCCGTTGGCCGAAACGCGCGAGAAGGCCCTGGCGGGCGGAGTGCAGGGCGTCTTGCGTGTAGACTGACGGGCAGAATTTGCGCTGGAATTTGCCCTAATATGTCGGCTGGCAATTCAAGTCAAAAAAATGCGGTTGGTGTTCGGCGCTTTGCTGCGATCAACACTGCGGCGTTAATCCGCGGTCATAATATTTCCTATGCCTACTAAAGACATCGTCATCAGCAATAAATTGGGTTTGCATGCGCGTGCCGCAGCCAAGCTGACACAGCTGGCCAGCAAATTTTCAAGCGAGGTCTTTATCTCTCGTGGCGCGCAGCGTGTGAACGCCAAGAGCATCATGGGCGTCATGATGTTGGCGGCCGGCTTGGGTGTGACGGTCAAACTGGACGCTTCCGGCAGCGATGCCGAGCAAGCGCTTTCCGAAATCGAAACTCTGTTCGACAGCAAATTCGGTGAGCAGGAATAGAACAACCCCTGAATCCGCCAGCCTGGGCATAGCCCAGGCTGGCCGGTCTACGACCCTGAACAATGCCCACGACGGGGCTGGCGGTGCCAGTCCCGTCGTTTGTCTTTATGGCAAAGGCGTTGCGAAGGGATATGCGATCGGACGCGCGGTCGTCATGGGCGCCGCGGCGCTGGAAGTGGCGCACTACCGGATTGCCCCCGAGGACGTGGCTGCCGAAAGCAGCCGCCTGACCGAGGCGCTTGCGTCGGCGCAGCATGAACTTCGGCAACTGGCCGACACGCTGCCTGCCGACGCGCCGCGTGAGCTGGGCGCCATGCTGAACGTGCACAGCCTGCTGCTGGGCGATCCCTTGCTGGCCGAGCAAACGCTAGGCCTTATTGCTGAACGCCACTACAACGCCGAATGGGCGCTGACGACGCAAGGGCAGATGCTGGGCCAACAGTTCGATGCCATGGAAGACGAATACCTGCGCGAGCGCGGGGCCGACGTCCGCCAGGTAATTGAACGGGTGCTGCATGTGCTGGCGGGTACGTCGGCCATCCTGCCCGATATGTCGCATATGGGTGGCGACGACGCGCTGGTGGTTGTGGCGCACGACATTTCTCCCGCGGACATGCTGCGCCTGCGTGGCGGCCGCTTCGCCGCCTTCGTCACCGACCTGGGTGGCCCCACGTCCCACACCGCCATCGTGGCGCGCAGCATGGGTGTACCCGCCGTGGTGGCCATGGGCAACGTGCGCGAGCTGGTGCGTGATGGTGACATGCTCATCATCGACGGCGCGGCGGGCGCGGTGGTGGTCAACCCGTCGGATCGCATTCTTCAGGAATATCGCCGCCGTCAGGCGGTGTACGCCGACGAGCGCGCCGAGCTCGGCCTGCTGCGCGACGAGCCATCCGTGACGCTGGATGGCATCGATATCGTGCTGCACGCCAATATCGAGCTGCCCGAAGAGGCCGCCCTGGCGCTGGCCTCGGGCGCGCATGGCATCGGCTTGTTCCGCAGTGAATTCCTGTTCATGGGGCGCCCGGATCTGCCCGGCGAGGAAGAGCAGTACGAAGCCTATTCCTCGGTAGTCAAGGTCATGGCGGGTAGGCCCGTCACGATCCGCACCTTGGATATCGGGTCTGACAAGACGCTGGATGGCGAAGCAACAGTCGCCACCAATCCTGCCTTGGGGCAGCGCGCAATCCGCTACTGCCTGGCGCGTCCCGAAATGTTCGCCACGCAGTTGCGCGCCATCTTGCGCGCATCGGCGCACGGCCCGGTCCGTCTGCTGATCCCCATGATTGCGCACATGCATGAAGTGGTGGCGACCAAGGCGGCCATTGAGTCCGCCCGCCGCGAGCTTGATGCGCGCGGCCAGGCCTATGCGCCGCACATGGAAGTGGGCGCCATGGTGGAAGTGCCCGCCATCGCGATTGCAATCGAGCCTTTCGCACAGGCGCTGGATTTCCTGTCCATCGGCACCAACGACCTGATCCAGTACACGCTGGCCATTGACCGCGGCGACCACGATGTGGCGTCGCTGTACGACCCGCTGCACCCCGCCGTCTTGCGGCTGGTGGCCAACACCATCAATGCGGGCGAGCGCGCCGGCAAACCGGTGGCCGTGTGCGGCGAAATGGCGGGCGATTCGCGCATGACCCGGCTGCTCTTGGGTCTGGGCCTGACCGAATTTTCCATGCATCCGCAGCAATTGCTGGACGTGAAGCGCGAGGTGCGCCGCGCGCACTCGAATGCCCTGCGGATCAAGGTGGCCACGGCGCTGAACCGCGCCTTGCCTGTCGACCTGGATGCACTGGATCCGGTCTGATCCCTGCCTGAATCGCCTTACGCCGAACGCCCCGTGATGGGGCGTTTTTCTTGCGAGGCGTTTTGCAGGCCCGTCGATATCCGCAATGAAAAACGGCGCCGGGTTTAAACCCCGGCGCCGCTTTCCTGCAAGGCCCGCTGCAACAAGTGCCGCGGGCCCGCCATACCGATTTAGCTGTGATAAGCCGATTCGCCGTGGCTCGTCACGTCCAGGCCTTCGCGTTCCTGATCTTCCGGCACACGCAGGCCGCACAGGGCGTTGGCGATCTTGTAGGCAATCCACGCCACCACGCCGGACCAGACGATGGTCAGCAGCACGCCTTCCAGCTGGACCCACAATTGGTGGGCGATCATGCCGGGTTCGGCCAGGCCGGGGCCACCGAGGACTTGCGCGTTGAACACGCCGGTCAGCAGGGCGCCGACGATACCGCCCACGCCGTGCACGCCGAACACATCCAGCGCGTCATCGGCACGCAGCAGGCGCTTCAGGCCATTCACACCCCAGACGCAGACCACGCCGGCGACAACACCGATGATCAGTGCGCCCACCGGGCCAACCAGGCCGGCTGCGGGGGTGATGCCCACCAGGCCGGCGATAGCGCCAGAGGCGGCGCCCAGCATCGAGGGCTTGCCCTTGACGGCCCATTCCGTGAACAGCCAGGCCAGGACGGCGCCCGCGGTGGCGATCATGGTGTTGAAGAAGGCCAGGGTGGCGTTCTCATTGGCGGCCAAGGCCGAACCCGCGTTGAAGCCGAACCAGCCCACCCACAGCAGGGCGGCGCCCACGAAGGTCATCGGCAGGTTGTGCGGCTGCATCGCTTCGCGGCCGTAGCCCACGCGCTTGCCCACTACATAGGCGCCCACCAGGCCAGCCACACCGGCGTTGATGTGCACCACGGTGCCGCCGGCGAAGTCCAGCGCGCCCTTGGCGTTCAGCAGGCCAGGCGCCGTTTCGGAAGCGAACCACACCATGTGGGCGATCGGCACGTAGGCGAACGTGAACCAGATCACCGTGAATACCAGCACCGCCGAGAAGCGGGCGCGTTCGGCGAAGCTGCCCACGATCAGTGCGCAGGTGATGCCGGCGAACGTAGCCTGGAACGAGGCGAACAGCAGCTCGGTCAGGCTGTTCGACATGGCGTAGGAGCCATCTGCCGGGTTGAACATGCCAGAGAAGAAGGCGCGCGACAGGCCGCCGAAGAAGGCGTTGCCCTCGGTGAAGGCAAGCGAATAACCGTAGATGAACCAGAGAACCAGGCCCAGCACGAACGTGCACAGCACTTGCAGCAACACAGACAACACGTTCTTGCTGCGTACCAGGCCGCCATAGAACATCGCCAGACCGGGTACGGCCATCATCAATACGAGTAGGGTAGAGACGAGCAACCAGGAGATATCTGCTTTATCCATTTTCAGGCTCCAATGAGTCTTTATTTATTTATTTACAGCGCAGCTTCGCCAGCTTCACCCGTGCGGATACGGATAACTTGTTCCAGGGGCGCGGCAAAGATCTTGCCGTCGCCGATCTTGCCGGTACGAGCAGCTTGCTCGATCGCTTCGATGACTTGATCGACAAGGTGGTCAGGCACGGCCGCTTCGACGCGCAGCTTTGGCAGGAAGTCGACGGCGTATTCCGCGCCGCGATACAGCTCGGTATGGCCCTTTTGACGGCCAAAACCCTTTACTTCGGTAACAGTCAGGCCCTGGACGCCGATCCCGGATAGAGCCACCCGCACTTCGTCGAGCTTGAAGGGCTTGATGATGGCGATGATGAGTTTCATGGCATTTCCTCTCTTGGTTGCACGTTGGCTACGACTATCAAGCAATATCCATGCCATGTTTCCTGGTGCGCGGAATACGGGGTGCAGGCGCTCGAGTTGTGCCTGACTGCACCAATATGGGGCGTCGTGCACCATGAGGCGGCCTCAATTTGGTGCGTAACGTGGGGATCCCAGGGTGTGCAACCAAATATGTTTCAGACTCGGTATTTGTAGCCAGTTAATGCTGCGCCCGTAGCCGTTTGTATGGCGATTTGCATTCATTGGGCTGGCTGTGCGACAAGCGGCGATGTGGCGCGCAGCTATGCGGGCCGGGGCCGCAGGGGGTGCGACGGTGCGAAAAACGGGGGCCGATGCGTGCTCTCAAGCGCCCAAAATTACGGTCATGCGTGATACCAGGGTTTACACGCATCAGCTTGTTGCGAAGCATCACCTGACGAAGAATCAACAAAAGCTCACCTAAATTGGTGAGCAAGCCCGGCGCCAGGCGCGTTGTGGTCGGTGGAACGCTTTGAAGAATAAGTCGCAATTGTTGGTGCAGTGCAAGCAGTCGTCTGACTTATTCGCGTAGTCGATAAGCCAGGCGGGTTGCCCGTAACGATGTTGGTAGGGGGTTGCCGCCATGGCAGCCCGGTTTTCTCCTGTGCTTTGATGGGCGGTCACCGCATGCGGCCCGCCCTTTTTTTTGCCTGGCGTTTCGCTGCCTGCCTGCGACGGGCTGCCAAAGCACTACACTTGAGCCATCAAGAACACGAGAGGCCGCCATGAACAATCGCACCCAGTGGATGGAAGACATCCAGAAGAATATTTCCGACCTGATCGCCCGCAGCCCGGCCGCGGATGTAGAGCGCAACGTGCGCGCGATGATGACGCAGGCGTTTTCGAAGCTGGATCTGGTCACCCGCGAAGAGTTCGACGTGCAAGCTGATTTGTTGGCCCGTACGCGCGCTCGCGTTGATCAACTTTCGGCTCAGGTGCAGCAGATGGAATCGCGTTTGTCCGCATTGGACAAGTGATTCATCGCCAGCCGGTTCGCCGGCTTGCAGTAAAACGACCGCCCTGTGCGGTCGTTTTGCTTTGGCGGCAATGCAGTCTTGATAAGGGACATCATTGTCCCGCTGGGCCTGCGGCCCGCGGGCGGAATTGCCGATACTGACGGTCTTGCATACACGGAGACTGTCTTGACGCTTGCCGTACTTGCCAGCCGCGCGCTTAGCGGCATGCATGCTCACGCCGTCCGGGTCGAAACCCATTTGGGCCCTGGGCTGCCCAGCTTCAACGTCGTGGGGCTTGCGGACACGGAAGTGCGCGAAAGCCGCGAGCGCGTGCGTGCCGCGATTCTGAACAGCGGATTCGATTTTCCTTCGGGACGAATCACGGTCAATTTGTCGCCGGCTGACATTCCGAAGGAATCGGGGCGCTTTGATCTGCCCATCGCATTGGGCTTGTTGCTGGCGTCTGGCCAACTGGCCGCGCCCGCCGGTGGCGACGTGGCGGGCAAGCCGCCTGCGGCTGATCAATCGCTGGCGGATCTGGTGTTCGCGGGCGAGCTATCGCTGACGGGCGCGTTGGTGCCGGTTGCCGCGCCATTGGTCATTGCGTTGAGCGTGGCTCGCGATGCTCCCGGCGCTACGCTGATTTTGCCGGCGGGCAGCGCCGAACAGGCCGCCTGGGTGCCAGACTTGCGTGTCTTGTCAGCGCGCAGTTTGGCCGATGTCGCCGCGCATGCCTCGGGCGCGCAATTGCTGCCCGACGCCATCCCGAAGGCATGGCCACAAGCGCCACCCGGGCCATGCCTGTCGGATGTGCGAGGGCAGGCTGTCGCCAGGCGGGCGTTGGAAGTGGCCGCCGCAGGCGGGCACAGTTTGCTGATGGTAGGCCCGCCGGGGGCCGGTAAAAGCATGCTGGCGGCGCGTTTGCCGGGGCTGCTGCCGCCATTGAGCCGGTCACAGGCGCTTGAGGCGGCGGCCGTCGCCGCCTTGGCGGGCTTGCCGCAGACCCTGATGGGCGAGCCGCCGTTTCGCGCGCCGCACCATTCCGCATCCGTTGCCGCCCTGGTGGGAGGGGGAAGCCGGCCGCGCCCCGGCGAGATCAGCCTGGCGCACAATGGCGTGCTGTTCCTGGACGAATTGCCCGAGTACAGCCGCCGTACCCTGGAGGCGCTGCGTGAGCCGCTGGAGGCGGGCAGGGTGGTTATCGCCCGGGCGTTGCACGCCGCGCAGTTTCCGGCGCGTTTTCAACTGATCGCCGCGATGAATCCCTGCCCCTGCGGTTGGCGCGGACATCCCGTGCGGGCCTGCGTATGCCGGCCGGACCAGGTCGCTCGTTATGTAGGCAAGATATCGGGGCCACTACTGGACCGTATCGACTTGCATGTCGCGCTGCCGCCGTCGGATCCCGAGTCGATGGCGGGGCCGGCGGGAGAGGCCTCGAGCCATGTCTCCGAGCGCGTGCGGCGATGTCGTCAGCGCCAGCAAGACCGCCAGGGCAAGCTGAACGCCGCGTTGAGCGGCGCGGAGCTTGATCAGTACTGCGTGATGCAGGCAGACGCCCAGGCGCTGCTGTTCCAGGCCATGCGTCGTCTGTCCGGGTCCGGCCGAGCCTTGCACCGCGCATTGCGGGTTGCCCGTACGGTCGCCGATCTGGAGGGGGCGGACGTGCTGGGTGCCAGCCATGTCGCGCAGGCGGTTCAGTACCGCCGGCCGGGTTTGTAAGGTTGCTTGGAAGCCGGGCTGAGCACCCGCCTCGGGTTATTCCGTATTTCGGCTCGACAACCGCCCGGAAATCACCATATAATCAAAGGCTTTCCCGGATCTGGGCTGCTTGTTTGCCAAGTTCCAGGAAGGAAGCCCTGGGAGAAATTCCGGGCAAGCGGCAGCGCTGTAGGTCAGGCGTTGCCGGTAGCAGTGCATCAGTAGAACCCCAGCAGTACCCCAGCAGTACCCCCAAGAAGTGGCAACAGGTCTACAAGTTTTGCCGTTGTGTCGGTACCAGCCTTTGGGCTGTCAGCCACCTGCGTCAAGCACCTCGCGTCATGTCAAATCAACTACGAGTTTAAGTTTAGGGAATCATCATGCCCAAGATGAAAACCAAGAAAAGCGCTTCCAAGCGCTTTAAGGTTCGCGGCAGCGGCTCCATCAAGCGCGGTCAGGCGTTCAAGCGCCACATTCTGACCAAGAAGACCACGAAGGCCAAGCGTCAATTGCGCGGCTCGACGGCCGTTCATGAATCCAACGTGGCCTCCGTCAAGGCCATGATGCCTTTCGCTTGATAAGGGAGATCTAATATGCCTCGCGTCAAACGCGGCGTAACTGCCCGCGCACGTCACAAAAAAGTCATTGCCGCCGCCAAGGGTTACCGTGGCCGCCGCGGTAATGTGTTCCGTATTGCCAAGCAAGCAGTCATGCGCGCTGGCCAATACGCCTACCGCGACCGCCGTAACAAGAAGCGCACGTTCCGTGCTCTGTGGATCACGCGTATCAACGCTGCTGTCCGCGAACATGGCGTCAGCTACAGCGTGTTCATCGCTGGTCTGAAGAAGGCTTCGATCGAACTGGACCGTAAGGTTCTGTCCGACCTGGCCGTGCGCGACAAGGCCGGCTTTGCCGCCATCGTGCAACAAGCCAAGGCTGCCTTGGCTGCCTGATCGCGCGCTTTAACTCATCGCGCATCGCTGCAAACGGGGCTGTAATAGCCCCGTTTGCGTTTTGAAGGCTGGATTTCATGACTCTATTGGTTGACGACCTGGTCTCCCAGGCGCAAGAACGGTTCGCCGCGGCTACGGATGCCGCCGCGCTTGAGAACGCAAAGGCTCGATTCCTGGGTAAGGAAGGCGCACTGACGGTGCTGCTGAAAGGCCTGGGCAAGCTCGATCCCGAGCAGAAGCGCGAGATGGGCGCCCGGATCAATCAGGCCAAGCAACAAGTCGAAGAGCTCTTGAATTCGCGCCGCGCCGCATTGGCGCAGGCGGAACTGGATGCCCGACTGGCCTCAGAAACCATTGACGTCACCCTGCCGGGCCGTGGTCGCGCGCCTGGAGGCATCCATCCGGTGATCCGGACCTGGGAACGTGTGGAAGCCATCTTCCGTTCCATTGGCTTCGACGTGGCCGACGGCCCCGAAGTGGAAAACGACTGGACCAATTTCACCGCATTGAACAACCCGCTGGACCATCCGGCGCGTTCCATGCAGGACACGTTCTACGTCGACATGAACGACGCCGACGGCCTGCCGCTGCTGCTGCGCACGCACACCAGCCCCATGCAGGTGCGCTACGCCCGCATGCACAAGCCGCCCATCAAGGTGATCGCACCTGGGCGCACCTATCGCGTCGACAGCGACGCCACGCACTCGCCCATGTTCCACCAGGTGGAAGGGCTCTGGATCGCCGAGGACATCTCGTTTGCCGATCTGAAAGGCGTGTACACCGATTTCCTGCGTTGCTTCTTTGAAAGCGATGATCTCGTCGTGCGTTTCCGTCCGTCGTTCTTCCCGTTCACGGAACCGTCCGCCGAAATCGACATGATGTTCACCTCGGGTCCCAACCGTGGCCGCTGGCTGGAAATTTCCGGCTCGGGCCAGGTACACCCCGAAGTGGTGCGCAACTTCGGCCTGGATCCCGAGCGTTACATCGGCTTTGCCTTCGGCTCCGGACTTGAGCGCCTGACGATGTTGCGCTACGGCGTCAACGACCTGCGCCAGTTCTACGAAGGCGATTTGCGCTTCCTGCGCCAGTTCAACGAATAACAGACGGCTGATCATGCAATTTCCCGAATCCTGGCTGCGTACGCTGGTCAACCCTCCGATCGCAACCGACGAACTCGCGCACCGGCTTACCATGGCCGGCCTGGAAGTCGAAGACACCGCGCCTGCCGCACCGCCCTTTACCGGCGTGGTCGTGGGCCACATCGTTGAGATCGCTCCGCATCCCGACGCCGACAAGCTGCGCGTCTGCCAAGTGGACGATGGCTCTGGCGAACGCCTGCAAATCGTGTGCGGTGCACCGAACGCGGCTGCCGGCCTGAAGGTGCCGCTGGCCCGCGTGGGCGCAGAACTGCCCGGCGGCATGAAGATCGGCGTCGCGAAAATGCGCGGCGTGCAATCGTCGGGCATGCTGTGCTCGGCCCGCGAGCTGGGCTTGTCGCAAGACCACGCCGGCCTGTTGGAACTGCCCGCTGACATGGTGCCCGGCCAGTCCATCCGCGAAGCGCTCGATCTGGACGACACGCTCTTCACGCTCAAGCTCACGCCCAACCGCGCCGACTGTCTGTCGATCCTTGGCGTGGCGCGTGAAGTGGCCGCGCTGACGGGGGCTCCGCTATCCGTGCCCACGGCCGTTGCCGTGCCCGTGCAGCTTGATGAGCGCCTGCCCGTCAAGATTGAAGCCCCTGATCTGTGCGGCCGTTTCGGCGGTCGCGTGATCCGCGGCGTGAACGCCCGCGCTGCAACGCCCGACTGGATGAAGTCGCGCCTGGAGCGTGCCGGCCAACGTTCGCTGTCGGCCTTGGTCGACATCTCGAACTACGTGATGCTTGAGCTGGGCCGTCCGTCGCACGTGTTCGATCTGGACAAGATCGGCGGCGACATCTCCGTGCGCTGGGCGCGCGAAGGTGAAACGCTGGAACTGTTGAACGGCCAGACCGTCGCGCTGGACCCGAAGGTGGGCGTCGTCGTCGCTGGTGATCAGGTGGAAAGCCTGGCCGGCATCATGGGCGGCGAAGCCACCTCCGTGACGCTGGACACGCAGAACATCTATCTGGAAGCCGCGTTCTGGTGGCCGCAAGCCATCGCCGGCCGCGCGCGCCGCTACAAGTTCAGCTCAGAAGCCAGCCATCGCTTCGAGCGTGGCGTGGACTACGCCAGCATCCCCGAACACATTGAATTCATCACGCGCCTGATCGTTGATATCTGCGGTGGCCAAGTCGGCCCCTTGGACGATCAGATCGTCAACCTGCCCGCGCGTCCGCCGGTGCGCATGCGCCTGGCGCGTTGCCACCGCGTGCTGGGCGTGCCCGTCACGCAGGAGCAGGTCGCGAAGATTTTCGCCAGCCTGGGTCTGGAATTCACCGTCGAAGGCGATGACTTCATCGTCAATCCTCCGTCGTACCGATTCGATCTTGAGATCGAGGAAGACCTGATCGAGGAAGTGGCTCGCATCTACGGTTTCGAAAGCATTCCCGACGTGCCGCCGATGGCCCGCGCCAAAATGTTCTCGCAGCCCGAAGTGCATCGCGGCGCGCACGCGCTGCGCCGCCTGACCGCCGCGCAGGATTACCAGGAAGTCGTCAACTACAGCTTCGTCGAAGCCGACTGGGAACGCGACTACGCCGGCAACGACACGCCCGTGCGCCTGGTGAACCCGATTGCCAGCCATTTGTCGGTCATGCGTTCAAGCCTGATCGGCGGTTTGGTCGCCAACATCCGCCACAACGCCAACCGCAAGCAGTCGCGCGTTCGTGTGTTCGAACTGGGCCGCGTCTTCATGCGCGACGCCGACGCGCAAGATGGTCCCCTGGAAGTTGCAGGTGTGCGCCAGCCGATGCGTTTGTCGGGCGCTGCCTGGGGCCCGGCCGTTGAAGAGCAGTGGGGCATTGCCACGCGCCAAGTCGATTTCTTTGACGTGAAGATGGATGTCGAGGCGCTATTCGGCGCACGCGGCCGCCGCTTGCGTTTCGAAGCCGCCGCCCATCCGGCACTGCATCCGGGCCGCAGTGCCCGCATCGAACTGGACGGCAAGCAAGTGGGCTGGATCGGCGAACTGCATCCGCGTTGGGCGCAACAAGCCGACTTGGCGCATGCACCTGTCGTGTTTGAGCTGGACGTGGACGCGCTGTCTGAAGGTGAGCTGCCCCAAGTGCGCGAGCTCTCGCGTCAGCCGGTGGTGGTGCGCGATCTGGCACTGTGGGTCGACGCATCCGTCTCTACGCAATCGATGCTGGACACCGTGTTCGCAGCCGTTAAGGCCGATGCCCAACTGGCCGTTGTGCAGGACGCGCGCGTGTTCGATGTGTGGCGAGAGAAGGCCCATGCCGGCGAGCCCGTCACGGAGAAAAGCCTTGCTTTCCGTTTCTGGCTACAGGACACTGAAGTCACCCTGGACGAAGCTCGTGTGGCGGATTGCCTGTCCCGCATCAAGGATGCATTGGTCAGTGCCCACGGCGCGCGCCAGCGTACATGAACCATGGGGAACAGTATGCTTGCTGCCGAGCCACGCACCCTGACCAAGGCTGAGCTTGCCGAACTGCTCTTTGAGCGGGTCGGCCTGAACAAGCGCGAAGCCAAGGACATTGTCGATACCTTCTTCGAGGAAATCCGCGACGCTCTTGCGCGCGGAGATTCCGTCAAGCTCTCGGGTTTTGGCAATTTCCAGGTGCGCGACAAACCGCCGCGCCCGGGCCGCAACCCCAAGACCGGCGAGACCATTCCCATCGCCGCACGCCGCGTGGTTACGTTCCACGCGAGTCAAAAACTCAAGAGCGTGGTGGAGCAGGCCACCCCTGCTGCACCCGACGCCGCGGAGTGATACGCTTTGTCGGTAATTGTTATCGGCACCCGGCTTACTCGCGGCATAAAATTCGCTTATGACACGTACTGAATCCACCGTTACGCTACCGCCCATTCCCGCCAAGCGTTACTTCACCATTGGTGAAGTCAGCGAGCTGTGCGGCGTCAAGCCTCATGTCTTGCGGTACTGGGAGCAGGAATTCACCCAGCTCAAGCCGGTCAAGCGGCGCGGCAACCGCCGCTACTATCAGCACCACGAAGTGCTGCTGATCCGCCGCATCCGTTCCTTGCTGTATGAACAAGGCTTCACCATCAGCGGCGCACGCAATCGCTTGGGCGACGCGCGCGACATGCCGCACGATCAAGACGCAGCGGTGCGCTTGTCCGGTGCCGAAATGCAAGGCTTGCGCAACGAACTCGCCAACGTCTCGACGATGTTGGCCGATGCTTTGGGCTTGCCTGCGAACGCGACCAGCTCCGCCAACACCGCAAGCAACAGCAACGTTGGCACCGCGGTCTGAGCGCTGAGCTGATCTACCGCGTCATCGTCGTCAAAGATCTTCCGACAGTACGCAACATCCGCAACGCGCGCCGCTGATCCAGCAGCGCGCGTTGCACATCGCAGTGCCTTTGCGCGTCATGCGCCGTCTGGTATGTAGCTGATGCAAGCGACGAACATGAGGCGCAAATTTTTTTGAGTATTCAGCACTTTTTTTGCACCAATCCGTGCAAACAATTTTTTGTTCTGCTATACTCTTTTTCTTTCGGGGCGTAGCGCAGCCTGGTAGCGCACTTGCATGGGGTGCAAGGGGTCGCGAGTTCGAATCCCGCCGTCCCGACCAGCAATACCCTAAGGGGGTTAGTGATGAAAATCACTAACCCCCTTTCTCATTGTTGGCGCATTCCGGGTACGTTGCTCTACTGTTGTCGGCGCAATACCGTCAACGCAGGCGGGTGATCATTGGTGCGTGTGATCATTGGTGCGTGTAATACCGCTTGCTCAGCATTGCGACAACTACCCGGAGATCAAGAATGCGAAAGCTAATTGCCGTGGCACTCGCTTTTTCTGCCTTGATTGGTTTTGCTCAAGCGCAGAACACCGATTCGTCGCCGATGGATCATTCCCCGATGGACCATGCCGCTCACATGAAAGTGAAGGCTGACGCGCAGCGTCAGACAGAGGTTTCCGAGCGGGGCAAAGATGTGATGCCTTTCAGCTTGTCAGCCACTACCCATATTTTCATCAAGAATGCGGACGGCGGCGTTCAACGAGTGGTGGCGAAGGATGCGTCAGACGCTGATCAAGTGGCGCGGATTCGGCAGCATTTGCAGGAGATCCAAGCGCAGTTCTTGAAGGGAGACTTCTCGGGTCCGAGTCACATCCATGGTCAAAACATGCCGGGATTGGCTGAACTGAAGGCCGCCAGCCCTGGGCAACTCGACATTGCCTACCAAGACCTCAAAGGTGGAGCGCAACTGACATACACAGCGAAAGAAGCGCCCCTGGTAGGTGCGTTGCACAAGTGGTTTGATGCCCAGCTTTCTGACCATGGCAACGATGCGGTCGACGCACATGAATCCCATTGACTGACCGGTTTCCCTGCGTCAGTTGGAGCCACCATTGAATCCCAACGAAAATCACGGACTCTGGTGTAACGTATCGCTCCATCTCAGTCCCCCAAAGGCAAGCCTGTGGCTAGCAAACTCGCTGGAACTCAGTTCATCGCGTTGACCTTCAAAGCCATCCGTCAACAAGGCCGTCGAATGATGGCGACCGCGCCTGGGTCATTGGCCGCGTTCATCGTTACGCTGCCTTTCGCGTTGCTGTTGTCCAACTCCGCGGGCACGATGCAGTTTGTGTTTCTACTGCTGGCCATGGTGAACCTGCTGGCGTTGGCGCGGGTGACCTTTGCCTGGCTGGGGATGCTTGTTGGCCGGGATACTGCCGCGTCACAGCTTGCGCGAGGCAGCAACGCCGAGGCCAAGCATCTGGCTTTGCTGGTGCTCTTTGTGGTCGTGGTGGGCGCGTTATTGCGGGCGTCCGCTGATATCCCAATATTGCTTTACTTCGCGATGAATGGCGTGGGCGATGCCGGATTCTTCATCGCGCTGTTCATTGTGCTGGGCTTGCTTTGGATACCGTTTGTGTATGGTGGCGCGGTGGTGGCGTTGAGTTGGGTGCGTGCCGTTGCGGCGGGTGAATACGGCTTCAAGGCAATGCGCGATGCCATGCGTTTCAAGCGTTGGCCCTTGGTCACTGCGCTGTTTGTCTTGCTTGTGTTCGTGGGCTTTACCAAGACCATGGTGGCGGACGTGGCGCGTTACCCGACGACGTCTGGCGTTGGGTTCAGCGTAGCCGGCATGCTGATCAGCATCGGCATGCTTGTAATCGTGACGGTAATGTGCGCGGTGGCCTATCGCGAGTCCGTGCCGCAAACAGCCGATACGGCGGGCGATCCCGCCGTGGTTGCGTGAGCCATGCGTACACAACATCAAATCCCTTGCGGGGGTGCGACGCTTTTTGCGGAAGCGGAGGGTAGCGGCGACCCGGTCGTGTTCTTGCACGCCGCCATTTGCGACCGCCGCATGTGGGATGTGCAGATGTCGGGCATTGCGGCCGGCAACAAGGGCATTGCGTATGACCGGCGTGGCTATGGGAAGACGCATGCCGTGGCAGAAGACTATTCGGCGGTTGCGGATTTGATGGCGGTGATTGATGCGTTGGCGGACGGCAAGCCGGTGATCTTGGTTGGATGCTCGCAGGGGGCGCGGGTGGCGCTGGACGCTGCGCTGCTACATCCTTCCCGCGTGCGGGGGCTGGTGTTGATTGCACCGACGGTGCCAGGCGCGCCCGAGCCGGAGTTTCCGGCCAACGTCAAAGCACTGATGGCGGTGCTGAAGCAGGCCGAGGCCGACGGCGACAAAGATCGCATGAACATGTTGAAGGCGCGGTTGTTCCTGGACGGGCCTTGTGAACCGGAAGGGCGCGTAGCGGGCGCTGCACGTCAGCGCTTTCTTGAAATGAATGCCGCCATATTGCAGTCGCCGTATGGTGGAGTAAGCCTAGATGATTTGCCCACCTACGGGCGTTTAAATGAGATCCGCAAGCCGGCGCTGGTGATGTGGGGTGACTGCGATTTTCCACATATTCAGGCACGAAGCCGTCAGGTGGCGACGATGCTGGCGAACGGCACCGGTCAAGCCTTGTCCGGCACGGCCCATTTGCCCAGCTTGGACCTGCCGGCCGAATTGACCTTCGAGATCTTGGCGTTCATCCATCGCATCGCCAATCAGGCCTGAGCGCGCGCTACAGGCTTCAGCGTTTCAGGTTTTAACCCTGTAGGCTTTAGCGCCTCGGCCTCGGCCACGGCCTAGGCTTCAGCGCATCAGGCATCAGCGCTTCTTGCCCGCGCCGCGCGGCATCGGCGCCAGTGGGGTTCCGACGTGCGAGGCCAGCCAGTGTTCGATCTTGTCGTCCCGGCGTGCTGCCCAATCCTTGCCTAGTTCCAGCACCAGCATGTTGCGCGTATCGCCAAGGTCTTGGCCCGGTTCCTTCTGGAACATGGCGCGCCAGATTTCCGAGGCCACCATATCCGTCGTCAGCAAAACGCCTATACCCTTGGCGTCGATCCATAGCGGCGCGGCGCGTTCATCCACGTGCTTCTTCAGGTTTTCAAGCTGCTTTTGGGCGAGAGAGGCGTTGTCTTTGGACGCCGCGATCAAGATGAGGTATTGCCGGTGGCCGATAACGGGTTCGTCGGCGTCGCCAAAAGGGTTTTCCATGGTGCATTCCTTGCAGGAGTAAAGCGCGCTTCGGGCCGCGAGGACGGCCCAGGAGGACAGGGTACTCGACCTGCGCGCGCGCCGCGCTGTTATGGCGAAAGTCGTGGCTTTCTGTGCCTGTCGCAACCCTTGCACCGGCGCGCATACTCTTGCCATTCACATGCCTACGAGAGACCTTTGATGCGCTACCGCTACGTGACGGCCGATGTATTCACCACGCAGACCTATTGCGGCAACCCTCTGGCTGTCGTGCTGGACGCCGAGGGGCTGGATGGTGCGCAGATGCAGCGCATTGCCCGCGAATTCAATTACTCGGAAACCAGCTTCGTACTGCCGCCGAAAGATCGCGCCAATACGGCCTGGGTGCGGATCTTCACGCCTGATCGCGAGGTGCCGTTCGCGGGGCATCCGAATGTGGGTACCGCAGTGGTGCTGGCGCGCGAAATGGTCGCGGCGGGGCGCCCGGCGCCGGACGCCTTTGTGTTTGAAGAGGCTGCGGGCCTGGTGCGCATCGCCCTGCGGTCGGGCGCCAAGGGCGTGGAAAGCGTGGAGCTGCAAGCGCCACAACCGTTGTCACGCGCCAGCGAAGTCTCGGCCGCGGACCTGGCGCGTGCGCTGAAATTGGAGCCGTCCGACATCGAGATGTCCGAGCATGCGCCGCAGGTGGTGTCGGTGGGTTTGATATTCCTGGTGGCGCAGTTGGCCAGCCGCGACGCTTTGCGTCGTGCGTCGCCGGATTCGAACGGCTACGCGGCGCTGTTGCCGTTGGATGGGGCGAAGTCGATCTACGTCTACACCACTGACACCAGCGGCAACACGGTCGACTCCCCGACCGATATCCAGGCGCGGATGTTCACCGGCCGCATGACGGAAGACCCCGCCACCGGCAGCGCCACGGCGGCCGTCACGGCGCTGCGCGCAGCGTTGCGCGGGCGCGGGAAGTTGGAATTGCGCGTCGGGCAGGGGGTGGACATGGGCCGGGCCAGCCTGTTGCTGGCGCATGCCGAACCCCGCGCCGATGGTGTATGGGCTGGCGTGGCGGGTCACGCGGTGGTGGTGATGGAAGGGACCTTGCCCGCGCCGGAGCTGCGCTGAATCCACCTTGATTGCGCGCAAGGGCCTCGTGTATGCTGGCCCGCATGAACGCACTGCATTTTTCTCCCGCATGCCGGGCAGGCAACCGACGAGTCACTCGACGCTTATGTTGAGTGGCTAGTCACGTCAAGGCGCCGCGTTTGCGGCGCTCTCCCTTGAAGGCCACGATACCTCTCGTGGCCTTTTTGTTTGCAGGGTCTGTGGTGTGCAGATTGCCTGCCTTGATACGCACGAGACGGTTCGCCAGGCCTTCGTTTTCCTCGCTACAGGAACGAAGCATGACTATTCAAGCATTGGCCATCCAGCCCTATCACCCCGCCGATGAGGCCGCCCTGATCCAGTTATGGCGCGACTGCGGGTTGACGCGCCCCTGGAACGATCCGGTCAAGGACATCGCGCGCAAAGCGACTGTGCAAGCCGATCTGTTTTTGGTGGGCAGGATTGACGGCGCCATCGTCGCGACGGTGATGGGCGGCTATGACGGGCATCGCGGCTGGGTGAATTACCTGGCGGTGTCGCCGGCGCATCAGCGGCGAGGCTACGCCACGGTGCTGATGCATGCCCTTGAAGCTCGCTTGCTCGCCATGGGCTGCCCGAAGATCAATCTGCTGATCCGTTCGGGCAACCTGGGCGTGCAGGGCTTCTACAAGAGCCTGGGCTTTCAACTGGACGAGGTCGTGAGCCTGGGCAAGCGCCTGATTCCGGATATCTAAGTCGGATACCTAAGACGGATATCCCAGACGCGCCCAGGGATGCGGCTGCCAGCGTTTAGATGGGGACCGTCAAATAGACCGCTTCGCGGCCAACGATCGGCATGCGCGTGGGCATGAAGATCGTGCAGTGGTCACACGGCGACCGAATTTCCTCGGCGCCGTTCGTGGCTATCAACTCGCCTTTGTCGAAGGTCTCGAAGCCAATGACCGGGCGGGCGAAGCGGAAGTCTTCAGACTTCACCATGTGCACTTCAAGCAGGCGGTAGCGCTGGGGCACGGGCGGGGGCGCGGCGTCCTGGGGCGCATCGATCAGGCCGGTGTGGGCAAGGAAGCGCAGCGTCACGTCGGTGGCCAGTTCAGCGGCCGAACGCGCAAAGTGCTGGCCGCATTCGACCACCAGCGCACCACCGCTGTCGGACGACGGGTCACCATGGTGGCCATAGCCCATCACGCCCGTGCCGGGAAACTTGTGCTGCGGCATGACCAGATGCACGGCGGGGGCGCCCACCGCGGCAGCCAACGCGGTGTTGCGGTCCATCTCGTTGTAGACCCAGAAAGGTTGCACCGGCGCGCGGGTCGAGTGGATGTCCAGCACGAAGTCTGCTGCGTCCAAGACCGGCCGCAACTCGCGCGCCCGGCGCAGTTCGGGGCTGTCTTCGGCACCGTCCAGCATGGCTGCGGACCAGATGCGGTTCAAGTTATGGACAAGCTGGCGGTTTTCGTACGGGTTATCGATGTCGAAGGCCTCATAGGCTTCGACGTGGGCAAAGCTGACCGTCAATGTGCCGATCTTCGGCCGCACGCCGTTGTCCAGCAAATGGGTGGCGGCGACCATGCCACAGATTTCGTTGCCATGCGTGATGGCGTTGATCAGTACGTGAGGGCCGGGCACGCCGGACTCAAAACGATGCACATACGGAATGCCGGTGTTGCCCTCGCGGTATGCCGATAGGTCGCGGGGCAGGATTTCCAGGGGGGCGGTGTCGGGTTCGAAAGCAGTGGGTTGCATGGGGATGTTTGGCCTCTTGTTGAACGTTGCAAATATACCCCTGGGTATCGCGCTCTGGTCCATCGTGCTTTTTTTTGAACCGCAAAAAATAATGAAAACGGCGCGAAAAGGGCGGAATTTCGCCGCTTGAGATGTTGTGCAAGATGCGTCAGTACTAGGCGAAATAGTGCGCCATAACCCGTTGAAATGACTGCTTTTCAGCGCCAATATTTTTTGGCATATTGCGCGCGGTGAGTTCGATTTCAGGAGCGAAAAGAATGGGTTCGGTGCCGCAACGGCATATCGATGGTTTTCAAGTCGGTTGTGAAATCGTAAGCCTGGATGCGGGCGTGTTGGCCATCGAGATAATCGTGAGCCGGGTAGGCAATGACGGTGGACAGCAACGCTGGTCCCTGCCGCGTTTCGTCACGTTTGCCAACGCCGAGGTGGCCAGGCGTCATGCGGAACTGGTCTTGTCGGGCATCGTGTCCGTGGATGTGGCGACGGGCGAACCCCGCTACGGCATTCTGTAGTGATGTAGCACCGGTAGGAAAATGCCCTACCAAATGTTGCCGTGTGATTGGGGGTGATTTCTCGCCCGCAGGCGCATGGTTGTTGAAGAAGACCCGCCTAGGTCAGGGCGGCAGCAGGTAGGTTTTGTTTCGTTTATCACAATCCGATGCCGTGGCCCGGCGGGTTTGGCCGGTACATTGGGGGCGGATGACAAAAATAAAGGAGAGTTCCATGCTTGATACTTTTCCTGTCCTGCGTCGTGTAGGCATTGCGGCGGCTATCGGTGCGGCAGGCCTGCTGTTTGCGGGTTGCACCACGACTACGCCAAAATCTTCCGCATCAGCTACTGAAAAGCGCGATTCGATGAATAGCGCGGCCAATGCAACCCTGACCAAACTCTACGAGGCATCGCCGCAGTCCAAGGAATTGGTGGCGCGTGCTAAGGGCGTGCTGGTGTTCCCTGATGTCTTGAGCGGCAGCTTCATTGTGGGCGCCGAGCATGGCAAGGGTGTGCTGCGCGTGGGCGGGACCAACGCCGGCTACTACAGCACGACGGCGGGTTCGATCGGGTTTCAGGCTGGCGCGCAATCCAAGGCCATGGTGTTGTTGTTCATGACGGATGATGCATTGAACAAGTTCCGCAACAGCAGCGGCTGGACGGTGGGTGCGGACGCCACGGTGGCGGTGGTGAACATCGGCGCGAACGGCCGCATCGACACCAACACGGCGCAGCAGCCGATTGTTGGCTTCGTGATGAATAACGGCGGCCTGATGGCTGGGGTTTCGCTGGCGGGCACCAAGATCTCCAAGCTCGACTGGTAAGATCTTTCCCCATGAAAAAACGCCGCGGATTTTTCCGCGGCGTTTTTATTTTGGCTCGGCTAATTCGCCAAGCCCACGACATCAACCGATCAGGTTGTCGCCGTTACTGCGCACGGCGCTTTCGCGTTGGATTTCAGCTTCTTCGATGTCGGGGTCCAGGCCGCGCCATCGCAGGATGCGACCGCGTTCGGGCTCGGGTTCCCAACCCAGCATGCCGTAGCGCGTGATTTCGGTTTCGCCTGTGTCGAATTCGACTTCAAAGTAACCCTGACGATCGGGTAGCGTGCTGCCGGGGGACCATTCTGTTTCGGGCATGGTTGCTCCTTGCTAAGCGATGGGAGGGAAGGCCGGCGCACATGCGGCGCCGACGCAATCATTGTGCGGGTGCCCGCTGGATCCCGCAAGCTTGCCGATCACGTGGCGCCAGCCATCAGGCAAGCGGCACGGCGGTGGTGTAGAGCACTTGCTTCAGCGCAAAGCTTGAACGGATGCTGGCAACGCCCGGAATGCGCGTGATGTGCTCGACGATCAGGCGTTCCAGTGCATCCACGTCCGGCACCAGCGCGCGGATCAGGTAATCGGCATCGCCCGACATCAGATAGCACTCCATGATTTCCGGCAGCACGGCAATTTCGCGTTCGAAGACATCCAGCGCGGCCTTGCGTTGCTTGTCCAGCGAGATCTGGATGAACACGTTGACCTTTAGCCCCAGCTTGCGCGCATTCAGCAGCGTGACCCGGCGGTCGATTAAGCCATCGGCTTCCAGGCGCCTGACACGGGCCAGGCAGGGCGACGCAGACAGGTTGACCCGGGCAGCAAGCTCGACATTGGTCAGGCGTGCGTCGCGTTGAAGTTCGTTCAGGATTCGGATGTCGGTTGCATCCAGATTGATTTCCGGCATAAGTCACCTAGCTTTGTCGATTGGCAGCGCATTCGTGCTGAGGTAGGAGTTTATCGGAGTGCATTCAGGTGAAATATGCTGGGGTTTACCCTATAGACTATTCCTTCCTTTTGCTAATCGGCAAAAGCACAGAATATTCAAGCGGTAGAGCAGGCAGTGATGAGTCAGCAAAGTGCGTTGCGCAGGTTTTTGCCCTTGGCGGGTGCGGTCCTGATCTGGGGCGGCAATTGGCCCGTCATGAAGATGGGGCTGGCGCACATGAGCCCGCTTTGGCTGGCGGCCAGCCGTTTTGGATCGGCGGCGCTGATCAGCATGGTGGTACTGGGGATGTTGGGGCGATTGCGCTTGCCGACGCGCCAGGAATGGCCGCTGGTGGCGGGCGTGGCCATGCTGCAAATGGGCGCGTTCACGGCGTTGGCGCTGTGGGCGCTGCAATACGTGGCGCCTGGCCGCGCGTCCGTCATTGCGTACGCCACGTCGATATGGGTCATTCCGTTGTCGGCACTGATTCTGAAAGAGCGCTTGAGCGCGGGCCAGTGGCTGGCAACGGCGCTCAGTTATGCGGGCATAGCCGTGATCGTGGCGCCCGCGTTCAGCCCGTGGCAGGCGCATACGGCGATCGGCCTGATCATGCTGCTGGGCGCCTCGTTCGCGTGGGCGTGCAACATCATTCAACTGCGCGGCAGCCGCCATGTGCGCTTGGGCGCTGACATGATTCCCTGGCAGACCGCGCTGGCCACGCTGCCGTTGGTTGCGCTGGCCTGGATGCGTGACGGCGCACCCACCTTCCTGACCGTGCCGGACGCCTGGCCCATTATTCTGTACACGGGTCCGTTGGCCACCGCGCTGACTTTCATTGTGGTGCTGGGCATGACGCAAAAGATGCCGCCCGTAGCTACGTCCATTGCGATGTTGTGCGTGCCGGTCATCGGCTTGGTCGTTTCGTCGGTGGTCTTTCATGAACGCATTTCGGCAGACCTGGCGTTGGGCCTGTGCTTGATCGCCGCAAGCGTTGCGGCATCCGCCGTGGCGGCGCGCATGAAGCGTCCGCTTGCGCTGCGGCCGTCTTAGAACGCTTTAGAATGTCGTGCGCCGGGCGGGGCCTGGCAACACCTGTAGGTGCGCGGCAGAATGGACTCGTTATATGTATTGGTCGTGGTCGGTGCGGTGGCTGCCGGCTTCGTGCAAGGGTTGTCAGGGTTCGGCTTTGGGTTGGTGGCCATGTCATTCTGGGCGTGGACGATAGACCCCCGATTGGCGGCGGCGATGACCGTGTTCGGTGGGCTGACCGGCCAGTTGTTGGCTGCATTCACCGTGCGCCGAGGGTTTTCGTGGTCGAACCTTCTGCCTTTCGTAGCGGGCGGCCTGGTGGGCATACCTGTTGGCGTGCAGCTCTTGCCGCATCTGGACCCGGTGATATTCAAGGCCTGTATTGGCGGCTTGCTTGCGGTCTGGTGCCCGCTGATGTTGTTCGCCACGCGCTTGCCGCGCATCACGGCGGGCGGCAAGGTGGCTGATGGGGTGGTAGGCGCGATGGGCGGCGTCATGGGTGGCATCGGCGGCTTTACCGGCGTGATCCCAACCCTGTGGTGTACCTTGCGCGGTTTTGATCGCGACGTGCAACGGTCGGTGATCCAGAACTTCAACCTGTCGATGCTGGTCGTGACGATGGCGGGCTACCTCTACACGGGCGTGGTCACGCGCGACATGCTGCCGCTTTTCGCCATCATCTTGCCGGCGATGCTGGTGCCCACATTGCTGGGCGCTCGCTTGTATGTGGGCATCAGCGATGTGACGTTTCGCCGCGTCGTGCTGGGCCTGTTGACGCTATCGGGCGTGGCGCTGCTGGTCTCTTCGGTGCCCAAGCTTTTGACGTAGCCAGGCGGGCTTGACGGGCATGCTATCGTTTACGCCATTGAAGAGAGAATTAGCATGGCATTGCATCGTTTCCAAAAAGGCGAACTGAGTCACTGGCTGCGCATCGTGGCCGACAACTGTGAAGCTGACGCCGCTAAAGCTGTGGTGCCCGCTGAAATTTCGCAGGCATTGCAGACCTTGCGCTGCATCGAACCCGGCCCCGATGGCCGTTGGTTGATTACCGAAAAGGGCAAGCTTGCCCTGCGCATGGAAGAACCTGGCGCCATCCACGTGCGCTAAGCGCGTCCACGCAAGCGGCATTCCGTCGGACGCTTGCAGCGCTTTTCTTTCAACCCCCTGAAATCTTTCTGCTTGCTGCGCATTGAAGCAAGATGCGTGGAATTGCCGCATAGTTTGCGAATGTTTTCGTCCTATGTCGCACTTCAGGGGGTATTTATGGGCCAGTACGGGAATCTCCTGAGACGGAATGTGCGATTTGGCATCTTCCGGACGTATCGCGCACCTTTCGTCGCCAGTAAGATGAACTTGCGTGACGCTTTCAGGTCTATTCATTTCGCGGGAATTTGCTCCCGCAACGTCACGCGTGGTTCACGCGTTTAGGTAACCGACTGGGAGGTAGCACATGCAGCATCGTGACCAGGAAGTACTGATCGACGTTTCCACGGCGGCCATGGATACCGGCGGATATGGCGTCTTGCTGACGGTAACGGCCGAGGGCGGCACCGAGGTGGATGCCGCGTTTTCCCACTTGGGCAACTGCGCTTCGTTAGACGAAGCACGTGATCGCGCGGAAATATTCGCGCAGAACTGGGTCGAGGAAAACATCTTCCGATAGGGCATAAGCGCCCTGGACGAAGCTGATCGGTTGGACCGGTCTGTGCTTGCATGAGGCTTAGGAAAATACTCAAAAAATTGCGACGAAATTTTCGGTTATCGTTGCTGCTCCGAAACCTGGAGCCCTTTTCGGGTATGCGTCGTTCCAAGATGACTGCCGCACAGACCACTCTTACTCTCACGGAACATGCCCGCGCCTTGCGGGCGCATTTTGGCTCTGTGATCCTGCCTTTGTGGATGGGGCCGGGCTTCAATCAAACCCTGAATCTGCCCTACGAATCGTTGGATGCCGCAACGGGTCAACCGTTGGCGCCCACGCGATATCGTGCGATGGCTTGCGCGCGGCAACTGTATGTATTCGCGCAGGCGCCGGGCGAGCAAGCCGGCCTGCATGCCGACCGGCTGTTCGATTCGCTGTGCCGCGTGTTTCGCAATGAACTCGGCGGGTGGCTGTACAGCGTGGACGCGGATGCGCAGCCCTTGGATGACACGCAAGATCTTTATACGCACGCTTTCATAGTGCTGGCCTGCGCGGCGTATTTTCCGCGCAGCCGCAATGCCCAGGCGCGCAAGCTGATGTTGTCGACGGCGGCCACGATCGAGTCGCGTTTCAAGACAAATGATGGGCTGTACCACGCGGCGCTAAGCGCGGATCTTCTGCACCCGCTGAAAGCCCCGGCGCAGAATCCCATGATGCATCTGACTGAAGCGTACCTGGCTGCCGCGCAAGTGGCGGAGCCTGCGCTGTTTTCCCAGCGTTTGCGTGCGCTGGCACAGGGCGTCAGCCAGTTCTTCGTGCATGGACCCACGCAGTGCATTTCCGAGGCCTTGCAGGGCTCGGCCGGCAATCGGCTGGAGCCCGGGCATCAGTTCGAATGGTTGTCGCTGGTGCATGGCGCGGCTGAGGTGTTCGAAGGCCTGGAGCTGGTGGAATCCTTGCCGCGTGCCATGCGGTGGTCGCGCGAGCACGGCGTGGATGTGGACGGCCCGGGTGTGGTGGCGTCGTTGGACGAGTCGGGCGTGGTCATTGATGCCACCCGGCGGATCTGGGCGCAAACGGAATACCTGCGGGCGTTGGCGGTGTTGGGCGATTTGCCCGCCCTGGCGTCGGGGCTTGCCAGTTTCCGCGCCCGTTTCCTGCACGACGGCGGGTGGTACGAGTGTCTGGACAGCCAGGGAGCGGTGGTGCGGGCCGATATGCCGTCGACGTCGCCATACCATTTGGCGACCTGTCTCGCGGCGTTACCAAACGTTGTTTAAACGCTCATTTAACAATTATTGTCATTCACTTGATATAAATCGATAGAAAAATATTGGTGAAATCCCTTACAATTCCGTAACACTGTTTGTGGGGAAGCATCAATGAGCGTCATGTGTTTGGCGTGCCAACGCATTAATCCGGGCCTTGCAGGCGTTGCGCCGCATTCGCACCTGGGACATCAAGGTTTCACCAATCCCACGCAAAAAGGGCGCGAAGAGAGTCGCGAAGATCACTTCCGGTGCCTGAGTTGTGGGGCGAAATGGTTGCGTGAAACCGATAAGTGGGGCGTGGATCTGGGATTCAAGCTGGCGCCTTGAGCGTCGCACCGCCGCATGTGAGCCGGGCCTCTGAATAAGAGGCCCGTTTTATTTGGTTGCACCAAATTCCGAACCGAAGAAACTAAAGGTTTCTTTGAGGCCAGGCCCCTAGCCGTGCATCTGGTCTGCCGCTACGACGTCGGGATCCGCCTGCGCGGTTTGCAATAACCATTGCCGGAAGCAGGCCAGCGCGTAGTGGTCGCGCCGCTGAGCCGGGGCGCACAAGTGATAGCCGCGGCGCAAGCGTATCGGCAGCTTGGGAAAAGGCGCCGCCACGCGGCCAGATTGAAGCTCATCGCGCACCAAGCAGCGCTGCAGGACGGCGATGCCCATGTCGGCCATAACCGCTCGGATCAGGATGGACACCTGATCGAACCCCTGTGACAGCGTGACCGCCTGGCGCGGCACGCCGGCGGCAGTGAACCATTGCGCCCAGTTATCTTGCCCATTGGTGTGAAAAAGCAGCGGCTCACCCAGCAGGCCGTTCGGTGTGTTCCATAGCCCGTGGGCCTGGCGGGCGGCCAAGCGGTCCGGGTGGCAGATCACCACCACTTCGCGCCCAATTACGTAGTCGGCTTGCCATCCGGGCCATTGTTCGGGGGTGCCCGCCAGGATGCTCGCGTCCGGCGTGTCGCCCGAAAAATCTTCATTGCGCCGATAGGCCGAGAAATTGAGTTGAATGTCGGGATGACGCCGATGGAAGTCGGGCAGATGCGGCACCAGCCAGGCGCTGGCCAGCGTGGGAACCATGGACAGCGTCAGGTGCCGGCGGCGGTCGTCGGCGCGTAGCTCGGTGCTGAGCTTTTCGATGGCTTGCAGCGGCGCCTGCGCGCCATCGTAGAGTTTTTGACCCATCGCCGTCAGCGTCAGCCCATGCGCATTCCGATGCATCAGCGGCTGGCCGAAATGCGCTTCCAGGCGCGAAATGGCGCGGCTGATGGCGCCCTGGGTCACGCATAGCGTCTGGGCGGCCAGGGTGAAGCTGCCCAAGCGCGCTGCCGTGATGAAGGCATGCAACTCGGACATGGAAGGCGAATGCAGCCGCATCGAGCATGACCTTTGGTAATGAAGGAGTGCAATATAGTCGTTTGAAAGGGGACGGTAAAGTTTGGACACTGGCGGCCTGTCTGAAACCCACACCTTCCTTTTTCGGAGTCGACTCATGTCTCGCCGCCTGCTTGGCCGGTCCGCGCGTTTCGCGCTTGCCGGCGTGTTCGCTACCTTGTCTTTTGCCGGCATTGCCCAAGCCGCCGACTACCCCTCGCGCCCCATCAAGCTGGTGGTGCCGTTCGCCGCCGGTGGATCAACCGACATCGTGGCCCGCCTGGTGGCCGAGTACGCCGGCCGCGAACTGAAGCAGACCATCGTGGTCGAGAACAAGGCGGGCGCGGGTGGCTCGATGGGCATGGAGCAGGTGGCGCGGTCCACGCCCGACGGCTACACGCTGGGCATGGCCACGATGAGCACGCATGGCTCGAACCCGGCCGTGTATCGCAAGATGAATTACGACCCCGTGAAGGATTTCGCGCCCGTGGCCAATGTGCTGGCGGTGCCCAGCATTCTGGCAATCAACCCGAATCTGCCGGCCAAGAACATGGCGGAATTCGTGGCGATGGCCAAAGCCGCGCCGGCCGACCGCTACAGCTTTGCCTCGCCGGGTGTGGGCTCGCTGGGCCACGTGAATATCGAGAACTTCATGATGCTGTCCGGCATCCGCCTGCTGCACGTGCCGTATCGCGGCGCGGGTCCGGCCTTGAACGATGTGATGGGCGGGCAGGTGGACGCGATCACCGACAACCTGTCGTCGACGCTGCCGCAAGTGAAGGGCGGCAAGTTGCGGGCGCTGGCCGTGCTGGGCGCCGAGCGCTCGCCCTTGCTGCCGGACGTGCCGACCTACATCGAGCTGGGTTACCCCGACATGGGCACGGGCGGTTGGTTCGGGCTGGTGGCGCCGGCGGGTACGCCCACGGCCGTGATCGACACGCTTAACCAAGCCGTGCGCGCGGCGATGAAAGATCCCGAGTTCCGCAAGAAGGCCGAAGACGTGGGTGGTACGCTGATGCCGACTACCCCCCAAGAGTTCCAGGACCAGATTCATCAGGCCCTGGCCCGCTACGCCAAGGTGGCCAAGGCCGCCAACATTCAGGCTGACTGACGATGACGCTCGCCGATTTCAACGTGGTTTCCGTGCATGAACCCCAAGGGCCGGCGCTGCCGCTGGTCTGTGATTCGCCGCATAGCGGCGAACACTATCCCGAGGATTTCGGGGCGGTCGCCACGCGGGCGCAATTGCGCCAGGGTGAAGACACGCACGTGGACGCGTTGTGGTCGGCAGCCCCCGCGCTGGGCGCAACTTTGATTGCGGCGCACTTTCCGCGCGTGTACATCGATCCGAACCGCACGCTGCAGGATCTGGACCCAGAACTGTTGGCCGAACCTTGGCCGCATGCGCTGTCGCCCGGCGAGAAAACCCGCCTGGGAAAAGGGCTGATCTGGCGCCGCATGGACAAGGCCACGCCGATCTATGACCGCAAGCTGAGCCTGGCCGAAGTGCGGCATCGCATCCAGGCTTACTACGAGCCTTACCACGCCGCCTTGGCGCGCGCGATCAGCCAAGCCGAAGCGCGCTTTGGCGCCGTGTGGCATCTGAACCTGCATTCGATGCCCAACGATGCCTATGAACGCCTGGGTCGGCAAAGCGAACATCCCCTGGCGGATTTTGTGCTGGGCGACCGTGACGGCACAACGTGCGAACCCGAGTTCATCGCGCTGATCGAAAAGGCCTTGCGCGACCTGGGCTATACGGTGGCGCGCAACGACCCCTACAAAGGGGTGCAGTTGATTGCGCAGATTGGGCAGCCCGCGCTGAACCGGCACAGCTTGCAGGTGGAAATTCGTCGCCCCTTGTACATGGACGAGGTCACGCGCGAACGCAACCCGGGCTTTGAATTGCTGCGCGGGCATTTGTCGACCGTGCTGGAGCAGGTGGCCGATTACGTGCGCGTGCGCATGGACGCCGTTACGTCGACAAAATAGAGTCGCTTGTGTGGTCGGCGGGTGGAAAAAGCCGGTGTTGATGCAGATCAACATCGGCTTTTTGCATGGCGCTTAAGTTTCCTCGTGCCGCGCCGTTGTCGCTAGGAACAAGCTGCGCCGTGTGTGGCCGTGGCGCGAGGGAACCGCAATGCTAGAGAAGACGATCAACGGATTTTCGGTGGTGGCGTACGCGACGCAGCCTGAAGGGCGCACGCCGCCTCGGGCCTTTTTGGAGACGCGGCGTTTGGCGTCCAAGGCAAAAGAGGGCGACGTGGCGCGGGATGGGGCGGAGTCGGAAGACGCGCCGGCGGAAGGCCAGCCCCCGGATGGCCGGCCCCCGGAAGGCCGGCCCTTCGAGATCTTTGTCAGCCGGCGCTTTCGCAGCACGATCGAAGCGATGTCGGCCGCGCGCAATGCCTTGGACCGCGTGAAGAGTGTGGACGAAGACGGCGTGCCCGACCCGCTGCCCGAATAAGAGGCTGCGGCAATGGCCCCGCGCGCATTCAGGCCCAGCGCGTTCAGGTCAAGGTGCTGCGCATCAGGATTTCAGTTAGCGCCCGGGTGGGCTTGTTGGGCGACGGGGCCGAGATGACGATGAATTCCACCTGCGGCAACGCCGGCAACTGAATCGCGCCGCCCGGCGCGGCCAGGCCCGCCGTGGACAAGTGAGAGGGCTGCACCGTAATGCCCAGGCCCGCGCGGGCGGCCGCCTGGCAACCCGCGTAACTGGTGCTGGTGCACACAATCTGCCAACTGCGCCCCACGCGTGCCAGCGCATCCAGCGTCAACGTGCGCGTGACGCTGGGTTCGCGCAGCAGAATCAGCGGCAGTGGCTCATCGGGCGCAAAGCGCAGGCCTTCCTTGGCGCGCCACAACAGCGCTTCCTTGTGCAACGTCTGGCCCCGGCGATCACCCCGGCGCCGCTTGCCGATCATCACATCCAGGTCGTTGTCGTCCAGCAATTTGTAGAGCTCGCTGGTGACGCCGATGGTCAAGTCCAGCTCGACTTCCGGATGCGCCAAACGGAACGCGGCCAGCACATCGGGCAGCGGGCCCATGGCCAGATCGTC
The DNA here is from genome assembly GCF_024806975.1 of Achromobacter sp. JUb104. Lineage (NCBI taxonomy): Bacteria > Pseudomonadati > Pseudomonadota > Betaproteobacteria > Burkholderiales > Alcaligenaceae > Achromobacter > Achromobacter sp. JUb104. The sequence goes on along the minus strand of NZ_JANUEY010000001.1, from coordinate 2,545,645 downwards.
CGACGTGCCGAGCCGCACGCGGCCGCGCAGGCGCGGCGCATCAAACAGGCGTTCGGCGCGTTCGTGCGCGTCCAGGATGATCTCGGCATGAACGAGCAGGCTGCGGCCGTCGCTGGTCAGCACTAGCGAATGGGTATCGCGCAGGAATAGGCGCCGGTTGACCGACTGTTCCAACTGCCGGATATGTTCGCTGACGGTGGGCTGGGTCAGCCCCAGGCGGCGGGCGGCTTCCGTGAAACTGGGGGCGGCCGCCGCGGCGGTGAAGGTCTTGAGCCATAGGGGATTCAGCATGGGGAACGCGGCCTGGTCATTATGATTTTCGATGACAGTTAAAGTAATCAGTGGGCTTCACGATGGCAAGCGGCGCGCCTATAGTTTTCCGTAATTTCTTGGAAACCCTTACGCCATGCGCCGCTTCCTGCCAGACCAGTTCACTTTGATTTTGATTGCCACCGTGGCATTCGCCAGCTTTTTCCCCGCCGTGGGCAAGGGCGCCTCGTTCATGATGGTGGCCAGCAACGTGGCCATTTCGCTGTTGTTCTTCCTGCACGGCGCGCGCCTGTCCACGGACGCCATCGTGGCGGGCGTGAAGGACGTGCGCCTGCATGCCTTGATTCTGGCGTCCACCTTCATTCTGTTTCCCGCGCTGGGCCTGGGCTTGCGTGCGCTGTTTCCGGGGCTGTTGACCCCATCGCTGTGGCTGGGCGTGCTGTTCGTCTGCACCTTGTCGTCAACCGTGCAGTCGTCGATTGCGTTCACGTCGATGGCGCGCGGCAATGTGCCCGGCGCCATTTGCGCGGCGACGGCGTCCAATCTGCTTGGCACCGTGTTGACGCCGTTGCTGGTGGCGGTGCTGTTGCATCGTCAGGGGGGCGGGCACGGGCTGGCCGACGCAGGCCGCATCTTGCTGCAACTGTTGTTGCCCTTCGCCGTGGGCAGCCTGCTGCGGCCGTGGATTGGCGCTTGGGCGCAGCGCAACAACCGCACCTTGTCCAAGGTGGACCGCAGTTCGATTCTGTTGGCCGTCTACACCGCGTTCAGCGAGGCCGTGGCGCAGGGCATCTGGCACGCCTTTCCGGCCATAGACCTGGCCACGATGGTGCTGGTGAATGCCCTGTTGTTGGGGGCGGTGCTGGTGATCACCACCTGGGGCAGCCGCAAGCTGGGCATGTCCAAAGAGAACGAGATCACGCTGGTGTTCTGTGGATCGAAGAAGTCGCTTGCGTCGGGCATTCCGCTGGCCACGGTGCTGTTTGGCACGTCGCAGATGGGCGTGGTGGTGCTGCCCTTGATGATTTTCCACCAGATGCAGCTGATGGTCTGCGCCGTGCTGGCGCGCCGCTATGCGGAACGGCAGCAGCCGGCCCAGGCGGTGGTGGCCGGGGCCTAGGTCCTGACCCGCGTCAAGCGTCGTTGCGCGGAACGATCTTGCCGCTGGGGTGCCAGTAGACGGCGCCGTCGTGCTCGGAAACCGTCAGCACGGTCAGCCGGCCGTTCTTGCAGGGGCCGCCCACGCACAGGCCCGTGTCGGGCTGGTACGTGGCGCCATGGCGCGCGCACATGATCAGGTCGCCGGCGCGGGTGAAGAAGCTGCCTTCCCAATCGAGTTCAACGCCGACGTGGGCGCAGCGGTTCAGGTAGCCGTGCACGCGGTCTTGGTAGCGCACGAAGAACGCGGTGGTCTGGCCCGAGCCATCGGACACGGGCACTTTCACGCCCAGGCCGCCGTTGACCAGGTCGGAAGAGGCACAGACGTGGACACCGGGAGCGTCGGGAATCTCAGGGACGTCAGGGGCGGAAGAATCCTGCATGGCGGGCCTTGGAAGAAAAGGGTGCGATCTTCGGATAGCGGGCGGGGCTTGTCAATCCGCCGGGGCGCTGTGGGTGCTGTCTTGCTGGCGAGCCCACATGCCGGCGTACACGCCGCGTTGGGCCAGCAACTGCGCATGGCGCCCGCGTTCGATGATGCGGCCTTCCGACAGCACGATGATTTCATCGGCGTCCGCCACCGTGGACAGCCGGTGCGCGATGATCAGCGTGCTGCGTCCTTCGCTGACTTCGCGCAGGTTCGCCTGGATCTCGCGTTCGGTATGGGTGTCCAGCGCGCTGGTGGCCTCGTCGAATAAAAAGATGACGGGGTTCTTCAAGATGGTGCGGGCGATGGCCACGCGCTGCTTTTCGCCGCCCGACAACTTCAGGCCGCGCTCGCCCACCATGGTCTGGTAGCCGTCGGGCATGGTCATGATCAGGTCGTGGATGTGCGCCAGGCGCGCGGCGGCTTCGATCTCGGCATCGGTTGCGCCGGGGCGGCCGTAGCCGATGTTGTAGTGGATGGTGTCGTTGAACAGCACCGTGTCTTGCGGCACCACGCCGATGGCCGCGCGCAGGCTGGCCTGGGTGACGCTGCGCACGTCCTGGCCGTCAACAAGAATGGCGCCGCTGTCGGCGTCATAGAAGCGGAACAGCAAGCGGGCAATGGTGGATTTACCGGCGCCCGAGGTGCCCACCACGGCCACGGTCTTGCCGGCGGGGATGCTGAAGCTTACGCCCTTCAAGATGGGCCGGCGCGCGTCGTAGCCAAAGTACACGTCGCGGAATTCGACCTGACCACCCGCCAGGTGCAGGGGCTGGGCGTCGGGGCGGTCGGCCACTTCGCGGTCTTGGCCCAGCAGTTCGAACATGCGTTCCATGTCGATCATGGCCTGCTTGATTTCGCGGTAGATGAAACCGAAGAAGCTCAGCGGCTGGTAAAGCTGCAATAGGTAGGTGTTGACCAGCACGAAGTCGCCCAGCGTGTAGCGGCCCTCGGCAATGCCGGTGGCGGCCATCCACATCACCAGCGTCAGGCCGACCGAGATGATGGCGGCCTGGCCCACGTTCAGGATGGACAGGCTGACCTGGCTGCGCACGGCCGCGCGTTCGTAGCGGGTCAGCGAGGCGTCGTAGCGGCGCGCCTCGTGTTCTTCATTGCCGAAGTACTTGACCGTCTCGTAGTTCAGCAGGCTTTCGATGGCCTTGGTGTTGGCTTCCGAGTCGGTTTCGTTCATCTGGCGCCGGAACTTGGCGCGCCATTCCGTCACCGCAAGCGTGTAGGCCATGTACAGGATGACCGTGGCGCCGGTGGCCACGGCCAGCCAGATGTCGAACATCTTCCACAGCACAATACAGACCAGCCCGATCTCGAAGAACGTCGGCAGGATGTTGAACAGCAGGAACGACAGCAGCGTCTGGATGCCCTTGGTGCCGCGTTCGATGGCGCGGGTCAGCCCGCCGGTCTGGCGCGACAGGTGAAAGCGCAGCGCCAAGGCATGCAGGTGCCGGAAGATCTGAAGGCCGACTTCGCGGATGGCGTGCTGGCCGACGCGGGCGAAGATGGCGTCGCGCAGTTCCGAGAACAGCAGCGACAGCACGCGCGCGGTGCCGTACGCCAGGATCAGGCCCAGCGGCACGGTCACCGCGCCGGGCGCGCCCTTGCCCAGTTCGTCGATGGCGTGCTTGTAGATCAGGGGCACGTAGACGGTCGCCGCCTTGGCGGCGAACAGGCACAGCAGCGCCGCCACGACGCGCACCTTCAGCCCGGTTTTTCCCGGCGGCCAAAGGTAGGGAAACAGGGTTCGCAAGGTGGAAAAACCGCCGCGATTCTTGGGCGGCGCGTCAGGGGAATTCATGGCTGGGCGAGGGGGCGCGATGGCGCAAAGGACGGGGTGAAAGGCGGTACGGCAGGGGGTGCAGGTGGCCTTGTGACGGGCATTATCGGGCACGGGCGCTATTATTTGGTGATAACCCCTGGTGTTTCCGGACCATTGCCAGGGGATGTCGGTCCGGAATTACGGCGCGGGCGCAGCTCGGCAAGCCCGTTTTTTTTTATCTCTTCAATCCGGGGGTGGCCGGGCTGGGCCCTGGATTGCGCGACCTGGCGCGTATTCGCCGTGCGAGCGTCGCGGTGCAAGCTTCGGAGGATCTTATGGCGAAGGTACCCGCAGTGAAATTGAACGACGGCAACAGCATCCCGCAGTTGGGCCTGGGTGTGTGGCAGGTGCCCGACGACCAGGCGGCTTCCGCGGTCAAGGAAGCGCTGGCGGCCGGTTACCGGTCGGTGGACACTGCTGCCATCTACGGCAACGAAGCCGGCGTGGGCACGGGCCTGCGCGCGGCGGGCGTGGCACGCAAGGATCTGTTCATCACCACCAAGCTGTGGAACGACAAGCACGGCTACGACGATGCCCACAAGGCCATGGACGAAAGCCTGGAGAAGCTGGGCCTGGCATATGTGGACCTGTACCTGATCCACTGGCCCGTGGCGGGCAGCACGAAGTTCCTGGACGCCTGGCGCGCCATGGTCGAGATGAAGGAAGACGGCCGCGCGCGTTCGATCGGCGTGTCCAACTTCACGCAGGCCAACCTGGAGCAACTGATCGAGGCGTCGAAAGTGGCGCCGGCGGTGAATCAGATAGAACTGCATCCGGGGTTCGCGCAGCGTGAGCTGCGGGCGTTCCATGCCAGGCACGGTATCGCCACCGAGTCCTGGAGCCCCTTGGCGCAAGGCGGGGTCACCAAGGAAAAGGTCATCGTGGACCTGGCCAAAAAGCACAACAAGTCGGCCGCCCAGATCACGCTGCGCTGGCACTTGCAGAGTGGGCTGATCGTGATTCCGAAGTCGGTCACGCCGGCTCGCATCCGCGAGAACATCGACGTTTTCGATTTTGAATTGTCAGCCGACGAGATGGCCGCCATCGACGCCATCAAGGACGGCGCGCGCTTGGGACCGGACCCGGAGAAGTTCGGCCGCTGATCCGGCCAAGGCCGAGGCTGGGTGCGCGGCCAAATACGAGGCCAGGGGTGGGGCAGCGGGGCCCCATGACCCCCCGGCCCGCGGGCTAGTGTTTCAGCGGGAATACCCAGTAGCGCAAGATGACCACCAACAGGATGGTCAGCGTGATCCACGAGGCCCAGTGCCAGGCGCCCGTGCCCAACAGGGCGGCCAGCAGGCCGAACACGCTCAAGACGCCCAGCAAGGTGGGCGCGCCCCATACGAACATGAAGCCCCGGCCGCCCCGGCCTTTGGATTGGCGCTTGCTCATGCCGGCGTCCTTTGCGGCGCGGCGGCGGCTTGGTGCTTTTTCACAAGTTCATTGATGCGCGCTTCGGTCGCACGGCGCCGCGCGATCCAAAGATACAGGCCGCTGACCAGGACCACGATGGTGATCAGGTCCAGCAAGGCCCAGATGATCTTCAGGGGCAGGCCGGCGTAGTCACCAAAGTGCAGCGGGCGCGAGACTTCAAGCGCGGTCAGGTACCACGGCATTTTGGCCACGGTGGTGAGCTCGCCGGTTTTGCCGTCCACCAACACGGGGGTGTTCAGCTTGGAGGTCAGCGGAGTGTCGCCGCGCATCCAGGCAATGTAATGGTGCGGGCTGCCGAAGGCGTTGCCGGGGAAGGCGATGAACGACACCTCGTTGCCGGGCAGCGCTTTCTTGGCGGTGTCGGCGGCAAGTTGCGCCGAGGCCAGTTGGGTGGGCACGGTCTGGCCCTTGTAGGGCTCAAGAATGCGGACCAGTTCGGTGGACTGCCACAGGCGGAACAGCGGCGTCGACAATTCATTGATGACGCCCGTGAACCCCACCACAAAGGCCCACACCAGCGTCACGATGCCCAGCAGGTTGTGCAGGTCCAGCCATTTCAGGCGCGTGGAGCGCGCCGCGCGCACGGTGCCGAATTCCAGCTTCTTCATGAACGGGCCGTACAGCACCACGCCCGATACGATAGCCACACAGAACAGCAGGCCCATGAACCCCAGGAACAGTTCACCGGGCAAGCCCGCGAACAGGTCCACGTGCAGGGCCAGCATGATGCCCATGAAAGAGAACTTGTCTTCGGTATAAAGCGGGCCGTCCAGCAGCACCTCGCCCGTGCGGCCGTCCATGCGCACGGCGTGGCCGGAAGCCTGGCCGTCGCCCGGGGTTTTGGCCATGCCAACATACACCTGGGGTTCATCGGGGTCGAAGAACAAATAATCAACGACCTCGCCCGGGTACATCGTCAGCGCGCTGGCAACCAGCTTGTCCAGATTGGCGGGCGGCGTGTCGGCCGGCACGCTGGACAGGGGCTTGCCATCATCCAGCCAGTGTTCGATCTCGTGATGGAACACCAGGGGCAAGCCCGTGAGGCAGATGATGAGCAGGAAGATCGTGCAGACCAGGCTGGTCCATTTATGGATCCAGTACCAGGTTTTGATGGTGGACGCGGCTGTCATGGCGGCGGGAGGGCGGCGGCGCGCGCGGCCCCCTTTAAGGTATTTGTGAGGAAGTACGGAACATTATCACGAACAATAGCGATTCTCGTAACGGATTATTTGACCGCGCTGGCGGCGGGGGCGCAAGGCCCGTGTCAACTAAAGCGGGTTAAAAAGACAGGTCGGGGTTTACCGGGGGCGAGCCGCCACGGTGTGTTTCAAGGGACGGTTCATGTCCCCCCTCAACCGGTTGTCGAGAATCATCATGGAGCAGCGTTTTGTGAAAGTCCCGCGCAACGAGCTGGGCCGCGATTTCGCGGTGGGCGACGTGCACGGGCATTTTTCACGTTTACAGGAAAGCTTGGACAGGCTGGGTTTCGACCCCGCCCGCGACCGGCTGTTCTCGGTGGGCGACCTGGTCGACCGTGGGCCGGAATGCGAGGCGGCGCTGGAGTGGTTGGCACGCCCGTGGTTCTACGCGGTGCAGGGCAACCATGAGGACTATGCGATCCGGCATGTGCGCACGGGGCAGGTGGACGTAGCGAACTGGCGCGGCTATGGCGGCGGCTGGTTCCTGGACCTGCCCACGGAGCGGCAGCAGGTGTTCGCCGAGGCGTTCGCGCAACTGCCCATTGCGATCGAAGTCGAAACGTCCGAGGGCGCGGTCGGCTTGTTGCATGCGGATTGCCCGGTGCTGTTCTGGCCGCGCCTGGAGTTCGCGTTGCAGGATCGCTACAAGCGCACCAGCGCGGCCTGCCAATGGTCACGCGAGCGGCTGCGGCAGATGAACCGTACGGGCATCCAGGGCGTGCGGGCGGTAGTGGCCGGGCATACGCCGGTGGCCGCGCCCTTGGCCTTGGGCAATGTCTATCACATCGATACCGAGGGATGGCGCGCGGGCTACTTCACGTTCCTGGACCTGGAGTCGCTGTCGGCCTGGCCGTGCGAGGTGGTGACGGAGCTGGTGGTGGAAGCGTAGGGCCACCCGAACAGGGTCGCCAGAATAGGGCTGCCAAGAACAGGGCTGCCAAAAACAGGGCAGCCAAGAACTGGGCTGCCGTGGTGGCCATAGGCCTGAAATGAAGACGGGCGCCGTAGAGGCGCCCGTTGGCATTTCAAAACCCGAGGATCAGAGCGGCCGCGCGACGACGGCGCTGGACGGGGTGATGGCGCTGGCGCTGGCCGCGCCGCCGTCGGCACCATTGATCGGCGCGGCGACGGGTACGCCCGAAGCCGGTACGCCCGAAGCCGGTATGCCCGCCGCCGGTACGCCGGCCGCGGGTACGCCCGCCGCCGGAACCCCCGCCGTCGGAACCCCCGCCGTCGGCACCGCCGGCAGCGCGTTGCCGGCGCTGGGCACCGGGATAGGCTGAAGCGGCGCCTGGATCGGGCTGTTCAAATTCGGAGGCGGCACATTCGCGCCGGGGGCGGGCAGCGGCTTCACCGAGGTGTCCACGCCATCAGTGCTGAGGTTGTTGTTCAGGAAGTCGGTCAGCTCGTCCCCGGAAGACAGATCCAGCGACGCCACGGCCTGGCCGGGTGGGAATTCCGAAAAATAGTATTCGCCGTTATCCACCAGCAGGCCATCGGGGCGCGGCGCCTGCTTCACTTCGGGCACGCCCTTCAACACCGGCTGCATGTAGTCCAGCCAGGTGCTCAGCGCCAGGCCGCTGCCGAACTCGTTGGTGCCCAGGGACTTGGGCTGGTCAAAACCCATCCAGACAGTGGTGGCCAGGTCGGGCGTGAAGCCCGAGAACCAGACGTCCACAGCGTCGTTGGTGGTGCCTGTCTTGCCGCCCACATCGTTGCGCTTTAGCACTTGGTGTGCGCGCGCGGCGGTGCCGTTGGTGGTGACGCCGCGCAGAATGTCGTCCATGACCCAGGCGGTGCGCGGGTCGATGGCGCGCGCCGCTTCGTCGCCCGCCTTGACGGGTTGCGCCTGCATCAGCACCTTGCCCGAGCGGTCAGTGACGTGGTCCACCAAATACGGCGTGACGCGGTAACCGCCGTTGGCAAACACGCCGTAGCCGTTGACGACCTGTAGCGGCGTGGCGCCGCCCGCGCCCAGCGCCAGCGGCAGCACGGCCGGCCAGCGCGACTTGTCGAAGCCGAAGCGGGTCAGGTAGTCCTGCGCGTACTGCGGCGAGATGGCCTGCAGGATGCGGATCGACACCATGTTCTTGGACCGATAAAGCCCCTGGCGCAACGTCAGCATGGGTTCGTACTTGTTGCCGTCGTTCTTGGGCTGCCAATCCTTCGAGCCGGTCTGGGCGGCCGTCAACATGAAGGGCTGGTCGGAAATCTGCGTGGCGGGCGTGAAGCCGCGTTCCAGCGCCGCGGCGTAGACGAAGGGCTTGATATTGGAGCCCGGCTGGCGCCAGGCCTGGGTCACGCGGTTGAAGCCGCCACGGTTGTAGTCGAAGCCGCCGATCATGGCGCGGATGGCGCCATCTTGCGGCGCCATGGACACCAGCGCGGCCTGCAGCGCCGGCATGTTGATGATTTCCCAGCCGTCTCCGTCCTTGCCGCCCGTCTTGTGGATGTAGACGACCGAGCCGCGGCGAATTCGCTGGCTGTCGCTGGCCTTGGGGTTCAGTGCGCGGGCCACGACGGCCAGCGCCTTCTTGTCCGAAATGGTGATGATGTCGCGCGCGCTGCGGGCGACCTTGACCTCGGTGGGGCTGGCCGACAGCACCACGGCAGCCAGCAGGTCTTCGCTGTCGGGCGTCTTGTCTTGCACGCCGTCCAGGATGTCGTCCAGCGCCTGGGGATCGCTTTCGACGTCGTCAGGCAGGTCGATCTGGTCTTCCGGGCCGGGATAGACGGCGCGGCGCGTGTAGTCCAGCACGCCGCTGCGCACGGCCTGGTAGGCGGCTTCCTGCGCCTTGGAATCGATGGTCGTGTAGACGTCGATGCCCTTGGAATAGGTTTCTTCCTGGAACACGCCATACATCAGTTGGCGCGCCAGTTCCGACGGGTAATCGCCATGCACGGCAAAACCGCGCGCGCTGGTGCCGTCGGCGCCACGGATGGTCAGGTGCTGCTGCAAGGCCTGGTCGGCCTGCTCGGGCGTCAGGTAGCCCAGCGTTTTCATGCGGCCCAGCACATAGTGCTGGCGAATTTCGGCGCGCGGGAAGTTGGTGATGGGATTGAAGCGCGACGGGGCCTTGGGAATGCCGGCCAGCATGGCGGCTTCGGCCGCCGTCACTTCCGACAGCGGCTTGCCGAAATAGGTGCGCGATGCGGCCGCGAAGCCGTAGGCGCGATGGCCCAGGTAGATCTGGTTCATGTAGAGCTCAAGGATCTGGTCCTTGGTGAGCTCGTTCTCGATCTTGAAGGTGAGCAACAGCTCGTAGAACTTGCGCGAATAGGTCTTTTCCGACGACAGGTAGAAATTGCGCGCCACCTGCATCGTGATGGTGCTGCCCCCCTGCGACTTCGAACCCTTGACCACGTTGGTCAGCACCGCGCGCGCCACGCCCATCCAGTCGACGCCGCCATGGCTGTAGAAGCGGTCGTCCTCGGCCGCCAGCACCGCCTGACGCATGACCGGGGGAATCTCGTCAAAGCGCAGCACGTTGCGGTGTTCTTCGCCGTATTCACCGATCAGCACCTTGTCGGCCGTGTAGATGCGCAGCGGCACCCGTGGCCGGTAGTCGGTCATGGCGTGCAGGTCGGGCAGGGCGGGCCAGGCCAGCGCCAGGGCGAGCCCGAGCGCAAGCGCGCTGCACGCGCCGACGCAGGCTGCGGCGATGCCCGTTTTGACCAGGATGCGTTTCCAGGGAAGGCCCGATTTGCCGCCCGGGGTGGCGGAGGATTGCTGGGGGGTGCTCATTGCAGGCGATTCTAGGACAGAACGCTATAGACCGGCCATGGCGCAATAAGGTTTCGGTAACCAAACTTGCCGAGGCTGGGCGGGGGCGCATGCCCGATAAATTGAGGGACGTGGTCCAGGATACGCGGGACGGGGCTTTCGCGCGGGGTCAATGGGAAATGCGCTGTGAAATGTATTGCGCGCTGTGACAAACGGCAAGGCCGGTTGCATGCGATGGTGGGAAATTAGTCTCGGATTCAGCTTCCATTCAGTCATGCCGCGTCGCGCTGATAGCGTTGCGGCGGCGCACCCAGGGCGCGGTGAAACATGGCGCTGAATGCGCTGGGGCTGCGGTAGCCCAGGTCGGCGGCGATGCGCGCCACCGGCTCCCCTTGCGACAGGCGGCACATGGCGTCCGCCAAGCGTACCTGCTGCACCCATTGCCGATAGTTCAGGCCCAGTTCGGCCTGGAACAGCCGGATCAAGGTGCGCGCGCTGGCGCCGACTTCGCTACCCCAGGCTTCGATGCCGCGTTGCAGGCCGGGCTGGGCCAGGATGGCCGCGCAGATGGTTTGCAGGCGGCGGTCGCGCGGCCAGGGAATCTGAACGGGCACCACGCGGGCCGCCGTCAGTTCCGTCAGGATCAGCGCGGCGATCTGCTCGCTGCGGCCGCCCAGGGGGTAGTCAATGGGTTCGGCGGTCAGCGCCAGGATCAGTTCGCGTAGCAGCGGGCTGACTTCAATCACCTGGCACTGCGGCCAATACGTTGCGGCGGCGTCGGCCTGGATGTAGAGCGACCGCATGGCCACCGCGCCCACCATGTCCACGCCGTGCGGCACGCCCGCCGGCACCCACAGCGCGCGCAAGGGCGGCAGCGCCCAGAAGCCGCTGGGCGTGGTGACGCGCATGACGCCTTCGGCCGCATAGATCAATTGCGCGCGGGGGTGGAAGTGCGCGCCGGTCCGCGCGCCCGCCCGGAATTCCTTGGCCATCGCGGTAACCACGCGGGGGCGGTCCTGGTAGTCCTGCGCATTGACGCTGCGGGTGGGGTCGGGCGGAGGCAGGCGGGCGGGCATGATGTCACTTCCGACGAAAGGATGAGGGCGCGGTTAGACGTGCGATTTCGCTATTTTGTCACTTGGCCGACGAATATTGGCAGATCCGATCCGTGGCGCGTTTTTACACTGTGGGCAGGCTCCGACAGTCAGTCGGGGCATTCCGTCAGTGGCATCCGCCGGCCCACGATCCTGGCCGCCACGGCTTGCACCCGATCCCTTCCGCCCCGGACTTTCGCCCCATGACCTCCGCCCAGAACCCCGTCGCCGGTATCTCTGACTCCAACGTGCCCGCGCCCGCCGCTGCCCCGGCCCCCGCTGCGCCCTCGACCGCTTTCAAGGTGCTGGGCGCGATCAGCGTGGCGCATTTGATGAACGACATGATCCAGTCGATCTTGTTGGCCATCTATCCCATGCTGAAGGACTCGTTCAGCCTGTCGTTTGCGCAGATCGGGCTGATCACCTTGGTGTATCAATTGGCGGCGTCGCTGTTGCAGCCCTTCATCGGCTTTTATACCGACCGCCATCCCAAGCCGTATTCCCTGCCGGTGGGGATGGGGTTCACCTTGATGGGGCTGCTACTGCTGTCGGTGGCGCCGTCGTTCGGCTGGTTGCTGGTGGCGGCGGTGCTGGTGGGCACGGGTTCGTCGGTGTTCCATCCGGAGTCTTCACGGGTGGCGCGGATGGCTTCGGGCGGGCGGCATGGCCTGGCACAGTCGCTGTTCCAGGTGGGCGGCAATGTGGGGTCGGCGCTGGGGCCGCTGTTGGCGGCCTTGTTCATCATTCCGCATGGGCAGCGCAGCGTGGCCTGGTTTTCCTTGGTGGCCTTGTTCGGCATCGTGGTGCTGACGGGTATCGGCCGTTGGTACAGCGCCAACCGCGTCATTCTTAAGCCCCGCGCCCGCCGCGAGGGGGCCGGCACGGGCTTGTCGCGCAATCAGGTCATGGGCGCGTTGGCGGTGCTGGGCGTGCTGGTGTTTTCCAAGTACTTCTATCTGGCTAGCCTGAACAGCTATTTCACTTTTTATTTGATCGACAAATTCGGCCTGTCGGTGCGCGAGGCGCAGTTGTACCTGTTCCTGTTCCTGGCCGCGGTGGCGGTGGGCACGGTGGTGGGCGGCCCCGTCGGCGACCGCATCGGCCGCAAGATCGTGATCTGGGTGTCGATCCTGGGCGTGGCGCCGTTTACGCTGCTGCTGCCGTACGTCAACCTGTTCTGGACGGGCGCGTTGGTGGTGATTATCGGCATGGTGCTGGCGTCGGCGTTTTCCGCCATCGTGGTCTACGCGCAGGAACTGGTGCCGGGCAAGGTGGGCATGATTGCCGGGCTGTTCTTCGGCTTTGCGTTCGGCATGGGCGGGGTGGGTGCCGCCGCGCTGGGCAAGCTGGCTGATGCCACCAGCATCGGCTATGTGTACCAGGTGTGCGCGTACCTGCCGTTGCTGGGGGTGGTGGCGATCTTGCTGCCGAATGTGGAAAAAACGCGAGTGGAAAAAGCACACCACTAAAGCATGATGGCGCCCGTCGCGCACTAACGCTTATGGACGACTATGAAGGGCGGCCCACAATAATTAATCTATGGCCTAACCCGTCGTCCTTTCCGATGGCGGACGGGGTAGAAGTTTTAACTGTCAAATACTGCAAAGGTTGAACCGGGCGCCCCGGCCTTGGCGTATTCTCCGTGCATACCGCGCAATCGTCTTGGCGCGGGTGGTAAAGGTTCTGGACAAATCGCGCCCTCGCAACGACGCATCGCCGTCTTGCGGGGATTTTGCCTTTAGTCCTATTGGTAACAAAAAGCATCAATCATGCTGACGTGTAACGCGTTTCCACCTTACGAACCCAGTGCAACAGCAGGTCAGAAGCGGCGGCGCATGCCCACAAGGCGGCCCGGCAAACAACATGACGACTTCCTTATTTTTCCTGATGTGGGGGCTGGCCACGGCCTTGGCGTTACCGCTGTTGCTGCCGTTCCAGGCGCGCGGCGTAAGAGGCATACGCGCGTTCATCGCCGCGAATGCGCTGGCCGTGTTGTCCCTGCTGGCGTTTGCCACCGTGCGGCTGATACCGCCGGAGGTCTACGTCATTGTGTCCAACGCGGCGTGGGTGTTCGCCATCAGCCTCGTCTACGTGGGCGTGCGCCAGTTTTTTGGGCTGCGTCCGCATATCGTGCGCACGGCGGGAATCAGTGCCTTGTGTGTGCTGGGTTTCGCGTTGCTGCTGTATGGCACGGACGATGTGGCCGGCCGCATGTTGCTGTTTTCCGCGTTTACCTGTGTCAGCGCATTGATGACCGGCCGGGTGATCTTCCAGCAGCGCAAGCAGATCCGCACGCGAGGCGTGGTGCTTTATCTGATGTTGGCGATTGTCGGCCTGGCCGTGCTGCACGCGCTGCGGGTGCTGGTTTATGGCCTGGGCTGGGCTGAACCGGTTTCCCTGGTGCAGCCGTCGCCATGGGGCTTGTTCTTCATTGTGTGCGGTTCGGTCGCCGTGCCCGCCTTGTTCCTGGCGCTGCTGTTGCTGGTGCAGACGCGCTTGTCCGAGCAGATGCAGGCGGCGTTGACGTTTGACAGCCTGACGCACGTGCATTCCCGCCGCAGCATCCTGGATGAACTGGAACGCGAACTGCAACGCTGCGCGCGCTCGGGCAGCCCGCTGGCGGTGCTGGTGCTGGACATCGATCATTTCAAGTCCATCAATGACCGGTATGGCCATGCGGCCGGCGATACGGCGCTGCGCCACTTCGCCAAGGTGGCGCAGAATGCCGTGCGCGCCACCGACCGTGTCGGCAGATTGGGCGGCGAAGAATTCGTGCTGCTGATGGTGGACTGCGACCCCGCGCGCGCGCTGGTGCACGCGCAGCGCGTATGCGATGCACTGCGCGACACGCCGCTATACCTGCAAGGGGTGGAAGTGCCCATGACCGCCAGCGGCGGCCTGGCGTCCTATCAGTCGGGCGATAGCGCCGACGTCATTCTGGCGCGTGCCGACGTGGCGCTGTACCGCGCCAAGGAACAAGGGCGGGACCGTGTGGAGATGGCGTTTGGGGGGCGCGCCCCAGGCCGCATGCAGGTGAGCAGCCTGGTCGGGATGGCGCCAGCGGCGAATGCGCCGCTGGTGACTCAGGAAGGCGCCGGACGTTAAGGCTTGAGGTGCTGCGTCAGGAACTTTTCCATGGCTTCGTAGAACTCGAACTTGTTCTCGTCGTTGTGGAAACCGTGGCCTTCGTTGTCCTTGACCATGTACTCCACTTCAACGCCGCGCGCCCTTAGCGCGGCCACCATCTGGTCGCTTTCATCTTTGTTGACACGCGGGTCCTTGGCGCCCTGCGCAACGAACAGCGGCGTCTTGATCTTGTCCGCGTGCAGCGCGGGCGAGGTCGCGGCCAGCCGGTCCTTGTCGCGTTCGGGGTGGCCGACCATGTCCTGCATCTTGTCCAGCATGGGCTTCCAGTACGGCGGAATGGACTTCATGAACGTGAACAGGTTCGACACGCCCACGTAGTCCACGGCCGCGGCATACAGGTCCGGCGTGAAGGCCACGCCCGCCAGCGTGGCGTAGCCGCCGTAGCTGGCGCCGTAGATGCCGATGCGCTTGGGGTCGGCGATGCCTTGCTGCACCAGCCACTGCACGCCGTCGGTGATGTCGTCCTGCATCTTCAAGCCCCATTGCCCGAAGCTGGCTTCCCAGAAGGCGCGGCCGTAACCGGTCGAGCCTCGGAAGTTCATTTGCAGCACGCAGAAGCCGCGATTGGCCAGGAATTGCGTTTCGGGGTTGTAGCCCCAGCCGTCGCGCGCCCAGGGGCCGCCATGCGGGTTGACGACGCAAGGCAGGTTCTTGGGGTCGCGGCCGGCGGGCAGCGTCAGGTAGCCATGGATGGTCAGCCCGTCGCGGCTTTGGTAGCTGATGGGCCGCACGTGCGACATGTCGCTTTCCGGAATGGCCGGGTTGATGTCGGCCAGCTTGGTCAGCGTGTCGGTGGTGGCGTCGTACAGATAGCGCGAGCCCGGCGTGCGGTCGTTGTAGGCGGCGACGATGAACACGTTTTCGTCGCGGTTGGAGCCTTGCAGCGCGATGTCGTAGCCCTTGAGCTTTTCAGTCAGTGTCTTGAACAGGGCTTCGGATTGCGCATCGAAGAACTTGTATTGCGGCTTGTCGGTCTGGTAGGCCGCCAGGGTCAGCACGCGGCGCTTGCGCGAGTAGCCCGCGCCGTCCAGGTCCACGGTGTCGGGGGTGAAGATTTCTTCTTCGGCGTCGGGTTGCGCCGGGTCGATGACCACCAGCGACAGCTTGTCGCGCCCACGGTTGCTGAGCGCGTAGATCTTCTTGTCGTCGAACGTGAAGAAGGACGGGCTGACGTTGGTGCGGTAGTCGGTGGTGATCAGCGGGCGGAATTCAGAGGCTTCGTCGTCGCGGTAGAGCAGGGTGGTGTTCAGGCCGTCGCTGGTGACGGCGGCGCGCACCTTGCCCGCGTGGTCGGTCTGCCAGCCGACGATGTTGCCCGGGTTCTGCGCCACCAGCACGGCCGCGCCGGTGTGGACGTTGACGCGGTAGACGTCAAAGACCTCGGGGTTGCGCTGGTTGTGGCTGATGAGGACGTGGTCGGGGTCGTCTTCGAGATCGTCTTCGATGCTGGCGCGCGCGCCTTCATACGGGGTCAGGTCGGTGATTTTGCCGGTCTTGGCGTTGACGGCCAGCACGTGGTAGTTCTCGTCGCCGCCAAAGTCCTTTTGATAGAGCACCACGTCGGCGCCCTTCCAGAAGTAGTTGGAGATGTCGCGCGCGGTTTCGCTGGTGAGGCGGCGGGGTTCGCCCACCAGCTTGCTGCCTTGCAGCGCTTGCACATAAATGTTCATGCGGGCCGGCTGGCCGTCCACGCTGGTGGGCTGCATGAAGGCCAGCGTACGGCCGTCGTCGGCCAGGCGGAAGAAGCCGCGTTCCGGATTGCGGAAAAAGTCCTTGAGAGGATAGGCGCGGGGCGGCGGCTGGGTGGCGCAGGCGCCCAGCGTGGTGCCGACGATGCCGGCCATGCTGGCGGCCAGGACAGTGCGCGTCATGAATGAAAACAAGGCAAGACCTCCGCGTTTTGGATGCGATCGATAATGCCATAGTCGCGCGGACGGTGTCGAACCGGCCCCACTTATGCCGCTGTGCGGTTTGCGGGATAATCGCGGCAGTTCATCTGGAGAATTACATGGTCAGGAATCTGGTCGCGGTATCGGCGCTGGTATTGGGCCTGGCGGGTTGCTCGCTGGGCATCTCGTCGGACAGCGCGTCGCCGCACAGCGAATTCAAGGCGCCGGTCGCGTTCAAGGACGCTTACGCCGCGGTGATCCGGCAGTCGAACAACTGCCTGCGCAGCACCGACAACGCCTATCGCGTGGTGTCTGATCTGAACGAAGCGGCGCAGTCGGGCGTGGTGCGCGTGCTGGCGCCGTATAGCGACAACGAAATGTCGCGGGTCGACCTGAAGGCCGCCGGCCCGAAGAGCACCGACGTGCGCATTGTGATGTGGGGCAAGGGCACCTGGGACGCGGCGGCAATGCGCGCGATGCAAGACGCCATCTACTACAGCATCACGTCTTGCAGCAGCTACATGCCGCTGGACCCGCGTACGCCCGTCAAGCCTTCGCGCGACCTGCGGGACTAAGCCCCGGCGCCGTGCGCGGGGCCGGTCCGGCGCTGGTCAGTCGCCACCCGGGCGGCGGCGGACGATCTTGAACGTGGCCGTGGCGCGCGCCACCAGTTCGCCATCGGCGCGGCGGATATCGCCTTCACAGAAGGCGATGGACCCGCCCCGGCGCAGGCAGCGCGCTTCAATGACCAGGTCGCCCGTGCCGGGCGACAGGAACGTGGTGTTCATGTCGATGGTGGCCATGCCTTCGGTGGCGTCGGCCGACCCGCGCGCCGCCGCGCTAAGGGTGAAGTCCAGCACGCTCATGAGCGTGCCGCCATGCACGTCGCCACGGCTGTTGGTCAGGTCCTGGCGCCAGGGCAGCGTGGTGCGGGCGAATCCCGGCGCGATGCTTTCGGGCACCAGGCCAATGAAGTGCATGAAGGGGATCGTCAGGCCGAAATAGTCGGTGGAAGCGGGTGCGGTCATGGGCGGTGGATGGGGTGGGTAGGCAGTGGTTAAGCGATTCAGCCGGTCATAATATATTTTTTTGCAGTGCCCGCCAGCGTCCGCCAGCATGGCGCGGCGGCGGCCACCCTGGTCTTTATCGGAATGTCTGAACTCTTGCGCAAGATCGTGCACGTGGATATGGATGCGTTTTATGCGTCCGTCGAACAGCGCGACAACCCCGAGCTGCGTGGCAAGCCCGTCGTTGTGGCGTGGACCGGGCCGCGCTCGGTCGTGTGCGCCGCGTCTTACGAGGCGCGGCGCTTCGGCATTCATTCGGCCATGTCCGCCATCCGCGCCGAACGCCTTTGCCCGCACGCCATCTATGTGCCGCCCGACTTCAACCGATACCGCGACGTGTCGCGTCAGATCCGGCAGATTTTCGCCCGCCATACCGATTTGATCGAACCGCTGTCGCTGGACGAGGCCTATCTGGATGTGACCCAGAATAAGTACGGGCTGCCCTCGGCGACCGAGGTGGCGCAGGTGATCCGCCAGCAGATCAAGGAAGAAACGGGTCTGACCGCGTCGGCCGGCATTGCGCCCAACAAATTCCTGGCCAAGATTGCGTCAGACTGGAACAAGCCCGACGGCCAGTTCGTGATCCGGCCCACCAAAGTGCTGGAATTCTTGCAGCCCTTGCCCGTGCGCAAGGTGCCGGGGGTGGGCAAGGTGACGCAGGCGCGCCTGGAGCAATTGGGCATTCAGACGGTGGGCGACCTGGCCACGCACAGCGTGGAAGAGCTGTCGCATTATTTCGGCCGTTACGGCCGGCGCCTGTACGAGCTGGCGCGCGGCATCGACGAACGCCAGGTTCAGACCGACCAGCCCTTGCAGCAGGTGTCGGCGGAAACCACGTTTTCGGAAGATATCCGCCTGGACGCCCTGGGCGACGCCATCGACCGCATGGCGGACAAGGTCTGGGATCAGGCCTTGAAGAAGGGCGCGCTGGGGCGCACGGTGGTGCTGAAACTGAAGACCGACCGGTTTCGCATTCTGACGCGCAGCCAGACCAGCTTGAACCCGCCCGGGTCGGCGGCCGAGCTGGCCTCGGTGGCCAGGTTGCTGTGCGAGCGCGTGGAGCTGCCGCCGGAAACGCTGTACCGGCTGGCCGGGGTGGGAATGAGCAATTTTGCCGACCCCGCCGAGCAGGCGCGCCAGCCGGATTTATTTGGCGGCGCGTTCTGAACGGTGGCTCGGGCCTGGGCTGACGAATCAGGCCAGACGCGGCAGCCCAGACGAATCAGGCCAGACGGGCCTTGACCTGCTGCGACAGCGCCGTCATGTCGGCGCGGCCAGCCAGCGCTTGCTTGAGCAGCGCCATGACCTTGCCCATGGCGGGTGCGCCGGTCACGCCTTGCGCGGCCACTTCGGCCAAGGCGGCGTCAATGGCGGCGGCCACTTCTTCAGGCGTGGCGGCTTGCGGCAAGAATTCTTGCAGCACCAGCAGTTCGGCCTTTTCCTGTTCAGCCGTTTCGGTGCGGCCGGCCTGTTCGAACGCGGCGATGGACTCGCGGCGTTGCTTGACCTGCTTTTCGATGATGGCGGTGATTTCGGCGTCGTTCAGGTCGCGGCGTTCGTCCACTTCTTTCTGTTTGACGGCAGCCAACAGGAAACGCAGCGTGGTCAGGCGTTCCGAGGCCTTGGCGCGCATGGCGTCCTTGACGGCATCAGAGAGGCGGGTCTTGAGCGTAGCAGTGCTCATAAGTGAACCTTTTGGGTGGTGTTGCGGCAATCCGCAAGTGTAAATCGGGTTTTACTTCAGCCGGGCCAGGTTGCCGCGCAGCGCCACGCCCGCCACGACCGCGCCAGCATGGCATTCGTAGTCGGTCTTGCTGCTGTATTCGTTTTTGCGATAGTAGCTGACGATATTCGTGACGGCGTTGGCGTTGGCCTTCTTGGCGGCTTCATGCAGCGCGATCACCGCCGATTGGGCCACCCACAGGCAGGCGTCCGCGTCTTTCTTGGCAAAGGCGTTGGTCTTGCGGTTGGTGACCACGCCCGCTTCCAGCACCTGGCCTTTCGGACCGGTGCCCGCCAGGTAGAACTTCACGCTGCCGTCGATCTTGCCCGCCGCCAGGGCCGCGTCGATGGCGGGTTGCAGGGGCAGGAACACGGTGCGATCCGCCGCCACCGCGTGCGCGGAGCAGGCAAGCGACAGGGACAGGGCGCCAAACAGCTTGTAGGAGATCTTCATGACGAGCGTTTCCGGTTATGAAAGTGAATCAAGGGCTGAAAGAGGGGGCTCAGGGCCAGCGGCGGAAAACCAGGGACGTGTTGATGCCGCCGAACGCGAAATTGTTGTTCATGACGTACTCGTTGCTCATGCGGCGGCCTTCGCCTTGCAGGTAGTCGAGTTCGCCACAGCGCGGGTCGATGTTGCGCAGGTTCAGCGTGGGGGCGTACCAGTCGCGGTTCAGCATTTCGATGCTGAACCAGGATTCCAGCACCCCGCAGGCGCCCAGCGTGTGGCCCAGATAGCTTTTCTGCGAGCTGATCGGCATGCGGCTGCCGAAGAGCGCGTGCGTGGCCTGGGTTTCGGCGATGTCGCCTTGTTCGGTGGCGGTGCCGTGACCGTTCACATAGCCGATGGCTTCGGGGGGCAGGCCGGCATCCGCCAATGCCATTTCCATGGCGACCCGCATGGTCGCGGCTTCGGGCCGAGTGATGTGGGTGCCGTCTGAATTGCTGCCGAACCCGACCACTTCGGCATGGATGCGCGCGCCGCGCGCCAGTGCGTGGTCCAGCGATTCCAGCACCAGCATGCCGCCGCCTTCACCGATTACCAGGCCATCGCGGTCGCGGTCGTAGGGGCGGGGCGTGAGCTCTGGCGTGTCGTTCTGCTGGCTGGTGGCATACAGCGCGTCGAACACCAGCGCCTCGCTGGCGCACAGTTCTTCCGCGCCGCCGGCCAGCATCATCTGCTGGCGGCCGTAGCGAATGGCCTCGTAGGCATATCCGATGCCCTGGCTGCCCGACGTGCAGGCGCTGGACGTGGGGATGATGCGGCCCTTCAGTTCAAAGAAAATGCCGACGTTGGCGGCCGTGGTGTGCGGCATCATGCGCACATAGGAATTGGCGTTGAGATCGTCGGTGACGCCATTGAGCAGCATGTTGCCGAAGGCGCGGATTTCAGCGGTGCTGCCCACCGACGAGCCGCAGGCCACGCCCATGCGGCCGTCGGTGATGCTGGCATCGCCCAGCAGCGCGGCATCTTCCAGCGCCAGTTCGGCGGCGCGCACGGCCAGTTGCGACACGCGGCCCATGCTGCGCAGTTGCTTGCGGGTCCAGTGCGCGGGCACGCGGAAATCTTCCACCGGCCCGGCCAGCCGCGTGTTCAGTTCGGCAAAGCGCGACCAGTCCGGCATGTGCCGGATGGCGCTGCGGCCCGATTGGAATGCCTGCTGCACGCTGGCCCAATCCGAGCCCAGCGCGCTGATGCCGGCCATGCCGGTAATGACGACGCGGTTCATCAGCACAAGCCTCCGTTGACGGCGATGACCTGGCGCGTGATGTAGGCGGCGCCGGGTGACATCAGGAAGGCCACCGTGGCGGCGACCTCTTCGGGCTTGCCCATGCGTTGGGCCGGCACCGCCTTCAGGATTTCTTCAACGGGCACATGCTCGTCGATCATGTCGGTATCGATCAGGCCGGGCGCCACGCAGTTCACGGTGATCTGGCGCTTGGCCAGTTCAACGGCCAGCGCTTTCGCGGCGCCGATCAGCCCAGCTTTGGACGCGCTGTAGTTGACCTGGCCACGGTTGCCCACCAGCCCCGACACCGACGCCATGCAGACCACACGGCCCGCCGCGCGGCGCCGGATCATGGGCATGGCCAGCGGGCTGAGCACGTTGTAGAAGCCGTCCAGGTTGGTGCGCAGCACCTGGTCCCAGTCGTCGCCGGTCAGCGCCGGGAATGCGCCGTCGCGCGTCAGCCCGGCGTTCAGCACCACGCCGTAATAGGCGCCGTGCGCGTCCACGTCCGTTTGCAGCACGGACGCGCATTGTGCGCGGTCGGACACGTCGAATTGCAAAATGCGGGCTTGGCGGCCGCGCGCGGTGACCTCGGCCAGCACGGCTTCGGCCTGTTCGCGTTGTTGGCGGCAATGCAGGACCAGGTCATGGCCGGCGTCGGCCAGGGCCAGTGCGATGGCGCGGCCGATGCCGCGGCTGGAGCCGGTGACGAGTATGGGGGCGGCGCTCATGTGAGGGGGGCTTCCTGAGTAAATTCGTTGGGGTCCTTGGGCTGATAGACATTCAGCCGGGCGTGCGCCAGCAGGCGGGTATCGCTGCGGTCTTTATCTTCGCGGCGCTCGTCACGCTCTTCGCGCAATTCGCATTCGAAAACGCTCATGCCGCTGGCGTCGATCAGGCCGCGTTGGACGTGGATGGACAGGGCCATGCCCACGGGCAGGCTGTCGCAGTGGCAGTCATAGCGCCGGGTGCCAAGCAGGAATCCCAGCTTGACGCTGGCACCGGCTTCGCGCGCGTGGCAGCCGGCCCAGGCGCCCACGGCTTGCGCCATGAATTCCATGCCCAGCCAGGGCGGTAGCGAGCCGTCCGGCAAGGAGTAGGGGCCAGGCTTGACGACGGCACGGGCGCGCAGGCTGTCGGCGTCATAGCCCAGCACGTCGTCAATCAGGATCATGTTGCCGGCGTGCGGCAGCAGGCTGGCGATGGGCCAGGGGCATGCGTTCATGGGCGGGCTCCCAGGATCAGGCTGGCGTTGTTGCCGCCGAACGCGAACGAGTTGCTCATGGCGATGCGCGGCCGGCCTTGGGCGTAGCGGTGCACGCTGCTGCTGAAGTCCAGCGCGGGCAGCGCCGGGTCGGGCTGGCCGTCCCAGACGTGCGGCATGAGCCGGCCGTCGGCCGTGCGCGCGGACAGCGTCATCCACGCCAGCGCGGCTTCCATGGCGCCGGCCGCGCCCAGCGTGTGGCCGGTCAAGGCCTTGGTGGACGCACACGGCACGCCTTCGGGAAACACGGCATGCATGGCCTGGCTTTCCATTGCGTCGTTGTGCACGGTGCCGGTGCCATGCAAGTTGACCCAGCCGATGTCGGCGGGCGTGAGGTCGGCGGCGCGCAGGGCGGCAAGCATGGCCTGCCGCGCGCCCGCGCCGGAGGGCTCGGGCGCCGACATGTGCCAGGCGTCCGAACTGGCGCCGCCGCCCAGCAGGGCCACGGCATCGGCATCAAAGGCGTCGCGTTCCATCATGAACAGGACGCCCGCTTCGCCGATGTTGATGCCACGGCGGTTGGCCGAGAATGGCTGGCAGAGCCCGTCGTCAATGGCTTCCAGCGTGGCGAAGCCATTGATCGTCAGGCGGCAGAGCGTATCGGCGCCGCCGCACACCACCGCGTCGCAAAGGCCCAGGGCCAACAAGCGGCGTGCCGACAGCAGCGCGCGGGCGCTGGACGTGCACGCGGTGGACAGCGTGTAGGCCGGGCCGGTCACGCCCAGGTGCGCGGCCAGGAACGACGCGGGCGACGATAGCGCCTGACGGCGGTAATCGTAGCCAGGGGGAAAGGCGCCTTCGGCGGCAAGCTCCCGGAAGTCCGGCGCGTTGTCGTTCACGCCCGACGTGCTGGTGCCCAG
Organism: Achromobacter sp. JUb104; assembly: GCF_024806975.1. NCBI lineage: Bacteria > Pseudomonadati > Pseudomonadota > Betaproteobacteria > Burkholderiales > Alcaligenaceae > Achromobacter > Achromobacter sp. JUb104. The sequence continues at coordinate 2,522,826 of NZ_JANUEY010000001.1, read as the reverse complement.
CACCACGGCAATGCGGGCCGGGCCATGGCGGGCGATGGCGCGTTGCACTGGCGACGCGATCTGGTCCGCGCAGGCAAGCAGCAGGCGGTTGTTGCGGCTGTGCAGGTGTGCGGGCAGAGAATCGGAAAGCGACGGCAATGCGCCGTCATAAGCGCCCAGCGTCAGGCTGCGGCCGTTGACCCAGCCGGTCTGCCTGCGCATGCCGCGCGTGTCGCCGTTGAAGGCCGCTTGCGCAACGGCGTCCACGCCCGCGCCCAGCGCGCAGACGATGCCAGGGGCGCTTAACCAACTGGTCATGGGGCTTCTATTCATGTCGGCTTCCGTTCATGGCGACTCCTTCAGCGGTTCGATCCGCCACGTGACGCCATCGGCGCCGGTGATGGAAAAGACCTCGGGCCGAGCGGCTTGCGGCCAGCGCACCGTCCATCGAACCTTGGCGCCATCCCGCAGGCTGCGTTCCGCCCCACCGTCATCGTGCCGCTGCGCGCGCCACGCGCCCGCGCCGTAGGCGGCGTCCAGCTCTGCCTGTGGCGTCCACGCGAACATCAGCGCAGCGAACAGGTCACGGGCCTGGGCGTTGGGACGCAGGAATCCGTCGTTGCGCCAGTGGCCAGCTTCCAGCATCTGACGCGCTTGCGGCACGCCCATCGGGTCAAACAGCGACCAGCGCAACGCCGCGCCTTCGCGCTGCACCACCAGCATCGTGTCCACCGCGGGCAGGCCGGCGGCCGACTGCACCACATGCAATTGGCGCGGCAAGGCAAAGTGGGCGTCGCGCGCGGGAAGGGGCGGGGCGCCGGCGCAGCCCGTCAGCACGGCAAGCAGCATCGCCATGCCGATGGCGCGGCGGGCGGGTAGGGGGAACGGAAGGGTGCGCATGGTGGGTGTCAGACCGGTTCTGCTTGCGTGACGCCACGGCACAGCTCGCTCAGCATGCGCAGGCGGCGCTGCGGGCTGGCGACAAAGGGGTTGGCCGTGTCCCAGGCGTAGCCCGCCAAGATGGAACTGATCATGCGGCGGATGTCCGGCTGCGGGTTCTTGTGGAACACCACGTCCTGGAATTCGCCGCTGTACCAGCCCTGCACATAGGCGCGGAAGGTTTCCACGCCCAGCATCAAGGGGTCGGCAAAGTCTGCCTGCCAATCCACCTGTTCACCGCGCAACTGGCGGTGCAAGGCGTCGGTGGCCAGCTTGGACGAACGCAGGGCGATGGTGACGCCCGATGAAAACACCGGGTCCAGGAATTCGGCGGCGTTGCCCAGCAGCGCATAGCCGGGTCCGTGCAGCCGCGTGACGCTGGCGGAATAGCCGCCGATGGTGTTGGCGGGCGTGTCCCAGACCGCGTTGGCCAGCACGCGCTTGAGGTTCGGGGCGGCATCCGCCATGGCGCGCAGGGTAGTCATCAAGTCCTGGTCGGGGCCGCCGAACAGATCCTGTCCGCCCACCACGCCGAACGAGCAGCGCCCGTTGGAAAACGGAATCAGCCAGTACCAGATGCCGGGCTGTTCGGGATGCACGCTGATCAGGATCTTTTCGCGGTCAAAGCCGGGGTCGTCGATGCGGTCTTCGATGTGCGTGAAGATGGCTTTGCGCGGTGGCATGGACGACGGGCGTTCCAGGTCCAGCAGGCGCGCCAGCACGCGGCCGTAGCCGCTGGCGTCCAGCACGAAGCGGCTCTGGATCTGATAGCTGTCGCCGTTGGCGCCGCGCACGTCCAGCACGGGCTGCTCGCCGCTGAAATCCGCGGCGGTCACTTCCTGCAGGTAGCGCGCGTCCACGCCCTGGCGGGCGGCGTCGTCGGCCAGCACCTTGTCGAACTGCGCGCGCTGCACCTGGAAGGTGGTGCCGGGGCCGGCGGTGAATTTGTCGCGGAAGTCAAAGTAGGTGTAATCGTCGCCGCGCGCAAAGGCGGCGCCGTTCTTCACTTGAAAGCCCGCCGCGTTCACGGCCGGCATCATGCCGGCTTCTTCCACGAATTCCAGACAGTGGGCCAGCAGGCTTTCGCCGATGGAAAAGCGCGGGAACTGTTGGCGTTCCAGCATCAGCACATCGTGGCCTTGCCGCTTGAGCAGCGCGGCCGCGACCGCGCCAGCGGGGCCTGCCCCAATGACGACGACTTCACGATGTTCCATGCGAGTTGATTCCATGTCGGTGCAATAAAAGTTGACCACGGTCAGGCAGCCGGGGGCGGACGCACCCAGGGTGACCACAGCAAGGAAAAGCCGACGCCCAGCGCTACCGCCATGCCGAAGTTGGCAATGGCGGGCGTCTGGCTCACGGCCAGCAGCCCGAACGACAGCAGCGTGGTGACGGCGCCCAGCAAGATGCCGACCAGGCTGGCTGCCGCGCCCGCCACGCGTTCATACATGAAGATGGCGTAGTCCACGCCGATAGCGGACACCAGCAGCAGGCCGAACAGGCTGAACAAGGTCAGCGGCTGGCCCAGGTAGCCCAGGGCCGCCAGGGCGCAGGCAGTGGCGGCCACGGGTACTGCCAGGATGCGCCAGGTGGCGGCGCGGCCCAGGGTCAGCAGCAGCAGCACCGCCGCCACGACGTAGGACAGCAGCTTGAGTTCGGCGGCTTCGATGCGGGTGGATGCGAACATCCGGTTCAGGTCACCGCTGCGGTCCACCAGTTCAACACCGGGCAGCCCTTGCGTGATGCCGTCCAGCGCGGCGGTGTTGCGCAGGCCCCGCAAGGTGACCATGCCGGCCGCCTCGCCGTTGTGCTCACCCAGCCACTGCGCGCGCCAGCGTTCGGCCAGCGGCCCTTGCAGCGCGGCGTCGATGCTAAGCGTGGGCAGCGCCGCCAGGGCTTGCAGTTCGTGTTGCACGGCGTCCAAGGGAATGCCGAGGTCGGTCAATGGCTTCCACACCTGCGGCTGTTGCGCCAGGGCTGCCAGGCGCTGGCCCAGCGCCCGCTGGTCATCAGCGGGCGACACCAGCTGGCTCAGCGCGTTGTAGCCGGCAAGATCGCCGCGCTTTACCAGCGCGTCCAGCTTGTTGGCCACTTGGGCCTGCCTGCGCAGCAGTTCATCAGCGTTGGCGCCGCGCACCAGAAAGAACTGGCTGGTGGGCGTGAAACCGGTGATCTCGCCAATCTGGCGCGCCTGCTGCAACAGCGGCGCGGGCAGGCTCAACCATTGGCGCAGGTCGTCCTGGATGACAAGCCGGCTGATGCCGCCCACCGTCGCGGCGCTGAGCGCCAGCGCGCCGACCACCAACAGCACGCGCTGGCCCGCCAGGCGTTCGCGCAGGCGCAGCGCGGCGTCGGCGGCCCGCAGCAGGGGCGGCCACGGGCGGGGTTGCCAGCCGTTCATCCAGGCGGGCAACTGACACACCGTGCAGGCGTAAGCGCCCAACAGGCCAGCCGCCGAAAACACGGCGGTTTGCGTCAAGGCGGGAAACGGGGTGAAGGCCAGCGCGATATAGCCGACCAGACTTGCCGCCAGGCTGATGCTCAGCCCCGGCAACACGCGGCGCAACGCGGGCCACGCCCGCCAGTCGGGCATGCCATAGCTTTTGCCTAGCCAGTGCATGGGAAAGTCCACCGCCACGCCGATCAGGCTGGCGCCGATCACCAGCGTCAGCACATGGATCGAACCGAATACGGCGACGCAGGCCACCGCGCCGGTCAGCAAACCCACCGCCACGGGCACGAACGCCAGCAGGGCGCGCACGCGGCGCAGGGCCAACAGCAGCACCAGCACGATGCCCGCCAAGGCGGTGGACCCAATCCACGTGCTTTCCGCCATGGCCTGCGCGCGCCCGGCCGCGGCGTACAGCGGGCCGCCCGCCACCAACAATTCAGCGCCGTCGGCGCGCAGCGCTTGCCGGGCTGCATCGATGCGCGCCGACAGGTCTTGCGGCGCGTCGGTGTCGAAAGCGTCCGCGCGGGTTTCCGCCCGCACCAGCACCCAGCGCCTGTCGCCGTGTTCGGCTTGCAGCGTGCCGCTGCCCATGTCGTATTGCACCGCGCCGCCGGGGCGCAGCGCCTGTTCAGCGCGCCGCGTCAGGCCCAGCCAGTCCTGGTCCACGGGCACCAGCCCCGACGATGAAAACGGGTCGGACAATTCACGCGCGCGCCGCTGGGCGTAGGCGGTGGGGTCGGAGACCAGTTGTTCGCGGTCGGCCACGGGCAGCATGGCAAGCCGGCCAGCCAGCAATTGCGCGCGCAGGGCGGGCACGTCCACATTCAATTCAAGCTGTACCGACGCGAAGAGGCCGCTTCCCCGCAGGCGCTCGGCCAAGGCGCGCGCGGGGGCAACCGGGTCGGCGCCCGCCGGCGCGGCCACCAGCGCCAGCAACTGCCGCGACAGCGGTTCCTGGATGCGGGCTTCGGCCAACTGCCGGGTGGCGTCGGTTTGGGCGTGCGGCACCAGTTCCATCAGGTTGGCGGACACCGGCCAGCCATGGCGGCACTGCCAGGCACCCACGCATAGCACCAGCAACAAGCCTAGCTTGAAGAGCCGGGGCAGCCAGCGCTCAATCGGCAAACGCACGTTGCTCCTCGGGTGTCAGCGCGTCGGCGGGGGCCGCGTCCGTCATTTGCAGGACGCTGCGGTCGCCCTGGGTTTCGCGTAGTTCGATGCGGTCGACAAGCTTGCCGCCGTTGATCTGGATGTTGTCGAAAATCTGGCGCAGCAAGGCCGAGCGGGGCGTCAACAGCAACTGCCAGGCGCTGGCCTGGCCCGTCAGCGTCAGGTCGAAGTTTTCTTGCAGGCCCTTCGTGTCGCCCGCCAGCACCGCCAGGAACAGGCGGTTCTCGCGGCTGGAGCCGGTTTGCTGCGGCAGGGCTTGCCAGGCGCCGGCTTCGTCACGCCGCGAAATGCCGTTGGCGTTGATGCGCAGGTCTTGCGCGATGGGCGTGCGCAGCAGCCACAACAATCCCTTGCCGGTGGCCAGCGTGAAGTCGCCCCGGCTGGTCAGCGGCTGCGGCAGCGAGCGCAGGAATTTTTGCTGCACGAAGTGGCCGCGCACGATAGGCGTGGCGCGCAACTGGGCTTGCAGGTCGTCCAGGCCAAAGGCGTGGGCGTGCGCGGGCAGGGCGGCCAGCAACAGCAGCAGGGCCACACGATGCGCGACGGCGCGTGCGGCCTGAATGCGAGTGGCCCGGTGCAAGGAGCGGAACACGTTCATGCCCAGCGCCTTCATATGGCGTGCCTTCATGCTGAGCGCGTTCATGTTCGGCGCGATCATGTTCAGCCCATTCATGTCGCGGACTCCAGGGATTGCAGCTTGCGCCGCACGGCGTCCACGAAGACGGCGGGCGAGGTCAATTGCATTTCGCGGGTTTCGATGCTCACCGCGACTTGCTCCGAGGTGCCGCGCGTCAGCCGCTGGCCGGTGGCCGCGTCCAGGATCAGGTAGTTGATCTTCAAGCGGTTTTCCCATTCCACCAGTTCGGCGCGCACCGTCAGGCGCTGGCCGAATTGGGCGGGCTGGGCGTAGCGCAGATGCAGGTCGATCACCGGCCAGGCGTAGCCGCTGGCGCGCATGGCGTCGTAGTTGTGGCCCAGTTGGTCCAGCAGTTCGCAGCGCGCCTGTTCCAGGTACTTGACGTAGTGGCCGTGCCACACGACGTTGAGCGAATCGATGTCGAAGAACGGCACGCGGATGTCGATTTCCGCGCCGATAAGGCCTCGTTTACGCATCGTCTTTCCAGAAGGGGTAGAAGTTGAACCACTGTAGCGGCGCCTGGCGGCAATGCGCGGCCAGGCGGTCGGCGTAGCGTTGCGCCCAATGGGCGATGCGTTCCTGGCGCGTCGCGCGCGTCCATTCGATACCGTCGGACAGGCGTTCCATGGCGACGCGATAACGCGCGCCGTGGCGCGTGCAGAACAGCACATTGACGGGGCAGCGCAGCAGCCCGGCCAGCAGCCACGGCCCTTGCGGCAGCGCGGCGCGGGCACCCAGGAAATCAACCAGGGTGGTGCGGTCGCCTTGCAGCGGCACGCGGTCGCCGGCAATGGCAAGCCATTCGCCACGCTCCAGCCGCTGCGCCAGGTCCAGCATGACGGGCGCATCCAGTTCGCTGACTTGAATCATGCGCAGCCCGCCGCCCGCCTCGCCCAGCAGGCGGTTGAAGTGGACGGCATGCCTGCTGTGCACCAAGACGTTTAGCCGCAGCAGGCCCGACTGTTCGGCCAGCGCGCGGCAGACTTCGATATTGCCCAGGTGCGAGCCCACCAGGATCTGGCCCCGGCCCACGCCCATCTGCGCATGCAGGCCGTCGGGGTCGGAGATGTCCAGGTGCGACATCGTGATCTTGCCTTGCCAGACATCCAGCTTGTCCAGCATGGCGTCGGCAAAGGCCAGGTACTGGCGGTATACGGGCAGGGTGCGGGGTAGCGGCGCGGTTTGCGACAGCCGCTGCTGGTACTGCGCGATAGCACGCCGCGCGCGGCCGCCGAAGGCGTAGAAGTACAGCACGACCAACCACACCACCGGCGCCACGACGCGGCGGCCCAGCTTGCGGGCGGCCCAGGCCGTCAGGCGCATCAGCGCGGGGCTGCCGCGTTCAGCCTGGTGGGCCCAGTGGGGATCGGCGGCGCTCACGGGCGCGCCTTTTGCGCCAGGCGGCGCCAAAGCAGGGCCGGCGCGCGGCCCAGCATGCCGAAGAACAGCCGCGCGTGCATGCGGCTGATCAACAGGTTGTCGCGCAGGCCCTTGAAGTGCGACACGCCACCTTCGGGGTAGCTGACGCGGGTGGGCAGCCACGCCATCGGCACGCCGCGCCAATGCAGGCGCACCAGGATGGCGATGTCGAAATCCATGCGCCGACCAACGCTGGCCTGCTCAATGACCGGCAGCACGCGCGCCAGCGGATAGACGCGAAAGCCGCACATGGCGTCGGGGATGTCGAACGACAGCGTATTGATCCATACCCAGACGCGGGTCAGCCAGCGCCCGTAAAGACGGCTGCGCGGCACGTCGTTGCCATACACCGGCGCGCCGCAGATCACGGCTTGAGGCTTGGCGCGGGAAGCGTCGGCCAAGGCCACGGCGTCCGCCAGCGCATGCTGGCCATCGGCATCCACCTGCAAGGCGTGGGTGTAGCCGAACGTGGCGGCGGCGCGCAGGCCGTCTTGCACCGCCGCGCCCTTGCCACCGTTCTCGGCGCGGCGAATCAGATGCGTGCGCGGTTGCGCGGCCAGGGTGTCCAGCACGGCGGCGCAGCCGGGTTCGGAGCCGTCGTCCACCAATACACAGGGCAGGCCCTGCGCCGCCAATTGCGCGTGCACGGCCGCGACGGTGGCGCCGTGGTTATAGACGGGGATGACCGCGCAGAGATTATGGGGCGGCATGGCCGTCTTGATGCGGAATGCGGCCGGACGAGCAGGGGGCATCGTCCACCGTGCAGGTGAAATACAGCTTCTGCCGGGCGTCGTCCCAGCGCAAGGCAAGTTGGGCTTGGTCACCTGGGCGCAGCAGGCGTTGGAATTTCAAGGCTTCCATGCCGCCAAAACGCAGGCCGGGGCACAGATCGCGCTGGGCGATCGATACGGCCCAACTGATCTGGGCCACGCCCGGCACCACGGGCACGGACGGAAAATGCCCGCTGAAGTAAGCCAGGTCGTAGGGGATGTCCAGCATGTAGCGGCGTTCGTTGGCGGGCTGGCCGGATACTTCCTGGGTGATAGGGTCCACCGGGCGCGGGCCGGCCGCCGCGTCGAACAAAGCCTGCGGCAGCTTGCCTTGCGCATTGCTGGGCAGGTGCCTGAAAAAGCGCCACGCGCGCGGAATGGCCAAGGATTCGAATCCGGCGCCCAGGTGCGCGCGCAGCGTGTCCACGACAGTTTTGCGGCCCTGGTTGCGCAGCGCGTGCAGGCCCGTGGCCGATAGCGCCACCAGCCCGGTCAGGCGCGTGGCGCCGGTGGCGTTGCCCACGCGCGCGTCGCTGACATAGGCGTGGCGCATCAAGGACTGTTCCAGCATGGGCAGCGAGATCCGCTTCTCTTCAATCTTCACGATGCGGTCCAGACGGCCCAGTAGCTGGAAGCCATCGGCGGTAAGCCGTGCGCCGTCCGCGGTCTGCTCGTCGGCGGTCTGTACCCATGGCGATCGCACGCCCAAGGCGCCGTCGGCGTTCACGCTGATGGCCGCGCCCGGCAGTGGCTGCCAGTCCGCCGACCCGCAGCGCCAGGCCACCGCGCCGGTTTCAGAGCTGCCGTAGATTTCGGTGGGGCGCAGGCCGAGTTCGCGCTCAATGTCGTCGGAAACCTCGGGCGGCAACGCGCCGCCCGACGAGTGGATGCGCAGCAGCCGGCCGCGCAGTTGCGCCCAGTCCAGCCGTTGACCCAGGCGGCGCAGCAAGGCGGGGCTGGCGATCCAGGTGAAGGACGGATAGCGCAGGCTGGCCTGTTGCAGCTCTTCGGGATAGAGCCGCTGGCGGCGGTCGATCTGCCTGCCCGCGCATAGCGGCCACAGCACGCGGAATGGCAGGCCATACATGTGCTGGGCCGAGACGCTGCCCAGCACGGGCGCATTAAGGTCCGGCCATTGCTGCTGCAAGGCATGGACCTCTGCCGACAGCTGCCGCCATTGTTTGTGCAGATGCTTGGGTGTGCCGCTTGAGCCCGAGGTGCACAGCACCAGGCCGAGGGACAGGTCCAGATTGGCGGGTGCCAGCGGGGAATGGTCTTGCAGGTCGGCCAGCCGCCATTGCCGGGCGGGCGGCAGGGGCAGGTCGGCGTCGGTGATCCATCCGGCGACATCCGCGTCCAGCGCGGCGCAGGTGGCGGGTTGGGCATCGCCGGGCAGCACGGCGATGACACCCGCGCGCCAGCAGGCGAAGAGCGCAACGGCCAGCGCCGCGGCGTCGTCGAACCACAGCGCGACGCGCTGCGGCGCGCGCGCCTGCAAGGCCCCGGCCACGCGCAGGCTGGCTTGCGCGAAGGCGGCGCGCGCAAGCGGCGGATCGTCGGCGATGCACAGGTTGTCGGTATCGTCCGACGGCAGCAACAGGTGTTCCAGCGGTGTCCAGCGCATGGTTTAAACCGCCTTCGCGGCTGCCGGGCGCAGCAGCCATTCGCCTGCCATCAGCAGGCCCATCAAGCCATAGCTGATGGCGCCGTTATAGGCCACCCACCAGTTCCACGGCCCCCACGCGGCCAAGCCCGCCGCGACCGCGCCGTTCAAGGCGAAAAACACGCACCAGGCGCGCGTGACGTTGCGCGTATAGCGCACGCCTTCGGGCGGTAGATTGGGGTGGCGCAGGCGCGCCAGTTGTTCGACCACCGGGCGGCCCACGCGCAGGCTGGCGCCGAAGATGGCCAGCATCATCGCGTTGACCATCACGGGATACCAGCGCAGCCATGCCTCGGTATTGGACACGGCAAGAATCAAACAGAAGGTGACGGCGACGGCGGGCAGCAAGCGGCCGCCGGGCTGCCCGGTGCGCGCGGTCAGGCCGCGCAGCAGCCACAGAACGGCCAGCGGCAAGGCCAGCCACGCGGGGCTGACCCGCCCCAGCGTTGCGTGCACCACGAAGGGGTACGCCACGCCGGCCACGGCCAAACCGGCCGCCACGCCGCCTTTCATGCGTCGGGAGCCTGCTTTTGCCACATGGCCTGGACCACGTCTTCCACGGTGCGCACCGTGCGGAAGTCGTTCGCGTCCAGTTTGCGGCCGGTCTGGCGGCGCACGTGGTCGATCAGGTCGATGGCGTCGATGCTGTCGATTTCCAGATCGGTGTACAGATTGGCCTCTGGCGTGACGCGCTCGGGCTCGATCTCGAACAGTTCGACCAGCGCATCGCGCAGCGTATTGAAGATGTCCTCGCGGGTATGCATCGTGGACTCCGTGCGTCAGGCGCGCCGCTGCGCGGTGACAAAGGCCGCCAGGCTGTTGATGCTGGTGAAATGCTCGCGCATGTTGCGCGTTTCAGGGTCGATGGCGATGCTGTAGCGCTTTTGCAGCGCCAGGCCCAGCTCCAGCGCATCGACCGAATCCAGCCCCAGGCCGTCGCCAAAGAGTTGCGCGTCGGACGCGATGTCGTCGGGGGTGATGTCTTCCAGACCCAGTGATTCGATGACGAGCGTTTTGAGCTCAAGTTCCAGTTGGTTCATCCCGCTTCAACTCCGCTGCCACCCGCCCGGGTGGCTTGTTCGTTCATGACAGCACCGGCGGGCGCGGTGCGCGCCAGCTCGGCTTCGAAATAGGCATGCAGCCAGGCATTCATCTTGCGTCCGGCGGCGGGCAGGGGGTGCGCGCTGCTCCAGACGGTGGGGTCGATGTCTTCGCCCACCTGGATCACATAGCGCATCCGGCGCGCCGGAATGCGGTACCACGGTTCGCCCTTGGTCAGGCTGCGCGGGTTCATCTGAATGACGACGGGCGTGACGACGCGCGCCCCGCGCAGTGCGATGGCGCAGGCGCCCCGGTGAAATTGCGGCAAGGCGTCGGGGGGCGTGCGCGTGCCCTCGGGAAAGACGATCAGGGTTTCGCCGTTGCGCAGCACGTCGGCGGCGCGGTCGAACATGTCGAAGCTCTCGTCGTTCGTGATGTAGCCGGCGTTGGCGATGGGGCCGCGCGTGAACGGGTTGGTGGCCAGGCCGTGCTTGACGATGCAGTTGGCGTTCTTGACATGGCCCACCAGGAAGACGACGTCGAGCAACGACGGGTGGTTGGCCAGAATCATCTGCCCGGGCTTGCCCAGGCGCTCGGCACCCTTGAATTCCACGGTCAGGATGCCCACGCGAACCATGAACCGGATGAACAGGCGGAACGTGCCGTTCAGCGCCCAGCGCGCGCGGCGCTGGCGTTCCAGCTTACCGCCCGGCAACAAGCGCTGCGGCGGGAAGACCAGCACGCGCAACAGCACGCCGCCCACGCCGAACATGGTGAACGCCATGCCGGTGGCCAACAGGCGCCAGAGCCAGAAGTCCTGGCGGGGTTGGGTAGGGCTGGTCATGCGTTGCGGGTCCAGGTCCAGCGTCGGGCGCGATTCGCATGCCCCCAGGAGGGCGTGCGCAGCGTCAGATGGCGCAGCAGATTCAAGGGGTTGGGCCAGGTTTGCGATGCGTCGGAGGCGGGGCCGGCGGTGGCCTCCGCGTCAGGGCGCGGGGCCGGCTCGGCCGACATGGCCAGCGTCCATTCCGTGCCCGCGCGCAGGTGGAAGGCGGCGGCGTAGGTGTAGGGCACGTCGTCGATCCACGGGGCATAGGGGGCGGGCGGGCGCTCTTCGGCCAGCACCACCAGCACGTCTTCATGCCCCTGGTCCAACAGCATGGCGCCTTCGATGAAGGCGTGTTCCAGGCCGTCGTCGTCCACGGAAATGGCAACGGATTCAGTGGTTTCGCGGCGTATGATCGACCACTGCGCGGCAATGGCGTTGTGCACCGACAAGCCAAACGCGGTGGGAGACAAGGGTTCATCCGCCGCCAAGGATTGCAACAGGCCGAAATTGCGGCTGGTTTCGCCGTGCTGCGAGGCGAACACCAGGGGCATCGCGGGGCGATCGGCAGCCAGCGGCCACGCGCACTCGAACACCGCGCGAGCCAGTGGGCTGAGTCGGCGGCGTTGCATGGGCGGCAAAAAATCGAGGCGGGGCGCGCGTGGGTTATCAAGAGGGCAGTAAGGGTGTTGCGCCCAGTAAAACCAGTCGTCGGGCGACTCCATTCCTTGCGTCCAACCTTGCCATTGCGCGATTGAAAACGTCAACATAGCGCGCGATTCTACTATGTCGAGTTGCGCATACTTTGTTTTTAATGGTTACTTTGTCTTCGTCTATTAGCTAGGGCGCAGATCTGTAAAAAATATAATCGGTTACTTGTTGCTGTGGATATTCAGGAACTATTCATGTATTGGGCGGACCAAGGCGCCGCCGATCACTATCGAGCGACGGACTTGTCCCTGGACGACGCGGCCCGCGCGTCCGGGCGAACAGGCCGCAAAGCCCAGGAAGACTGGCGCGTCAGCCGGGCACTGAAGCATGAAGTAAGGCGGAAGGCCGATCCTGGCGCGATGATGTCGCTTAGCCACAGCGGCGGCCACGCGGTTTGCGCCAGCGCGCCCGCGGGATGGCCGCTGGGGGCGGATCTTGAAAGCCTGCGTCCGCGCGATTTTTCCCGGCTGGCGCAGTGGGTATGCAGGCCGGAAGAGGCCGCCGCGCTGGCGGCGCTGACGGGGCCGGCGCAATGCCAGCACTTTTATCTGCTGTGGACGCTGAAAGAGGCCTTCATCAAGGCGGCGGAGCTTGATTTTCCGGCGGATATGGCCTTGTTCGGGCTGAATCCGGGTCCGGATGGCCAATGGCGCTTGCGTGCGCCGCCCGGTCATTGGCGGGCGTGCAGTTGGCGCCTGGGCAGCGCGTGGATGGCCTCGGTGGTCTGGCGGGCGCCCACTGATAACACAACGTATCCAACCTGGCGCGGCGCCGTCGGCTGCGACTTGCCTGCGCTAACACTTGTTGGCGAATGGCTACGCGACGCTGACTGACATTACGAACATTTAGACCCTTGTTTCATCCTTCGGATTTAAAGATGTATTATTGATGCATGTTTAAAAAGCGATCCCCGATCGCCCTCCAAGGAGCAGCAGATGTTGAGCCCCCAAGTCCGCGCGCTGGTCAAAGCGACAGCCCCCGTCCTCAAGACCCACGGCGTGGCGTTGACGCGCCATTTCTATGCGCGCATGTTCGAACACAATCCTGAACTGAAGCACGTCTTCAATCAGGGCCATCAGGCCGGTGGCCAGCAGCAGCACGCCTTGGCGGGCGCGGTGACGGCGTATGCCGAGCACATCGACGACCCCTCGGTGCTGGCGCCGGTGGTTACGCGCATCGTGCACAAGCACGTCAGCCTGGGTATTCGGCCCGAGCACTACGCCATCGTGGGCAAGCATTTGCTGGCGTCCATCCGCGAAGTGCTGGGCGCGGCCGCCACCGATGAACTGGTGGACGCCTGGGCTGCCGCCTACGGCCAGTTGGCCGATCTGCTGATTGCCGAAGAATCCCGCCTGTACGCGGAATCCGCCGCCAAGCCGGGCGGCTGGACGGGCTGGCGCGCCTTCCGCGTGGTGGGCAAGCAGCCGGAAAGCGCCGAGATCACGTCCTTCTACCTGGCGCCGTCCGACGGCGGGGCCGTGCCGGCCTATCGTCCGGGGCAGTATGTGTCGGTGCGCGTGTACGTGCCCGAGCTGGGCCTGATGCAGCCGCGCCAATACAGCTTGTCGGACGCGCCCGGCCAGGACCGGCTGCGTATTTCCGTCAAGCGCGAAGCGGCCGGGGCCGACACACCGGCAGGGCGCGTGTCCAACGCCTTGCATGACCGCCTGGAAGAGGGCGGCGTGCTGGACGTGGCGCCGCCGCAGGGCGATTTCCATTTGAAGGACGACAGCGATGCGCCCGTGGTGCTGGTGAGCGGCGGCGTCGGCCTGACCCCCATGGTGTCCATGCTGAATCACCTGGTCCGCGCCAACGACGAACGCCAGATCCGTTTTGTTCACGGCTGTCGCAACCGTTCGGTGCACGCCATGAAAGACCATGTGAACCAGATTGCGGCCGAGCGCGGCAATGTGCGCAAGGCGGTCTTCTACGAAGAGGTGGGCCACGGCGACCAGGCCGGGGTGGACTACGACCATCGCGGCCGCGTGGACCTGCGCGCCATCACGGACGACGCCATCGTGCCCGGCGCCGACTACTACCTGTGCGGGCCGGCGCCCTTCATGGCCGCGCAACGCGCCGCCTTGCTGGAGCTGGGTGTGGACCCGGGCCGCATCCATGCCGAAGCGTTCGGCACCGGCGGCGCGCCCGCCTGAGCGGTGTATCCTGGCGGCCTGATCTTGCCAGGCCGACCCGGGCCCCATCCACGCCATGCAACTGACCCGATTCACCGACTTCGGCCTGCGCGTCCTGATGTACCTGACGCAATGCCGTGACCGGCCCGCCGCCGTGACCATCCCGGAGATCGCGGGGCGGTTCGACGTGTCGCGCAATCATCTGGTCAAAGTGGTGCACTTCATGTCGCAGCGCGGCTGGGTCAGCACGGTGCGTGGCAAGGGCGGCGGCATGCGCCTGGCGCGCGAGCCGTCTGCCTATCAGGTGGGCGACCTGATCCGCGAACTGGAACAGCAAGGGCCCTTGATCGATTGCCGCGAACCGCCCTGTGCGCTGGACGGCGCGTGCCGGCTGGCGGGCGTGTTGGCGCAGACGCTGGCGGCGTTTTATGACGCGCTTAATGCCTACACCCTGGCCGACCTGGTGCGCGACCCCACCGCCGCCGCCATCATCAAACTGCACCGCGCCGCCTGAACTGAAACCCAGGGCATGATGTTTTGTTATGGATGCTGCGGCGTTTGGCATTTGCCGGACGGCCCGCGCGCGCTCCAGAATGGAGCCGTTCCCTGTTCTCTTGGATGAAGGCATGCGCGTTTGCGTAATCGGTGCGGGCGTGGTCGGTGTGACGTCCGCCTATTTCCTGGCGCGCCAGGGCCACGACGTGGTGCTGGTGGACAGCCAGGCGCGTCCGGCGGAAGTGTCCAGCTACGCCAATGGCGGCCAGCTCAGTTATAGCTATGTGGCCCCGCTGGCCGGCCCGGGCGTGCTGCCCAGCGTGCCCGGCTGGCTGCTGCGCCAAGATTCCCCGCTGCGTTTCCGGCCCAGGCTGGACCCCCATCAATGGCGTTGGTGCCTGCAATTTGCCCTGGCGTGCCGCGCGTCGGTCGCCAAGGCGTCCACCGCGCAATTGCTGGGCTTGTCGTACCTGAGCCGCGACGTCATGCACACGCTGCTGGAACAGGAAAACCTGGATTTCGGCCATCTGAAAAACGGCAAGCTGATCGCCTATCGCAGCGCGGCCTTGCTGGACAAGGCGCGCGCGCTGGTGGCGTACCAGGCGGGCCATGGCGCGCAGCAGCAGGTGCTGGACGCCCCGCAAACCCTGGCGATGGAACCGGCGCTTGCCGCCATGGGCAGCAAGCTGGCCGGCGCCATCTACACCCCCAGCGAAGAAGCCGGCGATTGCCGCCAGTTCACCGAAGGCCTGTTCGACCGCCTGCAACTGTTGGGCAACGTGGAATGCGCGATGTCCAACCCGGTAACCGGATTGCAGCGGGAAGGCCGCCGCATCGTGGCCGTGAACACGCGCAACGGCGATATCGGCGCCGACGCCATTGTGCTGGCCACCGGCATCGGCACCCGCGCGCTGCTCAAGCCGCTGGGGCATGACGTGCCCTTGTATCCGCTGAAGGGCTACAGCTTGAGCGTGCCCTTGGCCGACGACGACACCGTGGCCCCGCGCATCAGCGTCACGGACTACGAGCGCCGCATTGTCTACGCGCGCGTGGGCAAGGTGCTGCGCATTGCCGCCATGGTCGATATCGGCAGCGCCAACGCCGATATCGATCCGGCGCGCGTGGCGCTGTTGAAGCAACAGGTGCGCGAGGCGTTTCCGGCGCTGGACCTGACCCAGGCCATCCCCTGGGCCGGCCTGCGTCCCGCCACGCCCACCGGCAAACCACTGATCGGGCGCAGCCCCGCGGCCGACAACCTGTGGCTCAACATCGGCCAGGGCGCCTTGGGCTTTACCTTGGCCTGCGGCAGCGCCGCGCTGCTGACGGCGCAGATGGCCGGCCTGGAATTGCCGCTGGACCCCGCGCCGTTCCGGCCTTGAATCCGGAAGGGTTCAAGATTCACGGGCGTTCAATACAGGCCCACGCCGCGCAGCCATAGTGTTGCTCTCTAGCGGGAGCATCCATGAGCATTTTCCAAAGAACCACCATCGCGCTGGCGCGTAGCCCCGCGATGGGGCGCGCCATGCGGGCGGTGGCAGCGCGCACGTCGCTGGCGCAGCGCTTTGTGGGCGGGGCGGACGTAGACGCCGCCGTGCGCACCGCGCTGCGGCTGCGCGACGCGCACGGCATCCGGGCGTCGCTGTTCTACCTGGGCGAATACGTGGCCGACCCGGCCGCCATCGAGCACAACGTGTCGCAGGCCATCAACGCTTGCGGCGCGCTGGGCGCGGCGGGCCTGGACGTGCATGTGTCGGTGGACCCCACCGCCATCGGCTACATGGCCAGCGACGCGCTGGGCGAGGCCAACGCGCGGCGTATCGGCGAGGCGCTGCGGCAGGCGGCGGGCCAGGACACGGGCCAGGCGGCGCGGGCGGGACAGCACTGGATGGTGCTGGACATGGAAGATGCTGGCATCCGCGAACGCACCTGCGCCTTGCACCGCAGCTTGCTGGAAGCGGGCCTGCCCGCTGGCCTGACCTTGCAGGCGCGGCGGCGGCGCACGCCCGAAGACCTGGCCTGGGCGATCCGCCAGCACACGTCCTTGCGCCTGGTGAAGGGCGCGTTTCCTGAGCGCGCGCTGGACCACGCGGGCCGCGACCGCATCGACCACGCCTATCTGGACGCGGCTGCCATCATGTTGTCGCGCGAGGCGCGCGAGGCGGGCTTCTACCCCGTGTTCGGCACGCACGACGACCGCCTGGCCGGCGCCATCATGGCCTTGGCGCGCGAACGGGGCTGGTCGCCCGACGCGTTCGAATTTGAAATGCTCTATGGCGTGCGGCCGGACTGGCAACTGGCGCTGCGCGACCTGGGCTATAACGTCAGGGTTTATCTGCCCTTTGGTGGCGACTGGTGGCCCTACGCCATCCGCCGCGTGGGCGAAAACCCCGGCAATGCGTGGCTGTTGGCCCGTTCGTTGAAGGCCGACGGCGGGTACTTCGGTTAGCGGCCGTATTGTTTTTTTCTTGGCGATCCCATGGCGGTTTCCCAACACATCTGGCATTGCGGCGCGGGCTTGCCCGGCGACGTGCTGATCGCTGACCTGCGCGCTTATCGCTACGCGCCGCATTTCCACGACGCCTGGTCCATCGGCGCTGTGGAACACGGCAACTGCGCGTTCACGGTGCATGGCGTGGCGCATTCGGCCGCCGCGGGCGATCTGGTGGTGATCGCGCCCGGCCAGGTGCATACGGGCGGTACGTCGGATGCGCCCTTGGCTTACCGCATGGCGTACATCGACGCCGCCTGGTTCGATGACCACGCGCAGGCCTTGTTTGGTGCTGTCTCGCGCTTGGCCGCGCCGGTCATCACGGCGCCCGCGCTGTGCACACAATGGCTGGCCGCGCTGACGCCAACCGCTATCCCCGATGGCGAACGCCGCGAACGCATCTCGGCCGCCTTGTTTGGTCTTCTGGCGGCGCACGGCAAGGCCATCGGCGCGGAGCATATAGACGGCGCCAATGGTGCAGACGGAGCCAATGGCGCGGACCGTCCTGACGATGCCCGCAGTGCCGACGGGAAGGACGCGGCGGACGTCTGTGCCTTGCTGCGCGAACGCATGACCGCCGACCCGGCTTGCGCGCCAGACCTGGAAGCGCTGGCGCGCGCGCAGGACCGCCATCGCACCACGCTGGTCAAGCAGTTCGCGCGCCGTTACGGCCTGCCGCCGCAGGCCTGGCTACGCAACTGGCGGGTGGCGCGGGCGCGGGTGCTGTTGCGCGCCGGCCTGCCCTTGGCGCAGGCCGCCCAGGCCGTGGGCTTTGCGGATCAGGCGCACCTGACCCGCGTGTTCAAGCAGGTTTACGGCAGCACGCCGGGCGCGTTGCTGCGCGCGGATTCCCAGACGTTGCGAGCGCGCGGCGTTTCGATCCGGTAGTCCGAGTATTTGCGGCTGAAGAACGTGGCGCCCAACTGCTCGGCCGCCAGCAAGGGCTCTCGCGGGTCGGCCGCGATTTCGCCGCGCAGGTTGCCGGCGCCATGCACAAACCCCACGAAGTCCGAGTGCGTATATCGCGCGTATTCCTGCACCTGGTGCACGATGCCCAATGCCGCGCCGGGGTAGGTTTCTTCAGACGCCACGGCCAGGCCCAGCCGCTTGCCGGTCATGCGCGCCTTGACCCGTTCCGGCTCCGGCCCGCTGCCCGCGTAGTGCGTGAACGAGCGGTCGAAGAACGCCTTGGTCTGCGCCGACATGCCGTACCAATAGATAGGCGTGCAGATCAGGGCGCCGTCGGCCGGCAGAAAATGTTCCAGGAACAGCTCCGGATAGCGGTCTTCGGGCGCTGGCTGGTGCCGCAGGTCCGACAGGAAGCCGTTGAGGTAGTCGTCCAGAAAGAGCAGGGTGGTGGCAAGCCCGGCGGCGTTCGCGCCGCGTTGCGCGGCCGCGCCCAAGGCCGCGCTATTGCCGTCGCGGCGGGGGCTGCCGATCAGGATTAGCAAGCGTTGAGTGGGGTGATTTGAATTCATGGTGAGTCCTTTGGGTGGGTTCAAGTTCAATACTTAAATGTAGGCATCACCCAATCCCGCGACAAATGACGAATCCTTGATTACGATGAATTCAATTCATCCCAAGAAATGCCTGAAATCCATGTTCACGACCCTGCCTGTTACCGCGCTGCGCACCTTCGAGGCAGCCGCCCGGCTGCGCAGTTTCAAGCTGGCCTCGGCGGAACTGGCCGTGACGCCCACGGCGGTGTCGCACCAGATCAAATTGCTGGAACGCCAAGTGGGCGTGGCGCTGTTTGACCGCGTGCCGCGAGGCGTGCGCTTGACCGACAGCGGCGCGCGCCTGTTCGCCAGCGTGCATGGCGCCTTGCTGGAGATTTCCCAGACGCTGGATGCCTTGCGTCCCGAACCCGCATCGGGCGCGCTGACCCTGTCCACCACGCATTCCTTTGCGGCGCTGTGGCTGGTGCCGCGCCTTGGGCGCTTTCACCAGGCCTATCCGCAATATCAGTTGAACCTGCAAACCGGCGCGGACGCGGTCGACCTGTTGCAAGACGCCAGCGTGGACGTGGCGGTGCGCTACAGCCGCCAACGGTATCCGGCCTTGCATACCGCGGCTACGTTGCC
The DNA here is from genome assembly GCF_024806975.1 of Achromobacter sp. JUb104. NCBI lineage: Bacteria > Pseudomonadati > Pseudomonadota > Betaproteobacteria > Burkholderiales > Alcaligenaceae > Achromobacter > Achromobacter sp. JUb104. The sequence continues at coordinate 2,504,020 of NZ_JANUEY010000001.1, read as the reverse complement.
GGAATGGTTCGGCGTCTACGGTGCGCCGACGCAAATCGCACAGTTGGAAAAGCGCACACCGCCACCCACATCCCCGCCCACCCCCGCGTTGGTCATCGTGCGCTGGCGCGACTCCGACCTGTACGACCAAGGCTGGCGCGCCTGGTGCCAGGCGGCGGGTTTGCCGGCCTGGCAGGCGCCGTCGGCAGTACACGCCTATGAGGAAGAACACTATGCCTTGCAGGCCGCCATCGCTGGGCAAGGATTGGTGCTGGCCAGTTCCGTGATGGTGTCCGACAGCGTGCGCGCCGGCACGCTGGCCGCCTACCGGCCACAGGTGCGCGTGCCGGGCGCGGCCTACCAGGCGCTGTGCGCGCCCGGGCGCGAACGCCATCCGCCGGTCAAGGCTTTCCTGGCGTGGCTGACGCAGGAATTCCAGGCATGACATCGGCGGCCTGCCGGAGGGCGGGGCGCGGCAACAAGGGCAGCGCTGCCAGCATCAGCGCGCCCGCCAGCAGCCAGGCGGCGGGCCAGGAACTGACCGCGACCACGTGCGGAATCGCAAGCGGCGTCAGGAACAAGCCCAGGTAAACGCAGCTATTGGCCATGCCCAGCGCCGTGCCGGCGCGCGCGGCACCGGCCAGCGTGGCCAGTTCGGTATACGCCACGCCATGCCAGGCGGACGCGCAGATGCCCGCCGCCGCCAGCAGGCCCGCCACGCCCCACAGCGCGCCCGCCGCCGTGGGCGCACCGCTGACCGCCCACGCCACCGCGCCCAGCGCCGCAAACAGCAGGAAGCTGAATTGCGCGCAGCGGCGCAGATAGGCGCGCCGATTGCCGTGGCGATCCGTCCATCGGCCGCTGGCGATGCGCGCCACCATCGCGCCCAGTTGCACCACCACCATCACCGCCGTGAGCGTGCCGATGCCGGCGTGGCTGACATCGTGCAGGAACACCGTGGCGAAGGTCAGCACGGCGAATTGCGGGCAGCACATCAGGCCGATAGCGGCGGCCGCGCGCCAGACGCGCGCGTTGCGCAGGGGCGAGGGTGCGGTGCGTCGGCCCGTGGCCGGCAAGCCGTGGCCCGCTTGGGCAGGCTGGGCGGATTGGGCGGGTCCAGCAGATCGAGCGGGCTGACGAGGCTGGGCGGATTGGCCGACTTGAGCGGATCGAGCAGGCAGGTCGGAGGCCGGCTCGCGCAGCCAGCAAGCGGCAAGCACCGCCGCCACCGCGCACATCAGCGCCAGCACGCCGAACACCGCCGCAAAGCCCGCGTGCGCCGCCAGCCAGGGAAGCAGCAGCGCGCCCAGGCCGCCGCCCAAGGGCACGGCGGTCTGGCGGATGCTCATGGCCAGGCCGCGCTCGCCTTCGTCAAACCAGGCCATCACCGCCCGGCCACTGGCCCCGTTGACACTGCCCCCCAGCACGCCGACCAGCACCAGGCCCACCGCCAACAGCCACAGGCTGGGCACGGTGACGCCATCCGGCGAGGCAAAGCCGCTCATCCAGGCCAGCGCCGCAGCGGTCGCGCCCAGGCCGGTAAACAGTACGGGGCGGTCGCCCCAGCGGTCGGTCAGCAAGCCCCAGGGCAGTTCGAACAGGGCCACGCCCAAGCCCATCAAACCCAGCGCCAAGCCCAACTGATCGTTGTCCAGACGGTAACCGGCGCGCATGAACACCGCGGTGGTAGGCAGCCCCGCCGCCGCGGCGGAGAAGGCGGCGTTGGCGGCCACGCCCACCGCCAGCACTTTCCAGCGGTGGGTGGGGCGGGGCGCGGGGTGAGGCCCCGGGTGGGGCGCGCAGTGGGGTAGTGGGGGCGCAGCGGGCACGGACATGCAGAACTCCAAGGGCAAGTAATAACGACCCAGCCAGTTTGCGCATCTGCTATCGTTTTGAAAATCAGGAAATATTGCGTCAATTGTTTTGAAAAACAGGACTATCCAATGCGGCCGGTGACCTTTGACCTGGATGTGCTGCGCAGCTTTGTCGCGGGGGTGGACCTGGGCAGTTTTGGCCGTGCGGCCGACCGCCTGGGCCGCTCGACGTCCGCCATCAGCGCGCAGATGAAAAAGCTGGAGGAACAGGCCGGCGTGCCGCTGTTGCGCAAAGCCGGGCGCGGCCTGGCGCTGACCGAGGCGGGCGAGACCATGCTGGCCTATGGCCGCCGCCTGCTGGAATTGAACGACCAGGCCGCGCGCGCAGTGCAGGGCGGCGAGCTTTCCGGCCGGGTGCGGCTGGGCATGCAGGAAGATTTTGGCGAAATGGTGTTGCCGCAGGTTCTGGGCCAGTTCGCCAGGGCGCATCCCAAGGTGCGGATAGAAGCGCGGGTCGCGCGCAATGCCGAATTGCTGGAACGGCTGGCGGTGGGGCAGTTGGATCTGGTCCTAGCCTGGGACCACGACGCCCGTGTGCCGCATGCGGAGCGCTTGCTGGATCTGCCCATGCGCTGGATCGGCCCCGCGCAGCCCACGCACGCGGCCAGCAGGCATGGCGCTGACATTGGCACTGGCACTGGCACTGGTGATGGCAACGGCCATCGCGATCGCATTGGCAGTCGCGATGGCGATGGCGATGTGCCCTTGGTGGCGTTCGAGGCGCCGTGCCTGTTTCGCACCTGCGCCACCGACGCCCTGGACCGCGCCGGCCTGCATTGGCTACCCGCGTTCACCAGCCCCAGCCTGGCTGGGCTGTGGGCAGCGGTGTCGGCGGGTTTAGGCTTGGCCGTGCGCACGCCCTTGGGCTTGCCCGCCAGCGTGCGCGCGTTGGCGCCGGGCGAACAGGGCCTGCCTGCTTTGCCGTCGATTGCGCTGTCGCTGTATCGTGCGCAGGCGCAGCCCGACTCTGTGACCGTCGCCTTGGGCGATATCGTGCGGCGATGCATCCAGGACAGCGCCGCCGCCTGGGCGGCGCCAGCCGCTTCCTCTTCCCCATCTTCGCCAACCGCTTCCCCAACCGCTTCCCCCTCACCCTCCCCATTCAAAGCCCCGCGCGCCAAGGTCCAGCCATGAATCGCTTCCACGAAATGTCGGTGTTCCTGGCCGTGGCCGAGGCGCAGAGCTTTGCCGCCGCCGCGCGGCGCCTGGACATGTCCGCGCCCACCGTGACGCGCAGCGTCGCCGCCCTGGAGCGGCGGCTGGGCGCCTTGCTGCTGGTGCGCACCACGCGCAGCCTGCGCCTGACCGAAGCCGGCCAGCGCTACGCCGCCGATTGCCGTCGCATTCTTGAAGAGGTTGAACAGGCCGACGACGCCGCCGCCGGCGTAATGGCCGTGCCGCGCGGCGCGCTGCATGTCACTGCGCCCGCCTTTTTTGGCGAACTGCACGTGATGCCGGTGGTGCTGGGATATCTGCGCGCCCATCGCGAAGTCTCGCTGCGCACGCTGTTGGTGGACCGCGTTGTCAACCTGTTGGACGAAGGCGTAGACGTTGCGGTGCGCATCGGCGCCTTGCCGGATTCCACGCTGACGGCGGTGCCCGTTGGGCACGTGCGCCGCGTGGTGTGCGCCGCGCCTGCGTTTTTGCAGGAACACGGCGCGCCCGAACACCCCGATGCGCTGGCGCGTTTTTGCACGATCACCGCGGCAATGGAAGGGCGCGGCGCGCAGTGGCGCTTCATGCAGGACGGGGAGCCGCGGTGGATGAACGTGTCATCGCAGTTGACGGTCACGTCGTTCCAGGCCGCCGTGCTGGCCGCCTGCGAAGGGTGGGGGCTGACGCAGGTGGTGTCGTACCAGGTGGCCCGCCACCTGAAAAGCGGCGCCTTGCAGGTGGTGTTGCGCGACTTTGAATTGCCGCCGATGCCGGTGCACGTGGTGTACCCGGAAGGCCGCCGCAGTTCGGCCAAGGTGCGCAGCTTTGTTGAATTCTGCGTAGAGGCCTTGCGCCGCGATCTGGCGGCGCTGCCGGTCTGAGCCGCCGCGCGCGGGCGGCGCTGCGCTTTCTTCGCTTTCATCGCTGTCCTTTCAGCGCTGTCCTTTCATTTTCAGCAATAGTGTCTTGTCGCGGCTGGCCGTTCACGCGGCGGGCGGGGAGGGCCAACATGGAGCCCTCGTTCACCCACTCTGGAAATCTCCATGTCCGCCGCCCCGTTGACCTTCTATAGCTTTCCCCTGTCTGGCCACGCCCACCGCGTTGCCTTGATGCTGTCGTTGCTGAACGTGCCCCACCAGCGTGTTGACGTCGACCTGCGCGGCGGTGAACACAAGCGCCCGGCATTCCTGGCGCTGAATGCGTTCGGCCAGGTGCCGGTGATTGACGACAACGGCACGGTGGTGGCCGACTCGAACGCCATCCTGGTTTACCTGGCCACGCGCTACGGCGGCCAGGCCTGGTTGCCCAGCGACCCGGCCGGCGCGGCTGCCGTGCAACGCTGGCTATCGGTGGCAGCGGGGCCCTTGGCCTACGGCCCGGCAACGGCGCGCCTGATCACGGTGTTTGGCGCGGCCCACGACGCGGACACCACCATGGCGCGCGCGCATGCCTTGTTGACGGTCATGAACGGCGAGCTGAGCGGCCGCGAATTCCTGACGGGATCCACGCCGACGATCGCGGATGTGGCTTGCTATGCCTACGTGTCGCACGCGCCCGAAGGCAACGTGTCGCTGGCGGATTATCCGCATGTGCGTGCATGGCTGGACCGTATCGAGAACCTGCCCGGCTTCGTGCCCATGGCGCGTACCGCCGCGGGCTTGCAAGCGGCTTGAAACCGGCAACAGCCCCCACCGCAAGGACCGCATCATGACCAACGCTGACGCTACCCCGCACAGTGCATCCCCCTGGCATGCGGGCGAACGCCTGCTGCAAACGCGCATCGGCGTGGCCGTGCGCATGGCGCAGATCGGCCCCAAGGTCATCCGCGACTACATGCCGGACCAGCACCGCGCGTTCTTCGCGCAGTTGCCCTTTGTGGTGATGGGTACGGTGGACGCGCAGGGCGACCCCTGGGCCGGCGTGCTGGAAGGCGAACCGGGCTTTGCCGTATCGCCCGACCCGCACACGCTAAGCCTAGCCGCCGCGCCCGATGCCGACGACCCGCTGCGCGCGGGGCTGAACCTGGGCCAGCCGGTGGGCCTCTTGGGGATTGAATTGCACACGCGCCGCCGCAATCGCATGAACGGCCGCGTTGCCGCGTGGGATGGTCAGCGCTTTGACGTGGCGGTCACGCAGTCGTTCGGCAATTGCCCGCAATACATTCAGGCGCGCGACTTCAGCTTTTCGCGTCCGCCGTCGTTGCGCGTTGCCACGGCGCAAGCCGAAGCAAACCAGTTGGACGACGCAGCGCGCGCGTTGATCCGCGCGTCCGACACGTTTTTCGTGGCGTCGTATGTAGACGCTCCGGACATGGACCTTGCTGTGAACCCGGACGTAAACCCGGACATGGTCAACACGAGGAACGTCGACCGGGCGGTGGATGTCTCGCACCGGGGCGGCAAGCCCGGCTTCGTGCGGGTGGACGGCAATGTGCTGACCATTCCCGACTTTTCCGGCAACCGCTTTTTCAACACCTTGGGCAATTTGACGGCGAACCCGCGCGCCGGGCTGGTGTTCATCGATTTTGAACGGGGCGACGTGTTGCAAGTGTCCGGCCGGGCGGAAGTGGTGTTGGACAGCCCTGAAATTCAGACCTTCGCGGGCGCGGAACGGCTGTGGCGCGTGCACGTGCGCCGCGTGGTGCGCCGCCCCGGCGCCTTGGCGCTGCGGTGGCGGTTCCATGACTACGCCCCGACCGCGCTGGCCACGGGGCAATGGCCCGCCTAGGTAGCTGGCGTCGTCGTCTTCTGCACGACCGTGTCGTCGGGTTCCAGCAGGCGGCCGTCCTGCGCGCGGATTTCCAGGCGCCGGACGGCTTGGCCGCGCTTGCGGTCGATCAGCGTTGAATGGGCTTCGGCGGGGCCGTAATAGTGGTCTTCGCCCCATTGGCGCAAGCCGACGATCACGGGAAACAAGGCGCGGCCTTTGTCCGTCAGCACGTATTCCTGGTAGGCGCTGCCGTCCGATGCGGGGGCCACGGCAAGAATGCCGTGGGCGACCAGCGTGCGCAGCCGGTCGCTAAGAATGTTCTTCGCCACGCCCAGGCTTTTCTGAAATTCGCCAAACCGCCGGATGCCGTCAAACGCATCCCGCACGATCAGCAGCGACCACCAGTCGCCGATGGCATCTAACGAGCGCGCCACCGGACAGGCGGCGCCTTCAAGGCTGGTGCGTTTGACCATGTCGGGTCCTCAAGCAAAAGGGATGGGCGTAGGGACGGCGGGAACGGCACTAGACAGAACGGTTGCATTATAAAACCTAAAGACCTAGCATTCTGGTTTCGTAATAAAACCGAAGCGAACCTATGCCTGACCCCTCACATACTCGTGCCAATCCCGTCGGCTCAGCGGATTCCGTACCCAGCCCCATGCCAACCTCGCTAGTTATGTTGCTGGCGGTCGCCTGCGCCTTGAGCGTGGCCAACGTGTATTACGCGCAGCCCTTGCTGGATGCGATCGGGCGCGAGTTCGCGCTGGACCCGGGAGCGGTGGGCGTGGTGGTCACGGCCACCCAATTGGGCTGCGCGGTGGCGCTGCTGTTGGTGGTGCCACTGGGCGATCTGCTGGACCGACGCCAATTGATGCTGGGCCAATTAGGCCTCTTGATGCTGGCCCTGGTAGCGGTGGCGCTATCCGCCAACACGCCCTGGCTGCTGGCGGGCATGGTGGCGCTGGGCCTGCTGGGCACGGCGATGACGCAGGGCTTGCTGGCGCTGTCCGCCGCCCTGGCCGCGCCCGGCGAACGCGGCCGGGTGGTGGGCGCCGCGCAGGGCGGGGTGGTGATCGGCCTGCTGCTGGCGCGCACGGTGGCCGGCGTGGTGTCCGATGCCTGGGGCTGGCGCGCGGTGTACGGCGTGTCGGCGGTGGTGGCTGCCGTGCTGGCGCTGGTGCTCATGCATCGCTTGCCGCAACGTCGGCTGCCCACGGCCAACCTGTCTTATGTTGCCCTGCTGCGTTCCATGGCGACGCTGCTGGCTACGGAACCCGTGCTGCGTGTGCGCGGCATGATCGCCTTGCTGATGTTCGCCGCCATCAGCGCGTTCTGGACCGCGCTGGTGTTGCCGCTAAGCGCGCCGCCGCATTCCTTGTCGCACACGGCGGTGGGCGCGTTCGGCTTGGTGGGGGTGTTGGGGGTGCTGATGGCGGCGCGTGCCGGCCGTTGGGCCGATCGCGGCCTGGGCCAGCGCACCACCGGCGCGGGCCTGTTGCTGCTGTGCCTGGCGTGGTTGCCCATTGCATTGCTGGACCACAGCCTATGGGCCTTGGCGGTGGGCGTGCTGGTGCTGGACGTGGCGCTGCAAGCCTTGCATGTGACCAATCAGACGATGATCTTCAGCATCAGCACGCAGGCGCATAGCCGGCTGGTCGGGGGCTACATGATGTTCTACGCGGTGGGCAGCGGGCTGGGGGCAATTGCGTCGACCGCCGTGTATGCCCGCGCGGGATGGTTGGGCGTCTGCGCGCTGGGCGGCGCCATCAGCGTGACGGCGCTGTTGTTCTGGGTGGCGACGCTGCCCGCCAAGGCCGCGCCGCCACCTTCCGGTCAGGGTTGCACCGCGTAGTCCTTGGACCCCAGCACCACGGCCGCCAGGCCGGGTGCCTGGGTCAGCTTATGCAGGGCATAGGTCTGCACCGTGGCGATCTTGGCCTGATGGAATTCAGGGTCTTCAGCCTGGTGTTCCAGGCTGGCCAAGAGCGCGCGCGCCATCTGCCAGCCCGCCAAGGTGGTGCCGGCCAGCAGCAGATAAGGCACCGCCGAGCCGAACACCGCATTCGGCGCGCTGGCCGCATTGGCCAGCACGAAGTCCACCACGTTGGCCAGCGCCAGACGGGCCTGGCGCAGCGGCTTCAGCACCAGGCCTGCGGCGGGTTCGCTGCGCGATTCCAATTCCGTTTCGGTCTGGCGGATGGCTTCCAGCAGGCCTTGCGCCACGGCGCCGCCGTCGCGCAGGGTCTTGCGGCCGACGAGGTCATTGGCCTGGATGGCGGTGGTGCCTTCATAGATGGTCAAGATGCGGGCATCGCGGTAGTACTGCGCCGCGCCGGTTTCTTCAATGAAGCCCATGCCGCCATGCACCTGCACGCCCAGGCTGGCGACATCGATGGACATTTCGGTGCACCAGCCCTTGACGATGGGCACCAGGAATTCCTGGATGGCCAGATGGCGTTTGCGTTCGTCGGCGTCGGCGCTGGCGTGGGCCAGATCGGCGTGTCCGGCGGTCACGTAAGCCAGCGCGCGGCCGGCCTCGGTCAAGGCGCGCATGGTGCCCAGCATGCGGCGCACGTCAGGGTGATGGATGATGGTCACTGCCTCGCGCGCCGACCCGTCCACCGGACGGCTTTGCACGCGGTCGGCGGCATAGGCCAACGCGTGCTGGTAGGCGCGGTCGGCAATGGCGATGCCTTGCACGCCCACCGCGTAGCGCGCGGCGTTCATCATGATGAACATGGCGTCCAGCCCACGGTTTTCCTGGCCGACCAGATAGCCCAGCGCGCCGCCCGCGTCGCCAAATTGCAAGGTGGCCGTGGGGCTGGCCTTGATGCCCAGCTTGTGTTCGATGGACACGCAGGTGACGTCGTTGCGCGCGCCCAGCGAGCCGTCTTCGTTGACCAGGAACTTCGGGACCAGGAACAGGGAAATACCCTTCACACCCTCGGGCGCATCCGGCAAGCGCGCCAGCACCAGGTGCAGGATGTTCTCGGTCAGGTCGTGGTCGCCGTAGGTGATGAAGATCTTGGTGCCAGACAAGCGGTACGTGCCGTCGCCCACCGGTTGCGCGCGCGTGCGGATCATGGCCAGATCGGACCCGGCTTGCGGCTCGGTCAGGTTCATGGTGCCGGTCCATTGCCCGGAAATCATCGGGCCGATGAAGCGTGTTTTCAGTTCCGGCGAACCCGCCGTCAGCAGCGCCTCGATGGCGCCGTTGGTCAGCAAGGGGCACAGCGCGAAAGACAGGTTGGCGGCGTTCAGCATTTCAGAGCAGGGCGAGCCGATCAGCCCGGGCAAGCCCTGGCCACCGTATTCCTGTGGATGCGACATGCCTTGCCAGCCGGCTTCGGTGTATTGGCGAAAGGCCTGCTTGAAGCCTGGCGTGGTGGTGACGGCGCCGTCTCGCCACGCGCTGGGCTCGCGGTCGGCCGGGTGGTTCAGGGGGGCCAGCACTTCGGCGGCGAAGTGGGCGGATTCTTCCAGCACGGCTTGGGCGGTGTCGGGCGTGGCCTCCTCGAAACCGGGCAGGGCGGCAACTTGCGGCAGGCCGGCCAGATGGTTCAACACAAACAGCATGTCTTTCACGGGGGCTTGGTACGTCATGGCCGAAAAACTCCTGGATGAAGGTTGCTGGGGCGCCGGCGTTCAGGCGGCTTTGTTGGGGTTGTCTTGGGCAGGGGCGGTGTCGACCGCGCTATCGGCCGACGGGCTGGCCAGATCAATGGCCTGGGTCGCGCCGATGGCGGCGCGCAGTTCAAACTTCTGGATCTTGCCGGTGGACGTCTTGGGCAGTTCGCCGAAGCGCACCGCGCGCGGCACCTTGAAGCCCGCCAGCAGCAGCTTGCAATGCGCAATGATCTCTTCGGCGGTGGCGGTGCTGCCGGCCTTCAGTTCGACAAAGGCGCAAGGCGTTTCGCCCCACTTCGGGTCGGGCATGGCCACGACGGCCACGGCCGCCACGGCGGGGTGGCGGTAGAGCGCGTCTTCCACTTCGATGCTGGAAATGTTTTCGCCGCCCGAGATGATGATGTCCTTGCTGCGGTCTTTGATGCGCACATACCCGTCCGGCGTCATCACGCCCAGGTCGCCGGTGTGGAACCAGCCGCCCGCGAATGCCTCGTCGGTGGCGCGTTCGTTTTTCAGATAGCCCTTCATGCAGATGTTGCCGCGGAACATGATCTCGCCCACGGTCTGCTCATCGGCGGGCACTTCCTGCATGGTGTCGGGGTTGCGCACGGACACGCCCGCCTGCAAGTGGTAGCGCACGCCCTGGCGCGCGGTCAGCAAGGCGCGGCGTTCATCGTCCAGCGCGTCCCAGGCTTCCTGGCGGGCGCACACCGCGGCCGGCCCGTAGACTTCGGTCAGGCCGTACACGTGCGTCAGTTCAAAGCCGATTTCGCGCATCTTGGCGATGACGGCCGGCGCGGGCGCGGCGCCCGCCACCATGGTGCGCACGGTGTGCGTGATGCCCGCCCGCAGTTCGACGGGCGCGTTGGCCAGCGCGCTTTGCACGATGGGCGCGCCGCAATAGTGCGTGACGCCTTCGGCGCGGATCAGGTCGAATACCGTCTTGGGGTCGAACTTGCGCAGGCAGACGTTCACGCCCGCGCGCGCGGCGACGGTCCACGGAAAGCACCAGCCGTTGCAATGGAACATGGGCAGCGTCCACAGATAGACCGCGTGCTTGGGCATGTCCCATTCAAGTATGTTGCTGACGGCGTTCATATAGGCGCCGCGATAGTGGTAGACCACGCCTTTCGGGTCGCCGGTGGTGCCCGACGTGTAGTTCAGCGCAATGGCGTCCCATTCGTCGGCGGGCGGCTGCCAGTCGTAACGGGCGGGGGCGTCGGCCAGAAAGGCCTCGTAGTCGACGGCGCCGGGCAGGGTGGCGGGCGCGCCGTCCAGGTCGTGGACCGAGATGACGGTCAGGTGGGGGAATTCGGCGCGGGCGCGTTGGGCGATGTCGGCATATTCGGTGTCGATGATCAGCGCGCGGGCTTCGCCGTGGCCCAGCATGAACAGCACGCTGGGCGCGTCCAGCCGGGTGTTCAGCGTGTTCAGCACGGCGCCCAGCATCGGCACGCCGAAGTGGGCTTCGACCATGGCGGGAATGTTGGGCAGCATGACGGCAACGGTGTCGCCGCGCTTGATGCCGGCTCGTTCCAGCGCATTGGCCAGCCGCTGCGCGCGTTCGTAGGTCTGGCCCCATGTGCGCCGCACCTGGCCGTGCACCACGGCAAGCCGGTGGCCATAGACTTCCGCCGCGCGGGCGATGAAGTCCACGGGCGTCAAAGGGGTGTAGTTGGCGTCGCGGCGCCCCAAACCATGGTCGAACATGCTGCTCATGCCTAGTCTCCGAATGGGGCTCGTCGTGCGGCCCCTGTCTTGTTCGAGGTGTGCTGATTGCGGGAAGCTTGATTCCCGTCGCTTGCGTGAGCTTAGGGGCGGCCGGAAAATACTGTCTGTCGCCTGCATGACAGACCGCCGGCCGACCCCGAAAACTCCCAGTTTTACACGGTTCCGCCCATGTCCGACGTTTCAAACATTGTTTCCGATGCCGAGCTCGCCAGCCTGTTCCGGGCCTGTGCCTGGTTCGGCGCGCTGGACGCCCGGCACCAGGATTTGGTGCTGGCGACGTCGCGGGCGGAACACGTGGCGAACGGGGCCTGGATTGCGCGGCGCAACGCGCCATCGGATTACTGGCTGGGCGTGCATACGGGGCTGCTGAAGCTGGCCATCTATAACGAATCGGGACGCAGCTGCACGTTTTCCGGCGTGCCGCGCGGGGGCTGGTTCGGCGAAGGCAGCGTCATCAAGCGCGAACTGCGCAAATACGATGTGGTGGCGATCCAGCCGTCGCTCGTGATGTTGGTGCCGACCGCGACCTTTCACTCGCTGCTTGCCGCCAGCCTGCCGTTTTCGCATTTCGTCATCGGCCAATTGAACGACCGCATGGGCGAGTTCATTGCGTCCATCCAGAACCATCGGCTGCTGGACGCTGATGCGCGCGTGGCGCAGTCCCTGGCGCAGTTGTTCAACCCGCGCTTGTATCCGTCCACCGACCTGACGCTGGCGATTTCGCAGGAAGAGCTGGGCTTTCTGACGGGCTTGTCGCGCCAGCGCGTGAACCAGGCCTTGCAGACGCTGGCGGACGCCGGGATCCTGGCGCTGGCGTATCACCAGATCAAGGTGCTGGACCTGGACCGCTTGCGGCAGTTTGGCCTGGACCAGATCTAGGCGCGCTCAGCGCGGCGCCAGGGCACGGGACAGCGCGGCGCGCGCCAGGATGCGGGTGGAGTCCAGGGTGGGCAGCGCGCAATTGCCGTCGTTCAACACCAGCGGTAATTCGGTGCAGCCCAGCACCACGGCATCGCAGCCGGCATCGCGCAGGCGTTCCACCACGCCTTGCAGCCGCGCCACCGATTCGGGCTTGAATTCGCCATAGACCAGTTCGTCCATGATGATGCGGCCCAGCGTGATCCGGTCTGCGTCGGCGGGGCGCAGGTAATCCAGCCCCTGCGCACCCAGCTTGTCCGGGTAGACGCTGCTGTCGACCAGCCAGCGGGTGCCCAGGATGCCGATGCGCCGGTAGCCGCGCGCCCGCGCCTCGGCCGCGACTTCTTCGGCGATATGCAGCCAGGGCAGCGGGGAATCCGGCAGCACGTGGCCCAGCGCCTGGTGGATGGTGTTGTCGGGGCAGATCAGAAAGTCGGCGCCCGCGCGCGCCAGCTTGCCGGCTGACGACAGCATCAACGCGCCCACGCCGGGCAGGTCGTTGTTGTCCAGGCAAACCACGTAATCCGCCAGTGAGTGGGTATGCAGGGAAATTTCGGGGTGCGCGTGCGGCCCCATGCGCTGCGCGCCTTCCGCGCATAGCGTGCGATAGCACAGCGCAGCGCCTTCGGCGGAGCAGGCGACGATACCGATATGCAGGGGGGGAGTGTTCATGGTGTGGTTTCCTTTGGGGAATCTTGCCAGAGCTTAAGGGCAGGGCGCGCGCCGGTAGTGTTAAATACGGTTTTCCCGGACCGTGAACGCGGGCGCTCGGGCTATAGCGAAGGAAACAATATGGCATTCGATTTTGATCTGTTTGTGATCGGTGCGGGCTCGGGCGGCGTGCGCGCGGCCCGTTTCGCGGCGGGCTTCGGCGCGCGCGTGGCCGTGGCCGAAAGCCGCTACCTGGGCGGCACCTGCGTCAACGTGGGCTGTGTGCCCAAGAAGCTGCTGGTCTACGGCGCCCACTACAGCGAAGACTTCGAGCAGGCCCACGGCTTTGGCTGGACCACGGGCAAACCGTCCTTCGACTGGCCCACCCTCATCGCCAACAAGAACCGCGAAATCGAGCGCCTTAACGGCATTTACCGCAACTTGCTGGTCAATAGCGGCGTGACGCTGCTGGAAGGCCACGCCCGCATCGTCGACCCGCATACCGTCGAGATCAACGGCCAACGCCACACCGCCGCCAACATCCTGGTGGCGACGGGCGGCTGGCCCAGCGTGCCGGACATCCCCGGCAAGGAACACGCCATTACGTCCAACGAGGCCTTCTTCCTGCCGGCGCTGCCGCGCCGTGTGCTGGTGGTGGGCGGCGGCTATATCGCCGTGGAATTCGCCTCTATTTTCAATGGCATGGGCGCGCAGACCGTCCAGGCTTATCGCGGCCCCTTGTTCCTGCGCGGCTTTGACCAGGGCGTGCGCGAGCATCTGCGCGACGAGCTGACCAAAAAGGGCGTCGACCTGCGCTTTTTCACGGACCTTGCCCGTATCGACAAGCAGCCCGACGGCTCGCTGGCGGCCACGCTGAAGGACGGCTCGGTCATCGAGACGGACTGCGTGTTCTACGCCACTGGACGCCGGCCCATGCTGGACAACCTGGGCCTGGAGAACACCGGCGTCAAGCTGCGTGAAGACGGCTTTATTGAGGTGGATGACGAATACCGCACGGCCGAGCCTTCCATCCTGGCCATCGGCGACGTGATCGGCCGCGTGCCGCTGACGCCGGTGGCGCTGGCCGAAGGCATGGCCGTGGCGCGCCGCCTGTTCCGTCCCGAGGAATACCGCAAGGTCGACTACAAGCTGATTCCCACCGCCGTGTTCAGCCTGCCGAACATCGGCACGGTGGGCATGACCACCGAAGAAGCACGCGAGGCCGGCTACGAGGTCAAGCTCTTCGAAAGCCGGTTCCGCCCGATGAAGCTGACGCTGACGGAATCGCAGGAAAAGACCTTGATGAAGTTGATCGTGGACGCCAAGACCGATCGCGTGCTGGGCGTGCACATGGTGGGCCCCGATGCCGGCGAAATTATCCAGGGCATCGCCGTGGCGCTGAAGGCGGGCGCCACCAAGCAGGTGTTTGACGACACCATCGGCATCCACCCCACGGCCGCCGAAGAGTTCGTGACGCTGCGCACGCCGGTCGCGCAGTAAGGCTTACAGCCGTTCGATCATGGCGCGCGCCGCCGCCGGTGCGCGCTCTTTCGCCCCGTTGATGAAAAAGGCATAGACGTCCTGCGGGCGGGCCGCCCCAGGCGGCGGTTGGCCGATGCGGGGCAGGTCGGCCGGATCGGCCCCGCGTGCCCAGGTGCGCAGGCGTTCGGCCCAGGCGTCCAGCACCTTGGGCGCATAGCCCGCCCTGAACGCGGTGCTGGCGCGCATCAAACGTGCGTAGACAAAGTCGGCGGTGCGGTCGGCGATGGACGGAAAATCCTCGCTGTCGGTGTAGACCGTGGCGGTGCGGTGGCGGCGGGCCAGTTCCAGGTATTCCTCGCAAGCAAAGCTGGGGTGGCGCACGTCCAGCACGTGGCGCAGCGGCAGGCCATCGACCTTGTCGGGCAGCAGCGCCAGGAACGCGCCGAAATCCTCGGCGTTGAAGGTCTTGGTGGGGGCAAACTGCCACACCACCGGCCCCAGCTTGGGGCCCAGCTCGGCGATGCCGCTGTTCACGAAACGCAAGATAGAGTCTTTCGCGCCCGCCAGTTCGCGCCGGTTGGTCGCGTAGCGCGATGCCTTCAGCGAAAAGACAAAGCCGTCCGGCGTCTCGTCGCGCCACTTGGCGAAGGTGGCCGGCTTTTGCGTGCTGTAGTAGGTACCGTTGATTTCAATGGCGGTCAGCCGCTGGCTGGCGTATTCCAGTTCGCGCGCGTGGGGCAGGCCTTCAGGAAAGAATGTGCCGCGCCAGGGCGCGTAGGTCCAGCCTCCGATGCCGACTCGGATGATGGGGCTTGCGCCCTGGGACTGATGACGATTCGGCATGTTCAGGTGCTCCATGCAGTCGTACGATCGGTTCACTGTATCGCTACGCAGGCGCGGTCGTAAAGACGTGGATGTTGCTCGGCAGGCCCTGTCCACGCCGGTGTGGCATGGGCGATACGAGATGAAAGCGGGTTTGGGAACATCAAAAAAATCCCTGTTCCGATACAGTTTTGCGATAACGTGTGCGAATCACTTTCCTTCAATACCCGGCGCGCGCCGGCTCAACATGCCCGACCTGACTCATCTTCTTGCCTTCGCCCTGGTGTCCTTGGGCATGGTGCTGACGCCCGGCCCCAACATGATCTACCTGGTGTCGCGCTCGATCTCCCAAGGCGCGCGCGCCGGCCTGATTTCGCTGGGCGGCGTGGCGGTCGGGTTCATCTTCTATGTGTGTTGCGCGGCATTCGGCATCACGGCCTTGCTGCTGACCGTGCCCATGGCCTATGACGCGCTGCGCATCGGCGGCGCTCTGTATCTGCTGTACATGGCGTGGCAGGCCATCCGGCCGGGCGGTCGTTCGCCGTTCCAGGTGCGTGAACTGCCCAAAAGCAGCGCGCGCACCCTCTTTACCATGGGCCTGGTGACGAACCTGCTCAATCCCAAGATCGCGGTGATGTATGTGTCGCTGCTGCCGCAGTTCATTCAGCCCGACCACGGCAGCGTGTTCACGCAGTCGCTGGCCTTGGGCATGACGCAAGTGGTGATCAGCCTGTCGGTTAACGCCGTCATCGCCATCACCGCGGGCTCCATCGCCGTCTTTCTGGCGGGGCGGCCCTTGTGGATGGTGATTCAGCGCTGGCTGATGGGAACCGTGCTGGCCGGCCTGGCCGTGCGCATGCTGATGGACACGCGCCGCTGATGCCACAGGACGACGGATTTTTCGGATCGCTGGGCGTCATGCTCGGCGAAGCGCTGCGCGCCGTGGTGGCGGGCATCAAGTGGCTGCTGGGCGGCTTGGGCGGCGCCTTGGGCGACTTCTACGGCGGGCTGTCCAAGGCCATGGGCATGAGCCCATCCATCTTCAACTTTGTCTTGCTGGTGCTGGGGCTGATGTTCCTGTGGGCCGCCATCAAGGCCTTGCTGCGTCGCTCTATCCTGGGCTTTCTGTTCTGGCTGGTGCTGGCGGTACTGGTGCTGGGCGGCCTGGTGAATTAGCGGCGTGCGTTAAGCGCCCGATGCTGCGGCGCTGATTCTCTAGCGCTGATTCTCCGACGCTGATTCTCCAATGCCAATCCTCTAACGCCTTGCTTGGCGCGCGAAGTCACCCAGGCGTTTGATCATGGTGGGGAAGTGGTCGGCGCTGGTGTTGCCATAGCCGATCACCAGGCCGTTGTCTTCCGGACGCGGCACCATCGCGAACGACGACAGCGCGCTGGGGTTCATGCCAACTAGCCGCGCCTGCGCCACGATGGCCTGATCCGGAATGTCGGACGGCAGGCGCACCGTCAGATGCAGCCCGCTATGCCCGCCCAGCACCTCGTGGTCAACGCGCAAATGGGTGGCCAGTGCGTCGCGCAAAGCGGCTTGCCGGTCGCGGTACAGGCGCCGCATGCGACCCAGGTGGCGCGAAAACTGGCCGTTGTCGATGAAGGCGG
Source organism: Achromobacter sp. JUb104 (assembly GCF_024806975.1). Lineage (NCBI taxonomy): Bacteria > Pseudomonadati > Pseudomonadota > Betaproteobacteria > Burkholderiales > Alcaligenaceae > Achromobacter > Achromobacter sp. JUb104. The sequence continues at coordinate 2,487,456 of NZ_JANUEY010000001.1, read as the reverse complement.
CCAGGGTCAGTTGTTCCAGCCGATGGCCGCCGCGCAGCATCTCAACGACCGAGGGCAGCGCCGTCTGGGCAAGCGCCTCGGGCAGCACCAGAAAGCCCAGCCGCAAGGCGGGAAACAGCGTCTTGCTGAAGGTGCCCACGTACAGCACGGGCGCGTTGGGCACCAGCCCCTGCATGGCGGCGATGGGTTCGCCCTGATGGCGGAATTCACTGTCGTAATCGTCTTCGATGATCCATGCGCCCGCGCGCCGGGCGCGTTCCAGCAAATCCAGCCGACGCGCGACCGACAGCACGGCGCCCGTGGGGTATTGATGCGTGGGCGTGGTCTGGATCAGGCGCGGTGGTTGGGTGCGCCAGGCGTCTTCGGGGATGACAATGCCGTCGGCGTCCACGCGCATGGCCACCACGTTCAGGTCGCCACCATGAAAGGCCGACTTGGCGCCGCGATAGCCCGGATCTTCCAGCCAGGCCGTGTCGCCAGGGTTGGTCAGCAATTGCACGCACAAGGCCAAGGCACCTTGGGCGCCTTCGGTGATGATGATGCGCGAGGCGTCGCAGTGCACGCCCCGCGACACGCGCAGGTATTGGGCGATGGCTTCGCGCAGCGCGGGCTCGCCTATCGGGTGGCCGTAGCCCAGCGTGGCGGCGGGTGCTGCGTGCAGGGCGCGGTCTTGCGCGCGGCGCCAGGCGTTCAAGGGAAATTGGGTCAGCGCCGGCGTGCCAGGCGTCAGCGGCAGCGAACTGTCGCTGGGCGCGCGCGTGGTCACGATGCGCGACAGGCGCGTGGCGGTGGCGGGGGGCAAGGCGCGCTGGGCGGTGCGGTTTGCTGATGGCTGGGAGGCCGTGAGCGAGGGCGATGACAGGGGCGACGACAGAGGCGACGACAAGGGCGCCGACAGGGGAGCAACGCGCGTGCCCTGGCGGTCGGCGATGACATAGCCTTCGGCCGTCAACTGCTCGTAGGCAATCAGCACCGTGTTGCGCGAAATCGCCAGGTCTTCAGACAGCGAGCGCGACGATGGCAGCTTGCCGCCAGCAGGCAACTGACCGGTCAGAATGGCTTGCTTCAAGCGCTGGATAAGCTGGCGCTGCCGGGGCAGGGCGCCGGGACCACGCGCAAGCGGGCTGGACAGCAGGGCGCTGTCGGCGGGAATGTTCGGGCTTGGCATTTGGGTTGGCGCCGGGGTTGGTACCTGCGCTGCTGCCTGCGTCGGTGCCCGGGCTGGCATATTCATGGCCCCATTAAATTCCAGGATCGTGGTGCTTTTTATGATGCCACGATTCCGATATCGTGAGGTTCTGCGTGTTGCGTCCGCCACGGCCGGCGGCGCGCGCTTACCCCTAGATGAGGCCCCGCCGCATGCCACCCCGCGTCAATGCATTCCAACAACCCATCGGCCCCGACGTGCCCGGCTGGACGCCGCGCCCGCGTCCGCCGCTAACATCCACCACCGGCCGCTACTGCCGGCTGGAACCGCTGTCGGCCGAGCGGCACGCGGCGGACCTGTACCAGGCCTTCAGCCAGGCGCCGGACGATAGCGACTGGACCTACATGGGCGTTGGCCCGTTCGCTGATGAAGCCGCGTACCGCGCCTTTGCCGAAGCCGCCCAGGCGGGCAACGACCCGCTGCACCACGCCATCATCGACCTGAAAACCAGCCGGGCCATCGGCACGCTGGCCTTGATGCGCATCGACCCGGCCAATGGCGTCATCGAGGTCGGCTTCGTATCGTTCTCGCGCCAGCTCAAGCGCACCCGCATCGCCACCGAAGCGCAGTTCCTGCTGATGCGCCGCGCGTTCGACGAGCTGGGTTACCGCCGCTACGAATGGAAGTGCGACAGCCTGAACGCCCCGTCGCGCCAGGCCGCCGCGCGGTTGGGGTTCCAGTTTGAGGGCATCTTCCGCCAAGCCACGATCTACAAGGGCCGCAGTCGCGACACCGCGTGGTTTTCGATCATCGATAGCGAATGGCCGGCTCTGCGCGCCGCTTACGAGCGCTGGCTGGATCCCGCGAACTTCGATGAGCAAGGCAAGCAGCGTCAGGGGCTGTCCGAACTGACCGCCATGGAAAAAGCCGCGTGCGCCTGATCCCGGTGGCGTTGGCCCTGTTCTGGGGCTTGAACTGGCCGGCGGTGAAGATCATCTTGGCGATCTTCCCGCCGTTTACGCTGCGCGTGCTGGGGCTGGGCAGCGGCGCCATTCTGTTGCTGCTGCTGGCGCGCGCCAAGCGGCTGGCGCTGCTGCCGCCTCGCGACGCGTGGCCCGGCATCGTCGTGGGCGGGGTGCTGGCCGTGGCCGTCTTCAACCTGGCAGTGGCCTGGGCGCAGCTCAGCACCAGTACGTCCCGCGCGGCGGTGCTGACCTTCACCATGCCCATGATGTCGGCGGTGCTGGCGTGGCTGGTCCTGGGCGAACGCCTGGACCGGCGGCGCGGGCTGGCGTTGATGCTGGGCGCGATAGGCGTGGCCATCCTGGCCTGGCCCGTGCTGCACGCGGTGTTCGCGGAACACGATCTGGCGGCAACCAAGGGCTTGATCTTCCCGCTGGTGGCGGCGTTCGGATGGGCGGCCGGCACCGTCTATCTGAAGCGCTGGCCCGTGAACGGCCATCGCATCGTCATCACGGCATGGCAACTGGCCGTAGGCGCCGCCTGCGCCCTGACCGGCGTGTTGATCGCGGGCGAATCATTTCCCACCCAAGGCTGGAACGGCCGCATCGTCGCGGCGCTGTCGTTCCACATCATCCTGGGCACGGCGGTGGCGTATTGGCTGTGGTTCGTCCTGAGCGAACGCGTCAGCGCCACGGTCGCCGCGCTGACAACGCTGATGGTGCCCGTGGTTGGCGTGCTGGGCGCAATGGCCCTGGTCGGCGACAGACCGGGCGCAGCCGACTGGTGGGGGTTTGGTTTTGTGCTGGCGGGCGCGGCGCTGATCGTGTTGAACCTGGGGCGCGGGCGTGGCTGAGCGAGATGGGTTACGTGCGCTGGACGGCAGTTCCCAGATGGTTGGCATCTCGCACTCCACCCATCCTACGAACGTGCACCCGTAGGATGGCCCGTAGGATGGGTGAAGCGCGGCAAGGGTCGGCAGAAGAACCCCCCCGCCAATCGCGCGCAACCCATCACCAACCGTCGCCCGTAGGATGGGTGAAGCGCGGCAAGGGTCGGCAGAAGACCCCCCCGCCAATCGCGCGCAACCCATCACCAACCATCGCCCCGTAGGATGGGTGAAGCGCGGCAAGGGTCGGCAGAAGAACCCCCCCGCCAATCGCGCGCAACCCATCACCAACGTCGCCCGTAGGATGGGTGAAGCGCGGCAAAACCGACGCAAGAACACCCCCGCCAATCGCGCGCAACCCATCACAACCGTCGCCCGTAGGATGGGTGAAGCGCGGCAAGGGTCGGCAGAAGAACACCCCCGCCAATCGCGCGCAACCCATCACCCCCGCCTTCTACGCACCCACTCCCTGACCATTTCCCCGCCACTCACCAACGTGATGCCGATCAGCACCAGCACAGCCCCGACGGCAAACCCAGAGTCCAGCGGCTCATCAAGAATCAGCACGCCGAAGCTCACGCCAAACAACGGCGTCATGAATGACAGGATCGACAGCCGCGATGCCAGGTACCTGCGCAGCAGCCAGAACCACGCCAAATAACTCGACAGCGCCACCACCACGGATTGGAACGCAACGCTCAAGATAGCGGCTTGCGTGGCATGGATGGTGTGCTGGCCGGTGGCGGCGGCATAGGCCAGCAGGCCGACCGCCGCCACCGCCATTTGATACAGCAGGGTCTTGGACGGCGCGGCCTCTGACAGCGATGTTGCGCGGATGGCAACCGTGGTCGCGCCCCACAGCAGGCCAGCCGCCAAACCCATGGCGTCGCCCAGTAGCATGTTGGGGGCGCCGGCCGCCGCTAGTGGCGCGTCGCCCTTACCCAGGAATGCCACCGCGATGCCGCCGAACGCCACCGCCACGCCCAGCCATTGCAGCGGCTGCATGCGTTCTTCGGGCAGCAGCCAGTGCAGGCCCAGCGCGGCGAAGATGGGGGCCGTGTATAGGAACACCGACATGTGCGAGGCCGTGGTGTGCAGCAGCCCTTGCGCCACGAACAGGAATTCGCCCGCGAACAGCAGCCCTACGATCAGCCCGGGCAGCGCCGTGCCGTCGCGCACCGCCCGCAAGCCTTCGGCCCGCCAGACCACGACGGCCAACACCAACGCGGCGAAGGTCGAGCGCAGGCCGATCTGCATGATCGGGGCAATGTCGGCCGCGACCAGCTTGATGGCAATCTGCTGAAACCCCCAGCACACGCACAGCACCAGCATGCCGGTGGTGGCCAACGCGTCCAGCGGCAGGCGCAGCGGTTTTGCAGTCGGGGCAGAAGCAGACCCGGGCACAGACCCCGCAGCGGACCCCGCAGCAGACCCCGCAGCAGACCCAGCAGCAGACCCAGCAGCAGACCCGGGCGCAGACCCAGTAGACCCACGCGTACTCATGGCAATTCGGCGGGGTAGCTGTCCAGCGCCAGGCCGATCTGTTGGCGCAGGTCCCATTCGGCCAGCGTGGATTGCACCGGGCCGAAGAAAGCGCCGTCGCGCGTGACGAACATGGCGGGTAGGTGAAAGACCTCGTAGCGTTCCACCAGACCGCGGTTGTCGCCGGCATCCACCCAGCAGACGCGCTCCACCGGCAATTCCAGCGCGGGCAGTTGTTCGCGCGCGATGCGGCAGGTGCCGCAGGTGCGGCTATGGAAGACCAGCAGCGTAAGACCGGGGGCGTCCAGCAGGTAGCGGTCGGCGGTGCTGTCGTTGAGTTCTATCTGTTCCATGGCGTATCAAATCCGGGGCAGGGCAGCGGGGCAAGGCAGCCATTATGGCAGCGCGCCGCCCCGGGGCCGCCGATAACCTCGGGGGCGGGATGGGTGGGCCGCCTCAGGCGCCGCGCAGCACCCGGTCCAGTTCCAATACCGATTGGTACAAGACCCGCGTGCCGTCCAGCAACTGTGCCGGTTCAATCCATTCTTCCGGGCAATGGCTGCGGCCGTTCAGGCACGGGATGAAGATCATGCCGATGGGGCCCGTGGGCGCCATATAGACGGCGTCGTGGCCGGCGCCGCTGGGCAGGCGCATCGACGCGTAGCCCAATTGGTCGGCGGCCGCCTTGACGGCATCCATCACCAAGGGCGAGCAGTCGGTGGGCTGGGCGCGGCTTAGCGGGGTGAAGCCGGCCGTCAGGCGCAACGCCTTCAGGTCGTTAGCCACGCCGGCCATCAGCGTTTCGGGGAAGGTGTCGAGCACCGCGTTGCTGTCACTGCGCATTTCCAGGGTCATTTCCACGCGCCCCGGCACCGCGTTGGCGGCGTTGGGCGTCATCGACAGACGGCCCACGGTGGCCACCACGTAATGCGGGTTGCCGCTGGCGGCGCTGGCCTGGCGGCTGGCCGCGTCGATGATGCGTGCGGCGCCCACCAGCGCGTCGCGGCGGATGTCCATGGGCGTGGTGCCCGCGTGGTCGGGCTGGCCTTCCACCACGATCTGCACGCGGCGGATGCCCACGATGTTGGTCACCACGCCGATGGGCAGGCCACGGCTTTCCAGCACGGGGCCTTGTTCGATATGCAGTTCAACGAACGCTGCGGTGCCCCCGGGGCCACGCAGCGGCGCGTGCAGCGCGGCGGGGTCGCCGCCGATGCGCGCAATGCCTTCGGCCAGCGATTCGCCGTCGGGGTTACAGGCGGCCAGCATGTCGGCCGTGAGCTGGCCGCTGAGCGAACGGCTGCCCACGCACGAGATGCCGTAGTCGCTGGGTTCTTCGGACAGGAAATCGATGACTTCAAACGGGTGCGCCAGTTCGATGCCGTGCTCTTGCAGCGTGTGCGCGACTTCAATGCCCGCCAGCACGCCGATGATGCCGTCAAAGCGGCCCCCGGCCATGACCGTGTCGCAGTGCGAGCCGGTAGCGATGGGTTTGCGCGCGGGGTCGCGGCCGGCGCGGGTGCCGACCAGGTTGCCGCCCGCATCCAGCCGAGTCGCCAGGCCGGCGGCTTCGAATTCGCCGCGCAACCAGGCGCGCGCGTCATCGAACAGCGGCGAAAAGGCGCGGCGCGTCCAGGGGACGTCGGGCAACGTGAATTGGGACAAGGCTTCAACGCGGGCCCAAAGGCGGTCGGCGTTGAGCGGCGGGAATGCGGGGGAGGGGGAAGTCGGATGCGGCATGAAAAATTCCTGAAGATGCGCCAGGGATTATGTCATGCGTGCAAGTGGCGTCCTGCTCAGGGGTGACGTATTCAGCCCGCTGCGGGCTCAGCGTAGCCCGCCTACGCAAAGCGCCTTTCGCAGCCCCGTCTTCGCAAACCCGCCTCAAGAGCCCTGCCTCAAGAACCCCGCCGCCAGGACGGTTCGCGCTTTTCCAGAAAAGCCGCCACGCCTTCGCGCGCTTCCTCGTTGCTGCGACACGCGGCGATGCGTTCGACGGTGTCGGCGATCAATGCGGCGTTGATGGGAGCGCCGGCAAAGTCGCGCACTAGCCGCTTGCTGGCCTTGACGGCATCGGGGCCGTTGGCGCACAGCGTGCGGCACAGGGCGTCGACCGCCTCGTCCAGCCGATCAGCGGGAACGACGTCATGCAGCAGTCCGAAGCGCAGTGCGGTGGCGGCGTCAAACCGTTCAGCCGTCAGGAAGTAGCGGTTCGCCGCGCGTTCGCCCATGGCGCGGATCACGTAAGGGCTGATGGCAGCTGGCAGCAGCCCCAAACGGGTTTCCGACAGGCAGAAGTGCGCGCTCTCCGCCGCGATGGCGATGTCGCAGGCCGACAGCAAGCCCATGCCGCCCGCATAGGCGTCGCCGTTCACGCACGCCACCACCGGTTTTGAGCACGCCCAGATGGTGTGCAGCATGTCCGCCAGCCGGGTGGCGTCGGCCCGGTTGTCCGCGTCGGTGTGCGTGGCCATCTTGCGCATCCAGTTCAGGTCGCCGCCCGCGCAAAACGCCTTGCCGGCGCCGGTCAACAGCAGCACGCGCACGTCAGGGTCTTGCTCGGCCTGCCGCACCGCGCTCGTCAGCGCGGCGATCAGCGCCTCGTCGAATGCGTTGCGCATGTCGGGCCGGTTCAGCGTCAGGCGGGCGATGGCGCCATCGCGCGCGACGTCCAGCGGGGCGTTTGCAGTCATGCGGGTCTCCATTATCTTTGAATAGTGCTCAATAAGTAGCAGGGGTTTAGTCGAAGATTCTATGAGTAAAACTACTTGGACGGGATGAGCGGATTGTAAATATTGAGTTATCCTCAAAAAAATATCGGAGCGATCCATGGACCCACAAGCAAACCAAAATGCGGCCCCTCAAGCAGGCAACCACACTGCCACCACGCGATACGCCTCGGTCTTTCGGCCAGGTCTGTTTGACGGCAAGACCCTGGTGGTGACGGGCGGCGGCAGCGGCTTGGGCCGTTGCACCGCGCACGAGCTTGCGTCATTGGGCGCGAACCTGGCGTTGGTGGGACGCAAGCCGGAAAAGCTGGAAGCGGCAAGCGCGGAAATCGCGCGCATCTACCCCGAAGCGGCGGGGCGCATCAGCCTGCACACCTGCGACATCCGCGACGAAGCCGGCGTGCGCGGCGCGGTGGCCGATGTGCTGGCGCGGCATGGCGCGATCGACGGCCTGTTCAATTGCGCGGGCGGGCAATTTCCCGCGCCTCTGGACCGCATCAGCCTGAATGGCTGGAACGCCGTGGTGCAGAACAATCTGCACGGCACCTTCCTGATGGCGCGCGAGGTCTACACGCAGCACATGCGCCAGCACGGCGGGGCCATCGTGAACATGCTGGCCGACATCTGGGGTGGCATGCCGGGCATGGGCCATTCAGGCGCGGCGCGCGCCGGCGTGTGGAACCTGACTGAAACCGCGGCCTGCGAATGGGCGCATGCGGGCGTGCGGGTGAATGCGGTGGCGCCCGGGTGGATCGCTTCCAGCGGCATGGACAGTTACGGCGACGATTACCGCGCGGTGCTGCGCGAACTGAAAACCAAGGTGCCGCTGCAACGCTTTGGCACCGAGGCCGAGCTGGCGGCGGCGGTGGTGTTCCTGCTGTCGCCCGCGTCCGCCTTCATCAACGGCACGGTTATCCGGGTGGATGGCGGCGTGCCCAACGCCCGCCATTCCTGGACCTTGCAGCCGGCCGAGCGCGGCGAGGTCTATAACGGCTTTCCTCAGTACGTGCCGCCATCCTTGTTTTCAGAGCCCGCCGATTCCTCGGCGGCCTGAAGCCGATGCAGGGCGTCGCGCACTTCGCCGCGAAAGCGGGCCAGCGCCAGCGCATGCTGGCGCGGGGGCTGCAAGGCCTGCCACAAAAAGCCGACCAGTTGCTCGGCCGTGGCGGCCACGTCCACGCGCGCGCCACGCAGAATGGCGTCCCACAGCACATGCTCCATCGGCCCGTAGACCGTGGAACGCAGCAGCCGCAACGGCATGTCTTGCCGGATGTCGCCATCGGCCTGCCCCTGGGCCAGAATGCGCATCAGCGGCGCGGTATAGCGGCGCTGCAAACCTGCGTAGATCTCGCCGAAATCGTCGTTGCGCGCACGCCCCTCCGACAGAATGAACGCGCACAGGCCCGGCCCTTCGGCCAGCAGGTGCCGCAAGTGCGTGTGCACCAGGTAGTGCAATTGCGCACGCGCGCCCTGCACGTGCGGCAGGTTGTCTTCCACCTTGGCGATGATCTCGTCATACCAATCGCTGATCACCCGCACGCACAGTTCACGCTTGCCGCCGAAGTACGTGAAGATGGTGGCTTCGGACACGCCCAGCCGCTGGGCGATCTCGGTCGTTGTGGCGGCCTGGAACCCGGCTTCGGAAAAGACCTGGCGGGCCATGTGCAGAATGTCGCGTATGCGTTGCTCGGACTTGGCGCTGGCCGGCGGGCGGCGGGTCGGGACGACGGGGGTTTTTTCCATGCGGACGGCAAAAGGGCGGTGGGGCGGGGCTTATTATTGAGCCAGGGTCAAGCCAGTTGAGCAAGCCCTGGATTATTCATAACAACATCAGAGACAAAACCATGCTGTCCCGAGCCGAATCCTACAAGCAGCTTGTGTCCCAATTCCAATGGCAGGTGCCGGAACGCTTCAACATCGGCGTGGACGCCTGCGATAAATGGGCTGACGGCAGCGGCCGCCTGGCCCTGATCTTCGAAAAAAGCGACGGCGCGCAAACGCGCTATTCGTTCGACGATATCAAGGCGCAATCCAACCGCCTGGCGCATAGCCTGACGCGCCACGGCGTAGCGCGCGGCGACCGCGTGGCCGTGTACCTGCCGCAAGCGCCCGAAACCGCGGTTACGCATATTGCCGTCTACAAGATGGGCGCGGTGGCGGTGCCGCTGTTCACGCTGTTTGGCGTGGACGCCATCCAGTTCCGCCTGGCCAACAGCGGCGCGGTGGCGCTGGTGACGGACACGGAAGGGTGCCGAAAACTGCGCGAGATACGCGCCAGCCTGCCGGACTTGAAGGTCGTGTATTGCATCGACGGCGATGGCGACGGCGAGGCAGGCACCGTGCCGTTTCACGCCGCCTTGGCGCAAGAGTCCGATGACTACACGCCAGTGAACACCGCCGCCGATGACCCGGCCGTGATCATCTACACGTCGGGCACCACGGGCAAGCCCAAGGGCGCGCTGCACGCGCACCGCGTCCTGTTGGGGCACCTGCCGGGCGTGGAGATGTCGCACGAATTCTTTCCCGAAAACGCCGCCTTGATGTGGACGCCGGCCGACTGGGCCTGGATCGGCGGCCTGCTGGATGTATTGCTGCCGGCCTGGCACCACGGCGTGCCGGTGCTGGCCCGGCGCTTTGAAAAATTCGACGGCACGTCCGCGCTGGAATTGATGGCGCGCCACGGCGTCACCCACACCTTCCTGCCGCCCACCGCGCTGAAGATGATGCGCGGCTCGGCCTACCCGGAAGGCGCCGGCCCGCTGGCGCTACGCTCGGTGGCCAGCGGGGGCGAATCGCTGGGCGCCGAACTGATCGACTGGGGTCGCCGCGTGCTGGGGGTGACCATCAACGAGTTCTACGGCCAGACCGAATGCAACATGCTGGTGTCGTCGTGCTCGTCGCTGTTCGACCCGGAAATCGGGTCGATCGGCCGCGCGGCGCCGGGCCATCGCGTGGTTATTGTGGATGACCTTGGCGTTGAAGTGGCCGATGGACAGGAGGGCAACATCGGCGTATTGCGGCCCGACCCGGTCATGTTCCTGGGCTACTGGAACAACCCCGACGCCACCGCCGAGAAATTCGTGGGCGACACCCTGCTGACCGGCGACCTGGGCGTGCGCGACGCGCGCGGCTTCATCCGCTTCGTGGGCCGCAATGACGACGTCATCACCAGCGCGGGCTACCGCATCGGTCCCGCGCCCATCGAAGACTGCCTGATCGGCCACCCCGCCGTGCGCATGGCCGCGGTGGTGGGCGTGCCCGACGAACAACGCACCGAGATCGTCATGGCGTATGTGGTGCTGAACGAGGGCTTCGACGGCGACGACGCCTTGGTCAAGGCCTTGCAGGCGCACGTGCGCACCCGCTTGGCCGCGCACGAGTACCCGCGCGCCATCCGCTTTGTAACCAGTTTGCCAACGACCGCCACCGGCAAGATCATCCGTCGAGAGTTACGCGACGGCAGCTACCGTTGAGCTCGTCTCAACCCGTGACAATCTCGTCCATGTGGATGGGTTGACGGGTTGCCCGGCGCTGCAAGTATGATGGCGCAAATTACATACGGCCCCACGCAATCGGGGCCGTATCACCATTTGTCTAAAGCATGGAGATAGCCCCAATGAATAAGCCATTGGATGGGGGTTTGGCTGCGTTGAACGTGCCTGCCTACGTCAAGCATCGCGGCCTGATCGACTGGGTCGCCAGTTTTGTTGCGCTGGCCAAGCCCGATCACGTTGTATGGTGCGACGGCTCGCAAGAAGAATACGACCGCCTGTGTGAACAAATGGTCCAGGCCGGCACGATGCGCAGGCTCAACCCCGCCAAGCGGCCCAATTCCTTCCTGGCCTGCTCGGACCCGTCCGACGTGGCGCGCGTGGAAGATCGCACGTTCATCTGTTCCGACCGGCCTGAAGACGCCGGCCCCACCAACAACTGGGCCGATCCGGCCGAGATGCGCGACACGCTCAACGGCCTGTTCGACGGCGCCATGCGCGGCCGTACGCTGTACGTGGTGCCGTTCTCGATGGGCCCGCTGGGTTCGGACATCGCCCACATCGGCGTCGAACTGTCCGACAGCCCCTACGTGGCCGTGAACATGCGCATCATGACGCGCATGGGCAAGCAGGTGTATGACGTGCTGGGCACGGATGGCGACTTCGTCCCCTGCGTGCATTCCGTGGGCAAGCCGCTGGCGGCGGGCGAGGCCGACGTGGCCTGGCCGTGCAACCCCACCAAGTACATCGTGCATTTCCCCAAGAGCCGCGAAATCTGGAGCTTCGGTTCGGGCTACGGCGGCAACGCGTTGCTGGGCAAGAAGTGCTTCGCCTTGCGTATTGCCTCCACCATGGGGCGTGACCAGGGCTGGCTGGCCGAACACATGCTGATCCTGGGCGTCACGTCGCCCAAGGGCCGCAAGTACCACGTGGCCGCGGCATTCCCGTCGGCCTGCGGCAAGACCAACTTCGCCATGCTGATCCCGCCGCAGGGCATGGACGGCTGGAAGGTCACCACCATTGGCGACGACATCGCCTGGATCAAACCCGGCCCCGACGGCCGCCTGCACGCCATCAACCCGGAAGCCGGCTACTTCGGCGTGGCCCCGGGCACCAGCGAACAGACCAACTTCAACGCCATGGCCACGCTGAAGGCCAACGTCATCTTCACCAACGTGGCGCTGACCGATGATGGCGACGTCTGGTGGGAAGGCATGACCGACACGCCGCCCGCACACCTGATCGACTGGCAAGGCCAGGACTGGACGCCCGCCATCGCCCGCGAAACCGGGCGCAAGGCCGCGCACCCGAACGCGCGCTTCACCGCGCCGGCCGCGCAGTGCCCGTCGATCGACCCCGAATGGGAAAACCCCAAGGGCGTGGTCATCGACGCCTTCATCTTCGGCGGCCGCCGCTCCACCACCGTGCCGCTGGTGACCGAAGCGCGCAACTGGGTCGAAGGCGTGTACATGGCCGCCACCATGGGTTCGGAAACCACCGCCGCCGCCGTTGGGCAGCAGGGCGTGGTGCGCCGCGACCCGTTCGCCATGCTGCCGTTCTGCGGCTACAACATGAGCGACTACTTCAACCACTGGCTCAAGCTGGGCAAGCAACTGGAAGCCACCGGCGCCACCTTGCCGCGCATCTACTGCGTGAACTGGTTCCGCAAGGGTTCCGACGGCAAGTTCGTCTGGCCGGGCTTTGGTGAAAACATGCGCGTGCTGCGCTGGATGCTGGGCCGCATCGACGGCGAATCCAAGGGCGTGGACCAGGTGTTTGGCGTATCGCCCAGCTACCAGGACATCGACTGGACCGGCCTGGAGTTCACGCCGGACAAATTCGAACAGGTCATGTCGGTGGACGCGGCGGCCTGGCGCGATGAGCTGGCGCTGCACCACGAACTGTTCGGCCAATTGTCCCAAGGCTTGCCCGAAGACCTGCCGGCCACCAAGACCAAGATTGAAGGGCGTCTGGCTGCCTGACGCTGACTTGGTCTGATAAGCCCGCGTGCCCCATAGGCGCGCGGGCTTTTCTATTTCATGATGGCTCTCTTCATTCGGCTTTTCGAGGAGTTGTCGTGGTGGCGAAATGGAATCTGGACGAATTTCGGGGCGACGCGGGCAGGGCGGCCTTGCGCGACCGCGGCCCGGAAGGCGATCTGCAAGTGGCCGTCATCCGCGACATGGAGTCCTTCCTGCTGGAACTGGACATGGGGTTTGCCTTCATCGGCCGGCAGGTGCGCACGCCCATCGACGGCGATGACGCGTGCCTGGACTTGCTGTTCTACCACCGCAAGCTACGCCGGCTGGTGGCGCTTGATTTGAAGGTCGATGAGTTCAGGGCGGCCTACAAGGGCCAGATGGAACGCCACCTGCATTGGCTGGACAAGTTCGACCGTGAACCCGATGAAGCCGCGCCGCTGGGCATCATTGTTTGCGCGGGCATGCAGACTGAAAAAATCGAATTGCTGGAACTGGACAAGTCCGGCGTACAGGTGGCTCAATACCTGACCGACCTGCCGCCACGCGCGGTGATGGCGCAACGGCTGCAACAGGCGGCCAGGCGTGCGCGTTCGCGGATCGAGCAACGCGCAATGCGTGATCCAGGCACAATGACCCCATGAAACTTGATCCCGAAGACCTGGCCAAGATCACCTCGCTGACCTTGGCGAACTACGAAGAAAACGCGGTGGACTTCGAGGCCGGCACACGCGGCCACGACGTCAGCCAGAACATCGCCGCCTTGCTGCGGCATATCCAGGGCGAACCTCCTTTTGATGTGCTGGACTTGGGCTGCGGCCCCGGCCGCGACCTGAAGACGTTTGCCGCGTTGGGTCATCGACCGGTGGGGCTGGACGGCACGCCCAGCTTTGTCGAGATGGCGCGCGCCGCATCCGGTTGCGAGGTCTGGAACCAGGATTTCCTGCAACTGTCTCTGCCCCCTGCACGCTTTGATGGCGTCTTCGCCAATGCCGTGCTGTTTCACGTGCCAGGCCAGGAGTTGCCGCGCGTGCTGCGCGACCTGTGGGCCACGCTGCGCCCGGGCGGCGTGCTGTTCTGCTCCAACCCAAGGGGCGGCAACCAGGAAGGCTGGAACCGAGGACGCTATGGCGCGTATCACGATCTGGACGGATGGCGCACGCTGATGATCGGGGCCGGCTTCGACGAGCTTGAACACTATTACCGGCCTGATGGGCTGCCACGGGAACAGCAGCCGTGGCTGGCCAGCGTATGGCGGCGCCCCGGCTAAAGCCCCAAAGAGCGCCGCCCCAGCCCGTCAGTGCATCTGCCCGTAGCGGCCGGCGTTGAAGTCCTGGATGGCTTCGATGATTTCGGCCTGCGTGTTCATCACGAACGGGCCGTAGCCCACCACCGGCTCGCTGATCGGCTCGCCGCTCAGCACCAGGAATACCGCGTCGTTGTTGGCTTCGACGGTGATGTCTTCGCCATCCTGAGAGAACAGCGCCAGTTGCGCATCGCGCGCCACGGATTCGCCATTGATCAGCACCGTGCCGCGCAGCACGACCAGCATGCTGTTGCGGCCCGCCTCGATCGGAAAGCTTGCCGCCTTGCCCGCGTTCAGGCGCACGTCCCACACGTCCATCGGCGTAAAGGTGCGCGCGGGGCCGGCCACGCCCGCGAAGTTGCCCGCGATCACGCGCACGCTGCCTGCGCCGTCGGGCAGGGCGGCCGTGGGGATGTCGGCATTCAGAATGCCCTGATAGCCCGCCGCCGCGGCCTTGTCCTTGGCCGGCAGGTTGACCCATAGCTGCACCATTTCCAGTTCACCGCCCGAGCGGGTGAAGGCGGGCGAGTGGAACTCTTCGTGCAGGATGCCGGAAGCCGCCGTCATCCATTGCACGTCGCCAGGGCCGATGACGCCGCCGTTGCCGGTGGAGTCACGGTGTTCGACCTCGCCGCTGTAGACGATGGTGACGGTTTCAAAGCCGCGATGGGGGTGCTGGCCCACGCCGCGCGGGCGGTCGGCCGGCTCGAACTTTGCGGGGCCGGCGTAATCCAGCAGCAGAAACGGGCTGACATTCTGGATCTTGTCGTTGTCGTGATACGAGAACATCGAGCGCACCGGGAACCCGTCGCCCACCCAGTGGGGGCGCGGAGCGGCATGCAGGCCGAGGATCTTCTTCATGGCATCTATTCCTATTGCGCGGCCCCTTCGGGGCCGTTCGTCATGAGGGTAAAGATAGGGGCGGACCCACGTTTCAGTAGTACTGGTTTCTGATAAGGACTGTTCCATGAATCGGACGATTGCCAGCCCGTGCTGAAGACGCTTTTGGGCCACTTTGATACCGCGCCGATACCGCTTTGATACCTCTTTGATACCTTGTCCCGTCCGTCTTTGAAGCCTTGATCATGAGCATCGAGGCCGGGATTTTTAAGAATAATCCGATTTTTTGAGCCGGGCCCCCGTCTGACGTATCCTGCCGCCATGGAACATCGCATCACCCTCGCGCCGGCCGCGCGCACCGATCAGGTTTGGGGCTTTGCCCCGGTTGCCGCGCCTGATGCGCGGGTGCTGGTGCTGGGCTCCATGCCCGGCGTGGCGTCGCTCAAGCAGGCCCGTTACTACGCCCATCCGCGCAACGCCTTCTGGCCCATCGCCGCGCAGGTGCTGGGTTTTGACGCGGGCCTGGACTATGCAGAGCGGCTGCAAGCCCTGCAAGCCGCGGGCGTTGCGCTATGGGACGTGCTGCACGCGTGCGAACGGCCCGGCAGCCTGGACGCCGACATCCGCCGCGACACGCTGGTGCCCAACGATTTCGCGTCCTTCCTGGACCGCCATCCGGCCATCACGCGGATCTGCTTCAACGGGGGCAAGGCCGCCGCGCTCTATCGCCGACACGTCCTGCCCACGCTGGATCGATCGGTGGATTATGTAGACCTGCCATCCACCAGCCCCGCCCATGCCGCCGCGTCGTTCGACATGAAGCTCGCGGCGTGGCGCCGCGCGTTGACGATGTAGTTGCGCGCGGCAAGGCTGCAGCCGGAGCGCCCAGCCGGCAGTCCCAAGCCGCAGCCCCCAGCCCAGCCCAGCCCAGCCCAGCCCAGCCCAGCCCGCCCCTCTAGGCGGGCTTTTTACCGTCCATCGCTTTATCTCCGTCCCCGATTTGATTCAGATCAACTGTCTATATAACCAAAAGTGATAAGTTAATAGCAACAAAAAAGCTACCCGTCCGGAGTCGTCCGTAATGCCTTCCTCACCCGTTCCCCCCGACCCTGCCCTACGCGGCAAACGCGGTTTTCTCAAAGGGCTGCTTGGCCTGAGCGCCGCCGCCACCATCATCCCCATCCATGCCGAAGCCACCGGCCTGAACGGCCAGCCGCCGCGCCGTCCCGGCATGCCCGGCAAGCGCTATGGCATGGTGGTCGACCTGCGCAAGTGCATTGGCTGCCAAGCCTGTACGGTCAGTTGTTCGCTGGAAAACCTGCCGCCCATCGGGCAGTTCCGCACCACTGTCCTGCAATACGAAGTCACCCCCGACGCCGGGGGGCCAAGCGCCATGGTCATGCTGCCGCGCCTGTGCAACCACTGCGACAACCCGCCCTGTGTGCCGGTCTGCCCCGTGCAGGCCACGTTCCAGCGTGAAGACGGCATCGTGCTGGTCGACAACGAACGCTGCGTGGGCTGCGCCTACTGCGTGCAAGCCTGTCCCTACGACGCCCGCTTCATCAACCACGACACGCAGACGGCCGACAAATGCACGTTCTGCGAACACCGCCTGGAAGTCGGCCTGTTGCCGGCCTGCGTGGAAAGCTGCGTGGGCGGCGCGCGCGTCATCGGCGACATGAACGACCCCGACAGCGCCATCTCGACGCTGCTTAAGGAACACAAGGCCGACATCAAGGTGCTCAAGCCCGACATGAAGACCGACCCCCACGTCTATTACATCGGCCTGCCCGACGCCTTTGTCCACCAGGTCGATGGCCAGGCGGGCGTGCGTTTGGCCGGCGGACATTGAGCCATTGAAGGGGACTTTCATGCAGATCTCGGAATTGCTCACGCCGGTCTACGACGCCGCCTGGCTGCCGTGGGCCGTGCAGTACTTCTTTCTTATCGGCATTGCGGCCACCACGGCGCTGACCGCCGTCTTTGCCGCCTTTGGCGAGGCCGGCTCGCCCTTGCGCCGCCTGTTGCCGGCCGCGGCCACCGTGCTGCTGGTCAGCGCCGTCGCCGCGCCCGTGTCGCTATTGGCCGACCTGCACCAGCCCGGCCGATTCTGGCATTTCTACGCACACATCACGCCGTGGTCGTGGATGTGGCTGGGCGCCTTGCTGCTGCCCGTGTTCGTGGGCTTGTCGGTGCTGTTCTGCGCCGCCTGGTGGTGGGGCCGCATCGTCTGGCTGCGTGTGCTGGGCGTGGGGCTGGCGCTGTCCGCCGCGTCCATCCTGGTCTACACCGGCGCGGAAGTCATGGTGCTGCGCTCGCGGCCCTTGTGGCACACCGCGTTCCTGCCCGTGAACTTTGCCTTGACGGCCTGGCTGGGCGCGCTGGGCGCCATGTTCCTGGTGGGCCGTTGGCTACCGGGCGGCATGAAGGCCTTGCCGGTGGCGTGCTTGCGCGGGCTGAGCCTGACCGCCGTGATCCTGATGGCGGTGGGGGCGGGCGCCTGGGCGGCGCTGGGCCTGTTGGGCGCCGACCCGTCGTTTGACGCGGCCTTGCGGCTGTTCGCGGAATTTCCCATCTGGCGCCTGAGCCTGGCGGGCGCGGTCATCACGGGCTTTTGCATGATCGCGCTGTTGCAGCGGCCCGCGCGCGCGCTGGCCGCGCCGCTGCCTTCGGCCGTGTTGGCGCTGACGATGCTGGGCGCCGCCTGGATCTTTCGCTGGGTGGTCTTCATGAGCGTGCAGGGCGTGCCCAAGTACGGCGCCGGCCTATACCTGTACGACATGCCCTGGGGCAGCGATGGGCTGCTGGGCATGGTGGGGGTGTTGGGCTTGTGCGTGGCCCTGATCACCGCGGTGACCTGGGCTCTGGAAGCCTACCCGGCGCGTGCACGCGGCATGGCGGCCTGACAGCAATGGAACACAAAGCAATGAACAAGCAACACGAAGACGACAAACCCGGCGCGAAGCCGGGCCAGAACGCAACCCCTGGCGAGAGCGCAACCTCGGGCCGGAACACAAGCCCGGTCCAGGGCACCCGCCCGGACTCGTCGCAGGACACACCCCAGGACGCCGCGCGGCGCAAGCTGATGGTGCGGGGCGGCATGGTCGCCGGTGGCATGGCCGCCTTTGCGGCCGGCTATGGCGAAACCGTCACGCGCGCCGTCAAGGGTCTGGCCCACGGGACGGCCGGCGTGCCCACGGCGCATGCCGTGCGCGGCAATTCGTTGACCCCGGAATTCCGTATCGACCCGCTCACCGGCGTACTGAGTCCGCAGCCCGGGCAGACGGTCAGCCCGTCCAGTTGCCTGGGCTGTTGGACCCAGTGCGGCGTGCGGCTGCGCGTGGACACGGCGGAAAACCGCATCCTGCGCGTGGCGGGCAACCCCTATCATCCGCTGGCCACCACGCGCCCGGCCGCCATGGAAACCCCCGTGCGCGAGGTCTACGCGCAACTGGGCGGCGACAACGGCCTGGAAGGGCGCGCCACGTCGTGTGCGCGCGGCTCGGCCATGCTGGAACAACTGCAAAGCCCGTACCGGGTGCTGCAACCGCTCAAGCGCGTAGGCGCGCGCGGGGCAGGCCAGTGGCAGAGCATCTCGTTTGAACAACTGGTGCAGGAAGTGTGCGAAGGCGGCGACTTGTTCGGCGAAGGCCACGTCGATGGCCTGCGCGCCATCTTCGACCGCGACACGCTGCTGGACCCCGCCAACCCCGAGTACGGCGCGCGCGTGAACCAGTTCCTGTTCACCGACGCCTCCAACGAAGGCCGCACGCCGCTGATCCAGCGCTTTGCCGCGCAGTCCTTCGGCACGGTCAACTTCAGCAACCACGGCTCGTATTGCGGCCAGAGCTTCCGCGTAGGGGCGGGCGCCGCGTTGGGCGATTTGAAAGGCATGCCGCATGGCAAGCCTGATTGGGACAACGCCCGCTTTGGCCTCTTCATCGGCGCCGCGCCCGCGCAGGCCGGCAACCCGTTTCAGCGCCAGGCCCGGCAGTTGGCCGAAGCGCGCGTGCGTCCGGAAGAAAACAGCTTCACCTACGTGGTTGTGTCGCCCGTGCTGCCCGCGTCCTCCAGCCTGTCGGCCGGGGCGGGCAACGAATGGCTGCCGGTGAACCCGGCGAGCGACCTGGCCTTGGTCATGGGCCTGATCCGCTGGATTCTTGACCACGAGCGCTTTGACGCCAAGGCCTTGGCGCAGCCCGGCCCGCAGGCCATGCAGGCGGCGGGCGAAGCCGCCTGGACCAACGCCACGCACCTGGTCGTGGCCGAACCCGGCCACCCGCGCCTGGGCAGCTTCCTGCGCGGCGCGGACCTGGGCTGGCCGCGCCCGTTGGACGCCGACGACAAATGGCAAGATGTGTATGTCGTTCGCCTGGAAGACGGCACGCTGGCGCCGCACACCGGCGCGTCTCCCGCGACCTTGTTCGTGGACGAGCGCATCGCGGCGCCCGGCATGGCGGATGCGCCGCAAGCCCTGCGCGTGTGTTCGTCTCTGGCGCTGTTGCGTGAGGAATCGCATCGTAAAACCTTGGACGAATACGCCGACCTGTGCGGCGTGCCCGCCGACAAGATCGTTCAGCTTGCCCAACGCTTCACCAGCCACGGCAAGCGCGCCGTGGCCGACGCCCACGGCGGCACGATGAGCGGCGCGGGCTTCTACACCGCCTACGCCATCGCCATGTTGAACACCCTGGTGGGCAACCTGAACGTGGACGGCGGCCTGGTGCTGGACGCCGGCCCGTTCCCGCCCTACGGCCCCGGCCCGCGCTACAACATCGCAGGCTTTGCCAACCGCGCCACGCCCAAGGGTGTCGCGCTGTCGCGCAATCGTTACCCCTACGAGAAGTCCAGCGAATTCAAGCGCAAGCAGGCGGCGGGGCAGCCTGCCTATCCGGCTGCCGCGCCCTGGTATCCGGCCACCGGCGGGCTCAGTTCGGAAATGCTGGCGTCCGCGCTGGCGGGCTATCCGTATCGCGCCAAGGTGTGGTTCAACCACATGAGCAACCCGGTCTACGGCATCGCGGGTTTCAAATCCGTGCTGGCCGACAAGATGAAGGACCCGCGCATCCTGCCGTTATCGGTGTCGATCAACCCGTTCATCAACGAGACCAACGCGCTGGCCGACTACATCGTGCCGGACACCGTCACCTACGAAAGCTGGGGCGTGTCGGCGCCGTGGGCCGACGTGGTCGCCAAGGCGTCCACGGTGCGCTGGCCCGCTGTCCGGCCGCGCGTGGCGCGCACGGCCACGGATGAACCGGTGTGCCTGGAAACGTTCTTGATCGCCTGCGCCAAGCGTCTGGGCATGCCGGGCTTCGGCGCCAACGCCATTACCGACAAGGACGGCGGCAAGCACGCGCTGGACACGCCCGAAGACTTCTTCCTGCGCGGCATGGCCAACATCGCGTTCTCGGCCGGCCGCCCCGTGCCCGAAGCCAGCGACGAAGACATGGCGCTGACCGGCGTGGACCGCTATCGCGCCCTGCTCGAACACAAGCTGAAGCCGGGCGAGTGGCGGCAAGTGGCCATGCTGATGAGCCGCGGCGGGCGCTTCGACAAGATGGACGACGCCTGGGTGCAAAGCGAAGCCCGCCAAACCCGTCAGACCCGCGCCGCCTACGCCAAGCCCTTGCACGTCTGGAGCGAAGACCTGGCGGCGTTCCGGCATGCCATGACGGGAGAACGCTACAGCGGCTGTCCGACCTGGTATCCGCCACGCCTGGCGGATGGCCGCGATGTGCGCGCCGAGTATCCCGCTGCGGACTGGCCCTTCCTGCTGAGTTCGTTCAAGTCGAACCTGATGAGCTCGATGTCCATCGGCGTGAGCCGACTGCGCCAGGTCCATCCGCACAACCCGGTGTCGATCAACCGGCAGGACGGTGAACGGCTGGGCATCCGCAACGGCGATGCCGTGCGCATCGTGACGCCGGGCGGCGCGGTGACGGGGCTGGCCTTGCTGCGCGATGGCATCCAGCCGGGCGCGGTCGGCATCGAACATGGCTACGGCCACACCGAGCTGGGCGCGCGCGCGCACGTGGTGGACGGCAAGCCCATGCCGCATGACGCCACGCTGGCGGCGGGCGTCAACCTGAACGATCTGGGCTTTGGCGACGCCACGCGCGGCGAACACGCCAACGTCTGGATCGACTGGGTGTCCGGCGCGGCGGTGCGCCAGGGCCTGCCGGCGCGGATCGAGCGGGTCTAGCGGGTCTGGCGGGCTTAACGCGCTTGGCGGCCTTAGCTGACCGAGCGAACCGAGCCAACCGAGGGCGGCTACCGGGGGAGCGCTTCAGCGCACCACGGTGTCGGCCACCAGCTCCAGATCGCGTGCGCGGATGTCCACATCGGACAGCACGCCCGACAAATCGCCCGGCTGGGCGGCGGCCTTGCCCGAACGGCTGATGCGGATTTCGACCTGCACGCGGCTGGCCCCAGACAGCTTGGCCTGCGGCGACATGGCGTTGCTGTCATCCAGCACGAAGGCGCGCGGCAAGTCCGACACGCGCCATTGCGTGATGGCCAGCGGCATGCGCGAGCCCGCGACGGGGCGCGCCAGGATGAAGACGGTATCGCCGGGCTGAACCTGACCGCGCAGCGCGTCAGCGATGCTCGCGGTGCCCGAAATGCGGGCGGGAGATGGGCCGGCAGGGGGCGGGGCGTCTTTGGAGGAGACGCCATCGGCGGCGCCGTTCGTGTTGCTGATCGAAGCGCCCATGCCACTACCCGGCTTCGCGTCCGGCGCGCCAGCCGACATGGCACGCGCCTGCGCGATGTTCGACTGGATCTGGCGCGCGGCCTCGGAGTCTGCCGGAAGCAGCGTTTGCAGGCGTTCCCAATGCACCAGCGCCTCGGCCGCGTCGCCACGGCGCAGCGCCATCATGCCGGCCAGCGCCAGGGCCTTGGGTTGGTCCGGGTCCGCCACCAGCGCCTGTGCCACCGCCGCGATGGCGTCGGTGTCCGGCTTGCCTTGATTGGCCGAGAGCAGGGCATCGGCCAGGTCCGCCAACACGGCGGGCTGCCCCGGCACCAGCCGCAGCACTTGCCGATACGCCGCTACCGCATCCGTATAGCGCCCCAATGTTTCGTAGGAACGCGCCAGCGTATACCAGCCGTCGGCATCGTCGGGGCTGGCGCGCAGCCGTTGCGCCAAGGCATTGATGGCCACGGCCATGTCGGCGCCATCGCTAGCCGGGCCTGCGGCGTTGGTTGCCGCGCCATTATCCGCGCCATTGCTTGCGTCATTCCCCACGCCGTTACCCGCGATGTTGGCATGCGCGGGCGCCGTGCGCGTGTGCGCCATGTCGGCCACGGCGCGCGGGTTGCCCAGCTTGCCGTACAGCAGCACGGCAGCCACGGGGATCAGCACGGTCAAGAGGCAGGCGGCGGCCAGGCCGGCACGCTGGCCGCCGACCAGCCCCACGCGGGGTTGGCGCGCCGCCAGGTCTTGCAGCAGTTCACGCTGCAATTCTTCTTCCGCGCGCAACGCGGCCTCGGGGCTCACGCTGCCGGCGCGCAGGTCGCGTTGCAACTGCTCGCGCTGCGCCCGATAGAAGGCGCGCAGGTTCTCGTCGGCAGCGGGCGCGACGGGTAGCGCGCGACGCAGCAGCGGAGGAATCAGGCACAGCAGGGTGGCCAGCAACAACAGCACGACGACAATCCAAAGCGAGGTCATGGGTCGGTGTCCAGAAAGCGCGTGGCGCGGGCGCGCTCGTCGGCCGTCAATGGCGCGCGGGCCACGGCGCGCCGCTTGAGCGTGCGTAACAGCACCCAGAAGCCCAAGGCCAGCAAGGTGAACGGACCCAGCCACAGCAGCCAGGTAATCGGTTTGAAGGGCGGGTCATAGCGCACGAAGTCGCCGTAGCGGTCTTCGAAAAAGCGCATGATCTGCGTGTCGCTGCGGCCCTCGGCCAATTGCGCGTGAATCAGCTTGCGCATGTCTTGGGCAAGCGGCGCGTTGGAATCGGCCAGGGTCTGGTTCTGGCAGACCAGGCAGCGCAGGCCGTGCGCCAGCTTGTCGGCGCGTTGCTGGTCGGTGGGCGACAGGGCGGGCAGGGCGGGCGCGGTGGGTGCGGCGAGTGCGGGCGAGGGCGAGGCGGCCTGCGCGATCGCCGGGCTCAAGGCCAGCAGGATCGCGACCATCAGCATCGGCATCAACGCCTGCCGCAGCGTCAACGGAATCCACCGCCCGCTCATTTCAGCGCCTCGATGATAGGCAGGATTCGCGTGCGGAAAATCTCGGGTGTGATCAGGCCCAGATGCTTGTGGCGGATGCGGCCGGCGCCGTCGATGACGAAGGTCTCCGGCACGCCGTAAACGCCATATTCGATGCCGACGCGGCCGTCCGTGTCGCTGGCCGAGGCCACGTACGGGTTGCCATTGCGCGCCAGCCAGGCGACGGCGTCTTCGGGGTTGTCCTTGTAGTTCAAACCGTACAGCGGGATGGCGTGACGCTGGGCGGCGTCGCGCAGCACCGGCAACTCTTCCCGGCATGGCGCGCACCACGATGCCCATACGTTCAGCAACCACACCTGCCCACGCAGCGCTTGCACGTCCAGTTGTTCGCCGGGCGATTGCAGCACCGGCAGGTTGATGGGCGGGGCCGGCTTGTCGATCATGGCGGACGGCACGGCGCGCGGGTCGCGCGACAGGCCCATCGCCAGGAACACGGCCATTGCCATGAAGACGGCCAGCGGCAGCACGTAGCGCATCAATAGCCCTCCCGCGCCTGGCGCTGCGCCGTGGCCAAGCCTGGTTGGGCCTGACGCGCAGCGGCTTCCTGCTGGCGGCGGTAGCGTTTGTCGGCCGCGGCCAGCAGGCCGCCCAACGCCATCAGCACGCACCCCGCCCAGATCCACATCATGAAAGGCTTGACCTGAATGCGCACGGTCCAGGCGACCTTGCCGCCGGGTTCGCCCACCGGTTCGCCCAGCGCCACGAAGAGGTCGCGCGTGGGGCCGCTGTCGATGTCGGCCTGGCTCAAGGCCATGTCCTGCACGATGTACAGGCGCTTTTCGGGATACAGCGTCACCACCGGCTTGCCGTTGCGCGTGACCTTGAACTCGGCGCGCTGGGCGCTGTAGTTGGGGCCGATGGCGGGCGCGATGCCGGCAAACGTGAACTGGTAGCCGCCCGCTTCCTGGGTGGCGCCCAGGTCCAGGCGGACTTCATGTTTGACTTCGTAGCCGTTGGCCAAGGTGACGCCCGCGATGAAGACGCCGATGCCGGCGTGCGCCAGCAGCATGCCGTACCAGGAGCGTGGCTGCCGTCCCAGGCGGCGCAGCCATTGGCCGTCGGCGCCGTCGGTCAGTCGTTGCCATGCATGCGCGCCGGCGGCGGCCACCGACCAGGCGGCCAGCCACAACCCCAGCATGACCAACGGCGAGCCCAGGCGCGCCGGCCCCGGCATGGCCAGCGGCAGCAACACGGCGGTCAACACGCTGACGACGAAGGCGGCGCGCAGCTTGCGCGCCAGGTCGGGCACTTCGGCTTGCTTCCAGCGCGCCACCGGCCCCACGCCCATCAGGAAGATCGCGGGCGTCATCAACGGTACGAATACCGCTTCAAAGTAGGGCGGGCCGATGGAGATCTTGCCCCAGTCCAACACGTCGAGAACCACGGGGTACAGGGTGCCCAACAGCACTGAGCCCGCCGCCACCGTCAGCACGACATTGTTGGACAGCAACAGGGATTCGCGCGACAGCAACGAGAAGCCGCCGCCCAAGCCCACCGAGGGCGCGCGCCAGGCGTACAGCACCAACGAGCCGCCGACGATCACGGTCATGAACGCCAGGATGTACAGGCCCCGACCGGGGTCGACCGCAAAAGCGTGCACCGAGGTCAGCACGCCAGAGCGGACCAGGAACGTGCCCAGGATGCTGAGCGAAAACGTGCAGATGGCCAGCAGCACCGTCCAACTGCGGAACGCGCCCCGGCGCTCGGTGACGATCAGCGAATGGATCAGCGCGGTGCCCGCCAGCCAGGGCATG
The DNA here is from genome assembly GCF_024806975.1 of Achromobacter sp. JUb104. Lineage (NCBI taxonomy): Bacteria > Pseudomonadati > Pseudomonadota > Betaproteobacteria > Burkholderiales > Alcaligenaceae > Achromobacter > Achromobacter sp. JUb104. The sequence goes on along the minus strand of NZ_JANUEY010000001.1, from coordinate 2,462,647 downwards.
AACGAGGCGTTCTCCACCGGGTCCCAGAACCACCAGCCGCCCCAGCCCAATACGTAATAGGCCCATGCGCTGCCCAGCAAGATGCCCACGGTCAGAAATGTCCACGCGGCCAAGGTCCACGGACGCACCCAGCGCGCCCACAGCGCGTCCAGCTCGCCCGACAGCAGCGCCGCGATCGCAAAGGCGAAGGCCACGGAAAAGCCCACGTAGCCCATGTACAGCATCGGCGGATGCACGATCATGCCGGGGTCCTGCAGCAGCGGGTTCAGGTCGCGGCCGGCCATGGCGGGCGGCATCAGCCGTTCGAAGGGGTTGGACAGGAACAGCAGAAACAGCAACAAGCCCACGCTGATCCAGCCCATGACCGCCAGCACGCGCCCGGTGAAAGCCAAAGGCAGGCGGCGGCTGAAGACGGCGACGGCCAAGGTCCAGGCAGTCAGCAAGTACAGCCACAGCAGCAAGGACCCCTCATGCCCGCCCCACACGGCGGCAAAGCGGTAGGCGGCGGGCAGGTCGGCGTGCGAGTTGCCCGCCACGTACAACACCGAAAAGTCCTTGTCGACGAACGACCAGGCCAGGCAGCCAAACGCCAGCGTCGTCAGACAGAACTGGCCCACTGCGGCGGGCCGCGCCACGCGCAGGCCCGCTTGCCAGCCGGTAGCGGCGCCGATCAGCGGCAACGTGGCCTGCGTCAACGCCACCAGCAACGCCAGGATCAGGCTGAACAGGCCTATCTCGGGAATCATCGGGCCTCCGGACGCAACGCATTGGTCGCTTTGTTGCTGGCCGTGCCGGTTGGGGCAACGGGGTTGCCAGTCGCCGCACGCGCGCCACCGGATGCGCCAGCCGCGCGCTTGAGCGCGTCGGCGGCTTCGGGCGGCATGTAGTTCTCGTCGTGCTTGGCCAGCACCTGCGTGGCGCGGAATACGCCGTCCGCGCCCAGCTTGCCCGCCGCCACCACGCCCTTGCCTTCACGGAACAGGTCCGGCAACAGGCCCTGGTAGGCGACCTGCACGGTGTGCGCGGTATCGGTCACGATGAAGCGCAAGGTCACGCCGTCCGGCTCGCGGCGCACCGAGCCCTGTTCGACCAATCCGCCCACGCGGAAGCTGCCGCTGGTTGGGGCCTCTTTCGCGGCGATCTGGCTGGGGCTGAAGAAGAACACCAGGTTCGATTGCAGCGCGTTCAGCACCAGCGCCGTGGCCAGGGCCAGCAGCGCCAGCCCGCCCGCGATAGCCCAGGCGCGACGCTTGCGCGGGCTCATGGGCGCCCCGATTCCGCGCGCGGGTCGGACGATATGCGCGTAGCGCGTGAGCCGGATCGCCTGCGCCCGCGGCGCCACAGCAAAAAGACTTCCAGGCCCATCAGCGCCACCGTCACCCCATAGGCGCCCAGGATGTACGGGCCATGGCCTTGCAGCGAAAACAACGCGTCCCAACTCATGGCGCCTCCTGGCGGCCGGGCTGGCCCGCGTGGCCATTGCTACCTTTGTCGCCCGAACACACGGCGCCCGAACACACGGCGCCCGAACGCACGGGGCCCGAATGCACGGCGCCCGGTTCGCGTTGTGCGATCAACCCGCGCACGCGCGCCAGCGCCACCGCCGCGCTGTACAGCCAGAACGCCGCCACCATCAGCAGCATGGCCGTCAGCATGATGCGCGCCATGCTGGGCGCGGTGGTCAGGTTGATGGATGCGCGCTGATGCAGCGTGCTCCACCATCGCACCGAAAAATAGATGATGGGCACGTTGACCACGCCGGCCAGCAGCAGGATGGCGCCGCTGCGGTCGGCCCGGCGGGTGTCGTCGGTGGCCGCTTGCAGGGCGATGAACCCCAGGTATAGAAACAGCAAAATCAGTTCGGACGTCAGCCGCGCGTCCCAGACCCACCAGGCGCCCCAGGTTGGCTTGCCCCACAGCGCGCCGGTCCACAAGGTCAGGAAGGTGAAGAGCGCGCCGGTGGGCGCCAGGGCGCGCATCATCATGAACGACAGGCGCGTGTTGTAGATCAGGCCCAGCGCGGCATACGCGGCCATTACCAGGTACAGGAACATTGACATCCACGCCGCCGCCACGTGGATGAACAGGATGCGATAGACCTCGCCCTGCTGGCTGTCCGGGGGCGCGACGACCAGGCCCACGTACAAGCCGGCAGCGGCAAAAAGGGCGGCGGCCAGCGCCAGCCAGGGAATCAGCCGGCCCGCCAGCGGGTAGAACACGGCGGGCGAGGCATAGCGCATCCAGACAGCTTGCTTGTGCATGGGCCCTCTCAGTCCAGCGCCACGCGCAGCGCGGCGGACGCGCTCCAGGGGCATAGCAGAATCGCCAGGCACAGGCACGCGCCCAGCAGCGACAGTTGTGGCCCCGCGCCCAACCCGGCCTGCGTGGCCGACACCGCGCCCGCGCCGAAGATCAGCACCGGGACATACAGCGGCAACACCAGCAAGGGCAATAGCGCGGCGCCGCGCAGGCCCAGCGTCAGCGCCGCGCCCAGGCCACCCACCAGCGCCAGCGTGGGCGTACCCAGCAGCAAGGACAGGACCAGGACGCCGATGGCGTGCGGCGGCAAATCAAACTGCAATGCCAGGATGGGACTGGCAAGAATCAGCGGCACGCAGCCGCTGAACCAGTGCGCGGCCAACTTGACGCCCACCAGCAGCGGCAGCGGGTGGGGTGATACCAGCAGTTGCTCAAGCGCGCCGTTGTCGTGGTCCTGGGTAAACGGGCGGTGCAGGCTCAGCAAGATGCCCAGCAGCGCGCACACCCACAGCACGCCCGGCCCGATGGCGCGTAGCAGCGCCGGGTCCGGGCCGACCGCCAGCGGAAACAGTGATCCGGCCACCACGAAGAACAAGGTGGCGCCCAGCGTGTCTGCAGGCCGCCGCCAGGCCAGCCGGATGTCACGCAACACCAACTGAGACAGCGTAGCCAGCATCCGCGTAGTCATCCATGTTCAGGGTTTGCAGGCGATCGGGCGCGGTGGCGGGTTGCCGATGGCAGGCCACCACCGCCGCGCCGCCTGCGTCCAGGTGCGTGTCCAGCGCGGCCCACAATTGTTCAAGGCTGGCCGCGTCCAGCCCCGCATCGGGTTCGTCCAGCAGCCATAGCGGCTTTCCGCTCAGCATCACGGCCGCCAGCGCTACGCGACGCGCTTGCCCTTGCGACAGGTGGGCCGCCGGGGTATGCAGGCAGGCGTTCAAGCGCCAGGCCGCCAGCCCCGCCGCGATGGCGTTATCGCCTTGCGGGGCGCCCGCCACATGCAGGCTGTAGCGCAGGTTTTCCAAAGCGCTCAGGTCGGCGCACAGCCCGTTGGCGTGGCCCAGATACGCCAAGCGCGCGAAGTACGACGACGGGTCGCGCGACACGTCGCGGCCCAAGACATGCAGCGAGCCCGCCACGGGCCGCAGCAGGCCGGCCAACATGCGCAGCACGCTGGTCTTGCCGCTGCCATTGGCGCCGTGCAGGTGCAGCAACTGGCCGGCGTGCAGGTCAAAGTGCAACGGGCCCACGCCTTGCCCCGCCATACCACCACGCGGGCAGCAAAGGCCGTGGGCGGCAAGCAGCGGAGGCGGCGCGTCAGCGGGCCGCATTGGCCGGCTCCGCCTTGGCGATTTCCTTGGTCGCGCCGGTGGCCGGCGCCGCGTTCGACGTCTGCCCGGGCGGAATGTGCGGCAAGGTGTGCGCGATGCCCTTGTGGCAATCGATACAGGTCTTGGACTTGTCCGCCAGATAGGTCGAATGCATGTTCTGCGCGCGCACGCTCTGGCGCGTGAAGTCCATGTATTCGTAGTTGTGGCAGTTGCGGCATTCCAGCGAATCGTTTGCCTTGAAGCGCGCCCATTCGTGTTGGGCCAGTTCCAGCCGTTTGTCGACGAATTTTTCGCGCGTGTCGATGGTGCCGAAGATCTTGCCCCACACTTCCTTGGATGCCTGCATCTTGCGCGCGATCTTGTCCGTCCAGTTGTGCGGCACGTGGCAGTCCGAACACAGCGCGCGCACGCCCGAGCGGTTGGTGAAGTGGATGGTGCCCTTCAATTCCGCATAGACGTTGTCGCGCATCTCATGGCAGCCGGTGCAGAATTTTTCGGTGTTGGTCAGTTCCATGGCGGTGTTGAAGGCGCCCCAGAACAGGATGCCGCCGATGAAGCCGCCTATCGTCAGAAAGCCCAGGCTGAAATGCACGCTGGGGCGGCGGATGATGTTCCAGTAGCGCTTTAGAAGCTTGACCATGGCGGCGTCCTGTCCCTTACTTCTTGTCTGTCGCCGGGGCGGTCAGGCGCTTGAGGATCACATCGATGTCCTGATAGGTGTTGGACACCAGCGGCTTGGCCTCGGCTTGCGGCACATGGCATTGCACACAGAAATACCGGCGTGGCGACACCTCGGCCAGTACATTGCTGTCGCGGTCCATGTAGTGCGTGACGCTTAGCGGTGGCGCCTGGGTTTCCTCGGTGTTCACGCGCGCATGGCAGGCCAGGCAGCGGTTGTAGTTCTTGTCGATCTGATAGCCGTCGATCTTGTGCGGAATGGTGGGCGGCTGCATCGAATACGTGCGCATCCGCTTGATGTCCTTGTTTTCGATGGGGCTGATGAGGGGTGGGGTCGTCTCGTCGGCAACGGGCGTGGGCCCGCGCATGGGGTCTTCGACCTCGAAGGGCGGCGCCGCCCAGGCGGACGAGCCCAACAGGGAACCCGCAACGAGTGCAAGGGCGATGGCGGCGGTGCGCGTGTTCATGGCTGTCTCCCCCAGGCCTTCAGACCTTGACGATCCGGACCGCGCACTTCTTGAAGTCGGTCTGGAACGAGATCGGGTCGGTGGCGTCCAGCGTGACCTTGTTGATCAGTTGGCCGGCGTCGAACCAGGGCACGAACACCAGGCCGCGCGGTGGCTTGTTGCGCCCGCGCGTTTCCAGCCGTGTGCGCATCTTGCCGCGCCGCGATTCGATTTCGACTTCCACGCCGCGTCGCAAGCCCATCGCCTGGGCGTCGTCCGGGTGCATGAAACAGACCGCGTTGGGAAAGGCGCGATACAGCTCGGGCACGCGCCGCGTCATGGAGCCGGAATGCCAGTGCTCCAGGATCCGGCCGGTGGATAGCCAGAAGGGGTATTCCTTGTCGGGCGATTCCGGTGGGGGTTCGTAGGGCAGGGCGTAGATGATGGCGCGCCCGTCGGGGTGGCCGTAAAACTCGAAGCCCGCGCCGGCCTTCACGTAGGGGTCGCTGCCTTCGCGGTAGCGCCACAGGGTTTCCTTGCCGTTGACCACCGGCCAGCGCAGGCCGCGCACCTCGTGGTAGGTGTCGAACGGCGCCAGGTCGTGGCCATGGCCCCGGCCGAACTCGGCGTATTCCTCGAACAAGCCCTTTTGCGCATAGAAGCCGAACGCCTTGGCCTCCTGGTTTTCGTATTCCGCGTTCAATTCGCTATTGGGGAATTTGTTGACCTTGCCGTTGGCGTACAGCACGTCATACAGCGTCTTGCCGCGATATTCCGGCTTCTTGGCCAGCAGGTCGGCGGGCCAGACTTCTTCCACCTTGAAGCGCTTGGAAAACTCCATCAACTGCCACAGGTCGGAGCGCGCGTCGCCGGGCGCGTTCACCAGTTGATGCCAGAACTGCGTGCGCCGTTCGGCGTTGCCGTAAGCGCCTTCTTTTTCCACCCACATGGCGGTGGGCAGGATCAGGTCGGCCGAAATGGTCGTGACCGTGGGGTAGGCGTCCGACACCACGATGAAGTTGGCCGGGTTGCGGTAGCCGGGCAGCCCTTCGTTCATCAGGTTGGCGGCCGCCTGCATGTTGTTGTTGACCATCACCCAGTAGGCGTTGATGGTGCCGTCCTTCAGCATGCGGTTCTGCAACACCGCGTGCGCGCCCACCTTGTCGGGGATGGTGCCGTCCGGCAGTTGCCAGATCTCTTCCGCGTGCGCGCGATGCTTGGGGTTGGTGACCACCAGGTCGGCCGGCAACCGATGCGAAAACGTGCCGACTTCGCGCGCGGTGCCACAGGCCGACGGTTGGCCCGTCAACGAGAACGGGCTGTTGCCGGGCGTCGAGATCTTGCCGGTCAACAGGTGGATGTTGTAGGCCATGTTGTTGGCCCACACGCCGCGCGTGTGCTGGTTGAAACCCATCGTCCAGAAAGACGTCACGCGGATCTTCGGGTCGGCATACAGCTCGGCCAGATCGCGCAGCTGCTTTTGCGGGACGCCGGTCAGCTTGGACGTGTATTCCAGATCGTATTTCGACACGAACTTGGCGAAATCATCGAAGGTGATGGGCTTGGATCCGCCGGCCTTGTCCGCGTTCTTGGCGGCCTTTTGCAAGGGGTGGTCGGGGCGCAGGCCATAGCCGATGTCGGTATTGCCTTCGTGGAATACGGTGTGCTTGTCGACGAAATCGCGGTTCACCCGCTTGGTCTGGATGATGTAGTTGGCGATGTAGTTCAGGATGGCCAGGTCGGTCTGCGGCGTGAAGGTCAGCGTCAGGTCGGCCAGCTCGTAAGAGCGGTGCTCGAAGGTGGACAGCACCACCACGCGCGTCTTGGGGGCAGACAGGCGGCGGTCGGTGACACGGGTCCACAGGATGGGGTGCATCTCGGCCATGTTCGAGCCCCACAGCACGAAGGCGTCGGCGTTCTCGATGTCGTCATAACAGCCCATGGGCTCATCCGCGCCGAAGGTGCGCATGAAGCCCACCGCCGCCGACGCCATGCAGTGGCGCGCGTTCGGGTCCAGGTTGTTCGACCGAAAGCCCGCCTTCATCAGCTTGAGCGCGGCGTAGCCTTCCCAGATGGTCCATTGGCCCGAGCCGAACATGCCCACGGCGGTCGGCCCCTTGTCTTTAAGCACGCGCTTGAACTGCTCGGCCATCACGTCAAACGCCTGGTCCCACGATACCGGGGCGAATTCGCCGTCCTTGGCGTACTTGCCGTCTTTCATGCGCAGCAGCGGCGTGGTCAGCCGGTCGTTGCCGTACATGATCTTCGACAGGAAATAGCCCTTGACGCAGTTCAGGCCCTTGTTCACATCGGCATTGAAATCGCCGTGCGTGGCCACGACCTGGTTGTCCTTCACCGCGACGTTCACGCCGCAGCCGGTCCCGCAGAACCTACAGGGCGCCTTGGACCACTTGAGCTTGGCGGCCTCGGATTCGGTCACGATGTTCTGCGTCATGCCGACGATGGGAATGCCCGCCACGGTGGCGGCGGCCGCGGCGGCGGACTGCTTGATGAAATCTCTACGAGCCATGGACATCGCCAATCTCCTCGTTCATCGCGGCCAGCGTGTCGGCGTGCTGATAGACCAGCGCCGAAGCCAGTACGCCATCCAGGCGCTGGATCTCGGAGATCCGCGCCATCATGTCGTCGGTGGTGGGCGCTTCCAGCGTGACGACCAGCTTGCCGGTGTCGGACGCGCCATGGATGTCCGAACCCGCTATCGCCAGGATGGCGGCGCGCACGTCGGGCAAGCGGTGGGGCAGGGCATGCACAACCAGACTGGCGATGTGCAGCTCGGGTGGCGCCGGGGGCGGCGCGGTGGGGGGAAGCGCGGACATGGCAGGATTTCCGTCGCCTGGCATCAACTGCCCGGGGGGCCGGCGATCAGCTGATAGGCCCAGACGATAAACCCGTAACCCGCCACGATGATGACCGTAAGAACGGGGGCCATGACTGCCGTCAGGAACAGAAAACTTCGCAGCTCCTGAGGCTTGGTGTAGCCATCAGACTCGTTTTGCACACACCACCTCACTTTGACAGTTGGGGTATTGCATTGAACGTGCGGATGTCGAAGTTTTTAGCAGTGCTTTTACATTGCGTCAATGTTGCATGGCGGCGAAACAATATTGCGGCACTGCAATAACGCGGTGGTTGGGGCGGCGCCTGGCAGGGCGAAAAAAAAGTGCCGGATGCGTAGGCCGGATTGATCCGGCACAGCATTCGGCACGCGACACGCGGTCGGTGTTGGTGCGGGGTTGAATCAGGCAATCGCGCCGTAGATGCGGCGCGCATCAGCGGCGGTGGCAATGGGCCGGCCCAGCGCGCGCGCCCCGTCCGCCGCCTGGCGGACCAACGCCGCGTTGTCCGGTGCAACGCTTCCATCCCGCAACTTCAGGTTGTTTTCAAAGCCCACGCGCATGTGCCCCCCAAACGCCGCCGCCGTCGTGACGCAGGCGTTTTCCTCGGGGCCGAACGCGCATACCGCCCAGGGCAACGACTGATCGTAGGCACCCAGGAACGGCAGCAAGTCATACGCCGACGAGGTCTGGCCCGCGCTGTAGCGGCCCAGCACGAACAGCACCGACCACGCGCCCGGCGGCACCAGCCCACGCGCGCGCAGCGACAGCCAGCGGCGCACGTCGCCTTCGTCGTACAGGATGATCTGCGTCATGATGCGGCGTTCGGCCAGCCAGGCCAGGAACGCCGCCAGTTCCGTCTCCGGAATGTCCGGCACGGCAATCTCGCGCAGGCCGATCGACACGGCTTCCGGCTGCAATTCGCGCACCAGCGCAATCTGTTCGGCGGCCTTGTACACGCCGGCCGCTTCGCTGGTGACCTGCACCAGCAATTCATGACCCACGGCGCGGTCCACGGCGGCCAGGGCGTCGCGGTAGGCGGTAGCGTCCAGCAGATGGCTGCCGTCCGGCTTGCGCACGTGCATGTGCATCATGCCGGCGCCCGCGTCCAGGCAGGCGCGCGCTTCACGCGCCAGGTCGTCGGCGCTCAGCGGCACGGCCGGATGGTCGGCCGCCTTCTTGTAGGCGCCGTTGGGCGCCACGGTGATGATGACGGGGGAGTCGGCCAGCGCGGCGCGCGGCAAGGCGGGGGCGTTCAAGGCTGGATCTCCGGCAATTCCGGGTTGATAAGGTCAAGGCCGGCGCGCAGCAGGCGGTCGTAGCGGGCGCGTTCGGCGGCAATGGTGTCGGGCGTCCAGGCGTAGAAGCCTTCGCCCGTCTTCATGCCGTGGCGGCCATCGGCGGCGCGCTCGGTCAGGCAGCGCGCGGGGTGGTCGGCGTTGCAGAACGTGGGGTACATCGTGGCGCCCGCGGCGGCGTGCACGTCGATGCCGGCATGGTCGCGCTGCATGACGGGGCCGGCGGCCAGGAAGCGGAAGCCAAAGCCGAAGCGCACGGCGGCGTCCACGTCTTCCGGCGACGCAATGCCACGGTCGATCAGGTCAAACGCCTCGCGTGACAACGCATGCTGCAATCGGTTGGCCAGAAAGCCCGGCAGGTCTTGCTTGACCTTCACCGGCACGCTGCCGCAACGGCGCATGAAGGCAATCAGCGAATCGGCGCAGGCGTTGTCGCTGGCTTCGCCCAGCACCACTTCCACCAAGGGCACCAGATGCGCGGGCATGAAGAAGTGCAGGCCCAGCATGCGGCCGCGCGTGTCCAGGCCTTGGCTGATGGCGCTGATTGGAAAGCTGGAACTATTGCTGGCCAGGATGGCGTCGGGGCGCGCCCGCTGCGCGAGGTCCGCGAACAACGCTTGTTTGATTTCCAGGCGTTCGGGGATGCATTCGATGACCAGGTTCACCGTGGACCAGTCCACCTCGTCCAGGCTGGCGGCCGTGGCCAGCAACGGGGCGTTCGCCTCGCGTCCAATCGTCTTCAGATTTTCCGCCACGCGCGCGGGCAGGCCCGCCGCGCGTTCGGCGTTCGATTCGATCACGGTGGTGCGGCAGGCGGCGCGCGTCAACACCACCGCCACGTCCGCGCCCATCGTGCCGCCGCCCACCACCACTGCATGCGCCGCGCCCGGGTTGGGCAGCGCTGTTGCGTCCGTCTGCATGGTTTGCTCCTGTCATTGCATCGTCGTTGGGGGCGAGTGTAGAGAAGGGCGTTTGATAGATGAATCAGATTTTTTGGATAGAATGATCGACAAAATAGATCAATACGACCCGGGTGTAGAGACATGCAGATCAACCTTTCCATGCGCGACATCGATACCACGCTGGTGCTGGGCCGCACGCTGAATTTCCGGCAGGCGGCGGCGCAATTGCATTTGTCGCAATCGGCGCTATCCACGCAGATACAGCGCATTGAAGAGGCCTTGGCCGTGCGCCTGTTCGACCGCACCACGCGCACCGTGCGGCTGACGGCGGCGGGCGAAGTCTTCATGCAGCAGGCCGCGACGTTGCAGGCGGCGTTTCGCGACGCCATCGCGGCGGTCAGCAGCATTACCAGCGCCGAGCAGGGGCAGGTGTCGGTCGCTGCGCTGCCCTCGCTTGCTGCCCGCTTGCTGCCGCGCGTGCTGATGACCTATCGCCAGGCGCACCCGCATGTTGCCCTGAAAGTGCGCGACACCTTGTCGGGCCCGGCCTTCGACCTGGTGCGCGCGGGCGAAGTCGACTTCGCGCTCACCGCCGCAGACCCGCAGCACGCCGACCTGCACTATGTGCCGCTGATGTCCGATAGCTTCCTGCTGCTGATCCCCGAGTCGCATCCGCTGGCCAAGTCCCGTGGCCCGCTGCGCTGGGCCGACACCGCCTCGGCCGAGCACGTGTCGATGGTGCAACCCAGCAGCGTGCGGCAATACACGGAATGGGCCTTCCTGCAAAACCGCATCCGCTTCACGCCCGCGTTTGAAGCCGAACACCTGACCACCATTGTGGCCATGGTGGAATGCGGCTTCGGCGTGGCGGCACTGCCCGAGATTGCCGCGGGCGCGGTGGCGCAAACGGGGATCGTGCAACGTCCGCTGATCGGGCCGGTGGCGGAAAGGTCGATTGGCTTGGTAACGTCACGCAACCGTAGTTTGTCGCCGGCGGCGGCGGCGTTGGTGGGGACCTTGAAGGAGTATCTGGCGTTGCAGGGGCGCTGAAGGGGCGCTGAAGGGGCGCAGGGGGGGCGTCACCGACGGCTGCTACCGCTAGCGGCAAGCGGCTGGCGACTGGCGGTTAGCGTTTGCGGTTATCCCAGCTTCCCTTGAGGGAAAATCGTTTGGGCCGTGGTGGTGGCGAACCCGGCCGGACCACCCATCGATGTGCATTTTCCAGCAGCGCCGCACGAATATCCGGCGGGTAGTCTTCGATGGTGGTCAATGGTGGAGTCGGCTTGCCGGGCAGTCCGGCTTCCCGGATGATCTTTGGCCAACGCGGACGCCAGCACAACAGCAGCGACACCCAATGCCCCAGCCCGATAACCACCAAGGCCGGGGATATCAACAGCATTCCGAGCCACGTCAGTGGGCCGCTGTGACGCAGGTAAGGACCCAGCGCCTCGAACTGCGCTGCAAACGCCGGCCAAGGCAAGGGCAGGTGCGAACTGAGGCGCGGCGGGTCCACCGCATCCAGGCCGCCTTCATCCATGTAGCGTCGGATGTATTCCCATTCGGCTTTCATTTCGAATTCGCTGACGCTCTTTTTTCCGACGAAGACCATGTTGGGAAACGGAAGCGGAGAGTAGGGCGGGTACCAACCGACGACGAGGTTCACGCCGGGGACTTCATCGTGATGAATGTCGTCCCAAGGCAGCACGGCGATACCGCCGCAACTGGGCGGGCGGTGCAGATAGACCTGGCGGGTGATGCGGTTGAAGCGGATAAGAAGGTGGCGGGAAGTGAAGGATTCCAGGCGGGTGAAGCGGAAGAGGTATTTGAAGTAGACGTAGAGGGATGCGGCGCTCATTACGACAAGAAGAATCAAAACGGCCGCCTTGCTGATACTCCAGTGGCCAGCGTTTGGCTCAGTAAACAGTATAGGAATGCCTTTGATGGCGACCAGAGTGGGCAAAAAGAAAAACGCGGATATGAGAGTAACGAACCCCCGTTTTTCTTCCATAGCGCCGCAACGCATTTCGAGGATGGTGTTGTCGCAGGCGTAGACCGGGCCTCTGGATTCGGCGTGGTCGGATCGCGCGGCGCGCAATCGCGCATATTCCGCGACGAGTAGATCCTCATAGACCGGCTCCAGAGGCTTGCGGGCAAGATCGTTCGGATTCTCGTCTGCCTGTTCCTGTAACCAAGCATCGGATTTGATGACGGAAAGCCAGAGAATCCACTCCATCAGGTACATCAGATTATCTCCAGCAAGGCGCTGTACAAGTCGGCCAGCTCATTTTCCAGTTCCTTGTGCGGGCTGTTGCCTTGGTAGTCGATGCCGCGATAGGTAGAGCGCCTGCACCATTTTTCTAGCGCATCGTCATCAAAGATGACTATGGCCAAAGTGGCGGCAATTCCAATCAACGTGCTGCGCAGGAGTAGGCTACGCAATAGTGCGAGGCTGGCGGGTCTTCCTAGGAATGAGGACGCCCTTGCCGCCATGAAAAGGAGCGAGGACAGTGCATATGATTTTCCGCGTCGCTCTGCCAGGATCTTCAGCATCGGGCCGGCGGCGGCGAAGGCAATGCTGGATTGGCTGCCAACTATCGCAAATGCAGCCGCCGATCGTAGGTAATACGCGAGAGCTAAACCATGCTTTGCCTCTTTTGAGGCTGCTATTCCATCCTCGACGTCATACCCCATCAACACCACCCCACCCACCGCCGCTAACGCGCCGCCGACCAGCTTCAGTTGCCCCTGAAAGACCGTCGCGCCCCGCCCGGTCACGCTGGCCGCGCTGTAATGCCCCAGTACCAACTCCGTGCCCGCCGCCAATATCTCCGTTCCCGCAGCGCCCGCAAGCAACCCATGGGCGATCAACTCCCCGACGCCGCGTTCGTCGTTCGGCATATCCCGCACCCGCAAGGCAATCAACGCCGCTTCAAAGAACAGCAGCCAACTGCTGGCGCGTAGCTTGTAAAAGTCACTGCGATGGGCGTCCACCAGTTCAGTGGCAAATGCGAATCGGGTGTTCTTGCCAATTTGCGCGCGCAACTGTTTCGGATCCACGCTTCGCCCCAATTGGGTCAGCTCGTCGATGCGCATATTCGTGGCGCGCTTGCCGACGCTGGCGGCCAGCCAGCTTCGGGTGATGCCGTGGATGAACCATTCCTTGCCGGTTGAGCCGTAGCGCAGGGATTGGCGGCCCAGGCTGGAATACCAGGCCAAAGCGCCGCCCGCCAGATTCGTTTCGCCGGTGGCGGCCAATGCCTCAAATAAGCCATTCGCTTTGTCGAATAGATCGGCCAGGTGTTGAACCGCGACGAACCCCGCCTGAACTTGCTGGATCATCCTGTCGTTGGATAGGACGGGGTTGTGCGCTTGGCTTTGCGCCTGAGTTTGCCCTTGACCGCGCGCTTCTTCCAGTGTCCGCTGCAATTCCGCTTGAATCTCTGTTTGATTCAGCGCAAAGCCGCGCATCGCCAAGTTGGCGCGTTCGGTTGGGTTGCCGGTCCACCACTTTTCGATCAGATCCGCCGTACTTTTGCACCCATCCGCGCCCAACACGCACAAGCCTGTCTGGCCCGCGAAGCGCCAGCCGCTGGCCAGATCCCTGTCGTCGTAGACGTCCAGCGCGGTCAGCAGATGCTCGCTGGCGAGCCATCGTTCGTGATTCTTGGCGCGCTTGGCGCCGACGGCTTCAGCGGTCGCCGACACGGCGTCGAAGGCCTTCAACTCCACGTCCATGTCCGCCACGCGCACCGCTTGTCCAGGGTTTGCAGGCGACAGGTATTTGCTGTCGAATCTACGCCGGTACTCACCGCTATCCAGCTTCGCCTGCATCTTGGCGCGCAGGGTGTCTTCGAACTGAGTGATGTACTGGTCTGCTTCGTTGTCCCAGCGTTCGCGCTCGTCGTCGTTCAAGATCCAGTTGCGGCCCGCCGCCATGCCCGGGTCATAGATTCGGCCGCGCTCGATATCGATGTAGTGCTGGGCTTCCAGCGCGGCCGAGCGGGATTCGAACTGCTGCTTGACGTCGATAAACGCCTGCGCAACCAAGACCTTGCGCTGGTTCTCGATGCCTTTGTCGTCCTTTTTGTCCAGATAGCGCTGCACTGCTTCATAGGCGTCGTTGCGCCAGCTATTGAGCTGCTGGGTGATCCCGATGGCGTCATGCAGCACGATTCCAAAGCCACGAGCACGGCGCGCGCTTTCCTTTAGGTCCAGGGCGACAACGTTGCGCGCGTAGCGGTTTTCAGGATCGGAATACAACTGGCTTGCCAGAACTGGCGCGGTGTTCGGCTGGTCTTGCGCGATGGCGTCGGCCAACGTGTCATTGATGATGCTGGGATCCAGCACGTCGGCTGCCCGCGAGCACGACATCATCAATCTGCGGATATCGAACGCTTGCAGTTGATTGCGCAGCGGACTGAAGCTGGATATCAAGTCCAGCATGCGTGTCGTCAAGGGGTCGGGCGTGAACAGGGCGCGAAGTTCTTCGATGTCTTCAGGGGCTTTCAGGCAAAGGGTCCAGCCACCCGGGCCGCTCTCGGCCGAGCCGTATAGATCGTGCACGCTGGCTCGCTGTTCATGCAGTGGCTCGCGTTCGAAGCGCTGGGGGGCATACGGAAATACACGCTTCAGCAGGCCGCAGTCATAGGTGCGGTAGGCGCTTTCGCAGGACCAGTCGTTCCGGAAGCGTTTCGTGAACAGGTAGAGATAACCCCTGCGTATCGTGCACACGGCATAGCGCGCGTGCTCGCCCTGGAGTGGCGGTAACCCGGACGCAAGGTGAGGCGGCAACGCTGGCGCCAAGGCTTCAAGGGCCGGGCCGGCGTCGGTCAGGACGGCGTAGCGCAGGGGCAGGATGGCGACTTCGCTCTTGCACGCGACCACGGGGCTGGGGCCGGCGTCGCAACGGGTTCTGTCGGCGATGCGCAGGATTTGCGGCACCAGGGACTCAAGGGTTGGCGTCGTCATCGGGCAGTCCTGTTGTGTGGCGTGGGAATCGGAGTGGTGACGGCTAGCGGCGCTTCGCCAGCAACAGCCTGCTGTAGCGCGTGTTGCCATGCGCGGTCGGCTTGCAGGCTGGCCGCCGGCCGCGACAGTGCCGTGAATACGTAGGCAACCAGATCGTCGTGGCGGTTCAGTCCAATCTGATTCGCCGAGGCAAGATGAGACCGGATCTGCGCCAGGCGGACGCCACGGCATTGCGTGGATAAAACGTCTGGCGACACTTGTTCAAGTTCGTCCAGCAGTCGGTGGGGAAGTGGATCGCCCGCCAAGGCGTTCCACAGCGTTTCTGTCAGCACCAGCGGGCTGGGTGGCCGGCAGCGTGCGTTTGCACTGCCGGGAATGCGGTGCCATTGCGGGTGCAGGATGTTGGCGCCCACGAACCACCATGAAATGACCGGTGCGAAGACGCTGGCGACCCAGGCGGCATCCGCCGTGCGGTACAGGACGGGTGTGATCAAGGAGTCGTAATAGCGCAGCAAGTAACGTTCGCCGTCTTTGCCTAGCGCGAAACAGGCCTGGCTCAAATGGGTGGCCAGGTCGGCAGGGCTGAGGACGCTGGTGATCCAGGCCTGGACGATGTCGGCATCGTAGGCGCCCGCGATCGACAGCAGGGCATCTCGCGACTTGGGGCTGCTGTCGTCCGATCCCACCAGCATTGCGCCTAGCGGTCGCAAGGCCAGAAAATCAGGATGCAACAGCAGGGAATGCATCCGGCCAGCCATGTCGTTCCGGATCCTGCCGCGCTGGGCATCCGATAACCCCGCCATATCGATCAGCACCATCAGGTACCGCGTTTGTCCGGGCGTCGCGGCGTGGATGTCTTCCTCCAACGCACGTTGTAGTTGCTGCGGAATCATGGGCTTACCTTCATCAGCGCGGTGCGCTCCTTTGCGGCCTTGATCCAGCAGCTCAGGCAAATGGGTTCGTCCAGGTTTGGCGCGCCGTCGATGTTCAGGGGCAGGCCGGCGCCGGCACCCTGCTGACTGAGCGGCCCCTTGATATTGATCGCCACGCCATCCAGTGTGATGCCGCCCTCGTCCAGGGTGATGGACCCGCCAGGGCTTTGCAGCACGATCCGTTCGCGGGTCCGCAGGCGGTAAATGGGGGTATTCCGTTCAATGGCCTGGCCGGCTTCAATGTGGTGATGGCCCTGCACCTGGTGCTCGACGTGGCCGCCCGTTTCTACCCAGTGATTGGCAAACGTCTTGTCGCGACGGTTGTTGCCGACCTCTTCCGTGCGGTCCTTGCCAGTAATGATGGTGTGGTCGCGCACGATTTCCAGCAGGTCGTCCTGGCCGATGCGGTGGCGGCGGTCTTGGCCGATGTCGACGCGCTCGTCATTGCCCACGGTGTCTTCGCGGTCGTGGCCGATCACGATGGTTTCGTCGTTTTCTACTTTTTCACTGCGGTCATGCCCGACAAACGTGCTTTCGTCGTGGTTGACGTGAATGTTCTGATCTTTCTGTGCGTGGACGTAGATTTCTTCCTGGTCGCGTTCGTCTTCAAAGCGCAGCTCGTTATAGCCCTGGCCCTTGTGGGTCTGGCTCTTGATGGTCATGCGTGTCTTGTGGCGCGGCAGTTCATAGGGCGGCAGTTGCAGCGCCATGTGCGTTCTGCCGGTGATGACCGGCTGGTCCGCGTCGCCGTCCAGATAGTTCACGATGACTTCCTGTCCGATCCGAGGTATTGCCATGTGGCCCCAGGTGGCGCCCGCCCAGTTCTGCGACACGCGTATCCAGCAGGAGCTGTGCTCGTCATGCTTGCCCAGGCGGTCCCAGGGAAATTGCACCTTGACCCGCCCATAGCTGTCGCAATAGATTTCCTCGCCGGCGGGCCCGGTCACCGTGGCAATCTGCGGCCCGTCGATCCTGGGTTTGGGCAAGGGCTCGGCCCGCCATTCGGCGTGTTTGGACACGAGCTCTGCCGTGTAGCCGTAGCGTGTGCCTCGTTGGGCATCGGCCCCGTCTTCTTGCTGGCTGGTGTGTTGGACGCCGTGATGGCGCATGCGTATCGGGCGCCAGCCTTGGTTGAGATCGTTGCGCGGATGGCCGACGAGTTCGAATGAAAGTCCTGGAGTCAGGCGCGGATCGTCGCCTTCGACGGTTGCGACGCGCGCGTCCCGCCGCAGGCCACGCAGTCGGTTTTCAGTAAAGGGTTTGCCCGCTTCGTCGCGCTTGTAGCGGCCCGGGTAGTCGTAGCGTTCGTAGCGCGCGTGCTGATGATGCAGGTCGCCGCCGTCGCGGCTGTGCTCCTGGGCGTATTGCGGGTGGGTGTAGGTGTAGTCGCGCTGGGTCTGCCGCGCGGTACGGACTTGCTCGGCATAAGAAAACCGCCGTAGCGCGGGTTCGGGTTGGTCGCCGCCGGGCGCGGGTTGATAACGCACGGGGTCCCCGTCAATGCCGCCGTGTATGTGCAGTCGGTCGCTGTGCACCAGCCGGTGGCCCTTGGCGTGGTGATGAAAGGCGTAGAAAAATCCTTCTTCGCGGGCCAGGCGTTCCAGAAAGTGCAGGTCCGTGTCGCCTGCCTGCACGCAGTATTCACGCGCCAGGTGCTCGTGCGTAATCGTCTGCTCGTAGTCGAGGATGCCGTGCTCTTTCAGCACGAGTTGCAGAATCTCGGGTACGGACAACAGCTGGAAAATTCGCCAGTCTGAACACAGACCCGCGCGGGCCAACCGCGGTTCAACGGTGGCCCGATAGCGCGTGCGACGAAAGCCGGTTGTGCCTTGCTCGAAGCGGGACACCACGCCGTGCACATAGCGCACCGGGGTGTCGTCGCGCCAGATGGTCAGCAGCGCCGGTTGATCCAGGATCCGGGAAAAGTCGATCGACGCATCGTCGCTGGCCAGTTCGAGGTCCAGGCGAAACGGTTCGGAAAGTGCCTCATCAAGCGTGAACTCAATAAGCTCGAAATCCAAGCCGCCGACGACGCCGAAACTAAAACACAGGTCGCATTGATGAGTCACGATAGCTCCCCCCGGAATGTGATCCCGATATCGTCGGGCACATCGTTGGGGTAGAGCTATAGGACGATTATGAAATGTAGACGGTGGTGCCTTCAGGCATCATTAATGGAAATGCCCTTCGTTTATCCAAGGAGAAGCTCACATGCGAGTCTTTAAATGCGGCAGCGGTCTGGCTCTGCGCCTGCCCGATAACGTGGTCGATACGTTGAACCTCAAAGAGGGCGATGATGTTGAATTTGACGTCAAGGATGATCGCCGATTCGAAGTGCGCAAGACGATCGACGAGGAAGAGACGCTGGCCAGGTTGCGTAAATTCCGTGGAATGCTACCCGCGGAATTCATCTTCAACCGAGACCATGCGAACCGCCGCGATCGGTAACGCGGATTTTCTCTTTTCAGCCTTGCCTGATCTATGAAGCGCCGCGGATTTTCACGCCCGCAACCGCGTCTGCTCCGACGCCAGATAGGCGTCTCTGGAAGGCAGCAAATGATCCCGGCAGATCGCCATCAGCGCGTCCCGGTCGCCCGCGCGTAGCGCCTGGATCATGGCCCAGTGTTCCTGCCTTGCGCGTTCGCGGTAGGCCGGCGCAACCAGGGTGCCGAAGCGGATCGGATGGGTGCGGCGGGCGTATTCCTCAATCGCCTGGCCCAGTACGGCGTTGTCCAGCAGGCCGAAGAATTCGCGGTGAAAGCGTTGGTTGCTGCGGAATACGCGGCGTGCGTCGCCGTCGGCCACGGCGGCGTCGTGTTCGCGTTGCACCATGACCAAGGCCGCCAGTCGCGCTTCGGGAACGGGTAGCGGCATCTGGCTGGCAGCGTGCACTTCCAGCACTTCGCGCAGCGCGTACAGCTCCATGACTTCGCGCGCGGAAAATGCCCGCACGACGGCGCCGACGTTGCGCTTTTTTTCCACCACGCCCAGCAATTCAAGCTCGGTCAGCACTTGCCGCACGGCATGACGCTTCATGGAAAAGCGCGCCATCAGCTCGTCTTCGGTCAGGCGTTCGCGCGGGTGCAGCCGGCCGAAGACGATGTCTTCTTCCAGGGCTGCCACCGCGGATTGCGTGGCGTCGGGGGCCTCTGCTTGCAGGGCGTCGGGCGTGATGGCGTTCATGTTTGCGGGCGTTTGCTCAGTCGGCTTACGTTGGTCTGCTTATTTTGAAACGGCTGCTTCGCATCGGCCGCTTCGCAACGGCTTACATCGAGTCGGCCTATTTCTTGGGCACCGTGTCATGCGTGACGCCGGCGCGCAGGAAGTCGAAATCAACGCCCTGATCGGCCTGCGTCACGGTTTGCAGGAACAGCTTGCGGTAGCCGCGGTCGGCGGTGGGCCGGCTGATGGGCTTTTCCGCCGCGCGGCGCGCCAGTTCGGCGTCGTCCACCAGCAGCGCAATTTCCCGATTGGCCACCGACAACCGGATGCGGTCGCCATTTTGCACGTAAGCCAGCGGGCCGCCAATCGCGGATTCGGGCGTGACGTGCAGCACAATGGTGCCGGCCGCCGTGCCGCTCATGCGGCCATCCGAAATGCGGACCATGTCCTTCACACCCGCGCGCGCCAGCTTCTTGGGGATCGGCATGTAGCCGGCTTCGGGCATGCCCGGTGCGCCGGTCGGGCCGATGCGCTTGAGCACCAGGATGTCGTCGGCGGTTACGTCGAGAGCGTCGTCGTCGATGCGGCGCGCCATGTCCTCGGCGTCTTCGAACACCACGGCGCGGCCTTCATGTTCCATCAGCTTGGGGTTGGCGGCCGACTGCTTGATGATGGCGCCGCCCGGCGCCAGGTTGCCGCGCAGCACGGCCAGGCCGCCCACGGGGTAGATCGGCGACGCAGCCGTGCGGATCACGTCCTGTTTGAAGGGCGCGGGCGCGTCGTCCAGTTCCTGGCCCAGCGTGCGGCCGGACACGGTCATCACGTCCAGATGCAGGTAGGGGCGCAGTTCGCGCAGCAGCGCCAGCATGCCACCGGCGTCGTGGAAGTCTTCCATGTAGTGCTGGCCCGACGGCTTCAGGTCCACCAGCACGGGAGTTTCGCGGCTGATGCGGTCCAGGCCCGCCAGGTCGATGTCGATACCCAGGCGGCCGGCGATGGCGGTCAGGTGCACGATGCCGTTGGTGGACCCGCCAATCGATAGCAAGACGCGCAAGGCGTTCTCGATGGATTTGCCGTTGATGATCTGGTCGGGCGTCAGGCGCGATGCCGCCATGGCGACGGCGGTGGCGCCGGTGCGTTCGGCCACGCGCACGCGGTCGGCGGTGACGGCCGGGGCGGACGCGCCGCCCGCCACCATCATGCCCAGCGCTTCGGTGATGCAAGCCATGGTGCTGGCCGTGCCCATCACCGAACAGGTGCCCACGCTGGCGACAAGTTGGTTGTTGACGTCGGCGATCTCCGGCGCGTCGATCTCGTCGGCGCGGTAGCGGCCCCAGTAGCGGCGGCAGTCGGTGCAGGCGCCGACCCGTTCGCCACGGTGCGAGCCGGTCAGCATCGACCCCGTGACCAATTGAATGGCGGGCACGCCGGCGGACGCCGCGCCCATCAGTTGGGCGGGCACGGTCTTGTCGCAGCCGCCGATCAGCACCACGGCGTCCATGGGCTGCGCGCGGATCATTTCCTCGGTGTCCATGGACATGAGGTTGCGCAGGTACATGCTGGTGGGTTGCGAGAAGCTCTCGTGCACCGAAATGGTGGGAAAGTCCATGGGCAGGCCGCCGGCCAGCATGACGCCGCGCTTGACGGCTTCGATCAGTTGCGGCGCGTTGCCGTGGCAGGGGTTATAGCTGCTGCCGGTGTTGACGATGCCGATGATCGGACGGGCCAGGGCGTCATCGGACAAGCCGGCGCCCTTGATGAACGCCTTGCGCAAGAACAGCGAAAAACCCTTGTCGCCGTAGTTCGTGAGCCCGCGCGCCACGCCCTGCGCGGTGGCGCTGTCGCTATCAAAAGGGCCCATCGCGGGCTTGGCGCCCTTGGTCTCGTCCGTCATTTTCAGTCCCGATAATATTATTGATAATCCAGGTCCAAGATCATATCCAGCCTTTGAAAGCGACGGCAAGCGGTTTCTGTATGCTGGAATATTGATCGAAATTATCGATCAGTCGATAGAAAAATTCTGATTCTTCAATCAAGTTCACGCTCCTAAACTGGCGCGGTTGACGAGCCGGGCGTCCGTCCATTCCTATACTCATCCCGGCTGGAGAGAGACCTTATGTCAGACCTGCGTCTGCGGCCACGCCGTGCCGTCCTGCTATCCCTGCTGGCCTTGTGTGCCGGCGTGTCCGCCCCGGCCATGTCCGCCGATGCCTACCCGGACAAGCCCATCCGCCTGATCGTGCCGTACCCGCCCGGGGGCGCCACCGATGTGATCGGCCGAGTGCTGGCGCAGGAACTGACGGGCGCGCTGGGCCAGTCCGTGATCGTGGAAAACCGCGCGGGCGCGGCGGGCAACATTGGCGCCGACCAGGTCGCCAAGGCCCAGCCGGATGGCTACACCTTGCTGATGGGCGCGTTGACCAGCCACTCCATCAATGCCGCCTTGTACCGTGGCCGCGTCACGTATGACGTGGAAAAGAGCTTCGCGCCGGTGTCCATCGTGGGCACGGTGCCGCTGGTGTTTGTGGTGAACCCGTCGGTGCAGGCCAAGACCTTGTCCGAGTTCATTGCCTTGGCCAAGTCCAAGCCGGGCTACATCACCATGGCGTCGGCCGGCAACGGCTCGCCGCAGCATCTGGCGGGCGAAATGTTCAAGCGCGCCGCCGGCGTCGACATCCTGCACGTGCCCTACAAGGGCAGCGGCCCCGCCATGACCGACCTGATGGGCGGCCAGGTGTTGAGCATGATCGAAACCGTGCCTGCCGCGCAGGGCAACATCAAGGCGGGCAAGCTGCGCGCGTTGGCGGTGACGTCCCCCGCGCGCGTGGACGCGTTGCCGGACGTGCCGACCGCGGCGGAAGCGGGCCTGAAGGACTTCGAGGTCAGCTCCATGTTCGGCATCGTTGCGCCCGCCAACACGCCGGCGCCGGTAATCGAACGTTTGAATGGCGAGTTGAAGAAGATCCTGGCCAAGCCAGAGGTGAAGGCGTCGTTGTTGAACCAGGGCGCCATCGCTACCTGGACCACGCCGGCCGATGCGAGCAAACGGGTGTCGGCGGAAGTCGCCCGCTGGACCAAGGTGATCGACGAAGCCGGCGTGAAGCCAGAGTAAGCCTGATCGCTGCGCCTCTCGGCTGAACCATTTACGCCACACGCCGAAGATTTCCGAACGAAGTCTTCGGCGTTATTTTTTGTGCGACGCCAAAAGGGGCCGCGCAACAAGACGTTCGTCGCAGGGGAACCCGGCGCACTAAAGGGCGCGGGGAAGCAGGTGGGCACGCCGCCGGTTCAGACTGCCGTTGCAATAATCCGTAATACAGCGTTTGTTGCACCGCAAACGGGTATTGACCCTGTTCGGACTAGGCCGTAATGTACTTTGCGGTCCAGCCTAGGACAGTGGGGGGATACCACGATGACAGAGAATCAAGACGAAAAGTCGATCCTGTACACGCAGTTCGGTACGCACAGCCCTTATTGGCGTCTGTCGGCCGATAGCGACGCCATACAGTTGGCCGCCATCAAGGGGGCGACCAACATCGCATTGGCGCTGCGGCCGGATCAGGCAGACACGGTTCGATCGCTGACGGGGATTACCTCCAGCGTGCGCATCGACATCTTGCTGTACGGCGATCTGCTGCGCTTGCACCTGGTGGGCCGCAAGATCAACCCAAACGAATGGGCCGGCACCGCGTCCGCCTATTCCGATACCGAATCCGTCGCCAAGGACCTGGTCGAAGGCCTGTCGTTTGCCGAGACCGTGGTGTCCGAAGCCAATTCGGTGATCGTCATCGTGGACCAGAACGGCCGCGTGCAGCGCTTCAACAAGCTGAGCGAGGAATACACCGGCAAGCGCGAGCAAGACATCGTCGGGCGTAGCGTGTTCGAAATGTTCATGACGCGCGAAGAGGCCATTGCTTCGCGCCGCAATATCGCGGAATTCTACAAACGCGGCCAGTCGTATGAGGTCGAGCGCCTCATCAACACGGTCAAGGGCCCACGGCTCTTTTTGTTTCGCAACAAGTTCGTCACCAGCGGCAGCGGTGAAAAGCGTGTGTACCTGATCTGCTCGGGCACCGACATCACCGAAGAACGCCAGGCGCAGGAACGGCTGCGCGTGCTGGCCAATACCGACATGCTGACCAACCTGCCCAACCGGCACGCCATTACGTCGCGCCTGAAGGCGGCGTTGGCGGCGGGGCAGGACGGGCGCGGCGGTGTGCTGTTTCTGGACCTGGACAACTTCAAGCGCATCAACGACCACTATGGCCACGGCTTTGGCGACCGCCTGCTCAAGGCCGTGTCGGTGGCGATTTCAACCTGCCTGTCGTCGGGCCAGACGCTCGCCCGCCTGGGTGGCGACGAGTTCATCGTGTTGCAGGAACAGGCGCAGGCCTGGGAATTGGAAGCGACTGCCGAACGCATCATCGAACGGCTGCGCGAGCCGTTCCGCCAGGGCTTGATCGAGGTCTACACCAGTTGCTCGATCGGCATCGCCATGTACCCCGACCACGGCGCCGACCTGGACAGCGTGGTGCGCAGCGCCGACATCGCCATGTATGTGGCCAAGGAAGCAGGGCGGCATACCTACCGCGTGTTCCAGCCCGACATGGATCGTCGCAACGCCGACTACGTGTGGCTTGACACCAACCTGCGCAAGGCCTTGTCCGAGAATCACCTGATGCTGTATTACCAGCCCAAGCTGGTGGGCCGCACCGGTGAAGTCCACAGCGTCGAAGCGCTGCTGCGCTGGCGCTCGCCCGATCGTGGCATGGTCTGCCCCGGCACCTTCATTCCCTATGCGGAAGAGTCGGGCCTGATCTCGCCGCTGGGCGTGTGGGTGATGCGCGAAGCCGCGCGCCAGGCCGCGGCCTGGAAGCGCGACGGCCTGAACATCCGTATCGCCATCAACATGTCGGCGCGGCAGTTGGATGACAAGGGCGTGGTCAGCGACTTCATGCGCGCCATTGGCGATGCCGGGCTCGAGCCTTGCATGCTGGATATCGAGCTCACCGAAAGCTGCCTGATCGATGACGAAGACGCCGCCATCGATCTCATCAAGCAGTTCCGCCAATTGGGCGCGCGCGTGCATCTGGACGACTTCGGCACGGGCTATTCGTCGCTGTCGCAACTGGCGCGCATTCCGCTGGACGCCATCAAGCTGGACGCCAGCTTTGTGCGCGGCGTGAACGAGAACCCGGTGTCGCAAGCGCTGGCGCGCGCCATCGTGGCCGTGGCGCGCACGTTGGAATTGAAGGTGATTGCGGAAGGCGTGGAAACGCTTGAGGAAACCGCCTTCCTGGATACGCTGGGCGTGGACGCCAAGCAAGGCTATCTGTACGCCAAGCCCATGCCCGCGACTGAATTCGTTGCCTGGCTGGCTCAGCGGCGCCGGCTGCATCTGATCGCCTGATGCAGCCCGCGCGATGCGGGGGCGCGCTCAGTGCATGGTGGCTTCCTGCACGGCCTCGCTGCTGACGGCGCTGCGGCGGTTCTGCGCCAGCACCAGGCGTTCCATGTAGGCACGGTCTTTCGGATCGATCGAGAACGCGGCCTCGACCCAATCCTCGGTGATGTCCATCAGTTCTGAACGTGACAGGTTCAGCACGCGCTGGCGGGCGCGCAGCATGGCGCGCATGCCGTTGAGCTTGGGCCGCATCACATCGATGAAGGTGCGCGTGGCGCGGTACGCCTCGCCCGGTTCAAACAAGGTGTCCACCAGCCCCTTGCCGTGGAACCATTCCGCCGTATGCGATTCGCCCGAGCTGATCAGCTCTTCAGCCAGCTTCATGCCCGAACGGCGCGCCACCAGCGAATAGCCGCCCATGCCCGGAAACAGGTTGAACGCCATCTCGGGAAAGCCCATGCGCGCATTGTTCTGCGCCAGCACGAAGTGGTGTGCCAATGCGGCTTCAAAGCCGCCGCCCAGCGCCGTGCCCTCGATCATCGCCAACGAGATCGCACCGGTATCGAAGCCGCGCGAGGCTGCATGCACGCAGTCCACGCAAGCGCGTGCATAAGCCCGCAGCGCTTCGCGCTTGCCGTTGCGGATGGCTTCGGCAAAGAAATTCAAATCGCCGCCCACGTTGTAGATCTGCGGCACCAGTGAACCGGTGACCCAGAAGTCGATGGGCAGGCCCGAGTCCTTGGCGGCGCGCGCCAGGGTCATGATTTCGTCGATGAGTTCGTGGTTAAAGCACGGCCGCGGTTGTGCGCGCAGCATCATCCACATGACTCGGCGTCCCTCCTCATAAAAGGCCGAGATTTGCTTCATGTTGCCCGCGGCGGTGAAGGGGTGGCAGTCTGTATGAATGAGTTGATTCATTTGCTTTCGTCCAATCGATCAAGGTGAGTCGGAGTACTGCCGGGTCAGCCTAAACCAGAGCTTCCGGGTGCCGTCTCATGCAAACCTCGTCCGACTGGCCAGACTTGGCCGTAGGTCGAACCGCCGAGTGATTAAAGAGAAAGTCTTGCCAAGCGGAGCAAGCCCTCGGCCTCTCGGGCGAGGCGCGCATCGCCGCAACGGATGACCAAGCTCGCAAATTCGCGACCTTGCGGGCAGGGCGCCAAACCGCTTGCGGTGCGCATGCCGTCATGCGTTCGGATGAGGATGTTGCAGCACTGCAACAAGATTGAGTCTCATTTGTAAATAGAATCAATTCTCGATAGCATCGCGCCTTTCATTTTCCTGAACCGACGTAAAGGTCTTGCGATGCATCCGCCGTTTGTCCCACGCTCCCTCTCTTTGGCGGTAGCGTTCGCCCTGTCATCCGCCTTGCCGCAGGCACTGGCGCAGACCGCCCAATTGCCCGCCATCAGTGTCGAAGGCGCCAACGCCGACGACCCGCGTGTGCCGGAAGTCACCACCGCCACGCGCACGCAGACGCCGGCCCGCTACGTGCCGCAGACCATCGACACCGTGAAGGTCGAAAACGTGCAGAACTATGGCGTCACGACGATCAGCGACGCACTGTCGGGCATGCCCAACGTGTCCAGCGCGCAAGACACCCGCTTTGACTCGGTGCGTATCCGCGGCTTTGACGCCAGCAGCGATTTCTATCTGGACGGCATCCGCGACGACAGCCAGTACGTGCGCGACCTGCACAACATTGAACGCATCGAAGTGCTGAAGGGGCCGGCCGCCGTGCTGTACGGACGGGGCAGCCAGGGCGGTATTGTCAACCGCGTCAGCAAGGCGCCGCAGCCGGGCCGCGAGTCCAGCATCGAAGCGCAGACCGGCAGTTGGGATTTGCGCAGCGTGTACGGCGACTTCAGCGCCGACCCCAGCGATAACGTCAGCGTGCGCCTGAACCTGGGCCAGGAAGACAGCAACAGCTTTCGCCACAAGATCGGCGGCACGCGCCAACTGGTGGCGCCCGCCATCAACTGGCGCATCACGCCCAACCTGGACTGGCTGGTGCAGTACGAATACAGCCGCTACGACCGCACGCCCGACCGCGGCATCCCCAGCGTCAACGGCCGGCCCGCCGACGTGGGCCGCAGCACCGTCTACGGCGACCCCGACCGCGACTACATCGACGACCGCGCGCAATCCTTCCGCTCGCGGCTGGCCTACACGCTGGCGCCCGATTGGCAACTGCGCTACACGCTGGGCGTGTTCAAGCTGGACAGTGATTTCGACAACACCTACCTGACGGGCTACAACGCCGCCACCGGCAAGGTCACGCGCACACGCTGGCAGCAGGACCTAAGCACGCGCAACATCACCAACAACCTGGAAACCGAAGGGGTGTTCCATACCGGCGGCATCGAGCACCGAGTGCTGTTCGGGGTGGAACTGGCCCACCAGGACCGGTCGCCCACTTTGTATTCCGCCGCCACGCGCGGGCCGGGCGCGCAGCCCGTGCCGGCGCTGGATCTCTACGACCCCGACTTGTCCCAGCAACACAACGGCGCCATGGCGCTCAGCAGCGACGCGCGCCACAAGGTTAGGAGCCAGGGCTACTACGTGCAGGATCAGATCCGCTTGAACGATGCGTGGCAGGTGCTGCTGGGCGTGCGCATGGACCGCTTCAACATTGATTCCACCAACCGCCTGCTGGATGCCTCGGCGTCGCACGACAGCAGCGGCGTCAGCCCGCGCGTGGGCCTGGTGTGGTCGCCGCTGCGCGACCATTCCTTCTATGCCTCGTACAGCAAGACGTTTTCACCCACCGGCGGCGGCACCATCGGCATCACGCCGAACGCGCGCGGCAACACCAACGAGCTGGCGCCCGAACACACGCGCCAGACGGAAGTGGGCGTCAAGAGCGATTGGCTGGACGGGCAGTTGAGCACCACGCTGGCGCTGTACCAGCTTGAACTCTATAACCGCCGCACCACCGACCCCAACGACCCGACGCTGGTGCTGCTGACCGGCAAGCAGCGTTCACGCGGCATCGAGCTGACCGCCGCAGGCCGGCTGACGGGCAACTGGTATCTGCGTGGCGGGATCGGCCTGCAAAACGCCGCCATCATCGAAGACAACAACGGCATGGCGGGCAACCGCGTCAGCAACGTGGCGCGGCGCAACGGCAGCGTGTTCCTGACCTACAAGCCGGCCGAGGGCCTGTATGGCGAAACCGGGCTGACCTTCGTGGGCGAACGCTACGCCGACAACACCAACCTGACGACGCTGCCGGGCTATGCGCGCTGGGACGCGCTGGTGGGTTATCGCACCGGCAAGTGGGACTGGCGCCTGGCCATGCGCAACATCACCGACAAGACCTACTACGGCTCGGCCACCAGCGCCGGGCAGATCCAGGTGGGCGAGCCGCGCACCGTGGTGGCCACGGCGCAATACCGGTTCTAACGACGCGCTCAGGCCATGCCGCCATTGGCGCGCAGCACCTGACCGTTGACCCAGCCGCTGTCGGGGCCGGCCAGGAATGACACGATGCCCGAGATGTCTTCCGGCTGGCCCAGCCGTTCCAACGGCGGCATCTTGGCAAAGTGCTCGATCAATTCGGGGCTCTTGCCCGTCAGGAACAGTTCGGTGGCGACGGGGCCGGGCGCCACGGCATTGACCGTGATGCGGCGCCCGCGCAGTTCCTTGGCGAACACGTGCGTCAGGCTTTCCACCGCGGCCTTGCTGGCGATGTAGATGGAGTACCCCGGCAGGTTGGTCGCCACGGTGGTGCTGGACACGTTGATGATGCTGCCGCCGTCGGCCAGGCGCGTGGCGGCTTCGCGCAGCGTGTTGAAGGTGCCTCGGGTATTGATGTTGAAGGTCTGGTCGTAGTCTTCGTCGCTGGTCTGCGCCAGCGGCTGCACCTTCAATACGCCTGCGCTGTTGACCAGCGCGCTGACGCGGCCCAATTCCGATTCCACCTTGTCGAACAGCGCGCGCACCTCGGCGGGCTTGGCCACGTCGGCCCGCACCGCCAGCGCGCGGCCGCCGGCTTGGCGGATCTCGTCGGCCAGGGTTTCGGCGTGCGTGGCGCTGGCGGCGTAGTTGATGGCGACGGCATAACCGTCCTGCGCCAGGCGGCGCACGATGGCTGCGCCAATCCCGCGCGACCCGCCGGTAACCAGGGCGACGCGTTGTGATGCGTGATCAAGGGCTTGCGTATTCATGGGGGGGCTCCAGTGAAAGGGGAAGGCAAAGCAGGAAGCGAACCTGCATGAAACGCATCATGAACTATTCCAAACTGAAAATAATTACCCTATATTCGCTAAGTTAATTTCATTTGCATTAACAATCCGAACCCTCATCCCAGCCGTGAACCCAACTACCCATGGACCGTTTCCAGGAAATGCAGGTATTCGTCCGCATCGCCGAGCGGCGCAGTTTTTCGCAAGCGGCGGAAGACATGCGCATCCCGCGCGCCACGGTCACCAACCTGATCAAGCGCATGGAAAAGCGCCTGGGCGCGCGGCTGCTGGAACGCACCACCCGTCAGGTGCGCTTGACGCATGACGGCGAGGCCTATTACCAGCGCTGCGTGCGCTTGCTGGCGGACCTGGAAGAGGCCGACGGCGCCTTCCTGAACACCGCGCCCAAGGGGCTGCTGCGCGTCAATGCGCAGGGCACGCTGGCCAAATACTTCCTCATGCCGGGCTTGCCTGGCTTTCTGGAACGCTATCCCGACATCGTCCTGCATCTGGGCGAGGACGACCGGCTGGTTGACCTGGTGCGTGAAGGCGTGGACTGCGTGCTGCGCTCGGGCACCTTGCAGGATTCATCCCTGGCGGGCAGGCAGATCGCCTTGATGCCGCAGGTGACGGTGGCCAGTCCCGCGTATCTGGCGCGCTTTGGCGAACCCACCGGCCTGGACGATCTGGCCGGCCACCGGGCCGTGGACTACATCTCAAGCGCCACCGGCCGCGCCATGCCCCTGGACTTCATGGTGAACGGGCGCAACGTCACGGTGCAGCCCGCGTCGGTGGCCAGCGTGACGGGCGCCGAGCTCTACACCAGCGCGGCGCTGGCCGGCCTGGGCCTGGTGCAGGTGCCGCGCTATCGCGTCGAGCGCGAACTGGCGGCCGGGCATCTGCGCGTCGTGCTGCCGGATCTGCCGCCCGCACCCATGCCGGTGTCGGTGCTGTATCCGCAGAACCGGCAGGTGTCGGCGCGGGTGCGCGTCTTTACGCAGTGGCTAACCCAGGTGTTCGCCACCGCGTTCGATCAGACGATGCCGGTCAGGTAGTAAACCGAAATCACCACGAACACCGACAGCGTTGAAATCAGCGTGATGGCGAAGATGTCGCCATACGACTGGCGATGCGTCAGGCCGGTAACGGCCAGCAGCGTGATGACCGCGCCGTTGTGCGGCAGCGTGTCCATGCCGCCGCTGGCCATGGCGGCGACGCGGTGCAGCACCTCCATGGGAATGCCGGCCGCCACCGCGCCGTCGATAAAGGTCTGCGCCATCGCGGCCAGCGCGATGCTCATGCCGCCCGATGCCGACCCGGTGATGCCCGCCAGCGACGTCACCGCCACGGCTTCGCCGACCAGCGGGTCGGGAATGGCCTTGAGCGCGTCGGCCACCAGCAGAAATCCCGGCAGCGCGGCAATGACGCCGCCAAAGCCGTATTCGGCCGCCGTGTTCATGGACGCCAGCAGCGCGCCCGACACGGCGCTTTTGCTGCCTTCGGCAAAATGCGCCCTGATGGTGGAAAACGAAAACATCAGGATGGTCGCGATACCCGCGATCAGCGCGCCCATTACCGCCCACAGCGCCACCTGGTCGGCGGCGTTGACGGGCAGGGGCTGGGCCAGGCCGGGCAGGTCCACTTCGGCGCCCGCCGGATACCAGCCGGGAATCCAGCGGGTCAGCAGGAAGTTCACCACCCCCACGACCACCAGCGGCAGCAGCGCGATCAGCGGAGGGTGATCGCGTTCGGTAGCCGGGGTGGTGGGTTCGTTGCGCAGGTCGGTGCCATAGGTTTCGCCCGCCGCCGCCGCGCGCTTGCGCCGCCATTCCAGATACGTGATGCCCATGGTCAGGGTGAACGCCGCGCCGATCAGGCCCAGCCAGGGCGCGGCCCAGGTGGTGGTTTCAAAGAAGGTGGTGGGGATGATGTTCTGGATCTGCGGCGTGCCGGGCAGCGCCGTCATGGTGAAGGTGAACGCGCCCAGCGCGATGGCGCCGGGCATCAGCCGCTTGGGAATGCCGCCTTGGCGGAACATCTCGGCCGCGAAGGGGTAGACGGCGAACACCACCACGAACAGCGATACGCCGCCGTAGGTCAGCACCGCGCACACCATCACGATGGCCAGAATGGCGCGCTCGGCGCCGATCATGCGCAGCACGGCCTGCACGATGGCGCGTGAGAATCCGGACAGCTCGATCAGCTTGCCGAACACGGCGCCCAACAGGAACACGGGGAAATACAGCTTGGCGAAGCCCGCCATGCGCTCCATGAAGATGCCCGAGAACACGGGGGCCAGCGCGGACGGATCCGTCAACAACACCGCGCCCATGGCGGCGATGGGGGCGCACAAGATGACGCTATAGCCTCGATACGCCGCCAGCATCAGGAACGCCAGCGCCGCCACCACGATAAACAATCCGGTCATTCACGACTCCAGGAATGAAGAGATAAGGGGTGCAAGGGGCTACACCTTACCTGATCATGCGGGCCGGGGCGGGAAGGGACGGGGCGTGAACCGAGGTGACGCGGCGTGGCGCGGTTCAGGCGCGCAGCAGCGCCATCGCCTGATGGGCAATGTTCAGGTCGACCGCGGCGTCGTCGCCGTCGCCCAGGTACCAGGCGGCCGACAGGCCGCACCACGCCACCACCCATTGCAGCAGGCGGCGCCGGTCCAGGCCGGATTCCTCCACGATGATTTGCAGGCGGCGTTCAAAGCAGCCGGGCACGGTGGCCACGGGCGGCACCGGGTCGGACAGATCGGGATTGCAGAAAATGTTGGCGTAGTCGAAGGTGCGTTCGCCGGTGAGGCGCTTGGGGTCGATGACCAGCCAGCCGCGTTCACCGAAATCCAGCACGTTGTCGTGATGCATGTCGCCATGCAGCACGGTGACCTCGCGCGGGTCGTCCAGCAGGGCGCGGGCGTAGCGGGCGCTTTGGGCCAGGATGCCGCCGTGCGAATGCGCCATGGGCCATAGGTCCGTGAACCATTCCTCCAGGCCGCGCAGCGCGGGCAAAGGCTTGGCGCGCGGGGCGTGCAGCGCCTTGAGTACCTTGCACAGAATGCGGGTGGCTTCGTCGTCACGGCCGGTGCGGGCATACGCCGACAATGAGCGCGTGCCCGTTGCGCGTTCCAGCAGGATGGCGTCGTCGTCGTGCGCCAGCACGCGGGCCGCGCCGTCTCCGTCCCACCAGCGCATCAGCACGCCGCCCTGGCGCTCATCTTCTTGCTCGGCAATCTTCAGCATGGCGGGCGCGCCCTGGTGCATTACGGGTAGCAGCCGGGCGGCATGGGTCTGGATGGGCGCGCCGTCGGGCACGAGGTTCCAGCGCGACAGGTAGGCGTCGAACATCGAGGGGGCTTCCTTATTACGGTGACTTGCTACGCCGACTTAGTACACCGACTTAGTACGCCGCCTTGCCACGCCGACTTACGACCCGGCCATCAGCGCCGCCGCCTTGCGGGCCAGGCGCGCCACGCCGAAGCTGGTGGCAAGTTCGTGGCCTTCCAGGTCGGCAAGCGCAATCCAGCGTGCGTCGCGCGCATCGTCGCCGGCGACCGGTTCGCCGGACTGCCAGCGGCACAGCATGGCGATCAAGATGAAATGACGGCGCAGGGCGCCGGTGTCGTCGCGGTCGAAGACGTCCACCGCGTCAAACACGTGCAGGGGCTCGGCCACGACGCCGGTTTCTTCCAGCAATTCGCGCACGGTCGCCGCTTCGAGGGGCTCACCGGCGTTGATCTTGCCGCCGGGAAAGGCCCAGCAGTTTTCGTCGGGCGGGTTCGCGCGGCGCACCAGCAGCACATGGCCGTCGCGGATGACGGCGGCAATGGTGGCGGCAATGGGGGAGGTCATGCGGAAATCTCCTGGGGGTGGCGCTCATCCTAACGTATCCGGCGAGGCCACCCCAGGCGCTTTACTTCTTCACCAGCGGGCAGGTGGATTTGGACAAGGGCATGAAGGCCTGGTCGCCTGGCAGGGTTGCCACCAGCTTGTAGTAGTCCCACGGCCGTTTGGATTCTGACGGCTGCTTGACCTCGAACAGGTACATGTCATGCACCATGCGGCCATCTTCGCGGATGCGGCCGTTGGTGGCGAAGAAGTCGTTGATGGGCATGGACTTCATCTGCTTCATCACGGCTTCGGGCGCATCGGTGCCGGCCGCCTGCACCGCCTTCAGGTAATGCATGACCGATGAATAGGTGCCCGCCTGGCTCATGTTGGGCATTTTCTTCAGCTTGTCGTAGTAGCGCTGCGACCAGGCGCGCGTCTGGTCGTTCATGTCCCAGTAGAACGCTTCGGTCAGCGTCAGGCCGGCCGCGGCGTCCAGGCCGATGGCGTGGATGTCATTGATATACAAGAGCAAGCCGGCCATCTTCTGGCCACCCTTGGTCAGGCCGAATTCGCTGGCCGCCTTGATGGCGTTGACCGTGTCGCCGCCCGCGTTGGCCAGGCCCACCACCTGCGCCTTGCTGGCCTGGGCTTGCAGCAGGTAGGACGCGAAGTCGCTGGAACCCAGCGGATGGCGCGAGGCGCCCAGCACGGTGCCGCCGTTGGCCTTGACCACGTCGGTGGCGGACGCTTGCAGCGTGTGGCCGAACGCGTAATCGGCCGTCAGGAAGTACCAGCTCTTGCCGCCTTTCTCCACGGTGGCGCGCGCCGTGGTGTTGGCCAGCGACCAGGTGTCGTAGGTGTAGTGCACGGAATAGGGCGAGCACAGATCATTGGTGATGCGTTCGGTGCCGGGGCCGCTGAACACCACGATCTTCTTCTTTTCGCGGGCCACTTCCAGCACGGCCAGCGCGGGCGCGGAACCGGCCACGTCCATGATGGCGTCCACCTTCTGCGTGTCGTACCACTCGCGTGCCTTGGCGGCGGCGATATCGGCCTTGTTCTGGTGGTCCACCACCATCATGTCGATCTTCTTTCCCAGCACCGTGCCGCCGAAATCGGCGATGGCCATCTCGGCCGCGGTGGCGCTGCCCTTGCCGGTCACGTCGGCGTAGACGCCGCTCATGTCCAGGATCAGGCCCAGCCGGACGACGTCGTCAGAGATGGCGGCGGGCTGCTGCGCCCAGGCGGGGGCGGCCGCTGCCGCCAACAGGGCGGACGTGGCGAATAGACGGGTAATCGTGCTGCGGCAATGCATGGAAATCCGGGGCGTGTTGGCGTAAGCCATGGTCTGTCTCCTCTTGTGCCGGATCATGTGAAGTCTGCCGGCGCTTTGATGGCGCTCTGGTTTGGGGGCTGGCCGCGAAAGTGGCGTGGGTGGTGGGATGAGCTCCTTGGGCGATGGGGTTGATTGCGGCGATGGTGGCGGGGCGTTGCCGGCTCAGCGTTGCGCCAGCAGGTCGAATTCCATCCGCACTTTACGAAACGGAAACTCCAGCCGCGCGAAATACACCACGCGGCCGTCGATGCAGGCATAGCGGCGCAGCTCGGCCACGGGCGACGACACGGGAATCTGCAAGGACTCGGCCGATTCCTGGCCGGCTTCGATCACGTTCAGCACCTGGCGCGCTTCGGTGATGCGGGTGCCGTAGAACTGGTCCAGCACGGGCGCCACCGTGCTTTTCTGGATGCGGGTGCGATGCTTGCGAAACAGCCCGCTTTCCAGGAACACTTCGCTGTAGCAGAAGGGGCCGGCGTCCGTGGTGTGCACGCGCCGCAGGTACTGGAACAAGCCGCCACGGTCCGCTTCGCAAGGCATGCCCAGCGTGTCGGGCAGCGGGGAATCGGCGCTGGATTCCACCAGGGACACCGTGCCCAGCTGATTGCTCAGCTCCACCGTTTCGGCCCAGGTCTTGGGGATCAGCAGGGTAGGGGTTTCGGGAAGCTCCGCGTTCACGAACGTGCCCGACCCGCGCGAACGCCGGATCAGCCCGTCCTGCTCCAACAAACCGAACGCCTGGCGTATGGTGGCCCGCGAGATGCCATACGTTTCCATCAGCGACTCAAGCGGCGGGATCTGTTGCCCCGGCCGCCACGTGCGGTTCTGGATATGGCTGCGGAACAGCGCCGCCGCTTGCAGGTAAAGCGGCTGGGGGCTGCGCGAAAAAAGCTTGCGGGCGGGCATGGGTCAGGGCGTGGGCGGTAAGGAAGGATCCGAGAGCATAGCCTCAGCCATGTCGCGCAGCCGGTGTTTCTGGATCTTGACCGAATTGGCGCTTTCCACCGACGGAAAGGCGTCCAGCACGGTGAACCCCACCGGCGCCTTGAAACCGGCCATGGCGGCCTTGCAGGCGGCGGTCCAGCCGGCGGAGTCGGCCTGGGCGCCCTCGTGCAGCAGCACAAAGGCGTAGGGCACGATCTTGCCGTCGCGGGTGGCGCCCACCACCTGGCAGGCGCGTACGCCGGGCAGGGTTTCGACCACCTGTTCAATTTCCACGGGGTTCACCAGAAAGCCCGACAGGCGCAGGGAATCGCCCATGCGGGTCTGGAACACAAACTGCCGCTCGGTCAGCGTATAGCCCAGGTCGCCCGTCTTGAAATAGCCGTCATCGGTGACGGCGTTGCGGGTGGCCTCGGGGTTGTCCAGATAGCCTTGCATCAGGCTGGGCGACAGGATTTCAATTTCGCCTGACTGGCCGTGCCGCAGCACCTGGCCGGTTTCCGGGTCGCGGGCGCGTACCCGCGCCTCGGGGTAGATCAGCGTGCCGCCGGGTTTGTGGCGGGCCGACACGTCGCCTTCCGCCGGATCACGGGGCTGGCCCGCCACCAGCGCAATCAATTCACTGGAGCCGTACAAGCCGGTCAGCGGCACACCGGCTTCGCGCGCCAGATCCAGCATGTTGTCCAACGCCGGCGTGAAGCTGGCGAAGCCGAACAGCCGCGCCGAGGCGAAGGCGCTGGCGGGCGCGGCCTGCATCATGCCAACCAGCGCCTCGTTGTTGGCATAAGTGTGCGTGACCTGATAGCGCGCCATCGCGTCGGCCGATTCGGCGGCGTTGAACACCGGCGCGCAGACCACGGGCACGCCTTGCGCCAGACCGCCCGCCAACGTTGCAAAGCCGAACGCGCCGCAGAACGGCGCGCTGGCCAGCACGCAACTGTGCTCGTCATAGCCAAACGCCTGCGCAACCGTGGCGCCATGCCGCAGCAGGGTTTGCTGGTCATGCAGCACGAACTTGGGTTTGGACGTGGTGCCCGACGTGGTGAAACACAGCACCCCGGCGTTGCCCTGCGCGGCCGGGGGCGGTTGCTGGCTTGCCATCAGGTCGGCGTAGCGATGGGTGGGTTTGCCCGGGATGAATGCGGGGGGCGGTGCGGCGGGGACAGTCGAAGTGGCGTCGGTTGTAGGGGCGACGTTCGGGGTGGCATTGTTCGGGGTGACGTCATTCGGATCCGGCTCGGCAACGGCGATCGCGCCTTGCAGGCGCGTCAGTTCCGACGCCGGGACGGCGGCCAGGATGCCCGCGAAGTCGATGCCCTTGAAGCCCGGCCAGAACACCAGCCAGTCGGCTTGGCCGCGCCCCAGGATGTCGGCCACCTCCAGGGCGCGAAAGCGCGTGTTGACGGCCAGTACCAGCGCGCCCAGATGCGCGCAGGCCAGGAAAGATTCCACCCAGGCGGCGCAGTTGGGCAGCCAGACCGCCACGCGGTGGCCGGGGCGCACGCCGATGCGCGCCAGTCCCGAGGCCAGGGCGCGGCTTTGGTTGCGCAGTTGTGCGGCGCTGATGGGCTGGTCTTGATCGATCAACAGGGTCGCTTCGGGGCGGCGGGCCGCCAGTGCATCCAGATGTTCGGCGAAGGTCGAGTACGGCAAGGTCATGGCTTACACCGTGGCGATGGGCGTCACGGGCGAACCCACCGCGCCGGGCATGCGCAAGGGCGGGGCGGTCAGCAGGAAGCGGTTGCGTCCGTTGGCATGCAGCCAGTCGGCCAAGTCCTTCAAGTACCACAGCTCGGCCAGCGGCACGCCCAGTTTGAAGAGGCAATGGTGGTGCAGCGGCAAGATCGAATGGCCGGGGCCGGAGGTGCGTGCCGGGTAGGATTCCACCGCGTAGTTGTCGGCGCAGATGGCGGCCACGCCGCTGGCGGAGATCCAGTCCAGCAGTGCGCTGTCGGCGCCGTCCAGCACCGCGCCGGTCTGCTCCAGTGCGTGCGGGTCAGGCTGCCCGTTCATTTCAACCACGCGCTCGGCGAAGCCCGTGCGCAACACCAGCATGTCGCCGGTTTCCACCACCACGTTCTGTTCGCGCATGGCGGCTAGCAACTGTTCATGCCCCACCAGCGTGCGGCCGGGGCCAAAGGCGCGCGCCAGGTCCACCAGCACGCCGCGCCCCTGCATGCCTTTTTCGGCATAGCGGCTAACGCTGAGCTTGCGCGCAAACGAGCCCCCGGGCGGGCAGCAGGCATCCGGCGCCGTGTCGGGGTCGGCGCCGCCAAACACGTCCACCCCGGCGGCATAACCGTTGTAGTACACGCGGCGGGCCTCGCCGTCGCCCTGGATGTCGAACAGCGCGCCCACGTGGCACAGGCCGTCCCACTGCGTGGAATATTGCATCGACAGCGTGACCTGGTCGTCGGACAGCACGTCGACGGCCTCGGGCTGCACTTGCGACATCGCAAAGTTCAGGTAGGGCGTGCCCTCGCGGAAGGTGGGCTTGAGCGTGGGGGCGTGGCGGCGGGGGTTGAGCACGTTGCCGCCCGGCAGGTCCAGCGGCAGCGACAGGCAGAACACCTTGCCCGCCTGCACTTCACGCACGGCCTGCAACACTTTTTCCTCGGTCAGCAGGTTCAGTCGGCCCAGTTCATCGTCCGGGCCGAAGTCGCCCCAGGTGGATCCTTCGGGGCGTTGCGTCCAGCGTTTCATTGCTTGTCTCCTATCCGATTTCTGTGTTTTTATAACTATAGTACGTATTTACGTACTTTGAGCAGTTGTCGATTTCAAGAAGAAATCCGCATGCAGCGGATTCAACAGGAGACAAGTTCATGACCTCATCCGTACTCCCGCGCGCCGGGCGGCGCAGGCTGGCGCTGGCCGCCCTGGCCCTGCTGGCGTTGCCCGTGGCGCATGCCGCGGGCTATCCCGATCATCCCGTCACGGTGGTGGTGCCTTACCCGCCGGGCGGTGGCGCCGACATGTTCGGGCGCGCCATTGCTAATGCGCTGCAACCCGGGCTGAAGCAGACGGTGCTGGTTGAAAACAAGCCCGGCGCGGGCGGCAATATCGGCATGGCTTACGTGGCCCGCGCCAAGGCCGACGGCTACACGCTGGGACTGGGCACGATCGGCACGCAGACCATCAACCAGTTCCTGTACAGCAATATGGCGTTCGATCCCGAAAAAGACCTGGTGCCGATCGCGCTGGTGTCCACCACGCCGAACGTCATCGCCGTCAGCGCCAAGTCGCCCTACAAGACGGTGGCCGATGTCATCAAGGCCGCCAAGCAATCGCCCGACAAGAAACTGACCTACGCCTCGCCGGGCGTGGGTTCGTCGGTACACCTGACCGGCGCGTACTTCGAGGCGATGGCGGGGGTGACGATGCTGCACGTGCCGTTCAAGGGCACATCGGCATCGCTGCCCGCCGTGGCGGGCGGGCAGGTGGACCTGCTGTTCGACAACCTGCCCGGCTCGCTGGCGCAGATCAAGGACGGCGGCCTGGTGCGCGGCGTGGCCGTTACCTCGGCGCAGCGTGACCCGTCCGTGCCCAACCTGCCTACCGTTGCCGAATCCGGCCTGCCCGGGTTTGACGTGACGGCCTGGTTCGCGCTGTACGCGCCGCGCGGCACGCCCGCGCCGGTGGTCAAGCAATTGATCGACGCTGCCCGCAGCGGCCTGCAAGACGCCGCCCTGGCCAAGAATTTCTCCACGATGGGCGCCAAGCCCGGCACGCTGTTCGGCGACGACCTGGCCGCCTTCGAACGCGCGGAGCGCAAGAAGTGGGGCGGGCTTATCAAAGACCAAGGGATTACCGCGCAATGAACACGCCCATCGCACTTGTCACCGGCGGCAGCCGGGGCATCGGCCGCGCCATCGTGGCCCGCCTGATTCAGGACGGCTATCAGGTGGTGAATTTCAGCCGTCGGCCGCCCGATGCCTTGCTGCCGGGCGAGACGTTTCGCTCGGTTGACCTGGGCGATGCGGCGGCCACCCGCGAGGCCGCGCGCGAACTGGCGGCCGAGCGGCGCGTGCTGCATCTGGTGAACAACGCCGGCATGATCCAGGTGGCCAACATCGAAGACGTGACCGAGGCCGAATTACAGCGCACGCTGGCCTTGAACCTGACCGCGCCAGTCCTGCTGTTGCAGGCGCTGCTGCCCGCCATGCGCGAGGCGCAGTACGGGCGCGTCGTCAATATCGGCAGCCGCGCCGCGCTGGGCAAGGGCGGGCGCACGGTCTACGGCGCGTCCAAGGCCGGTCTGGCCGGCATGACGCGCACCTGGGCGCTGGAATTGGCGGCCGACGGCATCACCGTCAACACCGTGGCGCCGGGGCCGATCGCCACCGAACTGTTCAATCAGTCCAATCCGCCCGGCCAGCCCAAAACGCTGGCGCTGGAAGCGTCCATTCCCGTGCGCCGGGTGGGGCAGCCGGAAGAGGTCGCGCACAGCGTCGCCATGTTCCTGGACAAGCAGGCGGGCTTCATCACCGGGCAACTGCTGTATGTGTGCGGGGGTATGTCGGTGGGGCTGGCGGGGTAGCGCGTTGCCAGCGGCGTGGGGGGAGGCCGCTTATTGCGGCTTCCATTCGCGCCCGTCCTTGGACCGGAAGCGGCCGCCGGTGGCGCAGCATCCGCCCGCGCCCATCGCCATTTCGCCGATGATGGCTTCCACCGTCTGGCCTTCGCGGCTTAAGGATTGGCGCTGGCAGTCCATGAACGACGGATAGAACTCGGGCTCCAGCACCTTCGTCCAGCGTCGGGCGCCGGCTGACGTGGATTCGGGATCGGGCTCGTTCAGGAAGACCTCGCACTCGTGGACGATCAAGTGCACCTGCTGGCCGTTCAACTCGCCTTTGAATTCCCGGTGGGGCGCCAGATCCTTGAACAAGCGTTGTTCCAAGGTCAGCTTGGGCGGGTCGTCGGGATTGTCGCAGCCCGCCAGCAGCGGCAGGGCCAGCAAGGCAAAGGCGGCGAGGGCGCGGCGCGCGGACTTGCGGTGGCAAGCGGGTGTTGTCATGGAGTGGACCTGTTGTGCGTGGGGCCCACATGTTGCTGGACCGATTTTTTCGACATCTTACCGGTGGCCTGCAGCGCGCTGGCGCGCTCCTGGCGCAGCCGCCGCAGCACTTCGGTGGGCGCCACACCAAAGTGCGCGGCGAACTTGCGCTGGAAGGTACGGCGCGACATCTGGCAGGCATCGGCCATGTCGTCCACCGACCAGCGTGCCGACAGCTTCGCCTCGATTCTTTCGACCAGATCCCGGAACGGCGCGGCCACGCGATCTTGCAGGCGCAGCGTCTGGCTGTACTGACGCTGGTCGCCATCGCGGCGCATGAAGACGACCAGCCGGCGCGCCACCTGTTGCGACAGCGCCGCGCCCACGTCACGTTCGATCAGCGCCAAGGCCAGGTCGATGCCCGCCGTCACGCCCGCCGACGTCCAGTACTTGCCGCTTTCAATGAAGATGCGGTCGTCGTGCACGCGCAGGGCGGGGTACCTCTGCCGCAGCCGGTCGGCCGAGCGCCAATGCGTGGTGACGGCGCGGCCATCCAGCAGGCCGGCCGCGGCCAGCACGAAGGCGCCGGTACACACGCTGCACGTGCGCGGCGCGCCGGCGTCGCGGCGCCGCAACCAGGCCATCGTTTCGGCATGGGCGCTGGCGTGGTCCGCGCCGGGGCCGCCTGGCACCAGCAGCATGTCGATGGGCGCGTCGCCGTCTTGTTCGAAGGTGCCGTCCACCTGCATGCGCAGGCCCTGTTCCCAGGTGCTGACGACCGGCGTGGCGGCGATCGTGCTCAACTGGTATAGCGCTTGTCCCGCCTCTTCGTTGGCGGAACTGAAGGCCTGCCAGGGGCCCGCCAGATCCAGCGGCTGGAATCCGTCGTACAGCATGAACACCACGCGCCGTGGCGCGCTTTGGCCGCATTCTGGCGCACCGGCGGGGGCGCGTCCGCCTATGCTGGGCGCTGGCGTTTCTGAGGGAGCATCGTCATGCATGTGAATTTTCTCTTGTTCGAAGGGCTGACCCAGTTGGACATGACCGGGCCCTACGAGGTCTTGGCGAACGCGCCGGGCTTCACCGTGGATTTTGTCGCAAAAACGCGCGATCCGGTACGGTGCGATCGCGGCCTGCAATTCGTGCCCACGCAAACCCTGGCGTCCGCGCCGCCCTGCGACCTGCTGGTGGTGCCTGGCGGGCCGGGCACGGATGATGCCATCGTCGATGCGGATTGGGTGGCGTTCACGCGCACGCAGGGACTGGCCGCGCAAACCATCTTCGGCATCTGCACGGGGTCGCTGCTGTTGGGCGCGGCGGGCTTGCTGCGCGGCAAGCGCGCGTCCAGCCACTGGCGCGCGCGCGAACTGCTGTCGCGCTTTGGCGCGATTCCCAGCGATGAACGCCTGTGTGTCGACGGCAATATCTACACGGCGGGCGGCGTGACGTCCGGCATCGACATGGGCTTGAAGGTGGTGGCGGCGCTGTGTGGCGAAGACGTAGCCAAGCTGATTCAGTTGCAGATCGAATACGACCCCAAGCCGCCGTTCCCGGGCGGCACGCCGGCCACGTCCGAGCCGGCCGTGGTGGAGCGCTACCTGGCCTTGTCAGAAGCGCGCTTCGCGCGGCGGTCGGCGGCGGTGGACCGCGCCGCCGCCGCCATGCCCTAGGCTATCGGGCTGCCTGACTTGGGCCGCGCGACTGAGGCCTTGCTACTTGGGCCTTGCTACTTGGACCGCGCTACTTGCCGAAGGCGTAGCTGCCTTCATCCACGTCCGTGTCCAAGCTCGGATCCACGCTGGGGTCCATATTCGGGTCCTTGACCTTCGGGGGCGTGGCGCCGTCTTGCAGCATTTCGGCGGCCGTCAGGCCCTTGGTCAGTTCCAGGGCCTGGCGTTCGAACAGGCGCCGATACAGGCCGCCCTGCAAACGGATCAATTGGTCATGGCTGCCTTCTTCGATGATGCGGCCACGGTCCATCACCAGCAGACGGTCCAGGGCGCGCACGGTCGACAGCCGGTGCGCCACCACCAGCGTGGTGCGGCCCACCATCAGGCGGTCCATGGCCTGCTGGATCAGCACTTCGCTTTCGCTGTCCAGGCTGGAGGTGGCCTCGTCCAGGATCAGAATGGGCGAGTCCGCCAGGAACGCACGCGCGATCGCCACGCGCTGGCGTTCGCCGCCCGACAGCTTGATGCCGCGTTCGCCCACCAGCGTGTCGTAGCCCTTGGGCAGCGTCATGATGAAGTCATGCGCGCTGGCCAGCCGGGCCGCCTGCTCGATCTCGGCCTGCGTCGCGCCCGGCCGGGCATAGGCGATGTTCTCCGCCAGCGTGCGGTGGAACAGCACCGGGTCCTGCTGCACGATCGCGATCTGGCTGCGCAACGACGCCTGCTTCACCTGGGCGATGTCCTGCCCGTCGATGGTGATGCGGCCGCCGTTCACGTCGTACAGGCGCTGGATCAGCTTGATGAACGTGGTCTTGCCCGAGCCCGAATGGCCCACCAGGCCGACGCGTTCTCCGGGCGCGATGCGCGCGGAGAAGTTCTGGTACAGCGCCGTGTTGTGCGCGCCATAGCGGAAGGTCACGTCTTCAAAGCGGATTTCACCTTCGCGAATGTTGATGGCGGATGCGCCCGGACGGTCGGCCACGCCCAGCGGCTGGCGTCCCATCGCCACCAGTTCTTCCATGTCGTTGACCGAGCGTTGCAGGTTGCGGATATGCATGCCCACGTCGCGCAGATAGCCTTGCAGCATGAAGAACATCGTCAGGGTGAAGGTGATGTCGCCCACTGTGGCCTCGTTGCGCGACCACAGCAGCAAGGACGCGCCCAGGATGGCGGCCTGCATCGCCACCAGCATCGCGCCCTGGATGCCGCCGTTCAGTGTGCCGCGTACCCAGGTGCGGCGCGTGCGATGGCGCCACTTGTTCACCACGCGATCCAGCCGCGCTTCTTCACGCGCTTCCGCGCCGAAGGCCTTGACCACGGCATTGCAACTGACGGCGTCGGCCAGCGCACCGCCCATGCGCGTGTCCCAGGCGTTGCCCAGGCGCGCGGCCGGGGCCACATAACCCAGCGACAGCGCGGCGGTGACGGCGATATACACCACCGAACCCAGGCCCACCACCAAGCCCATCAAGGGCCAGTGCGCGCCCAGCAGGGCGGTGGCGCCCACCAGCATCACCACGGACGGCAACAGCGCGATCAGCAGCGTGTCGTTCAGGATGTCCACGGCCCACATGCCGCGCGTGATCTTGCGCACGGTGGAACCCGCGAAGCTGTTGGCATGCCAGTCGGTGGAAAAGCGCTGCACGCGGTAGAAGGCGTTGGACACGATCCCGTTCATCATCTTCAACGTAAACGTGATGATGTTCTGGAACACCGCCTGGCGCAGCAGCGTGCCGCCCACGCCCAGCGCCACCAGCAGCCAGAAGGCCGTGATGGCCGCGTCCCAGGCCAGCGCGTCGCCGCTCGAACCGGACGCCACGGCGTCAACCAGGCGGCCGGCATACATCGGCGTCAGGAT
This sequence comes from Achromobacter sp. JUb104, assembly GCF_024806975.1. Lineage (NCBI taxonomy): Bacteria > Pseudomonadati > Pseudomonadota > Betaproteobacteria > Burkholderiales > Alcaligenaceae > Achromobacter > Achromobacter sp. JUb104. The sequence continues at coordinate 2,419,590 of NZ_JANUEY010000001.1, read as the reverse complement.
ATCGGCCACGGCCGAGAGCAAGGCCAGCAGCACGATGACCAGGGTGCGCCAGGGCTGCAAGACCCAATGCTTGAAGGTAAAGCCCAGGACGTCCTTGAAGGCCTGTCCTCGAAAGTCGATTTTTTTTCTAGCCATAACAATGGCCTGGCGGCACAAGACACGCCAGGATGTCCTTGTGAGGAAAGAGGGATAACAAGCCGGATGCCCAAGGCATCGGCAACTGCGTTTACGGGTGTTGAGCGGGCGCGGTGGACCAGTCGCTAGGTAACGGTATAGCGATGGATCCGCGCGGGCGACGACTTAATGGCGTCGCGGGGATACGCGCGGGACGGCGGTGAGCATGGGGCAAAACATCATGCGGCCTCCCTGGCGGTAAGTGAAGTGGATGAAAAAGGAATGGGCAAAGGCCCGAATTGCTGATTCTATAGAGATGATGTAAGGGAATCAACGGGGCGCTTTGTGTGGGTATTGCCGCTGTGGGTTTTTTTCAACGACCGGGGCCGCGGGGCTTGAACGCGGCGAACCCCGCCCAACATTGCTGCGTGAATTCGTACAGCGCATCTTGCGCCGCCAGGGGCGTGCGCCCGGCCAGGCGCGCCAGCACGTAATGGCCCTGGCGCTGGCGGTCAGGCGGCAGCGGCACTTCCACGAGTCGCCCCGCCTCTTGTTCGCGCCGCGTCACGCAGATCACGCCCAGCAGCAGCGTGTCGGTATGCAGCGCCAGGTCGGCCAGCGCATCCAGGTTTTCGCAACGCAGCGTCACCATCTGTTCGGGCGCGCCGCCTGGCCCCAAGGTTTCGGCAAGCCGTAGCGACACCTCCGGGCTCAGCGTGCTGGAGGCCACCGGATATTGCCGCACCTGTTCGATGCCCACGCGCTTGTGCGCCAGGATGGGGTGCCCCTTGCGGCAGACCATGCCCGCGCGCAGCGGCGCGAGCGGGCGGGTGTCGATATCGGCGGCGTCGTACAACATGCGCGCATCGCACACCATGGCGTCGATGCGTTCGGCGCGCAGCATGTCGAGCAGCGCCGCCGTGCTGCCGAGTTCGACGCCCACGCGCACCTGGGGCCGGTGGGCGGCCATGTGCGCCAGAAAGGGCGACAGCAGCAACGAGGCCGGGGCAGGGCTCAGGCCGATGGTCAGCGAGCCGGCATCGCCGCCGTGCAACGCCTTCAGTTCGCGTTGCAGCTCGGCTTCTTCGAAGCGCATGCGGCGCGCGCGCTCGGCCACGCAAGCGCCGTAGGGCGTCAGGCGGACCCGGCGCGTGCCGCGATCCAGCAGCGGCAGGCCCAACTCGGTTTCCAGCGCCTGAATGCTGCGGCTAAGCGCGGGTTGGGACAGGTTCACCTTTTCCGCCGCCAGCGAAAAAGTGCCGTGTTCGACCACCGCCAGCAGGTGTTTGAGTTTCTGAAAGTCCATGAGATTTACGCATCGAATCCATGACATAAATGCATTGGCATTATAAGTAGCGGCTTCTTATCATGGTCCCCGGACGGCGCCCGCAGAGGCGCCGCATCCCGCGCTGAAGGTCGCTCGCAAGCATGGCGCGGTTTATCAATTTGGAGACAGAGTCAATGAAGCAGCATTTGTTGTCGGCCGCCATCCTGGCAGCCTGCGCCGGCGTGGGCGCAGCCCCCGCGCACGCGCAATCCCAGCCCCAATCCCAACCGTCCCTGACCGCCGACGCCCAGCGCCCCACCGCCGGGCAGGTCACCATCCGCCGCGACGGCTACGGCATGCCCCACGTCTACGCCAACACGGTGTACGGCATCTTCTACGGCTACGGCTACGCGGTGGCGCAAGACCGTCTGTTTCAGATGGAGATGGCGCGTCGCAGCACGCAAGGCCAGGTGGCCGAAGTGTTGGGCGAAAAAATGGTGGCCTTCGACAAATCGATACGCGGAAATTTTTCGCCCGAACGCATCCAGCGCCAACTGGCCGCGCTGCCCGCGTCCGAACGCCAGATTCTGGACGGTTACGCGGCCGGCATGAATGCATGGATTGCGCGCGTGCGCGCCGAACCCGGCACGCTGATGCCCAAGGAATTCAACGACCTGCAATTCCAGCCGTCCGACTGGACGCCCTATGACGTGGCGATGGTGTTCGTGGGCACCATGGCCAACCGGTTTTCGGACGCCAATAGCGAAATCGACAACCTGGCGCTGCTGACCGCGCTACGCGACAAGCACGGCGAGGCGCGCGCCATGCAGATCTTCAACCAATTGCGCTGGATGACCGACAGCCGCGCGCCGACCACGGTGCCGGAAGAAGAGGGGGTTTATCAGCCCGCCACCTATCAACCCGCCACCGCGCGCGCGCCCGCCAAGCTGTCCTACGCCTTGCCGCGCTACGACGGCACGCCGCCCATGCTGGAGCGCGTGGCGCGCGACCCGCAAACGCGCGGCGTGCTGCAAGACGCACCCGCCGACGCGCCCGCCCGCCTGCTGGCGCAGTTTGCGCAAAGCGGCCAGCCTGGCATCGCCGGCTTTCCCACCACCAGCAATATGTGGATCGTGGGACGCGAGCACGCCAAGGACGCGCGTTCCATCTTGTTGAACGGCCCGCAGTTCGGCTGGTGGAACCCCGCCTACACCTACGGCATCGGCCTGCACGGCGCGGGCTACGACGTGGTGGGCAACACCCCGTTCGCCTATCCCAGCATTCTGTTTGGCCACAACGCGCACGTCACCTGGGGCTCCACGGCAGGCTTTGGCGACGACGTGGACATCTACGCCGAAAAGCTCGACCCCGCCGACCGCACCCGCTATTTTCACAATGGCGAATGGAAGACGATGGAAAAGCGCACCGAGCTTATCCAGGTCAAGGACGGCAAGCCGGTATTGATGGACGTGTACCGCACGGTGCATGGCATCGTGACCAAGTTCGACGACAAGCAGCATGTGGCCTACGCCAAGGCGCGCGCGTGGGAAGGCTTTGAGTTGCAATCGCTGATGGCCTGGACGCACAAGACGCAGGCGCGCAATTGGGACCAGTGGAAGCAGCAGGCCGCGCGCCACGCGCTGACCATCAACTGGTACTACGCCGACGACCGCGGCAACATCGGCTATGCGCACACCGGCTTTTATCCCAAGCGCAAACCCGGCCATGACCCGCGCCTGCCCGTGCCCGGCACGGGTGAAATGGATTGGGACGGCATGCTGCCGTTCGCCACCAACCCGCAGGTCTACAACCCGCGCCAAGGCTACATCGCCAACTGGAACAACCAGCCCATGCGCGGCTACCCGTCCACCGACCTGTTCGCCATCGTGTGGGGCCAGGCCGACCGCTACGCCGAAATCGAAACGCGCATGAAGGCCATGACGGCCGATGGCGGCAAGATCAGCGCGCAGCAAATGTGGGACTTGATCCGCACCACCAGCTACGCCGACGTCAACCGCCGCCACTTCCTGCCGTTCCTGCAACGCGCCGTGGCGGGCTTGCCAGCTGATGACGCACGCGCGCGGCTGGTGGCCGACTTGTCCACCTGGGACGGCATGGGCACCAGCGACAAACAGCCCGGCTACTACGACAACGCCGGGTCCGCCGTGATGGACGCCTGGCTGCGCGCCATGCTGCGCAGCACGCTGGCCGACGAGATGCCCGCCGACTTCTTCAAGTGGTACAGCGCCACGGGCTATCCCACCCCCGCCACGCCGGCCACCGGTTCGCTCAACCTGACCGTGGGCGTGAAGGTCTTGTTCAACGCCTTGGCTGGCCCCGACGCCGGCGTGCCCCAGCCCTATGACTTCTTCAACGGCAAGCGCCCGGAAGCGGTCAGCCTGGCCGCGCTGGACGAGGCCCTGGCCGCCTTGCAAAAAGCGTATGGCCAGGACCCGGCCGCGTGGCGCATCCCCGCGCCGCCGATGGTGTTTGCGCCGAAGAACTTCCTGGGCGTGCCGCAGGCGGACGACAAGGCAGTACTGAGTTTTTCCGCTACCCAAAACCGGGGCACCGAAAACAACATGACGGTGTTCGACGGCAAGGGCGTGCGCGCGGTGGACGTGGTGGCGCCGGGGCAGAGCGGTTTCGTGGCGCCGGACGGCACGCCGTCCGTCCACACCCGCGACCAGTTCGACTTGTACAACCACTTTGGCAGCAAGCGCGTCTGGTTCACGGATGCGGAAGTGCGCGCCAACGCTAAGTCGGTTGAGACGTTGCGCTACTGACCGTGTAGCCGCCCTGGTGGCTGGCCAGGCGCGCATAGGCCCCTTGCTTGCGCAGCAATTGGTCATGCGTGCCTGCCTCGGCCAGCGTGCCGCGATCCAGCACCAGGATCAGGTCCGCGTTGCGGATGGTGGACAGCCGGTGCGCAATCACCAGGGTGGTGCGGTGCTGCATCAGCGCGTCCAGCGCGGTCCGCACCTGCATCTCGGACAAGGTGTCCAGGTGCGAAGTCGCCTCGTCCAGGATCAGCACCGGCGCGTTCTTCAGGAAGGCCCGCGCAATCGAGATGCGCTGGCGCTGCCCGCCCGACAACTGCATGCCGCGTTCGCCCACCTTGGTGGCCAGCCCGTCGGGTAGTTGCTGTACGAATGTCGTCAGCGCCGCCTGGTCCAGCGCGCGCGCCAGTTCCTCGGGGGTGGCCTCGGGGCGCGCCAGCCGGATGTTGCCCTCCAGTGTGTCGTTAAACAGGTAGGTGTCTTGCGTGACCAGGGCCACACGCTCGCGCAAGCCGTCCAATTGCAGTTGGCGCACATCCAGGCCGTCCAGCTTGACCGCGCCCTGGCGCGGGTCCCAGAAACGCAGCAACAGGCTGGCCACGGTGCTTTTGCCGGCGCCCGAGGCGCCCACGATGGCCACGGTTGCCCCGGCCGGCGCCTTGAAACTCAAGTCCTTCAGCGTGTCTTCCTGTTTGCCGGGGTAGGCGAAGCTGACGTGCTCAAACGCCAACGACAAGCCATGCGTGGCCACCGGCGGCGCCAGCGGACCGTCGGTGACGGGTTCGGGCTCGTTGCTGACCACGTGCAGGCGGCGCGTGGCGGCGATGGTGTCGGCCAATTGGCGGCTGACCTGCGAAATCTCGGACACCGGCAGAAAGGTCGCCATCGCAATCAAGACCAGCAAGGGCAGCATGCTGGCCGACAGCGCGCCCGCGGATACCTGCAAGGCGCCCACGACCGCCACGGCCAACCCGCCCAAGCCCATGGCCACTTCAAACCAGGCCGTTTGCTTGGATAGGTCGCGCAGGATGTCCAGGCGGCGGATGCGGTATTGATCAGCCACTTTCAGGAACTGGCCCCGGCGGCGGTCGGTGGCCTGGAAGGCGGTCAGGTCGGCCAGGCCTTGGATGGTGTCGGTGGTGTGCGCGCTCATTTCGCCCAGCGCCTGCCGCGCCTTGTCGCCCAGCGTATCGATATGGCGGCGGCCGCGCACGGGCGACACCAGCGCATAGGCCAGGAAGGGCAGCAGCGCCAAGGCCACGGGCCAGCTATACACGCCCAGAAAGCCCAGCACCGACAGCGGCACCAGCACCGACACGATGGCCGGGGCGATGGTGTGCGCGTAGAAGTACTCGACCATCTCGATGTCTTGCGTGGCCAGCGCAACCAGGTCGCCCGAGCGGCGCTGCAACAGGTAGGCGGGCGCCAGGCGCTCCAGCTTGTCGAACAGCTTCACCCGCATGTCGGCCAGCAACTGATAGGCCATCGCGTGCGCCAGCCACGACTCCAGCCAATGGAACAAGGCGGCCAGCGGCGCGCAGACCAAGAGGCCGACGATCAGGCCGGAAACCTCGCGCCCATCGCGGATGGCGGCTACGATCAGCGCGCTGAACACGCCCACGCCGATGAAGGCGGCCACCCGCGCGACGCCCAGCAGGATGGTGGCGGTCAGCGTGCCGCGCCATGGCTTGACCACGGATAGCAAGGTGCCCAGCGTGGCGCGCCAACCCACCTGGTCGGCATCGGCATCCAACGGGCGTAGGGCGGGGCCTTGCGTGCCGCCGTCGTCGTCTGCATCGTCGGGCTTGGCGGCATCCAGCACCGGAGCCGACGCCAAGGCGGCCACACCGGCCGACGGGTTCCGGTGCGCCTCGGCCTGCTCATGCATCAAGCGGTAGTACAGCCCGCGCGCCTGCATCAGTTGCTCATGCGGCCCGGCTTCCACCACGCGGCCCTGATCCAGCACCAGGCTGCGGTCGGCGCCGATGACGCTGGCCAGCCGGTGCGCCAGGATCAGCGTGGTGCGGCCGGCCATCAGGCGGTCCAGCGCCTGTTGGATCAGCGCTTCGTTTTCGGTGTCTACCGATGACAGCGCTTCGTCCAGGATCAGGATGGGCGCATCGCGCAGCAGCGCCCGCGCGATGGCCACGCGCTGGCGTTGCCCGCCCGACAATTGCAGGCCGCGTTCGCCGATGCGGGTGGCGTACCCGTCGGGCAGCGCCATGATGAAGTCGTCGATATTCGCGGCACGGGCGGCGGCGCGCACCTGCTCGTGCGTGGCGTCGGGCCGGCCCAGCCGCAGGTTGTCGTCGATGGTGCCGTGAAACAGCGTGATGTCCTGGCTGACCAGCGCAATTTGCGACAGCAGCGTTTGCGTGTCCAGCGTGTTCACATCGTGCCCGCCCACGCGGATGACGCCCGCCTGCGGCACGCATTCGCGCAGCAGCAGCCGCACGATGGTGGACTTGCCCGCGCCGCTGGGGCCGACCACGCCGACCCGTTCGCCCGCGGCGATGCGGAACGCCAGGCCTTGATGCGCGCGGCGCTCGGGCGTGTAGGAAAACGCCACGTTGTCGAATTCGATCGTGGGCGACAGGGGGGCGGACGCGAGTTGGTTGGGCGCTGGATGGGCGGCCGTGTTGCGCGTGCCCAAGGCCCTGCTGGGCACGGGCGTCAGCGGCTGCGCGTCCATCAAGGCATGGATGCTGACGGCGGCCGACTGGCCCAGCATGCCGCGGTGCAAGACCGAACGCAGGTCGCGCAGCGGCCGGAAGATCTCGGTGCCGGCCATCAGCACGATCAGCAGCGCTTCCACGCTCATGTCGCCCGCGGCTACGCGCCAGGCGCCCAGCGTCAGGGCCAGCGCGGCGCCCAGCGCCACGCCCAGGTCGCTGATGCCGCGCGTCAACAGGCTGACCGACAGCACCCAGAACGTGTTGTCCGACAGGCTGCGGGCACGGGCCGCCAGGCGCCGGCCCCAGGCCTTGCCCTGGCCGTAGGACTTCAACGTGGGCAGGCCTTGCACCGCGTCCAGGAAGTCTTCGCCGAAGGCATTCAGCGCCTGCGTGCGCGCCTGGCTGGCGCGGCGGTCCAGCATGTGCACCGCCATCGGGCCGAACAGCGCGAACAGCGCCGCCACCAGAAACACCAGCGCGGTGGGCACGTCCCAGAACGCGATCACGGCGAAGATGGCAAAGGGCGCGGCCGCCGCAATGGCGACCTGCGGCAGGTATTGACCGAAGAAGGTTTGCAACTGCTCCACGCCGTCCACCACGGTCAGCATGACGCCGCCCGTGCGCTGGTTGGCGAACCAGGCCGGCCCCAGGGCGACGATGCGGTCGTACAGCTTGCCGCGCAAGGTCTGCTGGATTTGCGCCGACGTGTGGTTGGCCTGCACGGTGCGCCAGTGGTCGAACAGCGCGCGCAGCAGCACCATGGCGCCCACGCACAGGGCGGGCACGATCCAGTCTTGCCACGGCGCGCCGTCGAACACGCGGGCCAGCAACTGGCCCAGGAACACATAACGGGCAATGCCCGCCGCCAGCGCCAAGAGGCCCAGGAAAATGCCGCCCGCCATGCCGGCGCGCAATCCCGCCGTCAGGCGCCACAACCGAGAGTCGAAATACATATCAATGCTCCATGCAGAGCCTGCATGGTCGCTGATCCGACGCCGTTGCGATAGCGAGTCTTTTTCAATCTTGGGTTGAGATAAACTCAACCCCATGTCTGATCTGCCCAACCAGAATCCATCCCCCGATCTGCCCACGCATACGCCGCCTTTGGCCGCGCTGCGTGCGTTCGAGGCCGTTGCCCGCCTGGGCAGCCTGAGCCGCGCGGCGGGCGAGCTGCATGTCACTAAAAGCGCGGTCAGCCATCAGCTACGCGCGCTGGAGACAGACCTGGGTGTGCAATTGCTGCGCCGGGGCGGCACGGTGCGCCGCGCCGAAACCACCGAAGCGGGCGCCAAATTGCTGGCTTCCGTACAACAGGCCTTGACCCTTCTGGAGGCCGCTTGCCGCGACGTCCGCGCCAGCGCGAGGGGCCGCCGCCGCTACACGTTGAACGTGTCGGCCAACCCCTCGCTGGCCGCATTGTGGCTGGCGCCGCGCATCGGGCGCTTCATCGAACTGCATCCCGACATCGGCGTGCAGGTCTACTTGCACGCCAGCCAGGACCCCGCCTGGAAAAGCCAGGACATCGACCTGGCCTTCCTGCACGTGCGCGCCCGGGGGCCGCATCTGGCCGAGCCGGGCGACATTGCACTGATGACGGAAACCGTGGTGCCCGTGTGCAGCCCCGCGCTGATCCCCGAAGCCGAGCGCGGCGACCCCCGCGTGTTCCTGCGGCACCGCTGGCTGGAGGAAAAACATATCGACAGCCCCGAAACCGATTGGCGCACCTGGGGCCCGCGTTTGGGGCTGGCCGAATCGGATTGGCAAGAGCCCATGGTCTTGAGCGGCCTGAGCACCGTGGTGGCGGCGGCCGCCGCTGGCGTGGGCATCGCGCTGGGGCGCGCGCCGCTGATCGATGAAGACCTTGCCAGCGGCCGCCTGGTGCCGTTGATGCCGCAACTGCGCATGCCGGGCTCGTGGGGTTATGTGATGCGCATCCACGCCAACCGGCCGATGGATGCGTCGCTGCCCGCGCTGGTGGAGTTCCTGGCCGAAGAAGGCCGCAGCCAGGGGGCCTGGTAGCGGCCAGGCCAGACCCGGCTAGTCGGTCGTCAGCTCCATGCTGCGCGTGACCTCTTCCTGCACCCGTTCCCAGATCGACCGCTTCAATTCCACAAAGCGCGGCGACAACTGCACGTCGGCGCTGCGCGGATGCGGCAGGTCATTGTGGATGTCTTGCACGATGCGCCCGGGCTTGGAGCCCATCACGGCCATGCGGGTGGACAGCGTCAGCGCCTCGTCGATCGAATGCGTGATGAACACAATCGTCTTGCCGCTTTGTTCGTAAATGGACAGCAACTGGTCTTGCAGCACTTGGCGCGTCATGGCGTCCAGCGCGGCGAAGGGCTCGTCGAACAGCATCACGTCCGGGTCGTTGGCCAGCACGCGCGCAATCGACACGCGCTGCTTCATGCCGCCCGACAGCGCATGCGGATACTTGTCCGCCGCCTGTTTCAAACCCACCATCTCGATGAACTTGCGGGCAATCGGGGCACGTTCCTGTTTGGACATGCCGCGCATTTTCAAGCCGAATTCCACGTTCTCTTGCACGGTGCGCCACGGAAACAGCGCGTACTGCTGAAACACCATGCCGCAGGCGGCGGTCACGTCGGTGACCGTCTTGCCATTGATGGCCACCGTGCCCGTGTTGGGCTGGATGAAGCCGGCCATCAGGTTCAGCAAGGTGGACTTGCCACAGCCGGACGCGCCCAGCAGCACCAGGAATTCACCCCGCTTGACCTCCAGGTTGACCTTGTCCAGCACGGTCACGTCGCCATAGGCCTTGGACACGTCGGTCAGCTGGATCATCGTTTCGTTCATCGTTGCCATGCCAGCACCCACCGTTCAAGAAGCCGCAAACACAGATCGGTCACCAGCACGGTGAAACTGATCAGCACCATGCCGAGCACCACGGTGTCGGTCTGGAAGAATTCCTTGCCGTTCATGATCATGAAGCCCAGGCCTTCCCGCGAAGCGACCAGTTCCGCCGAGATCACGCAGGTCCAGGACAGGCCCAGGATGATCTTCATGCCCGACAGAATCTGCGGCAGGCAGCCGGGAAACAGCACCTCACGCATCACCTGCCAGCGGTTGGCGCCCAGGTTGCGCGCCGCGCGCACCAGCACCGGGTCAATGCTGCGCGAGGCTTCCATCACATACAGCAGCGCGGGCACGAACGAGCCCATGAAGACGATGCTGTACTTCTGCGTTTCGGTAATGCCGAACCACAAGAGCGACAGCGGAATCCAGCTCATTGACGGCAGCGGCCGCAGGAACGAGATGATGGGGTCGAAGACGGCGCGCGCCACCTTCGAGGTGCCCAGCAAGATGCCCAGCGGTATGGCCACGAAAACGGCCGCCAGAAAGCCCACCATCACGCGCCGCGTGGACGCCAGCACGTTGTAGAACAGCGTGCCCTGGTCCGACATGGACAAGGCCCGCGCAAGCACCTGGGACGGCGCGGGCAAAAAGATGGGGTCGACCGCGCCGGCACGGCACAGGCCTTCCCACAGCAACAGAAAGCCAAGAAGCGAAAACACGCTGACCCAGATCAGCCGTGTTTCCTTTGAAGACGAGCGCGCGGACATGGCGATTGGGTTCCGCGTTTACAGGTACGAGGCCTGGACCCAGTCCTTGACCTGGGGCGCCTTGTCGATCTGCTTGAGCGATACCAGCATCTGGGCCAACTGCTGCATGCCGGTGACGAAGTTGCCCGGGTCCACCATCAAGGCCTTCTGGTCGGCGGCGGAATACCACTGCGTCTGCTTGATGACGGCCAGTTGCTCGGGGCGCGACAAGCCGGTCAGCTCCAACAGCACGCCGGCGGCCTCATCGGGCTGCTCGGTCAGCATGGCGTTGGCCTGGAACACCGCGTGCAGGAATTTCTTCACCGCTTCCGGGTTCTCGCGCCCCAGCTTGGCGTGCGTCAGCAGCACGTCCGGGCCGGGAGTGATGGCGTATTGCTTGTAGAGCGAGAACGCGGTGTCGTCCAGCAGCACGTGCGTGCCGGGCACGGCCTTGATGCGGTCGAACGCGGGCGTCCAGGCCACCGCCGCATCAATCTGCTTGCCCTGGTAGGCAGACAGCAGGTTGGTGGCCGGCAGGTTGATGATGGACACGTCGCGCTCGGCGTCCAGACCGGCCTGGCGCAGCACATCAAGCAGCAGCACGTGCGCGCTGGAGGCGTAGGTGACGCCGATCTTCTTGCCCTTCAGGTCCGCCACCGACTTCACGTCTTCGCGCACCAGCACGCCTTCGGCGCGGCCGAAGTTGTTGGGCGTGGCGATCACCTGAAACTGGCGCGCGCCGGCCGCCATCAAGGCCAGCGACGACACCACGCCGGTGCCGGCCAGGTCGATGTTGCCGGCCATCACGGCGCTCATGCGGTCGGACGACGTGGCGAAGCTTTGCCACTTGATGTCCAGGCCTTGCTTGGCGAACAGGCCCGTTTTCATGGCGATGTAGGCCGAATAGTGGCCCAGCCACGCCGAGCCGCCATACGTATAAGACGCATTGGCGGCGCGGCCGATCATCGGAAAGCCCAGGGCGCTTGCGCCCGCCAGGGCAGCGGTGCGCACCAGCATGGCGCGGCGATTCATGTTCATATTTTTCCCCTACGTGGATGTAGATTGACGGATAGATTCCATGTCGCCGGCACTCTATGGTGCGGCAGACGAGACTTTCACCCGGCCGCCGCGCCAAGCCATGAATATAAGGAGCGGCGATGGTCAAAATTCGCCGCGCTTAAGCAATCTGCTTTCGTCACTCCCTGTTCTTGCGGCGCTTTTATTAAGTATTCGCGATGCTTATATTGCGATCGGCCCACTAACGCAGGTTCACACTCGCGCCACTTGTCCTTGGAGCCTTGTCGTGAAAAGTTATGACGTGATCGTGATTGGTGCCGGCGTGATCGGCAGTTCGGTGGCGTTCCACCTGGCGGAGCTGGGCGCGAAGAACGTGCTGGTGCTGGACCGCGCGACCATCGGCGCGGGCACGACCTCGCAGTCGTCCGGTATTTTGCGCACCCATTATTCGGTGCGCGAAAACGTGGAGCTGGCGCAGCGTTCCTGGAACGTGTTCAACCACTTCGCCAGCTACGTCGGTGACGACGAAGCGTCCTGCGGCCTGGTCAAGTGCGGTTATCTGATCACCGCCGCCGACGACGACAAGCTGGCTCCCTTGCAGAGCGCGCTGGACCAGCAGCGCGAACAGGGCATTGCGCTGGAATTGCTGAACCCCGCCCAGGCCCGCGAGCTGCTGCCCATTGCCTCGTTCGACAACGCGGCGCTGATCGGCTTTGAACCGGAAGCAGGCTTTGCCGATGCCTACCTGGTGGCCACCAGCTTCGCGCGCGGCGCCCGCCGCCGTGGCGTGACCATCCGCGAAAACGTGGACGTGAAAAAACTGCTGGTGGAAAACGGCCGCGTGGTGGGCGTGTCCACCTCTGACGGCGATTACGCCAGCCCCGTGGTGATCAGCACGCAGAACATCTGGACCTCCGAACTGGCGGGCTGGACCGGCGTGGCCATGCCGGTCGTGCCTGAGCGCCACGCGGTGCTGGCGCTGGAATGCGACGCCGCGCCCTATACCTATTCCATGCCGGTCTTCAAGGACCTGGCCTCGCCCGGCATGCTGTATTGCCGCAGCTATGGCGGCAACCAGATGCTGGTCAGCGAAGGCATCGTGGGCGAGGCGCTGCAAAACAGCGACGCCGAGCAAGGCGATATCCCGCTGGACTACGTGGCCGAAGTGGGCGAGCAGGTGGCAACGCGCTTTCCCGCCTACGAGACGGCGGGCCTGGCCTCGTCCTGGACGGGCGTGTACGACGTCACCCCGGACTGGAACCCGGTGCTGGGCCGCGTCCCGGGCGTGCAGGGCCTGATCGTGGGCTTCGGGTTTTCAGGCCACGGCTTCAAGCTGTCGCCGACGGTGGGCCGCGTGCTGGCGCAGGAAGCGCTGGGGCTGGCCACGGACGTGTCGCTCAAGCCTTATGACATCGGCCGCTTTGCCAGCGGTGCGTTGCTGACCGGCAAGTACGGCCTTGGCGCCGTCTCGTAACGCGATGCGCCCGCTGCACGCAAGCTGGCTGGCCGTTACGCCCGAACCCTGGAAGAACGGCGGTGGCGTCACGCGCACGCTGTCGATGGATGCCGCCCAGCAACCGCCGCGCTGGCGGGTGAGCGTGGCGGACATCGACCGCGACGGGCCGTATTCCCGCTTTCCCGGCTATGACCGCGTATCGGTGGTGTTGACGGGCGGTGGTGTGGAGCTGGTTGCGGAGGGGGCGGATGTGGCCGAAGTGGCGGATTCGGCCGACGTTGTCGATGCCGGGCGCATCACGCTTGCACCCGGTGTGGCCACGGCCTTCGCGGGCGATGCGGGATTTCAATCGCGCCTGTTGAATGGGCCGGTGCGCGTGCTGAACCTGTTTGTGTTGCGCGGCGCGGCGGCGGCCAGCGTCTTGTGCGTGGGCGGCGGGCAGTCTGCGGTGCAGGCGGGCGGGCTGGCGCAAGACAGCGCCACGACGCACACGCTGCGGATCGTTGTCGCCGCGCAGGCGGGGCGCTTGAGCCAGGCGGCAGCCGATGCCGGCGTGGCGCTGGCGGCGGGCAGCTATGTGGTCGGCGTGTCCTGTGGCATCGATGCGCGGCAGGCCTTTGAGCCTGCACAACCCATGGCGCGGGATGGTGTGGCCGCAGTGGTGCTGGACGTGCGCGTGCCCGCGTCGGCTGCCGTGTGAGTCGTGCTATTTGAGTCGTGCGGTTTCCGGTGCGCGGTTTAACCCCGTCTTATTCGATCCATTTTTGACGTCCTGCGCGGTTGCGGCGCAAGGCGTTCATTGATTCCCTGACCCAGGAGTGTTTGCATGAAGGTATTAACCGCGGTCAAGCGCGTGGTTGACTACAACGTCAAGGTGCGCGTGAAGGCCGATCAAAGCGGTGTGGACATCGGCAACGTCAAGATGTCGATGAACCCGTTCGATGAAATCGCCGTCGAGGCGGCCGTGCGCCTGAAAGAGCAGGGCGCGGCCACGGAGGTGGTCGCCGTGTCTTGCGGCCCCGCGCAATCGCAGGAAACGCTGCGCACGGCGCTGGCCATCGGCGCCGACCGTGGCGTGCTGGTGCAGACCGACGCCGCGCTGCAACCGCTGGCCGTCGCCAAGCTGCTGCGCGCCGTGGTGCAGAAAGAACAGCCCGCGCTGGTGATTTTGGGCAAGCAGGCCATTGATGATGACGCTTGCCAGACGGGCCAGATGCTGGCCGCGCTGTTGGGCTGGCCACAAGCCACCAACGCCAGCGCCATCGAGATCGACGGCGGCACGGCGCGTGTCACGCGGGAAGTGGACGGCGGCCTGGAAGTGCTGGACCTGACCCTGCCCGCCATCGTGACGGCCGACTTGCGCTTGAACGAACCGCGCTACGTCACGCTGCCCAACATCATGAAAGCAAAGAAAAAGCCGGTGGACATCGACACGCCCGAGGGCTTGGGAGTGGACCCCGCGTCGCGCCTGTCGACCTTGCGCGTGGAAGAGCCCGCGGCGCGCGCGCCCGGCATCAAGGTGGCCGATGTGGCCGCGCTGGTCGACAAACTGAAGAACGAAGCCAAGGTGATCTGATGACGGTCCTAGTTATTGCCGAACACGACAACCACACCCTGAATAGCGCCACGCGCAACGCCGTTGCCGCCGGGGCCAAGCTGGGCGTGCCGATCCACGTGCTGGTGGCGGGCGCGGGCGCGCAGGCCGTGGCGCAAGCCGCCGCGCGCATCGCGGGCGTGCAGAAAGTGCTGCTGGCGGATGCACCGCATCTGGCCGATGGCCTGGCCGAGAATCTTGCCGCGCAAGCGGTCGCCGCTGCCGCAGACAGCTACACGCATGTGTTCATGGCTGCCACCACGCAGGGCAAGAGCGTGGCCCCGCGCATAGCCGCGCTGCTGGATGTGGAGCAGGTGTCGGATGTGATCGAGGTGCTGGCGCCGGACACGTTCAAGCGCCCCATCTACGCGGGCAACGCCATTGCCACGGTAAAAAGCGGCTATGCCGTCGTGGTGGCGACGATCCGCCCCACCGCATTCGATGCGGCGGCCGAGGACGGCGGCAATGCGGCGATCGAACCCATTGCCGCCGTGGCCGACCTGGGCCTTGCGCAATTCAAGCGCCGAGACATCGCCGCGTCGGAACGGCCCGAACTGGGCGGTGCGCGCGTGGTGGTGTCGGGCGGGCGCGGGCTGGGCAGCGCCGAACATTTCAAGCTGCTGGACCCGCTGGCCGAAAAGCTGGGCGCGGCGCTGGGCGCCTCGCGCGCGGCGGTGGACGCGGGCTATGCGCCCAACGACTGGCAGGTGGGGCAGACCGGCAAGATCGTGGCGCCGGCGCTCTACATCGCGGTGGGAATCTCGGGCGCCATCCAGCACCTGGCCGGCATGAAGGATTCCAAGACCATCGTCGCCATCAACAAGGACGGCGACGCGCCGATCTTCGGGGTGGCGGATTATGGCTTGGTGGGCGACTTGTTCGAGGCCGTGCCGACGCTGACCGCGTCACTGTAAGGGCTGTAAGGGCTGTAAGAGCTGTAAGAGCTGTAAGAGCTTAAGCGCCCGGCCGCGTCAACGCCGCATGCTGCGCCAGAGCGTGGCGGGCGGCAGGCCGAGGGCCGGCGCGATGTCTTTCTGGATCAGGCGTTCCACCGCCATCAGGATCACGTCGCGCGCCTCGGTGGGCAGCTTGCCCACCTCTTGCTGGCGCGAGGCCAGGTATAGCGTGCGCGACAGGCCGGGATCATCGGCGCGCGTCACGCCCAGATACGGCGCCAGCGGCAGCACCCGCAACTGGTCCACGAAATGGCGCGACTGCCAGATGCACAGCGGCGTGCTGATCGCAAAGCCGATGCCCGCCGTGACCAGGCTGAGCAGCGGATCCGTGTTGTCGAATTCGAAGGTGCGTTCGATCATCACGTCGTGCGCTTCGATCAGGCGGTCGATTTCCGCGCCGATGAATGAACGCGCGCTGTAGCGGATGAACTGCATGCGCTTGCCCAGGTCTTTCAGCGAGCCGATCTTGTCCACGTCCAGCGTGCGCGGCACGATCAGCACATAGGGTTCGCTGAACAGGCTGATCTTGCGGATGGTGGGCTTGCCCGCTACGGCGCTGGTGGTGACGACAAGGTCCAGTTGCCGGTCTTCCAGTTGCTTGTCCAGCACGGGCGTAATGCCCGACCACAAACGAATCTGGCGCGACGCGCCGGACAGGCCATGGATCAAGGTTGGCCCCAAGGTGCCGGCAAAGGAATCCACGCAGCCGAAGCGCACGATGTTGCGCTTGGCGCGGCTCAGGTTGCGCACGCTTTCCGTCATGTCGCCGGCTTGCGCCAAGAGGCGCGCGGCGTGATCGAACAGCAGTTCGCCCGCCGGGGTCGGCCGCGCCGGCCGCGTGCTGCGGTCCAGCAGCTCGGTCGACATGGCGGCTTCCAGTTGCTTGACCCGCTGCGACACCGCCGCCTGCGACAGGCCCAGCAGGCGCGCCGCGCCGGACACCGACGCGGCTTCCACCACCGCCACCCAGGTCAACAGCAGGCTCCATTCCGGATAGTTTTCCGTCGTGCTGAAGGAAAAGCGGTTCATGGCCTGGGTGGTCCTGGATGTGGTGGGGGGAAAGGCTGGCGCTTGGCGTTTATCGCTTAGCGCTCAGCGCTTGGTGCTTAGCGCTGGCGCGCCGTGGTCTGCTCCAGCGCGGCCCGCACCATGGCTTCGACCACCGGGATGACGCGGCCGGCCAGGTCGGGGCGATAGCCGTAGGGATGCGTTTCGTCCATGTAGGTGGACTGGCACATTTCCAGTTGGATGGCATGTACGTTGTCGGCCGGCGAGCCATAGTGGCGCGTGATGTAGCCGCCCTTGAAGCGGCCATTGACGGCCCAGGTGTAGTCGGTGCAAGGGTCCAGTTGCGCCTGGACGGCGGCCAGGATGTCGGGCGCGCAGGCGGCGCCGTCGGACGTGCCGATGTTCAAGTCGGGCAGCTTGCCGTCGAACAGGCGCGGCAACACGCTGGCGATGGAATGCGCTTCCCACAGCAGCACGGTGCCGTGCTCGGCCTTGATGCGGTCGATTTCGCTGCGCAGTTGCGCGTGGTACGGCTGCCAATAGGTCTGCAAGCGCTGCGCGCGTTCGGCGTCGGTCAGCACGGCGTCGTCCTGGTAGAGCGCATCGCCACGGAAGGTCTGGGTGGGGCAGAGACCCGTCTTGGTCTGGCCGGGGTACAGGCTTTCATCGTTGGGCGGGCGGTTCAGGTCCACCACATAGCGCGAATAGCGCGCGCCGATCACGGAAGCGCCCAGGGCCTGGGCAAATTGGTACAGCGTGTCCAGGTGCCAGTCGGTGTCGCCGGACTGCAAGCCCAAGGGCGTCATTTGCGCGCGCTGCGCATCGGGAATCTGGCTGCCAAGATGGGGAATGGAAATCAGCAGCGGGGCGGTGCCACGGCTGAAATGAAAGAGGTCGCTCAAGGGAAAACTCCGGGTCACAAAATGAATGCGCGGCGGTGGGTGGGCTGACAGGCGCTGCGGGTGGGACACGATAGCGTCGTGCCGTCTTCGCTGTGCCAGCTATCCCAGCTATCCAGCTATGCTAGGCAGCGGCATCCGCCACGGCAATTGCATCAGTTTAATGGATGTTGATAATCAGAAAGCCTGATGCTGATGGCGCGGGTGGGGCGACACCGGGGAATGGGTAAGGTAGAGTGCGCTACACAACCCGCGGCAAGGTCCGCGCTTGTTTTTCCCGTACATTCTTGCCCGCATTTTTTTCAGGAGTTCCATGATTGATGACCTGATTGAACTGGCCAAGCTCACCAGTCTGGGCCTGGCGCTGATGCTGCCCTTGGCCAACCCCCTGACGTCCATGACCTTGCTGCTGTCGCTAGGCGGGCAGATTCCTTATAAAGAGCGAGAACGCCAGGTGACGCAGGCGGCGTTCTATGTGGTGGGCGTCATGCTGGTGACCTACTACGCGGGCGCGTGGATCATGCACACGTTCGGCATCTCGATTCCGGGCCTGCGCATCGCGGGCGGGCTGATCGTGGTCAGCATCGGGTTCAGCATGCTGTTTCCGCCGGCGGAACCTCGCACGCTGGCCGCGGAAGCAGCGGCCGACGCCCAAACCCGGCAGGTGCCCAACATTGCGTTCGTGCCGCTGGCGCTGCCCGGCACGGCGGGGCCCGGCACCATCGCCATGATCATCAGCGGCGCGGCCTCGGTGGATGCCTCCATTACGCCGCAATACCCCGAGTGGGTGGTTGTCGTCACCCCCGTCATCGTCTTCGTCTTGCTGGGCGTGCTGTTCTGGGTGTGCCTGCGCTCGGCGGGCCGCATCGTGGCGGTGATCGGGCAGAGCGGCGTCGAAGCCATCTCGCGCGTGATGGGCTTTCTGCTGGTGTGCATGGGGGTCCAGTTCGTCATCAACGGCGTGCTGGAAATCGTGAGCCAGCATGGCGGTGGCTAAGCCGGCGGGGCAGGGCGGCTTGCGCCGAGGGTTGGCCGTGGCAGGACGGGTGTTGTTGACGCTGCTGCTGGCCGCGTCCGCCGTGTGGGGCTGCTTGGCACTGGCCTATCAAGCGCCTGGTGGCGCGTGGGGCAAGGGGGCCGCGGGCCTGGTGTGGACCGCGTTATGCGTGGGCGCCGTGCTGGCGCTGTGGTGCAAAACGCGGTGGCGCGCAAGCCGGTGGCGGCGGCAAGCAGGGTGGGCCTACGTGATCGGGTTGGCGCTGCTGTGCGGTTGGTGGCAGACCCTGGCGCCAAGCAATGACCGCATCTGGGCCGACGACGTGGCGAAGATGCTGCGCGGCACCGTGCAGGGCTCAACGGTCACGCTTGAAAACGTCCGCAATTTCGACTGGCGCGCGGACGACGACTACACCGTGCGCTGGGAAACGCGGCAGTACGATCTGGACCAGCTTGAGTCCGTGGACATGGCGCTGTCGTACTGGGCAGGCCCAGCCATCGCGCACACGCTGGTTTCCTTCGGCTTTTCCGACGGGCGGCACGTGGTGTTCTCGGTTGAAATCCGCAAGGAACGCGGCGAACAGTTCTCGGAGATTGGCGGATTCTTCAAGCAGTTCGAACTGAGCGTGGTGGCCGCCGAAGAGCGCGACATTCTGTATGTGCGCGCCGGGCCGCGCGGCGAAAGCGTTTACCTGTATCCGGTGCGCATGCCCGAGCGCGCCATGCGTGAACTGTTCCTGTCTTACGTGAATACCGCCAACACGCTGGTCACAACGCCCCGGTTCTATCACACGGTCACCGCCAATTGCACGACGCTGGTCTACCACATGGTGAATGCGATTGTGCCGGGCTTGCCGCTGGATCACAGGCTGTTGCTGTCGGGCTATCTGCCCGAGTACCTATACGAGCAAGGCGGGTTGGACGACAGCGTGGCCTTGGAAGAACTGCGCAAGCGCGCTTCGGTCGGCCCTCTTACCGCGCCGGAAGAGGACCCCGTCGCGTTTTCCAGGCGTATCCGGCAGCAGCCATGACGTGTTTCTCTGAGTTACGGAACAGTGTTTTCCACCCGGGAAACGGCCAATTTCGCTGGTTTTGTGCGGTACAGTAGCTGCCAAATACGCCGTATGTGAGTTTTTCGCACACGATTTTTCGTCTGGTTTCCAAGCCGGAATGTTCTTCAAGGAGGGGCGTCAGATGTCCTGGCCAACCCTGGTTATTGCAAGCGTTGCACTGATCGCTTTTGCCGCTGTGTTGTTGCGCCACCCCGGCGTCGTCCTTTACGACTGGTTCGCTGCGCGCAGAGTCGCCCGCATTGCCCCCCGTACTGCCGCCCGCATTGCCGCCACCCGCGCGACAGGCGCGCCCCGCGCAACGGCGCACGCCGCCAAGCGTGTCGAACCCGCGCCGTCGGTCAGCTAGCCCTCCGCAGCGAGGCGCTCCCGCTAGTCTCCCGCAGCGAATCTCCCGCGCCCGCTTTCATTAGCGCCGCCGCGTCTGTTTCCCCACACCAGATAAAAAAAGGCCATCCGATCACGGATGGCCTAAGTACAGATAGGCCGCCCCGACTCTGCTCAGCAGGGGCGGCCCGCAGCCTGTTTAGAAGCGATGGCGGATGCCGGCGCCAACAGTGCTGATCTTGTTGCCGTTGATGAAGGCGGCGCCGTCGGCGTAGGAAGCCAGGGCGTACAGGTTGGTGCGCTTGGACAGGTCGTACGTGTAGCCGACGCTGTAGATGTCCATGGCGTACAGGTTCTTGTTCGGGTCAGCACGCTGCCACGACGCGAAGATGTTGCTGGCCGCGCCGATCGGGGCGCTCACGCCAACCATGTACGAGTTGATGCGCAGGCCGTCCCAGGTGAAGCGGCCGTTGGTGAAGCCTTGGCCTTGGGCCGTGCCACCGGCTTGCTGGCGGCCACCCATCAGCGAAAAGTCTTGTCCGGCGAAGACGCCGTCTTCGGAACGGCCATAAGCCAGCGACAGCTTGATGACTTCGAAGTCGTAAGCGCCACCGATGATGAACTGCTGCGGTTGCGGCTGGTTCGGCTTGCGGTATTGCACGTCATAGGACAGGGCCAGCTTCAAGGGGCCGTTGTCGTAGCGCACGCCGGCCGTCCAGGCGCGGTTGTTTTCCTTGGTCTTGAAGCCGGTCGGGCCTTCGACGTCGTCCGTCGAGAACGAGTAACCGACGCCGCCTTGGAAGCCGCTCCAGACCGGGGTCTGGTACATGACCATGTTGTCGTAGCGAACCGTGTTCGCGGCGCTGAAGGCCAAGCCCATGTTGGCGTTCAGGTAGTCCAGCGCGAACGGATCGATGTCGCCGAAGTACTTGGATGCGATGTTGGTTTGGCGGCCCAGTTCCAGCAGACCAAATTGGTCGCTGTTCAGGCCCACCGTGGCTTGGCGGCCGAACAGGCGGTCACCTTGCGAGCGGTTGCCGTTGTTAGCCGTAAAGCCGCTTTCCAACGTGAAGACCGCCGACAGGCCGTCGCCCAGGTCTTCCGTGCCGCGCAAGCCAAAACGCGAACCGTTCTGGATGCCGTCGTTCATGCCGATCCGGGAGTGGTAGTCGCCGCCATTCACGCCACGGTTTGAATCGGTGGTGCCGACCTTGCCGCGTTGATAGGTCATGCCCAAGTCAACGATGCCGTACAAGGTGACGGACGTTTCCGCCTGCGCCGCACCGGCCATGCCAGCCAAAATCGCGCCAACGAGCAAAGTTTTTGTTAGTTTCATATCCACATCCGGTTCTAAGGCTTGCGTTGCCTGCTTTCAGGGGAGTGAAAGCAGCCCAGGCCTCAACAATAGGGAAGGCGGCTCGAAAACATGAAACTGAAAACTACGTAATGGTTCTGGATATACATATTGGGGCCGTATTCAGCTTCGCTCCCTCTGACAGCAGGCTGAAGCAGTAAATATCAGTTACCCCGTTCACATCTAAAAACGGGGCGCGCTATGGCTTGCTTACAACAGTCTGGGCCAAGTCGTGGGGCGGGCAGCCGGCTCGTGTTGCGTCAAGCATTGATCTGATTACGGAAAATGCCGGCCGCCTCGTCGCGTACAAATTGATAAATTGTGTCTGCTATTTCGTTGCGATTTAGACGGAATTCCGCTTGACGGGCGCGCCCGGTCCGTCAGCCCGCGGGCCGTTGCAAACCCAGGTGCCCGCGCAAGTTGCTGTGTTCGTATTCCGTACGGAACAGCCCGCGCCGTTGCAGAACCGGAATGACGTGATCCACGAAATCGTCGATGCCGCCTGGCAATGACGGCGGCATCAGGTTGAACCCATCCGCCCCTTCGTTCTTGAACCAGTGTTCGATCTGGTCGGCAATATGCTCCGGCGTGCCCACCATGGTGCAGTGGCCGCCACCCGCCGCCAGGCGCCCCAGCAATTGGCGCACGGTGGGTTGTTCCGTTTCGATAATCCGCAGAATCGTGGCGTAGCGGCCCTTCGGGCCCTTGAACTCATGCAGGGGCGGCAGCGGCGGCACGGGGGCGTCCAGTTCCCACGCGGCGCAATCCTGCAACACAAACGTGCCCAACTGGCGTAACGAGGCATCGCTGGGCAACAACACGTCCAGCTCGCGCTGCTTGGCGCGCGCTTCGGCCTCGGTCGACCCCACATAGGTAACCAGGCCCGGCATGATCGGCACAAAAGCGCTGCGGCCGGCGGCGCGCACTCGCTGCTTGATGTCGCGGTAATAGGCTTGCGCGGCCGGCAGGTCGTAGGCCACGGCATAGATGGCTTCGGCGCGCCGGGCGGCCAGGTCGCGGCCCTGGTCGGATGCGCCCGCCTGGAACAGCACGGGATGCCCTTGCGGCGGGCGCGGTACGGTCAGCGGGCCGTCCACCAGGAAATGGTCGCCGTGGTGGTGGATCTGCCGTACACGTTCGGGGACGCCGTAGAAGCCGTTGCGGTCGATGGCCAGGGCGTCGTCTTGCCACGAGTCGAACAAGCGCAAGGCCACGTCGACGAATTCTTCGGCGCGCGCGTAACGCCAATCGTGGCCGGGCATGGCTTCAAAGCCGTGGTTGCGCGCTTCGGCGTCGAACATGGACGTGACGACGTTCCAGCCCATGCGGCCGCCCGAAATGTGGTCCAGCGACGCCACCATGCGCGCCGCGTGAAAGGGCGTGAAAAAGGTGCTGGACACCGTGCTGATCAAGCCGATGCGATGGGTGGCGCGCGCAATCGCGGCCATGGTCGTGAGCGGTTCCAGGTACCAGCGCGGCCCGTCGCCGATGTTGTCGGTGGACTGCCCGTCGGCAAAGAAAATGGCGTCGAGCTTGCCGCGTTCGGCCGTCTGCGCCAGCGCTTCGTAATAGCTGATGTCGCCCAGCCGTTCGGCGGCGGAGTCCGGGTGGCGCCACGCGGCGCGGTGGTGCCCGCAGCCGAAGATGAACAGGTTCAGATGCAGCATGGCGATCAATTCTTGACGAGGCCGCCGTCCACGACCAGGTTCTGGCCGGTGACGCTGCGCGACCAGGGGCAGGCGAAGAACAGCACCGCATCGGCGAACTGGTCCGGCGTGGTGACGGCGCGCAAAGGCGTGCTGGCGGCAATCAGGTCGAACACCGCTTCGGGCGTGGCGGCCGATGCATCGGTGGTGCGCAGCAAGCCGCCCGACACCATGTTGACCGTGATGCCATCCGGGCCCAGGTCCTGCGACAGCGTGCGCGTGAACGACAGCAACGCGGCCTTGGCGGCGGTGTAGTCGTGGTACGGCACCACCGGGTTCTGGACCAGGTTGGTGCCGATGTTGATGATGCGGCCGACGCCTGCGCTGCGCATGCCGGGCAACGCGGCCTGCGTGGTGTTCAGCGCGCCGCGCACGCAGCCTTCGATCTGCTGGTTCAGGTTGTCCCAGGTCAGGGTGTCGGCGTGGGGGCGCGCATCGCCATTGAACTGAAAGGCGGGCAGCGCATTGTTGACCACCGTGGTCACCGGCATGCCGAAGTGGCTTTGCGCCTGCGCGATCATCCCGGCCACGGCGGCGGCGTCGCGTACGTCGGCCTGTACTGCCAACGCCCGGTCGGGCGCGGTGGCGGCCAGCGCCTGGGCGGCATCCGCACTGTTCAGATAATTGATCACCACGCGCGCGCCCTCGCGCAGGAAGGCCCGCGTGATGTGCGCGCCCAATCCACGGGCGCCTCCCGTGACAATAACCAGCTGTTCGTTCAGGGCAGGGGAGCGATGGGCAATGGACATGGTGGGCTCTTCAGTTCACCGGCACGCATGCAAACAGGTGCCGCAAGCGGGCGAACTTAGCACGAATCCATGCGTTGACATTGGCTCGCCGCGACCCTAATCTTGCGGCAATTCCTGGGGGAGCCTGTTTGGGCTGAGATTCCGCGTCATGCGGTAACCCTTTGAACCTGATCCGGGTAATGCCGGCGAAGGGAAGGACATCGCACGGTTCGTGCGCCCTCCCTAGACTTTCATCCATCAGCGGCCCCTGTTTCTCACGGGCCGCCGCGTTGCGCGTCCGGCTGTCGGCCGGGCCAGGGAGGACTGTTTTTCATGCTGACCCAAACCACCGCCTTGTTGTGGCTGCTGCTGTTTTCAGGCGGCTTCGCCGTTGCCAGCGTGCTCTATACCCGTCGCAAGCGCGGCACGCTGGAAGACTACATCGTGGCCCGCAACAGCCAGGGCGCGTTCGGCACCATCCTGACGCTGATGGCGTCAACGCTGGGCGCGTGGATCCTGTTCTCGCCCGCACAGGCCGCTACCTGGGGCGGACTGGCGGCGGTGATCGGCTATGCGCTGGGGTCCATGTCGCCGCGCCTGGTAATGATTCCGCTGGGGCGGCGCATGCGTGAACTGATTCCGCACGGCCATACCCTGACCGAATTCCTGATGGCGCGCTATGGCCGCCCGATGTACGGGCTGGCGCTATTCATCATGCTGTTCTATCTGTTCATTGCCTTGTCGGCCGAAGTCACGGCGATTGCCAAGCTGGTCACCATGCTGGCGCCCGTGCCGCTGTGGACCACCGCCGCCATCGTGATGGGCACGACGCTGCTTTACACCACCTACGGCGGGCTGCGTTCGTCGATCTTCACCGACCAGGTGCAGATGATGGTCATCGTGCCGTTGCTGGTGATCCTGTGCGTGGTGGGCTGGCAGGCGGCGGGCGGCGCGCTGCCCACCATCGAAGCGTTGCAAGCCCGCGCGCCCCAATTGCTGGATTTGACGGACCCCGTGGGCGTGAAGGCGGGCCTGACGTTCTTCGTGGCAATTCTGTTGACCGGCATCTTCCATCAGGGCAATTGGCAGCGCATCTACGCCGCGAAAGACGCGCGGTCGATGCGCAATGGTTTCCTGCTGGGCGGTATTCTTGCCGCGCCGTTCATCTTCTTGATGGGTCTGTTCGGCCTGGCGTTCGTGGGCCTGGCGCCGCAGGGCGATAGCTCTGTCGCGCTGTTCAGCGTCATCATGCCGCACGCGCCCGCCTGGTTCGTGATCGCCTTGATTCCGCTGGGCCTGGCGCTGGTCATGAGCACGGCCGACACGGCGATCAGTGCGGTGTCCAGCATCGTGGCGGTGGACATGCGCCGCCTGATGCCGCACGCCAATGGCCGCGACATGAAGCGACTGGCCCGCTGGGCCGTGCTGCTGCTGGCGATTCCCGTGATGATCGTGGCCTCGCAAGGCTACAGCGTGTTGTATCTATTTTTGCTGGCCGACCTGCTGTGCTCGGCCGCGGCGTTTCCGGTTTTCTACGGCCTGTTCAGCCGCAAGCATGATGGCGCGACGGCCACCACGGCAACGGCGGCGGGCCTGGCGGTAGGGCTGTTCTTCTTCCCGGCGCCGGGCGACAAGCCCACGTTCTTGCTGGAATCGTTTTTGCTGGCGGCGTTCGTGCCGGTCGTGGTGACGGTGCTGATGCGCCTGGCACGCCGTGGGGTGAAGGAGTTTGATTTGTCGACGCTGAGCGCGGCGGTGCGGCGGCTGGATAAGGACGCGGTTTGAGTACGCGGTCCATGTAGCCCCCCAAAAACAAAAAAGCCTTGGAACACATGTTGGTGTCCAAGGCTTTTCCGTCTGGTGTTTGGTGGAGCGGAGGAGGATCGAACTCCCGACCTTCGCATTGCGAACGCGACGCTCTCCCAGCTGAGCTACCGCCCCAATGAAGCAAGAGCAAAACTATACCTGAACTTCAAAGCGCCGCGCAATACGGCGCTGGGCAATTATTTTCAGACGAATTCCAGCGTGGCCACGACCGGCGCGTGGTCCGACGGCTGCTCGTTGCGGCGCGGTTCCTTGTCGATGACGCAGGCCACGCAGCGCTTGACCAGCGGCGCGGACAGCAGCACGTGGTCGATCCGCAGGCCGGCGTTGCGACGGAAGGCGAATTGCCGGTAGTCCCACCACGAAAACGACTTCTCCGGCTGCTCGAACAAGCGGAAGGAATCGGTCAGGCCCAAGTCGAGCAGCGCGCGCAAGGCGGCGCGTTCGGGCTCGGACACCAGCACCTGGCCTTCCCATTTTTCGGGGTTGTGTACGTCTTCATCGGCGGGCGCGACGTTGTAGTCGCCCAGCACGGCCAGACGCGGAAACTGCTTGATCTCGTCGGCCAGCCAATTGCGCATGGCGTCAAACCACGCCAGCTTGTAGATGTACTTGTCCGAATCCACCGACTGCCCGTTGGGGCAATACGCGCAAACCACGCGCACGTCGCCTTCGGGGCTGGGAAAGGTTAGCGCCAGCACGCGCTGCTGCGGGTCTTCATAGCCGGGAATGTTGCGCACCATCGTCGTGCCCGGCACCCGCGACACGATCGCCACGCCGTTATACGTCTTCTGGCCCGCCCAGACGGCGTGGTAGCCGGCTTCCTTGAAAGCCGCCTCGGGAAACTTGTCGTCCGTCAGCTTCAGTTCCTGGATGCACAGTACGTCAACCGGATTGGCCGCCAGCCAATCCAGCACCTGCTGCAGGCGTACGTTCAAGGAATTCACGTTCCAGGTGGCGAGTTTCATGATTTTGTAGTGCCTTTACTCATGCGGGTCTTGGCGATAGCGCCTGCCAATGTCGTGCTTGCCAATAATCCGGACTGGCTGGGCATTCGGCGATGCGTTCGGAGTGGGCCGGCAGGCGCCAGGGGTAGGGGCAGATGATACCGTGGCGGCGCGGCCATGCGTGCCAAGGGGGCGGATGGCTGTGGGCGAACGCCGGAAGGGCAGGGAACCGGTCTTACATTTCGCCTTTTTGCAGGCGAAAACCTGGGTAACTGCCTAGACTGCTGGAACACTTCATTTCGGAGCCGTCCATGAAAACCATGTCCAGGCAAGACGTCCAAGCGCAATTTGTTGACCTGCTTGACGAAACCCTATCCACCCGACCGCACGCGCTGGTCAGCGAGGGTCCTGAGTTGGCCGTCAACATGCGCGCGAACGCGCGGAATCCAACGATGCCAGCGGTCAGGCCGACACTCAAGGCTCTTTTGCTGAGTGATTTCGCGCGGACAGAACACTTGACGCCCGCCAGGGCCGAAAAGCGGTTGCTGACTCCTTCATCAGGTCGCCGATAAGTTTATGTTCTTGCTGGACACCAATGTCGTTTCAGAGCTGCGACGGCCAAAGCCGCATGCGGGGGTCGTCGCTTGGCTGCAATCGGTGGATGACAGTCGATTGCACTTGTCCGCGGTAACCGTTGGCGAGATTCAGGTTGGAATTGAACGGACAAGAGTTCAGGATGCGGCCAAGGCAGATGACCTTTCGTGCTGGTTAGACGCTGTGCAGAATGCCTATAACGTGTTGCCCATGCATGGAAGAGCCTTTCGCCTCTGGGCGCAATTGATTCATGGCCGTTCGGACACGCTGAACAAGGACGCCATGATTGCGGCCACCGCCAAACTGAGCCAATTGGTCATGGTGACGCGCAACGTCAGCGATTTTGTTCAGTTCGATGTTCAAATCCTCAACCCATTCACCCCAGCCCCACCCTGATCAACTCTCCGAGCCGCTGTTCAGCATCCGGCTCTTCGCTTTTTCAATATGGGCGCGCATGACGTTGCGGGCGCCGTCGGCGTCTTGTTCCTGGATCAGGCGGTAGATGTGGCGGTGTTCGTCGATGGCGGCGCGGGTGCGCTTCCAGGGTTCGCTGTGTACCAGGTGGCGCATGACGTTGACGGCGTGGCTGACGTCGTATTCCAGCGACTTCAACACTTGCACGAAGCGCTGGTTGCTGGTGGCGGTGGCGATGGCGCGGTGAAAGCCGTAGTCGTAATGGTGGGCGATGGCCCCCGATGCGTCGGCCTCTTCGTAGCCGGTCAGCATGCGGTCCATCTCGCGCAGGTCGTCGCTGCTGCGGCGCAGGGCGGCCAGGTAGGCGCATTCGGGTTCGATCACCATGCGTAGTTCCAGGCCTTCCAGGATGTGGCCGACGCGGCGTGCCGGGTCGACGGCGGGCATGCCGCCCATCAGGTCGGGCTTGGCGCGGACGTAGGAGCCCGAGCCTCGGATGGAATCCACCAACTGGTCTTCGCGCAAGCGGTCCAGCGCCTGCCGGACCACCGGGCGGGACACCTCGAACAGCGCGGCCAGTTCCAATTCGGTGGGCAGCTTGTTGCCGGGGGCGATCTTGCCGGTGGCAATCGCGTAGAACAGGCTTTCATAGACGCGCTCGGCAAAGCGCTCGGCGCGCACATAGCCCAAGCCCGACGCCACGTCTGCCAGCACGTCCAGTTCAGGACGGGGGCGCGAGGCGGATTCCAGCAGGGAATCCAGTTGGGGGTCACGCACATCGCTCATTGGCGCGTTCCTGAAGAGGTTGAAAAAATCCGAAGGTTGTCAGTCGCCATGACAGAAATCGCGGGTGGCAAACCGGCAGGCAGAGGCTTGATATCTAAGGGATTACCCGAATCCGACGTCAAAAATCCTGAAGCTTAGGAAGAAAGCTGTCAATTCAATTGACAAGTTAGGGGGGCTCCCTTAATTTGCTTTCAGACGTTTGCCACGGGGCGTTTACCCCAGCCTTTGCCTTGGGCGTTTACCACCCGGCATGCAGCACATCGCATCACTCACATCGCCCGCGCCTTGACGCGCACCCCAGGCCATTCGGCCGCTACTTTACTCCGCACATCGTGACTCAGAAGAACTTTATCGCCAACCAATGGGTGGCCGCCGCCACCGGTGAAACCATCCCCGTCCTCAACCCGTCCGACGGCAAGCCCTTCGAGTCGATCGCCCGCTCAAGTGAGGCGGATGTCGACCGCGCGGTGCAGGCCGCCCGTCAGGCATTCGAAGGCGAGTGGGGCCAGATGGCGCCCGCCGTGCGCAGCCGCCTGTTGATGAAGATTGCCTTCGCGCTGCTGGATCGGCAGGAAGAGTTGGCCCAACTGGAATCCGCCGACACGGGCAAGCCCATCAAGCAGGCGCGTGCCGACGCCGCCGCCGTGGCGCGCTATTTCGAGTTCTATGCCGGCGCCGTCGACAAGCTGCATGGCGAGACCATTCCCTACACCCCGGGCTTCACCGTGTTGACCGTGCGCGAGGCGCATGGCGTTACCGGCCATATCGTGCCCTGGAACTATCCGCTGCAAATTTTTGGCCGCAGCGTGGGCGCCGCGCTGGCCGCGGGCAACGCCTGCGTGGTCAAGCCCGCCGAAGATGCGTGCCTGTCGCTGTTGAAGCTGGCCGAGATTGCCGCCGAAGTGGGCCTGCCCGCGGGCGCCCTGAACATCGTGACCGGCTATGGCCACGAAGCCGGCGCCGCCTTGTCCGCGCATCCCGGTATCGACCACATCTCGTTCACGGGTTCGCCGCAGACGGGCAAGATGGTGGCCCACGCCGCCGCCGACAACCACGTGCCGGTCACCCTGGAACTGGGTGGCAAGTCGCCGCAGATCGTGTTTGACGACGCCGACCTGGACGCCGCCTTGCCCGTGCTGCTGGCCGCCATCATTCAGAACGCCGGACAGACCTGCTCGGCGGGCAGCCGCGTGCTGATCCAGCGCGGCGTGTACGAAACCGTATTGAAGCGTTTGTCGGAGGCGTTCGCGGCCACGGTGACCGGCCCCGCCGCGCAAGATCTGGACGTGGGCCCGCTGATCAGCGGCCGTCAGCAGGACCGCGTGCGCGGCTTCCTGGCCGAAGCCGAAGCCGAAGGGCTGAAAGTGGCCGCGCGCGGCACGCTGAAAGAAGGCGCGCCCGAAGCGGGCTATTACCAGCCGCCCGTGCTGTTCCGCGACGTGCCGCCCAACAGCCGCCTGGCGCAGGAAGAAGTGTTTGGCCCGGTGCTGGCCGCCATGGTGTTCGACACCGAGGAAGAGGCGCTGGAAATCGCCAACGGCACGCTGTACGGCCTGGTGGCCGGTGTCTGGACGCGCGACGGCGGCCGTCAGATGCGCTTGGCTCGCAAGCTGCGCGCCGGCCAGGTCTTCGTCAATAACTACGGCGCCGGCGGCGGCGTGGAACTGCCTTTCGGCGGGTCGCGCCAGTCGGGTTACGGCCGCGAAAAGGGCTTCGAAGCGTTGTACGGCTTCACCACCTTGAAGACCATCGCCATCCGTCATTGATGGCAGGGCGGGTGGCGTTCGCCACCCGCCTGCTTCGGGGCGGCGCCTGGCAAAATATCGGCAAATATCGGTTAACGTTCAGGTTTTGCTTCAGGGGCTCGCCGCCCCGTATTCAGGATCCGTATGTTCACCGGTATTGTTCAAGGCACCGCGACGATCGCGAAGATCGCGGATCGCGAAGGCCTGCGCACCTTCACGCTGGATTTCCCCCCTGGTTTCTGTGTTGACCTGGCCATCGGCGCCAGCGTGTCGACGGACGGCGTCTGCCTGACCGTGACCGAGCTGCTGTCCGACAACCAGGCCACGTTCGACGTCATGCTGCAAAGCCTGGCGATCACTACGCTGGGCAGCTACGCCGAGGGCGACCGCGCCAACGTCGAACGCGCGGCAAAAGACGGTGCCGAAATCGGCGGGCATCCGCTGTCGGGCCATGTGGACTTCACGTCGGAAGTCGTCATGGTGAAGTCGTCGGACACCAACCGGCTGATGCGTTTCAGCATCCCCGAAGCGTTCCGCAAATACGTTTTCGCCAAAGGCTACATCGCCATCAACGGCGCCAGCCTGACCGTGTCCGAGGTGAACCGCGCCGAAGGCTGGTTTGAAGTGTGGCTCATCCCCGAAACCCGCCGCATGACGGTGTTCGAGGACAAGCAGGTGGGCGATTTCGTGAACATTGAAATCGAACGCAGCACGCAGGTAATGGTTGATACCGTGCGCGAAACCGTCCAGGAAAGCCTGGGCAAGCTGCAACCGCTGCTGGAAGCCATCTTGAAGGAAAAGGGCTTGACCCTGGAAGACTTCATCAGCCCCCAGGGCAAGCTGAAATAGCACCCGAGTTCTGAGACAGCCCCGGAGCGCCAAGCCCGGGGTTTAAGCCTCGGTTCTATGCCTCGTGGGTACTACCCATTGAACGGCCGGCCTTGAGGCCGCACGCGGATGCCCGGCTGCAAGCGGGTCCAGGGCAGATCCGCCGGGTCGGCCTGCATCGGCCCCGGCGCCTTGGCCACCAGCACCTCGTGCGCGATGGGCTGGAAGTCGGCGCGAAAATGCACCGAACTCTTCACGACCAGAATCCCCATTTCCTCGGGCTGCACTCCGCCCACGCGGAACAGGTTGCGGTCCAGCATCTGCGCCTTGCTGGCGCTGACCACCACGCGCACGCCGCCGATGCGCAGGCCGGCCACGGCGCCCAGGTCCACGTCCATGCCGTGCATCATCGGTCCGTCAAAGCGCAGCTTGCCGGGCGATAGCGTTTCCACCACGAATTCCCCCGTGAACGGGGCATCGCCCGCCACGCCCGACTGCCCACCCAAGCTAAGCGTCACGGTCTGGCCGACGCCGGCGGCGGTAGCGGCGCGCACCGCGTCGGGGTCATAGAGCAAGCCCAGCGCGGCGTTCTGCGCATCGGCCTCCACCAGCGCGCGCAGCATGCCCGTGGTGTTGGCGTCGCCGCCCGCGCCGGGGTTGTCCTGGGTGTCTGCGATCACGATA
Source organism: Achromobacter sp. JUb104 (assembly GCF_024806975.1). Lineage (NCBI taxonomy): Bacteria > Pseudomonadati > Pseudomonadota > Betaproteobacteria > Burkholderiales > Alcaligenaceae > Achromobacter > Achromobacter sp. JUb104. The sequence goes on along the minus strand of NZ_JANUEY010000001.1, from coordinate 2,388,258 downwards.
GGGCGCGATGCGCCCGCCGCCAGCGCCTGAGCGCGGCGCACGGCATCGGCGGGTTCCAGGAAGTCGGGCGACCATTCTGGTTCAAGCTCCAGCACCTGCTTGTAGAGCGTGTCGGTAACGTGTTCGACGGCCGCCGCATCGGTGCCGTAGGCCCACACCACCGGGCCGCATTCCGGAAAATCAGCCGCCGGGAAACCGGGCGCGAACGACATCGACGTGACCCCTGGCGTCTGCTCCAACTGGGCCAGCGTTTCGTACACGCCTTGCGACGGTTGCAGCATCGTGCACATGCCGTTGATGGGAATCAGGAAGGGCAGGCGGCGCACATGCCGGGTCCAGCGCGAGCCGGCCGCGATACGGGCCAGCAGCAGGCGCGCCGCCTGTTCGCCGGTATCCGCCATGTCCACATGCGGATAGGTGCGAAAGGCGACCAACGCATCGGCCTCTTGCAGCATCTGCGCGGTGACGTTGGCGTGCAGGTCCAGGCTGGCCACCACCGGCACGTTCGGCCCCACGATCTGGCGCACCCGCGCCAGCAGTTCGCCTTCGCCATCGTCCAGGTGTTCGGTGACCATCGCGCCGTGCAGGTCCAGGTAGACAGCGTCGTAGCGGCCCGACCGCGTGGCATCCAGGATTTCGCCGGCAATACGTTCAAACGCGTCGCGCGTGACGTGGGCCGAGGGGCTTGCTCCGGCCCAGATCACGGGATGCACGCTATGCCCCTGCGCCTGGATGGCGTTGATGAAACCGCCTGCGGGAATGTTGACCGAGCGCAGCGCCAGCACGTCCTGGCCGCGCGCCATGGCGGGAAAGCCTTCGCCCCGGACAAAGTTGTCGTACCCGGCCTTGGAGGGCGCAAAGGTATTGGTCTCGTGCTGGAAGCCAGCCACCAGGATGTGCATGTCGTTTCCTCTTGGATTCAGGTCCGTGAATTTCCGGGTCTGCCGAATTATTGGAGAGGGCGCGGGCTTTCAGCAATAGCGTTGTCCGCGCGCGGGCTCATTCCCTTTGCCCAGCCCCGATTTCGCGGGAAATCCCTGATCAAACTCGCGTTGCGTGTGCCCGATGGGCTCGCTTAGAATATTTTTATGAGCTACGTAGGTATTGCTAAACAATACTTCAAAGCAAGCACGACGAACGCGGCATTTATCGGAACGGGGCAAGCGCGCCGGCCGCTTCCGAGCCGAGTTCCGTCACACCCAGGCGCATCAAGGTTGCAGGACTTCATGCGGACAGATGAATACGAAGGGCGGGATGGTTTGGGCTTGGCCCAACTGTTGGCTTACAACGAAACCACCCCGGCCGAACTGATGGCATGCGCGCTGGAACTTGCCGACACGCGCGGCAAGCCCCTGAACGCGCTGACTTATGTGCAGCCCGATACGGGCCGCGATCTTGCCGCCGAATGGCGCCAATGCGGCGTCTTTCGCGGCATCCCCTTTATCTTGAAAGACTCGGGCCTGCCCAGCCGGCGCTTTCCGTCCAGCCTGGGTTCGCATCTGTTCGACGACACGGCTTATGACATTGACGCCACCTTGGCCGAACGTTTCGAGGCCTCGGGCCTGATTCCGTTTGCGCGCAGCACGGTGTCGGAACTGTGCATGGGGCCGTCCACCGAAGCGCGCCGCAACGGCGGCGCAACGCTGAACCCGCGTGCGCTGGACCGGTCGGTCGGCGGCTCCAGCGGCGGCGCGGCCGTGGCCGTGGCGGCGGGCATCGTGCCGGTGGCGCACGGTAGCGACGGCGGCGGGTCGATCCGGATTCCGGCGGCTTGCTGCGGCGTATTCGGCTTGAAGCCTAGCCGGGGCCGCGTCCCGATGGGCCCGGCGCGCGGCGAAGGGTGGGGCGGCATGGCCTGCGAAGGCGTGCTGTCGCGCAGCGTGCGCGATACCGCCGCCGCCTTGGACGGTATCGGTGGCTATGCCGCTGGCGCGCCGTATGCCGCGCCGCCGCAGCCGGGCTCGTACCTGGATTCGGTGCGTGAGCAGCGCCGCGAACCGCTGCGCATTGCGCTGTGGCGCCGGGCGTGGAACGGCATCGCGATTGCTCCGGAATGCCTGGCCGCCGTCGAACGCACGGCGCGCCTGTGCCGCGAACTGGGGCACGAGGTGGTCGAGGCCCCTTTGCCCGACCTGGATTACGCCGGTTTCGTCCGCGCGCACGGCACGGTGCTGGCCACCAACATCGTGCTGGCCGTGCAGGCCCGCCTGACGCTGCGCGGCCGCGACTTGCGCGACGACGACCTGGAACCGGTCATCCGCGATGGCCTGTCCGTGGGCCGGGGCCTGTCCGCCACGCAATACGTAGATTCGATCAACCGCTTTCATGCCATCGGCCGCGCCATCGAATCGGCGATGACGGGCTTTGATCTGGTGCTGACGCCCACCTTGGCGCAGTTGCCCGCCAAGCTGGGCGAGCTGGCGCTAGAGGGCGAGTTCTGGGCGTTTCGCGAAAAGGTGTCGCGCTACGCCACCTTTCTTGCGGTGATCAATGCATCGGGCCAACCGGCGGCCAGCCTGCCGCTGGACTGGACTGAAACAGGGGTGCCCGTGGCCAGCCAGCTGATCGGGCACTTCGGGCGCGAGGACCAGATCCTGCGCCTGGCGGCGGAGTTGGAACGCGCCGCGCCTTGGGGCACGCGGCAAATCCTGCTGCCCTGAACCACGCCACGGTCCGCCGCCATGCCGGGGGCGCCGTTCAAAACCATACAAGGGGAAGAAATGAAACGCGCTTTTCTGTTTTCCGCCACATTGTTCCTGGCCTCGGCAGGCCCGCTTGCCGCCGTGCCCACGGCCAGCCAGGCCGAGACCACCGCCAAGTTTGTGATGCATGCGCCGCTGCGCGTGCTGGACCCGATCCTGACGTCGGCCTACGTCACGCGCAATCATGGCTATCTGGTCTACGACACGCTGTTCTCGATGGACGCCCAGGGCCAGCCCAAGCCGCAGATGGTCGATTCCTGGACCGTGTCGGAAGACCGGCTGACCTACACCTTCAAGCTACGGCCCGGCCTGAAATTCCATGACGGCGCGCCGGTGACGGCGGACGACGTCGTGGCGTCGTTGCAGCGCTGGGAAAACGGCGACCCCACCATCGGCAACCGTCTGAAGCAGGCCACGGCGGAACTGGCCGCGACCGGCGCTGACACCTTCACGCTGAAGCTGCGCACCGCCTATGGCTTGGTGCTGGAATCGCTGGCCAAGGAAAGCTCGCCGGTGCCTTTCATCATGCCCAAGCGGATTGCGTCCGTGCCGGCCTCGCAGGCTATCAGCGAAACGATCGGTTCGGGCCCCTACAAGTTCGTGCAGGCCGACTTCCAGGCAGGGGTCAAGGCCACCTACCTGAAGTTCGCGGACTACGTGCCGCGCAAGGAACCGGCCAGCGCCTTCGCGGGCGGCAAGGTCGCCCGGGTGGACCGTCTGGAACTGGTGAATATCCCCGACAGCCAGACGGCCGTCAACGCGCTGCGCAACGGCGAGATCGACTTCCTGGAAGACGTGCCGCCCGACCTGATGCCGCAATTGAAAGACGCCAAGGGCATCACGCTGAAGTCCTACGGCAAGAACTCCAATATGTTCACGCTGCGCATGAACTGGCTGCAACCGCCGTTCAACAACGTGAAGGTGCGTCGCGCGGCGCTGGCCGCCTTGAACCAGGTGGACTACCTGGACGCGCAGATCGGCGACCCCGAGGTTTACCAAGTGTGCGGCGCGGTGCTGACCTGCGTGTCGCCGTATGCGTCTGAAGCCGACGCCACGCAGATCAAGGCGCCAGACCTGGCGCATGCGCGCCAGCTGCTGAAAGACAGCGGCTACAAGGGCGAAAAGGTGGTGGTGCTGCACCCGACGGATCTGCCCATCTTCGCCAACATTGCGCCCGTGACCGCGCAGGCGCTGCGCAGCATCGGCATGAATGCCGAGATCCAGTCGATGGATTGGGCCACCTTGCTCAGCCGCCGCAGCAAGAAGGACGGCGTGGAGCAGGGCGGCTGGAGCATCTTCCAGTCGAACATGTCCAGCCTGGACCTGATTTCGCCCGTGGGCAATCCCAACCTGGACGGACGCGCCGGTTCCACCTACCCCGGCTGGACGCACGACGACGCGATGGACGCGCTGCGCACCCGCTTCGCCGCCGCTCGTACTGAAGCCGAACGGCGCGACATCGCCACCGCCATCCAGCGCCGCAACTACGAACAGGTCATGTATGTGCCGCTGGGCGGGTATTCGAAGTTCAAGGGCTATGACGCCAAGTTCGCCGATCTGGTGGACGCGCCGATTCCGCTGTTCTGGACCTCGGCCAAGTAGCGGGGAAGGGCCATCATGTTGAATCTGATCCTTAAACGCCTGCTGGCGGCCATTCCCGTGATGCTGGTGGTGGCCACCGTGGTGTTCCTGTTGTTGCGTATGGCCCCGGGCGACCCCGCCCGGGTCATCGCCGGCGACATGGCCAGCGAAGAGGCCGTGGCCGAGGTCCGCGCGCAAATGGGCCTGGACCAGCCGCTGCCCACGCAGTACCTGCTGGCCATGGGCGCGTTGCTCAAGGGTGACCTGGGCGAGTCCATCATTTCGAAGGACCCGGTGTCCACGCTGATCGGCCAGCGGCTGGGGCCGACCCTCGCGCTTGCCCTGTGCGCGATTCTGCTGACGATCTTCGCGGCCATTCCGTTGGGGGTGTTTTCAGCCTGGTGGCACAAGCGCCTGATCGACCGCATTACCTTGGCTGTGACGGTGCTGGCGTTTTCGGTGCCGGCCTTCGTGGTGGGGTATCTGCTGATCCTGGTGTTCTCGGTCAAGCTGAACTGGCTGCCGGTGCAGGGCTACGCCGGCCTGGCCTCCGGCTTCGGCACCTTCCTGTATCACATGGTCTTGCCCACCGTGACGCTGGCCACCGTGTTCGTCGCGCTGATCACCCGCATCACGCGCGGCAGCATGCTGGAAGTGCTGGGCGAAGACTTTGTGCGCACCGCGCGCGCCAAGGGCGTGCCCGAACGCTACGTGCTGTACCGCCACGCGCTGCGCAATGCGGCGGTGCCCATCGTGACGGTGATCGGACTGGCGCTGACCACGCTGATCAGCGGCGTGGTGGTCACCGAAACCATCTTCAACATTCCGGGCGTGGGGCGCCTGATCGTCGACGCCGTGCTGGCGCGCGACTATCCGGTGGTGCAGGGCACGATCCTGTTCTTCTCGTTCGTGTATGTCTTCATCAACCTGGCGATCGACCTGCTGTATGTGGTACTCGATCCGCGCATCCGCTACTGAGGCCGGATCCCCATGACTTCAAACGCGATCACTTTTCCCCGGGCGCGCGCCTGGTGGCCCGCGCTGACGCGCGATCCCATGATGCTGACCGGGCTGGTGCTGCTGGTGCTGTTGATTGGCCTGTCTCTGCTGGCGCCCGTCATCACCTGGCACGATCCGGCCAGCCTGACGCCGCGACTGCGCTTGAAACCCGTCAGCGCCGAGTACTGGCTGGGCACTGATTCTCTGGGCCGCGACCTGTTTTCCCGCGTGCTCTACGGCGGCAGGCTCTCGATCACGCTGGCCGTGCTGGTCAGCGTGATCTCGGTGTGCGCCGGCTTGCTGCTGGGCTTGCTGGCCGGTTACTTCCGCCGGCTGGATGCCGTGGTCATGCGCATCATCGACGGCATCATGGCCATACCCGGCCTGCTGCTGGCGATTGCCATGGTGGCGCTGGGCGGGGCGTCCATACCCACCATGGTCACGGCCATCGCCATTCCGGAAATTCCACGCGTGGCGCGCTTGGTGCGCAGCGTGGTGCTGTCGGTGCGCGAAGAGCCTTATGTCGAAGCGTCGCTGGGCATGGGCACCGCCACCTGGCGCGTGCTGTGGCGCCACGTGCTGCCCAGCACCATCAACCCGCTGGTGGTGCAGGCCACGTTCATCTGTGCGTCCGCCATCCTGATCGAAGCAGTGCTGGGCTTTCTGGGCCTGGGCTTTCCGCCCGAGATTCCCAGCCTGGGCAGCATCATTTCCGAAGGTCGACCCTTCTTCCAGCGCGCGCCGTGGATCATTTTGTTCCCCGGCATTTTCCTGGCGCTGCTGATCCTGTCCGTGAACCTGTTCGGCGACGCGCTGCGCGACCGCCTCGACCCGCGCATGGCGCGTCTACGCAAGGGCTGAACGCCATGTCTTCAACTCCCATTCTTGAAATCCGCGACCTGAACGTCAGCCTGCCCGGCGCGGGCGACCGCCGCTACGCCGCCGAAGGCATCAGCCTGACCGTAAGCGCGCGCGAAATCGTCTGCATCGTGGGCGAGTCCGGGTCGGGCAAATCGGTCACGGCCAGCGCCGTCATGGGCTTGCTGCCCAAGAACGTGCTGCGCCTGGAAAGCGGGCAGATCCTGCTGTCTGGCCGCGACTTCACACACGCCACGAACACCGAGTTGCGCGAGCTGCGCGGCGACCGCATGGCCATGATCTTCCAGGAACCCATGACGGCGCTGAACCCGCTGATGCAAGTGGGCGACCAGGTGGCCGAGATCTTCCAATTTCACGGCCCGTCGCTGTCACGACGCGAGGTTGACGCCCGCGTGCTTGCCTTGCTGACGGACATGCGGCTGCCGTCGCCCGAAACGCTGCGCCATGCGTATCCGCATCAGTTGTCGGGCGGCCAGCGCCAGCGGGTGATGATTGCGATGGCGCTGGCGATGGAGCCCGCGCTGATCATCGCCGACGAGCCCACCACCGCGCTGGACGTAACGTCGCAAGCCCAGGTGCTGCGCTTGCTGCACGGCCTGCGCGAACGGCACGACACGGGCATTTTGTTCATCACGCATGACTTCGATGTGGTGGCCGAAATTGCCGACCGCGTCATCGTGATGCAGCAGGGCCGCATTGTTGAAGCCGGCACGGCGGCCGAGGTCCTGGCCAACCCCCAACACCCTTACACCCGCAAGCTGATCGATGCCGTGCCCAAGGGGCAGTTTGGCGCGGGTGCGCCGCTGGCCGAGGGCGACCCGGTCATCAGCGTGGAAAACCTGGGCATGCGCTTTGTGACGTCCAGCCTGTTCAAGGCCAAGCGCCGCGAGGTGATGGCGCTGGATGGGGTGTCGCTGTCATTGGCGCGCGGCGAAACGCTGGGCATCGTGGGCGAATCCGGCTCGGGCAAGACCACGTTGGGCCGCTGCCTGGCACATTTTGCGCGGCCCACGTCGGGGCGCATCGTGATGAACGGCGAAGACGTATCGCGCCTGTCGCGCGCCGCCTGGCGGCAATGGTGCAAGCGCATCCAGATGGTGTTCCAGGACCCATACCGCTCATTCAACCCGCGCCTGACCATTGAAGCCACGCTGGCCGAAGGGCCGATGAACTACGGCGAAGACCGCGCCCGCGTCCAGGCCCGCATGCGCGACATGCTGGAACTGGTCAGCATCGACGCCAGCGCGCTCAAGCGCTATCCGCACGAGTTCTCGGGCGGGCAGCGCCAGCGCATTTCCATTGCGCGGGCTTTGATGATGGAACCCGAGATTCTGATCGCCGATGAAGCGGTATCGGCGCTGGACGTGTCGGTGCAGGCGCAGATCCTGGATTTGCTGGAACGCATCCGCGAACAACTGAACCTGAGCATGATCTTCATCACCCACGACCTGCGCGTGGCGGCCCGGCTGTGCCACCGCATCGCGGTGATGCAGCGCGGCCGCGTGATGGAGATCGGCCCGGCCGAACAGATCTTCACACGCCCCGGCAGCGGCTACACGCAGGAATTGCTGGCCGCCATTCCCGGCAAGGACGGGCTGGGCAGCCGCCCCGTTGCCGGCCTGGCGCTGGCCGGTGCGTAGCGGAATCCAAGAACATCAAGGCATCCAAGGAAACCTGACGATGACACGCGTTGCCTTATTGAGCCGTTCGGCCAATCTTTCGTATTTCCAACCCTTGCTGCAAGGGCTGGCGCCCGAGTTGGACGTGGCCGTCTGGCCCGACCCGCGCAGCCTGTCCGCCGACGTAGCGGTGTGCTGGAACCCGCCCGTGGGCGTGTATGACGACATGCCCAACCTGAAGCTGATCCACAGCATTGCCGCCGGCGTCGACAACCTGCTGGACGGGCAGCGCACGCGCGGCCTGCCCGTGTGCCGCGTGGTGGATCCGCAGTTGGCACAGGGCATGTTGCAGTACGTGCTGTGGTGCGTGCTGACGTTTCACCGCAAGCTGGACGTGGCGCTGGCCAACCAGCGCAGCGCGCAATGGCAGCGGCCGGTGCAGACCCCCGCGTCGCAATGCCGCGTGGGGCTGATGGGCCTGGGCGAACTGGGTAGCGCCATTGCCTCGGTGCTGCCGGGGCTGGGCTACCCCGTGAACGGCTGGTCGCGCACGCCGCGCCAGATTGACGGCGTGCGCGGCTATGCGGGCGAAGCCGAATTCGATGCCTTCCTGGCCAATACCGATGTGCTGATCTGCCTGGTGCCGCTCACGCCCGCCACGCGCGGCATTCTCAACCGCCGTACTTTCGACGCCTTGCCCGCCGGCGCGGCGGTGGTCAATTGCGGGCGCGGCGAACATCTGGTGCCGGCCGACCTGATCGATGCCTTGGCGCGCGGGCAGTTGCGCGGCGCGGTGCTGGATGTGTTCGCGCATGAACCGCTGGACCCCGCCGACCCCTTGTGGCGTACGCCCGGCGTGATCGTGACCCCGCACATGGCCACCATGCCGGCACCCGGCACCGTGGCCGAACAGGTGGTGGCCAACATCCGGCGCCTGGGCCAGGGCGCGGCGCTGGCCAACGCCGTGGACGCCGCGCGCGGCTACTGACCCGGCGTCTTTGGCTGCTATTTCCCTGCTATTTCCCTGCTATTTCCCTGCTATTTCGCCATCCCGATTTCAACCTGATTGCCATCTGAACCCCTTCAACGAGACACACCATGTATTTCGACGACCCCGCGTTCACCATTCCCACCGGCACCCCCGCGCCCCTGGATCCGCAGATTGCCGAATTCCTGCGCCGCATGGCGGCCGATGCATCGCAGTACCCGCGCCGCGACACCTTGTCGATCGAGCAAGGCCGCGCCAATGCCGAAAAAGTGCGCCTGCCCTGGGCGCAAGGCGGCCCGGAAATGGCCCGCACCGTGGAACATCAGGTTGCCACCCGCCACGGCGATGTGCGCGTGCGCGTCTATTACCCGGCCGAACGCCGCTTGCCCGGCGCCTTCATCTACATCCACGGCGGCGGCTTTGTGCTGTTCAGCATCGATACCCATGACCGCGTCATGCGCGAATACGCCGAACGCGCCGGCGTGGTGGTGATCGGCGTGGATTACACCCGCGCGCCCGAAGCCAAGTTCCCGCAGCCGCTGGAAGAATGCGTGGACGTGGTGCGCTGGGTGGCGGCGTCGGGCCAGGCGCTGGACATCGACGCCAGCCAGCTCTTCCTGGGTGGCGACTCCGCCGGCGCCAACCTGTCCATGGGCACGGCGCTGACCTTGCGCGACGAGAACCAGCCGTTGCTCAAGGGCCTGGTGCTGAACTACGGCGGCTTCGGCAGCAACCTGTTCCGCAACTCGGTGGTGCGCTACGGCGCGGGCGATTACGGCCTGTCGCTGCACATGATGATCTGGTTCCGGGGCATGCACATCCGCCATGGCAAAGACTTTTTCGACCCGCGCGTGGACATCCTGCGCGCCGACGTGACGGGCCTGCCACCCGCCTGGCTGGTCGTGACCGAATGCGATCCGCTGCATGACGACAGCATCGAGCTGGAACGCAAGCTGCGCGAGGCCGGCGTGGACGTGGCCGCCAAGGTCTATCCCGGCACGGCGCACAGTTTCCTGGAAGCCGTGTCGATCGCGGCGGTGGCGGGCGAAGCCTTCGACGACACGGCGCGCTGGTTGCACGCCAAGGCCGCGTAACCGGAGGCCGCCCGCCATGTACACCCCGCCGGCCTACGCCGAAAACGACACCCGCGTACTGCATGCCTTCATGCGGGCGCATGGTTTCGCCACGCTGGTGACCGTGGGCGCGGACGGCGCCCAGGCCACGCACCTGCCGTTCCTGCTGCGCGAAGACGGCGGGCTTGGCACGCTGGTCACGCATCTGGCGCGCGCCAATCCGCAATGGCGCGATCTGGAGGCGGGCGCGCGGGCGCTGGTGCTGTTCCAGGGGCCGCATGCCTTCATATCGCCTAGCTGGTACGTGAACCAGCAGACCTTTCCCACCTGGAACTACACGGCGGTGCACGCGCGCGGCACCCCGCGCCTGATCCAGGAACCCGAGTCCATCCGCGCCGTGCTATCGGCAACCGTCGCGCATTACGACACGCCCTTGGGCGGCGAGTGGACGTTTCCCGCCATGCCCGACACGCTGACCACCCCGCGCCTGAAGGCCATTGCCGCGCTGGAGATCCCGATTGCCACGCTGGAAGGAAAAATGAAGCTGAATCAGGATAAATCGGTGCAGGACCGCCTGGGGGTAGTACGCGAACTGGAGCGTTTGGGCGACACTGGCGGCTTGGCCATCGCGCGCTTGATCCGTGCCCAGCTTGATCTGGCCGGCCAGGCGGATGCGTGAACCCTGATCGCAACCGGAGCCTTACTCATGATGCAAGAAGCAAGCGAAGCACAAGTGCGTGAAGAATTGGCGGCGCTGTACCGCCTGGTCGCGCATTTCCGCATGACGGACTTGATCGACACCCACATCAGCGCACGGGTGCCCGGCGATAAACACCATTTCCTGATCAACCGCTACGGCGTGCTGTTTCACGAAATGCGTCCGCAAGATCTGGTCAAGATCGACCTGGACGGCAACCCGGTGGACCCGGGCGACGCCGAAAGCCAGGTGGTCAACGCCGCTGGGTTCACCATCCATTCGGCGGTGCACGCCGCCCGCCACGACCTGGCTTGCGTGGTGCACACGCACACCGCCGACGGCATCGCCGTAGCCTGCCAACGCGACGGGCTGCTGCCCATTACGCAACACGCGTTGCGCTTCTACAAGCGGCTGGGCTACCACGACTACCAGGGCATTGCGCTGGACCTGGAAGAACGCGAAAGCCTGGTCGCCAGCCTGGGCCAGCACAAGGCCATGATCCTGCGCAACCACGGCCTGCTGGCCGCGGGTTCGTCGGTGGCCGAGGCCTTCGTCAATATCTATTACCTGGAACGCGCCTGCCAGGCGCAGGTCAAGGCGCAGGCGGCCGGCGTGCCGCTTGTGTTTCCGTCCGAGGCGGTATGCGAACGCACCGCCGGCCAGTACGAACGGCCGACCGCCCCGATCTACACACAACGCGTCTGGACGGCGGCCCGTCGGCTGCTGGAACCCGGCCTGGAGACAGCAAGATGAAAGACAGCTTGAGCACGGCCCGCGCCACGCTGGCCGGCCCGCAGTTCCTGCACACGCCCGGCCCCACGCACGTGCCCGACGCGGTGCGCGAGGCCATGGGCCGCCAGTGCATGGATTTGTCCGACCCGCGCCTGGCGGACCTGATCGCCGATTGCGAAGCCGGGCTGGCGCGCCTGCTGGGCACGCGCCACGCCGATGTGCTGATGTACGCGGCCAACGGCCACGGCGCCTGGGAGGCCACCATCGTCAACCTGGTGGCGCCCGGCGCGCAGGTGCTGGTGGCCGGTAGCGGCCACTTCGCGGAAGCCTGGGCCGTGCATGCCGAGGCGCTGGGCGCGCAGGCGATACGCACGCCCACGCGGCCGGGCCAGGCCCTGGACCCGGCCGCCATTGAAGCGGCGTTGCGGGCGGATACCGCGCACCGCATCGCCGCCGTTTTCGCGGTGCATACGGATACGGCCAGCGGCGTCACCAGCGACATCGCGGCGGTGCGCCGGGCCATGGACGCCAGCGGTCATCCGGCCTTGCTGGTGGCTGACGTGATTGCGTCGCTGGGCGCCACGCCGTTTTGCATGGACGAGTGGGGTGTGAACGTGGCGATCGGCGCATCGCAAAAGGCCTTGATGGGCCCGCCGGGGCTGTCGTTCACCGCCGTGGACGCGCGCGCCTTGCAGGCGGCGCAGGCCAACCCCACGCCGCGCGCCTACTGGGACTGGAACAAGCGCAAGAGCGATCTGCTCTACCGCAAGTTCTGCGGCACCCCGCCGCAAAGCCTGCTGGCCGGCTTGCGTGCCGCGCTGGACCTGATCGCCGCCGAGGGTGAAGCGGCGGTTTACGCGCGCCACCAGCGGGTGGCCGCCGCCGTGCATGCGGCGGTGGATGCGTGGTCGACGGCGGGCGCGCTAAGCCTGTTCGTGCCGGACCCCGCCGCGCGGGCGGTCTCGGTGACGACCATTGCCGTGCGCGATGGCGTGGACATCGAGTCCATGCGCAGCGTCGCGCGCGAACGCTTCCAGGTGGCGGTCGCGGGCGGCTTGGGGCCGTATGCGGGGCGCATGTTCCGCATCGGACACCTGGGCGACGTGCACTCCGCCATGATCCTGGGCGCCTTGGGCGGCGTGGATGCCGCCCTGCGCGCCACGGGCATTCCCATCGGAGACGGGGCGCTGCAAGGCGCCATCCAGGCTCTGCAAGACTGAGCTTTCGCTGTTTTTTCGCTTAGCGGCAAGTCCGCCATCCCTTGCGGGAACCTCGCAGGGGAGGGCGGCTTGCGGCCCGCTGCAACGCCCGCTGTTCCTGTCTGCTGTTTCTGTCGGCTGTTCCCTTCCGCTGTTCACTTTCTTCCTTTGCTTAGGACTGATCATGAAACGTCGTGGTTTAACCGTGGCTGTTCGGGCCACCACTCTCGCCGCAAGCCTTGCCACAGCGCTGGCCGTCGCCGTATCCGTCTTGCCGCGCGATGCCCGCGCCGCCGAGCCGGTCAACGCCCGGGTCGTCATGCATGCGCCGCTGCGCGTGCTGGACCCCGTGCTGACCAACGCCTACATCACGCGCAACCATGGGTACATGGTCTATGACACCTTGTTCTCGCTGGACGCGGACTCCCGTCCGCAGCCGCAGATGGTGCAGGCCTGGACGGTGTCGCCGGACAAGCTGACGTACGTGTTCACCCTGCGACCCGGCCTGAAATTCCACGACGGCGCGGCGGTCACCGGCGAAGACGTGATCGCGTCGCTGGCGCGCTGGTCGCAGCGCGACCCGATCGGCACGCGCCTGGCCGCCGCGACCGAACGCATGGACAGCCCATCGGCCGACACCTTCCGCATCGTGTTGAAAAAGCCCTATGGCTTGCTGTTGGACGCGCTGGCCAAGCCCGGTTCGCCCGTACCGTTCATCATGCCGCGCCGCATTGCGCAGACCCCGCCGTCGGAGGCCATCAAGGAAACCGTGGGCTCGGGCCCCTACCAGTTCGTGTCGGCGGACTTCCAGCCTGGCGTGAAGGCCGCCTATGTGAAGAACGCGGCTTATGTGCCGCGCCAGGAGCCGGCAAGCCGCTTCGCGGGCGGCAAGGTCGCCATGTTCGACCGCATTGATGTGGTGAACGTGCCGGACGCGCAGACGGCGGTGAATGCGCTGCGCCAGGGCGAGATCGACTTTGTGGAAAACGTGGCGCCAGACCTGTTGCCGCAACTGGAAGGCGTGAAGCAGGTGACGGTGCAAAGCTACGGCGATGCCTCCGAAACCTACACCCTGCGCATGAACTGGAAGCAGCCGCCGCTGGACAACGTGAAGGTGCGCCGCGCGGTGTTGGCGGCGTTGTATCAGGCGGATTATCTGGATGCGTCGTTGGGGGATCCCAAGTTCTACAAGCTGTGCGGGGCCATGCTCAGCTGCATTTCCGCCTACAAGACCGAAGTGGGCGCCACGCAAACGCAACCGCCCAATCTGGACGAGGCGCGCGCGCTGCTCAAAGCCAGCGGCTACGCCGGCGAGAAGATCGTGGTGCTGCATCCCACGGACGTGCGCAGCCTGTCGGCGCTGGCCCCGGTGACCGCACAAGCGCTGCGTGGCATCGGCATGAACGTGGAAGTGCAATCCATGGACTGGGCCACGCTCTTGTCCCGTCGTGGCAAGGACGCGCCGCCGGCCGACGGCGGCTGGAGCATTTTCCATTCCAGCCTGACCAGCATGGACCTGCTCAACCCCATCGTGAACGCCAACCTGGACGGGCGGGGCGAAGGCGGCTACCCAGGGTGGACGAAGGACGACACCATCCAGCAGTTGCGCGCGGAGTTTGAAGCGGTGTCGGGCCTGGACGAACAGAAGCGCGTGGCCACGCAGATTCAACAGCGCGCCTACGAGCAGGTGATGTTCGTGCCGCTGGGCGGCTATTCGGAATTCAAGGCGTACGACGCCAAATTCCAGGGCATGGTGCAGGCGCCGTTGCCGTTGTTCTGGCGCGGCAAGTAATCAGTCCAGGGGCGTGCTGGCGTGTCCGGGCAGGAAGTGCGCGCCCGGGCCCCGCACGCTCAAGACATGCCGACCTTGCCGCTCAGCGCGCGGGCGGCCGTCATCAGCAGGGGGGAATAGCGCCGCGCGAATTCTTCCGGCGAGGCCCATTCGGATACCAGCCCCGCAATCTGGATGGCCGCGACCGGGCGGTGGCGGTGGTCCAGGATGGCGGTGGCCAGGTTCAGTTCGCCCAGCAGGCTTTCTTCGATGGCGGTGGCGTAGCCGTCCTGGCGCGCCTGGATCACCAAGGCGCGGATGCGGTCCGGATCGTTGTTGGTCTTGGGCGTGGTGGGGATGGTGGCGCGCGGCATGTCGATGGACCGCGTGAGGATGTCTTCGACTTCTTCATCAGGCAGATGCGACATGATGGCGCGGCCGCCGGCGGTCTGCACCATGGGCAGGGCGCGGCCGGCAAGCGTGCTGCTGAAGGTCTGGCGCTTGGTCTGGCGGCGCAGCGCGAAGATGATGTAGAGGTCGTTGAACAGGCTCAGTTCAACCCTTTCGCTGGTCTCGCGCTGCATTTCCGCGATCAGCGGCGTGGCGCGTTCCAAGAGCGGTACGCTGCGCATGTAGTCGAAACTGCGTTGCAGGATTTTCTTGCCCGGCGTGTAGCCCTTGCCGCCCGCGCCGCGTTCCAGGTAGCCCAGCGTCACCAGCGTATGCGTCATGCGCTGGGTGGTGCTGCGGTCAAACCCGGTGATCTCAATGAGCTCGTTCATGCTGAGCGTGGACGGCCGCTGGGCAAAGGCCTCAAGCAGCTCGAAACCCTTGGCCAGGGATTGCACGAATAGGGGGTCGGGACGGCTCATGATGGCTCGCGGATAGGTCGGCGTCAGACGGAATCCAGGAATTGTATAAAGATTCGGAAGTATTTCCTAGAGATACCTGGGCCGGCGGCGGGGACCCGTAACGCTTGGGGATTCCGGTGGGCCGACGACGACATTCTGGCGGTGGCCGGGCTGCTTTTTTACTACGGTTTTGAGAAATTCTTGATATTCAAAGCCAGCAATGACAATGCTTTCAAGGCATAAACGTCTTGAAAGCCGCATGAACAAACAAGAAATTTCTGAAATTCCCATGAAAAGGGCGTTTCGGGGCCAATGGGAATACAATGGCCGCACTTTCGGAGGTTTCTATGTCGGTCATATCCGATATCAAAATTCGCCCCCTGGAGCGCGGCGACCTGCACTTCGTGCACAAGATCAACAACAACGACGTCATCATGCGTTATTGGTTCGAAGAGCCTTACGAGGCCTACGACGAACTGGTCGCTCTTTATGATCGCCACTTGCATGATCAAAACGAACGGCGCTTCATCATCGAGCACGATACCGGCCAACCCGCCGGCCTGGTGGAACTGGTTGAAATCGACTACATCCACCGCCGTGCCGAATTCCAGATCATCATTGCCCCCAGCTACCAAGGCCGGGGCTACGCCAAGGCCGCCACCCGCATCGCGGTGGGCTATGCGTTTCGCGTGCTGAACATGCACAAGGTCTACCTGGTGGTCGACAAGGACAACACCGCCGCCGTGCACGTGTACGAACGCTGCGGCTTTCAGATCGAAGGGCTGATGAAGGAAGAATTCTTCTCCAACGGCGCCTATCGCGATGCCTACCGCATGGCCTTGTTGCAGCACGAGCACTTGCGCGACGTCGGCCCCGGCGCACCGGACGCGCCCGTGCTGCGCGACTGGCCGCAAGAAGAACAGACGGGCTAAGGCCCGGGGCGGAACTTCCGCACGGCTTAATCCGCCGGGCGCAGCAGCCGCAGGCCGTTGGCCACCACCAGCAGGCTGGCGCCCACATCGGCGAATACCGCCATCCACAAGGTCGCATTGCCGGTCATGGCAAGCGCCAGGAACACCACCTTGATGCCCAGCGCCAGCACAATGTTCTGGATAAGCACGCGGTGGGTGGCGCGCGACAAGCGCAGGAACGTGCCGATCTTGCGCAGGTCGTCGTCCATCAGCGCAACGTCCGCTGTTTCGATCGCCGTGCCGGTGCCGGCCGCGCCCATCGCGAAACCGATGTCGGCGCGCGCCAGCGCAGGCGCATCGTTGATGCCATCGCCCACCATGCCCACCTTGCCGTCGCTTGCCGCGCTGATCGCCAGCTTGCTTTCAATGGCGGCCAGCTTGTCTTCCGGCAACTGATCCCCCCGCGCTTCATCAATGCCCACCTGCCGCGCAATGGCTTCGGCGGTGGGCGTGTTGTCGCCCGTCAGCATCAGCGTGCGCACGCCCAAGGCATGCAGGTCGGCGATGGCGGCGGCGCTGGAGGGCTTGACCGTATCGGCCACGGCGGCCAGCGCCAATACGTGCGTGCCGTCGGTCAGTGCGATGGCGCTCTTGCCTTGGCGTTCCAATTCATCCATGCGCGCTTCCAGTGTCGGATTCGACACGCCCGCATCGCGCATCAGGCGGCGGTTGCCCAACTGGAACGTCACGCCGTCTATGCGTCCGCTGACTCCCCGACCGGGCAGGGCGGTGAAGGCGTCTACTTCCAGCAAGGTGCTGCCGGCCTCGCGCGCGGCGTTGGCGATGGCCAGCGACACGGGGTGGTCCGAGCGGGCGGCCAGGCTGGCCGCGATCAGCGTGGCGGGATGGGGGGTGAAGTCGGCCACATCCCAGGCTTCCAGGTCGGTCTGCACCGGCTTGCCCTGGGTCAGCGTGCCGGTCTTGTCCAGCGCCAGCCACTTCAGGTTGCGGCCTTCTTCCAGATAGACGCCGCCCTTGATCAGGATGCCTCGGCGCGACGCGGCGGTCAGGCCGCTGACGATGCTGACCGGCGTGGAAATAACCAGCGCGCACGGGCAGGCGATGATCAACAGCGCCAGGGCGCGGTAGATGGCGTCGAACCAGGGCTGGCCCCAGAGCAGCGGCGGCACCGTGGCCACCAGCAGTGCCACCGCCACGACGGCGGGCGTGTAGATGCGCGAGAAGCGGTCAATGAAACGTTGCGTGGGGGCGCGCGCGCCTTGCGCCTGCTCGACCGCGTGGATGATGCGGGCCAGCGTGGTGTTGCCGGCGGCGGCCGTGACGCGGTATTCGAAGGAGCCCGCCGCGTTCACGGTGGCGGCGTAGACCGGGTCGTCCTGCGCTTTTTCCACGGGCAGGCTTTCGCCGGTGATGGGGGACTGGTCCACCGTGGAGCTACCGCTGACGATGATGCCATCGGCGGCGATGCGTTCACCCGGGCGCACGCGCACCACGTCGCCCACGTTCAATTGCGCGGCCGGTACTTGCAGCCAGGCGCCGTCGGCTTGCCGCACGGTGGCCGTTTCGGGGGCCAGGTCCAGCAGGCCGCGCACGGCATTGCGGGCGCGGTCCAGCGAGCGGGCTTCGATCAGCTCGGCCACGTTGAACAGGAACATCACCATGGCGGCTTCGGGCCATTGGCCGATCAGCACGGCGCCGGTGACGGCGATGCTCATCAATGCGTTGATGTTCAGGTTGCCGTTGCGCACGGCGATCCAGCCCTTGCGGTAGGTGCCCAGGCCGCAAGCCAGGATGGCGGCCAGCGCCAACGCCGCGGTCGCGCCCCAATGCCAGCCCGCAAAGTGCGAAAACTCGGACAGCGCGGCCAGCACGCCGGCGCCGCCGATCAACCACCAGTTCACCGGCGTGGAAGCGGGGGCGGGCGTGCCCGCGGCGCCTTCGGCCAGCGGTTCCGGCACCATGTCCAGGGACTTGATGGCGGCCATGATGCGGTCCAGCGCGCCTTCGGCGTGCACCACGGTCAGCACGCGCTGCATCAGGTTGAAGTCCAGCGCATGCACGCCGTCCAGGCCGTCCAGCTTTTTACGGATCAGCGTTTCTTCGGTCGGGCAGTCCATTTGCCCGATACGCAGCCGCGCCAGCAACTGGCCGGGGCCGGCGCTAAGCGTGGATGCATCGGCGGCGGCCGCATAGGCGGGCGTGCCGTGGTCGTGCCCGCAGCAGGTGGATGCCGCGTGATCGTGGCTGTGATCGTGTTTGTGGCTGTGGCTGTGATCGTGAGCGTGGTTGTGATCATGATCGTGGCCGTGCCCCTTCGTGTCATGCGCATGGCCATGGCCACCGCAGCCGGCGTGGGCATGCTCGGCAGAGGGACGATCGTGGGATTTGACCGGCGGGAATGACATGGTTCTGAGCCTTGTTGAAACGGATGTCGCCATTCCACACCTTGGAGTTACTATAGGGTCAACCCCCAAAAAACACTCATTCGGATGCGATCCCAGGAGGCGTGATGCGAATTGGCGAATTGGCCACGGCGGCCGGCACCACGGTCGAAACCGTGCGGTACTACGAGAAAGAAGGGCTGCTGCCCGCCCCGGACCGGGGCCTGAACAACTACCGCAGCTACGGGCAAGCCCATCTGGAACGGCTGCGCCTGATCCGCAACTGCCGGGCGCTGGACATGACGCAAGACGAGATCCGCGCCATCCTGTCGTTGGCCGACAACCATCACACCGGCTGCGGCCCCATTAATGAACTGTTCGACGAACACATCTCGCACGTGGATGAGCGCATCGCCGAACTGATGCAGTTGAAGACCCAACTGACCGATTTACGGCAACGCTGCCTGTCGGCGCAGCCCGATGCGGAAAATTGCGGCATCTTGCATGGCCTGTCTGAAATGCAGGTCGAAGAGCGCCAGGAGCGGCACACGCACCTGGGCTGAGCCCGCCCCGCGATGCCCTTTCCGCCGGCCGGGGGATACCCGCCCCGGCCCCTGGCCATCGCTTACTATGAGAATCTGTCTCTTTTACCTTTGCGCCTGAATCAATGACCGACTCCACCACCGCCACCCCGTTGCACGCGCTGACCACTCGCCGTTCCACCAAATTCCTGCGCGGCCCCGCGCCCAAGCCCCAAGAACTTGAACAGATCCTGCAAGCCGCCATGTCGGCCCCCGACCACGGCGCGTTGCGCCCGTGGCGCTTTGTCGTGATCCAGGGCGAGGCCATCGCCAAGCTGGCGGACGTGGCGCTGGAAGCGGTCAAGCGCAGCGGCGACCCTCGCATGACGCCCGAAAAAGAAAAATCGGTACGCGAATGGATGGCCGGCGTGCCGCTGTTCATTGGCGTGGCGCAGAAAATCGCGCACGACAACACCAAGATCCCAGAGCATGAACAGCTGCTGGCCACCGGTTGCGCCGTCATGAACATCCTGAACGCCACCCACATGCTGGGCTACGGCGCGTTCTGGAGCACCGGCGTCGGCACCTACGTGGAAGACGTGCAGAATGCCTTGGGGCTGGACTCGCTGGACTACCGCTTCCTGGGTTATCTGGCCATCGGCACGCCGGGTTGCGCCGTTCCGCCCGCCAAGCGCCCCGACTTCCGCGAGTTCGTCACGGAGTGGACCGGTCCCGTCTAAGCGTTCACGGGCGCGTCCATTCGGCAAGGCGTCCCCACGGGGCGCTTGCGCGCCAGGCAATAAATAACAATAATTCTTATTGTTAATTAGCCTGGCGTTTTTCCATGTCCTCATCCGCGCAGCCCTCGGAGCATTCCACTGCCGAGTTGTATCAAGCGCATCACTCCTGGTTGCAGGAGTGGCTGCGGCGCAGGTTGGGGTGCCGCCATGATGCCGCCGATCTGGCGCACGATACGTTCGTGCGAGTCCTGGCTGGCCGGCACACCGAGGCCATCCGCGAACCGCGCGCCTTCCTGACCACGCTGGCGCAGCGCACGTTGTTCAGCTTTTGGCGCCGCCGCGAACTGGAACGCGCGTATCTCGATAGCCTGGCCGCCTTGCCGCAAGCCAGCGCACCCAGCGAAGAGTCCCGCGCCCTGGTGATCGACGCGTTGATGCACATCGACCGCGCCTTGCAACGCCTGCCGCCCAAAGCGCGTCAGGCCTTTTTGTATAGCCAGCTTGATGAGCTCAGCTACAGCGAGATTGCCGCGCGCATCGGCACATCGGTGATCACGGTGCGCCGCTATATGAAGCAGGCCATCACGCTGTGCGTGACCGCGCGCTTGTCGGCATGACGGCCCCCATGCCGGTGTTGCCCGCCGACCTGCAATCGGCCGTGGACTGGATGGTGCTGCTGTCTTCGGGTAGCGTGCCCACCGCAGACCGGGCGCGTTTCGAACAATGGAAAAAGTCCGACCCCCGGCACGAGGCGGCCTGGGAAACCGTCAACGCCGCCGTCAAGGACCCCTTTGCCGCGTTGACCGACGTTGAGCAGCGCCATGCTGCCGGCGCGGCCTTGCTGACCGCGCCCGCCCGGCGCCGGGCGTTGCGCAATGCGTTGGGCGTGGCGCTGGCCGCGGGCGGCATGGCGGCGCTGGTTGACCGCCAGATCCCCCTGCGCACGCTGACCGCCGACTTGCGCACGGGCACGCGCGAACGCCGTACCTATACCTTGCCGGATGGTAGTGAGCTGACATTGAACGCGCGTTCGGCCGTGGACGTGGATTTCAGCGCGGGCGTGCGTCGGGTGCGCTTGCGGGCTGGCGCGGTCTATGCGCGGGTGGCGCCGGATGCGGCGCGTCCATTCATCGTCGCCACCCCCGATGGCGAAGTGCAGGCGCTGGGCACCGTCTTCAGCGTGGCGCGCGAGCACGAGGCATGCATCGCCAGCGTGGTCGAACACAGTGTCGAGGTGCGCGCGGCGGGCCAGCGCCGGATTCTGCAAGCGGGGGAGGGCCTGCGGTTTGATTCGCATGGCCTGGGTTCCCCGGACCCCGCACTGCGGGACGCCGCCGCCTGGCACGCGGGCATGCTGGTCGTTCATGACCAGTCCTTGGGCGAAGTGGTCGATGCGCTGCGGCCGTACCGGCGCGGCATCATCCGGATTACGCCGGCGGCCGCGCGGCTGCGTGTATTGGGCGCGTTTCCGCTGGACGACACCAGCCGCGCGCTGGAATCGCTGCGCCAGACCTTGCCGATCGATGTCAGTTCGCTGGGCGGCTGGTTCGTCAGCATCGACCTGGTGTCTCGCGCTGCCTGAAAATAAATGATCACTTTTGCCCCCGTCGTGGGACATCCCTCCTGAACACCACACTGTTGCAGGAGAATCCATGTTTCATCGTCCCCCGCTGCGGCCCCTGGCTGCCGCGCTGTTCATTGCCCTGAGCCTTCCTTCGGCGTTTGCCCAGACGACGCCGGCTGCCGTGTCGGCCGTGGCCGTCCAGCATTTTGATTTGCCGGCGGCCGCGCTGGGCGACACGCTGACCCGCATTGCGCGCCAGACCGGCCGGGCGGTGTCTGTCGACCCCGCCTTGGTCGCCGGCCGCAATGCGCCGGCTATCGTGGGGGATTACACGGCCGAAGACGCCGTGCGGCGCGCGCTTGCCGGCAGTGGATTGGAGTTGGCCGTAACGGCCAACGGCACCTTGAGCGCCCGCCGCGTGGTGGAAGGCACCACCGTGCTTGAGCCCGTCCGCGTCACCGGGTCGCTGGAGTCTCCCACCGCGCACGTCGACGGCTACGTGGCGCAGCGCGCCATGTCCGGCACCAAGACGGACACGGCGCTGATCGAAACACCGCAATCGGTGTCGGTCGTCACCAGTGATCAGATCCGTATCATCAAGGCGGGTTCGGTGGCGGACGCCTTGGGCTACACGCCTGGCGTGTCGGCGCAATCGCCCGCGTTCAGCCGCATGGTGGACGACCTGATGCTGCGCGGCTTCAACGTGGCCGCCGGCAACTCGGGCCAACTGCGCGACGGCCTGAAGCTGCAATCCAGTGTCTACGATGGCGGCCAGGAGCCCTATGGGCTTGAGCGTGTTGAAGTGCTGCGCGGCGCCTCATCGGTGCTGTACGGGCAGTTGAGCCCGGGTGGCGTGGTCAATACCGTCAGCAAGCGGCCAACGGCCGACACGCTGCGCGAACTGAACGTGGAGGGCGGCAGCTATGGCCGCCGCCAGGTGTCGGGCGATTTCGCCGGCGAGCTGTCTCAAGACGGCGCATGGACCTACCGCCTGACCGGCCTTGTCCGCAATGCCGACAACTGGGTGGACCATGTGCCGGACGACCGGACATATCTGGCGCCCGCCCTGACGTGGCAACCTTCGGCGGCCACGTCGCTGACTCTACTGGCCAGCTATCAGCGCATTCGCACGCGCTTTTCCGCGCCGATGCCCGCGGCCAATACCTTGAACGGCCAGGTGCCGCGCGACCTGTTCATCGGCGAGCCCGATTTCGACCGCTACGACACCGACACCTACACGGTCGGCTACCAGTTCGAACACGCCTTCAACGACCGCGTGAAGCTGCGCCAAAGCGCCCGCTATTTCACCGCGGATGGCCAGTGGGACTACCTGAGCTTCGGCGCCTTGCAGGCCAACGGGCAGACCTTGCGGCGCGGCGTTGTCAGCCGCGACGAACATTCCTACGGCGTTGCCACCGATACGTCGCTGGAACTGAAGCTGGACGGGGGCGCCTTCCAGCACACGGTGCTGGCTGGGCTGGACTACTACCGCAGCGGCTACGATTCGCACCGTCATTCGGGCACGGTGGCGCCGTTGGCGAACATCTACCACCCCGTCTACGGCGCGGTTCCCATCGTGAATACCGCTGCCGATTACGGGATCAATACGCGCAGCAGTTCGCTGGGGCTGTACCTGCAGGACCAGATCAAGATCCAGGACAAATGGGTGCTTGTGCTGGGCGGCCGCCAGGATTGGGCCGATACCGACCAGAAGAGCTACACCACCGGCGCCACCACGCGCTTGCGCGATACCGCGACGACGGGGCGCGTCGGCCTGGTCTACCTGGCCGACAACGGCTTGGCGCCCTATGCAAGCGCCAGCCAGTCGTTCGCGCCCACCGTGGGCGTGGACCGGGCGGGCAACGCCTTCAAACCCACCAAAGGCACGCAATTTGAACTGGGCCTGCGCTTTGAACCGCTTGGCGGCAACATGCTCTATAGCGCGGCCGTCTACGACCTTACGCAGACGAACGCACTGACCAGCGATCCGACCGACGCCACGTACTCCGTGCAAAGCGGTCGTGCCCGATCACGCGGCCTGGAACTGGAAGCCAAGGCGCGCCTGGGCGCCATGAACCTCACCGCCAGCTACGCCTACACCGATGCGCGCACCACGCGCAGCACCTTGCCCTCGCTTGTGGATCAGCGTATTGCGCTGGTGCCGCTGCACAGCGCTTCTGTCTGGGCCGACTACAACCTGAGCGCCGTCGGTGTAGCCGGCCTGACTGTCGGTGCGGGCGTGCGCTACGCCAGTTCGACGAACCTGCCCGGCTATCCCGCCAACGTGCCCGGGCAATTCCTGGTCGACGCGATGACTGCTTATGACTTCGGCGCCCTGGATCCAGCCATGTCGGGCTTGGCGCTGACGGTGAACGCACGCAACCTTTTCAACCGGGGTTATCTGGCGTGCGCCGGCGCGACGGGGTGCCGTTATGGTGAGCCGCGCACGCTGTATGCCACCCTGAGCTATCGCTGGTAAACCGTGGAAAACCCCTAG
The DNA here is from genome assembly GCF_024806975.1 of Achromobacter sp. JUb104. NCBI lineage: Bacteria > Pseudomonadati > Pseudomonadota > Betaproteobacteria > Burkholderiales > Alcaligenaceae > Achromobacter > Achromobacter sp. JUb104. The sequence goes on along the minus strand of NZ_JANUEY010000001.1, from coordinate 2,364,532 downwards.
TGCAACGCGGGCCGGCATGCTGCTTTGGCCCTCTCAACGCCCCTGTCCCCTGTGCTAATCTCGTCGACGGCCACGCATGTTTATCCCTATGCGCGGGCCGACGATGGCAGCGCCCCGGGTCACACGCCCTTGGCAATGTCTTGGTAGGAAGAAAACGCGTGACACGATCAAGCGTGGAGACAATATATGAGCCAGTATGGGCCGTTGAAGTTGCACGTCCCCGAGCCCACGGGGCGTCCGGGTTGCAAGACCGACTTTTCCTATCTGCATCTATCGCCGCCCGGCGAGGTGCCCAAACCCCCCATTGATGTTGCCGCGGTTGATACCGGCGCCTTGGCGTACAGCCTGGTCCGGGTGATCGACGACGACGGCCGCGCGGTGGGGCCGTGGGCGCCCGAGATCAGCAACGATCTGCTGCGCGCCGGCATGCGTGCCATGCTGAAGACGCGCATTTTCGACGGGCGCATGTTGACCGCGCAGCGCAAGAAAAAGATTTCGTTCTACATGCAAAGCCTGGGCGAGGAAGCCATCGGCTCCGCTCACGCGCTGGCGCTGGAACAGGGCGACATGTGTTTCCCGACCTATCGCCAGCAAAGCCTTCTGCTGTCGCGCGATGTGTCGCTGGTGACGATGATGTGCCAGCTCATGTCCAACGAGCGCGACCCGCTCAAGGGCCGCCAGTTGCCGGTCATGTATTCCGACCGGCCCAACGGCTTCTTCACGATTTCGGGCAACCTGGCCACGCAGTTCATCCAGGCGGTGGGCTGGGCGATGGCCTCGGCCATCAAGGGCGACACCCGCATCGCATCGGCCTGGATCGGCGACGGCGCCACCGCCGAGGCCGACTTCCACACCGCGCTGACCTTCGCGCACGTCTACCGCGCGCCGGTCATCCTGAACGTGGTCAACAACCAATGGGCCATCTCCACCTTCCAGGCGATTGCCGGCGGCGAAGGCGCTACCTTCGCGGGCCGTGGCGTGGGCTGCGGCATTGCGTCGCTGCGCGTGGATGGCAACGATTTCCTGGCGGTATATTCCGCCTCGCTCTGGGCCGCCGAGCGCGCCCGCCGCAACCTGGGTCCGACCCTGATCGAATGGGTCACGTACCGAGCAGGTCCGCACTCCACGTCCGACGACCCTTCCAAATACCGGCCTGGCGATGACTGGGCGCACTTTCCGCTGGGCGACCCGATCGAACGCTTCAAGAAGCACCTGATCGGTCTGGGTATCTGGTCCGACGCCGAGCACGACGCCGTGCGCGCCGAACTCGACGCCGAGATCGTCGCCGCCCAGAAGGAAGCGGAAAGCTACGGCACCCTGGTGGACGGCCACGTCCCCAGCGCCGCCAGCATCTTTGAAGACGTCTACAAGGACATGCCGGAGCATCTGCGCCGGCAGCGCCAGCAGCTCGGAGTCTGACCATGGCAATTGATAACAACGCTGGTCCGGCCTCGGCGCCGATGACCATGATCCAGGCTTTGCGCTCGGCCATGGATGTGATGCTGGAGCGTGACAACAATGTGGTGGTGTTCGGACAAGACGTCGGCTATTTCGGCGGCGTGTTCCGGTGCACGGAAGGCCTGCAAACCAAGTACGGCAGCTCGCGCGTGTTCGACACGCCGATCTCCGAAGGCGGCATCGTGGGCGTGGCGGTGGGGATGGGCGCCTATGGCCTGCGGCCCGTTTGCGAAATCCAGTTCGCCGATTATTTCTACCCCGCCTCTGACCAGATCGTGTCCGAGGCCGCGCGCCTGCGCTATCGCTCGGTGGGCGAATTCATTGCCCCGATGACGATCCGCATGCCTTGCGGCGGCGGCATCTACGGCGGGCAGACGCACAGCCAAAGCCCCGAGGCCATGTTCACGCAGGTCTGCGGGTTGCGCACGGTGATGCCGTCCAACCCCTACGACGCCAAGGGCCTCTTGATTGCGTCCATCGAAAACGATGACCCGGTGATCTTCCTGGAGCCCAAGCGGCTGTATAACGGCCCGTTCGACGGCCACCATGATCGCCCCGTCACGCCGTGGACCGGCCGCCCCGGCAGCGTGGTGCCCACCGGCTATTACACCGTGCCGCTGGACTCCGCCGCCATCGTGCGGCCGGGCAATGCGCTGACGGTGCTGACCTACGGCACGACCGTGTATGTGTCCTTGACGGCCGCCGAAGAGACCGGCATTGACGCCGAAGTGATTGACCTGCGCAGCCTGTGGCCGCTGGATCTGGAAACCATCGTGAATTCCGTGAAGAAGACCGGCCGCTGCGTGGTGGTGCACGAAGCCACGCGCACTTGCGGGTATGGCGCGGAACTGATTGCGTTGGTGCAAGAGCATTGCTTCCATCACCTGGAGGCGCCTGTCGAGCGCGTGACCGGTTGGGACACTCCCTACCCGCATGCGCAGGAATGGGCGTACTTCCCCGGCCCGCGCCGGGTTGGCGAAGCGTTCAAACGCGCGATGGAGGTGTGACATGGGGATCCATATCATCAAGATGCCCGACATCGGCGAAGGCATTGCCGAGGTCGAACTGGTGGGCTGGCACGTCAAGGTCGGCGACACGGTGGCCGAAGACCAGCCGCTGGCCGATGTGATGACCGACAAGGCCACGGTGGAAATTCCGTCGCCGGTGGTCGGCAAGGTGATTGCGCTGGGCGGCGACGTGGGCCAGGTCATGGCCGTGGGCGGGGAATTGATCCGCCTGGAAGTGGAGGGTGAGGGCAATGTGCGCCCCGGATCGGGCGCTCCGCAGAAGGCGGCATCCGAAGGGGACAAGCCGGCAGGCGGCGACGCGTCGGCGTCGGCGTCCGCCTCCGCGCAAGGCGAAGCGGGCGCGAAGGCGGGCGGCATCGCCGGCCAGATCGCGGCGTCGATGTCGCCGGGGTCTGCGTCAGCGGCCGCGCCGGCCCAGCAAAAAGACAATCAAACAGCTCGTCCGCAATCTTCTCAATCATCCGGGCAACAAGCCGCGCGGTCTTCCTCCGCGTCTTCCACCACCCCCGCCGTGCCACGCCAACCGGGCGACAAGCCCTTGGCCTCGCCCGCCGTGCGCAAACGCGCGTGGGACCTGGGCATCGAACTGCGCTTTGTTGCCGGCAGCGGTCCGGCCGGCCGCGTCATGCACGAAGATCTGGACGCCTATCTGCAATCGCAAGGCTCGGGCCAGGCCGCGCGCGGCGGGTCGGCGTATGTGGAACGTCACGATCAGGACGTGGTGCCCGTTATCGGCCTGCGCCGCAAGATCGCGCAGAAGATGGCCGAGTCCAAGCGCCGCATTCCGCACTTCAGCTACGTCGAGGAAATCGACGTGACCGAACTGGAAGACCTGCGCGTGCAACTGAACCAGAAATGGGGTGAGTCGCGCGGCAAGCTGACCTTGCTGCCGCTCTTGGCGCGCGCCATGGTGGTGGCGCTGCGGGACTTTCCGCAGATCAATGCGCGTTATGACGACGAAGGCGGCGTGGTGACACGCTTTGGCGCCGTACACATCGGCATCGCCACGCAAAGCGAGGGCGGCCTGATGGTGCCCGTCATGCGCCACGCCGAAGCGCGCGATCTCTGGTCCATGGCGGCCGAGATCGGGCGCCTGGCGCAAGCGGTGCGCAGTGGCACGGCCGGGCGCGACGAGCTGTCCGGCTCCACCATCACCATCACCAGCCTGGGGCCCTTGGGCGGCATCGTCACCACGCCGGTGATCAATCACCCCGAGGTGGGCATCGTGGGCGTGAACCGCATCGTTGAGCGGCCGGCGTTCCGCAACGGCGCCGTGGTGGCGCGCAAGCTGATGAACCTGTCGTCGTCGTTTGACCACCGCGTGGTGGACGGCATGGACGCGGCGCGCTTCATCCAGGCGGTGCGCGCGCTGCTGGAACAACCCGCGCTGCTTTTCGTGGAGTAAGCATGAGCCAGATCACAAAGACAACAACCTTGCTGGTGATCGGCGGCGGCCCCGGCGGCTACGTGGCCGCCATCCGCGCCGGGCAATTGGGCGTGCCGACCCTGCTGGTTGAAGGCGCGCAACTGGGCGGCACCTGCCTGAACATCGGCTGCATTCCGTCAAAGGCGCTGATCCACGCGGCCGAGGAATTCGACAAGGCGCGGCACTATGCGGGGGAATCACCGTTGGGTATTTCAGTGTCCGCCCCGGCCATCGACATCGCGCGGACCGTGTCCTGGAAAGACGGCATCGTCGGCAAGCTGACGGGCGGCGTCGGCGCGTTGTTGAAGAAGAACGGCGTGCAAGTGGTGCAGGGCTGGGCGCATCTGCTGGATGGCAAGACCGCCGAGGTCACCACCGCCGATGGCGGCACCATGCGCATTCAATGCGAACACCTGTTGCTGGCGGCCGGGTCCGAACCCACGCCGCTGGTGTCGATGCCGTTCGGCGGCATCGTGGAGTCATCCACCGAGGCCTTGTCGCCTACGTCCATCCCCAAGCAGTTGGTGGTGGTGGGCGGCGGCTACATCGGGCTGGAACTGGGCACCGTGTACCGCAAGCTGGGCGCGGAAGTTGCCGTCGTGGAAGCGCAGGACCGCATCCTGCCTACCTACGACGCCGAACTGACCAAGCCCGTGGCCGCCGCGCTGGCGAAGATGGGCGTGGCCCTGCACCTGAACCGCAAAGTGCTGGGCTTGAACGCGGCGGGCAACGCGGTGCGTATCCAGGACGCCTCCGGCGCCGAAACCCTGTTGCCGGCCGACCGCGTGCTGATCGCCGTGGGCCGCCGTCCGCGCACGCAGGGCTGGGGGCTGGAAAGCCTGCAACTGGATCGCAAGGGCAATGCGCTGCGTATCGACGACCAATGCCGCACGTCGATGCGCGACGTCTGGGCCATTGGCGACATTGCCGGTGAACCGATGCTGGCGCACCGCGCCATGGCGCAAGGCGAGATGGTGGCGGAACTGGTGTCGGGCAAGCGCCGTCACTTCCAGCCCGCGGCCATTCCCGCCGTGTGCTTTACCGACCCCGAAGTGGTGGTGGCGGGCTTGTCGCCGGCGGACGCGGAGGCTGCGGGGCTGGATTGCCTGGCGGCGTCGTTCCCGTTTGCGGCGAACGGCCGCGCCATGACGCTGGAATCCACCGACGGCTTTGTCCGCGTGGTGGCCCGGCGCGACAACCATCTGATCGTGGGCTGGCAGGCGGTGGGACGCGGGGTGTCGGAGCTATCGACGGCGTTTGGCCAGTCGCTGGAAATGGGCGCCACGCTGGAAGACGTGGCGGGCACCATCCATGCGCATCCGACCTTGGGCGAAGCGGTGCAGGAAGCGGCGCTGAAAGCGCTGGGCCACGCGCTGCACATTTGATTCGTCGTTTGTTGATCGATGCTGATCGATGATCAGCCGGTGGCGGCAAGTGCCGCTACCGGCTGCCGTCGATATACGGCCGGGCCTGCAAGACGATGATGTTGTCGCCCTGCACGGCCCATTCGATATCCTGATCCACATTGCCCAACCGCAGCTTGATCTGGTTGCCCACGGCGGCCAGCCGCGCCACCAGCGCATCGTTCAGCACTTGTCGTGATCCTTCGATCGGCACTTCGCGCACGCCACCCGCGGCGTCCGCCACCAACTGCGTGTCCTCGGCGGAACGACTCAGCACCTGCACCGCCTTGGACCAGGTGGAATACATCAGTTGCTCTGCCTGGCGCTTGCCTTCCACTACCTTGATGCCCAGCCCGCGCTTGGCGGAAAGGTACGTGACGTAGCGGCGCGACGCATCAAAGGGATCGCGCGTGATCATCACGCCCGAACTGTCCGACGCCGCCGCCTCCTGCACCAACACCGCCATCACCACGGCATCCTGACCGATGCCCGCCGCGCGCCGGGCCTCGTAGGCTTCGAAGTTATAGACCGATGCCCATACGGTCTGCACGGCTTGCGCCAAGGCATTGGCCTGCGTCACGTTGGGCACGGTGGTGTACAGCCCCGCGCCACTGAAGCCGGGCAGGTCTTCGGAATTCGATGAACTGCGCACGAATACGCCGCGTCCCTTCAACTGCTGTTGCCAGCGTTCGCGCCAGGCGGTGGCCAGCGCGGCGTCGGGCGGGGCGTTGATGATGTCCTGGCGCAAGGCGGCCAGTTCGGCGCGGCGCACCTTGGCGTCACGGGCGAAGTCGGGCCGTTGTTCCAGCGCGGCGATACGTTGCGGGATGCCCAATTGCTTCATGAATGCCGCGTACTGGGCAAACGGAATGCAGTAGCCGTCCGGCACGCTGGCCAGCGGCGGCAGCGCCGATTTAAGCGCGCCCAAGTTGGCTGCCTTGACCCCGCAGTACCGGCTGTCGCGCGTGGCCATGCCCGTCAGCGGCATCAGCGTCCGAACCGACAGGTCGGGCTTGGGCAGCGGCAGGGCGGTGGCTTTGGGCGGGTCGTTGGGCTTGCCTTCGGGGTTGTCCTCGGGTTTGGCCTCCGGCTTGGCAATGGGCTGCACCTGATAGCCATTACTGGTGACCGTCAGTTCCACCCACTGGCCGTCATACTTGCGCAGCGCCGCGACGGCATCGCGCACGTAAGCGTTGGGAATTCGCCAGCCCTTGGCCAGCAGGTTCACATGCGACAACAAGGTGGATGGCCGCTGCGTGACCAGGCCCGCGACCGGCGAGATGGCGACGGGCACTTCGTCCAGCACCACGATATCGGTGGGCGCCAGATCCGGCGTGTCATCCATCGACTTCACGATACGCAAGCGGCCCTGCGCACTGCCGGTATTCAGCGGCAAGAACGTCTGTTCGCGCAGCAACGCCTCTTGCGTTACCAAGGCCAGCCCGGCGGTTTGCGCCGTCTGCTCTTGCGCCGTGGAATTCGCCTTGAAACGCACCGGCTCGTAGAACGTGGCGCGTAGCTTGTCTTCGGTCAGGCGCAGCAGCGCGGGCGTGACTTGGTCGCCTTCCCAGAATTCGTAGGTGTAGCCGGGCAGATCGCGCTGCCAGCTCAGGGTGCCGAACAAGAGACGCCGCTTGGGATCCTTGTACTGCGCGATCAGCGTGGCCCGGTCCGTGCCCGGTAGCAGCCGGTGTGCGCGTGCGAAATTCTCGTGCAGGGAATAGCGCGGCGTGTCGACGTAATAGATGCGGTCGCCGCGTTGGCGATCAATCACGAACAGCACATGCGGAATCTCAAGCGGCGTGCCGGCGTTGTAGACGCGAGCCAGTTGCTGGAATTCGGCCTGCGTGCCGATCTGACCCAGATACGCGGGGCCACTACGCTTCGCGCCTTCCTGCGATTGCGTCGCGCGTTCGTCCGGGCGCAAGGGGCGGGCGTTCTCGTAGGGCGAAGGCTTGCGGGCGGTTTGCGCCAGGGCGTCGGAGCTACTGCCCACGGCAAGCAGCAGGCCGAACGCGCTCAGAATGATCGGGCAAACACGCATGTGGCGCGGCAGGCCAACACGGCGTAGGGCAGGCGATAGCGGCATGAAATGGGGGGCGGGTCGCAAGGTGTTGCGATGATATCGGAGCGCCCGCCCTGGCCTGTAGACGAGTGTTTCCAGATGTGGCCAGTCATGCATGACCATGCAAGTCGGAAGCGGGCCATCGAAAATACCCAATTCCAGTGATACGCGCCCAACGACGATTCCCGTGTAATCCAGTCTCGGCAATCAGCCGCGCCGGCGGCGCGAGCGCCAACCCGTTTTCGCACGCGCGGACGGGGGGGTTCTCGTAGGGCCTTTCATGCAGGGGGAGCGAAAGCTGCCCCTGTTTTTTTTCAAGATGACTTCAGTAGCGCCGTACTCAGACCACGCCTGTTCGGCGTTCGGGCCATGGCACACAGGTGGACAGCGCGATCAGGCCCAGTACCAGCACCGCGCCGCTGAGCACGCCAAGGCCGGTGCCGAAGGCCGCGCTGACACCCATTGCCACCAGTGCGGCGCTGCCGATTTGACAGAACCCTACCAGTCCCGACGCCGTAGCCGCATGCCCGTGCTCACTGGCGATGGCACCGGACACAGCCAGCGACAGCGACGAGCCATTAGCGAGACTGACCAGGCACATCGGCATCACCACGGCGGCCGCTCCATGCAGCCCTAATGCCGCCACGGCCAGGAAGGCCACGCCGCCAAGCACGAAGCACATGACGCCGGCAGCGAGGATGCGGTCATAGGGCCAGCGATCCAGCAACCGCTTGGCCAACAGGTTGGCACCGATGATGCCGGCCGTCAGCGGCAGGTAAAGCCAGCCGCTTTGTTCCTCGCTCAAGCCCTGGCGCGCGAAAAGAAACGGCGATTGGGTCAAGTAAACGAACCAGGCGCAGTAGATCGCGCAGACCACCAATGTATAGCGACGAAAAGTACGGTCGCGCAGGACATGACCGAAGCCGGCAAAGGGGGAGGTCCGGGTGCGGGCGGGGATGGGGAGCGTTTCCGGTAGCAGCGTCATCACCATCAGTAGTGCCACGACACCGAACGCGGCGACGAACAGAAAATCGGATCGCCAGCCGAAGGTCGCGGCCAAATGCCCGCCTATGGCCGGTGCCAGGGCTGGCGACAGCGACACCAGTGGGTAGATCACCGCATAGACCTTGGCAGAAGTGCGTTTGTCGCAGGTGTCGGCGATCAGGGCGCGGCCAACGACAAGGCCCGCAGCCGCGCCGATTGCCTGAAGCATGCGCCACGCCAGGAACCCGTTATAGGTGGCTGAGGTTGCACAGCCCACCGAACCGACGATGTAGAGAGCGATGCCGGCCAGCAGCACGGGCTTGCGGCCATTACGGTCCGACAGTGGTCCGTAAGCCAACTGGGCAATTGCCAGTGCCAGCAGGTAGAACGAGATTGTCTGCGGCATCTCCCAGTCGGCGACGCCGAACTCCATGGTCATGCTGGGCATGGCGGGCAGATAAACGTCTGAAGCAATCAGACCGACGGCACTCAGCATGGCGACGGTCAGAATGAACGGTAAACGAGGCATGGTAGCTCCCGGCAACCAGGCGGGCTGGCTGCGTATCAAAGGTCTAAAAAGGGATGAGCGCCATGTTACGGAGGTGGCTTTCCGGTGAAAATGCACAGAAATGCAGCCCGGGGCTGCATATTTGCAATGAGGCGGGTTATGAACTGGGACGACGTGCGGATATTCCTGGCAATTCAGAGCGCGGGAACTTTGCGCGGGGCAGCGCAGCGACTGGCCATCGACCAGACGACGGTGGGCCGGCGTCTGACCGGACTGGAGCGGGAGCTCGGCAGCCGGTTGTTCCTCCGCACCACGGGCGGCTTGGTGCTGACCGACACCGGCCAGCAAGTACTGCGCATGGCTGAGGGCATGGAACGCATGGCTGTTTCCTTTGAGCGCCTCGGCGAAGGTGCCGATGCGCGCGTGGCCGGTGAGGTGCGCGTGACCACCACCGACGCGTTGGCGGTGGACTTCGTGGTTCCAGCCATTGAACGCCTGCGGGGCAAGCATCCCGAGGTGCGGGTAATTCTGAGTACCACGACGCGGCTGCTCGACCTGGCTCGGCGGGAAGCCGACATTGCGGTACGCACCCTGCGGCCGGAGCAGCCGGACTTGATTGTTCGCCAACTCGGCTGTTGGGAAGTTGGCCTCTACGCAACCCGAGGTTATCTGGCCAAGCATGGTGAGCCGCAACCCGGAAATGGCTTCGCGGGTCACGACATTGCGCTCTACCAAGAAGGCGTGACGGGGCGGCAGGACGACACGCTGGTCGGAGAGCCCAGGACGAACGGGTGTGTAGTAGCTGAACTGGATTCGAGCCTGATGTTGGCGACTTTCGTGCGCACTGGCCTGGCGGTTGGCGAGCTTCCGGAGTACTTGGCCCGGCGAGATACTGAACTCGTGCGGTTATGGCCTGATCGACGACGCGCAAAACCGTACGAGTCGTGGTTGGTGCTACATCAGGACTTGGCGCACACAGCCAGGGTGCGTGTTGTCGTGGAAGCGATCACTGCGGCTTTCACCTATTGAACCCGGGGGGGGGAACCGCGGAAGCGTCCTCCGCCAGGACCGCCCCATCCCCAGCGTCCGTGAGTGCCAGCTGCCGCGCGAGTACGCCTTGTCCGTCACGTAGTTGGCGCTTTGCACTTCTGCCGCCGATGCGCCAGAGCGACTTCCCAGCCGGGCGAGACCTCGCCGCCGATCTCCATGTCCAAGCCCTCGGCTGACCAGTTTGCCTTGCGCCAGACGCAACAAGGCCCTCTTGCGAGGGCCTTGTTTGGTAAGGCGGGATCCCGGGGGAATCAGCCTTCGGCCGTTTCCGCCAGTACGCGCTGGGCTTCTTCGGCTACGCGTTCGGGGGCGGTGCCGCCGACGTGCTTGCGGGCGGCAACCGAGCCTTCCAGCGTCAGCACCTGGTGGACGTCGTCGCCGATCTGGGCGTGATAGGCCTTGAGTTCGTCGGTGGACAGGTCAGCCAGGTCGCAGCCGCGCTGTTCGCAGTCGCGCACGGCGTGGGCCACCACTTCGTGGGCGTCGCGGAAGGGCACGCCGCGCTTGACCAGGTAGTCGGCCAGGTCGGTGGCGGTGGCGAAGCCTTGCAGGGCGGCGGCGCGCATGTTGTCGGCCTTGACCTTGATGCCGGCAGCCATGTCCGCGAAGATGGTCAGCGTGTCGCGCACGGTGTCCACGGTGTCGAACAGGCCTTCCTTGTCTTCCTGGTTGTCCTTGTTGTAGGCCAGGGGTTGGCCTTTCATCAGGGTCAGCAGGGCGACCAGGTTGCCGTTGACGCGGCCGGTCTTTCCACGGGCAAGCTCGGGCACGTCGGGGTTTTTCTTTTGCGGCATGATCGAGCTGCCGGTGCAGAAGCGGTCGGCCAGGTCGATGAAGCCCACGCGCGGGCTCATCCAGAGCACCAGCTCTTCGGACAGGCGCGACACGTGCGTCATGATCAGCGCGCCGGCGGCGCAGAATTCGATGGCGAAGTCGCGGTCGGACACGGCGTCCAGCGAATTGCGGCACACGCCGTCAAAGCCCAGCGTCTTGGCGACGCGTTCGCGGTCGATGGGGAACGAGGTGCCGGCCAGGGCGGCGGCGCCCAGCGGCAGGCGGTTCACGCGGCGGCGGCAGTCGGCCAGGCGCTCGGCGTCGCGGCCGAACATTTCGGCATAGGCCAGCAGGTGGTGGCCGAAAGTGACGGGTTGGGCAACTTGCAGATGGGTGAAGCCCGGCATGATGGTGCCGGCGTTTTCCAGGGCGACGGCGGCCAGGGCGTGGCGCAATTGGCGCAGCAGGTCTTGCAGGTTGTCGATTTCGTCGCGCAGCCACAGGCGGATGTCGGTGGCCACCTGGTCGTTACGCGAACGGCCGGTGTGCAGGCGCTTGCCCGCGTCGCCCACCAGTTCCACCAGGCGCTTTTCGATGTTCAGGTGCACGTCTTCCAGATCCAGCAGCCATTGGAAGCTGCCGGCGTCGATTTCAGACAGGATCTGGGTCATGCCGCGCTGGATGTCGGCCAGGTCTTGCGCGCCGATGATGCCTTGGGCGGCCAGCATGTCCGCATGCGCGAGCGAGCCCTGGATGTCGTGGCGCGCCAGGCGCTTGTCGAAATCCACGGACGCCGTATAGCGTTTGACGAGTTCGGATACCGGTTCCGAGAACCGGGCGGACCAGGCCTGCGCCTTGTTGGCGAACTGGTTTTGATCGGGGGAGGGAGTGTTTGCCATGATGGGCGGAATTATAGGGCCTGCCGGCGGGGCGGCGCACGCGGCGGCCGCCCCGCCCCTGATTTCACGGGCGCGGCAGCGCGCCAACGCCCGACATGTCGGATAATCCAGCCTTGGTTTCAAGTCGTCGTTTCAAGAACTTAGAGCGAGTCAAAGAGATATGCCCGTGGAATGGGAAGAACTGGTCACCCAACTCGATGCGCACATGCCGCACGAGACCTGGGCGCAGACGCTGGTGGGGGTGGGCGTGCTGGTGCTGACCGCGCTGTTCGTGCAGTGGGTGGTGGCGCGCGTGGTGCTGCTGCTGGCGCACCGCGTGCTGGTGCTGAGCGGGCGGGGTGACTGGGACCAGGCGCTGCAGCGCCGCCGGGCGTACCAGAACCTGTGGTACGCGGTGCCGTTCGCCGTGGTGTCGATGGGCATCGGCCTGGTGCCGCACGCGGAAAAAGCCGTCAGCATCGTTGGCCGGCTGGCCCATGCGGGCGCCTGGATCTGCGTGTTCGTGGCGTTCTCCGGCGTGCTGAGCGCCTGGCAGGACACCTATTCCGCCACCACGCGGGCGCAAACGCGCTCCATCAAGGGCTATATCCAGATCGGCAAGCTGATTCTGGCGGCGGTGTGCACCGTGTTGGTGCTGTCCATCCTGATCGACCGCTCGCCCTTGTGGATGATTTCGGGCCTGGGCGCGCTGTCGGCGGTGCTGTTGCTGGTGTTCAAGGACACGCTGCTGTCGCTGGTGGCCAGCACGCAATTGACCAGCAACGACATGCTGCGCATTGGCGATTGGATCGAAATGCCGCAATCCAACGCCGATGGATTCGTGAAGGACATCGCCCTGCACACCGTCAAGGTGCAGAATTGGGATAACACCGTCACCACGGTGCCGACCTACAAGCTGTTCTCGGAAAGCTATCGCAACTACCGCCATATGTTCGAATCCGGCGGCCGGCGCATCAAGCGCACGCTGCGCATCGATGCAACCAGCGTGCGCTTCCTGACCGACGAAGAATCCCAGCGCCTGATGCGCTTTCGCCTGCTGCACGACTACCTGCAGGCCAAGACGCAGGACATCGCCCAAGCCAACCAGACCATGGGGGAATTGGCCAGCGTGCCCGCCAACCGCCGCCGGCTGACCAACATCGGCACCTTCCGCGCCTACGGCCTGGCCTTTCTGAAGCAGAATCCGGAAGTGCGCCAGGACATGGCGATGATGGTGCGCATGATGGAGCCTTCGTCCGACGGCATTCCGGTCGAGGTCTATTGCTTTACGGCCGTGACTGCCTGGGTGGAATACGAACGTATCCAGGGCGACATCTTCGACCACCTGCTGGCCATCCTGCCCGAGCTTGGGCTGCGCCTGTACCAGCAGCCGTCCGGGGCCGACATCGGCGCCATGGGCAGCCATCTGCGCGAAAGCGCCATCCAGGCCGCGTTGGCGGCGGACCGGGATCGCGATCGCTCGGCGCCGGCGTTGCCGGATGGCTCGGGCGCCGTGTCCGAGCGCGGCCTGACCGATGGCAAGATGCCGACCTAGACGAAAGCGCGCCAGGCGCCGTGAGATAATCCGCCGGTTGGAACTTAGTCTTCATTGACCCCAGGCGAACCCCCGATGTCGAACCCGTTCTTCAACCTGTATTCCCACGGCTTCGCCCGGGTGGCGGTCGGCGTACCCGAATGCCGCATCGCCGATCCGGCCTTCAACGCCACGCAAACCATCGAGCTGGCCCAGCAGGCCGCCCAGGGCGGCGCCGTGCTGGTGGCGTTTCCCGAATTGGGCCTGTCGGCCTACACCTGCGACGATCTCTTCCACCAGAAAGCCTTGCTGGACGAATGCGAGGAAGCGCTGGCGCGGGTGGTGGCGGCCACGGCCGAACTGGATATCGCCGTCATCGTGGGCGCGCCGCTGCGCGTGTCGCACCAATTGTTCAACTGCGCCGTGGTCGCCGCCGGCGGGCGCGTGCTGGGCGTGGTGCCCAAGAGCTACCTGCCCAACTACGGCGAGTTCTACGAAGCGCGCCAATTCAGCGCCGCCGATTGCGCGCCTGTCACCGACATCCGCCTGCTGGACCAGACCGTGCCCTTTGGCGCCGAACTGCTGTTCCAGATGGAAAAGCTGCCGCTGTTCCAGTTCCATGTGGAAATCTGCGAAGACGTCTGGGTGCCGATTCCGCCGTCGTCGTTCGCGTCGCTGGCCGGCGCCACCGTGCTGGTGAATTTGTCCGCGTCGAACATCGTCGTGGGCAAGTCGGAATACCGCCACCAGCTTGTGGCGCAACAGTCGGCGCGCTGCCTGTCCGCCTATATGTATACGTCGGCCGGCCGGGGCGAATCGTCCACCGACCTGGCGTGGGACGGCCAGGCGCTTATCTATGAAAACGGCGAACTGCTCGGCGAGTCCGAGCGCTTCTTGAACCATTCGCACCTGTTGTTCTCGGACGTGGACCTGGAACGTTTGTCGCGCGAGCGCATGCGCCAGACCACCTTCGGCCAATCCGTCCGCCGTCATCAGGACGAAGTGCGCAAGTTCCGCCCCGTGGCGGTGCCGGTGAACCCGCCACTGGACGATGCCGAGCTGGCGCTTGAGCGGCGGGTAGCGCGGTTTCCCTATGTGCCGGCCGACCCGCAACGGCGCGATGCCCGCTGCAAAGAGGTCTACAGCATCCAGGTGCAGGCCCTGGCCCAGCGCCTGTCGGCCAGCAAGATGTCGAAAGTGGTCATCGGCATTTCCGGCGGGCTGGATTCCACCCACGCGCTGCTGGTCTGCGCGCAGGCCATGGATACGCTGGGGCTGCCCCGGTCCAACATCCTGGCCGTGACCATGCCCGGCTTCGCCACCAGTTCTCGTACGCTGCAACAGGCGCGCCGGCTGATGTCGGTGGTGGGCTGCACCGCGTCCGAAGTCGACATCCGCCCCAGTTGCCTGCAGATGCTGAAAGACCTGGGCCATCCCTATGCGGACGGCAAGCCGGTCTATGACATCACGTTCGAAAACGTGCAGGCCGGCGAACGCACCAACCACCTGTTCCGCATCGCCAACTTCAGCAACGCCATCGTCATCGGCACGGGCGACCTCAGCGAACTTGCACTGGGATGGTGCACGTATGGCGTGGGCGACCACATGTCGCACTACAGCGTGAACGCCAGCGTGCCCAAGACCCTGATCACGCACCTGGTGCGCTGGGTGGCCGAATCCGGCCGGCTGGGCGAGGACGGCGCGGCGGTGCTGCTGGACGTGCTGGGCACGGACGTCAGCCCGGAATTGGTGCCGGGCAGCGACGAAAAGCCCGTCCAGAAAAGCGAAGATTCCATCGGCCCCTACGAACTTCAGGACTTCAACCTGTACTACACGCTGCGCTACGGTTTTGCCCCGACCAAGGTGGCGTTCCTGGCGTTTACCGCCTGGCGCGACCGCGAGGCCGGCGCCTGGCCCGACGCCGGGCACGTGGTGCGCAACCAGTACGACCTGGCCGCCATCAAGCGCAACCTGAAGATATTCCTGGACCGGTTCTTCCGCACGACCCAGTTCAAGCGCACTTGCGTGCCGAACTCGCCCAAGGTGGGCTCGGGCGGTTCGCTGTCGCCGCGTGGCGACTGGCGCGCGCCCAGCGATTCGGAATCGGTGGTGTGGATGCGCGACGCCGAGCGCATTCCCGACGCCGCGCCGCCGGGCTGATCGGGGTTGTCCCGCAATGCCGCAATCGCCTCGCTTGCGGCGCGGGCCCCGGTGGTATTCTCTTATCCATTGCGCTTTGCCGGCCGCGCCAGCGCGGGCAGGGCGCCGCAACACATCAAAAACCCAGGACGACCAACGTGAAACAAGTCACCGCCATCATCAAACCCTTCAAGCTTGACGAAGTCCGCGAAGCGCTGGCCGAAGTCGGCGTCAGCGGCCTGACCGTGACCGAGGTCAAGGGTTTCGGCCGCCAGAAAGGCCACACCGAACTCTATCGGGGCGCGGAATACGTGGTGGACTTCCTGCCCAAGATTCGCGTTGAAGTCGTGCTGCCCGACAGCCAGGTCGAAGCCGCCATCGAAGCCGTGGTCAAGGCCGCGCGCACCGGCAAGATCGGCGACGGCAAGATCTTCGTGTCCCCGGTCGAACAAGCCATCCGCATCCGCACCGGCGAATCCGACGAAGAAGCGCTGTGATCCGCTCTACCTGTTGAGCGCCATCGCTTGAACTTCCAAGGCGCTCGCCCCATCACCGGGGCGGGCGCCTTTGTCTTTCTAGCGGATCAGCTGATTCATCTCCAGAATCGGCATCATCACCGCCAGCACGATCAGCAGCACAAACCCGCCCATCAGCAGGATCAGCGCCGGTTCCAGCAGCGCCGTCATCGCCATGGCGCGGCGTTCCAGATCGCGCGACAGGTTCTGCGCGCCTCGGTCCAGCAATTCGGGCAGCCGTCCGGTTTTTTCACCGCTGGCGATCAGGTGCACCAACAGCGACGGAAAGACCTTCTGTGCGCCCAACGACGCCGATAGCGCCGCGCCTTCGCGCACGCGCGCCGAGGCCTCGTCCACGGCCTGGCGCAGCACGTCGTTGCCCAAGGTGCGGCGCGCGGCGTCCAGCGCGGTCAGCAACGCCACGCCGCTGCCGCACAGAATGGCCAGCGTGGAGGCAAAGCGCGCGGCGTTCACCCCCAGCACGAAGCGGCCCATCAGCGGCAGGCGCAATACGCGCGCATGCCACGCACGGCGCGCGGCGGGCGCGCGCAGCGTGTAGCGCCACAGCACAATGGCCAAAGCCACGGCCACGCCCGTCACCATGCCCCATTCGCGCACATAGTCCGACAAGGCCAGCATCACGCGGGTCAGCATCGGCAATTGCTGCTTGGCCTGGCTGAACGCCGACACCACCTGCGGCACCACATAGCCCAGCAGGAAGATCACGATGATGACCGACACGCTGGCAACCACCGCGGGGTAGATGAAGGCCGTCATCACCTTGCTGCGCAAGGTGTTGCGTTCTTCGATGTAGTCCGCCAGCTTCTCCATCACTTGCGCCAGGTCGCCGGACTCTTCGCCCGCGCCGATCAGGGCGCGATAGATCTCGGGAAAGTCGCGTGGCCGAGCGGCCAGCGCGGTGGACAGACGGTGGCCCGCGCGCACGTCGTCGCGCACGGCGCCAAGCGTTGCCGCGATGTGTTTTTTCTCCGCTTGTTCAAGCGTGGCGGAAAGCGCGGCATCCAGCGGCAAGCGCGCCGCCAGCAGGCTGGCCAGTTGGCGCGTCAGCCAGGCCAGGTCGGCATCCGACAGGCGGGTGCGCAGGCTGGCGCCCAGGCCTTCTGTGCGCGCGGCCGATGCCGTCGACAAGGGCAGCAGGCCACGGCCACGCAACTGGTTGCGGGCGCCGCGCTCGGTGTCGGCGTCGATCGTGCCACGCACGATTTTGCCCAGCGCGTCGGTGGCTTCGTATCGAAAGGAAGGCATGGTGAAAGCAGGGGGCCACGCGCAAATGAAAAACGCGCAAGAGCCCCGAATTTAAAGGGTTTGCAGGCTGTATGTTGCATGTCAAATATGACCGTAGTGTTGCACTGTCACCCCGTATACTCCGACGCGATTTCACGTTTTTTCACTTCTGCATTCACGTCTGAAGGCACCACTCTCGTCATGCGTCACATCGCGCAATTCAGCCTTGCCGCCTTGCTCATCGCAAGCCAAATCGGACCGGCGATCAGCACGGCCCACGCTCAACAAACGGACAACCGTGTCAGCTTGAACTTTGTCGACACCGACATCCCCGCCGTGTTGCGCGCGCTGTCGTTGTTCACGCAGCGCAACTTTCTGGTGGACCCGCGCGTCAAGGGCAAACTGACGCTGGTGTCCGACCGGCCCGTGGATAGCGGGCAGGCGCTGGCCATGCTGACGGGGGCGCTGCGCTTGCAAGGCTTTGCCATCGTGGACGTGGACGGCGTGACGCGCGTGGTGCCCGAAGCCGACGCCAAGCTGCAAGGCAGCGCCGTGGTGGGTAATACGCGGCCGGCTGCCGGGTCTGCGTCGACCAATGTGCCGGCCAGCGCCGCCGCCGGCAACGCCGCGCGCGGGCCGGTACCCGTGGCGGCCTTCGCGAAAGGCGGCCGCAGCAGCGGCGAGATGCTGACGCGCGTGTTCCCGCTGAAGTACGAGAACGCGGCGAACCTGGTGCCGGTGCTGCGCCCGATGGTGCCGCCCAACAACCCCATCAACGCGTACCCCGGCAACAACACGCTGGTGGTCACGGACTACGCCGATAACCTGGAACGCATTGCGGAGGTCATCGCCCGTATCGACGTGCCCAGCTCCATCGACACCGACGTGGTGCCGGTGCAGTCGGGCATCGCGACAGACATCGCCATCCTGGCCTCGCAGTTGCTGGACACGCAAAGCAGTGACCCGACGCAGCGCATCGCGGTGGTGGCCGACCCCCGCAGCAATAGCGTGCTGGTGCGTTCGGGCAGCCCGGCGCGCACGCGCCTGGCGCGCGACCTGATCATGAAGCTGGACGCGCAGCAGAACCGCGCCGGCAACTTGCACGTGGTCTACATGCGCAATGCGCAGGCCTCGCGCATAGCCGAAGTGCTGGGCGGCCTGTTGACCGGGCAGGCCAATTCCGCGCCCGGCGCGTCGGGCGGCGCCAGCAGCGCCACGGGCGGCCAGCAGACGGGTGCGCGCAGCCAGAACACCTCGGCCGGCAACGTGCAAACGGGGCAGGGCATGGCCAGCTTGTCGGGTTCGTCCAAGAGTGGTTTGTCGGGCGAACAAGAACGCATCACGCGGGAAGACAACAGCTCGCAACCCGTGTCGTATTCGGCCGGCGGCGCCACCATTCAAGCCGACCCGGCCACCAACTCGTTGATCATTTCCGCGCCCGAACCGCTGTACCGCAGCCTGCGTGAAGTGATCGACCAGTTGGACCAGCGCCGCGCGCAGGTGCTGGTGGAAAGCCTGATCGTGGAAGTCAGCGAAGAAAAGGCCGCGGAATTCGGCATCCAGTGGATGACGGGCGCCGGCAACATCAACAGCAACGGCACCAGCTTCATCGGCGGCACCAACCTGGGCGGCAGCGGCATCACGGGCAACGGCCCGACGTCCATCGACGCCATCGGCGGCGGCCTGAGCCTGGGCGTGGTCAAGGGCACGGTGGACGTGCTGGGCAACCAGGTCATCAACCTGGGCGTGCTGGCCCGCGCCATGGAAAACACGGGCGAAGCCAACATCCTGTCCACGCCGAACCTGCTGACGCTGGACAACCAGTCGGCCAGCATTCTGGTGGGCAAGACCGTGCCTTTCGTGACGGGCCAATACGTCACGTCGGGCAGCAACGGCAGCTCGAACCCGTTCCAGACGATTGAACGCGAGGACGTGGGCCTGAAGCTGAACATCCGTCCGCAAATTTCGGAAGGCGGCGCGGTCAAGCTGGACATCTACCAGGAAGTCAGCAGCATCGACGAAAGCCGTTCCAATTCCACCAGCGGCATCGTGACCAACAAGCGCGCCATCGACACCAGCGTGTTGATCGATGACGGCCAGATCATCGTGCTGGGCGGCCTGCTGGAAGACAACGTCACCTTGACCACCAACAGCGTACCCGGCCTGGGTTCGCTGCCGGTGATCGGGTCGCTGTTCCGCTACGACACCCGCAAGCGCACCAAGACCAACCTGATGGTGTTCCTGCGCCCCTACGTGGTGCGCGACGCGAACCGCAGCGCCAGCGTCACCATGGACCGCTACGACTACATGCGCCGGGCGCAAGGCGCGGCGCAGCCGGGTCACCACTGGGCATTGCCCGACATGCAGGCGCCGATGCTGCCGCTGCCCGGTTCCGCGCCGTCGGTGTCTAACAACGCCTACGACCTGCGCCCGGACCAGCAGGCCGCCACGCTGCGCCAGCCGCCGCCCGCCACGGTGCAGTCGTTCACGGTGCGTCAGTACCCGGGCAGCCCGCCGGCGCGCACTGCCGCCATGCCGATCCACGTGTCCAGCAGCTTGATGCACAGCGTGGCGGTGGACCCCGAGTCGCTGCTATGAGCGCGCATCCCTTGCCCTACGCCTGGGCGCGCGCGCAGCGTGCCGTGCTGTCGTTGCGCGCGGGCCAGGTGCAGTTGACGGTCAGCCCGCGCACGCCCGATTGGGCGGTGCGGGAAATTCGGCGTTGCCATGGCGACGTGACCTTGGCGCAGGTGGACGACGAGGCGCTGGAAACCTTGCTGACGGCGGCGTACAGCCATTCCGAAGATGCCGCGTCCGTCATGGGCGTGGCGGAAAACGAGATTGACCTGGACCGCCTGCTGCAAGACATGCCCGAGGTGGCGGACCTGCTGGAAGCGCAGGACGATGCGCCCGTGATCCGCATGATCAATGCGCTGTTCGCCCAGGCCGCGCGCGACGGCGCCAGCGACATCCACATCGAGCCCTTCGAAACGCATTCGGTGGTGCGCTACCGCGTCGACGGCACGCTGCGCGATGTGGTGTCGCCGCGCAAGGCCTTGCACGCGGCCTTGATCTCGCGCATCAAGATCATGGCGCATCTGGACATCGCCGAAAAGCGCCTGCCGCAAGATGGCCGCATTGCGCTGCGCGTGGGCGGCCGGCCCATTGATGTGCGCGTGTCGACCTTGCCCACGGGCCATGGCGAACGCGCCGTGCTGCGCTTGTTGGACAAGGAAGCGGGGCGGCTGCAATTGGAGCGCCTGGGCATGTGCCCCGAGGTGCTGACGCAACTGGATCGCCTGATCCGCCAGCCGCACGGCATTGTGCTGGTGACGGGGCCCACCGGCAGCGGCAAGACCACCACGCTGTACGCCGCGCTAAGCCGCCTGGACGCGGCCACCAGCAATATCCTGACGGTGGAAGACCCCATCGAATACGACCTGTCCGGCATCAGCCAGACGCAAGTCAACGCGAAGATCGACATGAGCTTCGCGCTGGCGCTGCGCGCCATCTTGCGACAGGACCCGGACGTCATCATGATCGGGGAAATCCGCGACCTGGAAACCGCGCAGATCGCGGTGCAGGCCTCGCTGACCGGCCACCTGGTGCTGGCCACGCTGCACACCAACGACGCCGTGTCCGCCGTGACTCGGTTGACGGACATGGGCGTGGAGCCCTTCCTGTTGGCCTCGTCGCTATTGGGCGTGCTGGCGCAGCGGCTGGTGCGCAAGCTGTGCCCGGAATGCAAGAAGCCGTCGATGCAGGATGGCATGCGCGTGTTCCATCCCGTGGGGTGCCCGGCCTGCAATCACACCGGCTACAGCGGACGGTCGGGTATCCATGAACTGTTTACCGTGGACGACGACGCGCGCCGCCTGATCCATGAAGGCCGCGACGAACGCGAATTGCGCGTGGCCGCCATGGCCGCCGGCATGCGCACGATGCGGCAAGACGGCCAGCGCTGGGTGGAAGGCGGGCAGACTTCGCCCGAGGAAATCGTGCGGGTTACGCGCGACGCCTAGCACTGCGTGCCGGCACGCAGGCATCCAGGCACGCAGGCGCGGAGGCACGCAGGCGCGGCCTGCCTTGCGGCAGGCCCGGCTACTTGCCGGCCCGAAACACCACCTTGTCACCCGAGCGGCGGCCCAGCGTGGACATCAAGCCGTCTAGCGCGGCCCGCTGCGCGGGCGTGGCAGCTTCCGCAAAGGTGGCCTGGCCTTCGAAGCGCGCGCCGCGTGGGCCGGCGGTGCCCTGGCCCGTGACGGCCAGCAGCCCGCTTTCCGTGCTGAGAGTCAGCGTGGCACCCGCCTTGCCTTGGCCCTGTACCCGCAGCAGATACGTGCCGACCGGCGCAATCGACGTCAGCGCCGTGCCCGCGTTACGCCAGCGCACATCCGCGATCTGGCCGGCCGGCAAACTGCCACCCAGGCTCAAGGCCTGCCACTTGATTTCCAGCATCCCTTCAGGCGCCAGCGTGTTCCAGGGCGCGCCCAGCGCGGGCAGCACGGTGGCCGGCACGCGCAGCGATTGCGCCGGTACAGACACGCCGTTCCAACCCAGGCGCGCGCGCAAGGGACCTTGCAGCCAGGGGTGCGTGACCTCAAGCGCCATCGCGTCCCAACGCCATTGCCATTGCACGGGTTGCGGCAATACGCGCCGCGATCCTTGCGGGCCCAAGGCCACCCAGGCGCTGCCGTGCCATACCGTGCCGCCGGCGTCCGCCAGTGACACAAGAGAAGAATCCGACTGCATGGCCAGCAACCAGCGCGCGGGCAGCACGCTGGCGCCCGCCGCCACCGCACAGGCGCAACTCGCCAGCCAGAGCGCGGCCGACCGCTTGTTCAAACGCACCCACGCCATCAGCGGGCTCCCGACGGTTCGGGCAGCGTCAGCGTGACGTGGCCGTTGACGAGCCCTGGCAGGGGCCGGCCATTGGGATTGGTGGCCCGCGTCAATTCCACTTGCTGCGTGCTCAGTCCCCAGTCTTGTCCGGCGCCATCCAGCCAAGGCAGCAGGGCGGATGACGGCGCCTGGTTCAAGGTCAATTGCAAACCCTTGCCGGACTCGGGCGTGCCCAGGGTCCACATCGCCGCCGGCAGCCCGGCGCGTTCCAGGCTGGCGCCCACTTCCGCCTGCGTGGGCAGGGACGCCACGGGCGCGGCGGATCGTTGGCGCAGCGCGCGGGCCTGGGTGGTCAGGTCGGCAACGGCGGCAGCCTGCCCGCGCAAGAGCGGCAGCTCCGCTTGCAGCTTGCGCATCGTGTTCAGGGGCGGTTCGATCAGCGTGACAAAGATCACCGCCAGGCCGAGCAGCGCGCCGGCTCCCGTGACCAGGCGGCGTTCGCGCGGCGCCAGCGCCTGAAAGCGTAGGCGGGCGCGGGCGAGGGTGGGGTCGACGGCTTTGCGCAGACGGGCGCTGGCGGTTTGCCAGCCGGCTTGCAGGCGGGTTTGCAGATTGGTTTGCGGAGTCGTCCGCGGATTTGTGTGCGGATTCGCTTGCGGATTCTTTTGCAAATTCGTCTGGCGGCTTTCAATCGGGGCGGTCATGGTTGTTTGCGCACGATGCGCCAAGTGTTGTCTGTATCGCCGCGTTCCAGCTTCAGGCCCAAGGCGGCGGCTTGCTGGATCAGCGCGGGGGTTTCGGCCACGCGTTGCGCTTGTTCGCCAGACTCGGCCAGTTGTAAGGTCAGGGCCTGATCCGAGTAAGTCAGTCGCGACACCTTGTCAGCCGCGAACGGCAGCAGTTGCGCGGTGGCGCGCGCCAAGGGAAGAAAGTCCGCTGCGTTGGCCGCGCCGCGATTGGCCTGTAGCGCATCCAAGCCTTGCTGGGCCTGGCGCGGCGGGTCCAACACGACGGGCAGGTCGGGAAACGCGGCCAGCACCTGTTGGCGCATGCCTGCTGTCAAGGCTTGCGCCTCGGCGTTGAGCTGCGAGGCGTGTATGTTCAATCCCGCAATCCAGACCACGGCCGCCGCCGCGCCCCAGCGCCACACCGGACGCCAGCGCGAGACCTGGGCCGGCGCCAACTGCGGCATGGCCAGCGACCAGTTGGGCGACGGCGCTTGCCAGCGCGGGTCTGCGGGGTCGCGCAGGGGCTCGGACGACGCGGGCGCCAGAGTCTGCGGCGCGATCAGCGCATGGGCGCGCAAGCCCTGGGCATTCAGCAGGCCCCAGGCGCGCCGCACCGGTTCGCGGGGCGACCACGCCAGCGCCACGCTGCCATCGGCGGCGCGCGCGCTGAACCCGATCGCCAGCGCGTCCAGGTCGCTTAACACCAAGGGTTCCAACGCGCTGTGCACGGCAGCGGCAAAGCGCGCGCGGGGCACGGCTGGAATGCGTACCGTGGTGGCGATGACGTCGGCGGGGTGCAGCACCGCTTCGCAGGCGGCGTGGGGGTAGGCGTTGCCCAGGGCGCGCACGCTCAGTTCGCCCTGCTGGACGCAACGTCCGCGCCGGTCGAACCAGGCATAGGGCAACGGCGAATCGGCTGTGAATTCGTCCAAGGGGGCAAGCGCGATGCGCAAGGCGTTCTTCAAGGGATTTCTCTTGTCCATATCGTGTCGGGCGCGGCGGGCGGTGCGCTGCGCACCAAGGCTTGCATGGCGACTCGCGCGCGTTCGTAGACGACGGTGCCGCTGGCCATGAACCAGCCGCTGGCGGTGGTGACGGTGGGGGCGGTCGCCTCGACGCCAGTGCCGGCGAGGCGGTTGCTGAAGTCGCCGGCGTTGTTGAACCAGTTGCCACGATCGCGTTCGCCCGTCATGGCGCGTGCCTGGCTTAGCGACAGGCCGGGCACCAGGGCGGCAATGACCTCGGCGGGCGCGGTGTTGACGTTGACGCTGGTGGCCACCGGCAGCACCGTCATCGTGCGGCGCATTTCATTGCGCACGGCGGGTTCCAGCCCAAGTTGGGCGGCAATTTCATCCACGCCGCGCGGCAGCGGCGCGCGCGAGTCGGGGGTGGCGGCGGGCTGGCCCTTGGTGCCGGACGGCGCGTCGGCCGCCAGCGCGGGCGGCTGCGCCAGGGCAATGATGTCGATGATGTGGGCGGCCAGCGTGTCGGGCAATTGCTGCGCGGCCAGCAGGCGGCGCAGCACTTCTTCCTGCTCGGGCTGCGGCACGCCGTTGCGCGCCAGGTTGCTCAGGTTGTACTTGCCCTGTTCGTCCTGCACGCGGCCCGAGAACACGGCAACGCGGTCGTCGCCGGGGCGTTCGATGCGGGTGTCCAGGATGGGCGTTGCCCAGATCTGGTCGCCGCGCGTGGTGGATTCGCGCTTGCCGTGGTCGCGGATGACCAGGCGCGCCCAGTCGATGCCGCCCGCCAGCATGACGCGGGCCTGCACGCGCGACATCTCGTTTTCCACTCGCCGGGTGCTGGCGGTCTGGCGCTGGAACAGGCTGGTGGTCAGCGCCGCCACAATGGCCACGATGATCAACGCGCTGATGACCGCCGCGCCGCGTTCCTTCAGGGTAGGGCGGGGCGTCATGGCAGCTCCAGAATGCGCGTGTAGCGCTGCGGCGCGTTGGCCGCGCCGCGTTCCAGCGTGATCTCGATGCCGGTTGGCGCCGTGCCGAAACTGGCATTGGCGTCCGCCCAACCCACGCCCGGCACCCAGGCGCGCAGGCTCAACACGCGCACGCCGGGCAGCAGCAGCACGGCATTGACGGCGGCGGGCAGCGGGCTGCGCGGCGCGGGCGGCCCGCTGGCGCGCCACAGGCCGTCCGCCCGCACCTGCCATTGCACGCGCTGCCACAGGCCATTGCCGTCGGCATCGGGGCGCAGCAGTTCCAGCGTTTGCCCGCCCGTGTTCTGGCGCAGCAGGCGCAGCCCGCTGGTCAGCGAGACGGCGTCTTTGCCGGGCGCATCGAAGCGGGGGCCGGTGTAGGACAGTTCCACGTCGCGCGCCATCTGGCCCAGCGTCCGGACGATGGCGTCGGTGTCTTCGGCCTGTTGTTCGATGCGGTCACGCGCGCTGGATACGCTGGCTAGCCCGCGCCAGGCCATCAGGCTGACCAGCGCCATCAACGCCAGCGCAACCAGCACCTCGATCAGGGTGAAGCCGGCTTGGCGGGCGCGGTTGGGGCGCTTGGCGGGAGGGGAAGGCACGCGGCGCATCGTCATCGCAGGCTGGACAGCAGGCCGTCCAATTGCAGCAGCACGGCGTCCGGCCGGCCCGACGCGGCGTCATGGACGTTGACCGATACCTGCCGGAAGCTGCGGTTCATGGAATTCGTGAAGACCAGCTCACACTGCAACGCGCGGCCGCCTTGCGGGCAAGGCACGGTTTGCGATCCGGCGCGCGGCAAGCTCTGTTCCAGCCGCAACTGGGTCAAGGCGTTTTGCGCGGCCAGCAGCGCCAAGGTCTTGTCCTGCAAGGCGCGGTTGTTGGCCGTCATGACGCCGGTCGCGCGCAGCGCGGCCGCCATCGCCACGGCAATGATGGCCAGCGCCACCAGCACTTCAATCAGGGTGAAGCCGCGCTGGCGCTGGGCGACAGGCTTGTTGGCGCAAGCAGGGGAATCAGTGGATGTCATAGCGGCCGGCGGCGTCGCGTTGCAGGGTGACCTGGTCATCGCCCGCGCGCAGGGTCAGCGTGATCGGGTCGGCGACCCATTCGGTGTTGAATACAAGCGGCCGGTCGGGGGTCAGGCTCAGGTGGACGACGCCCGCGTGCCAGGACTGCGGGCGCAGCATGTCGTCCTGCTCCAGGCGGTCTATCGGCACGGGCACGTTTTCGTCGGCGCTGGGGCCGGGCAAGCGGCCCTGGCGCTCGAACGACCAGCCTTGGTCGCCGGCCAGCCAGCGGATGGGCCGGCCATCGCTGCGGGCTTCGCTTTGCGCCACGGTGAAGGCGTCGGCCAGGCGTTCGGCGTCAACGCGCAGGCCGTTGTCGCGCTTGCCGATCGACAGGCTCACCATGCTGGCGGCAATGGCCACAATCACCAGCACCACCAACACTTCAACCAGCGTGAAGCCGCGCTCAGAGCTCCCAGGAACCGATGTCGGCATCGCCGTTTTCTCCACCGGGCTTGTTGTCGGCGCCAAACGAGAACACGTCGATGTCGCCCTTGACGCCCGGGCTCAGGTATTGATAGGGGTGGCCCCAGGGATCATTGGGCAGCTTGTCCAGATAACCGCGCCAGTTCGACGCGCCATCCGGCTTTTCAGCCAGCGCGCGCAGGCCTTGCGCCGTGGTCGGATAGCGGCCGTTGTCCAGCCGGTACAGCTTCAAGGCCTGCATGATGCCGCCAATATCCTGACGCGCCGCCACCTGCCGCGCCTGGTCCGGGCGGTCCAGCACGCGCGGCACGATCAGCGCCGCCAGAATCCCCATTATCACAATCACCACCATGATCTCGATCAGGGTGAAACCTTGCTGACGGGCAAGCCCGCGCGGTAACTGACGCACTTTACAACTCCGGTCTTCTAGTAGAAGCCCGGAATTGTGGACATGAAATATGACAGTAATGCTTGCGTCGACGGGGTCAGGAGGAAAACCGCAAATATTGCGGCTTCCCACAACTGGCGGGCGATTTGGCTTTGTGTCTATACTTTCCGCATGCCTTGTCTTGGGTCCCAGGATTGGGGTCCAACACGCCGATAAAGGAAGCGCATATGCGTTCCACCATTTCTCATAGCGGGCTGGTCGCTTTCATTGTGGAAGGCGCTCGTGCCGACAGCAGCCGTTCCCTGCACCTGCTTCGCGCTATCGAAGACACGGTAGCCAGCAACGAAGTGCTGGCCAACACCTTTGAAACTATCTCAAGAAATGCTTCCGATGTGGCGCACGCGATCTGTCGCTCGCCCGCAAGCGAACGGCAGGTGCTGGATCGCGAGGGCGTGTTCCAGGCCGCGTTTGATGACACGCTTGATGTGCTTGCCGAACTGGGGCGCATGCTTGAAGAAAAGCGCCTGGCGGCCTTGGCGGACCATGAGCTTCAAGATGGCGATGGCGTGGTGGAGTCCTTCGACAAGGCAATTATTCAAGTGAAGGATGCCTTTTCCCACTTGCACGACTTGAAGTGGGCCGTCATGGAAAATGATGCAGACGTGGCGGCGGTGGTCGCGGGCGGCCCCCAGGATGACGTCGAAGCGTTTCTGAAATCTTTGGGTCGATAAGTTTGGCGTCCATTCTTATCAGGTCTCTTGCCAGGAAAGAAACGTTCGATCGTGACTTTCGCAGGGCGCCTCTCGAAATCCAGAATGCCGCAAAGAATGCCATTCGCGATTTGGTGCGTTATCCCCAACCTAACAAGCTCAGGCTTCATTCAATCACTGGCTGCTTCGATCCTCGCATATTGAAAATCGACGTGTTGCCCAACAAGTCTTGGCAGATTACGTTCGAAATGGAGGGCTCCGTCGCTATCTTGCGCCGTTTGGGTACGCATCGGCTTATTGATCGAAAGCCATGATGCGCACCTGGATATGACAGTAATGCTTGCGTCGACGCTTATTCGACCCAGGGCGTTTGCGCCCAGATCTGACGCAGGCGGGCATCGTCACCCTTAAGGCGTTCCTGCCACTGCGGGCCGTCCACGTAATCCATCTCGGTGAACTGCTGTTTCATCTGGGCCTGGAAGTCCGGATTGGCCGCTACCTTGCCCAGCGCTTTGCGCAATTTTTCGGACACGTCGGCCGGCAGTCCCTTGGGCGCGACGATTCCGCGTTCCGAGGCAAACACCAGGTTCACGCCCAGTTCCTTGAAAGTGGGCACGTCGGGGCCCAGCGGCGAGCGCTTCTCGCTGGCTTGCGCCAGTACTCGCATGTTCTTGCCGTGATAGGGCATGACTTCGCCCAGGTTCAGACCGCCGACGACGGTATGACCACCCAGTACCGAACTGCGCAGGGGACCCGCGCCGTTGTAGGGCACGTGGTTAAGCTTGGTGCCGGTCTGGGCCTGGAACAGGACCAGCGCCAGATGGTCGTCGGTGCCGACGCCGGTGGACCCATAGCTGATCGTGCCCGGCTTTTCCTTGGCTGCTGAGATCAGGGCTTCCAGCGTTTGATAGGGGCTGTTGCTGGCCACGCTGAATGCACTGGGGTCCCGCACCAGATTGGCCAGGTAGGTGAAGTCGTCACGGTTGAAGCCTGCCTTGCGTTCGATGGGCAAGGACACCAGCCCGGGCATATTCGTCATGGCCAGCGTGTAGCCGTCCGGCTTGGCGCGCGCCACGTAGGCCAGGGCAATGGCGCTGGACGCGCCCGGCTTGTTCTGCACCACCACGGTGGCGCCCAGTTCCTTTTCCAGAAAGACCGCCAGCGAACGGGCAGTGAGATCCGTGCCGCCGCCAGGCGCAAAACCCACAATCAATTCGATTGGGTGGTCGGGCCACGCCCAAGCGGGCAATGCGGCGCACAGGCCGGCAACGGAAAGCACGGCGCGCGCGGCGCTCTTGGGTGAAAAAAACATGTTGTCTCCAGGTTTGTGTTTGATGTTGGAAGTTGGTGCAGGCAAGGCTGCCGGCTATGGCATGTGATGCGGGCCGGTTGCCGGCAGAACCTTGCCGGGATTCATGACCCCCTGGGGATCCAGGGCAAGCTTGATGCGCCGCATCAGGTCCAGTTCCAGCGTGCTCTTGTAGCGCTGGAGGTCCTCTACGCGACATTGGCCGATGCCTTGTTCGGCGCTGATGGATCCACCGGCGTCGTGGACCTTGTCATGCACCAGTCGCTGAATGTCCGCGTGCGATGCGCCCATGGGCGGCAGCAGGTTGTAGTGCAGGTTGCCGTCGCCCAGGTGTCCGAACACGCGCAACGCCACACCGGGAAAGGCGGTGGCAAGCGCCTGGTCGGTGGCCCGCACAAATTCGGGGATGCGCGAGACAGGCAATGAAATGTCGTGCTTGACGCAAGCCTTGGCCCGCGCCAATGCCAAGGTGATGCTCTCGCGCAGATGCCAGAAGGCAGCGCTTTGTGCGCCGGATACCGCTACCACGGCGTCCCGGGCTATGCCCGATTCCAAAGCGCCCGACAGGACGGCTTCCAGCCGCGTTGCCGCATGCGGCCCGTCGCTGTGGTCGGACACCTCAAGCAAGGCGCACCAGGCGTCTTCCGGCAGATCCGCGAAAGGAAGGCGTTGCTGCGGGAAGGCCTGAGTTACATCGGTCATGCAAGGAACCGACATGACTTCGAAAGCGGTCAGGCCGGCGCCAAAGCCCGCGCGGGCACGTTGCAGCAACTGCACGGCTTGCGCCAGCCCAGACACAGCGACCAAGGCCGTGCATTGCGCGCGGGGCAGGGGAAAGAGCTTGAGGACAGCTGCGGTGATGATGCCCAGCGTGCCTTCGCTGCCGATGTAGAGGTCGCGCAGGTCGTAACCGGTGTTGTCCTTGCGCAGGCCGCGCAACCCGTGCCAGATCTCGCCTTGCGGCGTGACCACTTCCAGGCCCAGCGCCAGTTCGCGGGCGTTGCCGTAACGCAGCACTTGTGTACCGCCGGCATTGGTGGACAGGTTGCCGCCGATGGTGCAGCTTCCCTGTGCGCCCAGGGACAACGGAAACAGCCGGCCAGCGTTGGCGGCCGCTTCCTGCACGGCTTGCAGCACGCAGCCGGCTTCGACCGTGATGGTGTCGTTATCCAGGTCCATGGCGCGCACGCGGTTCATGCGCAGCAGCGAGAGCACCACGGCCGACGCGCTGGTATCGGGGGTGGCAGCGGCTACCTGGCCGGTATTGCCGCCCTGCGGCACGATCGCCACGCCCGCTGCGGCGCAAAGGCGCACCACCTGCGCCACCTCGTCGCTATCGGCGGGGCGCAGCACGGCCAGCGCGCGGCCGGTGAAGGCTTGGCGCCAGTCGCTCAGGTAAGGCTCGGCGGCGGCGCCGGTCAGCACGTGCGCGTCACCGATGCAGGCGCCTAGCTCCGCCAGCAATCCGGCATGCGTCATGTCTGCATCTCGCGAGCGGCTACCGGCGTGAGCAGGCGGCCGGTCTGCATGAAGGCGTTGACGTTGTCCAGCACCAGTTCCGCCATCGCGGCCCGGGTTTCGCGCGTGGCGCTGCCCACGTGCGGCATGAGTGAAACCTGATCCAGATCCGCGAATTCCGTGGCTGGCGTGGGTTCCTGCTCCAGCACGTCCAGCCCGGCTCCGCCCAGTTCACCCGAACGCAGGGCAGCCAGCGCGGCGGCCTGGTCCACCACGCTGCCCCTGGCAATGTTGACCAGAATGCCCTGTGGGCCTAGCGCGCGGATGACCGGCGCATCCACGAGGTGCCGCGTGGCGGCGCCGCCCACGCACGCGACCACCAGAAAATCCGCCCACTCGGCCAAGGCCACCAGCGAGGACTCGTAGCCATAGGGTGCGCCAGGCCGAGGCGCGCGATTGTGGTAACGCACTTCCATGTCGAAGCCGGCCGCCCGTCGGGCAATGGCTTCGCCGATACGACCCAGCCCAAGAATGCCCAGGCGCTTGCCCGACACCTTGGTCGTTACCGGAAACTGCCCCAGCGCGCGCCACTGTCCCGTTTTCACGTAACGGTCGCCGATGGCGGTTCGGCGCGCGGCGGAAAGCAGCAGGGCCCACGCCAGGTCGGCCACGCAATCATCCAGCACGTCAGGTGTGACGCTGACGCCGATGCCGCGTGTGGCGGCGGCCCCTAAATCCAGCGTGTCGTGGCCCACGCCCCAGCTACATACCGCCTGCAAGGCGGGCAGTGCATCGAACATGGCTTGCGTGAATCCATGACGCACCGAGGTCACGGCGACTCGCGGGCCGTGCAGCGCATCGCCGAACGCGGCGAGGCCACGCGGGTCATGCCAGGTTTGCAGAACCCGGTAGCGCGCCGCCAGGCGCTGGTCGAACTCGGCGCCTAACGAAGCGACCTGCACGACGTCATGGGAGGCGCTCACTCGCTGTCTCCGGCGCGTGCGGGAATGTAGTTGGCGGCCGCGGCGGCGTCGGCGAACGACAGGCCGTCGCGGATGCCTTGTTCTACGCGCTCATCCACCGCCAGGGCTTCTTGCGCGGCGGCCAGTACCGCTTCAAGCCGCTCGCGCGGCACCACCACCAGGCCCGTGTCATCACCCACCACCAGGTCGCCCTCGGCGACCCGCAGTTGGCCGATGGTCACGGGCTCGCCCATGGCTTGCAGGCGCAAGCGCGTCTTGCCCGTCAAGGGCGTGACGTGGCGGCTGGCAAGCCACAACCCGGTTGCCTGGATCTCGTCAACGTCGCGGCACGCGCCGTCGATGACTACCGCCGTGGCCTGACGACGGGACGCCGCCAGGGACGCGATGCCGCCAAAGGTGGAAATGCAGGTCCCCCCCGCATCCACCATCAGCACGCGGCCTGGACCGGTGGCGGCAACCAGCCGCCCCACGGCAAAGTCGGCGCGGTCGAAGTCGCCCAGCCCGCCCCAAACATGCCGCGCGGTGACGGCAAAGCCGGCAATGCGCCCTTGGCCGCTGCGGCGCGCAATGCCTTGCACCACGCCCGCGATGCCCAGCGCGTCCATGGCGTCTGCCCAGGTGCTGGTCCCGATGGCGGCGCAGCGCGCCAACAGGTCTTGTTCGTTGTCGCTCATGTGTTGTCTCTCCGGTC
This sequence comes from Achromobacter sp. JUb104, assembly GCF_024806975.1. Taxonomy (NCBI): domain Bacteria; kingdom Pseudomonadati; phylum Pseudomonadota; class Betaproteobacteria; order Burkholderiales; family Alcaligenaceae; genus Achromobacter; species Achromobacter sp. JUb104. Next base: position 2,332,987 of record NZ_JANUEY010000001.1, on the reverse strand, counting down.
GGATGATTGATGCGGCGGATCAGTCGATCTGCGCGCCAGAGAGCTTCACGCCCTCGGCCCAGCGTTGTGCTTCGTCATTGATGAAGGCCTGGAACTGCTGGGGCGAACTGTTGTTCACGTCGCCGCCCATGTCTTGCAGCTTCTTGGTCATCTCGGGGGTGGCGACAATCTTCGCGACGTCGTGGTAGATCTTTTCGCGTAGAGCGGCGGGCATGCTGGAAGGCGCGAACAGGCCGAACCACGTCGCGGCCTCGAAGTTCTTCATGCCGGCCTCGGTCATCGTGGGCACCTGGGCGATGGCTTCGACGCGGCGCGGATGCGCCAGGGCAATCGCCTTGAGCTTGCCCGACTGGATGTGCGGCAACGCCGCCGACAGGGTGACGAAGGCCATCTGCACCTGGCCGCCGATCAGGTCGGTGATCATGGGCGCATCGCCCCGGTACGGCACGTGAACCAGATTCAGGCCGGCGCGTGCCTTGAACAGCTCGCCGGTCAGGTGCTGGGGGGTGCCGTTGCCGGTGGAGGCCATGCTCAGGCCCTGGGGCGAGGCCTTGGCATAGGCGATCAGTTCGTTCAGATTCTTGACCGGCAAGGACGGCGCCGTCACCAGCACCAGTGGAATGGTGGAGGTCAGCGTCAGCGGCGCGAAATCCTTCAGGGGATCGTAATTGAGCTTCTTGTACAGGCTGGCGCTGATCGTGTGCGCCGCCGTCGTCATGTAGAGCGTGTAGCCGTCGCCGGCCGACCGCGCCACCGACTCGGCCGCCACCGTGGTGCCGGCGCCGGGGCGGTTGTTGATGATGACCTGCTGGCCCCATGCCGAAGGCAGTTTTTCCGCGATCAGCCGCGCGATGACGTCGGTGGCGCCGCCTGGGGGATACGGGACCACCAGCGTCACGGGCTTGTCTGGATAGCCTTCGGCTAGCGCCGCCCCAGCGCCCAGGGCCATGCCCCACGCAAGTAGGGCACCGGCGATGCAATGTCGCTTATTCATTGTCATGTCTCCTCGTGTGCGCATCGGGTCCGCTTTCTGTTGACGCGGACCCTGAATGCGTTTTGCTGCTTATTGCCTGACGCTCTGTGGCGTCATGTGGCGGGTTCTGCTTGGCGCTCGCCCTGTCGGTGCGGACTTAGCCGGCTTCTTGCGCTTCGCGCCAGGCGAGCAGCCGGGCCACGCCTTCAGCCATGCCGACCTTCGGCTGCCAGCCGATGTGTTGGCCGGCCAGGTCGTGCGGAATATGGAATGCACCGCCCGAGGTCAGGCGCACGGTGCCGGGCGGGTCGGGTTTGATCTCGGGTTGTAGATCGCTCTTGCAGTAGTCGAGCACCAAGCGCACCAGTTCGCCGGTGGTGATGGGTGCGGGGCCCGACACGTTCACCGCCACGTCGGTCGCCGCGCTTTGGAACGCCGCGACGTTGGCGCGCGCCACGTCGGAGACGTGCACGAAGTGCTTGGTGTCGGTGCCGTCGCCCGGCAGCACGGGGCGTTCACCCTTGCGCACGCGGTCGTAGGTTTCCATGATGTACAGCGAGTTGGCCGCGCGGTAGTGCTGGCGTTCGCCGTAAACGGTGGAATAGCGCAACACCACGTAGTCCAGCCCGGACTTCTGGTAGTACTGGCGGCAAAGCTGCTCGCCCATGATCTTGGACGCGCCATACAGAATGGCGGCCGGGGGCGCGCCTTCGGAATGGAAGGGGCCGTTCTCGACCAGCGCGCCGGCGATGCCGGTGCCATAGCCATAGACCGCGTTGGATGAGGCGAAGACGATTTTCCGCACCTTGTTGGCGCGGCAGGCTTCCAGCATGTTCTGCGCGCCGCGGACGTTAACGTCCACCGCCTGCCATGGCGTCTGGGAAAAGCCCAATGTCATGTAGGCAGCCAGGTGCAGCACGCCGTCCACGCCCTCGGTCGCCGAGAGCAGGTCCGGCAGGCGCATCAGATCGCCGCGAACCACTTTCACGCGGGGATTGTCCTGCAGGTGGGCAATGGCCTCGGGGGTGCCGAATGCAAAATTGTCCAGCAGGATCACTTCTTTCGCGCCGGCGGCGAGCAAGGCGTCGGCGGTGTGGGAACCCACCAGGCTGGCGGCGCCGGCGATCAGGATGCGGGAGTCGGCCAGCGACAGCGCCGCGCTTTTCTTTTCAGTTGTCATGTTGCTTTAAAGTCCCATGGGTTTTTCATGCATGCCCCAGTACAGGCTCTTGACCTGGCTGTACAGGCGCAGGCCGTGCAGGCCTTTTTCGCGCCCGATGCCGCTGGCCTTGAAGCCGCCGAAGGGGGTGGCGATATGCGATTGCTTGTAGGTATTGATCCAGATAGAGCCGGCCTCGATCTCGCGGGCGACGCGCCAGGCGCGGGCGTAGTCGCCCGTCCACATGCCGGCGGCCAGGCCGAAGGCGGTGTCGTTGGCCTGGTGGACGACATCGTCCTCGTCGTCAAAGGGCAGCGCCACCAGCACGGGGCCGAAAATCTCTTCCTGGCACACGCGGGCCTGGTTGCCCAGCCCGTCTATGACCGTGGGCAGATAGAACCAGCCATTGGCCAGTTCCGCCTGCGTGGGCGGCTCGCCACCCACCAGCACACGGCCGCCTTCGGCGCGGCCGATATCCACATAGCCGGCGACCTTGTCGCGATGCGCGCGGGACACCAGCGGCCCCATCTGCGTGGCAGGGTCGTCCGGCAGTCCGACGCGCACTTGCCGCGTGCGTTCCACCAAGGCTTTCATGAAGCGCGGGTAGATGGATTTCTGCACAAACAGGCGCGAGCCCGCAACGCAGCTCTGGCCCGCCGAACCGAAGATGCCCGAGACCACGCCCGCCACGGCGCGGTCCAGGTCGGCATCGTCGAACACAATGTGGGGTGACTTGCCGCCCAGTTCCAGCCCGACCGGAATCAGGCGTTGGCCCGCGATGCCCCCAATGGCGCGTCCGGTTTCCGTGCCGCCGGTGAACGACACCATGCGCACGCCAGGATGCTTGACCAGTGCCGCGCCCACGTCTTCGCCATGGCCGGGCAGCACGGTCAGCAGGCCTGCGGGCAAGCCGGCTTCGCCGCAAATGCGCGCCAGTTCCAGGGCCAACTGTGGCGTTTCCTCGGAAGGCTTGAGCAACACGGCGTTGCCGGCGGCGAGCGCTGGCGCGGCTTTCTGCGCCTCGTTCATGATGGGCGAGTTCCACGGCGTAATTGCTGCGATCACCCCGAAAGGCTCAGCCAGCGCCATGGAAAAGTACTCGCCGCGTGGCGAGGTCATTTCGTTTTGCCAGGTTTCGCATACGGCCGCGTAGTAGCGGAAATGGCCGGCCGCGCTGTCGACCATGTTCAGGCATTCTTTCCAGGGCTTGCCGCTGTCTTGCATTTGCAGTCGCGCCAAGGGTTCGCGCTCGGCGGCAAGGCGCCGGCCGATCTCGTACAAGGTGGCGGCGCGCTGATCCGGACGCAGCTTGCGCCAGGGCTTGTTGTGAAAGGCGTCCCAGGCAATGGCCACGGCCGCGTCCACGTCCTGCGCCGATGCGCGCGTGACAATGCCGGCTATGCTGCCGTCGGCCGGGTTGATGGAGGTGATGACGGCGTCGCCGTCTTGGCTCAGGCGCCAGTTGGCGCCCAGCCGGAAGGGCTTGTTGCTTGATGCGTCCATAACGTCTTTGAGGGTCAAGGGCTTGGGTAGACGTCATCATCGGTCGGTCGATTATTAGACACAAATAGATATTTATTTAATATTCTTAGCCTATGGCTATCAATATCAAATACCGTCCCCTCAAGGCGTTTCTGCTGGCGGTCGACAGCGGTTCGTTTACGCATGCCGCTAACCAGCTGGGCGTGACGCAGCCCTCGTTCACCGCGCTGATCCAGGACCTGGAAGAAGTGCTGGGGCTGCGCTTGTTCGAGCGCACCACGCGCAACATCAGCCTGACCAGCGCCGGGCAGGATTTTCATTCGCGCGTGCAGCGCCCCATCGCCGACTTGGAAGAGGCCTACCGCAGCCTTGCCGATTTGGCCGCGGTGCGGCGCGGCAATGTTGCCTTGGGGGCGCTGCCGTCCACCGCGCTGACCCTGCTGCCGGCGGCAGTCGGTGCGCTGCGCCTGGCGCATCCGGCTTTGAAAGTGCGGGTGGTAGAGGCGCACAACGACGAACTGCTGGCCATGCTGCGCACCAACCAGATTGAATTCGCGGTGGCCGCCCAGGCCGACCCGGCTTCCGACCTGACCTTCACATCGCTGGGCGAGGATTGCTTTTGCGCGGTTTATCCGGCAGGGCATCCGCTGGGCGATGTCAAAGGAACCTTGCATTGGCGCGATGTACTGCGTTACGACCTGATCTTGCTATCGCAGGGGTCCAATGCGCGCCAGCAATTCGACCGCGCCGTGCGCGACGAAGTGGACGCGCCCGCCACCGCGCTGCGTTACGACGTGACGAACATGGGCACGGCTGCCGGCATGGTGCGACAAGGGCTGGGCGTGAGCGTACTGCCCCGCCTGGCGCTGCCCGAACTGAACCTGTCCGGCCTGTGCTGCGCGCCCCTGGGCGATGCTTCGGCACGCCGTTACATAGGATTGCTGCATCGGCGCGACCGCTCGCTGTCGCCCGCCGCGCAGGCATTGGTGGCGCAGTTGGAAAACGTCATGGCCGGGGTCTTGCCCAACCTGCTGCCCTTGCCACCGCTAGGGAAACCAGATTGACCTTGCAGACCTTGTTTTCTCGTGGAACGGAGCGGTTTCCCCCATCCTGCTACCATGGCCCATCTACAAGGAGCGGTAATGGCTACAAAAGAGAAGTCTTCGACTGGTTTGGCGGCGTTGGTTGAAAAGGCGCTTCAGCAGAAGAAGCTGGCTGCCGCCACGCAAAAGCCGACGGGATCTTCCTTGTCGAACATGGCGGGACGCAAGCAAATGGGGCGTCCGGCAGGTCGTAAACGCTGATTCACTTCACCTTGGCAATGCCCGCCGGCGCTTCCAGCGCGGCGGGCGTTGCCAATCGGTTCATTCTTCCCCCTTGCTCTACCGTCACGGCATCTACCGCGATATCTCGTAGCACGATGCCTGGCGCCACTTCCGCGCCGGTTCTCCACGCCAAGGGCGGGCCACCGTCCACGCTCAGCACCGCCGCGCCATCCGGGCCGGCCGCGATCAGGCCCAGCACGCTGATCTGCGTGCGCATCACTTCATCCTTCCCAAACCATAGCGCCACTGGCGTATTGTCGGCCGCGCGCGGCGGGGCCGCCGATACGGCGGGTGGCAACGCGCCTGGACGCGGGGCCAGCAATATCGACCCCCACACGCCCACGCCCGCGGCCAGCGCCAGTACGGCAAGAACACGCAGCGCGGCGGGCGCGGAAGGCAGGGAAGGGCGCAAGGAAATGGGCATGGGTGTACAGCAGCGGCTACGGTGTCGGGAAACGAGGGGCAGGGAACGCGCCCGACTATAGCGGGGTCACGTGACAATTACGCGATAACGCCGCAACGACAGCGCCATGCCGACGCAATGTCGCCATCAATGCCGCCGCACAACGCAGCAACCCCCGCCTATTCCGCCCGATTCAGCTTCCCTACAGTTTTTTGTCATTCCGCCTACATGGCGCGTCTCTAGCATGCGGACACGCTCAGGTTCAACGCTTGGGCATCCAATCGAACCAACAGGGAAACCGCATGCAAGACATGAATCAAGCCAATCGCCGCCGACTGCTGAAGATGCTGGGAGGCGCGCCGATGCTGCCGATCGGCGGCGTCAGCATGGCGGCGTTGCTGGCCGGCTGTAATTCAAGCGATGACGATGACGACGCGGTCGTCACGCCGCCCGACACGGGCACGCAGCCGCCCGCCACGCCGGTGACCTTCACGTCGGCGTCGTTCACGTCCATGCCCGCGCCCACGCTGGCCAACCCGGAACTGATGGCCCGCACCACGGTGAGTTCGGCGATGAACCTGGCGTTCAGCGATGGCTCCAAGCGCACGGTCGAGCTGGGCTACGAGCCGTTCTTCATCACGGGCGACAACGTGCCCGACGGCAAGGGTGGCGTCGCCATCGCCGGCGGTTACTTCAACCTGGCCGGCGCGCCCATCATGGACAACTCGGTGCCCGCCAAGGCGCGCCAGTTTTTCTCGAACTGTCCGGACGGCACGTCGTTGCTGGCGCTGTCGGCCCCCACCACGGTGCCGGGCGTGGCGGGCAATGCCGTCTATGCAGTGGTGCAGTTCGAATACCAGTCGGTCGACCAGGCGGGCAACGACATGTATGGCTTGCTGCCGTCGCCCATCGCCGTGTTGACGCTGTCGCAAGACCCCAATACGGGCAAGCTCAGCCTGGTCAAGTACAGCAACGTGGACACCTCGTCGGTGCATGGGCTGTGGATCACCTGCGGCGCCAGCCTGTCGCCGTGGGGCACGCACCTGTCCAGCGAAGAGTACGAGCCGGACGCGACGACGGCTGTCGGCTCGGCCTCGTTCCAGGCCTATAGCAACAACGTCTATGGCGACCCCAACAAGGCCAACCCGTACCACTACGGCCACATGCCGGAAGTGACGGTGCACCCCGACGGCACCGGCACCATCAAGAAGCACTACTGCATGGGCCGCATCTCGCACGAGCTGGTGCAAGTGATGCCCGACGAGCGCACCGCGCTGATGGGCGACGACGCCACCAATGGCGGCCTGTTCATGTTCGTGGCCGACCGCAAGGCCGACCTGTCGGCCGGCACGCTGTACGTGGCGAAATGGACGCAGACTTCGGGCACGGGCCCGGGCGCCGGCACACTGAGCTGGATCAAGCTTGGCCACGCCACCAGCGCCGAGGTCAAGGAATTGGCCGACCAGCTTACCGCCGCCGACATCATGGACGTGCGCACGGCGGACCCCGGCGATGCGTCCTTCACGAAGATCCGCTACAGCGGCAAGAACAACTGGGTCAAGCTGCAACCGGGCCGCCGCCAGGCCGCGGCCTTTCTGGAAACGCACCGCTACGCGGCGCTGGTGGGCGGTTCGCTGGCCTTTACCAAGATGGAAGGCACCACCGTCAACATCAAGGACAAGATCGCGTACAGCGCGATGTCGCGGATTGAATCGTCCATGACGGACGGCCAGGTCGCGGGCTTCAAGGTCGAAGCCAATTCCGCCGGCGCGGTCTATCAACTGCACCTGCAAGCGGGCCAGGTGGATACCGACGGCGGTGTCATCGACAGCGAATGGGTGCCGGTGGACATGGCTGCCGTGCCCGAGCTGATCGGCAAGCCGTTGGCCACGCCGGACACGCTGGGCAATACGCATAACGCTGATTTTGTGTCCAACCCCGATAACCTGAAGTTCTCGGAAAAGCTGCGCACCCTGTTCGTGGGTGAAGACAGCGGCGGCCACGTCAATAACTTCATGTGGGCCTACAACGTCGACACCAAGGCCTTGTCGCGCCTGTTGTCGTGCCCGGTGGCGGCGGAATCCACCGGCTTGCAGGCGGTGGATGAAATCAATGGCTGGACCTACATCATGAGCAACTTCCAGCACCCGGGTGACTGGGGCAGCGTGCATGCCGTGGTGCGGCCCACGCTGGAACCGCTGATCAAGGCCAACTACAAAGACGGCTTTGGCGCGGCGGTGGGTTACCTGACGGGTGTGAAGATCGGCGCGTAAGCAAGCGCATGTTGCGTCGGCTTGATGGCTGACGTTGCAGGGCAGGGGACCGGTTCGCCGGTCCCCTATGTACGTCTGGCATCAGTACCAGCGGGCATCAGTACTTACGGGAATCATTTCTCAGGTGTAACGCCGGCCATCCCATGGCCGGCAGGCTCCTACACTCGGCGGCGTCAGGCTTGCCTGATGTGTTTGATGTGTCTTCCGGCATGCGCCCTGGCGCGCGGTCGCGCGAGGCCAGTGCGCGCATGGCCGGTTCGTTGTTGGGTGTTTGAACCTGGGAGCGTTCACATGAAAAATCCTGACCACACTGATCGTCGCCGGCTGCTCAAGATGCTGGGCAGCGCGCCGATGTTGCCCCTGGGCGGCGGGGCGCTGGCCGGCTTGCTGGCCGGGCGTCATGCGTCGGCGGCCACCATCACGCGATCCGCTGAATCCCTATCCGCCGAGTTCCAGTCCGCCGAATTCATCTCCATGCCCGCGCCGGGCTTGTCGGATCCGGCGGGCATGGCGCGCACCACGGTGGAATCGGCGATGGAGCTTGTCTTTGCCAACGGCACGCGGCGGCGCGTGCAGCTGGGCTACGAAGCGTTCTTCATGACGGGCGATCAGGTGTCCGATGGCAAGGGCGGCACCGTGCTGGCGGGCGGCTACGTCGACATCAACGGCAAGCCCATCCTGGATACCTCTGTGCCGAAGCGCGCACGGCCATTTTTTTCAGACTGCCCGGATGGCATGTCGCTGTTGACGCTGGCCCGACCCGTGGGCGAGGCCGACGGCGCAACCGGCCCACCGGAGGCCACCGTGTACGCGGTGGTGCAGTTTGAATACCTGTCGCGCAACCAGGCGGGCGACGACATGTGGAGGCACCTGCCATCGCCGATTGCCGTGCTGACCCTGGCGCAAGACTTGCAAACCGGCGCGCTGCGCCTGGTGCGTTACTGCAATGTGGACACCGCGCCGGTGCATGGCCTGTGGGTCACCTGCGGGGCCAGCCTGTCGCCGTGGAACACGCATTTGTCCAGCGAGGAATACGAGCCCGACGCCACCACCGCGCGCGACTCGCCGTGGTTCCGGGCGTTCAGCCGCCACCTGTATGGCGACGCGCGCCGCGCCAACCCGTATCACTACGGCCATCTGCCCGAAGTGACGGTCAACCCGGACGGCACGGGCAGCATCAAGAAGCACTACTGCATGGGCCGCATCTCGCATGAACTGGTGCAGATCATGCCCGACCAGCGCACCGCGTTGATGGGGGACGACGCCACCAACGGCGGCCTGTTCATGTTCGTGGCCGACCGCAAGGCGGACCTGTCGGCCGGCACGCTCTACGTGGCCCGCTGGATGCAGACGTCGGGCGTCGGGCCGGGCGCGGCGGTGCTGCGCTGGATACGGCTGGGCCACGCCACCAGCGCCGAGGTCAAGGAGATGGCGGACGAGCTTAGCGCCGCCGACATCATGGATGTGCGCACGGCCGACCCCGTGGATACGACCTACACCCATATCCGCTTTGACGGCAAAGACAACTGGGTCAGGCTGAAGCCGGGCCGCCGCCAGGCCGCGGCCTTTCTGGAAACGCACCGCTACGCCGCGCTTGCGGGCGGCACGCTGGCCTTCACCAAGATGGAAGGCACCACGGTGAACGCGCGCGACAAGATCGCGTACACCGCCATGGCGCACATTGAAACGTCCATGGTCGATGGCACGTCGCCGCACCTGCGCGTGGAAGGGCCGGACGCGGGCGCGGTCTATCAATTGCACCTGCAAGGGGCGCAGTCGGACACCGACGGTGTTGCCATCGACAGCGACTGGGTGCCGGTGGACATGGCCGCCGTGCCCGAACTGGTGGGCGCGTTGCTGGCCGCGCCGGACGCGCTGGGTAACCGCCATCGAAGCGACTGCATTTCGAACCCCGACAACCTGAAGTTCTCGGAAAAGCTGCGCACCTTGTTCATCGGCGAAGACAGCATGGGCCGCGTGAACAGCTTCCTGTGGGCGTTCAACGTGGATACGCGCGTCTTGTCGCGGCTGTTGTCTTGTCCTGTTGCCGCCGAATCCACGGGCCTGCACGCGGTGGATGACATCAATGGCTGGACCTACATCACCAGCAACTTCCAGCACACGGCGGACTGGAACGAGGTACACGACGTGGTGCGGCCCGTGCTGGAACCCTTGGTCAAGGCCAACTACAAGGACGGCGCGGGTGCGTCGGTGGGCTACCTGACGGGGGTGACGCTGAACCCCTGACGACCCGCACGGGGTGGGGCGGGCGCCATCCCCTCCCCAAAGAATCCTGATCCGTCGATCAAACTTTCTGGCCTTCCCTTCATGGACCTTTCACGTTCGCCCGCCAGTATGTGCGCAGCGTAAACCCTGTTCATGAAACGAGAAGAGAAGCATGAAAGCAATGGATTGGAGAAGATGGTGCGCCATGGTGCTGGCCACCAGCGCATTGGCGGGCTGTGGGGGCGGTGATGACGATGATGACGGCGCCGAAGCGCCGCCGCCCACGCAACCGCCCGTGACCGAGCCGGCCCCGGCGACGGTCGACAAGGTCTTGTTCATCGGCGTTGACGGCCTGACGTATGACGCCATGCGTCAAGGCGTGGCGGACAAGACGCTGGCCAACATCGGCCAGTTGACGGCCACGCGCGCCTGGACGGGCGGCGTTACGGGCGACGTCACCCAGCAACCCACGCTGGCCGCGCCAAGCTGGGCCACCCTGTTGACCGGCCAGTGGGCGGACGTGCACGGCGTGCGCTCCAACGCGGCGGGCCAGGCGATGAAGGTGGCCAGCCTGTTCCAGCGCATCAAGACGGCGCACCCCGAGGCGCGCACGGCGGGCGCCTTCAATTCGCCCTTGCTGGCCGGCTTGGTCGGCAGCGACCGCGACGCCGGCTACCTGCAAACCCTGACCGATTGCGCGGGCGTTGACGACTGCGTCGCCTCGCAAGCGCGTGACCGCATCACGGAAGGCTATGACGTGGTTGTTGCGCAATTCGGCGCACCCGAGCGCGCCGCGTCCGATAGCGGTTTCGGCGCCAACTACAACGCCGTCATCCGCCAGACCGACGCCGCCATCGGCGTGCTGGCCAAGCAGATTGCCGACCGCCGCGCGGAACACCCCAACGAGAACTGGATGATGGTGGTGGCGTCCAGCCACGGCCTGGGCAAGACGGGCGTGGCCGACGGCCTGCCGCAAGCGGCGAACAAGACCATCTTCCTGGCCGCGAACCAGCCGACGCTGCTGGGCGGCAGCGCGGACGACGCGTCGTTTGACGGCGTCTGGGACAACAACTGGTACGCGCTGCCCAGCGCCGCCGACATCGCGCCCACCCTGCTGGCGCACCTGGACGCGCTGCCCGCCGAGGGGCAATACGACATGGCGGGCACGCCCTTGTCCGAACCCCTGGCGCTGCGCCGCCTGTCGGCCCGCACGTCCATGGACAACAAGACCGTGACGCTGTCCTGGGTACGCGTGGGCGAACCCGTGGGCGACATCATCGTCAGCCGCGACGGCGTCGAGGTGGCGCGCCTGCCCGGCACGGACACGGGCTATGCCGATACCGGCTTCACCTTCGATACCGAAGGTGTGCATACGCTGAACTACAGCGTGGCCACGGGCCGCGCCACCAGCGCCACCCGCGCCACGGTGGTGTATGCCAAGCCGGTCGAGCTGCTGGCGTCGCTGCGCACGGGCCTGACGATGCTGTTCCCCTTCGAAGGCAATGTGACCGACGTGGCGGCGGGCGGCGGGGTCATCACCCCGTATGACGGCGTGCAGGCGCCGGCTTACGCCGATGCCGGCGTGTTCGGCAAGATGTTCAAGAACGAGCGCGGCACGGCTGCCCTGGGCGCCTTCAAGCTGGACTACCCGGCCGGCATGCTGGACAGCCTGCCCGTCTTCACGATCGGCTTCTGGTACCAGTCGGACGGCACGGCGAACGACCGCTCGATCCTGGGCAACAAGGACTACAACTCCGGCGGCAATCCCGGCATCACCATCGCCCAGTGGGCGGGCCCCGAGCTGCGCTTCAACGTGGCGGGCGGCGGGTATCGCGCCGACATCAACGGGCTGAAGTTCACGGCGAACAAGCCGGTCTACATCGCCATGACCATCAACAAGCCCGCCAAGACCATGACGGCCTTCGTCTATGACAGCGAAATCGGTTTCCTGCGCCGCAACACGACCACGGGCTCGGTTGACCTGGGGCTGGTGGCCGGCGTGTTCGGTCCGCACATCGGCCTGAACGAAGACGGCCGAGGCACTTACGGCATCTGCTGCGCGGGCACCAAGGGCGCCTACACCATGAATTTTGACGATCTGGCCTTCTGGTCGCGCGCATTGACCGAGGACGAAGTGAAGTCCCTGGCGCTGTCCGGCAAGTCCGTTTCCGACCTGTTTCCCTGATGTTCCTAGGATAGAAAAACCATGAGCCATTCCCTGATCTTGCGCGGCCTGCTGCGTGCCGGCGCGGTGCTGATGCTGACCGCCACCCTGGCCGCCTGCGGCGGTGATGACGGCGACGACAGCACGACGCCGCCCGATAACGGCGGCGGGACGGAAACGCCCACGCCCGTGCCGCCCACGCCCACCAAGCCCGAACTGCGTTGCGCCCCTTGAAGCGCGCTCCCTACCGAGTCATAGGAAACCCATCCGTGAAGTCCGAAAAAGACCCGATCCACGCCGGCAAGCGCCGCTTCCTGCGCAACGCCGCCGCGTCCACCGCCGGCCTGACCGCGCTGTCGATGTTCCCGCCCGCCATCCGCCGCGCGCTGGCCATCCCCGCCAACAACCGCACCGGCACGATCAACGACGTTGAACACGTGGTGATCCTGATGCAGGAAAACCGTTCGTTCGACATGTACTTCGGCACGTACAAGGGCGTGCGCGGTTTTGGCGATCGCATCACCATTCCGCTGCCGCAGAACCGTTCGGTGTGGGAACAGACCAACGGCACCCGCGTGGTCATGCCGTATCACCTGGACAGCACGCAGGGCAACGCCCAGCGCGTGGCCGGCACGCCGCATGACTACATGGACGCGCAGATGGCGTGGGACGGCGGCCGCATGGACCAGTGGCCGCGCTACAAGCAGAACCAGTCCATGGGCTACTACCGCCAGAAAGAAGTGGACTTTCAGTTCCTGCTGGCTGAAGCCTTCACGCTGTGCGACGCCTACCACTGTTCCACCCACGGCGGCACCAACACCAACCGCCTGTTTCTGTGGACCGGCACCAACGACCCGCTGGCCCAAGGCAATGGCCCGTCGACCCGCAACCAGTGGGACAGCCTGGGTGCGTCCACCACCGGCTGGACGTGGAAGACGTATCCGGAACGCCTGCAAGAGAACGGCGTGACGTGGAAGGTCTATCAGAACCTGCCCGAGAACTTCGGCGACAACTCGCTGGCGGGCTTTCAGCAATACCGCCGCGCCAACGAACAGGCAGGCAACGCCGCCAATGGCTCGCCGTATCCGGCCTGGACGCCCAGCATGGACGCCGCCAACCCCTTGTACAAGGGCACGGCCAACACCATGCCGGACGGCGGTTTCCTGCAATCGCTGCGCGACGACGTCAACAACGGCACCTTGCCGCAAGTGTCCTGGATCGTGGCGCCCGCCACGTATTCCGAACACCCCGGCCCGTCCAGCCCCATCCAGGGCGCGTGGTACATCCAGGAAACGCTGGACGCGCTGACGACCAACCCGGACGTCTGGAGCAAGACGGTGCTCTTGATCAACTTCGACGAAAACGACGGCTACTTCGACCACGTGCCGCCGCCTGCCGCGCCGTCGCTGAACGCCGATGGCTCGATGGCGGGCGCGTCCACCGTCAATACCGACCTGGAACGCCACACGCATGCCTCGGCGCAGGACGCTGCCGACAACCGCGTCTACGGCCCCGGCCCGCGTGTTCCGATGTACGTGGTGTCGCCGTGGAGCCGTGGCGGCTGGGTCAATTCCCAGGCCTTCGACCATACTTCGGTGCTGCGTTTCCTGGAAGCGCGCTTCGGTGTGCCCGAAGACAACATCAGCCCGTGGCGCCGCGCCGTGCTGGGCGACCTGACCTCGGCCTTCAACTTCGCCACGCCCAACGACGAAGCGCTGCCCGACTTGAACAGCCTGACGCGCGCGGGCGCCGACCAGGTGCGCGCCGACCAGCAAGCCTTGACCGCCGTGCCGCTGCCGGACACGACGGTGCAGGCCAAGCCCGAGCAGGAAAAGGGCTATCGCTATGCGCGCCCCTTGCCGTATGAGCTGCATACCAGCGGTCGCAGCGAGCCCACCATGGGCGCCATGTGGCTGCTGTTCTCCAACACCGGCAAGCAGGCGGCGGTCTTCCATGTGTATGACCGCCTGCATCTGGACCGCCTGCCGCGCCGCTACACGGTAGAGCCCGACAAGCAGTTGGAAGGAAGCTGGGATACGGCGGCCGATGGCGGCAAGTACGACCTGTGGGTGCTGGGTCCCAATGGCTATCTCCGCCACTTCGCGGGCGACCTGGCCCTGGCGCGCACGTCGCAGTTGGACCCGGAAATCCGCGTCTGCTACGACATCGCCAACGGCGACCTCTACGTCAGCTTCATCAACAGCGGCAAGGTCGATTGCACCTTCGAAGTCACGCCCAACGCCTACTACAGCAATAACGAGCGTTGGACTTTGACCGTGCCGGCTGGCGCCAAGGTGGAACAGCACTGGGCGCTGGAAGGCAGCGGCCACTGGTACGACTTCACCGCCCGCCTGGCGGAAGACCCGGCCTACCTGCGCCGCTTTGCCGGCCACGTTGAAACCGGCAAGCCGTCGGTGACCGACCCGGCAATGGGGTCGTAAGGCTCAGGCGGCAGTTTGCGGTTCGCGCGCCCGGAAAGCCGTGGCGCACGCATCGCAGATTGCCGCCGTAATGCCCTGGCGCGCATGTTCGCGCCGTTCCAGCATGCCGATGGCCCGCGACAGCGGGCCTAAGTCTTGGGGCAGCGTCAGAATGCGTAGCTCGGGGCTGTGCTGCCAGTTGGACCCATTGATCAGCGGCAGCAGGGTCACGCCGACTTCCTGACGCACCAGTTCCACCAGCGTCTCGATGGCGTTGAGTTCCAGGAATTCATTCAGCGGCACCGCCAGGCGCCGCAGCAGGCGGTCGATCTGCAAGCCCGTGCGCTGCGTGCGATCAAAGCGCAGGAAGGGGTTGCCGGCCAGCACCTGGCGGGCATCCTTGCCGGGCGCCGACGCGGGTGCAATCACCACCAGTTGCTCTTCATATAGCGGCGTCCAGCGCGTGCTGGCCATCTTGCGCCCGGCTTCCACCAGAAAGGCCGCGTCCAGTTCGCCGTCTTCGACCTTGCCGGCCAGTTCGCTGGCCTTGCCCGACAGAATGCGCACGTCCAGCTTGGGGTGGGCCTTCTTCAGCCCCGATACCACCTTGGACAGCGTGCCCATGCACGACACGATGCTGCCCACCGATACCGCGCCCGCCAATTCGCCCGGCACGGTTCTCGGTAGGCGCATTCGGTCGTATAAATCCAGTAAATGCTTGATTTCAGGTAGCAATTCGCGGCCGGCTGCGTTAAGAATGGCAAGTCGGCCGCTGCGGTCGAACAGTTCCCGGCCCAGCTCGGCTTCCAATGACCGCATCTGGAAGCTGACGGCGGCCTGGGTCAGCGCTACTTGCTCGGCCGCTTCCGAAAAAGAGCCATGGTGGGCGACCGCCAGGAAAGTGCGTAAAAACCGGATGGTGCTCATAGCGGTGACCCATAAAAATTTCTTTTATGACGGAACAAAAAATCAAATTGATTTAATTAGATCACGAGAGTACCTTCGCCTGCTTAACCGTTCAGACCGTTTAGAGACAAGCACATGAAAACCTTCGACTGGGCCAACCCGTATCCCTCCGTCCGCATCCCGCTGTTCGCGCGCAACGTGGTGTCCACGTCGCACCCGCTGGCGGCCCAGGCGGGTCTGCGCATGCTGCTCAAGGGCGGCAACGCCGTGGACGCCGCCATTGCGGCCGCCGCCACGATCGTGCTGGTGGAACCAGTGTCTTGCGGCCTGGGCGGCGACTGCTTCGCCATCGTCTGGGACGGCAAGGAACTGCATGGCTTGAACTCGTCGGGCGTGGCACCCGCCGCGTGGAATACCGAATACTTCAAGGCCAAGTACGGCACGGGCCCCGACGGCCTGGCCATCCAGCCCAAGCGCGGCTGGGACGCCGTGACGGTGCCGGGTGTGGTGGCCGGCTGGGCCGCGCTGCACGAAAAGCTGGGCAAGCTGCCGTTCGAACAACTGTTCGAACCCGCCATCGAAATCGCCGAGCGCGGCTACGCCGTGCCGCCGGTCGTGGCGCACAAGTGGGCCGCCGCCGCCGACGAGCTGAAGTCGCAGCCCGGCTACGCCGCCGCCTTCATGCCCGAGGGCCGCGCGCCCAAGGTCGGCGAACACTTCCGCTTTCCTGACGCCGCCAACACGCTGCGCCGCATCGCCGAATCCAAGGGCCGCGACTTCTATGAAGGCGAGCTGGCCGAACGCATCGCCGCCTTCAGCAAGGAATGCGGCGGCGCGATGACGCTGGAAGACCTGCGCAACTACCGTCCGGACTGGGTCAAGCCCATTTCGAAGTCGTACCGTGGCTACGAGCTGCACGAAATCCCGCCGAACGGGCAGGGCATCGCCGCGCTGATCGCGCTGGGCATCGTCGAACGCTTTGATATGTCCGACATGCCGGTGGATTCGGTGCAGTCGCAGCACATCCAGATCGAAGCCATGAAGCTGGCGTTTGCTGATCTGTACAAGTACGTGGCCGACCCGCGCGCCATGCAGGTGACGCCCGAGCAGATGCTGTCGGACGCCTACCTGGACAGCCGCGCCAAGCTGATCCGCCTGGACCAGGCCACGCATTTCGAAGCCGGCCGCCCGCATGCCGGCGGCACCATCTACCTGACCGCTGCCGACGAAAACGGCATGATGATCTCGTTCATCCAGTCCAACTACATGGGCTTCGGATCGGGCGTGGTCGTGCCGGGCACCGGCATCAGCATGCAGAACCGTGGCGTGGGTTTCTCGATGGATCCCAAGTCGGCCAACGTGGTCGAAGGCGGCAAGCGCCCGTTCCACACCATCATCCCGGGCTTCCTGACGCGCGGCGGCAAGCCGGTGATGAGCTTTGGCGTGATGGGCGGCGACATGCAGCCCCAAGGCCACATGCAGACGGTCGTGCGCATGATCGACTACCACCAGAACCCGCAGGCCGCGTGCTGCGCGCCGCGCTGGAAGGTCAACCGCGACTTCACGCTGGACATCGAGACCAACATGAAGGCCTCCACCATTGCAGGCCTGAAAGACCTGGGGCATGCTTTGAAGTCCGTTGACGATCCGTACATGGACTTCGGCGCCGGCCAGTTCATCTGGCGCATGTCCGAAAACGACAACGAACTGGGTTACGTCGCCGCCAGCGACAGCCGCCGCGACGGCCAGGCAGTCGGCTTCTAAGACAGCCCTTCACATTCAAGCATCGCAAGCACCAAGGGGAAATACCACAATGAAACGCTTGACCTTGACCTTCGGCGCCAGCTTGCTGGCGCTGGCCGCCGGCGCCGCGTGCGCCCAGAACATCCGCATCGGCCTGCAGGAAGATCCGGACGTGCTGGACCCGCACCGCGCCCGCACCTATGTGGGCCGCATCGTGTTCACGTCGCTGTGCGACAAGCTGGTGGACATTGATCCCAAGCTGCACTTCGTGCCGCAACTGGCCACGTCGTGGTCGTTCAGCCCCGACAACAAGGTGCTGACCTTCAAGCTGCGTGACGACGCGCTGTTCCACGACGGCTCGAAGTTCGACGCCGCCGCGGCCAAGGCCAACATCGAACGCGCCAAGTCCCTGCCGGACAGCCTGCGCAAGGGCGAACTGGCCTCGGTCGACAAGGTAGACGCGCCGGACGCCACGACGCTGGTGCTTACCCTGAAAAAGCCGGACGCCACCTTGCTGGCGCAGTTGTCCGACCGCGCCGGCATGATGCTGTCGCCCGCGACCTTCAACGACGCCGACGTGGCCGCCGTGGGCCGCAAGCCCGTGTGCTCGGGCCCGTACAAGTTTGTGGAACGCATCCAGAACGACCGCATCGTGCTGGAGAAGTTCGACAAGTACTACGACGCCAAGGACTACGCCTTCCAGCGCATCACCTTCCTGCCCATCCCCGACACCACGGTGCGCTTGTCGAACCTGCGCGCAGGCGACCTGGACATGCTGGAACGCCTGAACCCGTCGGACGCGCCGCAGGTCAAGACCGACACCAACCTGACGTTCGCGCCGGTGGCGGGCCTGGGCTTCCAGCAGTTCATGTTCAACGTGGGCAACGGCAAGCGCGCCGAAGACAACCCGTTCAAGAACAAGCTGGTGCGCCAGGCGTTCCAGTACGCCATCGACCGCAACGTCATCAATGACGTGGCGGGCGGCGGCATCTTCGAACCCGCGCAGCAGCCGTTCCCGCCCGCAAGCCCGTATCACAGCGAGAAGTTCCCCGTTACCCAGCGTGACGTGGCCAAGTCCAAGGCGCTGTTGAAGCAGGCCGGCATGGAACGCGTGAAGGCCGAGCTGGTGTTCGGCAACAACACGACCACCTCGTCCATCGCGGAAATCGTGCAGGCCATGGCGGCCGAGGCGGGCTTTGACCTGTCCTTGCGTCCCACGGAATACGCGGCCCTGCAGAAAGAAGCGTCGGCCGGCAACTTCCAGATCGTGATGCTGGGCTGGTCCGGCCGGGTTGATCCGGACGGCAACATCTACGCCTTCGTGACGTGCAAGGGTGCGTTGAACGACGGCCATTACTGCAATCCGGAAGTGGACAAGCTGCTGAATGAAGCCCGCACCATTCCGGATGAAGCCCAGCGCAAGGTCATCTACGAAAAGGCGCTGACGATCATGCAGGACGAGCTGCCCGGCGTGTACAACTACTACCAGCCGTGGCCGTTCGTGATGGCCAAGAAGGTCAAGGGCTTCACGCCGTATCCGGATGGCATGATCCGTCTGAAGGGTGTGACGTTCGCGCAGAAGTGACGACGAGGCGCGGCGGCCCGCCTGTTTGGCGGCTGCCGCGCGCGTGGGGCGCAGCGATGCGTCCCACGGCTTTTTGCGGCGGACGCGCGCCAGGTGAAGTTCGCCTGAGCCCGTCCGCCGTTCCTGTTCTACGGTTTTCCCCACATGCTTAAACTTATCTTGCGCCGCGTGATCGTCGCGATACCGACACTGATACTGGTGTCGATGATCGTCTTCATGCTGCAGAAAATCTTGCCCGGCGACCCGGTGCTGACCTTGGCCGGCGAAGAGCGCGACCCGGCCGTGCTGGATTATCTGCGCGACAAATACCGCCTGAACGACCCGCTGCCCGTGCAATACGCGGCCTGGGCCGGGCAGGTGCTGCAAGGCGATCTGGGCAAGTCCCTGCGTACCGACGTGCCCGTCACGACGCTGATCGCGCAAAAGCTGCCCGTGACCTTGCAACTGGCCGCCATGGCCATGTTCTTTGCGCTCTTGATCGGTATTCCCATGGGGATCATCGCTGCGGTGCGCAAGGGCAAGCCCATTGAAATGGGCGCCAACATCGCGGCGCTGTCCGGCATGTCGATTCCCAATTTCTGGCTGGGCATCATCCTGATCATGGTGGTGTCGGTGCAATGGAAGCTGCTGCCGGCATCGGGCTATGTGTCGCCGGCCGAAGATTTCTGGCTGTCGATCAAGACGATGCTGATGCCGTCGCTGGTGCTGTCTACCGCCATTGCCGCGTATCTGATGCGGCACACGCGCTCGTCGATGCTGGAGGCGCTGTCGGCCGATTACGTGCGCACCGCGCGCGCCAAGGGTGTGTCGCCGCGCAAGGTGGTGCTGCGCCATGCCTTGCGCAATGCGTTGATGCCGATCGTGACGTTGGTGACTTTGCTGTTTGGTGAATTGCTGGCCGGCGCGGTGTTGACCGAACAGGTCTTCACGATTCCGGGCTTTGGCAAGCTGGTGGTGGACGCGGTGTTCACGCGCGATTACGCGGTGGTGCAGGGCGTGGTGCTCTGCGTGGCGGTGGGTTTCATTCTGATGAACCTGCTGGCCGACATTCTGTACATCCTGGTCAACCCCCGCCTGAGGCACTCATGAGCGCAAATACTGCAACGGCCGCTGCCGTCACGCCGCCCCGCAGCCGCAATCGCGCCTGGGGAAAATTCAAACGCAACCACATCGCGATGCTGGGCTTGGGCATCGTGGCGTTCTTCGTGCTGCTGGCCGTGCTGGCGCCGTTTATCGCCAACCACGATCCCTTGCAGACCAGCTTCACCACCATCCGCAAGGCGCCGTCGGCGTCGTACTGGCTGGGCACGGATGAACTGGGCCGCGACATTTTCAGCCGCATGGTCTATGGCGCTCGCGCGTCGTTGATGGCGGGCCTGGTGTCGGTGCTGATCGCCTTGGTGGTCGGGGTGCCGTTCGGGCTTGCGGCCGGCTACTTCGGCGGCTGGACGGACAGCATCATTTCGCGCGCCACGGAAGCGCTGCTGGCCATTCCGTTCCTGATCCTGGCAATTGCGCTGGCCGCGTTTCTTGGACCCAGCCTGACCAATGCGATGATCGCCATTGGCGTATCGGCCGCGCCCAAGTTCGTGCGGCTGACGCGCGGGCAGGTGCTGGCGGTGAAGAACGAAGACTATGTGCAGAGCGCGCGCGCGCTGGGCGCATCCGACTTGCGGATCATCGGTCGGCACGTGTTTCCCAACGTGATGCCGCCGCTGATCGTGCAGGCCACCATCACCATCGCCACGGCCATCATCGCCGAGGCCAGCCTGTCGTTCCTGGGGCTGGGCCTGCAACCTCCGACGCCGTCGTGGGGCTCGATGCTGAACACGGCCAAGAACTTCATGACCCAGGCGCCCTGGATGTCGATCTTTCCCGGATCGGCCATTTTCCTGGTGGTGCTGGGCTTCAATCTGCTGGGTGACGGGCTGCGCGACGCGCTCGATCCGCGTCAGGAAAAGTAATCACTATGGCAACAATGGATTCCAAACGCGTCGTCGAGGTCAATGGCCTGTCGGTGCGCTTCAAGACCCCGGATCGCACGGTGGACGCCGTGCGCAATGTGTCGTTCCATGTGGATCGCGGCGAAACCCTGGCCATCGTGGGTGAGTCGGGTTCGGGCAAGTCGGTGACGTCGCTGGCGCTGATGCGGCTGGTGGAATATGGCGGCGGCAAGATCATCAATGGCGACATGTTCCTGCGCCGCCGCAATGGCGAGGTGCTGGACTTGGCGAACGCGCCGGACACGACGTTGCAGCGCGTGCGCGGTGCGGACGTGGCGATGATTTTCCAGGAGCCGATGACGTCGCTGAACCCCAGCTTCACGGCGGGCAACCAGATTGCCGAGGCCTTGCAATTGCACCAGGGTTTGGATGCGGCGGCGGCGCGTGCGGAAACGCTGCGCATGCTGGAGCGGGTGCGCATTCCCGAGGCGCGGGCCATTCTTGATCGTTATCCGCATCAGCTGTCTGGCGGGATGCGGCAGCGGGTGATGATCGCGATGGCGCTGTCGTGCAAGCCGCAGTTGCTGATTGCCGATGAGCCGACGACGGCGTTGGACGTGACGATCCAGGCCCAGATCCTGCAACTGATCCGTCAGTTGCAGGAAGAAATGGACATGGGGGTGATCTTCATCACGCACGATATGGGCGTGGTGGCGGAAGTGGCGGACCGGGTGCTGGTGATGTATCGCGGCGACAAGGTGGAAGAGGGCGGCTCGGACGAGATTTTCGCGCGTCCGCAGCATGCTTACACTCGCGCGTTGTTGTCGGCGGTGCCTCGCTTGGGGGCGATGCACGGCACGGATGAGCCGGCGCCGTTTCCGCTGTTGAAGCTGGAAGAGGCGGCGCAGGTGGCGGACCCGGCGGCGTTGGTGGATGCGCCGGTGGCGGCGCCGTCAACGGTGCGGCGCGAGAACGGGCCGGTGCTGAAGGTGCGGGACCTGACGACGAGTTTCGATATTACGGGCGGCATTCTGGGCCGGGTGCAGAAGCGTGTGCATGCGGTGGAGAAGGTCAGTTTCGATCTGTACCCGGGCGAGACTTTATCGCTGGTGGGTGAGTCGGGCTGCGGCAAGACGACGACGGGTCGGTCGCTGTTGCAACTGGTGAAGAGCAAGGGCGGCACGATCGAGTTCGACGGCAAGAACATCGGCGCGTTGCGCGGTAGCGCGATGCAGACGTTGCGCCAACATATCCAGTTCATTTTCCAGGATCCGTTCGCATCGCTGGACCCGCGCATGACGGTGGGTTATTCGATCATGGAGCCGCTGCTGATCCACGGGGTGGCAAAGGGCAAGGCGGCCGAGGAACGGGTGCGCTGGCTGATGGAAAAGTGCGGGCTGCTGCCGGAAATGATCGACCGCTATCCGCATGAGTTTTCGGGCGGGCAGCGCCAGCGTATCTGCATTGCGCGGGCGTTGGCGTTGAATCCGAAGGTGGTGATTGCGGATGAGTCGGTGTCGGCGCTGGACGTGTCGATCCAGGCGCAGATCGTGAATCTGCTGCTGGATCTGCAACGGGAACTGGGGGTGTCGTTCCTGTTCATTTCGCACGATATGGCGGTGGTGGAACGAGTGAGCCACCGGGTGGCGGTGATGTACCTGGGCCAGATCGTCGAAATCGGCCCCCGCCGAGCCATCTTCGAAAACCCGCAGCATCCGTATACGAAGAAGCTGATGGCGGCAGTGCCGATCGCGGACCCGCAACGACGGCATCGTGAACGGTCGCTGCTGGTGGACGAGATTCCCAGCCCGATGAGAAAGCTGGGAGACGATCCGCTGGTGGAGCCGCTGGTTGCCGTCGGAGAAGGGCATTTCGTGGCGCGGCATTCGATTGGGGTTTATTGAGGGCGATGTTGGTCCTGGGATTCGATGTGGATCTAAGGATTCGATGTTGATCCTGGGAGGGCGATGCGGATCCTAGACTGCCGTGGGTCCTGGGCTGCGATGTGAGGTCGAGGATGCGAGGTCACTCCTGGGCTGCGATGTTGATCTGGGGATGCAATGTCACTCCTGGGATGTTGGTTCTTAAGGCGCGTTCGGCGTCGGGGCGAGGATGAGCTTGGCTCAACGATTGCGGTCCGGAGCCTTCGCTCCGGACTTCCCCCTCGTCATCCTCGTTGCCGCCTGCGGCGGCTGCCTTCGGATTCCCTCGGGCGCATCGACTCGCCTCGCTCACCCTCGCCCCAACGCCAAACGCTCCAGCCATAGCCGGTGACGGACGCTGGGGCGAACGGTGTGCTTGGCATTCTTGCCACGGGGGGTGGTTTGGCGGAAGGTCTTGCAGGGCCGCCAAAACCGGCCGCGCGGGCGGCCTTTTTTGGCATTTGGGCGGCTAGGTGCTCCGCTGGTGCTGCCGACATCGCCAACGCAACCAACGGCGCCAGCTTCACCTGTAGGATGGGTGAAGCGCGGCATGCCTTGAACAAAAACGCCAACCTCCATCGCGCGTAACCCATCAATCACCCCCCGCAAAAACCTACCGCCTCTCCAACGCCAATCTCAACCCAAACACAATAAACGCCGCCCCGTCATCCGGTCCAATCCCCGCATGACTCCCGCCCTGGCGTGATGGTCAAAATGACGGCGGCAAGGGTGAAGACGAAGAGGGCGGCGGTAACGGTCATAATCTTCGGGCGATCGATACGAAAAGGCGCCGGCCGCAGTGCAATTCCCCCTTGATTTGCTCAGGCGGTATCATGGCGGGCTTCACGCAATTCGCACCATTCACTACGGATTTTTCGCCATGGCCCTGCGCGCCACCATCTACAAGGCCGAACTCAACGTCGCCGACACGGACCGTCATTACTACGGCAGCCATGCGCTGACGGTCGCCCGCCACCCCTCTGAAACGGACGAACGCATGATGGTGCGCCTGGTGGCGTTTGCCCTGCATGCGCAGGAAGAACTGGCGTTCACCAAGGGGTTGAGCGATACCGACGAGCCCGACTTGTGGGTCAAGGACCTGACCGGCGCGGTCAAGCTGTGGATTGAAGTGGGCCAGCCCGAAGAGCGCCGCATTCTGCGCGCTTGTGGGCGGGCGGACGAGGTCATCGTCTATTGCTATGGCGGGTCGGCCAGCAAGATCTGGTGGGATGGCGTGCGCAACAAGCTCGAACGCACCCGCAACCTGAAGGTGGTGAACCTGCCGTCCGACCAGAGCCGGGCGCTGGCCAAGCTGGCCGAGCGCACCATGCAGCTGAACGCCAACATCTCGGACGGCATCGTGTATTTCTCGGCCGACAAGGGCGAGGTCAGCGTCGAACCCGAGGTCTGGCGCTAAGCGCCGCGCCTGCGGGGGCTGTGTCGTTACACCCTCGTAGTCACACCCCCGCAGTTACAAAATCCCCCAGATTTTTCTTGCACGCCGGATTTTTGCGGGATTAATATGATGATCATCATATTTCAGGATCCTGACCATGTCTGGCCCCTCCAACCGCAAAGCGCTTTCTCACGAACGGATTGTTGACGCCGCCGCGCGCGCCATCCGGCGGGAAGGGTATGCCGGGGTGGGCGTGGCCGACATCATGAAGGAAGCCGGGCTGACGCATGGCGGGTTTTACGCGCATTTCCCGTCGCGCGATGCGCTCTTGGCCGCCGCGATGGAACGTGCCGGGCGCGATGGCGCGTCGCGCATGATGCAAAGCGTGGCCAAGCGTCAGGCCGAGGGCGCCAGCGCGCTGCGGGCTTGGGTGGACGCCTATCTGGGCGATGCGCATCTGAAAGGCTGCGAGTCGGGTTGCCCGGTGGCGGCGTTGGCTTCCGAGATGCCGCGCCAGTCGCCCGATGTGCGCGAGGTGGCGGCCGCGCGCGTGCAACGCTTGATGCAGGCGGTGCGTGGCGTTTTGCCCCCGGACGCGGGGGAACACGCCGCCGCAGCGGTGACCAGTACGTTGGTGGGTGCGCTGCAACTGGCGCGCGCGCTGGGCGATAACCCGGAGGGGCGCGCCGTGCTGGCGTCGGCCCGTCAGAGCATTCTTGACCAATACGACACGGTGGCGGCTTCATGAGCTTGACCGCCTACCGATTTCCAGGCCGCTGTGCGCGGCCTTTTTATCCAACATGAATATGATGATCATCATATTTAAACCAGTCAGCAGTCTCTACTTCCCGACAAGGACCCCATCATGAATCTCAAGAATGCAGTCGTGTTGATTACCGGCGCCAACCGCGGTCTGGGTTTGGCTTTTGCGCGCATCGCGCTGGCCCGTGGCGCCAGCAAGGTCTACGCCGCCGCGCGTGACCCGTCCACGATCACCTTGCCTGGGGTCGAGGCCATCAAGCTGGATGTGTCCAACCCGGCTGACGTGGCGGCCGCCGCGGCGCGCGCCACGGACGTGACGCTGGTCATCAACAATGCGGGTGTCGCGGCCATGGGCGGCTTCCTGGACGCCGACGCCATCGAATCGGCGCAACGCCACCTGGACGTCAATCTGTTTGGTTCGCTGCGGGTGGCCCAGGCGTTTGCACCGGTGCTGGCCGCCAATGGCGGTGGTGCGTTGCTGAACGTGCTATCGATTGCCAGTTGGATCAACGGGCAGCCGCTGGGCCTGTACGCCATGAGCAAGTCGGCCGCTTGGGCCATGACGAACGGGCTGCGTCACGACCTGCGCGCGCAGGGCACGCAGGTGCTGGGCTTGCACATGGGCTTTGTCGATACCGATCTGACCAAGGGCATAGATGGCCCGAAGTCCACGCCGGACGCCATCGTCAACCAGGCGTTCGACGGCCTGGAAGCGGGTGCGGAAGAAGTGTTGGCCGATGAGCGGACCCGTCAGGTGAAGCAAGGTTTGTCGGCCAATCCGTCCGTCTACCTGTAGGCCCGGGGCAAAATCACCATGCATGCCAACGCGCATTCTCAAACGCCGCCGACCGCAGCGGCGACCACAGCGCCCACCGCCGGGACCGCCGCGCCTGTCACGGCTTCGCCCTGGCCCGTCTTCTGGGTGGCCAGCATTGCCGTGTTCCTGGTGTCGCTGGACGCCACCATGCTGTACGCGGCCTTTGGCGCCTTGCGCGCGGGCTTTCCCGAGGCGTCGGCCGCTGACATGTCCTGGGTGCTCAACGCCTACACCGTGGTGTACGCCGCCATGCTGATTCCGTCGGGTGGCCTGGCCGACACGCATGGCCGCAAGCGCATGTTCATGATGGGGGTGATGTTGTTCCTGGCCGCCTCCGCCGCCTGTGGCCTGGCCGGCAGCGTGGGGTGGTTGATTGCGGCGCGTGTGTTGCAGGCGGTGGGCGCGGCGCTATTGACGCCCGCGTCCCTGTCGATTGTGCTGGCGGCGTTTCCCCCGCAAAAGCGCGCGGTGGCGGTTAGCTTGTGGGGCGCGGTGGGCGGTTTGGCCGCGGCCATCGGCCCCAGCCTGGGCGCGTTCGTGGTGGACATGGCGGGCTGGCCCTGGGCGTTCTACATCAATCTGCCGCTGGGCGCGGTGTCGCTCTGGTTTGGCGCCGGGCTGTTGAAGGAATCGGTCAAACCCGAAGCGCGCCGCCGTGTGGATGGCGTGGGCATGGTCTTGTTGATGGTGGCGGTGGGCGCGCTGGCGCTGGCGACGGTGCAGTCGGAATCCCCCTCCTGGACCCGTGTGGAACTGCTGGTGGTGGCTGTGGTGGGAGTGGTGTCGATGGGCGCGTTCGTGGCCTGGGCGCGTTCCACGCCGCATCCGCTGGTGGATCTGGCCTTGTTCAAGCACCGCACCTACCGCTATGTGAACCTGGCCACGCTCAGCTTCGGCATTGCATTCGCCATGATGTTCTTCGCCTTCTTCTTCTATATGACGGGCGTGTGGCACTACAGCCTGCCGCGCGCGGGCCTGGCGGTCACGCCCGGCCCCTTGCTGGTCATGCCGACGGCAATCATCACGGGCAGGCTGGCGGCGCGCCTGGGCCACCGGCCGTTCCTGGTGATGGGGTCCTTGATCTACGCGGCCAGCGGTCTGTGGTTCTTGCTGGTGCCGGGCGAACAACCCGCTTATCTGACGCAGTGGTTGCCGGGCCTGCTGTTAAGCGGCATCGGCGTGGGGATGGTGCTGCCGTCCTTGTCGGGCGCCGCCGTCAGCCGTTTGCCGGCGCAACACTACGCGGTGGGCAGCGCGGTGAATCAGGCCACACGGCAGATCGGCGGGGTAATGGGCGTGGCGATCACGGTGTTGCTGCTGGGGCAGGGCGCGGTCAGCCACGCGGATTTCTCGCCCTTGTATATGGGACATGTGGGGCTGGCGTTGTTGACGGCCTTGCTGTGCCTGGCGGTGGATACGCGGCCGGGCAAGGGGTGAACGGGTGGGGGCACGAAGTGCGCAATACCGCAGGAAGCAAGCCGCGCTACTCTCCGCGCCGGATCGTGACACGTAGTCCGGGCTCAAAGTCGATTGCCGCCTCGCGCATCGCAAACCGGATGTTCATGCCGTGGTTGTGAGCAATGCGGCGAGCAATCGACACGCCCAGCCCGCTACCGGCTTCTTCATGCCCCGCCGCGCGCAAGAATCGATCGCCCAACCGGGGGAGTACGTCGGGGGCGATGCCCGGGCCTTCGTCATCGACCGTGATGTCCGTGGCCGAGAAGGTCAGGCGGACGCGGGAATGCCGGGGGCCGTAGCGAATCGCGTTGTCCAGAATGTTCTTCAGCATGATCGTCAGCGCGTTTTCATCACCGGCCATCGGCAGCGGCAGCACGCCGCTTTCGGGCCATTCCACGGCGATGTCGACATCGCGCCGGTCGGCGATCCAAAGGCAGTCTCCCACCGCTTGTTCAGCCACCACACGCCAATCGACGGAGCCACCAAAGTCCGCATGGTTGGCACTGTCCAGACGAGCCATGGTCAGCAATTGCGACACCAGCCGGTCCAGTCTTTCCATGCCGCGAGTCACGCTCTCCTGGGCCTGGCGTCGTTCAGCGGCATCCTGGGTACGTTGCACCACGTCCCATTGGGCCCTTACGGCCGCCAAGGGCGTGCGCAACTCGTGGGCAGCGTCTGCCGTCAGGCGCCGTTCTTGTTCGATCAGCGTTCCAACGCGCGCCAGCAAGCCGTTCATCGCGTCGGTAAGCACCTTCAGTTCGCCCGGTACTTGCGAGCTTGCCAAGGGCGTGGCGTCATCAGGGCGGCGTCGCTCCAACTGCTTTGATAGATCTCGTACCGGGCGCATCGCCTGGCGTACGGCGAAGATCAGCAAAGCGATCAGCACGGGTAGCCCCACCAGCCAGGGAACAATCTGGCCGGCGATGTAGGCAACCACCAGGTCGTTGCGTTCGCCGATGCGCTGTCCAACGGCAATGCGGGTTTGGTTGGACGCATCGCTCAAGTAGACCAGCCGCCAGGGCTCGCCACTGACGACGCTTTCGAAGAATCCCTCTCTATCGCCCTCACGCGGAAACTGCATCGCTTCGGGATCCAGCACCAGCGGCGCGCCGGCGCCCCGCCAAATCGCGACAGAGAGATCCCCCAGCCCCGCGTCGCCCGTATTCGCCGAAGACGGCGTCTTGGCGGGCGTGGGCAGCAGGGTAGCGGACGGGGGAATCAATGCGGAGATGGCCAGCGTCTGCTGCGCGAGCCGCAGCATGTCGGTGTCGTAGAGTTCGTTGATCTCGTGCGAGGCGCGCCAGTAGGTTCCGGCGATGGTGATCAGCCAAGCGAGCGGCGCGGCCAGAAGCACGGCAACAATAAGCCTGCGTTGCAAGGTCATGAGTCGGCGTCCACTTGGCCCAGCGCGTAGCCTGATCCACGCACGGTGCGCACAATCTTGGGATGAATTTTCTTGCGCAGGTGGTGTACGAATACCTCAAGCGCATTGCTTTCGAGTTCCGAGTCCCAGTCGTAGAGCTTGTCGCGAATGAAGTCGCGGGTAAGGACACGGTTGGGATGGGTGAGGAAGAGTTCCAGCAGCAGCGCTTCGCGCGTGGTCAGATCCACCTTTTGGCCCTTCCAGTGCACTTCGTGCAGGGCAGGGTGGTAGTCCAGATGGCCATGGCGCCACACGGGTTCGGGCTTGCCCGCCACGCGCCGCGTCACCGCCCGCAAGCGTGCCGCCAATTCGTCCAGCGTGATGGGTTTGATCAGGTAGTCGTCCGCGCCGGCATCCAGCCCCGCGATGCGGCTTTCGACGGCTTCGCGCGCGGTCAGGATAACGACCGGCAAGCTGCGGCCATTGCGGCGCCAGCGCTTGAGCAGCGCCACGCCGTCTTCGCCCGGCAAGCCAAGATCCAGCACCACGGCATCGTAGTGCACCACGTCCATGGCCTGGTCGCCTTCGCGGCTGCTGGAGAACCAGTCGATGGCATAGCCCAGCAAGCGCAGGCCGGATTTCAAGCCATCGCCGATCAGCGGGTCGTCTTCAATGATGAGGATTCTCATTTATTGCCTTCGCATTGCCTTCGCGCGATATTCGGCTGAGATTACCACCACGCACCCGTTAATTTCTCATTAAGGTTGGCTGCCTAAGCTGCGCACCAGATGTCGATAAACCGACGCCACATCGACCGGATGCCAGTATGCCGCAAACCAAGTTTTTATCGCTGCCCACGCAGAGTTCGATCGCCTCGCAGCCAAGGGCTGTGTCTCGTACGCTGCATATCCACCCCGTCGGCGACCCCATGCGTGGCCGCGTGGAAGCCTACATTCATCAACGCTATCAGCAACGGTTTGGCGCAACGCTGAAAGATTGGCTGCCCACGCTCGTAAGCGTGCAGGAAGACGGAGAAATCCTCGCGGCAGCCGGCTACCGGGGCGCGGACGATTCCTTGTTTCTTGAACGCTACCTGGCGGCGCCGATAGAACAATATCTGCGTGACCACAACGCGCCGGTAGCGCGCCGCCTGATCGTGGAAGCGGGCCAGTTTGCCTCGGCCCGGCCCGGTGGCGGGCGGCTGTTGGTGCCGCTGCTTGCGCGCCACCTGCACCAGCAAGGTTTCGACTGGGCGGTCAGCACCCTGACCAGCGAGTTGCACCACCTGTTCGCCCGCATGGGCTTGGCGCACCAGCCGATTTCAGCGGCCACCTCGGATCACCTGAACGAGCAGGAACGCGGCGATTGGGGCGACTACTACGCCCATGCGCCCCATGTCTTCGCGGGACGCCTGCACGCCATCCTTGAACACTTTCCGGAGCAGGACGCATGAACGTCGCCGAGTTTTTTTCCCTATTGCGCGACCCGGGCCGCGGCAGCCGCATTGCGCTACAGACTGGCAAGGAATCACTGGATTACGCAGGCTTGCTGGGGCGGGTGCAAACACGGGCAGATCTGCTCGGGACCCATCGCGCGCAAGTCACCGCGTCACTGATGGATAACGGCGCCGACTGGATCGTCCACGACCTGGCGTGCTTGCTGGCGGGCGTGGTGCACGTGCCCTTGCCCCTGTTCTTCACGCCGGACCAGTGGCGTCAAACGCTGGACGCGGCCGGCGTGAATACCGTCGTAGGTCCGTCGTCGATGCAAGCCATGCTGCATGCATTCGGCTTTGACGTGGCCGAGGCCTTGCCGCATGCGTCGGCGCTGTTCCGGCGCACGGCAAGCGCCGCGCCATTGCCGCGCGGAACTGCGAAGATCACGTTCACCTCCGGGTCGACGGGCAGCCCCAAGGGGGTGTGCCTGGGCGCTACCGAAATGCTGGCCGTGGCCGCCAGCCTGGCGGCGGCGACCCGGCCGCTGGGCATACGACGCCACCTGACCGCCTTGCCGCTTCCTGTGCTGTTGGAGAACATCGCCGGCGTCTATTCGCCATTGATCGAGGGGGCGGCGATCACTACGCGCCCCTTGATTCAGACCGGCTTGCAGGGCTCATCCCGCTTTGATCCCGCCATTTTTCATGCGGCGCTTGTCGATGCGCAGGCGCAAAGCGTCATCGTCTTGCCGCAGATGCTGCGCGCGTATACCGGCTGGCTGCGGGCGACGGGCAGCGGCGCCCCACCTGAGCTTCGCTTGATGGCGGTGGGCGGCGCGGCGGTAGGCGCGGAATTGCTGGCCGCCGCCCGCGCGCACGGGCTGCCCGCCTACGAAGGCTACGGCCTGTCCGAAGCCTGCTCGGTGCAGACCCTGAATTTGCCCGGCGCCGACTGTCCGGGATCGGCGGGCCGCCCCTTGCCGCATGCGAGCTTGCGCGTAACGGCCGACGGTGAAATCGAGGTGGCCGGCACGCATGCGTTGGGTTATCTGGGCCAGCAGACCGCGCCACGGCAGTGGCTGCCCACCGGTGACCTGGGGCGGCTGGATGAAGCGGGGTTTCTGCACATTGATGGACGCAAGAAGAATCTGTTGATCACGGGCTTCGGGCGCAACGTGTCGCCCGAGTGGATAGAGCTGCGACTGGCGAACCAGGCCGCTATCGCCCAGGCCGTGGTGCTGGGCGAAGGCCAGTCCGAGCTGGGCGCTGTGATCTGGCCGCTAGGCGAGGTGGGTGACGAGGCCATACGCGCCAGTATCGATCGCGCCAACGCCGCACTTCCCGACTACGCGCGGATCGGCCCGTGGATGCGCGCGCGGGCCGAGTTCAGCGCGGCCAGCGGCATGGCCACCGCCAACGGCCGCCCGCGCCGTGCCGCCGTGGCGGACCTGCATGCCGACCTGTTTTCGCGGACAACCGCACAACCTCTGGTGTAAATCGTCATGACCTTTTTTGAAAAACTGATTGCTCAGACCCGTGAAAGCCGAGAATCGCTGGTGGCGATTCCGATCATCCAGGATTGCTTGCGCGGCAAGGTCGCCTTGCCCGCCTACATCGCATTCCTGCGCGAGGCCTACCACCACGTCAGCCATACCGTGCCACTGATGCATGCGTGCCGTGCCCGCATGCCGGCCCGGCTGGCCTGGATGCTGGCGCCCATCGACGAATACATCGAAGAGGAAACCGGGCACGACGCCTGGATCCTGAATGATCTGCGGGCGCTGGGGCAAGACGCTGACGAGATCCGCCTGGCCGGGCCTGGCCCCCAGACCGAGGTGATGGTGGCCTATGCCTATGACACGATCGCCCGCAAGAACCCGGTGGGATTTTTCGGGATGGTTCACGTGCTGGAAGGCACCAGCGTCGCGCTTGCGCTGAACGCAGCCGATCAGATCCAGCAAAATCTGGCGCTTCCGGCATCCGCCTTCAGCTATTTGCGCTCGCATGGCACGCTGGACCAGGAACACACCGCGCACTTCGCCGAACTGATGAACCGGCTGGATGATGCCGACGACCAGGCTGCGGTGATACACGCCGCCAACATGTTCTACGCGCTGTATGGCGCGATTTTCCGTGCATTGCCACGCGCGCAGACCCAAGCGGAGGCCGCATGAGCCCGCGCGATGCCTCCATCGTGTTGACCGGCGCCGCGGGCGGCCTGGGCAGCGCCATCGCTCGGCAACTGTTCGCGGAAGGCGCGCGTCTGCTTTTGATCGGGCGCACGGCGGGTCCGCTGCTGGCGCTGGCGCAATCGCTGAATGCCGGCGCGCAGGACCGCTCGCGCGTCGACGCCCTGGTGGTGGACGTGACGACGGATCACGGTCGTGCCGCGATCATCGACGCGGCCGCGGCCAGATGCGCGAACGTGCTGATCAACAACGCGGCGGTCGCGGCGTTCGGGCCCGCGCAGGCCGTGCAGACCGAAGACGCCCGTCGCGTGATGGAGACCAATGTCGTGGCGCCCATGATGCTGACGGCTGGAATGCTGCCGCTATTGCGTAGCCGTCCACGCGCCCAGGTGCTGAATATCGGATCGACGCTGGGCAGCCTCGGGGTGCCCGGCTTCTCGGTCTATGGCGCCAGCAAGGCCGCGCTTCGCATCTATACCGAGTCGCTGCGGCGCGAACTCGCGGACTCGACGGTACGGGTGCAGTACTACGCGCCCCG
The DNA here is from genome assembly GCF_024806975.1 of Achromobacter sp. JUb104. Taxonomy (NCBI): domain Bacteria; kingdom Pseudomonadati; phylum Pseudomonadota; class Betaproteobacteria; order Burkholderiales; family Alcaligenaceae; genus Achromobacter; species Achromobacter sp. JUb104. Next base: position 2,300,505 of record NZ_JANUEY010000001.1, on the reverse strand, counting down.
GGCGATTGAAACGCCCTTCAATTCGCGTGAGGTCCAGGCTTTCAACAACGCCACCGGCTCCGCCAGCGATACGCCGGAGACGGTCGCGGCTTGCGTGTCACGCATGCTGCACAGCGAATCGCGCCAAGGTTTCGCCGGCGGCTTCGAAGCAATTGCGGCGCGTTTGAACGGATTGTGTCCCGAGTGGCTGGACGGTGCATTCGCAAAGCACCGCCGCGCGCTCACGTCCTTGAAATTTCCCTCAGGAGCCTCTTCATGATTAAAAGATTTTCTTTGCTGCACGCGGCTGCCGGCCTGCTGGCGGGCGCCGCACTGTCCTTCTCGGCCTTTGCCGCGCCCGCTCCCGCAGAACTTGATCAGGGCATCCGAGCCCTGCAAGATGACTGGGCGGTGATCCAATACCAGACCCCCGCCAAGCAACGCGAGGCCCGCTTCGAGGCGCTGTCGCAATCGGCGCACGCGCTGACGGCGCGCTATGCCACCCGCGCAGAACCGCATATCTGGGAGGGCATCATCCTGAGCTCTTGGGCGGGCGCCAAAGGCGGGCTGGGTGCGCTGGGCTTGGCCAAGCAGGCCAAGGCGGAATATGAAACGGCGATCCAGATCGATAGCAAGGCGCTGGGCGGATCCGCCTTGAACAGCCTGGGCGTCCTGTACTACAAGGTGCCCGGCTGGCCGGTCGGGTTCGGCGACAACAAGAAAGCCGAAGCCTTGCTGCAACAGGCGCTGGCGCTGAATCCCGATGGAATCGACGCCAACTACTTCTATGCCGACTACCTGGTTTATCGGAACCGAAAGACGGAGGCCATTCCGTACCTTGAGAAAGCACTGAAGGCGCCGCCCCGGCCGGGCAGGGAAGTGGCGGATGCCGGGCGCAGACAGGAGGCCCAGGCGTTGCTGGATACGGTGCGATAGGGGCTTAAAATTCGGCAGTCTCATAAGCGAGTGACTCTGTGCACCCCAATCTACAAAATAGGAAAGGAACTGTTCGATGGAGATCGCTTCCATACCTGTACCCGGCGCACTTCATGTTTCTTTACGGTCTCTTCAACCCATTGATGCCGAAGCCTGGTCAGCATATTTGAGTAAGCCTGGCGTTATTGAACATACGAGCTGGGGTGACGTCAGTGCAACGGCTCTCGCGGCTCTCATCCAAGAATATGCCAAGCAACAAGATGCGCTGCGCTGGGCGATCGTGGATGCAGGCGAAACTTTGTTGGGCACGGTGGGACTGAATGAAATCGCTCGCTCCCACGGTCGAGCTGAACTTGCCTATGATCTCGCCCCAGAACATCGCGGTCGAGGCTTGGCGACGCAGGCAGCGCATGCTGTCATGCACTGGGCGCACGACATGCTGGGCCTTCAGCGTATCCAAGCCACCGTTCTTGATACCAATGAGTCGTCAATTGCTGTGCTGGAACGTCTGGGCATGCAACGCGAAGGTTTGTTGAGCGGTTACCGCAAGGTTCGGGGAGAGGCGCGTGACTTCTGGATGTACGCGGTGGTGTTTCCACGCTGAGATTCAGAGCGCCTTCTTGATGTCGAGGAGTGCGGAGCGCAGGTTCCGGCACCATCTCACGACGGCTAGCCCTGAAGCTGTTCCGTCTTATAGAACCGCTTCAGCTCAGCGCTTGTTGCCAGCTTTACCTTCGGTATATCAATGCTCTCGAACATTTCTGCATAGCGTCGGCGGTTGGTTCGCGTCACACCGACGATATGGTGAATCATCCGCCACTTCACTGAATCCTTGCCGCCCTCCAAGCCGCCACGCCGATCGTGCTCCCACCAGGTTCGACGAAGGTAACGAAACAGGCTGGTAAGCGTCGATGTGTCCAGCAGGATGAAGCCTGTGGCACGCTCCAGGCGTCGGTCCAAGCTGCGTGTGTAGTTGCCCTCGATAATCCATTTCTCTTGTTGAATGGCCTGTTGATGCAAGCGTAGGAATTCTGCCTCGGGCCGAGGCTGCCAATCGGTGTGTGGCGTGTGATAAAGCTGATCGAGATGAACGGCCGGCAGGCCCTGCTTGCGGGAGATAGCTTCCGCTAACGTCGATTTCCCGCTATTTGACGGACCCAGAAGACAGATTCGTGGACCCAGAGCGTTTAGTCTCATCATTGCGATGCCCGCATTTCTGTGCAGGCTGCATTTTCACACATGCGTTTCTTGCTGCACAAAGGCCTTCCGTCTAACGCTTGAATGCACAGGCCAAAGCCGCCGTAAACTTGCCCTTCCGCTCGCCGGCCTCGAACGTCGAGCCCGAACTTTCACACGGAAAACACATGGCGCTCTCGCTGCACGCTTTCGCTGATATCCCGACAGAGGACTGGCTAGGCTTGCTGGCCCACCCCGACGTGGTTCGTCATATGCCGCTAGACGGCGGCAACTGGACCGAGGATGCCGTCGCCGATTGGGCCAAGGGAAAAGACGCGCAGTGGCTGACCAACGGCTATGGACCTTGGGCCATTCGGATTGATGGCAGGTTTGCGGGCTGGGGCGGCTTTCAGAAGGAAGGCGACGAGGCCGACCTTGCATTGGTGCTGCTGCCGAAGTTTTGGGGGCAGGGCGCGATGATCTTTCGCCACGTCATGAGCCGCCGCCATGCGCTTGGTATCGGACCGGTAAGCATCCTGCTGCCGCCCAGCCGGTCACGACTGAGAGGTTTGGCCAGGCTAGGCTTTGAGTTTGTGGGTGAACTGGCCTACGAAGGTCAACGCTTTCTGAAGTTTCAAGCCGTCGGGTAAGCGTTGGGGTCGGGGCGGGGTCGGGAAAGATCCCCTTGATGCCAAGGCACCTTACCGTCGACACTTTCAATCTTCCCAGAATACGCACCAGCAAAATGACCACCTTAGCGGATCGCCCCAACACGGCATTAGTCGTTATTGACCTTCAAAACGGTGTCGTCGCGACCGCGCACCGACGGCTAGAGGTGCTTGGCGCGGTCAACGTTCTTATCGAGCGGGCACGAGCGGCGCGCGTGCCGGTTATCTGGATCCAGCATGCCGGCAAAGACCTGGAAGTGAATAGCGAAGCCTGGAAAATCGTTCCCGAACTTAGCCCGGCGCCAGGCGAGGATATTGTTGAAAAGCACTATCGCGACGCCTTTGAAGACACCCGGCTTGAGCAGGTGCTAGCAACGCATCGCGTGGGCAAGCTGGTTGTGACGGGCGCCCAGACGGACATGTGCGTTCGGTCTACGTTGCACGGTGCCTTGGCGCGTGGCTATGACGCGACGCTGGTTAGCGACGCTCACACAACAGTAGACATGACGCACAACGGTGCACCACCGCCTGCCGCCGTGATCAGCCATACGAATATGTACTGGGCAAATCAAAAGGCGCCGGGTCGCTCGGGCGGTGTTGTTGAAAGCCAGCACGTGGATTTCACACGATCCGGTTCTTGAACTCAGCCGCTCAGCCCGCGCAAGCGTCCGTGGCTGTGTTCGCCGGGTCGCTACACGCCTTCCACTTTTCCGGCGCCATAGCGGGCAGCAGCATCACCCGTGTCATCGGGTCCGGGTAGAAAAAGACGCGCCCTGGGTATTCGCCCATGGCTTGCCACACCTGCTTTTGCTGTGCCGGCGTCAAGACCGCGCCGTTGGGCGTGCCCTGCGCGGCTTCGGCCAGCACCATCTGCGTGTCAGGGTCCCAAGACATCATGTCGTCGTCCAGCGGCACATCGTCCTTGATCCTGACTACGCGCCACGGGTTTTCGGGCACCTCGACCGGTAGCGCGGCCAATGCTTCCCGATGCAAGGGAAAGAGGCGATCGGATGTTTGGCCCGGTGGCGTGGGATACGCGGTCAGCGCCAGGCTGACGCCAGGCGCATGGTAGTTGGGGCTTTGGCGCACGTATCGTGCCCCGGGCTTGCCTTGCGCATCCATGGTCTGGACCGCCACCGGCTGGTTCGAGGACAGCATGTCGATCACACGCAGCAAGCGGCCGGAGCCGTCCCGCACGTAGTGACGGCTGGGGCCGGCGCCTTGGGCCTCGCCGCAGCCATCGTCGATGAACGTGGTCAGTTGGCCCTTGGCGTCGCGTTGCAGGCAGGCGCGGCGGGTGGCGGTGTAGGGCTGCGCGCTGGATGCGCCGGCCTGTTGGTATTCGCGTTGGTATTCGCGTTGGTACTCGATGTACGCGGCCAATTCGCCCGCTGTGTCGTATGACAGCGCGAAGCCGCCATCAAGCACGGCCTGGCCGCGTAAGGCGCGATAGCGTTCCACGCGGCACAGGCGGCCGTCCGGGTCGAAGTACAGCTTGGTTGGCGCGGCGCCCGCGGTCTTGCCGCTGGCGCGATAGGCGGACCAGTCGACCTTGTCCGCCCAGGTGAGCGGCATCAGGTCGCCGGCGTCGTCGATCCAGGCAAGCTTGCGATGGGTCGGCACGCGCTCGCCGCGCTTGCCAAGCAGCACGCGGTCGTCGTCCAGGGCAATGAGGACGGGCACGGCGGGCAGGGTGGGCGTCACCGAGAAATCGGTATCGACCGGGCCGCAGGCGGCGTGGCCCGTTGAGGCGAACAGCACCGGCGTGGCGGCCAACAACAGCATCAAGACGCGCGGCAGCTTACGCATATTGCAGCGCGTCCATGAACTTCACCAAGTCCCAGAATTCCTTGGACACGCCACCCAGACGCAACGTGCCGTGGCTGTCTTCAAAGAGCAAGAAGGGGTAGGCGTTGCGCTCGAACACGCCCGGGTCCGGCAACCGGTAGGGGTTGAAAATCTCTGGATTATCGAAGTAGCGTTCCAGCCGCCCGCCACCATCCACATGCATGTAACGCACGCGCAAAGTCTGCGACTTGTATGCGGCCTGCGTGTCGGGATACACGCCGCCATCACCGGCCACTACCGATTGGGACAAGGCGCCCAGGAACACGCGCAGGATGCCTACGAAACGGATTTCCCCGTGCGTGCTTGCACCCGGCGCCTGCACCAGCGACTTGACCACTTGCGTGGCGCGCGAGCCGGGCACCAGCGTCTTGGCGAACAGCGCGTCGATGTCGGCATTGGCCGGGTCGGGCGACTGGCGCAGTGTCTGGAGGTCTTGCCGGAAGGCGTCCAGCCATTGCTGGTAGCGCTGGTTCTCCAGTTGGCGGTCAAACGGCTGGGCAGGTACTTCGGCGGCAGGTAGCTCAGCCGGACGCACTTCTGCCACATGCACTTCTGCCACATGCACTTCGGCCACATGCAGGTCGGCCGCACGTAGCGCGCCGACATGCAGCGCCATCAATGCGGCCAGGGCAAGCATGCCGATGCGCCAAGGCCAAGCGCCAAATGCATGAATGGGGGAGGAAGGGTGTGTGCGCATAGGAGAGCGATGATACTGCCGCGTTCACCGTCTGCCCATCCCGCCCGAACGACTCCCGTCCCGGCGTCAGTACGTGTAGCTGATCCCCAGTTGCGCGGTACGCGGCGCGCCCGGATACACGTAGGTGTTGAACGCGCCCTCGTCGTAATTGCGATTGAACAGATTCGTCACGTCCAGGTTCACGCGCAGGTTCTTGTTGACCTGATAGAAACTGAAGAGGTCGACGGCCACGTAGGCGCCCATGTTGTACGACGTGGCAACGGTCTGGCCGGCACGGTCGTCCACATAGCGCACGCCCACACCCAGGCCCAGGCCGCGTGCCGGGCCTTCGTGGAACTCGTACATGTTGAGCAGGCTGAACGTGTTGCGCGGGATGTTGGCCAGGCGCGTACCCGTGGGCAGCGTATTGTCCTTCGTCACCTTGGCGTCCACGAATGAATAGCCGCCGATCACGCGCCATTCGCGCGTGATGTTGCCCGCCACGTTCAGATCAAAGCCCCGACTGCGCACTTCGCCGGCCGCCACCCGGTAGGTGGAGTCGGCGGGGTCGACGGTCAGCACGTTGGTCTTGTCGATCTGGTAGGCCGCCACGTCCACGCTTAGCTGTTGGTCCAGCAGTTCCCATTTGGCGCCCACTTCAAAAGACTTGCCCTTTTCAGGGTCGAAACCATTGCCCTGGCGGTCCGCGCCCGTGTTCGGCTTGTACGAGCGAGCCGTGTTGGCGTAGACGGCCAGCGTGTCGGTCAGGTCGTAGATCACGCCCAGGCGGGGCGTGATGGCCGAATCCGTGGCGCGCCAGCTTGCGCCTGTGGGAAGCCGGTCGCGGTACGTGTGTTCAAAGTGCTCGAAGCGCAAGCCGGCCAGCACCTTGAAGCGCTCGGTCAACGCCACCTGATCCTGCACGAAGGCGGCCCAGGTCTTGAGGTTTTCCTTGTCGTGCGTGGTGGTGCGGGTCAGGGCAGGGCGCGGTTGCCCCAATACCGGATCGAAGAGGTCGATCGGGTAGGCATTGGCGCCCGCCGCCGAACGCTGGATGATCGACTGGTAGTCGTAGTCTTCCACTTCCACCCCGGTCAGCAAGGTGTGGCGCAGCCCGCCGGTGTTGAAGTTGCCGGTCAGGTTCAGTTGGACGTCGCGGTCGGTCCAATCCAGCTTGCGGTAGTTGAAGTTGCGGCCCAGCGTGCGGCCGTCGGCTTGCAGCGCGTTGGCTTCAACCGCGTTGCCCTTCAAGGTGCCATCCAGCCACTGCGCCCCGCCGCCCAGCTTCCAGTTGTCGTTCAGCGCGTGTTCAAAGCGCAGTTGCACCAGGTTGTTGTCGTTGTGCAGCTTGTTGTCGGTACCGGTTTCCCAAACGTTGGTGTCGCGCGAGGCGCGTCCGGCCTGGTTGGGATAGCGGGTCAGGCCACGATCCAGCGGGTGGTTGTTGCGCATCAGCTCGGCTTCCAGCGTGATGCGGGTGGCGGCGCTGGGCTGCCAACTGATCACGGGCGCAATGCCATAGCGTTCGGTGCTGACGTCGTCACGAAAGCTGTCGCCGCCTTCGGCCAGCGCGTTGACGCGGTAGGTCAGGCTGCCGTCCTCGTTCAGCGCGCCGGTGGTGTCAAGGGTGGCGCGGCGCATGCCTTGCGTGTTGAACTGCGTGCCCACGGTCACGCGCGATTCTGCTTCGGGCTGCTTGGTGACCACGTTGAACGTGCCGCCGGGGTCACCCCGGCCATACAGGCTGGTGTTGGGGCCACGGATCACTTCAAGGCGTTCCAGCGTGTAGGAATCGGGCGCGTTGGGATAGCCGCGATTCATGGGAAAGCCGTTGCGGTAGTACTCGCCGGTGGTGAAGCCGCGCACGGTGACGGTGGTCAGCCCCTGTCCGCCAAAGTTGTTGGCGCGGCCGACGCCGCCGGCGTAGTCCAGCACTTGTTCTAAGCGCGTTGCACTGGTGTCCTCGACCACGTCACGCGGCACCACGCTGATGGATTGCGGCACGTCGTGCAGCGCGGTGTCGGTGCGCGTGGCGCTTAGCGAACGGGTGGCGCGATAGCCGATCACCGGACCATCGGCGCGCTCGGCATCGCCATACACGCTGACCGCATCCAGTTCGATGGGCTTGGCCTCGCCGATGTCATTGGCCAGCACCACGGGAACTGCCGTGTTCAGTAAACATGCCGAGAGGATGACGCGCCGCATTCCAGGATCCGAGAATTTTTGAAAGAGGCGCGATCTTACTATTAGTGCGATCGATTCGCATTTGCAACAAATGGTGTGCGGGGTCGATGTCGGGTTTTAACAACGGGGCGGCGAGCAGCCTTGGCCCGAAGCGGGTAGCAGGCTGCTGGCGCTAGGACGCGGCCTCTACCCCTATCCAATCCAGGAAGGCGCGCACTTCCGGGCGGTCCGCAGCATCTGGCCGGGTCACGGTGTAGTAAGCGAATCGCGCGGGCCACGGCTTGTCCAGCACCTGCACGAGCCGACCCGCCGCGATTTCATCTTGGGCATAGGCTTCTGGAACCAGCGCCAGGCCCTGGCCCGCCTCTGCTGCGCGGATCAGCAAGAAGTCATCCTCAAATGCGTTGCCGCGTTCGGCGCGCGCGTCGTCATCGACCCCGTGCGCCTTCAGCCAAAGCGGCCAGTCCGCGCGGTCGGAATCGTGTAGCAGGGGATAGTTCAGGCAATCGCGGGCTTCACGGATCACGGCCTGCTGGTTCTGCATAAAGGTGGGCGAAGCCACCGGCATCAAGACGGGCGCCATCAGCGGCCTGACCTCCAACCCGGGATAGTCGCCCAGCCCATGGCGCAAGGCCACGTCCACGCGATCACGGCGCAGGTCAACCAGGTCAGACGTGGCTTCCACGCGGACTTCGATATCAGGATGCAATTGCTTGAAGCGCCCCAGCCGGGGCACCAGCCAAGACGCCGCAAACGCGGCCACTGTACTGACCGTCAGACTCTTGCCGCCCTTGGCTGCTTCCAAGGCATGCACGGCCTGGTCAATTTGAAGGAACGCATTCTGTACCTTGGGATGAAAGCTTGCGCCCGCAGCGGTCAGGCGCATGCCAAGGCGCTCGCGCTCCAGCAATACGACGCCCAGGCGGTCTTCCAGCAATCGAATTTGTTGGCTCACCGCGCCAGGCGTGACATGCAGCGCCTGTGCCGCAGCCTTGATGCTGCCGCGCTGTCCCACTTCCACAAAGGTGCGCAGCGCTTGCAAGGGATAGGTCATAGGAAGTTTAGATTTACTAAATTTAATCAGTAGAAAGCATCGCTTCTATCCACGCATTGAAAGGATGAGAATTCATGCTCTCCCTGCGAACCCAGTAATTTAGTTTATCTATAGCCGCTATGTTGCATCTTTATTCCGACAGCTCGCCCAATGGCTTCAAGGCAAGCATTGCACTTGAAGAGCTTTCCTTGCCTTATCGCCTGCACCACGTACGCATCGATGAAGGCGAACATCGCCAGCCGGACTTTCTTGCGCTGAACCCCCATGGCCGCATTCCCGTGCTGACGGACAGCGAGACGGGCGTGGTGCTTTTTGAGTCCGCGGCCATTCTGCTGTACCTGGCCGACAAGACGGGCAAGCTGCTGCCCTCGGGCCCGCTTGCCCGCTGGGAAGCCATCAAGTGGTTGCAGTTTCATGCCTCCAGCGTGGGGCCGATGCTGGGCCAGCGCGTGCACTTCGAGCTCTTTGCGCCGGAACCCATTCCCAGCGCCATCGACCGATATCGGCGTCTTACCGAAGACGCGTTCGCGGTGCTGGATCGCGTGCTGGCAAATCGCGCTTATCTGGCCGGTGACGACTATTCCATTGCGGACATTGCCCATTTCGGCTGGACGCACATCGCGCGAATCATCCATTTCGACTTCAGCCGGCATCGTCACTTGAGCGCATGGCACGAGCGCGTGGCGGATCGACCCGCCGTACGCAAGGGCATCACGTTGCCGGCGCCGGCAACCGGCCCGTGAAGACAAGGCACTGCCCGATCACAACCCGATCACGACCCAATCACACAACTCAATGAACGCAACCCACTTCCCCGCACCCACGAGCGGCGCGTGCTACGCCGCTTTTTACGCACACCCCGGATACCGTCGCATGTTCGCGCCGGATAAATTGACCGTTGGCATCTTCCTGCCACTGCGCCACTACGCCGGGGACATGGCCGTGCTCGCCGGCCAGGCAGATCTTGTCAGCCAGATCGACAGGCAGGGCTTTGCTGCCGTGTGGGTCCGTGACGTGCCCTTGTTCGATCCGTCCTTTGGGGATGCCGGGCAGGTGTTCGACCCTTTCACCTATCTGGCCTATCTGGCCGCGCGTACGAAGCACGTGGCGCTGGCAAGCGGCAGCGCCGTCGTCTCTTTGCGTCACCCCATCGACCTGGCCAAAGCCGCCACAACGATTGATCAGTTGTCTGGCGGCCGCCTGGTGATGGGCGTGGCGTCGGGCGACAGACCGATTGAGTTCCCGGCTTATGGGCTGGAACACGGGGATCGGGCAGAGCGCTTCGCCCAAGCGCTCAGCTACATGCGCCAGCTTATGCAGGCCGGGCCGTTGGCCATCGATTCGCCGCTGGGTCATTTCAAGGGCGCCGAGTTCCTGCCCAAGCCCGTCGCGGGCGCGATTCCGATGATGGTGACGGGCTCGTCCGGCCAGTCGCTCGCGTGGATTGCCGAGCACGCGGACGGTTGGCTGACGTATCCCAATGCGACCCATACCGCCACAGGCCCCCAGCATCTGGCGGAAAAAATCCGTGCCTGGCGCGACCTTGTTCCCGGGGGCGCATTCCGCCCGCACATGACCAACGAATGGATAGACCTGGTGGATGACCCCGACTATCCGCGTACGCCGTTGCATGGCGGCTATGTGCTGCGCACGGGGCGCAAGGGCCTGATGGCGTTGCTGGAAGCGTGGCAGGCGGCGGGGGTGAACCACGCCGCCCTGGGGATACAGTTTTCGCAGCGCCCGGCATCCGAGGTGTTGGAGGAGCTGGCCGCCGACGTGTTGCCGCATTTTCCATCGCACGGGGCGGTGCCTGCGTCGACGGTTGCGTGGTGAAGGCCTTAATTCACCTGGATCTTCGCGCTGTCGATGATCTGCTTCCAGCGTCGTGTTTCCTCGGCGGACAGCTTCGCCAGGTCTTCGCTGCTGCCCGGGAACGGCACCGCACCTTGCTCAGCCAGTTGCTCCACCATCGCCTTGTCGCGGGCCAGGGCGACGACCGTGTCCTGTAGCTTGCGCAGCACCTGCGGATCGGTGCCGGCTGGCGCCATCACGCCGTACCAGGACTCGACGACCGCGTTTTTCACACCGGCCTCGGCCAGCGTGGGAATATCGGCGATGGAATCGCTGCGCTTGTCGCTGGCCACCGCCAGCACCCGCACCTGCCCTGACTTCACGTAGGGCAGCACATTCGGCAGGTTGGCGAACAGCACCTGTACCTGGCCCGACAGCAGGTCCGACGTCGCCGGCCCCGCGCCGCGATATGGCACGTGCTCGAAGCGGGCGCCAGAACGGAACATGAACAGCTCGCCCGTCATGTGATTGACCGAACCGATGCCGGCCGATGCCATGTTCAGCTTGCCGGGATTTGCCTTGCCATAGGCCACCAGCTCGGCCACGGTCGTGGCCGGTGTGTCCTTGGACACCGCCAGCACATTGGGTACCGTCGAGAACAGCGCTACCGGCGCGAAATCCTTGTCAGCGTTGTAGGGCAGGTTTTTCGATATCAGCGGCTGAATCGACTGTTGCCCCATCGTCGCCAGCAGCAGGGTATAGCCGTCCGGCGCCGCTTTGGCCACGAAGTTGGCGCCGATGCTGCCACCCCCGCCGGGCTTGTTTTCAACAATGACTGTCTGCCCCAGCGTCTCGGACATGTGATGAGCCAGCAAGCGTCCCATCAGGTTCACCGTGCCACCCGGGGCGAATGGAACAACCAGCGTGATCGGCTTGCTGGGATAGTCAGCAGCTGCGTGGGCCAACGGGTTGAGGCTGATGGCCGCGGTCAGCGCCGCGGCAAAAGAAAGTACTTTGACTTTGAACATGATTGAATTCCCCTTGCCTTGGTTGATTTATACGGCGATGCCTCAGGCGGCGGCTACGCCAGATTCCTGCTTGACCAGCGCATTGACGCGCCGGCGCAGCATTTCGCTGGCGTCGGCGGCGCGTTGCCGTGCAGCGTCAATCACCGCCTGATGTGCGTCGAGAATCGTCTGTTGTTCCCGCAGATGCAGCCGCACCGATTGCGGTGCCGGGCCACCGAGCGACACACGCGCGGCCACGTTGCGCACCGGATCCAGGCAGGCGGCGATGTCGTCGGCCGCCAGTGCCACCGGCCGGCCCAACTGTTCTTGCGCAGCGGTCGAAATCATTGCCGGGGTGATGGCGTGCGCCGGCAAGTTCTGCTCCAGCGCCTGCCGAACCACCGCGCCGATGATGTGGTGCGCATCGCGAAACGAGGCGTCGGCCTTGCGCACCAACAGGTCCGCAAGATCGGTCACGGTCGAGAAGTCATCCGCTGCGCGTGCCGCCATGCGCGCGCGGTTGGGTTCGACCTGCTCCACCAGCAGGCGCATCAGCTCCAGCGCCTTCAGTGCCTCTTCGCAGGCCTCCCAGCAGGTGCGGGTGCTTTCCCGGCTGCTGTCGCCGGAGTGGGTGAAATGGGTGGACTTGACCGTGGACAGCGCCGCGCTGGTCAGGCCGATCAGGTGGCCCGTCTTGCCGCGCAGGTATTCCAGCACCGCTGGGTTCTTCTTCTGCGGCATGATGCTGGACGTGCTGGCGATACTGTCCGGGAACGACAGGTAGCCGAATTCGGGCGTGGACCAGATATAGAAATCCTGCACCATGCGGCTGCAGGTCACCATCATGATCGACAGCGTTGCGCTGAGTTCCAGCGCGAAATCGCGGGACGCCACGGCATCCAGCGCATTGGCCAACGGCGCGCTGAAGCCCAGCATGGCGCTGGTGTCGGCGCGATCGATCGGAAACGACGTGCCTGCCAAGGCGCAGGCCCCCAGCGGCGAGGCGTCGGCCGTGTCCAGCGCGTGCGCCAGCCGACGGATATCGCGCGACCAGGCATCCACCAACGCCGACAGGTAATAGCCATAGGTAATGGGTTGCGCCGCCTGCATGTGGGTGTAGCCCGGCATCACCCAATCGGCATAGCGCTCGGCCTGAGCCAAGGCGACGCGCGCCACCTCGATCAGCGCGGTGCCGATGCGGGCGGCGAAATCGCGGGCTCGCATGCGGTCGATGGTGGCGCCGATGTCATTGCGGCTTCTTGCGGTGTGCAGCCTGCCGCCCAGCTCCTGGCCCACCGCTTTGATCAGGTGCGCCTCGTAGTTGAAATAGGCTTCCTCGCGCGCCGGGTCCAGTTCAACCGCATGGGGGCCGTCGGCCTGCATCGTGAGCAGCGCGCGCGCCAGACGCAGCGTGGCGTCGTGCTCAAGAATGCCTTGCTCGCGCAGCATCAGCAGATGCGCCAGGTTGATCTGGGTGAGCATCTCGAAATTGGTGAAGAACTCCCGGTTCAGGCGCGGAAGGAAAATGTGCTGCAGCACTTCTTTGGCGAGGGGTTGCTTAAGGCGGGCACTGACTTTGGATTCCATATCGGTCCGGTGGCTGTGAGGCTTAAAACCGTAGTCTCCCGCCGCGCCAATTCATGCGTCAAATCAGAGTTTTACGGCTTCAAATACAAAAATGATATGATTTGAACGCCCGTTTTCGGATCTGGTCCCGCGCATGAATTTCAAACAAGTCGAGGCTTTTCGGGCCGTCATGATGACCCGCTCCATGACCACCGCGGCGGGCCTGCTGCACACGTCGCAACCGAACGTCAGCCGCTGGATCGCGCTGCTTGAAATGGCCCTGGGCTTCGTGCTTTTCCAGCGGGTCGGCACCCGCATCATCCCCACGCCCGAAGCCGAAGCGTTCTACGCCGACGTCGAACGCGCCTTCATCGGCCTTGAATCGCTGAACGACAGCGCCAGTTCCATACGCCGTCGTGGCACCGGCCTGTTGCGCGTCGGCGCGGTCGGCTCCATCACCCAGTGCGTGTTGCCCGACGCGATCGCGCTGTTCCGGCACAAGTTCTCGGACATCCCGGTGGTGGTCAACACCGGCGGTTCGGACGTGGTCGCCAAGTGGCTGGCCACCGGCGTCTGCGACATCGGCTTTTGTTCGCTGCATACCGATCTGCCCGGCGTGCGCTACGAGCGCATCAACACGGCCCATGGCGTCGGCATCGTGCCGCGCACCCATCGGCTCGCAGCGAAACGGCGGTTGATGCCGACGGACTTCCGCGACGAGAACTTCATCTCGCTACCCACCGGCAGTTTCAACCGCGCCGCCATCGATCGCCTCTTTCCCGACGATGCGCGCATCCTCTCGATCGAAACCCCCTACGCCACCACCATCTGCAGCATGGTCGCCAAGGGGTTGGGCGTCTCTATCGTCAACCCCGTGGTGCCGCGCGCCCTGGGCATTTCCGCGCTGCGTGAAATCCCGTTTTCGGAAAAGGTGGAATTTCATAGCTATGCCGTTACCTCCGACCACTTCCCGGTCAGCACGTTAGCGCGGCGTATGGCCGAATGCGTGCGCGAGACCTTGGCCGCGGTCAATGCGCCGGCCAAGCGACGCTGACGGCCGGCCCAGGTCAAACAAAGATCATCGGCTCTTCGAGATCACACCCGTCATGTATTTATTCAAATCGCGAAAGTCCTGAACCGTCCAGGTGTGCGGCGCCAGCTTCACACCGTTCTCTCGCAAGGTTCGCGGGATCAGGTCTCCATTGGGGCGGAGTATTACCGACGACACAATGACGCCGGGGTAGTCACTAAGCCGCTTCTTGAAAGCGGCGGTGGTCAGGTCAGGCGTGGGCGGATTGCTCTTCTTGGCCAATGGCCCGGTCCCTTTGATATCCGCGCCATGGCACATGGCACATCGCTGCGTAAAGAGATTTTTTCCGTTGATGTTCTGCGCGTAGGAGAGGGGAGATTGCGTCAGCGCCACGGCTCCCAGCGTAGCGATGCCTATTGCCCTTAGGTTCATTTGGTCTTGTTGGGTCGATGTTGGTCGATATGAGGGACGCATTGTCGCAGAAGGCGGGGGCTGTCCTGGCAACAACAACTGGACCATGAAAATTTTTCGGCACGATCAATAATGATTACAATTCCCATTCGTAAATTTGGGAAGCGATCGCGCTGCCGCCATGTCGTCCTTGGAATCTCTGGAGCACCGCGAGCTGGGCTTGCTCTACCGCGACCACCACGGGTGGCTGCGGAGTTGGCTGCAACGGCGCTTGAGCGTGCCCGCCGAAGCTGCTGACCTGACGCAGGACACCTTCATGCGCCTGCTGGCATCGCCGGCGTCGATGGCGCAGTTGCAGGGCGTGCGGCAACCGCGCAGTTTTCTGGCAACGGTGGCGCAGCGCACGTTGGTGGATCACATCCGCCGCCAAGTCTTGGAACGCGCCTGGCTGGAAACGCTGGCGCAGCAACCCGAGGCGCACGCCATTTCCCCCGAGACGCAGGCCATCCTGCTGGAAACCATCCGCGAGATCGACGCCATGCTGCACGGCCTGGGGCACAAGGTGCGACGCGCCTTCCTGATGTCTCAGCTTGAAGGCGCCAGCTATACGGACATCGCCGGGCAGTTGGGCGTCACGGTCAGTTCGGTCAAGAAGTACATGGCGCGCGCCACCGAGCATTGCCTGGTGTATGCCTTGGAAAGGCAGTAGCGCAGATGGCCGACAAGACCATCACCGCGGCGGCGCAATGGTATGCGCGCTTGTGCGCCGACGACGTCAGCGCGGCCGATGTGGCGGCGCATGGCCGCTGGCTGGCGGCCGACCCTGAACACGCGCGCATCTGGCGCCAGGTGGAGCGGCTGCGTGGCACCTTGGGCGCGGCGCCGGCCCGGCTTGCCGCCGATACGCTAAACCGCGCCGATCATCACTTTGCTCGGCGACGCGCCGTCTTGCGCAGCAGCCTGGGCGCGGTGGCGCTGGTGGGCGGGGGCGGTGTCCTGGCCTGGCGCGTCTTGCCGGTTGAGCAGATGGTGGCCGGATATCTGGCCGACTACCGCATGGGCACGGGCGAACGCCGCGAACTCTTGCTGACGGACGGCACGCTGCTGTGGTTGGACAGCGCCAGCGCGGTGGATGTGGCGGTGGACGCACGCGGGCGCCACATCACCGTGCACGCCGGCGAGGTCCTGATCGATACCGAACGCACCACGCCGGGCCTGCCACCGCTACGGGTGAGCACGCGCCACGGCACCGTGCGCCCCTTGGGCACGCGCTTCACCGTCAACCGGCTGGACGACCTGACGCGCGTGGCGGTGCTGCGCCATGCGGTTGAACTGCTGCCGGCCGACGGCGGTGCGGCGCTGGTGCTGAAGGCGGGCGAACAAGGCGTGCTGCAAACGGCCGCCGCCCGCAATGAAGGCGCGATCACGGGCGAGCCCGACGCCTGGACGCGCGGCCTGTTGGTCGTGGATGGCATGCGCCTGGCCGATTTTGTGGCGCAGTTGGATCGTTACCGTCCCGGCCATCTGCGTTGCGACGAGGCGGTTGCGCAGTTGCGCGTGTCGGGCGCGTTTCCCATCGACGACACCGACCGCGCGCTGGCCGCCGTGGAACGTGCCTTGCCCGTGCGGGTATCCCGCTTCACCCGCTACTACACCCGGATCACCACCCGGGGCTGAATTTATTTTCACCGGGCATTGTCCTTTTTCCGCGCTCATCCGACTTAGCAGGGATTACGTCGGATTTGATTCACGGAAACCTTCATCCCATGCCTTCCTTACCGTCCAAACATCGCCACCCCGGCACCTTGGCGCCCGTTGCGTGCGCGCTCTTTACCGCCTTGATGGCACTGGCGTCCACCCCGCCGGCCTGGGCGCAAGCCGCCGACTCGGCTTCCAGCGCGCGTCGCTATGACGTGCCGGCCGGGCCGCTGGGTCTGGCCTTGAGCCGTTTTGCCGCACAGGCCGGCGTCGTGCTGTCCTTCGATGCGTCGCTGACGCAGGGCAAGCAAAGCGCGGGCCTGCAAGGCGAATACGGCATTGCCTCGGGGCTCGCGGCGATGTTGGCGGGCACGGGGCTGGAAGCCGTCAGCCAGGGCGGCAACAACTACGGTGTGCGCCGCGCGTCGGCGCAGACGCTGGCGCCCGTGGAGGTCCTGGGCTCGCGTGAACCCGGCCCTAGCGAAGGCACGGACTCGTACACGGTGGGCGTGTCCACCACGGCCACCAAGCTGCCGATGAGCTTGCGCGAGACGCCGCAGTCGGTGTCGGTGATGACGCGCCAGCGCTTGTCGGACCAGGGGCTCAATACGCTGGAAGACGCCATCGCCAACACGCCGGGGCTGACCTTCAAGAAGAAGGGATCGGCCGACGACAACGAAAAGGGCTTGTACGCGCGCGGCATGGAAGTCACCAACATGCAGGTGGACGGCGTGCCCACGCACAAGGACTTCAATGCCCTGGGGCTGGACACTGCGTTGTACGACCGGATTGAAGTGGTGCGCGGGTCAACGGGCTTGTTGAACGGCGCGGGCAATCCGGCGGCGTCCATCAACCTGGTGCGCAAGCGGCCGACGCCGGAATTTCAGGCCGGCGTGGGCGCGGCGGTTGGGTCGTGGGACTACAAGCGCACGGAATTTGATTTGGGCAGCCCGCTGGACGAAGCCGGCAAACTGCGCGGCCGCGTGGTGGGCGCGTGGCAAGAGGGCGGCTCGTTCATCGACCGCGTCAAACAGGATTCGCAACTGCTCTATGGCGTGATCGAGGCCGACCTGGGCGAACGCACAATGCTGACCTTGGGCGGCGAATACCAGCGCAAGCACTGCACGGCGTGCTCGTACTTCGGCTTTCCGGCCGCGTACGCGGATGGCACGAAAACGGATTTCCGCCAGAGCTTCAACTCGGCCACTGACTGGAGCCGCCAGACCCGCACGCGCTACAACGTGTTCGCCACGCTGGACCACGAGTTTGCACCGCTGTGGAAAGGCTCGGTGACCGTGTCGCACACGGGCGACGACAACGACCGCACCTATGGCTGGTTCAGCAGCAACGGCTGGGCGGATCCGAACACGGGCCGGGGCGCATCGTTGTGGGTCGCCAAATGGCCGATCCCGAAAACGCAGAACGCCGTGGACGCCAGCCTGAGCGGCGCCTTCAACGCGTTCGGTCGCCAGCACGACCTGGTGGTCGGGGCCAGCCTGTCGCGCACCCGGGGCGACTACGATATGTACCCGCTATGGACGGCGCCAGGCTATGACGCCAAGATCCCGGACATACGTGATTGGTCCGGCAACATGCCGGAACCCGACTGGCAGACCACGGGCAAGCGTTACTACACCGAGAAGCAATCGTCGATCTATGGCGCGCTGCGCCTGCGCCCGACGGATGCCTTGTCGGTGGTGCTGGGATCGCGCGTGACGTGGTGGGACCAGCAGGCGTCCTACAACTACAACGATGGTTCTTCATACCCGGACAATATGCGCGAGCAGGGCGTCTACACGCCTTACGCGGGCCTGGTCTACGACCTGACGCCCACCTTGTCGGCGTACGCCAGCTACACCAGCATCTTCCAACCGCAGCAGGCGCAGAACGTATCGGGCGGCGTGCTGGAACCCATCAAGGGCAATACCTACGAGATCGGCCTGAAGTCGACGTGGCTGGATGGCCAACTGAACGGGTCGCTGGCCTTGTTCCGCACCCGCCAGGACAACTACGCCATGATCGACGGCGACAATCTGGCGCCCAATGGCGACAGCGCCTACGTGGCTGCCGATGGCGCGGTGATGCGCGGCGTAGAAGCCGAACTCAGCGGCGAGCTGACCCCAGGGTGGCAGATGCAGTTGTCGTATGCCTATGTAGACCGCCGCCTGCCGCAAGGCTTCATCACGCAGGTGGGCCTGCCGCGCCACATCGCCAAGCTGTACACCACCTATCGCCTGCCGGGCGACCTGAGCGGGCTGACGGTGGGCGGCGGCGTGCGTTGGGAAAGCGGCAGCGACTATTCCATGCGTGGCCCGGGCGGGCAACAGTTTGAATCGTCGCAAAGCGGCTATGCACTGGTGGACCTGATGGCCCGCTACCAGTTCAACCGCCAATGGTCGGCGACCTTGAACCTGAACAACATCTTCGACAAGAAGTACTACGCCAGCACCAACGTCTACAGCAATTACTACGGCGCACCGTTCAGCGCCATGCTTGGTGTGAACTACAAGTATTGATCCATGCGTTCGGCACGGCGGCGTAGGCGGCCGTGCCGGACGCAGGGGCATCCTTTCTCCAAGCAGGGAAGGGTAGCTCGCTGCGCTCAGCCCTTCCTTTTGCGCGTCTTGCTCGCCACGTAGTGCTCGCCCCAGGACTTCATCGCTTCCAGCGTCGGAGCCAGCGTGGTCCCGAGCGCCGTCAACGTGTATTCCACCCGTGGCGGCACTTCGGCAAACACTTCACGGCTGACAATGCCGCTTGCCTCAAGCTCGCGCAGTTGCAACGTCAACGAGCGTTGCGTGACCCCGCCGATCAGCTTTTTCAGTTCACCAAAACGCTTGGTTCCGCTCAGCAGGTAGTGAATGATCAAGGGCTTCCATTTGCCGCCCGCGATGTGGACGGTGATCTCCACCGCGCATCGGTATTGATCGAGCTTGCCTTGGGCCATAGATGCTCCGTTAGTAACCGTAAAGTCGCAATAGTATAGTTTTTATCCTTATGTATAAAGCGTGTGCCTACTTGTAAAAAAGACACTGGATTTTGATAATGCCGGCTGACGGAAGGAGTGCCTTCCAAGACGGAGAACAAATCCATGAGAGCCGCTTTTTACGAACGCCAGGGCCCCGCCGATGAGGTGCTTTGCGTTGCTGAACTACCCATTCCCCAACCCGGCCCCGGTGAAGTCCGGGTACGCGTACACGTGTCGGGGCTGAACCCTACTGACCTCAAGGCCCGCACCGGGTTCTCGTCCGCGATGCCGTACTCGCGGATCATTCCGCATCAGGACGGCGCGGGCGTCATTGATGCCGTGGGCGATTCGAAAGATGCCAGTCGACTGGGCCAGCGGGTATGGATCTATGAGGCACAGTACGGCAGGCCAACAGGAACCGCGGCTGAATATGTGGTGGTGCCTTCGGCGCAAGCCGTGCCTCTGCCCGACAACGTGTCGTTCGACGTCGGGGCATCACTAGGCATTCCGGCGTTGACGGCTCATCGCTGTCTCTTCGCCGATGGTGATATCCAGGGCAAGAATGTACTGGTGCAGGGCGGGGCGGGCGTGGTCGGCACCGCCGCCATCCTGCTGGCAAAGTGGGCGGGCGCGTGGGTCGTGGCCACCGTCATGAACGAAGCGCAGGCCGCCGTCGCCCGCGCGGCGGGGGCGGACCTGGTGCTGGACCGCCTGAACGACGATGTTGCCGCGGCCATCAACGCACGCACCGGCAACGCGGGCGTGGACCGCATCGTTGATGTCAACGTGAAGGCAAACCTGGATATCGACATGGCGTGTCTTGCGCCTGGCGGTGTCATCAGTTCCTACGCGATGACGCATGCCACCGACACGCTCACGCTGCCGCTGTTAAGCGCGATGGTGCATGGCTGCGTGCTGCGATTCGTGTACATCTATTCGGTGCCTGTTGCAGCGAAAATCGACGCGATCGGGGACATCACCGCATGCCTGGCCAGCGGCAACTATGCGCCGCACATCGGGATGAGGGTGAAATTGGAAAAGATTGCCGACGCCCACAACGCGCTGGAATCGGCATCGGTCATGGGCAAGGTACTTATCGCTTTGTGAGCGGGAGGTCGTGGTTGATTGAGCCGCCCTGGGGCGGCTTCGATTCCATCATTCCACCAAGCCGGGCCTTCTATTCACTTGCCTTGAGCGTCGCCACCGATCTTCCTGGCCGTCAAGGTCACGGTGAAGAACTCGCTACGCTTGTCGGCCGGAACGGTGTCGAGCTGTGTGCTCCCATAGTCGGTATGTTGCCTCTGCTCGAAGCTGGGGTAATACCCTTTCCAGAAATAGCGCGCCAGTGTGCCGGCCGCGAACACTTGTTGCGCGGGCAGGGCGGCTACGAAGCGCGTATTAGTGCGGTCCGCCCGCGCGCGCATCGCGACGCGCGCTTCTGTCAATGCCCAATGGCATACCCCGCGCCCGTAATAGTCCTCATCGAGCAGCATGTCGGCATACACGGTGCCCACGTACTCGGTGGCGGATATACGGGAAAGGCGGAACGGTTCGTGGCTGGACAATGTCGGCACGTGGCCGGACAAGGCGTTGGATTTTCCACAGCGGGCGCCGTTGCTGGCGTCGAACTGCACAGTGCCCTCTACTACCGTAAACGGCGATTTGCCGTCGGCTGCGCTTGAGAGATCGGTGGCATTGGCAAGCGTCAGGCGAATTTCGTAGGCCTGTGTGGGAGCGGGATTCAGCTTGCGCAACGCGGGCTTGGGCGCGTTGGAGGTGGCGTCAAGTTTGGTCGGGGTCTCGGCGTGGGTTGGCCCGCAGATGGCAGCGGCCAGAAGCGCCAACGTCGGCAGTGCATGACGCAAGGCAGGCGCCGAAAGATATCGAAGGGCGGGCGACAAGGGCGATGTTTCCTATGCTGGCTGGTCGGGGGGTATTCAACGAGGGGCGAAGGATTCGTTGGTAATCGCTGCGCCGTGGGCGGAATTATTGCATCGCGGAGGTGAGGGGAGGAAGGGTCACTTTCGACGCGCTGCGGACAATACGAGATTGACGGAGCGGAACTCATGCACACAGTGGCCGACGCCGAAGGTGATTCGTACCCTGCCAATCGATGAATATCCTGGTACGTTATGTCCACGGAACCACGTATCGAATTTCATTATCCAATGAGCGACTCACCCATTTACATCGTCGATCTCGACGTCACCCTGGAAGACGCACCCGCATTCGCCAACAGCGGCATGAGCTGGATGGAAGCAATGTGCATCGCTGTTCGTTCCCCTGGGGCCGAGGTCGCCTTTTCCCCGGTTAGCCACGCGCCTGCCCCGGGTATCGCCCGGTGGGCCAAATGGGTAAACGAGCAGAGCACAAACGGGATAGGCGCAATCGTGGGGCGGCGTGTCTACAACGCTGGAGCGCAGAAGGTCGAGGCGCTGCGCTGCCCGTGCTGCTCCGCAGAGCATGATGCCGCTTCTCTCCCGTGGAAAGAAATGATTTCCGCCTGGTATTCAGGAGAACGTGGCGCGCTCGAATGTCCAAGCTGTCAACAATCGGACAGTATCAATCAATGGCGATTTTTACCGCTGGCATGGGGGTTGGGAAACCTCGCGTTTGGGTTCGATGGACCTGGCGTAGACGACGCATTGGCGCTAGAACTGGGAAAAGTCCTAGGGCATCGGATGGTAGTCGTGTTTGATAAGTTCTAGTCGACCCTCGATGTCATTCAACAAGCCGGGGGCTCTCACCCGAAGCGGACACATGGTGAATGACTCAAAGTGGCGGCGAGCCGTCCTCGCCGAAAGGCCGAGAACGACCCAACTCGGCCGGTCAGCCGGTCGGGTTCTCAATGGCTGCTATCGGAGTGGACCGGTCTTTCCAACCGGGTCTCGACGACAACGAAGTTGGCGCGGACTGGTGTGTGCCATGCGAGTTCGAAGTCACTGCGATTTTTGCGGTATCGAGGTACCATCTAGGCTTCCCGCGCGTGAAAAAGAGTCGTCCCCGGTAGGCTTCAAACGGACCACGCTTCGCCTATGCCCCATATCGTTGATTTCGTGTTGCCCCGACGACCTGTTTCGCACCAGGCGCGGAACGCCGACCATAAGAGGGCTTGGATTGACTACGTCTATGGACGTGCGCGGCAAGCGTGGCCCGTTATGCCACTCGTAGGCGTGCCGTTGAAGTTCACCATGGTTTACCTAAGCGACGACCAGAACCCCGGCGATGTAAATAACTTTGTGAAACCCGTACAGGACGCGTTGTGCGGCTGCGTGTACGGCGATGACTCTATGGTTAAAGACGTCTCGGCTCACATGCGCTACCTGGGCGAACCGAACGGCGTTGTGGGCTTGCCGCTAAAACTTGTGGATGCGCTGGTCAATGGCGATGTTTGCGTCTATGTGGCAATCCACGATTCAATCGAACTGGCCGAGGTGTTCAAATGAGCGTCATCGACTCGCTACGTGCTGAGAAGTTTGTAGCGAAGCGGTACGAAGATCAAGGTTACACCGTGACCTTCGAGCCGTCGCAATCCGACATCCCCTTTCCACTCCAAGGCTATAGGCCCGACATACTCGCGACCAAAGGCAGCGAGCGTCTTCTGGTGGAGGTCAAACGGGCTGGAACTCGCTTTGACACGAGCCGGTATGTGAGCATCGGCGAGGAGGCCGCACGGCACGGCTGGAAATTTATGCTCGTGACCGTCACCCCAGAGCAGCTAAGCCGTCCCACGGAGGCCCCGGCAGATCTCCCAGAAGTAGAGGCGATTCGGGAGAGGCTGGAAGAGATAGACCGTTTCCACAACGTGAGTAGGAACCCAAGTTTGGTATTGCCGGCGCTCTGGGTCGCGTACATCTCCGCTCTGAAGATTGTTTGTCAAAAAGAAAATGTATGCCTCAGCGAGGTTACGGATTTGAGTCTTATCAACAGGGCATACAGCGAAGGTGTTCTCTCTATTGATGAATATGAGAATGCGCGAGCATTGCTACAGCTGCGTAATGAGGCTGTTCACTCCATCACGTCGGCAGTGTCTGACGCTCAATACACCCTTCTGCGGGAAATGACAAACGACCTTTTGGCTAAGCTTTAAAAGAGGCCTGCCGAAGCGAGCCTCGTGGAGAGGGTTGCACACTGTAGAACTTCAATGCCAGTTCAGGCCGTCCAGGACTGCCGCAGCTTACGGTAACTAGTGAAGAGGGCAAGATGGGTTGGAACGATCACTTGGACGACAACGAGCTTGTAAACCTCCCGCCTGAAGCTCACGCCAATGATTTCGATGTCGATGGTCCATTCGAAGTCAGCAATGACTGGCTCGAAACTGCGCCGCGGGATGAGCAACTCACCGCCATGCGCGAATGGTTCTACGCGCGGTTTTGCGATCCTGCCCATAACACGCCTTACAACAGCCGGGAAGGGGGGTATCAGTTCATTCACGGCGGCCCGCATTCACCGGACGAGGAGCTACATAGTCGATTTGGTAGGATCGTGTCGGACGATGTAATCAACGAGGCTGCGGCAGACATCGAAACTGAAGGCGGCGACGAATGGGCGCCGGTTCTCCGCGAACCGGATGCCGATGACTGGACGTGGGATCTGCCTGACATTCCCCACGCCGGCACGCCGATTTTCAGACTGAAGCAGCGCCTACAACAGGGCGCAGATGTTATGACGTTGCGCGGACACCCTCACGCTCAAAACCTCGCGATCCAGCTGGTCTACGTCCAAACGATCGGCGCACTCGAAGCATTTTTGTATGAGACTGCGCTCTATTGGGTCGAGAAGGACGACAACCGCGTGAAGAACTGCATCACGAGTCTGCCGGCTTTTAAGGACCAGAAGATACCGCTCCGCGATATCTTCACGCAATACGACGGCCTAAAGGCCAAGGTAAAAGAATATCTGTATCACCTCGTATGGCATCGCTGGAGCGATGTTGCTCCGCTCTATGATAAAGGGTTAGGCGTTAAGCTCCCGAGCACCAGGGCGTTCCAGGATGCGCTTAAAAAGCGCCACGATATCGTGCATCGCAGTGGGGTTGATCACGAAGGTAAGCCTGTTGCTGTGGATCACGGAGAGGTCGTGATGCTGTCAGCAAAGGTCGCGGAGTTCTGTCATGGGGTTGCCGAGGCGTTCGCGCCGGAGGGCTTTTGATAAAATCCGCGCCGGTTGAATACGTCTTCGGCAGACGCGGCCGACAGGTGCCGGGTCGACCAAGCGCGATCATCGCCTCGGGCGTCGCTTTACGGACGTCAGGATTATTAGGGGAGCTGTGTAGATGGGGGACGCAAGACGGCGCGGGACGCTGGCGCAGCGCATCGAACTGGCCAGATTACGCGAACAGACCGATTCCGCCCGGCATCGGTCCGCCGCGCTGACGGGCGTCGCGGCGGGCGAATTCTTTGTACCCCGTTTCGAAGACGGACGCCTGGCTGACCCGTCGACCGTTGTCGTGCCGCTGTACCGGCACATCAACGCCGGCCGCGCGATGGAAGTTATCGGAACCGGTTTTTTCGTGACCCAGAGCACCGTTGTCACTGCCCGTCATGTCGCCGAGAGCGCCCTCGCTCCCGATCCACAGGGCTTCCCCGGCCTATGGGGTATCCAGATCATAGAAGGCGGCCAATATTATCGTCGCCCCGTCGTTAATGTCGTGATGCACCCTACCACGGACATCGCGCTGT
The DNA here is from genome assembly GCF_024806975.1 of Achromobacter sp. JUb104. Taxonomy (NCBI): domain Bacteria; kingdom Pseudomonadati; phylum Pseudomonadota; class Betaproteobacteria; order Burkholderiales; family Alcaligenaceae; genus Achromobacter; species Achromobacter sp. JUb104. The sequence goes on along the minus strand of NZ_JANUEY010000001.1, from coordinate 2,275,832 downwards.
GCGTACTGGCCAATATGACGCATCGGCTGACTGGCGCTAACCTTTCCAACCCGCTAGTGCGCCTGAGCGCGCGCGACCCTGCGATCGATGAGCACGTGTTCACCTACGCCTACCCGGACACGTCTTTCGAGCAAGAAGGGGAGCGCCCTCGGCTTGACCTAAATCCACACTTTTATGACGGACACATTACTCAGCATCACCCAGACGGGCGTGATCGCGTCATGCTGCCGTTTCCGTGCTTTGAAACGTCGATACACATTCATGGTGGGGCCAGCGGAGGCCCCGTATTCGACGCTCAAGGCGCTGTCATCGGCATCAATGTGTCAAGCTTGAACCCCGATACGGACGTCTCCTACATCGCCAAAGTTCGCGACGTCTTTGATCTACAACTATCTTGCGAGTTCACCGCAGGGCAGTTCGAGGACGTCTCGCTTAGAAACCTGGCAGAACGTGGATACGCGCGCATGGACGGGGGTGTTGATGGTTGACTCAGCCGAACTGTGATCGCCTAACCGATCGTCCAACGGCGCCAACCATACTTACTAACTGTGGCAGCCTTCTTACACGCCGTCGAGACCACGCTTACGTCGCAAAAACGGTCTTTTGAGGTACTGCATCTGATGATCCGTTTCGGTAGATTCAACGCCTGCCTAGACACGCCGTCAAGCGCCCCCACTCCGCGGACATGGACAGGCTTCGAACAAACTTGATAAGACGCGATGCCGGCTCCTCGCGCTTGCATGACCGCTTACGAAGTGGAACTGCCCTATGAATGTCCCGGCAATGAATCGAGCGAAAGTCCCTTCATGGCCGGGAGCCGTCGTAGTGAATAGCCGTTCCTTGGTGTACGTCGATCTCTTCATAACCGTCCTTTTCCATATCGTGACATCGCGCCGAACTTGTCTCATTTAGAACGGGGGAAGGAGTTCGAGGCGAGATCAGTTGCGCCGAAATTACCTCATAGCCGTTCGGAAGCTGCCTGGAATGGCCGATCGAATGCGCAGCACTCTCTGGCCATCCGGACGACGTCGGTCACTAAAGTACTGGTCCGATCTGCACGCTGAACGGCAACATAGGACACGTCGGGTACGTTCGGAGTCACATGCAACACCTGAAGCAGACCAGCTCGAATCATGGGCCGCAGGCAGCGCTTTGGTAGATGGCTTACGCCAAGACCTGACACCGTCATGCCGATGATGGCAACCAAGTTATTGCTAGTGATGCGTTCAACAGGCGCCAACCCAGCCGCTTTGAACCACTCGTCGTAAAGAATGCCTGTGGCGGATAAATTCGCCTGAGTAAGTAGGCGCTGCTCAGCAATGTCGTGAACTCGCAGCTTTGCATTTCCGTCTAGAAGCCCCGGCTTGCACATCCAGGCGTTTTGCACCGTACCGATGCGGGTCTTCAGCAGGCGCGTGTCCTCGAAAAGGTCGGGCACGACGATAAGGTCCAGCCGTTCGCTCAGCAGCTTCTCACGTAGCCGGAAACTGTCGTCGACATCGGGCTCGAAATGCGCTTTGGGGTAGCGACTCTGCACCGCATTAACCAACCTCGGTAGCCAAGTCATGGCGGGCAATTCGGTCATGCCGATCCGCAGTCGGCGCTCAACGACTTCCGGGCGTTCGAACTGTTCAAGCGCCTCGTCTCGCTGGCGCAGGAACCGCTTGGCGATCAGGAACATCTCTTCCCCTTTCTCGGTCAGGCGGGCGCTTCTTTGCGAGCGGTCAAATAACTGCGTTGCGACAACGTCCTCGAGCTCCTGCACCCGCTTGGACACCGCAGATTGCGTCGTGGCCAACTTGTCCGCAGCGTGCGCGAAGCCACCCAGCTGAACGACCCAGAAGAACGCTTCGAGTTGCTTGAAGGTCATGGTAAGTCCTGATTAGGTAAACCCGTATATTCCAATATGCGATGTTTTTTAATCGATAAATATCGCTTTTTCTTATGTTTCGGCGATCTTACCATCCGTTTTAGTAGCAGCTCTTATGCGACTTTTCACGGCTTCAGGGAGATTTCAAGTGACCGAACGCAAACCTATCGAAGATGCCAGCGCTTGGACTGCAGTCCAAGTCAATAGCGACCATAGTTGGATCTACCGCTTCACTGCAGACCAGATTGCCGAACTCAATGCGGCGCTGGAGAAAGTGAGCCACATGCCGATCACCGACATCACCAAGGACGACTTTCCACTCGACAAAACGTTGGCGATGCTCAACAAGGTAGCTGCGCAAGTCGAAGATGGCATCGGCATGGCCGTGCTGCGTGGCCTACCTGTTCTCAACTATTCCAAAGACGACGCGTCGCGGATTTATTGGGGCATTGGGCGGCATTTAGGGAAGCCAGTTACGCAGAATTCGCGTGCTCATTTGCTTGGCCACGTGAAGGACGAGGGCGTGAAGTATGGGCACAAGACACGGGGCTACAACACCAGCGCTAAGCTCAACTTCCATTCAGACAACTGCGATGTAGTCGGTCTGTTGTGTCTGCGTGTCGCGCGTTCGGGCGGCTTAAGCCGCATTACGAGCACCACCGCGATTCATAACGAAATACTCAAACGCAAGCCAGAATTGCTCGAGCCGCTGTATGCCGGATTCTTTTATGACCTGAAGGGTGAGCATCTTCCCGGTCGTACGCCGCTATCCGATCATCGCATCCCAGTGTTTAGTTTGTGCAACGGCAAGCTTAGTTGCCGCTACCTGCGAAATGCGATTGAGCCGGCATTCGAGAAAAGTGGTGTCCCCGCGACGCCCGAGCAGATTGAAGCGATGAATCTGTTTGACGAACTCGCAGGCAGCAATGAATTGTGCTTCGAGATGGAGATGGAGCCGGGCGACATGCAGTTATTGAACAACCATGTCACGGTGCATTCGCGCACAGCCTTTGAAGACTACGAAGACGAGGACAAGAAGCGCCACTTGTTGCGGTTGTGGTTGCGTACGGATAAGCGTCCGCTTGCCCTTGAGTTTGCCGAGCGCTTCGGCCCTGGCACGGCGCGCATGGGTGTTCCTGCGCCCGAAGCGTTTGGCCTTCCGCCCCGTCCGCCACTTGAGCACGGCCTGCCAGAAATGGCGCACTGATCGATCAACACCTCTCTGTCGAACACGCCATGAAAACCATCTTGAAGATCGCTGTGCTCACCTGCTCTTTGTTGGCGGGTCCCGCGCACGCCGCCTTTCCCGAACGTCCTATCACAATGGTGGTGCCATACGCCCCTGGCGGGGCTGCCGATGTGGTGGCCCGTCAGTTGGCGGTGCGTATGGGAAGCAATCTAGGTACCACTGTAATTGTCGAAAATCGACCTGGCGCAAGTGGCGTCATCGGCAAATCAGCTGTGGCCAGGGCGCAAGCCGACGGCTACACCCTGCTGTACGACGCAACGCCTTCTTCGATCAATCCAGCGCTGATAAAGAACCTCCCTTTCTCAGACAAGGATTTTCAGCCGCTATCGCTGGTAACGCTGATGCCCAACGTCATTATCGTCAGCAGCAACTCTCCGATTAAAGATCAGGCGGATCTGATCAAACGCGCCCACGCTCAACCAGGCAAGTTGACGTTTGCGTCTGGCGGTAGCGGTACCGTGCAGCGCATGGCCGCCGAACTATATCGCCAAGGCTTGAACCTGGACATGTTGCATGTGCCCTATAAGAGCGGCAGCCCGGCGATCGCGGACACGATGGGTGGGCAGGTCGACTTTATGTTCAGCAATGTGGCGGCGTGTTATCCGCTGATCGCCTCAGGCAAGTTGCGTGCGCTGGCCATATCGGCGCCGGAACGCTCGCCGTTGTTGCCCGATGCGCCATCGATTTCACAGACGTCGCTGCCGGGCTTTGAAGCGTACGAATGGGCTGGGCTGCTCCTGCCGGCGGGCACACCGGAGCCGGTCGTCAGTCGACTGCATAAGGCGGTGGTTGAATCGCTTCAAGAAGCACAAATGAAGAAGCGATTTGCCGAGATGGGTGCGCAGCCCGTGGGCAACACGCCAGCCGAGTTTTCGGCCTTTCTGCAGAAGGAAGCTTCCAAGTGGGCAGAGACTGTCCGGAAGGGCAATATCAAACTCGAATGACCCGCGATGCGCTGCGACGCGCACTGACTGAGGCTTAGTCGATGGCCTCATTCACCTAATTTCCGTACAAATACCATGAATAGAAAATTCAAGGCTGCAGTTGTGCAGTCGGCGGCCGTCGCCTTTGACAACGAGCGAACTCTGCTTCGCATGAAAGAGGCGGCCACCCAAGCACGTGACCAAGGCGCCTCGTTAGTCGTTTTTCCCGAAGCGATGCTGGGTACTTACCCCAAGGGCAGCACTTTTGGGGCCTATGTCGGCGGCAGAAGTATGCAGGGGCGCGACGAGTTTCTGCGCTATCACCGCAACGCTATCGACGTCCCTGGCCCCCACATCGACGAACTCGCCGTCCTAGCGAAAGACTTGGGCATCTATCTCGTCACTGGCGTGATTGAGCGTGCCGGCGGCACGCTTTATTGCACGGTCGTTTTCTTCGACGACAAGGGAAGCTTCCTGGGTAAACATCGAAAGCTCATGCCCACTGGAAGCGAACGCACCGTCTGGGGCTTTGGTGATGGCTCGACGCTTCCTGTCTATGCAACAGATATCGGCAAGCTCGGCGCCGTGATCTGTTGGGAAAACTACATGCCCCTACTGCGCACGACCATGTATTCCAAGGGCGTCGAGCTGTACTGCGCGCCAACGCTTGCCAGCTCCACCACATGGCCATCCTCGATGCAGCACATCGCCATAGAAGGGCGCTGCTTTGTGTTCAGCGCCAACCAATACGCCACGGCAGCAGACTACCCCCAAGACTACGTCAGCGCTGCAGACCCCGGCCCCTCAGAACCGCTCACGGCTGGTGGCAGTTGCATCGTCGATCCGTTCGGGAACTTCCTGGTCGGTCCCAATTTTGAGGGCGCGGCCGTGATGGTTGCTGAGATCGATCTCGACAACATTATTCGCGGCAAATATGACCTTGATGTCGTTGGTCATTACGCGCGCCCGGATGTGTTCCAGCTCTTCGTAGATGAACGTGCGAAAAATGCCGTTCAGTCGATGGTTAACGAACGACCGCAAGCCGATCAGCAGGGCGGATAGAAGTTCGAATGAATGTCAGCCGAGACTGTTCACGGACAACCGGCTAAGCCCAGCATGCACAAGGCTCCAGCTATAGGAGCCACCCGTGACGATCGTCCAATTCATAACACAGGAGTCAATATGTTCAAGACATTCAAACGCTTTACCACCCATACACTTGGCCGCTGCCTGTTGATTGCGCTCTGTGCGGTTGCGACCACGGCAAATGCCAACCGCCTGGAGGAAATCAAGAGCCGAGGTCGCATGATCTGCGCAACGCTGTCCGGTACCGAGCCCCTGGCCTTCCAGGATCCCCGCACCCGTCAATACATGGGCTTCGACATTGACCTTTGTAATGCGTTGGCTAAACGATTTGGCGTCACCCTCGAACATAAGCCCGTTGCCGTCGAGGCCCGCATCCCTGAGCTGACGTTGGGGCGCGTTGACGTTGTAGCTGCTGCCATGGGCTACACGAAAGAACGAGCCGAGCAAATCGCTTTCTCCGACATTCACTATCAGTTGCCGATCAAGATCATTGTGTCGAAAGCATCGGGCATCAAAACGTTTGCGGACCTGGCTGGCAAGAAGATCAGCGCCAACAAGGGCAGCACACCCGAGGCATTCACACGCGCCCGTATTCCAACTGCGGAAGTCGTGACTTATCAGGACAGCCCCACCGCCTTCCTGGCGCTGGTCCAGGGCAGGGTTCAAGGTCAAGCCATCGGACAAGCGGCAGGCGTGCGCTTTATTCAAGAAGGTGGCGGCCGCTTTAGGTTTCTGGACGAGGCATTGTTTTTTGAGCCGACTGGACTGGGGATGAAGAAAGACGAACCTGAGCTGCGTGACGCCGTGAACAAGGCACTGTCCGAGATGGAAAGCAGCGGCGAGCTCGATGCGATGTGGGACAAGTGGTATGGCCCTGACACGAAGTTCCAGATTCCCCGCGAGAAGAAGCTGACTCCTCTGTCTGCTTTCTGATCGATCCGCGCAACGCTTCACTGTCGACATTCACTGCGGACATTATGGAATTGCTTAATTTCGGAGTCGTGCTCCAGGCCAAATACGTGACTTGGCTAGCGGCCGGCGCAGCGATGGCGCTTGGGCTCTTCGCTGCGTCCTGGGTTGCGGGATTTGTCATCGCACTCATGTTGCTTGCCCTGCGAGAGTCCGGCGTCAGGTTGTTTGAGGCGCTGACGCAAGCCTTTGTTGCCTACCACCGCAATGTGCCGCAACTGGTGCAGGTGTTTCTTTGGTACTTCGGCGTGCCGCAACTATTGCCAGATTCCTGGCAGGCATGGATCAATGCTCATAACAGCGAGTTCGTTCTTGTCTGGATCGCCCTGTCCCTGAACAGCGCCGCATACATGTCGGAGGATCTGCGCAGTGGCCTGCGGTCATTGCCGCATACCCAATTGGAAGCCGCGCGCGCGATCGGCATGAGCTATTTGCAGTCGATGCGCATCGTGTTGATCCCGCAGGCATTGCGTGCTGCATTCCCCCCTCTTGTTAATCAATCGCTCAGTCTATTCAAGTCAACCAGCCTGGCGATGACTGTTGGCCTGGCAGAAGTTACTTATGCATCGCGACAGATTGAAAACGAGACCTACCGCACCTTTGAGGCCTTCGCACTTGCTTCCGCCTTCTATTGGATATGTTCCTTTGTGCTGACCGCCGCTGGTCACTACTGGAGTGAACGGCTGAAAATCGCGGGGAAACGCGCATGATCGATATCCTGGACAAATACGGCCTTCTGCTATTGATCGGCCAATATCCATACGGTCCTGTGGGGGGCCTCGCGCTCACCCTGTTCATCGCTGTCGCCGGGCTCGTGATCTCGTTTCCGTTGGCGGTACTGATTGGCATGGCGCGCACGAGCCCATTTCGTGCATCGCGTCTTTTTGCTGGTGTGATTGTCAACGCCGTGCGTGGGCTGCCCGTCCTGTTGCTGATCTTCTGGGCCTATTTCATCGTGCCCCTGGTGATTGGGCGCTCGATCTCAGGGACGACAACAGTTATCTGCGCGTTAGTTCTGTATGAACTTGCCTTTATGGGCGAAGTTGTTCGTGCCGGGATCGAAGCCATCCCGAAGGGGCAGGTCGAGGCTGCGCGCGCGGTAGGCATGACCTATATGCAGACAATGCGAAAGATTGTGCTGCCTCAGGCCCTTGTGAACATGACGCCCAGCATCCTGAACCAGTTCATCAACCTCATCAAGAATACGTCGCTGGGCTACATCATCAGCGTTAATGAACTGACCTACGCCGCTTATCAGGTCAATGCGCAACTGCTCACTAAGCCGTTTGAGGTCTACCTAATCCTCGCAGCCACTTACTTTCTCATCTGCTGGTCGCTCAGCTTGGCCGTCGGAAAGCTGGAGAAAACCATCAATATGCGCCGCAACGTGGTGCTAAGGAATGCCTAACATGATCACCTTCCGTGATGTCCAGAAATACTACGGCGATTACAAGGCGCTGGATGGTATTTCCGAAACCATTGCCAAGGGCGAGGTCGTTGTCATTTGCGGCCCATCCGGTTCGGGCAAGTCCACCCTGATCCGAACGATCAACCGACTTGAGCCGATCTCTGGGGGCACGATCACGGTGGACGGCCAGGACGTCCACGCGCCAAAGGTCAACGTCAACGATCTACGCAGCCGCATCGGCTTCGTTTTCCAGAGCTTCAACCTGTTTCCTCACCTGAGCGTGATGGAGAACGTATCTATCGGTCCGAAAACAGTTTCGCGTGTGGGCGTGCAGCAAGCGCGTGATCGGTCTCTGGCGCTGCTTGAAAAAGTCGGCCTGGCCACCAAGGCGGACGCCTTCCCCCCGCAGCTATCCGGCGGGCAGCAACAGCGTGTGGCGATCGCGCGAGCCCTTGCCATGGAGCCACCGGTCATGCTCTTCGATGAACCCACCAGCGCGCTGGACCCGGAGATGGTGGGCGAAGTTCTCAATGTGATGAAGCAGCTCGCAACCGATGGCATGACGATGGTCTGTGTCACCCACGAAATGGGCTTTGCCCGTGAAGTGGCCGATCGCATCGTGTTCATGGACGCGGGTGCCATTCTGGAGCGGGCGACGCCGGAAGATTTTTTTAATAATCCTACACACCCACGCGCCCAAAAGTTCGTGTCGGACATTCGGCATGCTTAAACGGCGCTAGAGATCCATGACCTATCTTTCTTCTTCACTATCCCGTATCAAACCATCAAGCACGATCGCCGCTAGTCAGCGTGCGCGCGACTTGGCCGCACAAGGCCGCGACGTCATCGCGTTGAGCACAGGCGAGCCCGACTTCGATACCCCCGACAATATCTGCATCGCCGCCGTTCGTGCCATCACCCAGGGAAGAACTCGGTATACACCCGTCAGCGGCATTCCTGAGCTGCGTGACGCCATCACAAGGAAGTTCGAGCGAGACAATGGCCTTCAATACGAGCGGGAAGAAACCATCGTATGCAGTGGCGGCAAACAGGTCATTGCCAACGCGCTGCTGGCCACTCTGAACGAGGGCGACGAGGTCATCATCCCTGCTCCTTATTGGGTGTCCTATCCCGAGATCGTGGCGCTGTGCAACGGCACACCGGTCATCGTGAACACCAGCCAGGATCACGGGCTGAAGCTCACTCCCGACGCGCTAGCCGCTTCCATTACGGCCAAAACCAAGTGGGTGATCCTGAATTCGCCATCCAATCCCTCGGGCGCGGCTTACAGTGAGCACGAGCTGCGCGCGCTGGCTCAGGTGCTCCTGCGCCACGAACATGTGTTGGTGATGAGCGATGACATCTATGAGCACCTGGTCTATGACAATTTCGCATATCGCACCATTGCGCAGGTCGAGCCTGGGCTGAAAGACCGTACGCTGACCATCAACGGAGTATCCAAAGGCCATGCGATGACCGGTTGGCGCATAGGCTACGGTGCTGGCCCGCGCAAGCTGATCAAGGCAATGGAAGTACTCCAGAGTCAAATCACCTCGGGTTCAAGTTCGGTCGCCCAGTGGGCAGCCGTCGAGGCCCTGGACGGCCCGCAAGATTACCTGACCTCCCGCCGCGAAGCGTTCCGACGCCGACGCGACATGGTGGTCGATGGACTGAACGACTGCGTCGGTATTCGTTGCTTGCCACCGCAAGGCGCCTTTTACGTATTTCCGTCGTGCGAAGGCACTTTCGGGAGAAAGACGCCATCTGGCGTGCGAATCGACGACGACGAGATCTTTGCATTCGAACTGCTCAGCGCCGAAGGCGTGGCGGTCGTCCAGGGCAGCGCGTTCGGAACCGCCGGCCACTTTCGCATTTCCTACGCATCTAGCGAGGAACACCTCTCCGAGGCCCTCAAACGGATCCAGCGCTTTTGCGCGAGCCTTCAATCGTGACTTCTCACATGACCACCTCAAACATAAATCGAGACTTCGACCGCGTTTCCGCCGAGCATGTCCAGCAGGCAGCGCAATACCAAGCGGCGATATTTGCCGACGTTAATGGTCGCCGGGGGGCTATGCATGGGCGCATAGCCGCCGTTCAGCCGAGCATGAAGCTCGCTGGACCCGCATTCACCGTCGACGTGCGTCCCGGGGACAACCTGATGATTCACGCCGCAATCGCGCTCGCACAGCCTGGAGATGTGCTGGTCATTGACGGCAAGGGCGACATGAGTGCGGCGTTGATGGGTGCGCTAATGATAAACGCCTGCAAAGTTCGTAAACTCGCAGGCGTCGTTGTCGATGGCGCTGTGCGCGACTGCGACGAACTCCGAGAATTGGGCTTTCCCGTCTTTGCCGTTGGAACCAACCCTAACGGTCCCACGAAGAACGTGGCAGGCCGCATCGGCGCGTCAGTGAGCTGCGGAGGGGTAACCGTGAACCCCGGAGATCTCGTCATAGGCAACATTGACGGTGTCGTCGCACTCGAACGTGAGCACGTCGCTACGCTTCTACCCTTGGCCGCGAAGAAGGTAGCTGACGAAGCTAAGCGTATGGACCAGATTCAGCATGGTGACACTTCAGCTTCCTGGCTTGAAGGTGCGCTGCGCACTGCCGGCGCACTTGCAGAGGGTGAGCGTCTTTAAGGGGAACGGCGCGCGACACCCTCGCGCGTCCACTCCGCAGGACTTGAGAACCAATGATCAAGTGCCTCAACTTATAGAGGCACGATAAGCAAGGCTGGAGACAATATGCGCCACATTCTTGTGAGCGTTCTAATGCTGTTCGCTCATCTCGTTCCGACGGCGCTATCCCTACGTTTTGGTGAGCAAGGCCGGAGCGTTCCCCGATCTTCCGGCGATGTTGAAAAAGGCGGCAGCAAAGCCAGAGAGCATTTCCATGGCCTACACAGGGCATGTCAAATCGCTGTCAGTAGATTGGCTCGGTATGCTTACGGAGTCCGCCATCCTCAAAGTCCCGTATAAGGGAGACAATGACGCGATTAGTGGTCTGATGGGCGGAAGGGTCGACGTCGCCATGATCGGACCGTCTGTCACGATGCCGCTAGTCATGGAAAAGAAACTGGATGCCTTAGCCGTTACGTCGACGGAGCGACTGTCCTTGCTGCCGAATGTGCCCGCAGTGAGCGAATCGGTTCCGGGCTTTAAGGTAGATGTGTGGACTGGGTTGGTGAGTCAGTCGAAAGTGCCACGGACAAGAGTAAAAATTCTGCGTGATGCCTTGGAAAAGACGGTTAACGCCCCCGAGTTTCAGACGCGCTTGAGCCAGACGGGAGACGTCGTTGCTATCGGCATTGGTCAGACGTTCACCAAACGTATCTCAAATGACTTGGCGATGTGGCGCAACGTAATGAAAGAAGCAAACATTCCTCAGATCAGTCCGTAAGCCCACAGGTAGGCGAAGCCAAAGCAGCTAGTGAAAGAGGTCGAGCTCATCGAGTAAATCAGATGCTCAATGGCCGCCCGCGGCCATCTCGGGCCAGATGCGATGCATTGTCGCGCTATCGACCAAAGACCTCACCACCATCCTGTAGCGAACGAAAATCCACTAGACGTAGAGAAGAAATGAGCCAAGAAACCATTGTTATCACCGAAGAGAAAGTCCACCCAGACGCTGTCGCGCTCTTGAAGGACTACCGCCTCTGCTACACCGGTGCGCGATTTACACAGGAAGACTTAACTGCGCTAGTGAAGCGCGAACAACCGGTTGGCATCCTGTTTCGCTACGGGAGAATAACCGAGCAGGTACTGTTGGCTTCCCAGAAATTGAGAGCCATTGGTCGGCATGGTGTAGGGATGGACGCCATCGACCGCGAAGCTGCCAAGCGGCTTGGCATCGAGGCAATTGCCGCTGTTGGGTCAAACAGCCAAGCGGTTGCAGAGCTGGCGCTGGGTCTCATTCTCGCTTGCGCACGACACATAAGCTGGCTCGATCGGCGCATGCACGAAGGCCATTGGGACAAACAAAGCTACCAGGGCTTCGAGTTATCTGGTGCGATGCTGGGTTTGGTGGGCTGTGGATCCATTGGTGCGAGGGTGATGCGGTTCGCACAGGCGATCGGTATGCGCGTGATGGTTTGCGATCCTTACCTGCAGGTGCATCAGTTGCCGAGAGGCGTCGACAAGGTAGAGCTAGAAGAACTGCTTACGTCCAGCGATGTCGTCTCATTGCATTGTCCGCTGGACGAATGCACCCGCAATATGCTGGACGCGCGCAGGTTGGACTTGTTGCGCAAAGGAGCCATCGTGGTAAACACCGCACGAGCTGGGATCTTGGACGAGGTAGCCATGCGCAAGAAATTGCATGCCGACGAGCTCTACCTTGGTCTAGATTGCTTTGTCGAAGAGCCTATTAACATGGAATCTCCATGGACTGGCACCCCAAACGCCATTCTCACGCCCCACATAGGTGGCACGACTAATGGTGGTTTGCGTGGGATGGCCGTGGGTGCGGCCAGGAGTATCTTGTCGGTGCTAGAACGCTGAAGGCGGCTATTTTTTTGCCGTCATCCCGCGCCGGCCCTTGCGCGGATCGTCGGAGAACTTTTGGTCGCATCGGCCATCGCCGCAGCCGTCCGCTCTTGGCCGGAAGCGGCCAAGTGAATCAAGTACCACAGGCACCATTTCGACGGAACTTGTGGCTGCGCTCAAGCCCCGTTAGCATCGGCTCAACTGCATTCCCGTTCTGCCCCTGCACCCAAGATGGAAGCCACCGTGACCGAACCGACCGCCATTGAAGTTTCAGCCGAAGCCGCGTCTCATAAGGGCAAATTTTTCCTGATCGACGCCAGCTTCTTGGGAAACGGCAGGGTTCCCGGCATAGAAATCGCCAACGAACTGAAGCTGATCGATCCGGGGATGAATGTCGTCTCGCGTCCTAACGGAATGCCAGAACAGTATCCGGAGCGTCCGCACCTGGTTCATGTACCGGAGAAGGGCGGAATGCCACGCGATCTGGAAGAGCTCGCTGGTATATGGATTGTGTCGGAGCCGTTGAAGCAACTGTTTGAGCAATTGGACGCCGAGGCGTTTGCATTTGTGGCATGCGACTTCAGCCTTGCTGACGGCAGCCCCGCCCCTCAATACTACCTAGGCAATGTGCTGCGCACACTCGATGCCCTGGATGAAGCCGCTTCTCGCGTGAGGATCAAGCTCAGCCACAATTATCAGACCGGCGAGGACGAGAAGCTTTATAGCCTCATTGGCGGAGCCAGCTTGGTGTTCAAACAGGACGTTGTGGGAGATGCCCATATCTTCCGCCAGGATCGCATGGGAGCACCTCTTATCTGCGACCGCGCGATGTTTGATGCATTGAGTGCGGCCAACTTCTCCGGCGTACGGCTGCGCGATGTAGCCGATATTTAGAACTGATACGGGAGGGGAGGGTTATGGCCGCTGCGGGACCCTAAGCGGCCACGCTCGGATGTCGGTGCGGTGACGCGAATGCTCGCTTTTAGCAGGGAGCGGACGCTCGAGGACGTCCGCTTCTAGGCCAACGCCTCGTGTGGAAATGGCGAGCTGAATTCGATGCGGGCGCTATCTGGAAACGGCAGAAATCGCAGGTTGCGCGCCCTGCGGCGTTAATGCGGAAGGGGCGGTGGGTAGCAAGCCCAGGTCGCCGAATACAGTGCGCACGATTTTCATGCGGGCAGCGGCATCCTGGCTTTTCTTCACGTCAATGTTGAGCGCGAAGTAGAAAACCTCTCCCTGCCGTTCCAGGTAGCCTACGAGCCAGCCCGTTTGCGGCGCGCCTGGTTCGCCAAGTCCGGCCCATCCCGTCTTGCCACTCAGACGGTAGTCAGGCGTCTGTTCCAGGATGAGCATGTCTTTGGTCATCTGCACCGTCCGCTCGGACAGGCCGAATTGATTGACATAGAACCGACGCAAGAATTCCACCTGCTCGTTCGCGGAAATCCTGAGCGCACCGGTTAGCCAAAATTGATCGATGCCTCCAGAAATGTTCCGATTACCGTAGTTGAAGCGGTCGACATAAGCCTGCATACGTTCCGCGCCAATGCGCCTGGCGATTTCCTGGTAGTACCAGACGGCGGAGTTTTTTAGCGCCGATTCAAGCGTATGGTTTTTCGCCCATGCCGCCGGCCACCATGGCTGGCGAGGAACGCGTTTACTGTCCCACTCGATTTCGAAGTCCTTGCTTTTCGCTTCCCCAGTTTCCAATGCAATAAGCGAATGGGGAATTTTGTAGGTGGACGCTGGCAGATACCGTTTAGCGGCTCTGACATCGTCATAGCGCCGAAACTCTCCGGTCTGTCCGTCAAGAAGGACGAGCGTGCCCTCGACTTGCTGCTCTTGAAATCTTGCACCGATATCGACCACTGGTAGTTCGGCATGAGCACCTGCCGATCCGAGCAACGTCATTAACAGCGGCAAGGCCGCTTTGGCAAACCGACGAAATTTAGACTTCATGTTATCTCCGTGATTGTCATGCGGGATGCATGTGGGCGGCAGAATATGCGTGTGTCTCATGAGTGCCAATCAGGTTGCCGTAACCCCTGTAACATGGCGGAATGACTCGGAAAATCCAAATCGATTTAGGCCGTCCACTGCTTGTGGACGGCGTGCCTGCGCGGTATCAGTCGGTTTGGCTGCTGCTAAGAATCTGGTACGCGCAGCAAACAGGTGAGGTGTCGGTGCCCGGGTCGTCACTGCAAGCCCGATACCCGGGGAACTCCAACCTTCGCATGCTGGTTTCTCGCGCTTTTCGTGATTTCGCAACGTGGGGGGTGGAGGTGGGGTGGGGGAATTCCATTGACCTGCCCCCTGCGCTACTCGATGCATCACGCCGCAGCCAGGGGCCATTCTGGATGACGCAAGCGCAGGCAGATAAGGTGCTGTGGCGCCACGGCGCGGAGCTTGCAAGCCTGGACCTTGTCGCGAACTTTCTCGGCCTGAAGGGGCATGTACCCCCGCGCGCGGACCTTCTGCAATACGTGACCCAGGATGGGGAGTACTGGAATCACCTGACCCAGGCCATGCGCCTCGCGCGGGATGGCATGGCGGCGACGGGTATGAGTTGGGCTGCGAGTTATCGGGCCGCTGACCGAACGGCACTGGACGACTTTCAGCGAGCGTTGGCCATACTCAAAGAGAGTCTGGCATGGCGTCGTCACGGTAACGTAAGGCGCAGCGAGGCCGCGTTAAACAGGCTGGGGCGTATTCTCCAGTCAGAATCCGTCTGTCCTTCCATGCCGACCTTGTCGGCAATGGCGTCGGTGGCCTCGGCCTGGAATAGCTATGCGCGCGGGGATATCAGGCAATCTCATGCCGGACTGGACCGTCTGGTGGCGGACCAGTTTCTGGCGCCTGTAATTCGCTACAACCCCCGCGTGCGCTTCGAATATCTGAATTTGCGTGCCTTGCTGCACAAAGGCAGCGCTCTTGAGGACAAGAGTGCTGATCGAGTCTTGAGAATGAATGAGGCGGAGAAGGCGATTTGCGCCTTGTCAGAAGCACTGCAGGCCGCTTACGAGGCGGACTCTGTCGAGGCCGCTCAGGATGTGGCGGCAAACATCGGATGGACGTTGTGGCTATTTTGGCAACAGCGACTGCTTGCTGTACTCAACGACCAGGACGTTCATACGGTGCAAGGATTGTCGCTACGCTGGCTGGGGCTATCGGAATGGATATGCGACCGCTTTGGCGTCGGCGGCAGTTCTGCCTGGAATACAGTGTTTGTACTTCGCATCGCTCGTGGTAGCTGTGATGACACAAGCGGGGACTTGAAGCGCTTTCAAGCGCAGTCGCCCCTTCCTTTGGGCAAAATGTTGGAGGCAGTCAAGCCGTTCCAAGCCGCCTTTTCGCGTGCCAAGGGCTACGAAGACTGGTCGAATGTCGCGGCCTTCACGCTTGAGGAGAATGATGCAGGTCGAGTTTTCTACGGGGCTCATCAAGTGGCTAACCTGCTGCTTGAATTCGTTTGGTATCGCACCCATAGCGAGGGGCTGAGTCACCAAGCTTTCGCTGCGGTGGAGCGGCTTGCACACGTAGTGCAAGGTTTGGGTTCGGGGCAACGACGCTTTTTCAGGGAAAGCCTCAAAGCCTTACCTGAGTCGCTCCAGATAGCCGCAAAGGACGCGGCGGCGTCATGAGCATATCCTCAACTGAAATGCTTCCATTCTAGGCGGGCGACGGCGACTTTGATGATGGCTGCCACCTTCGAAATTCCTACGCTTGGAAGAATCGCTTGGGCCGGCATGGGTCAAGCGCGGTTGACTGTTCGCCGTCCATGATTTCCTCGCTGGCTAGATGGCCGACTATGGCCGCCAACGTAACGCCGGGGTGCATTGCGCAAACGTATACGCCGGCGATTTTGGGTAAGTAACCAATGATAGGGATGCCATCGGCAGGTATGGGCCTGAATCCGACGCAGGCCACTTCCGTAGCTAGGTGAGCAACACCATGGAGTTCGTTCTGAATCGCCTTAGCCGTTCGTAGCGCTATCGCTGCTGGCTGGTTTTCCAAGGCGTCGTCCAAGTAATCTTCTGCCGCCAGCAACGTGCCGTCCGCACTTTGCCTGACTTCCATTTCCGGGCTGGAGATCAGGGTTTGGACGAGATTGAGGGGTGACTGATAGCGAATGAAAATCGCAGGCGAAGCTTCTATCGGAACAGGCGCTTCAAGCATCTCTGTCAGCTTCGCGGTGCCTGTTCCGGCGGCCAGTACGACAATATCGGCCTCAATGATGCCGGTGGTGGTTTTAACTCCCGTCACGGCTGCACCCTGGTTCTCGAAGCCGAGAACGCGTGTCTGAGTGAAAATCCTCGCCCCGTTCGCCCGGGCTCCTGCGATCAACGCATGCGTTGCTTGCACCGCGTCCAACGCCCCTTCATCCGCGGCATATGAAGCAGATTGTGGAGGGCGCTTGAGTTTCGGCTCAAGGTCGATGATTTGCGATCGCGACACCACATTTTTGGAAGCCAGGTTCTTTGATCCTGGCAGCAATTCGCTTGAGTTCGCGCTGTAGGACAGAGCACCTGTCCATCGGACCTTCAGGCCAGGAAGCTGCGCTTCAAGGCGGCGGTACGCTTCGATTGCGGCGCCACGCAATGGTGCGATTGGGTCGGATTCGTGGTGCGAGGCGTTGATCCATGCGAACGAGGTTCCCGTCACGCCTGAGGCGATGCCTTCCGCCTCAACCACGGTGACCTTCGCGCCTTTAGCTGCCAAGTGATACGCCAGTGACGCGCCTACGATGCCGGCACCGATGACAACGACTCGTTTGGTCAGATCATTTTCCACGTCAACGTCCTTTCCGTGGATCTGGGGCTAGCGGGTACACAGGGGTGGAAACATGTATTTGTGAAGCTCCCTACGGGGCTTTCATCTCCTTCTCCTTCTCCTTCTTCTCCTTTTTTTCTCCATCGTAATGGGACTTGATGGCGAGATACATGCCCGTGCCCAACACGAGCAGCTTGAACGTACCGAAGACTACAGGGACCCAAAAATTCATCATTTCCTCGAAGCGCTGATGCTACAACTAGACGGTCAAAGTTTACCGCCAAGCGCCATACAAACTGTTGAACTGGTCGATTTGTACGTCTTTTCTGACCAGCTCAGTTTGGACAAAAAAACCACGTATCAGATAAGGCATGTCCCTCTCCACGTGGCCTCAAAAAACGAACGCGTGGAGGCCCGCATTGCGGTTCGTTCCGCACTATGTGAGATTCAATCCGCCATCGGAAAGCAAGATCTCGCCCGTCAAATAGTTGGATTCAATCAGCATGGATACCGCTTGTGCAATATCGGCCGGGCTCGCCGCCCGCCGCATCGGCGCGCGCTCTCGCCACAACTGCTGAGCCTGCGTCCAGTCAGCGGTTAAAGGCGTATCCACCAGCCCTGGGGCGACGGCATTCACACGAATATCAGGAGCAAGTGAGACCGCGAGCAAGCGCGTGACATGATTCAGCGCCGCCTTTGTCGCGGCATAAGGGATGGAAGCCCCTTTGGGACGAACGCCCGCATGCGAGCTCACGTTAATCACGCAAGCTGGCACGCCGTCAGCGGCAGACGCCCGCAGGGCGGCCTGCGCTTCCGCAACGATACGAAACGGCGCAATGACATTGACCTCGTGCAGCTCGCGCCAAATGTCAGGAGTGGCAGCTTCCATATCGGCATGGGGAACCACGCGGCTGATGCCTGCATTGTTCACGACCACGTCCAAACGACCCCATTGCGCGACAGCTTCTTGCACCAGCCGTATCCGGTCTGCATCGACAGCGAGATCTGCCTGCACATAAGCCGCCACACCTAGCTCACGCGCCATGGAAATGCCTGCATCCACAGAGCTACGCGAATGCAGAACGACAGCATAGCCATCCTTGGATAGCCGGCGCGCTATCGCATTTCCAATACCTGAAGTCGACCCTGTGATGAGAGCAACGCGCTGTGGTTTAGGCATAGAGAAGTCAAATGAAGTTGAAAAGGGGTTTATATACCGCGCGCGGAATCCTCCATGGACTCCGCCAGCGCCTGGGCGGCTTCGCCGAAGAATCCGCTGCGAGCGACCACCAGGAAGATGCGTACGTCGTTCTATTCCATGTCTATCTCGTACGTACAAAAATGTACGTGAAATATGCATTGATGTCAGTGGTCGAACAACATTGTTTGGATCATCATGCGCTCCGTGACGAATGTCCTTGCGAACCGGCTGTGCGCCCACGCCCAGGCACGTCTGATTTGGAGCCTCAAGATATGAATACTGAAACCCCGCCCGCAGGAGCGCTCGAAGCCGCGTTTGCGTCATCCGAACGCGCCGCTGCGAGGAACGCTGGGACGGCAGCCCCCGACCCCCGTCGCTGGCTCGCCTTGGCCGTCCTGTTGACTGGCACGCTCCTGCCACCTTTGGACTTCTTCATCGTCAACGTGGCGCTACCTGCCATACGGACGGACCTGCAAGCGTCGTCCGACGTCTCGCAGTTGGTGATCTCGGTGTACGCCGCCGCCTATGCCGTCACGCTGATCTTGGGCGGTCGTCTGGGTGATCTTTATGGCCGCAAGCGGGTGTTTATCGCCGGCATGCTCGGCTTTGGCATCGCGTCGGCGTTGTGCGGACTGGCGCCGTCGCCGGGCTTGCTTGTCGCCGGCCGGCTGCTGCAAGGGATATCCGCAGCGATCATGGCGCCGCAATCATTGGCATCGATACACGCCATCTTTCCGGCAAGCGAGAAGAATCGCGCGCTGAGTCGATATGGCGCAACCTTCGGCTTGGCCTCGGTGGGCGGTCAATTGCTCGGCGGTGTGCTGGTTTCGACCAGCCCGTGGGGGCTGGGTTGGCGCAGCGTTTTTTTGATCAACCTTCCCATCATCATCCTTGCCATTCCGGCTGCAATGATGTTGCTGCGTGAAAGTCGCGCCGAACGTTCGCCACGCTTGGACGTGCCGGGGGCGGTGCTGCTGGCGATTGGCTTGCTGGCGCTCGTGGTTCCGCTTATCGAAGGGCAGCAACATCACTGGCCGTGGTGGTGCATCGTGCCGCTGGCGTTGAGCATGCCGTTGCTATGGCTTTTCTGGCAGTACGAAAAGGCAGAGGAGAGCGCCGGCAGAACTCCGCTGGTTCTGCCATCGCTTCTGGCCGTGCGTGGGTTGCGACGCAGTTTGGCATCAACGTTCTTCTTCTATGCGCTTGCCGCATTCTTCCTGGTGTTCGCGGTGTACGAACACACCGGCCTGGGCCACGATGCATTGACGGCCGGCCTGGCCATCCTGCCGCTGGGCATCGGATTTTTCCTGGGCCCACTGTGCAGCCCGCACATCGCTCGGCGAATGGGTTCACGCACCGCCGGGTTTGGCATGGCTCTGGAGGTGCTCGGTCTGGTCATGGTCGCAGCGCTGGCGCTGGCCGGTGCGTCGTCGTGGCTGGCGTTGCCTTTGTTTCTGATTGGCGCCGGGCAAGGCATCGCTCTTCCTGCGCTGGTGCGCTTGAACGTGGACCATGTGGAAACACGCTGGGCCGGGCTGGCCTCGGGCTTGGTAAACGCCACCTTGCAGATCAGCGCCGCCGTAAGCGTCGCCTTGTTCGGCGGTCTATTCATCGCGATCGCGCCTGATGGGGCAAGCGCTCAGGACGTGCAGCTTGGATTCGCGGTGGCTTCATTGGCGATAGCCGCGTCCCTGGCGCTGGCCGCCGCACTAAGTTGGAAACGCCAGGACACATGAAAAATCGAGAATCCTTTTGCATCGTGGATGCATGCTTCCAAGAGAACACTCTGTGATGAACACTGCCTTGTAGCTAAGGGTCTTCCCCGGACGCTCGTTCAGGGCTCCAGCAATTTCATTGAGCTTGGCTTGCGAGTCTCTTTGCATGGCATGGCGCAAATCCGCGCAGAACTAACCCAAACTCTATTTGGGGGACACTGTGGCGACGGACGACGCTAAGCAACGTAAAATGCCAGGCTTCCAGCCTCTACATGCTTCCCTTATGAACCTTGAACGACTACGTCGCGAATTTCCCGACTACGACATAACAACCCTGCCGACCCTACCCGAAGGGTATGTCGACGCATCGAGCTACATCGATGCCGCGCCTTCATTCGAGAACGCGGAGCGCGGTTTGAAGGTGTATGTCGACTACGCCAACTATGCCGACCGCGAATCCGGCCGGAGCCAACGCTTCTGTGTTTCGCGCTACGACGAGGAAGATGAGGACGTCGTCCTGTCGACGAACGATTGGGCCGAGGTCCTTCGCTTCCTGGCCGCCTGAACGGGCATCAGAGCCTGAAGCTGCGGGATGTTCGGTGGTAATCACTTGCGGCACGCACGCTGCAGCGCCATGCCGCCCCAAACCCAGTTAAGGCTGCACAACCATCCACGCCACCATCCGGCGCACGACGGGCAATAAAAGCAAAAGACTGGGAAACGCCACGACCCACGAGGCCGCCCAGGCGTTGGGCCACGTGGTGATGAACCCCCGGCCCAAGCCCACGCTTGTGGCGGTCGCTACCGCTGAGACGATGGCCGACATGAACACGGAAAGAATCAA
Organism: Achromobacter sp. JUb104; assembly: GCF_024806975.1. Classification (NCBI taxonomy): domain Bacteria; kingdom Pseudomonadati; phylum Pseudomonadota; class Betaproteobacteria; order Burkholderiales; family Alcaligenaceae; genus Achromobacter; species Achromobacter sp. JUb104. Next base: position 2,255,311 of record NZ_JANUEY010000001.1, on the reverse strand, counting down.
TGGCATCAAGAAGCGGGCATAGCTCTGCGGAAGTTTTCTGAAGATCGCTCTTGGCGAATTTTTAGGCATATCCGTATTCCTTATGTCCGATTGCCGATCGCCGGTTCTTTCTGGGCGATCAGGTCTTTGATGTATTCGCGCAATGAACGCGGTTCTCGCCCCAGCGCAGCCCGCAGCGCAAGACTGTTTCCCCCCAGTCCAACGGCCTGATAGTGGTCGAACACTTTAGCCAGCAGAAGCAGTTGGTCTTCGCCATAAGGAAGCCGCGCATGCGCTGCCCACTCACTGAAACCAGGCTGTAGGGCCGCGACCGGATATCCCAACGCTTCCGACAGGGTGGCCACGATGTCCATGCGGCTGAACATGCCGGCGCATAGCTCCAAGGTCGCGTAGGCCAGCCTGTCGTCGGTCAAGGCGACGGCGGCAATCTCCGCGACATCGCGATAGTCCACGCGAGCGATTCTTGTGTTCTTGGGAAAGGGTTCGCCGAAGCAGGCATGGTCGCGGATCGACGGCCAGGCCAAGCCTATGTTCTGCATGAAGTTGGCGGGGTGCAGGATCGTATATTCCAGCCGGGACGAGTAGAGCGCGTTTTCTACCGGTATCTTGCTGGCGTGATTCGCCAAGCGCGCGTTGGTCGGCTGGATGACCGACGAAAACACGAACTTCCGTACCGAGCTCTGCTGCGCCGCTTCGACCAAGGCGACACCCATTGCCGCTTCGTCGGACGTAAAGGCGGGGCCAATATGGAAGATGCCGTCCACGCCCGGCATGGCCCTGGTAAGGCTCTCGGTATCGCGAAGGTCTCCCAGGGCGATCTCTGTCACGCCCAGCGAGCGGGCGACCGCTGCGCGTGCTTCGTCGCGGACCAGCGCGCGGACCACGACGTTGCGCCGCCTTAATTCCGGGACGATCATGCGTGCGAATTTGCCTGTGGCCCCTACGACCAACACGACGGGTTGCGTGCATTCCACCGGCTTCTCCTGCGGATAGGTGAATGAGTGAAAGCAGTGTAATTTCTCACGTGTGCTGGAACAATGCATAAAAAAACTGAAGCTGAATCACGATATCCGAGAGAAATATGAGCCGCCTCGAAGACCTTGAAGCCTTCATCCATATCGCCGAAGCGGGAAGCCTGACGAAGGCGGCGCGCCGCCTCAATCGCACGTTGCAAGCCGTCAGCCGTTCCCTTGCCGCGCTGGAAGAGGATGTGGGCGTTCAACTTGTTCACCGCACCACGCGGCATGTCGCGCTAAGCGAAGCCGGCGAGACATTTTTTCGGCGGGTGAAGCCGGCACTGGAGGAAATAGGCGAGGCTCGGCTGGAAGTGGCCGATCGCCGCACGGCGCCGTCAGGCACATTGCGCGTGGGGGCCCCCATCCTGTTCGGCCCCGACTTCCTGGTTCCGATCATCGCGGAATACATGCGCGCGTATCCGCAGGTCGAGGTGGATCTGCAATTGACGGATGCTTTTGTGGATTTGTCTGGCGCGGGCCTGGATCTGGTTGTTCGGATCGGCGACCTGCCCGATTCCGGCTTGCAAGGGAAACGGCTGGGGGCGTTACGCAGGGTGGTGTTTGGCGCGCGGTCTTATTTCGAACAGCACGGCCGCCCGGTGCATCCTACGGACTTGCGACAGCACGCCTGTCTTGTCAGGACCGTCGATCAGCGTCCCGGGCAGTGGGCTTTTCAAATCGACGGGAAGCCGCGCAATGTCGGGGTGCGCGGGCCATTTCGCACGAATACGATGGCGGCGATCTATTCCGCGGCAAGCGCCGGGCTAGGCATCGGCTATTCGCCGATGTGGCAGATCAGGCATCTTTTGGACACGGGGCAGGTGGAAACCATCCTTGAGGACTTCGAGCCCAAACCGGTGCCTATCCATGCACTCTGGCAAGAGAACAGGCTGCCGCCCGCCAAGGTGCGCGCTTTTGTTGATTATCTGGCGACACGATTGAAGCTGGATCACCTATAGGTCGGTCGGCACCGATCGCAGTGCGTCATGCCTGCGCCGATCACGCAGGCCAACGCCCAAGGTCAGCAATCACGCCGTGGCCGAGAACCCACCTGCCAGCCAAAGATTGGCGGTGAGACCGAATCCATCCACGACTTGGCCGCCGCTCCACGATCCCAACGCAATCCCGATATTGAAAGCGCCCACATAGAGCACAGTGGCGACCTCGATGGCGCGTGGCGCGGCGTAGATGCCAGCCGCGAAGTTGCCCAGAATGCCCGCGATGTGGTGGCCGAGGCCGATCCGCAGGCATTGGCATCGTTGATCTACGGCAGCTTGGCCGAAGCGGCGTTCTGGATCGCGGACGGTGAGGACGGCAATGCGCGCTTGGCGCAAGGGGGGGCCGTGCTGGACCTGTTGCTGCGTGGATTGTTGGTGCAGCGATAGCCTTATGGGACGGGATGATTCTCCCGTGTGATCACCACGTCCCATTAATCACCGCGTCCCGTCTCAGGCGCCTGATTTCCCGCTATCCGCTGGTTCCATCGGTGTAAATTTCCCAACGCTTTCACTGCCTCGCTTGGTCCATCAAGACCCGCGTTTGGCGTTAAGCGTTCGGCAATTCGACTGACGGTATCCATCACCCATGCATTCCAAGCTACGTCGCAAGGCAATCAGCGTTCTTTTCGTTTCTATCGGCATGAGCAACGCGTTGGCGATTGCGGCGGACAATGCGCCGGACCAGGCGGTCACGGATCCGCATTTTCAGCTGGCTCCCGGCTATCTGCCCAAAGAAAGCTTACCCAACAGCCTGGAATTGCTTGGTCCGCCGCCTGCCGCGAACAGCGCCGCCTTGGCGCGCGACGAAGAGGCGAGGGCGGCGGCGGTTCCGTTGCGAGGGTCCGCGCGTGCGAAGCTGGCGCGCCTGGATGCGGACCTGCAATTTCCGCAACCCGCCAAGAATTTCTCATGCGCCATGGGCGTCGATATCAGCGAAGCGCATACGCCGCATCTGTATACGTTGATGCAGAAGGTGCTGACCGACGCGGGGCTGTCCACTTACGGTGTCAAGAACACCTACAACCGCGTTCGCCCGTTTGTCGTCCACAACGAAGGCACGTGTTTTCCCGAGCAGGAATCCTTGCTGCGCACGGATGGCTCTTACCCTTCGGGCCACACGGCGGCGGGTTGGGCCTGGGCGCTGGTGCTGGCCCAGATCAACCCCGAGCGTGCCGACCTTCTGTTCCGGCGCGGACTGGAATTCGGGCAAAGCCGCGTCATCTGCAACGCGCATTGGCAAAGCGATGTGGACGCGGGGCGCACGATGGGCGCGGCAACCGTTGCCGTGCTGCAAAACAACCCCGAATTCATCGCCGACCTGAATGCCGCGCGCAAGGAAGTGCAGGCGGCGAAGGCCGGGCAGTCCGGCTCGGCCATGGATTGCTCGGGGGAGCCATGAAACGGGTTGCTCATTCTCTGATTGCCCTGAGCATGGCGTTTGGGATGTGCCGCGTTGCGCTTGCCGATAGCAGCCTGCCAGTCAGCCCCTTGATGAGCAAGCAGCCGGACTCGTCGCCCGCCCAGTGGCGTGTCACGGCAAGCCCCTACCTATGGGCGTCCGGAATCTCGGGCAAAGTCGGCCAATTCGGCCAGCCGGCGGCCAGGATTGATTCCAGTTTCAGCGACATCGTCAGCGACTTGGACTTGGCTTTCATGGGCGCTATCGAGGCGCGCTACCAGCGCTTCAGCCTGGTTGGCGATGTGACGGTCACGGAGTTATCGGCGCGGGGAAATACGCCCTTTGGCCGGCTCACCAGGCGCGTCGACATCACGACCACATCGTTCTCCGGGTTCTTTGGCGCGGGGTACGAGGTGCTGGAAAGCGACAAGGGCCATCTGGACGTGATTGGCGGCGGACGGCTCTGGCACACCAGCACCAAGCTCTCGTTGAAGGGCGGCGCGCTGGATGGCCGAGGCGAGCGCGACAGCGCGACGTGGATCGATGCGGTGGCGGGGTTGCGTGGCCAGTATGCGCTTACTGAACACTGGTATCTGACCGGCTGGGGCGTCATCGGGGCGGGGCAGGCCAAGCTTGATTGGGACGCGACGGCGGCGCTTGCTTATCAGTTCAAGTCGAATTTCTCGGCGGTACTGGGCTATCGGGCGCTTGGCGTCAACTTCAATCGGAACGGCTTCGTCTACAACGTTGTTCAGCAGGGGCCCATCCTGGGGCTGTCCTACCAGTTCTGAATGCGCGCGGCTTATTTCGCGCGCGGCGCAGGGCTGTGCGCGGAGAAGTGGCTCGACAAGACGTTGTTGCTGTCGATGGGAGAAGCGGCATGGCGGCATCGTTCCCGGGCTTCGTCAGGCGCCACGCCAAAACGCGCGATGAACGCCTTGCGGAAGCGGGTCATGTCTTGGAAACCAAAATACGCGGCCACCTGGCTCACCGAATGCCTGGCAAGGCGGGGGTCAACGATGCGGGCATAGGCCGCGTCCAGGCGTTTGGTCTTGATGACGTGGGCGATACCGCCCAGCTCGGAAAAGACGCGGTATAGATGGGCGCGCGACACCCTGAACCGTTGCATGAGCAGAGCGGGGCCTAGCTCGGGCTGCGCCAGGTGACGTTCGATATAGGCAAGGACGCGCGCGCGCAACGCCTGGCCCAACACGGATTCCGGTCCACTCTGAAGGGGCGCTGCGTTCACCAGTCCTGCGGAAAGCAGGGCGGTCAGGGCCTCCAGCGCGGCGACGTCTTCGCTTGCCGATAGTTGCCCCGACACTGCATGGAAGCCGCAGAGGTAGTCTCGAAGCAGACTCGTCATCGGCTTGTGCGCATCCAGGACCAGACCGTGAATATCGCGAGCGCCCAGCACCTTGTCGATGCTGGCGCGCGGAATCGTCATGGCCAGGCGTTCGCCGGCATCCACCTGGCATTGATAGGGGCGGGCCAGATCAATGAAGCAGATTCCCCCAGCCCCCGCCACGACGTCACGCTTGTCAAAATCACCGTGTATGGAACCCGCAACCACCACATGGACCAGATAATGATCCAGCCCGCTGCGAGCAATGGTGGCGGGGTCGCGCTTGTAGTGCTGCGCGTTGAAGGTCGTTGCGCCCAGCGTCAAGCCGCCTAGATGGCGGATCCGCATGGTGCCCTCTAGTAGGGCTTGCTTGGCGGTGGATAGCGGTGTGGTGTCGCAGAAAGGTCGAGTGACCTCGCGCCAGTACTCGTTGCGTAGCGAGGGCTCGATGGCGTCAGTGGAGATGAACGTTTCTGCGAGGGTCATGCCGACGTTTTACCCTGAGTGCTTGCCCAGCGCTATTGCGCAACGCGCCGGGGTTCGGGAAATCGCCAACTGCCGTTAAGAATCTGTTCATCAGGCTGATAAAGCCTGATCGTGGTGTTCCAGCCGGGCATGATGGGCAGGCAGTTTGCAATCTTGCCGTCGCAGCCGCCGTACTGGATGACTATCGAGCCGTCGGCGCTTTTAACGGCGGTCAGGCTATTCAGCGAGTAAGCGTCATACGGGTTCTTCTGGAAGTAGCCGTCGGCGTTGTACACGCTAACGGACCAGAAGCTCTTGACCGGCACGTGGCCGACTTCAAGCCGATACACGCCCGTGCCGTCATTGTTCGGTGCAGTCCAGCCGAGATACGTTGCGTCCTTGGCCGGGTTGCCGCCCCAGCCCGTTGCCGTGCCGATCAGGTGCTGGATGGGGTCAACCTTGTCCTTTGTGCCGAATGCCTGGTTGTAGTTCGGGATGGTCGAGCCCAGCACCAGCAGGGCATCGCGTACCTTCTTCTGGCTTGCCTGATCCCACTTGGGTACAACGAATTCCCCAACCCGGGCCTGGCTTACCGAAATGGCATCCTGAAGCGCGTGTACCTGCTGGATATCCTTCGGGTTGACGGGGTCGACCAGCGTGCGTATTGCCACAAAAACATAGCGCGTGCCGACCGATTCCTTGCTTAGCGTATGACGTCCAGCGCCGTAGAAGACGGCCGGCACGTAGTGGTCTTGGCTGACCACTTGCATCGACATGAACCGCTTGCCGGCGTCGGGCAAGGTGATGGTGACGGCGCCGGCATCCAGATCGAATACCGCGCCTGAATACAGCGTGTCCCGATTCATGCGGATGACGTTCTGCGCATCCACGGCCGCGGGCTCGCGGCTATGGACAAAGCGCCCAAAGCTGCCGTCGGCCACGATCTTAACCATATAGAGATCGGTCTCGGCCCGGACAAAGTTATCGACGCCCACGATGGTTGCCGACTCCGGGGAAGGCTGCGCGTTTGCCGTGCCAAGCATTGCGATCGTCAGCGCGACGATCCTTAAGGCCGATGGATATGACATGGACGTCCTTCAATAATTTCGATTTGATGCCACAGCCGGGGGGGCTGCCGAGCCGGACTGTACAAGAACGTAGGGCGGCGGGCTTGCCATTTGATGCCAATGACGCGGGGCGGGATCACGCCCCTGCAACGACGGTGTTGACCACTACTGCGACCACTGCTGTGGCAACCCCTGCGGGGTCAAGCGTCATTGCGTAGCGCGGCGCGAAAACGTGAGGGAGCCAGCCCCGTCCAGCGCTTGAACGCACGCGTGAAATGCGCGGGGTCGCTGTAGCCCACCATGTACGCGATTTCCGTGGCGGAGTATTTGCGCAGCGCTATCAGCCGAAGCGCCTCGCATCGGCGCGTCTCGTCGTGCAGGGCATCAAAATCCACGCCGCTGCGTTTAAGGCGCCGTTGCAGGGTGCGTGCCGACATTCCGATCTCTCTGGAAATCGAAGCCAGCTTGGCTTTGTCTTGATCGGATAGGCGTTCGATGAGCAGGCCCGCCGTGTCTATCGTGGACTGCAACGCCGTGGTGATCTTGCTGGCGTCGTCCTTAAGTGCGCGCAGGGGGCGGTCGAGCAGATCACGGTCAAACTCGATCATGTTGTATTCCGCGCCCGTCACGATGTTCGGCCCCAGGCAGGCTTCCAGCGCGTCGTCGCCCCGGGCGCGGGTCGCCGTCAGGTGCACCCGGATGGCCGATGCGCCGCCGGCCATCAGCGGAATCTTTCGCAGCACGGCCAGGCTGCCCAGAACGAACTGCCGGGGGTCCTCGTCAAGCCGCCCGGTAAAGCGATGCACCAGCCTGGTGCTGCGGCCTTCCGTGACGATGTCGACTTTGCCGCCCTGGTGCAGCAGCTCTGCGTGCGTCGCGGCGCGGGCGCACGCCTGGGCGATGTTGACCGAATCCATGACCAGGTCTCCCCATACGCCAAGGGAGCGCAGCTCCGTCAACTGGCCCACATGGGCGCCAGCGTAGGGGTCCTGCGCCACGTTCGCCATTTCATTTGAAATGCGAAAGCACGAGGTGCGGGGAAGCCAGATATCGGGGTTTTGGAATATGTTCGGCGAGATGCCCAGGCGTTGGAAGAACTCCAGGGGATACACGCCCCGACTCGCCAGGTAGGGCGCCATCTGCAAAAAACTGCGAAGCTTGATGGATGGCGTGGGATGCGAATTGGCTTCAGACACAGAACTAGAACTACCCGCTTGACGTGAATTCCTGGCCGAATTTACATCGCGGCTTTCGCGAACCCACGCAAAAGTTCTTCTGTTGAGACAGATCGCCGCGAATCATGAGACATTCGCGGCGATCTTGCGGGACGTAAGTAGACCCGCCGTACCCCAAGGCATTACGGGCTAGGCAAGCTCGAAAGTCGATGCACGCCCACTGCTTGCATTCTCTTTAACGCGTTCAGTGATGCGCTCTTGCACGAGTCGGGCAATCTCTTCCTTCTCCGCCGGCGTCATCGCCTCATATTCTTCTTTTGAGATGCCTAGCGACCGCAGCGTCATTTCAAAAAAGCGCTCTTCGGCGGACATGCTCACAAAATCGTGCAGCTCTTGTTCAGCGTCAGACAGGGGGGCAGGGGGCTTGCCCGACTTGAATCGGTCCATATTGCGCTGGGTTTCTTCCAGCGTGTCAGCGAACGAGGCATTGGACGCGCTGGATCGGCCCTGTTTTGTTAACGAGGCGCCAAGGCCCATGGTCGACAGTTCAACTCTGTTCATGGCTGTACCTATTCTTCCGGTTGACTAGCAGAACATTGAACGACATTCGACATCGGCCCAAAAGGCCGAACTCGGCATTCTTTTCCACTCACCTGTGCGGTAAAGATCGCGACCCCTTCTTTTTATGGCGCCAAATGGCAAGCTTGCCGTGATACGCCCGGCTACAGTACGGCGCGTCGAGGCGGGCGCGTTCGTGCATCGGCACGTATCACCAAACCAAGGGTTTCCAAGTTCATGGCAAGTCACAAAGATATGAAATCTGTCGGCCACCGACTGGCTCACTGCCTGCGGTCGGCGGCGCTGGTGTTTGTCTGCGCGTTCGGTCCAACGAGCGCTTACGCCGATTCCGCACAGGCGATCCGCAATGACTCCGCCACCGCGCTGCAACAGCTTTACGCTGTCGAACCCAGCACGAAAGAGCTGGGCGAGAAAGCGGTGGCCGTTCTGGTTTTTCCCAAGATATACAAAGCGGGCTTTCTTGTCGGTGGCGAGCATGGGCAAGGCGCCTTGTTAAAGGGTAAGAACGCTATCGGTTACTACGAAATCTCCGCGGTGTCCTTGGGGCTTCAAGCCGGCGCCCAGACCTTCGGCTATGCGCTTTTCTTCATGAACCAGAAGTCGCTGAATTATCTTGAGAAGAGCGATGGTTGGGCGTTGGGAAGCGGCCCGAGCTTGGTGGCGTGGGATAAATCCGTGGCTTCAACGGTGTCTACCACGACCTTGTCGCAGGACGTTTTTGCCGTGCCTTTCGGTGCCCAGGGATTGATGGCGGGCATGGGTCTTGAAGGTTCCAAGATTACCAATATCAGGCCCTGAGAGTGTTTGGGGGGACTGTCTGCGCGGTACCGATTTCCCCCGGGTTAATGCGGCCGAGGATATGAAAACCTACCCACACTTGGTGGCTTGCGAGCAGTGCGACAGTGTGTACCGTCGCAGCACGTTGGCGGCGGGCGAGGTGGCGCGATGCAGTCGATGCGAAGCCGTACTCGAACGCGCCAATCCGCGGGATGTGGACGGGTGGTTGGCCTTGACCATGACGACAGCGGTCGTCTTTCTGATTGCGAACGTCTGCCCGATAGTACGCATCAGCCTGAATGGCATGCATCGAGAGGCAACCCTGTGGGAATTCGCCTGGGCATTGGCAGAAGGAAGCGTGGCGCCGCTTGCGGCGGTTGCCGCGCTGGTGATCATCTTGGTGCCGCTTGCACAGATCTCGCTGCTTTCCTGGGTGTTGATACCCGCGCGTGTCGGCCGCCGTGCCCCAGGCTTTGCCCGCGCCCTGCGGATGCTGGCTCGCTTGCGGCCATGGAGCATGGTCGAGGTTGGCATCCTGGGGATCCTGGTGGCGATCATCAAGTTGATCAGTCTGGTTGAAGTCTCGCTCGGCGCGGGTGTCTGGGCGACCGCGACCCTTATGGTGCTGATCACCCTGATTGCCCACCGGGACCTGTCTTCGCTTTGGAGTCTGACCCAAGATGCGTCGGCATTGCCAAGGGGAAGCGCGGCATGAGCAGGCCGCCATTCGCAAGCGAGTTGTCGATGGTGGGTTGCCACACCTGTGGCTTGGTCTGCGAGCACAGATCCACGCCCGGACACACTGTCCTGTGTCCGCGCTGTGGCTCGGCGCTTCATCAACGACGCCCGAACGCCATTGCTCGCGCCTGGGCGCTGCTTCTGGCGGCCGTCATCTGCTACATCCCCGCCAACCTGATGCCGGTCATGCACACCAGTTTGCTGGGCAGGGGCAGCAGCAGCACCATCATGGAAGGCGCCGTGGAGTTCTGGACGTCTGGTTCCTATGGCATCGCGCTCGTGATTTTCACGGCAAGCGTGGCAGTACCCTGCGCGAAATTCCTGATTCTTGGTCTGTTGCTCGCGACTGCCCAGCGGCGTAGTCGGTGGGCGATGCGAGAGCGCGCCAAGTTGTACCGCCTGGTTGAGTTTGTTGGGTATTGGTCGATGCTTGATGTGGTGGTGGTGGCGGTCGTGGCTGCGTTGGTGCAATTCCAAGGTCTCACCGATATATCGCCGCGCGTCGGCATCTTTTTCTTCGGCATGGTCGTCATTTTCACCATGCTTGCAGCCATGTCGTTTGACCCCAGACATATTTGGGATGGTGAAATCAATGGTGGTGATGAATGATTGATTCCTCCCGGGACCCTCAAGGGCTTGGTGTTCCCACGGTGATTCCTCGTAGAAAATGGCGGCTCTCGCTGGTCTGGCTGGTACCCATGATCGCAGCGTTGGTCGGCCTTTCCATGCTGGTGCAAACCTGGATGACAGAAGGCCCAGTCATCAACATCACGTTCCGTACCGCAGCGGGTCTCGAAGAGGGCAAGACCCTTGTGAAGTACAAGGACGTGAACGTAGGCACGGTGACGGCAATCGGCCTTAGCGAAGATGGTTCCGGGGTGGTGGCCACGGTGTCGCTGGATAAGGATGCGGCGAGCCTGGCGCGTCAGGACTCGCGGTTTTGGGTGGTGCGACCGCGCATCGGCATCGATGGGGTTTCCGGCGTGGATACGCTGCTGTCGGGCGCATACATCGGCGTGGATCGCGGGCAATCGACGGAACCCGAAAAGGAATTCACCGGCCTGGAAAGCCCTCCCACCGTCATAGGCGACACGCCTGGCCGTTCGTTCATTCTGCATACCGAAGATCTCGGCTCGTTGGACGTCGGATCCCCCGTCTATTACCGACGCATTCAGGTTGGCCGTGTTGCGTCGTATCAGTTGGGCGAGGATGGCAAGGCGGTCGCCTTGCGGCTCTTCATCAATGCGCCTTACGACCGCTTTGTCACCACGGTGACGCGCTTCTGGAACGCCAGTGGCGTTGATGTTTCGCTTGGCGCGGACGGGTTCAAGCTGCAAACGCAGTCGATCGCCACCATTCTGGCTGGGGGCGTTTCCTTCGGCGCGGCCCTGGGCCTGACCGGCGAACCCGCGGCGGCGGATGCAACGTTTGAATTGGCCAAGGATCAGCAGGCAGCCCTGGCTCCGCCTGACGGCCCCTCTCAGACCGCCTATCTGGTCTTCGAGCAATCCTTGCGGGGGCTGGCCATCGGCGCGCCCGTGCAGTTCGATGGCATGGACCTGGGCAAGGTCGTCTCCATCAAGCCGGATTACGATCCCGTCAGGCGTCGCTTTCAATCCCAAGTCGGCATCGTGGTTTATCCGCGGCGGCTGGATGAGATCATGGAAAAAATGCCGACTTCCGGCGGTACCGAGGAAGACCGGCTGGTGCATATGCTGCAAGAAATGGTGGACCACGGCCTGAGGGCGCAGGCAAGAACGGGAAACTTGCTGACAGGCCAGCTTTACATCGCCCTCGACTTCATACCGAATACGCCCAAGGTGGCCTTTGATGCGCAACGCCGTCCGCTGACGCTACCCACCGTTAGCGACAGCTTCGATCAACTGCAAGAGCGGGTTGCCAGCATTGTGGGCAAGATTGACAAGATGCCACTGGACAGCATGGCGCGCAATCTGGATGCGTCTTTTGCCAACCTGAACAAAGCGCTGCTGCAGGTGAACAGCCACGTCTTGCCGCAGGCCACGCAGACCCTGCGCCAGACGCAACAAGCCATAGGCGCCGCCCACGGCATGCTCGCCGAAGACGCGACGTTGCGACAAAGCCTGGGACAGACCCTTCAGGAGATTCAGCGCGCCGCTCGTTCAGTACGCACATTGACCGACCTTTTGAGCCGATACCCTGAGGCAATGGTGCAAGGCCGCCCCAAGAACGCCACGTTCGAGGCGCCCGGAGCACCCCCCGCCAGCACCAAGGAGACTCCCCGGTGATGATCCGATCCATTCGATTCAGCCTGTTCGTTCTGACATTGGGCCTGGCTGCTTGCACCACTTCCGCACCGGTTCGCCATTACACCTTGCTACCCGCCCAGGAGGATGTCCGGCCTCAGCGGGCACAGGCAAACTTGGTGGTTGAAGTGCTGCCCGTGGCGGTGCCGGAGTATCTGAATCAGCCCCAACTCGTCGTGAGACAAGACGACAGCGGCATGCTCGCCGTCCTGGATGACGAACGGTGGTTGGGGCCCTTGGACGACGAAATACGAAATGCGTTGTCGGCACGGTTGCTCGATCATTTGGGCATCCAGGACGTCGCCGGCTTGTCATGGCCAGGCGACGTGCAGGTGATCAGGGTGAAATTGCAGATTCGCCGGCTTGACGCCTGGCCGGGAAAGCGCGCGCAGCTTGAAGCAGCCTGGACCCTGGGGGATGCGCGTGACCCTGCTGGCGCCAGGCTGGTTTGCCAAGGCCGTTTCGAGCAACCCGCGGCCGCTGGGTATCCCGCGCTCGTCCAAGCGCAGCAGCGCTTGATTGCCGCGCTGGCCGATCAGGTGGGCCAGGACGCGACGACATGGTCGGCCTCGCGCCAGTCGACATGTGGGCTTTCGCCGGTGCCGTAGGCACGGCTTCTTGCTATGGCTGTTCCAGTGGCCACACTTCAACCACGCCGTGGGCAACGGCGCAGGGTGTTCTGGACACCAGATCGATCGCCTCGGCCAAATCAGCGGCTTCGATGATGGCGAAGCCGGCCACCGGCAAGGGTGAGCGCATATAGGCTTCGTTCGTCGTTTCAACCCGAACCGCCTCGGTATTGCGTACCTGGACCGGGGCGCCCGCAATGCCCATCAATACTCCCTTATCCCGAAGTTTCTGGTCATGCGCGTGTGCCGCGTTTCTGACGCTGAGCGGGGTGCGGTCATAGCCCGCTTGGTCTCCATATCCGATGGTGATGAACTTTGGCATGAATCGCCTCCTGACGTTATTCCCTATTGGGGTTATTCCCTGTCGGGATTGGGTTGAAGAGGTGGGGTGATTTCGGGTAAATAGCTGGGCAGTCGGCTGAATGGGGACACAGTTAAAAAACTGCGGCACCCCCTAAATTTCCCCCTGGGTCTGCCGATAACAGGGGTAGTCGGCGCGCGGTTTTGTAATCAGTCAGGCAAGTTCCAGAGCACGGAATTAATTTCCAACATTCCCCATGTTTGCTTCGCCTGTCGTGGAACGTCCGATTCACTGTCCTGGCCAGCAATAAACCTTTGTACGCCGGGCTTGCTTACGTCAACAACCCTCTCACCCGAGACATTGCCCATGCGTACCCCTTCTGCCGCCCGCAAGCTGAAACTTAGCCCTGGCTATCTGGCGCTTGCCGCTGCAACCTGCATGCCTCTTGCTGTAACCCCGTCATTCGCAGCCGACCTGCTGGTGGGCAATGGTGGTAATGGTGGCGTGTCGTCGTCTGGTGGCGGCAGCGGCGGAGGCGGGGGTATCGGCGGGGGCGGCGGTGGCGGCAAGGCGGGATTCAGTGGTGGGGCCGGCGGTGGCCTGGCGCGTGGGGGCGACGGGATCTTAGGAATTAACTCGCCCGGCGGAAGCAGCGGCGGCGCCGGTGGCTCATCCGGTACCGCGGGAGGGCAGGCTGGCGTCGGGGGCGGCGGCGGCGCTGGTGGCCCAACCGGTTCTGCGGGCGGCGGCGGTAGCGGTGGTGGCGCGCTGGGCGCCGGCGGTGGCATAGGCAATGGGGGAGCAGGCGGAGACGGTGGCAGCATTGTCGACCTGCTGGGAACGCCTTTCGCGGGTACGGCAGGCCAGGGCGCTCAAGCGGCTGGCTTGGTATCCACCAACATTTCGGCAAGCTACGACTACGTTGGCATTGGCGGCGGCGGCGGCGGTGGCGGCTTCGGCGGCGCGGCGGGCGGCGACGGCCAAGTGGGTAGCCTCTCGATCAGCAATGCGACTTGGACGGTAAACCGTTCGCTGCTGGTGGGCGGGGCGGGCGGCGGCAGCAGCGCGACGAGCAGCGGCGGCCGCGGCGGAGACGGCGTACTGACGCTGATGGGCGTTGCGCTTACCGTGGCTGACACGTTTCTGATCGGCGGATCTGGTGGAGGTGCAAGCGCATCTCAGGCGGGCGGCCTGGGCGGCAACGGCACCGTGACGGTGGGCGACAATTCCACCCTGTTGTTCGGCAACGGGGCGCGGCTGGTGTTCGGCGGCGGCACGGGCGGCGGAACCGGGGTGCTGAACCTGGGCCAGGGCATTGCCAACTTCGCGGGCGGCGGTGCGTTCACCATTAACGCCAATGGCACCCTCAATATCGGAAACGATACGCCCGGCACAACGACGGGCGGCACGATCGCCAACCTGACCACCCTGGTCAACAACGGAACGATCAATTTCAACCAGGCCGGATCCTACGCGCTGAACTCGGGCATCACAGGTTCTGGTTCCGTTGCAGTCAAAAGCAGCGGTACGACGGCGCTTGTCGGCAACAACACGTACACGGGTGGAACGACGGTATCCGGGAGCACGCTGCAAATAGGTCAGGGCGGCACCACGGGCTCAATCGTGGGCGATATCGTCATGGCAGATCGTGACCTCCTCAGCGCGTCGGTCGTTTTCAACAGAAGCGACACCGTCGACTACGCCGGCAACATCAGCGGCACCGGCTCGTTGATCAACGCCGGCACCGGCCTGCTGCGGCTGTCGGGTGTCAGCACCGCGACAGGAGAGATCATTGTTTCCAACGGTGGCATGGAGTTGACGGGCGACGCGGCGCGCTTGGGCAGTGCGACTTCCGATGTGTACATCGGGGCGGGCGCCGCTACGCAATTGACCGTTAGCAACGGCGCCCAATTGACGTCCCATGATGTGCAAGTCGGTTCCTCTTCTTATACCGGTAACGCAACCGTGAAGGGACCCGATTCGACGTGGTCGGCCAACTTCCTTGTGATCGGTGGGGCCCAGGGCGCAAACGGCTCGTTGCAAGTCATGAACGGCGCTCAGGTATCCGCAGTGAAGAGCTTCCTCGGTTATGTTGACGTCGGGACCGCCCTGGTCTCTGGCGCAAATTCGCGATGGGACAGCCAATTCGGAGTGATCCTCGGCAGCGGATCAGGCGGGATGGGCTCGGTGGTCGTGGACGGGGGCGCCACATTGAGCGCTCAGCAGATAGAGATTGCCGGTATTGGCGGATCTGCGGAAATCAACGGTTCGGACGCGACCGGCCGAGGGGTTTTGCAGACAGCGTACGTTGAAAGACATGCCGGCACCCCCATAAGCACCGTCGACTTCAATGGTGGCGTGCTGCGGGCGACAGCCTCGGAAGCCAACCTCTTCCGGGGCTTCGCCCCGGGCGACATCACGCTGGGCGCGGGCGGCATATACCTGGATTCCAACGGCTTCGACGTGGGCACCTCGACGGTGCTGGACGGCTCTGGCCGGTTGAATAAAACCGGCGCGGGCACGCTGACGCTGTCTGGCGCCAACACGTATACGGGCGGCACCTCCATCCAGGGCGGCACGCTGTCGGTATCCGCCGACGTCAGCCTGGGCGCGGCCGTCGGGGACCTGGAGATGTCCGGCGGCACGCTGGCCACGACCGCCAGCTTCGACACGAGTCGCAATGTTTCCTTGGCGCAAGACAGCACATTCAATGTGGCGGACGGCACGCAACTGGGTTTGACCGGCGCGATCTCGGGCACGGGCGCTTTCGTCAAGAGCGGCTTGGGCGCGGTGACGCTATCGGGCACCAACAGCTACGCCAGCACGCAAGTACTGGCTGGCACGCTGATCGGCAACAGCGCGTCGATCGCGGGCAACTTGCTCAACAACGGATCGGTCATCTTTGACCAGGGCGTGGACGGCAGCACCGCTGGTTCAATGTCGGGCACCGGCTCCATCACCAAGCGCGGGGCGGGTGTCCTGACGCTGGCCGGCACGAACACGCTGAGCTGGAACATCGAACAAGGCACGCTTGCCAGCGAGGCATCGCGCTATAGCGCCAACGCCATGATCGGCGCCGCGGGCACGCTGCGCTTTGCGCAAGCGGCCAATGGCAGCTATGCCGGCAAGCTTTCCGGCAGCGGCGTGTTTGAAAAGACCGGCGCGGGCACGCTGACCCTGAGTGCGGACAGCAGCGCCTACACCGGCACCACGCGCGTGCAAAGCGGCATGCTGACCGTGGCCAACCAACTGGGCGGCAATGCGAACGTGGTGGGCGGCCGCCTGCACGTGACGGGCGCGCTAAGCGGCAATGCCGCCATCGGCAACACCGCCATCCTGTCGGGCACCGGCACCATCGGCCAGAACGTCACGCTGACGGGCGGCACCCTGCAAGGCGCGCAAGGCGGCACGCTGAAGATCGGCGGCGATCTCACGCTGAACAACGCCAGCCAGGTCAATGTGGCGCTGGGCAATGCGCCGTCCAACGCGCTGTTCGATGTGCAGGGCAACCTGGCGTTGGCCGGCACGCTGAACGTCACCGACGATGGCGGGTTTGGCCCCGGCGTCTATCGCCTGTTTGACTATGGCGGCACGCTGACCTCGAACACGCTGGCCATCGGCGCCGCGCCCACGGGCGTTACGGCTGATGACCTGCGCATCCAGACGGCTGTCAGCGGCCAGGTCAACCTGATGTCCACCGCCGGCGCGACGCTGAGCTTCTGGGACGGCAGCAACGCCGCCCAGCGTGATAACGGCGTCATCGACGGCGGCGCGGGCGCGTGGCGCACCGATGGGCTGAACTGGACCGACGAGGACGGCATTCTGAACGGCCGCTTCCAGCCCAACCCCACCTTTGCCGTGTTCCAGGGCCAGGCAGGCACCGTGTCGGTGGACGACACGGCGGGCGCGGTCGGCGTGACAGGCATGCAGATCGCGTCGACCGGTTACCGCATTGAAGGCGATTCGATTGCGCTGGCTGGCGGCGCGGAAACCGTTGTGCGCGTGGGCTCGGGCGATGTGTCGGGCGCGGCCATCACGGGCACCATCGCGTCGAACCTGACCGGGGCAAGCAAGCTGGTGAAGGCCGACTACGGCACGCTGGTGCTGACGGGCGCCAACACCTATACGGGCGGCACGGAAGTTCGCACGGGCACCTTGGTGGGCAACGAGGCGTCAATTCGGGGCAATCTGCTGAACAACGGCGCTGTCGTGTTCAACCAAGCCACCGACGCGACCTACGCGGGCGATGTCTCCGGCACGGGCACGATGGCCAAGCAAGGCGTGGGTACGCTGACGCTGACCGGCCTTAACGCACAAGACTGGCGCGTTGATGCCGGCACGCTGGCTGTCAGCGCCGGACGCTACAGCAGCAATACCAACATCGCATCGGGCGCCCAGGCGCGCTTCGACCAAACCGGCAGCGCGTCGTTTAGCGGCATGCTGGCGGGCGCGGGACAGGTCACGAAGACCGGCGCGGGCACACTGCAACTGCTGGCTGACAGCAGCAGCTTCAGCGGCCAAACGCAGGTTCAGGCTGGTACCTTGCAAGTGACGAACGCACTGGGCGGTTCCGTCTCCGTCACGGGCGGCCGCCTGGCTAATAACGGCGTCCTGGGTGGCAACGTGACGGTCAGCGGCGCGGGCATTCTGTCCGGCTCGGGCCGCGTCAACGGCAACGCCACGCTGGCGGGCGGCGTGCTGGAAGGCGTGCAAGGGCAGACGCTGGCCGTTGGTGGCGATTTGTCGCTGTCCAACACCAGCCAGGTCAACGTGGCATTGGGTCTGGCGCCGAACAGCGCACTGTTTGATGTCGGCGGCAACCTGACCCTGGCCGGCACGCTGAACGTGACGGATCAAGGCGGCTTTGGTGCAGGGGTTTATCGCCTGTTTGACTATGGCGGCAGCTTGGTCAACAACGGCTTGACCGTGGGCGCGACGCCCTTTGGCGTCGATGCCAGTGCCTTGACGCTGCAAACGGCCGTGGGCGGACAAGTGAACCTGGCGTCGACCTCCGGCGCCTTGCTGGGTTACTGGGACGGCGGCAACGCCACCCGCCACGACAACGGCGCCATCGACGGTGGCGCGGGCACCTGGCGCGCCGATGGCCGCAACTGGGCCAACGTGAACGGCACGCTGAACGGTGCGTTCCAACCCAACCCCACCTACGCCGTCTTCCAGGCGCAAGCGGGCACGGTCACGGTGGATGCATCGGCAGGCGCGATCGGCGTCACGGGTATGCAGATCGCCACCGATGGCTACCGCATTGAAGGCGACGCCATCGCTCTGCAAGGCCTGGGCGGTGAAAGCATCATCCGCGTGGGCTCGGGGTCGTCGGCCGACGCCGGCATGACGGGTACCATCGCCGCCAGCCTGACGGGCACCAGCAAACTGGCCAAGAGCGACTTCGGCCGCCTGGTGCTGACGGGCGACAACACCTACACGGGCGGCACGGATGTGCGAGTGGGCACGTTGTCGGTGTCCAAGGACGCCAACCTGGGCGCGGCAACGGGCGGCTTGACGTTGAGCGGCGGCGTGCTGGCCACGACGGCCAGCTTCAACACGAACCGCGCCATCACGCTGACGCAGGCGAGCGGCATCGATGTGTCATCCGGCACCACGCTCGGCTTGTCCGGCGCGATCAGTGGCAGCGGAGACTTGACCAAGGCAGGGGCGGGCGTGCTTACCGTGTCGGGAGACGGCAGCGGCTACACCGGCAGCATGCTGGTGCAGGCGGGCGCGTTGAACATGGCATCGAGCGGCAAGCTGGGTGGTACGCTGACGCTGGCCAGCGGCACGCTGCTGCAAGGCTCAGGCCAAGTCGGCACGACCACGCTGCAAAGCGGCGCCATGCTGGCGCCGGGCAAGGTCAACGGCACCTTGAACGTGGCGGGGAATTTGACGTTCATGCCGGGGGCGGTCTACCAAGTGGCCGCCGATCCGGCCTCATCCGACAGCGCCCGCGTGGCCGTCAGCGGCGTCGCCAATCTGGCCGGTTCGGTAGTGCACGTCGGGCCGGAAGGCGGCTTTGAAACCACGCGCCAGTACACCATCCTGAGCGCCAACGCCATCAACGGCCAGTTCGACAACGTGTCGTCGAACTATGCCTTCCTGGCCCCAGCCCTGCGCTATGGCGCGCAGGATGTCACGCTGCAACTCGGGCGCAAGGTGGTGCCGGCAGAGCCTGGCACTCCCTCCCGTCCAATCGCTTTCGCCGACGCAGCGCGCACCGGCAACCAACGCGCCGTCGCCAATGCACTGGACAGCCTGCCCTCCGACAATGCGCTGCACCAATACATCCTGACCTTGCCCGAAGGCGCGCCGCCGGCAGCCTTCAACAGCCTGTCCGGCGAAGCGCACGCCAGCGTCGCGTCCAGCCTGATGGGCTCCAGCAGCACTACGCGCACGCTGCCGTTGTCGCACCTGCGCGCGAACCTGAACGCGGGCATGCGTCCGGGCGCGCCCACCGCACAGGCGGGCGGCATGATGTCCGCGTCCGCCTTGCCGTCGTCGAACGCGCAGCCCGCCTGGGCTGAGCTTGTCGGCAACTGGCAAACGCAGAACGCCACGGACAACACCGCGCAAGTGCGTCAACACACGGGCGGTGTCTTCGTCGGCGCCGACCATGCGGTGGGCAACGGTTGGCGCGTGGGCGGGGCCGTCGGCTACACCGACAGCAAGATCCGCGTGGATGATCGTTCGTCCAACGCCGATGTGTCCGGCTACAGCGCGGCCATTTATGGCGGCAAATCGTTTGACGCCGGCGCGGGCAAGCTGAACCTGCTGGTCGGCACGTCGTACACCTGGCACGACGTCAGCACCGAGCGCTATGCCACCGTGGCCGGCGCATCGCAAAAGCTCACGGCAGACTACGGCGCCAGCACCACCCAGCTCTTCACCGAGCTGGGCTACGCCATGCCCTTGTCCGACCGCACCACGCTAGAACCCTTCGTGGGCCTGGCCTGGAGCGACCTGCGCAGCCGCAGCTTCTCGGAATCTGGCGGCTCGGCGGCCTTGAACGGCCAAAGCAGCAGCGACAAACAAACCAGCAGCACGCTCGGCATGCGCGCACAAACGGACTTCACGCTGAGTGGCGCCGAAGGCCGCTTGCAAGCCACGCTGGGCTGGCGCCATGCCTTTGGCGATGTGCTGCCGCAATCCACGATGGCATTTGACGGCGGCCAGGCGTTCACGGTGTCGGGTGCGCCGATCGCGCGTAACGCTGCCGTTGCCGAGCTGGGCGCGGAAGTGGCGGTGTCTAAGAATGCGTCCGTGGGCTTGAATTACAGCGGACAGTACGGCGGCGGAAATCGCGAACACGCGGGGTCATTGAACGTGCGCTGGCGGTATTGAGGAAATAAGGTGTCAGACTGCAATATCACCTTGTAAATAAGGAATTGCAGTCTGACACCTTAAAAACAAAACACCTTAAAACAAGTACTCCAGCACCTCATCGCCCGCGTCGTTGAACGTGCCGGTCGAGCGCCATCCCAGGTGCCGATAAAACCCATAAGATCGCACCGCCGGATCCGTGGCGCAGCCAAGGAACACACGTGCAAATCCGCGCGTGCGTAGCGCCTCAAGCACCATGCCCAAGAGCGTCTTGCCCACCCCCAGGCCTTCATAGTCGGGCAGCAAGGCCAGCACGACGATCTCGCCGGTATCCCGGTGCGCGAAGCAATAGCCCGCCAGCACATCGCCGTCCATCGCGACCACGCCGGGGTATAGGCCGGCGTCGATCCCCGCCGCCCAGGTTTCGCGCGTGATGCCGGCGGCGGCGAGTTCCGCTTCGGTGACCGCGTTTTCGCGGGTCTGGGTCCGCAGCGTGATACACGCGGCGGCGTCGTCGGCAATGGCGGATCGGTAGGTGATGGGCATGGCACGTACCCTAACAGATGTCACACCGTCAGTGTTTTCCCGATAGAACAACCCCACCAGCCATTTGTTCCATTGACGGTACATTAGGACACCCCTAGAGTTTCCGGCATGGGAACCACACTGCCTCTGCCGAAATACCACCAGATCTATCTTGTGCTGCGCGAGCAGTTGCAAGAGGGCCGTTTTGACCAGGACGGCTTGCCCGGCGAGCACGCCCTGGCCGA
Organism: Achromobacter sp. JUb104; assembly: GCF_024806975.1. NCBI lineage: Bacteria > Pseudomonadati > Pseudomonadota > Betaproteobacteria > Burkholderiales > Alcaligenaceae > Achromobacter > Achromobacter sp. JUb104. Next base: position 2,234,438 of record NZ_JANUEY010000001.1, on the reverse strand, counting down.
TCAGTTCGACGTGGCGCGCATCACCATCCGCAAGGCCATGGAAATGCTGGTGGCTGATGGGCTGGTGTCGCGGCGTCCGGGGCTGGGGACTTGGCCATTGCGCGGGGCGTCCCGCACGCAGGCTCCGCCCGCGGCCAACGCGTCGCAGAAGGCGCACCTGACCGGGCTGCTTGAGAACATCGTCAACATGGGCCTGCGCACCTCTGTGCAGGTGCTGGACAGCGCGCTGGTGTCCGCGCCGCCCACGGTGGCCGAGTCGCTGGGCATTCCGGTGGGCACGCCGGTCCACAAGAGCCTGCGCGTGCGCAGCACCGAGGCCGGGCCGCTGTCGCACATCACCACCTACGTGCCGCAGGCGGTGGCTGATTTCACGCGCGAAGACCTGGAACGCGAACCCTTGCTGATGCTGCTGGAAGCGGCCGGCGTGGAGTTTGGCGGCGCCACGCAAACCATTTCGGCGCGCCTGGCCGATGCGCAAGTGGCGCGCCATCTGGATGTGTCGGTGGGGTCGGCGCTGCTGGCCGTGACCCGCGTCGTGCGCGACGTGAACGACCGCCCCGTGCAGCTCTTGCAGGGCCTGTACCGGCCCGACCGCTACCAATACCAATTGCAGTTGTCGCGCGTCGGCAGCATCGACGCCAAAGTCTGGGTCAGCGAAGAGCTGTCGGCCCAATTTCATTGAACCCTTCGGAGATCTCCCATGAATTCGCGCCGCACTTTTCTCTATCGATCCGCCGCCGCCACGGCGCTGCTATCCGCGCCCTGGGTGGCGCGCGCGCAAGGCGCCACGCCCGTGAAGGTGGGCGTGCTGCACCCGGTGACGGGCGCCTTGGCGTATTCGGGCCAGCAATGCCGGCTGGGCGCGCTGCTGGCCATTGAAGACATCAACAAGGCGGGCGGCATCAAGTCTTTGGGCGGCGCGCCGTTGTCGGCCGTGTTGGGCGACGCGCAGTCGCGGCCCGAGGCGGGTTCGGCCGAAGTGGAAAAGATGAACGAGGCGGGCGTGTCGGCCATTGTCGGCGCGTATGCGTCGGCCATCTGCCTGGCCACCACGCAGACCGCGGCCAAGTACAACCTGCCGCACGTGGTTGACGTGGGCGTGGCCGACCAGATTGTGGAGCGTGGCCTGAAGAACACCTTCCGCTTCGGCCCGGGCTACCGCGCCTGTAGCGAACGCGCCATTGCCGACCTGGTGGCCTTGAACGATGCCGCCGGCAAGCCGGCCAAGACCGTGATGATCGTGCACGAAGACTCCTTGTTCGGCACCGGCACGGCGGCGTTGCTGTCGAAGTCGCTGCCGCAGCATGGCTTCGAGGTGAAGGAAGTGGTGAAGCACCCGAACCCCACGCGCGACTTCAACAACATCGTGCTGCGCATGCGGTCCGTGAACCCGGACATCGTCATCCCGGCCAACTACTACAACGAATACGCGCTGCTGCTGCGCGCCATGAAGCAGCAGAAGGTGCAGCCCAAGGCAATTTTTTCGGTGCTGGGAGGCGCGGCGTCCAGCTACAAGTTCCTGAAGGAATTTCCGGACATCGCCAACGGCATCATCGACTGCAACCACTGGTTCAATCCCAAGGATGCGCGCGTGGCGCCGCTGAAGGCGCGCGTGGAAGAGAAGGGCGCGTATTTCAGCTACGAGGTCTTCATGACCTACGTGGCCGTGCAGTTGCTGGCCGACGCCATCGAACGCGCCAAGTCGGCCGACCGTGCCGCCATCACCGACGCGCTGGCGTCCAGCACCTTCCACGACAACCTCATGCCGTATGGCCCGACCAAGTTCGTCAACGGTCAGAACACGGGCGCGCAGCCGCTTCTGACGCAAGTCATCGGTGGCGACATCAAGGTGATCATCCCGGCCGAATACCGCCAGGCTGACGCCATTTTTCCGTTGAAGGCCTGAGCGCGCAGCATGCTGGATCCCGCCATCCTCTTTTCATCGGTGCTGAACGGCCTGACGACCGGCGCGGTGTACGCGCTGATCGCCCTGGGGCTGACCCTGATCTACGGGGTGCTGCACATCATCAACTTTGCCCACGGCGCCGCGCTGATGGTGGCGCTGTACGCCGTCTACCTGCTGAAAGACCGGCTGGGCATCGACCCCTACGCGGCGCTGCCCCTGGTGGTGGCGGGCATGTTCGTGCTGGGCTATGCGTTGCAGCGCTTCGTGATCAACCGCGCCAGCCATGGCAAGGACGAGAACATTCTGCTGGTGACGCTGGGCCTGGCCATCGTGCTGGAAAACCTGGCGCTGGTGTGGTTCAAGTCGGACACGCGCAGCATCGACACGGCCTACACGCTAAGCACGGTTGAGATCGGCCCCGCCATGATCGCGCTGCCCAAGGTCATCGCCTTTTTCGGCGCGCTGGCCGTGGCGGCGGTGCTGTTCTGGATTATCCGCAGCACCGACCTGGGCCGCGCCATACGCGCGGTGGCGCGCGAGAAGCAGGGCGCCAAGCTGATGGGTATTGATGTTGAGAAGGTTTATGCGCTGTCGTTCGGCATCGGGATGGCCTGCCTGGGCGCGGCGGCCTGCTTCCTGCTACCTGCCTACTACGTCAACCCGCAGGTGGGCAGCGGCTTTGTGCTGGTGGCCTTCACCATCGTGGTGCTGGGCGGCATGGGCAGCTTCGTGGGGGCGCTGGTGGGCGGCTTGCTGATTGGCGTGGTGGAGTCCATCGGGGGCCTGTTCCTGGGCGACTCGCTGGGCCAGATGGGCATTTTTGCGATCTTCATCGCGGTGCTGCTGTTTCGCCCGCAGGGGCTGTTCGGGGCGAGGGGCTGAGCATGAACCGGGATCTTATTTCCATTGCGTTGTTCGGGGTGGCGCTGGCCGTGTTGGCGACCTTCGCGCAGTCGGGCGTGTTGCTGACGTTTGTGATGATGTCGTTGTACGCGGCGCTGCTGTCGCAGGCCTGGAACATTCTGGGTGGCTACGGCGGCCAGTTGTCGTTCGGCCACGCGCTGTTCTTTGGCGTTGGGGCCTATGCGCAGGCGCTGGGCCAGCTTAGCCTGGGCATCAACCCCTGGCTGGCGCTGCCGATGGCCATTGCGCTGGGCGCGCTGACGGGGCTGGCGGTGGGCGGGCTGACGTTCCGCTACGGGCTCAAGGGTTCGTACTTTGCGCTGGTGACGCTGGCCTTTGCCGAGGTGTTCCGCATCCTGGCCCTGTCGGCGCCCTTCACGGGTGGCGGGGTGGGGCTGATGGTGCCGCTGCAAGAGGGCGCGGCCAACATGCAGTTCGTGTCGCGCCGGGGCTATATCTATCTGCTGCTGGCGTTCGTGGTGCTGGCGCTGGCCGTCACGGCCTGGCTGCGCCATTCGCGCTTTGGCGCCTACCTGCAAGCGGTGCGCGACAACGAGGACGCGGCGCGCGCCATCGGCGTGAATCCGCTGCGCGTGAAGCTGGGCGGCATTGCGTTGTCGGCGGCGTTCATGAGCGCGGCGGGCGCGTTTTACGTGCAGGTGTTCCAGTACATCGACCCGGGCATCGCCTTTGGGTCGGCCGTGTCGGTGGAAGCCCTGGTGGGCGCCATCGTGGGCGGCATGGGCACGCTGTGGGGGCCGGTGCTGGGCGCGGTGGCGCTGCATGGCCTGGCCGACCTGACGCGCAACCTGTTTGGGGAACTGCCCGGCATCAGCATGGTGATCTACGGCGTGGTGCTGATCCTGATCGTGATGTTCCTGCCGCGCGGTATCAGCGGCAGCGGCCAATCGCTGCGTGGGCTGTTTGGCAAGGAGCGCGCCCGTGTCTGAGATCCTGCTGCAAGCCCGCAACCTGTCTATTTCCTTTGGTGGCCTGAAGGCGGTTCAGGACGTGAACCTGGCCGTGCCGCAAGGCTCACTGACCGCGCTGGTCGGCCCCAACGGCGCCGGCAAGACTACGCTGTTCGCGCTGCTGTCCGGCTTTCTGAAACCCGGCGCCGGCTCGGTGCATTTTGCCGGGCAGGACATCACGGGCCGCGCCCCGCACGAGTCCGCGCAACTGGGCCTGACCCGCACCTTCCAGATCGTGCAGCCCTTTGGCGCGCAGACGGTGCGCCAGAACATCGCGGTGGGCGCGCACTTGCGCCTGCGCGACCGGCGCGCCGCCCTGGCCGAGGCCGAAGCGGTGGCCGTGCGTGTCAACCTGCACGGCGTGCTGGACAAGCCCGCCGCCGACCTGACGGTAGCGGGGCGCAAGCGGCTGGAACTGGCCCGCGCGCTGGCCACGCGCCCGCGCCTGTTGCTGCTGGACGAGGTGTTGGCAGGCCTGAATCCGAGTGAGATCGACGAGATGATTCCGGTGGTGAAAAAGCTGGTGGACGATGGCGTCACCGTGCTGATGATCGAACACGTCATGCGCGCGGTGATGAGCCTTGCCGAACACGTATGGGTGCTGGCGCAGGGGCGCTTGATTGCGTCGGGCACGCCCGGCGAAGTGACGCGCGACCCGACGGTGGTGGAAGCCTATCTGGGGCACGGCGCGGCGGCACGGCTGGCCGCGCAAGGGGCGCCGGCATGAGCGCGCTGCTGGAAGTCTCGGGCTTGAAGGCGGGCTACGGGCGCATGGAAGTGCTGCGCGGCGTGGACCTGACGGTGGGCGAAGGCGAGATCGTCGTCCTGCTGGGCAGCAACGGCGCCGGCAAGTCCACCTTGAACAACACCGTCTGCGGGCTTTGCAAACCCTGGGGCGGATCGGTGCGCTTTGAAGGGCAGGACCTGACCGGGCGGCACTACCGCGACGTGGTCAAGGCCGGCCTGATCCAGGTGCCCGAAGGCCGCCGCATCTTCCCGAACCTTAGCGTGCGCGAAAACCTGGAGCTGGGCTCGTTCACCCGGGCGCGTGAGCATCGCGCGGCCAATCTGGACCGCGTGCTGGATATCTTCCCGCGCCTGCGCGAGCGGCTGGCGCAACTGGCCGGCACCATGTCGGGCGGTGAACAGCAGATGCTGGCGATCGGGCGCGGCCTGATGGCCGAGCCTCGCCTGCTGATCCTGGACGAACCGTCGTTGGGGCTGTCGCCCTTGATGGTGGAAGAACTGTTCGGCCTGATCCAGCGCCTGCACGCCGATGGGCTGGCGATTCTGCTGGTTGAGCAGAACGTGGGCCAGTCGCTGGAAACGGGGCAGCGCGCTTACGTGATGGAAAACGGCGCGATCCGCTATAGCGGGCCGTGCGCGCAACTGATGGCCAGCGACGACGTGCGCCGCGCTTATCTGGGGATGTAGCGATGCCTGTTGATCAAGCCCCGCGGCTGCAAAGTCCGCCCCATAGCCCACCCCCCAGTCCGCCACAAACCCTGGCCCAGAAGCTGATCGCCGCCGCCTGTGGGCGTGCCTCGGTCGAGCAGGGCGAAATCGTGACCTGTGCCGTCGACCTGGCGATGTTCCATGATTCCAGCGGCCCCCGGCGCTTGCAGCCCATGCTGGAAGAATTGGGCGCATCGCTGTGGGATCCGAAAAAGATCGTGCTGGTCATCGACCACTACGTGCCCGAATCCGATGATGAATCGCGCCGCATCGTGCGCATCGCGCGCGACTGGGCGGCGGGGCAGCAACTGCCCAACGTGTACGACTCGGTCGGCATCTGCCACGTGGTCGTGCCGCAGCATGGCCATATTCGCCCCGGCATGTTCTGCGTGGGCGGAGATTCGCATTCGCCCACGGGTGGGGCGTTCGGCGCCTATATGTTCGGCATCGGCAGCACCGAAATGCTGGGCGTGGCCGTCACCGGCAAGATCTGGGTCAAGGTGCCGCAGACGCTGATGATGCGCTGGAACGGCCGGTTGGCTGCCGGCGTGACCGCCAAGGACATGATGCTGCACATGATCGGCCGCTACGGCATGAATGGCGGACGCTACCAGGCCGTGGAATTCTGCGGCGAGGCCGTGCGCGCGCTGCCCATGCAGGAACGCATGACCTTGTCGAACATGAGCGCCGAGCTGGGCTCGCAGGTGGGCCTGATTGCGCCTGACGAAACCACCGCCGCCTACCTGCGCGCGGCGGGCGTGACCGAAGCACTGGACCTGGCCCGCTGGCAAAGCGATGCGGGCGCGCAGGCCGAATGGCACGACTTCGACGCTGCCTCGTTGGCGCCGCAGGTGGCCGCGCCCCACAGCCCGGCGAATGCGCGCGACGTGGACCAGTACCGTGATGTGCCGGTGCAAGTGGCCTACATCGGCGCCTGCACGGGCGCCAAGCTGGAGGACCTGCGCGCGGCGGCCAGCGTATTACGCGGGCGTCGGTTGGCACAGGGCATGCGCCTGATGGTGGCGCCGGCCAGCCGCCTGGACCAGCAGCAGGCAGAACAGGAAGGGGTGATGCAGGTGCTGCAAGACGCCGGCGCCCAGGTGCTGGCCACGTCTTGCGGGGCCTGTGCCGGTTATGGCGGGTCCATCCCCGACGGCGCCAGCGTCATCTCCACCACGGCGCGCAACTTCAAGGGCCGCATGGGGTCCGAGACGGCGCAGGTCTATCTGGCGTCGCCCTACACCGTGGCGGCCTCCGCCGTGGCCGGCTGCATCGCAGACCCGCGCGAGGTGATGGCATGACGCGCCGGATCGCAACACCCCCCAGCGCAACCGAAGCCACCGCCACGCACGGCACATCAACCCATCGCGTCTGGCGCGTGGGGGCCGATATCGACACCGACGCGCTGGCGCCAGGCGCCTACATGAAGTTCGGCATCGACGAGATTGCGCGCCATTGCCTGCAACGGGTCCGCCCGGAATTCGCGGGGCAGGTGCAGCCGGGCGACGTCCTGGTGGCCGGGCCGAATTTCGGCATCGGCTCGTCGCGCGAGCAGGCGGCGTCGGCCCTGGTGCGTCTGGGCGTGGCCGCCGTGATCGCGCCGTCCTTCAACGGCCTGTACTTTCGCAACGCCTTCAACGTCGGCCTGCTGCTCCTGACCTGCGCGCAGGCGGACGTGCTGGCGGAAGGCGAGCGCATCACCCTGGACCCCGAGTCTGGTCGCATCGGCCGCGCGGCCGGCGCCGACCCGTCTGAACTGCATTGCGAAACCGTACCCGCCTTCCTGATGGACATGGTGCGGGCCGGCGGACTGCTGAATCTGCTGAAACAGCGTCAAACCTCTTAGGAAGAACACGATGCTTGATCCCGTCACCCTGGCGGTCCTGAAGGGCCGTCTGGAACAGATTGCCGATGAGATGGACGCGACGCTGTACCGCAGCGCGTTCAACCCCATCATTGCCGAGGCCCACGACGCCTGCCACGGCATGTACGACGCGGCCACCGGCGCCACCCTGATCCAGGGCAAGTCCGGCCTGCCCGTGTTCGTGGGCGCGATGGCCTTTGCCGTGAAGGCGGCGGCCAAGGTGGCCGCCGAGCGCGGCGGCATGGTGGACGGCGACGTCTGGCTCTTCAACGACCCCTACGAAGGCGGCACGCACGCGAATGACTTCAAGCTGGTGCGCCCGGTGTTCCGGGGCGCCAAGCTGTTCTGCTTTCTGGCATCGGCCGCGCATTGGCACGACGTGGGCGGTGCGGTGCCGGGCAACTACAACCCGGCCGCCACCGAATGCTGGCAGGAAGCGGTGCAGATTCCACCCGTGCGCATCCTGCGCGCAGGCGTGCTGGACCAGGACGTGCTGGCCATCCTGAAAGCCAACACCCGCTTGCCCGACAGCCTGTGGGGCGACTTGAACGGTCAACTGGCCGCGCTGGAACTGGGGGCGCGCCGGCTGGACGGGCTGCTGGACGAATACGGCGATGAGACGGTGCTGGAATCGCTGGACACCTTGCGCGAGCGGGCACGCCGCTTGATGCGCGACCACATCGCGCGCCTGCCCGACGGCGAGTACGCGTTTGAAGACATGCTGGACAACGACGGCGTGCGCGACGTGGCGCTGCGCATCGCGCTGAAGCTGACGATCGCCGGCGACCGCTTGACGCTGGATTTCAACGGCACCTCGCCGGCCTGCGCGGGGCCGGTCAATATTTCCCGCGCCACCGCCATTGCGGCCTGCTACGTGGCCTTGAAGCACCTGTTTCCCGACGTGCCGGCCAACGCGGGCGTGCTGGACGCGGTGGACGTGGTGCTGCCGGACGGCCTGGTGATTTCGGCCGACCGCCCGCGCCCCGTGGGCGGCTACACCGAAACCATCCTGCGCATGATCGACGTGATTTTCTGCGCGATGGCGAAGGCCGATCCCCAGCGCGCCATGGCGCAGGCCTACGGCACGATCAACGCCTTGTCCATCGCGGGCTATCGCAGCGACGCCGCGCGCAAGGGCCAGCGCTGGGTGATGTTCAGCTTCTTTGGCGGCGGCCACGGCGGGCATTCCGACGGCGACGGGCTCAGCCACGGCAACGCGCCGATCTCCACCGCCACCATTCCGCCGCTGGAAATCCTGGAAGCCGCCTATCCCGTGCGCTTCACGCAGTGGGCGCTACGCCCGGATTCGGCGGGCGCAGGCACGCATCGCGGCGGCCTGGGCGCCATCTACGAAATTGAATTGTTGGAAGACAGCGCCGAAGCCTTCATTTTCGGCGAACGCGGCCGCAGCGCGCCCAAGGGCATCGCGGGCGGCGGCGAGGCCGCCTTGAACGTGTTCCGCTATCAGCAGGACGGGCAGTGGCGCACCCCGCCCATGAGCTCCAAGATGCTGGGCATCCAATTGCAGCGCGGCGACCGCGTGCGCCTGGAGACGCCAGGTGGGGGCGGTTATGGCGACCCGGCCGGCCGAGCGCCGGAAGCGCGTGAGCACGACCGCAAGATGGGCTATGTGGGCGATATCGCCAACAACAAGAAGGAGCAGTTGGCATGAGCGCGGCAGATAAGAACACGGCACAGGGCCTCGTCGTTGGCGTGGACGTGGGCGGCACGTTCACGGACCTGTTCGTGCTGGACGAGGCAGCCGGCACGGCGCGCGTGGTGAAGGTGCCGTCAACGCGCGGCGAAGAGGCGCGTGGCTTCATGAACGGCATCGCGCGCGTGGCCGATGGCGCAAGCGCCATTGCCACCATCGTCCACGGCACCACCGTGGGCACCAACGCGCTGCTGGAACGCAAGGTGGCCCGCACCGGCATCATCACGACGGCGGGCTTTCGGGATGTGCTGGAAATGCGCCGGCGCGATCGTCCCCAGACCTGGGGCCTGCGCGGCAACTACGAACCCATCGTGCCGCGCGACCTGCGCCTGGAAGTGGCCGAACGCGTGCTGGCCGACGGCACGGTGCATACGCCCGTGGATCTGGATCAGGTGGAAGCGGCGGCGCGCGCGCTGTTGGCGCAGGGCTGCGAGGCCGTGTGCGTGTTCTTCGTCAACGCCTACGCGAATCCGGTGAACGAAGCCCAGGCCGTGGCCCGCGTGCGGGCCATCTGGCCCAATGGCAACGTCACGGCGGCCACCGAAGTGCTGCCCGAAATCCGTGAATTCGAACGCTGCTCAACAGCGGTGCTGAACGCCGCCTTGCAGCCCGTGGTGGGCAGCTACCTGACGCGCCTGGAATCTGACCTGAAGCAGAACGGCTTTGACGGCGAGCTGCTGGTGGTGCAGAGCAACGGCGGGGTGATGTCGCGCCAGACCGCGTGCGACGTGCCGGTGCGCACCGCGCTGTCGGGTCCGGCGGCGGGCGTGATCGCCTGCGCCGCTATTGCGCGCGCCTCCGGCTTTCCCAACGTGGTGACGGGCGACATGGGCGGTACCTCGTTCGATGTGTCGCTGGTGGCGGGCGGTGAAGCATCGCTGTCAGCGCAGACCTCCATTGATTTCGGCATGGTGGTGCGCGCGCCGATGATCCAGATTGAAACCATCGGCGCGGGCGGCGGCTCGATTGCCAGCGTGGATGCGGGCGGCCTGTTGCAGGTGGGCCCCGAATCCGCCGGCAGCATTCCCGGCCCGGCCTGCTATGGCCGTGGCAACACCCGGCCCACCGTCACCGACGCCAACGTGCTGCTGGGCCGGATTTCGGCCGAGCGCCCGCTGGGCGGCGGGCTGTTGGCCACCATGAATGTGGACCTGGCGCGCGCTGCCATCGACGAACACGTGGCGCGGCCGCTGGGGCTAAGCGTGCATGCGGCGGCCGAAGCCATCCTGACCGTGGCCAACGCCAAGATGGCGGGCGCGATCCGGGTGGTGTCGATTGAACGCGGGCACGACCCGCGCAAGTTCGCCTACATGCCGTTCGGCGGCGGCGGGGCGCTGCACGTGTGCGCCATGATGAACGAAGTGGACGCGGCCCACGGCATCGTGCCGCGCTACCCGGGCGTGACGTCCGCACTGGGCTGCGTCATGGCCGACATGCGGCACGACGGCGTGCAGACGCTGAACACCGCGCTGGATGCGCTGGATGCCGCCGACCTGCTGGCGCGCATCGACAGCCTGGCGCTGGCCTGCCAGGAACGCCTGGACTCGGCGGGCGTGGCCTTCGAAGGCATCCGCGAAAGCATCGAGCTGGACATGTTGTACGTGGGCCAAAGCCATACCGTGTGCGTGGAACTCACGCGCGCCGAGCTGGACCGCGCGGGCATTGCCGCCGCCTTTGACCGCGCTTACCGCGCGTCCTTCGGCCGCAGTCTGGATGGCATTGCCGTGCGCATCCTGAACCTGCGTTATGCGCGCATCGGCCAGCGTCCCAAATTTGATCTGGCGCTGCTGGCGCCCACCTGCCAGGACATGCCCGCCGCGCTGGGCACGCAAGCGGTGTTCCACGCGAACCAGTGGCACGACGCCGTGCGCTACGCGCGCCTGGACCTGCCCGTGGGGGCGGAAGTGGCGGGCCCCGCCATTCTTGAGCAGCCCGACACCACCATCTGGATCGAACCCGGCTTTGCCGGCCGCGTCGACGCGCTGGGCAATCTGCTGATCACGCGCCAGACCGCCTAGGAGACCGCCATGCATGCCTTGGACCCTCGTACCACCGCCTTGCTCATCATTGATCTGCAAAATGATTTCCTGGCGCCGGGCGGCGCCTATGACCGGGGCGGCGCGGTCAGCCGCGAGGCGCGCGCCTTACCCGCCCGCGTGGCGCCGCTTGCCCGCGCGCTGAAGGGGCAAGGCGGCTTGGTCGCCGCCAGCCTGTTTACCTTGTGGCCCGATGCGCATGGCGAACCCATGATTTCGCCGCACCTGAAGCAACTGCGTCCGTTCCTGGCGAAAGGCGATTTCGCGGCCGGCTCGCCTGGCCAGGCGAATGTGGCCGAGCTGGACGGGCTGGTGGACGTGTCCGTCTGGAAGGTGGCGTATTCGGCCTTCTTCAATACGCAACTGGATTGGGTGCTGCGCCGCGCGGGCGTATCCAGCGTGGTCATTGCCGGCATCGTCACCAACGGCGGCGTGGCCAGCACGGCGCGTGACGCCCACATGCGCGACTATCACGTGACGGTGCTGGCCGACGGCTGCGCCGCGCCCACGCCCGCCATGCACGACGCCGCGCTGGCGGACCTGCGCACGGTGGCGGACGTGATCACGTGCGCGGAATTCGCGGGCTGGCTGGCGTCGTGAGCGCGCCGGTCGTGAAGCGGGGCAACCCCCGTGGCAACTCTGGCGCCACCCCCGGCGGCACCCCGGGCAGCACCCCCGTCAGCAATTCGGACGCCGACATGATGCAGGTGCCGGTGCTGATCATCGGCGCGGGCGCTTGCGGGCTGACCGCCGCGCTGCGGCTGGCGCATGCCGGCATTGAAACCGTATTGATCGAGCGCGACGCCGCGCCCAGCGGCTCGTCGGCGCTGTCGTCGGGGTTTATTCCGGCAGCAGGGTCCGCCGTGCAGCGCGCAGCCGGCATCGAAGACGACGCGGCGCGTTTCGCCGCCGACATCCAGGCCAAGGCCCACGGCACGGCCGCGCCGCATTTGGTCGCGGCCTACACGGACGCGGCGGCCCCAGCCATGGACATGTTGGCGCGTCATGGCCTGACCTTCGATGTGCTGGACGGCTTTCTCTACCCCGGCCACAGCGCGCGCCGCATGCACGCCTTGCCGGAACGCACGGGCGTGGCCTTGGTGACCGCGCTGGAACGCGCGGCAACGGGCGCGGGCGCGCATCTGTTGACGCGCGCGTTGGCTCGGGAAATCTGGGTGGAAGATGCGGACGGGATCGGCGGCGGGAACAACAGCGGCGGGAACAACAGCGGCGGGAACAACAGCAGTGGGAACAACTGCGGCCGCATCACCGCCGTGGGCTGCGAACGGCCCGACGGATCCGTGGACGTGATCGGCTGCCAGGTGCTGATCCTGGCCTGCAACGGCTTTGGTGGCAACGCGGCCATGGTGGCCGAACACTTACCCGCCATGCGCGAGGCCGTCTACGGCGGCCACGTGGGCAACGACGGCAGCGCCATCGAATGGGGCAAGGCCTTGGGCGCGCGCCTGGCCGACTTGGGCGCTTACCAAGGACACGGGTCCTGGGCCACGCCACAAGGCGCGCTGATCTCCTGGGCCGTCATGATGGACGGCGGCGTGCAGATCAATCGCGACGGGCAGCGCTTTCATGACGAAACGCAGGGCTATTCCGAAGCCGCTGTCCACGTCCTGGCGCAGCCGGGCGGGGTGGCCTGGAACGTGTTCGACGACCGCACGCTGGCATTGGCGCGCGGCTTCCCGGATTTTGTCGCGGCGGAAGCCGGTCATGCGGTGAAGACCTGCGCCGACGTGCCCGCGTTGGCCGCGCTGATCGGCTGCGACGCCGACGTGTTGCAACAGACCTTGCAAGGCGTCAGCCCGGATGCGGCTGACCCGCACGGCCGCCGCTTTGAACGCACCCTGCAAGCGCCGTACCACGCCGTCAAGGTCACCGGCGCGCTGTTCCATACGCAAGGTGGCCTGGACATCGATGCGCAATGCCGCGTGTTGAATCGCGAAGGGCAGGCATTGCCGAATCTGTTGGCCGCCGGCGGCGCCGCGCGCGGCGTGTCGGGCAACGACGTGTCGGGCTATCTGTCCGGCAATGGATTGCTTAGCGCGGTGGCGGGCGGCTATATCGCCGCCGCCACCGCCGCCTCGCTGCTGGGTCACGAACTTGGTCAGGAATCATCATGAAGCAAACACTGAAAACCCAATTGGCCGCAGGTGCCGTGCTGGCGCCCGGCATCTACGATGCCCTGTCGGCGCTCATCGCCGAACAAGCAGGTTTTGACGCGCTGTACCTGTCGGGTGCGTCCATCGCCTACACGCGGCTGGGGCGCTCGGACATCGGCCTGACCACCTATTCGGAAGTCGAGGACACGCTGGCGCGGATCACCGAGCGCGTAGCCACGCCGGTCATCGTGGACGCCGACACGGGCTTTGGCAATGCGCTGAACACGCAGCGCACGGTGCGCGGCTTTGAACGCGCGGGCGCCGCGATGATCCAGTTGGAAGACCAGACCTTTCCCAAGCGTTGTGGCCATTTGGACGGCAAGACGGTGATACCCCCCGCCGAAATGTGCGGCAAGCTGCGCGCGGCAGTGGATGCGCGCGTTGATGCGTCCACGCTGATCCTGGCGCGTACCGATGCGGTGGCTGTCGATGGGCTGGAAGCCGCGTTGGACCGCGCCGAATCCTATCTGGAAGCGGGCGCCGACGCGCTCTTCATCGAAGCGTTGCGCACGCCCGAGCAGATGCAGGCGGCCTGCGCGCGCTTTGCCGCCCGGGTGCCACTGCTGGCCAATATGGTGGAAGGCGGCAAGACCCCCGTGCAAAGTGCCGACGCCTTGACCGCGCTGGGCTTTCGCATCGTCATCTTTCCTGGCGGCACCGCGCGCGCCGTTGCGCACACCTTGCAGGGCTATTACGGCAGCCTGCGCCAACATGGCACAACCGCGCCGTGGCAGGGGCAGATGCTGGATTTCGACGGCTTGAATACGGTGATCGGCACGCCGGAATTGCTGGAGCAAGGGCGGCGCTACGAGGGGTAGGCGCGGAAATAGATGCGGGCAAGCGCGTCTATAACCGATGCCCGGCTCACCCCGTGCCGAGGCCGCCTTGGGTCAACGTGGCGGTACGCTCCGGTTGAGCTGCTGTTGCATCATTTGCTCCATCATCATTTGCTGCATGCCCATGTATTGATCCCTCATGTATTGGCGTTCCCGGATCTGCTCGGGGCTCAGGTTCGAGTAGTTTCCCCGCATCGCATTCCAACCCATCTGCCCGCGTCCGCCATGATGTGGGCCGCCGGCGCCCATGGCCCCGCAACAGCCCATCGCGCCGCTTCCCCAAAACTGGCCCATCATTCCCATCGTGGTCTGCATCAATGCCTGATGCTCCTGAAGCAGCTTCCGGCGTTCGTTCGGGTCGGTTGTCTTCTGTATCTGATTCATGGTTTGCTGCATTTTCTCCATGTTGTCCCTGACCTCAGCGGCTTTCTTGTCAAACTGCTGCGTGTTGCCGGCGGACTGTTCGGCCGACTGGGCGGGAGCGGGCGGCGTGGTCTGCGCGACAGCGGTCGTCATGGTGGGAGCCAGCACGGCGACGAAAGCCAGTGCGGCCAGATTGCGGATCTTCATGGTCAATCTCCACGTGGTTGGCACCTTGGGCTGCTAGTCAAATCAAGAGGATTTGCAGAGTCAGCGTAGATCCGCCGAGACGGTGGGACTTGACCATAGTCAACATATGCCTATCAGGGCGCATGCAGCCTGGCGTCCTGGTATTTGCGGACGGCCTCTTCAACTGTCTGGAACAAGCCGTCCGCGCCCAAGGCCGCGCCTAGGGGGGATCGTCTTACCGTGGCCAGTACGCCCGGCGTTAGATTCGCCAGCCAAAGCACGATGCCGTCCCGCCTTAGGCGACGTTCCGCATCGCTCATCAATTTCAGCGCGGTGTATTCGATATCGAAAACACTTCCCATATCGAGTACGACCACCTTCGGGTGGGTTGCGTTGATCAATTGGGTGATCTTCCGGCCGATGTTGTCTGCATTCACAAAGAAGATGCGTCCCTCGGGGCGAAGCAGCAAGATGCCTTCAAGCGCCTCATCGTCGGGATGGTCCGGGGACGCCGGGCGGAACAGGTTCGTGTTCCGCTTGCGCAATAGCCGATGCAAGGGCGGGTTGGAAACCTGGTGGGCCAGGGCGGCAAGCGACACGATGATGGCCACGAGTATTCCTTGCAGCGTGCCCAGCAGCACGACACCGGCAAGCGCCACCAAGGCCCAGACAAGCTCTGTGCGCCGCACTCTGGCAATCGCACGGAACTCAGCCGGATCGAACAGGCCAACCGAGTAAATGATGACCACCGCCGCCAGGGTGGCGTGCGGCATTGCGCCAATCAACGGCGCCAGCAGCAGCATGACGGCCAGCGTGACCGCGGCGGTGACGCATTCGGCTACCTGGGAGCGTGCGCCGGCGCGCTGGTTCACCGCGGTTTGGGACGTTCCGCCGCCCGCCGGCATGGCGCCGAAAAGCGCGCCGCCCACGTTCGAAAATCCCGTGGCCAACAATTCGCGATTGGCGTTCGGCAGGGCTTCACCCGCATTCGCAAAGGCTCGTCCGGCCGCGATCGTTTCGGTGAAACTCATCAACGCGATTCCCAGCGCCATGGGCCAAAGCTGCTCTATCAACGACGGATCGGGCAGGGTCAACGACGGTAAGCCCGTGGGCACATGGCCCACCGTTTGTACGCCAAGATCGCCCAGGCCGAACAGGCTGGTTGCCGCGATGGCGATGGCGACGGTCACCAGCGGCGCCGGCGCGCGCGGCATGAATCGTTGCAGGATAAGCAGCAGGCCCAAGGTGATCGCGCCGACGGCGGTAGTGGCTATCGAGACCTGTGGCAATCCATCGAAAATTGACAGCACGTTCGAAAGAAACGGACCCTTCGGGAAGTGAAGGCCAAGCAGCTTCGGTATTTGGTCGACCACGATCACGATGGCGATGCCCGCCTTGAAGCCGACCAATACCGGCTCCGAAATAAAGCTGGCCAGGTAGCCAAGCCGCAACAGGGACGCTGCGATCAGCACGATGCCAACCAGCAGCGCCAGCGTTGTTGTGGCAATCAGCAATTGCGCGGCATCGCCGCCAGGCGCGGCGCGGTCCAAGGCGGTGGCGGTAAGGATGGCGAGCGTAGTCGTTGTGCTGACGCTCAGCGGCCGGGATGTGCCGAGGAAGGCGTAAACAAGCATCGGCACGAAGGCGGTGTATAGCCCCACCTGAACCGGCAGTCCTGCTACGGCGGCGTAGGCCAGCGCTTTCGGGATGACCACGGCGGCGGTCGTCAGCCCGGCAGTGACGTCATCCTTTATCCACGGCTTGTGGTACTGGCATAGCCAGTCAGGCAGCGCAACGTGTTGCCGGCGAACAGATTTTTCCGGCGGTTCGTTTTCCATCGGCGGGCCTCTTTGGCACGGCGCATTGGCTGGAAGATCCGCGGAACGTCATCTAATAGGGCAGGTGGCATTGCATGGCGTCTCAACCGGGGCCATCGCCTGCTGCTACCGATGCAGGCGGCTGATTTTGATTGTGAGCGCAGCCGCCGCGTGGCGTCCATGATGATTCCGGCGAAATGCCGTAAGAATCGCGCTCAACGCTCAACGCATAACCGATCAACGCGCCGTGCGCTGATGCGGCACCAGCGGCGGCACGGGCTGGTCGGCGATCTCATCCCAGAAGCCGGGCAGGAAGCACTCGGCCACCAATAGCGGCTGACCCTGACGCCAGAAGACGGATCGGCGCGCCCAGACCCGGGCGGCGTCCTGTTCCCGGCGTTCAGCCGGCAAGGCCCCACGCGCCGTGGCGTAAAACGGCACCGGCGACGCCAGACGGCGGCAGGCAAACGGCGAGCGGATGACGGTGCTGTCGTGATACAGCATGTCGGCCAGCGGCCGGGTCAAGAGCCGGCGCATGCCTTGCCAGGCGCCGTGCGAGGCGCGTAGTGGCGTCAGGCTGCGGGCGGGCACGCTGTCCACGCCGTTCACCGACATCAGCACTTCACGGATCCATACGGGTGAGCCGGGCGCGATGCCCATGGCCTGCGCTTCGTCCGGCGGCGCGCCGTCGGCGTATTCGGCCAGCACGCGCAGGCGCACCTGGCCCACCTGGCGCAAGCCGGCGGTAAGCGCGCCCGGGCGGAACAGCCAGTGGCGCATGGCGGGGGGCAGGACGGGCGGCGCGACGGCCAGCCAGCCGGGGGCAAGCGGGGGGTGATGGGCTGCGGGTTTCATCATGGCTGCGTATTATGCCAAGCCCGGAGCGCGGCTCGCCAACGCATACAATACCGCCCATGGAAAAAGTACGTATCTCCAAGCTCATGTCCGAGCGCGGACTCTGCTCGCGCCGCGAGGCCGACAGCTATATCGAACGCGGCTGGGTCCGCGTGGACGGCGTCGTGGTGTCCGAACTGGGCGCCAAGGCGTATCCCGACCAGGTCATCACGCTGGAACGCGCCGCGCAGGCGCGCCAGACCTCGCGCGTGACCATCCTGATCAACAAGCCCGTGGGTTATGTGTCGGGCCAGGCGGAAAAGGGCTATACGCCAGCGGTTGCACTGATCGACTCGCGCTCGCGCTTCGCGGGCTGCCGACATCCGCAACGCTTCGAACGCGCGCATCTGGAAGGGCTGGCCGTGGCCGGCCGATTGGATATTGATTCGCAAGGCCTGCTGGTGCTGACGCAAGACGGCCGCATCGCCAAGCACCTGATCGGTGAAGACTCCAGTGTCGACAAGGAATACCTGGTGCGGGTGCAGGGCGATTTGCCCGACCGAGGGCTGGAACTGTTGAATCACGGCCTATCGCTGGATGGCAAGGCCTTGAAGCCCGCCCACGTGCGTTGGCAGAACCACGACCAACTGCGCTTTGTGCTGCGGGAAGGCAAGAAGCGTCAGATTCGCCGCATGTGCGAACTGGTCGGCCTGAAAGTGGTGGGCTTGAAGCGTGTGCGCATCGGCCGCGTGCAATTGGGTGACCTGCCGCTGGGCCAGTGGCGCTATCTGCGCGACGACGAAGGGTTTTGACCCTTCTTTTTTAATTCGTCATTCAGGGAACATTCAGCTTCCCTGTTCGGCTCAGCCGACAACTGATGTCGGCGGCCAGCAGATTTTTCAGTCTGTTTCCGACGCCCCGTTATTTCATGAAAGCGGGGGTATCCTTCGCCTGCCCGTTGCTGCCTAGACGCTCCATCAGGAATTCGATGAAGATCCGGGTCTTGGCCGGCAGCAACCGAGTTTCGGTGACCGCATAGACAGGGAAGGGGCCCAATTGCCAGTCCGGCAACACGCGCCGCAACTGCCCTGATTGCTGTTCGGCCGTCTGGCCGCCCACCAGCACCGCGATGCCCGCGCCCAGCATGGCCAAGCGCCGCGCCATGGCGACACCGTTTACCGAAAACCGGTTGCCCGGCGTGAACTCAATGTGCTGGTCGCCGCAGTTAAGCGGCCATCGCGTGACGCGGCCCGCGCCTTCCGCGCGAAATTCGATGCACTCGTGACGGGTCAAGTCACTGGGGTGCTTGGGTTCTCCGTGCTTTTCCAGGTAGTCGCGCGAGGCATACAGGTGCGCGGGCAGCATGCCCAGCAGCCGGGCGATTTGCGTCGAATCGGGCAGTTCGCCGATTTCGATCGAGATGTCGCAGGTCTGGAACACGCGCGAGGCGTGGTCCGGGTTTGCCAGGTCCAGGAAAAACGTAACGTCGGGATAGCGGCGGGAGAACTCCATGAACGATTCAGCCAGGAAGTCCGTGCCGAAATCCGCGGGCATGTTCACCCGCAACGGCCCGGCTGGCGTGTCGACCAGCTTTTGCAGTTCTTCATGGGCAATCTGCGCTTCGGCCACGATGCGTTGGCAGCGTTCAAAGTACAGCCGCCCGGCGTCGGTCAGTTCCACCTTGCGGGTAGTGCGGCTCAACAATCGCAAACCCACGGATTTTTCCAATTCGGCCACCTGGCGAGACAAGGTGGATTTAGGCACGCCCAGCGTTGCTGCAGCGCGGCTAAAACTACGTGTCTTGGCCACTTCGACGAAGAGTTCCATGCCTTGTAAGCGTTTCATGGCGAGATTCTTGCACAGACTAGGAGCGCGAAATTGTCCCATAAATGGAATGATGTTTTCTTTCTACGCCCCTTTGTTTCTGGGGCGGGATAACTCAGAATGCGGGTTCTGCAATGCAGCAATGCACTAAAGCCCACCTTGCGTTTTCAATGCCCATCCACCCTTTGATGCACAAGACCTCCCCCCTCATCGCAGGCGGGAGGCGGGCTCCTTTTTTGTCGGAAATCGGGAATATCTATGAATAAGAAAAGCGCTATGTGGCGCAGCGCGGCAGTGCTCACGCTGACGGCATCGGCTCTCACCTTGGCCGCTTGCGGCAAGAAACAAGACGCACCGCAGGCGGGCAAACCGCAAGTCACCGTGGTGACACTGACCACGCAACCCGTTTCCCTGACCACCGAATTGCCGGGCCGCACGTCCGCGTTCCGCGTGGCCGAAGTGCGGCCCCAGGTGAACGGCATCGTGCAAAAGCGCCTGTTCACCGAAGGCGGCGAGGTCAAGGCCGGCCAACAGCTCTATCAGATCGACCCGGCCCTGTACCAAGCCAGCGTCGATAGCCAGAAGGCGGCGTTGGCCCGCGCCCAGGCGCAGCAGAAGACGGCTGCCTTGCTGGCCGAACGCTACAAGCCGCTGGTTGCCACCCGCGCCGTCAGCCAACAGACCTACGACAACGCCGTGGCGTCGCGTGACCAGGCCGCCGCCGATGTGCTGTCGGCCAAGGCCGCGCTGGATACCGCGCGCATCAACCTCGTCTACACCAAGGTGCTGTCGCCGATTGACGGCATCATCGGCCGGTCTTCGGTGACCGAAGGCGCGCTGGTCACGGCCAACCAGACCGGCGCCTTGGCCTCGGTGCAGCAGATTGACCCGATCTACGTCGACGTGACCCAGTCCAGCGTGCAGTTGCTGCGCTTGCAGGACGCGCTGGCCAGCGGCCAGTTGAAGCGGGCCGACGGCGAACAGGCCGCGCTGGTCACGCTGACCCTGGAGGACGGCTCGCAGTACAAGCAGACCGGCAAGCTTCAGTTCTCGGAAGTCACGGTAGACCAGGGCACCGGTTCCATCACGCTGCGCGCGGTGTTCCCGAACCCCGACCGCCGCCTCTTGCCCGGCATGTTTGTGCGCGCGCGTCTGGCTGATGGCGTGGCCGCCGACGGCTTGCTGGTGCCGCAACGCGGCGTGACGCGCAACCAGCGCGGCTTGCCGACGGCGCTGGTCGTCAACGCCAAGAACCAGGTGGAACTGCGTGAACTGAAGACCGACCGCGCCATTGGCGACAAGTGGCTGGTTACCGACGGCCTGGCCGCCGGCGACAAGGTGATCGTGGAAGGTCTGCAAATGGTGCGTCCGGGCGTCGAAGTCGTCGCCACCGAGGCAAGCGCCAACGCGCAGCAGCCGCAGGCGGCCAATGCCGCCCCGGCCAAGCAGTAATCAGGGAGCCTTGCATGGCAAAGTTTTTTATCGATAGGCCGGTTTTCGCCTGGGTGATCGCGATTGTGCTGATGATGGCCGGCGCGCTGTCCATCCTGCAATTGCCGGTCTCGCAGTATCCCAACATCGCGCCGCCCGCCATCGGCATCGCGGTGACCTACCCGGGCGCGTCCGCGCAGACGGTGCAGGACACCGTGGTGCAGGTCATCGAACAGCAGATGAACGGCCTGGACGGCTTGCAGTACATCTCGTCGGAAAGCAATTCCGACGGCAGCATGTCCATCACGCTGACCTTCAAGCAGGGCACCAACCCGGACACGGCGCAGGTGCAGGTGCAGAACAAGCTTGCGCTGGCGCAGCCGCTGTTGCCGCAGGAAGTGCAGCAGCAGGGCATACGCGTCACCAAGGCCACGAAAAACTTCCTGATCGTGGCGGGCTTCGTGTCCACCGACGGCACGATGACCAAGGACGACTTGGCCGACTACGTGGCCTCGTACGTGCAGGATCCCATCAGCCGCACGCAAGGCGTGGGCGACTTCCAGTTGTTCGGCTCGCAGTACGCAATGCGCATCTGGCTGGATCCCGCCAAGCTCGTGAACTACGGGCTGACCACGGTTGACGTGGTGACGGCGATCAAGGAACAGAACGTGCAGGTGTCGTCCGGCCAGTTGGGCGGCCTGCCGTCCGTGCGCGGCCAGCAGTTGAACGCCACCATCATCGGGCCGTCGCGCCTGGAGAAGCCGGAAGACTTCGGCAAGATCCTGCTCAAGGTCAATACCGATGGTTCGCAGGTGCGCCTGGGCGATGTCTCGCGCATTGAACTGGGCGGGCAGACCTACGCCATCGACAGCTTCTATAACGGCAAGCCCGCCTCGGGCCTGGCGATCAAGCTGGCGCCGGGCGCCAACGCGCTGGATACCGCGCAGGCGGTGCGCGACACCATCAACAACCTGAAGCCGTACTTCCCGCCGGGCATGGACGTCGTCTATCCGTACGACACGACGCCGTTCGTCAGCCTGTCGATTCATGAAGTGTTCAAGACGCTGGTGGAAGCCATCATCCTGGTTTTCCTGGTGATGTACCTGTTCTTGCAGAACTTCCGCGCCACCATCATTCCCACGCTGGCCGTGCCGGTGGTGCTGCTGGGCACGTTCGGCGTGCTGGCCGCGTTCGGTTATTCCATCAACACCTTGACGATGTTCGGCATGGTGCTGGCCATTGGCCTGCTGGTGGATGACGCGATCGTGGTGGTGGAAAACGTGGAGCGGGTGATGGCCGAAGAGGGCCTGACGCCCAAGCAGGCCACCCGCAAGTCCATGAGCCAGATCACCGGCGCGCTGATCGGCATTGCCATGGTGCTGGCCGCCGTGTTCATCCCGATGGCGTTCTTCGGCGGTTCCACGGGCGTGATCTATCGTCAGTTCTCGATCACGATCGTGTCGTCGATGGTGCTGTCGGTGCTGGTCGCCATCGTCTTCACGCCGGCCTTGTGCGCCACCTTGCTCAAGCCTATTCCGAAGGGCCATCACGGCTCGAAGCGGGGCTTTTTCGGCTGGTTCAACCGCACGTTCGAACGCAGCAGCAATGGGTACGCCAACACGGTGGCGCGCGGGCTGAACCGCACGAAGCGCCTGATGATCGTGTACCTGGCCCTGGTCATTGCCATGGGCTGGCTGTTCACGCGCATTCCCACGGCGTTCCTGCCGGCCGAGGACCAGGGCATTTTGTTCGCCCAGATCCAGACGCCCGCCGGCGCCACCGCCGAAGCCACCAAGGCCGTCATCGACGACGCCACCAAGTACCTGCTGACCGAAGAAAAGGACGCCGTGACCTCGGTGTTCGCGGTCAACGGTTTCAACTTTGGCGGTCGTGGCCAGAACGCGTCCATCCTGTTCATCAAGCTGCGTGACTGGGAAGAACGTGGCGACGCCAGCCTGAAGGCGGGCGCCGTGGCGGCGCGCGCCAACGCGCACTTCGCCAAGACCGAACGCCGCGCGCAAATGTTCGTGGTGCCGCCGCCGTCCGTGATGGAACTGGGCAACGTCACCGGCTTTGACTTCCAGTTGATGGACCGCGCCGGCGTGGGCCATGAAAAGCTGCTGGCCGCGCGCAACCAGTTGCTGGGCGAAGCGGCCAAGAGCCCGGTGCTGGTGGGCGTGCGCCCCAACGGCATTGAAGACGCGCCGCAGTACCAGTTGGACATCGACCGCGAGAAAGCGCGTGCGCTGGGCGTGGCCGTGTCGGACATCAACAGCACGCTGGCCACCGCGTGGGGCTCGTCGTACGTCAACGACTTCATCGACCGTGGCCGCGTGAAGAAGGTGTTCGCGCAGGGCGAGGCGTCATCGCGCATGCTGCCGGAAGACCTGAACAAATGGTATGTGCGCAACAACGCGGGCGACATGGTGCCGTTCTCGGCATTCTCGAAGGCCACGTGGAGCTTTGGTCCGCAAAAGCTGAACCGCTATAACGGCGTGCCGTCCTACAACATCCAGGGCCAGGCGGCGCCAGGCTACAGCTCGGGCGCGGCCATGGAAGAAATGGAAAAGCTGGCGGCCAAGCTGCCGGTGGGCGTGGGCTTTGAATGGACGGGGCTGTCGTTTGAAGAACGCCTGTCGGGTGCGCAAGCGCCGGCGCTGTACGCGATTTCCTTGATCGTGGTGTTCCTGTGCCTGGCCGCCTTGTATGAAAGCTGGTCCATCCCGACGGCGGTGATGCTGGTGGTGCCGCTGGGCATTATCGGCGTGCTGTTGGCGACGCTGGCGCGCGGGCTGTCCAACGACGTGTACTTCCAGGTGGGGCTGTTGACCACAGTGGGGCTGGCGGCCAAAAACGCCATCCTGATCGTGGAGTTCGCCAAAGAGCACTTTGAATCCGGCGCAAGCCTGACGGAATCGGCCATCCACGCGGCCCGCCAACGCCTGCGTCCCATCCTGATGACGTCGCTGGCGTTCATCCTGGGCGTGACGCCGCTGGCGATCTCGTCGGGTGCCGGCTCCGGCAGCCAGAACGCCATCGGCACGGGCGTGATCGGCGGCATGCTGACCGGCACGTTCCTGGCCATCTTCTTTGTTCCGGCCTTCTTCGTGATCATGCTGCGCGTGTTCAAGGTCAAGCGCATGAGCGAAAACCTGGACAAGCACGACACCAGCGCCAACGGCTCGAAGGACGTGTCCGCCGAGGGACAACCGTGATGAAACTTCAGATGAGAACCTTGTTGTCTGTTTCCCTGGCGGCGGCCCTGGCGGGCTGCTCGCTGGCCCCCACCTATGAACGGCCGGACGCGCCGGTCAGCGCTGCCTATCCCACCGGCCCGGCCTACAAGGCGGACGGTTCCAATGCGGCGCTGGGCATGTCCACGGCCGATATCGGCTGGCGCGATTTCTTCAGCGACCCGCTGCTGCAACAGTTGATTGAACTGTCATTGGCGAACAACCGCGACCTGCGCGTGGCGGCCTTGAATGTAGAGGCGGCGCGTGCGCAGTACCGCATCCAGCGCGCCGACCTGCTGCCCAGCGTGGGCGTGGCCGGCCAGGAATCCGCCCAGCGCACCCCGGCGGACTTGTCCCCCAGCGGCCGCGCCACGACCAGCCGCAGCTACCAGGTGGGCGCCGCCATGTCGGCCTGGGAACTGGACCTGTTCGGCCGCATCCGCAGCCTGAGCGACCAGGCGCTGGAGTCGTATCTGGCGCTGGACGAAACGCGTACGGCCACGCAGTTGACGCTGATAGCCGAAGTGGCCAACGCCTACCTGACGCTGCGCGCCGACCAGGAACTGCTGAGCCTGACGCGCGACACGCTCAAGAGCCAGGAAGATTCGTTCAAGCTCACGCAGCAAAGCTATGACCAGGGCTTGTCCACCGCGCTGGACTTGAGCCAGGCGGAAGTGTCGCTGCGCACGGCCCAACGCAACCTGTCGCAATACACGCGCCAGGCCGCGCAAGACCGCAACGCGCTGACGCTGCTGGTGGGCCAACCCATGTCGCCCGAGATCGTGGCGGCGCTGGATCAGGCAGTGAAGCTGGACGACAGCATGCTGCCGACCACCTTGCCCGCCGGCCTGCCGTCGGACCTGCTGGCGCGCCGCCCGGACATCCGTGCGGCCGAGCATCAGCTCAAAGGCGCCAACGCCAACATCGGCGCGGCGCGCGCGGCGTTCTTTCCCACCATCAGCCTGACCGGCCAGGCGGGTACCGCCAGCGCCAGCCTGGGCGGTTTGTTCGAAGGGGGTTCGGGCGCCTGGAGCTTCGTGCCCCAGATCACCGTGCCGATCTTCGCGGGCGGTTCGTTGCAGGCCGGGCTGGACTTGGCCAAGGTGCAGAAGAACATCCAGGTGGCGCAGTACGAAAAGTCCATCCAGACGGGGTTCCGCGAAGTGGCGGACGCCTTGGCCGGGCGCGGCACGCTGGACGACCAGATTGAAGCGCAGCGTTTGCTGGTGAACGCCAACCAGCGCGCCTACGACGTGTCGGACCAGCGTTTCCGCCAGGGTATCGATGACTACCTGAGCGTGCTGGATTCGCAGCGTTCGCTGTATACGGCGCAGCAGGCTTTGGTGGATACGCGCCTGGCGCGGCTGTCGAATCTGGTTACCTTGTACAAGGTGCTGGGCGGCGGTTGGACCGAGCGCACGGTGGCGGCGCAGACGGCGCCGGCGGTGCCGGCCACGGGATCGTAAGCGGGGTGCGCTGAATTTTTTTGGCGCAATAAACTCAGCGCAAAAGAAATCTGGCGCAGAAGACACTCAGCGCAAAAGAATCGGGCCGATCGAAAGATCGGCCCGATTTTTATTGATGTTGCCTTAGCAGGGCGTCAAGTGCGCTTGCGGGCGATCATGCCAACCACGAACAGCACGATGATGGCGCCGATCACCGACGCGATCCAGCCCGCGGGTTCGCCTTCCGCATACCAACCCATCGTCTGTCCCAGGAAACCTGCCACCACGGCGCCGACGATACCCAGGATGGTGGTCATGATGATCCCCATGTTCTGGTCTCCGGGCATGATGGCGCGGGCGATCAAGCCCACGATGAACCCGACGATGATCATGATGATAATGCTCATGCGCGTACTCCTTGCTTTGGAAAAAAGGGGGCGATGCGCAATGATGATACCCACGCTCTTTATTAGGCGGCTGTAACAACTGGTATGTGGGGTTGCCATGCAACATGCTGCGCTGCACGACGCTTGCCGTGGCCAGATCAGGACGTAATGTCGATCAATTGGCGGACGTCCTTGGTCAGGGCTTCGACGCTATCGGTGTCGGACGCCAGCAGGCGCGCGTGGCCGTCCTTGTCGAAAATGTACACGCCACGGCTGTGGGTCACTTCGTACATGTCGGCGTCGTCGCCGGGGCGCGGCTTTTCAATCTGGTAGGCCACGCGGTAGCGGCGCGCCAGGTCCGCGACCTGCTTTTCGTTACCGGTTACCCCGATGGCGCTGTTGTTGAAGGCGTTGACATAGGCCTGCAGGATGTCGGGCGTGTCGCGGTGCGGGTCGACGCTGACGAACACGATGCGCACGTTTTCGGCCTTGTCGCCCAGGTTCTGCAGCACGGCGGTCAGTTGCGCCATGGTGGTGGGGCAGATGTCGGGGCAACTGGCGTAGCCGAAGAACAGCATGACCGTCTTGCCCTTGAGGTCGTCGCTGTTGATGGTTTTGCCGCCCGCGCCGGGCAGCGAGAACTTCAGGTCGGGCAGGTGGCCCTTGACGTTGTAGAGCGTCCAGTCCACGTTCCGATCGCCGCAGGCGGCAAGAAACACACACAGAGCCAACAGCAGGCCGCGCCAGGCGCGGCCGGTAATGAGGTGTCGCATGAGTCCAGGAGGTGCCAAAAGGTTGAACGAAGGGCAAGCCCGCGGCAAGCGGGTTGATTCTACCTTCATGGCCAGGGTGGGGCGGCGGGGGTGTGGCGTTGCGGGCCTGATGCAAGGGGGATGTTTGTCCTGGCGCAAACTTACGGCGTGCGGCTTGCCCCTTTCAACAGACCGCGATGCGGCGGTACATTCGGTGCGTCGTCAGTATTGATGTCAGGAGAGTGTGAACGTGGATATGGCAGCAAGCACGGCCGTTCGTTACCCGTATTACCCGGTGGTCATCGACATCCTGCGCGCCCGGCGTGCCAAACAGGTGCTGGACGCGCCTTGCGGCGTGGGCTGGTTGGGTGAAGCGCTGTCCGCTGGAAACGGCGGGCAAAAGGCCGAAGTCGGCAGGCAAGTGGCTAGTGAAGGCGGGCCGGTAGCCGAAGGCGGCGGACAAGTAGCCGTTGACGGCGTGGGCCTATGGGAATTCCCGCCGGCAAGCGCGGGATATCGGTCGGTGTCCGAACACGATCTGGATACGCCCTTGAGCGTGGCCAAGGCCTATGACGCGGTGGTTTGCTGCGAAGCGATTCATCTGATGACGAATCCGGGCGTGCTGCTGCAAAGTCTGCACGATGCACTGCGCCCCGGGGGCACGGCGATCATCACCACGCCGAATACCTGGAACATGCGGTCACGGCTGCAGTTTCTGATGCGAGGCTTCCATTCCGGTTTCCGGCCCATGGTGGGCCGCAAGCGGGGTGAGGACTACATCACGTATTTCCCGTGGAGCTTTCCGCAACTGCATTTGTTGTTGTCACATTACGGTTTCGTGGATATCACGCTGCACGAGGTTGATGAACCGAAACCAAAGCGGATGCTGGAACACGTGCTGGCCGTGCCGTCACGCTTGTATTACCGACGGCGTGTGAAGCGGGCCGAGAACGAGGACATCCGCGGGTTCTGGAAGCAGGCGGGGTCCCGGCAGTCGGTGCATGGAAGGTGGTTGGTGGTGTCGGCGGTGCGGGCTGCTTGATGGGTTACGCGCGGCAGATGCCGTATTTCTTGCGTCGATTTTGCCGCGCTTCACCCATCCTACGTTCGTTGTTCGGCGTTCGGCGTTCGGCGTTCGTCTTTCGGCGTCCGTTGTTCGGCGTTCGGCGTTCGTCGTTCGTCGTTCGTCTTTCGGCGTTTGTTTTGCGGCGTTCGTTTTTCGTAGGATGGGTGAAGCGCGCGATGCGGGGCAGAAAATCAATGGCTTGAATCGCGCGTAACCCATCTGGTGGCGCTGGCGTGATGGTGCCGGCTGCTGATGGGTTACGCGCGGCAGATGCTGTGCTTCTTGCTTCGATCTTGCCGCGCTTCACCCATCCTACGTCGGCGTTTTACGTGCCGCTCATGCCGCTGTGGCGCAGCAGGGCGTCGATGCGGGGGGGGCGGCCGCGGAAGGCGGCGAAGGAATCGGCGGCGGGGCGGGAACCGCCAACGGCCAGGACTTCGCGGCGGAAGCGGGCGCCGGTTTCCGGGTCCAGCGTGCCCAGGGCGTTGCCGGGCTGCTTGGCCGCGGCTTCTTCGAAGGCCTCGTAGGCATCCGCCGACAGCACTTCGGCCCACTTGTAGCTGTAGTAACCCGCGCCGTAGCCGCCCGCGAACAGATGCGAGAACGCGTGCGGCAGGCGGTGCCACGACGGCGGGAACAGCACCGCCACTTCCTGGCGCACTTCCTGCAGCAGCGCCAGCACTTCCGAAATGGACGCACCCTTGGCGCGGTCGTGCATCAGCATGTCGAACAACGCGAATTCAATCTGGCGCACGGCCTGCATGCCGCTTTGGTAATTGCGCGCCGCGACCAGTCGGTCGTACAGCGCGCGCGGCAGCGGTTCGCCCGTGTCCACATGCGCCGACAGCTTCTGCACCACTGCCCATTCCCAGCAGAAGTTCTCCATGAACTGCGAGGGCAATTCGATGGCGTCCCACTCCACGCTGGCAAATGCCGCCGCTCCGGGCTCGTCCACTTCCGACAACAGCGCGTGCAGCGCATGGCCGGTTTCGTGGAACAGGGTGATGACGTCGTCGTGCGTCAGCACGGCGGCGCGGTCGCCGTTGGGGCGCGAGAAGTTGCAAGTCAGGTAGACCACGGGCGTTTGCACGTGGCCGGCCACCACGCGGCGAGCGCGCTCGCTGTCGACCCAAGCCCCGCTTTGCTTGCCCGAACGGGCATACAGGTCCAGGTACAGATAGCCGATCAAGCCGCCGTCGGGGCGTTCCACGCGCACGCCGCGCGCATCGCTGTGCCAGGTGGAAACGGGCGTTTCGGTCAAGCGCACGTCGAACAGTTTTTCAATGACGTCGAACAGGCCGGCCAGCACGCGGGGTTCGGTGAAATACTGCTTCACTTCATCTTCGGAATAGGCATAGCGCGATTCGCGCAGGCGTTCCGAGGCGAAGGCCACGTCCCAGGGTTGCAGCTCGTCCAAGCCCAGTTCGCCGGTGGCGTAGGCCTTGAGTTCGGCCAGGTCACGCTGCGCGAACGGTTTAGCGCGCGCGGCCAGGTCGCGCAGGAATTCGGTGACTTCGCGGGCGTCGCGCGCCATGCGGGTCTGCAGGCGCAGCGATGCGTAGGTGCCCAGGCCCAGCAAGCCGGATTCCTCGGCGCGCAGGGACAGCAGTTCTTCGATCAGCGGAGAATTGTCGAACTTGGCTTCGCCTTGTTCGGAGGCCACGGTGCCATAGCCACGGTACAGCGCTTCGCGCAGGGCGCGGTCTTGCGCGTATTGCATGACGGGCAGGTAGCACGGCATTTTCAGGGTCAGCTTCCAACCCGGCTTGCCGTCTTCTTCGGCGGCGGCGCGGGCGGCTGACAGGACGTCGGCGGGGATGCCCGTCAGGCGGGACTCATCGTCCACCAGCAAGGACCAGGCGTCGATGGCGTCCAGCACGTTTTCGGAGAACTTCTGCGATGCCTGAGCCTCGCGGTCAGAGATCTGCGCATAGCGTTCGCGATCGGCGCCTTGCAGTTCCACGCCGCTCAAGCGGAAGTCGCGCAGCGCCATCTCGACGATGCGGCGGCGCACGGGCGACCACGACGCAAAATCAGGGGCAGCGGCCAGGCGCTGGTATTGCCGGTACAGGCCTTCGTGCAGCCCAACCCAGGTGGAAAATTCGGTAATGAGGGGCAGCGCGGCGTTGTAGGCTTCGCGCAGTTCCGGCGTGTTGACCACGGCGTTCAGGTGGCCAGCCACCGACCAGGCGCGCCACAGGCGCTCGGAGGCGGTATCCAGCGGTTCCACCACGGCTTCCCAAGTGGGCGCCAGCGCGGAATCAGCGGCATGGTCGACCGCCTTGCGGGCGATGCCCAGCAGTTCTTCCACGGCGGGGACGATATGCCCCGGCTTGACGGCCGCATAATCGACCAGGTCGGAGACAGGGGCAAGCAGGGGATTCTGGGTCATGGTGTTACCGGAAAAGGCGAGAGACATAGGGAGCAGATAGGGGCGATCCGCTCAAAAGCAAGGGCACGAATGCGTGGGCCAGTGTGCGTCGCGCGCGGTTCGGCGCGCGTCAGCCTACGTGCATCGTAGGATGGGTGCAGCGCGAACGACTATACAGAAGAACCCCGCCAACGAACGCGCGAAACCCATCAAGCAGCGTCGGCACCGTGGCAAGCCCAGCCACACCGGCTTTCGAAGGTGGCACCGTGGCACCGTGGCAGGTGCAGGCACCCTGGCTTTCGTGATTTGCATGCGGGTGTTTTTTACCAAGCCCCGCCACGGTCCCGGGGCTGCCTGATGGGTTTCGCGCGATTGGCGGTGGCGTTCTTTTCCACTGTCAATCGCGCTGCACCCATCCTACCGGTCATATCAGCGCACCCGGCCATATCGGCACCGGCCATATCAGCACCGGCCATATCAGCACCGGCCATATCGGCACCGGCCGCATCAGCGCACCCGGCCGCACCAGCGCACCTACCGGATCAACCCGCCGCGCGTTCGGCGGCTTCTACCGTGTTGACCAGCAGCATGGCGATGGTCATGGGGCCTACGCCGCCGGGGACGGGGGTGATGGCGCCGGCCACTTCCTTGGCGGACGCAAAATCGACGTCGCCGCACAGCTTGCCGTCTTCGCCACGGTTGATGCCCACGTCGATCACCACGGCGCCGGGCTTGATCATCGAACCGTCGATCATGCCGGGCTTGCCGGTGGCGACCACCAGGACATCCGCGCGGCGGGTTTGAGCCGCCAGGTCGCGCGTCTTGGAATTGCAGATCGTGATGGTGGCGCCAGCTTGCAGCAGCAACATGGCCATCGGCTTGCCGACGATGTTGCTGGCGCCGACGATCACGGCTTCAGCGCCGCGCAGCGTCACGCCTTCCGATTCCAGCATCTTCATCACGCCGTACGGCGTGCAGGGGCGGAACAGCGGCTGGCCGGTCATGAGCAGGCCGGCGTTGCTGATGTGGAACCCGTCCACGTCTTTCTCGGCCGCGATGGCTTCGATGACCTTGTGGGAATCCATGTGCTTGGGCAGCGGCAACTGCACCAGGATGCCGTGTATGGTCGGGTCCTGGTTCAACACGGCGATGCGGGCCAGCAGTTCGGCCTCGGTCATCTCGGCCGGGTACTGTTCCTTGACGGAATGCAGGCCGGCTTTCTCGCAGGCGGCAACCTTGTTGCGCACATAAACCTGGGACGCGGGGTCCGCGCCCACCAGCACCACGGCCAGGCCCGGGCGCGTGCCCTTGGCCGCCAAGGCCGCAACACGTTGGGCCACTTCTTCGCGAATGCGCAGCGACAGGGCGGCGCCGTCAATAATCCTAGCGGTCATGCATGTGCCTCGGGTTTGGCCAAGGCCACTTTCATCAAATCAGCAACGGTAGTCACTTCCAGTTTTTCCATAATGTTGGCGCGATGCGCCTCGACGGTCTTGATGCTGATGCCCAGGTCGTCGGCAATCTGCTTGTTCAAGCGGCCGGCGACAATGCGCTCCAGCACCTGCTGCTCGCGCGCGGTCAGGCGCGCCAGCATGGCTTCGTGGTCCTTCTGAGCCTGGTGCTTGCTGACCCGCTGCGTGGCCTGCTCCAGCATGCGGGCGACGATCTCGCGCAGGTCGGATTCGTTGAAGGGCTTTTCCAGAAAGTCGACAGCGCCTTTCTTCATCGTGGACACCGCCATGGGCACGTCGCCGTGGCCCGTGATGAACACGATGGGCAGGGGGGCGTTGCGGGCGATCAGTTGTTCCTGGAGTTCCAGGCCGCTCATGCCGGGCATGCGCACGTCGGCGATCAACACACCGACCTGGCTGGCGTCGTAGTCTTCCAGGAAGGACTCACCGCTGGCATAGGCGCGAACGCGATAGCCGTTGGCTTCCAACAGCCAGCGCAACGAATCGCGGACCGCTTCGTCGTCGTCAACTATGAATACCGTGCTCGACAGGTGGGGCGTGTTCATGCGTGCAACTCCTCTGACTGATCATTCTGGGCCTGCGGCTGGGATGCAGCGCAGGGCAGGGTAAAGCGGAAAATGGTGCCGCCGGCGGGGTTGGGGTCCGCCCACAGACGACCGTGGTGCGATTCAATAATGGTACGGCAGATATTCAGCCCCATGCCCAGGCCCTGGGACTTGGTGCTGAAGAAGGGTTCGAACAGGCGTTCGGGCTCGGCCAGGCCATGGCCGCGGTCCACCACGGCTACTTCGATGTGCTGCTCGTGCAGGATCACCGCCACCTTGAGCTCGTCGACCTCGCTGTTTTCCATGGCTTCCAGCCCGTTCTTCAGCAGGTTCAACAGCACCTGTTCGATCAGGATGGGGTCGGCCAGGACATCAGGCGCGTTGGACGGCACGAAGCTGTCGATGCGGATGCGGCGCTTGCGCGCGTCGATTTCGGCAAAGCCGATGGCGTTGTCGACAATGCGGCCGATGGCCACGCGCTGGCGGCGCGGCTCGCTGCGCTTCACGAATTCGCGGATGCGGCTGATGATCTTGCCGGCGCGTTCGGCCTGTGACGCGGCCTTTTCCAGCGCCGGCAGCAGCATGTTGGGGCTGGTGTGGCCGGCCTTGACCAGCGCCACCGCGCCCATGCTGTAGTTGGCGATGGCGGTCAGCGGCTGGTTCAGTTCGTGCGCCAGGGACGAAGCCATTTCGCCCATGGTCGTCAGGCGGCTGGTCAGCTGGATCTTTTCCTGCTGCACGCGCGACGCTTCTTCATGGCCACGGCGTTCGGTGATGTCGCGCGCCACCTGCATGCGCACGCGGCGGCCGTCGGTCCAGGCCAGCATGCGGTGGTGCACTTCAAACCAGCGCTGCACCGACGGCGCGAATACTTCCACCGATTCGTCGGTGAAGCGGCCCCGGCGCCCGGCCAGCAGTTCGTCGTGGCCGCCCGTCTGCGCGCCGAAGACGCGGCGGTAGGTGCGGTTGGCAAACAGCAGTTCCAGGCCGTCGTGCGTGTCGGCGGTAACCGAGATGGCGTCGTCCAGGCCTTCCAGCACCGTCATGAAACGTTCGTGGGCGGCGGTCAGGGCTTCGCGGATGCGCTTGGGTTCGGTGATGTCGGTCATCGACGTCATCCAGCCGATCTGGTTGCCGTTGGGGTCCAGCAGCGGCGACACATACATGCGCGCGGTGAAGCGCGAGCCGTCGCGCCGTTGCGCTTCCACTTCCAGGCCGCTGCTGGGCGTCTTGCCTGACATCAGCACGTCCAGCGTGTGCTGGTGCTGTTCGTGGCGGCCGGGCACCCAGTAAGGGAAGGGCGGGCTGCGGCCGATCAGGTCGGCTTCGTTCCAGCCGATCATGCGGCAGAACGCCGGGTTCACGTAGGCGATGCGGCCTTCCATATCCAGTACGCGCATGCCGGTGGACATGGAATTTTCCATGGCGCGGCGAAAACCGGTTTCGGCGATCAGCGCGGCTTCGGCAGTCGAGCGAAAGCGGGTATAGCGCCACAGCATCAACAGGCTGATGACGATGACGCAGGACAAAGCCAGCACCACCCATATCAGGCGTTGCTGGCGCATTTCCTGGTCGATCGTCACAAACATGACGCTATCGTCATGAATGCGTTGCAGCCAGAAGAACACCCCCATCACACAGAGGTATAGGATCAGCACCATGGCGGGCGTGACCCAATACACACCGCGGCGGCGGGTGCGGGCGTGATCGTGGAACGGCGTAGGAATATTTGACTTGGGCGCGCTGGACATGGAATTCGGGCCGTATAGACCGCGCATTTTAGTGCGTGTTGGCCGGGAATTACCGGGAATCAACCCCTGCTTTTGGCGTACAGCTTAAAAAGTGCCGTCATCGGCCATTCAGCTTGCGTTCAACATTTCACATTACGAAATGCCGTACCGCAACATGAAATTTTCCTTGCGACCGGTTAATCTTCTTTCTTAGAATGCCGGCTGATAGGGAACCGACCCAAAGCAGGTCTCTAGAAAAACACCCCCCGACCCATGCCTGACATGGCAGCCCGGATGATCCCGGCTACCATGCAGAGTCCGCGAGTTGAACGAATAAGCGGGTGTGGTCACGAACGAACCCCAACAGGAGACACACGATGTCCTCTTTCGCCCAGGCTGGCGCCCCGCAGGCTGCCAACGACGAAGACACCCTAGAAACCCAGGAGTGGCTCGAAGCCCTGGCGGCAGTCCTTGATCGCGAAGGGCCGCAGCGCGCGCACTACCTGCTGGAACGCCTGATCGACGAAGCCCGTCGTTCCGGCGCCCACATCCCGTTCTCGCCGAATACCGCTTACGTCAACACGATTCCGCCGGGCCTGGAGCCCGCGCATCCGGGCAACCTGGAACTGGAAACGCGCATCCGTTCGTACGTGCGCTGGAACGCCATGGCCATGGTCGTCAAGGCCAACAAGCACAACCCGCCGGACGGCGGCGATCTGGGCGGCCACATCGCGTCGTTCGCCTCGCTGGCCACCATGATCGGCTGCGGCCAGAACCACTTCTGGCACGCCGAAGACGAAGGCCACGGCGGCGACCTGGTCTACTTCCAGGGCCACACGTCTCCCGGCATGTACGGCCGCGCCTATCTTGAAGGCCGCCTGACCGAAGAACAACTGAACCACTTCCGCCAGGAAGTGGACGGCAAGGGCTTGTCGTCGTACCCGCACCCGAAGCTGATGCCGGACTTCTGGCAGTTCCCGACGGTGTCGATGGGCCTGGGCCCGCTGATGGCCATCTATCAGGCCCGCTTCCTGAAGTACCTGCACGCCCGCGGCATTGCCGACACCAGCAACCGCAAGGTCTGGGTATTCTGCGGCGACGGCGAAATGGACGAACCCGAATCGCTGGGCGCCATCGCGCTGGCCGCTCGTGAAAAGCTCGACAACCTGATCTTCGTGGTGAACTGCAACCTGCAGCGCCTGGACGGTCCGGTGCGCGGCAACGGCAAGATCATCCAGGAACTGGAAGGCGACTTCCGTGGTTCGGGCTGGAACGTGATCAAGCTGATCTGGGGCGGCTACTGGGATCCGCTGCTCGCGCACGACAAGGAAGGCATCCTGCGCCAGATCATGGAAGACACCGTTGACGGCGAGTACCAGGCGTACAAGGCCAACGACGGCAAGTTCGTCCGTGAACACTTCTTTGGCAAGCACCCCAAGCTGCTGGAAGCCGTCTCGCGCATGAGCGACGAAGACATCTGGCGCCTGAACCGTGGCGGTCACGACCCCCACAAGGTGTACGCCGCGTTCGACGCCGCCACCAGCCACACCGGTCAACCCACCGTCATCCTGGCCAAGACCATCAAGGGTTACGGCATGGGCCACGTGGGCCAGGCCAAGAACCCGACCCACCAGCAAAAGAAGCTGGAACTGGAATCCATCCGCGAATTCCGCGACCGCTTCGGCATCCCGATTCCGGACGACCAACTGGAAGACCTGCCGTACTTCAAGCCGGCCGAAGATTCGCCCGAAATGAAGTACCTGCACGAGCGCCGCGCCGCGCTGGGCGGCTATCTGCCGCGCCGCCGCGCCAAGGCCGACGAGCAACTCAAGGCCCCCGCGCTGGAAGCCTTCAAGGCCGTGCTGGAACCCACCGCCGAAGGCCGTGAAATCTCCACCACCCAAGCCTTCGTCCGCATCCTGAACCAGGTGCTGCGCGACAAGGAACTCGGCCCGCGCGTGGTGCCAATTTTGGCTGACGAATCGCGTACCTTCGGTATGGAAGGCCTGTTCCGCCAAATCGGTATCTATGCGCCGGAAGGCCAGAAGTACATCCCGGTCGATAAAGACCAGGTCATGTACTACAAGGAATCGGCCGACGGCCAACTGCTGCAGGAAGGCATCAACGAAGCGGGCGCAATGAGCTCGTGGATTGCGGCGGCCACGTCGTACTCCTCGAACAACCGCATCATGATCCCGTTCTTCATCTACTACTCGATGTTCGGGTTCCAGCGCATTGGCGACCTGGCCTGGGCAGCGGGCGACATGCAGGCGCGTGGCTTCCTGTTGGGCGGCACCGCCGGCCGCACGACGCTGAACGGCGAAGGCTTGCAGCACGAAGACGGCCACAGCCACATCCTGGCGTCCACCATTCCGAACTGCGTGTCCTACGACCCGACGTTCGGCCATGAGCTGGCCGTGATCATCCAGCATGGCTTGAAGCGCATGGTGGAAGACCAGGAAAACGTCTATTACTACCTGACGGTGATGAACGAAAACTACCCGCAGCCCGGTCTGACCCAGGGCGACGAGGAAGGCATCATCAAGGGCATGTACAAACTGAAGTCGCACGGCAAGGGCAAGAACCGCGTGCAACTGATGGGCTCGGGCACGATCCTGCGCGAAGTCATGGCGGCGCAAGACCTGCTGGACGCCGATTGGGGCGTGGCGTCGGACATCTGGAGCGTCACCAGCTTCACCGAACTGCGCCGCAACGGCCTGGACGCCGAGCGCCACAACATGCTGCACCCCGACGAGAAAAAGCCGCAAGTGGCTTACGTCACGGAACAGTTGGCCAAGACGGAAGGCCCGATCATCGCGTCGACCGACTACATGAAGCTGTTTGCCGACCAGATCCGTCCGTTCGTGCCCAAGGGCCGCGAATACAAGGTGCTGGGCACCGACGGTTTCGGCCGCTCGGACTTCCGCGCCAAGCTGCGTGAGCACTTCGAAGTGGATCGCCACTTTGTCGTGGTCGCCGCGCTGCGCGCACTGGCAGACGAAGG
This sequence comes from Achromobacter sp. JUb104, assembly GCF_024806975.1. Lineage (NCBI taxonomy): Bacteria > Pseudomonadati > Pseudomonadota > Betaproteobacteria > Burkholderiales > Alcaligenaceae > Achromobacter > Achromobacter sp. JUb104. The sequence goes on along the minus strand of NZ_JANUEY010000001.1, from coordinate 2,198,120 downwards.
CAAGGTTCCGATGGCCAAGGTGGCGGAAGCCATCAAGAAATACGGCATCAATCCGAACAAAGCCAACCCGCAATACGCCTGAGGGTAAAGAGACATGAGCAACATCGTGCAAATCAAGGTTCCCGATATCGGCGACTTCAAGGAAGTGGAAGTCATTGAGGTGTTGGTGGCAGTGGGCGACACGATCAAGGCCGAACAAAGCCTGATCACCGTCGAGTCCGACAAGGCGTCGATGGAAATTCCCGCGTCGCAAGGCGGCGTGGTGAAGTCCATCTCTGTGAAGGTGGGCGACAAGGTTGCCGAAGGCGCGGTCGTGCTGGAAGTGGAAGCCGAAGCCGAAGGCTCGGGCGCCGCCCCGGCCGCCAAGGAAGAGGCCCCCAAGGCCGCTGCCAAGGAAGCGCCGAAGCAGGCGGCTGCCGCAGCTCCCGCCGCCAAGGCGGAAGCCGCCGCGCCGGCCGCCAGCAGCGGCCCGGTCAATATCGAAGTGCCGGACATCGGCGACTTCAAGGAAGTGGAAGTCATCGAAGTGATGGTCGCCGTGGGCGACACCATCAAGGCCGAGCAAAGCCTGATCACCGTGGAGTCCGACAAGGCCTCGATGGAGATCCCGGCGTCGCAAGGCGGCGTGGTCAAGGAAGTGAAGGTCAAGGTTGGCGACAAGGTCGCCAAGGGTTCGGTTGTCGTCGTCGTTGAAGGCGACGCCGGCGCTGCGCCTGCTGCCAAGGCTGAAGCCAAGCCGGAAGCCCAGGCCGAAGCCAAGACCGAAGCGAAAGCAGAGTCCAAGGCTGACGCACCGGCCGCCGCACCCGCTTCGCGCCCGGCACCCGCCGCCGTGCTGGAAGACCCCAACCTGAAGCCCGGCCAACTGCCGCACGCTTCCCCGTCGGTGCGCAAGTTCGCCCGCGAACTGGGCGTGAACCTCAGCAAGGTCAAGGGTTCGGGTCCCAAGGAACGCATCACCGCCGACGACGTGCGCGGTTTCGTCAAGCAGGCGCTGGCCGCTGCACCGGCTGCCGCAGCCGGCGGTTCGGCCGATGGCGCTGCGCTGGGCCTGTTGCCGTGGCCCAAGGTCGACTTCACCAAGTTCGGCCCGATCGAAGCCAAGCCGCTGTCGCGCATCAAGAAGATTTCCGGCGCGAACCTGCACCGCAACTGGGTCATGATCCCGCACGTCACCAACAACGACGAAGCGGACATCACCGACCTGGAAGCGCTGCGCGTCACGCTGAACAAGGAAAACGAGAAGTCGGGCATCAAGGTCACGATGCTGGCCTTCCTGATCAAGGCCGTGGTTGCCGCCTTGAAGAAATTCCCCGAGTTCAACGCGTCGCTGGATGGCGACAACCTCGTGTTGAAGCAGTACTACCACATCGGTTTTGCCGCCGACACGCCCAACGGGCTGGTGGTGCCGGTGATTCGCGACGCCGACAAGAAGGGCATCTTGCAGATCGCGCAAGAAATGACGGACCTGTCCAAGAAGGCGCGCGACGGCAAGATCTCGCCCGCTGAAATGCAGGGCGGCTGCTTCTCGATTTCGTCCTTGGGCGGTATCGGCGGCACGTCGTTCACGCCGATCATCAACGCGCCCGAAGTGGCCATCCTGGGCGTGTCGCGTTCCGCGCACAAGCCCGTCTGGGACGGCAAGCAGTTCGTGCCGCGCCTGATGGTGCCGCTGTCGCTGTCGTACGACCACCGCGTCATCGACGGCGCGTCCGCTGCCCGCTTCAACGCCTATCTGGGCGCCTTGCTGGCCGACTTCCGCCGCATCGCGCTGTAAACGGGGAGCCCTATGAGCAATACCGTTCAAATCAAAGTGCCGGACATCGGCGACTTCAAGGAAGTGGAAGTCATCGAAGTGCTGGTCGCCGTGGGCGACACGATCAAGGCCGAACAAAGCCTGATCACCGTTGAGTCGGACAAGGCGTCGATGGAAATTCCCGCGTCGCAAGGCGGCGTGGTGAAGTCCATCGCGGTCAAGGTCGGCGACAAGGTCGCCGAAGGCGCGGTCGTGCTGGAAGTGGAGGCGGCGGACGCCGCCGCTGCGCCGGCCGCCAAGGAAGCCCCGGCGAAGGATGCCCCCAAGGCTGCTGAAGCCCCCAAGAAGGCCGAAGCCGCTGCGGCTCCGGCCGCCAAGGCTGCCGCACCCGCTGCGTCCAGCTTCAAGGGTTCGGCCGACGGCGAATACGACATGCTGGTGCTGGGCGCGGGCCCTGGCGGCTATTCCGCTGCCTTCCGTGCCGCCGACCTGGGCCTGTCCGTGGTCCTGGTCGAACGCTACGCAACGCTGGGCGGCGTCTGCCTGAACGTGGGCTGCATTCCGTCCAAGGCGCTGCTGCACAACGCCGCCGTCATTGACGAAGCACGCGAGCTGGCTGCCCACGGCATCAGCTTTGGCGAGCCCAAGATCGATCTGGACAAGCTGCGCGGCTACAAGGACAGCGTGGTCGCCAAGTTGACCGGCGGCCTGGCCGGCATGGCCAAGGCGCGCAAGGTCACCGTGGTGACGGGCGTGGGCGAATTCGCCGACCCCTACCACCTGACCGTGACGTCCGCCGACGGCAAGAGCCAGACGCTGCGCTTCAAGCAAGCCATCATCGCCGCCGGCAGCCAGTCGGTGAAGCTGCCCTTCATGCCCAAGGACGACCGCGTCGTCGACTCCACCGGCGCGCTGCTGCTGCGTGAAGTGCCCAAGAAGATGTTGATCGTGGGCGGCGGCATCATCGGCCTGGAAATGGGCACGGTGTACTCCACGCTGGGCGCACGCCTGGACGTCGTGGAAATGCTGGACGGCCTGATGCAAGGCGCCGATCGCGATCTGGTCAAGGTCTGGCAGAAGAAAAACGCCTACCGCTTCGACAACATCATGTTGAAGACCAAGACCGTGGGCGCCGAAGCCAAGAAAGACGGCATCTACGTCACCTTCGAAGGCGAGGGCGCGCCCAAGGAACCGCAACGCTACGACCTCGTTCTGCAAGCCGTGGGCCGCAGCCCCAACGGCAAGAAGATCGGCGCCGACAAGGCCGGCATCGCCGTGACCGACCGCGGTTTCATCGAGGTCGATCGCCAGATGCGCACCAACGTGCCGCACATCTACGCCATTGGCGACATCGTCGGCCAGCCGATGCTGGCGCACAAGGCCGTGCACGAAGGCCACGTGGCAGCGGAAGCCGCCGCCGGCCAGAAGTCGTTCTTCGACGCGCGCGTGATTCCGTCGGTGGCCTACACCGATCCGGAAGTGGCATGGGTGGGCCTGACCGAAGACGAAGCCAAGAAGCAAGGCATCAAGATCGAGAAGGGCGTATTCCCGTGGGCGGCTTCCGGCCGCGCCATCGCCAACGGTCGCGACGAAGGCTTCACCAAGCTGATCTTCGACGCGGAAACGCATCGCATCCTGGGCGGCAGCATCGTGGGCACCCACGCTGGCGACCTGATCAGCGAACTGGCCCTGGCCGTGGAAATGGGCGCTGACGTGGTCGACATCGCCAAGACCATCCACCCGCACCCGACGCTGGGTGAATCGGTGGGCATGGCGGCCGAAGTCGCCGAAGGCGTCTGCACCGATTTGCCGCCGATGAAGAAGAAGTAATTGCCGGAGGGGCGGCTTGGCCGCCTCACGCAAGCCACGCAACGGCAAACAAAAAGCGCCGGCCCTGTTCAGGGTCCGGCGCTTTTTTTATCGGCTGGCCGCGCAGGTGGGCGGCGCCGTGGGACTGAACGCGTGCGCGTCAGGCCTGGGTATTGATGCGCGAACCCAGCGTGCTGTCAATCGCCATCGGCGCCACGGATTGCATCAATGTTGCGACCGTATCGGCTTGCGCGTTCAGCGCCTTCTTAAGCACGGTGGCCTGCACTTCCTGGACCACATTCGCGTCCTTCAAAGCCAGCGCGGTGTTGACGGTGTTGTTGATGGAATCCATGGTTGTGTCCTTGTAGAGGAAAGCGTGTGGCAGGCAAGACGGCTAAGCCGACGCGGCCTGGCCAAAAGAAACATGTCGCATTATTACGCAGGTTTGCGGTTTTGGTGAAAAGAATTGTCGGTGTTTTGCGTGGCCGGGATGTGACAGCTTGGGGGCGTGATTGCATCCTTGATCAAGGTAGGGATAACAAACCCAGGCTGATCAAAGTCAGGGCTGAGTAGGGCATTCCTTGACGACGCCCCAGCCCTGGTTCGGCTCGCAAAACTGCCTGCGTGCTTCCCAGGCGCAATCCGGCCGTTCAAAAAAGCCCAGCTCAGCGCAACGCGCCAATTCGCCCTGCAAGGTGTCAACCCAGGCCAAGGGGTTAACCGCCGGAATCTCGGTGATGCGCAACGTGGACTTCGGCGTGGATGATGCGGCGCTTGGCTTCGTGTGGGACGACGCGGCTGACGCCGCTATTGACGCTTCGTTTGATGCGTCGATCGGTGCGCTGTTTGATGAGCTGTTTGAAGCGTCGTGCGGTGCGCTGTTTGATGTGCTGTTTGATGCGTTATTTGACGTGCTGCTTGATGCGCCGATTGTCGCTCCGTTCAGCGCTTCGTTCGACGACGGTTCCTCATGCGGCACAGGCGTCACCTCGGCAGGCATCGCGTCCGGGGACGGCGTGGGCTGCGCGTTTGGGGCCGGTACAGGCGTTGATCCCGTCGTCTCCCAATCGCTGGGGGCGTCGTCGGTAGCCTGGAGCGGCAAACGTGTCAGCGGGACGCGCCCCGAGTTGGCAGAGGTCGTGCCAGGACCGGTGATGCCATTGTTCGGCGCGTTCCACGACACCACAAGCAGCACCAGCGCGGCATAAATGGCCAAGGTGTACAGCACGGTCAAGGTCGCGGAACCGACCCGGCGCCCGGTAATCGGCGCGTCATCGTCACGGCCCAACAAGGCGCGCCAGCCAACCAGCGCGGCGCCCGGCGCGGAAATAAGCGCCCAGCCAATGCGACGTATACAGCTCGGCTCTGGCTGCGGGGGCGGCGGCGGTGCAATGGCCTGCACCTGGGCGGCCAGCAATTCGCGCAACGCGCGGTTCTCTTCACGCAGACGCCGGGTCTGCGCATCATCGACCGGTGCCGTGGCATCAGGATCCGTCGTGCTGTCATGCTGCGTAGCGAAAGGATCGGGTGGCGTGGCGGTCATGGGGCTGAAAAATATAGATACAAAGCGGTGCGACGGCAATTATGAAGGAAGCGGCAAGGACCTCAAAAGGGGAATAGCGTGGAAAAAGTGCGGTTTGGTGAGGATTGGGCGTGGCGGCGGGTTGGATGAGGGCGGCCGGGCCCGTCGGAGCGCGGCGTGGCCCCAAGAGCGGAGCGAACCTAGGGGACCGCGTGGACCGAGGGGACGGTGCATGTGGCCTCCTGGGTCGCCAGGAGCGAAGAGGAGATTGGCCGCACTACGCCGCCACGCCTCTTCAAGCGCCGCTATCTTCGCGCCAGCCCAGCACCGTCATCGGGTTACCGCCCTGTATCGAGAATGCCGCGACCTCGCCGCGCACAATCGTGCCCGCCGCAATCACGCAGCCCTCGCGCAGAATCGCCCCGTCCAGCAAGACGCAGTTGGCGCCGATCCAGACGTCGTCTTCAATCACGATGCCGCCCTTGCTGGGGCGAAACCCCTGTTCACGGATCGGCAAGTCACGGCGACGGAACTCGTGGTTGGCGGGAGCGAACGTGCAGTTCGCCGCAACAGCCACCCGCGCGCCCATGCGGATGCCGTTGCCGGTGTAGAGCACGCAGCCGGAATTGATGACGCATTCCGGCCCGATCTCCACATCGCCCGATCCGCCGGCTGGCTTGATCTTGACGAAGGAATCCACCACGGCCCTGGGGCCGACCACGATGCGCGTGCCGCGCGTGGAATCCTCGATGTCGGCAAGCGGCGACACGCGCGCGGTGGGATCGATCAGAATCACAATGCCGCCTGGCTCGTCAGGCCTTGCGGCGCAGGAAGCCGTCCGGCGCGGACGTGACCAGCAGGCGGTCTTCCACCGAGCGGTCGATCTCGAACTCGGGGTGCTGCTTGATCCATTCCCACACGGCGGTCTTGGGGTTGTTGCCCTTGCCCCAGTGACGGCCCGGCCATTCGTAGTCGGCCGGCATGTCTTCCACGAAGGTGTCGAAGACCACGCAATAGCTGCCGACGCTGACCAGGTCGGCGTAGGCATTCAGTTCCGCCAGCACGTGGTCATGCGTGTGGTTGGAATCCAGGCAGACCATGATGTTCTTCTTGCCCTCGGCATGCGCGCGCACTTGCGCGATGGTCGCGGGATCAATGCTGGACCCTTCGATCAGGTGGATACGCTGCGCCAGCGGGTGCGCTTCAATCGCCTTGCGGTTGTGCTCGCGGATCTCGATGTCCACGCCCACCACTTCGCCCGCGCCCAGCAATTGCAGCATCGACGCCGACAGCATCAACGAGCCGCCGTGCGCAATGCCGGTTTCGATGATCAGGTCCGGCTTTACGGCCCAGATCAGCTCTTGCATGGCCATGGCGTCCATGGGCAGTTGAATCAGCGGACGCCCGGCCCACGAGAAGTTGTTCATGTACTTGCGTTCCAGCGCCATTTGGCGCCACGCAATGGATAGCTCGCGGAATTCCTGGTCGGTGGCGAAGCCGGCAATGCGGGCCTGCTTTTCCTGGCGGTATTCGGGGTGCGCGTCGGGCGTGGTTTCAAGGTAGGACATTCAGATTCCTTTGTGCAGGCGGTACTGCGCCAGAAAATTCGGGAAATAGTCGGAGAAGGCGCGCGGCGCAACGCCGCAAAGCGCCTGGATGCGGCTTACGTCCACATCGGCAAAGGCCCATTCAGGCGAACCGGGCGCCACGTTGCAGCGGTAGCCCAGCGTCTGTTGCAGCCAGTGGGCAACTTCGCGGTTGTCGACGCTTGCGCCATGCGCCACGTTGAAGATGCCGCTGGCGTCTTCTGATTGCGCAATAGCCAATATTTGCGACACCGCGTCGTCAATGTAGAGATAGTCCTTGCGCGAAGAAAGCGAGGTGCGCAGCGTAATGCCGTCGCCGCGCGCGCCTTCTTCCAGCAATTGGTCGATAAAGCTGTCGGGCGTATCGCGCAGGCCCACGATATTGGACAGGCGCGCCACTTTGGCGCCGCTGCGGCCACCATGCAGGCACAGCGATTCACCCATCAGCTTGGACAGGTTGTAGAGGTCGCTCGGGTCATTCGGGTTGACGGCAAGCGTTGCGCTTTCGCGCGTATCGGCAGAGCCCGCGTAGACCCGCGTGCTGGATAGGTAGGTCAAGCTGTCGAAGTTGCCGGCCGCAAGCAGGCTGCGCAGCAGGCATACGTGCGCCTCCACGGTGTCCAAAGGCCGGCTGCGGAAATCCGAGGTCAGGCCGATGGCGTAGATGACGTGACCCAAGGGGCGCGTCAGCAAGCCAGGGTCATGGCGAGGCGGCGCCTGGCAAGGCGTACCGTCGGCGCGCAGGCGCGCGACCAGGTGCCGGCCGATGAAGCCCGTGGCGCCCAACACCGTGACCGGCTGCTTGTTCATTACTGCGCCGCGCTCTCGATGGACAGGGACGGGATGGCCGTAACCAGCTTGGCGTGCCATTCACGGCGCGCGTAGTCCAGTTGCGCGGACACCTCGGTCTTCAAGTTCCAGGGCAGGATCAGGATGTACTCGGGCTTGTCTTCCCGAAGCGTGGCTTCCGCGACGATGGGGATGTGGCTGCCGGGCAGGTACTTGTCCTGTTTGGCGGGGTTCAGGTCCACGACGTAGGCAAGCAGGTCAGGGCGCACGCCGGCGAAATTCAGCAGCGTGTTGCCTTTGGCGGCCGCGCCATAAGCGGCGATGCGCTTGCCGCTGCGGCGCAGTTCCACCAGGAAGGCCAGCAGGTCGTTCTTGACCCGCTCGGCCTGTTCCTGGAAGCGCGAATAGAACGCGGGGCTGGTCATGCCGGCCTGCTGCTCTTCGGCCAGCGTGCGCGCCACCTCGGCGGTCACGTCATGCTTGCCGGTATCCAGGCGTTGCGCAAAGACGCGCAGGCTGCCGCCGTGGGTGGAAAGAGGCTCTACGTCGAACACCGCCAGCCCGTTGGCGGCAAAGATCCGCGACACGGAGGTCAGCGACAGGTACGAGTAATGCTCGTGGTAAGCGGTATCGAACTGGCTTTCCTGCACCATGCGCAGCAAGTGCGGGAATTCGAACGTGGCAACTCCCTGGGGCTTGAGCAGCGCCGCAAAGCCAGAGACGAAATCATTGACGTCCGGCACGTGCGCCAGCACATTGTTGGCGGCGATCAAGTCCGCCGCTCGGCCCTGTTCGGCCAATTCGTCGCCAAGTTCCACGCCAAAGAATCGTTGCACGATGTCGATGCCGCGCTCGCGGGCAGCTTGCGCGGTGCTGGCGGTGGGTTCGACCCCATAGCAGGGGATGCCGGCCGCCTGCACGTATTGCAGCAGGTAGCCATCATTGGCGGCGATCTCGGTAACCATGCTGCCGGCGTTCAGGCCAAACCGGCCGAGCATCTCGTCCACGTAGCGGCGCGAGTGCGCCAGCCAGGAAGACGAGAACGAGCTGAAGTAGGCGTAGTCGTCGGTGAACAGCGCTTCGCGGCCGGCGTGGTCTTCGGTCTGGACCAGCCAGCACGTTTCGCACACCAGGATGCGCAGCGGAAACCAAGTCTCGGGACCGCGCAGGGCGGTGGCGCTCAGGTAGGCGTTGGACGGGGGCGCGTGGCCCAGGTCCAGAAAGGGCAGGCGCAATTCAGCCTGGCAATGACGGCACTTCACAGTGCGACTCCCGGAAATGCAGTGTCCAGGCGGGGGTGTTGCTGATCACGCTCGGACACTTGGGTAAGGGGAAGGGGCCAGGCGATGCCCAGCCGGGCGTCCTGGAAATGCAGGCCGGCTTCGGACTGGGGCGCATACGGCGCGGAATGGCAATAGAGCATGTCGACGTCGTCGGTCAGGGTTTGAAAACCGTGAGCGAAGCCTTCCGGTATCAACAGCGCTCGGCCGTTGTCGGCGGACAGGCGCTCGGCATGCCATTGAAGAAAGGTGGGAGACCCCTGGCGTACATCCACGGCAACATCCCAGACTGCGCCACGGATGCAACTGACAAGCTTGATCTCGGCATGGGGCGGCAACTGGTAGTGCATGCCGCGAACGGTGCCGGCCTGGGCGGTGTGGGTGTGGTTGACCTGTTCCATGGCCCCGGCCCAGCCGCAGGCGCGCAGGTCGGCGCCATCAAACAGGCGGGCCAGAAAACCGCGCGCGTCGCCACGGGGATGGCGTTGCACGATCTTCAGGCCGGCCAGCGGCGTGTCGATAATGTCCAGGCTCATGGCCGCGCCTCATACAAATCGATATCGGCGTCGCACAGCGCGCGGGCATCTTCGCCCGCGTCAAAGCGGCGATACCATTGCATGCTGCGCGTCACCGCCTGTGCCAGCGGCCAACGCGGCGTGACTTGCAAGGCGGCGCGCGCCTTGGCGGTGTCCAGCGTCAGCAGGCCGGCTTCGTGCGGGCCGTCGATGTGCTCGGCATAGCGCGTGCGCCCGCGGCCATAGGCGTCTTGCGCCAGGTCCACCACGGTACGAACCGCCGCAGCCTCGGCAGCGTCGGGGCCAAAATTGTAGGCATCCGCCAAGGCCGAGTCGGCCCACAAGGCTTGGGCAAGCGTCAGGTATCCCGCCAAGGGTTCCAGCACATGCTGCCATGGCCGCACGGAATCCGGCCGCCGCACATGTAGCTCGCCGTCGCGTTGCCAGGCGCGCACAGCGTCCGGCAGCAATCGGTCCACTGACCAGTCCCCGCCGCCAATGACGTTACCGGCGCGCGCTGTGGCAATCGCGACGCCTTGCGCTTGCAGGAACGCATCGCGGTACGACGCGATGACCAGTTCGCTGGCCGCCTTGCTGGCGCTATAGGGATCGTGCCCGCCCAGCGTGTCGCTTTCGCGGTAGGGGTACGGCCATTCGTTGTTGAGGTAGACCTTGTCGGTCGTGACCATGACCGCCACGCGCGCGGACGGCGTGGCGCGCAGCGCATCGAGCAGATGCGCCGTACCCATGATGTTGGTGGCGAACGTGTCCACCGGCTGCGCGTAGCTGGGCCGCACCAAGGCCTGCGCGGCCAGGTGCAGCACGATCTCGGGCTGGGCGGCCACGACGTGTTCACGCAGCGCGGCGGCGTCGCGGATATCGCAATAGCAGCTCTTGATCAGGTCGCCAACGCGGGCGGCTTGATACAGGCTGGGTTCGCTGGCGGGGGGCAGGGCGATGCCCGTAACCTGCGCGCCAAGGCGATGCAGCCACAGGGCCAACCAGCTTCCCTTGAAGCCGGTATGCCCGGTCAGCACGACGCGCTTGCCGCGCCAGAACGCGGCGCTGGGGTTCACCAGACTTTCCATGGCGCCTTGCCCGTGCTCCACAGCGATTCCAGCAGGTTCTTTTCACGCAGCGTGTCCATCGGCTGCCAAAAGCCCAGGTGTTCGAAGGCATGCAACTGGCCGTCCCGGCTCAGCGATTCCAGCGGGCCGGCTTCCCAGGTCGTGTCGTCGTCATCGATCAAGGACAGCACGCTAGGCGACAACACAAAGAAGCCGCCGTTGATCAGCCCGCCATCGCCGCGCGGCTTTTCGGTAAAGCCGGTCACGCGGTCGCCGTCGCGGCGCAACGCACCATAGCGTCCGGGCGGCTGCACGGCGGTAACCGTGGCGGCCTTGCCGTGCTTGCGATGGAATGCAATCAGCGCGCTGATGTCGATGTCGGCCACACCGTCGCCATAGGTGAAGCAGAACGCCTCGTCTTCCTTCACGTAGTCGGCCACACGCTTCAGGCGGCCGCCCGTCATGGTGCTTTCACCGGTGTCCACCAACGTCACGCGCCAGGGTTCGGCCTTGCGCTGATGCACTTCCATGCGGTTGTCGGCCATGTCGAAGGTCACATCCGACATGTGCAGGAAGTAGTTGGCGAAGTACTCCTTGATCATGTAGCCCTTGTAGCCGCAGCAGATCACGAAGTCGTTCACGCCGTGGGCGGAATAGGTCTTCATGATGTGCCACAGAATGGGCCGCCCGCCGATCTCGATCATCGGCTTGGGGCGCGTGTGGGTTTCTTCAGAGATCCGGGTGCCCAGGCCCCCGGCAAGAATGATGGCTTTCATGCTTGGGATTCGCACCAGGTGTTGAACATGCCGCGCAGGGCGGTTTCGAACTTGCGGGCGAACGCGGGTTCGTCCATCAAGGGGCTTGCGTGCATTTCAGCGCGCAGGTTGGCACGGGTGCGGGCCAGCGTCGGCAAGTCGCTGGCCAGGGCTACGACCTTCTGGATGTATTCCTCTTCGGTCTGGGCGATCCATTCCGGGCGGCCGATGCCGTTCAGGACGGAACTGCCGATGCGGCCAACGCTGGGGCGGCTGGCCAGCGTGACGTAGGGCACACCCATATAGAGCGTTTCCACCAGCGTGACGCCCGAGTTGTGCGGGAAGCAGTCCAGGCCGATGTCCATGTTGCGCAGGACATTCCAGGGGGGCGATTCCCAGCCGATCAGCAGCCGTTCACGCTCGATGCCTTGCGCCATGAAGCGGCCAGCCAGCTCTTCACGCATGGGGCCGTCGCGATAGCTGTTGCTGTTGACCACCAGGCGGGCATTGGGCAGGCGGCGAAGAATATCCGACCACACGCGTACCACCTTGTCGTTCATGCGGATCGCGCGCGTCAGGCTGCCCAGCGTGATGTAGCCGTTCTTCAGCGCGGGAAGCTCGCCGCAGTCGCCCATCGTTGTACCCGCGCGATAGACGAAATTGGTGTCGGCCAAGCGCCAGGGCTTTTCCGAGAACAAGGCTTCGGAGCCGGTGGGCGCCATGACTTCATCGCTCATGATGTAGTCGATGGCATTCAGGCCGGTTGTATAGCCGAAGCCAAGCCAGGTCAGCGAAACTGGAGCCGGCTTGCGGGCGAACACGCCCAGACGGTTGCCGCCGGTGTGGCCGGCAACATCGATAAGTATGTCGATGCCGTCGGCGCGAATGCGCTCCGCCAGCGCGCTGTCGCTCATGCCGGCGGTTGGGGTCCACTGATCGAAGTAGCGTTCAAAGCGCGCGGTGACCGCGTCTTTCGCCACGAATTCGGCATAGGCGCAGAGTTCGAAGGCCTCGCGATCATGGTTGGCCAGCAGGGGCTCGATAAAGTAATTGCCCGAATGCTGGCGAAAATCCGGCGAGACGTAGGCCACGCGGATGCGGCGGCGCGTATCGCGCTTATTCGTGTGCGCCTGCCACGTCGCGCGCAGCGCTTCGCAGTGCGTGCGATTGTATTGACGGTATGCCTCGAAGACATCTTCGGCGCTGGCGCTCGGCGAGTAGTTCAGGGCAAACAGCAGGTTGTTGTGGGGAATAAGCGCCTTGGGGGCAATGGATACCGCGGCCCTTGCGGCGGCGACCGCGCCTTCGGCGTCGCCCCGGTCCATGAGGATTTTGCTGAGGTTGGTCCTGGCCTTTTCCTGCAGGGGGTCCAAGGCCAAGGCGGTCAGGCAGCTTGCCTGCGCCTCTTTGTAGCGCAGCTCGGCGCATAGCGCGTCGCCCAGCACGCCGTGGGCATTCGCATCCTTTGGGGCAAGCTCCACCGCGCGGCGCGCGGTGCCAATCGCTTCAGACGTCCGCATCAAAGCGGTAAGGCAAGACGCCAGGATGATGTAGCACTGGGCCCTGGCGGGCGCCAGGTCCAGCATCTGCAACGCGGCTGCGAGGGCCTCCTGGAAGCGTCCGGTATTGCACAGCGTGACAGCCAGCGGCTCCCACGCGGCGGACGCGCCCGGCACCGTCCTGGCCAGTTGCCGGGCCAAGGCCTCGGCCTTGTCGAATTGGCGCTCGTTCAGCAGGTCCTGAATGCGCATCGCCATGGATTCGGCGGAGGAGGGTAGCCCACCCCGCATGGCATTGGCGGCCAGTATTCGTTGGTTCAGGCATTGGCGTGCCAAGGCGCCGCTATACAGTCCGAAGAACTGCGCCTGGCCGCCGCTTGCGGACAGGGCTTCACCAAGCATGGACGCCCATGACGCCGCCGAACCCTGACACAGCCCATAGCGTTTGAGCAAGCCCAGGAATTCAAGCAGGCTCGACGTATCCTGGGTGATTCCCTCTTCGGTCGAAGCGGGGGCGGTATTCACCTGCAGCAACGGCAGTCCCTCGCCAAGGCGGCGGGCCATTTCGCGCTGGTTTTCCGACAACACCAGCTTTACAGGCTCGTGCCACAGGTTGAAGCAGGTTGGCGTCGGAACCGAATCCGGCTCGGGCGCCGAGACCGCAACGCAAGGCAGCGGACGGGTGGGCGCGTCGTCGTCGCGATCGTACGGTCCGGCATCCAGGCAGTAGTGGACGAGGTCGTGCTCCATCAACGTCAGCAGTGATTTGTCCAGCAGCTTGCGGGCTGCCGAGTCGTCCATTCCTTCCGCATGCATGAACACGGCGACCAGCGTCGTGTAGGGCAAGGAGCCGGGCCAGGCGTGCCATAGCGTATCCAACAGCCTGACCATGTGCGGCTCGGTGGTCACCAGGCCGCGGGCCAGGTGGTTCACATACGTGGCTCCCTGCTCCTGGCCGTTGGCGGCAAGACGTTGCGCGCCACTGGCCCAGCGCAGGTCTTTCATGCGGGCCAGGTCGGGACGAGGCTTGGCTTGTTCGGCGCTTGCCTGCGTGGTGAACAGGCTTTGACGGAAGCCGCGTCCCGTCGCGAAGTCCAGGTATTGCTGTTTGACGGTCGAAGGTTGCCCCATCGTAAGCAGGCTATTCGTCAACGAAACGTTCTGCCCCATGTGCAGCGGAATCTCCGCCAGCGCCTGGGCATCACCCACATAGCCCAGGCCCGCCTGCGCGGCGCGTCCGGCAAATTCGATGAAGTAGCAGGGGTTGCAGGCGAACGGGTCAACGCTGGCTTGGGCCTGCCCGTCCAAGGCGCGCTGGACCTGGGCGGCAACGACGGCCAATTGATTCGCCATCGGATTGGCGCCGGAGACGCCTTCCGTGAACAGCGTCAGTGCAGCCGTTGCGCTGCTTCGAAGTTGCTCTTGCGACTGCGCGGCATGCCCGTGCAAGAGGATGGCGTCTCGAACGACTTCTTGCGCCTTGGCCCCTGGGTACACGTGGTAATCCACATACAGCACGCCATTGGGCGTCAGCAGCCCGCCGCAGCGCTCAAGCAAGGCTTGGGCGTGTTCGGGCGGCAGGTAACTGTAGAGGCCCGTCGCGATGATGTAGTCGAACCGGCCCTGTTCCGGCTCCAGGCTGTCGTAGCTCTGCGCCAGCAGCGTGACATTGGTCAAACCCAGCGAGGCCGCCATCTGTTGGCCTTGCCCAATAGCGGCTTGCGAGGCGTCAATGCCGATGAGCTGGGCCTCTGGGTAGGCCAGGGCAAAGGGGAACAGGCCTTCACCGGTGCCGCAGCCCAGGCTGAGCACCCGCGCTCGTTCCAGCGCTGGCGCGGTCACTCCATATAGATAGGCGGTCGCCCGCAAGTGCACAGGAGAGTGGCTGGGGGCAAGAAGTCCCGGTTCGGCGATCGCCTGGCGGTGAAAATAGGCCGGATTCGACATGAGTGCTTGTAACGGGAAGGCGCATGGCCTGTAGGTGGAGTCTCGACGATTCTACGAACTGCCCCTGTCCTTCATTCCGTGAATCAGCGTCGGAATTCCGCGCCACTTTCGCGAAAGAGGCCGCTTGGCGCGACAGACGAAAAAAAACCCGCTGAAAGCGGGTTTCTTGAGATGGCCAGGCCCGGCGCGAAGGACCGGTACTGGCCGCCAGCCGGGGAAACCGAAGTTTCCCCCGCGGGTTCGTGTCTTTGCCGAGAATTAACGCAGCAGCGACAGAACCGTTTGCGGCACTTGGTTGGCTTGCGCCAGAACCGAGGTACCAGCTTGTTGCAGGATCTGAGCCTTGGACATGTTCGACACTTCCGTGGCGTAGTCGGCGTCTTGAATACGCGAACGAGCGTTGGACAGGTTGTTGACCACGTTGTTCAGGTTCGAGATCGTCGATTCCAGACGGTTCTGCACAGCACCCAGTTCGCCGGTCAGCTTGTCCAGCTTGGTGAAGGCAGCGTCCAGCGTCTTCAGCGGGTCGGTGGTCTTCGTGCCCTTGCTGGTGTCTTCCGTGGTCAGCTTGCCCGAGCTGTTGACCTTGGCTTCAGCACCAACCTTGGCTTCGTAGTCGCCCGTGCCCGTGCCGCTCTTGACCGTAGCCTTGCCCGTGTTGGGGTCAACGGTGTAGGTCGTGTCGTACGTCTTGGTCGTGGTGAACGTGCCCTTGTCGTCAACGTACGTGTCGGTCGACTCGCCGCTGGTGAAGGTGACGTTGGCGCTGGTGATGCCTTGACCCAGCTTGATGATCACAGCGCCGGCGGTGGCGTTGGAATTCACCGATGCCAGCAGTGCGTCGGAAGCGATGGTGTTGGTGAAGGACAGTTGAGCAGCCGTACCCGTGTTGGAGTACGTCTTGCCACCGATCGACACCGACGAGTTGCCGGCGGCGCCGGTGCCGTTCGAGGCGGCGGTCATCACGGTTTCCAGCGTAGCAGCGGTGGCGCTGTTGCTGTTGGTGGTCAGGTTGCCGGCGGCATCCAGGTAGGCGTCTTGGCCGCCGACCGTAACCTTGCCCGTAGCGTCAACTTGGAACGACGTCGACGACGAACCGTTGGCGTGCGTGTAGGTGCCGTTCGTGGTGCCGGTAGCCGGGCGCAGCGAGGTCGCCAGAGCCGTCACAGCGGCAGCGTTCGAAGCCGACTTGTCGGTGAACGTGAAGTTCTTGTTGGCGGCGTCGTACGTGTAGGTCACGCCGGTGGCGCCAGCGCCAACGCTGACGGTGTTGCCGTTTTCCAGCTTGGCGAAGGTTTGGTCAGCCGTGGCAGCAGCGTGCGTGGTGGTGACGGTCCAGTCGTTACCGGCGGCAACGCCGCTGGCAGCTTGCAGGTCGGACACGGTGGCCGAACGGTTTTGGGTCACGCCCGAGCCGTTGACGTTGAAGCCGTCCAGACCCAGCGTCTTGACGCTGATTTCCGACAGGTTCAGGGTGATCGTTTCGCCGTCGTTGGCGCCAACTTGCAGCGTCAGGGGCTTGGCCGAATCCGACAGAACCTTCACGCCGTTGAAGTCGGTTTGTTCCGAGATACGGTCGATGTCCGACAGACGTTGGTTGATTTCGTCTTGCATCGAGTTCAGCTGTTCTTGCGAGTAGCTGCCGTTGGCGGCTTGCACCGACAGTTCGCGAACACGTTGCAGGTGGGTGTTGACTTCGGAGGCGGCGCCTTCCGTCGTCTGAGCCAGCGAGATACCGTCGTTGGCGTTACGAGCGGCTTGGGTCAGGCCCTTGACGTTCGCGGTGAAGCGGTTGGCAATGGCCATACCGGCGGCGTCGTCCTTGGCGCTGTTGATGCGCAGGCCCGACGACAGGCGTTCGATGGCGGTACCCAGGGACGATTGCGACTTGTTCAGGTTGTTCTGAGCAACGAGCGACAAGTAGTTGGTGTTAATGACTGCAGCCATGTTTAGGCTCCCAAGAGAGAAAGGCTTCTTCAAACCGGGCAGCGGGGCCGCCCATCGTGTTAACGGGAGAATTCGCTTTCTTGCGTCTTCGAATTTCTCCGTTGTCAGGATTACGGCAGTCCCAAATCAATCTTTAGGCTTTTTTTTCGGCAATCGTAAATATGTTGGCTTTATTTGGCGGTTCCGCGGCGCTTGCCCGGCGGTTGCCCGTGAGGCGCTGGCCGCGGAAGTTGTAAGTGTCAATTCACCAGCAGGCCTGTGCGACGCAATTCGGCCAGCAAGGCATTCAGGAATTCCTGCGCCACGGGTTCCAGATTCCGCGCACCCTTATAAGACTGGCCGTTGGGGTGCGGGGTGCGTCCGGATGTCAGGGTATCGCGCGTCAGGGTGCGAAGCTCCGCCACGCTGCGCGAGCCGTCCATATGCAGGGCGACGAATCGGCCCAACGCGTCAGCAGGCGGCGTCACTGGTTGGTGCCACAGGTTGTACATACCCACTTGGCATGCCGTGCTTGTTACTTCATCTAGTAGTTCGCGGGCACCCGGGATCAAGGCGGGCTTGGTGTCGGGCACCAGGTACGGCGATGGTTCCGTGCGGAAATGCACTGCGCTGGATTGCACCAGCGTGATCAGGTTCATATAGACCGCGTTGGCCAGGTCGTCGCCTTGCAACCCGGAATGGTGGGGTTGCGCTATGTCCAACAGGGCGTCAAACGGCAGCGAGCGCGGCCATGCCTTGTTCATCGCGTCGATCATGCCGAGCATGGCCGGGTCTTTGCTGCTGAGGGTCGCGCCGTTGGGGGTCAGGTAGTGGCGATGTTCCGCCGAGGCGCCAGGCGAGGGGGCTGCGGCGTCAAGCCGCGTGGCGAAGTGCATGGCCTTGAACGCCGTACCCTCGGGCTGCTCAAGCATTTTTTCAGCGCGCTCGCCATGCACCAGCAGGCTTTTGCGGAAAGAGCGGCCCACGGCGAAGTCCAGATACTGTTCGCGCATTTCGCGGTTGCCCTTGGCCGACAAGCCGTTCAGTCCCAGCGCGACCTTGCTGCCATAAGTGGAAGCGAAGGTCAGATGCGGTTCGGCGTCCGTCATATACGCCAGCCCGGCCTGCTGGGCGGCAGCGGCGAATTCCAGGAAGTAGCAAGGCGTGTTGATTGCTTCCAGGTATTCGTGCAGCAGGTAGTGGTCGGACTGTCCGCGCAGCTTGTGCGCCGCGCCTTGCAGGGCCGACTGCAGCGGATTGTTGTGCCACAAGCCGTTTTCCAACAGGTCCAGCATCTCTTTGGCGCTGGCCAGCTTCTCTTGTGCGGTTTGCGCGCCAAAGCTGTTCAGGATCATGGCATCGCGGACCACGTCCGCGGCTTTCCATCCGGGGTAGGTGTTGTAACTGACGTAGGCAACACCTTCGGGCGCCAGGTTCTCGCGGCAGATGCGCAGGATGGCGTCGCGGACTTCGGGCGGCACCCAGCTGAACACGCCGTGGCAGATGATGTAGTCGAACACGCCCAATTCAGCGGTGACGTCGGTCACGCTCATGGCGCGCAGGTCCAGATTGTGGGCGCCGGTTTTTTCGGCAACCTGCTGGCCGGCTTCGATTTGTTGCGGCGCCAAGTCTATGCCGACGACGCGAGCGTTGGGGTGGGCCAGCGCGAAGGGAAGCAGGTTCCCACCCGCTGCACAGCCTAGCTCCAGTACCCGTGCGGTATCAAGCGCGGGCGCGGCCAAGCCATAAAGGCTTGCCACTGCACGCAGGTTGCCCGGCGACGTGTACGCGAACGCGTTCGAGATATAGGGGGTTTCGTCGTAGGCGTCGGAGATGGCCTGAGTCAAATGATCGGCTGCGGTCATTGCGGAATTCCAGGGAAGGGGCGGCGCGTGGTTTGAACGCGACTGCTTGCGGATTGGGATGCTGTGCGAAAGGCTATCAGCGTGGCGTTCGGGTATATGGGCGGAACAGCGATGGATTTGCGGGGGAATTTCCTGTCGCGAAATCGCCCCATCAAATAATCTGCGCGATCTGCCCTTCCAGCGGCAGTTCCTGCCAGGCCATCTCTTTCAACTTCGCCCGGATCCGCGCGGTCGCCTGCGACCTCAACTGGCACACCCGTGCCTCGGTCACATTCATGATGGCGCCGATTTCTTTCAAGTTCAGCCCCTGCTCGTAACACAGCGACAGCAACAACTTCTCCCGGTCAGGCAAGGCATCAATCGCCTGCACCAGCGCCTGGCGGAAATCACCAGCCAGTAACGCATCCAGCGGATTCCCACCGGCCGAGCCGTGGTTCAGCGTGGCGGTCCAGTCGGATTGGCCGGAGGCGGAGTCGGGTTCGGTGGTGAAGTCTTCGTAATGCACGATCTGCACGCCTTGCGCGTCGTGCAGCAGGGATTGGTATTCGCCGATCGGCATTTCAAGTTGCGCGGCGATCTCGGCTTCCGAGGGCGCGCGCATCAGGCGTTGTTCAAGCTGCTGGATGGCTTGTTCGATCTTGCGCGCCTTGGTGCGGACGCTGCGCGGCAGCCAGTCCTGGCCGCGTAGCTCGTCCAGCATCGCGCCACGGATACGGGTCGTGGCGTAGGTCTCGAATTGGGCGTCTGCGGTTTCCTGATAGCGCCTTACGGCGTCAAGCAGGCCGATCATGCCGGCCTGTATCAGGTCGTCGAGCTCAACACTGGCGGGTAGCCGGGCGAGCAATTGCAGGGCCAGCTTCCGCACTAGCGGGGCATATTCGACCAAGCTGTCATCTGCGTGGGGCATTGCGGGAATGTCAGGCTGTGTCCATCGTGACGCATCGTCGGACGTTGTCAATTTGCGACATTGTCGACAAACGCGCGGCTGCGCTAAAGCGACCAGGATTGAGTGATCGGCAAGGTGTCATTGTCGGCACTACACAACATTTCATTCGCGGAAGTACGCAATGTTTTGAATGCTTATTTGCCAAATTGACGTAAATTCGTCACGAGTTTCTATGTCAATGTGTATCTAAACTCACAGGTTGCGCAATATCAACAAAGATTTGTCATATAAGTCATAGAAAATGACATCACCTGTGGTAAATTTTACTTAAATTGCGAACAAATGATACATTTCGCATTAAAACAGGATGCAGCAGCATTCAGGCGCTCTTAAGGCGCCGGTGCTTTTGGTCATAGAGCCCCCGTGGGTGGGATTTGGGATAGGGAGTAGGGCGTGCAACAAGTCGAAAATTCATTGCTGGCAGACATTCGCGAAGTGAATCTGTCATATCTGTTACTTGCGCAACGTATGTTGCGTGATGACTACGCAGCATCAATGTTCCGTTTGGGATTCAGCAACGAAGTTGCCGACATCCTGATGCGCTTGTCGCCGGCGCAATTGGTGAAGCTGGCCAGCTCCAGCTCGCTGCTGTGCCGCTTCCGCTTTGATGATTACAGCCTGCTGTCCGCGCTGACCCATGATGTGCTGGGTGGTGCGCTGCAACAAGCCCACGCTACGATTCTGTTGGCCAAGCAACCTGTAGAAGAACTGGCCTGACCGCCGCTTCACCACCCACTCGGACCCGTGTAATGGCCTCCAAAAGCGTATCTCAGGAAGCGGACGACATCCTGCTTGCCAGCTCCATGATTACTTTGGGAGCCCGGTTACAGGTCCTTGAGGCGGAAACCAGCCTCAGCCACGACCGCCTCGCACGCTTGTATCGTGAAATTCGCGGTTGCTCGCCACCCAAAGGCATGCTGCCTTTCTCGGTTGACTGGTTCATGACCTGGCTGCCGAACATCCACTCGTCGCTGTTCTATAACGTGTATTCGTTCCTGAACGCGCGCACCAGCAGCAAGGGCATACGCGCCACCATCGACGCCTATCGCCTGTACCTGGAAAACGCCGGCCTGGATACGGCCGAAAGCACCGAGCCGGTGCTGAGCTTCACCCGCGCCTGGATGCTCGTGCGTTTCTTTGATAGCGGCATGTTGCAACTGTCCGCCTGCCGCCAATGCGGCGGCCATTTCATTGCCCACGCCCACGATCCGCAATCGGATTTTGTGTGCGCCATCTGCCGTCCGCCTCCTCGCGCCGGCAAGACGCGCGCAGCGGCCAAAGCGCGCGCCGGCACTCGTCCCGCGCCTCTCTTCGGCGACGCCCGTCCCTGACCGGACCGGCGCAGTTTGCGTCCAAATACATCAAAAGCCCTGGAAAACTCCCCGTAACCCGCCTTTTTGGGTCGGGGGGAACAGGGGATCATTGACGCTAGTTTTAGACTTCGTTGGCAGGGGCCTGATGTGTTGATTGTTATCGGTTTTCTCGTGGTGATCGTGTCGGTCGTCGGCAGCTTCATAGCGCTGGGCGGCCACTTGGGCGCGCTTTACCAGCCCTTCGAGCTGACGCTGATCTTTGGTGCGGCCTTTGGGGCTTTTCTGGCCGGCAACAGCAAAAAGTCGCTGATGCTGGTGAAGAAGGCGCTGCCCGACGCGCTGAAAAGTTCGCGCTACAGCAAAGACGTGTACATGGAGCTGATGGCTCTCTTGTATGTGTTGCTGAACAAGGCGCGGCGTGAAGGCCTGATGGCCATCGAATCGCATATTGAAGACCCGGCGTCCAGCCCGATCTTCAGCGAATATCCCCGCATCGCCAAAGACGCGAAGCTCATGGAGTTCATTACGGACTACCTGCGCATCATGATCAGCGGCAACATGAGCTCGTTTGAAATCGAAACGCTCATGGACGAGGAAATCGAGACCTATCGCCATGAACGGGAAGTGCCCGCGCATGCGCTGCAGCAGATGGCCGACGGCCTGCCGGCCTTCGGTATCGTGGCCGCGGTGCTGGGCGTGATCAAGGCGCTGGCCGCCGTGGACCAGCCGCCCGCCATTCTGGGCGACCTGATCTCCAAGGCCATGGTCGGTACGTTCCTGGGGATTTTGCTGGCGTATGGCTTCGTGGGGCCGCTGGCCTCGCGGGTTGAGCGCCGCAACGATGAAGCCATGAAAGTGCTGGAATGCATCAAGACCACCTTGCTGGCCAGCATGAACGGCTACCCGCCCCAACTGGCGGTGGAATTTGGCCGCAAGGTGCTGTTCTCGTCAGTGCGTCCGACTTTTGGTGAGCTGGAAGAGCATGTCCGGCAAACCAAGTCGACCGGCAAGGCCTGACGGAGCGGGCCATGAGCACGGTAAACAACCACCGTGTGGTGATCCGCCGCAAGAAGGTCAAGGGCGGCGGACACCACGGCGGAAGCTGGAAAATCGCCTACGCCGACTTCATCACCGCGATGATGGCGTTCTTTCTGGTGCTGTGGCTGATCAGCATCGTGCCACGCGAAGAACTCAAGGGCATCGCGGAATACTTCCGCATGCCCTTGCGCGTGGCGATCACGGGCGGGCCCAGCAGCTCGGCCGAGACCAGCGCGGTGCCGGGCGGCGGGCGCGACCCCTTGCGCAGCGAGGGCGATGTTCGCAAAGGCCAGGGCAACCGGGTTGAATCCCAGCCCATGGGCGACGCCGAACGGCGCGAGCAGCACCGCCTGGAAAACCTGAAAAAGCGCCTTGAGAACGTCATCGAGACCAGCCCCGTCCTGAAAAGCTTCAGGCCGCAACTGCTGATCGACCTGACGACGGAAGGCCTGCGCATTCAGATCATCGATAACCAGAACCGCCCCATGTTTGCTACCGGCCGCGCCGAAGTGCAGCCGTACATGCGTGACATTCTGCGCGAGCTGGGGCCGGTGCTGAATGAGCTGCCCAACAAGGTCAGCATCTCGGGCCACACCGACGCCTCGCAGTATGCGCGGGGCGAACGTGCCTATAGCAACTGGGAATTGTCGGCGGACCGCGCCAATGCCTCGCGCCAGGAATTGGTGGCCGGCGGCATGAACGAAAGCAAGGTCATGCGCATCCAGGGTCTGTCTTCCAGCATGAGTCTGGTTAAAGATGATCCGTATGCAGCCGTTAATAGACGTATCAGCCTCGTGGTGCTCAATATGAACACCCAGAAGCGCATCGAAAGCGAGAACGCCGCCGCGGCGGACATCAGCGCCAAGGATGCCCGCGAGGTGGGGACGGCCGTGGAGGCGGCGCAAGCCGCCGTCCAGGCCGCGACGGCAACCAATCAAGGCGAAGCGGCGAATGCGCCGCCGGTTCAGGGGGTTCGATAGCAATGGCGGCAACGATTCTGGTGGCGGACGATTCGGCGACGATGCGAATGATCGTCCAGGCGACGCTGACGGGCGCGGGATGGAAAGTGCTGACGGCCGGCAACGGTCAGGAAGCGCTGGATGTGGCCAAGAGCCACCCGGTGGACCTGGTGGTCAGCGACTGGAACATGCCCGTCAAGGGCGGGCTGGAGCTGATCCAGGGCCTGCGTGAACTGGACCAGTACCTGGATGTGCCGGTGCTGGTGCTGACCACCGAAGACGATGTGGATAGCAAAATGGCCGCTCGGGATCTGGGCGTTTGTGGCTGGCTGTCCAAGCCGGTCGACCCCGATGTGCTGGTGGAATTGGCGACCGAGCTGCTCGATGAGCAGGCCGGCGCGTAAAGCAGGTTCATTTATGAAGGCGTACGGGTCATGAGTTCTGGTTTGGACCTCAGTCAGTTTTACGAGACCTTTTTCGATGAGGCGGACGAGCTGCTCGCGCAGATGGAGCAGCTGCTGCTTGAACTCGACGTGGGTTCTCCCGACATCGAACAGCTCAATGCCATCTTCCGCGCGGCCCACTCCATCAAGGGCGGCGCGGCGACATTCGGCTGTTTTACGCAGTTGGCGGGTACCACCCACCTGCTTGAAAACCTTCTGGACGCAATCCGCCGTGGCGAAATGGCGCTGCGTACGGACATGATTGATATTTTCTTGGAAACGAAAGACGTGCTCAAAAGCCAACTGGATGCCTATCGGGCCTCCGAAGAGCCCGATGAAGCCGTGTTTGAGCGTATCTGCGCCGTCTTGAGGCAGTTGGCGCTGGAGCATAAGGATCCCGCCGCGGCCGTGGCCGCGCCGGCGCCTGCTCCCGTGGCGGCCGCTCCGGCTCCCGCGCCCGTCGTGGCTCCTCCGGCCCCCGCGCCCGAACCCGTAGCGCCGGCGGCTGCCGCCGGCGACTTGCCGCTCAAGGTCAGGATCACCAAGGTGTCCGACAAGGACGCGGCGTCCCTGCTTGAAGAAATGGGCAACCTGGGCAACGTGCGCGCAAGCGAACGTGCCGACGGCGCCCTGACCGTGTGGATGGACAGCACCTGCACGCCGGACGACATTGAAGCGGTGTGTTGCTTCATTGTGGACGGCGATCAGCTCAGCATCACCCGCGAAGCGGCGCCGGCAAGCCAGGTGGCCGTGGCGGCCGCCGAGCCGGTGGCCGTCGCCGCCGCGCCTGTGGCGGCTCCCGCGGTTGCGCCGGTAGTTGCTCCGGCCGAGCCCGTGCCGACGGTGGCGGATACCGCCGCCGCGGCCGAGGCCATCACGCAAGCCGCTGCCCGCGCATCGCGTCCGGCGGCGCCCGCGCATGCTGACAAGGAATCCACCTCCATTCGTGTGGGCGTGGAAAAAGTCGACCAGGTGATCAACCTGGTGGGCGAACTGGTCATCACGCAGGCCATGCTGGCGCAAACGGCCTCCACGCTGGACCCCGTCCTGCACGACCGCCTGCTGAATGGCATGGAGCAGTTGGAACGCAACGCCCGTGACCTGCAGGAAGCGGTGATGTCGATCCGCATGATGCCGATGGACTACGTGTTCAGCCGCTTTCCGCGCCTGGTGCGCGATATTGCCGGCAAGATGGGCAAGCAGATCGAACTGCAAACCTACGGCCGCGCGACCGAGCTGGACAAGAGCCTGATCGAACGCATCATCGACCCGCTCACGCACTTGGTGCGCAACAGCCTGGACCACGGTATCGAAACGCCCGAAAAGCGTATCGCCGCGGGCAAGGATCCGGTCGGCCAACTGGTGCTGTCCGCGCAACACAACGGCGGCAACATCGTGATTGAAGTCAGCGATGACGGCGGCGGCCTGAGCCGGGAAAAGATCCTGAAGAAGGCCATGGCCCAGGGCATGGCCGTCAACGAGAATTCGCCTGACGACGAAATCTGGCAACTGATTTTCGCGCCGGGTTTCTCCACCGCCGAAAAGGTCACGGACATCTCGGGCCGTGGCGTGGGCATGGACGTGGTGCGCCGGAACATCCAGGACATGGGTGGCCACGTGCAGTTGTCGTGCGAGCCGGGCAACGGCACCACGACGCGCATCGTGCTGCCGCTGACGCTGGCCATTCTGGACGGCATGTCGGTGCGCGTGGGGGAAGAAACCTTCATCCTGCCGCTGAACCATGTGACGGAATCGCTGCAACCCACCAACGACCAGATCTACTCGGTGGCGGGCAACGAGCGCGTGATGCATGTGCGCGGCGAATACCTGCCGCTGGTGGAAATGCACCGCGTGTTCTCGGTCAGCCAGGCGCAGACCGATCCCACGCAGGCCATCGCCGTCATCATGCAGGCCGAAGACCGCCGTTTTGCGCTGCTGGTGGATCACCTGATCGGCCAGCACCAGGTGGTGGTGAAGAATCTTGAGTCCAACTACCGCAAGGTTCCCGGCATCTCGGCAGCCACCATCCTGGGTGATGGCAGCGTGGCCCTGATTGTTGACGTATTTGCGCTTGCGCGCGCCAACCGTGAACGTTGGTCGCAGCCCGAAGCCATTTTGAATTGATGGAGCATTAAAAATCATGGCAGCCAAACCGCAAGCGCAATCCGCGCGCAACGAAGATGTCGGCAGCGAATTCCTGGTCTTCACGCTGGGCGACGAAGAGTACGGCATCGACATCCTGAAAGTGCAGGAAATCCGGGGCTACGACGCCGACACGGTGACTCGCATCGCCAACGTTCCGACCTTCATCAAGGGCGTGACGAACCTGCGCGGCATCATCGTTCCCATCGTCGACCTGCGTATCAAGTTCAACCTGGGCCGCGTTGACTACAACGAGCAGACCGTCGTCATCATCCTCAACCTGGATCGCCGCGTGGTCGGCATCGTGGTTGACGGCGTGTCCGACGTGCTGATGTTGAACGCCGGCCAGATTCGTCCGGCGCCGGAGTTCGGCGCCACCTTGTCCACCGAATACCTGACCGGTCTGGGCACGGTGGACGAGCGCATGCTCATCCTGGTCGATATCGAAAAGATGATGACCAGCGACGAAATGGCGCTGGTGGAGAAGGTCGCCTCCTGATCGGAGTTTGACCGGAACGCGGGGTAGAGGCGCCATATTCAATCCGATGTGGCGCTTTCCTTTAACGATTGCAGTCAAAGGGTGGTTCTTGAGATGCGCAAGTTTTTCGCGAACATGACGATACGCAGCAGCCTGTTGTGGGTGCTGGCGTTCTTCTCATTCATGTTGGTGATTGGGGCGGCGCTAGGCGTGTTGTCCCTGCGCATCAGCAATGGAACCCTGGCCGAGATCAAGCAATCGCAGGAACTTGACGACGCGGTGAGCCGGGTCGTGTCCAGCTACAAGGACACGATGAACGGCCTGGGCCGCGCGGCGACCGCCAACTACGCGGACATCGT
This sequence comes from Achromobacter sp. JUb104, assembly GCF_024806975.1. Taxonomy (NCBI): domain Bacteria; kingdom Pseudomonadati; phylum Pseudomonadota; class Betaproteobacteria; order Burkholderiales; family Alcaligenaceae; genus Achromobacter; species Achromobacter sp. JUb104. The sequence continues at coordinate 2,172,126 of NZ_JANUEY010000001.1, read as the reverse complement.
CAGCAGCGTGGGCCAAGCCACCTTGCTGACGCAGGGCCTGTCGGCGGAAGCCACCGGGCTGCTGGAACGCGCCAAGGGGTCCATGAACAAGGGCCAGGCGGAATTCGAGTACTACAAGACGCTGCCCCAGCCCCCGGACGCGGTCGAGTCGCTGAAGGAAATTGAAGCGGCCTACGCCATGCTGGTGCAGCAAGGCTTGAACCCGCTGGTGGCCGCCCTGGAAAAGGCCGACATGCCGGCCTACCAGAAGCAGGTTCAGACGGTGCAGGACGCGCTGGAAGGGCGCTTTTCTCGCGCCATCGAAGCCTTTGATTTCTGGCGCGCCAGCAAGATGATGGACGCGCACGACGTGGCGCAGGTGCGTTACCAATTCGTGTTGGTGGCCGTGGGCGCGGGTGGCGTGATCGCCGCGCTGCTGGTCTTCGCCACCTATGTCTTCCTGCGCCGCCGGGTGCTGCTGCCCTTGAAGGAAGCCGGCCAGCACTTCGACCGCATCGCGGGCGGTGACCTGACCGCCCGGGTGGACGTACGCAACACCAATGAAATCGGCCAGTTGTTCGCCGCCCTGAAGCGCATGCAGGAAAGCCTGACGCGCACGGTGGCAACGGTGCGCCGTGGCGTGGACGAGATCAACGTGGGCTCGCATGAAATCGCGGCCGGCAACACGGACCTGTCCAGCCGCACGGAACAGCAGGCGGCTTCCCTTGAGGAAACCGCGGCGTCGATGGAAGAGCTGGCGTCCACGGTGAAGCAGAACGCCGACAACGCGCGCCAGGCCAACCAGTTGGCGGCCAGCGCGTCGGACGTGGCTGAAAAGGGCGGTTCGGCGGTGTCGGAAGTGGTGACCACCATGCACGACATTTCGGCCAGCTCGCGCAAGATCTCCGAGATTGTTTCCGTCATTGACGGCATCGCCTTCCAGACCAACATCCTGGCGCTGAACGCCGCCGTGGAAGCGGCGCGTGCAGGCGAGCAGGGCAAGGGTTTTGCGGTGGTGGCGGGCGAAGTGCGCTCGCTGGCGCAGCGCAGCGCGCAGGCGGCCAAGGAAATCAAGGGCCTGATCGAAGACTCGGTCACGAAGGTCGGCGCCGGTTCACAACAGGTGGAACGCGCGGGCGCGACGATGCAGGAGATCGTGGCGTCGGTGAAGCGCGTAACCGACATCATGGGCGAGATCTCGGCGGCGTCCGAAGAGCAGTCCAGCGGTATCGATCAAGTCAACCGCGCCGTGTCGCAGATGGATGAAGTGACGCAGCAGAACGCGGCGCTGGTGGAAGAAGCAGCGGCCGCGGCCGGCTCGCTGCAAGAGCAGGCGGAACGCCTGGCGCAAGCCGTGGCGGTGTTCAAGATCAATGCGGGCGAAGTCATTGAAGTGCCGGCGCAACGCCTGTCTTCGGTGCGTTCGTCCGATGAAGACTCACGCTTGCAAGCGCCTGATGCGCTTGCGCTTGGGCACTGAGGAATCGCGTGGCAACTGCGGCAACCCAGGCGCCGTCCATTTCGGTGGACCGCCAATTCGATTTTCGCGACGCGGACTTTTCCCGCGTCCGCAAGATGATCCACGCGCGCGCGGGCATCTCGCTGGGCACGCACAAGCGTGAAATGGTCTACAGCCGCCTGGCCAGGCGTTTGCGCGCCCTGGGCCGCCAGGACTTCGGCAGCTATCTGGACCAGTTGGAGCACGAACCCGACGCGCACGAGTGGGAAGAATTCGTCAACGCGTTGACGACCAACCTGACCGCCTTCTTCCGCGAATCGCACCACTTTCCCATCCTGGCCGAGTTCGCGCAAAAGCGCGGTGGCCCGGTGTCGGTATGGTGCTGTGCCGCGTCCACAGGCGAAGAGCCGTACTCGATTGCGATGACGCTGGTCGAAGCCCTGGGGCCGCGCGCGGCATCGTCCACGGTGCTGGCCACCGACATCGATACCAATGTGCTGAATCGCGCGCGCGCCGCCGTGTACCCCGCCGAGCGTGTGGCCAAGATGGAAGACGAGCGCCTGCGCCGCTTCTTCCTGAAAGGACGCGGCGCCAATGCCGGCCAGGTGCGGGTGCGCCCCGAGATCGCCGACATGGTGCGGTACGAAACCTTGAACCTGTTGGCGCCGTCATGGCCGATCAACGAAAAGTTCGACGTGATCTTCTGCCGCAACGTGATGATTTATTTTGACAAGCCGACGCAGGCGAAGATTCTGGAGCGCTTTGCGCCGCTGCTCAAGCCGGGCGGCCTGCTGTTTGCCGGGCACTCCGAGAACTTCACCTACATCAGCCGGGATTTTCGTCTGCGCGGGCAGACCGTCTACGAATGTGCGAGTAAGGCCTGAATGGGCCAAGGCAGCAAACAATGAAAAAAATAAGCGTTTTGTGTGTAGACGACTCCGCGTTGGTGCGCGGGCTGATGACCGAAATCATCAACAGCCAGCCCGACATGGAAGTGGTCGCGACCGCGCCCGATCCCTTGGTGGCGCGTGACCTCATCAAGCGCCACAACCCGGACGTGCTGACGCTGGACGTGGAAATGCCCCGCATGGACGGGCTGGATTTTCTTGAAAAGCTGATGCGCCTGCGGCCGATGCCGGTGGTGATGGTGTCGTCGCTGACTGAACGCGGCGGTGAAATTACGCTGCGCGCGCTGGAACTGGGCGCGATCGACTTCGTGACCAAGCCCAAGCTGGGCATTCGCGACGGCCTGCTGGAATACACCGAGATCATCGCGGACAAGATCCGCGCGGCCTCGCGCGCCAAGCTGCGCGCGCCCACGCCGCACGCGGCGCAGGCCGCGCCCGCACCCATGTTGCGCCGCCCGCTGTCCAGCTCGGAAAAGCTGGTGATCGTGGGCGCGTCCACGGGCGGTACCGAAGCCATCCGCGAAGTGCTGCAACCCTTGCCGCCGGACAGCCCGGCCATCCTGATCACGCAGCACATGCCTGCCGGCTTTACGCGTTCGTTCGCGCAGCGGCTGGATGCGCTGTGCGCGGTGACGGTGCGCGAAGCGGTCCATGGTGACCGCGTGCTGCCGGGCCACGTTTACCTGGCGCCGGGCGGCGACATGCACATGCGCCTGGGCCGCAGCGGCGCCAACTACGTGATCGAGCTTGAAGCCAGCGAACCCGTCAACCGCCACCGCCCGTCGGTGGATGTGTTGTTCAATTCGGCCGCCGTGGCCGCCGGCAAGAACGCCATCGGCGTCATCCTGACCGGCATGGGCAAGGACGGCGCGGCCGGCATGCTGGCCATGCACCGCGCGGGCGCGCACACCATTGCGCAAGACGAAGCCAGTTGTGTGGTGTTCGGCATGCCCCGCGAAGCCATCGCCATTGGCGCCGCGGATGAAGTGGTTGCGCTGTCGGCGATTAGCGAACGCATTCTGACTCGCCTGGGCGACCGTGGGCACCGCGTTTGACGCGACTGCACCCACGATCGGTCTCAAGCAAATTTCTTCTGGAGTGAAAGATGGTAGACAAGGGCATCAAGATTCTGGTGGTGGATGACTTCCCCACCATGCGACGAATCATCCGCAACCTGCTCAAAGAGCTGGGTTTCGAGAACGTGGACGAGGCCGAGGACGGCGCGATCGGGCTGGAGAAGCTGCGCAACGGCGGTTTCCAATTCGTCGTGTCCGACTGGAACATGCCCAACCTGGACGGCCTGGAAATGCTCAAGCAGATTCGCGCCGACGCATCGCTGGCCTCGCTGCCGGTGCTGATGGTGACGGCCGAAGCCAAGAAGGAAAACATCGTGGCGGCGGCTCAGGCCGGCGCCAACGGTTACGTGGTCAAGCCTTTCACGGCGGCAACGCTGGAAGAAAAGCTCACCAAGATCTTCGAGAAAATAGCCGGCTGAGGTGTGCAATGAGCCCCACGGAACAAGTTGAAGCCGCCGCCGAGAATCCGGATCTGATCCACCGAATTGCCTCGCTGACGCGCATGCTGCGTGACAGCATGCGCGAACTGGGCCTGGATCAGGCCATCAAGGACGCGGCCAATGCCATCCCCGATGCGCGCGATCGCCTGCGCTACGTGGCCCAGATGACCGAGCAGGCCGCCAACCGCGTGCTGAACGCGACCGAGCAGGCCGGCCCCATCCAGGACGGCATGTCGCGCTCGGCCCAGGCGCTGGATAGCCGCTGGCAGCAGTGGTACGACCAGCCGCTGGAAATGCCCGAAGCGCGCGAACTGGTGAAAGACACCCGCGCCTTCCTGGCGGACGTGCCCAAGCAGACGCAGCAGACCCAGTCCAAGCTGATGGAAATCATCATGGCGCAGGATTTCCAGGACCTTACGGGCCAGGTCATCATGCGCATGATGGACGTGGTGGGCGCGATTGAACGCGAGTTGCTGCAGGTGCTGCTGGACAACGTGCCGCAGGAACGCCGCGACGAAGCCAACAGCCTGTTGAACGGGCCGCAGATCAGTCCGCAAGGCAAGACGGACGTCGTCACCAGCCAGGATCAGGTAGACGACCTGCTGGCCAGCCTGGGGTTCTGATCGACCCATCGCGCCGGCCGGCCTGGCCGCCGGCGGCGCGTGCATAGAAGAATAAGCAGGGGGGCCTTGCAGTACGAGACAAGGCGCGCGCCGCGCGCCAGGCAACGGACGCCCACAGAAGGCGATCCGGGCCAGCACAAGGAGGTCCATCATGGCCAGATCCGAATTCCGCCTGGGCGGTATGTGGGCATTGCTACGTCGCTTGAACCGAGGCGACGGCACGCTGTCCGAACGTACCTTTTCCCTTAGCCCCGCGGTTTTTTCCCTGCATCGCTTCCTGGCGCGAATGCGCGGGCGCATCGTCACTGTGCGGCAATCCAGCATCGAAATCGCTTTGAACGCGGCGCGCACGCAATACCAGGCGGGGCGTTGCTCGGCCTTGGCGCAAGAGCAGGCGCGCGCGGCGGGCGCCTTGGCCGACAGCGGCGCGCAGATTGCCGCCTTGTCCACGTCCACCTCTACCCATGCGCGCCAGATTGCCGATGTGTCCGGCCATAACCTGCTTGCGGCCGAGCAGGCCTTGTCCGAGCTGTCCGACGTGAAGGCGCGTGTGGATCGGATGACACGCGAGATGGCCGCGTTCACTGACGTGGTGGGCCAGTTGACCTTGCGCGCGCGCTCGGTGGCCGAGATCAGCAAGCTGATCAAGGACATTGCGCTGCAAACGCAGCTGCTTGCCTTGAACGCGGGCGTGGAAGCCGCCAGGGCAGGGGACGCGGGGCGCGGCTTCGCGGTAGTGGCCAGTGAAGTGGGCCGCCTGGCCGAACGGGTCAATGCCGCCACCAGCGATATCGGGCGCCATACCGTTGAAATGCTGGACTTGGTGGACACCACCCAACGCCAGACCGGCACGCTGCGGGAAGACGTGGACGCCTCCGGCGCGGTGCTGGACCGCACTTGCACGGATTTCGAACGCTTCGTGCGCGATTTCGACAGCATGAACCGGCAGGTCAACGAGGTGGTGCAGGCGATTGGCGAAGTCGACGCCACCAACCACGGCATGAGCCAGGAAGTGGGGCGCATTGCCGCGCTGAGCGCCGACGTGCTGGATCGCGTGGGCAGCATGTCGAACGAAATCGACCGTATTCGCCGGCAGACGGAAAGCGTGCAGGAAGTGCTGGCCGACGTGCGCACCGGCAAGACCGCGTTCGACCGGCTGTGCGACACGGTGGAAAGCTTTCAAGCCGCCGCCGAGCGCCTGCTGGACGACGCCCGCCGCCGTGGCGTGGATGTGTTCGACCGCCATTACCAGCGCATCGCGGGCAGTGAACCGCCGCGCTTTCACACGCGCTATGACCGGGCGATTGACGAGGCCTTGACGCAACTGCTGGACGAGGTGCTGGATGCCGTGCCGGGCGGCATCTACACGCTGGTGGTCGACGCCCGGGGCTACGCGCCCGCGCACAACGGCCGCTTTTCACACCCGCCCACGGGCGACCCCAAGGTGGACATCGCGCGCTCGCGGCACAAGCGCATCTTCGACGACCCCGTGGGCGCCCGGCTGGCCGCCAATACCGGCGCGATGCTCTTTCAGACCTATTCGCGCGATACCGGCGAGATCATCAACGATATTTCGATCCCGCTGTATTTGGGGTCGGAACACTGGGGCGCGGTCCGCATCGGGCTGGACTATGTCAGCTTCCAGGCGGCGCTGGACGGCGCGGCGCCGGTGGCCGTACTGCGCAGCGCCGAATAGCACCGCTTTCTTCCCGCTTCTTGGCTTATCGCCCAACCCCGGGCAATCCTAGAATCTCGGCGGGCGGCTCGTAATCCGAAAATCCGCGAGCCGCAACAGAACCGCAGAGCATGGCTGAAGAAAGCGACCTCGAGAAATCCGAAGCAGCCTCTCCCAGGCGCCTGGAAAAGGCGCGCGAGGAGGGGCAGATTGCGCGTTCCCGGGAACTGGGAACGTTCATGATGCTGGCTGCCGGCGTGGGCATGATCTGGGCCGGCGGCGGTTCGCTGTATCAGGGCTTGAGCGGCGTGCTGCACAACGGCCTGGCGTTCGATCAGCGCATTGTGACGGATCCCGGCGTCATGGTTGAACAGGCGGTAATCGGCTTCGGCCACGCCCTGATGACGCTGCTGCCCATTTTCGGCGTGCTGATGGTGGTGGCCGTGCTGTCCAGCGTGTTGCTGGGCGGCATCGTGATCTCGGGCAAGCCCTTGCAAGCCAATTTTTCGAAGCTGAGCCTTTTCGCCGGCCTGAAGCGGATGTTCTCGTCGCAGACGGTGGTGGAACTGATCAAGGCGCTGGCCAAGGCGCTGCTGGTGGGCGGCGTGGCCGTCTGGGTCATCTGGCGCTATCACGACGAGATGATGGGTTTGATGCACGTGGCCCCATCGGCCGCCTTGATCAAGGCGCTGTCGCTGGTAGCGCTGTGCTGCGTCTTCATCGTGGCGTCCCTGCTGGTGATTGTGCTGTTGGATGTGCCCTGGCAGATCTGGAGCCATTTGAAGAAGTTGCGCATGTCCAAGGAAGACGTGCGCCAGGAACACAAGGAAAGCGAAGGCGATCCACACGTGAAGGCGCGTATTCGCCAGCAGCAGCGCCAGGCCGCGCGTCGCCGCATGATGTCGGAAGTGCCGAAGGCGGACGTGGTGGTGACCAACCCGACGCACTATGCCGTGGCGCTGAAGTATGACGAAGACAAGAGCGGCGCCCCGCGCGTGATCGCCAAGGGCACGGGCCTGATCGCGGCGAAGATCCGCGAACTGGCCGCCGAGAACCGCATTCCCACATTGGAAGCGCCGCCCCTGGCGCGCGCATTGCATCAACACGTAGAGCTGGGGCAAGAAATCCCGGCCGAGCTATATACCGCGGTGGCGGAAGTGCTGGCGTGGGTCTTCCAGCTGCGTTCGTGGCGTTCAGGATGGGGGGACGAGCCATCGACCCCGACCAAACTGGCCGTGCCCGCAGCGCTGGACCCGCAGGCATCAACCGCAGCACAAGGAGTCTAAGGAATGAGCGCTTTGCTCACCATGTTGAAGAGTAGCGGGGCCGGCCATGCGCGGCTTCTGGCAGGGCCGATCCTGATCGTGATGGTGCTGGGCATGATGGTATTGCCCCTGCCCACGTTCCTGTTGGACTTGCTGTTCACCTTCAACATTGCGCTGTCCGTGATGATCCTGCTGGTGGCCATGTTCACGCGCAAGCCGCTGGACTTCGCCGCCTTTCCGGCCGTGCTGCTGTTCGCGACCTTGTTGCGCCTGTCGCTGAACGTGGCGTCCACGCGGGTTGTGCTGCTGCACGGCCACACCGGCCCCGACGCGGCCGGCAAGGTGATCGAGGCGTTCGGCCACTTCCTGGTGGGCGGCAACTTCGCGGTCGGGATCATCGTGTTCGTGATCCTGACCATCATCAACTTCATCGTGATCACCAAGGGTGCGGGGCGTATCGCCGAAGTGGGCGCGCGTTTCACCCTGGACGCGATGCCCGGCAAGCAGATGGCGATCGACGCCGACCTGAACGCCGGCCTGATCGGTGAAGACGAAGCGCGCAAGCGCCGCGCCGAGGTCTCGCAGGAATCGGACTTCTTCGGCTCGATGGACGGCGCCAGCAAGTTCGTGCGCGGCGACGCCATCGCCGGCCTGCTGATCATGGTGATCAACGTGATCGGCGGCCTGATCGTGGGCGTGGCCCAGCACGACATGTCGATGGCCGAGTCGGGCCGCGTCTACACGCTGCTGACCATCGGCGACGGCCTGGTCGCGCAAATCCCGGCGCTGGTGATCTCGACCGCCGCCGGCGTGGTGGTGTCGCGCGTGTCGACCGATCAGGACATTGGCCAGCAGATCATGAGCCAGTTGTTCTCGAACCCGGCCGTGCTGTTCCTGACGGCGGGCATCATCGGCATCATGGGCCTGATTCCCAACATGCCGCACGTGGCTTTCCTGACGCTGGCCGCCGCGCTGGGCTGGGGCGGCTGGACGCTGCACAAGCGCCGAGTGGCCGCCGCGCAAGCCGCAGAAGAGGTGCCGCCGCAAGCGATCACGCAGGCGCAGGCCGCGGCCGCCGAGGCCAGTTGGGACGACGTGTCCATGGTGGATCAGTTGGGGCTGGAAGTGGGCTACCGGCTGATCCCGCTGGTGGACCACGCCCAGAACGGCGAACTGCTGCATCGCATCCGCAGCCTGCGCAAGAAGTTCGCGCAGGACGTGGGCTTTCTGCCGCCGGTGGTGCACATCCGCGACAACCTGGAACTGAAGCCGAACGACTACCGCATCCTGTTGTCGGGGGTCGAGGTGGGCCAGGGCGTGGCGATGCCAGGCCAATGGCTGGCCATCGACCCGGGCGGTGTCACGGTACAGATCAAGGGCACGCCCACCACCGACCCGGCATTCGGTTTGCCCGCGCTGTGGATCGACGGGGGCTTGCGCGACCAGGCGCAGGTGGCGGGCTATACGGTGGTGGACGCCGGCACGGTGGTGGCTACGCACTTGAACCATTTGATGCATCGCCACGGGTCGAATCTGTTGGGTCGCCAGGAAGTGCAGCAGTTGCTGGACCGCATCGGCCGCGACGCGCCCAAGTTGGTGGAAGACCTGGTCCCCAAGACGCTGTCGCTGACTGCCTTGCAGAAGGTGCTGCAAGGCCTGCTGTCGGAAGAAGTGCCGATCCGCGACATGCGCACCATTATCGATACGCTGTCCGAGCACGGCCCGCGCCTGGCGGCGCAGGCGGCGGGCACGGGCGGGCAGCCCGATATCAACGAGCTGATCATGCTGGTCCGCCGTTCGCTGGGCCGCGCGATCACGCAGCAGTGGTTCCCGGGCGAGGGCGAGCTGCGGGTGATCGGGCTGGACGTGAAGCTGGAGCGCGTGCTGTCGCAGGCCATGACCACCAGCGGTGGCCTGGAGCCGGGCCTGGCCGACACCTTGCTGCGCGAGACGCAGGCTGCGGTCGAACGCCAGGAATCGCAAGGCAATGCGCCGGTGCTGCTGGTGTCGCCGGTGTTGCGCGCGCCGCTGTCGCGCTTCTTGCGGCACCATCTGCCGCAGTTGGGCGTGTTGTCGAATACGGAAATACCCGATGAACGCATGGTCCGCGTGACCGCGATGATCGGCGGGAGCAACGGGTAATGAAGATAAGCCGCTTTTTTGGGGTCAACAGCCGTGAAGTGATGCGCCAGGTGCGCCAGGTGCTGGGGCCGGATGCCTTGATCGTGTCGAACCGCAGCGTCGATGGCGGTGTGGAAGTGCTGGCCACGGTGGATGGCGCGTTTGAGGACGCGGCGTCGGAAACGCCGCAGCGGGAAACGGCGGGGTATGCCGCGCCTGCGGTTGATGCGCGACAACCTGCGCCGACCAGTTCGCCGTTCGGTGGGGCGGCTGTGCAGGCGCCGATGCCGCAGAGCGGTTACTTGACGCCGTCGCCCGCGCAGGCGCCGATGCCGCAGGCCAACTACTCAACGCCGTCGCGCTCCATCGCGGCATACCAGTCCGCCTTTGCTTCGTCGGCAGTGCCGGAGATGGATGCGATGCCGGTGTCGAACGGCGCCGTTGAGCCCCAATCCGCAACACCCCATTCCACAACGCCTGCCCCCGCGTCGCTACACCCGACGTCCGCGCAGCAGGCTCCCATGCTGCATTCAGCTCCCGCGCAAGTGGCCGCCCCGTCCGTCGCCGCGCAGCCCGCTGCGCCGCTGACCGGCGCGGCGACCCGTGTGGAACTGCCAGCCTTGCCTCCCGCCCGGCCGGCGACGCCGGCTTCGGCACCTGCGTATGCGCCAGCCGCGTCTGCGCCGGCTTCGGCACCTGCGTATGCGCCGGCTGTGTCCGCGCCTGCGTCGGCGCCCGCCTATGCACCGGCTGCATCCGTGCCTGCGTCGGCGCCTGCCTACGCACCGACTGCGTCCGTGCCTGCGTCGGCACCCGCCTATGCGCCGCCTGCGTCCGCGCCTGCGTCGGCACCCGCCTATACACCGCCTGCGTCCGCGCCTGCGTCGGCCCCCGCCTATGTGCCGCCGGCGTCCGCGCTTGCTTCGGCGCCCGCCTATACACCGGCTGCTTCGGCTGCCGCATCCGCACCGTCCATGGCTCGCATGCCGGACGCGCCGCTGCGTCAGGCGCCGCCCATGGCGCCGCCGTCGCTGCCGGCGAACTCCAACGCCGGTTTGCAGGACGCCATCAGCGCCTTGCGCGGTGCGTTGGAAACTCGCATGGACGGCCTGCTGTGGGGCGGTCGCCCCGGCTCGGGCCGCGAGCCCGCCGCCGCCGCGCTGTTCCGTAGTTTGCTTGATGCCGGCTTCAGCACGAAGCTGGTTCGCACGCTGGTCGACCGACTGCCGCAAGGACTGTCGACGGACGCCGCCCAGGCTTGGGCGCGCAACGAGCTGGTCACGCACCTGCCCGTGGTCCGCTCGGAAGACGAATTCCTGGCCGGTGGCGTCTACGCCCTGGTCGGCCCCACCGGCGTGGGCAAGACCACCACGCTGGCCAAGCTGGCCGCCCGTTGCGTGGCACGCGAAGGCCGCGACCAGGTCGCGATGCTGACGACCGACCTGTTCCGGATAGGCGCGCTTGAACAGTTGCAAATCTACGGCCGCCTGATGGGCGTGCCCGCGCATTCAGTGCGCGACGCCGGCGAGCTGCGCCGCATTCTTGCCGAACTCGGCAACCGCAAGATCGTGCTGATCGACACCACCGGCATCAGCCAGCGCGACCGCCTCGTGGCGGAGCAGGCCACCTTGCTGTGCAACGCGGGCAAGCCGGTGCGCCGCCTGCTGGTGCTGAACGCCGCCAGCCAGGGCGATACCTTGGACGAAGTGGCGCACGCCTACCGCAATGGGGTGGGCGAGGATGTGGCCGGTTGCATCATCACCAAGTTGGACGAAGCCACGCGCCTGGGCGCGGCGCTGGACACGGCGATTCGCCATCGCCTGCCGATTCACTACATGTCGGTGGGGCAGAAGGTCCCGGAACACATGGAACTGGCGCGCGCCGACGTGCTGATCGACCGCGCTTTTCAGATGGTCGAACGCGCGCGCGCCTTGTACACGCCCAGCGAAGCGGATCTGGCGTCGCTGGTGCCGTCGGCCCGCGAAGCGGACGCGGTGGACCCCGCGCGCCGCCGGCAACTGCTGGCATCCGCGATCCTGCGTCCGCAAGGCGGCTCGGCATCGGTTGCGGCGGCGCAGAACCTGGACGACACGATCGGGTTGTTGGACAACGACCCGGCTTGCGTGCAAGCGCGCGCATCCTGGCGTGAGTATGTCGGCGACGGCGCGGGCGCAAGCCTGGCGGGTTTGGCCGACGAGCCGCTGGCGATGGTGCGGCGGGAATTCTCGTCGGTCTGCAACCGGCATCTGCTGGCCATGCACGGCAAGACCAGCATGAAAGGCGAGGGCTTGCCGGGTGGCGTGTTGATGGGGTCCCTGCTGATGAGCGATCGCGGCGTGGCCCTGGCGGCGCCGGCGCAGCAGTTGGCGCTGGCCCACGGCATGCTGACGTCGTTTGCGCCCGCGGCGCCCGGTCTGGCGGATGCCGGCCCGGCGTTGGAGGCGCGCGTGCGCTGGCTGGGCGAGCAGTTACCGCGCCTGCCGCTGGTGCATCTGCTGGAGGCGGGTACGTCGGCGTTGTGGCAGTCGCTAAGCGGGCAGGGCGCGTCATGGGTGGCACGCTGCCCAGGCGGCATGCGCGTGGTGCAGGACGAATGCCCGACCAATTTGAATGCGGTTGGCAAGAGCGTGGGGTATTTGCCCGTGGGTCAGCCGGGTGACATGCCGGGGTTGGTCAGCGAGCAGGGTGGTAAGCAGGTGCCGTTGGCGCTGTGGGCGTCCGGTACGGAGATCGCCTTGCCGGGCCGTGGCGAGCACGCGGCGTTCCGTTTGGTGTGCGCGCGGTTGATCGACACGGCAAGCGGTGAGGTAGCGGGCCAGTTGTTCGGCGTGACGAACCTGCCTGCGTCACAAGCCGACGCGGCGACAGTGGCGCGGTGGCTGGTGTTGCAGGATGAGGCCAAGGCGGGCTTCCGCTATATGGCAAGTGCCTGGCAGGCACTGCCGGCCGTTGATGGCGCGCATACCTTGGCCAGGCAGTCGCTGATGGCGGGCCAGTTGGGCGCCGCGTGCTGGCAGATGGCGCATTCGGCGTCTGCCGGGGTGGCGCGCGGGCCGTTGTCGGGGATTATGGGGTCGGAACGAAAGCTGTCAGGGAAGTTGCTGCCGGTGGCGATATTGAAGATGTTCGCGATGTTGGAGATGGCGGCGGGTTGATCCAGAATTCGCAGTGGTGCTCGTAGGATGGGTGAAGCGCGCGGGAACCTTGGCAAGATCGCAGGGGCTGCATCGCGCGTAACCCATCGTGCGGTGGTCCCGGTTATATCTGCCCGTGGCTGATGGGTTTCGCGCGTTACGCGCTGGTGTTTCTCTGGCGGGCGTGCCGCGCTTCACCCATCCTACGTGTAGCGCGGGACTTATCCGGCGACGATGGGTTTGCGGCTGGGGGCGCCTCGGGCGCCGCGGCCGTAGGCGTCGTATGTGACGTTGCCCTTGGCGCCGTTGATGTCGCGCAGCGCGTCCAGCGATTGCTGGGTGTAGCGCAGGTGGACGTCGATCAGCGCGCCATTGCGCATATTGATTTCATTGGCTGATGCCGACTTGCTCAACAGCGCTTGCCAGACACCCGACAACTGCGGGTGCAGCACGGCGGCCTGCTCCGTGCCGGTGTGACCGGCGGGCAGGCCGATTTCGGCCAACAGGCCGTCGCGCGTGTCGCTCAGATCCACCAATTGCTGTGCCACGCGGCCCTTGCGTTCCGTAATGGTCTGCAGCGCGCCCACGTTGCCCGGCCCGACCAGCACCTCGGTCTCTTCTTCCAGAATCGCCGAGAACTCGGTGATCAGGGCGTCTTCCTGACGCATGCAGGACTGGAGGGCGTCGACGGGGTTCATGGTCATACTTTGTGGATGATCAGGCGTTGAACAAGGATTACTTCAGCAGATCGCGCGCGCTGGCGATCAGGCTGTCGGCGATACGGCCGGTGTCGATCTTCAATTGGCCGGAGGCGATCGCGGCGCGGATGGCGGCCACGCGCTCGACGTTGATGTCGTTCGAGCCGTCTTGCAAGGCCAGCATCTTGCGCGATGCCGAGCTCAACGCCACTTGCGAGCTGCTGGAGCCCGAGGCGTTGCTGGCGCCGTACGCCTGCGAAACGGCGGAATCCGGGCGCTGGCTCACGGCGTCGGCCGAAAGAGGCCGGTTGGAGGTCGAATTGATTTTCAAGGTTTTCTCCGCAGGGCGTCCTGGGTCGGTTTGCGACGGATCCGCCTACATATGTCTGTGTAACGACAGGGCAGGGGGGAACTTTAGGGCAGCTTGCCCGCCGCCGCAACGCGATTTGTAACAGACCCTACAGTTGTATTTCCACCAAACCCGCGTTGCGCACCACACCGCTGACCACCTGGCCGTTCGCGGTGCGGACCTGCACTCGGGCGCCTGGCGCCGCATTGTCCAGCGCCTCGCCCTCGCTGCTGACCACAAACCCCTTGCCGCGCGCATTGATCCGCACGTTGGAGCCGCGCAGCACCGTTTGGGCATTGCGTAAAGAAGAACTTCGCACCGGCTGGCCGGCGTTGATCCGGTAGGCGGCCGTCATGCCCTCAACCATCTGGGGGTCGGTGATGGCACCCGGCGGCAGCGACACCAGGTCGCCATCCCGGGGCGAAAGGTCGTCCGGCGTCAGCGCCTGGCCCGCCGCGATCAAGCGCGAAGCGACGTAATAGTACCCGGGCACGCTGACCGTGGCCTGCACATAGGTCGTCCAGGGCTTGGGCGCGTTGCACCGCACGCCCACCGTCATCCGCGAACGCAGCCGCATGCCCGACGGCATGAACGGGGCCATGGCGTCGCAGGGCGTCAGGTGTTCCACGCGCGGCGCGTCCACGGTAATGGCGGGCTGGCCGGGCAGGCCGGCCAACTGATCCAGCAGATAGTCTTGCGCAACAGAAGCGATCGCCCCGGGCGGCTGGCTGGCCGCGGCTTGGGCCAGCGCGGCGCCGGAACCGGCCAGCGCCAGAACGATCAGGCCGCTTGCGCGCGCGAGGAGGAGTCGTGCGGAGATTTTCATGATGACTGAATTGTAGGAGTCCGCCGCGCTTGGCAATACGTGAATTGGATGAGAAATGGCAGGTTATTTGGCTGATTGTGTTACGCCGTCGGCCCCTATGATTCCGTCATCCAATGGGATACCGGTGTGTTCGGCGTCCCGTGCTCTATCCGTATTGCAACGCAAGAAGGCGCCACGATGCTCGACAGGCTTAATGAAGATTTCCGGTTCTACCAGCAGGCTCTGGGACTGCGCGCGCAGCGCCAGGAAGTGCTGTCGTCCAACATCGCCAACGCCGACACGCCGAACTACAAGGCGCGCGACTTTGACTTCAAGGCCGCGATGCAGAACGCCATGGAAGGCTCCAAGCGCCTGGAAGACACCTCGCTGACGTTGACCTCGGCGCGCCACATTCCCGCCAAGGCCGTCTCGCAAGGTCCGACCGACCTGCTGTACCGCCTGCCGTACCAGCCCAGCATGGACGGCAACACGGTGGACATGGATATCGAGCGCGTGCAGTTCGCCGACAACACCTTGCACTACCAGAGCACGATGCAGATGATCTCCGGCCGCATCCGGACGCTGCAAACCGCTATTCAGGATTGATCCATAAAGGGAGCAACAGGCAATGTCCTTGTTGAGCATTTTCGATATCGCCGGTTCCGCGCTCAGCGCGCAGTCGCAACGCATGAACGTGTCGGCCAGCAATATGGCCAACGCCGACAGCGTCGTCGGCCCGGACGGCCAGCCGTACCGCGCCCGCCAGGTCGTGTTCCAGGTCAACCCGGCTCCGGGTCAGGCCATGGGGCAGGAGATCGGCGGCGTGCGCGTGGCCGGCGTCATCCAGGACCCGTCGCCCTTGAAACAGGTTTACGACCCCAAGCATCCGCTGGCGGACGCCCAGGGTTACATCAGCATGCCCAACGTCGATCCGGTGGCCGAAACGGTCAACATGATCGCGGCGTCGCGGTCGTATCAGGCCAACGTCGAGGTGTTGAACACCGCCAAGTCGTTGATGCAGAAGACCCTGACCATCGGTCAGTCCTAATCCCTGACAGAGTGAATCCATGACCACCGTCAATCAAAACACCAGCGCTACCGGCATGGCCCTGGCCCAAACGGGTTCCACCAGCTCCATCACGGCGCAGGGCCTGCAGGACCAGTTCCTGAAGCTGCTCACGACGCAGTTGCAGAACCAGGATCCGCTGAATCCGATGGAAAACGCCGAGCTCACCTCGCAGATGGCGCAAATCGCGACGGTGGAAGGCGTCAACAACCTCAAGAACACCATGCTGGCCATCAGCGGCCAGATCGACGTGTCGCAGTCGATGAACGCCGTGGCGATGATCGGCAAGGGCGTGCTCGTTCCCGGCAACAAGATCAAGGTCGGCGTCGACGGCGATAACGCCGCCGAGCGCGTGGTCACCCCTTACGGCCTGGACTTGCAAGCCGACGCGCAGAAGGTGCAAGTGCGCATCGCCGACGCCAACGGCGCCATCGTGCGCACCATTGAAATGGGCGAGCAAAAGACCGGCGTGTACACGCTGGACTGGGACGGCAAGAACGACAGCGGCGTGGTGCTGGAGCCGGGCGCGTACACCGTGTCCGTCCTGGCCACCGATGGCGACGGCAAGAAGATCAATTCGGAAGTGCTGAGCTACGGCCAGGTCAAGAGCGTGGCGTACTCCACCGACGGTTTGCGTCTGGATATGGGCCTGGACGGCCAGGCCAGCATGCTGGATGTGCGCAAGGTAATCGGCGGCGCCTGAATCGGGCGGACATGAATCGGTGCCGACGCACAAGCGGCGGCTTTCCTAGATAAAGATCAGCGAGAGAAAACATGGGCTTCGGACAAGGACTAAGCGGCTTGAACGCCGCATCGCAAAACCTGGACGTTATCGGCAACAACATTGCCAACTCCGGCACCGTCGGCTTCAAATCGGCCACCGCGTCGTTCGCCGACGTCTACGCCAGCTCGCGTGTGGGCCTGGGCGTCAAAGTGGCCGCCATCAACCAACGCTTCACGGTGGGTAC
Organism: Achromobacter sp. JUb104; assembly: GCF_024806975.1. Taxonomy (NCBI): domain Bacteria; kingdom Pseudomonadati; phylum Pseudomonadota; class Betaproteobacteria; order Burkholderiales; family Alcaligenaceae; genus Achromobacter; species Achromobacter sp. JUb104. The sequence continues at coordinate 2,155,560 of NZ_JANUEY010000001.1, read as the reverse complement.
CGTGCAGGGCGGCGGCGGCGAATACGACATTGCCATTGACGGCGCCAAGGGCATGTTCCGCCTGACCGACCAAAGCGGCGCGGTCATGTATTCGCGCAACGGCGAATTCCTGGTCGACAAGAACAGCTACATCGTCAACGCCCAAGGCTACCGCCTGACGGGTTACCCGGCGGGCGCGATCGGCGCCAACCCGGTCGAACTGCAAGTGCCGACCGCCAACGTGGCGCCGCAGGCCACCGCCACCGGCACCACCGTGGCCAACCTGAACGCCAACGCCAAAGTGATCTACCTGACGGATACGGTGACCACGCCGGCCGTCAACGGCACGGTCAACCTGGGCGGCACGGACTACGCGTTCACGCGCAACGCAACGGGCGATCTGGTCTGGGCAGCCGGTGCGCCGCCTGCGGCCACGTACGGCACCGCGCCGAACGAAATCGTCGTTGACGGCACGGGCGCCATCACCTCGGGCGACATCACCCAGGTTCCGGGCTACGTCAACTACACCGCCGCCGTCACGGAAATCGGTCGTCCCTTCGATCCGACCATTTCCAGCAGCTACACCAACGCGTCGCCCATGACGGTGTTTGACTCCCTGGGCAACTCGCACCAGGTGATGCAGTACTTCGTCAAGCGTCCGGCCGATGCCGCCGGCAACAGCGTCTACGACGTGTACTACACGATGGACGGCCAGGCCATGGCGCCGACCACGGCGGCAGGCGGCGTGTGGGGCAACCCCCAGCAGTTCACGTTCAACAAGGCCGGCGCGATGACCAGCGCCCCGGTTGTGACGCTGACCTACGCCACCCCGGGCGGCGACGTGACGCCGGCTGACCCGCTCAGCATCGCCATGAACTACACCGGCACCACGCAGTACGGCAGCGACTACAAGCTGGTGGCCAAGCCCGACGGTTACACGTCCGGCGAATTCAGCGGCATCAACTTCGGCGCCGACGGCAGCCTGGTGGCCAGCTACACGAACGGCGAAACGCAAATCGTCGGCAACATCGTGCTGGCTGACTTCTCCAACCTGCAAGGCTTGCAGCCCGTGGGCAACAACGCCTGGACCGAAACGTCTGCCTCCGGTCAGCCGATCCTGGGCCAGCCCGGAACCAACGGCATGTCTCGCGTGGTCGGCCAGGCCACGGAAGCGTCCAACGTCGACATGAGCAAGGAACTGGTCAACATGATCATTGCCCAGCGCACGTACCAGGCCAACTCGCAGACCATCAAGACCCAGGACGAAATCATGCAAGTCCTGATGAACCTGAAGTAAAGCTGGCTCGCGACGACACCGACGGAATAGGCAATGGACAGAATCATCTACACCGCCATGAATGGCGCAGCGCGTATCACTGAGCATCAGGCCGCGCTCTCCAACAACATGGCCAACGTGAACACGACGGGCTTTCGCGAGCAGATCGCGTTGTACCGCTCGGTTCCGATGGCGGACGGGGTGAGTCTGCCGACGCGGGTTTCGACGGTGGCGTCCACCCCCGGCAACAGCTTCCAGATGGGCACGATGCAGACCACGGGCCGCGACCTGGACGTGGCGCTGGCCAGCGAAAACGGCTGGATCGCCGTGCAGACCCCGCAAGGCGAGGCCTACACGCGCAACGGCAGCCTGCAAGTGGGCATCAACGGCCTGTTGCAGACGTCCTTGGGTCAGCCTGTGCTGTCGGACCAGGGCGGCCCCATCGACGTGCCCGACCAGGCCGCGCTGAGCATCACGTCGGACGGCACCATCACCGCCATCGGCGCGGGCGACGGTCCGAACAACATCCTGAACCTGGGCCGCCTGAAGCTGGCCAACCCGAACAACGCGCAGCTGGTGCACGGCGACGACGGCGTGTTCCGCATGGCGCCGGTCAATGGCCAGCCTGCGCCGCCCGTGCCCGCCGACCCGGGCCTGCGCCTGTTGTCCGGCGTGCTGGAAGGCAGCAACACCAATCCGATGAAGGCGATGGTGGGCATGATTGAAAACGCCCGTCGCTTCGAGCAGCAGATGCAGGTGATCCAGCAGTCGGACCGCAACGCCGAACGCGCCAACGGCATCCTGTCCGTCAGCTGATTCGGCCGCTGATTCAAACCAATTTCGCGCGCGGCCGGGCCGCGCCACTAGGAGTACTTCATCATGATGCGTTCGCTGTGGATTGCCAAGACGGGCCTGGAAGGTCAACAGATGTCCATGGACGTGATCTCCAATAACTTGGCCAACGTCTCCACCAACGGGTTCAAGCGCGGCCGCGCCGTGTTCCAGGACCTGATGTACCAGACGCTGCGCCAGCCCGGCGCCCAGGTGGGCGACGCCACGCAACTGCCGTCCGGCCTGCAATTGGGCACGGGCGCGCGCGTGGCCGCCACCGAGCGCATCCACACGGATGGCAACCTGAACAACACCGGCGGCGAAATGGATATCGCCATCAACGGCCGTGGTTTCCTGCAAGTGGAACTGCCCGACGGCACCCAGGGCTACACCCGTGACGGCGCGCTGCAACGCGACCAGAACGGCCAGTTGACCACGGTGTCCGGCTATGTGATCCAGCCGCCGATGAACGTGCCGGACAACGCCTTGTCCATCTCCATCGGCAAGGACGGCATCGTGTCGGTGACGCAACCTGGCGCCGCCGGCGTGAACGTGCAGATCGGCCAGTTGCAGATCGCCACCTTCATCAACCCGACCGGCCTGCAAAGCATCGGCGAAAACCTGTATCTGGAAACGGATGCCTCCGGCCCCGCCAACCTGCTGCAGCCGGGTGTGGACGGCGCGGGTTCGATCATGCAGAACTACGTTGAAACCTCGAACGTGAACGTCGCTGAAGAACTGGTCAACATGATCACGACCCAGCGCGCTTATGAAATGAACAGCAAGGCCGTCAAGACCTCTGACGAGATGCTGGCCCGCCTGTCCCAACTGTGATGCCCATGTCTGTCCTGCGTCTGGTTTTCAGTGCGGCGCTGGCTATGCTGGCGGCCGGTTGCGCCATGATTCCGCCCGAGCCCATCGTGACCGGGCCGACGACCGCCGCGCCGCCGCCGCCGCCCATGCCGATGGCGCAGCCCACGGGCTCGATCTATCAGCCCACCACCTACGGCAACTATCCGTTGTTCGAAGACCGTCGGCCGCGCAACGTGGGCGACATCGTCACCATTGTGCTGAACGAGCGCACCAATGCGTCCAAGAACGTCGCCACCAACACCAACCGCACCGGCTCGACCACGCTGGGCATTGCGGCGGCGCCGTCGTTCATGAACAGCTGGGCCAACGCCAACCTGAATACCGAAGCCAACGGCGGTAACGTCTCGCAGGGCAAGGGCGACAGCACCGCCAACAACGCCTTCACCGGCACCATCACCACCACGGTGGTGGGCGTGATGTCCAACGGCAACTTGCAGGTGGCTGGCGAGAAGCAGATCGCCATCAACCGGGGTAGCGAGTACGTACGCTTTGCCGGCGTGGTGGACCCGCGTTCCATCACCGGCACGAACACCGTGTCGTCCACGCAAGTGGCCGACGCCCGCATCGAATACCGCAGCAAGGGCGTCATGGATGAAGTTCAGACCATGGGCTGGCTGCAACGCTTCTTCCTGCTTGCTTCGCCGTTCTGACCATGACAAAACCCACTCCGATATCCGCCGTGCTGTCCTTGTTCGCTCGCGTGTGCGTGGCGGTGGGGCTGCTTGCCGGCGCCGGCGCGGCGCAAGCCGATCGGCTCAAGGATCTGGCCACGATCCAGGGCGTGCGGGGCAACCAGCTGATCGGCTATGGCCTGGTCGTGGGCCTGGACGGCAGCGGCGACCAGGTGCGCCAGACGCCATTCACCCAGCAAAGCCTGACCAACATGCTGTCGCAACTGGGCATTACGGTGCCCGCCGGCAGCAACATGCAATTGAAGAACGTGGCGGCCGTCATGGTCACCACCACCTTGCCGGCGTTTGCCCGGCCCGGCCAGACGCTGGACGTGGTGGTGTCGTCCATGGGTAACGCCAAGAGCTTGCGCGGCGGCACCTTGCTGATGACGCCCTTGAAGGGCGCCGACAGCCAGGTCTACGCCATTGCCCAGGGCAACATCCTGGTGGGCGGCGCGGGTGCGTCGGCCGGCGGTTCCAGCGTGCAGATCAACCAATTGAACGGCGGCCGCATCAGCGCGGGCGCCATCGTCGAACGCGGCGTGCCCACCACGTTCTCGCGCGACGGCTATATCCACCTCGAACTGAACAACACGGATTTCGGCACGGCGCAGAACGTGGCGGTGGCCTTGAACCGCAAGTTCGGCCAAGGCACGGCCACCGCGCTGGACGGCCGCGTGGTGCAGGTGCGCACGCCCATGGAGCAGTCCTCGCAGGCGCGCTTCCTGTCGCAGGTGGAAGACTTGCAGGTGACGCGCGCGCCTACGGTCGCCAAGGTCATCATCAACGCCCGTACCGGCTCGGTCGTCATGAACCGCACGGTCATGATCGAAGAGGCCGCCGTGGCGCACGGCAACCTGTCGGTCATCATCAACCGCCAGAACCAGGTGTCGCAACCGGACACGCCGTTCACCGAAGGGCAGACGGTGGTGGTGCCCAATACGCAAATCGAAGTGCGGCAGGACAATGGTTCGTTGCAGCGCGTGAGCACCAGCGCCAATCTGGCTGACGTGGTCAAGGGCCTGAACGCCCTGGGCGCCACGCCGCAAGACCTGCTGGCCATTCTGCAGGCCATGAAAACCGCGGGCGCCTTGCGCGCCGAACTGGAAATCATCTGACGGCCATGGCAATCACCCAAGACGCGGCGCGCGGCGCCGCCCGCCAGGATTCGGTGTTCGACATGGGCCGCTTGTCGGACCTGAAGCGCGACGTCAAGAAAGACCCCGCCGGCACCGACCAGCAAAAGCAGGTGGCCAAGCAATTCGAAGCGCTGTTCTTGCAGATGATGGTCAAGCGCATGCGCGAGGCCACGCCCAAGGAAGGGCTGTTCGATTCGCAACAGACGCAGATGCTGCAGTCCATGGCCGACGAGCAATTGGCGCTGCACCTGGCGTCGCCCGGGATCGGGCTCACCCAGTCCATCCTGGCGCAGATGCAGCAGGGCAAGCCGGCCGATATGTCCGACGACGCCGTGCGCGCCATCGCGCAGGGCGGCGACCTGGATTTCCGCACGGGCGGCTCGCGCGAGGTGTCGGCGCTGCTGAACGTGATGCGCAACAACCGCGCCAGCGACCGCGCCTTGGCGGCAGCCGAGGGTGCGCCCGATCACGTGGTCGACTTCGTGTCGAAGATGTCGCGCGCGGCCAACCTGGCGTCCCAGGAAAGTGGCGTGCCGGCTCGCCTGATCATGGGGCAGGCCGCCCTGGAATCGGGTTGGGGCAAGCGCGAAATCAAGCATCCGGACGGCAGCACCAGCTACAACCTGTTCGGCATCAAGGCGGGCGGCAGTTGGAAGGGCCAGGTCGTCAATGTGCTGACCACGGAATACGAAGACGGCGTCGCGAAAAAAGTGACGCAACCTTTCCGGGCCTATGCGTCTTACGAGGAATCGTTCTCGGACTACGCCCGCCTGATCGGCAATAGCCCACGCTACGAAGCCGTGACGCAGGCCCGCAACGAAATCGACGCGGCCCGCAAGATCCAGGACGCGGGCTATGCGACCGACCCGCGCTATGCGCAAAAACTGATCGGCATCATGGGCCAGTTGCGCGGGGCAGCATCCGACGTGGAAATTTCTCGTCAGATGTTGGAAGGACTCTAAATTTGGACGATCTCCTGCCGTTATTGGAGTATCCAGAGATATCACCTGCGGTTACACACGGGGCATTGTTAGCATGAACTTGTACAAAACAGCGCTGGGCGGGCTGAATGCCGCGCAGGCAGGCTTGGCAACCACCACCCACAACATCAACAATGCCACCACGGTGGGCTACAACCGTCAGCGCGTGCTGACGTCGACCGCCGGCGCCCAAGCCACCAGCAACGGCTACATCGGCCGTGGCGTGCAGGTTGACACCGTTGAACGCAGCTACGACAGCTTCCTGTACAAGCAGTTGGTGGGCTCGACCGGCAGCGGCGCGCAGTTGCAGACGCAGTTTGCGCAGGTATCGCAGATCAACAACCTGTTTGCCGACCGCACCGTGGGTATCGCCCCGGGTCTGACCGACTTCTTCACCAGCATGAACACGGTCGCCAGCAAGCCGGCCGACCCGGCGGCGCGCGCCGACCTGTTGGGCAAAGCCAATAGCCTGACGACGCAGATCCGTTCGGCCTATACCGAAATGCAGAATCAGCGCGAAGGCCTGAACACGCAGATCACCACCACGGTTGAACAGGTCAACAGCTACCTGACCCGTATCGACGACCTGAACACGCAGATTTCGCTTGCTTCCGGCAAAGCCGGTGGCAGCCCCCCCAACGACCTGCTCGACCAACGCGACCAGGCCGTGCTGGAACTGAACCAGCTTATCGGCATCACGACCTACCCGCAGGGCGACAAGATCAATATCTCGTTGACCAAGGGTGGCCAGTCGCTGCTGTCGGGCACCACGCTGTACCCCTTGCAGGCCGTGCCGTCGACCAAGGACGCCAGCCGCACGGTCATCGCCTATACCTTGCCGGCCGGTGCCGGCAAGACGGTGGCGGTGGAAATGGAAGACAGCGAAATCACCGGCGGCACGCTGGGTGGCCTGTTGCAGTTCCGTTCGTCGTCGCTGGACCTGATGCAGAACCAACTGGGCCAGTTGGCCGTTGGCCTGGCCTTGTCGTTCAACGAACAGCACACCCAAGGCCTGGACCAGAATGGCAACCCGGGCACCGATTTCTTCAGCGTCAGTTCGCCCGAGGCCGTGCCCAATACCGGCAACAAGAGCAACGCGCAGATCACGGGCGAGTTCACCACCCTGGGCAATATCAACGCCAAGGACTACGAGATTTCGTTTGACGGCACCAACTACCAGGTGCTGCGCATGCCGGAAGGCGCGCGTGTCTATAACGGACCCGCCACCGGCACGCCGCCCAACGCCACGCTGAACCTGGACGCCGAAATGGGCGTGACGCTGACGATCGATGCGCCGCCCCAGGCCGGCGACAAGTGGTCGCTGTCGCCCACGCGCAATGCCGCGCGCGACATCAACGTGCTGATTACCGATCCGGAAAAAGTGGCCGCGGCCGACGCCGAGGGCGGCGACGCCAACGGCAAGAACGCGCTGAAACTGGCGCAACTGCAAAGCGCCAAGGTGCTGGGTCACGGCACGATGAGCACCACCGATATGTTCGCGCAGGTGGTGAACACGGTGGGCGTGCAGACCGCGCAGGTGAAGTCGGCCGCCACCGCGCAGGCCAACCTGATCAAGCAGAACACCGCCGCGCAGCAGTCGGTGTCGGGTGTCAACCTGAACGAAGAATACGTCAGCCTTTCGCTGTACCAAGAGCAGTACCAGGCCAGCGCGCGCATTATTGATGTGGCCAGCACCGTGTTCGACACGCTGTTGGGCCTGCGTGGTTAAGACGAGCCTATTGTGATGATCAAAAAGAAATTCGGAGCTGCACCATGCGTCTGAGCACCACGATGATGTATTCGAATGGCCTGAGCGGCATTCTGAATCAAGAGTCGGACATGAACCGCTTGGTTGAGCAGGTGGGCAGCGGCCGCAAGTTCCTGACGCCCGCGGATGATCCGTTGTCTGCCTCGCTGTCCATCGGCGTGGCGCAGACGAAAAGCATGAACAGCACCTATGGCATGAACCGCGACGCGGCCATGACCAGCCTGGGCCAGGAAAGCAATGTGCTGGATTCGATCACGGTCGCGCTGCAGGACGTGCGCACCCGCGTCATCCAGGCCGGTAACGGCACGTTCGCCGACAGCGATCGCCAAGCCCTGTCGACCGCGCTGAAAAGCGCCCGCGATGCGCTGCTGGGCCTGGCGAACAGCACGGACGGCAACGGCCAGTATCTGTTCTCGGGTTACCAGGGCGGCGTGGTTCCTTATTCGCAGGATGCCAACGGCAAGATCGTGTACAGCGGCGCCACCGGCGAACGCACGATGCAGGTGGACCAGTCGCGCCAGTTGTCCACGAGCGATCTGGGCAACGACATTTTCAACCGCGCCAACCCCGGTTCGCAGGCGTATGTGAGCACCGCCGCCGACGCCAATACCGGTACTGCCCAGTACGGCACCGTGTCGGTGACGCCGGGCAGCGCCAACATCGGCAAGAATTTCCAGGTCCAGTTTGAAGCGGATCCGGCCACGGGCAACATGGGCTACCGCGTTACGACGACGGACCCGAACGCCAACCCGCCGGTGCCGCCCGTGATCGCGCCGGCGCCGCCCGCCGCGCCGACCCCCTACACGGCGGATTCGGCCATCGATTTCGGTGGTGTGTCGGTGGTGATCAAGGGCACGCCCGCCAACGGCGACGTGATCAACGTCGAGACCGTGCAGGCGGCGGACATGGACATGTTCAACACGTTGGACAGCCTGATCAAGGTGCTGGATTCGCCGATTGCCGGCGACGAAGTCGCCCTGGCCAAGCTGAACAATGAACTGGCGACCGCGAACAAGAAGCTGGCAAGCAACTACGACAACGTCCTGACGGTCTCCGCCTCGGTCGGCGCCCGCATGAACGAGCTGGAAGCGCTGGACGCGACCGGCACGACGAAGGGCTTGAACTATGCCAAGACGCTGTCGGATTTGGAAGATTTGGACTATTACGCCGGCGCCAGCCAGCTTGCACTGCGCCAGGTCGCGCTGCAAGCGGCTTCCGCCGCGTTCATGACGATTCAGGGATCCAGCCTGTTCAGCCGCCAATAAGCGGCGGGTTCCCAGGCCGCGTCTCGGCGCGGTGGTTCGCCATACTCGGACGCTGCCGGTCAAGGACCGGGGCGTCCGTGGTTGCGTTCAGGGTAGGTTGTGTCGTTTCACTGCTTAACGCTCGGGTATTTCATGCTTGTCAATTTGAAAGTCCGCACCTGTATCGTTCTGGTGCTCTTGCTCTTCACGGGCGCCATGTTCATTTCGAACGGTGTGGCGTGGTTGGGCCTGAACTCCAGCAACGGAAAGCTGGAACAGGTCAATGACGCCTATTCCAATCAGGCGACCCAGTTGAATCGAGCGTATATCGCGTTTCTGCGCGGCCGGCTGTTGTTGGCGAACTCGCTGATGGATATGCAGCAGGGCAAGACCGAGCAGGCCACCTCCCAGGCCAAGCGTGCCGACACCCTGATGCAGGAAGGCAAGCAGCAGCTTGAGGCGTTCCGCAAGGCGCCGCGCATGGCGGGTTCCGAAGCCGTGATCGAAAAACTGGAAGCCGCGTTCAGGCAGTTTGACGACGTCTACAGGCGCCAGGCAGCGGCTTTGTCCAACCTGGCCATTCAAGAGTATCTGGACCTGAACGACGCTGGCAGCGCCGCCAACACCGCATTCCGTGAATCGGTGTATGGCGTGTTGCAATTCGTGGATACGCGCACCAACGAGCTGGTGGTGCAGGCCGAGACCGATCATCGCATTTCGCGCACCGTGACGATTGCCATGCTGGCGATTACGTTGTTGCTGGCGCTGGGTTGCTGGATTTTCATCAACCGTACCGTGCTGCGTCCGCTGCACCAGGCGGGCGACCACTTCGACAAGATCTCGGGTGGTGACTTCACCGGCCGTATCGACGTGCGCAGCACCAATGAGATCGGCCAGTTGTTCGCGGCCATCAAGCGCATGCAGGAAAGCCTGACCCGCACGGTCGCAACCGTGCGTCGTGGCGTGGACGAGATCAATGTAGGCGCGCGCGAGATTTCCGCGGGCAACACCGACTTGTCCAGCCGCACGGAACAACAGGCGGCTTCCCTTGAGGAAACCGCGGCGTCGATGGAAGAGCTGGCCTCTACCGTGAAGCAGAATGCCGACAACGCACGCCAGGCCAACCAGTTGGCGGCCAGCGCGTCGGACGTGGCCGAGCGCGGTGGTTCGGCGGTGTCGGAAGTGGTCAGCACGATGCAGGGCATTTCGGCCAGCTCGCGCAAGATCTCCGAGATTGTTTCCGTCATCGACGGCATCGCTTTCCAGACCAACATCCTGGCGCTGAACGCGGCGGTGGAAGCCGCGCGTGCAGGCGAGCAGGGCAAGGGCTTTGCGGTGGTGGCGGGCGAAGTGCGCTCGCTGGCGCAACGCAGCGCGCAAGCCGCCAAGGAAATCAAGGGCTTGATCGAAGACTCGGTCACGAAGGTTGGCGCGGGTTCGCAACAGGTGGAACGCGCGGGCGCCACGATGCAGGAAATCGTGGCATCGGTGAAGCGCGTGACGGACATCATGGGCGAGATTTCGGCGGCGTCCGAAGAGCAGTCCAGCGGTATTGACCAGGTCAACCGCGCGGTGTCGCAGATGGACGAAGTGACGCAGCAGAACGCGGCGCTGGTGGAAGAAGCGGCCGCCGCGGCGGGCTCCTTGCAAGAACAGGCCCAGCGTCTGGCGCAGGCCGTGGCAGTGTTCAAGATCAACGCGGGCGAAGTGATTGAAGTGCCGGCGCAGCATTTGGCCAGCCAGCAAGCCGCGCCACGCGTGTCGCCGCCGCAAGCCGCGCCGCGCGCGCCGTCGCCGGCCCAGCATTTGCCGCATTCGGCGCAGCCGGCAGGCGCGGCAGCAACGTCCGCCACGGCCGCATCGCAGGCCGAGGCATCGACGCAGGACGCTGACGAAGCGCCCGCAGCACCGAAGCCCGCGCCGCGCAAGACGCAGGTGGCGCGTCCCAAGCCGGCCGCCACGGCGGCCACGGTGGTGCGCCCGCTGCGCCGTCCGGCCACGCGCGCGGACAACGCGGCTACCCGGACCGAGCCCAAGCCGGCCGCTTCAGCATCCAACCGCAGGTCCGCGCCCGCGGACGATGATTGGGAGTCCTTCTGACGAATCCCGCGTCAGTGCATTGAATAGGCAGTCGATTACAAACAGGTCATTCCCCTTTACGGACCGGCGGCCATCGCGCGCCGCCGGGACGACTACCGGAACTATCGGAACATGTTCAGCAATCTGAAGGTGCGTACGGGCTTGATGCTCGCTCAGTTGGCAGTTGCCCTGGCCGCACTGGTTGCAATTGGTTTGGGCTGGAACAGCATGCGTGCCAGCGCCGTGACGATCAACGCGCTCGACTCGCTGAGCGTGCAGCAAAGCAACCTGATCAAGGATGCTTACACGCAGATGCTGCGCGCCACGGTGCGGGCCGACATCGCCGCCGCGCAGCGCGCGGCCGGTGACGCCACTGGCGCGGCCGACAACTCGCGCACGGTGCAGCAACTGATCGGCGACGCCAAGAAGAAGATGGACGCCTTCAAGGCCGTTCCGAAGTTGACGGAGATGGGCAAGGCCTCCGAAGCCCAACTGATTTCGTCGTTCAACGGCTTCTCCGATGCGCTGCAGTCGATGATGGGCGCGCTGGACAAGGGCGATGCCGCCACCTACCTGAGCTTGAAGAACACCAAGGCGGGCGCCGCCAGCGGTGCGTTCTTCAAGGAACTGACGGCCTTCGCCGACAACATCAGCGCGTATAGCGAGCATCAGGTGCAAGCGTCGCGCGCCGAGTCGACGATGATGACCTACGTGTACCTGGGCTTGGCCGCGTTGATCCTGGCCGTGTCCCTGGGCGCCTTCCTGTTCATGAACCGCGTCGTGCTGCGCCCCTTGCGCGCCGTCAGCGACAGCTTCGACAAGATCGCGGGCGGTGATCTGACCGTGCGCGTGGAAGCCACGGCCAATAACGAAATCGGCCACTTGATGGCTGCCGTGAAGCGCATGCAGGAAAGCCTGACGCGCACGGTGGCGGCGGTGCGCCGTGGCGTGGACGAGATCAACGTGGGTTCGCGCGAAATCTCCGCCGGCAACACGGACCTGTCCAGCCGCACGGAACAACAGGCGGCTTCCCTTGAGGAAACCGCCGCGTCGATGGAAGAGCTGGCGTCCACGGTGAAGCAGAACGCCGACAACGCACGCCAGGCCAACCAGTTGGCGGCCAGTGCGTCGGACGTGGCCGAGCGCGGTGGTTCGGCGGTGTCGGAAGTGGTCAACACCATGCACGACATTTCGGCCAGCTCGCGCAAGATTTCGGAAATCGTTTCCGTCATCGACGGCATCGCCTTCCAGACCAACATCCTGGCGTTGAACGCCGCCGTGGAAGCGGCGCGCGCGGGTGAGCAGGGCAAGGGCTTTGCGGTGGTGGCGGGCGAAGTGCGCTCGCTGGCGCAGCGCAGCGCGCAAGCCGCCAAGGAAATCAAGGGCCTGATCGAAGACTCGGTCAGCAAGGTCGGCGCCGGTTCGCAGCAAGTGGAACGCGCGGGCGCAACGATGCAGGAAATCGTGGCGTCGGTGAAGCGCGTGACGGACATCATGGGCGAGATCTCGGCGGCGTCCGATGAGCAGTCCAGCGGTATCGATCAAGTCAACCGCGCCGTGTCGCAGATGGACGAAGTGACGCAGCAGAACGCGGCGCTGGTGGAAGAAGCGGCGGCCGCGGCCGGTTCGCTGCAAGAGCAGGCGGAACGCCTGGTGCAAGCCGTGGCGGTGTTCAAGATCAACGCGGGCGAAGTGATTGAAGTGCCGGCACGCCAGTTGGCGCAGCAAGCCCCGCCGCCGCGCGCGCCTCGAGTTGCCGCGCCGGCTCCGGCCAAGGCCCCGGTTGATGCACCCGCCGAAGCGCCTGCGCGCTCGGCGCCCGCTGTGCGTCTGACCCACGCCGCGCGTGCCAAGCCGGCTGCCGCCGCCGAGGGCGCGACCGCCGCGCGTCCGTTGCGCCGTCCGGCTCCGCGTCCGGCAGCGCCTGCGGGCGAGGCCAAACCGGCGCCGGCGGCAAGCCGCCGACAAGCACCGTCCGACGACGATTGGGAATCTTTTTGATGCCGGCACTGCTGGCGCACAGGTAGGGTATGCGAGGCTATAGACATCTTCTGGCGGCTGCCGCCATCGCGTTGCTGCTTGGCGGCTGCGCGGCCACGGGCCATAACTTCGACCCGGGCAAACTGAGCACGCTGACCCCTGGCCAGACGACGCTGGAAGAAGCCTCGCGGGCGCTGACCGCGCCGCCCGACAAGATTTACCGACAGTCCGACGGCACGCAGTTGGCCCTCTGGTCGCACAAGATCACGTTTATCACCGACGGGCTCTACAGCCGCAAGGAAGCGCTGCTGCAGTTCGGCCCGGACGGCCGCCTGATGCGGCTGGTTGATAGCACCAATATTCTGCTGGAACCTTGGGAACGCCAGAAATTGCTGGGTCCCGCGCCCATGCCTGACGCGCGTCAGGATTGGCCGCCACCCGTGGCGGAACCCGAGGTGCAAACTATCTACATACCCGGTCCGGGAGAGCCGGCCGGGTTGGCTCCGCAGGGTAAGCAGTAGGCCTTGGTAGTCCAGCAGAGAACATTGCGGCGCGCGCCGCAATGTACGTCGCCTTGAATGTACCCGCCGTGTAACAGGGCGTGTCCGCAAGGTGGTTTTTCATTTGGTCAGAGCAGTTCCTGAGGGATGGGGAAAAATATGGAAGCGAGTCTCGAATCCGGCGCAAAGGCCGGCAAAGGCAGGAAAAAGGCCGCGCGCGCGCCCAAGGTAAAACGCAAGCTGCGGCTGCGTGACGCCCGCGTCGGTACGATGCTGCTGTGGGTGATGGCGTTCTTCGCGATTCTGATCGCGGCGGTGGGCGGCCTGGCCGCATTTTTCTTGCAGCACAATTACGAGTCCATCCGCGAAGTGAACGCGCTGACCGAGCGCGCCAAGCAAGTCGAAATGATCAATAGCGACATGCTGCGCGCCCGCGTGAGCCTGATGGTGGCCGCGCGCCACTTGCAGGAATCCGGTTGGGGCAGCGGCGAGAATTCGGCCCGCGACGCGGCGGCCGCCTTGAAGGCCGCCACCGATCTGCTGACGGGCGTGCGCAGCCGCTTCTCGGACTTTCAGAAGAACATGCTTCAGGACGACACCGGCCGCCAACTGTCCATGAACCTGGTGCGCCGCTATCGCTCCTACATCGACGACGGTGTGGACACGATGGTGGAAGCCCTGCGCAGCGAAGACTATTCGACGTTCTACATGGTGAACAACGAATACGGCACGCCGCGTAGCGCCGCCTTCATCGAGGCGATCAGCGACTTCAGCAAGTACATCGGCGACCAGCAGCAAGCGACTATCGATCAGGCTGAAGCGAACTTCAACCGCGCCATGGTGGCCGTGGCCGTTGCGGTGGGCGTGGCATTGCTGCTGATGATTTTCTGCCGCATCTTGTTCGGCCGCCTGGTCGTGCGCCCGCTGGTGGAAGCCGGCCAGCACTTCGACAAGATCGCCGCCGGCGACCTGACGAGCCGCGTGGAAGTGAAGTCGCACAACGAAATCGGCCAGTTGATGGCTGCCGTGAAGCGCATGCAGGAAAGCCTGTCGCGTACGGTGACGACGGTGCGCCGTGGCGTGGACGAGATCACCGTGGGTTCGCGTGAAATCGCGGCCGGCAACACGGACCTGTCCAGCCGTACCGAAGAGCAGGCGGCTTCCCTTGAGGAAACCGCGGCGTCCATGGAAGAGCTGGCCTCTACCGTGAAGCAGAACGCCGACAACGCGCGTCAGGCCAACCAGTTGGCGGCCAGCGCGTCGGACGTGGCCGAGCGCGGTGGTTCGGCGGTGTCGGAAGTGGTCAGCACGATGCAGGGCATTTCGGCCAGCTCGCGCAAGATCTCCGAGATTGTTTCGGTTATTGACGGCATTGCGTTCCAGACCAACATCTTGGCGCTGAACGCCGCTGTGGAAGCGGCGCGCGCGGGTGAGCAGGGCAAGGGCTTTGCGGTGGTGGCGGGCGAAGTGCGCTCGCTGGCGCAGCGTAGCGCGCAAGCCGCCAAGGAAATCAAGGGCCTGATCGAAGACTCGGTCACGAAGGTGGGCGCGGGTTCGCAGCAGGTGGAACGCGCGGGCGCGACGATGCAGGAAATCGTGGCATCGGTGAAGCGCGTGACGGATATCATGGGCGAGATTTCGGCGGCGTCCGAAGAGCAGTCCAGCGGTATCGACCAGGTCAACCGTGCCGTGTCGCAGATGGACGAAGTGACGCAGCAGAACGCCGCCTTGGTGGAAGAAGCCGCCGCCGCGGCCGGTTCGTTGCAGGATCAAGCACATCGCCTGGCCGAAGCCGTGGCGGTGTTCAAGATCAACGCCGGCGAAGTGATCGAAGTGCCTGCCCACCAACTGAGCGGCTACGCGTCCCCGACGCTGACGCAAGGTTGATACGTGAGTAGACCGCCGGGGGAAACCCCGGCGGAACGCGACGGTGCAATGCCGTTGTCGTTGATGTGACGCCGGCACATATTCCATGCCCGTGCGGTATTGGATGTGATGACGGCGCGTATTCCTTGCCCGTGCGGTATTGGATGTGATGACGGCACGTATTCCATGCCTGTGCCGTATTGGATGTGACGCCGGCACATATTCCATGCCCGTGCCGTATCGGATGTGATGACGGCTCGTAGGATGGGTGGAGCGCGTCCGGGCGTCGACTAGAACAAGGCTGCCGAACGCGCGTAACCCATCGGACGGCGCCCCAATTCTTATCCGGATCCGCCACAACGCAACGTTCGTCTGATGGGTTGCGCGCGATCGGCGCTTGTTTTCGCGGGGCGGACGGTGCGCGCTTCACCCATCCTACGGCCGCCACCGACCACCACCGGCCGCCACCGACCGCCACCGACCACCACCGGCCACACCGGCCACACCGGCCACACCGGCCACACCGGCCACACCGGCCACACGGGCCACCACCGGCCACCGACCACGACATCGTGCGAATCGCGTCAAGCACCGACTAATACGCACGTTAAGTTTTCATTAAAAATACCGTTAATAACAATAACGCCTGGAAGAGGGCGGTGAACAGTGTTTGATGGTTGGGTTGCGCGTGAGGGCGCGCCGGCCAGACAAACCGGGCGGGGTCAGGTCGATGCGGGGCGCTACGCCCTGGTTTGCTCGCTGCTATTCATTCGCTGCTCTATTGATGTCACTGGAGACTAGCTGTGCGCGTGAACCTACCCATCACTGATGTGGAAACCAAGCTGCGCGAAGATCAATACCTGATCTCGCGAACCGACACCAAGGGCCGCATCGTTTACGCGAACCCGGCGTTCGTTGACGTCAGCGGCTTTACCCGCGAAGAACTCATCGGCAAGCCGCACAACATCGTGCGCCATCCCGACATGCCGCCCGAGGCCTACGAAGATCTGTGGGAAACCTTGGAAGCCGGCGAATCGTGGCTGGGCCTGGTCAAGAACCGCCGCAAGGACGGTGGCTATTACTGGGTGCTGGCCAACGCCACGCCCATCGTCGAAAACGACGAAGTCGTCGCGTATTCCTCGGTGCGGGTGCGGCCATCCGAAGAACAGATCGAGATGGCCGAAGAGCTCTATGCACGCATGCGCGAAGGCTCTGCGCGCGGCATCCGCATCAAGCGCGGTCGACCGGTGCGAGCCGGGTGGCGACGTGGCCTGGACGTGGTGGCGTTTCCGTTCAAGCGCAGCGTGCGCAGCCGGATGTTCCGCCACGCCCTGGTGTCCGCCGGTATCGTCGCGGGCGCGGGCGCCTATGGCCTGCACGCCAATTGGGACAGCCTCGGCACCTGGGGCGCCAGCCTGGGATGCGGCGCCATCGCGCTGGGCGTGATAGCCATCTTCGGCATGGGTTGGAGCTTGTCGCGTTCCCTGCTGGACCCGATGTCGGACGCCGCCAACATGGCGCGCCAGGTTGCCGCCGGCAACCTCACCACGCAAATCATCGCGGATTCGGATGACGAAGTGGGCAGCCTGAAGTTCTCGCTGGAAGTCATGCGCAAGAGCCTCATCGGCATCGCGCAGGACGTCTATCGCGGTATCGAGGGCACGACCCATGCGGCCGTGCACATCGCGCGCGGCAATCAGGAACTGGCCGGCCGCACGGAAGGGCAGGCATCGTCCTTGCAACAAACCGCCGCCAGCATGGAGCAACTGACGTCCACCGTGCGCCAGAACGCCGACAACGCACGCCAGGCCAACCAGTTGGCCGCCAGCAGCATGGACGTGGCGCGGCGCGGTGGTGTGGCCGTGGGCCAGGTGGTCGACACCATGCACGGCATCTCGGCCAGCTCACGCAAGATCGCGGACATTGTCAGCATCATCGAAGGCATCGCGTTCCAGACCAACATCCTGGCCCTTAACGCCGCGGTGGAAGCGGCCCGCGCCGGCGAAACCGGCAAGGGCTTCGCCGTGGTGGCGGGCGAAGTGCGCAGCCTGGCGCAGAAAAGCGCGCAGGCAGCCAAAGAGATCAAGGGCTTGATCGAGGATTCCGTGGACCGCGTGTCGGAAGGCTCGGCGCAGGCCGAGCAAGCGGGCGCAACGATGGAAGAAATCGTGGCGGCCGTGCATCGGGTCACCGACATCATCGGTGAAATTTCACAAGCGTCCCAAGAGCAGTCCAGCGGAATCGAGCAAGTGGATACGGCGGTGTCGCAGATGGACGTGATGACCGTGCAGAATACGGCGCTGGTGCAGGAGCTGGGCGGCGCGGTGATGCAGTTGGGCACCCAGTCGGGCGCGCTGCGTGAGACGATCCGCGTCTTCCGGCTGACCGGTCAGCCCTGAGTAATTTCGTAAGCGTCCGGTAGACGCGAAACCCCAGGCTGGTCAAACGGGCCCCTCCCATTCGATATTTCGGGGAGGGGCTTTTTCCATTGGCCATTGTCCATTGGACCCGGCACTTTCCCGCTACCGCCCCGCCAGCGCATCCACCACCCGGCTCATCGCTTCCAGGCCAGACTCAAACAAGTTTTCCAGGAACGGCCCTGAGTGGGGCAGCACCACGGTCAGCACGATCACGCCGATGATCAGCGTGACGGGAAAGCCTACCGAGAACACGGACAGTTGCTGCGCGGCGCGGTTCAGGATGCCCATGGCCAGGTTGATGGTCAGCAGCGCGCAGATCAGCGGCAGCGCCAGCAGCAGGCCCGAGACGAACACGGTCTTGCCCCATTCCACCACCACGCCCCAGCCGTTCTGATGCAGTTGGATCGTGGCCACGGGCAAGGTGTCGAAGGATCGCACCAGCGCGGCCAGCACCAGCAGGTGGCCGTCCAGCGCCAGGAACGTCAGCATCGCCACCATGTTGAACAGGCGCGACAGCACGGCGGTATTGGCGCCGGCGCTGGGGTCGAAGAACGAGGCGAACGACAAGCCCATTTGCAGGCCGACGAATTCGCCGGCCGTCTGCACGGCGGCGAAAACAATGCGCATCGTGAAGCCCATGGCGATGCCGATCAGCACCTGCTGCATCACCATCCACAGGCCCGCGTAAGAGCCCGGCGACACGGGCGGCATGGGGTCCAGCGCGGGGCTGACCGCCACGGCCAGCATGAACGACAGGCCCACCTTGACCTTCACGGGCACGGCGGATTCCGAGAACAGCGGGGCGGTGCCGATCAGCGCCAGGATACGCACGAAAGGCCAGAGAAACTGGCCGATCCAGCCGTTTAGCTGTTCGAGCGTGAAGGCGATCATGGGGAAACGTCCGGGGCCGGGCGGCGCGGGCCGCTCAGGACACCAGCATGGGGATCTGGCCGATCAGTTGCCGGATGTAGTCGACCATGACGCCGATGAGCCAGGGGCCCAGCAGCACCAGCACGCCGCACATGGCCAGCAGCTTCGGAATGAACGACAGCGTCATTTCGTTGATCTGCGTGGCGGCCTGGAAGATGCTGATGACCAGGCCCACCACCAGCACCACCAGCAGCAGCGGGCCGGCCATTGCCAGGACGATCTTCATCGCCTGGTAGGCCATGGTCATGACGGTTTCAGCGGTCATGGCGATTGCTCCGGCGTTATTGGTAGAAGCTCTGGGCCAGGGAGCCCATCAGCAGGTTCCAGCCGTCGGCCAGCACGAACAGCATCAGCTTGAACGGCAGCGCCACGGTGACGGGCGGCACCATCATCATGCCCAGCGCCATCAGCACGCTGGCCACGACCAGGTCGATGATGAGGAATGGAATGAAGATGGTGAAGCCGATCTGGAACGCCGTTTTCAATTCGCTGGTGATGAAGGCAGGCACCAGGATGCGCAAGGGCACTTGCGACGGGTCTTCCAGCGCGGGCTGCTTGGCCAGGTTGGCGAACAGCGACAGATCGTTCTCGCGCGTCTGGTGCAGCATGAACGTGCGCAGCGGGCCGGCCGCGCGTTCCACCGCGGTCTCGAACTGGATGGACCCTTCGGACAAGGGCTTGTAGGCGTCGGCGTAGATCTTGTCGAACACCGGCGACATCGTATAGAAGGTCAGGAACAGCGACAGCCCGATCAGCACGTGGTTGGGCGGCGACATCGCGGTGCCCATGGCGCTGCGCAACAAGCCCAGCACGATGATGATGCGCGTGAAACCCGTCATCATCAGCAGCGCGGCCGGCAGGAACGACAGCGACGTCATCAGCAGCATCGTCTGCATGCTGAGCGAATACGTCTCCGAGCCGTTGGGGCCCGGGGTGGCGGTCAGGGCGGGCAGGGTGGCCTGGGCGACGACTCCGGCCGGAAAGAAGGCCAGGCCCAGCACCGCGGCGGCCGCCAGCATGGGCAGGGCGCGCGGACGGGCGGGCAGGAGTGTCGTGCGAGAGAGAAAGCTCATGGGTGTCGCAAAGATGCGCGTGTCGCGCTAGCGGCGCTTGAGCGCCTGGCCCAGCTTGGCCGCGAAGGCCGCGGCGGGCAAGGGCGAACCCTCCGGCATCTGGCCGGCGGGCAGGGTGTGCAGGGTAGTGAGCTGGTTCGGGCCGACGCCCACCACCAGCCAGGTATTGTCGATTTCTACGACGACGATGCTTTGGCGCGCGCCGACGGGCAAGCTGGCAACCTGCTTGAGCAGGTTGCCGCCGCCGCGCTGGGTCAGGCCGGCCCGCCGCGCCAGCCAGGCCGAAGCCAGGATGGCGGCCACCACCAGCACCAGGCCGATGACGACGCGCAGCAAGGCGGATTCTGTCATGGCGCCGGGCTGCTAGCGGCGGTTGTTCAAGCGGTTGATCCGCTCGGACGGGGTGATGATGTCGGTCAGGCGGATGCCGTACTTGTCTTCGACAACCACGACTTCGCCTTGGGCGATGAGGTAGCCATTGACGAAGATGTCCATCGGCTCGCCGGCCAGGCCGTCCAGCTCAACCACGGAACCCTGGCCCAGTTGGAGCAGGTTTTTGATGGTCAGGCGGGTGCGTCCCAGTTCAACCGTCAGTTGGACGGGCACGTCCATGATCAGGTCGATGTCGTTGCCGGAGCCGGTCGTGGCGCCAGCCAGCGGCTTGAACACCGACTGCGACGCCGATTGCGCGGTGGGGGCAGCGGCGGCCGGGGCGGCCGGTGCCGCGGCAGCGGCCGCCGGCGCGGACGGAGCTGGCGTCGCGGCCGCGGGCGGCGTGGAGGCGGTTTGTTCAGCCATCGCGGCCGCCCAGTCGTCCTGCGGCTTGAGGCCGTCGGCTTGGGTGGGCGGGTTGGCGCGGGATTGTTCGGCGAGCGCGTCGGCCCAGTCGTCGGCCGGGGACGAGCCGGTGCCAGGCTCGTTCTTGTCAGTCATGGTCGGGGGCCTCGTTTGAATCGGTATCGTAGGTAAACATGTTCTGTACGCGAAGCGCGTACTGGCCGTTGAAAACGCCGTAGCCGCATTCCATCAGCGGTACGCCATCCACGTGGGCTGTGATGGTTTGGGGCACGTCCACGGGAAGGACGTCGCCCACCTTCAAATTCATCAGTTCGCGGATCGACGACGGGATGCGCGCGAATTCCGCGACCACGTCGATGTCGGCGCTGCGAACCTGGCGCGACAACTGCTGCGACCAGCGCTGGTCAACCTCTTCCATCGTGGTTTCTTGCAGCGGCCGCGTCAGCAGATCGCGCACCGGCTCGATCATGGAATAGGGCAGGCAGATGTTCAGGTCGCCGCCGGTCGCGCCGAATTCGATGTGGAACGAGGTGACGACCACCACTTCATTGTTGCCGGTGATGCTGGCGAACTTGGTGTGCATCTCCGAGCGCACGTACTCGAATTCGATGGGATAGACGGGGTCCCAGGACTTGCCGTAGCTTTCCAGCGTCAGGTTCAGCAGACGCCGGATGATGCGTTGTTCGGTCGTGGTGAAGTCCCGGCCTTCGACGCGCGTGTGGTAGCGGCCATCGCCGCCGAACAGGCTGTCGATGACCAGGAACACCAGGTTCGGGTCATAGGTGAACAGCGCCGTGCCGCGCAGGGGCTTCATCTGAATCATGTTCAGATTGCTGGGCACGGGCAGGTTGCGTTCAAAGTCCGCGTACTTCTGGATCTTGATCGAGCCGACGGTGATGTCGGCGCTGCGGCGCATGAAGTTCAACAGCACGTTGCGCATGTGACGCGCAAAACGCTCGTTGATGAGCTCCAGCGTCTGCATGCGGCGGCGCACGACCCGCTCGGGCGAGCTCAGGTCGTAGGCGCGCGCGCCATCGTTGGGGTTCGCGGCCGCTGATTTGCTATCGCTCTCGCCGGTGACGCCGGCTAGCAGCGCATCGACTTCGTCCTGCGAAAGGAATGCCTCGTAGGCCATGCTTATTGCACCACGAACGCCGTGAACAGCACGTCGGTGACATACTGGCCGTCAGGCAGGGGCGAGAACGGCTGGTTGACCACGGTCTTGATTGCGTTGGCCATTTCGGTCTTGCCTTGCTGCGTCTGCACGCCGGTGGGCGATTGCGACGACAGCACCATCAGGATGCGGCTGCGCACTTCAGGCATGTACTTTTCAAGTCGGGTGCGGGTCTGCTCGTCGCTGACGCGCAGGGTCAGGCCCACGTGCATGATGCGTTCGGTTTCCGCGTTTTGCAGCGTGACGGTGAACGCTTCGATCGGGACGAAGATCGGGGCGGGCACCGCGATGGGGCCGGCGGGCGGCGCCACAAACGTGGTCGGCGTGGCTTGGGGGCCCTGGCCGGGCTGACCGGGCTGACCCGGTTGGCCGGGCTGGCCGCCGGGCACCTGGCCCACGCCCAATTGCACAGGCGCGCCGGCTT
Source organism: Achromobacter sp. JUb104 (assembly GCF_024806975.1). NCBI lineage: Bacteria > Pseudomonadati > Pseudomonadota > Betaproteobacteria > Burkholderiales > Alcaligenaceae > Achromobacter > Achromobacter sp. JUb104. The sequence goes on along the minus strand of NZ_JANUEY010000001.1, from coordinate 2,133,555 downwards.
GCGGTTGCTGCAGGCGTTGGGTGATGAACCAGGTTGCGCCCGCACTGCCGGCGGCAACAAGGAGCAAGACCAACAGGCCCAGCAGCAGACGAAGAATGCCGCCGCCGGATTTCTTTGCGCCCGACGGCGCGGTTATGGGTTTGGTAGTCGCCATCTCGGTTTCGATGCGTATTGAGCCGCTGGTGAAAACGGATTCTTAGTGGATGAAAGCATTCTGCCCCAAACTACGCCTCGGCTTGGAGGCGAAAAACAGGGCGAAAGCCGCGTATCTCAAGCTATTGCTGCACTGCCCGCGTTCGTTGCCAAGCGCGGGCCGCGTATTTGTCACGCAAAGGTGTCGACCAATGCGTTGGCGTTGCGCGACACCGTCACGGTGGGGGTGGCGTTGTCGGCCGATGCATCGGCAAGCGCCGATCCATTGCCCGACTGACGCTGCGAGCCGCCGTTGCCTTGTTGTTGCGCGAATTCCTGCTGCGCGGACTGTTCGCCCACGCTGGTCTGGCCCAGCGAAATGCCGGCTTGCGCCAAGGCTTGCTGCAATTGCGGCATCGCGGTTTCGATGGCCTGGCGCACCGAGGCATGCGCCGAGACGAACGACGCGCTGGCCACGCCGTCGGCGATGTTCAGGCTGACGCGCAGGGGGCCCAGGTCGGGCGGATCCAGCCGCAACTCGGCGGTCTGCATGCCCTGGCGCGCGTTGGTGCTCATCATCACCACTTGCTGGCCCAGCTCGGTGCCCCAATGCGTGCCGCCGACCGGGGTGGCGACCTGCATCACAAGCGGCACGGCCGGCGGGGCGAAGGCCGATTGGTTCACGACGGGCGCGGCCTGGCGTTGCGTGGCGGCGGCAAGTGCCTGCGCCAGATGGTCCTGCGCCGTGGCGCCATGTTGCGGCGCCTGGAATTGCTGGGTGGTGCCCGTCAGGGCGGCCAACACTTCTTCTTCGGTGCGCGCGGGCAAGGTCGTGGTGGTGGCGGGCTCGGCGTCGGCCTTGGTTTCGCGCGCAACGCGCGGCAACGGCAGGTCGACAGCGGCGCGCGGTGCTTCGGCCTTGACGGCCGGCTGCGTGGTCGGGGCGGCGGCGACGGCCGTGGCCGTGGCGCTGCCCGGCTTGACGGCGGCGGTCAGGACCGGCTGCGCGACCTGGGCATCGCGCGCGGCAATCGCGGCGGCGGCTTCGGCTTGCACGGCGGTCACGGCGACCGGCGTGCGGGCGGTGGCGGGCGCGGCGACATCGGCGGCGTTCAGCGCGGCGGTCAGCACGGCCGCGCTGCTGCCGAGTGCGGCGGCGGCGGCTTCGGCGCTGCCGCGCGCAAGCTGCACTTGTTCGGCGGCCTGCGCGGCGAGCTCAAGCGTTTGCTGCGGCAGGGCGGGCACGGGCGGCTGCGCGGCGGCCACGGCCAGCGCGCCGGCTTCGGCGGACGTCGCGGTATTGACGGCGTCATTGATGGCGCCGGCGGCGGCATCTTCCGCCTTGGCGTTGGGGTCGGCGCCGGCGTCGGCGGTCTTGCCGGGCATCTTGCCGGGCGCCTTGGCGCCATCGTTGGCCGGACGCGAATCGGCGGACGGCTTCGGACGTTGCTGAGCCAGCACGTCGGAGAAGCTCGGGCCTTTCTTGTTCGCGGGTGCGGGCTTGTTGGCGCCCAGCGCGTCGGCGAGGGACGTTTTCGCAACGGGCGCGATAGTCGGCAAGGGCAGGGGAGCGGTCATCTTGGGCTTCCTGTTAGGTGCAGCTTTATAGGTGCTGCTTAATGCATCCCGGCCTGGCGCTGGACCAGACGGGCGGAATATTCATCGTTGGCGCGCTGTTCGCGGCGCGATTCCACGACGGCCTGCGCGCGCATTTCGCGCTGCGCCAGGGCGTCGTAGGAACTGAGCTTGCGCTTTTCCTGCTGCCAGTACAGGCGGCCCTTGGCAAGGTTGTCATCCGCCTGGCGCAGTACGGTCTGCTGCTGGCTGATGGCGTCGTCCAGGGTGCCGATGAAGCGCTGGTAGTTGTGGCAATCGCTGGCGGACATGCCGGTCGTCATGGCTTGCTGGAGCCGTTCCAGGTAGTCCTGGCGGTAATCGCTCAACATGCCAAGCTGGCGCTCGGCGTTGGTGCGTTCGGCGCTGAGCCGACCCAGCAGGCGCGCGGCTTCATCCGTGCTTTCCTTGGCCAGGTTGATCAACATGTCCAAGGGCAATTGGCTAGGCATAGGTGTCCCTTAACTCGAAACTGGCGCGCAACTGGTTGACGGCATCGTCGTAGCCGATGTTTTCGCCGACGTCTTGCTGCAAGAAGGCTTCCAGGCGCGGATAGCGCGCGATGGCTTCGTCCAACTGCGGATCGTTGCCGGCCGCATAGGCGCCCACGGCGATCAGGTCGCGGTTGCGCTGGTAGCGCGACAGGTTCTGCTTGAAGCGGCGCACGACGGAGAACTGCTGCGGCGTGATCAGCGAGGTCATTGCGCGCGAAATCGACGCTTCGATATCAATGGCGGGGTAGTGCCCGGCTTCGGCCAGATGGCGCGACAGCACCACGTGGCCGTCCAGGATGGCGCGCGCCGAGTCGGCGATCGGGTCTTGCTGATCGTCGCCTTCGGCCAGCACCGTATAGAACGCGGTGATGGAACCGGCCTTGCCGGACGGGCCGGGCGCGCCCATGCCGGCGCGTTCGACCAGCATCGGCAGCTTGGCGAACACCGAGGGCGGGTAGCCCTTGGTGGCCGGCGGCTCGCCGATGGCCAGCGCGATTTCACGTTGCGCCATGGCGTAGCGGGTCAGCGAATCCATGATCAGCAGCACGTCTTGGCCCTGATCACGGAAATGCTCGGCCAGGCGGGTGGCGTAGGCCGCGCCCTGCAGGCGCAGCAACGCGGACACGTCGGCGGGCGCCGCCACGACAACCGAGCGGGCCAGGCCTTCGGGGCCCAGGTTGTGTTCGATGAATTCCTTGACTTCGCGGCCGCGTTCACCGATCAGGCCCACGACAATCACATCTGCCTTGGTGTAGCGGGCCATCATGCCCAGCAGCACGGATTTACCCACGCCGGAGCCCGCGAACAGGCCCATGCGCTGGCCTCGGCCCACGGTCAAGAGGCCGTTGATGGCGCGCACGCCCGTGTCCAGCACGGTGTCGATCGGGGCGCGTGACAAGGGGTTGATGGGCTGAGCGGACAAGGGTGCAAGTTCGGCGCCCGTCAGCGGGCCCAGGCCATCGAGCGGGCGGCCGGCGCCGTCCAGCACCCGGCCCAGCAGCGCGTTGCCCACGGGCAGGTGGCGGCCCAGTTGCGGCTTGGCGTTGCCATTCAATTCGGCCTTGCGCGGCAGCGGGATCGCGCGTTGCACGGGCGGTTCGCCGGGCACGACGCGCGCGCCGGGCGGCAAGCCGGAAATATCCGCCTGCGGCATCAGGTACAGCGTGTGGCCGTCAAAGCCCACCACTTCGGCGTCGGCCCAGTGGTCGTGCCCGCGCGCGATTTCGATGCGGGCGGCGGCGCCCACGGGCAGGCGCAGGCCGGTGGCGTGCAGCACCAGGCCGGTGGCGCGCGTGATCTTGCCGCTGACCAGCCAGGGGTCGGTGGAGGCGGCGCGGATCGAACCGATTTCGAGCTGCGTCTTCCAACGGTCCAGCACCGGCACGGTGGCCGGGGAGGAGGCGGGCGCGGCCGTCAGGCCGGGTTGCGCCGGAGCCGGATTGCCGCTCACGCCGGATCCTCCCAGGACACGTTGCGACCCAGCGAGGCCGCGACACGACGCCAGCGCGTTTGCAGCGTGGCGTCGATATCGCCAAAAGGCGTTTCCGCGCGGCAACCGCCACGCGCGATGGATTCATCGGCCAGCACGCGCCAATGGCCTTCCTTCAGCTCGTCGGCCAGGTGCAGGCGGATCAGTTCGATGTCGTCGGGGTTTGCCCACAAGCGCATCTGACCATTGGTCGACGGGTTGATGTGCAACACGTCGCGCACGGCGGCGGCCACGGCCTCGGGTTGTTCGGACAGGGTGGTGCGCACGACCTGCTGCGCAATGTCCAGTGCCAGCGTCAGCAGGCTCTGGCCCATTTTTTCTTCCAGCGCACCCACCGACGCGGCGCAAGCCTGCACCAGTGCGTGCAGGCGCTGCGCCTCTTCGGCGCCTTGCTCGCGCGCCTGGGCCAGGCCTTCGGCATAGCCGGCTTCACGGCCCGCGGCGTAGCCTGCTTCGTGGCCTGCCTGCTGGCCGGCTTCCACGCCGGCCGCATGGCCTTGCGCGTAACCGTCCTCGCGTCCTTCGGCCATGGCCTGGGCGCGCAACTGCGCCATCACCACGGCGGGGTCGGGGCCCGGATCGGGTTCCGGTTCGGGCTCCACGTCGACGGTCTCCGGCTCGTTGAACGACAGCATCTGCCAGCGCCGCCAGGCGGCACTGCGCGAGATGAGCGTCGTCGCGCCGTTGTCCGCTTCAGACATACGCGTCGTCCCCGGAATTGCCCAGCACGATCTGACCGCTTTCGGCCAGGCGGCGGGCGATCTGCAGAATCTTCTTCTGTTCGGCTTCGACCTTCGACATGCGGATCGGGCCCTGGGCTTCCAGGTCCTCGCGCAGCATTTCGGCGGCGCGGCTGGACATGTTGCGCAGGAACTTGGCGCGCAGCTCTTCCTGGGCGCCCTTGAGCGCGACCATGAGCGTGTCGTTGTCGATTTCCTTGAGGATGAGCTGGATGGCGCGGTCTTCGACGTCGAGCAGGTTGTCGAACACGAACATCTCGTCGATGATCTTCTGCGCCAGGTCGTTGTCGCGCTCGCGCAGGCTGGCCACAACGGTTTCCTCGTCCGAGGAATTCATCATGTTCAGGATCTCGGCCGCGGTGCGCACGCCGCCCATCTTGCTGCGCTTGGCGCCTTGGCCGGCCAGCACGGAATTCAGCACTTCGGTCAGTTCGGACAGGGCAGCCGGCTGCACGCCGCCAAACGTGGCGATGCGCAGCATGACGTCGTTGCGCAGGCGGTCGGTCAACAGCGCCAGCACACCGGCGGCGCGATCGCGCTCCAGGTGCACCAGGATCGTCGCGATGATCTGGGGGTGTTCGTCGCCGATCAGCTCGGCCACGGTGTTGGGGTCCAGCCAGTTCAGCGCGTCGATGCCGCTGCCGCCGTCGCCGGCTTCCAGGATGTCTTCGATCAGGCCGGCCGCGCGGTCGCTGCCCAGCGCCTTGGTCAGCACGCTGCGGATGTAGTCGTCCGAACCCAGCGTGACGGCCATGAACTGGTCGGCTTCCTGGCGGAACTCTTCCAGCACCACGGCCACGTCGTTGCGCGTGACCTGCTTCAAGCTGGCCATCGCGCCGCCCACCTGCTGCACTTCACGGGCGCTCAGGTATTTGAAGACTTCAGCCGCGGCGTCTTCGCCCAGCGACATCATCAGGACGGCGCTGCGCGTCATGCCGTCCATCGGAGTGGAATCATTTGTCATCTTTGCTCATCCAGGTGCGCAGAACCATCGCGACGGCGCGCGGATCCTTGTTGGCCATTGTGCGGGCGCGTTCCAGGTTGTCTTCGTAACGGTTGACTTCCTTGGCGCGGGCCACGTCCTGGGCTTCGCGAGCCGCTTCCTGGCGCTCGGCTTCAGCCATTTCCGGATCCACCGGCGGGTACAGGTATTCGGTGACCGAGCGACGCACCTTGCGGTACAGCCACAGGGCAAGCACCAGACCCACCAGCCACGCAAGAATGGTCTTGAACAGGGCGATCATTTCCGGGTCGCGCCACATCGGCAGCGGCGGCGGGCCATCATTGAACTGGCTGTTGACCAGGTTCAGCGAGTCGCCACGCGTTTCGGAATAGCCCATGGCTTCGCGAACCAGGTTGGTCAGCTTGTTCAATTCTTCGGGCGGCAGGGCTTGCGGCTCGCCGTCCTTGTCGCGCACGTAATTCACCACCACGGCGACCGACAGGCGCTTGACGTTGCCCACCGGTTGCTTGATGTGGCTGATGGTGCGGTCCACTTCATAGTTGGTGGTGGCGTCGCGGCGTTCGTTCAGGTTGGCGGTGGCCGCCTGGGTGCCGGTCTGCTGCTGTTGCTGTTGTTGCTGCTGCTGTTGCTGTTGTTGCTGAGCATTGGCCGGCGGTTGCGGCGGCTGCGCGGGCGGGTTCGCCAGCGGGGCCTGTGCGTTGGGCGGGGCCTGGTTGGACAGCGCGCCGGGCACGCCTTGCGCGGGGTTAACGCCGCGCTGCGTGGAATCGCTGGTTTGCTGGCTGCGCACGGCGGCCTGGCCAGGTTCCTGGTTCGGGCGGTAGACCTCGGAGGTTTCTTCGCGGCGGGCGAAGTCGACATCGGCGCTGGCTTGGGCGTGGACGTTGCCCGGGCCGACCAACGGATTCAAGATCGTCAGGATGCGTTCAACGGTGCGCTGTTCCACTTCGCGCACAAAGCGCATCTGGTCGGCGTCCATGCCGCGGCCTTCGCCCAGCGGGGCCGACAGCAGCCGGCCGTTCTGGTCAACGATGGACACGCTTTCGGCGGTGAGCTCAGGCACGCTGGAGGCCACCAGCCAGGAAATCGCGGACACTTGCGCGTCGCTCAGGCTGCGGCCGGGATACACATTCAGCAGCACCGAAGCCGTGGGCGCCTGGCGTTCGCGCACGAACAACGACTGGCGCGGCATGGCCAGGTGGACGCGGGCGTGCTGCACCGTGTTCATGGCTTCGATCGAACGGGCCAGCTCGCCTTCAAGGCCGCGCTGGTAGTTGATCTGTTCAGAGAATTGGCTGGCGCCGAAGCGGGCGTTGTCCATCAGCTCGAAGCCGACGGAGCCGCCACGCGGCAGGCCTTGCGAGGCCAACTGCAAACGCGCGTCGTAGACGCGGTCGGCCGGCACCAGCAGCGCGGTGCCGTTTTCGTTGTAGCGGTGGGGCACGTTCATGGAACCCAGGGCCGTCACGATGGCGCCGCCGTCGCGGTCATCCAGGTTCGAGAACAGCACCTTGTACTGGGGTTCGCTGCTCCACATCACCGTGGCGACGATCAGCGCGATGACGGCGGCGGCTGCGCCAAGCAAGATAGGCTTGGGCAGTGCGCGGACCTTTTCCAGCACAGGGAACTTCGCCAGCAGCGACGAGCTCAGAGTGGCCTGCTGATTCATCGATGGCTCCCGCTGGCTACGCGGCGCAAGGAAAAAGTCTTCATGTCTTGGTAGGGCAGATTACACATGCAACGTGCTTCTGGTCTGGGGAGAGCCTGGATTATTGCCGTTGGGTCGACAATCCCAATCGATGAAAACAGCGGGTTTTTGGCGTTACTTATCCTCTATGTCGATGGAAGGACAGCCGATGTGGCCCCGGTTGACGGCATTCGAGGAAATGTCGGGTTTTTTGGCGGTTTTTAACGGCTATGGGCGCGCGCGATCAGCGTTACGCTCTGCGGCAACATTGGCGATAAGCCCAACCAGCAAGGAATCAGGTAATGGCTGTATCAGGCTTGAACGGCATCGAAGGCATGCTCCAGCAGATGCGCACCGTCGTGAGCAAGGCGGAAACCGGCAATCTCGCCGCGGGGGAATCGGTGGGCCAGCCCGACGGCTTCGCCGCCGAGTTGCAGCGCTCGATCCGCCGCGTGACCGCGGCTCAGAACGCGTCGTCGGCGCAGGCGAAGGCCTTTGAAATGGGCGCGCCCGATATTTCGCTGAACGATGTGATCATCGACATGCAGAAAGCCAGCCTAGGCTTTCAGACGGCGGTGCAGGTGCGCAACAAGCTGGTTGCCGCCTACAAGGAAATATCGTCGATGGCCGTGTAAGGGCGTCGATCTGAAAAAGGCCTTTCCATTGGAAAGGCCTTTTTGCATTGGGGCTTCGCTTTGCGTTGCGGGTGGTTTTGCCTTAGTTGCGCTGCGCGCCTTTCTCCAGGCGCCACACCACTTTCTGCAACCAGTTTTCCTGGCGCGCATCCAGATTCAAGAACACGGCGCCCACGTGGCTCATCGGCGGTTCGCCTGTTAGCGACACGTGCCGGGGCGCGGCGTCGTCCGGGCTGTCGGGCTGAATCATCGGCTGGCCGGAAATGGGGTAGATGTTGCGCACTTCCAGGTTGGCACTGAGCTTGCCCAGTTCACCAAAATCCAACTGCACGTCTTCCATCACCGTGCCGCGTTCCGGCAAGGCGGGCACGGCAAGCGCGGCCCGCAGCCCCACGCCGTCAACCGAAATATCGCGCACCGTGAATTGAAAGGGCTTGGTCTTGGCGTCGGGCTGCCAACTTGCCTGGCATTGGCTGGCGCCGGTGACCAGCGAGGCGCGAAACATCTTGCGCCGCTGGATGCGGGCCAGGCGATCCGGAAAGGGCGACATCAGCGCTGCGCTGCCGTCGTCGAAGTGAATGACTTCGGGGCGCTGCACGCGAAAGCGGATCTGCACGCCGCCATAGGCGGTGGCGTGGAAATGGAAAGTCGTGCCGCTTAACAGGCCCATGTTGTCGGACTGCTCGAAGTCGGCGCCGGCGTAGTCGCGCGGCCGCCAGAAGAACTGGCGGGTTTGCTTGTCGGCGCCCAGCACCAGCACCGCCATTTCACGGTCGGCGGCGTCGCGCACCAGGATGTGGCTGTCGGGGTGCGTCAGCTCGAACAGGGCGGAACGCATGTCTTCCGGCCGGGTCAGCAGGAATTCCGGGTCGCTGGCATCCAACACGATGGTGGTCCTTAGAGAGTGAGGTCAGGCGGGCGGCGCCGCTTGGGGAAGCTCGCGCGATTCCAGGCGATACAGCCAGGCCAGCAATTCTGCCACTGCTACGTACAGTTGGGGAGGAATATGTGCATCCAGGTCCACCTGCATGAGCAGGCCGACCAATTCACGCGATTCGTGCACATACAGGCCGTTCTCTTCGGCGGCGCGCACGATGGTGTCGGCCAGTTGGCCGTAGCCCTTGGCCACCACGCGCGGTGCGCCGTCCTTATCGTCATAGGAAATGGCGACGGCGGCGTTGCGGTTGGCGTTGGGGCCGGCGGGTTGGCCATCGTTCTGGCCGATGCCCTCGGGATTTGGGGTATTGCTCATCAGAAATCGGTCGGCATGACAGGGCGCTGCTCCGTCACGCTGACCGCCAGATTGCTCAAGGTCAAGCCCGCGGCCAGAAGGCGCGAGCGCAGTTGGTCGGACGCATCATTGATTTCGGCGGCGGCCAGCGGCGCGACCAATTGCAATACGATCTGGTCGCCCGCCAGGTTCAGCCGCGCATCCACCAGCCCCAGGCGGGGCAGGTCGAGCTTGAGCCGGGTGGCCCAGGTGGGCGTGGCCGAGTCGGGGTCGCCACCGTAGGGGTCGCGTTCAACTTCCCATTCCATCGGCGTGCCGGGCCAGGCTTCGCCTTGCCAGGCCAGGGACTGGTTGGCCAGCACGTCCAACTGCTGGCGCACCAGCACGGTCAGGTCCTGGTGGATGCCGGTCACGGGCGTGCCGGGCGCGGGCGAGCTGCTGCCCGACGTTGCCTCGGCGCCGCCACCGGTGCGCGCGGTACTTGATGCGTCCGAACGGCTGCGCGCCGCCGTGGCGTTTTGCTGGGCGGTGTCGCGGCTCATTCTGGCCTGCGGCTCTTCCTGGAGCGCGGCCGGGTTGGTGCGGCCAAACACCATGTCGGTCAAATGCGATTCATAGAACAAGCCACTGGTTTGCAGGGCTTGGCGCAGCGCCTGGCCCAGCAAGCGGGCGGTCGGGCCGCCTGCCGCCAGCGAGGCATGCGCGGCGGCATCGGCGCCGCGTGCCGCATGCGTATCAGCTTGGCCGGCGGGCCGCGTCAACTTGGCGCCAGCGGCGGCATCCGCGCTGGTCGCGGCGGTTGCGGTTGCAGCGGCGGCAGTCGGTGCGGCGGGCAACGTGGGCGCGGGGGCCGGGGGCTGCCCAGCGGCGGCGGCTTGGCCGGACGGCGGGGGTTGGCCCGCACCGGGCGCGGGCTGCGGGGCGGCTTGCGCGGGGGCTTGTCCGGCCGCGCCGCCATTGGCGTTCCAGAGCGGCGCGCGCCCCTGGACGGCAGGCGCGGCTTCGGGGAACTGGGCCAGCAAGGCAAGAATTGTCCGGGCGGTGGTGCCCAGCGTGGTCGGGGCGGAGGCGGTGGTGTCGCTGCTGGTGACCAGCCCGCGCGCGGCCAGCGCCAGCGCGGCGGCCGTCTTGGCGTCGACAACGGCATTCTGGCGGTCGCCTCGGGCGCCGCCAGTTTGTATGCCTTGCCGGGGATCGCGGGTGGAACCGTCCGACGACCCGGGCTTTTCCGGGCCTCCGGGCTGGCTGACGGCGTCTGGCCGTGCGCCCGACACCTGGTTGGCATTCGCGGCGGACATCGTCGTGCCAAGCACGGCGTCCAACCGCTGCACCAGGACATTACCGAGTGCGGCGGGACCGACGCTCATTCTTCAGGCGCCTGATATCCGTAGGCCGACAGCAGCGTCTGCTGGCGCTTCATGCGTCCCAGCAGCTCACCCAGGCGGGCCAGTTGCGGGATAGCCAGGTCGCGCGTCAGCGCATCGTTTTCCAGAATCCGCACGAGCAGGTCGTACTTCATGGCGCGGCCGGCTTCGTCCAGCGGCTCCTTCTGTTCCGTTTGGCGCAGGAGCTCGACACGCTCGCAGTATTGCTGGCCATGGACCATGGCCAAGTCCCAGTCGCCTGCCTTGGCGGCGGTCAGCATTTCCCCCGTGATGAGAGCGATCTCCTGGTAGTGCTCCAGGATGGCGGGAAGGGACTGGGTCAGGGACGTCATGGAAATCTCGGGCGTTCTCAGGCTGGCTAGGGGCATGGTTCGGGCCATTACGGCTCCATGCCGCCAGCCGGCCGGTCGATGGAAGTCTGCCAAGCTTCGGCCAGATCGGCCAGCAGCCGGTCGGCAATATCAAGCTGCTCGACATCCGCCTTCAGGTTCGCTGTCAGCAGCGTACGGATGATGTAGTCGTAAAGCAGGGCGAGGTTGGCGGCGATGTCGCCGCCGGCCTCCATGTTCAGCCCCGTTTTCAGGCCTTCATCGACAATTTTGATCGCTTTCGAGATGGCCGCGCCGCGTTCAGCGATGCGGCCTTCGTTCAAATGGATGCGCGCCTGCCCGATGGCCGCCCGCGCTCCCAGATAAAGCAGAGTGATCAGCCGCTCCGGGCTTGCGCCCAGGACTTGCGTTTCCAGGCCGATATCGGCGTAGGAACGAACAGAATAAGACCCTGAGGGCCGTCGGGCGGCATACGTCATTTAATGCATCTTCTATTAAGTTGGTTACTTCGACTTGTTCATGGCCTCAAACTGCTGGGTCAGATAGCTACCCGTACTTTGCATCTGCATGTAGAAGGTGTCCAGCGCAACGAACTGCGTGCGCATCCGCTCAATTTCAGCATCGCTCGATGCCTTGGCGCGCGCCTGCTGCGCGGTCAACGCGGTGATCGACTTGGCCAAGCCGTCTTGGCGCGTCTTCAAGGAGCCGGTCGAACCCAGCACATCCTTGAGCGCGGCGTCGATGTTCTTCGCCAGGCCGTTTTCGCCCGTCAACAGCTTGGTGACGTCGGCGGGGTTCTCGGTCAGGGCCTTGGTGAGCTTGGTCGTGTCCAGCTTCAGCTCACGGGCGGTGGCATCGGTGGTGATGCCCAGATCGGCCAGCGAACGCAGCGTGCCGTCGCCCAGCACGCTTTGCAAGGCGCCGGACAGGGCCGACTGGATCGAGCGCGTGGTGCCGTCGCCCGTCAGGGGCTGGTTGGTGGCTGCCGACGCGTCGAACGCGGTCAGGTTCTTGATCGTGGTTTGCAGCGTCTTGTACTTGGTGACGAAGTCCTGCACCGCCTTGCTGGCCACCGAGGTGTCGGCTTCCAGTTTCAGGGTGATGGGCTTGTCGGCTTCGGTCTTTTCGGCCAGGTTCAGCGTAATGCCGTCGATGGCGGTCGAAATGTTGTTCGAACCGCTCTTGACCGTGATGCCGTTGATGATGACTTCGGCGTCCTGCCCGGCGGTGGCGGTCATGCCCGAGGTCACGCCATTGGCATCCGTGCTGAACGTCAGGATGTCTTTCAGCGACTGGTCGCCGTTGACGGTAATGGACTTCACCGCTGCTTTTTCGCCCGTTTCGCGCGAGGTCAGCATCAGGTAGTTGTTGCCGTTGCCATCGTTGATGACGGTGGCGCGCAGGCCGGTCTTGTCGTCGGCGTTGATGGCCTTGACGATGCCGTTCAAGGACGTGTCGTCCTTCAGGTCAACCGTGCGCTTGGTGCCGTCGGCCAATTCAATTTCGAAGGTGCCCGTGGCGCCGTTCTTGGCGGTACGGTCGGCCACCGCCGACGATTGCAGGCTTTGCGCCCGCGCCAGGTTCTTCACTTCGATGGTGTACTGGCCGGCAACCGCGCCTTCAGCGGCCACCGTGGCCGTCAGGGCGGAACCGCCGGTGACGCTGCCCTTGATGGCAGCCATCGTTTCAGTCTTGCCCAGCACGGCGGCCGAAGACTGCAGGGCTTCCAACGCGCTTTGAAGCTGCGAGTAGGCGTCGATACGGGTTTGATAGCTTTCCGCACGGGTCGTGTAGACCGAAAGCTTTTTCGTCTCGGCGTCTTGCAGGTCCGACAGGATCTTTTCCAGCGGCAAGCCGGACACGGACCCAAGGTTGGTGATAGAAGCCATGTGATTTCCTTCCTAGCGAAGCGATTCTGACAAAAATAGGGTGCCGGCGATTGGCCGGGTAAGGGCATAAGGCGGGCCTAATTCGGGGTTTCCCTCACGCATAGGCGCCAAAACAGTTGAAGAACACTGTTTTAAGGGTCAGGTCATGCAGTGGTTTTAATGCCGTTGCCTTGCATGTTCACGATCATTTTGGCGATTTTGAGTACCGTTTCGCTGGGGATCGTGCGGATGACATCGCCCGACTCCGCATCCACGACCGACACGACCACCTGATGCACATTCGGATCGATTTCGAACTGCAATTGCGTCGACCACGCCTTCATCTGGTCGTTGATTTCGTCCAGCGCCTTGTCCAGCGGCAGCTTCTTCGAATCTGATTGATCCGACGTGGCGCTGTCGGAGGCGCCGCTGTTCGTGGCGGCGGCGGCGGGCGTCACGCTCACAGCCGGCTCGGCTGCGATGGGCGCCTGCACGGGCGCAGCGGGTGCGAACGTAGCGGGGGCTAGGGGGGTTACGGCCATGATCACTCCAGCGGCGATGTGGGCGTCTCGGAGGAACGCGCTGTTTTCAGGGAATTCTCAGCTACGATTACGGCACCTTTGCAGGGAACTTTAGCCCCCTGCATAGACGGATATTTCACGTGCTAATCAGTTTGGATCGGGCAATGAGTGTCAAGACGGCGCTGCGAGTTATCGAAATCATCGAAACCTTTGCCCGCGAGAAGCGCGCGCTGCCCTTGTCGGAGCTCGCGCGGTTGCTGGATGTGCCGGTGTCCAGCTGCCTGGCGCTGATCCGCACGCTGACGGGCCTGGGCTACCTGTATGAAACCGGCCGGCGCCAGGGCTATTACCCCACGGGTCGCTTGCTTGCGATGGCGCAGCGCATTGCCCGCGCCGACCCCGTTTTGGACCGCGTCTACCCCAGCCTGTCGGAATTGCGTGACGCTACCCGCGAAACGGTCGTGTTCGCCAAGCTCACCCAGGATGGGCGCGTGGTCTATCTGGATGTGCTGGATTCCCCACATACCATCCGATACGCGCCCGTTGCCGGCGAGTTCAAGGACGTACACGCCAATTCGCTGGGTAAGGCGCTGGTGTCGCTGATGGATGCCCCCGCGCGCCAGAGCCTGCTGTCCGGCATGCCGATGACGCGCTACAACGAGCGCACGCTGGTCACGCCGCAAGCGCTGGAAGATGACCTGCAACGGTCGCGCCAGCGCGGTTGGTTCATGAACAGTGGGGAATCGATCGCCGACGTGGGCGCCATCGCCTGGCCCGTCACCCTGTCGGGCGAGCACTATGCGATTTCGGTGGGCGGCCCGATCTACCGGATCGAACCGCAGCAAGAGGCCTATGCGCGCATCTTGCGGGCGGCGTGCACCGCCCTGGAACAGCAGGCCTGAAAATGGGTTCGGGGCCGGGCGTTGCGCCCGGCGCGCCGTCAACAGGCCCTGTCGGTAGGCCCCCGTCGGTAGGCCCCCGTCGGTAGGCCCCCGGCAGTAGGGCCTGTCACTAGGCCCCGTCAGTACGACTTCGGCAGGCCCAGCACCTTCTCCGCGATGAAGCACATGATCAACTGCGGGCTGACGGGAGCGATACGCGGAATGAAGCTTTCGCGCAGCAACCGTTCAACGTGGTATTCCTTGGCGTAGCCCATGCCGCCCAGCGTCATCACGGCGGTTTGGCAGGCGTTGTAGCCGGCTTCGGCCGCCAGGTACTTGGCCGTATTGGCATAGGGGCCGCAGGGCAGGCCGGCGTCGTACAGGCTGGCGGCCTTGAACACCATGAGGTCGGCGGCTTCCAACTGCATCCAGGCTTGCGCAAGCGGGTGCTGGATGCCCTGATTCTGGCCGATGGGGCGGCCGAACACGGTGCGTTCCCCGGCATATTTCACCGCCCGGTCCAGTGCGGCGCGGCCGATGCCCACGGCTTCCGCCGCGATCAGGATGCGTTCGGGGTTCAGCCCGTGCAGGATGTATTCAAACCCGCGTCCTTCTTCGCCGATGCGGTCGGCCGCCGGAATGCGCAAACCATCAATGAACAGCATGTTCGAGTCCACGGCCTTGCGGCCCATTTTCTCGATTTCGCGCACTTCGATCTTCTCGCGGTCCAGATCGGTATAGAACAGGGACAGGCCCTGGGTAGGCTTGGCCACCTCGGACAGCGGGGTGGTGCGCGCCAGCAGCAGCATCTTGGTGGCGACCTGCGCCGTCGATATCCAGATCTTGCGGCCGTGCACCACGTATTCGTCACCCTGGCGCACCGCGCGCGTCGACAGCTTGGTGGTGTCCAGGCCGGCATCGGGCTCGGTCACGGCGAAGCAGGCCTTTTCGCGGCCGGCGATCAGCGGTTCCAGCCAACGGCCGCGCTGCTCATCGGTGCCGAACACCACCACGGGGTTCAGGCCGAAGATGTTCATGTGCACGGCGGATGCGCCGGTAAAGCCCGCGCCGGACGCGGCGATCGTCTGCATCATCAGCGCGGCTTCGGTCATGCCCAGGCCCGCGCCGCCGTATTCCGGCGGCATCGCAATGCCCAACCAGCCGTCGCGCGCCAGATCGGCGTGCAGCGGCTCGGGAAAGCCGCCTTCGCGGTCGCGTTCCAGCCAGTATTCGTCGGGGTAGCGGTCGCAGATGCGCGAAACGGCGTCTCGCAGCGCCAACTGCTCAGGGGTGAAGGCAAAGTCCATCAGTGGTTTCCATCCTGGGTAATGCCGCGGGCGACCAGCGCGTCGATCCGGGCGTCGTCGTAGCCGGCTTGGGCCAGCACCTCGCGGCTGTGCTCGCCCAGCCTGGGGGCGGGCCGTCGCAGGGACGTGGGCGTGCCTTGGTACTGGCCCAGCGGCGCGGGGGTGCGCAGGGGGCCTTCGCTGGGGTGATCCACGTGGCGGATGAAGTCGGTGGCGGTCAGGTGCTCGTCCACCAGCAGGTCGTCCACCGTGTAGAGCTGCGACGCGGGGATGTCCGCGCGGGCCAGGGCATCCAGCCACTCCTGCGTGGGGCGCGTGCGGATCACGTCGGCCACGTAGGCGTAGACCTCACCAATATGCGCGGCGCGCGCGCCGTGCGTGCAAAAGCGCGGATCTTCGGCCAATTCGGGCTTATCGATCAGGGTAAAGAAGTTGCGCCAGTGCTTGTCGTTGTAGATCAGCAGGCAAAGGTAGCCATCAGCCGTCGCGTACGGTCGGCGATGCGGCGCCAGCAGGCGGGCATAGCCGGTCGGGCCCATGGGTGGCTCGAACGTCGCGCCACCCAGGTGATCGCCCAGCACCAGGTGGGCCATGCCTTCAAACATGGGGATTTCCACCTGCTGGCCGCGCCCCGACGTCTTGGCGTGCAGCACCGCCGACACCAGGGCAATGGCCACGTGCAGGCCCACCGCCCGGTCGGCCAGCGTCAGCGGCGCGTAGCGGGGCACGTCGCCGCTTTGCTGGGCCGACAGCGCGGCGATGCCGGTCTGCCCCTGGATCAGGTCGTCATAGGCGGGCCGGCCGGCGTACGGCCCGGCCTCGCCAAACCCGTAGGCGCCCAAATAGACGATGCGCGGGTTGCGCGCCGCCACGGTTTCGTAGGACAGGCCCAGCCGGGCCATTGCCTGGGGCCGGATGTTGTAGAGCAGGGCGTCGCAGCTTTCGGCCAGCTTCAGGCAAGCCTCCAGCCCCTCGGGCGTCTTCAGGTCCAGCACGATGGACCGCTTGTTGCGGTTCAGGTGCAGATACAGGTGGCCCATGCCGGGATTGCGCATCGGCCCCACGGCCCGCATGTTGTCGCCCGCGGGCGATTCCACCTTGATCACGTCGGCGCCCAGATCCGCCAGGGTCTGCGTGGCGTAGGGGCCCATCACGACCGAACTCAGGTCCAGGATGCGCACGCCGGTCAGCGGGCCGGCCGGCGTGGCCTCAGGGGTGGAGGGCGTGGTCATTGCTGTTCGATTCCTGCATCTTTGATCAGCTTGCCCCACAGCGTGCGCTGGTCGCTGACGAACTGCGCGAACGCTTCGGGGGTGCTGGAAAAGGCGTCAAAACCCAAGCCCGCCAGGCGCTTCTTGACCTCGGGCTTGGCCACGACCTGGTTGATGGCGGCGTTCAGCTTCGCCACCACTTCCGGCGGCAGGCCGGCCGGGCCGAAATAGCCGTTCCAGGAATTCAGGTCAAAGTCCTTCACGCCGGCCTCGGCCATCGAGGGCAGGTCGGGCACGATGGCGCTGCGTTCGGCGGTGGACACGGCCAGGGCACGCAGTTGGCCCGACTGCACGAAGGGCAGGCCGGAAGCCAGGTCGGTAAACATGAAGTCCACCTGGCCGCCCACCACATCGGTCAAGCCTTGCGGGGTGCCTTTGTAAGGTACGTGCAGGATGTCGATGCCGGCGCGGTTGGCCAGCGTGGCCCCGGCGACGATGCCGGTGCTGTTGCCGCTGGCATAGGTGATGCGGCCCGGGTTTTTCTTGGCGTCGGCCACCAGTTCGCTGACGTTCTTCCACGGGCGCTTGGGGTTCACCACCAGGATGAAGGGCAGGTTGCCGCCGCGCGCGATCGGGGTGAAATCCTTGACCGGGTCATAGGACACGTTCTTCATCAGCCAGGGCGCGGCCGAGTGCGAGGTGTTGGTGGTGACAAACAGCGTGTAGCCGTCCGGCTTGGCACGGGCCACATAGCTGGCCGCGATGGTGGCGTTGGCGCCCGGCTTGTTTTCAACAACGATCTGCTGGCCCAGGATGGCCGACAGTTCAGACCCGAATATCCGGCCGACCGCGTCGGTGCCCGAGCCGGCCGGGAAGGGCACGATCAGAGTGATGGGCTTGTTGGGATAGTCGGACGCCGCGTGCGCGACGGGGGCGGCCATCAAGGCCGCGCCGCTGACCACGGCGGCGCTTAGCAAACGGAAAGGGTGCATGGGGTTGTCTCCAGTTTTATAGGGAATTCAGGCGCGGCTCTGCGTCCGCTGCCTGTTGCCGCCTGGTGTCAGGCGGCAGGCGGTGGCGCCGGAAAGTCCCGGATCACGCGATCGGGGGATTCTTCATACGGAGGGGTGTAGATCACCAGCAGCCTGGCCGGCTCGTCGCTGGTCACGGTAAAAACGTGGGGCACGTCGGGCGGGAAATAACAGCAGTCGCCTGCGACCATGTCGGCCGACTCGTCGGCCACCTGGGCGCGGGCGGTACCCGACAGCAGGTAGCAGACCTGCTCGATGCCCGGATGCGCATGCGGCAGCGCGCCTTGGCCTTTCTCGATGACGCCCAGCAGCACTTCCACGCCGCGCGAGCCCACGGTATCGGGCCCGATCAGGCGGCGGTTCAAGGTGCCGGTGTGATTGGCGGGGTGATAGCCGGGCACCTCGGCTTCGCGGACCAGCCAGCTGGGGGAATTTGCTTGCGTCATGTTCATCCATCTAAATTTTCATACGTAAATTCATTTTCACGTATGCGAAAAACATCAGCAAGCGCTTTTTCGGGCGGGATACCGTGTCGCGCTCTAGGGGATTAGGGAAAACACCGTGCGCGGACTGCTAAAATCCGGCGCTGATCTTCTTTCACGGCCCGCCATGTCTTCCGTTTGTCCGCCTGACGCCTCCGCCACCCTGTCTGATTGGTTGCAATACCTGGAATCCATCCACGCCACGGCGATCGACATGGGCCTGGACCGCGTGCGCGAAGTGGCCGCGCGCATGGGGCTTGAACTGTCGGGCGTGAAGTTCGTCGTGGGCGGCACCAACGGCAAGGGCTCCACCTGTGCCATGTTGGAAGCCATTTTGCTGGCGGCCGGATACAAGGTGGGGCTGTATACGTCGCCGCACCTGATTGACTTCAACGAACGTGCCCGCGTCAACGGCCAGATCGCCTCGGACGCCGACCTGATCGCCCAATTCCAGGCCGTCGAAGCGGCGCGCGGCGAAGTTTCGCTGACGTACTTTGAATTCACCACGCTGGCCATCTTGCGCCTGTTTTCGCAATCGCGCCTGGATGCGGTCGTGCTGGAAGTCGGTTTGGGCGGCCGCCTGGACGCGGTCAATATCGTCGACGCCGATTGCGCCATCGTCACCAGCGTTGACCTCGACCACACCGACTGGCTGGGCGATACCCGCGAGAAAATCGGCTTCGAAAAAGCCCATATCTACCGCGCCGGCCGCCCCGCCATCTGCAGCGACCCGGTTCCGCCGCAATCGCTGCTGGATCACGTGGAAAAAATCGGCGCGGATCTCTGGCTGTTCAGCCGCGACTACAACTATTCCGGCGACCGCCAGCAGTGGGCGTACGGCGGGCGCGAACAGCGCCGCAGCGCGCTGGCCTATCCGGCCCTGCGCGGCGCCAACCAGTTGTTGAATGCGTCGGCCGCGTTGGCCGCGCTGGAATCGGTGCGCGATCGTTTGCCGGTGCAGCAACAGGCCGTGCGCCTGGGGCTGCTGCAAGCCTCGCTGCCGGGTCGCTTCCAGATCCTGCCGGGCCAGCCCACGGTGATCCTGGACGTGGCCCACAACCCGCATGCCGCGGCCGTGCTGGCGCAGAACCTGGACAACATGGGGTTCCATCCGTACACCCACGCGGTGTTCGGCATGCTGAGCGACAAGGATCTGGCTGGTGTCGTGGCCAAGCTGGGCACCCGCATCGACCACTGGTATTGCGCGGGCCTGCCCGGGCCGCGTGGCATGTCGGGCCAGGCGCTGGCCGACAAGGTCGCCGCCGCCTTGCCGCCATCGCCCGCCGGGGCTGAAAGCCCCAGCATCACCGCCTTCGAAAATCCCGCCCAGGCCTATGCCGCGGCGCGCGAACAGGCGGTCGAGAATGATAGAATCGTCGTGTTTGGGTCGTTTCTCACCGTGGCCTCGGTTTTGCAGGCACTGGGTCGCAAGGCATAGGCAAAAACGGGTCATGGCGGCCCGCCGCCACATTGCCGCAAGGAATTCTCTTCCATGGGTTTTTTCAATCGCAAGGATCCTGCCGACCAGGCGCCGCCCTCTAAACGGGCGGCAGTGCCTAGCGAGGTTCAGGCTGCGGAGCTGCGCGGCCGCGCGCGGCGCAGGTTGGCAGGCGCCGTCGCCTTGGTGCTGGCGGCAGTCATCATTCTGCCCATGGTGCTTGATTCGCAGCCCGAACCGGTTGCCGACAACATTCCCATCCGCGTGCCAGAACGCAACACCCCGTTCCAACCCCAGGTAAGCGACCCGCAAGCCGCGCCCCAGGCGGGCGGCACCGCGACGGCTCCGGCGGTTGCGGGCAATGGCACCACCCCGGCGGATTCCACGGTGCCCACGCCGCCGCCCGTGACGTCCACGCCGTCGACCCCGCCCACGGCTTCCGCGCCGCCCGAATCGGCAGCCCCGCACACAACCACCGTGCAGGTGACGCCGCCGCTCGTGGCGCCCAAGCCTGAACCCAAGCCCAAGCCCGAAGCCAAGCCCGAAGCCAAGCCGGCCCCCAAGCCCGATACGCGCTCCGACGACGGTGCGCGAGCCTTGGCGCTGCTGGAAGGGCGTGCCGCTCCGGCCGCCGCCGCGCCGGCGCCCAAGCCTGCCGCCAAGGGCAATTTCGTATTGCAGATTGCGGCCTACACCACGTCGGAAGACGCTCAATCGCGTCGCGGCAAACTGCATCAGGCCGGCGTCACCAACGCCTTTGTGGAACAAGCCTCCATCGGAGGCAAACAGCAGTACCGTCTGCGTGTGGGGCCGTTCCCCTCGCGCGAGGCGGCGCAGGCGGCCCAGGCGCGGTTGCGCACCTTGGGCTATGACAATGGTTTTATTGCCGCCCAATAGTGACCGGCTTCGACTTCGTCGTGCTGGCCATCCTGGCGGTCTCGGGTGTGCTGGGCCTGGTGCGCGGCCTGCTCAAAGAGGTGCTGTCGCTGGTCGCCTATCTGCTGGCTTTCGTAGCCGCGATATGGTGGGGCCCCACGGTGTATACGTGGCTTGAGCCCTATATTGAAACGACGCTGCTGCGCATGGGAGTCTCATACGCCGTGGTGTTCATCCTAGTGCTGCTCGGTGTGGGTTTGGTCAACATGACGCTAGCCGCCTTGATCCGCAGTACCGGACTCAGCCCCGCCGATCACGGCCTGGGCGGTATGTTCGGGCTGGCCCGTGGTCTGGTGATTGTGCTGGCGTTGGTGGCTGCTGCCGGCTATACGCCGCTGCCCCAAGAGCCGTGGTGGAAGGACGCCATGTTTTCGCATTCGGCCATCGAGGCCATCAAACATATCAAAACGTGGCTGCCGCCGTCTTTGGCGACTTGGCTGCCGTATTGATTAGCTTCAAATCAACCAGGAAATCTCACCATGTGTGGAATCGTAGGGGTCATCGGGCGCGGGCCGGTCAACCAGCTGCTCTATGACAGCTTGCTGCTGTTGCAGCATCGCGGGCAGGACGCCGCGGGCATCGCGACGTCGCAAGGCAACCAATTCAATATGTACAAGGCTCACGGCCTGGTGCGCGACGTCTTCCGTACGCGCAACATGCGTTCGTTGCCCGGTACGTCCGGCGTCGGCCAGGTCCGCTATCCCACCGCGGGCTCCAGCGCCAGCGAGGAAGAGGCCCAGCCGTTCTACGTCAACGCCCCGTTCGGCATCATGTTCGCCCACAACGGCAACCTGACCAACTGGCGTGAACTGCGTGAATCGCTGTACCGCGTCGACCGCCGCCACATCAACACGAATTCCGATTCCGAAGTGCTGCTGAACGTGCTGGCGCACGAACTGCAATCGTCGGCCAATGGTGTGTCGCTAGACGACGACGCCATCTTCCGCGCGGTGTCGGCCGTGCATAAGCGTGTGCGTGGCGCCTATGCCGTGGTGGCGCAGATTTCCGGTTACGGCCTGCTGGCGTTCCGCGACCCCAACGGCATTCGCCCGTTGTGTATCGGCCGCATGGAAACCGACGAAGGCGTGGAATGGATGGTGGCCTCGGAATCCGTGGCGCTGGAAGGCAGCGGCTTTGTCTTCGTGCGCGACGTCGAGCCCGGCGAAGCCGTGTTCGTCGACCTGGACGGCCGCTTCGTCAGCCGCCAGTGCGCCGACAACCCGCAACTCGTGCCCTGCATTTTCGAATACGTGTACTTCGCGCGTCCGGATTCGCTGATCGACGGCGTGTCGGTTTACGACGCCCGCCTGCGCATGGGTGAATACCTGGCCGACAAGGTTGCGCGCAACATGCGCCTGGGCGACATCGACGTCGTCATGCCGATTCCGGATTCCTCGCGTCCCGCCGCCATGCAGTTGGCTGCCCGCCTGAACCTGGATTACCGCGAAGGGCTCATCAAGAACCGCTACGTGGGCCGCACCTTCATCATGCCGGGCCAAGCCGTGCGCCGTAAGTCCGTGCGCCAGAAGCTCAATGCCATCGGCATGGAGTTCAAGGGCAAGAACGTGCTGCTGGTCGACGACTCCATCGTGCGCGGCACCACCAGCCGCGAAATCGTCGACATGGCGCGCGCTGCCGGCGCCAACAAGGTGTACTTCGCGTCCGCCGCGCCTCCGGTCCGCTTCCCGAACGTGTACGGCATCGACATGCCCACGCAATCGGAACTGATCGCCACCGGCCGTAGCGACGAGGAAATCGCCCGCGCGATCGGCGCTGACTCGCTGATCTATCAAGATCTGTCCGACATGCAGCAATCGGTGCGTGACCTGAACCCCAAGATGTCGCGCTTCGAAGCCTCGTGCTTTGATGGCGAATACATCACGGGCGACATCACCGCCGAATACCTGGCGCGCCTGGGCCAGTCGCGCGCCGAGCCCGGTCAGGACGAAGGCGCAAGCGGCCTGCAATTCAACATGGGCTACGCCGCCAACGACGCCTGATCCAGTCGGGTAGGGCCTCAGTAAAAATGCCGTTCACTTGCGTGAACGGCATTTTTTTATGCACGCCTGGGTTTGCTTGCCCCCGCTACCTGGCGTCGGCGCCCTCGTTGCCGTCAGTCTGAAGGCTGTCGGCCTGGACACCATATGCGGCCGGCATGCCTTGTTGCCCGCAGCACGCGCCCCAGTTCAGCAGCTTCGATGTATGCCCGATGCCGGGATTGAACGTGTTGGTGGGATCCAGGTCCTGGTAAAACGCGGCCAGCGCCGGCTTGGCGACATACAAGTGGCCCACATTGTGCTCGGCCGGATATTCCGCCTGGCGCGCGTCCAGCAATGCCCACATGCGATGTTCCATCGCGATCGGGTCCACGCCTTTGCGCACGATGTAGTCCTGGTGGAAGACGTGGCAGAAGAAATGGCCGTAATAGAGCTTGTGGACGATGTCGCGTTCCATGTCGGCGGGCAGCGTTTCAACCCAGTCGCGGTCGTTGCGGCGCAGCGCGATGTCCAGCGGCACAATGTCCTCGACCGATGAGCGATGGGTGTCGCGATAGCGAATCGCCGCGCCCGCGATGGCGAAGCGATGCAGAAAGGCTTTGCGACCTTCGTCGGCGCTGCATTCAAAGAACGCCGCATCGCTGCGCTCGTCAAAATGCCGTTGCAGGAACGCGCGCGTGGCGTCGGCGGTGTCGTTCGACACGCGCAGCAGCAAATGGTGTTCGTAGCGATCACGATAGTCGCGCATGCGGTGAGGCAAGTGCTGAGGCCACAACGCCATGGCGGCCTGGATCAAGCGGTCGGTCAGGCCGTGCAGCCCCAGGCGCTCGAAAATGCCATCGACTCGGCTCTTGATCGCAAACGCTTGCGGCACGCGCGCCGTGCCCAGTTTTTCGATCAGCAAGAACACGTCCTTGCCGTAGCGCGCGCCGATATCGAAGGCGTCGCGATGGATGTATTCACCCGCGATGGGCAGGCGCGGCAGCTCGGCCAACAATTGCCGGCGCACGGCCGTCAGATCGTCGGGTTGGTTGCTGCCGATATAAAAGACGGTGCTGGGTTCGCGTTCAAACGTATCCAGGCGCACGGCGAACAGGCAGACGCGGCCAGCGGAACCCGAGGCCTCGAACAGGCGCGACGGGTCCGCATTGAAGCGGGCCGGCGTGGGTTCGTCGATTTGGCGCACGTGCTGCGCATAGCGCGGATCCGACGCGGCGCCCGCGTCATCGCGGATGTCGTCCGGGCCATATTGCCCGGCCTGCAAGCGGGTCAGGATGTCTTCGGGCGTTGCGCCCAGTTCAATGCCCAAGTGGTTCACCAGGCTTAACGAGCCGTCGTCGTCCACGCGCGCGTACAGGGCCAGTTCGGTGTAGGCAGGGCCGCGCCGCATCAAGGCGCCGCCCGAGTTATTGCACACCCCGCCCAACACGGACGCGCCGATGCAAGACGACCCGATCACCGAATGCGGCTCACGCCCCAGCGGCGCCAGCGCCTGTTCCAGGCGATCCAGCGTGGCGCCGGGCAGGCAAACCACCTGCTTGCCATCGCGGATAAGCTGAATGCCCGGAATGCGCAGCGTGTTGATCAGGACGATGTCGCGGTCGTAGTGATCGCCGTCTGGCGTAGAGCCCCCGGTCAGCCCCGTGTTGGCCGCCTGCATGATGACGATGCGGCCGGATTGCACCACGGCCTGCAACACGCGCCACTGTTCCAACAACGTGCCCGGCCGCACCACGGCAAGGACTTTGCCTTCGCCGGTGCGATGGCCCCTGCAAAAGCGGCGCGTGGCCGAATCGCTGGTCAGTACATGGGCGGGGCCGACCACGGCGCGCAGTTGCGCCAGCAGGGCGGCGCCCTCGGTCATGTTGGACGAAAGCGTCATGGTAGTGGGGACGTGGCCGGATTCGGCGTAAGTTCGATGGCGTGCGAGGCATCGCGCGCGGGGCCATCATACCGAAGATTCACGCAGGGGCGGCGGCCAGTCAGCCCTTGGGAGCCCACAACGATTCGCGCGTGGCCTCCAGGTGCGTCAGATATAGCCGCAGATCGAATTCGTATTGGTGATAGTGCGGTTCCATGCGCAGGCACAGGTTGTAGAAGGCCTTGTTGTGGTCCTTCTCTTTCAGATGCGCCAACTCGTGCACGGTGATCATCTTCAGGAATTCGGCCGGCACGGTCTTGAACAGCGTCGCCACCCGGATCTCGTGCTTGGCGCGCAGCTTGCCGCCCTGCACGCGCGAGATGTAGGTGTGCTGGCCCAGGGCATGCTGAATCACATGGATCTTGCTGTCGTAGGCAACTTTATTGATCAGGTCGCCGTTGCGCAGATAGGTGTTCTTCAGGTCCGTCACGTACTGGTACAGCGCGCGGTCCGTGCGGACATCATGTGGGCCGTCCGGGTAACGCGACAGCAGGGCGGCGCCCAGCTTGCCGCGCTCAAGTAGCGTTTGGGCCTGGACGAGCAGGGGTTCCGGATAGCCGGTCAGGTATTTCAGGGTAGTCACAGCTGGAGTAGACCTCCGCGCCGCCTTGGGAGGCAATCGGCGCGGTGTTGTCAGGCGCGGGCCGCCAGGCGCGCGTCCGCGTTTGGATTCAGGCTCGGGCGCGGCCGAAGACGACGGGCAGCGCCATGAAGAACAAGACCACGAAGAGCGCCAGGCTCCACAAGGCATATTCGATGCCCAGCACCGGCACCTTGGCGTCCATGCAGGTGGCGAAAATGCCGAACAGCCACGGCACGTTGCCTTCCAGGCCGATGCCGGTCATGAAGCGGTCGGCAAACGTCTGGTCGCACGACAGCATGTTGGCCGCCACGCTGTATTGGTACCAGGCCGCCACCACGCCGGACAGCGACAGCAGTGCCGCCAGCGCGCCGGCGATGCGAGTCAGCACCCGGCCGCCGCCAAAGCCACCAACCAGCGCCACCACGCCAATCACGAGATAGATCAAGCGTTGCAGCACGCACCACGCGCAGGGCGGCATGTCGAAGACGTGTTGGGAAATCAGGGCAACGCCAACGGCGCCGAAGCAAAGCAGGGCAATCAGGCGAAGCAGGCGTTCAGAGCGGGTAGTCATTTTTAACTTGTTTTGAGATTGATCGATGCGGGCGCGCGGCCCGGCCAACGCTTAGGCCTTGGGAACCGGAATTGGTTGCATCACCTGCGTCAACAAACCCAGCATCAGGTCGCGCGCGCCTTCCCAGAATATCTGCACGCCCAGGCACAGCATGATGAACGCCGACAAGCGCATGAACACGGCCGTGCCGTTGTCGCCCAGGCGGTGCAGCATCTGCGCGGCGAAGCGCAGGCAAACATAAAGGGTCAGGGACACCGCGATGATGCCCGGGATGGAACCGCCCAGCCGCACCAGGCTCAGCACGTGGTTCTGGTCGCGCAAGGACACGCCCACGGTGATGGCCGCGGCAATGGAGCCGGGGCCGCAACTGATGGGAAACGTCAGCGGGTAGAACGCGCGCGCCTTCGCCATTTCGGGGGTGAATGATTCGGCCATGCGCGCCACGCGCTCGGTGTCGGCGTCGGGCGAATTCACCAGCCGCCAGGCGCTGGCAATCACCAGCATGCCGCCGCCCACGCGCACGATCGACAAGGAAATGCCGAAGAAGCTGAGCAGCACGTTGCCGGCCACCATGGCCACGATCAGCATCAGGCAGACGTTGACCGCCACCCGTTTGGCCAGCACCACGCGCGTGGCCGACGAGGCGCCCTCGGTCAGCGACAGGAAGATGGGCGCAATGGCGGGGGGGTTCAAAAAGGGCAGCAGCGTGGCCAGCGCAAAAAAGAAGCTGCCACCGAAGACGCGCAGATAGTCGTTGAGCTGCATGGGAGCGGGTATCGCCTGGCCGAAAACCCGGATTGTATGCGCTTCGGGCGAGGGGTGGTGACCTGATCAGGCGGCCCGATCAGGGGCCCCCAATCAAGCCACCCAATCAAGCCACCCAATCAAGCCACCCAATCAAGCCACGCGATCAGGCCACCCGTTGTTGCGCCTCGTCGCCGGCCAGCGCGTCAAGGATGTCGCGTTCAAACTGCATCTGGATGCGGGGGCGCGCCAGCGCCGAGCCATCCACGATGAACACGTCTTCCACGCGGTCGCCCAGCGTCATGATCTTGGCCATCAGCAGGTTGATCTCGTGCTGGGCGAATACGCGCGCCAGTGCGTGCAGCAGGCCGGGGCGGTCAGTGGCGGTAACGGACAGGCGCCACGACGTGCTGCGCTCGTCCGGCTGCAGCTCGGCTTGCGGCATGACCGGGAACACGCGCGACACGCGCGACTGCCGGTTGCGGCCGTAGTAACCGCCACGGCTGGGCTGCGCCTGGGCGGCCGCGTGCGGGTCTTTCAGGCGCTCGGCCAGTTCGTGTTCCACCAGCGTGGCCTGGGCGCGCAGATCGCTGGCGCCTTCGGGCAGCAGCACGATAAAGCTGTCCAGCGCCCAGCCGTGGCGCGTGGTGTGGATGCGAGCGTCCTGAATGGACAGGTTCTTGGCGTCGAAGTACCCGCAGATCGCCACGAACAGGTCCGGCGCGTCGCGCGTGTAGACCATGATCTGCAGGCCTTCGCCTTGCTCGGTGGGGCGCGCCCTGACCACCGCCTGCGTAGGCGCCACCTGGTGATACAGGTGGCGCGTGTGCCAGGCGATGTCCGAGGCGTCGTGGCGCAGGAAGTAGGCCACGTCCAACTGGTTCCAGAAGGCTTCGCGGGCGTCGTCGCGCAGGCCGGCCCGGCGCGTCAGGCGGGCCGCTTCTTCCTTGCGCTCGGTCAGCACCGTGTGGGCGTCCGCATGGGCGCCGCCCAGCGCGGCCAGGGTCAGCTTGTACAGGTCTTCCAGCAGCTTGCCCTTCCAGGCGTTCCAGACCTTGGGGCTGGTGCCGCGGATGTCGGCCACCGTCAGCAGATAGAGCGCCGTCAGATGGCGTTCGTCTTTGACGGTGGCGGCAAATTCCTGCACCACCGCCGGGTCGGACAAGTCGCGCTTTTGCGCCACGGCCGACATCAGCAAATGCTGGCGCACCAGGAATTCCACCAGCTTGGCGTCTTCGGGATCCATGCCGTGGTCTTGCGCGAACTTGCGCACTTCGCGGGCGCCCAGTTCGGAGTGGTCGCCGCCACGGCCCTTGGCGATGTCGTGAAACAGCGCCGCCACGTACAGCAGCCAGTGTCGGTCCAGCCCTGCAATCAATTGGCTGGCCAGCGGGTATTCCTGGGCGTGCTCGGGCATGGTGAAGCGGCGCAGGTTGCGCACCACGGCCAGCGTGTGCTGGTCCACCGTGTAGGCGTGGAACAGGTCGTGCTGCATCTGGCCCACGATGCGGCGGAACACCGGCAGGTAGCGCGGCAGGATGTTCAGCATGGTCATGCGGCGCAGCTCGTGCACGATGCCGCGCGGCTGCTGCAGGATCTGCAAGAACAGCTTGCGGTTGACCGGGTTGCGGCGGAACTGCGCATCGATGCGATGGCGCGAATGCCAGATGGCGCGCAGCGTGCGCGCCGACATGCCGGTGAGTTCGGGGTGTTGCTGCATCACCAGGAAGGCGCGCAGCAGCAGGGTGGGGTTACGTTCGAAGCCGTCGTCGCGAATGATGTCCAGGCGGTCGCGCAGGTTGCGGAAGTCGTCGTCGATGTCGCGCGCATCGCTATCGGGGCGCGGGAACAGCCGCTCTTCGATGTTCTGCACCAGGATGCCGTTCAGCTGCGTCACCAGGCGCGCGGCCCAGTAATAGCGCTGCATCAGCAGTTCGCTGCCGCGCCGCGTGGCGGTGGCGTGGATGCCGTAGACCTCGGCCAGCGCCGGTTGCAGATCGAACAGCACGCGGTCTTCTCGGCGCTTCGACAGCAGGTGCAGTTCAATGCGCAAGCGCTTGAAGGCCTGTTCCGCCTTGCGCAGGTCGCGCGCTTCGGAAGACGTCAGCAAGCCCGCTTGCGCCACCGAGCGCCAGCTATTGCCGAAGCCCGCGGCACGCGCCATCCATAGAATGACTTGCAGGTCGCGCAAGCCGCCGGGCGATTCCTTGCAATTCGGTTCCAGCGCGTAGGGCGTGTCGTGATAGCGCGCATGGCGCTGCTGCATCTCGACCCGCTTGGCGCGGAAGAAGGCGCGCGGATCCAGCCGCGACTTCGTGGCGGCGTCGAACTTGCGCATCAGGATGCGGCTGCCCGCTAGCCAGCGCGATTCCAGCAGCGCCGTTTCCACGGTGATGTCGGCATCGGCCTCGCGTTCGCAGTCTTCAATAGTGCGTACGCTGTGGCCCGGCTCCAGGCCCAGGTCCCACAACGAGGCCACCAGCCGTTCAATGGCCGATTCCTCTTCGGACGTGGGGGCGTGCGGCAGCAGAATCAGCAGATCGACGTCGGAATGCGGATACAGCTCGCCCCGGCCATAACCGCCCACCGCCGCCAGCGTGGCGCCCAAGGGCAGCGGGCAATGCTTGACCAAGTCGCGCAGCGCGGCGTCCACGATGCGCCGCAATTCGGACAGCAACGTGTCCGGACGCTCGTGTTCGCGGAACTGGGTTACCGCGGCGCGTCGGGCTTGCTGAATGCGTTCACGCAGGGAGCTGAGGAATTCGGCGGTCATGGGGCGGGCGGCGGAGCCTTACACGGCGGGAATGACGATGGGCTCTTTGATGAAAGCCGGCGGTTGCGGCATGCCGGGCGACAGGGTCAGCACTTCATAGCCGGTATCGGTGACGCAGACGGCATGTTCCCACTGCGCCGACAGGCTGTGGTCGCGGGTGACGACCGTCCAGCCATCGGCAAGCTGGCGAATTTCGCGGCGGCCGGCGTTGATCATGGGTTCGATGGTGAACAACATACCCGTCACCAATTTCACGCCCGTCCCGGGCTTGCCATAATGCAGCACCTGCGGATCTTCATGAAAACGCTGGCCGATGCCGTGGCCGCAGAATTCGCGCACCACCGAAAAGCCGTTGGATTCCGCATGCTTCTGGATGGCGTTGCCCACGTCGCCCAGGGTGGCGCCGTTCTTCACCTGCTGGATTCCCTTCCACATGCATTCGAAGGTGATCTCGGTCAGGCGGCGCGACAAGATGGACTGTTCGCCCACGGCGTACATGCGGCTGGTGTCGCCGAACCAGCCATCCTTGATGATGGTGACGTCGATATTGAGTGAGTCCCCGTTTTTCAGCACCTTGTCGCCCGGAATGCCGTGGCAGACCTGGTGGTTCACCGACGTACAGATGGCGCCGGTGAAGGGCGGGTAGCCGGGCGGGGCGTAGCCCACCGTGGCGGACTTGACCTTCAATTCGTCAGTCAGGTATTCCAGGCAGAGGCGGTCCAGCTCTCCGGTGGTGACGCCCGGCTTCACGTAGGGAGTGATGAAATCGAGAACTTTGGCGGCGTCCTGGCAGGCGGCGCGCATCTTGGCCAGGTCGGCCGGATTGGTAATTGTGCCCATGGAGTAACTTGACGATCTCTCGCTTGAATGTCTGCTTGAAAGAATAGTAGAATTATAGGCTTCCCTAAAATTTTGGGGAGCAATCGGGTTACGGCAAGAGCCGATCCTGGCAGCGGTGGTCGAAAATGCGCCGCATGAGTTTTGCCAGTCTCTTTGCCCCGAACGATCTTTCATGAGATCGGCAGCATGCCCTGAAGTTTCACCGCAAGCGAAGGTTGTGGAGCGAAATCGGGCAGGTTGCCAGGTACTGAAAGAGCGCAAGGTGCGGAAGGGGCCACGCAGGATTTATGTGAGTATTTGAAATCAGCAAACCCGGGGCACGGCGTGCTTGTAAGCCCGGTCATGTTTTTGAGCGGCGATGCAGGTTCGGTATGGGCGCCAGATTAAGTTCTTGAAAACCTTCGGGTTTTTTGAAGAAATGCCCTGGTGGCCTGATGCGCAAGAGGGCGTCAAGCCTGAATGTGAAGAGCTGGATTTCGCTGCCAACAAAACAAGTCCGGGTGCGCTGAACCCCGGAAACTTCCAGGAATCTCCTGGAGTGTCTGGCTCAGCGCCTGCTTGTCTAGAACAAGCATGAGCAAGTGTGCGGTGCAGGGTTCCTGTTGTGTCGGTCGTCTGGGTTTATCGCGGAAGCAGTAGTTTTATTGCGGCAGTGATCGGTCGGCCCGGTTAAAATTTTGTCCATCCCGCGTGTTGCGGGAAATCGCGCGTCTCACCACCCAGGGTGTCAGCCAGAGGCTGATGCAGGTGCGGCGCAAGAAATCAACCCTTGGAGAATTACATGTCTTTGATGCGCGAAATGCTGGAAGCGGGTGTCCACTTTGGTCACCAAACCCGTTACTGGAACCCCAAGATGGCTCCGTACATCTTCGGTCACCGCAACAAGATTCACATCATCAACCTGGAAAAGACGGTTGATAAGTACCAGGAAGCCACCAAGTTCGTGAAGCAGTTGGCTGCTCGCGGCGGCAACATCCTGTTTGTCGGCACCAAGCGCGCTGCTCGCGAGCTGGTCGCCTCCGAAGCCGCTCGTTGCGGCATGCCCTTCGTCGA
The DNA here is from genome assembly GCF_024806975.1 of Achromobacter sp. JUb104. NCBI lineage: Bacteria > Pseudomonadati > Pseudomonadota > Betaproteobacteria > Burkholderiales > Alcaligenaceae > Achromobacter > Achromobacter sp. JUb104. The sequence continues at coordinate 2,102,698 of NZ_JANUEY010000001.1, read as the reverse complement.
CGCCCGCTGGCTCGGCGGCATGCTGACCAACTTCAAGACGGTCAAGACCTCGGTCAAGCGCCTGAAGGACATGGAAGTCGTCGTTGCCGAAGGCGGCGCCGAGCGCATGATCAAGAAGGAAGGCCTGCTGTTCCAACGCGAACTGGACAAGCTGAACAAGTCGATCGGCGGCATCAAGGACATGAACGGTCTGCCTGACGCCATGTTCGTCATCGACGTCGGCTACCACAAGATTGCCATCGCCGAAGCCAAGACGCTGGGTATCCCCGTGGTCGCCGTGGTTGACACCAACCACTCGCCCGACGGCATCGACTACGTCATCCCGGGTAACGATGACTCCGCCAAGGCCATCGCGCTGTACGCCAAGGGCATCGCCGACGCCGTGCTGGAAGGCCGCGAACAGAACATGAACGGTCTGGTCGAAGAGCTGGGTGAAGGTCAGGAAGAGTTCGTCGAAGTGCAGGACAACCAGGCCTAAGCCTGCTGTCATGTCCGGCGGTTAGTGTCCGGGAGCGGCTTTTGAAACAGAACCGCTCCCGCCTCGCCGGCACTGCGAAGGTGGGCTCCCATCTTCCTGGCCCGCCACTGGCGGGCGTCCCATCGAATCAAATCACTGCCCCGGCGAGCCGGGGCGTGTCTTAGCAAAATTTGGAGCAAACATGGCTGAAATTACCGCTGCCCTGGTCAAGGAACTGCGCGAGAAGACCGACGCGCCCATGATGGAGTGCAAGAAGGCCTTGACGGAAGCCGAAGGCGACCTGGTTCGCGCCGAGGAAATCCTGCGCGTCAAGCTGGGCAACAAGGCCAGCAAGGCCGCTGCCCGCGTCACCGCCGAAGGCCTGATCGGTCTGTTCATCTCCGCCGATGCCAAGCAAGGCGCCGTCGTTGAAATCAACTGCGAAACCGACTTCGTCGCCAAGAACGACGACTTCGTCGGCTTCGTGAACAAGCTGGCTGAACTGGTCGCCACGCAGAACCCGGCCGACGTCGCCGCTCTGTCGGCCCTGCCGTTCGGTGAAGGCACCGTTGAAACGACCCGTACCGCCCTGATCGGCAAGATCGGCGAAAACATCTCGATCCGCCGTTTCGAGCGCATCGAGACGCCGAACGCGCTGGCCAGCTACGTGCACGGCGGCAAGATCGGCGTGCTGGTGGAATACTCCGGCGCCGAGGAAGTGGGCAAGGACCTGGCGATGCACATCGCCGCCACCAAGCCCAAGGCCCTGAACGCCGACGGCGTGAACCCGGCCGACATCGCCGCCGAGCGTTCGGTTGCCGAGCAGAAGGCCGCCGAATCCGGCAAGCCGGCTGACATCGTCGCCAAGATGGTTGAAGGTTCGGTCGCCAAGTTCTTGAAGGAAGTGACCCTGCTGTCGCAACCTTTCGTCAAGAACGACAAGCACACGGTCGAACAGCATCTGAAGGCCAATGGCGCTTCGATCAGCAAGTTCGTGCTGTTTGTTGTCGGCGAAGGTATCGAGAAGAAGACCAGCGACTTTGCCGCTGAGGTTGCCGCTGCCGCCGCCGGCGCAGCCTAACCGTCAGGGGTAGTGCTTAAAGGCCGGCACTAGATTAAATTCTAGTCCGGCCTTTTTACGCCGCGGGGCCGGTCCATGGGGGAAAACCTCCTGGGCAGAGGGCGAATCCGCGGCATTGAGGGGGTTCCCTCATTCTTGTCTTACACTTTCGTCGGATTGTTCTTCGGGATATCACCTATGAGCAGCAGAGCATACAAACGGGTTCTTCTCAAACTTTCCGGCGAGGCGCTGATGGGCGAGGATGCTTTTGGCATCAACCGTTCCACCATCGTCCGCATGACCGATGAGATCGCCGAAGTCGCCGCCACCGGCGTCGAACTGGCCATCGTCATTGGCGGAGGTAACATTTTCCGTGGCGTCGCCCCGGGTGCGCAGGGCATGGACCGCGCCACCGCCGACTACATGGGCATGATGGCCACCATCATGAACGCGCTTGCGTTGCAAGACGCACTCAAGCACAAGGGTATCGACACCCGCGTACAATCCGCCCTGAACATCGATCAGGTCGTCGAACCCTACATCCGCCCGAAGGCTTTGCGCTACCTCGAAGAGGGCAAGGTCGTCATCTTCGCGGCGGGCACGGGCAACCCCTTCTTCACGACCGACACCGCCGCCGCCTTGCGTGGCGCCGAAATCGGCGCGGAGATCGTGTTGAAAGCCACCAAAGTGGACGGCATCTACAGTGCGGATCCCAACAAGGATCCCACCGCGACGCGCTATTCGCGCATCAGCTTCGATGAAGCGATCGTGCGCCGTCTGGAAGTCATGGACGCCACGGCCTTCGCGTTGTGCCGTGACCAGAAACTGCCGATCAAAGTGTTTTCGATCAATAAGTCCGGCGCGCTCAAGCGAGTGGTCAGCGGCGAAGACGAAGGCACGTTGGTACACGTTTAAAGAAAAGGAAATTCCATGAGCGCAGCAGAAATCCGCAAATCCGCCGAAGCCAGGATGGCCAAGTCGCTTGATACGCTCAAGATCAACCTGGGCAAGATCCGGACGGGCCGCGCCCACACCGGCATCCTGGACCACGTACAGGTCGACTACTACGGTTCGCCCGTGCCGGTCGGTCAGGTCGCCAACGTCAACCTCGTGGACGCCCGCACCATCAGCGTGCAGCCCTACGAAAAGCAAATGGCCGGCCCGATTGAAAAGGCTATCCGTGAATCGGATCTGGGTCTGAACCCGATCTCGATGGGCGACACCATCCGCGTGCCGATGCCCGCCCTGACCGAAGAGCGCCGCCGTGACCTGACCAAGGTCGTGCGCAGCGAAGGCGAAGATGCCAAGATCGCCGTGCGCAACCTGCGCCGTGAAGCGAACGAAGCGTTGAAGAAGCTGGTCAAGGACAAGGAGATCTCCGAGGACGACGAGCGTCGCGCCCAGGACGATGTCCAAAAGCTGACCGATCGTGCCGTGACGGACATCGACAAGATGGTCGTCCAGAAAGAAGCAGAAATCATGACCGTATAATCCGTGATTGTTTCGGGGTAGACGGATAGCCCGTTTTCCCCGGCGTCAGGATTTTCTTGCCTATGCGCCGTCCTTACCATTGCTTCGCAGCACCGCTATGCAGCAATGGAACGACGGCGCAGGTTTTTCTCCCGTATTTCTGATTTTCGCCGGCCTTCCGCGCAGCCCCACACCCATGGCAACCAGTTCGACCCAGGCGGTTCCCGATACTCGCGACATACCCGAACACGTCGCCATCATCATGGATGGCAACGGGCGATGGGCTACGCGGCGGCTGCTGCCTCGCACTGCCGGCCATGCTAAGGGCGTGCAGGCCGTGCGCCGCGTGGTCGAGGCCTGTGGGCGCGCCGGGGTGCGCTACCTGACGTTGTTCGCCTTCAGTTCCGAAAACTGGCGCCGGCCCGCCGAAGAGGTCTCGCTGTTGATGCGCCTGTTCGTGCAGGCGCTGGAGCGCGAGATCGGCAAGCTGGACGAGCAGGGCGTGCGCTTGCATGTCATTGGCGACCTGAGCGCGTTCGAACCCCGCCTGCAAGAGCTGATCATGGCCGCGCAGGCACGTACCGCGCACAACGACCGCCTGCATCTGACGGTTGCCGCCAACTACGGCGGACGCTGGGACATTCTTCAGGCCACCCGCGCGATGCTGGCAGCCGAACCCGAGCTTGCGTCCCACCCCGAGCAAGTCAATGAAGAGCGCCTGGCTCGGCATCTGTCGATGTCGTGGGCGCCCGAGCCCGATCTGTTCATCCGCACCGGCGGTGAGCAGCGCATTTCCAATTTCCTGATCTGGCAGATGGCTTACGCGGAGTTCTACTTCACGGACCGCTATTGGCCGGATTTTGGCGCCGCCGAGCTGCAAGCGGCTTTTGACTGGTATCGCACCCGCGAACGCCGCTTCGGCCGCACCAGCGCGCAAGTCAACGAAAGCGGCGCGCAGTAAGCAGACGGCGACAAGCGCGTCTTTCCAGAGCAGCACACGAGGAGACCGTCATATGTTGGGCCAGCGTATCGTTACCGCCGTCATTCTGTTGGCCATTCTGGCCGCCGCGATGATCAGCGCCAACCCCTGGTGGTTTGTCGCCTTGCTGGCCTTGGCCGCCGCCTGCGCCAACTGGGAATGGCTGCGCCTGACGCTGCCCCAGCCTCCGTCCCCCTTGATTTCCATCGGCGTCGCCGTGCTGCTGTTCGCCGGCATGCTGGCGCTTGCCTCGGCCTGGCTTGCCGGTGGCGGCGTGGGTTGGCGCGATCCGGCCTGGGTGCTGCGCTATGTGGTGCCCGCCGTCGCCGCCGTCTGGCTGTTCGGCGGCGTTACCGCCGTGATTCGCGGCCGTTCCGATGCGCCGCCCGCCAGCCTGGGCTGGTCCGTCTTTTCCGTACCCGCCGCCTTTGCCGCCTGGGCCGTGCTGGCGCAGATGTTCGTCGCGCGCGGCGCGGGCTTTGTGGTGTCGCTGCTGGCGCTGGTCTGGGTGGCTGATATTGCCGCGTATTTCGCCGGCCGCGCCTTCGGTAAGCGTAAGCTCGCCCCTAGGGTCAGTCCGGGCAAGACCATCGAAGGCGCCATTGCCGGAGTGCTGGGCGCGGTGGTCTGGATCGGGCTGTCCAGCCTGTGGGCCGGCTCGTTCGGCCACGCGCTGGTGGAACGCTGGAGCTTCTGGCTGGCCCTGCCCATTGCCGCGTTGCTGGGCGTGGTGTCCATCGTGGGCGACCTGTTCGAATCGCTGCTCAAGCGCCGCGCGGGTCGCAAGGATTCCAGCACGCTGCTGCCCGGCCACGGTGGGGTGTATGACCGAATCGACGCGATTCTTCCCGTCGCGCCGTTTGCGCTAATTTTGTCTGGAGTGCTGTTTTGACGGTTTTTCAACGCGTCGTCGTGCTCGGGTCGACCGGATCGATCGGTGAAAGCACGCTGGATGTGATTGCCCGCCACCCCGAACGCCTGGGGGTTTACGCGCTGTCCGCCCACAGCCGGATGGAGCGTCTGGCTGAGCAGGCCCTGGCCAGCCGCGCCGCCGTCGTGGTGGTGCCGGATGCGGCCGCCCGCAAGCGATTCATTGCCGCCTGGACGGGCGCGCAGCCCATGCCCGACATCCGTGTGGGCGCGCAGGCGCTGGCCGATACGGCGGCGGACCCGCAGTGCGATTCGGTCATGGCGGCCATCGTGGGCGCCGCTGGCTTGCCCGCCGCGCTTGCCGCCGCGCGTAGCGGCAAGCGCGTGTTGCTGGCCAACAAGGAAGCGCTGGTCGCCGCGGGCTCGCTCTTCATGCGGGCCGTGCGCGACAACGGCGCGGAACTGCTTCCCATCGATAGCGAACACAATGCCATTTTCCAGTGTCTGCCTCACGGCGGGCGGGCCCAGGCGCCTGACGCGCCCGCGCCGGGCGTACGCCGCCTGTTGCTGACGGCCTCCGGCGGCCCGTTCCGCGGGCGCGATCTCGAAGACCTGCACGATGTGACCCCCGCTCAAGCCTGCGCCCACCCGAACTGGAGCATGGGCCGCAAGATCTCGGTGGACTCGGCGACCATGCTCAACAAGGGGCTGGAAGTGATCGAGGCGCATTGGCTGTTCGCCATGCCCGCCGACCGAATCGAAGTAGTGGTGCACCCGCAAAGCGTCGTGCATTCCATGGTTGAGTACGACGATGGCTCCGTGCTGGCGCAGTTGGGCCAGCCCGACATGCGTACCCCCATTGCCTATGGGCTGGGCTTTCCTGAACGTCTGGAAAGCGGCGTCGGGCCGTTGGATCTGACCCGCCTGGGTCGCCTGGATTTCGAAAAGCCCGATCTGGCTCGGTTTCCTTGTCTGGCCTTGTCCTTTGACGCCTTGCGGGCCGGGCAGGGCGCCTGCGTGGCGCTCAACGCCGCCAATGAAGTCGCCGTTGCGGCGTTTTTGGACGGCCGTCTTCCCTACACCTGGATCGCGCGCGTGATCGAAGCCACCCTGGAGTGGCAGGCGGGGCAAGCATCTGTTACGCTCAACAGCCTTGACGAAGTGCTGGCGCTGGACGCTGATGCGCGCACCTTCGCAGGTAACCTTGGGCTGGCCTGACGGCTGGCCCCGCTTGCTTCTGATTCCCTAGATCCCGATCCCCATGCTTTTCACCCTGCTGGCCTTTGCCGTAGCGCTTGGCTCACTGATCACCTTCCATGAGCTGGGACACTATTGGGTGGCCCGCCTGTGCGGCGTGAAAGTGCTGCGCTTCTCGTTGGGGTTCGGCAAGGTCATTCTGCGCCGCACGGACAAGCATGGCACGGAATGGGCCGTGTCCGCCTTGCCGCTGGGCGGCTACGTCAAGATGCAAGACGAAGCGCCCGCCGGCGCCACGCCGGCCGAGGCCGCCAGCGCATTCAACAACAAGCCGGTTGGCCAGCGCATCGCCATCGTCGCGGCCGGCCCGCTATTCAACCTGATCCTTGCGGTCTTCCTGTATGCCGGGCTGAACATGGCCGGTACGGACGAACCGCAGGCCATCATCGCCCAACCCACCGCTGAATCGCCTGCCGCGCAGGCCGGCCTGCTGGCTGGCGACCGCATCCTTGCCATTGATGGCCAGGAAGTCGCGTCGTGGTCGGATGCGCGCTGGCGCCTGATGGACGTTCTGTCCACCGGTGGCCGCGCGCTGGTTGAAGTCAGCACCCCGTCGGGCTCGGTCCAGCAACGTGAACTGAACTTGCCGCCCAACGCCATGGACCCTTCCGCCGGCGACCCGCTTGCCGCGGCCGGTATCCGCCTGGCTCAGCCCAAGCCTGGCGTGCGCGCCGTCAACGACGGCGGCGAAGGCCAGGCAGCCGGCCTGCGCACCGGTGACACCATCGTCGCCATCAACGGCCAACCCACGCCGGAAACGGGCTCGGTCATCAAGCAGATCCAGCAAAGCGCCGGCCAGACGCTGACGCTGACCTTGCTGCGCGATGGCGCCAATATTTCGCTGAATGTCACGCCGCGCCCCGAAGTGGTGAACGGCCAGGAAATCGGCCGGCTGGGCGTCCAGTTGGGCGGCGACGTGCCCATGGTGACCGTGCGCTATGGCTTGTTCGAAAGCGTGTGGCTGGGTGCGGTGCGCACCTGGGACACGGCCTGGTTTTCGCTGCGCATGATGGGCCGCATGGTCACGGGCGATGTCTCGTGGCGCAATGTCAGCGGTCCGGTCACCATCGCGGACTATGCCGGCCAGACCGCCAGAATCGGCATTGTTGCGTATATCGCCTATATTGCGTTGATCAGTATCAGCTTGGGTGTATTAAATTTGCTTCCCATTCCTATGCTTGATGGCGGCCATCTGCTGTACTATCTCGTCGAAATTGTGCGGGGTAGCCCGCCGCCAGCGAGGTGGATCGATATTGGACAGCGCGCCGGCATAGGTTTATTGGCAGGCCTTATGGGGCTTGCGCTGTTTAACGATTTCACGCGTTTATTCACCTAATCGCGATTTAGCATAAAATCCCCCGCCATTTGCACGACCGAGGATAGTCAAGGATGTCTTTTCGCCGGATGTTTCATCACAAAAAGGGTGTACTGCCGGGTCTCATCGCCGCATTAATGCTGCCGGCCATGGCCCAAGCCTTCGACCCTTTTGTCGTGCGGGATATCCGCGTAGAAGGGATTCAACGGACTGACGCCGGCACCGTCTTCGGTTATCTCCCCGTGAAAGTGGGCGAGAAATTCACCGAAGAAGAAGCGACCGAGGCCATCCGCCGCCTGTACGGCACGGGCTTTTTCACCGACGTCCAGATCCAGACGGACAACAACGTGGTTGTGGTCGTGGTGCAGGAACGGCCGACCATCGCCTCCGTCAATTTCAACGGCATGCGCGAATTCGACTCCAAGGCGATCACCACTTCGCTGGGGCAGGTCGGTTTTGCCGAAGGCCGCATTTTCGACCGCTCCATGCTTGAGCGCGCGGAATACGAACTGAAGCAGCAATACCTGTCCAAGGGCAAGTACGGCGTTGAAGTCACGTCCACCGTGACGCCGCTGCCGCGCAACCGCGTTGGCGTGAGCTTCGACGTGTTCGAAGGCGATGTCGCCCGCATCCAGGAAATCCGCTTCGTCGGCAACAAGGCTTTTTCGGAAAGCGATCTGCTCGACGAATTCAAGCTGACCACGCCGGGCTGGCTGACCTGGTACACCGATACCGACAAGTATTCCCGCGAAAAGCTCGAAGGCGATCTGGAACGCCTGCGCTCGTTCTACCTGGACCAGGGTTACCTGGAGTTCTCGGTCGAGCCCCCGCAGGTCACGATTTCACCCGACCGCAAAGATATCCGCATCACGATTACCGTTCACGAAGGCGAGCCCTACAAGGTGCGCAGCGTGAAGCTGGCCGGCAACCTGCTGGGCCTGGACAAGGAAATCAACGCGCTGGTGCAGGTCAAGCCGGACGAGACCTTCTCGGCCGCCAAGGCCAACGACTCCGCCAAGGCCATTACCGATTACCTGGGTGAACTGGGCTACGCGTTTGCCAACGTCAACCCGAACCCGCAACTGGATCGCGCCAAGCACGAAGCCGACCTGACGTTCTACGTCGACCCGAGCCGCCGTGTTTATGTGCGCCGCATCCAGATCGGCGGCAACACCCGCACGCGCGACGAAGTCGTGCGCCGCGAAATGCGCCAGCAGGAAGCCGCCTGGTACGACGCGAAAGACATCAAGACCTCGCGCGACCGTGTCGACCGCCTGGGCTACTTCAGCGACGTCAACGTCAAGACCGATCCGGTTCCGGGCTCGCCCGACCAGGTCGACGTAAACGTCGACGTGAAAGAAAAGCCTACCGGCATGATCAACCTGGGTGTGGGCTACGGCTCGTCTGAAAAGGCGATTCTGTCGGCCGGTATCAGCGAAGACAACGTATTCGGCAGCGGCACCAACCTGACGCTGCAGTTGAACACCAGCAAGACGAACCGCGCGATCGTGCTGTCGCACACCGATCCGTACTGGACCAAGGACGGCATCAGCCGCACCACGTCCGCGTACTACCGCGTGACCGAGCCCTGGAACAACAACGACGGTGACTACCGCGTCAAGGCCATCGGCCTGGGCATGAACTTCGGTATTCCGATTTCCGAGTACGACCGGATCTTCCTGGGCGCGAACTTCGAGCACAACCAGATCGACCTGTTCACGAATTCGCCGCAGGCCTACAAGGACTTCGTGGGGCAGTACGGCGATTCGACCAACTCGGTCATCTTCAGCACCGGCTGGTCCAAGGACACCCGAGACAGCGCCCTGGCGCCCACGAGCGGTTCGTACACGCGCCTGAAGGCCGACGTGTCCACGGTGGACCTGCAATACACCATGCTGACGGGTCAGCAGCAGTACTTCGTGCCCTTGGGCGGTTCCTACACGCTGGCCTTGAACGGCATGGTGGATTGGGGCCGCAGCTACGGCAGCAAGGACTACCCGGTCATCAAGAACGTCTATGCCGGCGGTATCGGCACCGTTCGCGGCTACGAAGGGTCGTCGCTGGGTCCGCGCGATACGCTCACGGGCGACTATCTGGGCGGCACGCGCCGTATCGTGGCCAATGCCCAGTTGTATCTGCCGTTCCCGGGCGCCAGCAAGGACCGTACGCTGCGCTGGTTCATCTTCAGCGACGCGGGCCAGGTTGCTGCCGGCAGTGGTCTGAGCTGCACCCGCGGCCGCGACAATACCGAGGTCGAAGATCCTTGCGGCTGGCGTTTCTCGGCCGGTATCGGCCTGTCGTGGCAGTCGCCGATGGGGCCGTTGCAGTTGTCTTACGCCCGTCCACTTAACTCCAAGCAGGGCGACGACAAGCAAAGCTTCCAGTTCCAGATCGGTACCGGATTCTAAGCGCGCCGTTACGCTTGAAAACAAGGGAGGGGCCCCATGGGCCGGCTCCCTTGCTGTTTAGTGGCACAATACACACTTTGGCTTTGCCTTACGGAAGGTGAGATTTTCATGATGTCTGATTTCGCACTTAAATCATCGAATACGCCGCGCGCCAAGCGCCGTGGCAAGCTGGGCGGCTCCATTGCCCTGGTGGGTGCGCTCATTCTCGGTTCGGCTGCTGCGATTCCCGCGCAGGCTCAAAACACCAAGATCGGCTTCGTCAACACTGAACGGATTCTGCGTGAATCGGGTCCGGCCAAGACGGCGCAAAGCAAGATCGAAGCCGAATTCAAGAAGCGCGACGACGAACTCCAGCGCCTGAACAACAGCCTGCGTTCGCAAGCCGAGAAGTTCGACAAGGACGCGCCGGTTCTGTCGGAGTCGGATCGTGTGAAGCGCCAGCGCGAACTGTCCAACCTGGATACCGACCTGCAACGCAAGCGTCGTGAATTCCAGGAAGACTTCAATCGCCGTCGCAATGAAGAATTCTCGGGCATCGTCACGAAGGCCAACGAGGCCATCAAGCGCATCGCCGAGCAAGAAAGCTACGACCTGATCATCCAGGACGCCGTGACGGTCAACCCGCGCATCGACATCACCGACAAGGTGATTCAGAGCCTGGGCAAGTAAGCAGTACCCGTCGCACCATGCCGGTTTTACTGGATCTTGCTCGCGCGCCGACCCTTGAAGCACTGTTGAGCGCCGCCAATACCCAGGGTATGGACTGGCGCATCAGCGCGCCTCCCGGCGTAGAACCCTTCAAGGTCCGCGGTATCGGGACCTTGTCTTCGGCTGGTAGCCAGGAAATTACTTTCCTGGCCAACCCGCGCTACCAAAGTCAACTGGGGTCCACGCAGGCGGGGGCGGTCATCGTCTCGGCAGACGTGGCCGAAGCGCTGGAAGCCGAGGGGGCCGTTCGGCCTCCCTTTGCGCTGGTGGTCTGCAAACATCCCTATCTGCTGTACGCCCGCGTGGCGCAATGGTTCGACGCCGCGCGTCGGCCGGCGCTGCCGGGGTCTACGCATCCTTCCGCCGTTGTGGCGCCTGATGCCGTCCTCGAAGAGGGTGTGCGTATTGGCCCCAATTGCGTGGTGGAAGCGGGTGCGCGCATCGGTCGCGACACCATTCTTGGGCCAGGCTGCGTTGTTGGGGTGGGTTCGTCCATTGGCGCGGGCAGCCGCCTGCACGCACACGTCACCCTTTACGAAGGCGTGAAAGTGGGCGAACGGGCAATCATCCACAGCGGCGCCGTGCTGGGCGCGGACGGTTTTGGCTTTGCGCCGGACCCGACGCTGGGGCAGGGCGCTTGGGGCAAGATTCCCCAGTTGGGTGGCGTGTCCGTGGGTAACGATGTCGAAATCGGGGCCAACACCACCATCGACCGGGGAGCCCTGGACGACACCGTGGTGTCCGATGGCGTCAAGCTGGACAACCAGATCATGGTGGCGCACAACGTGCGCATCGGCGCGCACACCGCGGTAGCGGCATGCGTCGGCATCGCAGGGTCCACGACCATCGGCGAACGCTGCACCATCGGCGGCGCCGCGATGCTATCCGGCCATTTGACCTTGGGCGACGACGTGCACATTTCAGGTGGCACGGCGGTCACCTCCAGCATTAACAAGCCAGGCCGCTATACGGGCGTGTTCCCGTATGCCGAGCATGGAGAATGGCAGCGCAACGCCGCCGTGATACAACAGTTGGCGCAACTGCGCCGCCGCGTGCGCACGCTGGAAAAAGATTAAGGGGCGCGATTGCCGCCTCGGCGTGCACGCGCCAAAATAATTTCATCTCGCAGGAAAGCATAGAAAAATGGAACTCGACATCAAGGGGATCATGGAGAGGCTGCCGCATCGTTATCCGATGCTGCTGATTGATCGTGTCGTTGAAATGGTGCCCGGCAAGTCTATCGTCGCCATCAAGAATGTCTCGATCAATGAACCGTTTTTCAACGGCCACTTTCCCCACCATCCGGTGATGCCGGGCGTGCTCATCGTGGAAGCCATGGCCCAAGCCTCGGCGCTGTTCTCGTTTACCGACGAAAACGGCGGGCTCAAGTGCGATAGCTCCAAGACCGCCTACTACCTGGTCGGCGTCGATGGCGCGCGCTTCCGCCGCCCCGTGGTGCCTGGCGATCAACTGCGCATTGAAGTCGAAGCCGAACGCCTGAGCCGCAGCATCTGTAAGTACGCTGCGCGTGCAACGGTTGATGGACAAGAAGTGGCGTCCGCCAAACTGATGTGCGCGATTCGTAGCCTGGAAGAGTAAATGGCAGGAAACATCCACCCTACCGCGGTCGTTGACCCGGCGGCAAAAATCGACCCGAGCGCCGTGATCGGCCCGTTCGCCGTGGTGGGGCCAGACGTCACCATCGGCGCCGGGACCGAAATTGGTCCGTACTGCATGATTGATGGTGTGACCACCATCGGGCGCGACAACCGCTTTTATCGCTACTGCTCGATCGGCGGCATGCCGCAAGACAAGAAGTATGCGGGCGAAAAAACGCGCTTGACGATCGGTGACCGCAATACCGTGCGCGAATTTGTCACGCTGAACACGGGCACCGTGCAGGATGGCGGTGAGACGACGCTGGGCAGTGACAACTGGATCATGGCATACGTGCACGTTGCACACGATTGCCACGTGGGCAGCCACACGATCCTGGCCAACTCGGTGCAGTTGGGCGGACACGTGCATGTGGGCGATTGGGCCATCATCGGTGGCCTGACCGGCGTGCACCAGTTCGCGCGCGTGGGTGCCCACACGATGACCGGCGGCAACAGCTCGCTGATGCAGGATTCGCCGCCGTTCGTGCTGGCAGCGGGCAATCCGTGCCGGCCGGTGGGCGTCAACGTCGAAGGCCTGAAGCGTCGCGGGTTCACGCCGGTGATGATTTCGGCACTGCGCGAAGCCTACAAGATCATCTATCGCCGGGGTTTGCCGCTGGACGCCGCGCGTGCCGAATTGCACAAGCGCCAACAAGAAATTCCCGAAGCGGCCGAGCACCTGCAAACGATGCTTGATTTTCTGGAAGTCGCGTCGCGCGGCATCATTCGTCCATGAACACGCGGATCGGCATGGTGGCCGGCGAGCCTTCGGGCGACTTGCTGGCCGGTCGTATCATTGCCGGTCTGCAAGCGCGTGACGCTGGCGTGCGCTGCGAAGGCATAGGCGGGCCGCAGATGCAGGCGCGCGAATTCGATACCTGGCATCCCATGCATGCGCTGACCGTGTTCGGCTACGTCGATGCACTGAAGCGCCTGCCCAGCTTGCTGTCCACTTATCGCGACGTCAAACGACGCTGGCTGGCCGAGCCGCCCAAGGTGTTCGTGGGCATCGACGCGCCTGATTTCAATTTACGGCTGGAGCATCAACTGCGTCTGGCCGGTACGCCCACGGTGCATTTCGTGGGGCCGTCCATCTGGGCGTGGCGCTACGAGCGCATCCACAAGATCCGCGAGTCGGTGTCGCACATGCTGGTGCTGTTCCCGTTCGAGGAAGAGATCTACCGGAAGGAAAACATTCCGGTGACCTATGTGGGCCATCCGCTTGCCGGCGCCATTCCCATGCAGCCGGACCGCGCCGCCGCGCGCGCCAGCCTGGGCATCGATCCGAACGCGCGCGTGCTGGCGATCCTGCCGGGTAGCCGGTCATCCGAGATCCGCCTGCTGGCGCCGCGCTTTCTTCAAGCGGCGCAATTGCTGCTGAAAAAAGATCCTGCCTTGCAATGCGTCGTGCCCATGGTCAACGACCAGCGGCGCGCCGAATTCCAGGCGATTCTGGCCGAGCACCCGGTGCCCGGCTTGCGCTGCATTACCGCTGATGATCTGCACGGCGCTGGCGGCGATCGCAAGGCGCCGGTGGCGTGGTCCGTCATGGAAGCGGCCAATGCCGTGTTGGTGGCCAGCGGCACCGCCACGCTGGAAACGGCGCTGTACAAGCGGCCCATGGTGATTTCCTACGTGTTGTCGCCGTGGATGCGCCGCATCATGACGTGGAAGTCGGGGCAGCAACGGCCGTATCTGCCTTGGGTGGGCCTGCCCAACGTGCTGCTGCGCGACTTCGCCGTGCCCGAATTGCTGCAAGACGACGCCACGCCCAAAAAGCTGGCCGAGGCGACGTGGGCGTCGTTGACCGACGATGCGTTGATTGCCCGTGTTGAGGCCCGCTTTACCGCCATGCACCAGGAATTGCTGCGCGATACGCCGGCCCTGGCTGCCCAGGCGATCCTGGAGGTGGCGGGTGGAGCAGCCTGACCTGTTCGCGGCCCCGGTGCAGCCCGCCATGGTGACGGCCGGCGTTGACGAGGCGGGCCGTGGCCCCTTGGCGGGCGCCGTCTATGCGGCGGCGGTGATCCTGAATCCCGCGCGCCCCATCGACGGGCTGGCGGATTCCAAGGTGCTCAAGGCGGCCACCCGCGAAGCCCTGGCGCTTGAAATCCAGGAATACGCCTTGGCCTGGTGCGTTGCCAGCGCCAGCGTAGAAGAGATCGACACCCTGAATATTCTGCGCGCCACCATGCTGGCGATGCAGCGGGCAGTGCAGGGGCTGTCCATACCGGCGCAGCTTGCGCTGGTGGATGGCAACCAGGCGCCCAAGCTGGGCTGCACGGTGCAGACCGTCATCAAGGGCGATGCGCTGGTGCCCGCCATTTCGGCGGCGTCCATCCTGGCCAAGACGGCGCGCGACGCCGATCTGCTGCGCCTGCATAGCCTGTATCCCCAATATGCGTTCGACCAGCACAAGGGCTACGGCACCGCGCTGCACCTGCAGATGCTGCGTGAACATGGCCCCTGCGCCGAACATCGGCGCAGTTTCGCGCCCATCAAGGCATTCGGCCTGGTGTCATGAAGCACATCAGTTCTCGGGAGAACCCAGCCGTCAAGGCCCTGGCCAAGCTGGCCGGTACGGCAGGCAAGCGCGGCGCGCCCGTTCTGCTTGATGGCGTGCACCTGTGCCAAGCCTGGTTGCAGCACCATGGTGCGCCCGATCAAGCAATTTTCGACGTTGATCGCCTGTCCCAGCCCGACATCGCCGCGCTTGCGGCTGCCGTGCCCGAGTCGCGCTGCCTGGCCCTGGACGCCCGGCTGATGCAGTCCTTGGCCAGTGTGGAAAGCGGGCAGGGCGTGGCGTTTCTGGTGACGCCGCCCATTCTGGACATGCCGGCCACCGTGGAAGAAAACTGTGTGCTGTTCGATCGTATCCAGGACCCCGGCAACGTCGGCACCTTGTTGCGCACCTGTGCGGCCGCCGGTGTGAAGCGCGTGTTCCTGGCAACCGGCACGGCCGCCGCCTGGTCGCCGAAAGTCTTGCGCAGCGGGCAGGGCGCCCATTTTTCGCTGTCTATTCACGAGCACGTTGATCTGACCGATCTGCTTGCGCAGTTGCGGGTGCCCTTGGTGGCCACGGCCCTGGACGGCGCGCAAAACCTGTATTCAGGAAGCCTGCCGCAACGGTGCGCATGGGTCTTCGGGCATGAAGGCCAAGGCGTGGCGCCAGCACTGCTGGCCGCGGCCAGCCTTAAAGTCTGCATCCCGCATGACATGGATGCCGTGGAGTCGCTGAATGTTGGCGCGGCCGCCGCGGTGTGCCTGTTCGAGCAACGTCGTCAGGCGTTGGCCGCCCCAGGCCGTTGACAAGGCGCGCTGACCAGGCGCCATCACGCACCGCCGTTACGGAAACTGTCGCGAGGCGGCATGTTTTGTAAAAGTCTGTCGTACTCATATACTTCACGCTTTGCAAATCCGAGGTGGCTATGGCGTCATCGCTGTTTCATAGATTTCATGCGCGCTTTGTGCGCGGGGCGCAAGGCTTGCTGCTGGCGTCTTGCGTCGTCGCGCTGGCGGGATGCATGTCGGTCAGCACGCAGAAGATCGGCATGGTTCCCGTGGCGGCGGCAGACCCCGTCTACACGATTCAACTGTCCAGGATGGTCATTGCGTCGTTGCCGAACGAAAGCAGCGTAACGCTGCGGTCGGGCTCGCAATGGCGCCGTGTGGGCGCCTTGCCGCAGGGCGACGTCTACCGCGCCCAGGACGGCTTGTTCACGATTCAAACCCGGCGTCAGGGCGAGGCCTATCTGGTTGCCTCGTCCGGCCGACTGCTCGGTTTTTACTTGCCGGGCGAAAGCGCATACCTGCCGCTTACCCGTCCTGTGACTTTGCCCGTGGAGATGCGTCAATGAAATCGTGGTTCAAGGGCTTGGCGGCAGCCGCCATCGTGACCGTGCTGGCGGGTTGCGCCGGGGGCAAGTACGAAGCGCTGCAAGGCAGCATCCCGCCTATTGCGCAGGGTAATGGCCGCATCTATTTCTATCAGCCGCAGCCGACCAATCTGGCAGCCGCGCAGCAAAAGATGCGCGTCAATGGCGAAGTGGTCGGGCGCAACAAGCCGGGCGCCTTTTTCTTTGTTGACCGGCCTGCCGGCAGCTACGTCGTCACCAACCTGTACTGGACCGGCGACGGCGTGAGCTTCATGCTGGACCCCGGCCAGACGCGCTATATCCGGGTCATGGCCGAGGTGTATGGCGCCACGGGAGCCGTGGGCAATTTGTCGATGCACTTGGTTGATCCGCCCGAATTGGCGGAAAACGAAATGCGCGGCCTGCACTATTGGGGGGCCGCCAGCCCCGAGCGAGTGCCAGGCCTGTAAGGCGATGAGCGGGCAACCCGCTCACCCGTTCAGCCTCGATCCAGCCCCACTTCCTGCAGCACTGTCGTAGCGATCTCCTCGATCGACTTGGTGGTGCTGGACAGCCACGAAATGCCTTCGCGGCGCATCATGCGTTCAGCTTCCGCCACTTCGTAACGGCACTGCTCAAGTTGCGAATAGCGGCTGTTGGGGCGGCGTTCGTTGCGGACTTCGGCCAGGCGTTCGGGCTGGATGGACAGGCCAAACAGCTTGCCGCGATGCGGCGCGATGGTCGAGGGCAGGGTGCCGCGCTCGAAGTCATCGGGCGTCAGCGGGAAATTGGCCGCCTTGATGGCGTATTGCATGGCCAGGTACAGGCTGGTGGGCGTCTTGCCACAGCGGGACACGCCCACCAGAATGACGTCGGCCTGGTCCAGTTGATTGACGAACTGGCCGTCGTCATGCGCCAGGCTGAAGTTGATGGCGTCGATGCGGTTGCGGTATTTTTCCGAATTGGCCTGCATGTGCGAGCGGCCGATGGAATGGCTGGACTTCAAGCCCAGCGCCTGTTCAATATGGCTGACGAAGGTACCGAACAGGTCCATGAAAATGCCGTTCGCCTGGCGAACACGCGCCAGGATCTCGGGGTTGACCAAGGTGCTGAACACAATGGGCGGCACCCCGGCTTCAAGCGCGCTGCGGTCGATGCGCATGGCGACCTCGGCCGCCTTCTCAAGTGTGTCGACAAAAGGCAGTCGGATAGGCTTGAATTCCACCTCTTCGAACTGCGACAGCACCGACTGGCTGAAGGTCTCGGCGGTGATGCCGGTACTGTCGGAAACGATGTATACCGTGCGTGCGATCGGGGTAGATGTCATGTGTAAAAAATTCCAACCAGTCAGATAGCCGAGGGTACTCCACCGAGTACAATCAGGCCCCTATAAGTCACCCCAAGGGCGGTCCAAGGCCAGTTTGGTCAGCGTGTGAAAAAGCGGAAATTTCCGCCGATTCGTGCTTTGACCTAACTCGCTTTCATTCCATTGTAAAAGGTGACTTCAATGTCGTATGTTGTTTTGTTCGAGCAGCTCCGCATGACGGACGTGGACTCGGTAGGAGGCAAGAACGCATCACTAGGCGAAATGATCAGCCAGCTGTCTGGCGCGGGTGTCCGCGTACCGGGCGGCTTTGCCACGACCGCCGACGCCTTCCGCGATTTCCTGAAGGCCTCGGGCCTGGATCAGCGCATTGCTGAACGCCTGACGACGCTGAACCCCGAAGACGTGCGCGAGCTGGCCAACGCCGGCGCGCAGATCCGCCAATGGATCGTCGAAGCGCCGTTCTCGGCTGAATTCGAAGCACAAATCCGTGCAGCCTTTGCCAAGCTCGACGCTGACGGCAAGGGCTCGTTTGCCGTGCGCTCGTCCGCCACGGCGGAAGACCTGCCCGACGCGTCCTTCGCCGGCCAGCAGGAAACCTTCCTGAACGTCGTGGGCATCGACGACGTGCTGGACAAGATCCGCCACGTGTTCGCGTCGCTGTACAACGACCGCGCCATCTCCTATCGCGTGCACAAGGGCTACGCCCACGCTGATGTGGCCCTTTCGGCCGGCATCCAGCGCATGGTGCGTTCCGACAAGGGCAGCGCCGGCGTCATGTTCACCATCGACACCGAATCCGGCTTTGAAGACGTCGTGTTCATCACGTCGTCGTACGGCCTGGGCGAAACCGTGGTGCAAGGCGCGGTCAACCCCGACGAGTTCTACGTCTTCAAGCCCACGCTGGCCCAAGGCAAGTTCCCCATCGTTGGCCGCCGCATCGGCTCCAAGCTGATCAAGATGGAATTCGACCCCGAGCGTCCGGAAGGCCGCGCCGTGCGTACCGTGGACGTGCCCGTGTCCGAGCGCAACCGCTATTCGCTGACCGACGACGAGGTCAATGAACTGGCCCGCTACGCCGTCATCATCGAACAGCACTACAAGCGCCCGATGGACATCGAATGGGGCCGTGATGGTGTCGACGGCAAGATCTACATCCTGCAAGCGCGCCCGGAAACGGTGAAGTCGCAGCAGGGCGTGAACGATGTGCAGCAACGCTACCGTCTGAAGGCTACCGGCCAGGTCCTGATCACCGGCCGCGCAATCGGCCAGAAGATCGGCGCCGGCCCCGTCCGCGTCGTGGGCGACATCTCCGACATGGACAAGGTCCAGCCGGGCGACGTGCTGGTCACCGACATGACGGATCCCAACTGGGAACCCGTGATGAAGCGTGCCGCGGCCATCGTGACGAACCGTGGCGGGCGTACCTGCCACGCCGCGATCATCGCGCGCGAACTGGGCATTCCGGCGGTGGTGGGTTGCGGTAACGCCACCGACCTGCTGAAGGAAGGCCAGGCCGTGACCGTGTCTTGCGCGGAAGGCGACGAAGGCCGCATCTATGACGGCCTGATCGAAACCGAAGTGGAAGAAGTGCGCCGTGGCGAAATGCCCGCCATCGATCTGAAGATCATGATGAACGTGGGCAACCCGCAACTGGCGTTCGACTTCGCGCAGATTCCGAACGGCGGCGTCGGTCTGGCGCGCCTGGAATTCATCATCAACAACAACATCGGCATCCACCCGAAGGCAGTCCTGGACTACCCGAACGTGGACGGCGAACTGAAGAAGGCCGTGGAATCGGCCGCCCGTGGGCACGCCAGCCCGCGTGCGTTCTTCGTCGAGAAGATGGCGGAAGGCGTGGCGACGATTGCCGCCGCGTTCTACCCCAAGCCGGTCATCGTGCGCATGTCGGACTTCAAGTCCAACGAATACCGCAAGCTGGTGGGCGGTTCGCGCTACGAGCCCGAGGAAGAGAACCCCATGCTGGGCTTCCGTGGCGCATCGCGCTACATCGCCGAGGACTTCGCCGAGTGCTTCCGCATGGAATGCGAAGCGCTGAAGAAGGTCCGCGACGACATGGGCCTGACCAACGTTGAAATCATGGTGCCGTTCGTGCGCACGCTGGGTCAGGCCGAAAAGGTTGTGAACCTGCTGGCCAAGCACGGCCTGGCTCGCGGTGAAAACGGCCTGAAGCTGATCATGATGTGCGAAGTGCCGTCCAACGCCATCCTGGCCGACGAATTCCTGCAATTCTTCGACGGCTTCTCGATCGGTTCCAACGACATGACCCAGCTCACCCTGGGCCTGGACCGCGATTCCGGCATGGAGCTCTTGGCCGCCGACTTCGACGAACGCGACGAAGCCGTGAAGTTCATGCTGCGCCGCGCGATCAAGGCTTGCCTTGCCGCCAACAAGTACGTGGGTATCTGCGGCCAAGGCCCCAGCGACCATCCGGACTTCGCGCAATGGTTGAAGGACGAGGGCATCCTGTCGATGTCGCTCAACCCGGATACCGTTGTCGACACCTGGCAGCGCCTGGCCAAGCAATAAGCGGCTGGCGGTTCCAACAAAAAACCCCGCGTCCGATCAGGACGCGGGGTTTTTGCTTGTGGGCGCGAAGAACGGGCGCGAAGAGCGGGCGTGTACTAGGCCGCTTTCAATTCACGCGCGATCAATTCGCGCTTGCGGTCGATGCCCCAGCGGTAACCCGCCATCGACCCGTCGGTGCGCACCACGCGGTGGCACGGAATGGCCAGGGCGATGTTGTTGGTGGCGCAGGCGCGGGCCACCGCGCGTACGGCGCGGGGCGCGCCGATGCGTTCGGCCACCTGCGTGTACGTGGCCGTCGTGCCCACCGGAATGTCGCGCAGCGCTTCCCACACACGGCGCTGAAAGGCGGTGCCGCGCACGTCCAGCGGCAGGTCCAGCCCGCGCGACGGGTCTTCGACGAAGCTCACCACGGCGGCCACCCAGGTTTCGAATTCAGCGTCCGCGCCGATCAGGCGAGCGGCCTTGAAGCGGTCTTGCAGGTTGCGAACCAATTGTTCGGGGTCGGCGTCCAGCGATATGTCGCAGATGCCCGTGCCCGTGGCCGCCACCAACAGCGCGCCCAGCGAACATTGCGCCACGGCGAAACGGATGTCGATGCCCGCGCCGTTCTTTCGAAAGGCGGTGGGGGTCATGCCCAGGATGGCGGGGGCGGCTTCGTAGAACCGTCCGCTGGAGTTGAAGCCGGCGTCGTACATGGCGTCGGTGACGCTGGCGCTGCTTTCCAGTTGTTGGCGCGCCCGGGCGGCGCGCAGCGCGTTGGCGTAGGCCTTGGGCGTAATCCCCGTGGCCGCCTTGAAGACGCGGTGAAAGTGAAAGCGGCTCATGCCGGCCTGTTCGGCCAGCGTGGTCAGGTCGGGCGGCTGCTCGGCCTCCAGGGCGCGGCAGGCGCGTTCGACCACGCTGGCGTGTTGCTTGCTTAACAAGGCGGCGGTGGCTTGCTGTGTGCTCGAGGGGGCTGCGGCGGGGCTCATCGATGACTCCTGACATGCGCGTAATGGATTGCGCTTTAGGTTCATGGTCTCAGGTGCCGTCCAGCCCCGCACTCCGGATGTTGCGCGCGGCCGTTCAGGCGGGCGCGTAGGCGTCCAGGAAACGGCGCAGCAGCCCGCCCGCCACGGGGGTCGCGCGCACGTTTGCCGTCAAGTCGGGCATGTCCAGGTTTTCGGCGGCGTAACGGCGACTGTAGCGGTCCAGGTGGGCGCGCACAAAATCAGGGCCGAATTCGGGATGGAACTGGGTGGAAAAGACGTTGCGGCCGATGCGGATCATCTGGTGCTCGTCCAGGTCCGAGCGAGCCAGCACGGCCGAGCCGGGGGGCGGTTGCAGCACGGTCTGGGCATGCAGCATTTGCGCGGGGAAGGTGCGGGGCAGGCCCGCCAGCAGCTTGTCGCCGGAGGCGGTGGGCAGCAGTTCGACGGTTTGCGTGCCGACTTCGCGGCCCGCCGGGTTGTAGCCCACCTTGCCGCCCAGCGCATACGCCAGCAACTGGTGGCCGTAGCACACGCCGAACATGGGTAGTTCAGCGGCAGCGGCGTCACGCAGCCAGGCGGCGGTGTCTTCGCTCCAGGGTTCCTTGTCCGTGACCATGGCGGGCGAACCCGTGATCAGCGCGGCGCGGTAGTGGGCGGGGGGCTGGGGCCGCTGGCCCTCGTGTACGGAGACGATTTCGACGGCGTCGGCGGCCAGTCCGGCCGCTTCTTTCAATTGTTCGGCATAGCCGCCGAACTGGCTTTTAAGCATGTCTTCCGGATCGCCGGTGTGCAGGATCAAGACGGGCAGGGCAGGGGATATTGCAGCGGTCATGGATAGGTGTGCTTGGAATAGGCCGACGCGGGCAATCCGGGTGGGATCGGCGCGTCAGGGCACATCATAATCCAGCGCAAACTTTCTTGATGGCGGCTGCCTTACCGTTGCGTCCCGGAAATACGTACAATCCGCACACGACTCATCCTTTCGGGCGGCATTACAACTATGTGGATCTGGCTGGGACTGGCCGCGCTGGCCCTTATTGGGGAATTGGCGACGGGTACTTTCTATCTGCTGCTGGTGGCCTTGGGCCTGGCAGCCGCCGGGGCCGCCGCCTGGTTCGGCAGTGGCCTGGAATGGCAATTGGTGGCGTGCGGCGTGGTGTTGCTGCTGGGCTTGCTGGTGTTGCGCAAGACGCGCGTGCTGAAAAAGCGCGAAGTCAATTCCGCGCGCAACGCCGACGTGAATCTGGATATCGGCCAGACGGTTTCGGTGGAGTCCTGGTCCGAACACGGCACCACCCGCGTCTGGTATCGCGGCGCCCATTGGCAGGCCGAACTGGCGCCGGGGCAAACGCCCGCCGCCGGCGAATACATCATTACCGAACTGCGCGGCTCGACCCTGGTGCTGACGCCCCTGGGCGCGCCGGGTACGGCTAGGTAGAACCGGATCGCGCCATGCGCGGTCCGCAAGGCGTTCCAGGTCACCGGCCGGAGCGCCATCGCATTTACTCCAGAAGAGGTTCCAAATCATGATCGATACATCCACTATCGTCCTGCTCGTTGTTGTCGCGCTGGCGGTCCTGATCGTCATCAAGTCGATTGCCATCGTGCCCCAACAGCATGCTTGGGTGGTCGAGCGCCTGGGTAAGTTCGACCGCGTCCTGTCGCCCGGCGCGGGCTTTGTCATCCCCTTCATCGAGCGCGTGTCCTACAAGCATTCGCTGAAGGAAATTCCGCTGGACGTGCCCAGCCAGGTTTGCATCACGCGCGACAACACGCAATTGCAGGTGGATGGCGTGCTGTACTTCCAGGTGACCGACCCGATGCGCGCGTCGTACGGTTCGTCGAACTACATCTCGGCCATCACGCAGTTGGCGCAAACCACCTTGCGTTCGGTCATCGGCAAGATGGAACTGGACCGCACCTTTGAAGAGCGCGATTCCATCAACAGCAACATCGTGTCGTCGCTGGACGAGGCCGCGCTGAACTGGGGCGTGAAGGTGCTGCGCTACGAGATCAAGGACTTGACGCCGCCCAACGAGATCCTGCGTTCGATGCAGGCGCAAATTACCGCCGAACGTGAAAAGCGCGCGCTGATCGCGGCCTCGGAAGGCCGCCGCCAGGAACAGATCAACATCGCCACCGGCGAACGCGAAGCCGCCATTGCCCGCTCGGAAGGCGAGAAGCAGGCGCAGATCAACCAGGCGCAAGGTGAAGCCGCCGCGGTGCTGGCCATTGCCGAAGCCACCGCCAAGGCGATTACGCAGGTGGCCGACGCGGTGCGTCAGCCGGGCGGCATGGAAGCCGTCAACCTGAAGGTGGCCGAGCGCTACGTCGAAGCGTTCGCCAATGTGGCCAAGGAAGGCAACACGCTGATCCTGCCGGCCAATATGTCGGACGTGGGCGGCATGATCGCCTCGGCCATGACCATCGTGAAAGCCACGCGCAACACCTGACCCCGCGCTTCGCGGCGCGCCGCCCATGATCGCTCCCGTTAATTTGCTTTTGATAGCAGCACTGGCGGGGGTGCTATCGCTCTGCGTGCTGGGGTCGCTGGCTCGCAGCGGCATGGCCGGCATCCGCGAAACCATACGCGCCAACTTGCTCACGCTGTTGGCGTTTTTTACGTTTGCGCTTCAGAGCACGTCGGCGCCCTGGTGGTTGTCGGTGGTGGTGCCGAACGCGGCGGTCGGGCTTGCGTTATTCTCGTATTACTCGGGCGTGCGGCGGCTGTTGGGCTTAAGCGTGCCCAAGCACCTGATGACGTTGGCTTGCTTGCTGGCGCTGGTGGTGTTGCTGGCCTACACCTATGTGGATTGGCGGGTCGGGCCGCGCATCGTGGTGATGTCGCTGCTGCAAATGGGTTTTCTGCTGGCGGTTGCCGTTACGGTCCAGCGCAACATGCCGACGCACCGTTCGCGCTACAGCTACCGCTTCGTGTGGGCGGTGTCGGTTATTTCCGCGGCGCTCTGCGCGCTGCGGGCCGCGGTCTATCTGCTGGACCTGGCGCTGCCGCTGCCGTTGCTGGAACCCAGCGCCTGGAACATCGCCTTCCTGACTCTGGGCGTGCTGATCATGCCGTGCCTGACGCTGGGCACCATCATGATCATCCACGACCGCATGCTGGCGGACCGCGAGCAAGAGGCAAACACGGACTTCCTGACGGGGTTGATGTCGCGCAAGGCGTGGTGGATGCAGGCCGAGCGCTATTGCGCGCAGGCGCTGCGCACGCGCCGTCCCTTGACCTTGCTGCTGCTGGATGTCGATTATTTCAAGCGCATCAACGACACGCATGGCCACGTGGCGGGCGACGCCGTGCTGCGCCATTTCGGCTTGCTGGCCACGGCCACGTTGCGCACGGGAGACCATGTCGGCCGCGTGGGCGGCGAGGAGTTCGGCGTGTTGTTTCCGGACATGCGCGGTGACGCGGTCATGGACGTGGCGGCCCGGCTGCTGGATTCCGTGCGGCGCACGCCTTGCGCGCATGGCGGCAGCACCATTTCCTATACGTTCAGTGCGGGTGTGGCCGAATGGGTGCCCGGCGAAAACTTGCAGGTGTTTTTTGAACGCGCCGACCGCAAGCTTTATAGAGCCAAGGAGGCGGGGCGCAACCGCATCGTCGGGCCGGGCGAGCCGGCCGACCGTTTGCCGGCGGCGGCCTGAACCGATCGCCCTGGTTCAAGCGCCCTTGTTGAGGCGGACTCGTTCAATCGCCCTCGTTCAACCTGACTGGTTCAATCGTCTTTGTCTTTACGCGGGGCGCGCGTGTCGTGCTTCATGATGCGTTCTTTTTCACGCTGCCAGTCTTTTTCGCGCGCGGTGTCGCGCTTGTCGAACAGCTTCTTGCCACGGCCCAGCGCGAAGTCCAGCTTGATGCGCCCGTTCTTGTAGTGCAGGTTCAGCGGCACCAGCGTGTAGCCGCGCTGCTCGACCTTGCCGATGAGCTTGCTGATTTCCTCGGCCTTGAGCAGCAGCTTGCGCGTGCGCATGGCGTCGGGGTGGATATGGGTGGAGGCGGTGGGCAGCGGGCTGACGTGCATGCCCAGCAGGTACAGTTCGCCATCGCGTACGATGACGTAGCTTTCCTTTAGCTGCACGCGGCCGTCACGGATCGCTTTGACTTCCCAGCCTTGCAGGACAAGGCCGGCTTCATAGCGGTCTTCAATGAAATAGTCGTGCGAGGCCTTGCGGTTGTCGATAATGCTCATAACGCCTTTTTTGCTGATAACGCCAATTTGCTCGCTGCGAAGCGCCTCATTAGGCTCATGGTGCGCGGTGCCGGTAAAATCTTGCCATTCTAGCCATTTGCGATAGTCGATGCACAAAGTACAACGATCCGTCCTGGTGCCTTACAGCGCCGCCCAGATGTTCGACCTGGTTGCCGACGTGGAGAAGTACCCCGAGTTCATGCCGTGGTGCGGCGGGGCCGAGGTGCAAAGCCGCGATGAACACGGCATGCAGGCCTCTATCCTGATCAGTTTTGCGGGCATGAAGCAGCGCTTCACCACGCGCAACACCCACGTCTATCCCGACCGGATCGACCTGGAACTGGTGGATGGGCCTTTTTCCAGCCTGATCGGGCATTGGGAATTCCAACCCTTGGCGGAAGACGCCTGCAAGGTCCTGTTCACCATGGAGTACGCATTTTCGAACCGTGCGCTGGAAATGGTGGTGGGGCCCGTCTTCAACCGTATCGCCACCAGCTTCATTGATTCCTTCACCAAGCGGGCGCAGGCCAAGTATGGCGAATGAGCCCTCCGTGGCCGCGCTGATCAACGTCAGCGTCTGCTATGCCTTGCCGGGCCACGTGTGGCTGCGCGAACTGCGCGTGCCCGAGGGCGCCACCGTGTCCGACGCACTGGCGGCCAGCGGGTTCGCGCAGGCGTTTCCCGTGGTGCAGCCCTGGGAGCGGGGCGTGGGTATTTTCGGCAAGGCCACCGAACCGCAGTCCAGGTTGGCCGAGGGGGATCGCGTTGAAATCTATCGCGGCCTGAGCTTCGACCCGAAGGAATCGCGCCGCCGCCGCGCCGAACACCGGCGCGCCAAGACGGCCAAGAACGGCCGGGTGCGGCCAGCCGGCTTGCTGTAATCGGGCTGCTGTAATTGGCCCGGCGCTGCCCACGCGCGTGGGCGGTCCGCCCTGGCTGACATTGTCATCAATAAGACAAATCCCGCCCGGCCATCGGGCGTAACATAAACGCGGTTTCATATTTACGTTTACGTTAACGTCATGCCAAAATCGACCGGCGGGCGTTCACGAGACCACCCGCAACGCCAACAGATAACACCGACACCATCAGGAGACAGGCTGTGGACTTGGAACTGACCGACGAGCAGCGCGCGTTTGCGCAGGCCGCCCGCGACTATGCCGAGGGTGAACTGGCCCCCCATGCCGCGCGCTGGGACGCCGAGGGCATCTTTCCCCGCGAGGCCTTCGCGCGGGCGGGCGAGATGGGCTTTTGCGCCATCTATGCCAGCGAAGACATCGGCGGCCTGGGCCTGCCGCGCCTGGACGCCACCCTGGTGTTCGAGGAAATGGCCGCGGTGGACCCGTCGACCACGGCCTTCCTGACCATCCACAACATGGCGACCTGGATGGTCGGCAAATGGGGGCAACCCGCCTTGCGCGAGGCCTGGGGCCCGTTGTTGGCCAGCGGCCAGAAACTGGCGTCGTACTGCCTGACCGAACCCGGCGCGGGGTCCGACGCCGCGTCCCTGTCCACGCGCGCGCAGCGCGATGGTGACGATTACGTGCTGAACGGCGCCAAGGCCTTTATTTCGGGCGGGGGCGACACCGACCTGCTGGTGGTCATGGCGCGTACCGGCGGCGAAGGCGCAAGCGGCATCAGCGCATTCGCGGTGCCCGCCGACACCCCGGGTATCAGCTACGGTCGCAAGGAAGAAAAAATGGGCTGGAACAGCCAGTCCACGCGCCCCATCACGTTCGAGAACGTGCGCGTGCCGGCCGGCAACCTGCTGGGCCAGGAAGGCGAAGGCTTCAAGATCGCCATGAAAGGGCTGGACGGCGGCCGCATCAATATCGGCACCTGCTCAGTGGGCGCGGCCCAGGGCGCGCTGGACGCCGCGCGCCGCTACATGGACGAACGCCGCCAGTTCAACCGCCGCCTGGCGGAATTCCAGGCCCTGCAATTCAAGCTGGCGGACATGGCTACCCACCTGGTCGCGGCACGCCAGATGGTGCGTCTGGCCGCGTGCAAGCTGGATGCCGGCGCGCCGGATGCGGCCACCTATTGCGCCATGGCCAAGCGCTTCGCCACCGACATGGGCTTTCAGATCTGCCTGGATGCGCAACAGATACACGGCGGCTACGGCTACTTGAAGGACTATCCCTTGGAGCGCTTGGTGCGCGATACTCGCGTTCATCAGATTCTGGAGGGCACCAACGAGATCATGCGCGTGATCATTGCCCGCCAATTGTTGGAAAAAGGAGCCGACATAAGATGAATGCACCGGTGTTGTTCGAAGAGAGAAGCGCCACGAATGGCGTGCGGTTCGGCATTGCAACGCTGAACGCGCCGCAGACGCTGAACGGCTTGTCGCTGGAAATGGTGGACTTGCTGGCGGCGCGCCTGGACGAATGGGCGCGAGACCCCGGCGTGGCGCTGGTGGTGTTGCAAGGCGCCGGCGAAAAGGCGTTCTGCGCGGGCGGCGACCTGCACGGCCTGTACCGCAGCATGGGCGAGAACCCCGGCAAGAGTGGCTGGAGCAACGCCTACGCGCGCCGCTTCTTCGAGCACGAGTACCGCCTGGACTACCGCATCCATACCTACCCGAAGCCCGTGCTGTGCTGGGGCCATGGCATCGTCATGGGCGGCGGCATCGGTTTGATGATGGGCGCCAGCCACCGCGTGGTCAGCGAAAGTTCGCGGTTGGCGATGCCGGAAGTGTCGATCGGCCTGTTTCCGGACGTGGGCGGCAGTTGGCTGCTGAACCGCATGCCGGGCCGCATTGGCCTGTTCCTGGCGCTGACCGGCGCCCAGATGAACACGGCGGACGCCTTCTTCGCGGGCCTGGCGGACTTCCGCCTGAATCACGCGGACTGGCCCAAGTTGCTGGCGTCGCTGGAAGAGCAGCCCTGGGCCGGGCTGGCGGCGGGCGCATCGGAAGAGGCCTTGGCGCCGCGGTCCATCAATGACGGACTGCTGCGCCGCGCGTTGACCGCGCTGGAGCCGCAAACGCCGCTGGACCCCGGCCATCTGCGCCAGCATTCCTTCCTGATCAACAATCTGTGCAACGGCAACCGCCTGGACGAGATCTACGAAGAACTGGCGCTGCTGAAAGATCACGCTGACCCCTGGCTGGCGCGCGCGGCATCCACCATGCTGGCCGGTTCGCCGGGTTCGGTGCGCCTGGCTTTCGCCTTGCAGCAACGTACGCGTCTGCGCTCGCTGGACGACGTGTTCCGTACCGAGTACATCGCCGCGCTGGCATGTACCGCCCATGGCGATTTCGCCGAAGGCATCCGCGCCTTGCTGATCGACAAGGACAAGAATCCACGCTGGAATCCCGCCGTCATGGATATGGCTACCGACGCCTGGGTACAGAAGTTTTTCGAAGAACCCTGGCCCGAGGGCGAGGCGCATCCGTTGGCCGATCTGGGCCAGGAAGGGCGCTGACGCATATAGCCCCGGCACCCGTCATGCAGGTCACGATGAATCCATACCTATAGCAATAGCAACAGGAGACAAAACATCATGAGCAGTATCGCGTTTATCGGTTTGGGCAACATGGGC
This sequence comes from Achromobacter sp. JUb104, assembly GCF_024806975.1. Lineage (NCBI taxonomy): Bacteria > Pseudomonadati > Pseudomonadota > Betaproteobacteria > Burkholderiales > Alcaligenaceae > Achromobacter > Achromobacter sp. JUb104. The sequence continues at coordinate 2,074,066 of NZ_JANUEY010000001.1, read as the reverse complement.
GCGCCCATGGCATTGAATCTGGTCAAGGCCGGCCATGACCTCACCGTCTTTGACCTGGTCCCGGCAGCCGTCAAGTTGTTGACCGATGCCGGTGCGCGCGCCGCCGCTTCGGCGTCGGAAGCCGTCAAGGGCGCCGACGTCGTCGTGTCCATGCTGCCGGCCAGCAAGCACGTGGAAGGGCTGTACCTGGGCGAAGACCTGCTGGGCAAGATCTCGTCCAGCGCGCTGGTCATCGAATGCAGCACCATCGCGCCGGATTCGGCGCGCAAGGTGGCGCAGGCTGCCGAGGTGCGCGGCATCACCATGATCGACGCGCCCGTCTCGGGTGGCACCGGCGGCGCGGCAGCGGGCACGTTGACCTTCATCGTTGGCGGGCAGGCGGAAGCGCTGGAGCGCGCGCGCCCCGTGCTCGAGAAAATGGGCAAGAACATTTTCCACGCCGGCCCGGCGGGCGCGGGCCAAGTAGCCAAGATCTGCAACAACATGCTCTTGGGCATCCTGATGGCCGGTACGTCCGAAGCGCTGGCGCTGGGCGTGGCCAACGGGCTGGATCCGAAGGTGCTGTCCGACATCATCGCCAAGAGCTCGGGCCGTAACTGGGCCACCGAACTCTACAACCCGTGGCCGGGCGTGATGGATCACGCACCCGCCTCCAAGGGCTATGCCGGCGGCTTTGGCGTGGACCTGATGTTGAAGGACCTGGGCCTGGCCGCTGAAGCGGCGCTGTCGGCGCGCGCGTCCATTCCGCTGGGAGAACTGGCGCGCAACCTGTATTCGCTGCACAGCTCGGGCGGCTCGGGCAAGCTGGACTTCTCCAGCATCGTCAACCTGGTCAAGCGCGAGCAAGACTGAGATGAGCGCACAACAATGAGCGAACCCCAGGCGCCGACTGACCCCGCCGCGCGGGTCAAGGCCAGCTTCGACCGGCAAAGCGTCATGCGGCTGCTGGGCGCGCGGCTGGACGTCGTGGAGCCGGGCAGGGTGGACATCGTGCTGCCTTACCGGGCCGATCTCTGCCAGCAAAACGGCTTTCTGCACGCCGGCATTTCCACCACGATCGCCGACAGCGCGGGGGGCTATGCCGCCTACACGCTGTTTGGGCCGGGCGAAGACGTGCTGACCTCGGAGTTCAAGATGAACTTCCTGGCGCCCGCCAAGGGCGATCGCTATGTGGCCAGCGGCCGCGTCGTCAAGCCTGGCAAGCGTTTGTCCATCTGCCAGGTTGAAGTGCACGCCTATGACGGTGAGCAGGCCACGCTTTGCGTGATAGGCTTGCTCACCGCGGTGCGCGTGACGCCGCGATGAATCCGGCGCGCCGCGCGTTTCGCCCTTGACGGGGCGGGCGCGCGGCGCGCTTGTCGCGCGTCGTATGGGTACAGGGCAATGCCTGCAAAAGAACACCACCGAATTTTCCGCAGCAACTGGCTGCGCGCCGCTGTGCTTGGGGCTAACGATGGCATCGTGTCCACGGCCAGCCTGATTACCGGCGTGGCCGCCGCGCAGGCCTCGCATGGCGCCATCCTGACGTCGGGCCTGGCCGGGCTGGTGGCAGGGGCCTTGTCGATGGCGGCCGGCGAGTATGTGTCAGTGCGGTCCCAGGCCGATACCGAGGCGGCCGACCTGCGGATGGAGCAGCGGTCGCTGAAAGGCAATTCAGAAGAAGAGCTGGCCGAACTGGTCGACATCTATGTGGGCCGTGGCCTGACGCGCAATCTGGCGACGCAGGTGGCGCAACAACTGACCCGCCACGACGCGCTGGATGCCCATGCGCGTGACGAGCTTGGTATTTCCGTGCATAACCGCGCGCAGCCCGTGCAAGCGGCGGTGGCGTCCGCCGCCTCGTTTGCGGCCGGCGCGGCCTTGCCGCTGGTCGTTGCCGTGACGGCGCCCCTGCCGCAGTTGATCGCCTGGGTGATCGGCGCGTCGGTGGTGTGCCTGGCCGCGCTAGGCGCTTTGGCCGCGGGGGCGGGCGGAGCCCCCAAGGGGCCCGCTGCGCTGCGCGTGACGATTCTGGGCGCGTTCGCCATGGCGGCCACCGCGGCGGTAGGCGCGTTGTTCGGCGTGGCGGTCTAGCGCGGCCGCCCGTTGCTGGATGCTGGGTGAGCAGGCTGCCGGTGCTGGGTTGGCAGACTGCCAGCGGGGTGCCGGGTTGGCAGGCAGCCCGCTGGAACGCTGGTTCAGGGCGTAATAGAGTAGGGCAGCGGCGTGGTGCTAATGCGCGGGCCGTCTTCCGCGCCCAGCCGCAGGTCGCCCTGGGGCAGCGCGGCAAGCGTGGTCTCGAACAGCACGGCGGCCACGCCCGCGTCACTGGCGCCATCCACGATGCGGCCGATGGGCTCGCCCGGCTGGGTGGCGTCAAATACGTCCACACCGGCCAGCGTCGCGCCTTGCACGTTGGCGTCGGCGATGGTGCCGTAGGCCATGCGCCGCTTCACGGTGCCCCGGTAATGGCTGCGCGCCACCACTTCCTGGCCCGGATAACAGCCCTTGGTGAAACTCACGCCCTGCACCAGTTCCAGGTTGACCGTTTGCGGGATGAATACGTCCTGCGTGGCCGTGGCAATCCAGGGGATGCCGGCGGCCAGATCCGCCATTTGCCATTGTGAGGCGGGCGCCAGGCCAAGCACGCCGGCCAAGGCCTGGGATTGTTCCAGCTGTTCGTCGGACGCAATCCACCACCAGCGCAACTGGGCATTCGCCGAGGGAGCGGCGATCCAGGTGCCGGACGGCAGGTCTACCCGCTGCCAGTCCGCGCGCGGCAAGGCGCCAGTGACGGCTTCCAGCGCGGCGGCCTGTTCGTTTGTTGCCTGCACGCCGGCCACGTTCAGCGCGGTGGCGGCAAGCTTGACCTTGGCCCGCAGCACGAACATGGACAGGCGCTTGAGCAGGGCTTGGGACAGGTCCTGGCGTACCAGGCCGTACAGTTGCGGGCCATCTTCCGCGCCGGGGGCGGCGCGCCACATGACCAGGGTGGCCAGCAGCCGGCCCTTGGCGGTGCAATAGCCCGCCAGGCGGGCGGCATCAGCGGGCAGGCCGGTGACGTCTTGCGTCAGTTGGCCGTGCAGGAAAGGCAGCGCATCGGCGCCGGACGCGCTGAAAACCAGAAAGTCATCCAGCGGCGCGCATGGCGCGCAACCTTCGGCGCGGACGGGAATCGAAGAATAGAAAGCGTGCATGGCGGCGGTGTGATCACGTCATCAAAGTGCAGATGATAGCCGCCTTCCCGCAGGCAATGGCCCATGCCCCCGATGGGCAAAGGGCCGTGCCATGGGCGCTGGCCCCGTTTTTGCCGCGCCAGATTCTCGCGATCCATTAAACTTCCGGGACTTATGAAAAAGCGACTCAGTTTCTACGTCTTGTGGTCATTCCTGCTTATCGTGATCGCCGCCGCGGCAGCGGTGGGCGCCGCCTGGAGCTGGATGCATCGGCCTATGCATCTGTCGGCTGACAGGATCGATTTTGTGGTGGACCCGGGCAGCAGCCCGCGCACCGTCGCGCGCGCGCTGAACGCCGTGGGCGTGCCGATCTGGGAGCCCGGCTTCGTCTGGATGGCTCGCCTGTCCGAGCAGGACAAGCTGCTGAAGGCGGGCGGCTACCAGGCCATCAACGGTGACACGCCGTGGCTGCTGCTGGAACGCATGGCGCGCGGCGACATGACCCAGCGCCAGATCACGTTCCTGGAGGGCTGGACGTTCCGCCAGATTCGCCAGGCGCTGCGCGATAATCCCGACGTCAAACAAACCCTGGACGGCGTCAGCGATGAAGAATTGATGGCGCGTCTGGGTTCAGACATCAAGCATCCGGAAGGCCTGTTCTTTCCGGACACCTATGTCTTCACGCCCGGCAGCACTGACTACGACCTGCTGCGCCGCGCCTACCAGGAAGGCCAGCGCATCCTGCAAGACACCTGGGCCAAGCGCCAGCCGAACCTGCCGGTGGCCACGCCTTATGAGGCGCTGGTGCTGGCGTCCATTGTCGAAAAGGAAACCGGGCATGGCCCCGAGCGCCGCCGCGTCGCCGGCGTGTTCACGAACCGCTTGAAGATCGGCATGCTGCTGCAGACGGACCCGACTGTTATCTATGGCATGGGCGAGGCCTACCAAGGCCGCATTCGCAAGCGCGACCTGCAGACCGACACGCCCTGGAATACGTACACCCGGCCGGGTTTGCCGCCCACGCCGATTGCGGCGGCGGGCCGCGCCGCGCTGCTGGCGGCGGTGCAGCCCGAGCAGCACAAGTACCTGTTCTTTGTGTCGCGCGGCAACGGCACCAGCGAATTCGCCGAGAATTTGTCGGGGCACAATCGCAACGTGTCGCGCTACATCCTGGGGCAGAACACCCGCCCCAGCACCACGCCCGCCGTCACGCCGGCGACGCCGCCCGCCACTGCACCGGTCACGGTTCCCGCCGCACCCGCTGCCGGAGCCGACGCCAGCCCGGATTCCGCCTCCGGATCCACCCCCGAATCAGCACAAGGACAAGATCAATGACCTCTCGCGGACGCTTCATTACGCTGGAGGGCGTTGACGGCGCGGGCAAAAGCACGCACACCGTCTGGATTGCGGATTTCCTGCGCGGCCAAGGTCTGGAAGTCATCTCCACGCGCGAACCGGGCGGCACGCCCTTGGGCGAAAAATTGCGCGCCCTGGTGCTGACGGACCCAATGGGCCTGGATACCGAAACGCTGCTGATGTTCGCGGCCCGCTGCGAACATGTGCGCCAGGTGATCGAGCCGGCGCTGGCGCGGGGCGCCTGGGTGGTGTGCGACCGCTTCACCGATGCCACCTACGCCTATCAGGGCGGTGGCCGCGAACTGGGCGCCGAGCGCGTGGCGGTGTTGGAGCAATGGATGGGGGCGGGGCAGCCCGACCGCACCTGGCTCTTCGACGTGCCCTTGGAAGTGGCGCGCGCCCGCTTGGCCGATGCCCGCGAGCCCGACCGTTTTGAGCGCGAAGGCGCGGCATTCTTTGAACGCACCCGCCAGGCCTACCACGCACGCGCCAAGGCCGACCCGGGCCGCATCCATATTGTTGATTCCACCCAGTCCATCGCCCAGGTTCGGGCCGATCTTGAAGCCGGGCTGCGGGCGCTGCTGGCGGCTACGGCATGAGCGCACCCCAGTTTCTGCCCTGGCAAATGGAGACGGCGCGCGCCTGGCTGGGCAATCGCGACCGTTTCGCGCATGCGTGGCTGGTGCATGGGCTGGCCGGCATCGGCAAGCTGGACTTCGCCGTGGCCGCCGCCGCCAGCCTGCTTTGTGAGACGCCTGAGAACGGCCTGGCCTGCGGCCATTGCGCCGCCTGTGCCTGGTTTGCCAGCGGCAACCACCCCGATCTGCGCCGCATCCGGCCCGAAGCGGTCGCCGTGGAAGAGGGGGCGGATGCCGCCGAACCTGCCGAGGACGCCGAGCCCGCCTCGGGTACCGCCAAGCGCGCCCCGTCCAAGGAAATCCGCATCGACCAGATCCGCTCGCTGGAATCCTGGTTCAACACGGCTACCCACCGGGGCGGATGGCGTGTGGCCTTGCTGTACCCGGCGCACGCGCTGAATGTGGTGTCGTCCAACGCCTTGCTCAAGGTGCTGGAAGAGCCGCCGCCGCATACCGTTTTCCTGCTGGTGGCGGACGCCCCTGACCGCCTGCTGCCGACCCTGGTGTCGCGCTGCCGTCGCTTGCCCCTGCCGGCGCCGGACCCCGATACCGCACTGCAATGGCTGCGCGCCCAGAACGTGGAGCCGGCGCGCGAATGGTTGGCGGCGGCAGGCGGCGCTCCCTTGGCCGCCTTGCGCCTGGCGCAGGCTGGCGACACGCCGTGCCCGCCCTGGCTGTCGCAATTGATCAGCCCCTTGGCGCAAGGGCAGGCGCCTGACGTCGGCACCTTGGCGGAAAGCCTGGAAAAGGTGCCCGCCAGTGAATGGATCGACGCCTTGCAGCGGATATACACAGACCTGATGCTGGCCAGCGCTGGCGCGCCCGTACGCTACTTTCCCACGCTGGCCACGGGCGTGGCCCAGGTTGCCGCGCGCATGAACACGGCCCGCGTGGCCGAGGCCGCGCGCTGGCTGACGCGGCAGCGCGCGCTGGCCACCCACCCCCTGAACGCCAAGCTTTTCGCGCACGCCACCCTGCAACGCGTGGTGCTATCCTGCCAGGCGTAAGTCTCTGATCCAGCGGCGTTTTGCCTGCCCGCAGGCCAGGCGCCGAGGTCACTTTATGTAGTCACATCATGTACGTTGATTCGCACTGTCATTTGAATTTTCCCGAGCTGGCGGCCGATCTTCCCGGCATTCTTGACCGCATGGCCGCCAACCAGGTCACCCACGCGCTGGTCGTCAGCGTGAACATGCCCGAATGGCCTGGCCTGATGTCCCTGGTTGAGCCGCACGCCAACTTGTGGGCCTCGGTGGGCGTCCACCCCGATTACGAAGACACGCCGGACCCGTCGCCGGAAGAGCTGGTGCGTCTGTCGGAACACCCCAAGGTCGTGGCCATCGGCGAAACCGGGCTGGACTACTACCGCCTGTCGGAACCGCTGGACTGGCAACGTGAACGCTTTCGCCGGCATATCCGCGCCGCGCGCGACACGGGTCTGCCCCTGATCGTGCATACGCGTGCGTCCGCCGAGGACACGGTGCGCATGCTGAAGGAAGAAAAGGCGGCGGAAGTGGGCGGCGTCATGCACTGTTTCACCGAGAACTGGGAAGTGGCCCAGGCCGCGCTTGACCAGAATTTCTATATTTCCTTGTCGGGCATCGTCACCTTCAAGAACGCCCAGGTGGTGCACGAAGTGGCCACCAAGGTGCCGCTGGACCGCCTGCTGATCGAAACGGATTCGCCGTATCTTGCGCCCGTGCCGTATCGTGGCAAGCTTAATGACCCGTCCAAGGTCATCCACGTGGCCGAGAAAATTGCCGACCTGAAGGGCATTCCGGTAGCGGATGTGGCGCGTGCATCTACGGATAATTTCTTCAATCTTTTCAATAAGATAAAGAAGTAAGTTCACTTAAAATATTTAATGTTGATTCTAGGATAGCCATGGCCACTCGCACGCTGACTTCCCGTTTGTTCCTGTCGCGTTGCCGAGGCGCGCTGTTGGCGCTGGCCATCGGGCTTGCCGCGCCGACTGTGCACGCCGCCAAGCCAGGCGACTGGTGGGTGTACGTGGCCAACGACTATCCCGACGACGTCAAAAGTCTGCTGGCGCAAGGCGCCGACCCCAACGTCCGCTACCAGAACGGCCAGCCCGCTTTGATGCGCGCGGTGGTGGATGGCGCGTGGAAGGTGTTTGACGTGATCGCCGCCGACAAGCGCACCGACGTCAACGCCGAGAACCCGGCCGGCGAGACGCCGCTGATGTACCTGGCGATTGCCGGCCAGACGGAACGCGCTAAGAAGCTGATCGCCCGGGGGGCGCAGGTCAACCGCCTGGGCTGGACGCCGCTGCACTATGCCGCGTCCAAGGGGCAGATGGAGATGGCGCGCATGTTGCTGGGCAAGAAAGCCATGGTCAACGCACCCGCGCCGGGCGGCGAAACGCCGTTGATGATGGCCGCCTTGGGCGGCAATCGTGAGATGGTGGACCTGCTGGTGAAAGCTGGGGCGGACGTCACCACCCGCGACCTGAAAAACCAAAGCGCCGCCGACTGGGCCCGCAACGGCAAGTCGGCGTCATTGGCGACTTACCTGACTTCCCTGGTGGCCAAGGCGGATGACGCCAAGCGCGCCCGCCGCGCGGCAGGGGGCGCGCCGGTCGAGCCTGAAGGCGCTGCGGCACCCGCCTTGCAGCCGGCCACGCCGGCTACCGCGCAGCCGGCGCCGTCCGCGGCGCCCGCCCCGACGACGCCCAGCGTGGGTGGCGTGTCCGGGGTGCGCTTGAACAACTACGACACACCCGCCGCGCCCTGATTGCGGGATATCTGGCGCCCCGGGTGATCGCCTGGGGCGTTCTCAAAACTGCCGAACGCGGCAAGATCGCGACCCCAGCGCGACCCCAGCGCGACCACAATTCGACCACAACTCGACCAGAACGCGACCCCAACGCGACACCCCCCACCAGACCGCCAAGCGGTCTTTTTTTGTACCTATTTTTCGTACTTCTCTGGGGTTTTCCCTGCTTATTCTCAGTATTCGGGAATAAATCAGAGCCGAACCACCACAAATTGATAATCTCAGCCCCTCATTGCTTGGAGCTGAGTTTGATGTCGGAACCCTCGGTTGGGGCGGGCGCGGATCGTGTCCTGTACGTGTTGGCCACCTTGGCCCGGCACGATGGCCCCCTGACGATTGCCGCGCTGGCCGAAAAAACCGGCCTGGCGCAAAGCACCCTGTACCGTCAGGTGGCCTTGCTCAAGCGCTGGGGGTTCGTGGCCGAGCACGAAGGCGAATACGGTCCGGGCCCGCTGTGCGTGCAACTGGCCTGGGGCTTTGACCAATCTTCCTTCCTGATCCACGAAGCGCAGCCCGACATGGCGGCGCTGGCCGCCGCGTCCGGCGAAACCATCGGCCTGCTGGTCGCCGTCAAAGACCAGGCAGTCTGCCTGGACATGGTCGAAAGCCAGCACCCGCTGCGTTGTTCCTTTACGAAAGGCCGTGGCCTGCCGTTGGCGCGGGGCGCGTCCGCCAAGTCGCTCTTGGCCTTCATGCCGCTGGCCCGCTTGCAGACCGCACTGGACTATCTGGCCGCCGAGGCCGGCGTGGACGCCGCCCGCCTGAGCGGCGAGCTGGAGTTGATACGCGGCCAGGGCTATGCCGTTACCGACAGTGAAGTGGACGCCGGCGTGTGGGGCGTCAGCGTCCCGATCTTCCAGCGCCCCAACCAGGCGGTTGCCTCGATCACGCTGATGGCGCCGTCCACGCGTGCGGCCCAACGCCCGGACGCCCTGATCGCCATGACCGTCGCCGCGGCCCGCCGCATCTCCGAACGGCTGAAGGTGCACTGACACTGACGGCGCGCTGCCTGCCACTGACCACATCTTGATCCGATCTTTCCCCGAATTCCACGCTGTACCGCATCCCGGCTTCAACCTTTCGACGTACCCACTGCCGTATCCCTACGCATAGGACTGACCATGACCACTCGCCGCACACTGCTGACCGCCGCCCTGACGCTGGGCCTCGCCTGGAGCGCGGGCGCCGCGCACGCCCAGGAAACCATCCGCGCCGTCACCGACGCTACCTTTCCGCCGATGGAGTTTGTCAAAGACGGCAAGCGCACCGGTTTCGACATCGAATTGGTCGAAGCGTTGGCCGGCGCAATGGGCAAGAAGGTCGAATGGATCGACATCGACTTCAAAGGCCTGATTCCCGCCTTGCAAGCCGGCCGCGCCGACATCGCCGTGTCCGCCATCTACATCACGCCCGAGCGCGCCAAGGTGGTGGATTTCACCGACCCGTACTACGCCGGCGGCCTGGTCGTGCTGACCAAGACCGACGGCCCCATCAAGACGCTCAAGGACCTGGACGGCCGCAAGGTGTCGGTGCAGGTGGGCACGAAATCGGTCAACTATCTGAAGGACAACTTCCCGGCCGTGCAGCGCGTGGAAGTCGAGAAGAACCAGGAAATGTTCAACCTGGTGCAGATCGGCCGCGCCGATGCCGCCGTGACCGGCAAGCCGGCCGCCAAGCTGTTCGCGCAAAGCACCAAGGACCTGACGGTGCTGGGCGACCAGATCACGACCGAGGACTACGGCATCGCCGTGCCCAAGAACAAGCCCGAGCTGACCCGCGAGCTGAACGCCGCGCTGCAGAAGATCAAGGGTGACGGCACTTACCAGGCCATCCTGAACAAGTGGTTCGAGGCTCCCAAGAAATGAACCTGGAATTCGCCCCCGTCTTCGCCGACTTCGACGCGCTGCTGCGGGGCGCGGTGGTCACCGTCGAGGTGACTGCCGGCGCCTTGCTGCTGGGTTGCGTCATCGGCCTGCTGGTCGGCGTCGGCCGACTCAACCCGCAGCGCTGGATCGTCTACAACCTGTGCAGCGTCTACCTGCTGTTCTTTCGCGGCACGCCCTTGCTGGTGCAGTTGTTCATCTGGTTCTTCGGCCTGCCGCAGTTCGGCCTGACCTTGCCGGCGTTCGCCTGCGGGGTGCTGGGCCTGGGCATGTATTCGGGCGCCTATGTGTCGGAAATCGTGCGCGGCGCCATCCAGTCGGTGGACCGTGGCCAGACCGAGGCGGCGCGTTCGCTGGGCATGTCGTCCGGCCAGGCCATGCGCGTCATCATCCTGCCGCAGGCAGTGGTGCGCATGATCCCGCCGCTGGGCAACGAGTTCATCGCGCTGATCAAGAATTCGGCGCTGGTCTCGCTGCTGACCATTCACGATCTGATGCACGAAGGGCAAAAGATCATCAGCGTGTCGTATCGCTCGCTGGAAACCTATCTGGTGGTGGCTTTGATTTATCTGGTGCTGACGACTACCGCCATGCTGATTTTGCGCAGGGTTGAACATCGCTTGCGCGCCGGGGGGATGGTGCAATGAACCAGTTTGGCAAACCGCAGGAAATGATCCGCATCCGCGGCCTTGAAAAGTCATTTGGCGACCATGCCGTCCTGAAAGGCATCGATTTCGACGTGCTGCCTTCGCAGGTGGTCGTGGTGATCGGGCCCAGCGGGTCGGGCAAAAGCACCTTGCTGCGCTGCTGCAATGGTCTGGAGGTGGCCCAGGCGGGCACCGTGGATATCTGCGGGCAGACCTTGCTGGACGAAGGCACGCTGTTGCCCGAAGCGGCGCTCAACCAACTGCGCATGCAGGTGGGCATGGTGTTCCAGGGCTTCAACCTGTTCCCGCATTTGTCGGTGCTGGACAACGTGACCGTGGGGCCGCGCAAGCTGCGTGGCCTGGGCCGCGACGAAGCCAATGCGCTGGCCGAAGACCTGCTGAAAAAGGTGGGCTTGTCGCAGAAGGCGGCGGCCATGCCGGCCAGCCTGTCGGGTGGGCAAAAGCAGCGCGTGGCCATCGCCCGCGCGCTGGCCATGCAGCCGAAAGTCATGCTGTTCGACGAGCCGACGTCTGCGCTGGACCCCGAGTTGGTGGGCGAGGTGCTGCAAGTGATGAAGCTCTTGGCCCGCGAAGGCATGACGATGATGGTCGTGACGCACGAAATGGGTTTTGCGCGCGACGTGGCCGACGTGGTGGCGGTGATGGACGGCGGCGTCATCCTGGAATCCGGCCCGCCCGAGGTGATCTTCACCGAGCCGCGTGAGCCGCGCACGCGGGAATTCCTGCAAGCCGTGCTGAGCAAGGGGGCGGCGACATGAGCGCGCCGCAACTGGATAACAGCCTGTGGAAGGCGCGCGACGACAGCGCCGAGCAGGGCGACACGCGCCGGCTGGCGCATATTGTCGAACCCGCCTCGGGCCAGGCGGAAGCGGGCGAAGCCGTGCTGTTGGGCTTTGCCTGCGACGCGGGCGTGGCGCGCAACCAAGGGCGCGTGGGTGCAGCCGAAGGCCCGGCCGGCATCCGCAAGTTCATGGCGGGGCTTCCCGCGCATGGCCTGAGCCGCTTGCTGGACGCCGGCGACGTCGTCTGCCAGGGCGACCAGCTGGAAGCCGCGCAAGAGCAGCTCGGGCTGCGCGTGGCCGAGCTTCTGGAGCAGGGCGCCCGGCCCCTGGTGCTGGGCGGCGGCCATGAAATTGCCTGGGGCAGTTTCCAGGGCCTGGCCCGCTGGCTGGAAGCCCGGGGCGACACCGACCCGGTCCTGGTGCTGAACCTGGACGCGCACTTCGACCTGCGCACCGGTCGCCCCGGCAGTTCCGGCACGCCGTTCGATCAGATCGCGCGCGCCTGCGAAGCGCGGGGGCGGGCGTTGCAATACGCTTGCCTGGGCGTATCGCGGCTGGCCAATACGCCGGCCCTGTACGCGCGGGCCGCCGAAGTGGGCGCCGTGTGGGTCGAAGACCGCGACATGCAGGAACGCCATCTGGACGCGCGCCTGGCCAACGTCGACGCCTTGCTGGCGCGTGTGCGCCACGTCTATCTGACGATCGACCTGGATGTGCTGCCGGCGGCGGTCATGCCGGGCGTGTCGGCGCCGGCGCCCTATGGCGTGCCGATGGCCGTCATTGAAGAAATCGTGTTGCGCGTCAAGGCCAGCGGCAAGCTGCGCCTGGCCGACATGGCGGAATACAGTCCGCGTTTTGACGTGGACGGCCATGGCGCGCGAGCGGCGGCCCGGTTGGCCTGGCATCTGATGACGCCTTGACGCGGTAGCGCCCTAAGGGGGGCATGAGCCGCCATACAGGGGCGAACCGGGCGAAGCTGGCAAAGCTGGCAACGGCCGGGGCAGGGGCAGTTCTCTATCGAGGCTGCCCCTTTTTTCATCGGTGAGCGGCGAGGCTTTGCGCGGTGCGGCTTGCGGTCGCCCGAGGCTGGACGCTTCCGTTTTGGCGGCATAGGATAGGGCAGTTTTCGAGCCGGGCTTGTGACCCGTACGGTATCCACCACAACAATACGTCCCTATTTAAAATATTTAGTATTTAAATGGGGACGCTATAGTTTTAGTGGATAAAATGGCGCAACTTTGTCAGGAGATCATGCTCATGTCTCACACTCCCACCCATGTCTTGCCGTCTTATCTGAATGCCGATGACCTCGGTCCTTGGGGTAATTACCTGCAACAAGTCGACCGGGTCACCCCGTATCTCGGCACCTTGGGTCGGTGGGTCGAGACGCTGAAGCGTCCGAAACGCGCTTTGATCGTCGATGTGCCGATCGAACTGGACAACGGCACCATCGCCCACTTCGAAGGCTATCGCGTGCAGCACAACGTGTCGCGCGGCCCGGGCAAGGGCGGCGTGCGCTTCCACCAAGACGTGACCCTGTCCGAAGTCATGGCGCTGGCCGCCTGGATGTCGGTCAAGAACGCAGCGGTCAACCTGCCTTATGGCGGCGCCAAGGGCGGCATCCGCGTTGATCCGCGCACGTTGTCGCACTCCGAACTGGAACGCATGACCCGCCGCTACACCAGCGAAATCGGCGTCATCATCGGACCGTCCAAGGACATTCCCGCCCCCGACGTCGGCACCAACGCCCAGACCATGGCCTGGATGATGGACACGTATTCCATGAACGAAGGCGCCACCGCCACCGGTGTGGTCACCGGCAAGCCGATCGCCCTGGGCGGCAGCCTGGGCCGCGTGGAAGCCACCGGCCGTGGCGTGTTCGTCGTGGCGTGCGAAGCCGCCCGCGACCTGAACATCGACGTCTCCAAGTCGCGCGTGGTGGTGCAGGGCTTTGGCAACGTGGGTGGCACCGCCGCCCGTCTGTTCCATGAAGCCGGCGCCAAGGTCATTGCCGCGCAAGACCATACCGGCACGGTGCACAACGCCGCCGGGCTGGACGTCCACAAGCTGTTGTCGCACGTGTCGCAACACGGCGGCGTGGGTGGTTTTTCGGGCGGCGAGGCGTTCGACAAGGACGAGTTCTGGACGCTGGAAACCGAATTCCTGATCCCGGCTGCACTGGAAAGCCAGATCACCGCTGAAAACGCCACCAAGGTGCGCGCGAAGGTTGTGGTGGAAGGCGCCAACGGCCCGACCACCCCGGAAGCGGACGACATCCTGTTTGAACACGGCGTGTATGTGGTGCCGGACGTGCTGGCCAACGCCGGCGGCGTGACGGTGTCCTACTTTGAATGGGTGCAGGATTTCTCCAGCTTCTTCTGGAGCGAAGAAGAAATCAACCAGCGCCTGGAACGCATCATGCGCGAAGCCTACAGCGCCGTGTCGCAAGTGGCCAAGGAACACAAGGTGACGCTGCGCACGGCGGCGTTCATCGTGGCTTGCACACGCATTCTGCAAGCACGCCAGGTGCGCGGCCTGTATCCGTGATGAAAACTCAGCGATGCGTTCCTGACGTATCGCCGAGGAGGCAGAGGTAGACAAAACCGGAAATCGCCCCGCAAGGGGCGATTTCCATTTTTGGGGCGAGTTGCGGCGAATTGCGGCGAAACAACGCATGACCCAAACGACTGTGACAACGCTGTGGCACGCGGCAATTCAGTGCTAATGTGGAACGCACGCCACAGCCGCGCTTTTTTATTGCCAATCGACGCCCCGGCCGCTCGCGTATAAATTTCTGACACATTGCGTCCCTAGAATTCGTTTCTGTCATGCGCCACGCGCCGCTTGCGATGCAAGCACTCCCGCTGCGCATGCATGTTCAATCTAAGGAATAGGTAATGAAAAAGACTCTGCTCGCAACCGCGCTGTTCGCCGCCGTTTCCGGCGTGGCCCAAGCTGAAACCTCGGTGACCTTGTACGGTTTGATCGATACCGGCATCGGCTACCAGCGCATCAAGGGCGACGGCTATCACGAATCGAAGGTCGGCATGGCCAACGGCGTGTCGAGCGGCTCGCGTTGGGGCTTGCGCGGCGCCGAAGATCTGGGCGACGGCCTGAGCGCCGTGTTCACGCTGGAAAGCGGCTTCAATTCGGGTAACGGCACATCGGGCCAAAGCAGCCGCCTGTTCGGCCGCCAAGCCACCGTCGGCCTGAAGGCCGATTCCTGGGGCCTGCTGGAATTCGGCCGTCAGACCAACATCGCGTCCAAGTACCTGGCAGCCATCGATCCGTTCGGCGGCAGCTACGGCCAAGCCAACGTGGGCGTGGCCTTCAGCGCCGCCAACACCGTCCGCTACGACAACATGGTGCAGTACTCGACCCCGTCGTTCAGCGGCTTCCAGTTTGGCGTCGGCTACTCGTTCAACGCGTCTGACACCACCACCGCGCAAACCGGCTTCAAGACCGCCGACAACACCCGCGCCATCACCACCGGCCTGCGCTACGTGAACGGCCCGCTGAACGTGGCCGCCACCTACGACCAACTGAACCCCGCCAATCAGTTGCGCAACGACGCCACGCCCAAGTCGTGGTCGATTGCCGGCGCCTACGACTTCGAAGTGGTCAAGCTGGCGTTGGGCTTCGGCCAGACGCGCGACGGCTGGTTCACCGGCCAAAGCATCAATGCGCTTGGCAGCGGCAGCCCCACGGCCAGCGGCTTCGGCACGAACGTGGCCGTGTCGGGCTTCAAGGCCAATTCGTACCTGGTGGGCCTGACCGTGCCGCTGGGCGCCAGCAGCATCATGGCGTCGTGGCAGCGTGCCGACCCCAACGGCAACCCGCTGACCGCCGGCAATGAGTCGACGATGAACGTCTACAGCATCGGCTACACGTACAACCTGTCCAAGCGCACCAACCTGTACGCGCTGGGTTCGTACGCCACCGACTTCGCGTTTGTTGACGGCGTCAAGAGCACCGTCGGCATCGTGGGTGTGCGCCACCGCTTCTAAGCGAGCAAGGCAGCCGGCGGCAAGCAAAACGCGCGCCGCCGGTGCTTTCATGCCGCGGTTGTACTGAGCGGACTGGGCGTCTTACCCGGCCACAGACGCGAAAAAAGCGGCCACCTCCCTAGCTCCATCCTCAGTCCGCTCACCTGAACCGTGGGCTTCAGCAGGCCCTGCGGCCTCTGGCGCAAGCAATGACCGGCAATGGGCTGCCGCCCGTCGCCGGTCATGTCATGTCATGTCAAAAGGGTGAGTGCGGCGTTGCCTACGAGGGCAACAACAGCTCTGGCTTCAACACGCCGCGCAAGTCGGCATACGGAATGCTCAGTTCCGGTTCGCCATGCGAGTAGGGCGCGATGGAATAGGCGTCGTACTTCACCACCATGCCCTCGCGGGTCAGCGCAAAATTGTCGCTTTCCTGGAACGGCCACATCTTGTTGTAGGCAGCGGGATCACGCTTGGCGTCGGGGTTTTGCGCCAGCCATTTGGCGTGGGCGGTTTTCAGCGCCGCCACGTATTCCGCGCGGCGGCCCGGTATCAGCGCTTCGTCCAGACTCATTACGCGGCCGCGTGAACGCTCCCAGTTCAGATACTGCGTGGCCGGAATGCCGTGCGCGGCGCCGGTCAGGAACTGTTCGGTGTGCAGTTCAATCGACACGATGTCACCCACCGTATCCTTGACCGAGGCCTTGAAATAGGTCGCGTCGCGCGGGCGCGCCGTGGACCAGAAATACTGCGTGTATTCCGACAGCGTGTTGTAGGGGCCGCGGCGGTTGGCGTCGGTGCCGGTCATGTAGGCCAGCACGTGGTCCACCAGCGCGCTCAGTTTGGGGATGCCGGGAAACGCCACGCTGTCGATTTCAATGCGCGGGCAATCGCCTTCGCAGCCCGGCTTGCTCGACGCCCACTTGATGCGTTCGGTGGACAGGTCGCCCACCTTTTCGGGCGTGGTCGAGGCGGGCTCGGCCAAGGTGATGTTGGACGGCGGCGTACTGCCGCAGCCGGCCAGGGCCAGCAGGGCGGCACCCAGGATCAAACCGCTTATCGCGCCTTGCGGCGTGAACGTGCGACGCATTGAACTACCTCCACAAAAACTAAGGCTTGCCGTCAAGGCACCACACCCGTCCATTCCGGCGTGGAGAACTTCTCGTCGGCCTGTTGTTGGGCGCGTGCCAGCGTGTCGCTGCCGATTTGCCCCGGAGTCAGACGATGCAGGCCGGCAAAAGTTTCCAGCATGCGGTCGATGATGACTTCGCGCGCCAGGCCGGTTTGCGTGCGCAGCGGGTCGACGCGCTTCTTGGCGCTGGTGGTGCCCTTGTCGGAAAGTTTCTCGCGGCCGATGCGCAAGACTTCGACCATTTTATCGGCGTCGATGTCGTAGGACATGGTCACGTGGTGCAGCACCGCCCCGGCGCGGCGGGCCTGCGCGGCGCCGCCGATCTTGCCGATGTCGGACGCGATATCGTTCAAGGGCTGATACCAGGCCTTGATGCCCAGCCCTTGCAGCGCCGTCAGCACCCAGGCATCCAGGAACGCATACGACTCCTGGAAGCTCATGCCGTGCACCAAGGCTTGCGGCGCGCTAAGCGAGTAGGTAATGGAGTTGCCCGGTTCAATGAACATGGCGCCGCCGCCGCTGACGCGGCGCACGACTTCAATGCCGTGGCGCTGTGCACCGTCGGGGTCGACTTCGTTTTTCAGGGATTGGAAACGGCCGATGACGACGGCGGGGGCGGCCCATTCCCAGATGCGCAACGTGGGCGGGCGCTGGCCCGCGCCGACTTCGTCGGTAATGACGGCGTCCAGCGCCATGTGCAGCGACGGGGCTTGCGGGCCTTCGTGGATCAGTTGCCAGTCGTAGTCGTTCCAGTCAGTGCGCGTCATGCAAGCGCCCTCCGCAGCACCACGGCCACGGCTTCGGCCGAAAAGCCGAACAGTTCGGCGTTAGCGGGCAGGGCGGATTGCACGGCCACGGCCAGTTCCAGCTCGCCGGCGTCGGCGGGCATGCCGTTCAAGCCTTCGTTGATGGCCTCCAACGCTTCGGGCGGCTCAAGAAAGAAGTCGCCGCTGATGCGCACGTTGGCCAGGCGGCCGTCTTGCACATCGAGATCCGCGACGACCAGTTTGCCGCCGGGGACTTTGTATTCACCATGCATGGGGGGCTCCTTGCGAAATCAATATCAAAAACTAGAGGCTGAGCTTCATGCCGTCGTGGCTGGCCTTGAAGCCCAGGCTTTCATAGAACCGGCGCGCATCGGGGCGCGCGCGGTCGGTGGTCAGTTGAACCAGGCCGCAGCCCTGGGCGCGGCATTGTTCAATGGCCCACTCGAACATGGCGCGCCCCAGGCCCTGGCCGCGCGCCGCCGAAGCAATGCGCACGCTTTCGATCTGGCCGCGCCACAGGCCCAGCCGCGACAGGCCGGGTATGAACGATAACTGCAAACAGCCGACCAGGTCTTGACCTTGCTCGACGACGGCAAGGAACTGGTTGGAATCCTGGGCGATGGCGGCGAATGCCGCCGTGTAGCGGGGGTTGAGCGGCACCGAGGTGTCTTCGCGCGCGGCGCCCAGCTCGTCGTCGGCCAACATGGCGACGATGTGGGGCAAATCTTCTTGCCGCGCGCGGCGAAAGACCAATTGGGGGGCGGACATGGTCGGGCTCCTGCTGGTCAGCGCGAGATATTCTGCGCGGTTTGGCCGAACAGGATGCGGCGCGACTCCTCGTCGCTGATGGAGGGCGTTGTGTTGACGCTATCGGCCAGCGCATAGGCGCGCTGCGTGGCGGGGCGCGCGGCAATGGCGTTGAACCAGCGCTGCAGGTGCGGGAAGTCGTTCAGGTCTTGCCCCTGCTTGGCGTGCGGCACGATCCAGGGGTAGGCGGCCATGTCCGCGATGGAGTAGTCGCCCGCGACAAATTCGCGGTCGGCCAGGCGCTTGTTCAGCACGCCGTACAGGCGGTTGGTTTCCTTCACGTAGCGGTCGACGGCGTAAGGGATGCGTTCGGGCGCGTAGCCGGAAAAATGGTGGTTCTGGCCGGCCATGGGGCCCAGGCCGCCCATCTGCCAGAAGAGCCATTGCGAGACCTCGGCACGACCGCGCACGTCGGTGGGCAGGAACTGGCCGGTCTTCTCGGCCAGGTACAAGAGGATGGCGCCGGACTCGAACAGGGGGATGGGCGCGCCGCCGTCGGTGGGCTGCGTGTCGACGATGGCGGGGATGCGATTGTTGGGCGCGATGGCCAGGAATTCAGGTTTGAATTGATCGCCGCGGCTGATGTTCACCGGGTGGATCTTGTAGGGCAGGCCGGCTTCTTCAAGGAACAGCGTGATCTTGTGGCCGTTGGGGGTGGTCCAGTAGTAGAGATCGATCATGGGGTGCGTCCTGGGAATCAAGGCGCCGCCGGCCGGGCCGGCGGGTGGAAAGCCATGATAGCGGCAGGCGTCGGGCACGGCCCCGAATAACCGGGGCCGGAAGCGGGTTTCTTTCCACTACGCAGCCCCGGCGCCGGGGCGGGGCCGCCCGGGCAGGCGCCACGTCCAGTTCAGGCTGACGCCGGCCGCAGCCAGGAAGATCATCGCCACGCCCACCACTTGCATCGGTTCCATGCGCTGCCCGTAGACCACCAGGTCCAGCATGATGGCCACGGCTGGGTAGATGAAACTGAGCGCGGCGGTGGACGTCGTCGGCAGCTTTTGAATGGCCGAGTACATCAGGATGTACATCAAGCAGGTGTGGATCAGGCCCAGCGCCACCAGATAGCCCCATTGCAAGGGGGCGGCGGGCAGCGCGTTGAAGTCCGCCATGGGCAGCAGCATGAAGGCGCCCAGCGTCACCTGTACCAGCGCCAGCACTTGCGGCGGGATGCCCTTCAAGTGCTTGACGATGACCGCCGTAACGCCATACAGCGCGGCCGCGCCCAGGCCCAGCAACAGACCCGACAGATACGCGCCGCCCGGTGCCTGCGCGTCCGTCAGGCGCAGCACCAGCAGCAGGCCAGCAAACGCCACCACCGACCAGGCCAGCTTGCCGCGCGACGGGCGCTCACCAAGAAACAGCACGCCCAGCCCGATCAGGAAAAACGGCTGTACGTTGTAGACGGCGGTAGCCAACGAGATGGACGCCAGCCGGTACGCGGAAAACAGCAGCACCCAGTTCATGACCAGCGCGGCGCCGGCCACCAGCGCCAAGGCCAGCGTCTTCCTGGTGAACAGGCCGGGCTTGAGCAGGCCGCGCGCCCAGCAATATAGAAACAGGGATAGGGCGCCGAAGACGCACCGGAAGAAGACGACGTTCCAGGCGCTTTGGCCGGACTCCAGAACGAACACGCCTAGCGTGCCGGATAAGGTCATTGCGGCGGCCATTTGCGCCAGGCCAAGGCGTTCGGATGCGGGGGACATGGGGACTCTCCGAGGGGCCACGTGTTGATCACGCTGTTGGCTACGGTTTCGATGGAGAAATTATCCCAGGCAGATCAAGCCGGCTATATGATCATCGTGTGGTGCTTTGAATGCCACGCCTTCATTTTGGTGAAATTTATGCAAAATGACCTAAAAAACGAAAGCCCTGTCCTGGATGGTATCGACCGTCGCCTGGTGCAGACCCTGTCGGCCAACGCGCGCACCACCACGGCAGACTTGGCGCGGCAGGTGGGCATGTCGGCGCCCAGCGTGGCGGACCGGCTGCGGCGGCTGGAGGAATCCGGTGTGATCCGCGCCTACACGCTGGATGTAGATCCGGAAGCGCTGGGCTATACCCTGCAAGCCATCGTGCGTATCCGGCCCTTGCCGGGGCAATTGCGCCACGTGGAAGGGCTGATCAATGACATCCCGGAATTTGTCGAATGCGACAAGGTGACGGGCGACGATTGCTTCATCGCCCGGGTGGTGCTGCGGTCGATCTCGCACCTGGATGGCATCCTGGAACGGGTAACGGAGTTCGCCGAAACCAATACCGCCATCGTCAAGGCGCATACGGTGCGCCGCCGCCTGCCGCCTTTGCGCTAGCGTTTGCGCTGCCGGCCAGCAGCGGTGCAGCGAAGGTGCAGCGTCAGACCGGCGCGGACAGTGCCTGCACCACGTCGTCTTTCAGGCCCGCCGGCGTGTCGGTGGGCCCGTAGCGCTTGATGACCTGGCCGTCGCGTCCGACCAGAAACTTGGTGAAGTTCCACTTGATGCCTTCGGTGCCGAAGACGCCGGGCTTTTCGCCCTTGAGCCAGCGATACAGCGGATGCGCGTCGGCGCCGTTGACGTCGATCTTGGCGAAAAGCGGGAAAGTGATGTCGTACTGCGTTGAGCAGAAATTGCGGATCTCGGCTTCGTCGCCCGGCTCTTGATGGCCGAACTGGTCGCACGGAAAGCCCAGCACCGTGAAGCCGTCGTCGCGCAGCGAGCGGTAGAGTTCTTCCAGGCCCGCGTACTGAGGCGTGAAGCCGCATTTGGACGCCACGTTGACCACCAGCAGCACACGGCCGCGATAGGTGTTCAGAGCTTGGTCCGCCCCCTGGATGTCGCGGGCGGAGAAATCGAAAATGGTGCTCATGCGGGCTCCTGTATCGGGCGGCTGTACGCGGGCGCGCCAGCGTGCCAATCAACCGTCGAGTGTAGCGCTACGGGTACCGACCAGCACCATGCCGTGCACCGGCTGCAAGGGGATTCGGGGCAAATATCAGACCAGTCCTAGGTCGACAGGCGCCACGCCCGGAAACACCCGCGCCAACCGCGCGCGGTCCAGGCCGTACAAGCGCTTGAACAGGCCGGCGAAGACGGCACGGTATTCATTCAGCACGGGGTAGTCGCGGTCCTGGAAGAGCGTGTCGTGCCTGACCGGCACCTGCCGCCCCGCGATGCGTCCGCCCCGTACATTTCCGCCCATCACCCAGTACACCGTGCCGTGGCCGTGGTCGGTTCCCTTGTTGCCGTTTTCGCGGAACGTGCGGCCGAACTCGCTGATGACGACCACGGTGGTCTGTTCCCAGGCCGGCCCCATGGCATCGGCATAAGCGGCCAGCGCGCGGCCAAGCTGCCCGAAGCGGCCGGCCAACGCGCCCGTGGCGGCGCCCTGGCCGACATGGGTATCCCATCCGCCCACGTCCACAAAGCCCAGGTTGTAGCGGTCGGTCATGAAGCGGGCGATGCGGCGAATTTCCTTTTCCAGCTTGTCGGTGGATACCGCGTTGCCGCTGGCCGCCTGCATTTCGGCTTCCAGCTCCTGGCGCGTGGCGCCCATGATGCGCTGGCCTTCGTCCACGGACGCATGCAGGTCCGTGTCGCGATACATGGCGGCGATGGCGCGGTTGTCGGCCGCGCTCAGGCGCGACTTCCGGTTTGCCCCGCCCAGATCAACGTTAGGTACGCGCGCCTCGCCCCTGAAAATCTGCGGCACTTCCGATGTGAAGGCCGCCGGCTGGGCGCGCGCCGTGCTCGCCGCGTCCAAGGTGGTGGCCAGGCGATTCAGGAACCCCGACCGGTAGTTGCCGTCTTGCTTGGCGCCGCGCCCCAGCTCGATACCGTTCTGGGTTTCGAAATGGCTGCGGCTCAGGTCGTTGGTGCCCGCGAAGGGCACGAAGGCCAGTTGCTTGTTGCGATAGAAGGGCAGCAGGCTGTCGGCCAACGCCGGGTGCAGGCCCCAGCCGTCCGCCAGGGGCAGGGCGGCGCCATCGCCCGAACCTGGCCGGCCGATGGCGATGCTGGGGCGCGCTTCGTAATAGAAGTCGCTGGTTGTGGGCACCAGCAGGCTGGCGGCGTCGTAAGCCCCGCGCATGAACACAATCAGCAAGCGGTTGCCCGACGCGGCGGGCGCCGCGTACAGGCGGCTGCCCCCCAGTACCAAGGGGGCGGCGGCCATCATTTGAAGTAAGCGGCGACGATCCATTGGGTCTCCTAGCGGCGCATGAACTCTGGCGAGGCCAGCAGGTAGGTGTTGGCATCCACGGGCTTCCCGGCCTGGCTGATCGCCTCGCGCGTGGCGGTGGACAAGGTCGGAAACAGCCCTGGGGTGGCATCGAGCAGCCGGGGAATCTTGGGCAGCTCCACCGGCTTGGGCGGTTCAGCCGGCGCGCTGGGGTCGACGGTCCGATAGAAGACCTGGGGCCCGCCCGCAATGCTGCGGGCAATTTCAAAGCGCTGCGTCATCTGACCGGAACCGGACCAGTCTGATTTCGACATCGGGTAGCCGTCTGGCGTCTGGCGTTGATACAAGCCTTGCCCCATCTGGCGCAGCATCGACAGCACCGGCTTCGGGTTGCGGATGGGCGGCAGGTCGGCGTAGGTCAGGCGCAGCGACGAATATACGTAGTGAACCGGGTCCTTGAATACGCCTGTCTTCAGGGACTGCTTGAACTCCTGCGACGCGAACAAGGTCTGCAACGTGGCCGCGATGTTGCCATCTTGCGCCAGGAACGTCTTGGCCATGCGATCGACCAGCGCGGGCGGCGGTGATTCGCCCACGAAGTAGGCCGCCAACTTGGCGCTGACGTGACGCGCCGTTGCCGGGTGGCGTGCCAGCAAGTCGATGGCCTGATCCACTTCCGCCAACCCGCCACCGCGAATCTTGTGCCCCAGAAAAACCTTGTCGCCGTCGTCATGGCGCGCCGGGTTGAAGAGGAACAGGCCGTCTTGCACCAGATCGCCCCGCAGCGCGGGCTTGACCTTGGGCGCCTTGTTGCTGTTGTGCACACCCAGGCCCGTCAGAATGCGCGCCAGTTCCTGGACATCGCCCTGCGTGTAGCCGCCGTTCACGCCCATGGTGTGCAGCTCCATGAGTTCGCGCGCGTAGTTCTCGTTGAGTTGGCCCGCGATATTGCGGGTGTTGTCCAGATAGACCAGCATGGCCGGAGACCGGACCGTGGCCCGCAGCATGTCGCGAAAATTGCCCAGGGCATGCGGGCGGATGGCGCGGTCTTCGTACTGCGATAGGTAGGTGCCAACGTCGCCCTTGGCGGCGAACACGTTGAAGTGGTTCATCCAGAACCACGTCATCTGTTCCTGCAATTGATTGGGCGAATACAGCGCGCGCCAAACGGCGCGCTGGGCGGTGTCGTCGGCGCGTTGCCGCGAGATGGCGCGCGCGGCGCGTTGGGCCTGCAATTTGGCGTCCGGGTCGAGCTTGCGGGCGTCTTGGCGCATGTTGCGCTGCACGGCCTGCGCGTCTTGTTCGGACTGGCGGTTGATGGACAAGGCGTCAATGCCTTGCTGCACCGGGGCAGGCAGCTTCGCCTGCGCGTCAGGGTGCAATTGAGCTTGCAGATAGCGCTGCGCGCCCATCTCTTGGAAGCGGGCAAGTTCGGCCGGGGTCGCGCCCCAGGTAATGCGGTTGACCAACGCGACGTCGTGCTCGGTGGGCTGCGCATGGGCAGCGGCAGCCAGCGGCAACCACAGCATGGGCACGACTTTCAGCAGTGCTGTTCGCAATCGCGTCATGAAGCAAACCTCTCTAGGGCGACAAAACGTCTGACACGATAATCCACCCGAACATTCCCGGACGGGGCGCGTTGAAACGCAAGGAAACCGCTTGTTGTGGCGTCGGCTTAATCCGGACGTGCGATGGGGCCATTGCCCCGACCGCGTTGCGCGCCGTCCTATCATTGCCGCTGTGCAGGCCTGCAAGCGATGGGTGCAAAGGATGGGTGCAAGCCCAGGATGCAAGCTAGGGCTGCAAGCGATAGGAGCGCAAAGATGGAAGGAATGATCGAACGCCTGGAGGCAATGCTGGCCAAGGGCACCGACAACATGTTGTTGCGGTTTTCGCTAGGCAAGGCCTATGCCGAACAGGATTGTTTTCCTGAAGCCGAAACCCACCTGCGCGCGGCGCTGGCCTTTGACCCCGCCTATTCGGTGGCATGGAAATGGCTGGGCAAGGCGTGCCTGGGGCGGGGCGACCAGGACGGCGCGCGCGCCGCCTGGAACAGCGGCATGGCGGCGGCTCAGGCGCGTGGCGACAAGCAGGTGGAAAAGGAATTGCAGGTGTTCATCCGGCGCCTGGACAAGCAGGCGGCGGGATCCTGATACGCCTGGCGGCCCGCGATCACGCAGCCGGCAAGTTGCCGAACGCCTCCAGCGCCCGCAGCCGGCTCTGGGCCAGGTCCACAATCTGCGACGGGTAACCAGCCGCCGCGCGCTCCATGGGGCTGGGGTCGTGAATGGCCTGGTCATCCAGGTGCGCAAGTTCAGGCAGCCATTCACGCAGGAACACACCACGCGGATCAAAGCGCTTCGATTGCGACAGCGGGTTGAACACCCGGAAGTACGGCACCGCGTCGGCGCCCGTGGACGCGCTCCACTGCCAGCCGCCGTTGTTGGCGGCCAGGTCGCCGTCAACCAGATGCGCCATGAACCAGGCTTCGCCCAGCCGCCAATCGATCAGCAGATTCTTCGACAGAAACATGGCCGTCACCATGCGCAGCCGGTTATGCATCCAACCCAGCGTCAGCAACTGGCGCATGGCCGCGTCCACGATCGGGATACCCGTCTTGCCTTCTTGCCAGGCGCGCAGGTCGTCGGGCGCGTCACGCCACGGCACGGCGGCGGTTTCCGGCTTCATGGGCTGGTGCATGGACAGCGACGGGTATGCGGCCAGCAGATGCTGGTAGAACTCGCGCCACAGCAGTTCATTGATCCACGTGGCCGCGCCCACCTTGCCGCTGTCCAGCTCGCCATGGTTGGCCGCCAGCGCCGCGCGCAGCGCCTGGCCGGGGGACAGCACGCCCGCCGCCAGATAGGGCGACAGGCAACTGGTGGCGGGTAGCGACGGAAAATCGCGTTCATCCTTGTAGGCGTCGATGACGCCATCGGTAAAGGCGTCCAGCCTGTCGCCGGCGGCCGCCTCGCCCGCGGGCCAGAGCGCCCGCACGGCGTCGCTGGGCGGCGCAAAGCCGTCGAAGGCGTCGGGCAAGGGGTCCGCCTGCCAGTCCGGCGGGGTCTGCGCGCGGGGGGCGGGCAGCGCGGCAATGGGCGCTGTGCGCAGGCGTTCACGGCAGGTGCGCGCATACGGGGTGTAGACGCGATAGCACTCGCCTTTGCCGGTCAGCACCGTGCCGGGCCGCAGCAGCGTCGCGCCATGATGCAGCGTCCAGTCCACGCCGATCGCGTCCAGGGCGCCTGCCACGGCCGTATCGCGGCGGCGTTCGTTGATGGCCCATTCGGTATTGGCGTGCACCTGGGTGATGTCGTGCGCCTGGCAGAAGGCCGCGATGGCGTCGGGCGCCTGGCTCCAGTCGGCCACGGTCAGTAGCTTCAGGGGAATGCCGCGCTCGCCCAGGCTGTGCGACAGTTCATGCAGGTTGCGCAGCCAGAAGTCCACCTTGGCCGGCGCGTCGCCATGCAGGCGCCATTGCTCGGGCGCGGCCAGGAACAGGGCGGTCACCGTGCCGTTTTCGGCGGCGGCGGCCAGCGCGGGGTTGTCGTGCATGCGCAGGTCGGTGCGCAGCCAGAGCAGCGTATTCATGGATGGCGGGTCCAGGGCAAAAAAAGGGCGGACAGCACGGCTGACCGTCGAGGCTGGCATTCTATATTGGCCAGTGGCCTGGAAGACGATGTAAAAACTACGAGTAGATGTGACGGCGCCGCGCGGCTGCCGCACCCGCTAGGGCCCCGATAACGGTCAAACCGTGAAACACGCTGCCCCAAGTCTTGTATTGACGCGCTCGGGTCGCCGCCTTGTAATCAGTTCAACGACTAAGAAAAGTTGAACGCTATGGGAAATCTGATGGACCTTCGCCCGTCCTTTCTACGAGGACGCACATCCGCCGGCACGACCTCCCGCGACGCCCTGCAGACATTGTGGCGTTCACTTGATTTGCCCGGCGAGTCGCTGGACCACGTGGCGCTGACTGGCGCCGATCCCGTGTTTCCGTCTTCTTTCGCGGTGGGGGCGGCCGCGCAAACCAGCATGGCGGCAGCGGCGCTGGCCGCGGCTGAACTCTGGTATCTGCGCGGCGGGACGCGTCAGCAGGTCAGCATCGACATGCTGCACGCCGCCCAGGAATGCCGCGGCCACTTCACGATCAACGGCGTCACGCCCAACATCTGGGACCCCATCAGCGGCTTGTACCGCTGTGGCGACGGGGGCTGGGTTCGCATCCATGCCAACTTTGCCCACCACCGGGACGGCGCGCTGGCGCTCTTGGGCTGCCCCACGGGCGAAGGCACCACGCGCGAAACGGTGGAAGCCGCGTTGGGCCGCTGGAAAGCGCTGGACTTTGAACAGGTGGCCGCCGATGCGGGCTTGGTCGTGTCCGCCATGCGCAGCTTTGACGAATGGGACCGGCATCCGCAGGGCCAGGCCATTGCCGCCCAGCCCTTGCTGACGGTCGAACGCATCGGCGAGGCCGACCCCCGGCCCTTGCCCAAGTACGGCCATGGCGCGCGGCCGCTGAAAGACATCCGGGTACTGGACCTGACCCGCATCATCGCCGGCCCCGTCTGTGGCCGCACGCTGGCTGCCTATGGCGCCGACGTGATGTTGGTGAATTCGCCGCAGCTGCCCAATATCGACAACATCATAGAAACCAGCCGGGGCAAGCTTTCGGTGCAGGCGGACCTGGACACCGCCGACGGCCGTATTGCGCTGGGCAATTTGCTGCGCAGCGCGCACGTATTCGTACAGGGCTACCGGCCGGGCGGCTTGGCCGCGTTGGGCTTTGGGCCGCAGGACGCCGCGCGCATCCGCCCGGGCATTGTGTATGTGTCGCTGACCGCGTATGGAAACGAGGGCCCCTGGGCCAACCGCCGCGGTTTCGATTCGCTGGTGCAAACCGCCACGGGCTTCAACCATGCCGAAGCCCAGGCAGCGGGCCAGGAAGCGCCCAAGCCCTTGCCCATGCAGATCCTGGACTATGCGTCGGGCTACCTGATGGCGTTTGGCGCGCAGGTGGCGCTGGCCCGCCAGGCGACCGAAGGCGGTAGTTGGCACGTCCGCGTGTCGCTTGCGCAAACCGCGCATTGGCTGCGTGGCCTGGGCAGGGTGGATGGCGGACTCAACGGCCGAATGCCCGGCTTTGATGGCTTGTTGGATACGGAAGCATCGGGTTTTGGCGAATTGGTGGCCGTACGCCACCCCGCGCGTTTTTCCGAAACGCCGGCCCGCTGGACACGCCCGTCGAATCCGCCTGGGTCGCATCCCACGGTTTGGCCGTTCAATTAGGCCGGGCTATCGTTTCAATGACAAGGCGCCTTTCGGGCGCCTTGTTTTTTGGATGCTTATTTTTGGCGGCCCGTTCCAGGCCGCCTATTGCTTGGCCTTCCAGTCCCGCAGCGCGCGCATGGTGTTGGCTACGTGCGATTCGGGGCTCATGTCCGTGAATTCATACAGGATCTTGCCTTCCGGCGAAATCACGTACGACACGCGCTGTGCGTATTCCGGGCGCTTGTCGTGCACGGCGTCGTAAGCCTTCATGATCTTGCCGTCGCCATCGGCCGCCACGGCGAATTTGCCACGGCATTCGCTGACCGAGAATTTGTTCAGCGTATCAATGTCGTCCGTGGATACGCCGATGACGGTGGCGCCCAGCGACTTGTATTCGTCGGTGGCTTCGGCGAAGTTGTGCGCTTCGATGGTGCAGCCTTGCGTGAACGCGGCGGGAAAGAAATACAGCACGACCGGGCCTTGCTTGAGCGCGTCGTTCAGCTTGAACGTGAAGACCTTTCCGCCCAGCGAGGCCTGCGTGCTGAAGTCTGGAGCGGGCGCGCCGACATTCAAGGCGGCCTGGGCGGACGCGGCGGCGAGCAGGCCGCAGAACATCAGGCAAGGTACAAGGCGCTTCATGGGAGTCTCCAATAATCAGTGGGGCGCGCGACGGTCGGCGGCAAGAGGCCTACTGTAGTGCTAGCGCGCCCGGGGGTCCAGTTCAGTCCCGATTCGGGCCGCCGCCCCGGCCTTCGCCGCCGCCTTGCTGGCGCTGCTGGGGTTGTTCACGTGCTTGCTGCGGGCGAGCTTGTTGTTGCGGACGCTCTTGCTGCGGACGCGCTTGCGCCTGCTGTCGTGGCTGTTCGCGCGCTTGTTGCTGACGCGCCTGCTGCTCCCGGGCTTGGTGTTCCCGTGCCTGTTGCTGGCGTGCCTGCTGTTGCTGTTCGCGGCCTTGCTGCTGGCGTTGCTCGCGCTCCTGTTGCTGGCGTGCTTGCTGCTGTCGATCTTGTTGCTGCTGCTGGCGAGCCTGCTGATCGCGCTGCTGTTGTTGGCGCGATTGCTGCGAGGCAGCCTGTTGATCGCGCTGCGGGTCACGCTGTTGATCGCGCTGCTGCGGGCCACGTGGTTGCTCACGTTGCTGTTGATCACGCTGCTGCGGACCACGCTGTTGATCCCGCTGCGGTTGATCCCGCTGCGACACGTCGCGTCCCTGCGATGGCCCCGGGCCTCGCGCCTGATCGCCGCGACTTGGGTTGTTGTTGCCGCGATCGGCATCGGGGCGCTTGTTGTCGCCACCGGGGCGTGGCCCTTGCGAGGGGCGCCCATCGTCGCGATGGTCCACGAACGCTTGTGGCGGGCGGCCCTTGTTGTGGTCGTAGAACTGCGCGCGGTTGCTGCCGGCATCGCGTACGTAGCGGCGTTGCATGTCGGTAGGCGGCGCGTGGCGGTCCTTGCGGGCAGCCACTTCGCGCGGGTCCGCCGCGCGTCGGATGCCGTTGGGGCCGCCGTGATAGCTGACACGGCGGTTATCGATGTTGTTGACGACCACGGTGTGGTTGTACACGTTGGTGACGCGGGTGACGTTCACGTTGGTCACCGAGCGGTTGTAGTAGAAGCGGTCGCGCTTCCAGTAGCCGCCCACATACCCCAGCCCCACATAGCCGAAGCCGTAGTTGATGCCGCCATAAAAGCCGACGTGGGGGCCCCAATAGCCCGCGTTCCACACATACAGGCCATTGGTGAAGCCCCAGTAGCCGGGCGTCCAGAGCGCGCCGGCGTAGGGGGCGAGCACCTAGGCGCCGGGCACCCAGAAAAAGCCGTACTGATTGCGGCTCCAGTAGCCGGGCACCCACATATAGCCATCGGCCGGCGCGGGCGGCTGCACGTAAACGGGCAGGGGCGGGGGCGGTTCGGGGCTGCGGTCCACCAAGGCCAGATTGGCGTTGGCGGGGTCGCCGCCGTCATAGGCGGGGGCGGCGGGCGCAGGGGGCGGCGCGTAGGTTTGCGCCATCGCGCCGGCGCATAGCGTCAGCAGCGCAACGGCGGCCACGGCGGGTCGAAGCAGGGAGATCCGGATAGAGGGCGTCATGGCAGCTCCTGGGACACGTCGCAACGGACGGTCAATAACGCGACGGTCAATAACGCAAGGGTCAATAACGCGACGGTCAATATCCACGGTAGTAATAATGCGGCGCGGGATACGCGGGGTAGTAGTAGTGCGGCGTGTAATAGACCGGCGCGGGGCGATAGTGGGCCGGGCGGGCGGGCACCACGACGCAACCGGTCAGCGAACTGGCCATCACCATCATCAACAGAAGGCTCTTTTTCATTTTTCATGACTCCCAACCTGCGCCAGGCGTGGCTTACGCCCTGGGTGCGCTGGTAAGGATTAGGCCATACCGGATGACGGCGGTTCGTCTTTGTAATCGATCCGAAACAGCTTTCGCGTGACCGATGTTTGCGCCTGCGTGACGGCGCATGTCGTTGGTATCAATCTTTGCCGCAAAAGCAACGGGGCCGCGTGAGCGGCCCCGTGTTGCGTAACGCCACGTCATGCGGCGTTACGGCGATGGCGCATGGCGCGCCTGGCGTCAGTTCCAGCGGCCGCCGTTGCCGGCAAGGCTGAAACGGCCGGCGCCCATGAAGGCCAGCGCCAGCGCGGTGAACAGGAACATGCCTTGCAGTTCCAGCGCCCAGCCGCCGTTATTGGACAGGCTGCCCAATTGGCCGGTGTGCGCCAGCAAAATGGCAACCACCATGTTGATGGCGATGATCAAAGCGCCCAGGCGCGTGTAGACGCCAATGATGAGCAGCACGGGCGCGATGATTTCGCCCACGTAGACGCCATAGGCCAGAAAGCCCGGCAGGCCATGCGAAGACAGCATGCCGCTGATGCCCGTTACGCCGCCGCCCATCAGTTTGGACAGGCCGTGAAGCAGAATCAGAATGCCAAGGGTCAGGCGCAGGATCAGCTTGCCGGTATCGTCGGACTTGATCATGGTGAGTTTCTCTTGTGATGGTTAATAAGGGACAAGGCTTCGTTGGAACCCACCGCGAACCATTGGTTCCAAGTCCACACCGTCTCGCGCCAAGCGTGGCGGCTGCGTCAAGCGGCGCCATTATTGCAAATGCCCAGCGAAATCATCAAGTTTTCGTCACGCTGACATCGCGATGCGGCGCGCGACGTCTGCCCAAACGTATCCGGTCAAGCCCAGGATCAGAATTCCTCAAGAAAGCGCATGCGGAAGCGCCGGCCCTTGATGTTGCTGTTGGACACCCGCGAAAACGCCTGCTTGGCAATCTGGCGGTCCAGCGCCACGTAGGCGTTGAATTCCGTGATGTTGATCTTGCCCACCTGTTCAAACGTCAGCCCGCCGTCGCCGGTCAGGGCGCCCAGCAGGTCGCCCGGGCGCAGCTTGTCTTTCTTGCCGCCCTGGATGCACAGCGTCACCATGGGGGCGCGCAAGGGGCGGTCGGCCTTGGGCTTGAGCGATTTGATGTCGCCCCACTTCAACGGCGAACCCTGGTATTGCTCAACCAGGTTTGCCCAGCGCATCTCGTCGGGCGAGCACAGGCTTAGCGCCAGGCCCTTCTGGTCGCCCCGGCCGCTGCGGCCGATGCGGTGCACGTGCACTTCGGTGTCTTTCGTGACGTCCACATTGATCACGGCGCCCAGGTTCTGGATGTCCAGGCCACGGGCGGCCACGTCGGTGGCCACCAGCACGGCGCAGCTCTGGTTGGCGAACTGGATCAGGATTTCATCGCGTTCGCGTTGTTCCAGGTCGCCGTTCAGGGCTTGCGCGCTGATGCCGTCGGCCTGCAGGCGTTCAACCAGGTCGTGGCTGCGGACCTTGGTGTTGCAGAAGGCCAGTGTGGATACCGGGCGGAAATGCGCCAGCAGGCGGGCCACGGCGTCCAGGCGGTCTTTGCCGTCGATCTCGTAGAAGATCTGCTCGATGCGGCTGGAATCGTGCTGCGCTTCCACCTTGACCTCGGCCGGGTTGCGCAGGAAGCGCGCGCTGAGCTTGCGGATGTTGTCCGGGTAGGTGGCCGAAAACAGCAGCGTCTGGCGCTTGGTGGGGCAATGCGAGGCAATGGCGACGATGTCGTCGTAGAAGCCCATGTCGACCATGCGGTCGGCCTCGTCCAGCACCAGCGTGGTCAGGCCGGTCAGGTCCAGGCTGCCGCGTTCCAGGTGGTCTTGAATGCGGCCGGGCGTACCCACGACAAGGTGCGCGCCGCGCGCCAGCGATTCGGCTTGGGGGCGGGCGGGCGCGCCGCCGCACAGGGTCAGGATCTTGACGTTGGGAATCAGGCGCGCCAGGCGGCGCAATTCCTGCGCGACCTGGTCAGCCAGTTCGCGCGTGGGGCAAACCAGCAGGGCTTGCGGCGTCAGCGTGGTGGTGTCCAGCTTTTGCAGCACGCCCAGGCCGAACGCCGCGGTCTTGCCGCTGCCGGTCTTGGCTTGCGCGATGATGTCGCGGCCTTCCAGGATCAGCGGCAGGCTTTGCGCCTGGATGGGCGTCATTTGCTCGAACCCCAGGCTTTGCAGGTTGTCGAGCAGGGTGGGCAAGAGGGGCAGGGTGGAAAAGGGCGTGTTGGTCACAATATGGCGGATTGCAAAATCCGCTAAAAAACAAAGTCGACCGACAGTGTAAAGCCTGCCATGGCCAGGCCCTAGCCTTCTGATTCGTAGGTGCCGGCAAGCGCCTGGGCGGCCGCTTGCATGCGCGGCAGCCAGGCGCGCGCGCCGTCGATCGACAGCCGCGCCACCGGGGCGTGCAGCGCCACGGCGGCAATCACGCGCGACCCCCGCAAAATGGGCACCGCCATGCAGACTATGCCCAGCAAAAATTCTTCGCGGTCGAAGCTGGCGCCTTCCTTGCGGATGGCGCGCAGCTCTTGTTCCAGCGCGTCCACGTCGCACAGCGTGTTGGGCGTATAGCGCGGCAGGGGGGCTGCGGCCAGCAGCCGCGCGCGCGCTTCGCGCCGCATGTGGGCCAGAAACAGCTTGCCGCTGGCCGAACAGTGCAGGGGCACGCGCGACCCCGTTTGCAGGTTCACGCGCAGCGGCCAGGCGGTTTCAACGCGGTCCAGGTAGAT
Organism: Achromobacter sp. JUb104; assembly: GCF_024806975.1. NCBI lineage: Bacteria > Pseudomonadati > Pseudomonadota > Betaproteobacteria > Burkholderiales > Alcaligenaceae > Achromobacter > Achromobacter sp. JUb104. Next base: position 2,041,564 of record NZ_JANUEY010000001.1, on the reverse strand, counting down.
GACTTCGTCCCCGTCGACCATGGTGCAGTTACAGGTTTCACCGATCTCGTCCACCAGGCTGTCCAGGATGCGATGGCGTTCGCCGCGCAACGGGGAATTCAGCAAGGTGTTGCGCGCCAGGGCGCTTAGGCGTGGGCCGCTGACATAGCTTTTGCCGGCGGGCTCGCGCAGCAGCATGCCGGCGTCGACCAGGCGCGTGAGGATGCGCAGCACCGACGGTTTGGGCAGGCCCGTGGCCTCGGTCAGCGCCGCCAGCGATACCGGCGTGTCCGATTGGGCCACCTGTTCCAGCAGGGTCAGCGCGCGCAAGGCGGCGGAGGATTCGTCTTTCATCTTTCAATATTTGAAGATTCGGCGGCGGTGGGGGCAGCGTTGCACGGATTTTGCAGAAAATGGAACGCGGCGGTATGGGAAACGCGGGATTTCTCCGGCAGTATCGAATCACCCCGGCCACGATGCAAGCACGAAGCGAGCCTCACGCAAGCTTTCCGCAAACGTCCCACGGCGCCGGCCTGCCAGGAGAGAGACCATGAGCAGCAAGCAACACATGACCCCCAGTGAAGCGTTCGTTGAGACGCTGGTCGCGCAGGGCGTCAAAGACGTATTCGGCATTGTCGGTTCAGCCTTCATGGACGCGCTGGACTTGTTCCCCGCCGCGGGCATCCGCTTTGTGCCCACCGTGCACGAACAAGGCGCCGCCCACATGGCCGACGGCTATTCGCGGGTGACCGGCCGCCACGGCGTCTGCATTGCGCAGAACGGACCGGGCATCACCAATTTCGTGACCGGGGTGGCCGCCGCCTACTGGGCGCACAGCCCCGTCGTGGCGATCACGCCCGAAACCGGCACGGCCGGCATGGGCCTGGGCGGCTTTCAGGAAACCGAGCAACTGCCCATTTTTTCGCGCATCACCAAGTACCAGGCGCACGTGAACCGCCCGGACCGCATGGCGGAATTCACAGCCAAGGCCTTTGACAACGCGCTGGCCGAACGCGGCCCGACGCAACTGAACATTCCGCGCGATTATTTCTACGGCGAAATCGACGTGGCCATCCCCGAGCCGCGCCGCATCCGGCGCGGGCCGGGTTCGGAAGAAGACCTGGAAGCGGCCGCGCGCCTGTTGGCCGAGGCCAAGTTCCCGGTCATCGTGGCCGGTGGCGGCGTGTTGTTCTCGGAGGGCCAGGCCGAATGCGTGGCGCTGGCCGAATTGTTGGGCGCGCCGGTCGTCACCAGCTATCTGCACAACGACGCCTTTCCCGCCAGCCATCCGCTGTGGTGCGGGCCGTTGGGCTACCAGGGCGCCAAGGCCGGCATGAAACTGCTGTCGCAGGCCGACGTGGTGCTGGCCTTGGGCACGCGCCTGGGGCCCTTCGGCACCTTGCCCCAGCATGGGCTGGACTACTGGCCCCAAGGCGCGCGCATCATCCAGGTGGATGCCGACCACCGCATGCTGGGGCTGGTGCGCCCGGTGTCGGTGGGCATCTGCGGCGACGCCAAGCCGGCCGCCGCCGCCCTGACCGCCAAGCTCCAATCGCGCGAGGTCGCGTGCGTGCGCACCAAGGCCGCGCGCGGCGACGACATTGCGTCCCAAAAGGCGGCCTGGGAAGCAGAGCTTGACGGCTGGTCGCACGAACGCGACGACTGGAGCCTGGACATCATCGAGCAAGGCGGCGGCCGCATGCACCCCCGGCGCATGCTGCGCGAGCTTGAACGCGCCATGCCCAAGCATGTGATGGTGTCCACCGACATCGGCAACATCTGCTCGGTGTCCAACAGCTACCTGCGCTTTGACGAACCGAACTCCATGCTGGCCGCCATGAGCTTTGGCAATTGCGGCTACGCGCTGCCGGCGTTGATCGGCGCCAAGCTGGGCCGACCCGACCGGCCGGCCGTGGCCTATGTGGGCGACGGCGCCTGGTGCATGAGCTTCCAGGAACTGCTGACCTGCGTGCGCGAGAAAATTCCCGTCACCGCCGTCGTCTTTCACAACGGCCAATGGGGCGCTGAAAAGAAAAACCAGGTGGACTTCTACGGCCGCCGCTTCGTGGGCAGCAACCTGCTGAACCCGAACTTCTCTGAACTGGCGCGCGCCATGGGGGCCGAGGGCATCCGGGTCGAGCACGCGGACCAGGTGGGCGCAGCGTTGCAGGCCGCGTGCCAGGCGCAATCCGAAGGCAAGACCACCGTGCTGGAAATGATGGTCAGCCAGGAACTGGGCGATCCCTTCCGGCGCGACGCCCTGAAGCAGCCGGTGCGCTTCCTGGACAAGTACAAGCCTTACGTGAACCAGCCGTTCCAGGCGGGCGAGGTGCCCTTGCCGATTGATCCCGCACGGCGCTGACCGCAGGCGGTGTCCGCGCCCGGCGCCTTCGCGCCGGGCGTTCGTTTCCTGGCTCTGGGAGCACGGTGTATATGGCTAGCGATCGATTGTTCGCGCCGCTGCGCGATGCCGCGCTGTCTGCGGGGCGCCTGCGCACGGCGGTGGCGTATCCCTTGTCCCCATCCAGCCTTGAGGCCGCGGTCCAGGCGCAACGGGCCGGCCACATCGAGCCGGTGCTGGTGGGGCCGGCGCGCAAGCTGCTGGAGCGCTTGGCGCAAGCAGGCTTGCGGCCGGGGGATTTTGACATCGTCGATACGCCCGACGATGAACGGCTGGCCGCGCAGACGGCGGCCGGGCTGGCGCGCGACGGCGCGGTGCAGATGCTGATGAAGGGCAGCCTGCATAGCGATAATTTCATGGCGGCCGTGGTGTCGCGTGAATCTGGCCTGCGCACGAATCGGCGCATCAGCCACGCCTTCGTGATGGCCGTGGAGGCCTACGCCAAGCTCTTCATCCTGACGGACGCGGCGGTCAATATCGCGCCCACGCTCATGGAAAAGGCCGACATTGCACAGAACGCCATCGACCTGGCGCAGTCGCTGGGCATCGGGCGGCCCAAGGTGGCGGTGCTGTGCGCCACCGAATCGGTCAACCCGGCCATGCCGGCCACGCTGGACGCGGCGGCCTTGTCCAAGATGGCCGACCGCCAGCAGATCCGGGGCGGCGATATCGACGGCCCGCTGGCGTTCGACAACGCCATCTCGCGCGATGCGGCGCGGGAAAAGGGCATTGAGTCGCGGGTGGCGGGCGACGCCGACATTCTGCTGGCGCCGGATATCGAGGCGGGCAACATGCTCTACAAGGAACTTACCTGGCTGGCGGGCGCGGGCACCGCCGGCCTGGTGCTGGGCACGCGCGTGCCGGTGCTGCTGACCAGCCGCTCGGATTCCGTGCAGGCGCGCGTCAACAGTTGCGCCATTGCCGTGCTGCATGCGCGCGCGATGCTGGCGGCACGCGCTGCTTGATGCAGGCTCGGCATCTTCAGCATCTTCAGCAACTTCAGCATCCTCAGCAACTTCAGCAACTTCAGCAACTTCAGCAACTTCGCCTTTTCAAGCCACCAGCCACCGCCGCCTTGCCGCGCGCGCGGTTCTGGTGCAACCGATTCCCCGCGTCTGGTTCTAGACCCTGCCACCCCCGCCACGTACCTTGAGTCCAGACGCCCGCGCGCGCTTCGCGCCGGCCTTTCAAGTAGAGGGGTAGGCAATGCAAAACACCGTCACCGCCGACATGCTGGCCGAATTCGCGGCCGCCTGGAACCGCCACGATATCGATGCCTTGATGGGCTTCATGAGCGACGACTGCGTGTTCGAAACCGTGGGCGGCCCCGACGCCTGCGGCAGCCGGCACACGGGCGCCGACGCGGTGCGCGCGGCTTTCGCGGCGGCCTGGAAGAACTTCCCGGACGCGCAATGGAACAATGGCCGGCATTGGGTCGCAGGCGATCGCGGCGTGTCGGAATGCACGTTCACCGGCACCGCCGCCGACGGCTCGCGGGTAGAGGCGGACATGGTCGACATCTTCACGTTCCAGGACGGCAAGATCCGCGTGAAGAATGCGTTCCGCAAGCAGCGCCCGGCCTTGCCCGCGCGCGCGTGAGACGCGCATGGATACCCAAATGCCCTTCGAACCTTCACGCCCGACGCCGGAAGCCGCCGCGCGCGCCGCTGTCCCGGACGGCGCCCATGACGCGGGTCACCACGCCACCTACAACCCCACCTACGACCCGCTGGTGTCGCCACCCGGGCAGGGGCAGGACTACGCGCCCACCTACTGGGTCGCCACGGCAGGCGCGCCGCCCGAAGACGATGGCCCCATTCAGGGCGACGTCGATGCCGATGTGGTGATCGTGGGCTCGGGCTTTACCGGTCTGTCGGCGGCGCTGACCCTGGCGCGTGACTTCGGCGTGCGCGCGCTGGTGCTGGAAGCCAACCGCGCCGTGTGGGGCTGCACCAGCCGCAACGGCGGCCAAGGGCAAAATGCGTCAGGACGCTTGTACCGGTCGCAATGGATCAGCCGTTGGGGGCTAGATACCGCCAAGCGCCTGGACGCCGAAATCCGCGAAGGCTTCGAGTATTGGAAAAGCCTGGTCGCGCAGGTGGACTGCGACGCGCAGCCGGGCGGGCACCTGTACACGGCCCATCGCCAGAAGAAAATGGCGTTCCTGGCCAACGAAGCGCGGGTGATGCGCGAGGTGTTCGGCTACGACGCCAAGATGCTTACCCAGGCCGAGCTGCGCGAGCGCTACGTCCACGACCACGAGGCGGTCGGCGCCATGCACGAGCCCGACGGCGTGGGCGTGCATCCCTTGAAACTGGCGTACGGCTATTTGCGTCAGGCACGTGCCTTGGGCGTGCGGGTGCATCCGTCCAGCCCTGTCCTGGGCTGGCGCAGGGACAAGGGCGCCATCCTGCTGCGCACCCCGGCCGGCGTGGTGCGCGCCCGCCGCGTGGCCTTCGCCACGGGTGGCTACACCGCGCAGGGCGTGAACCCGCTGCTGGACAACCGCATCATGCCGGTGCTGTCCAACTCCATGGTCACGCGCGTGCTGACGGACGCCGAACGCGCCGCCGCCGGCCTGAAAAGCACGGTCTTCATCACCGACACTCGCACACTGCGCTTCTACTACCGCCTGCTGCCCGACGGCCGCATGCAGATCGGCAGCCGCAGCGCCCTGCACGGCGCCGACGCGCAACACCCGCGCCATCTGGCGCTGCTGCGCGAAGGCCTGGCCCGGAAATTCCCGTCGCTACGTGACGTCGAAGTGGCGTATTCGTGGTGGGGCTGGGTAGACGTCAGCCACGACATGATGCCGCGCGTCACCCAACCCGACCCCGCCCAACCGGTGTATTACGCCTTCGGCTACGGCGGCAACGGCGTGGCGTTCTCCGCGCAGGCCGGCAAGCGACTGGCCCAGCGGATGATGGGCAAGGACGGCGCCCCGTGGAACCTGCCCATCTACGACTCCCCGCTACCCGGCCATCTGTTCGCCCCGTTCAGACGGCTGGGGCAGGGCTTGCTGTACCGCTGGTATCACCTGCGGGATGAGCATTTGTAGGGCCTGTCTTTGCCCCCTAAGCCGCCGCCCGCAACCGAAATCGGCGCACCACTTGCGCCAGTTTCGCTATGCCCGGTTCGATCAGTTCCGGGCGGATCGATGTGAAGCCCACGCGCAAGACATTGCCGGGGGCGTTGGCGCCGTTCATGAAGAAGACGTCGCCGGGTTCCACCACCACGCCTTCGGCCAGCGCGGCTTCTGATAATTCGGCGGCGTTCAGCCACGGGGGGCCTTGCAGCCAGCAGGACGACGAGCCGGTGATGGGGGTGGGGGTGAAGTCGGGCAGGTGGCGGGCCAGCGCCTGGGTCAGTTCGGCGCCGCGCTTCTGGTAGGCCTGCGATTGCTTGCGCAGCAGCGAATGGTGGTGGCCCAGGGAAATAAACAGCGAAAACGCACGCTGGATGTAGGCTGAAGGATGGCGCAGCATCAGCCGGCGCAGCGCGCGCAGTTCGCGCGTCAGCTCGCGCGGCGCGACGATATAGCCGATGCGCAAGCCGGGCGCGAACGACTTCGCCAGGCTGCCCACGTAGATGACGCGGCCATCGCGGTCCAGGCTTTTCAAGGCCGGGATGGCGCCTTCGCCCCAGCGGCTTTCGCTTTCAAAATCGTCTTCAATGATCATGCTGTCGGCTTGGCGCGCCAGGGCCAGCAGGGTTTCGCGGCGTTCCATCGACAGCGTGACGGTAGTGGGGCATTGATGGCCCGGCGTCACGAAGACATAGTCGCAGCCCAGCAGGTGCGTGCCCGTGCACAAGCCGCCTTCGTCCACGGGCATGGGCAGCAGGTGGCGCGTGTGGCTGGCGAAGATGTTGCGGGCGTCTGGATACCCGGGGTCTTCCATGCCCACCACCGTGTCTTCGTTGACCAGCAGGTCGGCCAGCAAATACAGCGCATGCTGCGCGCCCACGGTGATGACGATTTCCTCGGCGTCGGCCCACACCCCCCGGCGCGGCAGCACTTGCGTGCGGATCTGTTCGATCAGCGCGGGGTCGTCGTGGGTGATCAGGTCTGGCGCCCAACTGCGGATGTCCAGCACCGACAGTGCCTTGATGCAGCACTCGCGCCATTCCGCCGTGGGAAACAGGTCGGGGTCGAACTGCCCGTAGACAAAGGGGTAGGGCTGCTTCTGCCAGTCTTGCGGCTTGCTGATATTGCGCTGGCGCGACGGGCGAAAGCGCAGCCGTTCATCCCAGCGGATCTGTTGCGGGTGGTCAGCAGGGGATACGCCCGCCGCCGCTTCGCCGGCCGACCCCGAATGCCCTTGCATGACGGAATCGCAGACGAAATGGCCGCTGCGTTCGCGTGACACCAGATACCCCTCGCTGACCAACTGCTGGTAGGCGAAGACGACGGTGTTGCGCGCAATGCGCAGTTGGTCGGCCAACTGGCGGCTGGAGGGCACGGGCATGCCGGGCGGCAGGTGGCCACTGAGAATGGCCGACACCAGCATCTGCCGCACCCGGCCTTGCAGGCTGAGGTTGGGCGCGCTTTCGCGTTCGAACAAGCGGTCCCACAACACAGGCTTTTGCATCGCGGCCTGGCTGGACATGACGGCTCCTTGTGTAGGCGGCGCGGGCCCCCAAGACGGGGGCCGCGCAATCCGCTCCCCAGAATAGAGGACGCCAAAATGGGACGGAATGGGGGATTGCCCTGCCGGCAGTCTAGACGCGCCCCTTCCACGGAATGGCGAATTTTTCCACGTAGCGCACCAGCAGATCGAACGCGAAGGCGAACACGCCGATCACGATGATGCCCATGATGACGATGTCGCTGGCCAGGAACTGCGCGGCGTTCAGCACCATGAAGCCCAGGCCGCGGTCGGCAGCCACCATTTCCGCCGCCACCAGCGTGGTCCAGCCCACGCCGATCCCGATGCGCAGCCCCGTGAAGATCTCGGGCATGGCCGCTTTCAGGATCACGTGCCAGACGATCTGCATCCGCGTGCCGCCCATGGCGTAGGCCGCATGGATCTGTTCGATGGATACCGACCGCACCCCGGCGCGCGCCGCGATCGCCATCGGCGCGAAGATGGCCAGGTAGATCAGCAGGATCTTCGGAAATTCGCCGATGCCGAACCAGATGATGATGAGCGGCAGGTAGGCCAGCGGCGGCAGCGGGCGGTAGAACTCGATGGGCGGGTCGAAGATGCCGCGCGCGTAGCGGTTCACGCCCATCAATATGCCGATGGGCACGGCGGTCACGCAGGCCAGGAAGAACGCCGAGAACACCCGTGTCAGGCTGGCCATGGCGTGTTCGGCCAGCGTGGAATTGGCCACGCCGTCGGTCATGGCCGAGATGAACTTGTCGTAGACGGCAAAGGGCGATGGCAGGAACAGCGGCTTGACCCACCCCGTGCTGGTGGCCAGGAACCACAGTGCGATCAGCGCGATGGTGGTGATCAGGCTGATGTGGCTGCTGTAGCCCGCGCCCGGCGCGCCATAGACCTTGCCGGGCGCGGCGGGCTTGTGGCCGCCGCGCGCCTTACGCATGAGCGGGCTCGTGGGCGGCAAGCTCGTCGCCGTAGATGATGCCAAGGACTTGCTCGCGCATGGCGATGAAGTCGGGGCTGGATTTGATGCGGCGGCCATCGCGGGTCTCCAGGTAGCGCCGGTTGAAGTCCGGCGTGAAGGTGTGTGTGATGCGGCCCGGGCGCGGCGACATGACGATCAGCCGCGACCCCAGGAACAGCGCCTCTTCCACGCTATGGGTAATGAAGAAAAACATCTTGTTGGTCTGGCGCCAAATGTCCAGCAGCAGCTCCTGGATGGTTTCGCGCGTCAGCGCGTCCAGCGCCGCCATCGGTTCGTCCATCAGCAGCATGGCGGGGTCGCAGGTCAGGGCACGGGCAATGCCCACGCGCTGCTGCATGCCGCCCGACAACTGGTAGATCATGTGGCGGTGAAAGTCTTGCAGGCCCACCAGCTCCAGGTTGCGGCGGGCGCGGGCGCGCCGGGTGGCTTTATCCACGCCTTGCAGTTTCAGGCCGAACTCGGTGTTCTCCAGCACGTTCAGCCAAGGCAGCAGCGCGTGCTTCTGGAACACCACGCCGCGCTCGGCGCCGGGGCCCGTGATGGGGCGCCCGCCCAGCGTGATCTCGCCTTCGGTCGGCGACAGGAAGCCGGCAAGCAGGCTCAGCAAGGTGGTCTTGCCGCAGCCCGAGGCACCCAGCGCCACCACGAATTCGCCGGGCTCGATGGTCAGGTTGACGTCGTGCAGCGCCACCACCGGGCCGCTGTCATGCATGCCGGGGTAGGTGACGCCGACGTGGTCCGCGCGCAAGGCCAGGGCGGCGGGGTGGGATGGCTGGGTCATGCGGATTCCCCTTATGACGGCACGCCCGCGGCAAGGCGGGCGTGCTGGGCAAAGACGGCGCGGCTACTTGGCGGCGGCCTTCGCGTACTGGTCCGTAACGTGCGGGCTGTAGTCGGTCAGCGCGCGGTCGATCTGCTTCTGGTCTTTCAGGAACTTGGCGCTGGCGTCCAGCGCCCGCACCGCGCCCGATTCCTTGCCGCCGCCCAGCCAGGTCGGCGACGCCTGTTCCTGGGCGGTCGGGAACACCAGCAGCTTGAGCGCGCTGACGATGTCGTCCGGCTTGCCGCCGATCAGCCGCACGATGCCCTTGACCTCGGGCGACTCGGGCGTCCATTTGGCGCCGTTGGCGTGATAGTCGGCGTAGGACTTGGCCAGCACGCTGGTGAAGGCGGCCATGAACTTCGGGTTCTTGGCGGCCCAGGCGCGGTCCACGACGATGCCGTCAAACGTGGGAACGCTGGCGCGGCCGATGGCTTCGGAGTCGGCGATGACCTTGCCGGTCTTTTCGATTTCAGTCAGCGCGGGCGGCCACACGTAGGCGGCGTCGATGTCGCCGCGCTGCCAGGCGGCCACGATCTGCGGCGGCTGCATGTTCAGGATGCGCACGTCACGCGGGTTGATCTTCCAGACCTGGTCCATGCCCACCAGCAGGTGGAAGTGCGACGTCGATACGAACGGCGTGGCCACGCGCTTGCCCTTGAGGTCGGCGGTGCTGTTGATGCCCGAGCCGTTGCGCGCCACCAGCGCCTCGGATTTGCCGATGTTGTCCAGGATCCAGAACAGTTGCAGGTCCACGCCGCGCGTGGCGGCCGAGGTGATGCCCGTTGAACCCAGCACGCCCACCGGTACATTGCCCGAGGCCAGCGCCGTGGAAATGTCGCCGCCCGAGGTGAACTGGCGCCAGTCGACCTGGTAGCCGGCGTCTTTCAAGGCTTTGTCGAAACTGCCGTCGGCGATGGCTGACAGAAAGGGCCCGACGATGAGCTGGTAGCCGACGACCAGCTTGGTCTGCGCGTAGGCAGGCGCCGCCAGTAGCGCGGCGGCAAGGCCGGCCAGGGTGCAGCGGCGGATGAGGCGGTAAATCGCGTTCATGGTGATCTCCGAGAGAGAGTGGGCCGCGCCCCGACGCGACCGGCTTTGTGCCGGTGCGGCCTGGTGCCAGTTTGCCCGGATAGGGCCAGAACGCTAGGTCCAGATGCGGGGTTCAGTAGGAGCCAAACCGCGTTACGGCGGGCAGGTCCCAGGGTGTGCCGGGGCTGGGGCATCGGGTATCGGCCAAATGCCCGATGCCTTGATACGGGACGCGGGCTGACGGACGGGCGAACGGGCGGGAGCAAGGCGGGCGAACAGGCGGGCAAGAGGCTAACCAAGGGGCTAACCAAGGGGCGCGAATTACCACGCAGACCTCGATTTAGCAGTGACGGAAATGTCATTCATTTGTTAACGATTTGTCCAGAGTGCTGGGATAAAGTCGTTTCGTCCGGCCAGGCGGGTGCGATGGACGGCCAAGCGCGTCGGTTTACCGCTGGCGCTTGGCCGCAGCCCCGGGGGCCATGAATTCCGTCGAGGTCGTATGTTCACCAATCTGAAAATCCGCAGCTGCCTGGGCATTTTGCTCGCGCTGTTCTTTATCGGCATGTTGGTCGCCAATGGCGCGGCCTGGCTGGACACGCGGTCCAGCAACGCCAAGCTGAGCCAGGTCAACGAAGCCTATTCAATGCGTGTCGTGCCCGCCTACGAGGCCTACACCCTGATGCTGCGCGCGCGGCTGGCGATGGACGCCGCCATGATCAACCGGCAGGTCGGCCGCACGCAGCAAAGCGATGCCGACGCCGCCCGCGCCGAAGATCTGTGGCGCCGTTCGCGCGCGCGCTTCGAGGCCTTCTCCAATGAAGTCCGCGCGCACGCGCTGCAAGAGAAAGCCGCGCCCGTGGCGGCCGCGTTCAAACACTATGACGCGCTGGCCTCTGAACAGTTTGAATCCATGCGCAACCAGGACGCCCGCGCCTTCGCCTTGCAAATGGATGCAGTGCAGGGCGCCCACCTGGCCTTTGACCACGAGGTGGCCGACTACCTGGCCTATGTGGATGCGCAAACCAATGGCTTTGTGGCTGCCGCGGCCAGCCAGCATCTGCGTGCCAACACCCTGATCGCGGCCCTCTTGGCCGCCGCCGTGTTGCAGAGCATTGGCGCCGCGCTGTTTGTCAGCCGGTCGGTGCTGCGTCCCTTGCTGCGTGCCGGGGCCCACTTCCAGAGCATTGCCGACGGCAATTTGACCAACCCTATCGAGATCAAATCCCACAATGAAATCGGTCAGCTTTTTCTTGGCCTGCAACGCATGCAGGCCAGCCTGGCCAAGACGGTGGCCGCCGTCCGCCAAGGCGTGCAGCAGATCAGCCGGGGTACGCACGACATTGCGGACGGCAATGTGTTGCTGTCGTCGCGTACCGAGCAGCAGGCCGCCACTTTGGAAGAAACGGCCTTATCGATGGGTCGGTTGGCGGTAACCGTCAAGGAAAACGCCGACAACGCGCTGCGCGCCAACCAGCTTGCCGAAGGCGCGTCGCAAGTGGCCGGGCGCGGCGCCGCCGTGGTGGCGGACGTGGTCGGCACCATGCAGGACATCAGCGCCAGTTCGGCCAAGATCACGCACATCGTGTCGGTCATCGATGGCATTGCCTTCCAGACCAACATCCTGGCGCTAAACGCCGCCGTTGAGGCGGCTCGCGCCGGCGACCAGGGCAAGGGTTTTGCGGTGGTGGCCGGCGAAGTGCGCGCGCTGGCGCAACGCAGTGCGTTGGCGGCCCGTGAAATCAAGCAGTTGATCGCCGATTCCGCCGGCCGGGTTCAGGCGGGCGCGCAACAGGTGGAGCTTGCGGGGGCCACCATGCGAGAAATCGAGAACGCCGTGCACCGCGTGACCGACATCATGGGTGAAATCGCCGCCGCGTCCAGCGAGCAGGCGCAAGGCATCGACCAGGTCAACCTGGCGGTCTCCAGCATGGACGAGGCCACGCAGCAGAATGCCTTGCTGGTCGAGCAGGCCGCGGCATCCGCGCGGGCCTTGCGCGATCAGGCCGAAGGCCTGGCGCAAACCGTCGCCATCTTCACCGTGTCGCCGCGCGTGGTGATCGACATGCCCGCCACGCGCGAATCGGTTCAGGCCATGGCCCCGGTCCAGGCCCAAGCGATGGCCATGGCCCCCGCGCCGCGCCACCGCGTGGCCTTGCAACGACCCAAGGCGGCCGGTGCCGGCGCCGACCTTCAAGACGATTGGCAAGTGTTCTGACGAAGCGGCGCCGGAAGGAGGATCTGGCGCCTGCCCGGTAGTATCCGGTGGCCCACTTCCGCGGGGAGCAGGCCAGCGTTCGATCAACGCTACGCATGCGTGCGTCCCCGGGGATCGGGGCCAGCGTGTGCTCTCACGACAAGAAGAAAACAATGAGCGATTTCGACATGGTGATACGCGGTTCGCTGGTCAGCGCCGATAACATTCTGGAAGACGGTTGGTTAGGTATCGTGGACGGCAAGATTGCGGCAATGGGCAGCCACAGCCCGCCCGCCGCGCGCGATCAGGTGGATGCGCGCGGGCTGTGGGTGCTGCCGGGCGCCGTTGATAGCCGTACTTATATAGGGGGCTGGGCAGACGGTTGCGGCATCGGCCGCGCGTCCCGAGCGGCGGCGGCGGGCGGGGTGACGACGCTGGTGGACATGCCCTACGAACATGCCGAAGTGATAGCCAGCCGCGCGCAGTTGGACGCAATGGTGTCGCGCATCGGCCGTGATGCGCATGTGGATGTGGCAGTGGCCGGCACCGTCAACACCGAACATGGCCTGGATGCGGCGGACGCCTTGGCGCGGGGCGGCGTTTGCGCGTTCTCCATCCCCACGTTCGAGGCCGAACGGCAGCGCTTCGCGCATCACGAAAGTGATTTGCTTCAGGCTTTTCAGGGCATTGCGCGCTTTGGGCTGGCGTGCAGCATGCACAACCATGCGCGTCTGACCGCCAGCCGCAATGCGCGGCGGCTTCTGGAAGCCGGCAGGCCGGGCAGGGAAGTGCTGGCCCGCGCCAACCTGCCGCTGATCGAAGGCTTGACGACGCGATTGCTGTGCCGCGTGGGCGCGGCGGCCGGCGTGCGCATGCAGGCCGCCGACGTGTGGTCCGAACAGGGCTATGCCTTGTGCGCCAGTTACCGCCAGGCCGGGCACTGGGTCACCATTGAAACCAGCCTGCGCAGCCTGATGATGAGCACCGAAGACGCGTTGCAGCAGTTTGGCGGCACGGCGGACGACTACCCGCTGCTGCGTCCGCGCGTGGAAGTGGATGCGCTGTGGCGGCGCTTGGCGACTGACATGTGCACGTTCGTGTCGTCGGGCTATCAGGCCCGCAGCGACGATGGCGGCGACGGGCCGGCGCCCACGGTCGACTACGGGCCCGACCTGCTTCTGCCCGCGCTGTGGTCGGGTTGCGAAGCGCGCGGCCTGTCGCCGTCGCTGGTGGTGCGCCTGTTGTCGCAAAAGCCCGCCGAACATTTCTTGCTGGATGATCGCAAGGGGTCGTTCGATATCGGCAAGGACGCGGACTTCGTCGTGCTGGCGCCGGGCCGTTCGGCCTCCCAGCAGACCGAGACGTTTGGCCGGCCCTATACCGTGCATGTGTTTGGAACGTGGCGGCGCGGGGAACTGGTGTATGACGGCAGCCGCGTGCAGGGCGAGCCGGGCACGGGCCGCTACCTTCGGCCCCGCGCCGTGGCCCGTGAAGACCACGGCGCCATGATGATGTGATGGCGCGTTGATGGCTAGCCGATGCTGAACTGACGCGCCAGGCGCGTCAGTTCGGCGGGTCCCGCTGTTCCATGACGTAACCCAGACCCCACACGGTATGCAGCAGGCGCGTGCTGAAGGGGTCGTCCATCTTCATGCGCAGCCTGCGCACGGCAACGTCGATGGCATTGGTGCCGCGGTCGAAATTGATGCCCCAGACATGCGCGGCCAAGTTCATGCGGGATTGCACTTCGCCGTGCTTGCGCATCAACCGTTCAAGCAGCGCGAATTCAATCGCCGTGAGCCGGATGCGCTGACCTTCGCGCAAGGCCTTGCGGCTTAGCAATTGAAGTTCAAGATCGCCCACGCGCAGGACATGCTGCGCGCCGGCGTCGTCGGTGGGCGAAGACCGTCGGCTGATGGCCTTCATCCGCGCAACGAGCTCGCACGTGGCGTAGGGTTTGGCCAGGTAGTCGTCCGCGCCTTCGCTCAAGCCTTGCACGCGGGCTTGCAGCTCGTCGCGGGCCGAGACGATCAGCACGGGCACATTGCTTTCCTTGCGCAGTTCCCGCAGCACGGTGAAACCGTCCATGACCGGTAGCTGCACATCCAGCAGGATGAGGTCATAGGGAAACGTTTTTGCGATGCGAAGGCCGCTTACGCCATCGGTGGCAATGTGGACGATTTGGCCTTGCTCGGCAAGCGTGTGGCTCAGTGCTTCGGCCGAGATCTTGTCATTGTCGATTACGAGGACTTTCATGGGTTACTGCATCGAATGGATACCGTTGGCTTGCGGGCCGCGCCAAGGCGCGATTTGCAAAGCTGACGGCATTCCTCACACGGACTGGCGCAACGAATGCAGCGGTAAGGCGTGCACGCCAGGCGACCCGTCATGCTGACGGCTAATAACGCTCTTGTGAATTGGAAGAGTCTTAAAAGTGCCCCGGCCGGCAGGCCGGCCGGGGTAAAGTTGCTGCGAACGGTGCGCCAGATCGGGGGGGGGAAGGCGGCAACACCGTTTTTGCTGCGACGACTGCAACTTCAAACAACAACTAGACATCTCACGACGTTTGCTTTCGGAGGCTGTGGCGGCTCCGATCGCTTGGCCGCGGTTCGCAGCGTAATGATTGTGAGGGGGCTGCGAATGACTTCAATGTAGAGCGCGCTGGCGTCGGCCGTTCGCATGAAAACAGCCGCTTGCAACGGGGATTTGAGCCGTTTCAATTGGCCTTGATACGGCTCGTCAGAATACGGATTTGGTCTGATATTCAGCGCGGGGCGCACAAGGCGCGCGAATCCGGTCCGTGGGCGCGAAAGGCTTGCAGGCAATTGACCGAGCAAGCGCCGTGGCGGGGGCTATCTCTGCCGATTCAATGCCAAGTGAAACGGGCGGTGCAGCCTGCCTGGCCGCACCGCCCGTTACGGGGATTGAAGGAGTATCAGCGGATCAGGCTGAGGAATTCGGCCCGCGTGGATGGGTTGTCGTGAAACTCGCCCAGCATGACCGAGGTCACCATGGACGAATTCTGCTTTTCCACGCCGCGCATCATCATGCACATGTGCTGGGCTTCGATCACCACGGCCACGCCGGCCGCGCCGGTCACGCTTTGCACGGCTTCGGCCACCTGGCGGCTGAGGTTTTCCTGGATTTGCAGGCGGCGCGCATACATTTCCACAATGCGTGCCACCTTGGACAGGCCCAGCACCTTGCCGGCCGGCAGGTAGGCCACGTGTGCCTTGCCGATGAAGGGCAGCATGTGGTGTTCGCACAGCGAATACAGTTCGATGTTCTTCACCAGGACAATTTCGCGCGTGTCGGACGTGAACAGCGCGCCGTTGACGATTTCGTCCAGGTTCTGCGTGTAGCCACGGCACAGATGGCGCATGGCCTTGGCCGCGCGGGCGGGCGTATCGGCCAAGCCTTCGCGGGACGGGTCTTCCCCTAGCGCTTCGAGAATGGCGGTGTAATGCTTTTCCAATGACATGGGGGGACTCCTGGGGCAACGCGTTCGTCGTGGCGTCGTGTCGTGCCGCGTCGGCGACGCGGAATTGCAGGCAAGTCTACCGCAGGGCGGGATTGCCATCATTGGCTAGCCGCGACTTACACGCCACGGTTCTCGACAGCGTACTTGATCAGCGGGTCGAGGGTGTCGCACTTTGCCTGTCTTACGAGGGGCGATCTGTGGTTCGTTGGGGGGGCGGTTGATGGGTTACGTGCGGCGGGCATCTGTTTGCGCGGGTCGACGGTGCCGCACTTCACCCATCCTACGAAGGCGGTCTGTGGCCGGTCGGGTGGATGCTGCTGATGGGTTGCGTGCGTTCGGCACTTGTTTGCGCGGGTCGACATTGCCGCACTTCACCCATCCTACGAAGGGCGATCTGTGGCCCGGCGGGGGGATGCTGCTGATGGGTTACGTGCGGCCGGCACCTGTTTTCGCGGGCCGACGTTGCCGCACTTCACCCATCCTACGAAGGGCGATCTGTGGCCGGTCGGGGGGATGCTGCTGATGGGTTACGTGCGTTCGGCACCTGTTTGCGTGGGTCGAGGGTGCCGCACTTCACCCATCCTACGAATCGCGGTGCGTAATCGTAGGATGGGTGTAGCGCGGCAGGTCCGTCAGAAAAAGAATAGCCGCACAACGCGCGTAACCCATCAAGCAACCTCACATCCCCAAACGATCATTCAACACTCACCCCCGCGACACCGCCGGCGTATTGCCCGCGCCCAAATCCCAATACAAGCCCGTCATCAACCCCAGCGCTTGCCGCAGCAGCTCCGGCGGCAGATGCTCATTCGGCGCGTGCTGCGAACATCCAGGATACGAATGCGGGACCCAGATCGTGCGCAGGCCCAGCACGTCCGTGAAGATGTCATTCGGCAATGATCCACCCAAATTCGGCAGCAACGCCGTCTTCTGCCCCGACGTACGTTCCAGCGAATCGACCGCCCAGCGCACCCAGGCGTCGTCAGGATCAATGCGTGTGGCGCGGAACATGGACTCGCGCGTCAGCGCAATCTTCACCATCGGGAAGCCCTCGCGGTCCAGATGGCGGCGTAGCGCTGGGATCAGGTCGTCCGGGTCCACGCCCACCACGAAGCGCAGTTGGCAACGCGCCCAGGCGCGTGGCGGAATCGCGTTGACGGGCGTTTCCGGGTTGCCGGTCTTATACGCCAACACTTCAAACGAGCACCAACCAAAGACCCGCTCCGCCGGCGACAGGCCGGGTTCGCCCCATTCCGGTTCAATCTCGGGGCCGTCCGTGCCGCCATCCACCTGGCAGTCGGCCAGCGCGCGGCGCACGGCGTCGGGCAGTTCGGCGGGCACCCATTCCTTGATGCGGATCTGGCCGGTGGGGGACACAATCGTGGAAATGGCGTGGGCCAACTGAATGCCGGGGTTGGAAATCAGCCCGCCCCAGTTGCCGGAATGATGCCCGCCGGCACGCGCCTCGATCGTCAGATCAAAGTTCAAACTACCGCGCGCGCCCAGGAAGATGGTGGGCCGTTGGGGCGCCAGGCGCGGGCCGTCGGATGCGATCAGCAGGTCGGCGGACAGCATGTCGCGATGCTCGGCGCACAATTCCCGCAAGCCCATCGACCCGGTCTCTTCGCCCATCTCTATCAAATACTTGGCGTTGAAGCCCAGCTTGCCGCGCGCTTCCAGCACCAGCCGCAGCGCTTCCATATTGATGGTGTGCTGCCCCTTGTTGTCGGCGATGCCGCGGCCGTACCAGCGGCCTTCGGCCTCGGTTAGCGCCCAGGGCGACAAACCTTCCTTCCATTCCTTTTCCAAGCCCCGGATGACGTCACCATGCCCATAGCCCAACACGGTCGGTAACGCCGGGTCTTCAATCCGTTCGGCATACAGGAAGGGCGCCAGTGCCTTCGGATGCGTCAAGGTTTGGCAGGTGAAACCCAGCGCCTCGAACGCGGGGCGGATTTCCGATTCCAGGTAGTCCGCCAGCACGGCGGCGCGTTCGGGGTTCTGGCTTTCCGTCGGCAGCGCCAGCCGGCGCGCCAGCAGCGCGCGGAAGGCGCCAGAATCAAAACAGTGTTCCGCCTGGGCGATGGCTTGCTCGCGGCTCATGATGGTTGGACTCCGGTCAGGGTAGGGGAAACGGGGGAAGACACGGCGGGGTATAGATGGCAGGCCACCACGGACTCATCACGCAAGGTCAGCGCGGGCCGTTCCGTCTTGCATTGCGCCATGGCGTACTGGCAACGCGGGTGAAAGGGGCAGCCCGGCGGCGGGTTCAGCGGGTCGGGAAACGACAGCCCCAGGCCCATGTCGGGTATGCCCAGCCCGGGTTCGGGCGTCAGCACCGAAGCCAGCAAAGCCTGCGTGTACGGGTGGCGAGGGTCGTGGAACAGTTTGGCTGTGTCGGCGGATTCCACCACGCGGCCCAGATACATCACGGCCACGTGCGTGGCAATGTGCTCCACCACCGCCAGGTTATGGCTGATGAAGACATAGGTCAGGTTGAATTCGCGGCGCAGGTCCATCAGCAGGTTCATGATCTGCGCCTGCACCGACACATCCAGCGCGGACGTCGGCTCGTCGCAAATCACGATCTCGGGGTTCATGACCAGCGCCCGCGCAATCGCCACGCGTTGCCGTTGCCCGCCCGACAACTGCCCGGGCGTGTTGTGCGCCAGGCGCGGCGGCAGGCCCACGCGCTCCAGCATTTCAATGGCCTTGTGCAGCTTGGGGTTGGGGATGCCGTGCACCTCCAGCGGCAGCGACACGATGGACGCAATGGAACGGCGCGGGTTCAAGGACGAATACGGATCCTGAAAAATCGGCTGCACGCGGCGGGCCAGCGCGCGCCGGTCCATCTGACGGATGTCTTGCCCTTCCAGCTTGATCACGCCCGCGCTGGGAGGCGTCAGCCCCAGCAGCATGCGCGCCAGCGTGGATTTTCCGCAGCCCGATTCGCCCACGATGCCCAGCACCGCGCCGCGTTCCACCGCCAGGTCCACGCCATTGACCGCGTGCAAGGTGCTGCGCGGGCGGAACATGCCCGAGCGGATGGAAAACTGCCGGCTGACGGCTTCAGCTTGCAAGAGCACGCTCATGCCGGAACTCCTTCTTCTTGGCGGATGCAGCGCCATTGCTGGTGCGGCGGATGGCCGTACACAGGAACCGTGTCGCGGCATTGCGGCTGCACATACTGGCAGCGGTCGGCGAAGGCGCAGCCGCGCAGGTCGCCCACCAGCGACGGCACCACGCCGGGTATGGTGCCCAGCGATTCGCCGGGCGGGGTGCGGCCGGGCACGGGAATACAGCCCAGCAGCCCCTGCGTATACGGATGACGCGGCGTGGCGAAGATGTCTTCAACCGGGCCTTCCTCGACGATCTGCCCGGCATACATCACCGCAACCTGCTGCGCAATGCGCGCCACCACGCCCAGGTCGTGAGTGATCAGCACCATCGCGATGCCCAGCTCGGCTTGCAGGTCGGCCAGCAAGCGCAGGATCTGCGCCTGGATGGTGACGTCCAGCGCGGTGCTGGGCTCGTCGGCAATCAGCAATTCCGGGCCGCACATCAGCGCCATCGCGATCATCACGCGCTGGCGCAGGCCGCCCGACAACTGATGCGGATACTGCGTCAGGCGCTGTCCGGCCGAGGCAATGCCCACTTTCTCCAGCAGTTCCACGGCGCGGTCGCGCGCCTGCTGCTGGCTGGCATGACGGTGATGGATGTAGTGCTCGGTCAGTTGTTCGCCGATGGCGTACGCCGGGTTCAGCGCCGTCATTGGTTCCTGGAAGATCATCGCCATCTTGCTGCCGCGCAGTGCGTTGATGCGGCGGCCGCGCGCGGCGGACAGGTCTTCGCCCAGCACCGCCAGGCGGCGCGTCGTGCGCTTGGCGGCCTTGGGCAGCAAGCCCATGATGGCCAGCGAGGTCATCGACTTGCCGCAGCCCGACTCACCCACCAGGCACAGCGTTTCGCCGCGCCTGACCTGGAACGACACGTCGCGCACCGCATGCAGCGGCCCGCGTGGCGTGGCGATGTCCACCGTCAGCCCTTGTACGTCCAGAACAATTTCTTTTTCGTTCATGGTCAGGCCCTCTCTTCAGGCGTCAGCAGTTGATGCAGCCCGTCGCCGGCCAGATTGATCGCAAAGATCAGCAGCGCCAACGCCGACCCCGGAATGGCGATCAGCCAGAACGAGAAGAACATATAGGCCTTGGCTTCCGAAATCATCAGCCCCCAGGACGGCAGCGGGGGCTGCACGCCCAGGCCCAGGAACGACAGCGAGGCCTCCAGCAGAATGGCGCTGGCGGCTTCCAGCGTGGCAATCACGATCAACTGCGGCACCACGTTGGGCAGCACTTCGCCCCACACGATGCGCCAGGTGGACGCGCCCGCGGCCTGCGCCGCCGCCACGTATTCCAATGACCGCACCTGCTGCGTGGCGCTGCGCATGACGACGGCGTAGCGGTCCCACTTCAACAGTCCCAGCACCAGGATGACGACCCACAGCGAGCCGCCCACGATGGCCACGGTGGCCAGCGCCACCAAAATCACAGGCATCGACAAGCGTGTCGTGATCAGGAACGACACGGCCATGTCGACCTTGCCGCCGAAGTACCCGGCGGCCATGCCCATGGCGGTGCCGATGGTTCCCGAAATCAGCGCCACGCTGATGCCGATCAACAGCGAGATGCGGGCGCCGTAGAACAGGCGCGACATATAGTCGCGGCCCAACTGGTCGGTGCCCAGCGGATGCAGCCAGGTGCCTTTTTCGTACCAGACGGGCGGCGCGGTGCGGTAGGCCAGGTCCTGGAAGTAGGGATCGTGCGGCGAGATCCACGGCGCCAGCAGCGCAATCAGCACAATGATCAGCAGGATGCCGCCGCCCGCCAGCAAGGCCTTGTTGCGGCGCAGCCGGCGCCAGCGCAAGGTGGACGCGGACAGCTCCATCGCGGCGGGGGCGGGCGCGCCGGGAACGGAAGGGGTGAGGATAGGTGTAGTCATGTCAGGACACCCGGATGCGCGGATCAAGCCACGCGTTGGCGATATCGGCGGCAAGCGTCAGCAGCACATACAGCACGGACAGCAGCAGCACGATCAACTGCATCACCGGAAAGTCCTTGTACGTAATGCTTTGGTAGGCCAGGTAGCCCAGCCCGTCCAGCGCGAAAATGGTTTCAATGACGACCGAGCCACCCAGCAGATAGCCCAGCTGCACGGCGGCAAGCGCCACCACGGGCACGATGGCGTTGCGCAGGGCGTGCTTGAAGATGATCTTGCGGGCCGGCAGGCCCTTGGCGCGCGCGGTGCGGATGTAGTCGGCGCCCAGCACTTCGATCATGCCGGCGCGTATCAGCCGCATGAAGGCGGGCGCCACGTAGTAGCCCAGGGCAATGGCGGGCATCACGAAGTGCTGCCAGGTGCCGCTGCCCGATACCGGCAGGATGCGCAGCGAGATCGAGAACAGCATGATCAGGATCAGCGCGAAAAAGAAATTCGGCAGCGCCTGGCCCAGCACGGCGATGGCCAGACAGGCGCGGTCGATCACGCTGCCTTTGTAGATGGCGGCCAGCACGCCCAGCGGAATCGAAATCAGCAGTGCGAAGCCCAGCGCGCCCATGCCCAGCATCAAGGTGGTCTTGAGCTTGGACAGGATCAGCGGGCCGGCGTCGGTCTTGAAGTACACCGAGGTGCCGAAATCGCCTTGCGCAATATGCCAGAGCCAGTCGGCGTACTGCACCACCAGCGGCCGGTCCAGCCCGTAGGTTTTGCGGATCATGTCGATGTCGGCCTGGCGCGCGCCTTCGCCCGCCAGGGCCAGGGCGGGGTCGCCCGACAGGTGCAGCAGCAGGAACGCCAGGACCGATACGGTCAGCGCCACCAGCGCTGCCAGGCCCAGACGCCTGATCGTGAAATACAGCATAGGACTTCCTCTAACGTTTCAGCACGCCGGGCGCGCTTGCCGCACGCCCGGCGCCAAGCCTGCGCCTTACTTCCAGCTCATGTCCCAGAAGCGGACGAGTTCGTCCGAGTAGGGCTTGAAGTTCACGTCCTTGGTGGCAACGTAGTAGGCGGGCAGCGTCCACAGCGGCACCGCATAGGCCTTCTCTGCAATCAGATCCAGCGCTTCCTTGTAGGCGGCTTTGCGTGGCTTGGCTTCGATGGTGTGGTCACCCTTGTTGAGCAGTTCGCGCACCTTGGGGTCGCGGGTGACGTCGTCGTTGCCGAAGGCGAAGTACACGGGCGTGGACGCCGACACATCGTTCACCAGGTTGGAACCCCAGGTCTGGTGCGTCAGCGACGCCTTGTTGGCGCGGATCATGTCGCGCATGGCGGCGTACTGCAAGAAGTTCAGCTTGGCGCGGATGCCCACGGCGCGCAGGTAGTTGATGATGGCTTCGGTCTGGTTGCGCTCGCGGTAGGCCACGATGTCGATGTCGAAACCGTCGGGGTAGCCCGCTTCGGCCAGCAGCTTCTTGGACAGCGCCGGGTCGTACTTGTAGGTGGGCGCGCCATCTTGTGTGCAACCCACTTGCGAGGGCGTGCAGATGGTGTTGATGAGCCCGCCGCCTTCGCCCACGATGTTCTTCAGCATGGATTCGCGGTCGATCGCGTGGATGATGGCCTTGCGCACGCGCTCGTCTTTCAGTTGCGGCGCGGGCGTGCCTTCCTGGATGTTCATCTGCATGAACACGATGCGCATGGTGTTGCCGGTGACCATCTGCAGGTTCGGCATCTGGCCCAGCTGTTCAGCCTGGTCCTTGGGCACGCTCATGATCAGGTCTTCACCACCCGAGATGACTTCAGCCATCTGGGTCTGGCGGTCAGGAATGAAGCGGATGACGACCTTGCCGATCTTCGGCTGCGCCTTGGGCGAATCCTTGAAGTAGTCGGTGTTGCGTTCCAGCGTGATGGACTTGCCCGGCTGGTAGTCCACCACCTTGTACGGGCCCGAGCCCACCGGCTTGGCGTTCATGCCCTTGGGGCCGACTTCCTGGTAGTACTTGGCCGGGTGGATGGCCACGGTGGTGGACAGGTATTCCTTGGCGGCGGGGAAGGGCTCCTTGGTGGTCAGGCGCACCTTGTACTTGTCGATTTTCTCGACCTTGTCGATCCACGACACGTTCTGCTGCGTGACGGCCTTGTTCTTCGGGTCGGCCACGTAGTTCAGCGTGTACACGACCGAGTCCGCGTCGAACTCTTCGCCGTTGTGGAATTTCACGCCCTGGCGCAGTTCGAATTCCATCGTCTTGTCATCGACCTGCTTCCAGCTCTTGGCCAGTTGCCCGCGGTACTCGTTGGACACGGGGTCGTGATAGAGCAACGTGTCCCAGACGTTGGCGGCAATGATCACGCCGATCCGCACGTTGTTGAAGTACGGGTCCACGCTTTCCGGCGCCTGGTCATACGCCATGCGCAAGGTGTCGTCCTTCTTGCCGGCCAGCACGGGCTGGGCGGCCAGCGTGGCGCAAGCAAAAAGGGCGGCGGCAACGGCGCGCATGGGGGTGATGCGGCGGGCGCGCAAGGCGGGGGCAGAGATACGGTGCTGCGGTGTGAAGCGACTATCAGCCATGGTGAAGGCTCCTGTGGAAGGCACTACAAGTACTGCGTATCCAACGTCTCGCTCCGGGCCGCGCCACCCGTTTTTATCGTTATCGTCCTAGCGCTGGGAGGGCAAGCTCAACCAGAGTCGGACGATTGCGCGGGCGGGGGCGCCGCATCGGGGTTCAGGCTTTTCAGCGCGGCCTCGCATTTGCGCTGCAAGTGCTGCCGCATGATGCCCGCCAGCCGGTCCGCGTCGCGCGCGTCCAGGGCCTCGGCCATCTCGATGTGTTCCCGCATGGCCAGGTCCCACTTCTGCCGGTTCTCGTTCGACACAAAGCGCAGGTTCTGGATGCGCGCGTTTTGCGCGTCGTACAACTGCTTGAGCAGGCTGTTGTGCGAAGCCAGGCTGATGCGTTCGTGGATCTCGCGGTTGGTGTGGAAGTAAGTGGGCAGGTCGTGGCGCGCGTGGCTGGCCATCATTTCGTAGGTCAGCGCGCGGATCTCGGCAATTTCAAGGTCGGTGGCGCGTTCGCACGCCAGCCGGCACGACATGGCTTCCAGGCCGCCGATGACTTCAAAGGCCTCGCGGATGTTGGCTTCCGACAGCGCCACGACTTGCGCGCCGCGGTTGGGTTCGATCTGCACCAGGCCTTCGGCCGCCAATACGCGGAAGGCTTCGCGCATCGGAGTGCGCGATACGCCCAAGAGATCGCACAGGGCGCGTTCGTTCAATCGTGAACCGGGGGGGAATTCACCTTGGATGATGCGTTCGCGCAGCGCGCCGGCAACCGCGCCGGGCAGCGTGCGGCCGTTGCCGGCGGCGCGTGGCGCGGCAGGCGCCGCGGCGTCTGGCAACGTGTCGGGCGTGGCGGAATCGGCGCGTGCCGACCTGGCCAAATCCGGCATCAGGCTAGGATTGCTGCTCATTGGTATACCAACATTTCCCCGTGTTTTTTTGCACTATAAACCTGTCGCCGCGACTTCCATGATGGGTGTATACCCTAGGTTATCGATGCAAAAACAATGGGATAGAGTGGCGCATGCCGCAAGTCCGCCTGCCCGGTCCATGCCGTTTAAAAAGCCGTTTGAACCGCCGCGCAGCTTTCGTTGGTATACAAAAAATTCCACTCTGGGGCGACGCATGCTTTCCCTGAATTCCCATCTGTCCGGCCGGCACTTCTTGCAGATTCCGGGGCCCACGAATGTGCCCGACCGCGTCTTGCGCGCCATCGATCAACCCACCATCGACCATCGCGGACCCGAATTCGGCGCGCTGGGGCGGGCCGTGCTGGAAGGCGCAAAGCACGTCTTCCAGACGCAATCGCCCGTGGTGATTTTTCCGTCGTCGGGCACGGGCGCGTGGGAAGCGGCGTTGGTCAATACGCTGTCGCCAGGCGACCGCGTGCTGATGGTGGAAACCGGCCACTTCGCCAGCCTGTGGAAGAAGCTGGCAGGGCGCTTGGGGCTGGAGGTGGATTACGTGGAAGGCGACTGGCGCCATCCCGTTGACGCCGCCGTGATCGGTGCGCGCCTGGCCGAAGACACGCAGCACCGGATCAAGGCGGTGTGTGTCGTGCATAACGAAACGTCCACCGGCGTCACCAGCAACATCGCCGCCGTGCGCGCCGCGATCGACCGCGCCGCGCACCCCGCGCTGCTGATGGTGGACACGATTTCTTCCTTGGGCTCCATTGATTACCGCCACGACGAATGGGGCGTGGACGTGACCGTGGCCGGCTCGCAAAAGGGCTTGATGCTGCCGCCGGGCCTGGCGTTCAACGCCGTCAGCGCGCGTGCGCTGGCCGCCGCCGACACCGCGCGCCTGCCGCGTTCGTATTGGGACTGGGGCGAAATGCTGACGGCCAATGCCAAGGGCTATTTTCCGTATACGCCGTCCACCAATCTGCTTTACGGCCTGCATGAAGCGCTGGCTATGCTGCAAGCCGAAGGCCTGCCGCGCGTGTTTGCGCGCCACGAACGCCACGCGCGCGCCACGCGGCTGGCCGTGGCGGGTTGGGGGCTGGAACTGCTAAGCCTGGACCCGGCCGCCCACAGCCCCGCGCTGACCGCGGTGATGATGCCCGAGGGCCATAGCGCCGACGCGCTGCGCAAGGTAATTCTGGAGCGCTTCGATATGTCGCTGGGGCAGGGTCTGGGGAAATTGTCCGACCGCATTTTCCGCATCGGCCACCTGGGCCACTTCAACGACTTGACGCTGTGCGGCACGTTGGCCGGCGTCGAAATGGGACTGGCTGCCGCAGGCGTGCCGCATCGTTCCGGCGGCGTGCAGGCCGCGATGGAATTTCTGGCGCGCACGTCCGAGGGCGCGGCGGCGGCTTGAAGATCAAGCAAGACAAAGACAACACGAAGGGAAATCATGAACACGCTTATGCAGCAGGCGATTGAATTCGCCAATGAACACGAATCCACCTGGGACCGCAGCGTCAAGGGCAACTTTGGCGTGCACCTGAACGATCCGCCGCCCTGGAACCGCCTGCTGGGCCCCATCCACGATCGTGGTCCGGTGTCGGGCGTGGTGGTGGTAGACGGCAAGACGGTGGCGTCCTGGGGCGAGCCCGAGCGCGCCGACCTGACGTTCAGCGTGGCCAAGCTGTACCTGGCCATTCTGGCCGGCGTGGCCCATGACCGTGGCCTGTTGCCCGACGTGGACGAGCCCGTGGGCAAGCGCGTGCCGGGCATTGGTTTTGATGAAGGGCAGAACGCCGACATCACCTGGCGCCATCTTTTGCAGCAGACGAGCGAATGGGAAGGCGAACGCTTTGGCGTGTCGGACCAGGCAGACCGCTATCGCGCCGTGACCTTCGGCGTGCCACCCGACGGCAAGAAGGGCGACGCGCGGCCGTTGCAGCGCCCGGGCACGTATTGGGAATACAACGACGTCCGAATCAACCAGTTGTCGTATGCGCTGTTGCACCTGTTCCGTAAGCCTTTGCCGGACGTCTTCCGCGAAGCCGTCACGCGCCCCATCGGCGCCAGCGAAGATTGGCAATGGGTGGGCTACGACACCGCCTGGGTCGAGATCGACGGCCAACGCATGCCGTCGGTGCCGGGCGGTTCGCATTGGGGCGGCGGCATGTCAATCAGCGCGCGCGACCAGGCCTTGATCGGTCAGATGCTGTTGAATGACGGCCAGGCCGCCAATGGTGAACGGATTTTGTCGCGTGAATGGATTCAGGCGATGCGCACGCCCTGCGAGATTGCGCCGTATTACGGCTATCTGATCTGGCTGAACCACGAAGGCCGCGTGTTTCCCAGCGTGCCGGCTTCCAGCTTCTTCGGCGTGGGCGCGGGCAGCTCGTTCACGTGGGTGGAGCCGGAGCGGAAGATGGTGGTTATCGTGCGCTGGCTGAATTCGGCGCACGCTGATGCGCTGTTTGGAAAAATTTTGGCGGCGGTGGATGCGGGCTAGGCAGCTTGATATTGCGACCAGGGCGACGCTGCTTGATGGGTTACGCGCGTTCCGCTTTATTTTTCTTCTGACGTGTGTCTTCGCGCTTCACCCATCCTACGTGTGTCTTCGCGCTTCACCCATCCTACGTGGGGATGCGGGCGACGAGGTGTAGGATGGGTGAAGCGCGCGAAACCGCAACATAGCAAGCAGGCGTCGAACGCGCGCAACCCATCAAGCAGCGCAACGGTTTTCTTGCGACGATTCCTATCCGGTTTTCTTGTGATGGCCTCTATATAGGAACAATCGTCGCGAGGCCTGGGCCGCCCGATGGGTTGCGCGCGTTCCGCCTTAATTTTCTTTTGGCGTGCATATTCGCGCTTCACCCATCCTACATTTGAAAGGGAAATGTCCCATGAAATACCGTCGACTGGGAACCAGCAATCTTCGCGTTTCGCCCTTGTGCCTGGGCACCATGATGTTTGGCGAGCAGACGCCGGATGACGAGGCCGCCCGCATCGTTGCGTCGGCGCGCGACCATGGCGTCAACTTCATCGATACGGCCGATGTCTACAACGAAGGCCGCTCGGAAGAAGTGGTGGGCAAGCTTCTGCAAGGGCAGCGCCATGACTGGGTGTTGGCCAGCAAGATCGGCAACCCGGTCGGCAAGGGGCCGAACCAGTCGCATTACTCGCGCCAGTGGCTGATGCGCGGCGTGGAGCAAAGCCTGGCGCGCATGGGTACGGACTTCATGGACATCCTGTACCTGCACCGCGACTTTCACGAAGAAAATCTGGAAGAGGCGCTGTGGGCGCTGGGCGACCTGATCCGCGCGGGCAAGCTGCGCAGCTTCGGTTTGTCGAACTTCCGGGGATGGCGCATTGCCGAAGTGATGCGTCTTTGCGAAAAAATGGGCGTGCCGCAGCCGGTGGTGTGCCAGCCCTACTACAACATGCTGAACCGTGGCCCTGAAGTGGAAATCCTGCCGGCGTGCAAGCACTACGGCCTGGGCGTGGTGCCCTACAGCCCCATCGCGCGCGGGGTGCTCACGGGCAAGTATCTGCCGGGCCAGGCGCCCGCCGCCGATACCCGTGCCGGGCGCGGCGACCGCCGCATGCTGGCCACGGAATTCCGCGAAGAGTCGCTACAGATTGCCCAGCAACTGGTGCAGCACAGCGCCGCGCGTGGTGTGCTGCCGGGCCATTTCGCGACCGCCTGGGTCTTGGCCAACCCGATCATCACCGGCGTGATCGCCGGCCCGCGCACGCTGGCGCAAATGGACGACTACTACGCGGCGCTGGACGTCACCATCACGCCCGAAGACGAAGCCATCGTGGACGGTTGGGTCGTCCCGGGCCATGCGTCCAGCCACGGCTATAACGACCCGAACTACCCGTTCTTCGGTCGCCCCGTCGCCAGCGCCTGATCAGGCCGGTGCGCCCTGGGCCGGGGCGCGCACCGGCTCGCTGGCTATGCCGTGCAGCATCATCTGCTCGACCACGGACGCAATGCCCAGCCGTGCGACGCGCCCGCGTCGTTCGGCGTCCACCATGCTGGTCAGCACGCCAAAGAACATTTCCGTCAGCGCCGCCGCCGGAATGTCCACGCGGAAGGCGCCTTCGCGCTGGCCGCGCAGAAAGAACGCATCCAACGACTCCTGATAGCCCGACCAACTGCTCATGATGTCGGGCTGCTGCTCGTTGTCGGGCTTCCAGTGGTACATCAGGAACGCCGTCAATTCCTTGTGCGCCATGTTCTGCTGAATCAGGTTGCGTAGCGCCTCGCGCGGCGGCGCGGTATCCAGATGCGAATCCGCCATCGCCTTCTTCATGATGTGCGCGCAATGCGTCGTAAGCCGCAGGACCAGTTGGTCCCGCGTCTGACAGAAGCGGTATAGCGTCGCCTTGCTGACGCCCACGGCCTTGGCCAGTTCCTGCAAGGTGGCGCGCGGCTGGTCCACCATCGCCAACGCCAACGCGACCAAATACCGTTCGTGCCCTGCGTCGTCAGACATCGCCTTCCCTCTGTTATGTGTGTGAGATCCCCATTTGCGGGGTATTGGAGCACGCGAGATTCATCTTGTGCAAACTTTTGCGTTTTTGACAAGCAAAAGCTTTTGAAACTTCTTTGATGAACTTTTGATAATCAAATGAGTCGTTATTGATTCAAATCAATCTTTCCAGTAGCATCCGCCACTTGGTGAAAAAACAGTGCCGCGGGGCGCAAGGTAAAAAAATGAAGATTCAGATGAAGCGGCGCTTGCCTGCAACGGCATTGGTGGCGGCCCTGGGCTTGACTTTGGTTCTGGCCGGCTGCGGCGGCGAAAGCTCCAACCAGGCGCAGGCCGACACGCCACGTCCGGTGCAGGTGGTTGAGGTGCAAGCGCAGCGCTACGCGCTGTCCAGCACCTTGCCCGGGCGCGTCGAACCGGTTCGGGTGGCCGAAGTGCGTGCCCGCGTGGCGGGCATCGTGTTGACCCGCAACTTTGAGGAAGGCGCCGATGTGAAGGCGGGCGATGTGCTGTTCCGCATCGACCCCGCGCCGTTCAAGGCCGCGCTGTCGCGCGCCCAGGGCGAGCTGGCCAAGGCGGACGCCGCCGTGGCCGACGCGCAGGCCATCTTGAAGCGCTACACCCCCTTGGTGAAGATCGAAGCCGTCAGCCAGCAGGATTTCGACACCGCCACCACCACGCTGAAAAGCGCCCAGGCCGCGCGCCGGTCGGCCCAGGCCGACGTCGAGACCGCGCAACTGAACCTGGACTACGCCACCGTCAAGGCGCCGATCTCTGGCCGCATCGGCCGTGCGCAGGTGACCGAAGGCGCGCTGGTTGGCCAGAACGAAGCCACCGCCATGGCAACGATCCAGCAACTGGACCCCATCTACGTCGACTTCAACCAGCCCGTGGCCGACATGCTGCGCATGCGCGCGGCGTTGCAGAACGGCAGCCTGGGGCAGGGCGAGGGCGCCAGCATCTCGATCACGATCGACGGCACGGACGAACGCCGTAGCGGCAAGCTGCTGTTCTCGGACATCGCGGTAGACCGGACAACGGGCCAGGTGTCGGTGCGCGGCGAATTCGCCAACCCCGATGTGTTGCTGTTGCCCGGCATGTACGTGCGCGTGGAAACAAAGCAGGGCGTGGACCCGAACGCCATCCTGGTTCCGCAGCGCGCGGTCACGCGCAGCACCGATGGCAAACCGCAGGTGATGCTGGTGGGCAAGGACGACGTGGTGGAATCACGCGCCGTGCAAACCGGCACGATGCGCGGCTCGGACTGGCACATCGTCGACGGCCTGGCGGTGGGCGACCGCGTGATCGTCGGCGGGGTGTCGGCCGCCGTGCCCGGCCAGAAAGTCAGCGTGGCGCCGCCCGCTGAACAAGCACGCGTTGCGGTGAACAACGCGGCAAGCAACGCGGCGGCCGCCGAGGCTCCCGCCCATGCCGCGAACTAAGCAGCCGCCCACGCACTGCGTGCATTCCCAAAGGTAGATCATGTCCAAGTTTTTTATTGGCCGCCCCAATTTTGCGTGGGTGGTGGCCATCTTCATTTCGCTGGCGGGCTTGCTGGCGATTCCGTCGCTGCCGGTGTCGCAATTTCCGGTAGTGGCGCCGCCCCAGGTGACCATTGCCGCCACCTATCCCGGCGCGTCGGCCTCGGTGCTGGTGGATTCGGTGACGAGCGTCATCGAAGAAGAGCTGAACGGCGCCAAGAACATGCTGTATTACGAGTCGTCCAGCAGTTCTAGCGGCAGCGCTGAAATCACCGTCACGTTCGAACCGGGCATGGACCCGGACCTGGCGCAGGTGGACGTGCAGAACCGCATCAAGAAGGCGGAAGCACGCTTGCCGCAGGCGGTTACGCAGCAGGGCTTGCAGGTGGAGCAGGCCAGCTCGAACTTCCTGATGATCTACGCGCTGACCTACAAGGGCGAAGACGCGCACAAGGACGTGGTGGGCTTGTCGGACTATGCCGCGCGTCACATCAACAACGAAATCCGCCGCGTCAAAGGCGTGGGCAAGGTGCAGTTCTTTGGCGCCGAAGCGGCCATGCGCGTGTGGATCGACCCGCAGAAACTGCTGGGCCTGGGCCTGTCGGTGGCGGACGTCAACGCGGCCATCGCGGCCCAGAACGTGCAGGTGCCGGCCGGCAGTTTCGGCAGCCGCCCCGGTTCGCCCGAGCAAGAGCTGACGGCTACGCTGGCCGTCAAGGGCATGCTGGATTCGCCGGAGGAATTCGGCAACATCGTGCTGCGCGCGAACGCGGATGGCTCGGTCGTGCATCTGTCGGACGTGGCGCGCCTGGAAGTCGGGCGTCAGAGCTACGACTTTGAAACGCGCTTGAACGGCAAGAAGTCGGTGGGCGCGGCCGTGCAGTTGGCGCCCGGCGCCAACGCCATCGACACGGTCAAGGCCGTGAAGGCGCGCTTGCAGGAATTGTCGGCCTCGTTCCCCGAGGACGTGGAATTCTCGGTGCCTTTTGATACCTCGCGCTTTGTCAGCGTGGCCATCACCAAGGTCGTGCATACGCTGCTGGAAGCCATGGTGTTGGTCTTCCTGGTGATGTTCCTGTTCCTGCAGAATTTCCGCTACACGCTTATCCCAACCATCGTCGTGCCGGTCTGCTTGTTGGGCACGTTCGGGGTGATGTCGGTGCTGGGCTTCTCGGTCAACATGATGACGATGTTCGGCATGGTGCTGGCCATCGGCATCCTGGTGGACGACGCCATCGTGGTGGTCGAAAACGTGGAACGCATCATGGCCGAAGAGGGCCTGCCCCCGCGCGAGGCCACGATCAAAGCCATGGAGCAGGTATCGGGCGCCATCATCGGCATCACGCTGGTGCTGTCCGCCGTGTTCCTGCCGCTGGCCTTCATGAGCGGCTCGGTGGGCGTGATTTACCAGCAGTTCTCGCTGTCGCTGGCGGTGTCGATTCTGTTCTCGGGCTTCTTGGCGCTGACCTTCACGCCGGCGTTGTGCGCCACCTTTCTCAAGCCCATCCCGAAGGGACATCACGACGAAAAGAAGGGCTTCTTCGGCGGCTTCAACCGCATGTTCAACCGCCTGACCGGGCGCTTCGAAGCGCTGAACTCGCGGCTGGTCAAGCGCACCGGCCGCTACATGGTGATCTATGTGGCCATCGTGGCGGTGCTGGGCGTGTTGTACGTGCGCGTGCCGGAATCCTTCGTGCCGGCCGAAGACCAGGGCTACGTCATCGTGGACGTGCAGTTGCCGCCGGGCGCCACCTACAACCGCACCGACAAGGTCGTGGCGGATGTCGAGGAACACCTGATGTCGCTGGACGCGATGGGCGACGCCTTTACCGTGATGGGCTTCAGCTTTTCGGGCACCGGCCAGAACGCGGGCATTGCGTTTCCCACGCTGAAAGACTGGTCTGAACGCGGCAAGGGTCAAGCCGCCTCTGACGTCGCGGCGGGCGTGAACGAACGCTTCGCGGTGATCCCGGACGGTTCCATCATGGCCGTGAACCCGCCGCCCATCGACGGCTTGGGCAACTCAGGCGGGTTTGCGCTGCGCCTGCAAGACCGAGGCGGCTTGGGCCGCCAGGCGCTGACCGATGCACGCAACCAATTGCTGGCCAAGGCCAATAGCTCGCCCGTCATCGCCTACGCCATGATGGAAGGCCTGGCCGACGCGCCGCAGTTGCGCCTGGACATCGACCGCCAGAAGGCCGAAGCGCTGGGCGTGGGCTTTGACACGATCAGCACGGCGATCTCGTCGGCCTATGGCTCGGCCACCGTCAACGACTTTGCCAACGCCGGGCGCTTGCAGCGCGTGGTGGTGCAGGCCGACGTGCGTGACCGGATGACGCCCGAAAGCATCCTGATGCTGAACGTGCCGAACAAGTCGGGAGGCATGGTGCCGCTGTCGGCCTTCGTCAAGACCGATTGGGAAAATGGCCCCGTGCAGATCTCGCGCTACAACGGCTACCCCGCGTTCAAGATCGCGGGCGACGCGATGCCGGGGCACAGCACGGGCGAGGCCATGGCCGTGATTGAAAAGATCGTGTCCGAACTGCCCAACGGCATTGGCTACGAATGGACCGGCCTGTCGTACCAAGAGAAATTCGCTGGGGCGCAGGCGCCCATGCTGTTCGCGCTGGCGTTCCTGGTGGTGTTCCTGCTGATGGTCGCGCTGTATGAAAGCTGGGCCATTCCGGCGTCGGTGATGCTGATCGTGCCGATCGGCGCGCTGGGTTCGGTGTTGGCCGTAACCGTGCTGGGCATGTCCAACGATGTGTATTTCAAGGTGGGCCTGATCACCATCATCGGCTTGGCGGCCAAGAACGCCATCCTGATCGTGGAGTTCGCCAAGAGCCTGCGCGAACAGGGCCATTCGTTGGCGGACGCCGCCATCCAGGCCGCCAAGCTGCGCTTTCGCCCCATCGTGATGACGTCGCTGGCGTTCATTCTGGGCGTGGTGCCCCTGGCGCTGGCCAGCGGCGCGGGCGCGGCCAGCCAGCGTGCCTTGGGCGTGGGCGTGATCGGCGGCATGCTGACCGCCACCTTGTTGGGCGTGATTTTCGTGCCCATCTTCTTTGTCTGGGTGCTGTCGCTGCTGCCGAAGAATCGCAGCAAGCCGGCCCCCGATGCCTTGCCTGCCACGCGCACGGCCGAGGAATGACAGTCATGATGCAAACTTCTTTTTCGCGCACCCTGGGCGCCCTGATGGTGACGGCGGCGCTGGCCGGCTGCTCGATGGCGCCCGTCTATCAACGGCCTGATGCCCCCATCCCCACGCAGTTCGGCCAACCGGAGGCCTCGGCGCCGTCGGCGGCCGGCACGCTGGACTGGCAGGCCTTCGTTACCGACGAACGCTTGCGCCAACTGGTGGCGCTGGCGCTGGACAATAACCGCGACCTGCGCCAGGCCGTGCTGAATATCGAGGCGGCTCGCGCGCAGTACCGCATTGAACGCGCCGACCGCCTGCCGGGCATCAACGCGCAAGGCACGGGCACGCGGCAGCGGGTGCCGGGTGACCTGAACAGCACGGGCAGTTCGGCCGTGCAAAGCAGCTACCAGGCCGGTATTGGGCTGACCTCGTTCGAGATCGACCTGTTTGGCCGCGTGCGCAGCCTGTCGGACGCCGCGCTGCAAAGCTATCTGGCCACCGAGGAAACCGCGCACAGCACCCGCATCAGCTTGGTGGCTGAAGTGATACAGGCGTATCTCACGCGCGACAGCGCGATGCGCCGCCTGCAAGTCACCGAGCAGACGCTGGCCAGCCGCGAGGCGTCGCTGCACCTGACCGCCCAGCGGCGCCAGGCCGGCGCGGCCACGGCGCTGGACTACCAAGAGGCCTTGGGCCTGACCGAACAGGCACGCGCCGAGCGCGAGCGCATCGACCGCGAAGTCCGTCAAGCCGGCAACGCGCTGGCCCTGTTGGTGGGCGTGAACGATCTGCGTCCCTACCTGCCCCAGCAACTGCCCACGTCGCCCGTGCTGGTGCAGGAGATTGCGGCGGGTGCGCCGTCGGAACTGCTGGAGCGCCGGCCCGACATCCTGGCCGCCGAACATGAACTGCAAGCGCGCAACGCCAGCATCGGCGCGGCGCGGGCGGCGTTCTTTCCCAGCATTACGCTGACGGGCCTGTTCGGTTCGTCCAGCGCGGACCTGTCCGACCTGTTCGGCGGTGGTCAGCGGGCTTGGTCGTTCACGCCGCAGATCACGCTGCCCATTTTCTCGGGCGGTCGCAATGTGGCCAACCTGGACCTGGCAACGGTGCGCAAGGACATCGCCGTGGCGCAGTACGAGTTGGCGATCCAGACCGCGTTCAAAGAGGTATCCGACGCGCTGGCCGCCACGGATACCTTGCGGCGCGAAGAGGCCTCGCGGCGGGCCTTGGCCGAGTCCAGCCAGGAAGCGATGCGGCTGTCGGAAGCGCGCTATCGCGGTGGCGTGGACAGCCATCTGCGCTATCTGGACGCGCAGCGCAGTGCGTTCACGGATCAGTTGACCTATATCGAGGTCAGCACGCAGCGCCAGATTGCGCTGGCGACCTTGTTCAAGGCGCTGGGTGGCGGCTGGACCGGCGTCCAGCCGCCCGTGGCGCAAGCCAACTGAACGGCCACGCTCAGGCCTTGCGCAAGCCCGCGCGAGGCAGGGGTGCCGAAGACTGCGCGACCGGGTCTTCGGCGGGCTTGCCACGCCCGATCAGCCACGCGCACCACGCCGATACCGCGCCGGCGAACAGCACGTACAGGCAGATCAGCCATGGCTGCCCACCGCCCGTCTTCAGTAGCGCGGTGGCGATGATGGGCGTGATGCCCGAGGCGAAGATGCCCGAGAACTGGTACACGAACGAAATCCCCGTGTAGCGCACCTTGGCGTCGAAGAGCTCGCAGAACAGCGCGGCTTCGGGTCCGTACACGGCGGCGTAGAAGATGCCGAACGGGATGATGATGGCAAGCCAGATCAGCATCACGTTGCCCTGGCTGTTCAGCATCAGCCAGAAGCCGGGAAACGACGCCAGCGCCGTGATCAACGAGCCCCAGAAGTAGACGCGCGTTCGGCCGATGCGGTCGGACAAGCGGCCGAAGAAGGGGATGAAAAAGCACATCACCAGCGCGGCGGCCATGACGCCGATCAGCGCCTCGGTGCGGGTGATCTGCACGGTCTGCGTCAGGTACGAAATGGAAAACACGCCGAACACGTTGAAGAACACGCCGTCGATGTAGCGCGCGCCCATGCCCTTGAACACGTTGCCGGGGTAGCGCTTGAGCATGTCGAAGAACGGAATGCGGCTTTCGGCATTGTTGGCCTTAACGGCCGTGAACTCCGGCGTTTCCTTGATGTTCAGCCGGATGTACATGCCCACCAGCACCATGGCGGCGGACGCCAGGAAGGCGATGCGCCAGCCCCAGGCCATGAACTGTTCGTCGGTCAGCAAGGTGGACAGCAGCGCCACCGTGCCGGACGCCAGGCACAGCCCGATCGCCAGCCCGATCTGCGGCAGCGACGCATAAAAGCCTTTCTTGCCCGACGGCGCGTATTCGTAGGCCATCAACACCGCGCCGCCCCATTCACCGCCCAGGCCGATGCCCTGGAAGATGCGCAGCAGCAGCAACAGGATGGGCGCCCACACGCCGATGCTGTCGTAGGTGGGCACCAGGCCGATCAGGAAGGTGGACACGCCCATGATCATCAGCGTCATCACCAGCATGCTCTTGCGGCCGATGCGGTCGCCGAAGTGGCCGAAGATCAGCCCGCCCAGCGGCCGGGTGATGAAGCCGACCGCGAAGGTGGTGTAGGCCAGCATGGTGGAGACCAGCGGGTCGCCGGTGGGAAAGTACAGCTTGTTGAATACGATGCCGGCCACCACACCGTATAGAAAAAAGTCGTACCACTCGATGGTGGCGCCGATCAGTGATGCGGTGACGACCTTGCGTACCGCGGCTTCGTTTTGCTTGGGCATTGCAGTCTCCTTTGATGGGGCGGGGCGCTCTGCGGCGCCGTGCGCGGGTCTGGCTTGAGCTTCGTTGGGGGACTTCCTTGTCGATGGGGGGAGATCAGGCGGTGACAAGATCCGCCCGGCGCCGGGACAGCTTGAAATCTTCCAGCATGAAATCGGCCGCGCGCTCGGCCAGCATCACCACGGGCGCATTGGTGTTGCCCGAGACCAGCGTGGGCATGATGGAGCAGTCCACCACCCGCAGTCCGGCCACCCCATGTACCCGCAGGCGTTCGTCCACCACCGCCATCGGATCGCTGCGCGGCCCCATCTTGGCCGTGCCCGAGGGGTGGAAGATGGTGGCCCCATGTTCGCGGCAGAAAAGCAGGATGTCGTCATCCGTGCGCACGTCGGGCCCGGGCCGGAACTCGCGTTTCATCAGCCCGGCCAGCGGCTCGGTCGCGGCCAGTCGCCGCGCATGCTTGACGGCCGCCACGGTCATGCCGCGGTCCAGTTCCGTGGACAGGTAGTTGGCCTGCATGGACGGCGCTTCGAACGGGTCCGCGCTGCGCAGCCGCACCTGGCCGCGTGACGTCGGGCGCAACTGGCAGACGGAATACGTGCATCCTGAAAACGGATGCACCTTGCCGCCGGCCATGTCGGCCGACAGCGTGGCGAAGTGGTACTGGGTGTCGGGCGTTTGGCTGGCCGGGTCCACCCGGCAGAACAGGCCGCCCTGGTTGATGCCGACCGCCAGCGGGCCGCCCCGGAACAGCAGCCATTGCAAGCCCATGCGCACGCGCCCATGCAGGCTGCGCAACTGGTCGTTGGTGGTGATGGGCTGCGTGGTTTCGTAGATCAGCCGGATCTGCAAGTGGTCTTGCAGGTTTTCACCGACGCCGGGCAGGTCGCGCACCACGCGGATACCAAACTGGCGCAGCAGCGCGGCCGGCCCCACGCCCGATAGTTGCAGCAACTGCGGCGATTGCAGCGCGCCCGCGCATAGCACTACCTCGCGCCGCGCGCGTAGCGTTCGCACCTGGCCGCCTTGCCGGTAGCGCACGCCGCAGGCGCGTCCGCCTTCAAACAGAATCGCCATGGCGTGGGCATCGGTTTCCACGCGCAGGTTGGGGCGGTCTTCGGCGGGCCGCAAGTAGGCCACGGCGGTGGAGCAGCGGCGGCCGTTGCGAGTGGTCAGTTGGTAGTAGCCCACGCCTTCCTGGTCGCCCGTGTTGAAGTCCCGCACAGCGGGCACGCCCAGCGTTCCGGCGGCGGCGATCATCGCTTCCACCAGCGGATGCGGCGTCTTGATGGACGTAGCGTTCAAGGGGCCGTCCACGCCCCGGGTGGGGCCTGCGCCCAGGTCGTTGTTTTCCAGTTTGCGAAAGTAGGGCAGGCAGTCGTCCCAGCCCCAGCCGGGGTTGCCCGCGCGCGCCCAGGCGTCGTAGTCGGCGCGCTGGCCGCGGATGTAGATCAGGCCGTTGATGGCGCTGGAGCCGCCCAAGGTGCGCCCGCGCGGCCAGTAGATGCGGCGGCCCAGCATGTTGGGATCGGGGTCGGTGTAGTAGCCCCAGTTCACCACCTTGTGGAACATGGTCTTGCCGTAGCCGATGGGAATGTGGATCCAGGGGTAAGTGTCCCTGGGGCCGGCTTCCAGCAGGCAGACGGCGTGCGCGCCGTCGGCGCTAAGCCGATTGGCCATCACGCATCCGGCCGAGCCGGCGCCCACCACGATGACATCCACGGTATCGGACATATCGCCTTGTCTCCCTGTTGTTGTGCCGCCTGTGCCGAAGCAACCCGCACCGCGCCATGACGGCGCGTTTTCCCTGCTTGTTGCGGCGGGGCGCACTTATATACTGGCTCGATCCCATCCGGTGTTGAGGCGGGAACCGGCTGGACATCTGTGGCGATTCTAGAAAGCAGGCGCGTAGAACAAAGCACAACGCGCGTGGGGGCGGACAAATGGAACGGAACATGCAACTTCGGTTTCAAAATCGCAGTGCAGCATCGGCGGCCAAGCCGGAGGCGGGGGTGAAGTCGAGTGGGGAAGGCGACACGCCCGAGCAGCAACAAGAGGCCGCACGTTCACTGCGCGCCCTGGTGGTGCTGGAACACCTGGCGCGCGCCCAGCATCCCCCCACCTTGGCGCAGCTTGCGCAGCGCTTGAACATGCCCAAGACCACGCTGATGCGGCTGCTGGCCGCGATGCAGCGCGCGGGTTTCGTGGCGTCCACGCCTACCGAACATGGCTTTGTGCCGGGGCCACAAGCCACGTCGCTGGCGCTGGCCACCTTGCACGCATCGGCGTTTACGCGGGCCTGCCGCGCGGTGCTGGCGCAACTGGTGGGCACCCTGGGCGAAACCTGCAACCTGACCGCACCCGACGGCGACCGCGTGGTCTATATGGAACGCGTGGAAACGTCGGAGCCCTTGCGGCTGTTCTTCGCGGTGGGCAGCCATGTGCCCATGCATTGCACGGCCAGCGGCAAGCTGTTCCTGGCGTCGATGAACCGGCTGGAACGGGGCCGCGTGCTGG
Organism: Achromobacter sp. JUb104; assembly: GCF_024806975.1. Classification (NCBI taxonomy): domain Bacteria; kingdom Pseudomonadati; phylum Pseudomonadota; class Betaproteobacteria; order Burkholderiales; family Alcaligenaceae; genus Achromobacter; species Achromobacter sp. JUb104. The sequence continues at coordinate 2,003,169 of NZ_JANUEY010000001.1, read as the reverse complement.
CCCGGCTACCGCTGACGCGCAACACGCCGCGCACCTTGACCGACCCCGCGCAATTGGAAGAAGAACTGGAACGCCTGGCCGCGCGCGGCATCGGTATCGACAACGAAGAATTCGTGCGCGGCATGAGCGCGGTGGCGGTGCCGGTGAAGGATGCCGAGGACCGGGTGGTGGCGGCGGTGGCGTGCCACGCGCCCACGGCCCGCGTCATGCTGGACGACCTGCTGCGCGCCGTGCCTGTGCTGCAACGCGCGGCGCAATCGCTGCACGATGTGCTGGCGTTGCATCGGCCGGGGGCTTGAGACACTGAAGGCGCGGCGGGCGATCCCGTGGCGGGCAATCCCGCGGCGGGCGACCCCGTGCCATGCCACACACGCCTTAATGCGTGATCTTGCCGCCGCTGACCATCCAGCGCGTTCCAAATCGGTCCAGCAACGCGCCATACGCGTCTGCCCAGAATGTTTTCTGCAATGGCATCGTCACGTTGCCACCGTCGGCCAATTGGTCGAAGACGCGCTGGGCGTCGGACACCGTGGGGTAGACCAGGGCCAGGGCAATGCCCTGCTTGCCGGGATAGGGATGGCCGCTGGTGGCGTCGCTGCCCAGCAGCGTCTGCTCGTCCAGCACCAGGCGGGCCACCATGACGCGCTCGGCGTCCTCGGGTGACAGGGCGGGCATTGCCGCATCTGAAGGCGCATCGGCGTAGCGGATCAGGGTTTCAAGGCGGCCGCCCAGCACGCGCTCATAGAAGCGCATGGCGTCCGCGCAGTTGCCGTCAAAACTGAGATAGGCGGATAGCTGGGGCATGATGTTTCCTTTTTTTGGGGGGCGGGTGCGCGCTGCGCTGCCGCACTATGATGGAAAACCCGGCCCACGGTACCCGAAGGAGCCGGCAAAGTACGCACTGTAGCCGCTTGACGGTAAATTTCGCCTGACAGAGGTCTTCGCAAAGGAAAAAATGGCATGAGCACGGTCAAACTGCTATCGGATGACGAGGTCCGCAACAGCCCCCAGGCCTGGGCGGTATTCGAAGACATCCGGGCGACGCGCAAGTCTGATTTTGTGAATAATTTCTGGCGCGCGCTGGCGAACGATCCCCCGCAGTTGCAGCGTGTGTGGGCGCAGTTGAAGCAAGTCATGATGGCCGACGGCGAACTGTCGCCGCTGGTGCGCGAGATGATCTATATCGCCGTGTCCACCGCTAATGGTTGCTCGTACTGCGTGCATTCGCACACGGCGGCGGCCAAGGCCCGGGGCATGACCGATGGCCAGCATGCCGAGCTGCTGTCGGTGATCGGCATGGCGGCGCAGACCAACGCCATGGTGACGGCCATGCAGGTGCCGGTGGATGCCGCGTTCGACGTTGGCGGATTCAACACCAACGGGGTCGACAACACCGGGTTTGACCCTACCGCTTCCCCCCTCAAATAAGGAGCCGGCCATGGCGCTGATTCCGCTGTTTCCCTTATCCAACGCGCTATTTCCCGCTGGTGTGCTGCATCTGCGCATTTTCGAGGTGCGCTATCTGGATATGATCCGTCGCTGCATCGCGGATGGCAGCGAGTTCGGCGTGGTGGGCTTGCTGGCGGGCAACGAAGTCCGTTCGCCCGAGGGCGTCGAGACGCTGGCGCCGCTGGGCACCATGGCGCGCATCGCCTCGTGGGACGCGCCCATGCCCGCCTTGCTGCAAGTGCGCTGTATTGGCGGCAGTCGGTTTCGGCTGCTTTCCAGCGAAGTGGCAAAATACGGCCTTTGGATGGGTCAGGCCGAGCCCATTGCCGACGATCCGCCCACGCCCGTGCCAGCCTCCATGCAGCCCAGCGCCGATGCGTTGGGGCGCCTGGTGGCGCAATGGCAGCAAGAGGGCGTGCCTGCCGACAAGATGCCGATTGCACCGCCGTTCCGGCTGGACGACAGCGGCTGGGTGGCGGACCGCTGGTGCGAACTGCTGCCGCTGCCGCCTGACGACAAGACCCGTCTGCTGGGCCTGACGGACCCGGTGGCAAGGCTGGCGGCGGTTCAGGATTTTCTGCGCGGCCAGGGGCTGACGTAGCGTCAGCCCGACAAGATCAACGAATTGGACACCATGGAAATCAGGATAGACGACGGCCTGCGCGCCTACATAGACCCCTTGACCGAAGACGAGCACGAGGCGCTGGAACGCAGCCTGCTGGCCGAAGGCTGCCGCGATGCGTTGGTGCTGTGGGGCGACCTGCTGGTGGACGGGCACAACCGCTACGCCTTATGCAAGAAGCACGGCATTGAATTCCAGACGCGCCAGAACACCACGTTCAAGTCGATGGAAGACGTGCATCTGTGGATGATCGAAAACCATCTGGGACGCCGCAGCGTGTCGGACTTCCAGCGCGGCGTGCTGGCGTTGCGCAAGAAGGAAATTTTGCTGGCGCGCACACCGCCCGAGGCACCCGAGGCCGCGCCCGACGCGCAGCAGGCGGATGGATCACCGCCTTGGGATGAGGACGACGGCGCGCCCGCCGATGGCGCCCCGCGCCTGCCGCCCAACATGTCATGGACGCCGCCCGTGCCCAGCCGCCAGGCACTGGCGCGCGCCGCGCGCATCAGCAGCAACACCCTGGGGCAGATCGAAAAGATTCAGAAAGCCGCCGCGCCGGAACTGGTGCGCGCTGTGAAAGAGGGCGCCATTTCCATCAATGCGGCAGCAGCGGTGGCGTCATTGCCGCCCGAGCGCCAGGCGGCGGCCGTGGCGGGCGGCAAGAAAGAACTGCAACAAGCTGCGCGCGAAGTGCGCCTGGCCAAGGCGCCGCCGCCCCGCGAAGCCCCGCCCGAAGTGCCCATCGAACACATCGCCGACCTGCCGGCGGAAGTGGCGCGCTTGCGAGGGGTGCTGGCGCGCGTTACGGAAGAGCGCGACCAGTTGAAGAAGAAGGTCGTCAACCTGACGATCGCACTGTCGGAAGCGCGGGCCGCCAACGGCGGCGGGGACGATTAAGCGCTCGTGATTACGAATAAGGGATAACCCTTAACAGACGTATGCACGAAAAAAATTCCTGGTTCGCTGGGAATTTATATCGTTTTGAGGAAAGGTGCGCGGGGCTTTGTAATGCGTATTCGCTTAACCGCTTGACGCATTCACCCCCTCGACTTTCTTATGACTCCCATCGGATTTCGCATTCTTTCTCGGTCGGCGCCGGCCGTGGCCGCCGACGTGCTGGCCAGCTTTGCCGATATCGGCTCCGCCCAGATCAGCGACTGCATGAATCGCCTGTACGGCGTGTCGGGCCTGCGCCCGATGCACGGCGGCACGCGCCGCATGGTTGGCCTGGCGCTGACCGTCAAGACCCGTCCCGGTGACAACCTGTTGATTCATCAGGCAATTTCGATGGGCGCCGCGGGCGACGTCATCGTTGTCGATGGCGCGGGCGACGCCAGTAACGCGCTGGTTGGCGAACTGATGATGATGGACGCGCAGTCGCGTGGCATCGCGGGCTTTGTCATCGACGGCGCGGTGCGCGACGTGGACGTCTTCGGCCAAGGCGAATTCGGCTGCTTCGCGCGTGCCGTGTCGCACAAGGGTCCGTATAAGGACGGCCCGGGCGAAATCAACGTGCCGGTGTCCGTGGGCGGGCAGGTGGTCAACCCGGGCGATGTGGTCGTGGGCGATGCCGACGGCGTGGTGGTGATTCCCGCCGAACACGCGGCCGCCGTACTGGCCCTGGCGCAAAAGAAGGAAGCCGACGAAGCCGTGGCCAAGGAAAAGCTGCGCGCCGGCACCTACACCAAGCCGTGGTTGGCAAAGACCATTGCCGAAAAGACGGGCGGCGCCAAATGAGCATCATTGCCGACCGCATCAAGCGCATCAAGCTGTCGCCCAGCGTCGCTGCGCGCGCCATCATCGCCGAACTGCGCGAACAAGGCCGCCGCATCATCGACCTGACGATTGGCGAACCCGATTTTTCAACGCCGGAACATATTCGCCAGGCCGCCACTGCCGCGATGAATCGCGGTGAAACCAAATACCCGCCTGCCCAGGGCACGGCGGCGTTGCGCCGGGCCGCGCGCGGCCATGTGCAAGCCGCCACGGGCGTGGACTATCCCGTGGCGCGGATCATCGTGAGCACCGGCGCCAAACAGGTGATTTTCAACGGCCTGGCCGCCACGCTGAATGACGGTGACGAGGTGCTGATTCCCGCGCCGTTCTGGGTGTCGTACCCCGACATGGTGCTGGTCAACGGCGGTGTGCCGGTCGTGGTGCAGACCTTGCCGGCAACGGACTACAAGCTCACGCCCCAGGCGCTGGAACAAGCCATCACGCCGCGCACCAAGTGGTTGATGATGAACGCGCCCAGCAACCCTACCGGCTCGGTCTATACCGCCGACGAATTGCGCGGGCTGACCGACGTGCTCAAGCGCCATCCGCACGTCTGGCTGATGACGGACGACATCTACGCCCGGCTCAATTTCACGGACGAGCCGACGGTGCACCCGCTGCAGGTGGCGCCCGCACTGGCCGACCGCACGCTGGTGGTCAACGGCGTGTCCAAGGCCTACGCCATGACGGGCTGGCGCATCGGCTATGGCGCGGGGCCCGACGAATTGATCAAGGCGATGGCGATTCTGCAATCACAAAGCACGTCGGGCGCGTCGTCGGTCAGCCAGGCGGCGGCGTTGGAGGCCTTGTCCGGCCCACAGGACTGCGTGACCGAATTCGCCAAGGTTTTCAAAAAGCGCCGCGACCTGGCGGTTGCCGAGCTGTCCGGTACGCCGGGCCTGAGCATCGTCGTGCCGCAAGGCGCGTTCTACGTGTTTCCGGACTGCTCGGGCCTGCTGGGCAAGAAGACGCCCGCCGGCGACGTGATCGCCACCGACACCGACCTGACGCATTACTTGCTGCGCGAGGCGGGCGTGGCCGTGATCGATGGCAACGCCTATGGCGCGCCGGGCACGTTCCGGCTGTCGTTTGCCGCGTCGCTGGAGGATATCAAGCAAGGCTGTTGCGCCATCCGCGAGGCCTGCGCCAAGCTGGCCTGAACACGGCGCCTTGCTACGCTAGACCGTTTGACCACCACACAACACACAAGGGGAATCAACCATGAAACGCCACACTTTCTTCGCGGCCTGCCTGGGCCTGGCCACGCTGGCGCTGGGCGCCGCCGCGCAAGCGGATCAAGTCGACGACATCAAGGCGCGCGGCGAACTCGTCTGCGGCACGCTGGGCACGTCGCAACCGTTCAGCTTCCAGGACGGCGCCACCCGCCAGTTGGTGGGCTATGACGTGGACGTGTGCAAGCTGGTTGCCGACAAGCTGGGCGTGAAGATCAGCTACAAGCTGCTGTCGGTGGCGGCGCGCGTGCCGGAATTGAACGAAGGGCGCGTGGACATCCTGGCCGCCAACCTGGGTTATTCGCCGGATCGCGCCGAACAAATCGCGTTCAGCCACGCTTACTACGTCAGCCCGCAAAAGCTGTTGGTGCGCAAGGACTCGGGCCTGGACAGCATCGAAGCGCTGAACGGTCACCGCATTGGCGCCACCAAGGGCTCCAGCTCGGAGCGCGAGATCAAGCGCATCCTGGACAAGTCCAAGGTGATTGGTTATGGCGACAGTTCGGCCACCTACCTGGCCTTGCAGCAAAAGAAGGTGGATGCGCAGTTTGCGTCGGAACTGGTGCTGGTGCGCCTGGTGCTGCAAAGCCCGCCCACGGCGCCCGTCAGCGTGATCGGCAAGTCGGTGTTTGACGAACCCTGGGGCCTGGGCGTGCGCAAGTCCGAGACGCGCATGCTGCAAACCGTGAACCAGGCGCTGGACGAAGCCGAGAGCTCGGGCGTGGCGGCCAAGCTGTTCGACAAGTGGTTCGGCCCCACCACGCCCTACAAGCTGGAGCGCGGGTTCAAGATCGGCCCCATCGCCGGCTGATGGCCGCGCAATTGCCAAGGGCCGACGCTTTATGAGCTTGCTAGATGCATCCCAATACCAGCTGCTGCTCAGCGGCATGGTGGTTACCGTGCAACTGTTCCTGGTGGCGTGGGTCATGGCCTTCGCCATCGCGGTGACGCTGGTCGTGGTGCGGGCCACCAACCTGGCGCCATGCCGCTGGGTGGTGGACGCCTATGTGGAATACCACCGCAACGTGCCGCTGTTGGTGCAGGTGTTGTTCTGGTATTTCGGCATGCCGGAGCTGCTGCCCGAAGGGCTGAGGTTGTGGCTCTACGATCACAACGCGGAAATGTCGCTGGCGGCGATTGCGCTGGCGTTGGGGTCGGCCGCGTACATCGCCGAGGACATCCGCAGCGGCCTGCGCGCCATTCCCTGGACGCAGTTCGAGGCGGCGCGCGCGCTGGGCGCAAGCTACCTGCAATGCATGCGTTACGTGATCGTGCCGCAGGCGTTGCGCATTTCCATTCCGCCGCTGGTCGGCCGCGCGTTGCTGCTGTTCAAGAACACCAGCGTGGCGATGGCGATCGGCGTGATGGAGCTGACCTATCAGGCGCGCGAAATTGAAAACGAAACGTATCGCACCTTCGCCACCTTCGGCGCGGCCACGATCATGTACCTGCTGGGATCGTTCCTGATCATGGCGGTGGGGTCGCGCGTCTACGCCCGTTATCGCTTGAATCGCGGAGGCCACGGTGCTTGACCTGCTGATGCAATACTGGCCGACGCTGCTGGTCGGCCAATACCCCAACGGGCCTTTGGGCGGACTGGCGCTGACGCTGATCCTGGCGGCGCTGGGCTTGTTGATGTCGCTGCCGCTGGCACTGTTGATCGCGCTGGCCCGCGTCAGCCCGTTCGGCGCGCTGCGGGTCGCCAGCAAGGGGCTGGTCAACGTCGTGCGCGGCATGCCGCTGCTGATGCTGATCTTCTGGGCGTACTTCGTGGTGCCCAAGCTGACGGGGCAGGTGGTCAGCGGCTTCTGGACGCTGATCTTCGCGCTGGTGGTCTATGAAAGCGCCTACTTGTCCGAGGTGATTCGGTCGGGCATCGAGGCGGTGCCGCGCGGCCAGATTGAAGCGTCGCGTTCGCTGGGCGTGGGCTACTGGACGACGATGCGCAAGGTGGTGCTGCCCCAGGCGCTGTTCAACGTGCTGCCCAGCATGACAAGCCAGTTCGTCTCCACGATCAAGGAAACGTCCTTGGGCTACGTCATCAGCGTCAACGAGCTGACCTTCGCGGCCAATCAGGTCAACAACCTGGTGCTGACCCAGCCGCTGCAGGTGTTCGGCATCCTGGCCATTATCTATTTCCTGGTGTGCTTCAGCCTGAGCCGCGGCTTGAGCTGGCTGGACCTGCGTATCCGCCGCTCGCGCGCCATGGCTTAACGGAAAGAATCATGATCAAGCTTGAAAAAGTGAACAAGTGGTATGGCGACCATCACGTGCTGAAAGACGTGGACCTGTCCGTGGCGCGTGGCGAAGTGCTGGTGGTGTGCGGGCCGTCGGGCTCGGGCAAGTCGACCATGATCCGCACGGTGAATCGGCTGGAGCCTATTGAGAAAGGTCGCATCCTGATCGACGGAGCCGACATCTACCAGAAGGGCGCGAACCTGAACGCGCTGCGTCAGAAGATCGGCTTCGTATTCCAGCAGTTCAACCTGTTTCCGCACATGAGCGTGCTGGAAAACGTGATCTTCGCGCCGGTGAACATTCGCAAGCAGCCGCGCAAGCAGGCGGTGGAATTGGCGCGTGCATTGCTGGAGCGGGTAGGGCTGTTGAACAAGATCGACGCCTACCCTGGTGCGCTGTCGGGCGGCCAGCAGCAGCGCGTGGCGATTGCGCGCGCGTTGGCATTGCAGCCGCCGGTGATGTTGTTCGACGAGCCGACCAGCGCGCTGGACCCGGAAATGGTGGGCGAGGTGCTGCAGGTGATGAAGGGCCTGGCCAAGGACGGCATGACGATGGTGTGCGTGACTCACGAAATGGGCTTTGCGCGCGACGTCTGCGACCGGGTCGTCTTCATGGACGGTGGCGAGATTCTTGAGGTGGACACGCCCGAGCGCTTTTTCAGCGCGCCCTCGCATCCGCGCGCTCAGCGCTTCCTGGCCGACATCCTGCACCCACGCGGCTAGCGTCGTGGCGGCGATGGTAACGTGAGGGTTTCCATGCGTTTCGCATCAACCGCCGCGATGTACACCCTTAAACAGTTAGAGGCGTTTTACTGGAGCGCCGAGCTAGGCAGCTTCAGCGCATCTTCCCGGAAACTGCACACCACGCAATCGGCGGTGGCCAAGCGGGTAGGGGAATTGGAAGCCTTCGCCGGGTCGCCGTTATTCGAGCGCCGGGCCAAAAAGCTGTTCATGACGCCGCAAGGGCGCAAGCTGTTTGAGCTGGCGCGTGAAATGCTGGACCTGAATAGCCGCATCGTGCAAAACATGGCCGACCCGGCCAGTTTCGAAGGCGTGATACGGCTGGGGGTGACCGAGCTGGTGGGCATGACGTGGCTGGCGCGGCTGATCAATCAGATCAGCCTGCGTTATCCGCGCGTACAACTGATGCCCGAGATCGACGGCGGCATTACGCTGTACGAAAGGCTGGACCAGGACCAACTGGACCTGGCCATCATGCCTGGCCCGTTCTGGAGCTATCAATACGATGGCACCCATCTGGGCGCCGTCACCAACGTCTGGATGGCCAGCCCCGCGCTGGATATCGATTTGCAGGCGCGTTTGTCGCCGCAGGACCTGGCGCCGTATCCCGTGATTTCGCAGCCGACCAATTCCGCGCTGTCTCATTTGTACGACGCCTGGTTCGCCGAACAGGGCTTGTCGGTCAAACGGGTGTTGACCTGCAACAGCCTGGGGATGATGGCACAACTGACGATGCTGGGGCTGGGCATCAGCTATCTGCCTGGCGCCTACTTCGCGCCGCTGGTCGAACGCGGTGCGCTGTGCCAGCTGGACGTACAGCCGGATCTGCCCACCATCAATTACTACGCGGTACACAAGAAGAACATCGTCAACCCGATCGTGTCGCGGGTGATCGAGATCGCTCGCGAGGAATGCGCGTTTGAAGTGGCAGGGGCCTTCCTGCCCCACGTGCCGCCTGCGGCGTTGCCGCGCGAAGGCTGAGACGGCCGGCGAGGGTAGGCGCCGGCCGGCTTGGGATGGGGTAGATCAACCGCAGCGAATGGCGGTCATGACGTCTTTGTCATCCACGATCAGGTTCAAACGGGTGGCGTTGTATTCCATGGTGACCAGTTGGCCGGGGCGCAGGATGCGGGCCGTGCTGCTGCCGCTGCGGGTACGCAGGTCTTCCATCGAGGACGTGGTGGCCTTTTGGCCAATTTGCGATTGCAGCGCGGCCGCGTCGCAGGTCTTGGTGCCGTAGCCCGGCATGGCCGAGCCCGACCCACCATAGGAAGCGCCGCCCGACGTGCTGTCGGACGAGGACGATGAACTGGAGGAGCTGGAGGCTGCCGGTGCGCTGGACGACGACGTTCCAGTGTTGGCGCATGCGGTCAGGCTGGCAACCAGAATGAAAGGGATCAGCTTGCGGATCATGTATAGCTCCTTACAACACCACTACGAAAAAAGCCATGATAGACCAGCCTAGGCGCGCTGTAATCTGGCGTTGCGGCGGCGCGCCAAAAAGTGAAAAGCCCGCGTTGAAAGGAGATCAAGGCGGGCTGCGATGGCGGGGTTTGGTTACTGAGGAAAGTACTAGCTTTCGCCAGTTGGCCCCTCAATGAAAATTCCGGCTATGGGCCGCCAGCCCGCCCAGCAGGTCGGACAGGTCCACCAGGCGTTGCGCGATCAGGTGGCGTACGCCGTCCACGTTCTGCCAGGCGCCGTAGACGCCCAGCAGCTTGGCGCCCAGCAGTTCGCGGCGTTGGCGTTCGATGAGTTCCGGGCGCACGACCACGTTGACGGGGCCGGTTTCGTCTTCCAGCGTGACGAAGATCACGCCCTTGGAGGTTTGTGGCCGCTGGCGCACGGTGACGATGCCGCAGGCGCGGGCCACGCGCTTGTCGGGGTAGCTGTTCAGGACCTCGGCCGGCTGGAAATTGCGGGCGGCAAGTTGCGCGCGCAACAGGGCGACCGGGTGGCTGTGCAGCGTCAGCCCCAGGCTGCGGTAGTCGGCGGCCACGGTCTGGTTTTCCGAAGGGGCCGACAACTGGGGGGCCTGGGTTTCCACAATGGCGGCGTCACGCAGCAGGTCGCGGCTTTGGACGCTGGCGGCGGCTTGCCAACTGGCTTGGCGGCGGTGGCCGGCCAGGGTGCGCAGCGCGTCGCCGGCGGCCAAGGTGTTCAGGTCGTGGCGGTTCAGCCCGGCGCGGCGGGCCAGGTCGCCGGTGTCGGTAAAAGGCGCCTGCCCGCGAGCCTCTTCGATGCGGCGCGCGGCGTCTTCCCGCATGCCCTGGATCAGGCTCAGGCCCAGCCGGACAGCGGGGCGGGTGTCTTCGGCGGGTGGGGAGTGCGGGCGCGGGCGTCGCTGGGCGCCGGGGTGACCGTCGGGCAGGGTTTCCAGCGCCGAATGCCAGCCGCTGACGGTAACGTCGGCGGGCAGCACGCAGACGCCGTGGCGGCGGGCGTCCTGCACCAGTTGCGCGGGCGCGTAGAAACCCATGGGCTGGGAATTGAGCAGGGCGGCCAGAAAGGCTTCGGGTTCGTGGCGCTTGAGCCAGGAACTGAAGTACGCCAGCAACGCGAAGCTGGCGGCATGGCTTTCCGGAAAGCCGTATTCGCCAAACCCCTCTACCTGCCGGAACAGGGCTTCGGCGAATTCCAGCGTGTAGCCGTGCGCCAGCAGGCCGCCCACCAGCTTGACGCGGAATTTGTCCACGCCGCCCTTGCGTTTCCAGGCGGCCATGGACCGGCGCAACTGGTCGGCCTCGCCCGGCGTGAACCCCGCGGCCACCACCGCGATCTGCATCACCTGTTCCTGGAAGATGGGGACGCCCATGGTGCGGCTGAGCACGCCACGGACTTTTTCGCTGGGATAGGTTTCGTCTTCCTTGCCCTGGCGTCGGCGCAGGTAGGGGTGGACCATGCCGCCCTGGATCGGGCCGGGGCGCACGATGGCCACCTGCACGACCAGGTCGTAGTATTTGCGCGGCCGCAGGCGGGGCAGCATGGTCATCTGCGCGCGCGATTCAATCTGGAACACGCCCACTGTGTCGGCGTCGCAGATCATGTCGTAGGTGGGGACGTCGCCTTCGGGAATGTCTTGCAGCGCCAGCGGCTGGCCCCGGCGCTGGCCGGCCAGCTCCAGGGTGCGGCGCAAGGCCGACAGCATGCCCAGCGCCAGCACGTCGACTTTCAGCAGTTTCAGCGCGTCAAGGTCGTCCTTGTCCCATTGCACGACGCTGCGGTCTTGCATGGCGGCGTTTTCAATGGGCACCAGGCGCGACAGCTTGCCGCGCGAAATCACGAAGCCGCCCGGGTGCTGCGACAGGTGGCGCGGAAAGCCCATCATGGTTTGCGCCAGCGATGCCCATTGCCGCGCCACGCGGGATTCCGGGTCCAGCCCGCAGGCGCCCAGCGTGCGCAGCATTTCCTTTTTACCGTCCCACCACTGGTGCGCGCGTGCCACGGCGTCAATCACGCCCAGGTCCACGCCCAGCGCGCTGCCGGTGTCGCGCAGCACGCTGCGTGGCCGGTACGAAATGACCACGGCGGTCAGGGCGGCGCGGTCGCGTCCGTATTTGTCATAGATGTACTGGATGACTTCTTCGCGGCGCTGGTGCTCGAAATCTACGTCTATGTCAGGTGGTTCGTTACGCTCTTTACTTATGAAACGTTCAAACAAGTTGTTGCCGCGCACCGGGTCCACCGCGGTAATGCCCAGGCAATAACAGACGGCGGAGTTGGCGGCCGACCCCCGGCCCTGGCACAGGATGCCCTGGCTGCGCGCGTACTGGACGATGTCGTAGACGGTCAGGAAGTAGGCTTCGTAGCGCAGGTCGCCGATCAGGTCGAGTTCTCTTTCGATCTGGCCGGCCACGTTTTCCGGGACGCCGGCGGGAAAGCGGCGGGCGGCGCCGGCCAGGGTTTCCTGGCGCAGATAGGTGGCGGGCGTGTGGCCGGGCGGCACGACCTCGTCGGGGTATTCGTAGCGCAGTTCGTCCAGCGAAAACGCGCAGCGGCGCGCCACCACCAGCGTTTGCGCCAGCGCATCGGGCGGATACAGATTGGCCAGGCGCATGCGGGTGCGCAGATGTTGTTCGGCGTTTTCGGATAATTCGTAGCCGCATTGGGCCACGGGCTGGCGCGTGCGGATGCCGGCCAGCGTGTCGTGCAGGGGCTTGCGCGATCGCACATGCATCTGCACCTGGCCCACGGCCACGATGGGCAGATCGGCCTGGCGGGCGGCGTGTTCGACGGCGGCGCGGTGCTGGTCGTCGCGTGACCGGTACAGCAGGTTCAGCCCGACCCAGGCGCGGTTGGGAAACACGCGCGCCAACCAGCGCGCCTGCTCGGCCAGGCGGTCGGCATCGATGCCGTAGGCGGGGGTCAGGATGGCCAGGCATTCCGGTACCTGGCGCAGGTGCTCGGAGCCCTTGGGCGGATGGGTCAGGTCATCCGGGGCCAAGCGGTATTCGCCCTTGGGGGCGCGGGTGCGGGCCAGCGTGATGAGTTCGGACAGGTTGCCGTAGCCTTCGCGGGTTTGCGCCAACAGGGTCAGGCCCAGCGGGGCGGCGTCGGGCGCGGCGCGCAACTGGAACGTGGCGCCGATGATCAGCGGCAGCTTCTGGGTCTTGGCTTCCATGTGGGCGCGCACCACGCCGGCCAGCGAACATTCGTCGGTCAGCGCCAGCGCGGCGTAGCCCAGTTCGGCGGCGCGCGCGACCAGCTCTTCCGGGTGCGAGGCGCCTTGCAGGAATGAAAAGTTCGACTGGCATTGCAGCTCGGCGTAGCCGGGCAACGTTGCCAAAAGTTCGGACGGATCGGGGGCGTCGTAGGGGGCGTCGTAAGGGTCGTCTTGCATGCGCGAAGCCTCAGGCGTAGAGCCCGTGCAGGAACCAGCGCGCGTGTTCCGCGTCGCGTTCGCGGTAGATCCAGTAGCGCGCCGCCGCCGCGTCTTCGGCGACGAAGTAGTCGCGCACGGTCAGGGCGGGGTCCCACCAGCCGCTTTCGATGCGTTCGGGCCCCCGTACCAGCCGCAGCGGCTGGCCGCCGTATTGGGGGCGATGGCCCGACAGCTTCAGGGCCAGCGGCGTTTCCAGCAGCCAGAAGGGGCGGTCCAGCAAAGGGGGCAGGGGCTGGGGCGGGCGCGGGGTGGCCAGCGCGTCGCCCCAGGAATTCGCGGCTTCGGGGCGATGGTCGGGCGTGGGATGGGCGTGGCGCACCTGATCGCGGCCCAGCCGGGCCACCAGCAGGTCCAGCAGGCGGGCGTGGTCGGCCGCGGTGCCGCCGGGTTCGGGAAACAGCGTGGTGCTGACGGCGGGTTGCTCAACGGTGTCGGGCGCCAATAGAGACACGGCGATGACGGGCGCTTCCAGCGTGACGTGATTCAGCTTTTCGCGCAGCAGGTGCAGGATTTGCGGCGCCTGCCAGACCGGTTGCGCCAGCGCCAGTTCCAGTTCGGTGGGCGGGCGGGCATGGCGGCCGCGTTCGTGTTCCATGCTGAGCACTACGCGCCGCACCGCCAGTTGCCGCGCGGTGAGCCACCCGCCAAGTTGTTCGGCCAGGCGGCGCGCCACCGCCAGCACGGCGTCGGTGTGCTCGACGTAGTCCATGAGTTCGATGCGCCGGGAGAACTGGTTGGGCGGTTCAATCCAGCGATACAGTTCCGGCGCCTGGCCGTAGGCGGCGTCCAGGGCGGGAAGCAGATCTGGCGTGCTGCGCCGTTGCAGGCCGGCGCGCGGCAGGGCGCGCAGGTCGGCCAGGGTGTGGCAGCCGATGTCGCCCAGCCAGTCCAGCCGCGCCTGGGTCTGGGGCAGCAGCGCCAGCGGCAGCGCGTCCAGCCGGCGGGTCAGCGTGCGCAGGGTGAGGGTGCGCCGGGGCACGCGCCGGCCCGGGCGGTGCGCCAGCAGCCAGGCGCCCCGGGCGGTGGGCGCCATGCCCAAGGACACCCGCACATCCAGCGCGTCCAAGGTGGCGCGTATGCGCCGGGCCAGCGCGCGCGGGCCGCCGAAGAACATCAGGCTGGCGCCCACGTTCAAGAGCACGGTGTCGGCATCGCCCAAGGCAATTTCGGGGGTGTATTGCAGCAGCGCCAGCGCCGCGCCGTGCAGGGTATCGGCTTCGGCCTGCGGCTGGCGCGGCAAGAGTTCCACCTGCGGGGCGATGGCCGCGGCGCCCGCGCGGCGCATGCCCGGCTTGACGCCGGCCTGGCGGGCGGCGGGGGTGAGGGCGGCAACGCGTTCCTGGTCCAGGACGGCGAAGGCGTGTTCCTCATGCGGCCAGTGCGGGCGTAGTACGTCCAGCGGCAGGCAGCGCAGGAAGGCGGCGATCCAGAGGCGCATGGTGGGGGGAAGACGGTGTCAGCGCGCCGGGCTCCAGGCCCACGTACAGCGGGGTGTCGCAGACAGGCCCCCGGCGCTTCAGAATATGGACGGACAAGCCGCCCGGGGCCGGCGCAAGCGCCAGCCGCAACGGGGCGGCGGTGGCATTCTGCGCGGCCTTGGCCGGGCGGATGGCAATGAAGAGCAGGTCGCTGGCCTGGGCCGCCAGATGCAGGCGGCGCAGGGATTCAGGGCGCACATGCGGCAGCCAGCAGATCAGGGCGCCGCAACTGCCGTTTTTCAGGATTTGTTCCGTGGCCCAGAGGGTATCGACGGGTTTTTGCGGGGCCACCCACAGCAATTGCCGGGGATCCAGCCGCCAGCTCATCCAACTGGCGATGTGGGGCACGTGCGGCGGTTGCACCAGCGCAATGGGGCGGCGCGTTTCCAATTGGGCCAACGCTGGGCGCAACAGGCGGATTTCGCCCACGCCGGGGTGCGGGGTCAGCAGTTCGATCAGGGATCCCAGCGGCCAGCCGCCGTCCGGCAGCTCGGCGGAAAGCGAAGCGTGCCCGGTGGGCAGGGTGCGCGCGGCGCCTTTGGCCAACTGGGTGGCGCGCCACAACGCGGGATGGATGCGTTCAGGGGTCATCATTACTGTATGAATATACAGTATTGTAGCCCCGTTTTGTGGGCGGCTTTTGAGCGGCTATGGGCCGGCTATGACCCGACTATGACCCGTCCCTGGGCCAACCATGGGCCGCCTGGTGCACTGTTTTGCGACCTGATCCGGCGGACCCGCGCCTAGCCGTGGTCCCGATCCAGCCCATAAAAGCGCATGTCCCCGTAGCGCACCCAGCGCGACTTCTTCACCACGCGGTGCCCGATCCACAGCGCCAGGAACAGCGGAATGGCCAGATACGTGGACACCACCCCGATCCAGTCGATGCGATCTTGCAGGAACGCCTGGTAGTTCTGCCCCAGCGTCACCACCAGGCACAGCACAAAGGCCAGCACCGGGCCAAAGGGAAACAGGCCGGCCTTGTAGGGCAGGTCGGCCGTGTCGTAGCCGTGCCTGACGTAGCCCTGGCGAAACCGGTAATGGCTCATCGCGATGCTCAGCCACACGATGAATTCCGTCATGCCCGCAAAATTCAGCAGCCAGATATAGACCGCCTTCGGGCTGTACACCACGCTGAACAGGCAGAGGCAGGCCAGCGCCGTGGTAGCCAGCAGCGCGTACAGCGGCACGCCCTTGGACGTCAGCCGCTTGAACAGCGCCGGGGCCTGGCCTTCGGCCGCCATGTTGAACAGCATGCGGGTGGCGGCGTACATGCCCGAATTGCCGGCCGATAGCACTGACGTCAGGATCACCGCGTTCATCACGGTGGCGGCCGACAGCAGGCCCGCGTGCTGGAACACCAGCGTGAAGGGGCTGACGGCGATGTCTTCGACGTCGTTGCGCAGCAATTGCGGGTCGGTATAGGGCAGCAGCAGGCCGATGATCAGAATGGCCAGCACATAGAACAGCAGGATGCGCCAGAACACGCTATTGATGGCGCGCGGCACGTTGCGGCGCGGGTTTTCGGATTCGCCTGCTGCCACGCCCACCAGTTCGGTGCCCTGGAAGGAATAGGCCACCACCATCGCCACGCCCACCCAGGTGGCCGCGTTGCCCACGAAGGGCGCGTCGCCGATGGTCCAGTTCGCCAGCCCGACCTGGTCGCCGCCGTGGATGATGCCCACCAGCATGCCCAGGCCGACGGCAATGAAGCACAGCACGGCCACCACTTTGATCAGGGCGAACCAGTATTCGGCTTCGCCGAAGCTGCGCGCCGAAAAGGCGTTCAGCCCGAAGGTGAGCGCTAAAAACGCCACGCTCCAGATCCAGCCCGGCGTATCCGGCAGCCAGTAGGCCATGACCAGTTGGGCGGCCACCACGTCCACGGCGACGACCGTGGCCCAACTGACCCAGAAATTCCACCCCAGCGCGAAGCCGAAGCCGGGGTCCACGTAGCGTGATGCATAGGTGCAGAACGAGCCCGACACCGGCATGAAGGTGGCCAGTTCGCCCAGGCTCGTCATGATGAAGTAGACCATCAGGCCAATCACCAGGTAGACGAGCAGGGCGCCGCCCGGGCCCGCTTCGGCAATGGCCGCGCCGGAGGCCACGAACAGGCCGGTGCCGATGGCTCCGCCCAGCGCTATCATCGTCAAGTGGCGCGCCTTGAGCACGCGGTGCAGCTGATTCTGGCTGGCGGGCGTGGCGCCAGAATCGGAAATCGGTGTTTGCATTGCAACGGGGAAAAGTGGCCGCCGCGGCGGCATTCAGGCAGGGTCCGCGACAAGGGACTGCCAGCAAGGGGCAAGGGCATCCCCAGGGAACCAAAGGGGGGCGCCAGCGCCAACGCCGCGCATTTTACAATGCTGTGACAGCGGCGCAGTCCCGCGGCCCCAGCCAGCACGGAGCAGTTTCATGGCATCTACCGGTTCACTTGAATTCCTTCCCGAGGCGGGCGTCGACGTGCGCCAATTGTTCATCCTGCTGCACGGTGTGGGCGGGTCACCCGATAACCTGCGGCCATTGGCCGACGCCGTGCGCGCGGCCTTCCCGATGGCGGCGGTGCTGGCGCCCGAAGGCTTCGAGCCCTTTGACGGCGGCGGCGCGGGACGGCAGTGGTTTTCGGTGCGCGGCATCAGCGAAGACAACCGCGCCGAGCGCGTGGCGGCGGCCATGCCGCCCCTGGAGGCCTATGTGCGCGAGGCGCAAGCGCGCTTCAATCTATTGCAGTCGGACACCGCGGTGGCGGGATTTTCGCAGGGCGCCATCATGGCGCTGGAACTGGTGCAGGCCCACGACGGCATGGCCGGACGCGTCATCGCGTTTTCGGGCCGCTATGCGCAATTGCCGAAGGCCGCGCCGCAATTCACCACCCTGCACCTGCTGCACGGCGCCGACGACCCTGTCATGAACGTGTCCCACATCCAGGCCGCGCAAGCCCGGCTGGAAACGCTGCACGGGGATTCCACCATCGACATCGCCAGCCACGTCGGCCACGAACTGCATCCCGCCCTGATCGAACGCGCCATCGTCCGCTTGCAGACCTGCGTGCCGCTGCGAAGCTGGGAAGCGGCCCTGGGGCTGAACCAGACGCCGCCTGATGGCACCACGGTGCATTGATTGCGGGATGAACACAGCCCGATGACTCACATCTCCATCACTCACCGTCTGATGAATTGCTCCCCGATGATCCGCACCCAATGAGCACCGCCCGTTCTTCCGTGCCGGCCTCGCCGCGCGCCGCCGATGCGGTCGGTGGCGCGCAAAGCATCTTCCGCGTGCTGCGCCTGCTGAAATACGTGGGGGCCGCGCCCGCGCGTGGCGTGGGCTTGAGCGACGTCGTGCGCGACCTGGGCCTGACCCCGCCCACGGCGCATCGCATGTTGGCGGCCTTGTTGCAGGAAGGCTTTCTGTCGCTGAACGCCAAGCTGAAAACGTACAGCCTGGGGCGCGAGTCCTACATCCTGGGCCTGGCCGCTGAAAGCCGCCACGGCATCAAGGCCATCGCCGAATCCGCCGTGCTGCGGCTGGCCCAATCCACCGGCGACACCAGTTTCCTGTCGGTGCGTTCCGGCCACGAAGCCGTGTGCGTGGACCGCAAGACGGGCGACTTTCCCATCAAGATCCTGACCCTGGAAGTGGGGCACAGGCGGCCCTTGGGCGTGGGGGCGGGCAGCCTGGCGTTGCTGGCGTTCCTGCCCAACGACGATATCGAGCGGGTGCTGGCCCGATACGACGCCACCAGCGCGCCCGACCTGCCGTCCACCGACATGCTGCGCGACGACATCGCCGCCGCCCGCAAGCAGGGCTATGCGCTGAACCCGGGGCGCATCATTCCCGACATGCTGGGCGTGGGCGTGCCAGTGTTGGACCGCGAGCAGAACGTGGTGGCCGCCTTGAGCGTGGCGGCGATCCGCTCGCGCCTGTCGGGCGCGCGCCTGCATGACGTGGTGGCGGCCTTGCAACGCGCCGCGGCCGAACTGTCGGCGGACCTGTTGCCGCGTCCTTGAATTTGCGCCGGAGCACGCCCCTGAATGTGCGCCGGAGCGCGCCCCTGAACGTGCCGCGGAGCCGGCCCCAAAGCCGGCCCCGCGGCACGAAGGGCTAGCGCCCCGCGCAGGCCTTGCCGCCATCCACCGGCAGGCACACGCCGGTGATGTACTTGGCTTCGTCGCTGGCCAGGAACAGCGCGGCGTGCGCCACGTCCCAGGCATCGCCCATGCGGCCCATCGGGCTGGCGGCGTTGCGACGCTGGCGCATCGCTTCCACGTCCTGGAACTGGCCGGCAATTTGCTGGTAGATCAAGGGCGTATCGATCACGCCCGGCAGCACCGCGTTGACCCGGATGTTGTCCGGCGCATAGCGCACGGCCAGGGACCGGGTCAGATGATTCAGCCCCGCCTTGGCCGCGTAATAGGACGTGTACGGGTAGGTGTTGACCTGGATGGATGCCAGCGACGAGATATTGATGATGCTGCCGCCGCCTTGCGCCAGCATGGCGGGCAGCACGTGCTTGCAGGTCAGGAACACGCCGGTCAGGTTGGTGTCCAGCACGCGGTGCCAGCTTTCCTCGCTGGCCTCGATGGGGCCGCCCATTTCCGTGATACCCACATTGTTGTGCAGGATGTCGATGCGACCCGCTTCGTCCAGCACGCGCGCCACCACCGCCTGGATCTGCGCGGACTGTGTCACGTCGGCCACCAGCGCGGCGCATTGCCCGCCTTCGGCTTCGATGACGCGCCGGGTTTCCTCGGCCGCTTCCGCGCGCACGTCCACGGCGTAGACCCGCGCGCCCTCGCAGGCATACAGCGCGGCGGCCGCCTTGCCGTTGCCCCATCCCGGCCCCGACGACCCCGCGCCGAACACCAGCGCGACCTTGTCTTTTACGCGCTGGCTCATGCTATTGCACCGAGATGTGGGCGAAGTCGGCCACCTTCTTCCACTTGGCCACATCGGCGTTGATCATCGCACCAAACTCCTCGGGCTTGTCCGCCACCACATAGGCGCCCACGCCCGCGTACTTGGCCTGCACGTCCGGGTCAGCCAGGGCCTTGCGCGACGCGTCGCTCAGCTTGGCCAGCACGTCCTTGGGCAGACCGGCCGGCGCAAGCAGGCCGTTCCACATTTCGGCGTCGTAGTCAGGCAGGCCCATTTCCGCGAAGGTCGGCACATCAGGCAGTTGCGGCAAGCGCGTCTTGGCCGCCACCACGATCGCCCGCAAATTGCCTGACTGGATGTGCGCCATGGACGACGCCGCCGTGTCCCACAAGATGGGCACCTGGCCGGCGATGACGTCGTTCAGCGCCGGGCCGGTGCCGCGATACGGTACATGCATCATGTCCAGCCCCGACAGCGACTTGTAGTACTCCATGGCCATGTGCGTGGCGCCGCCATTGCCCGACGATGCATACGAATACTTGCCCGGCGCGCCTTTGATCAGTGCGAAGAATTGCGCGTAGTCCTTGGCCGGGAAATTCTTGTTGACCACAATCACGCCCGGCACGCGGATGATCTGCGTGACAGGGGTGAAGTCTTTCACGGCGTCATACGACAGGTTCTTGTACACCGCCGAATTGGTGCCGTTGGTGCTGGACGTGCCCAGCAGCAGCGTGTAGCCGTCGGGCGCGGCGGACGCCACCGCGCGCGTGCCGACCGTGCCGCCCGCGCCGCCCCGGTTTTCCACCACCACCGTCTGGCCCAACTGCTTGCCCAGCGCCTCGGCAAAGATGCGGCCCACCACGTCGGACGTGCCGCCCGGCGGAAAAGGCACGATCAGGCGGACAGGGTGGTCGGGGTAGCTGCTTTGCGCCGTGGCGGCGCCCGTCAGCGACAGGGCCAGCGTTGCGGCCGCCAGGCTCATCCAGGTTCTTCTCTTCATGGTGTTGTCTCCTCGCTTTGGTTTGTTGTGCGTGTTGTCGTTGTTGTTGTCGTTGTCGTTGTCGTTGTCGTTGCTGACTGATATCAGGCGATGCGGTCGCCCGGCTTGATCTTGGCGGCGCGGCTGTCCACGCCCGGCAACATGTGCGCCGGGTCGCGCGTGACGACGACGTCCAGGATGGTGGGGCGGTCCTTGCAGGCGTAGGCGCTGGCCAAGGCCGCTTTGATGTCGGCGGGGTCTTCCACGCGGATGCCGTTGCAGCCCAGCGCGCGCGCCACGTTGGCGTAGTTGGTTTCCACCAGGTCCGACGATTGATAGTTGCCACCACCGTACATCAGGTGTTGCAGCGCTTTGATATAGCCCGACGCCGCGTTGTTCACCACCACCAGCGTGAAGGCCAGGCCCATGCGCACCGCCGTTTCCAATTCACCCAGCGACATATTGCAGCCGCCGTCGCCGGTCAGGCTGACGACCTGCCGCCCCGGCGCGGCGGCGGCGGCGCCGATCGCACCCGGAATGCCGTAGCCGATGGAGGCAAAGCCCCGGTCGGGCACGAAGCCCCGGCCCGCGCGCTTGGTGTCGAACAGCAGGCCGCCCCAATGCGCGGCAAAGCCGCCGTCGGCCACCAGGATGCCGTCTTCGGGCAGCGTGGCGTTGATCTCGTGCATCAGGCGCGCCATGCCGATGGGGCTGTCGGATGACGTCAGCTTGCCCTGCACGGATTCGCGCCAGGCGTGCATGGCTTGCCCGACTTCATCCGCATAGGCCTGGCGATCGGCTTGTGACGCTTGCGCCGCCATGCGTTCGCCCAATTCCTCAAGTGTGGCGCGCGCGTCGCCCCATAGCCGCAGGGCAGGGGTGGTGGTGCGGTCGAACTCTTCGGCCACGATGTCCAAATGAATGACCGGCACGCCCGCGCTCAACAGGTCATAGCGCCGGGTGGCCACTTCGCCCAGCTTGCAGCCGACGACGAACAGGCAGTCGGCCTTGGCGATCAGGTCGTTGGCGATGCGGCTGTAACGGCCGAAGAGGCCCGCGTTCAGCGGGTCGCTGCAAGCAATGGCGCCCTTGCCGCTCATGGTGTGCGCCACGGGGATGTTGAAGCGGCGCGCAAAGGCTTCAACGGCCAAGGCGGCGTCGCTGATGTGCACGCCGCCGCCGCACAGCATCAGGGGGCGCGCGGCGCCGGCCAACATGCTGGCCGCCTGGGCCAGGTCATCGGCGGCGGGGCGGCAGCGCAACGCGGGGGCGCGGCGTGCGTTGGTGCTGGAATAGAACTCGTCGGCGTCAAAAGCGTGGATGGCGTGCGCGATGTCTTCGGGCACGTCCAGCACCACGGGGCCGGGGCGGCCGCTGGTGGCCACCGCGAACGCGCGGCGCACCAGCTCGGGAATGCGCTCGATCATCTCCACGCGCAGCACGTCCTTGACCACAGGGCGCAGCACTTCAAGCTGGCGCGCTTCCTGCGTCATGTTCTTCCAGGAATGCAGGCGGTGCGAATCGCCCACCAGCGCCACCAGCGGCGTGCCGGCGTTGAAGGCTTCGGCCAGACCGGTGACCAGGTTGGTGGCGCCCGGGCCCAAGGTGGCGTCGCACACGCCGGGCCGCCCGCTGACCTTGGTGTAGGCGTCTGCCGCGAACACGGCGCAGCGCTCGTCGTTGATCAGGTTGTGATTCAACTTCAAGCGCCGCACGGCGTCGTAGAAGGGCAGCAATTGAAAGCCGCCCATGCCAAACATCAAGCCGACGTCATGCGCGGCGAACATGCGGGCGATGGCCTCGCCGCCTGTGATTTCCAGTTTTTCCGACATGCGGATGTGCTCCTCGTTTTAGTGATTGTTGTAGTGATCGTTTCTATTGATTGACGCGCCCGTTCAAGAGAGCGTCGATAAACGTTTTCAAGGGCGTGCCGACACGGCAGCCCAGTTCGCGGGCGCGCGCGTTCGCGCAGGAAATCACGCCCTCGTCGTAGCAGGACCTGGCGTCTCCGATGCAGGCGCTATGGGCCGACACCGCCAATGCCGCAATGCCGCGCTGTTGCAGCAGCGGCAGGCGGCCGACGCCCGCGCCGTCCTGGCCCATGCCGGCGTCGTTGAACGTCACCAGCCGGGGCGCGGCCTTGACGCCGTCGGTCGGCAGCCCGGCCAGGCGCTCGCCATGCGATGCCGTGACGGCGATCAGGCCGTTGTCGCGTTCGTCCAGCAGCGACACCGAGTCCACGCCGACGACGCAGGGCGTGCCGTCGGCGCCGGTGCGCAGCACCATGCGGGATTCTTCGCGCTCGGCGGGTGGTGCGGGCCGTGCAGGGGAATGCGGTGAAGCGTGGGGCAAAGAGCGACCCAAAGACTGACCCAAAACCGCGGCGCATTCGGCAACGCGCATGCCGGGCCGGCAGCCCAAGGCTTGAGCCAGCGGGTTGGCATGGCTGATGACGCCACGGCGCAGCATGTCGGCGCCGTCGCCGATGCGGCAACTGCGGTAATCCGCCGTGGCGGCGGGCACGCCCCAGTGTTGCAGGTCGTGCAGGCCCGCAATGCCGGCCTCTTGCCAGCCCACGCCCGCATCGTTGAGCACCACGGCGTGAACCCGGCCCCGGGCGGCGCAATAAGCCGCATAGCGGCCGCCATGGGATCCCGCGATCACGACCCGGCCGATATCCGCGTCGCCAAGCTTGGTAATGCTGTCGAGCACTCGGGCGTCGACGCTGTTTGTGTATTCCATATTATGGATTTTTGTTCTTTGTGTTTTACGGCTGTGCGTATATGTGGCCGCCGTTGAGCATTTGCGCTCAACCGATTTCAACTGATTTGTCTCGGAATTATTCTAAAGGCCGGAAAACGTACGCGGCAATGCGCCATCCATATTGTGGAAATGGATTTAGCCAAGAAAACAAGAAGAAGCCCCAGCTTGAAACGCCGGGCAAAAAAAAGCGCCCCACGTAGGGGCGCCGATGCGGGGCATCCGCTGGCTAGTCTTCCCAGCCGCCGCCCAGCGCCAGAAAGACGGCGACCTGGTCGTTGCTGAGTTCGGCCTGCGAGGCCGCCAGCGCGCTTTCATTGCTGGCCAGCGTGCGCTCGGCGTCCAGCACGGTCAGGTAGTCGGTCTTGCCGTACTGGAACAACCGCCGTGCTTGCGAGGCGGCTTCGGCGCTTTGGTCGCGGGCGGCGCGCAAGGCGGCGTCGCGATCCAGTTGCCGCGCGTAGACCACCAGCGCGCTTTCGGTTTCACGCAGCGCGTTCAATACGGTGGCGTCAAAGCGCGCCACGGCGGCCTTGGTGTTGGCTTCGGCCTCGGCAATGCGGGCCTGCACCGCGCCCGTGTTCGGGATCGTCCACGAGATCAACGGACCCACGCTCCAACTAAAGGTGCCCCGGTCGCCCAACATGGCGGCGGGGCCGCCCGACGCGGCGGACAAGCCCAGCGTGACCTTGGGGTACAGGTCGGCGGTGGCCACGCCGATGCGGGCGGTGGACGCGGCCAGCGTGCGCTCGGCCTGGCGGATGTCGGGGCGGCGGCGCAACAGCGCGGCGCCGTCACCCACGGGAATGGTGTTGGTCAGGCGCGGCGCGGTGGCGCATTGCAGCAGCGACGCGGGAATGTCGTTGGGGGTTTGCCCCGTCAGCGCGGCCAGGCGGTACAGCGCCGTGCGCTGCTGCGCCTGAAACGGCGGCAGGTTGGCCTGCAACTGTTCAAGCTGGCTGCGCGCGCGCGTGACGTCCAGCGTGGTGCCACGGCCGGCGCGTTGCAAGCGGCTGACGGCATCCAGCGATTCTTTTTGCACCTGCACCGAATGCTGGGCCGAGGCCAACTGCATGCCCGCCGCGCACATATTGGCGTAGGCGCGCGCGGTTTCGGCGGCGACGGTGACGCGGGTGGCGTCGTAGGCGGCTTGCGCGGCCTGGGCATCACCGCTGGCGGCTTCGATGGCGCGGCGAATCTGCCCGAACAGGTCCAGTTGGTACGACACGCTGGCACCGGTGGAATACGACCAGCGGCTAGGCGGGTTGACGCCCGGTTGCAGTTCCTGCAAGCCCGACACGTGGCCGAAGGTGGGCGATGCGTTCACGCCGATGCTGGGCTGCTGCTGCGCCTGGGACTCCTGCACGGCGGCCTGCGCGCGTTCCAGGTTGGCGCTGGCCACGCGCAGGTCGGTGTTGGCCGACAGGGCCTTGTCGATCAGGCCGTCCAGCACCGAGTCGTTATACAGGCGCCACCAGTGTCCGGCCACCGGCTCTTGCTGATACACGCCGGGCTGCGCTTCGATGAAGGCGCCTTGCGCGCTGGGCCGTTGCACGGCGGACCCGGCGGGCGTTTGATAGTCCGGGCCCACGGTGGTGCAACCGGCCAGCGCAAGCGCCAGGGCCAAGAGCGGGGGGAGAAGGTGCCGGGCGTTCATGCTGGGTCTACCGACACGGTGGCCGTCTGGCCGGCGACCAGGCGCACGCCCTCCGGCACGGCGTCGATCTTCACGCGCACCGGAATGCGTTGGGCCAGGCGCACCCAGTTGAAGGTGGGGTTCACGTTGGGCAGCAGATTGGCGCCCGTGCTGCGGTCGCGGTCGGCAATGCCCATGGCGATGCTTTCCACATGGCCGCGAATGTGGCGCGAATCGCCCATCAGCGTCACCGTGACGGGGGCGCCTTCGTGGATGCCGGGCAGCTTGGTTTCTTCAAAATAGCCTTCCACATAGAAGCTGCCCGCGTCCACCAGGGCCATCACGCCGCGCCCAGCGGTAGCGTAGGAACCCGCGCGCAAGGCCAGGTTGGTGACGCGGCCATCGCTGGCGGCCACCACGCGGCTGCGCTCCAGGTTCAGGCGGGCGGTGTTCAGTTGCACTTGCGCCTGCGCCAGCGCGGCTTCGGTCTGCTGCACCTTGGTCTGGCTTTGCTCGACCGCTTCCGCGGCCACCAGTTGGCCCAGCGAGCGGTTGCGCTTGGCGTCACGCAGTGCCTGGTCGTGCGCCACTTGCTGCGATCGCACCGAGGCCTGGGCCTGGTCGAACGCCAACTGGAAGCGGGCGCGGTCAATTTCAAACAGCAGGTCGCCGGCCTTCACGTCCTGGTTGTCGTGCACGGGCACGCTCGTCACCAGGCCGGAGACGTCGGGCGCCACCTGCACCACATAGGCCTTGACGCGGCCATCGCGCGTCCAGGGTTCAACTTCGTAGTGCACCCAAAGCTGCCAGCCGGCGTAAGCGGCGGCGGCGACGACGATGGCCGTCACCGCGAACTTGCCGATAGCAGCAGGGCGAAGGGCGTTGGGGAGTTTCATACCTATCTCTGTAAAAAATATGGGGAAATCAGGGACACGCCATACAGCAGCACCACGAACAGCGCCAGATCAAACAGCGCGGGATGCCACACCAGGCGGTACAGGCCGACGCGCGCCAGCACGCGGCGCAATGCCCAGGCCACGCCGAGCGTCACGACGCCCAGTACCAGCAGCCAGGGGAAGTAAATGCCGTACAGATTGAATTCACCGATCATGATGCGTGGCCCTCCATGGCGGGATGGGCGGGTTGGTAGTCGGGGGCGTCGGGAAAGAAAGCGCGGCGGATGCCCACCAGCGCCACCACCGCGCGGTCGCGGGCGGCCAGGCCTTGCGGCGTGGCGGCCACGCTGGACAGCGCGCGGTCGATCTGCGCCAGGAACTCGGGCGTTTTTTCTCCGACGCGCCACGCGGAGCGCGCGCGGAAGAACTGCGCCAGGCTGTTCAACACGGGTTGGATCGTGGCGTCGGCCATCGGCAGATGACGGCGGGCGCGCTGCAATTCGGTAATGTCGCGGCCCACGCGCAGGTCTTTCAGCGCGTCGGCGGCCACCAGGTCGTCGGGTCGCTGGGCCAGCGCCAAGCGCGGTTGCAACAGGCCGATGCGGTCCAGCATGCGGGCGGTGTAGGTGTGGCGCGACGGGGCGCGCGACGAGGCGGCCAGCGTCGCCAGTTCTTTCCAGTTGGCGGCCTGGATGCGGCGGGCGCTCCAGTCGGCGCTGACGGTGCGGAACACGGCGGCAATGATGGCGGCGGTGGCCACGCCCATGCACTGGGCCACCTGCGTGTCGATGAAGGACACGACGTCGGCGGTGTGGGTGTCTTGCAGCGCCATGGTGCCCAGAAAGCCGAACAGCATCGCCATGCCCTTGCCGGTGCTGGCGGGCCGCGCAATGAAAATGCCCAGCACGAAAGCGGTGGGCAGCATCGCCAGGGCCAGCATTTCAAAGGAATGGATGGCCGGCATGATGCCCAGCAGATACAGGGCCGACAACGGAATCGAATACACCGTGTAGGTCAGGAACTGCATGATGCCCGGCACGGGATTGTCTTGCGACGCAAAGAAGCAACTGAAGATGGCGGCCATCAACGCGGCGGTGGCGCCGTTACTCCAGGCCGTGCCGATCCAGAACGCGCAGCACACGGAAATGGCCACGCCCGCGGCCAGCGCCGACAGCAGCGCCATGCCATGGTCGCGGTGCAGCGCGGCGTTGGGGTCGCGGGCAGCGTGGGCCTTGTGTGCCGAAGCCCGTTGTGGCGCGCCTGCCAGGCCGGCGTGGATCTCGCGGCGCAGCGCCAGGCATTCGTCATACGTGTCGATCAGCTCGCGCAGCCGCGTCATCAGGCTGGCCAACAGTGCGTCGCGCCAGGTGGAATGGCTGTCGATGGCGGGGGTCAGCCGCGAGACGGCGGCGCGTAGCTGCACGGCGGTGTCGTGCGAGGCCTGGGCGCCGGCATTGATCCATTCCGAAATATCGTTCAGCAGCGCGGACACGGGTTCGGGCAGCGGCTGGTCATTGGCCTGAAGCGCCCGCAGGCGGTCTTCCACGGCCGACACCGCCGGCGTCAATGCTGAAATCTGGTCCTGCATGGCGCGCACCGCGCCGGACGTCCAGCGCAGGTTGCTGGTGTCGAACGGCACGTGGGTGGACAAGAGCCGCAATTGGGTGATGTCGTTGGCCAGCACGCGGCGGTCGCGGTCGCGCTGTTCGGCGGTCTTGCCGCTAAGCGTGTCGTGCATCCAGTTGCGGGCGTCGCGCACGGCTTTATCCAGTTGCAACGTCAAGGCGGGCGCCAGGCCCCGGGGCAGCACAATGCTGTGGACCAGCGTGGCGCAGACGATGCCCAGGGTGATTTCCTCAACCCGGGCAAGCGCGGTGTCGAAGACCAACGACGGGTCGGTCACGCTGGGAAAGCCGATCATGGCGGCGGTGTAGCCCGCCAGCATGAAGAGGTAGGAGCGCGGCGTGCGGTCCAGCACCGACATATACAGGCAGGCGCCCACCCACAGCACCATGGCGGCGGTCATGACGACGGGCGAATTCGACAGGCGCGGCACCAGGTAGACGGTGGCGGCCGAGCCGGCAAAGGTGCCCACCAGACGGTACAGCGCTTTGGATCGCACGGCGCCGGACCAGGGTTGCGCCACGACGTAGGCGGTGGTCATCGCCCAGAACGGACGCGGCAAACCCATGCTGTAGGCCAGATAAAGCGCCATGATGGCGCTTAGGTAGCTCTTGAGCGAAAAAAGGGTTTCGCGGACGTTGGGCAATTTCACGATGCGTTGTCCTGTTGCTGCTGTGGCTGCGCGCTGGCCGCGCCGCGTCCCAAGGACACATTCAAGGCGTCGAACACGCGCAGGCAGGCTTGCAGATCGGTTTCGCTGACGCCGCTGAACAAGCGCCGGCGCAGTTCCACCAGCACGTCTTCAACCTGTGCGCGCAGCGCATGGCCGGCATCGGTCAGGTGCAGTGTTTTGGCGCGGCGATCATGCGCGTCTTCGCGGCGTTCCATCAGGCCGGCGGCGACGAGTTGGTCCAGCACGCGAACCAGGGACGGACCTTCAACGCCCAGCGCCTCGGCCAACGCGCCTTGGCGCACGCCGTCGCCCAGGCGTCCGGCCAAGATGACCGGCCAGGCCGTGGCTTGGGATAAACCGTAGTCGGCCAAGGCCTTGTCGGCCGCCCCGCGATAGGCGCGCGACAGCACCATCAGGTGAGCGGTGGTTGCCATGAGTTGGGAGTCTGAAGGAGTGTGCATGAAATCGATTGTATCCTATCTATTAGCTTACTAATGATTGAATGTGTCGAATGGGACGATAGGAATTTTTAATCGGTAGGATGGGTGCTGCGCGCCAGGCCGGTGAAAAAAACACCAATACCGATCGCGCGAACCCATCGGACGGCGGTGATTGAACGGTGGAATCATCTATGCCAAGACGGTGATATTGCCGTCAACGGCAACGTTCGTAGGATGGGTGGAGCGCGCAAGACCTGTGGCAAGGACCCCTCCGTTGAGCGCGCGTAACCCATCGAACCACCGCCAGGATGTGGCCGGATTGTTTCGGGTTTTGGCGTTGATTGATGGGTTTCGCGCGAACGGCAATTGGGTTCTTGTGCCTTTTCTTGCGCGCTGCACCCATCCTACGATGGTCGGCGATCCACCGGCGATCCACCGGCGATCCATCCGCGATCTATCGGCGATCTATCGGCGACCCATCCCGCGGCCAACCCTCAACCGTTGCAGTCTGCCCAGCAATTCGGGGTTTCATGCAGGCGCACGCGGGACAGGCGCAGGTCGGCGCCGTAGTGGCCGTGGTAGTGCGGGGCCAGCGTGTCGAACACGATCTTGGCCAGGTTTTCCGCCGTGGGAATGCGGTCCAGCACGACGGTCTTGTGGTCGGGCAGGGTGTCCAAAAAGCCGCGCACGGCGGCGTCGCCTTCGTACACCAGGAAAGCATGGTCCCAGACGTCCACGATGTGGGTCTTGGCGATGTGCTTGATCTCGGAAAAGTCCATCAACATGCCGTTGTCGGATTCGCCGGGGGCTTGCACCACGTCACCCGTCAGGGTGATTTCAAGCACATAGCGGTGGCCATGCAGGTTGCGGCATTGGCTGCGGTGATCGGGGATACGGTGGCCGGCGTCGAATTCCAGCCTGCGGGTAACGGAAATCATCGCGCGGTCCGCCGCGCGTGGGGGGTCATCATGGAATGCCTATGTATTTGTGGGTCTGCAAACTCAGCCGCCATTGCGGATGCTGCATACAGTACTGAACGGCACGCTCGGTATTGGCCACGCGCGCGGGGCCGTCCATGGGTTGCAGGAAAAAGTGCTCGAAATCCAGGTGCGCGAAGGTCTCGGGCAACGCATTCAACTGCGGGTAGACCAGCTTCAGCTCGTCGCCGCGTTCGATGACCAGCGGCGCCGTGCCCTTGGGGCTGACGCAGATCCAGTCGATGCCGGCGGGCGGCTTGACGGTGCCGTTGGTTTCGATGGCCACGGTGAAGCCGCGGGCATGGATGGCGGTGAGCAGCGCCGCGTCCAGTTGCAGCAGGGGTTCGCCGCCCGTGAAGACCACATAGCGGTCTTGCGTGCCCGGTCCCCAGGTGGTGGCGATGGTGTCGGCCAAGAGGTCGGCCGTGGCGAACTTGCCGCCGCCTTCGCCATCGGTGCCGATGAAGTCGGTGTCGCAGAACGTGCAGGCGGCGCTGGCGCGGTCGCTTTCGCGGCCGGTCCAGAGGTTACAGCCCGCAAACCGGCAAAATACCGCCGCGCGGCCTGCGTGGGCGCCTTCGCCTTGCAGGGTCTTGAATATTTCTTTGGCGGAGTAGGTCATAAGGTTGCTGGCGGCCGGAGGCGCCGCGAAAATCGGGCAAAAGCGGATTATTTTACTTGGTATAGACTCCCGCCCTATGTTTCATGTCCAAGATTCCCTGTATATCGACGAACGCGACCTGACGTTCAGCATGATCCGCGCCCAGGGCGCGGGCGGCCAGAACGTCAACAAGGTGTCCAGCGCCGTCCATCTGCGCTTTGACGTGCGGGCCTCGCGCCTGCCGCCCGAAGTGCAGGACGCCGTGTGCGCGCTGAGCGATCACCGCATCTCGAAAGAGGGCGTTATCGTCATCAAGTCGCAGTCGTTTCGCAGCCAGGAAAAAAACCGGGCCGAAGCCATTGAACGGCTGGTGGCGATGGTGCGCGCCGCCATCCAGGTCGACAAACCCCGCCGCGCCACCAAGCCCACACGATCTTCCCAACGCCGCCGCGTGCAACGCAAAGTCCTGCACGGCGAGGTCAAGCGCCTGCGCGGCCGGGTGCAAGGCGACTAGGCAAAACCCCGTAGCCCAAAGGGGCATGACCATATATCGAATACTTTCGATTTAAGATTCGATAAATTGCGATATACCAATATGACTCGCTCCGCTTCCGCTTTGTCCTCCGATCAGACCGGCGCAGAACCCGGAATTGATACCGACGCCATCATCAAGGCGCTGGCCAATCCGGTGCGGCGTGACATCCTTGCGTGGCTGAAGACGCCGCATGCGTATTTCGAGGAACGCCCGGGCCACTCCTTTGAACATGGGGTGTGCGCGGGCCACATCGATGACCGCTGCGGCTTGTCGCAGTCGACCGTGTCTTCGCACCTGGCCGTCTTGCAGCGCGCGGGCCTGATTACGTCGACCAAGGTGGGGCAGTGGGTCTTTTTTCGTCGCAATGAAGCCTTGATTGCCGCGTTCCTGCGGCAGTTGAACCAGGATATGTAGTCAGCCGGCAGGCGTGTGCCAAGCCACGCCACGCTGTATGCCGCTGCGCACCGCGCCCCATCGACCCGGGGCGGAAGGACTTTGCATGAGCACCCTGTTTGAACCCCTGCGCGTTGGCGCGCTGACGCTGCGCAACCGCCTCGTCATGGCCCCCTTGACGCGCCAGCGCGCCAGCGAAGGCCGCGTGCCCAACGACTTGATGGTCGAGTACTACACCCAGCGCGCCGGCGCGGGTCTGATCTTGACCGAAGCCACCGCCGTGACCCCGCAAGGCGTGGGCTACGCCGACACCCCCGGGCTGTGGTCCACCGAACAAGTGAAGGGCTGGCGCAAAGTGACGGCGGCCGTGCACGAAAAAGGCGGCTTGATCGCTGCCCAGCTTTGGCACGTGGGCCGCATTTCCGACCCCATCTTCCTGAACGGCGAACTGCCCGTTGCGCCCAGCGCCATCGCGGCCGGCGGCCATGTCAGCCATGTACGCCCCAAGCGCGCCTACGTCACCCCGCGCGCGCTGGAAACGGCCGAGCTGCCCGGCGTGGTCGAGGCCTACCGCCATGGCGCGCAAATGGCCATGGAAGCGGGTTTCGACGGCGTTGAAGTGCACGCCGCCAACGGCTACCTGCTGGACCAGTTCCTGCAAGACAGCACCAACCAGCGCACCGACCAATACGGCGGATCGCTGGAAAACCGCGCCCGCCTGCTGCTGGAAGTGGTGGATGCGTGCGTGGCCGTCTGGGGCGCCGACCGCGTGGGCGTGCACCTGTCGCCGCGCGGCGATATCCACACCATGGGCGATTCCGATCTGGCCACCACCTTCTTGTACGTGGCCAGCGAACTCGGCAAGCGCGGCATCGCGTTTATTTGCGTGCGCGAACATGAAGCCGAAGACAGCCTGGGCCCGCGCCTGAAGGCGGCCTTTGGCGGCGTCTACATCGCCAACGAGGGCTACACGCGCGAATCCGCCGAAGCCGCTATCAACGCCGGCCGCGCCGACGCCGTGGCGTTTGGCGTGCCATACATTGCCAACCCCGACCTGGAACGCCGGTTTGAATTGAACGCCGAGCTGAACACGCCGGTGCCGTCCACGTTCTACGCGCAGGGCGCGCTCGGGTACACGGATTATCCGGCGCTGGCGTAAGCCGCCCGCCGTGCGGGAGCACGGCACCGGGGCAGGGCACTAGAACACAGCCCTAGAACACCGCGCGCATCGGGTAGGTGAACAAACCGAAGTGCGCGGCGTTCAGTCCCAAATGCGCCAGCACCGCCGCCGCCAGTCCGCCATGGCGGTAGGCCACGCCATAGGCGGCGCCGGCGATGGTGGCCAGCAGCATCCATTGCCAGCCGCCCGCGAAATGCGCCAGCCCGAACAGGATGGCGGCCACGCCCAGCGCGGCCCACGCGCCCCAGGCATGATGCCGCCAGCGCGCGGCCAACTGCTGCTGCACATAGCCGCGAAACAACGCTTCCTCGGCCAGCGTGACCAGCAACGCATTGTTGATGAGCCAGATCCAGCCCGAGTCCGGCCACTTGGGCGCCCAGCCCACCACACCCATCGCCAGCGCAATACCCAGGCAGGCCAGCACCGCCGCGCCACAAGCCAGCACGGCCGCCAACAAGGTGCGGCGCAGGTCGGCGCCCGCCATGGGCGGCGCCAAGGCCAGGACCACCCAGAAGGCAACCAAGGGCTTGTCCAGGTTCAGATACATGCCAAACGCCACCGCGTCCGCCGTCAGCGCAGCGGGCGCAATCACCAGCGGGTTGTGAAAGCCCGGCGCCAGATGCAGGAAGAGCGCGCCAGCCATCAGCAGGAACAAGACGTGGCCGGCCACGCGCGCCGCGTCGCCCGATCCTGGCCGCACCGAGGTCGCCGCCACGACCAGCAGCGCCGGCGCGGCGAATGCCACGGGATCAATGATGCCGTCAGCCCAAGCCCACCCCCATGCGACCGCCAACGGCGCCAGCGCCCAGCGCCGAGTGGCGGGCGGCCAAAGCAGGGCGGCGGCAAGGAACAGGGCGGGCCAGGGGCTTAGCAAGGTCATGAAGCAGGCGGGCGGAAAGCAAAGCGCAAAGTGTAAGCGCGCATGCCCGCTCTACCCACGTTCCAGGCTTTTCATTTCGACGCTTTCAGGCGACCATGCCGCAGCGGCGGCCAAACGCCCGTCACCCTATCCGGCCCAGCTTTGGGCGGCGCTTCAGGAGCCAGTATGAAAATGATCGCGTGGTTGATGTTGGCAGCGGCGTTGCTGCCCTTGGTATCGACAATCATCGCCAAGGCGGGGGGCAACAAGTTCGACAACAACGACCCTCGCGCATGGCTTGCCCGCCAGGAAGGCTGGCGCGCGCGCGCCAACGCGGCGCAGATCAATGCCTTTGAAGCGCTGCCGTTCTTCTTCGCGGCGGTGCTGTTTGCGCTGTACACGCAGGCGCCGCCCGCCCATGTGGCCACGCTGATGGCCTGCTGGATAGGCGTGCGGCTGGGCTATCTGGCCATGTACGTGGCGGGCTGGGGCGCGTTGCGATCGCTGGTCTGGGCGATCAGCGTGGGCTTCGTGATCGCCATCCTGTTTTCCGGGGTCTAAGGGAAACAAACCCCTGGAATCAAGCCCCTGGATATCAACCGCTGGAGCTCAAGCCCCAGCGTCACTTCCATTCAAAAACGGCGCGCGCGGTGCCCGTGCCTTGCACGGTTATCGCGCGTTCCTGTGTCTTGCCCTCAAACGTTGCTGAAATCTTGTAGCTGCCCGCAGGCAGCTTGACCAGCATGTAAGGGCCTTCGGAGGTCGCCTTCAAGACCTCCTTGCCTTGTGCGTCGAGGATGGTGACGGCGACGCTGGCCACATAGTCGGCCTTGCCGTCGCGCTGTGCCGCGAAAGTCAGCGCCAGCGGATAGTCTTTCGCGGCGGCTTTCATGGCTTCGGATTCATCGATGCCGATGCCGCCGCTGACGTATTGCACCGAGCCCTGGTGCTTGACCGGCGGCAACGCCGCTTGCGCGGTGGACAGCACGCCGGCGATGGCCATGCTGCCCAAGGCCATCATGGCGGACAGGGTGCAGCGTTCAATGCGTTTGTTCATCTGATTCTCCAGACGTGGATGATTGAGCTTCGACCCGGGCGACGGCACGGAGTTCGCGGCAGTGCGTCTCGGAGCTCAACCGTTTGTTTCCGTAGCCGTGATTCTGCCGCTGCCTTTCTGCCCGTCGCGTCACCCAGCATATCGCCGCGCTTTCACGCTTGCCAGGAAAATGCCAGCCGGCTTTCACCGCTGACCGTGCCGTCGGGTGCAAAGCGCCGTTCGTCCAATTGGCCCGCGCCACCCTCGCGCAGCACCAGCACGCTGGAGGCGCGGGTGCCGTAGTCGGGGCTGACGATGAACGGGCTGCTCAACAGCCTTTCGCGGTCGGGGGGCAGGCCGGTGGCGGGCATGTCCTCGTCCGTGGCGGTCTGCCGGTCCGCCAGCGCCTCGAACAAGGCGGGCAGGTCGGGTTGCGGCGTTCGGCCCAGCACCTCGGTGAACGCCGTCTTGGTGCGGGCCAGCTTGGGCCAGGGCGTGTCCAGCAAATGGTTCGACAGGGCATAGATGCCGGGCGCAAGCGGGCGCGGCGGGCCGTCGCGGTTGCTCAGGTACCAGGCCTGGCGGGTGTCGCCCACGATCAGGTTGAAGCCGTTGTACGCCTGATCCGATTCATGCGTGCGGGCCAGGTACGCCTGCGGCGAGTCGTTGCCGCGCAGGTAGTCCTCAACCAGCGCGCCGCGCGACGGGGCGGGGGCCAGATACCGGCCCGGTTCGCGGAAGTTGGTGACCAGCGCAAAGCGTCCTTGCGCCGTCACACCCATCCAGGTGCCGCCGGCAAGCCCGTCGCGCCCCGCGTACAGGCCGGGCGCATCGGCCCATTGCGCGGCCGGAAGCGTGGGGCGCGCGTGGAATTCGTCGCGGTTGGCGGCGATCAGGACGGGAATGCCCGGCAAGGCGTGCAGGGCCAATACGGCAAGACACATGGTTCAGACCTGGTTGGATGGAGGGGTAAGGGGATGGGTGGAGCGGCGCTTGGGCAAGGCGGCGAGGGGCGCGGCGGCAAATTCCGGACCGGCCAGCACAGCGCGCAAGTTCTCGATTTCGGCGGCCACGTCGGCCAGCGCCGGGGAGGGGGCGGCGATGGCCGCGACAGGCGGCGCCGCGCCTTCCGCCACTGCGACGCTCAAGGCGTGCAAGGCATGCGCCAGTTGCCCGACCTCGGCGGCGCTGGGCGTGGGCTGGTCGGCAGGCAGCGACCAGGCCGTGTCCGACACGGCGTTGGCCACACGCTCCAGCGCCACTTCCACCGGCCACCAGGCCAGCGCGCGGCGGCTGACCAAACGCGGCTCGGACAGGCCGCGCTGTAGCGCAATGCGCAAGTCCGACAGGCTCGCATAGGCGCGGGCGCGCAGGGCGTGGCGCTTGGCGGGGTCAGCCTGGAACACGGTGTTGACGTAAGCGGCCAGCGTGTCCATCGCGGTGGCGACGGCGTGGTCCAGGTTGTTGCGCTCTATACGGATCCACGGCAGATAACCCACCAGCAGCACGATGCCGGCCGCCACGCCCACATCAAGCAGGCGCGCCAGCGCGATGGCCCAGGTACCGGGCTGCAAGGCCCCGATCAGCAGCATCAGGATAGGCACCAGAATGGCGGAAAACAGCCCGTAGTTGCGTCGGATTGACCAGGGCAGCAAGGCCGCCAGCGCCGCCACCGTCAACACGCTGGCAATGCCGTTCTGGTCCACCGCCAGCACGGTGGCGCTGATGGCCACACCCACCACGCTGCCGCCGCAGCTTTGCAGCGCCCGCGCAAATACCGAGCCGAAGTTCGGCTTGAAGATCACCACCACAATCAAGGGCACCCAGTACGAACGCGGCAGTGACGCGGCCAGCGCCACGGCTTCGGCGGCGACCAGGCATAGCCCCAGCCGAATCAGGTAGCGCACGGTGGTCGGACCGGGTCGGTAGGTGCGTGCAAGCACCCGCCAGGGCGTGCGCGGAGGCACCGGCGCAAGCAAGGCTGCGGGGTCGGCGTCGGGCGTCTTGGCGCCCGTCAGCAAGGGTTCGGCTTGCGCCAGGGCATCCGCCAGTTCCGGCATGCCGGCTTGGCGCAGGGCCGCGATGTCGTCGCCGGGGGCGGGGGTTTGATCGTGTTCCACACGGTCGGCCAGATGGTTCATGACGCGCGCGCAGGCCGGCGGCAGAACACGGCCGGCGCGGGCCAGCGTCAGCGCGGTATTGGCCAGCGGCGTGCAGGCCTGGAGTTGCGCCACCAGGCGGGCCAGGCGTGGCGACGGCCCGGCCGCGCGGCCACGGGCCGCCAACACCGTGTCGTAGGCGGTGGTCATTGCCCCTTCCATGTCGCGCCGGGCCACCATGGTGCGCGAGGTGCCGATGGCGGCGAGCAGGGCGGCCAGCTTGCGGTAGACCAGCGCGACGGCGGCGCGTTCGGGGGCAATCGGGTGGACCACCCAGCCCACCAGGGTCAGCGCCAGGCCGAACAGCCCGCCCATGCCGACCAGCACCGATGGCAGCCAGGGCGGCAGGGTGGACGTCAGGCTGGAGCCCACGATGACGTACACCGCGAATTGCAACGTAGCGACCGCCGCGATGTTGTTGAAGGTGCCCACCAGGCTGGCGACGAGCACCAGCACCGTCATCGCGGCCGCCGTCCACAGCCCGTGTCCGGCCACCAGGTTGCCCAGCAAATAGCCCAGCGCGCCGCCGAACACGGTGCAGCCGATGGACAGCGCCCGGTTGCGGTAAGGGCCGCCGTTGTCGCCGGTGATGGCGGGCAGCGCGCCCAGGGCGACCAGCGCGGCGGGCCCGCTTTGCTCAAGCGCCAGGCCCACGGCCGTCGGCAGGCCGATGGCCAGCGCCGCCCGCAGCGCCACCCAACGGCTGACGGGTGACGGCTCCATGTGCGCCAGGTTCATCAGCCAGCGCATGTTGGCGCCGCGTGCAATCTTGGAGCGGAACACGGCGGGCTTCATGGTGATTGGGCGCGTCGGACGGGTGGGGTCAGGCCTTGATCAGCGGCGCTTCTGCGGGCGCCGCCAGCCGGAAGTAGTCTTCCGTGTTCAGCAGGATGGACGCGTCCAGCCGTCCGGCGTTGAACACGATTTCATCGTGGCGCGTGCGCAGGCTGGGGTCCACCAGCAGATGCAGATCCGGGTTGAAGGAAAACGGCGGGATGGCGCCAATTTCGCAGCCGGTGAGTTCGCGCGCCAGTTCCTGCGAGGCCAGCGACGCCTTCTTGCCGCCCGCGGCGCGCGCAATGGCGTCCAGGTCGGCCTGTTTGTCAGCGGGGAAAACGGCCAGCACGTTTTTGCGCACGTTCGATGAGATCTTCACGCGGCAGACCAGCGCCTTGGCGCCCTGGCTGAC
Source organism: Achromobacter sp. JUb104 (assembly GCF_024806975.1). Classification (NCBI taxonomy): domain Bacteria; kingdom Pseudomonadati; phylum Pseudomonadota; class Betaproteobacteria; order Burkholderiales; family Alcaligenaceae; genus Achromobacter; species Achromobacter sp. JUb104. The sequence continues at coordinate 1,965,938 of NZ_JANUEY010000001.1, read as the reverse complement.
TTCGGTGCCCCGAATGGCAGCCACTTCCACCGAACGGCCGGCGGCGGGGTGGTTGATCAGGCGGTGACGCGCGTGGTGCTGGGCAAGCAGCGCTTGCAGGCGTTCGAAGACTTCCATATCGGTGGCGGCAGCGTAGAAACCAAGAAGGGGGAGGCGAACAACGGGTGCCGGACGTGGCGTATCGGATGTCGTACGTCGGCCCCGCTACGCATGATACGCCCGCCGGCCGCCGTCAGATCTCGCCCGTGAAGGCGTAGCCCCAACCCCACACGGTGCGGATCGGCAGTTCCACGTTCAGGTCCTGTGCCTTGCGCCGCAGGCGGCTGACCACGACATCGGTGCGTCGGACGGATTCACGGCCGGCCTGCGCATCGGCGCCGGAGGCATCGCCGCGCGGCAGGCGCTTGTCGGTCGACGTGGTCAGCTTCAGCAGGAATTCGCGTTCCGCCAGGGTGAGCGACACGCGGGTGCCTTGCGGGCTGACCAGCGTCCAGGCGGCGTCGTGGAATTGCCATTTGCCCGCGGCTTCTGCTGCCAGCGGCACGGCGCTGGCCCGCAAATCGGCCTCGGGCATCGCGGGGGGGCGGCGGCCCGTTGCTGGTACGCGGCGCACCAGCGCTTGCAATGCGGCGGCGATTTCCGCGGTGGCCACGTCATGCTGAAAGCAGGCGTCGGCGCCGCAATGCAGGCCAAGAATGCGGTTTTCGGGCGAATCAAAGTTGGACACGGCGATGATGCCCGCCGTCGTGTCCATGGCGCGCAGACCTGCGACGGCCATGCAGAGATCGGTAAGGTCGGCCTCCATCACTAGCAATGGCGTGCGGCGCGCCTGGAACAGGCGGAACAGGCCATTGGAGTCCTCGCACCGGCGTGGCGAGAATCCCATCTCGGCCAGTGCGTCGCTGCGGCGCACGCGTTGGTCGGGATCGGGAGAGAAGACGATCAGGTCTAGTAGGTCATTCATGAAATCGTAGTGATCTGTGCAGCTTGAGCCCTTGCATGATCCTACGAAACGGCGGCTTCCCTTACCCCGCTCAACGACACTTTCGTACCCGAATTCTCAGACATGATCGCAGGCGGCCTATCACCGTGAAACATGGGCGGGTTATCGAACAATGTTTGAATCAAGGCAAGCCGTCACAACCCTGACACGCGGTTGAACGCGCAGGGTCGGCTAGCGCCTTGCCGCGACGGGTGCCGACACGGTTGGTGGGACCGTGGCCGGCGTGGCGGCGGGCTCGTTCCACCAACCGCCGCCCAAGGCTTGCAACAGTGCCGCGGTGTCGGCGTAGCGGGCCGCATCCGCCTCGGTGCGCGCGATCCGCGTTTGCAGTAACTGGCGCTGGCTGTCCAGCAGGCTTTGGTGGCTGATGCCGCCTGCCTGGAAGCGGCCTTGCGCGATGCGCTCGGCGTCCGTCGCGCGGCGCCAGGCGTCGTCATAGGCGGCGTAGCTGTCGGCATCGGTCTGCACCGCGCGCAGGGCGTCGGCAACCTGGCGGAACCCGTCCAGCACCGTTTGCTGGTAGGCGGCGGCGGCCGCTTCGTAGGCCGCTTCGGCGGAACGCTTGCGCGCTCGCAGTTCACCCCCGCGAAACAGCGGTTGCACCAGCCCCAGCCCCAAGCTCCAGACGTTCACGCCGTCGGACAAGTCGCCCGCGCGCGTGCGCTGCGAGCCAAAGCTGGCCGTCAGCGTGAACTGCGGGTACTGGTTGGCGGCGGCCACGCCCACGTCGGCCGACGCCTGATGCCACAGCGCCTCGGCGGCCAGGATGTCCGGGCGCTGGCGTGTCAGCGCGGACGGCACGCCGGTGGGAATGTCGGCGGGCAGGCTCAGGTCGGCCAGGCGCAGGGGCGGCGTGCGCAGCGCGGCGGGCGGCAAGCCCAGGTACACCGCCAACTGATGCGTGGTTTGCGATAACTGCTTTTCCAGCGGCGGCAGCGTGGCGCGGGTTTGGGCCACCAGCAGTTCCTGGTTGCTCAGGTCGGCTTCTGCGACGCCGCCCGCCGCCACGCGCTGCCGCATGATGTCTTGCTGGCGCACTTGCGCGGCCAGCAGGTCGCGGGTGGCCGCCAACCGCTCGGACAGGTCGGCCTGGCGGATGGCGGCCGTCACCACATTGGCGGCCAGCGACATGCGCGCGGCCTGCAATTCGTGCGCCTGGTAATCCACCTGCGCCGCCATGCCTTCCAGCGCCCGTCGGTTGCCGCCGAACACGTCCAGCGTGTAGGACACATTGATCGAGGCGTTGTAGAGCGTGAAAGGCGGCGGCAATTCCGCCACCGGCACGCCGTAGGCGGAAGGGTCCACCTTCTGCCGCTTGGCGGACAGATCGGCGTCCACCGACGGCAACAGGCGGCCGCCGGTTTCGGCGTCCAGGTCTGCACTGGCCTGGCGCAGCTTGGCGCGCGCCTGGGCCAGCGTGGGGCTGGCTTCAAGCGCCTGGCGCACCAGTTGGTCCAGCGCGTCGGACTGGAACAGCCGCCACCATTGCGCGGGAATGTCGACGCCTGCTTGCAAGCGCTGCGCGCCTGGGGGCGTGGCGGCATCGTCGTGCGCCGTGTAGGACGTGGCGTCTGGCGCTGCGGGTGTCTTGAAGTCTGGCCCGACGGCGCAACCCGAGAATAAGACGGGCAGCCCGATCGCCACCAGCATTGCGACGCAGCGGCGCCCGACGCCCCGGTGCCCGACGCAACGGCGCCCGACGCAACGGCGCCCGACGCAACGGCGCCCGACGCAGCGGCGCGGCGCGGCAGATCGGGCCAAGGCCAGGCGGACAAAGGCCAGGCGGACAAAGGCGGCGCAAGAGTAGATAGGCGATAAGGCAAGGCGTGGCATGGCGCGTCAATCCAGGGTTCGGCGATAGAACTTCACGGCGGCGGTCATGACGACCGCGGTGAACAGCATCAGCGGCCAGATGCTGGGCCACAGGTCCCACCAGCCGTTGCCCTTGAGCAGGATGCCGCGTATCAGCCGGTTGAAGTGCGTCAGCGGCAGCAGGTTGCCCAGGTATTGCGCCCACATCGGCATGCCCTGAAACGGGAACATGAACCCGGACAGCAGCATGTTGGGCAGGAAATAAAACATGGTCAGCTGCATGGCCTGCAACTGGTTCTGCGCCAGTGACGACAGCGTGATGCCCACCGTCAGGTTCGCCGCCACGAACAGCAGCGCCGCCAGGTACACGGACAGCAGGCTGCCCAGGATAGGCACATGGAAAACGAAGTGCGCGGCCAGCAGGATGATGGTGGCCTGGATCAGCCCGATGGCGATGTAGGGCACGATCTTGCCGGTCATGACTTCAAGCGGGCGCACCGGCATCGACAGCAGGTTCTCCATCGTGCCGCGCTCGCGTTCGCGCGTCATGGCCAGGCCCGTCATCATCACCAAGGTCATCGTCAATATCACGCCCATCAGGCCGGGCACCGTGTTGTATTGCGAGATCTGCTCTTCGTTGTAGAGCTGGTGCACGCGCACGTCGAAAGGCGGCTGCCCGCCCGCCAGCCCGGCCAGCGGCCCGGTCAGGTCTTTCTGCGCCACGGCTTGCGTCAATTGCGTGGCCGCGCCAATCGCCATGCCGGTGGCCATGGGGTCGGTGGCATCGGCCTCGATCAACAGGGCGGGGCGTTCGCCGCGCAACAGCCGCCGCGAAAAATCCGGCGGAATGGTCACCACGAACAGCACGCGGCCTTGCGCCAGCGCGGCGCGGCCGGCTTCTTCGTTGTCCAGTTCTTCGGTGATGTGGAAGTAGTCGGACGACTTCATCGCCGCGATGAAGCTGCGCGTGAAGGGGCTGTGGTCGGCCGTGATGACGGCCGTGGGCATCTGCTTGGGGTCGGTGTTGATGGCGTAGCCAAACAGCGCCAACTGCATGATCGGCAGGCCCACGATCATGCCGAAGGTGATGCGGTCGCGGCGCAGTTGCAGAAATTCCTTCAGCACCATGCTCCACCAGCGCGCCCAGGAAAAGCCTTGCATGGCGCGCATCATGGGGGGCTCGCGAAGTTGTCGGTGGACCGGTTCATCAGGTAGATGAAGACGTCTTCCAGGCTGGTGTCGATGCGTTCCAGGCGCAGGTCCTGGCCACGGATGGCCTCGCGCAGCGTGCGTTCCAGCAGATCCGCGTCCTGGCCGCTGACATGCAACGCCGAGCCAAACGCCACGGTCTGGTCCACGCCCGGCGCGCTGCGCAGGCGCTGGCCCAGCGGCACCAGGTTGTGGCCGTGAATGGCAAAGGTGGACAGGCGCTGTTCCGCAATTACCTGTTCGGCCGTGCCTTGCGTCAGCAGCTTGCCGTACGAGATATAGGCCAGCTTGTGGCAGCGTTCGGCTTCGTCCATGTAGTGCGTGCTGACCAGCACCGAGATGCCGCGCGCGGCCAGCTCATGCAGTTGCTCCCAGAAGTCGCGCCGCGCGGTCGGGTCCACACCCGCCGTGGGTTCGTCCAGCAGCAGCAGGCGCGGTTCGTGCAGCAGGCAGGCGGCCAGCGCCATCCTCTGCTTCCAGCCGCCCGACAGCGACCCCGTCAACTGGTTGGCGCGGGTGTGCAGGCCCAGGTCTTCCAGGGCGCGGTCCACCGTCTGCCTGCGTTGCGGCATGCCGTACATGCGCGCCACAAAGTCCAGGTTTTCGCGGATGGTCAGGTCATCCCAGTACGAAAACTTCTGCGTCATGTAGCCCACGTGGCGCTTGATCTGGGCGCTGTCTTGAACAATGTCGTAGCCCAGGCAGGTGCCGCTGCCGGAGTCCGGCGTCAGCAACCCGCACATCAAGCGGATGCAGGTGGTCTTGCCGCTGCCGTTGGGGCCTAGAAAGCCGAAGATCTCGCCTTCTTGAACACGCAGCGATACGTCGTTGACCACATGCTTGTCGCCAAAGCGCTTGTTCAGGCCGCGCACGTCAATCACGGCCTTGCCGGGTTCGGGCGCACCGTTTTGCGTCGCGGTTGAGGCGGACGTGTTCATTGCAGCGTCGCCTCGACCGGTTGTCCAGGATGCAGCCGCGCGGCGGCGTCCGGCGCGGGGCGCGCTTCAACCATGTAGACCAGCTTGCTGCGGCTTTCGCGGCTGTAGATGACGGGCGGGGTGTATTCGGCCTGGTCAGACACGTAGTCGATATGCACGGGGATGGGGTCGCCGCAGCCGTCGCAGCGCAGCGTGGCCGTCTGGCCGGTCTTCAGTGTGCCCACCACGGTTTCGGGCACGAAGAAGCGCACCTTCACATTGCCGGGCGGCAGCAGGCTGACCACGGGGCTGCCCGCGGGCACCCATTCGCCCACGCGGTACATGGTGTCGAACACTTGGCCCGCGGCCGGCGCGCCCAACTGCTTTTGCGCCAAGGTCCATTCCGCCTGCGCCAGCGCGGCGCGTGCGGCCGCAACTTGGGCGGCCTGCGCGCGGCGCTGGTCGTCGCGGCCGGGCAGGTTGGCCACTTCCAGTTGGGCGCGCAGTTCGCGCACGCGGGCGGCGTCCGACTGCGCCTGTTCACGGCTGTCGTCCAACTGCGCGCGCGCAATGCCGCCGATGCGGTACTGCGCCGTATCGCGTTGCAGTTGCGCGGCCGAGCGGCGGCTGGCGGCCTCGGCTTGCGCCAGTTGCGCGCGGCTGACGTCGATTTCCGCCGGCCGCTTGCCGGTCGCGATGTCTTCCAATTGCGCGGTGGCGGCCGCCAACTGCGCACTGGCCTCATCACGGGCGGCGCGTTCGCGCGTGGCTTCCAGCGCAAACAGCGGCGCGTCGGCGCTGACCTGCTGCCCGCGCTTGACGTCCAGCGCATCCAGGCGGCCGGCTTCGGACGAGGCCACATACACGTAGTCGCCTTCCACATACCCCTGGTAGAACGGCGTGCTGTCCTGGCCGCAGCCGGCCAACAGCAAGGTCAACACCGGCAGGCCGGGCAGGAATCGAAGCAGGATAGGGCGGGCGAGCATGGTCGGCATCTTCAGGGTGGGCAACCACAGGGTCGGCGTCCTCATGGTGGAAATCCTCATGGCGGGCATCCTCATGGGCGAGCGGTATCGGAAGACGGGGCAGGCGGCGAAAACAGGCCGCCGGTCAGCATGGCAATGGCGTGCGCCGCGATCGCCTGGGTATCGATGGCTTGCGCCTGGGCGTCGCCTTGCCAGATGCGGCGCCACAGGTTGGACGTAGCCAGCGGCAACAGGGTCAGGCCAAGAATGGAAAGAAACACCAGCCGGGGTTCAACGCCGGGCGTGATCGCGCCTTGCTGCTGGGCCTGGCCGATCATTCCGGCAAAGGCGGCCAGCCGGTCGGTGGGCAGGTGAGGCAGCACCCGTTCACGCAGTTGCCCGCCTTCATTCACCACTTCATGCATCCACAACGCCGGCAACCACGGTCGCTCCGTCGCGCTTTGCACGATGCGATTCACGATTTCCGTCAGGTAGCCGCGCGCCGCCGTGGCGAGGTCGATGTCGGGGTTGCTGTCGGCATCAGGACCCGATTCCGAGGCCAGCCGCACCGGCGCCCAGACATAGCCAATCACCGGCACGACCCGTTCCAGCACCACGGCATCGATCAATTGGTCGCGGCTTTTGAAGTAGTAGTGCAGCATCGCCGGGGTGACGGTGGCGCGTTGGGCGATCTGCGCGATGGTGGTGGCCGCCACGCCCTGCGCGGCGAACAGGCCGGTGGCGATGTCCAGCAATTGGGCGCGCATGGCGGCGTTGTCGGGGCCGGCGGCACGTGCGGGGCGGCCGGGGCGGCGGGTGGGGGCGGAAGGGGTTGGGCACATGGCGGGCAGTTTAATTAAGTATTTAATTAATTAAAAGGGGCCGGCATTAAATGTTGAAACGCAGGGCGGTGGGCAACGATGGTGTAATGGCTCGGTTCCCCAATCTGCCGCCCGGGCCTTGCCTGCAAGGCCTGGGCAGCTTCCCAGGAGGCTGGACTTCATGACGCAATCCCCATCCATCAACCGCCGCATCGTGCTTGCTGCCCGCCCGCATGGCGAGCCCACCGATAGCGATTTCCGCCTGGAAACGGGCGAGGTCCCGCAGCCCGGCCCCGGTCAGGTGCTGCTGCGCACCGTGTACCTGTCTCTGGACCCCTACATGCGCGGCCGCATGAGCGACGCGCCTTCCTACGCCGAACCCGTGCAGGTCGGCCAGCCCATGGTGGGCGGCACGGTGACCCGCGTGCAGGCGTCCAATCACCCTGATTACCAGCCCGGTGAATGGGTATTGGCCCAATCCGGCTGGCAGGACTACGCCTTGTCCGACGGCGCCGGTCTGCTGCGCCTGGGCCCCAAGCCACAACATCCGTCGTATTCGCTGGGCGTGCTGGGCATGCCCGGTTTCACGGGCTACATGGGGCTGCTGGACATCGGCCAGCCCAAGGCCGGCGAAACCGTGGTGGTGGCCGCGGCCAGCGGCGCGGTGGGCGCGGTGGTGGGGCAGATCGCGAAAATCCACGGCTGCAAGGTCGTTGGCATTGCGGGCGGCGCGGACAAATGCCGCTACGTGGTCGACGAACTGGGCTTTGACGACTGCCTGGACCACAAGTCGCCTGACCTGGCCGGCCGTCTGGCGCGCGCCGTGCCGCAGGGCATTGACGTGTACTTCGAAAACGTGGGCGGCGCGGTGTTTGATGCCGTGCTGCCGCTGCTGAACCCGCGCGCCCGCGTGCCGGTCTGCGGCTTGATCTCGGCCTACAACGCCACCAGCCTGCCCGATGGCCCGGACCGCCTGGCGCTGTTGATGCGCAACATTCTGACCAAGCGGCTGAAGGTGCAGGGCTTCATCATCTTCAACGAATACGCACACCGCTATGGCGAATTCCGCGAAGCCATGGAAGGCTTGATTGCACAAGGCCGCATCAAGTATCGCGAAGACGTGGTCGAGGGCTTGGAGAACGCGCCGCGCGGCCTGATCGGCCTGCTCAAGGGCGAAAACGCCGGCAAGCGCATTGTGCGCGTCGGCCCGGACGAATAAGCGCGTACACGCAATCGGAGCGAAACATGAAAATCCTGATCGTGCTGACTTCCCACGACACGCTGGGCGACACCGGCCGCAAGACGGGCTTCTGGCTGGAAGAGTTTGCCGCGCCGTATTACGCGTTCGTTGACGCGGGCGCGGCGGTCACGCTGGCGTCGCCCAAGGGCGGCCAGCCGCCGTTGGACCCCAAGAGCGACGACCCCGACGCGCAGACGGACGCCACGCGCCGTTTCCGCCAGGACGCCGACGCGCAGCGCGTCCTGGCCAACACGCAGCGGCTGGCCGACATGCAGGCGGCGGACTTCGACGCGGTGTTCTATCCCGGCGGCCATGGCCCGCTGTGGGATCTGGCGGAAGACGCCAAGTCGGTTGCACTGATCGAAACCATGCTGGCCGCGGGCAAGCCGGTGTCCGCCGTGTGCCATGCGCCCGGCGTGTTGCGTCACGCCAAGACGGCGGACGGCAAGCCCTTGGTGCAAGGGCGGCAGATAACGGGCTTTTCCAACAGCGAAGAGGCAGCGGTGCAGTTGACCGATGTGGTGCCGTTCCTGGTGGAAGACGAACTGACGCACTTGGGCGGGCTGTACAGCCGTGGTCCGGATTGGCAGCCGCATGTGGTGTGCGACGGCTTGTTGGTCACGGGACAGAACCCGGCGTCGTCCGTGGGCGTGGCAGAAGCGCTGCTTGAGCGTTTGAAGCACTGAAGCACTGAAGCGCAGAAGCGCAGAGGTGCAGAAGCGAAGAAGCGCCGAAACGCCGAAACGCCGAAACGCCGAACCACTGAAGTTCTTCACAACGCCACATGGCGCGGAGGCGCGCGGATATTGAATCTGCGCCGCTCTCCCAACGCTGCTCTGTTTCGTCAGGATTGGTGCGCACTGTGTCAGAATCGCTACTTTCCGACACAAGTGCGCCGCTCAACCGAGCCGCTGCGCACCTTTCCTGATGCCCCCCGACGTACCCGAAACACCAGCAGGTTCCTGCGAGGCCGCGCTGTTCGCCGCCATGCAGGCGCGCGACCCGGCCACCGGCCGACATTGCGGCCGTGTGGTCGCCCTAAGCGTGGCGCTGGCGCAGGCCTGCGGCCTGTCCGAAGACGAACAACAGGCCGCCGCCGTGGCCGCGCGGTTGCATGATGTGGGCAAGATCGGCACGCCGGATCGCGTGCTGTTTTCTCCGAATCGCCTGGAAGGCGAAGACTGGGAAATCATGAAGTCCCACGCGGCGGTCGGCGCCGACATCATCTTGCACAGCGCGATGCCGCAACGCGACCTGATCGCGCAAGCGGTACGCCACCATCACGAGCATTTCGATGGCTCCGGTTATCCGGCCGGCCTGCACGGACACGACATTCCGATGCTATCGCGCATTATTTCGCTGGCCGATTCTTACGATGCGCTAGGCGACGCACGCCCGTATCACCCCGCGCGTGGGCATACCGAGATCATGCGGATCTTGCACCGCGAAGCCGGTGCCAAGTGCGACCCGGATCTGTTGCGCGTGTTCGAAGCGATGATAGAAACGAGCAGGCTGCGGGTGCCGTGAACCGCAGCGGGCGTTTCATGCGTATGGGCGCAGGCGCTTCATTCGTAGGATGGGTGAAGCGCGAGAAATCAGCCCGAAGAAAGCTGGCCTGTGCCGCGCGTAACCCATCAAGCAACCGTGGATGAATTCCACCTTCGGCAAGAACTTTGCGGTTGCTGATGGGTTACGCGCGTTTCGCGTCAGGGTGCTTTTAAAAGGCTTCCGCGCGCTTCACCCATCCTACGGCAGCGGGCGTCTTACGTAGGATGGGTGAAGCGCGAGACATCAGCCCAAAGAAAGCCGGCCTATGCCGCGCGTAACCCATCAAGCAACCGTCGATGAATTCCACCTTCGGCAAGAACTTTGCGGTTGCTGATGGGTTACGCGCGTTTCGCGTCAGGGTTCTTTTAAAGGCTTTCCCGCGCTTCACCCATCCTACAGTCGATACGTTTTTGCTACCGTGGCCAACTCTTGCAGCGTGCGTTGTTGCCAGGCTGCGTCGTGGCCCAGCTCTTCCGCAAGGATGCGCGCGACCTCGGGGGCGGCCAGCATGGCGGCTTCCGCGTCCAAAAACAGCGCGCGGTTGCGGCGGGCCAGCACGTCCTCGGCGCTGCGCGCCAACTCATAGCGCGCCGCGAAGCGTACGTGCGCTTCCGACAAGCCGCTGGCCTTGACCAGCATGCGATCAGCACCCGGCAGCGCTTTCAGCACCGCAAGATCGCTGCCGTAGTAGCTGTCCGGCGTTCCTGCATGCTCTTCGGACGGCGCCAGGCCCGCCGCGCCGTGCAGCGGCAGCGATTCGGTCCGGCACGTTGCCTGCGTCAACAGTTGATGTTGAATCGCCGTGTCCACCACGTCCTGCGCCATGCGGCGGTAGGTCGTCCACTTGCCGCCCGTTACCGTCACCAGTCCCGCGTTGGACACCAAAATCGTGTGCTCGCGCGACAACTGCTTGGTCGACGCCTCGCCCGTGGCCTTGACCAGCGGACGCAGGCCCGACCAGACGCTGGTGACGTCGTCGCGGGTCGGCTTGCGGCTGAGGTAGCGCGCGGCGGTGCTCAGGATGAAGTCCACATCCTGCGCGCCGGCTTCCGGGTCCAGCGGCAGATCGCCGCGCGGCGTGTCGGTGGTGCCCACGATGGTGTGGCCGTTCCATGGCACCACGAACAGCACACGGCCGTCGTCGGTCTTCGGGATAAGGATGGCGCGTTTGCCGGGCAGGAACTCTTGCGGCAAGGTCAGGTGCACGCCCTGGCTGGGTGCCACCATCGTGGCCGCGTTCTTGTCTTCCATGCGGCGCACGGCGTCCACCCAGACACCGGTGGCGTTGATCACGCAACGCGCGCGCAACGAGAAGCTGGTGCCGCCAATCACATCTTGCGCGGTCACGCCGTCAACCTTGCCATTGCTGGTGCTCAGCCCCGTGGCGCGCACATAGTTCACGGCCGTGCCGCCCAGGTCGAACAGCGTGCGCATCAGGCTCATCGCCAGGCGCGCGTCATCGAACTGGCCGTCGTAATACAGCACGCCGCCTTTCAAACCGCGTCCGTTGACGTTTTCCGCCAGCGTAGGCGCGTTGGCCAGCGTGTCGCGGCGCGACAACCAGCGGCTGGGCGCCAGGTTCAGTTTGCCGGCCAGCATGTCGTACATCTTCAGGCCGATGCCGTAGAAGGGCTGGTCGAACAGGTTGTAGGCGGGCACCACAAAGCCCAGCGGCCACACCAGGTGCGGCGCGTTGCGATTCAGCAAGCCACGCTCGTGCAGCGCTTCGCGCACCAGGCTGACATTGCCTTGGGCCAGATAGCGCACGCCGCCGTGTACCAGCTTGGTGGCCTTGCTGGACGTGCCCTTGGCGAAGTCGGCGCCTTCGATCAGCAGGGTGCGGTAGCCGCGCGCGGCGGCGTCCACGGCGGTGCCCAGGCCCGTTGCGCCGCCACCGATGACGATGACGTCCCAGGACGGCGTGTTGTCCAGCGTGGACAGCAGGCGGTTGCGATCGGGCGGGGTGACGTTGGCTAGCGGTTGGTTCATAGGTCGGATGCTGAGGTATTCGTGGGGAGCTCTACGCCGGCCCCGTTGGGCGCGGCCGCGACTTCGCAGCGCACGCCGGAATCCAGCAGCACCTGCGCCAGTGGTTCCTGCGGGTGCGCGTCGGTAAAGAATCGGTCGATTTGCGAGATATGCGCCAGTTCCACCATGGCCTGGCGTTTGAATTTGCTGCTGTCGGCGGCCAGCCAGACTTCGCGCGATTGTTCGATGATGGTTCGCGCCACCCGCACTTCGCGGAAGTCGTAGTCGCGCAGCGTGCCGTCGGCTTCAATGCCCGAAATGCCGATCAGGCCGATATCCACCTTGAACTGGCGGATGAAATCCATCGTGGCTTCGCCCACGATGCCGCGGTCGCGCGAACGCACCACGCCGCCGGCCACGATGACTTCGCAGTCCGGGTTGTCGGACAGGATGTCCGCCACATGCAGATTGTTCGTAATGACGCGCAGGCCACGATGGCGCAGCAGGGCGCGCGCGATGGCTTCGGTGGTGGTGCCGATGTTCAAGATCAGCGAACAGCCGTCCGGCACGGCGCGCGCCACGGCTTCGGCAATGCGCTGCTTGCCCGCCGCATGCAACCCCTGGCGTTTGCGGTAGGCGATGTTCTCGATGGTGGACGCTTCGATGCGCACGCCACCATGAAAGCGCGACAGCATGCCGGCTTCAGAAAGGATGTTGACGTCGCGCCGCACGGTCTGCAGCGTGACGTCAAAGCGTTTGGCGAGCTCTTCGATCGTGGCCGAGCCTTGGGCTCGCACCATTTCGACCAACGCGCTCTGTCGTGGATTCAGTGTCATATTCGCATGATAAAACAACAAAAGCGAAAAATAATGCCGCACTGCAAGATTGTTTTTTGTTCGCTTCTTGGGTAAAACGCAAAAAAAACGAAAGCCACCTGAAAGAGTATGCTCATCCTGTTACGCCATTGCGCGTAGCGGCTGGGGCGCTGTACCGAATACCGAAGTCCGTTTTTAAAACAGGGACATATAAGTAGGTTGAGGAGACTAGATGCAGCTGACCTTGGACAGGATAGGTTTGCGAGCCGGTTCGCAAACGCACCTGACTCCCATGAGCCTGGCCCCCGTGCCGGGAGCCATGACGGTGCTGCTGGGGGTGACCCTGGCGGGAAAAACCTCGTTGATGCGCATCATGGCCGGGCTGGACCGACCCACCGAAGGCCGCGTGCTGGTTGACGGCGTGGACGTCACGGGCGTGCCCGTGCGCCAGCGCAACGTCGCCATGGTCTACCAGCAGTTCATCAATTACCCGTCCATGTCGGTCTACGACAACATCGCGTCGCCGCTGAAGCTGCGCGGCGAAAAGGACATCCGCGAAAAAGTCCGCGCCATGGCGGTCCGGCTGCACATCGACCACCTGCTGGCCCGCTACCCGTCTGAATTGTCGGGCGGGCAACAACAGCGCGTGGCGCTGGCCCGGGCCTTGGTCAAGGACGCGCCCTTGATCCTGCTGGACGAGCCCCTGGTCAACCTGGATTACAAGCTGCGCGAAGAACTGCGCGACGAGCTTTCGGAATTGTTCGCCGAAGGGCGTTCCACCGTGGTCTACGCCACGACCGAACCCGGCGAAGCCCTGTTGCTGGGCGGCCACACCGCCGTGCTGGACGCGGGTGAACTGCTGCAATACGGTCCCACCGCCGAGGTCTTTCACCGCCCCAATTCCATCCGCGTGGCGCGCGCGTTCAGCGATCCGCCCATGAATCTGTTCGCGGCCCGGCGCACGGACACGGGTTTTGTCCTGCAAGGCCAGGTGGCGGTTGACCGCAGCCTGCCTGCGCAGGCGGGCGCCGACATCACGGCGGGCCTGCGCGCGGGCGCGCTGGACGTGGAGCCGCGCCCGGGCCATATCGGCCTGGCCGGCGTGGTGAAGCTGGCTGAAATCTCAGGCTCCGACACCTTCGTGCATGCGGAAACCGCCGCGGGCGACGTGGTAGCGCAACTGCCCGGCGTGCACCGCTACACCTTGGACGAGCGCGTGCAACTGTATTTCGACCCGGCCCAGACATATGCCTTCGACGTCAGCGGCGCGCTGTTGGCCGCGCCGCGCCAGCCCGCCGGCGCAGGGGAGGTGGCCTGATGGCGCAGATTGAGCTGGACCTCTCCCATTCCTACGTCGCCGACCCCAAGACCGACGACGACTACGCACTGCTGCCGCTGCAATTCACCTTTCGCGACGGCGGCGCCTATGCCTTGCTGGGCCCGTCGGGCTGCGGCAAGACCACCTTGCTCAACTGCGTGTCCGGCTTGTTGCGCCCCTCGCACGGGCGCATTTTGTTCGACGGCCAGGACGTCACTGGCAAATCCCCGCAAGCGCGCAACATCGCGCAGGTGTTCCAGTTTCCGGTGGTCTACGACACGATGACGGTGGCCGACAACCTGGCCTTTCCGCTGCGCAACCGGGGCGTGCCGCCCGAGCGCATCCGCGAACGGGTGGGCCGCATTGCCGAAATGCTGGAGATGTCGCATGTGCTGGATCGCCGTGCCAGCGGCCTTACGGCAGACGCCAAGCAGAAGATATCGCTGGGCCGTGGGCTGGTGCGCAGCGACGTGTCGGCCATTCTGTTCGACGAACCCTTGACCGTGATTGACCCGCAACTGAAGTGGGAGCTGCGGCGCAAGCTCAAGGAAATCCATCACGAATTCAAGCTGACGCTGATCTACGTGACGCATGACCAGACCGAAGCGCTGACGTTTGCCGACCAGGTCATGGTGATGGCGCGCGGTCGCGCCGTGCAGGTGGGCAGCGCGGACGATCTCTTCGAACGGCCGGCGCACACCTTCGTGGGCCACTTCATCGGGTCGCCCGGCATGAACTTCCTGCCGGCAGAATGGCGCGACGATGCGCTGTGGGTGGGGCAGGCGCGCGTGCAAGGCGCCACATCCGATGTGGCTGCAAAGCTGGCCAATGCAGGCCCCATCAAACTAGGCGTGCGCCCGGAATACCTGCGGGTGACGGACGCGAACGCGGCGGGCGCCGTGCCCATGCGCGTGGAGCGTATTCAGGACGTGGGCACCTACACCTTGCTGGTGGCCGACTTCGAAGGCACGCCGGTGCGCGCCCGCCTGGGCAGCAACATCGTGCCCACAGCTGTGGGCGGCACCGTCTGGTTGTCGGTGCTGAATCCGCACACCTGCTTTTACCGCGACGAGGTGCTGATCCCATGAAACCCATCGATCACCGGGCCTGGTTCCTGGTTTTACCCGTGGTGTTGTGCGTGGCGTTCTCGGCCATCTTGCCGCTGATGACCATCGTCAATTATTCCGTGCAAGACATCATTGCCCCCGACCGCCGCGTCTTCGTGGGCACCGAGTGGTTTGCGGCCGTGCTGCAAGACGAAGAGCTGCATGGCGCCTTGTTCCGCCAGATCGGCTTTTCGCTGGCGGTGCTGGCCATTGAGATTCCGCTGGGCATCTTGCTTGCCCTGTCCATGCCCGCCAGCGGTTGGCGCGCGTCGGCCGTGCTGGTGATCATTGCGCTGTCCTTGCTGATTCCGTGGAACGTGGTGGGCACCATCTGGCAGGTGTTCGGCCGCACCGACATCGGGCTGTTGGGCGCGACCTTGTCGTGGCTGGGGGTGGACTACAACTACACCGGCAACGACGTGGACGCCTGGGTGACCGTGCTGGTCATGGACGTGTGGCACTGGACGCCGCTGGTCGCGCTGCTGTGCTATGCGGGCCTGCGCGCCATTCCCGACGCCTACTACCAGGCGGCGCGTATCGACGGCGCGTCACGGCTGGCGGTGTTCCGCTATATCCAACTGCCCAAGATGCGCGGCGTGTTGATGATCGCCGTGCTGCTGCGCTTCATGGACAGCTTCATGATCTACACCGAGCCCTTCGTGCTGACGGGCGGCGGGCCGGGTAACGCCACGACGTTCCTCTCGCAGTACCTGACGCAAAAGGCCGTGGGCCAGTTCGACCTGGGCCCCGCCGCGGCGTTCTCCATCATTTACTTCCTGATCATCCTGCTGCTGTGCTTCATCCTCTACAACTGGATGCAGCGCGCGGGCACGACCGGCGGCGTCGACGAGGAGCATCCCCATGCGTGACCAATCCACCTGGTGGCGTTCCGCCTTCCTGATCCTGTACCTGGTGTTCGCGATGCTGCCGCTGTATTGGATGTTGAACATGTCGTTCAAGACCAATACCGAAATCGTCAGCACGCTGACGCTGTGGCCGCGCGACTTCACGTTCGAGCATTACCGCACCATCTTTACCGACCCCGCCTGGTATTCGGGCTACATCAATTCCCTGATCTACGTCGTCATCAATACGGTGATCTCGCTGGCGGTGGCGCTGCCCGCCGCCTATGCGTTTTCGCGCTACCGCTTCATCGGCGACAAGCACGTGTTCTTCTGGCTGCTGACCAACCGCATGACGCCGCCCGCCGTGTTCCTGCTGCCGTTCTTCCAGCTCTACAGTTCGTTCGGGCTGATGGACACGCACCTGGCCGTGGCGCTGGCGCATCTGGTGTTCAACGTGCCGCTGGCCGTGTGGATTCTGGAAGGCTTCATGTCCGGCGTGCCGCGCGAAATCGACGAAACCGCTTATGTGGACGGCTATTCCTTTCCCCGGTTTTTCCTGACGATCTTCCTGCCGCTGATCAAGTCGGGCGTGGGCGTGGCGGCGTTCTTCTGCTTCATGTTCAGCTGGGTGGAATTGCTGCTGGCGCGCACGCTGACGTCGGTTAACGCCAAGCCCATCGTGGCCACCATGACCCGAACCGTGTCGGCGTCCGGCATGGATTGGGGCGTGCTGGCGGCGGCCGGTGTGTTGACCATCGTGCCCGGCGGCATCGTCATCTGGTTCGTGCGCCACTACATCGCGAAGGGTTTCGCGATGGGCCGCGTGTAGAAGGGGGCCGACATGTTCAGTTGGATGGTATGGACCACGCCGGTTGCCGTGTTTTTCACTTGCATCGTGTTGATGCTGATCGGCATGACCGTGTGGGAACTGAAATCGCCCACGGTCGAGCGCAAGGGATTTCTGCCGCTGCGCACCACGCGCGGTGACAGGCTGTTTATTGGATTGATGGCCGCGGCCTGGCTCAACCTGGCGTTTCTGGGGTTTGGCGAAAAGGTGATGGAGTGGCTGTCACTGGATGAGCCGCCATCGGTATGGATCAGCTTCGTGGCGTCCATGCTGTTGCTGGCTTTCATCATAAGAAAAGGCTGAAGGGGCGCGTCGACCCCGGGCAGGTTGGGATGGATGGTTTTGAAGGACTGCGGCCCGCATCTTCCCCGGCCAGAGGTCCGCAGCAGAACAGAAGGGGAAGGGTATTCGAGGAGACAGGTCATGAAATTGCGCATGCACGCCATGGCGGCCGCTATCGCCCTGATCGGCACATCAGGGGCTTGGGCCGGCGAGCCGGAGGCGAAGAAGTGGGTGGATTCCGAGTTCCAGCCTTCCACGCTGTCCAAGGACCAGCAGATGGCCGAGATGAAGTGGTTCATGGACGCCGCGGCCAAGCTGAAGGCCAAGGGCGTCAATGAAATCAACGTCGTGTCGGAAACCATCACCACGCACGAGTACGAATCCAAGACGCTGGCCAAGGCGTTCAGTGAAATCACCGGCATCAAGGTCAATCACGACCTGATCCAGGAAGGCGACGTGGTCGAGAAACTGCAAACGTCGATGCAGTCGGGCAAATCGATCTACGACGGCTGGATCTCGGACTCCGACCTGATCGGCACCCACTACCGCTACGGCGCCATTTTGCCGCTGTCGGACTACATGGCCGGCGCGGGCAAGGAATGGACCAACCCCAACCTGGACATCAAGGACTTCATCGGCACCAAGTTCACCACCGCACCCGACGGTAAGCTGTACCAGTTGCCCGACCAGCAGTTTGCCAACGTGTATTGGTTCCGCGCCGACTGGTTCGCCCGGCAAGATTTGAAAGACAAGTTCAAGGCCAAGTACGGCTATGACCTGGGCGTGCCCACCAATTGGTCCGCCTATGAAGACATTGCCGACTTCTTCTCGAACGACGTCAAGGAAATCGACGGCAAGAAGGTCTATGGCCACATGGACTACGGCAAGAAAGACCCGTCGCTGGGCTGGCGCTTTACCGATGCGTGGCTGTCCATGGCCGGCGCGGCCGACAAGGGCTTGCCTAACGGCATGCCGGTGGATGAATGGGGCATTCGCGTGGCGGATGACAAGTGCACGCCGGTGGGCGCGTCGGTGTCGCGCGGCGGCGCCACCAACAGCCCAGCCGCCGTCTATGCGCTGACGAAGTACATCGACTGGATGAAGAAGTACTCGCCGCAGCAGGCCATGGGCATGACGTTTTCGGAATCCGGCCCGGTGCCCGCCCAAGGCCAGATCGCCCAGCAGATCTTCTGGTACACGGCGTTTACCGCCGACATGACCAAGAAGGGCCTGCCGGTCGTGAACGACGACGGCACGCCGAAATGGCGCATGGCGCCGTCGCCCTATGGCCCGTACTGGAAGGACGGCATGCAGAACGGCTACCAGGACGTGGGTTCATGGACGTTCTTCAAGTCCACCAACCCCGACAAGATGGCCGCGGCCTGGCTGTATGCGCAGTTCGTCACGTCGAAGTCGGTATCGCTGAAAAAATCCATCACCGGCCTGACTTTCATCCGCGACAGCGACATCAACAGCGAGTTCTTCACCAAGAACGCCGCCAACTACGGGGGGCTGATCGAGTTCTACCGCAGCCCGGCGCGCGTGGCATGGACGCCCACCGGCAACAACGTGCCGGATTACCCGAAGCTGGCGCAGTTGTGGTGGAAGAACGTGGCCACGGCAGTCACGGGTGAGAAAACCCCGCAGGCCGCCATGGACAGCCTGGCCAATGAGATGGACCAGGTGATGGCGCGGCTGGAGCGCGCAGGCATGGCGCAATGCGCGCCCAAGCTGAACCCGAAGAGCAACCCCAGCAAGTGGCTGTCGGACCAGCACGCGCCGTGGAAGAAGCTGGCCAACGAGAAGCCCAAGGGCGAGACCATTCCCTATGAGCAACTGCTGGCAGCCTGGAAGGAGGGCAAGGTTCGGTAGGGGGGTGGGTGAACAGGCAGGGCGCAGCCCACGGATAGCCGCATCGGTTATCCGTGGGCGTTGGCGAATGGGCGAGGGAGTGTGCTTGCCGGTTCGCTAACCGGGTTCCCTAGCGCGCCTGCAAGCCGGCGTGCAACGCGGCGCGCGCCGGATCCAGGGGCCGGCGTTGGCCCTCTACCAAAGCCCCGGCGGCTGCCATCCACGGATGCGCGAAAGCCACCACTTCAGCGCCTTGCGCAAACGCCTCTTGCGCCGCGTGTGCGCAGGCCTTCAAGCACGCGGACGTATCGCCCGCCTGGAACAAAGTCCAGGCGTTCGGCACCAGCCGCACCGCCACCGATGCCCCGCTGGCCAGGGCATGGCGTCCGAACAGCGCCCGGTTGGCATCCACGGTGGACGCCACCGCGCACAGCACTACGATGGGTTTGCCCGCGCTTGCGGTCACAGCCGCTGTCGCCAAGGCGACGTCAGCGCGGATGACCGGCACCGGCCAATCCTGGATGCTATCCACCATGGGGCCCAGCGTGGCGCAGGTGACGATGACGGCATCCGCATCGGTCGCTAGATTCCGTACCGCGTCGCTGACCTGATCACGCAACGCGCCGTCCGTTGCCAAGCCTTGGCTAGCCGCCTCCCGAAGATCCGGGCGCACGTCGTGGCGCAACTGCGTGGCGCTCAAGCCAGCGTCGGCCGCCGCATGCTCAAATACGGCCTGATTGCTATCAATGGTGTGCAAGAACGAAATACGCATCCGAAGCCATCCTGTTATTTACGGTGTGCGGGCATTGTTCTACCGCGCCGCCGCTGCAACAAGACCAGTCCGGATACCGGTATTGTCGGTACCCCGCTTTTTTCCATGCTCTGTTCGACCATGACTCTGCATTCCCATTGCCATTCGCATTGCCATTCAAGCCACCATTCGAGCCGCGATTCGAGTCAGCATTCGAGCCGCGATTCGGATAGTCGTTCGTTTTGGCGTGCGGTTTGCGCCACGGCTCCCGCGCTTGCCGTTCTACTTGCCAGCGTGTTGGCGCCGGGCGCCGCCCAGGCTGCCGGCTTCCAGCGCCTAACAATACCCATGGACATGAACGGCCCGGCGCTCACGGGCGGCATCTGGACGCCGTGCGCCGCGCCCGCGACTGAGATCAAGCTGGGCGGCAACACCATCCCTGGCGTCCTGAACTGCGCCGTGCCCGAAGGTCGGCATCCCTTGATCGTGATGTCGCATGGGTCGGCCGGTTCATTCTTGAGCCATCACGACACCGCCGCGGCGCTGGCGGATGCGGGCTTCGTGGTGGCCGCCATCAACCACGTGGGCGACAACGCGCAGGACCGTTCGCGGCAAGGGTATCTGTCGATCTTCTCGACGCGCCCGCGTGAGATACGACGCGTAATCGACTACATGACCACCGCCTGGCCACAACAAGCGCGCGTGGACGCCGCTAAGATCGGCGCCTTCGGTTTTTCTCGCGGCGCGTATACCGTCTTGGTGTTGGCGGGCGCCAAGCCAGATTTTCAGGCAGGCCTGGCGGCTTGCCAGGACGCGCCGACGCTTCCCATGTGCCGCGATATCGCATCCGGGAAAATTCCTCAGCAGCCCTATGTGCAGGATGCGCGCATCAAGGCGGTGGTCATTGCAGACCCGCTGAATGCTTTTCCGGGCAATGCGTTGCAAGCGGTGAAGATCCCCGTGCAGCTTTGGGCGTCAGAGCTGGGCGGAGACGGTGTAACCCTGGCCGGTGTGGAAGCGGTGAGGCTGGGGCTGGGGCGGGGGCAGGTTGAGGGCGGGGGCCAGGATCAAAGCCAGGATAGGGATAAGGAGCAAAGCCAGGATCAGACCCAGGATCAGACCCAGGATCAGACCCAGGATCAAAGCCAGGATCAAAGCCAGGATCAAAGCCAGGATAAGGATCAGGGCCGGGGCCACGCTCCGAATTATCAGGTGGTGGCAGGCGCTGGCCACTTCGCGTTCCTGGCACCTTGCCCGCCCGACCAGGCGCAAGCCGACATCTGCCAGGACGCGCCCGGCTTCGACCGCCGCCAATTCCATCAAGCCTGGAACGCCCGCATGGCGGCGTTCTTCAAGGCGCACATCAGCGATACCGTGATCCCGCCGACACCGACGCCCGCCAACCGGTGACCCGCCCCGGCCTCCTGTCCATGATGCGTAGGATGGGTGAAGCGCGGCACCGCTTGCGCGCGAAAACCGGCGCCTGCCGCGCGCAACCCATCAGCCACGTCCGCGCGATGGGTTACGCGCGATCCTCGGCTAGGTTCTTGTGACGCGTATCGCGCGCTTCACCCATCCTACGGGCGGAGATCGGCGTGCTATTCACGATGCGTAGGATGGGTGAAGCGCGGCATCGTCTGCCCGCGAAAACTGGCGCCTGTCGCGCGTAACCCATCAGCCATCTCCGCGCGATGGGTTACGCGCGATCCTCGGCTAGGTTCTTGTGACGCGTATCGCGCGCTTCACCCATCCTATGGGCGGAGATCGGCGTGCTATTCACGATGCGTAGGATGGTGAAGCGCGGCATCGTCTGCCCGCGAAAACTGGCGCCTGTCGCGCGTAACCCATTAGCCACGTCTGCGCGATGGGTTGCGCGCGATCCTCAACTGGGTTCTTGTGACGCGTATCGCGCGCTTCACCCATCCTACGGGCGGGGATCGGCGTGCTATTCACGATGCGTAGGATGGGTGAAGCGCGGCACCGCCTGCCCGCGAAAACTGGCGCCTGCCGCGCGTAACCCATCAACAACGTCCGCGCGATGGGTTACGCGCGATCCTCGGCCGGGTTCTTGCGCCACGTATCGCGCGCTACACCCATCCTACGAACATTCCATCACCAGCGAACGATGCGCGCACACGCCCGCCATCACCCCGGATGCGCTGGCTAGCGTGGCGTTGCTCATGGGAATGGCGGCGTCGCCCGCGGCGAAAACGCCTTCAATGCTTGTCTGCCGCAGATCATCCACGCGAATCAATGGACCCAGGGGGCCGTCGTTGAACGCGCAACCCAATTGCGCGGCCAGCGGGCTGGCCATGTGCGTCTTGCTGGCCACGAACAGCGCGTGGACTGCCATGCGCCGCCCGTCGGCCAGCTTGACCGCAACCAACCCGGGCGTCGTGCCCATCAGTTCAACGATAGGGCTGCGTTCGATACGCACGCCGCGCTTGGCCATCAAGGCGGCCTGTTCCTCATCCGGTTCAAATTCGCCCTGCGTGAAGTACGTGGTGGGCCCCCAGTCCGGCAGCAGCATGGCCTGGTGCGCCGACAGTGGATGCGCCGCCATCACGCCCAACGGGCTGCCGGCCACTTCATAGCCATGGCAGTAAGGGCAGTGCAAGACCGTCTTGCCCCATCGCTCGTTCAAGCCGGGCAGGGCGGGGAGTTCGTCGCGCAGCCCGGTGGCCAAAATCAGCCGCTTGCCTTGCACCTGCTGCCCGTCCGCCATCGTGACTACAAAGCGGCCGATTGAACCGCTGGCGGCCACGGCATCGCCATCCAGGAATGTCACGGTGGGATAGTGGGCCAATTGTTCGCGGGCCTGCTGCACGATGTCATGCGGCGTCTTGCCGTCCTGGCCCAGAAAGCCGTGCGAGTGGGCAGCGTAGCGGTTGCGGGGCTGTCCGCCATCGATCAACACGATGCGCCTTCTGGCGCGAGCCAGTTGCATGGCAGCCGACAGGCCGGCAAAGCTGCCGCCCACAATGATCACGTCGTAATTCATCCGCAAACTCCTTTCCATTGTTCATCAAGATACTTGATAAGTTGCATGATAATTCGATTGTCTATTTTCATGCAACGTCAAAAAGTTCATGATGCGAAAAGCCTTGCCGCGCACCCGTAGTCGACGGTGTATTCTCGACTTCCGTGCCGCGACCACACCCCGACGCGACACGACAGAACAAGGCGGGCGGCGCCCATCCAGCGCCAGCCCCGGCAACCCCAGGAGACAAAACATGCTGTTGACCGAAGAGCAACTCAGTATCCAAGAGATGGCGCGCCGTTTCGCCATGGAACGCCTGGCCCCAAACGCCGAGCGCTGGGACCGTGACCACCACTATCCCGCTGACGCCATTCAAGAGATGGCGCAGTTGGGTTTCTTCGGCATGCTGGTGCCCGAGGAATGGGACGGCAACGACAGCGGTTACGTGTCGTACGCCGTGGCGCTGGAGGAAATCGCGGCCGGCAGCGGCGCATGCTCCACGATCATGAGCGTGCACAATTCGGTCGCCTGCATGCCCATCCTGAAGTTCGGCAACGACGCGCAGAAAGAGCAATTCCTGCGGCCGCTCGCAAGCGGCGAGCACATCGGCGGCTTTGCCTTGACCGAGCCACAAGCGGGCTCGGACGCCAGCAGCCTGCGCACCCGCGCCCGCCGCGACGGCGACGACTACGTCTTGAACGGCGCAAAGCAATTCATCACATCAGGCAAGAGCGGCCAGACCGTGATCGTCTTCGCGGTCACCGACCCCGACGCCGGCAAGCGCGGCATCTCGGCCTTCATCGTGCCGACCGACACCCCGGGCTACCAAGTGCTGCGGGTGGAGGACAAGCTGGGCCAGCATGCGTCGGACACCTGCCAGATCGCGTTTGAAGACATGCGCATTCCCGCCGCTTACCGGCTGGGCGAGGAAGGGCAGGGCTACAAGATTGCGTTGGCCAACCTGGAGGGCGGGCGCATCGGTATCGCGTCGCAATCGGTGGGCATGGCGCGGGCCGCCTTTGAATGCGCGCGCGATTACGCGCGTGATCGCCAGGCCTTCGGCAAGCCCATCATGGAACATCAGGCCGTGGCGTTCCGCCTGGCCGACATGGCGACGCAGATCCATGCCGCGCGCCAGATGGTGCTGCATGCGGCGGCGCTGCGCGAAGCCGGCAAACCGGCGCTGATGGAAGCGTCCATGGCCAAGCTGTTCGCATCCGAAATGGCCGAGAAAGTGTGTTCGGCCGCCATCCAGACCTTGGGCGGATACGGCTATCTGAAAGACTTCCCGGTCGAACGCATTTACCGCGACGTGCGCGTGTGCCAGATCTACGAAGGCACCAGCGACATCCAGCGGCTGGTGATCGCGCGGGGTTTGTAATCCGCGTCGCGCGTAATCCGCGGATTTGCAAGCCAAGGTTCTCTAAGCGCCAGCTTTGCAAGCCACTGACTTGCAAACCCCGGATTCACAAGTCCCAGATTCGCAAACCCCATCCCCAGGCTTGGGTCTCAGACCTTGCCCATACGCCTACCGGCGGTGCGGCGCCTCGCGCCGCGCACGCCGGCGTCGGCGCGCCCACAGGGCATACACCACGATATTGCCGACAATCAACAGCGCGGCCAGCACCATTTGCGTGGTCCGGGTGATGCCATCGGGGTAGATGATGCCCAGCAAATAATGTTCGATGAAGCCGCCCGCGTAGCCTTGTTGCCCCGCCTGTTGGCGCAGCGACACTTCCAGCGGGGTCAGGGGGCAGATCCAGCCCATGCCGACCACGACCGCGCCCCACACCAGCGCCGGCAGATGCCAGTAGGCCATGCGCGGTCGCCACAGCGCCAGCAGCCCGCCGAACACCACGAAGGCAACAAAAAGCCCGTGCACGACAAGTACCAGGTCGGCAAGAATGCGGTAAGTCATTGGAATATCCGGAGGGAACGCAAAGGCACGACGGGCAAGCCGGCTCAGACCTTCAGGTCGCGCAGCAGCTTGGCCAGTTCCGGCGCCGTCATCAGCGACACGCCTTGTGCCTTGGCATATTTCCAGGCGTTGTCCGACACGTCGCCCAGGGCGATGTAGATGGCTTCGCGCGCGCCACGCTTTTCACGCACGGCTTGCAGTTCGCGCAGCGGCTCCACGCCAACGCGCGCGGCCTTCCAGCGCTTGGCGCTGACGATCGCCACGTGGCCGTCTTTGCTCAAGGCGAAGTCGGCGCCGGGCGTTTGCAGGCGTTCGACCTCGCAGCCATCGCGCTTGAAACCGGCTTCAACGGTGTTGGCGAAGTCGGCCCAGGACATGGCCGCGGTGGCTTCGGCCACGGCCTGCACGCGCGTTTCCGACGGTGCTCGCAACTGCTTGTAGGCCGCCATGATGGCGATGACCGCGAACGGTACCGCCGCGAACACGCCCATCGCCGCGTACTCCAGCGGCAGCGCGGCAAAACCGCCGGCGCTAAGCAGCACGGCCACGCCCGCGCTCATCCACCACGGCGAGCGCAGCAGCACCGCGAAGATGGAATTCTTGGCCATCTTGAGTTTCATTGGGGTGCTCGCACAACGATGCGGATGTCGCCGCAAGTGACGATCTGGCCGTCCCGGATCTTCGCGGTCTTGCGGGTTTCGATGACGCCGCCCACGCTGACCTGGCCGTCGGCCACCATCATCTTGCCCGCGCCACCGCTGTCGCAGACGCCGGTGGCTTTCAAGAGCTGGTTGATTTCAATATAGGGGCTGCCTTCGGCAAGCGTGAATTCAATAATGGGCATGGGTTGCGCGGAAAGGGATAGGTGAAAAGCCGGTCAGGCCGGGTCGCCGCTATTCGTGTTGGCGGGCGGGGGCGGCGGGGGCGCCACGGGCGTCTCCGGCACGGGCGGGGCCGTGGGGCGGCTGTTGTTCTCGGCGCGCGCCATCCAGGCGATCAGCGACGAACGCATGGCTTCCTCGACCGACATCTGGATGGGCTGCACCCAGTCTTGCGGCACAAATACGGTGTAGCCGCCAATCATGTAGCCCATGGGCAGGTAGACGGCCACGCGGTCGCCTTGCGTAAACCCCTCGGGCAAGCCTTCCATGCTGCGGCGGGTCACCAGGCCCACCAGTTCCAACTGCTGGCCCGGCACGCGCAGGATAACGACCTGTTGCGCCGTGTTCTTGGAGCTGGGCGAAAAGTAATCGGCAAAGCTCTTCAGTGATGAATAAATGCTTTTGACCACCGGCAGGTTGGTGAAGGGCATTTCCACCACGGTGAGGAATTTCTGCACACGTTGCTTGGACACCAGATAGCCGATGGCCAGAATGCCCAGGATGCCCAGCGCCAGCCCCATGCCCGGCACGTAGAAGCCGCCGATGAAGGGGCGCAGGAACGTCAGCGCCACGGCTTCCGTCCACGCCAGGAAGATGTAAAGCAGGTAGAGGGTCAGGGCCAGCGGCAGCACGGTAATCAGGCCGCGGAAGAAATATTTATAGAGGCGATTCATAGGCAGGGACTAAAGAATTGGGGTCGGACCAGGGTTGGGCAGCACGGGTCAGAGGGCCGCCAGCATAGCAGCCGCGGGCGCGCGCGCCCGTAACAAACCGCGTATCCAATGGGGCACTTGCCCAGGGTCAAAGTGCCAACTACCGATCCACCGGCAGATACAGGGTTTCTTTGATTTCTTCCATGACGATGTAACTGCGGGACTCCGCCGACGCGGGCAAGCGCTTCAGGATTTCGCCCAGCAGGCGGCGGTATTCGTTCATTTCCGTCAGGCGGGCCTTGACGAGGTAATCGAAATCGCCAGACACCAGATGGCATTCCATCACTTCGGGCACGTACAGCAGCTCTTTCTTGACCTTGTCAAACACGTCGCCGGATTTGGCCGATAGCTTGATCTCTAGAAAGACCAGCAGGTTTTTGCCCAACGCTGCTGGATTGACGCGCGCATGGTAACCCGTGATGACGCCTTCGCGTTCCATCCGTTTGACCCGGTCCGAACAGGGGGTGGCCGACAAGCTGACACGCTCGGCCAGATCAGTAACGGAAATGCGGCCTTCGCGCTGCAGGATTTCCAGGATTTTCAGGTCAATTCGGTCTAGGTCGCGCATTTCACTTTTGCCGATCGGAAAACAGGGGGTGCCCCAGAAAAAGCGCTGCCAAAGGGAAATAATCAGTGCTTTTCACTGCGATTGGGGTCATAGACTACCGAAATAACTGAGTAAATCCAAATACGGAAAGAATCATGCATGTAATCGTCCTAGGCAGCGGCGTTATCGGCACCACGACCGCGTATTATCTCGCCCGTCAGGGTGCCCGCGTGACGGTCTTGGACCGCCAGCCCGCCGCCGCCCAGGAAACCAGCTACGCCAACGCCGGCCAGGTCTCACCGGGCTATTCCACGCCCTGGGCCGCGCCCGGCATTCCGCTGAAAGCCATCAAGTGGCTGTTCAAGAAGCACGCGCCCTTGGCGATACGCCTGGACGGCAGCCTGTACCAATTGAAGTGGATGGCCGCCATGCTGGCCAACTGCTCGGCCGACCGCTATTCGGTCAATAAAGAGCGCATGCTGCGCCTGGCCGAATACAGCCGCGATTGCCTGCGCGAACTGCGCGCGTCCACCGGCATTCATTATGAAGAGCGCACGCGCGGCACCTTGCAATTGTTCCGCACCGACGCCCAGTTGGAAGCCGCCCGCCGCGACATCGCCGTGCTGGAAGAAGTGGGCGTGCCCTACGAACTGCTGGACCGCAACCGCCTGGTTACGGCCGAGCCCGCCCTGGCGCGCTCGATCCACAAGCTGGCCGGCGGCCTGCGCCTGCCCAACGACGAAACCGGCGACTGCCGCCTGTTCACCACGCGGCTGGCCGAGATGGCCGCCGCGCTGGGCGTGGACTTCCGCTACAACCAGACCGTTTCCGGCTTGAACACGGCAGGCGGCCAGATCACCGGCGTGCGCGTGGGCAACGAAGTCTTGACGGCCGACCGCTACGTGGCCGCCTTCGGCAGCTACACGCGCGGCCTGCTCGAACCGCTAGGCCTGGATCTGCCGGTTTACCCGGTCAAGGGCTATTCGCTGACCATTCCCATGAAAGACGAGGCCGCCGCGCCCGTCTCCACCATCCTGGACGAAACCTACAAGATCGCCGTCACCCGCTTTGACGACCGCATCCGCGTGGGTGGCATGGCCGAACTATCCGGTTTCGACCTGCGCTTGAAGGACGCCCGCCGCAAGACCCTGGAACTGGTCGTCAACGACCTGTTCCCCGACAGCGGCCATGTGGCCCAGGCTGAATTCTGGACCGGCCTGCGCCCGATGACGCCGGACAGCACGCCCATCGTCGGGCCTACCCGTTACGGCAACCTGTTCCTGAATACCGGCCACGGCACGCTGGGTTGGACCATGGCTTGCGGCTCCGGCAAGCTGGTGGCCGATCAGGTGATGGGGCAGCGCCCCGCCATTCGCACCGACGGCCTGGGCATCTCGCGCTACGAGCGCGGCGCGGCGTCCAGCCCGTCCTTGGTGTTGGACGGCAAGGGCGCTTGAACGGGCGCTGAGTCGGCGTGACGGATTCGGCACTCTGCCGCTTTGGCGGGTGCCGGCTTATGCCAAAATCGGCGCATGACTCATTTCCTGCATACCGCCGACTGGCAGATCGGCCGTCAATACGGCCAGTTTGAAACCGACGACGCCGCCATCCTGGCCGAGGCGCGCTTTGATGTGGTGGCGCGTATCGCGGCGCTTGCCGCCGAACGCCGTGTGGATGCCGTGCTGGTGGCGGGCGACGTCTTCGATACGCAAGGCGTGTCCGACCGCAGCATCCGCCGGCTCTTCGCCGCCATGGCTGCCTATGCCGGCCCTTGGGTCATGATTGCCGGCAACCACGACGCCGCCTTGGCCGACAGCGTCTGGAGCCGCGCCGCGCAGTTGGACTGCATTCCCGCCAACGTACACGTGCCGACGCGCATCGGCGTGGTGGACTTGCCCGCCATCAACCTGGCCGTGCTGGCCGCGCCGCTGACCCAACGCCATACCTACGACGACGTGACACAGTCCTTCGACACGCTGGACACCGAAGCCGGCCGCGTGCGAGTGGGCCTGGCCCACGGCAGCGTGGCGGGCCGCTTGCCCGACACCATCGACTCCACCAACCCCATCGCGCCCGACCGCGCCGCCCGTGCCCGCCTGGACTACCTGGCGCTGGGCGATTGGCACGGCTGCCTGTCCATCGACGCACACACTTGGTACGCCGGCACGCCCGAGCAGGATCGCTTTCGCGGCAACGAGCCGGGCTACGTGCTGGACGTGCACATCGATGCGCCGGGGGCCACGCCTGTGGTCGAACGTATCGCCATCGGCAAGTACCGCTGGTCGGCCTGGGCAGAAACCATCAGCCTGCCCACTGACGCCCAAGCGCTGGCCGAACGCCTGGCGGCCTTGCGCGCTGACGATGTGTTGCGGCTGGACGTGCAAGGCCACGTCAATATGGAAACCTGGGACGCGCTGCAACGCGCCGTGGACCAGGCCGCCGCGCAGGTGCGTGCCTTGCTGCCCGACCTGTCCGGCTTGCGGCTGGAGCCTGACCAGGCTGATCTGGCCGAACTGGGCGCCAGCGGCTACGTGGGCGACGTGGCCGCGCAATTGCAAAGCATGCAAGGCGATGGCGAGCAGGCCGCGGTGGCAGGTGAGGCCTTGCGCTTGTTATTGCGGTTCCAGCGCGAAAGCGCCATGGGGGCCGTCAAATGAAGCTGTCAAAAATTGCGCTTGAAGAGTTCCGCAAGTTTCGCCAACCCTTGGTGCTGGACGGCCTGCAAGACGGCTTGAACCTGTTCGTGGGCGCGAACGAGGCCGGAAAAAGCACCGTTGCCGCCGCCATACGCGCGGCCTTTCTTGAACGCTACAGCACCAGCAAGGTCGCGGACTTGGCGCCGCATGGCGAGTCTGGCGCGCGGCCCAGCGTGGAGCTGTCGTTCGCGCATGCCGGCCATACCTATGTCTTGAAAAAGCAATTCCTGTCGCGCGCCCGTTGTGAATTGCTGATCGACGACGGCGCGCAGCGCCTGGATGGCGAAGAAGCCGAAAACGCGCTGGCCGCTTTGTTGGGCTTTGAACTGCCGGGCCGTGGGCAAAGCAAGCCAGACCTGGCCGGCATCCCCGGCTTGTTGTGGATTCAGCAAGGTGACGGCCACAATCTGCAAGCGGCGGCGTCTTACGCCGGCACGCATTTGCGCGATGCGCTGACGCAGTTGTCCGGCGAGCTGGCCTCAAGCGATGGCGACCGCCTGTTTGAGCGCGTGTCAGCCGAACGCGCCGCCTTGCTGGATGCGCGCAACGGCCGCCCCAAGGGCATCTATAAAGACGCCGAAGACGCCCTGGCGCGCGCCACCACCGAACGCGACGATTGCGCGCAAGCCATGGCGCAGTTGAACGCCGACGTGGACCGCCTGGCCGAACTGCGCCGCGAGCACGAACGCGCCCAGGCCAACGAACCCTGGAAAGACTTCGAGGCCAAGGCCGCTGAAGCACGCGCGCGGCTGGCGGCGGTGGCGAAACAACGCGAGGCACTTGACGGTCTGCGCCGCGAACAGGCGCAAGCCGCGCAAACGCTGGCCTTGCTGCAAGACCAGGTGCGTCGCGATCAACAAGACGAAGCCGATTACCAGGCGCTGGTGCAGGAAGCGCAGGGCGCGCGCGCTCGGGTGGACGCGGCGCAAGCACCGTTGGCTCGCGCGCAGCAACAACAGCAGGCGCATGCCGCCGCGGTCGACGCAGCCCGCTTGCGGGTGGCCGCCGTGCAGGCCGTAACCGACCGCCGCGACCTCGAGCACCAACTGGCCCAGTTGAACGCCGAAGTCGAACGGCTGGACGATGCGCTCAAAGCCGTCACCGTACTGATCGAACAGGGCTCAACACTGAAGAGCGAAGCGCTGCGCATTGAAATCGCCGACGGCGACATCGACGCACTGCGCAAGGCCGAACGTGAACTGGCCAATCTGCAACTGCGCCAGCAAGCCATCGCAACACGCTTGTCGTACCAGCTTGAGCCAGGGCACCAGGCAACGTTGGATGGCCGGGCGCTTACCGGCGCCGACCAGGTGTTGCTGACGTCCGCCGCCAACCTTGAACTGCCCGGCGTGGGCCGGTTCCGGATTGAGCCGGGCGGCCAGGATCTACCCGCACTGCAACGCGAGCTAGTCGGCCTGCAAGCGGCGTGGGCAGCCTTGCTGGAACGGCTGGGCGTGTCAACGCTGGCCGATGCCGAGCAGCGCCATGCGCGCTATACGGCGTTGCAGCGCGAGCTTGATAGCATGCGCAAGACGCTGGCCATCCATGCGCCCAAAGGGCTGGATGTATTACGCGGGCAGCGCGACGAGGCCCTGGCCCGCCGCGTGCCGTTGCAAGAGCGGCTGGCCAAGCTGCCCGCTGCGGGGCTAGCGGGTGAAGACGACCTGTCTGCCGCCACCCAGGCATTGCGCGAAGCCACGGCGGTGGCCGCGCAGGCCGACGCATCGCTGGCGGCAACTCAGCGTGCGCTGGATGCGGACTTGGCGCGAGCGCAACTGCTGGAAGGGCAGGCGGCGGCACGCGCGGCGGATATGCAATCCGCCGAACGCGCCGCGCAGCGGCAGGCACGCGCCGGCCGCCTGGCCGAAGTGCGCAGCGCACACGACGACCTGGACCGTCGGGTGCGCGAGGCGCAAGCCGCGCTGGCGGAACACCGGCCCGAACTGGCCGAGCAAGATGTCCAACGCTATGAAAAGTCAGCGGCCATTGAGCGCGAGGCGCAACACAAGCGGCATGGCGACATCCTTCAATTGCAGGGCAAGCTGGATCAAGCCGGCGCGCAGGGCTTGGGCGAACGCCTGTCGGAAGCCACCGCGGCATGCGAACGGCTGGCGCGTCGCCGTGATGAGCTATCGCGCCGCGCGGCCGCGCTGGACTTGCTGCAAAAGCTGCTGACCGACAAGCGCGCAGCCGCCACGCAACGCTTGCAGGCGCCACTGGCTCGCCGCTTGAACCACTACCTGGCATTGCTGTTTCCCGACGCCGCGCTGCGGCTGGACGAGGCCTTGCTGCCCACCGCGCTGCGCCGCGCCGAGGGCGAAGACTTGCTGGATGCGCTTAGTTTCGGCACGCGCGAGCAACTCGGCATCTTGGCCCGTTTTGCGTATGCGGATCTGCTGAGCGAGGCCGGACGGCCCACCTTGCTGTTGCTGGACGACGCACTGGTGCACACCGACGACGCCCGGCGCGACTTCATGAAGCGCGCCTTGTTCGACGCGGCAACGCGCCACCAGATCCTGATGTTCACCTGCCATGGCGACGCCTGGCGCGACATGGGCGTGGAACAGCGGCGCATCGGCGCTTAAGGTTCTTGACGGGAAAAGGGGCGGTCGGTAGTCTTTGCGGATGCCCGATTTCACGCCCCTCGCCAGCCTTGCCCTTGCCGCCGCAGCCGCAGCGGCCGACGGCATGCGCCGAGGCTCGGCGCGAGTGACGGGCCGCGTTTTTTCCCCTGCGCTTTCTGCTGGCGGCATTTGTTCTGCCAACTCTCCCGTCGTTTCTCCTGTCTTCTCTGCGGTGATGTCGCCGCCCGTCTCGCCGCCCGTCGGCGGGGTCCGTGGCGCGAACCCGCCCGCCGTGGTCGTGATCGGCTGATCGCCGACCCACCATTCCCGGCTCCAGCTCCCGTTCATAGATAGTCCTTCCGTGTGCGACAGACGTGCGCCATGCGCGTGCGGGCTTGTCGGCCGTCGGCTATCGGCTATCGGTCTGGAGCCTGTGCATACCCTGACAGGTGAAATCTCATGTTTTCGAATCGCATCTCGTGGGCCGCTTACGGGTCCACAACCTTGTTCGTGCTGCTGTGGAGCGCCGGCGCAATCTTCGCCAAATGGGGGCTGTCGCATGCGTCGGCCTTTGGCTTCTTGCTGCTCCGTTTCCTTCTGGCGTTGTCGGTGCTCTTGCTGATTTGCATCCACCGCAAGCGCTGGTTGCCCGCGCCGGGCACGCGCGCGATGGTCGCGGCAACCGGCCTGTTGCTGATCGGCGTCTATTCCATCTGCTACTTGCTCGCTCTGGACCACGGCATTACGCCGGGCGTGCTGGCCACCTTGCTGGGGGCGCAGCCCATCCTGACCTTGGCGCTGATGGAACGGCGTTATGAACCGGCGCGCATCGCCGGCCTGCTGCTGGCGTTGGCGGGCCTGGTCATGGTGGTGTATCAAAGCATCGGCATGGCGCGCTTCTCAGTAGCCGGCATGGCGTTCGCGTTTGCGGCCCTGGCCAGCATGACGGCGGGGGCCATCCTGCAAAAGCGCGTCACACAGGCGCCGTTGGATGTCATGCCCTTGCAGTACGCGGTAAGCCTGGCGCTGTGCCTGTTGCTGGCGCCGTTCCAGCCGATAGCAGCGCAATGGAGCATCGGCCTGATCTTGCCCTTGGTCTGGATGGGGCTGGTGATTTCTATCGGCGCCACGCTGCTGTTCTACCGCATGATCCAGGCCGGCAACTTGGTCAACGTCACCAGCCTGTTCTATCTGGTGCCGGCCGGCACGGCAGCCCTGGATTACCTGGTGCTGGGCAACCGCCTGTCGGGGCTTAGCCTTGCCGGCATGGGCGCGATCCTGCTGGGCTTGATGCTGGTGTTGCGGCATCAAGCCCCTGCGGTTACGCCAAGGCGGGGCTGACCGGCAGGGGCCTCGCCTGGCGGGTGCTGCCCGCGTTGGCAGTGCTGCCTGCAATGTCGCTGCTGTCTGCGTCTACGTTGCCGTCAGCATCGACCTCGCCGTCAGCATCAACGTCGCCGTCGGCCACGGTGCTGGGGCCAGCCCAGTGCCCGCTGACCAATTGGGCAGGCCGCGATCGCGCAACGACTCGGGCGCAAACGGACCAGGCGTCCAACCTGACGCTCAGTCCGGCGTAGACCCCGTGGCCGTCGCCGGCCTGGATCACGCCGTCCGCTTTCACGCCTTCACCGGCGCGGATGGAGCCGTCTGCTCGGATGTCTCCCCCGGCGATCATGCCCCAGCCCGAGGCCAGATGGTCGCCGCATTGGATGGCGCCACCGGCCTGAATGCCGGAGGTGGCGCTGATGGCGTTGTCGGCGCGCACATCGCCGCCCGCCTTGATGCCTTGGCCGCATTGGATGGCGCCTTGCGCCCGCACGTCCTGGCCTGCATGCAAGTGGCCGGTGACGGCCAGGTCCTGGCCCGCGCAGATGTCCCATTTGGCGCGCACGTTGCCACGGCACTCCAGGCGCGAGGCCGACTCGATGCCCCAGTCCGCGCTGATGTCGCCGCCCGCGTGGATCTCGCCGCCGCTGGCGATGTTGGCGGCGGCCGTGATGTTTTCGCCCGCCATGATGGTTTCGCCGGCGCGGATGCCCCCGCCCGTGATGATGCTGCGCCCGGCGCGCACCACCGTGTCCACATTGATACCCATGCGAATTTCCAGCGTGCCCGCGAAGACGATGGCATTGGCGTCAAGCGAGTCCAGCCTGAGCACCGCGTCGGTCGGGCCAAACTGATCCAGCAGCCAGTTGGCGTCGCCGACGCGGCCGTCGGCGACCAGGGCGTCAAGCACGGCTTGGTAATCCCCCTGGCCGTTGTGGTCGCGGATGAACCATTTGTAGCCGCCCGCGCAGGGGTTCTTGGCTTTGACGAATTTCTTGGTAAGTTGCATGGCGCTGGAATGAAGATCAGTGCGTGGCCAAGCCGCCGGCCATCCGGCAAGCAGCGTAGATTCCAAAGGGGGATCGACGGACGTACCCGGCCACGCGGCAGGGCGTTCGCCAGCCAGGCGCCGCGGACAAGCACGGATGTGCTCAGGCCGCCGGCAGCAGGCCGGAATCAGAAATTGGGGAAGCGGGAAAGCCGGGCGATCAGCCGGGCTTGGAGCGCGCGTAAGCGGAACGCGCGGCGACTTCCTGCGAGCTCAACAAGGTCGAGCGCAGGGCGCAGAGAACGCAAGCAGCGGGGAGGAGGGGAGAAAAATGGGATCGCACGGGGGCAGATGCTAACACCCGGGCATCACTAGTCAAGTCGGCAAGCTGTCCCCGTTTCGGGGGCAGCCATGCGCGGCGACGTGATCAGTTCGTCGACACGATATTGCGTTCCTTGGCGATGCGTTGGCGCAGCTCCAGTTCGCGCTTGATCTGTTCGGCGTACTGGGCGGGCGTGTTGCCGTCCACCAGCGAGCCGCCGTCGGCCAGACGCTGGACAACCTTCGGGTCCTTCAGCGTCTTGACGGCCGCCTCGTACACGCGGTCAACCACGGCTTTCGGCGTGCCGGCCGGGGCCACCAGCCCGTACCAGGCCATGTTGTCCATCTCCGGCAAGCCGGCTTCCTTGAACGTCGGCACATCCGGCAGGGTGGGCAGGCGCTTGGGGGCGGCCACGGCCAGGGCGCGCAGCTTGCCGGCCTGAATGTGCGGCATGGACGACGGCAGGTTGTCGAACTGGGCGTTGACCTGGCCCGCGATCACATCATTGAGCGCCGGGCCCGAGCCACGATAGGGCACGTGCACCATGTCGGTCTTGGTCAGGGACTTGAAGAGTTCGCCGTCCAGGTGGCCGATGCCGCCCGCGCCGGACGAGGCATAGGCGTACTTGCCCGGGTTCGCCTTCAGCAAGGCGATGAATTCCGCCAGGTTCTTGGCCGGCACCGACGGGTTCACGGTCAGCACGTTCGGCACGTTCACCAGGTTGGTGATGGGCACGAAGTCCTTGAGCGGGTCGTAAGGGTTCTTGGGGTTGGTGGCCGGGTTGGTGGCCATGGTGCTGACGGTGGCGACGCCCAGCGTGTAACCGTCGGGGGTGGCGCGCGCAACGGCGTCCGCGCCGATGGACCCGCCGCCGCCGCCCCGGTTTTCCACCACGACGGCTTGGCCCAGCTCGCGGCCCAGCCCTTCGGACACGATGCGGGCAACGATGTCGGTGGTGCCGCCGGCGGCAAACGGAACAATCAGGCGGATGGGTTTGTTGGGGTAGGGGTCGGCGGCCTGGGCCGCGGAACTAAAGCAGACGCCTGCGATGGCGGCGGCCAGAATGGCCTTGGCATGTGACAGCACGGTCAAGAGTCTTCTCCATATTGTTGTTCCGAGCCGACCGGCTTCTTGGGCCGGCGTCGGTAAAGCGCGCTTTGCCTCGGGTACGGGCTTGGTCGCGGCTTCGTGGGCGCAATTCCACACAGGAATCCCCCTAGGGTCAACTCGGGATTTCTCCCTGCTAGTCATGAAAATATTTTTCGGGTGTTGGGTGTTGCGCGAAATTGACGTCAGATAGGCAAAAAACTCATGTATGACAACCACATGAACTTGTCGAGATCGCCTTTCAATGCGCAATCATTGCGCAGTCATCTTGCCGTCATCAGCTCGTTACGCGCATAAATTGCTGCATAACTTACAAGAATCTGATATTTTTCGGATGAGATTCTTGGCCGGTCTTGCAAGACAGCTATTGCGTTTGTTTCAATCTGCGGCGTTCAATGGGGCGGTAGTTACGTCCCCGCGGGGCAACGTGTAGTGCAGCGACGTACCGGGCCAGGGTTCCGTCCGTTATTCAATCCCCGGTCTGTTTCGTCTTTCGCTGCCATGTGCTGGCGGGAGGGGGCCCGGACATTCTCGGAACGCCATGTCGCTGATCCTGATCCTCGCTCTGCCGTTTGCCGGCAGCCTGTGCGCCGCGCTGCTGCCTTCCAACGCCCGCAATGCCGAGGCGTGGTTGGCAGGCCTTATCGCCCTGGTCTGTGTGGCTCTGATCGCCAGCTTGTACCCGGAAGTCGCCAACGGCGGCGTGATTCGGTTCGATATGCCCTGGGCGCCCGCCCTGGGCCTGCAATTCACCCTGCGGATGGACGGCTACGCCTGGCTGTTCGCGCTGATTGTTTCCGGCATGGCTGCGCTGGTTGTCCTGTACGCGCGCTATTACATGTCGCCGGAAGACCCGGTGCCGCGCTTCTTCTCGTTTTTCCTGGCCTTCATGGCCGCCATGCTAGGCGTGGTGCTCTCGGGCAACCTGATCCAACTGGTCATGTTCTGGGAAATGACCAGCCTGGCGTCCTTCATGCTGATCGCCTACTGGCATCACCGCCTGGATGCCCGTCGCGGTGCGCGCATGGCCTTGACGGTAACCGGCGCGGGCGGGCTGTGCCTGCTGGCCGGGGTGCTCATCCTGGGCCACATCGTGGGCAGTTACGACATGGACCGCGTGCTGGCCGCCGGCGATCTGGTACGCGCCGACCCCTGGTATCCCGCCGTGCTGGTGCTGGTGGCGCTGGGCGCGCTGACCAAGAGCGCCCAGTTCCCGTTCCACTTCTGGTTGCCCAACGCCATGGCGGCGCCCACGCCGGTGTCCGCCTACCTGCATTCGGCCACCATGGTGAAGGCCGGCGTGTTTCTGCTGGCGCGCTTCTGGCCGGTGCTGGCCGGTACTGACCAGTGGTTCTGGATCATCGGCGGGGCAGGGCTGATCACACTGGTGCTGGGCGCCTATGCCGCCATCTTCCAGCAGGACATGAAAGGCGTGTTGGCGTATTCCACCATCAGCCACCTGGGCCTGATCACGCTGCTGCTGGGCCTGAACAGCGAATTGGCGCTGGTGGCCGCCATCTTCCACATGATCAACCACGCCACGTTCAAGGCGTCGTTGTTCATGGCGGCGGGGGTGGTCGACCACGAAACCGGCACGCGCGACCTGAGCCGCTTGTCCGGGCTATATAAAGCCATGCCGATCACCGCCACGCTAGCCATGGTGGCAGCGGCGTCGATGGCGGGCGTGCCGCTGTTGAACGGCTTTTTGTCCAAGGAAATGTTCTTCGCCGAGACCACCTTCGTCAGCGGCGACCGCTACACGCAGATCGGCTTGCCGTTGTTGGCGACCATTGCCGGCGCGTTCAGCGTGGCGTATTCCTTGCGTTTCATCCTGCAGGTGTTCTTCGGTCCCCCGGCTACCGACCTGCCGCGCGCGCCGCATGAGCCGCCGCGCTGGATGCTGTTTCCCAGCGCCTTGCTGGTGCTGATGTGCCTGCTGGTGGGTGTCGCGCCGGGCCTGACGGTCGGCCCATTCCTGGCGACCGCCGCGCAAAGCATCCTGGGCGACAACATGCCCGAATACAGCCTGGCCGTCTGGCATGGCGTGAATCTGCCCCTGGTGATGAGCATGGTGGCCACCACGGCGGGCGTGCTGCTTTACCTGGTTCTGCGTGCCCACCAGCGCGCCAACCCGGGCCGCGTTCCCTTTATCTACCGCCTGGACGGCCGGCGCACGTTTGAAGCTTTGCTGGATGGCTCCAGCGTGGCCGCGGCCTGGCTGCTGCGTTGGGTGTGGTCGTCGCGGCTGCAAGTGCAGATGCTGCTGATCGTGCTGGGCACCTTGTTCGTGGCCTGGCTGCCCCTGCGCGGGGGCGGTTGGCTGGAAGGCACGGGCCGCATGACCCCGCTGGACCCGGCCTTTGCCCTGTTGTGGCTGGTGGGCGGCGTCTGCGCGGTGGCGGCAGCCTACCAGGCCAAATATCACCGCCTGGCATCCCTGGCGCTGGCTGGCGGCGCGGGGCTCATCACCTGCCTGACGTTCGTCTGGTTTTCGGCCCCCGATCTGGCGTTGACCCAACTGTCCGTGGAAGTCGTCACCGTGGTGCTGCTGCTGCTGGGCTTGCGCTGGCTGCCGCGCCGTATCGAACAAGACGACGAAGAAACACTCAAAGCAACGTTGCTGGCCCGTGGCCGCCGCTTTCGCGATCTGTTGATGGCCACGGCCGCCGGCACCGGCATGGCGGCGCTGGCCTACGCGGTGCTGATGCGCCCGCAAGGCGACACGATTTCATCCTATTTTGTTGACCGCGCGTTGCCGGACGGCGGCGGCACCAACGTGGTGAACGTCATCCTGGTGGACTTCCGGGGCTTCGATACGTTCGGCGAAATCACGGTGCTGGGCATCGTGGCGCTGACGGTCTACGCGCTGCTGCGCCGCTTCCGTCCCGCCACGGAAAGCGCCGACCTGCCACGTCAGCAAAAGGAACAGGACGGCGGCGTACCCGCCGCGCCCGACATCAAATCACTGGTGCCCAGCGGTTCAATGATGGTGCCGACGGTGCTGGTGCGCCTGATGCTGCCCACCGCCGCGCTGATCTCGGTGTACTTCCTGCTGCGCGGCCACAACCAGCCCGGCGGCGGTTTCGTGGGCGGCCTTATTTTCGCCACCGCCGTCATCCTGCAGTACATGGTGGGCGGCGTTTACTGGGTGGAATCGCGCAGCCGCTTGAACCCGCAGAACTGGATCGGCATCGGTCTGCTGGCGGCGGGCATTGCCGCCGTGTCCGCATGGCTCGCCTACAAGCCCTTGCTGGCCGCGCTGGCCTGGGACGTGGCGCTGCCTCTGATCGGCCATGTGCACCTGTCCAGCGTGCTGCTGTTCGATCTGGGTGTGTACATGCTGGTCGTGGGGTCCACCGTGCTGGTGCTGGTGGCGCTGGCTCACCAATCGCTGCGCGCGCAACGCAAGGCAGCCGCCGACATGCAAGCGGCCGCCGTACAAACAGGGGAAGCCTGATGGAATTGATTTATGCCGTCGCGATTGGCGTGCTGGCGGGCTCCGGCGTCTGGCTGCTGCTGCGGCCTCGCACCTTCCAGTTCATCATGGGCCTGTCGCTGGTGTCCTATGCGGTCAACCTCTTCATCTTCGGCATGGGCCGGCTGACGTCGGGCCGTCCGCCCGTGATAGCCCCGGACATGGCGCACGACCCGTCCTGGTACGCCGACCCGCTGCCGCAGGCGCTGGTGCTGACCGCCATTGTGATCGGCTTCGCCACCACGGCGCTGTTCCTGGTGGTGCTGCTGGCTTCGCGCGGGCTGACGGGTACCGACCACGTTGATGGACGGGAGTCCCAATCTTGAATTTTTGGCTGCAACACCTTCCTGTATTGCCCATCATCGTGCCGCTGCTTGCGGGCGCGGCGATGCTGCTGTTGGCTGATACCAGCCGTTATGCGCGCGGCACCATTTCCGTCATCGCCACGCTGGGCCAACTGGCTGCCGCGGTCGCCTTGCTGGTGGTGGCGGGCGGCGGCGTGCCCGGCGTCTGGCCCCAGGGCGTGGGCGTGTATCTGGTAGGCGACTGGCCCGCGCCCTTTGGCATCGTGCTGGTCGTGGACCGATTGGCCGCCGTCATGCTGACCTTGACCGCCGTGCTGGGCCTGGCCACGCTGACCTATGCGCTGGCCCGCTGGGACCGCGCTGGCGTGCACTTCCATTCACTCTTCCAGTTCCTGCTGATGGGCCTGAACGGCGCCTTCCTGACTGGCGACCTTTTCAATCTGTTCGTGTTTTTTGAAGTGTTGCTGGCGGCGTCCTATGGCCTGCTGCTGCATGGCTCGGGCGTGGCGCGCGTCAGCGCCGGCCTGCAATACATTGCCGTCAACCTGGTCGCCTCGTTCCTGCTGCTGATCAGCATTGCGCTGATCTACGGCGTGACCGGCACCCTGAACATGGCCGACCTGGCCCTGCGCGCGGGTCACCTGACCGGCGCCGAACGCATGCTGTTCGAAGCGGGCGCGGCCATTCTGGGCGTGGCGTTTTTGGTGAAAGCCGGCGCCTGGCCGCTGAATTTCTGGCTGGTCAAGGGTTATGGCTCGGCCGGCGCGCCCATCGCCGCCATGTTCTCCATCATGACCAAAGTGGGCATCTATGCCTTGTTGCGCATTGGCTCGCTGCTGCTCCCCACCGGCGCGCCCGCGGCCTTCAGCCTGGACTGGATGTTCGCGGCCGGGCTTGCCACGCTGCTGTTCGGCGCCTTCGGCCTGTTGGCCACGCAGCAGTTGGAGAAGATAGTCGGCTACTGCGTGATCGTGT
This sequence comes from Achromobacter sp. JUb104, assembly GCF_024806975.1. Taxonomy (NCBI): domain Bacteria; kingdom Pseudomonadati; phylum Pseudomonadota; class Betaproteobacteria; order Burkholderiales; family Alcaligenaceae; genus Achromobacter; species Achromobacter sp. JUb104. The sequence continues at coordinate 1,925,843 of NZ_JANUEY010000001.1, read as the reverse complement.
CGGCCGGCACCTTGTTGACGGCGCTGGGCATGCCCGGCGTTACGCTGACCGGCCCCGCGCTGTTCTATCTGATCAGTTCGGTGCTGACGACCGGCGCGTTCTTCCTGCTGGCTGAATTGATCGAACGCACCCGCAGCTTCGGTGCCAACGTGCTGGCCGTGACGCTGGACGCGTTTGACCTGGATGATCCGGCGTCGGTGAATCGATCCGACGACGTGGTCGGCGTCGCCATTCCCGCTGCCATGGCCTTCCTGGGGCTGGCGTTCATTTGCTGCGCCTTGCTGGTCACGGGTTTGCCGCCGTTGTCGGGTTTCGTGGCCAAGTTCTCGCTGCTGTCGGCCGCCGTGTCGGCCGCCACCGAGTCCGCGCCGCCCATGGATGCCTGGATTCTGGTGGCCGCCGTGTTGGTGTCCGGCCTGGCTGGCCTGATCGGGCTGGGCCGCACGGGTATCCGCGTGTTCTGGGCCAGCGACGACCGCAGCACGCCGCGCCTGCGTGTGATCGAAGCGGGGCCGGTTGCGGTGCTGCTGCTGCTGTGCGTGGGCCTGGCGGCCGGGGCAGGGCCGGTGTCGGCCTACCTGGACGACGCGGCGCGCTCACTGGACCAGCCCAAGTCCTATATTGAAGCCGTGATGTCCGCGCAGACCGTGCGCGGCGCGAAGGGAGGAAGCTGATGCGCCGCGTTTACTTCCTGTTCCTGCCGGTGTTCCTGTTTGTCTTGTGGCTGGTGCTGAATGAAAGCCTGTCGGCCGGCCAGATTGCGCTGGGCGCGGTCCTGGCGCTGTGGTTCACCTGGGCGGCATCGCGCTTGCGTCCGCTGCACGCGCGGCCGCGGCATCTGTGGAAAGCAGTGCCGCTGTTCCTGCATGTCGCGTTGGACATCTTCAGGTCCAACATCGCGGTGGCCAAGCTGATCCTCAACCCGCGCCGCAATGATTTTTCGCCCGGTTTCATCCACATACCGTTGACCATGCGTGACCCGCACGGCCTGGCGATGCTGGCCTGCATCGTCACGTACACGCCTGGCACCGTCTGGGTGGACCTGACGCCGGAACACAGTTTGAAGCTGCACGTGCTCGACCTCCAGAATGAGCAACACTGGGTCGATCTGGTGCAGCAGCGCTACGAGCGCCCCTTGATGGAGATATTTGAATGACGATGAACACCGCACTGTATTGGGCGGCGTCCTTTGCCATGGTGTGTTTTGCCCTGGGCATGGTGTTTGCCGCCGTCCGCCTGCTGCGCGGCCCCACCGCGCAAGACCGCGTGCTGGCGCTGGACACGCTGTATATCAACGGCATGTTGATGATGCTGGTCTTCGGCATCCGGTCGGGCTCGTCGCTGTACTTCGACATTGCCTTGCTGATCGCGCTGTTCGGCTTTGTGGGGTCCACGGCCATGGCGCGCTTCCTGCTGCGCGGCGAGGTGATCGAGCCATGATGGACGCCACCATTCCTCTCTGGGCTGGTATTCCCGCCTGCATCCTGCTGGTGCTGGGCGGCTTGCTGGCGTTGACCGGGTCCGCCGGCCTGCTGCGCTTTCGCAGCTTTTATTCCCGCATCCACGCGCCTACGCTAGGCAACACACTGGGCTGCGCCTGCGTGTTGCTGTCGTCCATCCTGGTGTTTTCGGCGTGGTCGGCGCGGCCGGTGTTTCATGAAGTGATCATCACCTTGCTGTTGGTTATTTCGTCGCCCGTCACCGCCATGCTGCTGATGCGAGCGGCCACGTATCGCAACCGCCTGACCAAGGCAGACGCGGACCTGGACGCACGCTAAGGCTCGTAACAAGCGACACGGCATGTGAACGTAAGCAGTCATGGCGCAGCGCGGCATTTCACACAGACAGGGGCAACCGCCCCTGTTTTTCCGCCTGCGCGGTGTTCCTCCTACGTTTGGCGCTTGATACGTAACCTTACGAATTCACGTTGCTCGTCATGTGCCTGGCGTCTCATCGTGGGATAGTGGTTACAAGCAGGCGGCGGAACCGCTGTCAGGTCCGCGCCGCCTACGGTTCAATTCTTAAAAGGAGCTGGCCATGAACGTACGACCCATGCATACCAAACGCCTTGCGGCATCCCTCTGCGCTGCGGGCTTGATGCTTGCGGCGGGAGCGGTCCACGCGGCTGATGCGATTGGCCGCGCCGCCATCCAGTCCCAGTACGAACAGGACGTGGCGAATTGCAAGAGCGGCAAGTCCAACCAGGACCGCGCAACTTGCATGCAGGAAGCCGGCGCTGCACGCCAGGAAGCCAACCGTCAGAATTTGAAGGAAGGCTCCACCGACCAGCACCAGCAGAATATGGTCGACCGCTGCAACCGCCTGCCGGCCCCGTCGCGCCAGGATTGCCTGACGCAGATGACCTCGCCCACGAACGTGCGCGGCAGCGTGCAGGGCGGTGGGGTGTTGCGTGAAACGGTGATCCAGGTGCCCGCGGGCACCGTGCCGCCCAGCACCACCATGCCGCCGGCCACGCCGGCCCCGGGCATGGTTCCTCCGCCCGCCACGACTGGCGCCCCGATGCGCCAATAACCGGCCTGGCATAGAAGGGCCAGGACAACGGCGCCGCCGCCCGCGAGGGTTGCGGCGCCGTTTTTGCGACGGGTGACGGCGCAGCGGCCGTCACATTCAGGCAAAATGGCGGCTGTTGCGCGTTTGCGCGCTTGTCACACCACCCATGCACGCATCCCCATGTCCGACGTCATCGCCCTGATTTTCGATTTCGACGACACGCTGGCCTCGGACAGCACGTCCGGTTTCCTGGAAAGCATCGGCGTGGATACGGCCTCGTTCTGGAAAGACGAAGTCGACCCGCTGCTGTCCCAGCAAGACTGGGACCCCGTTCCCGCCTATCTGTACAAGATGATCCAACTGTCGCAGGCGGGCACGAACGGGATGATCACCCAGCAGCGCCTGAAAGACTGGGGCGCGCGCCTGGAGCTGCATGACGGCGTGCCGACCCTGTTCCAGCGGCTGCGCGCCGCCGTGCGGGCCGAACAGCCGCAAGTCCAGCTTGAGTTCTACCTGATATCCAGCGGCATCGGCGACGTGGTGCGGTCCACCCCCATTGCGCATGAATTCACCGAAATCTGGGCCTCGGAATTTGTGTATGGCGACGACGGCGGCATTGCGTTTCCGCGCCGCATCGTCAGCTTTACCGACAAGACCCGCTATCTGTTCCACATCCAGAAAGGCATCATCGGGCGCGACTTCCGCAACAAGCCCTTCGAGGTCAACCGCAAGGTGCCCGAAGACCGCTTGCGCGTGCCGTTCGACCAGATGGTGTTCGTGGGCGACGGCTACACCGACATCCCGTGTTTTTCCTTGATCCGCCGCGCAGGCGGTTTCGCCTTCGGCGTCTGGGACCCCAAGCACCGCGACAAACGCAGCCGTGCTTGGGGCTTCATCGAAGAAGGGCGCGTGTCGAACCTGAACCAGGCCCGCTACGACGAACAGGCTGAGCTGTACCAATGGCTGGAAGAGGCCGTGACCAGCCTGGCCGGCCGTATCGCGCTGAAATCACGGGTGTACCGTGGTTGAGGCCAGTCCCGTGGCGGCCGTTGCGCCCTGGACCGCCGAAGACGAACGTTACATCGGGCTGGCGCTTGAAGAAGCCCAGGCCGCCTACGCCATTGGCGAGGTGCCGGTGGGCGCGCTGGTCGTTTCCGCGCAGGGCGAGATCCTGGGGCGCGGCTACAACCGCACCATCATCGACCACGACCCCACCGCCCATGCCGAAATCGTCGCCTTGCGCAGCGCTGCGCGGCACCTGGAAAACTATCGCCTGCCCGGCATCACCGTGTACGTCACGCTGGAACCCTGCGTGATGTGCATCGGCGCCATGCTGCACGCGCGGCTGGCCCGCGTGGTGTTCGGCGCCTACGACCCCAAGACCGGTGCCTGTGGCAGCGTGCTGGACGTCGGTTCCGTGCCCAAACTCAATCATCACACTTCAGTCACCGGCGGCGTGCTGGCGGAACCTTGCGGCGATCTGCTGCGCCGGTTCTTCCGTGAACGCCGCACCAAGGAATCCATCGCATGAGCACCCGCAAACCCGCCAAATCCGCCTCCAACAAGGCGGCTCGGCCAGCCAGCAAGGCGGCCCCACCGGCGGCTAATAAAGCGGCTAATAAAGCGGCTAATAAGGCGGCTAATAAGGCGGCTAATAAAAAGGCGGCCACTACGGCGGCCGCTACGGCAAGCGCCGCCCACGACCATGATCACGGGCTCGCCTGCGGCGAAGACTGCGGCCACGACCACAGCCACCATCACGCCGAAGGGCAGGTCATGCCGGACGCCCGCGGCATTTATCTGATCTCGCCGTCGTCGGCCGTGCGCGACCCCGCCACCGTTGAACTGGCCCTCGAACGTTTGCAGCAGCAGGGCTTCAAGACCGCCCTGGACCGCACCGCTTTTGCCGAGCACCAACGCTTTGCCGGCACCGACACCCAGCGCGCCGCCAGCCTGGCGCGCGCCATCAAGCAAAAGCTGCCCATCGTCATGGTGACGCGCGGCGGCTATGGCATGGGCCGGCTGCTGGACCAGATCGACTGGAAGGCCATGGCCGACAGCGGCAAGCGCTTCGTGGGCATGAGCGACTTCACCGCGTTTAACCTGGCGCTGCTGGCGAAGACGGGCGCGGTCAGCTACACCGGCGCGACCGCCGTGGCGGACTTCGGCGGCAAAAAGGTCGACGACCTGACCGAAGCGCTGTTTGGCGAAGTCATGCGCGGCGAACTTGAAATCCTGAGTTTCGAGACGCAAGACGCCGACCCGGTCGACGCCCGCGGCATCCTGTGGGGCGGCAACCTGGCCATGGTGGCGTCCCTGATCGGCACGCCCTACATGCCCAAGGTGCGCGGCGGCATCCTGTTCCTGGAAGACGTGGCCGAACATCCGTACCGCGTTGAACGCATGCTGATCCAACTGTGGCAGGCCGGCATCCTGGCCAAGCAGAAGGCCATTGTCCTGGGCCGTTTCACCGACTACAAGCTGGCCCCGCACGACAAGGGTTACGACCTGCACGAAGTCGTGGCGTGGTTGCGCAAGACGGTCAAGGTGCCGGTCATCACCGGCTTGCCCTATGGCCATGTGGCAACGAAAGCCACGCTGCCCATCGGGCAAAAAGTGGGCATCGCCACCGAGAAGGGGCTGGCCCACCTGGTGCTGGACGAGCACCACCACTGATCGGGTACGCACGGCGCCTAAGCCTGAGGCGCGTGGAGCGCAGGCGGGAAAACCCCATTTGCTACACTACTGGGTTTCCTCGCATGCGTCTTCGGGCGCCTTCAGACTCAAAAATACCGTGATATCCACAGCCAATCTCACCATCCAGTTCGGTCCCAAGCCCCTTTTCGAGAACGTCAGCGTCAAGTTCGGGGAAGGCAACCGGTACGGGCTGATCGGGGCCAATGGGTCCGGTAAGTCTACGTTCATGAAGATCATCGGCGGCGACCTCGAAGCCTCCGGTGGCAACGTTTCCCTGGAACCGGGAGTGCGCCTGGGCAAGCTGCGCCAGGACCAGTTCGCGTTTGAAGACCTGCGCGTGCTGGACGTCGTCATGATGGGCCACACCGAAATGTGGGCCGCCATGTCCGAACGCGACGCCATCTACGCCAACCCGGAAGCCACCGAAGACGACTACATGCGCGCGGCTGACCTGGAAGCCAAGTTCGCCGAGTACGACGGCTACACCGCCGAAGCGCGCGCCGGCGAACTGCTGCTGGGTCTGGAAATCGCCGTGGACCAGCACAACCTGCCCATGCGCGAAGTGGCCCCGGGCTGGAAGCTGCGCGTGCTGCTGGCGCAGGCGCTGTTCTCGAACCCCGACGTCCTGCTGCTGGACGAGCCCACCAACAACCTGGATATCAACACCATCCGCTGGTTGGAAAACGTGCTCAACAGCTACCAGAGCACGATGATCATCATCAGCCACGATCGCCACTTCCTGAACCAGGTGTGCACGCACATGGCCGACGTGGACTACGGTGAAATCCGCGTCTACGCGGGCAACTACGACGACTACATGCTGGCCTCCACCCAGGCCCGCGAACGCCTGGTGTCCAACAACGCCAAGGCCAAGGAACGCGTTGCCGAACTGCAAGACTTCGTGCGCCGCTTTGCCGCCAACAAGTCGAAGTCGCGCCAAGCCACGTCGCGCCTGAAGCAGATCGACCGCATCAAGGCCGACCAGGTCGTGGTCAAGCCGTCGTCGCGCCAGAACCCGTACATCCGCTTTGAACAGAACAAGGTCATGCACCGCCTGGCGGTCACGGTTGAAAACCTGACCAAGGCTTACGACGCGCCCGTCATCACCAAGTTCTCGGCCATGGTCGATGCCGGCGAAAAGATCGCCATCATCGGCGCCAACGGCGTGGGCAAGACCACCTTGCTGCGCCTGCTGGCCACCGAATTGCAGCCGGATTCGGGCTCGGTGAAATGGTCCGACAACGCCGACCTGGGCTACATGGCCCAGGACGTGTCCGATCAATTCCTGCAAACCGACATCAACCTGCTGGACTGGATGGGCGACCACCGTCAGCCGGGCGATGACGACCAATCGATCCGTTCGGTGCTGGGCCGCCTGCTGTTCTCGGCGGACGACCTGCCCAAGGCGCCCAAGGTGCTGTCGGGCGGTGAAAAGAACCGCATGACCTTCGGCCGCCTGATGCTGGGCCGGCACAACGTCATGCTGCTTGACGAGCCCACCAACCACCTGGATATGGAATCGATCGAGTCGCTTCAGTTCGCCTTGGAAAAGTACGAAGGCACGCTGGTGTTCGTATCGCACGACCGCGAATTCGTGTCCGGCCTGGCCACCCGCGTGATCGAAATCCTGCCGTCTGGCGAGATCATCGACTACCGCGGCGGCTACGAAGACTATCTGGAATCGCGCGGCATCGAAGCCTGACGCACCATCGGTAGCTAATGGTCAAGCACGGCTCGTCCTTCGGGGCGCGCCGTGTTGCTTTCGGCTTGGCCGATAGCTGACGGGGCAGGGGACGGGGCTTGGGTCTTCCACCGGGTCTTATATAACTGCTGGCTGTAAAGACATTCAATATCGATCGTTTGAATTCATATAACGAATTGTTAGATTTGAGCCTCGTCTTCACGCGCGCCCAAGATTCGTCCTATGAACCTGAACTTCGATCACGTCCACAAGCACTTCGGCGACCTGCCCGTCGTCGATGGTTTCACCAGCGAAATCAAGGCTGGCGAGCTCGTCGCCTTGGTCGGCCCGTCGGGCTGCGGCAAGTCCACGCTGCTGCATTTGGCGGCCGGGCTGGAAATGCCCACGCAAGGCAGCGTGCTGGCCGACGGCAAGCCGGTGGCGGGCCCGCACCCCAGCCGCACGCTGGTGTTTCAGGAACATGCGCTGTACCCCTGGCTAACGCTGGAAGACAATGTGGCGCTGGCGCTGGAATTCCAGAATGTCGCCAAGAAGCGCGCTCGCGAGTCGGCGCGCGAATGGCTGGCGCGTGTCAGCCTGGCCGGCTTTGAACACTACTATCCGCATCAGGTGTCGGGCGGCATGCGGCAACGCGCCGCGCTGGCGCGCGCGTTCATCGCGCAGCCCCAGACGATGTTGATGGACGAGCCCTTCGGCGCGCTCGACGCGCTGACCCGCCTGAGCCTGCAAGACGTGCTGCGCCAATTGATCGCCCAGGAAAAGCCCACGGTGCTGCTCGTGACGCACGATGTGGACGAGGCCCTGTTCCTGGCCGACCGCATCGTCGTCTTCAGCCCGCGGCCGGCGCGCGTGCTGCGTGAATTCAACCTGGCGCATCGCGCAAAGACACACGATCTCTCGGATCTGGCCGCTGAAAAGCGCGAGATCCTGCGCCTGTTGGGCATTGCGGTAGACGGCTCGCAAGCCCACGCCGACATGGCCCTGGCCGCCTGACCCGATTTCTCTTATTCGCAATTTGTGGCGGCGTCCGCGCCTTGCCAACCTTGTATCCCCTGGAGTTCCTCTGATGAAATTCAAGCAATGGCTTTCCCTGCCGCTGGCGGCCGCGCTGCTGGCCGCGGCGCCGGCAATGGCCGCCGAAAAGTTCCGCGTGGGCTATCTGCGGGTGATGGACGACGCGCAAGCGATCGTGGCGCAAGAAGGCGGCTATTACCAAAAGGCCGGCCTGGATTCTGAACTGATCGAATTCAAGTCCGGCACCGACCTGATCAAGGCGATTGTCGGCGGTCAGTTGGACATCGGCGTGCTGGGCTTCACCAACGCCGTGGCGTGGGCGTCCAAGGGCGCGGATCTGAAAGTGGTGGGCGGCGCTCAACAGGGCTATCACTCGCTGGTCGTGCGTGACGATTCCGGCATCCAGGACATCGCCGGCCTGAAGGGCAAGACGCTGGCCTCGCAAGCCGAGGGCAGCACCGCGGACGTGGTGTTGAAGGGCGTGGTGCTCAAGCAGGGCAAGCTGACTCCTGACGACGTCAACGTCATGGGCGTGAGCCCGGCCGTTGCCGTGCAGTCGCTGGTGGGCAAGCGCGTGGACGCGGCCTTCCTGTTCGAGCCCTATGACCGCATCGCGCAGTTGGTGGCGCCGGTCAAGCAGATCTACGAAGTGGGCCAGGCCTGGCCGTTCCCGTGCATGGTCGTGATCACCTCGGGTGAAACCCTGGCCAAGCGCAAGGACGATGTCTGGAAGGCGCTGGACGCCCAAAACCAGGCCATCACGCTGCTGCAGAAAGAACCCGCGCAGGCGTCCAAGCTGATCGCCTCCTACTTCATCGCCGAGCCCACCTTGAAGACGCTCAAGCGTGGCGAGCTGCCGCGTGAAACGGTGATTGCCGAAGCCATCAGCACGCAGGTATTCACGCCCAAGCTGACGGAAAAGGACACGGCGCGCATGCAGGAAATTGCTGACATCCTGCAGGCCCAAGGTTCGCTGAAAACGCGCGACGGCAAGCCGTACGACGTGTCCAGCATCGTTGATCTGTCCTGGCAAGAGGCGCGCAAACTTTGAGCTCGTCTACCCGTGTGACCGGCGCCCGCAAGCATCTTGCGGGCGTTTTGGGTGTCCTTTTCATTCTTCTGTTGTGGCAATCGGCGGCGTTCGTTCTGCCTGATTTCCTGATGCCGGGCGTGCCGGCGGTGGTCGAACGCCTGTTCGAAGACCTGGGCAAGCAGTCGTTCCATCAAAGCCTGATGGGTACCTTGGGCCGCTTGGGCGCGGGCTATGGCCTGGCGTTGGTGGCGGGCATCAGCTTCGGGCTGGTGGCGGCGGTGCTGTTCTTCTTTCGCGAAGTGCTGCGCAGCGCCATCGTCATCCTGCAATCGATTCCGTCCATTGCCTGGGTACCGCTGTTCCTGATCGTGATGGGCTTTGGCAATACGCCCATCATCGTCGTGGTGGCGCTGTCGGCGTTCTTCCCGGCCGCGCTCAGCGTCATGAACGCCACCGAATCCGTGCAGCGCGTGCATGTGTCGGCGGCGCGCGTCATGGGCGCCACGCGATGGGGCCTGGTCAAGCGCGTGTACCTGCCCGCCGTCATGCCCGAACTGATCACGGGCGCACAGCTTGCCTTCGGCAACGCCTGGCGCGCGCTGATCTCCGCCGAGATGCTGATCGGCTTCGGCAAAGGGCTGGGCCGGTCGCTGGCGTATTCGGGCGAGATCGCGGACATGACGGGCGTGATGACCAACATTCTCGTCATCGCCGTGCTGGCCGCCTTGATCGACCAGTTCGTGCTTGAAAACCTGAAGCATCGCTTGTTGCGCTACCAGTACGTGTAAGCCCATGGCCACGACCCGGCGGTTGTCCCGCATCACTCATCTCTTCGTCGCGACGGCATGCCTGCTGCTTGCCGGCGCGGGCACCGCGCACGCGCAGCAACCCGCCGGCTTTGCCGCCGCGAAGGCGCGCGGCGAATTGGTGGTGGGCGTGCCGTATCTGGCGCCGCTGCCTGTTGCGGGGGCAAAGATTCGTACCCCCCACGGGCTGGACGCCAACATGGCCGAAAAGCTCGGTCTGAGCCTGGGCTTGCCGGTGCGTTTGCAGCAGGTGCCGGCGGACGAGGCCGGGGCACGCTTGGCAGCGGGTGACGTCGATGTGGTGCTGGCCGATCGCGCCAGCACTCAGCCGGCCACGGTGGCGGTGGAGCCCACCGGCTACCGTACGCGCCCCAAAGCCGTGATCCGCAGTGACACCCCCCTGCGCAAGCCGGCCGATGTGCGCGGCCGCAGCGTCTGCATGGCAGAGGCCGCAAGCGACACCCGCGCGCTGGCAGAAAGCTGGGGCGCCGTGGTGCGCACGTACCGCGTGCCGTCCGATGCGCTGGTCGCGGTGCGCGAAGGCGCTTGCGATGTCGGCTTGGTAGACGACGCCGTCTGGGAGCCGCTGGTGCGCTTTCCCGAATGGAAGAAGTTCTCCGCAACGCTTGAACCGGACGGCGCCCCGCGCGAGCGCGTATGGCTGTTGCCGGCCGCTGACACCGCCGACCGCGCGTGGCTGGCAAGCGAAATGAAGGCATGGAAGCAGTCTGGCGCCTGGAAGGCAATGACCACGAAATGGGCGCGCGACGTGGCCTTCGACGTCTACCTGGACCAGGAAGTGCCCGACTGCCACGGCTAGGGGCGGGTGCAGCCCAGCACTTACAATGCCGGGCATGACGCACACGTTGACCGCTCCTTGCTCGTATCAGGAAGACATCAAGAAAAGCCGCTTTGTCGCGCATGCCGCCCCGGTTGCCACCGTGGAAGAGGCGATGCGATTCTTCGCCGAGCGAGGTGACCCCGAAGCCACCCACAACTGCTGGGCGTACCGCATCGGGCAGGAATACCGATTCAACGACGATGGCGAGCCCGGCGGTACGGCTGGCCGACCGATCCTGCAAGCGATCGAAGGCCAGGACATGGACCGCGTGGCGGTGCTGGTGGTGCGCTGGTATGGCGGCATCAAATTGGGCGCGGGCGGTCTCGTGCGGGCGTATGGCGGCTGCGCGGCGAATTGCCTGCGGCTGGGCGAGCGCAGCGAAATCGTGGACTTGGCCACCGTCCGCTGCACCTGCGGTTTTGCGGACCTGGCGCTGCTGAAGTCGCGGCTGGCACAGGCGGGTGCGGTGGTCCAGCAGGAAGACTTCAACGAAGAGGGCGTGGCGCTATGCTTCGTGGCCCCGCGCACCGTGGTGAGTGACCTGGAAGTCACCGTCGCCAACATCACACGCGGACGCTCGGCCTGGGAACTGGTGTCTTAAGACGTCCGCCGTGTAGGCGACCCGCATTGGAAAAGGGCCCGGTTTGAACTGAACCGGGCCCTTTTGTTTGCTTACGCGTTCTGGCTGTCTTGCGCCGCTGCGATTTCCTGGTGGACCTTTTCCATGTCCACTTCCTTGATCTTGGCAAGCAGCTCATTCAACTGCCCGCCCGACAGCGCGCCAGGTTGCGAGAACAGCAGGACCTTCTCACGGAAGACCATCAGCGTGGGAATCGAACGAATTCCCAGCGCGCCGGCCAATTCCTGCTCGACGTCGGTGTTCACCTTGGCAAACGTGACGTCGGTGTGCTCGGTCGCGGCTTGCTCAAAAACGGGAGCAAAGCCACGGCACGGGCCGCACCACGGAGCCCAGAAGTCAACGATCAGGGTACCGTCAGGCGTAATGGCTTCCTGGAAGCTTTCTTTGGTGAGTTCAACAATACTCATTTTGGATCCTTGCCGCGGAGCGCGGCGCAAAAAGGCGGTATCGGGGACCCGGGGTGTGCCAGCCCCGGCCTGATTAGGCGACGCTTCATGTGCCACGCGCTCTGGGGCAATAGTAGAGCGGGCAATGGCCACGTCGCAATGGTTGGCGCTGTGGAGAGCGCAGTCAGCGGTGCTTAGACCGCGGTTTTTGTAGAGACACCCGCGTCGTTCTTCAAGGACGCAACAATCTCAAAAGAGCGCAGGCGATCGGCGATGTCGAAAAAGTCGGACACGATCATGACTTCATCGGCCTCGGTTTCCGCCACCAGGGCTTCCAGCCGCCGCTTCACGGTGTCGGGTCCGCCGACGATCGAAGCGCTCAGTCTTTGATTGACCGCCTCACGCTCCCATTCGTTCCATAAGCCGTCCATGTTGTCGACCGGCGGCTGCAATTGCAGGCGGTGGCCACGCACCAACGACAGGAATTTCAGCTGCTGGGTGGTCGATTGGCGCTGGGCGGCTTCGTCCGACTCGGCCGCCACCACGGGCACGCCGATCATCGCGTAAGGGCGCGACAGCGTCTCCGACGGCTTGAACAAGTGCCGGTACAGCCGCATCGCGGCCATGCCTTCCGGCGAGAAATGCCCCGCGAAGGAAAACGGCAGGCCCAGTTCCGCAGCCAGGCGCGCGCTGAAATCGCTGGATCCCAACAACCAGATCGGAATGTCCAGCCCCTCGCCGGGGATGGCGCGCACGGGCTGGCCCGGCCGGGAAGCCGCCAGGAAACCACGCAATTCTTCAACCAGCGCCGGAAATTCCAGCCCACTGCGCGGACCCCGGCGCAGCGCGTGCTGGGTGGCGCCATCGCTGCCAGGCGCACGGCCCAGGCCCAGGTCGATACGGCCGGGGTACAGGGTTTCCAGCGTGCCAAATTGCTCGGCGATGATCAGCGGTGGATGGTTCGGCAACATGATGCCGCCGGAGCCCACGCGCAGCGTGCGTGTCTGGCTGGCCACATGGCCGATCAACACGGCGGTGGCGCTGGACGCCACGCCATTGATGTTGTGGTGCTCAGCCAACCAGAAGCGCTTGTAGCCAAGGCGTTCAACATGCTGGGCGACTGCCACGGTATTGCGGAAAGCGTCGGCGGCATCGCGGCCCTGAACAATCGGGGCCAGGTCAAGGACCGAAAAGGGGATGCGGGCAAGGGCGCTCATGCGGAGATCCCCTCGTTCAGGGCAAGACAGGACGGCAACGCGGGGATAAGGCGAGTAAGGCGCAAGGTGAACTCCATACGGGATACATGGGGAGTGTATCGGCGAATTCAACCGGGGCAGGCAGCAACCTTATGGGCGGGCGGGTTGTATTGGGTGGGGCTATGCGCGTCATTGCCTCAAGCAATCAACAACGCAAACTCCAACAAAAAAGCCGCCACGGCAACGCCGGGCGGCTGACTGAATGCTGACTTCTACCCAGGCTATTCAGGGAAAAATGCGTATCGGATCACGAACAGAACAGCGACCAGCCAGGTGGCCGGATGCACGTCGCGGACTTTTCCGGTGGCGGTTTTCAACACCACGTAGCTGATGAAACCGAAGGCGATGCCGTTGGCGATGGAATACGTGAAGGGCATGACCAGCGCCGTCAGCGCGGCCGGCGTTGCCTCGGTGACTTCGTTCCAGTCGATGTCGATCAGTTCGCGCATCATCAGGCCGGCCACGTAGAGCAGGGCCGGGGCGGTGGCGTAGGCGGGCACGGCGCCGGCCAAGGGCGAGATGAACAGCGCGGCCAGGAACAGCAGCGCCACCACCAGGGCCGTCATGCCGGTACGGCCGCCTGCCTGCACGCCCGAGGCGCTTTCCACGAACGCGGTGGTGCTGCTGGTGCCCAGCGCGGAGCCTGCGACGATGGCCGTGCTGTCGGCGAACAGCGCGCGGCCCAGGCGGTTGGGGCGGCCTTCAGGCACCAGGCCGGCGCGCTTGGCCACGCCGACCAGCGTGCCGGTGGCATCGAACACTTCAACCAGCACGAACACCAGGATCACATGCACGAAACCGCTGTGCAGCGCGCCCAGGATGTCCAACTTCAGGAAGGTGGGGGCCAGGCTGGGCGGGGCCGAGAAGATGCCCTTGAATTCGTTGTAGCCCAGCGCCATCGACAACACGGTGACGACGATGATGCCGATCAGGATGGCGCCACGCACGCGCAAGGCGTCCAGCGAGGCGATGATGAAGAAACCCAGGATGGCGAACAGCGGGCCATGCGCCGTCAGGTTGCCCAGGGAAACCTTGGTGGCCGGATGGGCAACCACGATGCCCGCGCTGGACAGCGCGATAATCGCCAGGAACAGCCCGATGCCCGCCGCGATGGAGCTGCGCAGGGAATGCGGAATGCCTTTGACGAGCCACACGCGGATGCCCGATATCGTCAATATCAGGAAGATCACGCCCGAGATGAACACGGCGCCCAGCGCCTGCTCCCAGGTGTAGCCCATGGTCTTGACGACGGTGAAGGCGAAGAACGCATTCAGGCCCATGCCGGGCGCCATGCCGATCGGCCAGTTGGCCACCAGCGCCATCACCAGCGAGCCAAGCGCGGCCGCCAGGCAGGTGGCCACGAAGACGGCGTCGCGGTCCATGCCGGTGGACGACAGGATGTCCGGGTTGACGAAGATGATGTATGACATCGTCAGGAACGTCGTCAGGCCAGCCACGATTTCGGTGCGCGCCGTGGTGCCGTGTTCACGCAGCTTGAATAACTTCTCCAGCATTCCAGTCCCCAGTGTGTTTGCAGGCTTGTTGGTTGTTGTAGGCGGTGGCCGATCGGCGCCGCGCGATTTCAAAACAGGCGTATTTTCGCATCAGTTGTAAACTCTGCCGCCATGATTATCCTCGGCTTTGAAAGCTCCTGCGACGAAACCGGTGTCGCAGCCGTCTGTACGGAACGTGGTCTGCTGGCGCACGCGCTGCACACCCAAATCGCCATGCACCAGGAATATGGTGGCGTGGTGCCGGAACTCGCGTCGCGCGACCATATCCGCCGCGTCGTGCCCTTGACCCGCCAGGTGCTGCAAGACGCGGGCCTGCAAATGTCGGACATTGGCGCCGTTGCCTACACGGCGGGGCCGGGTCTGGCGGGCGCCTTGCTGGTGGGCGCCAGCGTCGCGCAGTCGTTTGCGTGGTCGCGCCATCTGCCCGCCATCGGCATCCATCACCTGGAAGGCCATCTGCTGTCGCCGATGCTGGCGGACCCGCGCCCCGACTTTCCCTTCGTGGCGTTGCTGGTGTCAGGTGGCCATACGCAACTGATGCGCGTGGATGGCGTGGGCCGCTACGAACTACTGGGCGAAACGCTGGATGACGCCGCGGGCGAAGCCTTCGACAAGTCGGCCAAGCTGATGGGGCTGGGTTACCCCGGCGGCCCGGCGCTGGCCAAACTGGCGGGGCAGGGCGACGCGGCCCGTTTTGAATTGCCGCGCCCCATGCTGCATAGCGGGGACCTGGATTTCAGCTTCAGCGGCCTGAAGACCGCAGTGCTGACGCGCGTCAAGGCGGCTGAAAAGGAAGGCGGGCTGGACGATCAGACCCGCGCCGACCTGGCGGCGGCCACGCAAGGGGCAATTGTCGATGTGTTGGCGGCCAAGGCCATCAAGGCGCTCAAGCAGACGGGCCTGCGCCGCCTGGTGGTGGCGGGCGGGGTGGGCGCGAACCAGTTGCTGCGCGCCAAGCTGGCCGCGGCGCTCAAGCCCTTGCGCGCGCAAGCTTATTTTCCGCCGTTGGAGCTATGTACCGATAACGGCGCAATGATCGCTTTCGCGGCGGCCGAGCGCGTCAAGGCGGGGCTTGTAACGCTGGACGCGGATGCGCACAGCTTTACGGTGAAACCGCGTTGGGACCTGGCGGATATTGCCTGATCCGTTCCCGCGCCTCTTTCCACCTGCCGGCAAGACGGAATTATTTCTTCTTGCCGCCGCCGATCTTGCTTTCCGTGCCTTGCACCAGGCGCGCGATGTTGGCGCGGTGACGGTAGAACAGCAGTACGCCGATCACTGCCAGGGCCACGCCCAGCGCCGGCTTCGCGTGCCACGCCAGCCCCGAGCCAAAGACGTAGTAGACCGGCGCAAAGAACGCCGCCACCAGCGATGCCAGGGACGAATAGCGGAAAAACACGGCGATGATCAGCCAGGTGGCGGCGGTGGCAACAGCCAGCCAGGGCTGGATCGCCACCAGTACGCCCAGCGCGGTCGCCACACCCTTGCCGCCCTTGAAGCGCAGGAAAACCGGGTACAGATGGCCGACGAAAGCGGCCAGCGCCACCAGCGCCAAGCCGGCGGGGGCGATGCCCGGGGCCAGTCGTTCGGCCAGCCAGATCGCGAACCATCCCTTGGCGGCGTCGCCCAGCAAGGTCAGCGCGGCGGCAGTCTTGTTGCCGGTGCGCAGCACATTGGTGGCGCCCGGGTTCTTGGACCCGTAGCTGCGAGGATCCTGCAGCCCCATCAGCTTGCTGACGACCACGGCGAAGGGCACGGAGCCGATCAGGTAGGCCAGCAGGACGAGCGCAGCAGTGAACGCCAGGGAGGGTTCGGTAATCGCCATGGGGTAGGGAGTCCGTTGTTGTCGGTTGTTGTCGTAATGGCTGCGGATTCTACCGCGCCGCGCGAGGCCCCTGGGTACGGGTTATCGAGCGTGGCGTTCCCGCCCCAGCGGCATACGCGGTCATACCGGGTGCGGCGGCGGACGGTACAATCCGACACGTCCACGCGCGTTTTATTTTCTTTCGGATGCACAATGCGAATTCTGGTTTCGAACGATGATGGTTACTCGGCCCCCGGGCTGGAAGCGCTGGTCGCGGCGCTGCAAGGCTTGGGCGATCTCACCGTCGTCGCGCCCGAGACCAACCACAGCGGCGCCTCCAATTCCCTGACGCTGAACCGCCCCTTGACGGTTCGCACTGCCTCGAATGGCTTCATCGCCGTCAACGGCACCCCCTCCGATTGCGTGCACGTGGCGCTCACGGGCTTGATTGACGCCCGGCCGGACCTGGTCGTGTCCGGCATCAACAACGGCGCCAACATGGGCGACGACACGCTGTATTCGGGCACCGTCGCGGCAGCCAGCGAAGGCTATCTGTTCGGCATCCCGGCCATCGCCTTTTCCTTGGCCGAGAAGGGCTGGGAACACATCGATTCCGCCGCGCGTGCGGCCCGGCTGGTGGTGGAACGCCATCTGGCGCAGCCCCTGGCCGCGCCGGTGCTGTTGAACGTCAACATTCCCAACCGACGCTTTGAAGACCTGCACGGCTTTGCCGTCACGCGGCTGGGCAAGCGGCATCCGTCGCAGCCCGTCGTGCGCACCACCACCCCCTATGGCGATACGGTGTATTGGATTGGCCCGGTCGGTTTGGCCGCCGATGCCACACCGGGTACGGATTTCCATGCGGTGGAGCAGGGCTCGGTGTCGGTGACGCCCTTGCGGCTGGACCTGACCCAGCACAGTCAACTGGACGAAATCCGAACTTGGGCAGAGCCGTTATGCGCAAACGCGTAAGTCAACCCGATGTGTCGCAGGCCGTGCCCGGGCGCCCCAGCCCGGTCCGCTACGACTCAGGCCGGCTCAGCCCCGGCGTTACCGCCACCAACAGCAACACCCGCATTTCCGCAGCCACCTTGCCTCGCCAGGCACAGGCTCCGACCCCGGCCTCGGGCAACAATCTTGGACTGAACTCGGACCGCTTGCGCCAGGCCATGGTGCAGCGGCTGCGGGGGCAGGGCATCAGCGACGAGCGTGTGCTGAACGCCATGGCAGCCGTGCCACGCCACATGTTCGTGGATGAAGCCCTGGCCAGCCGCGCCTACGAAGACGCGGCGCTGCCCATCGGGCATTCGCAAACCATCTCGCAGCCTTGGGTGGTGGCGCGCATGATCGCGGCAGCATGCGAGGACCGCACGCCGACGCGCGTACTGGAAGTGGGAGCGGGCTGCGGCTACCAGGCCGCGGTGCTCGCGCAGTTTGTGCGCGAAGTCCATTCCATCGAACGTATCCGTGGTCTTTACGAGCTGGCGCGCGAGCATCTGCGCGCCTTGCGGCTGACTACGCGCATCCGCCTGATCTATGGCGATGGCACCTTGGGCCTGCCCGGCGTGGCGCCGTTCGATGCTATTGTTGTGGCTGCCGCTGGCCTGGCCATTCCGCAAGCGCTGCTCACGCAGCTTGCGCCTGGCGGACGCCTGATCGCTCCTGAAGGGGGCACCAACCAGCGCCTGGTGTTGATCGAACGCACCGGCGCGGCCAGCTGGAAACGCACTGAATTAGAGGCCGTGCGCTTTGTGCCGCTACGCGCCGGAATACAATCTTGAGCAAACAGGAGAAACGTATGCTCAACGGGCAGTCGCAACTGACCGATATGACTATGGGCGCGTCCATGACGCGCCTGCGCCGCCCGCTCTTTATCGCGGGGGCACTCAGCCTGGCTATTTTGGCCGGCTGCGCATCAAAAGGAACTCGCGCTCCGGTGGTCGACATGACCAACGGACAGCCAGCGTCAACGGGCCAGCCCGGTGGCAGCTATGTGGTCAAGCCGGGCGACACGCTTTACAAGATCGCCCGCGCCAACAACGTGGATATCGAAAGCGTCAAGCGCTGGAACAACCTCAGCGATCCCAACCAGATCTCGGTCGGCCAGGTGCTGAAGATGTCGGGCGGCGCCAGCACGGGCGCGCAACCCGCACCCATCGCCAGCGCCAAGCCGCAACCGCGCCCGCTGGACCAGCCTGAAACCCCCGTCGCCACCAACCCGCCTCCGGACGCCACGCCCGCCCCGGCGCCGGTGGACGTCAAGCCCACGCCGCGCGCGGCGGACGCCAGCGTCATCAATTGGGCATGGCCGGCCAACGGCGCCATCGTGCAGACCTTCAACGCCAGCAGCAAGGGCATCGACATTTCCGGCGCCCTGGGTGACCCGATCACCGCCGCCGCGGATGGCCTGGTCAAGTACAGCGGCAATGGCGTGCGCGGCTTGGGCAACCTGATCATCGTTGAACATCAGAACGGTTTCATCACGGCCTACGCGCACAACCGCTCCTTGCTTGTGAAGACGGGGCAGAACGTCAAGCGCGGCGCCAAGATCGCCGAGCTTGGCCAAAGCGACACGACGTCGCCGCGCCTGCACTTTGAAATTCGCCGCCAGGGTACGCCGGTCGACCCCATGCAGTACCTGCCCGCAAAATGACGCCCACCCTGGTATTCGACCTGGAAACCATCCCCGATGCCGAGGGGCTGCGCAAGCTCAACGGCTGGGGGGCCGATGTTTCGGACCAGGACGTCGTCGAGCGTGCGCTGGCCGCGCGCCGTGAAGCCGTAGGCCATGACTTCCTGCCCCTGCACCTGCACAAGGTCGCGGTGGTGGGCTGCGTGTTCCGCGACGACCAAGGCTTTCGCGTCAAGACGCTGGGGCAACCCGACGACCCCGAAGCCGCCTTGCTGGCGGGCTTCTTCAAGACCATTGAACGCTACACGCCCAAGCTGGTGAGCTGGAACGGATCGGGTTTCGACTTGCCCGTTCTGCATTACCGCAGCCTGATCCTGGGCGTGCCAGCGCCGCGCTATTGGGACATGGGCGAAGAAGACCGCGACTTCAAGTTCAACAACTACATTGCGCGCTATCACACGCGCCATGTGGACCTGATGGACGTGCTGGCCAAGTACAACGGCCGCGCCAACGCGCCGCTGGACGACCTGGCCAAGCTGTGCGGCTTTCCCGGCAAGCTGGGGATGGACGGCAGCAAGGTATGGGAAGCCTGGAATACAGGCCGCGCCGACGAAGTCCGCGCCTATTGTGAAACCGACGTCGTCAACACCTGGCTGGTGTACTGCCGCTTCCGCTTCCTGCGTGGCGAGCTGGACCGCACCGGCTACGACGCCGAAGTATCTCTGGTGCGCGACACGCTGTCGGCCAGCGACGCGCCGCACTGGAAGGAATACATGGCGGCCTGGGACGCCAACTGACGCCTTGCTTCTTGCGGGCGTGGACGCATGCCAGGATACGACGGGGCCCCGCAAGGCCCCGTTTTCACGTCTGGCGCAGGCGCAATCGACTGAAACATGGACCGCGGGCGCGAAACCCGGTTGAAACCAGGCCAACCGCACAATGGCCTCGCTTTCTTCACTTTCAGGAGACACTCATGTCCCGATTCGCACTTCGCTCCAATTTGGCCGCTCTTGCATTTGTCGCCGCGACGGGCGGCTTGATGGCTGGCTCCGCCATGGCCGCGCCTGCGGCTCCCGCCGACGGCGGCCCGGCTTCCATGCAGCACCACGGCCCGCGCGGTGGCGAGTTCCACAAGGGAATGCGCGACGGCCTGTTCATCCCCGGCCTGGGTCCCGTGTCCAAGGCGCAGGTTGATCAACTGAAGCTGGACGAGAAACAGCAGGCGCTGTTCAAGACCGCGCAGGAAGGCCAGCGCGAGCTGCACAAGGCCATGCGCGAAGCTGGTGGCAAGCGCCATGACCTGTTGAAGACCCAACTCGACAGCGGCAAGCTCGACCCGCGCGCGCTGATGGCGCAGTCGGAGCAATCGCGCGATCAGTTCGGCACCGAGGCCAAGCAGGTCCGTGACCAGTGGCTGGCGGTGTGGGATAGCCTGAACGATACGCAACGCGCGCAAGTGACGAAGATCGTCAAGGATCGCGAAGCCAAGATGCAGGAACGCCACGCCAAGATGGAAGCCCGCCACGGCAAGGGCAAGGGCGGCATGCCGCCGCCTGAAGGTGCCGACGCTCCTCCGCCGCCGCCTTTGGCCAACTAAGCCGGCCAACTAAGCCGGCCGCCGTCCGCCGCCATCAAGGGGCGGACGCCTTGTCGATAACCCCGGACGCGTTCCCGCGTACCGGGGTTTTTGTTTGCCGCAGTTGCCCGCATCAGCCCGCGCGTTGAACCAGTTTGGCGCAGATTCCCCAAGTTGATGCACGACGTGACGCTGGTGTGGCGGGGCGCGCCCGTTTCTGGTGCGTGCCCCCCGGCGTCGTGTTTCGGAATGACTGCTTGTCACTCTGGCATCACCCCGCGCGCCACTCGCTTGTCACCCCGCTGAAACCTGGCACGGACATTGCTTCAGGAAGAATGAACCGGTAACCAACCGCTGCAAAGCCGGTCAGAGGGAGGCGGCATTGGCCGTCCTCCTCCTTCTCGTCAAATCCGATCAGGACTCCGCACCATGAAGAAGACGTTGCTAGCCTTGCCCTTTGCGCTTGCTGCTTGTTTCGCCTCGACGGCCCAGGCCGAACCCACCGACCTGGGAGCCGGTTTTTCGTTAAGCGGTAACGCGGCCATCGTCAGTGACTATCGCTTCCGCGGCTATTCACAAACCGATTTCCGTCCCGCCGTGCAGGTGGGCTTTGACTTGGCCCATAGTTCCGGCTTCTATCTGGGCAACTGGAACTCCAACGTTTCCGACTTCGTATTCACCGACGGCAACCTCGAAATGGATTTCTACGGCGGCTGGAAAGGCGACGTAGGCGGCGGATTCACCCTGGACGCCGGTGTGCTGCATTACTACTACCCGGGTTCCAGCTCTCCCAAGGGCGGCAACTACAACAACACCGACCTGTACCTGGGCGCGTCCTACGGCAACTACTCGTTGAAGTACTCCTACACGCCCAGCGACTTCTTCAGCACCCCGGACAGCAAAGGCACCTGGTACCTGGACGGCACGGCCACGTTCGACCTGGGCGACGGATGGGGCTTGTTGGGCCACCTGGGTTATCAAAAGCTGAAGAACCAATCCAACATGGACGGCGATTCCATCGGCCACTACGTCGATTACAAGGTTGGCGTCACCAAGGACCTGAAGGGCTGGGTGCTGGGCCTGGCCGCGGTGGGCGCCACCAAGGACAACTGGCTGCCCACCAAATACGGCCACCCGTCCGGCCGGATAGGCGCGGTGTTTTCCGTGGCGCGTGCGTTCTGATTTGAAATCCGTGGCGGCGCTGTAAAAGGCGCCGACGTTTGGGGAATTGAAGGAGACTGCCTGATGGGACAGTCCCCTTCAATTCCCCTTTTTTTATCCTGTCATGGGCACCAAAGCCCCCGCGCGACACGGCCTTCAATACGAACCGCGTTGCGCACATCGCAATAATTGCCTCTAATGGGCGCGCACAAGATGCGGCGGGGGACTTTCCGCGCATCAGCCTGGCCACTACTGTCGGCGGCCGGCGATTCAAGGAGCTTTGAGCGCAGTGACTATCGATTTCGAAGAAACAATCAAGCCGTTTTCCTGGATGGAGTACGAAGGCAACTTCTCGGTAAGCCTCAATGTCGGGGAATACAAGGAAGAGGTTTTTCGCCGCAGAAGGGAAGAGGGGTTTCTGGGCACGGGCTATGACTGGACGTCGTTGGCGCTGGTTTTTCTGAACGAGAAAACGCCCGAACTCGATGAGTTGATCGATTTCGATCCGGAAGCCGATACGTTCTGCGCCTATTCGTCCGATAGCGAAGCGCTCAAGACCTTCGCGCTGGCGTTCAAGGCCGCTTGCGAAGACAGGAAGCTGATTCAGGACCTGTTTTCCCGGGCTGAACTGGACTGATCGCGTTGCAATGATCGAAACCCGGTTATTGCGGCAGTTTGTCGCCGTGGCGGAAACCCTGCATTTCAATCGCGCGGCGCAGCGCCTGCACATGGCGCAGCCGCCGCTCAGCCAGGCCATTCGACGGCTTGAGGCCGAAATTGGCGCGCAGTTGTTCGAGCGCACCAATCGCAGCGTGGCCCTGACGGCGGCGGGCGAGGCATTCCTGCAGTCCGCGCGCCGCATCCTGGGTGAACTCGAAGACAGCGTGGCGCATACGCGGCGCGTGGCGCAAGGCATGGACGGCCATTTGACGCTGACGTTCATCAATATCGCGCCTTATGCGCCGCTGCTGCGTGCGTTGCGTGGTTTTCGCGATGCGAATCCGGCGGTCGCTTTCACCTTGCAAGAGGCGACCACGCACGAGCAAGTGCAGGCGCTGGAAGCAGGGCGCGCCGATATCGGTTTCATGCGTACACCCGGCGCCACCACGCCCAGCCTGCAATTCGAACGTCTGTTGCAAGAGCCTATCCAGGTTGCCTTGCCGGCCGGGCATCGCCTGGAAGGCGAAGCGGTGGTGGACTTGGCCGCGTTGAAAGACGAGCCGTTCGTGGGCTCGCCCCGCCGTTTGGGGCAAGGCTTTCACGATCAGCTCACCCAGCTTTGCCAAACGGCGGGCTTCGTGCCGAAAGTGGCGCAAGAGGCCCGCCAGTTGCAGACTGTGGCGGCCTTGGTGGCGGCGGGCTTCGGCGTGGCCTTGCTGCCCGCCTCGCTGGCCCGGGCCGGGGGCGACGACGTCGTGTTCCGCCCCATAGTCGTCGATGCGCCCGAGGCGCTGCGGCATGTGGAATTGCTGATGGCGTGGAATGCAGAGCGGGCCTCGCCCGTGCGGGATCGCTTGATCGACGCCGTTCGGCTGATCAAATAAGACGCTAGAAGTCTTATTTAGCGATAAATAAACTATTTTACGGCGCAATGTGGCGCTTCTAAGCTCGGCGGCTGTCTTTGCTGAGCTTTGAACGCCATGCCTATCGCTGTCTATCTTTTCTCCGTCTGCACCTTTGCATTCGGCCTATCCGAATTCGTGGTGGCCGGCCTGGTCTCGGCCATGGCCGATGGCCTGCACGCCAAGATCGAGGCGGTCGGCACGGCAATCGCCGCCTATGCCTTCGGCGCGGCCATCGGCGCGCCCCTGCTGACCGCCTTGGTTGCGCAGTGGCGCGACCGGCGCACCCTGGCATGGGCCATGGGGGTGCTGGCGGTGGGTAGCGTCCTGATGAGCCTGTCGGGCACGCTGCCGATGCTGCTGGGTCTGCGGTTTGCCGTGGGGCTGGCGCATGGCGTGTTCATGGCGGTGGCGTCCGACGCCGCCACGCGGCTGGTCGACGAGGCGCGCGCCGGACGCGCCGTGGCGGTGGTGTGGATCGGCCTGACCCTGGCGTTGGCGCTGGGCGTACCGCTGGGCACGTTTCTGGGCAGCGTCTGGTCATGGCGCGCGGTGTTCCTGGCGATTGGCGCGTTGGCCGTGCTGGGCTTGGCCGGCTTGCTGTGGTGCATGCCGCGCGACGCGGGCGCCGCTACGGCGGCGCAGGACAGGCCCGGCGCCATGGCTGCGCTGCGTGCCATCGCCCACCCGCAAATGCTGATGACGGCAGGGGTGGGAGCCTTGGTCAGCGTGGCGACCTTCTGCTTTTTCACCTTTATTTCGCCCTATTTGTTGCAGGTCACCGGCGTGGGCGTGCAGCGGCTGAGCACGGCGATGCTGTTGTTCGGGCTGTTTTCCATCGGCGGCAACCTGCTGGGCGGCTATCTGGTCGACAAGATGGACCCCGACCGCGCCGCATTGTTGGCGTTGACGGGGCTCTTTGCGACGCTGCTGGGCCTTTACCAGTGCCGCGCCTCGGGCTGGGCCGTGCTGGCGCTGGCGGGCGTGCTGGGACTGGTGTTCTTCTGCATCGTGACGGTGTTGACGCTGCGCTTGCTGAAACTGGCGCAACGCCACGTGCCGACTGCCACAGCGGTGGCCGCGGGGCTGAACATTGCCTCGTTCAACCTGGGCACGGCAGTGGGGGGCGGCTTGGGCAGCCTGACGATCGCGTGGTTGGGTTTATCGGCGCTGCCGCTGGTGGGCGCCGCCGCCGCGCTGGCCGCAATGGGGGCGCTGTGCCTGCAATCGTTGCGCTTGCGCCGCAGGCAGGCTGCATAACCTGGGCTTGCCGGCGGGCGGGGAGGCGGGGCGGTCCGGCCCCGTCAAAGACCATTTCCGGGAATGGGCGGAGTCCTTCTACAATCATGGGTTGCGTGTAATTCTGGACTGCGTGAGATGTCAGACGTTTTGAGTATCGAGTCCCTGGATCTGGAAGCCAGGGGAATCGCCCGCCGCGACGGGAAAGTGGTATTCGTGGAAGGCGCCTTGCCGGGCGAACGGGTCACCACCGTCACGCTGCGCCGCAAGCCGTCTTACGAGATTGCGCGCGTGGATGAGGTGCTGCGACCCTCGTCGCAGCGCGTCGTGCCGCGCTGCCCGCACTTTGGCGTCTGTGGGGGCTGTGCCATGCAGCACCTGGAACCCAGCACGCAGGTGGCTATCAAGCAACGTTCGCTGGAAGACACCTTCTGGCACGTCGGCAAGCTGCGTCCGGCGCTGGTGCTGCCGCCGTTGCAGGGCCCGACCTGGGGCTACCGCTACCGCGCTCGCCTGTCGGTGCGTGTGGTGCCGAAGAAGGGCGGGGTGCTGGTGGGCTTTCACGAGCGCAAGAGCAGCTATGTGGCCGACATGCGTGAATGCCACGTGCTGCCGCGCCACGTCAGCGACCTGCTGATGCCGCTGCGCGCCATGATCGGGGCCATGTCGGCGCCCGACCGCATGCCGCAGATTGAAGTGTCGCTGGGCGACGGCGTCACCGCCTTGGTGCTGCGCCATCTGCTGCCCTTGACCGATGGCGACATCGCCATCCTGCGCGCCTTCGCCGCCGAGCACAACGTGCAGTGGTGGTTGCAGTCGAAGGGCCCGGAAACCGTGCATCCGCTAGAGCCCGAGCACGCCGATGCCCTGTCGTACACGATGCCGGAATTCGGGCTGCGCATGCCGTATCGCCCCACCGATTTCACGCAGGTCAACCACGCCATCAACCGTTCGATGGTGTCGCGCGCGCTGAAGCTGCTTGACGTGCAGCCCACCGACCGTGTGGCCGATCTGTTCTGCGGCCTGGGCAACTTCACCTTGCCGCTGGCCACGCAGGGCCGCGAAGCGGTGGGCGTGGAAGGCAGCAAGGCCTTGACCGACCGCGCCTTCGACGCGGCGTCGCGCCATGGTCTGGGCGAACGCACCAGCTTCGCTACGCTAAACCTGTTCGAGGTTGACGCGCATTGGCTGCGCAGCCTGGGTTACTTCGACCGCATGTTGATCGACCCGCCGCGCGAAGGCGCGCACGCGGTGTCGCAAGCGCTGTCTGAACTGACGGTGGAAGAACGGCCGCGCCGCATCGTCTACGTGTCCTGTAACCCGGCAACGCTGGCGCGCGATGCCGCCATCCTGGTGCACGAAGGCGGCTTTGTGCTGAAGAGCGCGGGCGTGATCAACATGTTCCCGCACACGGGCCATGTGGAATCCATCGCCGTGTTTGAATCGCTGGATGCCGCCGGCGTGGCTGAGGTAAAGGAACGGGCTCGCCAGCGCGCCATCCAGGCCGAAGCCGACGCCATCGCGGCGGAAGAAGCCAAAGCCGCCGCCGCCGCTGAAAAGGCGGCCGCCAAGCAGGCCGCCACTGACGCCTACCATGCACGCGTCGCAGCCGAGGCGGCAGAGGCGGGCGAGGCCGCGGAGACGCCGTAACGTTGTCTTGGCGTGGGCCTTGGCGTGGGCCCTTGCGCAGACCGCTGCGCGGGCTTTCGCCCAGACCGCTGCGCGGGCCCTTGCCCAGGCCTCAGTGCGACCGGCCCAGGTTTTCCAAAATCGGGCAGTTGGGCCGGTCATCGCCATGGCAGTGCTGCGCCAGATGCTTGAGCGTCGCGGCCATGTCGCGCAGGGCTTCCGCCTTGCGCTCCAGTTCCTCTACATGCTCCAGCGCAATGCGCTTGACGTCGGCGCTGGCGCGGCTGCGGTCCTTCCACAAGGCCAGCAATTCGTTCATCTGCTCCACCGAAAACCCCAGATCCCGCGCGCGCCGCACGAAGCGCAGCGTGTGCAGGTCCTGGTCGGTGTAGACGCGATAGCCCGAGTCCGTGCGCGTCGCGGGGCCGATCAGGCCGATACTTTCGTAGTAGCGGATCATCTTGGCCGAAATGCCGGAGCTTTTTGCTGCTTCGCCGATATTCATGTTGAGGCTCCTGGAATCAGGCGTGGCCGGCATGCGGCCGGAACGCCTTCAAACGCAGCGCATTGCCCAGCACGAAGACGCTGGACAGGGCCATCGCGCCCGCCGCGAAAATGGGCGATAGCGACAGACCAAACGCGGGATACAAGGCGCCGGCCGCCAGCGGTATCAGCGCGGCGTTGTAGGCAAACGCCCAGAACAGGTTCTGGCGGATGTTTGCCAGCGTTGCGCGGCTGAGCGCGATGGCGTTGGGCACGCCGTGCAGGTCGTCGGCCATCAACACCACCGAGGCCGCTTCAATCGCAACGTCCGTGCCGGTACCGATCGCGATGCCGGTGTCGGCGGCGGCAAGCGCGGGCGCGTCGTTGATGCCATCGCCCACAAACGCCACCTTGCGGCCGCCTTCGCGCAGCGTGCTGATGGCTTGCACCTTGCCGTCCGGCAACACTTCCGCGCGCACTTCGTCGATACCCAATTGGCGCGCGACGGCCGCCGCCGTGTAACGGTTGTCGCCGGTGATCATGGCCGTCTTCAGGCCCTGCGCATGCAGCGCGGCGATCGCGGAAACGGCGGACGGCTTGATCGGGTCCGTCACCGCCATCATGGCGGCGGCCTGGCCGTCGATCGCCACGTAGATGGGCGTCTTACCTTCATTGCCCCAGTCCGTGGCACGCGCGCCGAATGCACTGACGTCGACGCCCCGTTCGGCCATCAGCCGCGCGGCTCCCGCCAACACGCTGCGGCCCGCCACGCGGGCTTCGACACCCGCGCCCGTGATGGCGGCAAAGCCCTCGGCCGGCAACAGCGCGAGCTTGCGTTCCTCGGCGGCAGCCACGATGGCCAGCGCAATGGGATGCTCGGACCGCGCTTGTACCGAAGCGACCCATTGCAGCACCTGCGGGCCGTCATGGCCGGCGGCGGGTTCCAGTTCGGTCAGCGTGGGCTTGCCGAGTGTCAGCGTGCCGGTCTTGTCAAACGCCACCACATTGACGTCGCGCAGGGTTTGCAAGGCGTCGCCCTGACGGAACAGCACGCCCATTTCAGCCGCGCGGCCCGTGCCCACCATGATGGACGTGGGCGTGGCCAGCCCCATGGCGCAAGGGCAGGCGATGATCAGCACAGCCACCGCGTTAACCAGCGCGTGCGACAGGGCGGGCGAGGGGCCGAAGAAGAACCAGACCATAAAAGTCAGCAGGGCGGCCGCCATCACGGCGGGCACGAACCAGGCGGTGACCTGGTCCACCAGCGCCTGGATGGGCAGGCGCGCGCCTTGGGCCGATTCCACCATGCGGATGATGCGGGCCAGCATCGTGTCGGCGCCGGTATGGGTGACGCGCAGCGTGAAGCTGCCCGAGGTGTTCAGGGTGCCGCCAGTGGCTTGCATGCCGGGCTGCTTTTCAACCGGCACGGGTTCGCCCGTAAGCATGGACTCGTCGACATACGAACTGCCTTCGATGACGTCGCCGTCCAGCGGGATTTTCTCGCCGGGGCGCACCAGCACGATGTCGCCCGTGTTGACCTTTTCGATCTCGACATCCACGGCCTGACCGTCGCGCATGACGCGCGCCGTGCGCGGCTGCAAGCCGATCAGGCGCTTGATGGCCGCGCCGGTCTTGCCCTTGGCGCGTGCTTCCAATGTGCGCCCCAGCAAGATCAAGGTAACGATGACGGCGGCGGCTTCAAAGTAGACGTTGCGCGCGGCCTCGGGCAGCCAGGTGGGCGCAAAGGTGGCCACCACCGAATACCCCCAGGCGGCGCCCGCGCCCAAGGCCACCAGCGAATTCATCTCGGGCGCGCGCCGCCATAGCGCGGTCAGCCCCTTGGTGAAGAATTGGCGGCCGGGCCAGACCAGGACGGCGGTGGTCAGCACGAATTGAAGCAGCCAACTGTTTTGCTGGCCGATGGTACCCAACACCCAATGGTGCAGGGCCGGAATCAAGTGCGATCCCATTTCCAGCACAAACACGGGCAAGGTCAGCACCAGCGCCACGGTGAACGCCCGTTGCAGGCGCTGCGCTTCGGCGTCGCGCGCTTGCGACTGGCGTTCAGCGTGGTCGTCTTGCGCGGCGATGGGGCGGGCCTCGTAGCCCATCTTGACCACGGCATCCACCAAGGCCTGGGGTTGGGCGGAATCCGGGTCGTAGGACACCAGCGCGCGCTCGGTGGCCAGGTTGACCTGGGCCTGGGCCACGCCGGGAACATGGGTCAGGGCCTTTTCCACGCGCTTCACGCACGACGCGCACGTCATGCCTTCAATGGCGAGTTCCAATTGGGTGGTTGAGGGGCTGGCAACGCTCATGGCGATTCTCGTGTTTGGGGGTGAGCTTGCAGTTTCATCCTTCCCATCGTGGGAAGGTCAAGGCGCAATTTTACGCTTGACCTTGACATGATGGGAATGTTTAAGCTGCGTGTCATGGCGGGTCAAATTCTGCATCCGCCAACGCTGATCTTGAGGAAAACAACCATGAGCATCGAATTCCAAGTCCCCGACATGACCTGCGGCCACTGCGTCAAGAGCATTACCAGCGCGGTAAACCAGGCCGTTCCCGGCGCCACGGTCGCTGCCGACGTGGCGTCGCACCGCGTCACGGTGACGGGCACGGATCAGGCCGATAAGGTCGAAGCCGCCATCCGCGAAGCGGGTTACGAGCCGGCCCGGGTGTAAGTTACGTCCGAAGATCGGAAGGCGGCTATGATAGATGCCGCTTTCCGAAATTCATATCTTCATTGTTAAAAGCTATTAATCAATTTAGTTTATTAAATTTGTTTTATCGATAGCCAGCGTTTATGATTCTTTCCATGGTGGTTAAACAAACCCCGCTACCCAAGGAGAGATTTGAATGCTGCAAAACCGCGAAGGCCAACGTGTTCCGAGCGTAACGTTCCCCGTCCGTGAGGACAACACGTGGAAGAAGGTCACAACCGACGATCTGTTCAAGAACAAGACGGTTGTCGTCTTCTCGCTTCCCGGCGCTTTCACGCCGACCTGCTCGTCCACCCACCTGCCGCGCTACAACGAACTGGCCCCCGCGTTCTTTGCCGCCGGCGTCGACAGCATCGTCTGCGTGTCGGTCAACGACACCTTCGTCATGAACGAATGGGCCAAGGACCAGGAATCGGCCAACATCACCTTGCTGCCCGACGGTAACGGCGCCTTCACGGAAGGCATGGGCATGCTCGTCGACAAGAGCGACCTGGGCTTCGGCAAGCGTAGCTGGCGCTATGCGATGCTGGTGAAGGACGGCGTCGTGCAGAAGATGTTCATCGAACCGGAAAAGGAAGGCGACCCGTTTGAAGTGTCGGACGCCGACACGATGCTGGCGCACATCGCGCCGACGGCCAAGAAGCCTGACCAGGTGGTCGTGTTCTCCAAGCCGGGCTGCCCGTTCTGCGTGGAAGCCAAGGCGCTGCTGGACGAAAAGGGCTATGCCCCGATCGAAATCCCGCTGGAAAACAAGGTCCGTGGCCGTGTGATCGGCGCGGTGTCCGGCAAGGGCACCGCTCCCCAGGTGTTCATCAATGGCGCGCTGATCGGCGGCCTGGAAGACCTGAAGGCGCATTTCGCCTAAAGGCTGGCGGCCGGGCAGGGGCAAGCCCCGCGCCCGGCCGGTGAAGTCAGGCGGTTGCAAGTTGACCGCCTGGTTTTTTCCGGCACGAGCTTCCCTTTTTACGCACCCTTAATGCATGCCTTATGCGGCCCTTTACCGGTGTCGCCGGACGGTGTTCGTCCCGAGGATGCGCAACAAGGCGGAACTCGCCTTTGAATTCTTCTTGCTACCCGCAACAGGGGAACCCACAGTCATGAAAACTCTGCATACCGATATCGCTGTCATCGGCGCCGGCACGGCCGGTCTGGCCGCTTATCGCGCCGCGAAAGCCGCGGGCAAGCGCGCGCTGATTATTGAAGGCGGCCCCTATGGCACCACTTGCGCCCGTGTCGGCTGCATGCCGTCCAAGCTGCTGATCGCCGCCGCCGAAGCCGCCCATAACGCGGCGCATACCGAAGCCTTTGGCGTACACGTCGGCGGCGAGATCACGGTGGATGGCGTCGAGGTGATGGACCGCGTCAAGCGCGAACGCGACCGCTTCGTGGGCTTCGTGCTTGAAGGCGTCGAGAACATTCCCGCTGAAGACAAGCTGCGCGGCTATGCGCGCTTTATCTCCGACACAGTGTTGCGAGTGGACGAGCACACGGAAGTGCATGCCTCGCGCGTGGTCATCGCAACCGGTTCACGGCCCTCGGTGCCGCCGCCGTTTCGTGCGCTGGGCGATCGCCTGGTGGTGAACGACGACGTTTTCGCCTGGGACGATCTGCCCCGCCGCGTGGCGGTGTTCGGACCTGGGGTGATCGGGTTGGAACTGGGCCAGGCGCTGGCGCGATTGGGCGTCGAGGTGCGCGTCTTCGGCGTCAGCGGTAGCCTGGGCGGCATCAGCGACCCGCAAGTGCGGCATAGCGCCCGCAAGATCTTCCAGCGCGAGTTCTATCTGGATCCGGACGCTCGCGTGCTGGAAACCACGCGGGTGGGTGACGAGGTGGAAGTGCGCTATATCACGCTGGACAACAGCGAGCGCATCGAACGCTTCGACTACGCGCTGGTCGCGACCGGCCGCCGCGCCAACGTGGACGGCCTGGGCCTGGAAAACACGTCGCTGGAACTGAACGTGCACGGCGTGCCGGTGTTCGATCGCGAAACGATGCAAGCCGGCGATTCCGCCATCTTCATCGCCGGAGACGCCAACGCCGACGCACCCTTGCTGCACGAGGCCGCGGACGAAGGCCGCATCGCCGGCGAAAACGCCGCGCGCTTTCCGGAACTTCGCAAGGGCCTGCGCCGCGCGCCGCTGGCCGTGGTGTTCTCCGACCCGCAGATTGCCTTGGCGGGCCAGGGCTACGGCCGCCTGATCCCCGGCACGTTTGTGGTGGGCGAAGTGGACTTCAGCGACCAGGGCCGTTCGCGGGTCATGCTGAAGAACAAGGGCATGCTGCACGTGTACGCCGACATTGCCTCGGGCCGCTTCCTTGGCGCCGAAATGGTCGGCCCTAGCGCCGAGCACATCGGCCATTTGCTGGCCTGGGCCGTACAGCAGGAGCTGACCGTGGCGCGCATGCTGGAAATGCCGTTCTACCACCCCGTCATCGAAGAGGGGCTGCGCACGGCGCTGCGCGACGCGGCCGCGAAACTCGCCGCCGCCCGCGAATCGCTGCGCAACGAGACGTCGGAACAAGAGACGGTTTAACCCGGGCAAGGGGGGGCGCTGGCCCCCCGCACCCAGGGGGGCTTCCGTAGTTTCGACCGCAGAGGCGGTTGCGCCGCCCCGATAAAAAATGGCCCGATCCATCAGGATCGGGCCATTGTCTTTGATGCGTGGCGCCCTTAGTCGTCCGACTGCTTCTTCGGCACCGGGAATGGGTTTTCGCGGTATTGCAGGGTGAAGCCGGCGCGTTCGTCCTCGCCAAGTTCGCGGGCGAGGTAGGGCATGGCCTGCTTCAAGCCTTCGTGCAGGGTCCACGGCGGGTTGATCAGGAACATGCCGCTGCCGTGCAGGCCGTAGCCGTCGATGGTGGCCTTCTTGACGGTCAGCGTGGCGTGCAGCCAGCTCTTGACCTTCAAGTTTTCAAAATGGCGCGCCATTTCGCTGGCCTCGCGGCGCTGCACCAGCGGGTACCAGATGGCGATGGTGCCGGTGGCGAAGCGCTTCACGCATTCCTTGACGGTAATCAGCGTGCGGCGGTAGTCGTGCTTGTCTTCGTACGACGGGTCGATCAGCACCATGCCCCGGCGCGTGGGCGGCGGAAGCAGGGCCTTCACGCCCTCGAAGCCGTCATCGCCGTAGATGGTGGTCTGGCGCTGCGCAGTGCGGCCCTGGTGTTCCAGGTTGACGACCAAGGTGTCGATCTCGGTCGGGTGCATTTCGAACAGGCGCAGGCGGTCGGACGGGCGCATCACGTCAAGCGCAAGCCACGGCGAACCGGGATAGCGCTTCAGGCGGCCATTGGTGTTGTAGTCGCGGATGCGTGCAACGTAGTCGGCCAACAGCGGGGGCAGATCCTTGGCATCCCACAGGCGGCCGATGCCGCCCTCGAATTCGGACGTCTTGTTGGCCCAGTCGCTCTCCAGGTTGTAGAGGCCGGCGCCGGCGTGGGTGTCCACGACCCAATAGGGCGCGTCTTTTTTGTTGAAGTAGTCCAGGGTGTGGACCAGGATGGCGTGCTTGAGCACGTCGGCGTGATTGCCGGCGTGGAAGGCGTGGCGGTAACTGAACACGGGGCGTTCTGCCTCAGGCGGCGGGCCGGATCGCGGCCAGCTCGTCGGTGAAAATGCCGTCGATGCCCCAGTCCAGCAGCAAGCGGGCGCGTTCGGGGTCATTGACGGTCCAGGCCGCGATCCGATAGCCGGCGGCATGCACGGCGTCGATCAGTTCGCGGGTTGCGTCTTGTTGGTTGATGTTTAGCGCCACGCACTTGTACTTGGCAAGGCGTTCGCGCCAGTCGGCGGGCACCTTTTCCACCAGCAGGGCGCGCGGCAATTCGGGGGCGGCTTCCAACGCCGCTTGCAGGGCGTCTTCGGCAAATGACGACAGCAGCGGGGGCGTGCCGGCGTCTTGCCACAGTTGCTTGCAGGCCAGCGCCACGGCGGCGCCGGTTTCGGCTTCGCGGCCGGGGCAGGGCTTGATCTCGACGTTGCTGGCGATGTGGTTGGCAACCGTGTAGCGGGCCACGGCGGCCAGGGTGGGCAGCGGTTCACCGGCATAAGCGGCCGAGTGCCAGGCCCCGAAGTCCAGTTGCGCCAGTTCCGCGTAGGGCTTGGCGGCCGCCGGGCCCGTGCCGTTGGAGGTGCGGTCGACGTTGTCGTCGTGCATCAGCACCAGCACGTTGTCGTGGCTGAGCTTCACGTCGTATTCGAACATCGTGAACCCGTGCGCGGCGCCCACGCGCATGGCGGCCAAGGTGTTTTCCGGCGCCAGACGGCCGCCGCCACGGTGCGCGATGTAGCGGGAATAGGGCCAGGAGGGCAATTCTGCGGTCATTTTGGTGTTGCTTGGGGTTCTTGGGGACAGGGTTGCAAGGATACTCCTTCTTGGCAGGCGATTCCTGGGGCGCCAGGCCCCACGGCGTGGCAATCGGCAGGCTGACGGCGCGGTGGACGGCGCGGTGGACGGCGGATCGGCCCGGGGGAGGGCAAGCGCGTCTGCCCGTCCGGAATAATCTGAAGAGAATCTAAAGGCCCCATGCGAGTGAGAAATGCTAAAATCCGCCCGCTGATCCGGTATTGACCGGTATGGGAATGGGGCGAATCCAGTTCGCCCTTTTTTTTGCGTTTTCGTGCGGCTTCGGGTGGACACCCCCGGAGCGCGGCAACAGGGATTCCATGTTCGAATTAATTCGCAGCCATCGGCGCTGGATGCAGCTCATCCTGCTGCTTCTGATTGTGCCGTCCTTCTTCCTCGTCGGAATTCAAGGCTATGACAGCTTCATGCGCCAGGAGCCTGAGTTGGCGACGGTCGCCGGCCAGCCGATTTCGCGCGCCGAGTTTGATCAGGCGCATCGCGACCAACTGGCGCAGATACAGCAACGCCAGGGCGCCCGCTTCGACCCCGCCGTCGTTGACACGCCCGCCTTGCGCGAAAACCTGCTGAACCAGCTGATCAACCAACGGCTGCTGGCCAACGTTGCCGTCGACAACCGCTTCACGGTGTCCGACGAAACGCTGCGCAACACCATCGCCGCCATTCCCCAGTTCCAGGACAACGGCCGCTTCTCGCCCGAACGCTATCGCCAGGTGCTGGTGGCGCAAGGCATGTCGCCGACGTCGTTTGAAGCCGGCCTGCGCCGTGACCTGGCCGTTGGCCGCGTGCTGGATCCCGTGGGTGGGTCCGCCGGCGTGCCCGCCGAGGTCGTGGCCTCGCTGGAAACGGCATTGACGCAGCAGCGCACCGTGCAACTGCGCCGCTTCGCTGCTGAAGACTATCGCTCGCAAGTGACCGTGACGCCCGCCGACATCCAGGCCTGGTACGACGCCAACAAGCAGCAACTGCAGATTCCCGAACAGGTTCAGGTGCAATACCTGGTGCTGGACGAAGCTGCCGCCACGCAGGGCATCCAGGTCAAGGACGAAGACCTGGCGTCCTACTACGAGCAGAACAAGAACCGCTTTGGTCAACCCGAGCGCCGCCGTGCCAGCCACATCATGATTGAATTGCCCTCGGGCGCGTCGGAAGAGGCCCGCAAGGCCGCGCGCGCCAAGGCCGAGGATCTGGCCAAGCAGGCGGCTGCCGATCCGGCCAAGTTTGCCGAACTGGCCACCAAGAATTCGCAAGACGCGGGTTCGGCCGCCAAGGGCGGTGATCTGGGCTGGCTGGCGCCGGGCATGTTGACCGGCCCGCTGGAAAAGGCCATCTTCAGCCAAGCCAAGGACCAGGTGTCGGGTGTTGTGGAAAGCCCGTCGGGCCTGCACATCATCAAGGTCACCGAGATCCAGCCCGCTGCCATCAAGCCGCTGGCCGAGGTCAAGGACCAGATAACCGGCGAAGTGCGCAAGCAGCTTGCCGCCGTGCATTTCTCGGAAATGGCCAGCCAGTTGAACAAGCAGGTCTACGACCAGCGCGACAGCCTGCAACCCGCCGCGGATGCCGTGGGCCTGAAGCTGCGTACCGCCTCGGGCGTGACCCGCGAAGGCCTTTTGCCCGCCGACAAGGCAGGCCCGGGTTCCGCCGCTGATAGCCCCGACGCCGAACTGCTGGACAACCCGCGCGTGCGCCAGATTCTGTTCTCGCCCGACGTGCTGCGCGAAAAGCAGAACTCCGGCGTCATCGAACTGTCGCCCGCCGTCATGCTGGCCGTGCGCGTCGCCAATCTGGAACCGGCCCACGTGCCGCCCCTGGACAAGGTCAGCGATTCGATTCGTTCGCGCTTGATCCAAGAGCGTTCCGCCGAAGCCGCCAAGAAGGCCGGCGAAGCGGCGCTGGCTGCCGACAAGGCCAACCCGTCCTCCGCGCCGGAAGGCTTCGCGCCTGCCGTGGTCATCTCGCGCCAGGATCCCAAGGACCTGCCGCAACCCGTCGTGGACGCCGCGATGCGCCTGCCGTCGACGCCGTTGCCGGGCTATGCCGGTGTTCAGTCGGGCGACGACTACACGCTGGTTCGCCTGGAAAAGGTTGAAGCCGGTACGGTTGACGAGGCTGCCAAGGCCCGCCTGGCGCAGCAGTTGTCGGGCGGCCTGGGTCAGGCCGAAATCGAAGCAATGCTGAAGATGCTGCGTGAACAGTACAAGGTGCAAGTACTGCCCAGCGCCGCTGAGGTCATTCGCGGCGATCAGCCGCAGGCAGAGGGCTGATCCGCCCGTAGATCCGCCCTAGTTCAGCAATGGCCGCAACGTCGGCCATACGTTGTCCAGCAGTTGGGGCTGGGCATCCTCGTTAGGATGGATGCCGTCAGCCTGGAACATTGCCCGGTTCGTTGCAATACCTTCCATCAGGAAGGGCACGAGCCGGGCTTTTTCGTCTTTGGCCACCGTGGAAAACAGTTGGGCGAAGCGCTGGGCGTAATCGCGGCCGTAGTTGGGCGGAATCTGCATGCCCACGATCAGCACTTGCGCCTTGGCCTGCTTGGCGGCCTGCGTCATGGCGCGCAGGTTTTGCTCGGTCATCGACAATGGCAAGCCGCGCAACGCATCATTGGCGCCCAGTTCCAGCACGACCACGGCGGGGGCGTGCTGGCGCAGCAGCGCCGGCAGGCGCGCCATGCCGCCGCTGGTGGTGTCGCCGCTGATGCTGGCATTGACGACCTGGTACTTGGGGTATTGTTCGGAAACCCGAGCGGACAGCAAGGGCACCCAACCCGTGCCGCGCTTGATGCCGTATTCGGCGGACAGGCTGTCGCCCACCACCAGCAAGGTGCGCGATGCGGAACCCTCGGCCGCCGGGGCGGTCTGAGCGTGGGCGGGAAGGGCCATGACGGCAATCGCCAAGGCGGACGTTAGATGCAGAAGGGAAAATAGGCGCATGGATAGCAAGAATTCGATCGAGGTGAAAGGGCTGGGCAAGCGGGTAGCCGATGCCGGCGGGACGCTGTCTATCCTGGAAGGAATTGATTTTACGGTGCAGGCCGGCAGCGCCGTCGCCATCACCGGAAGCTCCGGTTCGGGCAAGTCCACGTTGTTGGGACTATTGGCCGGGCTGGATGTTCCCAGCGTGGGCAGCGTGCATCTGGCCGGGCACGACCTGTTCGCCCTGGATGAAGACGGCCGCGCGCGCTTGCGCGCCAATCATGTGGGCTTCGTGTTCCAGTCGTTCCAGTTGCTGCCCAACCTGACGGCGCTGGAAAACGTGATGCTGCCGCTGGAACTGGCCGGGCAGTCCGCGCGCGAGGCCGCGCAGGCCATGCTTGAGCGCGTGGGACTGGGTGCGCGTTTGCATCATTACCCCCGCACCTTGTCGGGCGGCGAGCAGCAGCGGGTGTCGCTGGCGCGCGCTTTCGTGGTGCAGCCCGACCTGTTGTTCGCCGATGAGCCCACCGGCAGCCTGGACGCCGCCACGGGCGTCACCGTCATCGACCTGATGTTCGACCTGCACCGCGAGCACGGCACCACGCTGGTGCTGGTAACGCACGACCCGCAGTTGGCCGCCCGCTGCGGCCGTCAGTTGGTGCTGGCCGCGGGCCGGATGGTACAGGGCGACTGATACGCCCCGGCCCGTGTTTTACTTCGCCTTGGCCACCGCCTGGTTCCACGCCGCGACCACCGTTTCATAGTCGGTGGCGGCCGCTTCCTGCGATTCCTTGCTTAAGAGCCCGTCGTAAAGGGCTTTCGCCGCGTCCAGGTTCTTGGCGCCCTTGATGATGAACATGCCTTCCGGCGCCAAGTAGCTGCCTTCGCTCGGATAGACGAGCTTGATCTCCTTTTGCCCGCCCGCCACGTATTCCTGCGCGGCGTATTCCAGCGTCATGCCCACCGCGTACTCGCCCGCGGCCACGCCCTTGTAGGTGGTGCCGGACGACGCGGTGACCACGGCGTTGGCCGCGATCTTGTCCAGGCCGGGCTGGCCGAACTGCTTGTACAGCCCGTACACCAGCATGTACGCGGTGCCGCTCTTGGACGGGTCGGTAATGGCGAACTTGTTCTTCCATTGGGGCTGCATCAGGTCCGACCAGGTGGCTGGCGCGGGCAGGCCCTTCAACTGGCGTTCGTTGACCATCATCACCATCACGTGCACGTTCGTGCCCACCCACAGGTCATCGGGGCCACGGAACTCGGCGGGAATCTTGTCCAGGTCGGCGGGGCGGTACGGCTGCAATTGCTGGCGGGCGGGTCTGACCTGCCTGTTGGTGACGGGCGGCTTTACCTGCTTCACGGACCGCCTGCGTCAGCGTTTGGGGCTGGACGACGTGCGCGCCAATGTGCTGGAGGTGCTTGATGGGCGCCTCACCGGCAAGCTTGTGCCGCAGCCTTGGGGTGACATTTGCGACGGCGAGGAAAAGCGACGCAAATTGGCCGAGGTGTGCGCGCAGCGCGGGGTGGGGCTGGATCGGGCGATTGCCGTGGGCGACGGCGCGAACGACTTGCCGATGATGCGCGCCGCTGGCTTGTCGGTCGGCTATCGAGCCAAGTCCGTCGTACGACAAACCGTCAATGTGGTGATCGATGAAGGGGGGCTGGATAGGCTTTTGGAATTGATCTTGACGAAAAACCCGAAGTAAGCGGCGTTTTTAGACTTAATGCAGATTGATACGATAAATGCTTCAGAGTAGTCTGATTAGCAACCGAGACATGGAATTCGCCACGGCGCCTGCCTAGCAGCGCTTTGACGCCGGCCTGATGCCACGGCGATGTCGAGGGAATGCAGTTTGGCGGGCAAGCGTGCGCGCCAGACGTTGCCTCGCTCTGGAGCCGCCATGACTGTTTGTCGTTCAGCGCTTGTCCTGTCTCTAGCTGCCTTGCTGACCCCGATGACGGTCAGTGCCGCGGGCGGCATCATCCGGTTTTCCGGCTCGATTGTGGAACCCACCCGATGTCAGGCGAGCCGCGTGCCCGCAGCCGGGCAGGGCGCGCATCGGGTCAGTTGCATGCCTGCCCCGGGCAGGCAGCCGGTGACAAGTGAAAGTGTCGTGAAGGTCAGTACGAAGGCGCTTCGGCCCTTGCCCGGCGGACCTGGCGGCGTGGCCGTACCGCATCGTTTGGTGACGCTGGATTATCTGTGACGGGCTGTGCGCGGCCGGGCAAGCCCGGCGCGCAGGCCACAGAATGTGATCAACCCGCGATCAACCCGCGATCAAACGAGGCCGCGAATTTCCACGGCCGGATCCACATCGGCGTCGTAATTCACTCCATCGATCTCGAACCCGAACAAGCGCAGGAATTCCTGCTTGTAGCCCGCGAAGTCGGTCAGTTGGTAGATGTTGTCGCTGGTGACCTGGGTCCATAGCGCCTGCACCTGCGCCTGCACCTTCGGGTCCAGTTCCTTGTAGTCGGCGCGCAGGCGGCCTTGCTCATCCAGGATGGGCGTGCCGCTGCACAGGCTGTCCTTGTACAGGCCGTACACCTGTTCGATGCAGCCTTCGTGCGAGCCTTCCGCCTTCATGATCTTGAACAGCAGCGACAGGTACAGCGGCATCATCGGAATGGCCGAACTGGCTTGGGTGACGACCGCTTTCAGCACTGACACGCGGGCGTCACCGCCGCGCGCGGCCAGCTTGGCGCGAATGTCCAGCACCTTCTCGTCCAGGTCCTTCTTGGCCGCGCCGATCGACCCGTTCCAGTAGATG
Source organism: Achromobacter sp. JUb104 (assembly GCF_024806975.1). Lineage (NCBI taxonomy): Bacteria > Pseudomonadati > Pseudomonadota > Betaproteobacteria > Burkholderiales > Alcaligenaceae > Achromobacter > Achromobacter sp. JUb104. The sequence continues at coordinate 1,886,578 of NZ_JANUEY010000001.1, read as the reverse complement.
TCGTGCGTGATCTTTTCGCCCAGGTAGGTGAAGGCCGTCGTCGTGGCGCCTTCAGCCAGCACGCCGGCATCCAGCAACGCGTCGATCCACATCTGCCAGTCTTCACCGCCCATGACGGCCACGGTGGCGTCGATCTCGGCTTGCGTGGCCGGCTCCAGCACGGACTCCTTGACCACTTCACGGTCGGTGTCCAGCCCGCGCAGGTTGACCGCGTTGCCGATGGGCTTGAGCGTGGAGTTGAACACCTGGCCCGTCTTGGGGTGGGTGCGGCGCGGGGCGGCCAGGCTGTAGATGACCTGGTCCACCTGGCCCATGCCCGCCTTGATGGCGGCAATGGTCTTTTGCTTGATCTCGTCCGAGAAGGCGTCGCCGTTGATGCTGGTGGCGGTCAGGCCCTGGGCTTGGGCCGCCTTGTGGAAGGCGGCGGTGTTGTACCAGCCCGGCGTGCCGGCCTTGGCGGCGTCGGCGGGGCGTTCGAAAAACACGCCCAAGGTTTCCGCGCCACAGCCGAAGGCCGCGCTGATGCGGGCGGCCAGGCCGTAGCCGGTTGACGCGCCCAGCACCAACACGCGCTTCGGGCCCCCGGCGATGGGGCCTTGTGCCCGAACGTAGTCGATCTGCTTGTTGACGTTGGCTTCGCAGCCAACGGGATGGGTGGTGACGCAGATAAAGCCGCGCACACGGGGCTTGATGACCATGAAGACCTCGCTCGGGGAAATGCCGGATGCTGGGAGCCTAAGCGCGAAAGCGCAAAAAGCGACGAGCATTGTACGGGAGCGGTCGCACGCGCGCCGCCCTCGGCCCCGTCATGCGTTGCGCCGTGGGCCTGACCTTGGGTTTGGCCGTGGGTCCGGCTGTGGGTCTAGCCCCAAGCCTAGCGAACAGTGGCCCCGGCGGCTGCCGCGCTGGTGGCAACACTGCGGCGCCATTCGATCAACCCGATGCCGATGCCGCTGGCGCAGATGATGGCGATGCCCAGCCAGGTCAGTGGGTCCGGGAAATGGCCATAGACCAGCCAGCCCACGGACGTGGCGCTGATGATCTGCAAATAAATGAAAGGCGCCAGCGTGGACGCCGGGGCTCGGCGGTAAGCGGCGATCTGGAACAGATGGCCCACCCCGCCAGTCAGGCCGGTCGAGATCAGCAAGAACCAATCGAAGCCGGAAAGCCCCTGCAAGACCGGCAGTGCCGCCGGCAGCACGAAGGGCAGGGTCACGGTCAGGCAAATGGTACCCACCGCGCCGCTCCAGATCAGCGAGGTAAAGGGATCATCGCCCGCGACCCGCCGCGTGGCGATGAACTGCGCGGCAAAGCAACAGGCTGTCAGCAGACCGAAAATGGTGCCGACCGGGTGCAAGCCGCCGCCGGGTCGGATCACGATGATGACGCCGATAAACGCAATGCCCGCCGCCACGAAGCGCGACATGCGGGCGGGCTCTTTCAGGACCCAGGGCGCCACCGACAGCACCAGCAAGGGCGCCAGGAAGTTGATGGCCGTGGCCTCGGCCTGGGGGATGTAGCTGAGCGTCGTGAAGAACATCAGCGTGGCCAGGAACATGGAGCCGCCGCGGATCAGTTGTTCGCGCGGCTTGTTGCTGCGCAGCACCCGAAGCCCGCGCGTCGGCAACACCAGCGCCAGCACCAGGATCAGGTGCACGACATAACGGAACCACGACAGCACCAGCAGCGGCACCCCCGCATTCATGACCCATTTGCCGCTGGCGTCCAGACAGGAAAGCGTCCACATCGAAAGCACCAGCAGCAAGATGCCGACGAGCGGGCCGCGCGAAGCGGGCGCGGGGGCTTGTGGGCGACCTGGATCGGCCGGGGACATGGACGGGCTCCTGATGGGGAAATGGGCGGCTGCCATGATACGCTCATCGCGCCGGGGGAACAGGCCAATGATCGAACTACGTAACGTCGAAACTTTTTTTTGGGTCGCCACGCTGGGCAGCTTCCGCGCTGCGTCAGACAAGCTCAACACCACGCAGCCCGCCGTGTCGCAGCGCATCGCCTCGCTTGAGGCGGACCTGGGCGTGCGGCTCTTCGAGCGCGACGCGCGCGGCGTCAAGCTCACCGCCAAGGGGCACGAACTGCTGTCGCATGCCGAGCGCATGCTGCAAGTGCGGCGCGACATGTTCGAGGCCGCGCGCGAACAAAACGTCATGACCGGTACCGTGCGCATCGGCGTGGCCGAAACCATTGTGCAGACCTGGCTGCCCACGCTGATCGAACTGATTCATACGACCTACCCGGCGTTGGTGCTGGAGATTGAGGTGGACACCACCCATGTGCTGCGTCCGCACCTGATGTCGCGCCAGATCGATCTGGCCTTCCTGATGGGGCCCGTGCTTGAGGCGCGCGTTGAAAACCTGGCGCTGTGCAGCTATCCGCTGGCCTGGGTGGCCAGCCCCACGCTGGACCTGGGCCCGGAACCGCTGACGCTTGAGCGCATCGGCAAGCTGCCCATCATCACGTACCCGTCCAATAGTTCGCCGTACCGCGTGGTGCGCGACATGCTGACGCGCGCCGGCGTGGCCTCGCCGCGCATGTATGGCAGCGCGTCCATGTCCATGGTGGTGCGGATGACGCAGGACGGCATCGGCACCAGCGTGATCGCGCCGGTGTTCCTGGGCAAGGAACTGGCACGCGGCGAACTGCGCATCTTGCGCGTGCAGGCCGACCCCTTGCCCGAATTGAGCTTCACCGCAAGCTGGGTGCAGGGGCCGGACAGCCACGCCGTCAGGGTGATTGCGCAGATGGCGCAAAAGGTCGCGGCGCAGGCCGGAAACGGAATTCCTGCCTAGGTGTTTTCCCCTGGTCAGGGGCCGACCCGGGTCCGCCGGGGGTATCGTCAGTCATGCGCGGGCGAACGTGAAACCGCCGGCAACACCGCGCCAGGCCGTCATTTGCGTGAATTCCGTCCGCGCCGCCGGGCGAGACCCAAGAAATATTTATACCCCCACATCGCAACTTACGATTGGACGCTTCCTGCGCTGGCGGATGCAATGGCGAGACATCAAGAATGCAACGCCTGGATACACAGTGCGGGGGAAAAGCATGAATAGTCACTCGATCCAATTGCAGACCCTGGCGCCGTCCTCGGCCACGCGCAGCGCGCGTTCATCGCGCCTGACCACCTGAACCCAAACCGCACGTGATCGGGGTAACGGGATCCCGCGTGCGCAGACCATCCCGCCAGCCAGGAGTTTTGTCCATGAAGAAGTCTCTTGTTTTCGCCGCCGTCGCCGCTAGCATGCTTGCCGGCGCCGTTCACGCGCAGGACCTGCCCAAAACCCAGTTGAAGGTCGTGGGGGGCCTGTCCAACCTGACCGCCTATAACGACTACGAAAAGCCGTTCTGGACGAAGACCATTCCCGAGCTGTCCAAGGGCCAGGTCACGGCGGAGATCAAGGGCTTCAACGAAATGGGCCTGAAGGGTCCCGAGTTGCTGCGCTTGATGTCGCAAGGCGTGATTGAGTTCGGCACCGCCACGCTGTCGTACTTCGCCAGCGACAACCCCATCAACGAAGCCATCGACCTGGCCGGCCTGGCGCCCGACGTCAAGACCGCCCGCGCCGTGACCGAGGCCTTCGAACCCGTCTACGCCAAGCTCTATGGCGAAGGCAACAACGTCAAGCTGCTGGGCATTTCCACCTATCCCGCGCAAGTGCTGTTCTGCAACGCCGAGATCAAGAGCCTGGCCGACATCAAGGGCAAGAAGGTCCGCACCAGCAGCCGCACCACGGCCGAATTCGTTGAAGCGCTGGGCGGTTCCAGCGTGACGATGGCGTTCGGTGAAGTGGTTCCGGCCCTGCAGAACAAGGTGGTCGATTGCGCCATCACCGGTTCGCTGTCGGGCTATTCGGCCAAGTGGTACGAAGTGTCCACGCACCTGGTCGCGCTGCCGATCAACTGGAACCAGCAGATCCATGCCGTCAACCAGAAGGCCTGGGACAAGCTGGACCCCGCCGTTCGCACGTTCCTGCAAACCAACGTGAAGACGCTGGTCGACAACATCTGGGAAGCCGCCGCGCGCCAGACGCAGGAAGGCTATGACTGCAACACGGGCGCCGCTGCTTGCCCGTTCCCGGTCAAGGGCAAGATGGTTCTGGTTCAGCCGTCCGACGCTGACCGCGCGCTGCTGAAGAAGGTTGCGCAGGAAGCCGTGCTGCCCAAGTGGGCCGCCCGTTGCTCGGCACAGTGCGTGAAGGACTTCAACGCCACCATCGGCAAGACGCTGGGCCTGACCGCCAGCAAGTAAGCGCTGGACAGCGCCGCCGCATCGCGCGGCGGCGCGTTTTCCCGCTAGTCATACCGGGCGTATGCCCGCAGAGGTGCTATTCATGACCCAAACCGAAAACTTCCGCCTGCTGGGCGGCCTGTTGCGGCGCGCCGAGACCTTGTCGCGCATCGCCGTCTGGGCCGGCGGCGCGTTGACGGTGGCCAGCGTGCTGCTGATCTCCTTCGACGTGCTGGCCCGCAAATTCCTGGGCTTTACCACCGGTGGCGCCGACGAGCTCTCCAGCTACGCCTTCGCCATCAGCACGTCCTGGGCCTTGGCCTTCGCCACCTTGCAGCGCGCCAACGTGCGCGTTGACGTGCTCTACCAATATTTGCCGGTGCGCCTGTCGGCCGTGCTGGATTGGATTTCCATGGTGGCGATGGCCGTCTTCATGGTGTTCCTGACGTACTACGCCTACGACGTGGTGCAAACCTCGTGGGTGCAGAAGTCCGCGGCCAACACGCCGCTGGCCACGCCCTTGTGGATCCCGCAGGGCTTGTGGCTGCTGGGCCTGGCCTGGATGTGCATCACCGTCGCGCTGATGCTGACGCGCGCCTCCGCCGCGCTGGTCACGGGCGATATCGAACTGGTCAAGCAGATCTGCGGCGTTCGTTCGGCGCAGGAAGAAGCCGAAGAAGAAGCCGCCGCGGGCGAGCGCATGGTGAAGGGAGAAGCGGCATGATTTCCACCGCATTGACGTTGTTGCTGGTGCTGATCGGCCTGTCCATTCCGGTGGGCGCGGCGCTTGGCGTGCTGGGCCTGATCCTGGACCCGCTGTTCTCGATGCTGCCGCTGTCGCGCGCTATCGGTGAAATTTCCTGGAGCTCGAACAACGAGTTCCTGCTGGTGGCGATTCCGCTGTTCATCATGCTGGGCGAAGTGCTGCTGCGCGCGGGTTTCGCCGAACGCATGTACGGCGCGATGAGCTTGTGGCTGTCGTGGTTGCCGGGCGGCTTGATGCACGCCAACATCGGCGCATCCACCTTGTTTTCGGCCACGTCCGGTTCCAGCGTGGCGACCGCGGCCACGGTGGGCACCGTCGCCATTCCGCAGATCCGCAAGTACGGCTACAACGAGCCGCTGTTCCTGGGCAGTTTGGCCGCGGGCGGAACGCTGGGCATCTTGATTCCGCCGTCGATCAACCTGGTCATATATGGCGTGCTGACGAATTCGTCGGTGCCCAAGCTGTACCTGGCCGGCATCATTCCGGGCTTTGCGATGGCCGCGCTGTTCATGCTGACGGTGGTCGTTGCTTGCGTTGCCAAGCCGTCCTGGGGCGGCAAGAAGATCCACGCAACCTGGGGCCAACGCCTGGCCAGCCTGGTGCACCTGGCGCCGCCCATGGGCATCTTCTTCCTGGTGGTCGGTTCCATCTACGCAGGTCTCGCCACGCCGACGGAAGCCGCCGCGCTGGGCGTGCTGGGCGCGTTCATCCTGGCCGCCTGGTTCCGCCGCCTGAGCTGGACGATGCTGCGCGAAGTGATGGAGGGCACGATGCGGTCCACGGCGATGATCATGCTGATCGTCATCGCGGCCAGCTTCCTGAATTTCGTCATGTCGGCCACCGGCCTGACCGATGCCTTGACCAAGTCGATCACCGGCCTGGGCCTGTCGCCCGGCTGGATGCTGTTGATCGTGGTGATCTTCTACCTGGTGCTGGGCTGCTTCATGGAAACGCTGTCCATGATGATCACGACCATCCCCATCGTGGCGCCCATCATGATTGCGCTGGGTTACGACCCGATCTGGCTGGGCATCGTCATCATCATCCTGGTCGAAGCCGCGCTGATCACGCCGCCCGTGGGCCTGAACCTGTTCGTGGTGCAAAGCCTGCGCAAGAGCGGTTCCATGAGCGCCGTCATCGTCGGCAGCCTGCCGTTTGTCGCCGCCATGTTCGTGATGCTGGCATTGCTGGCGTTCTGGCCCGACATCGCGCTGTGGCTGCCGCGCGCGTTTGGTTGATTGCTTGTTTGAACCGGGTGCGGCCCGTGGGTGGCCGCACCGTTTTCCACCCGTTATTTCCGCAGGACTGATATGAAAGCCATATTCAACATCGACGACGCCAATCCCCGCCAGGTGGAAGTGGACTTCAACACCCTGATCGTGGCCGGCTGGGCCGGACGCGACATGGCCGCCATTGAGCACCACATCGAAGAGCTGGCCGCCATCGGCGTGCCGCGCCCGACCAGCGTGCCGCTGTACTACCGCATTGCCGACAACCAACTGACCCAGGCCACGCAAGTGCAGGCCGTGGGCGAAGATTCCTCGGGCGAAGTGGAAACCTTCGTGTTCGCCGTGGATGGCGAGATGTACGTCAGCATCGCTTCCGACCATACCGACCGCAAGCTGGAGACCGTCAGCGTCGCCATGTCCAAGCAGGTCTGCGTCAAGCCCGTGGCAACCGTCGCCTGGCGCCTGGCCGACGTGGCGGACTACTGGGACGAACTGGTCATCCGCTCGTATATCGTCGAAAACGGCGAAAAAGTGCTGTACCAGGAAGGCCCGCTGTCCACGCTGCGCACGCCGCAAGACCTGATCGCCGGCTACACCGGCGGCGCTGCCGTGTTGCCGCAAGGCGCGGGCATGACCTGCGGCACGGTGGGCGCCATTGGCGGCATCCGCGCCGCAGCCGACTTCACCATGGAACTGTTCGACCCGCGCCGCCAGCGCACGATCAGCCACCGCTATCATGTTGAATCGCTGCCTGTGGTGGCCTGATTCCGGTTCCTGATGTGATGGGATGGCATTGAACACCAGGCGCGCCTTTTCTCAAGGTTGCGCCTGTCCGCACTTTTACGCCGCAAGTCGGCACGAGGACAAAGATGGTTTCGACCTTGAATGAACTGACCTTGGCCCTGAGTGAAGGCCGTACCACGTCAGTCGCCCTGACCGAACTGGCGCTGGCACGCGCCCAGGATGCGGCGGGCGAGGGCGCGCGCGTGTTCACCAAGCTGTATGCCGAATCGGCGCTGGCCCAGGCGCGCGCTTCCGACACGCTGCGCGCGGCCGGCATCGTGCGCTCGGCGGTGGAAGGCCTGCCGATCAGCATCAAGGACCTGTTCGACATCGAGGGCGAAACCACCATGGCCGGTTCCGTCGCGCGCGAAGGCGAGCCGGCAGCCGACGCCAACGCCGAAGTCGTGCAGCGTTTGATCGCCGCCGGTGCCGTCATCATCGGCCGCACCAACATGACCGAATTCGCCTATTCGGGCCTGGGCATCAACCCGCACTACGGCACTCCGCTGAACCCGTATGACCGTGGCACCGGCCGCATTCCGGGCGGTTCGTCCTCGGGCGCGGCGGTGTCGGTTGTCGATGGCATGGCCGTGGCCGGCATTGGTTCGGACACGGGTGGTTCGGTGCGCATTCCGGCCGCGCTGTGCGGTCTGACGGGCTTCAAGCCCAGCGCGTGGCGCGTGTCCATGACGGGCGTGCTGCCGCTGTCGGCGAACCTGGATTCCATCGGCCCCATCGCGGGCAGCGTGCGCTGCTGCGCCGAGCTGGACGCCATCCTGTCGGGCGACGGCGGCCCGGTGCCCGAGGCAATGGCCCTGCGCGGCTTGCGCCTGGCGGTGCCGACCACGCTGGCGCTGGACGCCATGGAAAAGCACGTGGCCGACAGCTTTGCCGCTGCCGTGGCCAAGCTGAGGGACGCGGGTGCGCTGGTCGAGGAAATCGCCATTCCCGAATTCGCTGAACTGGGCAACATCAACAGCAAGGGCGGCTTCACGGCGGCCGAAGCCTGGGCCTGGCACCGCGACCTGATCGCGCGCGCCGGCAAGCGCTACGACCCCCGCGTGGTGTCGCGCATCATGCGCGGCCAGGACATGAGCGCCGCCGACTACCTGGACTTGCTGGATGCGCGCGAAGCCTGGGTGGCCGCGGTGGACCACCGCATTGCCGGCTACGACGCGCTCATCATGCCCACCACGCCCATCGTGGCGCCGGCGGTGGCGGACCTGGTGGCGTCCGACGAAGCCTATTACGCGGCCAACGGCCTGATCTTGCGCAACCCCACGTTGATCAACTTCCTGGACGGTTGCGCGCTGTCTCTGCCGTGCCATGCGCCGGGCACGGCGCCCGTGGGCTTGATGATCTCCGGCAGCAATGGCGCCGACCGCCGCATCCTGGCCGTGGGCCTGGCGGTTGAAGCGCTGCTGGCCGGGCGTTGATCGCCAAGCACGTCACAACCCGCATCAAGAGGAATTGTCATGTCGCCCGTCGACGTAGTACGCAATAGTGTCGAACTGGCCCGCCAGGCCCGGCTGGACGCCCGCAGCGGGCGTCTGACCGGCCCCACGGCCAACCTGGCGCCGGGGCACGTGCAGGCCAACCTGGCTATCCTGCCGCGCGCGCTGGCCGCAGAGTTTCTGCATTTCTGCCAGCGCAACCCCAAGCCTTGCCCCTTGCTGGCCATGTCCGAACCGGGCAACCCCGCGTTGCCGGAACTGGGGGCAGATATCGACATCCGCACTGATATCCCGCGCTACCGCGTCTGGAAGAACGGCGAGCTGGTGGCCGAACCCACCGACGTGCGCGATATCTGGCGCGATGATCTGGTGTCGTTCCTGATCGGCTGCTCGTTTTCGTTCGAAGAAGCCATGTTGGACAACGGCTTGCCGGTGCGCCACATCGAGCAGGGGTGCAACGTGCCCATGTACCGCACCAACATTCCCACGAATCCGGCCGGCTCGTTCAGCGGCCCCTTGGTGGTGTCCATGCGCCCCTTGAAGGCGGCTGACGCCATCCGCGCGATCCAGGTGACGTCGCGCTTTCCGTCCGTGCATGGCGCGCCTGTGCACATTGGCGACCCCGCGCTGATCGGCATCGCGGACATCAATCGGCCGGATTACGGCGACGCGGTCGAGATCCGGCCCGGCGAAATGCCGGTGTTCTGGGCTTGCGGCGTCACGCCGCAGTCGGTGGTGTCGTCAGTGCGGCCGGAGTTCTGCATCACGCACGCCCCGGGGCATATGCTGGTGACCGACCTGGTTAACAGCCGAATGGCCATGCTGTAAGAAAAAAGACCCATCACGACAACGCGATGGGTCTTGTTTTTGGCGAACGCCAGGTTTTAGAAAATGTGGCGGAAGCCCACGGCCGCGCCCACCTGGTGGTTCTTGCCGGCAATTTCGTTGCTGGCGGCGTTGCTGACCTTGTTCCAGTCCACGGTGCCGTAGACCTGCGAACGCTTGGACAGCGAGTATTCGGCCACGGCCACCAGCGCATAGCGCTTGCCCTTGTCGCCGTCTTCCACCACGTTCTTGCTTTGGTCGTAGTAGCCTGCGCCGGTAATGGCCCAGCGCGGCGTGGCTTGCCAGGTGACGCCGGCGAAGTAGCCGTTGTCCTTGCGTTCCAGGCCAGCGGTGGTGGTGGCGCCGCCCATGACGGCATTGACCCAGCCGGTTTCGTCGCGGCCGTTGAAGTAGCCGACGAACACCTTGGCGCTGTCGAACTGGTAGGACGCGTTCAAGTTCCAGACGCGTTGGCGCAGATCGGAATCCAGGCCGTCGTAGGTCTGCTGATACGCCGCGCCCAGGCCCAGCTTGCCGACCATGTAACGCAGGCTGGCGCCGTATTGCTGGCCGGCCTTGCGGTCTTCCCAGCTTTCGCCGTTGGCCCACGACAACGCCAATGACAGGTCGCCAATGGTGTTGGAGTACTTGGTCATGTTGTTGGTGCGCACGCGCGACATCGCGGCGGGCAACCAGGCGTTTTGATCGTAGTTGCCCACGGTCAGCGGGTCGAAGTGGTCGGCCAGCAGGTCGAACATCGGCGTGTTCTGCAAGCCCAAGGTCAGTTGGCCGATGCTGCCACCGTCCAGGCCCACATAGGCCAGGCGGCCAAACGTCTTGCCCGTGGCCGACGAATTGCCGTTCTGCATGTTGAAGCCGTTTTCCAGGCGGAAGAAGGCGCGGTTGCCATTGCCCAGGTCTTCCGAGCCACGCAGGCCCCAACGGCTGTTCGAGATGGCGCCGTTTTCCATCGACACACGGCTGCCGTCCTGGCCAACGCTGCCGGCGCTGGTGCTCAGGTAGCGGATGCTGACGTCGGCGATGCCGTACAGGGTGACGCTGGTTTCCGCCGAAGCGGCGCCGGCGGCCAGGCCCAGGCCTGCTGCGGCGAGCGTAAGGGTGATGCGTTTCATTCGAGACTCCTCCTGTGTAGCTGATTTGTTTTGATTGCATCCGGCTTGTGGCCGGAGATGTTGCGCCGGAAGGGTCGTCCGACGCTGGGCCCTTGCACCGACGCTTTGGATTCAGCGCGGGTCCGGAGCATTGGCCCAATGGCGTAGGCGAAAAGGCTGCGCCAACTTGGTGCAGCCGTTTGACGCCTGGGGATTCTAAGAAAATTGGCGCTGCTGTAGTGCCCAAATGGATTTGGCGTTTTCCCTGGTTTACAGAACGCGGAATGCCGAAAAAGGGAGCGCGCGGGCGAAAAAAAAACCGGCCGCGTGAAGCGACCGGTTTTGCGTGCAGCGCTATGGCGTCACAGCGTCACAGCGTCATATGCAGAGGGAGCCACGTCGCGATGCCGGGGACGAAATACAGCAACAGCACGGCCACGATCATCAGGAAGAACATCGGCAACGAGGCCCGCGCGATGTACGGCAGTTCGCGCCCGCTCATGCCGGACAGCACGAACAGGTTGAAGCCTACCGGCGGCGTGATCTGTGCCATTTCCACCACGAACACGATGAAGATGCCGAACCAGATCAGGTCGATGCCCGCGGCCTGGACCGTGGGCAGCAGCACGCCCATGGTCAGCACCACGATCGAAATGCCGTCCAGAAAGCAACCCAGGACAACAAAGAACACCATCAGCGCCATGATCAGGCCGAATTGCGACAAGCCCAGCCCGCCGATCCATTCGGCCAGCGCGCGCGGCAGGCCGATATAGCCCATCGCCAGCGTCAGGAACTGCGCGCCCGCCAGAATCAGCGCAATCATGCAATACAGCCGGGTAGCGCCCAGCAGTGATTGCTTGAAGGTTGACCGGTTCAACGAGCCTTGCAGCGCCGACAGGATCAATGCGCCCACCACGCCCACCGCCGCCGCTTCCGTCGCGGTGGCAATGCCGCTGTAGATGGAGCCCAGCACCGCGCCGATCAGCACCATGACGGGAATCAGGTGCCGCGACTGCGACAGCTTCTGCATGAACGACATGCCGGCATCCGCCGCCGGCACCTGGCCGGGATTGCGGATGGCCCACCAGGCGATGTAGCCCATGAACAGCAAGGCCAACATTGCCCCGGGGAAGATGCCCGCGATGAACAGCTTGGCGATCGACACGTCGGCCGCCACGCCGTACACGATCATGATGATCGACGGCGGAATCAAGAGGCCCAGCGTGCCTGCGCCCGACAGCGTGCCCAGGATCTTGTCCTCGGGATAACCACGGCGCGTCAGTTCGGGAATGGTCATCTTGCCGACGGTGGCGCAGGTGGCGGCCGACGACCCCGACACGGCCGCGAAAATCGCGCAACCGATCACGTTCGTGTGCAGCAGCCTTCCCGGCAAGCGGTTCAGCCACGGCGCCAATCCCTTGAACAGGTCTTCGGACAGCCGGGTGCGGAACAGGATTTCGCCCATCCACAGAAACAAGGGCAGGGCGGTCAGCGTCCAACTGGACGAGGCGCCCCAAATGGTGACGGCCATGGCGTCGCCCGCCGGGCGGCTGGAGAAGATCTCCATGCCGATCCACGCCGTACCCGCCAGCGTCAGGCCGACCCAGACCCCGCAGCCCAAGAGCACGAAGATCGAAACGACCAATAGGGTAATGACAAGAAGTTCATTCATGGGTTTGCTGCGAGGTAGCGGCGGCCACGCCGCGTGAACGACGGACCAGTTCGTCGACAAGGGCGACCAGGAACAAGACCGTGCCCACCGCCATGCTGATCTGGGGAATCCAGAGCGGCGTGGCGTCGTTGGACGTAGAGATGTCGTTGTACAGCCAGGAGTCGTACGTCAGCTTGATGCTGAAGAAGGCAAAGGCCGAAGCCAGTAGCGAGCCCACGGCCAGCGCAAAAATATCCAGCCGGCGGCTGCCGGCCGGCGCCAGCGAATTCAGCAACAGCGTTACACGGATGTGTTCGCCGTGCTTGAACGTGCTGGCCAACGCCAGAAAACCCGCCGCGGCCATGAAGTAGCCTGCATACGCATCGGTGCCCGGAATGTTCCAGCCGAGCTGGCGGGCGATGATCGCCGCCAGCACCGACACCAGGACGCCGATCGTGCACAAGCCGGCCAACAGGCCGGCCGCGCCGTAAAGACCATCTAAAAAGCGGCGCATGGAAATATCACTGCTTCTTGTAGGTGTCGATCATGGTTTTGCCATCCGCGCCGGCCTTCTTCAGCCAGTCATCCAGCATGCGCTTGCCAATCACCGACAGGCCTTCCTTCAGCTCGACGGTGGGCTGCACGGTTTCCATGCCGTTCTTGGCCAACTGTTCCTGATACCACTTGTTCTTTTCTTGCGACAGCTTCCAGCCGCGCGCCTCGGCTTCCGCACCGGCCTTCTTCAAGGCGTCCTGCGTGGCGGGCTCCAGCGCGTCGAAGGCCTTCTTGTTCACGATGATGGCGTTCTTGGGCAACCAGGCCTGCGTGTCGTAGAACTTCTTGATGTACTCGTAGGTCTTGGTGTCGTAGCCGGTGGAGGCCGACGACATATAGGAATCGATCACGCCGGTAGCCAGCGCTTGCGCCAGTTCAGCCTGCTGCACCGTGACGGGCTGCGCGCCGACCAGTTCAGCGATCTTGGCCGTGACCGGGCTGTACGCGCGCCACTTCAGGCCCTTCATGTCGCTGATCTGCTTGATTTCCTTGTTGGCGAAGATGCCTTGGGGCGGCCACGCCACGGCGTACAGCAGCATCATGCCTTGCGACTCAAGCTTCTTTTCCAGGAAAGGCTTTTGCGCTTGGTACAGCTTGAACGAAGCGTCGTAACCCGTGGCCAGGAAGGGCAGACCGTCCAGTTCGTAGATCGGGTCTTCGTTGGCGAAGTTGGTCAGCAGGATTTCGCCGATCTGTGCCTGGTTGCCTTGCACGGCGCGCTTGATTTCCGGCGCTTTGTACAACGAGGCGTTGTTGTGCAGCTGGATCTTCAGCTTGCCTTGCGACAGCGTATCCACGTCCTTGATGAAGTTCGTCAGGTTCTCAACGTGGAAGTTGCTGGCCGGGTAGGCGCTGGGCAAATCCCACTTGGTTTGGGCCTGTGCGCCGGCGCTGAACGCCAGGACGATGCTGCCGGCCAGCATTGAAATTTTCTTGTACATGGATGGTCCTTCTGTGCGAATGGTGAAGACGGGTTGTGCCCGATAGGCATTCTTGAAAGAGTCTGCTGCGCGGATCGTGCGCGGCTTGAAAGCCGTGCCATTCTATGGTGCTGCGCGGCACCATCGCGCAGAAAAAACGCGGGTTTACGGGTTAATCCTAGGCTTGGGCGTGCCAATTCGTTGAAGGTTAAATCGTTGTGCACCCCATGGACACCCGGCATTCAGCCCCCCGTTTTTTCTTCTAAGATTGCGGCTGTTGAATGCGTGCCGCAGAGGTCACTTGTGAATTTCGTTTTCCGCCGAGATGAGTTGCTGGTTGAAGAAGCGTCCAGCCTGTTGCCGGACCTGGCGTTGTGCGAACGCATCGGCCTGGCCCTGCCGGCCTTGCAGCCGATCTGGACCACGCCCGATTCCCCGTATCGGACGATGCACGTGGACCCCACGCTGGAGGCGCCCGAAGGCTATGCCTTCAAGAAGCTGCGCTCGCTGTTCGGCGTGCTGGACGACGAGCGCATGGCGCTGGCGGGCCGTGCCTACCAGATCGCCGAATGGGCACGCACGCACCGGTTCTGTGGCGCCTGCGGGACGCCCGCCGAGCGCGTGGCGCACGAATTCTGCCTGCGCTGCCCGTCCTGTGGCTTCTCAGCCTACCCGCGCATCTCGCCGGCCATGATGGTGCTGATCCGCAAGGGCGACAGCATTCTGCTGGCGCGCCACACCACTACCGCCACGTCCCGCTATACGGCGCTGGCGGGCTTTGTGGAGCCGGGCGAAAGCATCGAAGAAACCGTGCATCGCGAGGTCTACGAGGAAGTCGGCCTGAAGGTCGGCAACCTACAGTACTTCGGCAGCCAGCCCTGGCCGTTTCCACATTCGCTGATGGTGGCGTTCACCGCCGACTACGTCTCGGGCGATATCCGCGTGCAGGAAGACGAGATCGCCGATGCGCGCTGGTTTGGTCCGGGCGACCCCATGCCCGACATCGCGCCGCGCATTTCGATTGCGGGCTGGCTCATCCGCGCCAATCTGCCCATGGGCTGGACCGCGCCGTAGGCACGTCAAGCCGCCTCCGGCGGCATTTCCACTTGCACAACGCTAGGGGTATTCCCTTGAAACGGCCGTTTTCGGTCGTTTGGCGCTTATTTTTTATGGATGAAATGCACATAAATTATTAGTATTTCGACCAGATAAACTTGGTTCGAGCGTTCCATGAGCCCCACGTTGATAGCCTCGTCGGCCCACCTTGCCGGCGGCAGTGCGCCCGATCTGTCCGAAGTCGAATTCGGCCTGATGATCGCCAGCCATGCTTTTGACCGCTGGACCGTGCGCTGCATGGCGGCGGCCGGGTTGCCCGACCTGACGCCTACCGACGTGATGGTGTTCCACCATGTCTACCACCGGCAACGCGCCAAGAAGCTTGCCGACATCTGCTTCACGCTCAACGTCGAAGACACCCACATCGTCAGCTACGCGCTGAAGAAGCTGGAGCGCCTGGGCGTGGTCAAGGGCGAACGCAGCAGCAAGGAAGTGTTCTACAGCGTCACGCCGGACGGCGCGGCCATCCTCAAGCGCTACGGCGAAATCCGCGAACAATGCCTTACCGCCGGTCTGGACGGGCCGGGCGGGGGCGGGCTGGATTTCAGCCGTCAACTGGCGCATGCATTGCGCTCGCTATCGGGCCTGTACGACCAGGCCGCACGGGCGGCAACCTCACTCTGAATCTGTTCGGGCATGGCCCGGCACACCGCAACCCGACCGCGGCGGCACGCGCCGTGGCCGTCTGTTTTCAAGGATCACGCATGAAGAAGTGGCAATTCTGGATCGATCGTGGGGGCACCTTCACCGACATCGTGGCGCGTCGCCCCGATGGCACGACCACCACGGCGAAGATGTTGTCGGAAAACCCCGAGCAGTATCGCGACGCGGCCGTGGCCGGCATCCGCAAGCTGCTGGGCGTGGCGCCCGGCCAGCCCGTGCCGGTCGAGCAGGTTGAGTGCGTGAAGATGGGCACCACCGTCGCCACCAACGCCTTGCTGGAACGCAAGGGCGAACGCACGCTGCTCGTGACGACGCGCGGGTTTCGCGATGCGTTGCGGATCGCCTATCAGAACCGGCCCCGGCTGTTCGACCGCAATGTCGTGCTGCCCGAAATGCTTTATGAATCCGTCGTCGAAGCCGACGAGCGCGTGGCCGCCGATGGCGAAGTTATTCGCGACCTGGACGAAGCCGGCTTGCGCGCCGGCATGCAGGCCGCCTACGACAGCGGCATCCGCGCAGTGGCTATCGTGTTCATGCACGCCTGGCACGCCACCGGCCATGAGCAACGCGCGGCCCGCATCGCGCGCGAAGTGGGCTTCACGCAAGTGTCGGCCTCGCACGAAGTCAGCCCGTTGATCAAATTCGTTTCGCGCGGCGACACCACGGTGGTTGACGCCTATCTGTCGCCGATCCTCAAGCGTTACGTGGATCAAGTGGCGGGCGAACTGCCGGGCATCCGCCTGATGTTCATGCAATCCAGCGGCGGCCTCACCGACGCGCACCGTTTCCGTGGCAAGGACGCCATTCTGTCCGGCCCGGCCGGCGGCATCGTCGGCATGGTGCGCACCAGCGAAATCGCCGGGTTCCCCAAGGTCATCGGCTTTGACATGGGCGGCACCTCCACCGACGTGTCGCATTACGCGGGCGAGTTCGAACGCGAATTCGAAACCCAGGTGGCCGGCGTGCGCATGCGCGCACCCATGATGAGCATCCACACGGTGGCGGCGGGCGGCGGTTCGATCCTGCATTTCGACGGCGCGCGCCTGCGCGTCGGCCCCGATTCGGCGGGCGCCAACCCCGGGCCCGCCTGCTACCGCCGTGGCGGCCCGCTGGCGGTCACGGACTGCAATGTGCTGTTGGGCAAGATCCAGCCGGACTTCTTCCCCAAGGTCTTCGGCCCCGAGGCCAACGAAGCCCTGGACCGCGACGCCGTGGTTGAACGCTTCACGGCCATGTCGGACGAAGTACGCGCCGCCACCGGACGCGAAATGACGCCGGAGCAACTGGCCGAAGGCTTCCTGGAGATTGCCGTCGGCAACATGGCGGAAGCCATCAAGCGCATCTCGGTACAGCGCGGCCACGACGTGACGGAATATGCCCTGACCGTATTTGGCGGCGCGGGCGGGCAGCATGCCTGCCTGGTGGCCGATGCGTTGGGCATGACGACGGTGTTCGCGCACCCGCTGGGCGGCGTGCTGTCGGCCTATGGCATGGGCTTGGCCGACCAGACCGACATGCGCCAGAAGACGGTTGAAAAGGTGCTGGATGCCGACCTGATGGGCGAGTTGAAGGACGAGCTGGATGTGCTGGCCGGGCAGGCGGTGGGCGAGCTTCGCCGCCAGCATGTGCCGGAAGGCGACATCAGCGTGCAGCGCCGCCTGCATTTGAAATACCGGGGCACGGATACGGCGCTGGAAGTCGCCTTTTCCACCCTGGAGCAGGCGCGTGGCGATTTCGAAGCCGCGTATCGGCAGCGCTATTCCTTCCTGATGCCCAATCGCGAACTCGTCGTTGAAACCATTTCGGTGGAAGCCACCGGTGGCGGCGAGCGCGTCGGCGAAGCGTCGGTGTCGCGGACCCGCGACGGCGCCTTGTCGGCCCGCCGCGTGGTCAACATGTACAGCGCGGGCGAATGGCGCGACACGCCCTTGTACGTGCGCGAAGACATGGCGGGCGGCGACGTGGTGGCGGGTCCTGCCATCATCTCCGAGCCCAACCAGACGACCGTGGTCGAACCCGGCTGGCAAGCGGAACTGACATCGCAGGACCATTTCGTGATCCGGCGTGTCGAGGCGCGTGCCGATCGGCGCCGCATCGGTACGCAGGCGGACCCGGTCATGCTGGAGGTGTTCAACAACCTCTTCATGTCGATTGCCGAGCAGATGGGTTACCGCCTGCAGAACACGGCGTATTCCGTCAACATCAAGGAACGCCTGGATTTCTCGTGCGCCATTTTTGATGCGCAAGCTCGGTTGATCGCCAACGCGCCGCACATGCCGGTGCACCTGGGGTCCATGGGCGAATCGGTGCGCACGGTGATGAACGCCAACGCCGGCCGCATGATGCCGGGCGACGCCTACGTGGTGAATGACCCTTACCACGGCGGCACGCACTTGCCCGACGTGACGGTCATTACCCCGGTGTTCGATCACGCCGGCCGCGAGATCCTGTTCTACGTCGGTTCGCGTGGGCACCATGCGGATATCGGCGGCACGACGCCGGGTTCGATGCCGCCCGATTCCAAGACGGTCGAAGACGAGGGCGTGCTTTTCACCAACTTCCAGTTGGTGAAGAACGGCGAATTCCGCGAGCAAGCCGCGCGCGACATCCTGGGCTCGGGCCGCTGGCCCGCGCGCAATCCGGATCAGAATATCGCCGACATGCACGCGCAGATCGCCGCCAACGAGAAGGGCGTACAAGAGCTGCTGCGCATGTGCGACCACTTCGGCCTGGATGTGGTGCGCGCCTATATGGGCCACGTGCAGGACAACGCTGAAGAAGCGGTGCGCCGCGTGATCTCGGTGCTGAAAGACGGCAGCTACGAATACCCGCTGGATAACGGCGCGGTGATACGCGTGGCGGTGAAGGTGGATACGCAGGCGCGTAGCGCGGTGGTCGATTTCACCGGCACGTCCCCGCAGTTGGACAACAACTTCAACGCGCCTGGCGCGATTGCCGTGGCCGCGGTGCTGTATGTGTTCCGCACCATGGTCAACGACGATATCCCGCTGAACGACGGCTGCCTGGCGCCGCTGTCGATCATCCTGCCGGAAGGCTCGATGCTGCGCCCGAACCCGCCCGCGTCGGTGGTGGCGGGTAACGTGGAAACGTCCATGTGCATCGTCAACGCGCTGTACGGCGCGCTGGGCGTGCTGGCGGCCAGCCAGGGCACGATGAATAACTTCACGTTCGGCAACGCGCGCCATCAGTACTACGAGACCATCTCGGGCGGCACGGGCGCGGGCCCGGTACGCATCGACGCGGCGGGTCCGAAGGACGAGGGCTTCGCCGGCACGTCGGTGGTGCAGGCGCACATGACGAATTCGCGCTTGACGGACCCCGAGGTGCTGGAATTCCGCTTCCCGGTTCGGCTGGAGTCCTACGAAATTCGCAAGGGTTCCGGCGGCGCGGGCCGCTATCCGGGCGGCGAGGGCGGGGTACGCCGCATTCGGTTCCTGGAAGACATGACGGCGGCCATCCTGTCCAACAACCGCCGCTTCGCGCCCTTCGGCCTGTCGGGCGGACAGCCTGGCGCAATGGGCCGAAACTCGATCGAGCGCGTCGATGGCACCATCGAGGAACTCGGCCCGCAAGACAGCGCTCAATTGCAGCCGGGCGACGTGTTCGTGGTCGAAACCCCCGGGGGTGGAGGATACGGCAAGGCGTGATGGTATCGCCTCGGTGCACAAAATAGACAGGTCGTAGGATGGGTGAAGCGCGAGATCGCCTAGGGCAAGAACCCCGACGCACAACGCGCGCAACCCATCATGCAACGGTGGACGTATGGCCAATTCGGCCATAGAGCTTGTGGCCAATTCAGCCATAGAGCTTGTGGCCGATTCAGCCATAGCTCAACCGCCGCTTGATGGGTTACGCGCGTTCAACGTCAATTTCCTGCTCCAGGACGGTGCGCGCTTCACCCATCCTACGACCCCGGCTATTCCGGGTCCGACATTACATCCAGCGCAATGTCCGCCATCTTTCTGCGGTCATAGACTCGCAACGTGACCTCGTCGTCGCGGATTTCGAACATCGCGGTTGCCAAGGTATTTTCACCATCCGGATCGGCCGCGTCGGTCCGCAAGATCGGCAGGGCACCTAGCGTGTCGTGCAACGCGGCCAGCATGTCCGCGCTACCGGTTTCAGGCGACCAGCCATCCACAATTCCCTCGATCCGGTTTTGCCGGTCGCGCGATGATTCCGTAATCACTTGAGGCTGGTCGCGTGCCTTGGCGTGGACCATATGGTTGGCGTGACCATAGCGCGTGCCAATATCCATGGTGGACACCAGCCCCGGCGCCGCCTCGGCACTGATCAGGCGGGGGTCCGTTGCGCTGCCCAGCAAATGGTGAAAGCCACCGGAATGCGGCAGATCTTGAAGCAGGGCGATGGCCTCATCCAACGTGGCGCAGTCCAGCACCGCGCGCGCCAGAAACATGCGTGGCACGCCCGGTTGGCGCAATCGGGTGCGCAGGTTATTGATGGTTTGCACCAGGCCGGCCCGATTGGCGCCGAAGGTATGCCCCGGCAAGGAACCTGGGTAATAGAAGCTGACATAGCCCGGTGCGTCTTCCAACGCCACATCCACCAGATGGCAGCGTCCATATAAGTACGGGTCGCCATCTTCGTTATGCCCAATCCAGCGGGTGCCGTCCGCGCCTTTCAGTGCGACGGACGTGCAGCCATCGGTGGTGCTGTGCAGCAAGTCGCCACGGCAATTCCAAAGCAGCACGTCTTTCACGGGCATGCGCAGGCCGTCGGCCAACCCTTCAAGCTCTTCCCATATCTGCGGCAACGCTTCCCGGGCCTGCTGTCCCAGCTCATCCACATAGGGATGGTCACGCCAGCGCCGTAGGGCTTCCCAAGTGCTGCTTTGATTCAGGTACGCCGACATCATCGGGCGTGCCAACTTGCCCAGCGCCTGGCCAACTTCGCGCCGGTTTCCGGCTATGCGTACATACTTGTATGGCATGGGGATTCTCCGGG
This sequence comes from Achromobacter sp. JUb104, assembly GCF_024806975.1. NCBI lineage: Bacteria > Pseudomonadati > Pseudomonadota > Betaproteobacteria > Burkholderiales > Alcaligenaceae > Achromobacter > Achromobacter sp. JUb104. The sequence continues at coordinate 1,866,275 of NZ_JANUEY010000001.1, read as the reverse complement.
GTGACATGCGGATTGTAATTTTTCTAAGCTCTGCCGGGTGGGGACGGATGCGTTAAGATCGCCGATAAGCAGCGCCGGAGATCCCGGAGCAGCCAGGAATCATGCCCCTACAACAACCCGGGGAGCCGACGGTCCCCAAGAGGAGAGTTTCATGATCAAACGTAAAGTCGCCGCCGCCTTGGTCGGCCTGTCCGTGGCCATGTTCGGCGCCGTGTCCGGCGCGCAAGCCCAGGGCAAGGAATTGGTGGTGGCCACCGATACCGCTTTCGTGCCGTTCGAGTTCAAGCAGGGTAATACCTATGTGGGCTTTGATGTGGATCTCTGGGCCGCCATCGCCAAGGAACTCAACCTGAAGTACAAGCTTCAGCCGATGGATTTCAACGGCATCATTCCGGGTTTGCAAACGAAGAACATCGACGCCGCGCTCGCGGGCATCACGATTCGGGACGACCGCAAGAAGGTCATCGATTTCTCGGATCCCTACTATGAAAGCGGCCTGGCCATTCTGGTCAGCGACAAGAACACCGATATCAAAGACGCCAAGTCCCTCGCCGGCAAGACCGTTGCCGTCAAGACCGGCACCGCCACCGTGGACTTCCTGAAAGCCCAGGTGCCGGACGCCAAGCTCAAGCTGTTCCCCAACATCGATAACGCTTATCTGGAACTGGCAACGGGCCGCGTGGACGCCGCCGTGCATGACACGCCGAATGTTCAGTACTACGCCAACACGGCGGGCAAGGGCCGCGTGAAGGTGATCGGCTCGGTCAAGAGCGGTGACTTCTACGGCATCGCCTTCCCCAAGGGCAGCGACCTGGTCCCGCAGGTGAACAAGGCCTTGGCCACGCTGAAAGCCAACGGCCAGTACGACGCCATCTATGAAAAGTGGTTCGGCAAGAAGCCGTAAGCGCTGGGCATAGCATTGCTTTGGGCGCCGTCCGCCACGAAGTGCGTGGGCGGCGCCGCGATGATGCGGCGCGCGACGGCGCCTTGGGGGGACTACCGTGGAATTTGACTGGGCTGTAATTCAAGACGCGATACCCAATCTGCTTGAGGGTACGCTGATGACCATCAAGATCACGTTCTGGGGCTTGGTTGGCGGTTTTCTGCTGGGTGCATTGTCAGGCGTGACCCGGGCTTATGGGCATCCCGTCCTGTCGGCGATTGCACAAGTCTATGTGGCCGTCATTCGCGGCACGCCGATTGTTGTGCAGGTGATGTTCATCTACTTCGCCCTGCCGCTGTTGGCCGATATCCGGGTGGATGCCGAATGGGCGGCCATCGTCACCCTGATCATCAACTCGGGCGCCTACATCTCTGAAATCGTGCGGGGTGCGCTGCTGTCCGTGCACAAGGGGCTGAAGGAAGCGGGGCAGGCAATGGGCTTGCCGTTCCACAAGATCTTGTTCCATATCATCGGACCCGTGGCGTTTCGCCGCATGATTCCCCCGCTGGGCAACCAGTGCATCATCAGCTTGAAGGATTCATCGCTGTTCATCGTGATCGGCGTGGCCGAACTGACACGCCAGGGCCAAGAGATCATGGCCAGTAACTTCCGCGCTGTTGAAATCTGGTCCGCTGTCGCGATCGTCTACCTGATCCTGACCGGCCTGATGGCGCTGAGCCTGCACCTGGTGGAAAGAAGGATGCGCATATTATGAGCATGGTCGAATTCCATAACGTCACCAAGAACTTTGGCGAATCCATGGTGCTGGACGGCATTTCGCTGAGCATCGACGCGGGCGAGGTCGTGGTGGTGGTGGGCCCGTCGGGTTCCGGCAAGTCCACCTTCCTGCGATGCATCAATGTGCTGGAAACCATCAACGGCGGTGATCTGCTGGTGGATGGTTTGAGCGTGAAGGGCGATACCGCGCAGGTGCGCGAGATCCGCCGCGAAGCGGGCATGGTGTTCCAGCAGTTCAACCTGTTTCCACAGATGACCGCGCTGGAAAACGTCATGTTCGGCCCCGTGCATACGCGCGGCCAGCCGCGCGGCGAAGCACGCGAGCTGGCCGAGGCTTTGCTGGACAAGGTGGGCCTTGCTGAGCGCATGCACCACTACCCGGCGGAGCTGTCCGGCGGTCAGCAACAGCGCGTGGCCATTGCACGCGCCCTGGCCATCAAGCCCAAACTGATGTTGTTCGACGAGCCCACCTCGGCGCTCGACCCCGAACTGCGTCACGAAGTGCTGAAGGTGATGCGGGACCTGGCGGAGGAGGGCATGACGATGGTGGTCGTGACCCACGAAATGGAATTCGCGCGCAAGGTCGGCAGCCGGCTTATCTTCATCGACGCGGGAAAAATCGCGCACGATGGCCCGCCAGCTGAACTACTGAGCAACCCGCCCAGCCAGCGCTTGAAGGATTTCCTGCAGCACGTGACCTGAGGCGCGATTAAGTCATGGCGTAAAAAAACCAGCATGTTGCTGGTTTTTTTTGTGCCCTGCGCTGGGTCGTGAAGAAAGGGCGTCAGCCTTTCACCCGGACAATCTTCTGCACCTGCGGCACGTGTCGAATGGCGCGGATAACCTGGGCCAGGTGCTTGCGGCTGTCGACCTGAATGGTCAGGTGCAACGACACCGTGGACACCGCATCGTCGTGCATCGTCACGTGCATGATGTTGGCGTCGGCTGCGGTAACTTCCGCCGCCAGCCGGCCCAACACGCCGCGCTCGTTGCGGGTGATGATGTCCAGGCGCGTGGCCAGGTGCTTGGCCGTGTGGGCATCCCAGGCGACGTTGATCCAGCGCTCGGGCTCGCGCAGGCGCTGGCGCATGGCCACGGGGCAGTCGGCGGTGTGTACCACCAGCCCATGGCCCATGCGCATGCCCGCCACGATCGGGTCGCCCGGCAGCGGACCGCAGCAGGGCGCCAACTGCACGGCCTGGCCTTCGTTGCCTTGGATCAGGATGGGGGCGCTGCGCGCGGACGTTAGCTCGTCCACCGCCGCCGCCGTGGTGGCGACCAATTGGTGTTCCGGCGCAAACCGGCGTGCAACGACGGCGGCCAGGCGTTTGCCCAGGCCAATATCGGCAAGTATTTCCTCGCGCGAACTGGCGCCGGTGCTACGCGCCAACTTCTGCCACGCGGGGTCATCGGTGGCCGGCATCGGCATATGCAATTCTTGCAAGGCCTGGCTCAACAAGCGTTCACCGAACGCCACCGATTCTTCGTACTTGACGGTGCGCAGGTAGTGCCGAATTTCAGAGCGCGCGCGGCCGGTACGTACGTAATTGAGCCACTGCGCGTTGGGGCGCGAGGCGGGCGACGTGACGATTTCCACCGTGTCGCCGCTGTTCAGCTCGGTGCGCAGCGGAACAAATTCGCCGTTGACCTTGGCCGCCACGGCCTGGTTGCCGATGTCCGTGTGGATAGCGTAGGCAAAGTCCACGGGCGTAGCGCCGCGTGGCAGTGAAATGATCTTGCCGCGCGGCGTGAACACGTAGACCGCGTCCGGAAACAGATCGACCTTGACGTGTTCAAGGAATTCGCCGGAATCACCCGTCTGGCTTTGAATATCCAGCAGCGATTGCAGCCATTGATGGGTGCGCTTTTGCAGGTCGTTCAGCGTCAGGTCGGCGCCCTTGTACAGCCAGTGCGACGCCACGCCTTCTTCGGCCACGTGATGCATGTCGCGCGTGCGGAACTGAAATTCCACCGGCGTGCCGTAGGGGCCGACCAGCGTGGTGTGCAAGGACTGATAGCCGTTCACCTTCGGGATGGCGATGTAGTCCTTGAATTTGCCGGGTACGGGTCGATAGAGCTGGTGCAGCGTGCCCAGCGCCAGATAGCACTCGGGCAGCGTGTGCACGATGACGCGAAAGCCATAGATGTCGAGCACGTCGGAAAACGACTTTTTCTGGTCCACCATCTTGCGGTAGATGCCGTAAAGCGTTTTCTCGCGGCCCGTGACTTCGGCTTCGATACCGGCGGCGGGCAGCGAGGCCCGCACTGAATCCGCAATCTTCGTGATGACTTCGCGGCGATTGCCGCGCGCGGCCAGCACGGCCTTGTACAGCACCTGATAGCGGTTCGGGTACATGGCCGCGAAGCACAGGTCCTGTAGTTCCCGAAACAGCAGGTTCAGGCCCAGGCGATGCGCAATGGGCGCATAGATGTCCAGCGTTTCGCGGGCGATGCGTCGGCGCTTCTCGGGGTTGACCGCGTCCAGCGTGCGCATGTTGTGCAAGCGGTCGGCCAGCTTGATGAGAATGACGCGCACGTCGCGCGCCATCGCCAGCAGCATCTTGCGGAAACTTTCGGCTTGTTGTTCGGCCTTCGTGGCGAAGTCCAGGCGGTCCAGTTTGGACAGGCCATCAACAAGCTCGGCGACTTCAGGGCCAAAGCGTTCGGCAAGCTCGTGCTTGGCGATGCCCTGGTCTTCCATCACATCATGCAGCAGGGCGGCCGACAGCGCGTTGACGTCGAGCTTCCAGCCTGCGCAGATTTCAGTGACGGCGATGGGGTGCGAGATATAGGGCGAACCGCTGGCGCGGAATTGGCCCAGGTGCGCCTGATCCGCGAAGCGATAGGCTTCGCGCACACGTTCTACATCTTTGGGATCGAGATAGCTGCCGATGATTTCGGTCAGCGGCGCCAGCGAAGCAACCGGCGAAGCGGTTGCGTCCGCCGCTTCTTGCGCAGCGACAGACGGTGGCGTAGCGAGGTTTTTGCTTTTCTTACCCGTGCGGCGCCCAAGACGGGAGCCGGCACGTAGCGCGGCAAGCAGACCAGATGAAGCGTACTTCAGCCCGGGAAAAGCCATACTTGCCGCCCCCCGGAGAGTATCAGGTGGGAACTTTACGCAGCATTTCCACGCCGGTTAGGCCGCCCGCGATTTCGCGCAGTGCAGTGACCGTGGGCTTGTCTTTGCTGTCCAGGCGCGGGGCATGGCCTTGCGCCAACTCGCGGGCGCGATACGTCGCGGCCAGCGTGAGCTTGAAACGGTTGGGGATTTGATTCAGACAGTCTTCGACGGTAATGCGAGCCATTAGGACACCTGGTGCTGATGGATTATTGGAGAGAATGCAGTCGGCTCAGTGCTCGGCGGGAATGCCAAGTTGCGAGAACAACTGAGCGTGCCGGGCGGCCTGAGACGAAAAACGCAGCCGCGCGGCGCTGACTATTTGTATCAGTTCCGACAAGGCTACGCTAAATTCTTGATTAATAATAACATATTCGCATTCTGGCGCGTGGGCGATTTCGCCGCCCGCGGCCATCAGCCGGCGCGCGATCACTTGCGGCGCATCCTGGCCGCGCGCCTTCAAGCGGTTTTCCAGTTCATCGATCGACGGCGGCAGCACGAAAATGCCGATTGCCCCCGGAAAACGCTGTTTTACCTGGCGCGCGCCTTGCCAATCGATTTCAAGCAGGACGTCGCGCCCTTCGCGCGTGGCGGTGTCGATGCGGTCGCGCGGGGTGCCGTAGAAATTGCCATGCACTTCGGCCCATTCCAGCAAATTTTGCCCGTCGCGCATCTGCCTGAAGTCTTCCGCGGACACGAAGCGGTATTCACGGCCATCTTCTTCGCCGGGCCGGGGCGCGCGCGTGGTGCAGGAAATGGAAAGTTCGATGGAAGGATCTTGCTGGAGCAAGGCCTTGACCAGGCTGGACTTGCCCGCGCCGCTGGGCGCGACGACCATGAAGACGTTTCCGGGATTGGCGTGCATGAATATGACCGGCGTGTGATGCTAAGACCGGAAGTCTAGCAAATCACGCGGCGCGGCAGGGGAAAACCCGATGCCGCGCCACATGTTTTTTCAAGGCCTGCGATTAGAGGCGGCCCAACCCGAAGTGGCTCAACTCGCCGGTTTGGCATTCGCCTGGATCAGCGTGCCGCCCGGCGGTGGGGCATCGCTGCCCAGCAGATGGCCATTGACCTCTATCCCGTAGAGGGAATCGTCCGAGTCATGGTATTTGGCTCGCGTTGCCGCGACCGATTCGGTGTAGCGCGGGTCTTGCGGGCGTTCGTGCGCATTCATGAAGTAGGCCACGTCCCAGGCTTCCTGATCGCTCAGCATGCCGGCCTGGCCCAAGGGCATGTTGGCCTTGATGAAGCCCGCGGCGTTGCCGATCTGGTGCATGCCGGCGCCCCAATTGAACGAGTCGGAGCCCCACAGCGCAGGAAACACCCAGTGCTTGCCGTTCTTCTGACCCTGGCCTTGGGCACCGTGGCATACCGCGCAATACTGCGCATAGACCTCGCTACCGCGCACGTAGTCCGCCTTTTGCGCGGGCGCGGGCAGTTTGCGATAGCCCTGGCCTTCCAACACCACCCCCGTCGGCGCCTTGCTGGCCAGCCAGAACATATAGCTTTGCAACGCGGTCAGCACTGGGTCATCCGCCGCCGGGGCCTTGCCGTTCATGCTGAAACGAAAACAGCCTTGCAGGCGCTCGGCCAGCGTGTTGACGTGTTCGTTCTTGGCGCGGTAGGCCGGGTAGAGCACGTAGGCCGCCCACATCGGCGCGGAATCGGGCCTGCGTCCGGCATCCAGATGGCAACTGACGCAATTCAAGTTATTGCCCACGAACTTGCCCGCCATTTGCGGGGTATGCAAAAAGATCTGTTCGCCTTGACGCACGATCTTGCCGAAGTCGGTGTCCGGCAAGGAGGCCGCGGAAGGCGGCGTGAAAGCGGGGCGGGCGTCGGCCGCGAACGTGGTGGACGACGCAAAGAACAGGGTGAAAAGCGAGGTAAGCAGCGCGCCGGTGAACCCGGCCCTGCGCACCGCGCGGGAGATCGAACAGGGCTTCATTGCGTCTTCCCCTGGTTGGCGGGCGTTTGCGTGGCGAGCTGATCCGCGGCGGCGGGCAGGCCGGCGTAATAGGCCGAGACGGCGTCGATCTCCGCGTCGCTCAGGCGGGTGGCCACGGCGGGCATCAAGGCCAAGGGACCGGGCGGCCGCTGGCCTTGCTGCCACGCGCGCAACTGGCCGGCGATATACGCGGCGGGTTGTCCCGCCAGGCTTGGGAAGTTTTCACCCACGCCGATACCTCCTGGCCCGTGGCACTGATTACAGGCGGGCACGTTCTTGTCCCACGCGCCGCGTGTGGCCAGCCAGGCGCCGGTGTCGGCCGGCTTGACGGGGTGCATGGCCGTCGCGGCCAGTCGGTCGGTATTGAGTGGGGAGGGCAAGCCCGCGTAATACCGGGCCACGGCCTCTTGCTGCGCCGGGCTCAGAGCCTTGGCGGTGGCGGCCATGATGGGGCTCACACGCGAGCCGTTGGCCATGGCTTCCAGTTGTTCCGTCAGGTACTTGGCGCCGATGCCCGCCAGCAGTGGAAAGCTCGCGGCGGGGTTGCCTTCGCCGCGGGCGCCGTGACAGGTGATACAGGCGGGAGCGCCGTTGGCGCCTTGCATGCTGATCTGTTTGCCGTCAGGCGCGCCCTGCGCATGCGCAACCGTCGCGCATAGCAGACCTGACAGCAACGTGGCGCGTAAAGACCGTGGGGTCATGGTTGCCTGCTCCGTAGCTCGTTATTGAATTTTGGGTAATAAGCTAATTTCCGCAAATTATATAAAGACTTGTGACAGATCGCGCGCCTTTTGCGACTTGATGTCGGCCGCCCGCGTTTCTTCTGCTTGCAAGCCGTCGCGCCGCATTGTGTCCGCGTTGGAAACTTTGCTTGCAGCTTCGCAAGAATGATTGCGGTAGCATCTCGCCGATTGATAACAAGGAGAATTCGATGCATACGAACGAGATCGAACCGCCGCGCGTAGCCCTGGTAACCGGCGCAGGGACAGGAATTGGACGTGCGGTAGCGCTGGAGTTTCTGGCCCAAGGCTATCGGGTGGTGCTGGCGGGGCGTCGGCGCGATCCGCTTGAAGCCACGCGCACGGCGGCGGGCGAAGACGGTGTGCGCGCCCTGGTGGTGCCCACCGATGTCTCGGACGAGCACGCCGTGCGTGATCTATTCGACACGGCGCAGCGTGAATATGGCCGCCTGGACGTGCTGTTCAATAACGCGGGCCGTGGCGCGCCCGCCATGCCGATTGAAGAACTGCCCGTGTCGGTGTGGCGCGAAGTCGTCGACACCAACCTGACCGGCATGTTCCTGTGCGCGCAAGCCGCCATCCGCGTGATGAAGGCGCAGTCCCCGCAGGGCGGCCGCATCATCAATAACGGGTCTATTTCCGCCCACGCGCCGCGCCCGTTCTCCATTGCCTATACGGCCACCAAGCACGCCGTGACTGGTTTGACCAAATCCATCTCGCTGGATTGCCGCCCCTATGGCATTGCCTGCGGGCAGATCGACATCGGCAACGCCGCCACCGACATGACTGAGCGCATGGCGGCGGGCATCCTCCAGGCCGACGGCAGCACCAAGGTCGAGCCGCGCATGGACGTGGCGCACGTGGCGCAAGCCGTCGCCGCCATGGCGCGCCTGCCCTTGGATGCCAATGTGCAGTTCATGACCATCATGGCTACGAACATGCCCTTCGTGGGCCGGGGCTGAATGCACGAAGCCTGCCGGCTATTGCCTGGCAGGCGCCTTTTTTTGCGCCGGTCCGCCTGGGCTCGGCTCTTACTGCCTTATCGCGAAGCTTGCGCCAGCATCTGGCCCTGCGTGGTGTCCAGATAGCGCCGCGCGCCTACGTAGCGCTTGGTCCAGTAGGGGTTCTTCATCTCGTCGACGCGCACCTTGGTGCCGCGCCGGGGCGCGTGGACGAACTTGTTCTGGCCGATGTAGATACCCACATGCGACGTGACGCCCCGGCCACGGGTGGCGAAGAAGACCAGGTCGCCCGGACGCAGTTCTTGCTTGTTGGGCACGGACTTCCCTTCGCTGCGCTGGGCGCGGGCGGTGCGGGGAAGTTCAAGGCCGGCGATCTCGCGGTAGACATACAGCACCAAGCCGCTACAGTCGAAACCTTCGGCGTCGTCGCCACCCCAGCTATACGGGGTGCCGATCGCATCCAGGCCCGCTTGCACGACACGTTCACGCAAGGTGGGTACGGTGGGCTCTTGCGCCAGGCGCAGGCCGCTGAGCGTGGGGCGGGCTTGCTCGGTGGGCAGGGAGGCCTGAGCGGCGCCTGGTATCCACGAGAGGGTCAGAGCAAGAAGGGGGGCAGATAGAAAAACGGGAATGCGGAAATTGGCAATTCGGACTTTTCGCGTAGGCGGCGTCATTACGTCACTTCAGAAATCGGAGTAGGCGACATGGCTTCGCCCAGAGGGGGCAAGCCGGCGGAAAGGGGTGGCTTCGGGACGCAAAAGGCCTCGGAAGCTGTTGAATTATAGTGGAATAAAGTTTCATTACATTTGTAGTGCAATGCAGCAAAATTTGGGTGCAACCGTTACTTCCGCCAGGGGGTACGACGTAACGGTTGCAGCATTCGTGGCTTGAAAGGTTGGGGTATCAGGAAAGCCACTCTTCAACAAGCCGCGCCTCAGAAACTGCCGCGCAAGCCCACCATGACGGCGCGTCCGCCTTCCGGCGCCACGTCGCGCAGTACCGAGGTGGCGTAGCGGATGTCCTGATTGGTCAGGTTCAAGCCGCGCACGTAGGCCTCCCACTGCACGCCGATGGTCTTGAAGCGGTAGCCGGCGTTGGCGTCCAGGCTGTAGTACCCGGCGGTGGAGGTGTCGTTGGCCGGGTGGTCGTGTTGGGCGAAGGCTTTGGATACGCTTACCCCCGCGCTGTAAGGCCCGTAGCCGTAGTCCAGCGCCACGCGCAGGCGCAGCGGCGGAATGCGCGGCAGCGAACGGCCCGTATCCCGGTTGCGCGAGAGGGTGTAGTCGCCAGACAAGCCCAGGTCCAGCGTATGACCGTCTTGCTGCAAGACCCGCGTCACGTTTTCGGCTTCCAGGCCGTACAGGCGGGCGGGCACGCCTTGGTAGCGCGCCTCGGGCAATGCGTCGTCGTCGCCCGCCGCGACCACGTCGCCGTCGTCGTTGCGATAGCGCCCGGTGTTTGTTTCCGCCAGATAGTTGGAGAAGCTGCTGTAGAACACCCCGATGCTGCCGTGGTCGGTGTCGTTTTTGTAGCGCAACGACAGGTCGCCTGACCACGCGCGTTCCTTGCCCAGGTTCTGGTCACCGACCAGATATTGGCCCGTGGCGGCGTGGGGGCCGTTGGCGTAGAGCTCGTAGAAGGTGGGCGCGCGCTCGGTATAGGCGCCGTTGGCGGCGACCGACCAGCGGCTGTCCAGCTTGTAGATGCCGCCCACCGAAAAGCTGCCCGCGTTGAAGTCGCGGCGCGAGGATCTGTCGAAACGGTCGTTGCCGCCCGCCGTCGGCGTCAACTGCGTGTGATCGATACGAGCCCCGGCTGACAGCGTAAAGCGGTCGGTCAGGTCCCATTCCTCCAGCGCAAAGAGCGCGGCGGAATCGGTGTCGGTCGTGGGCACCAGCGCTTCGTCGCCCAGCGCTGAAAAGCGAGTTTGTCCGAACTGCAGGCCCAGCACGCCGTGCAACGGGCCAATGTCGGCGTGGCGCGCCTCGATCCGCGCCTCATAGCCCCGGTTCTTGAACACCGTGCCGGTTTCGCCGTCCTCCACTTCCTTGTGCTGGTAGTCCGTGTAGGCGAAGTTGAGCTTGATGCTCTTGAACGGCCCATCAAGGTCGCGCAGCTCGCCGGCCGCGCCGAAGCGTTCCTGGTGCATCTTGATGCGCACATCCTCTTCGGCGACCGACCCATAGTTGGCGTCGTAACCGCTGTAGGACAAGCCTGCGTAACCGTGATCGCTCGTCCAGGACATGCCCAACGCGCCGCCGCTGGCCTCGCCGTCGCTGTTGGGCAGGCGGCCGCGGGGTTGATCGGCATCGGGCCCGTCGGCCGCGCGTTGCTGCGCCGTGCGTGCATAGCCGGGAATGCGCAGCGTATCGGTCTTGCGTCCGAACACATCGGCGTGGATGGCAAAGGTGCCATCGCCACCTTCCAGTTGCACGGCGCCGTTGCGGTCGTTGTTGGCGCCGCCGTAGCTGCCGCCCACCTCGCCGTGGATGCCGTCGATGGGTTCGGTGGGGATGCGGTTGTCCACGGTGTTGACCACGCCGCCGATGGCGTTGCCGCCGTAGAGCAGGGCGGCGGGGCCGCGCAGCACCTCCACCCGGTTCATCGACAGCGGGTCCTGCGGCACGGCGTGGTCGAACGACAGCGACGACGCATCCAGCATGCCGACGCCGTTGTTCAACAGGCGGATCCGGTCGCCGTCCAGCCCGCGGATGATCGGCCGGCCCACCATGGGGCCGTAACTGGTGGTGGACACGCCGGGCAGCCCGTTCAGCGTTTCACCCAGATTCGAGGCGCGGCGCAACGCCAGGCCTTGGCCTTCCAGCACGCTGGCGGGCGTGGTCAGCGCGTCGCTGCCCAGCGGATTGGCGGTAATGACGACGGGCGCCAGCGTGGCGGCGTTGGACGGGGTTTGCGCCTGCGCGGCGGCGGGAAGGGCGTAGGGCAACGCGGCCAGGCAGGCAAGCGTCAACGGGCGCATGGCAACAGCGCGCAGCGCGGCACGCGCCCCGGCGGAATAGGTCGGGAAACTCATGGTGGCAATCCAGGAGCCGGCGCAAGGGCCGGCGGATGAAATCAGAAAAGGGAGGCTTGCGGATTTCAGCCCTGGACGGGCGGGGCGCGGGATTGGAACCAGGTGCCGCTGATAGCGATGGCACTGGCCGGCGCTGTGAACGCGGGCGTGGAGGTGGCGGTACGGGCCGCATTCCAATGAAACGACGACGGCAGCGGCGCATCCGGCAGGTCCCAGAGATCGCACAGGTCGCAATGGCCCGGCTTGTCTTGTGGATGGGTGTCGTCTTGGCTTGCGGCGGGCGGCTCGCCCAGGTGGGTAAGCGCGTGGCGAAGGTTGCCGACGGGTGCCAGCAGCAGGCAGGCGCACACCCAGCCGAGCACCACCCACCGCGTGAATCGCGGTGGAGTGTTGCGGGGTGGGGGAAGCTGCAAACGCATCCGTCTGGGGCAAAAATGAAGTACGGAATGATATATCGTTTCGTCAGTGCGCGCGATGCCTGCCTTGTCGCCACAGGGCTGAATGTGTCACTTCAGGCGCGAAGGGCTCGGGCATAATCGTCGACATACCCGATAAGACAGCGATAAGACAGAAAAGAAGCGGAGTAGAGCTCAATGATGAACGCAGTACACCCTTTGTCTTCCATGAACCGGCCCGACGCCTTGCCCTTCGAACCTTTCCAGGATGCGCGGGCCGCCGTCGACCGCTTGTCCGAAATCTACGCGCGCAACACGGCATTCCTGCGCGCCGCTTTCCGCGAAGTGCTCAAAGGCCCCGGCAACGGCCCCGAGCGTGCCCGCGCGTATTACCCGGCAATCCGTATCGTGGTTGAAACCTACGACCCGATCGACACGCGCTTGTCCTACGGCCATGTGGCCGAACCCGGCGTTTACCAAACCACCATCACCCAACCCGAATTGTTCCGTGACTACCTGATCGAACAGGTGGGCCAACTGTTGCAGAACCACCGCGTGGCGGTGGAAGTGGGCGAATCCGATTCCCCCATCCCGCTGCATTTCGCCTTTCCGGAAGGCGCCTATGTCGAAGGTGAACACCTGGAAGCGCTGAAGCGCCCGCTTCGTGACCTGTTCGACGTGCCTGACCTGGCCGTCACCGATGACGCCATCGTGAACGGTTCCTGGCGCGGCAAAGAGGGTGAGCCCAAGCCGCTGGCGCCGTTTACCGCACAACGCGTCGACTATTCGCTGCACCGCTTGCAGCACTACACGTCCACCGCGCCGGCGCACTTTCAGAATTTTGTGTTGTTCACCAATTACCAGTTCTATGTCGACGAATTCTGCGCCCGCGCTCGCGCGCTGATGGCCAGCGGCAACGAAGACTACGAAATGCTGGTCGAGCCTGGCAACCGCATTACGCGGCGTGGCGAAAACGGCCCGGGCGACGAAGGCCAGGGCGTGCGCCTGCCGCAAATGCCCGCCTATCACCTGGTGCGCAGTGACCACTCCGGCATCACGCTGGTAAATATTGGCGTGGGCCCGTCCAACGCCAAGACCATTACCGATCACATTGCCGTGCTGCGTCCGCACGCCTGGTTGATGCTGGGCCATTGCGCCGGCCTGCGTGATTCCCAGCGCCTGGGCGACTACGTGTTGGCGCACGGCTATGTGCGCGAAGACCACGTCCTGGACGATGACCTGCCTACCTGGGTGCCGGTGCCCGCCCTGGCCGAGGTGCAGGTGGCCTTGGAACAGGCGGTGGAAGAGGTGGCCGGGCTGTCGGGGTGGGACCTGAAACGCATCATGCGCACGGGCACCGTGGCCACCATCGACAACCGCAACTGGGAACTGCGCGACCACGTTGAACTGGTCGAGCGCTTTGCGCAGTCCAGAGCCATTGCACTGGACATGGAATCCGCGACCATCGCCGCCAATGGTTTTCGCTTCCGGGTGCCTTATGGCACGTTGCTATGTGTATCCGACAAGCCCCTGCACGGCGAATTGAAACTGCCTGGGATGGCCAGCGTGTTCTATCGACGGCAGGTCAACCAGCATCTGGAAATTGGCATCCGGGCGCTGGAGCGCCTGCGCGACATGCCACCTGAGCGCCTGCATTCGCGCAAGCTGCGTACCTTCATGGAAACGGCCTTCCAGTAGGCATGATCCGTCCCCAAACCCTTCGCCGTTTTTGCGGCGGGCGGGTTTGCGCTATTCTCGCGCGTTGCTCGGTAATCCCAGGCTTTCGCGCGGTAAATGCGCGGACGCTTTCAAGACGTGAAGGAATGCATTTTGGCCCCCTCGGAACATGATGAACGCCGCTCCGGCGGCACGCGCGCGGCGAAGGCGAGTGCGCCTTCGGAGCTGCGGCGCACCTTGTCCGCGCGCCACCTGACGATGATCGCGGTAGGTGGCTCCATTGGCACGGGGCTGTTCGTGGCGTCGGGCGCGACCATCGCCACCGCGGGCCCCGGCGGCGCGTTGCTGGGCTACGTGCTGATCGGCGTGATGGTCTATTTTCTGATGACCAGCCTGGGCGAATTGGCTGCCGCCATGCCCGTGTCGGGTTCGTTTTCCACCTACGGCGCGCGCTACGTCGAAGACGGTTTCGGCTTCGCGCTGGGTTGGAACTATTGGTACAACTGGGCGGTAACCGTGGCGGTGGACCTGGTGGCCGCGCAGCTCGTCATGGCCTATTGGTTCCCCGATGTGCCGGGCTTCTACTGGAGCGCCTTGTTTCTGGCGATTACCTTCGGGCTGAACGCGATGTCGGCGCGCGGCTTCGGTGAAGCGGAATTCTGGTTTGCGCTGATCAAGGTCGTGGCCGTGCTGGGCTTTGTGGCCATGGGCGTGATGATGCTGTTGGGCATTATCCGGGGCGGCGAAACCGGCGGCGTGGCCAACTGGACGGTGGGCGATGCGCCCTTCGCCGGCGGGTTCGCCGCCTTGATCGGCGTGGCGATGGTGGTGGGGTTTTCTTTCCAGGGCACCGAGCTTATCGGCATCGCCGCGGGCGAATCCAAGGACCCGGCGCGCAACCTGCCGCGCGCGGTTCGCCAGGTGTTCTGGCGCATTCTGCTGTTTTACGTCATGGCGATTCTGGTGATCGGCCTGCTGATCCCGTACACCGACCCGCACCTGCTGCGTAACGACGTTGAAGACATCAGCGTCAGCCCGTTTGCGCTGATCTTCGAACGCGCAGGGTTGTTGGGGGCGGCCTCCGTGATGAACGCCGTGGTGCTGACGTCGGTGTTGTCGGCGGGCAATTCGGGCATGTACGCCGCAACTCGCATGCTGTACAGCCTGGCGCGGGAAGGCAAGGCGCCGCGCATTTTTGGCCGTATTTCGCGCCATGGCGTGCCGCTGTGGGCACTGCTGGCCACGACCGTGGTGGCAGCCTTGTGCTTCTTCACCTTTATCTTCAGCCCGAACGCCGTGTACATCTGGCTGCTGAACACGTCTGGCATGACCGGCTTTATCGCGTGGCTGGGCATCGCAATCAGCCACTATCGATTCCGGCGCGGGTATGTGAAGCAAGGCCATAGCCTGGCTGACCTGCCTTATGTATCGCCGTTCTTTCCCTTCGGCCCGATCTTCGCCTTCGTGCTGTGCCTGGTGATCACGCTGGGCCAGAACTACCAGGCGTTTCTGCAAGACCGCATCGATTGGGGCGGCGTGGTGGCCACCTACATTGGCATCCCGCTGTTCCTGCTGATCTGGCTGGGTTACCGCTTGGCGCGGGGTTCGCGTTTCATCAGCTACCGGGACATGCGCTTCCCGGAGCCGCGTGCGCGCAGCGAATATCTGGATTCAGCCTTGCGCGGAGAGCCCGCGGCGGGCGAGGC
Source organism: Achromobacter sp. JUb104 (assembly GCF_024806975.1). Classification (NCBI taxonomy): domain Bacteria; kingdom Pseudomonadati; phylum Pseudomonadota; class Betaproteobacteria; order Burkholderiales; family Alcaligenaceae; genus Achromobacter; species Achromobacter sp. JUb104. Next base: position 1,851,011 of record NZ_JANUEY010000001.1, on the reverse strand, counting down.
ACGCTAGGAATAGCAGGCGCTGGATTGCCCGGCAGGGCCGATCCAGCGCCTAGCCGCGTTCAGGCCATGGGCCGGCACTGCTCAAGCATCCATGCGCCAAATTCGCGCACCAGCGGCGTGTCCGCCTGCGCCTGGGGATAGACGAAATAGTAGGCGTCGGTGCTGCTCAGCACTTGCGGAAATAGTTGGATCAGCTCGCCCGAGTCGATCTCGCGTTCAACCAGAAAACGGGGAAGCAGCGCGGCGCCCAGGCTTGAGGCGGCGGCTTGCGCCAGCATTGCCGCCTGTTCGAAATGCGGGCCTTGCATGGCGCGCGCCGAACTGGCGCCGTGCTGGTCGAACCACGTAGCCCACTGTGCGGGGCGTGAGGTCTGGTGCAGCAACACCACCTGGTCCAGGTCCGCGATATGCCGGATGCCATGGCGCCGTTGATAGCCGGGGCTGCACACGGCGATCACTTCTTCGGGCATCAGGTATTCGCACACGGCGCCGGCCCAGTAAGGCGCGCCAAAGTGGATGGCTGCGTCAAACGGCTCTTGTGAGAACTCGAAGGGCAGGGTGCGCGAGGTGAAGTTGATGGTGACCTCGGGCTTGCGCGCCATGAAGTCCCCCAGGCGGGGGATGAGCCAGCGCGTGCCCAGCGTGGGCAGCACCGCCAGGTTGAGCTGGTCGCGCCGGGTGCAAGCCATGGTGCGCCGCGTGGCGTCGGACAATTGGTGCAGCAGTATGCGCACTTCCGAGGCATAGGCCCGGCCGGCATCGCTTAACACCACCCGTTGGCGCACGCGATGGAACAGCGTGACGCCCAACTGCGTTTCAAGCTGGTGAATCTGGCGCGATACCGCGCTTTGCGTCAGGTGGAGCTCATCCGCCGCGCGCGACACGCTGTTGCGCCGGGCGACTGCTTCGAAGGCCAGCAGGTTGGCGACGGGCGGCAGAAAGGTCTTGCGGAACATGGCGATTCCTAATCGGTACGTCCTGAAAGTAAACCCGCCATGACAACATGCCCGCGCGGGCGCCCGAATAGGAAAAGTCTGGAATGCAAAAAGGCCGCGTTATCGCGGCCTCGAAGCGTTGGCAACGCGCGCGGCGTTACTCGATGTTTTGCGCCTGTTCGCGCATTTGCTCGATAAGCAGTTTCAGATCCATGGCGGCGCGCGTCACGTCCATGCTGCCGGCCTTGGACCCCAGGGTGTTGGCTTCGCGGTTCATTTCCTGGAACAGGAAATCCAGGCGCTTGCCCGCGCTGCCGGCCTGCTTTTTGCCAGACGCCGCCTTGCCGCCGCAGTCGGTCAGCAGGTGACGCAATTCCTCGAGGTGCGAACGCAGCCGCGACAATTCTTCCGCGACATCAATGCGCAGGGCAAACAGGTTGGCTTCCTGCGACAGGCGTTCGGACAATTCCGTGCCCGAGATGTGCGTGAAGCCGCCCGGAAAGGCCTGCTCCACGCTTTCGCGCAGCTTGGCGGCCAGCTTGTCGCGGTGGTCGGCCAGCAACTGCGGCAGATGCGCCTGAACGATCTCAACGACGCGGGCGACCCCATCGGCGCACTCGCGCATCATGCCGGCCAGGCGTTCGCCTTCGCGCGCGCGGCCTTCCTGCAACTGGGTCAGGGCCTGTTGCGCGGCTTGCAAACAAGCCGCGCCCCAGATCTGCGGGTCCAGCGCGTCGTTGCCGCGTTGGCCGGGCCAGTTGAACAGTTCAACCAGCCGGGGGGGAGAGATATCGGGAACAATGCGGCGAGCCGCCTGCAGCTGCTCGGCCAGGCTTTCCAGCCAGGTCGGATCCAGCTTGGACAGGTCGGTGCTGGCATTGCGGGTGAACGACACACGGATCTCGACCTTGCCGCGCGCCAGGTTGGCCGTCAACAGTTCGCGCAGCGGCGTTTCAACGTGCCGCAGTTCGTCGGGCAAGCGGAAATACAAATCAAGGAAGCGGCTGTTGACGCTGCGCAGTTCAATGGCAAGCGTGCCTTGTTCTAGGTCTGCTCGGGCGTTGCCGAAGGCGGTCATGCTGCGAATCATGGGCGTGTCCTGGTGAAGCTTGGGGTAAGAGCCGGTTGCGCCGGGACCCGCGGCATCCTGGTAAAGGGGGGCGGGTCTGTTTTATTGAACCGGATATATCGCGGCAGGATACTCCAAGCCGGGATTTCCTGCGGCGGGTGCCCGTACAATGCCGCGAACCCTATTTTTGTCTGGAGTCTGCCTGTGACCACTACGCCCACCATTGCCCGTCCGTCTGGCCGCGCCGTCGACGAATTGCGGCCGTTCAGCCTGGAGCGCGGATTCACGCGCTACGCCGAAGGGTCGGTACTGGTGAAGGCGGGCGACACGCACGTGCTGTGCACCGCCAGCGTGCTGGAAAAGGTGCCGCCGTTTCTGAAGGGCAAGGGCGAAGGCTGGGTCACGGCGGAATACGGCATGCTGCCGCGCGCGACGCATACGCGCGGTGACCGCGAAGCGGCGCGCGGCAAGCAAAGCGGCCGCACGCAGGAAATTCAACGCCTGATCGGCCGCAGCCTGCGCGCCGTGTTCGACACGCGCGCACTTGGCGAACGCACCTTGCATCTGGATTGCGATGTACTCCAGGCTGACGGCGGCACCCGCTGCGCCAGCATCACCGGCGCCTGGGTCGCGGCCGCGGATGCGGTGGCCTTGCTGATGAAGCGCGGCGATCTGGCGGTAAATCCGATCCGCGACGCCGTCGCCGCCGTGTCCGTGGGCTTGGTGCAAGGGCGTTCGGTGCTGGATCTGGACTACCAGGAAGATTCCGCCTGCGACGCCGACGTCAACGTCATCATGACGGGCAGCGGAGCGTTCGTGGAAGTGCAAGGCACCGGCGAAGGCGCAACCTTCACCCGCGCTGAGTTGGACACCATGCTGGTGCTGGCGGAAGGCGGGATCGCGAGCCTGGTCAAGGCGCAACGGGCTGCGCTGGTGTGACCTGATTGGTCGGTGCGCTGAACGCGCTCTGCTGGCGCGACCTATTCGGTCTGCGCCCTACGGGCTGCGCTGGCGTGACCTGTTCGGTCTGCGCCCTATGGGCTGCGCTGGCGTGACCTATTCGGTCTGCGCCCTATGGGCTGCGCCGGCGTGACCTATTCGGTCTGCGCCCTATGGGCTGTGCCGGCGTGACCTATTCGGTCTGCGCCCTATGGGCTGCGCCGGCGTGACCTGTTCGGTCTGCGCCCTATGGGCTGCGCTGGCGTGACCTATTCGGTCTGCGCCCTATGGGCTGCGCTGGCGCGACTTTTGTAGGATGGGTGAAGCGCGGGAGGCGGCTGGCAAGAATTCTGCTGGGAAACGCGCGTAACCCATCGTGCGGCGGTGATTTTTGGGCTTGTCGCTTCTTTGGTGAAATCGGCTTGGGCTTCACCGCTGCTTGATGGGTTACGCGCGTTGGAATTCGGTTTTCCTTTGAATGGAAATCTCGCGCTTCACCCATCCTACGTGGGCAATAGGGTGCCCACTTTCTCTGCCTTTTCCAAGGCCCAGATTTTATCTATCAGGCCGCGTAGCTCCGATTCCGTCGCCGCATTGGCGTAGCGGCCCAGGCTTAGCGTCTTGTCTTCGATTTCCAGGCGGCTCAGGGTGTTGCCGGGGTCGCCCTTGGGTTCGTCGACGCGGCCGTGCAGCGTGCGGCCGTCGCGTGTGGTGACGGTGACTTTACCGATCCAACGTTGCGGATAGGCGTTGTCGACCTCGGCGTCCAGCACCATCTCCACTTTCCCCCGGAACGCTGCCACCGCCGGGTCATCCAGCCCCGCATCAAATTCGGCCAAGCCCGCGCGCCCTTGGCGGGCGATCAGCGCCAGCACCGTGCCCATCGAAAACTTGGACTGATGCACCGTTTGCGGGTTGACCACCGGGCCCAGCACATCGATCGCGCCCTGGTGCACATGCGCCACCACGCGTTCCACATCCGCCTCCGTCAGCTTGTTTTCCCGCAGCGCCTGTTGCAAGGCGTCCGCCGCCGGGTGCGTGTGACGGCACGAAGCATGGAACTTGAATGACGTCTCCGCCAACGCCCAGCGTACGCCCAAGCGGTCGCAAAGCTTCGAGGGATCGGCATCGGTGGACATGCCGGCCGCCATGCCCTGCGGGCCTTCCAGAATGTGGCGCGCACCGGTGAAGCCCTCACGGGCCAGGTAGGCGGCCGTCATGCCATCGGCCGCGGCCTTGGCCGTATGCAGTTGCTTGGAGTCGGCCGCGTCGCGCAGAAACTCCCACAGACCCGCCGCCTGCGTGCCGGCCGAACCCAAGGCGTGCAGCATCTGCTCGGGCGTGAGCTTGAGCAGGCGGCCGGTGGTGACGGCGGCGGCCAAGGTGCCGGCCGTGCCCGTCGTGTGGAAAATCTTGTAGTGCGAGCGCCCCAGGAATTCCCCCACCCGGATGCCCACTTCATAGCCCGCAACCGACGCCACCAACAGGTCACGGCCCGAACTGCCCAACGCCTGCGCAACCGCCAACGCGGGCGGGAACACCACGGCGGCTGGATGGAACACCGAGCCATTGTGGACGTCGTCCTGCTCCACCACGTGGGCCGCCGCCGCGTTCACCATGGCGGCAAACAGTGGCGTGGTGCGGCGGCGGTTGATCAGCACTTCGCTGGGGCCGTCGGTCGGCCCCATCGCGGCGGCATAGCGGTCAATGGCCAGCACCGCGCGTGCCGACGCGCCGGCGAGTATCGACGCCAGGCAATCCAGCAACAGATCTTCCGCGCGGCGCAACACCGGCGCGGGGATGTCTTCGTAGCGCAGGTTGGCGGCAAAGGCGGCCAGTTCGGCGCTTAGATGGGGAGTGTCTTTGGTTGCGGTCATGAGCGTTGGCGTCGGGTCAGAAGGAACGGGGCAAGCCCAGGATGTGTTCGGCAACGTAAGACAGAATCAGGTTGGTCGAGATGGGCGCCACCTGATACAGCCGCGTCTCGCGGAACTTGCGTTCCACGTCGTATTCGGTGGCAAAGCCGAACCCGCCGTGAAACTGCAAGCAGGCGTTGGCGGCTTCCCACGACGCATCCGCGGCCAGCAGCTTGGCCATGTTGGCCTGCGCGCCGCAGGGTTGGTGCGCGTCGAACAGTCGGCAGGCTTCATAGCGCATCAGGCTGGCGGCTTCCACGTTGATGTGGGCGCGGGCGATCGGGAATTGCACACCCTGGTTCTGGCCGATGGGGCGGCCGAACACCATGCGTTCCTTTGCGTAGGCGGTGACCTTGTCCACGAACCAGTAGCCGTCGCCGATGCACTCGGCGGCAATCAGTGTGCGTTCGGCATTCAGGCCATCCAGGATGTACTTGAAGCCTTTGCCTTCTTCACCGATCAGGTTTTCGACGGGAATTTCCAGGTTGTCGAAAAACAGTTCGTTGGTCTCGTGATTGACCATGTTGGGAATGGGGCGGATCGTCATGCCGTGCTTGACGGCGTGGTGCAGATCCACCAGGAAGATCGACATGCCTTCGGACTTGCGCGTCACCTGGTCCAGCGGCGTGGTGCGCGCCAGAAGAATCATCAGATCGGAATGCTGCACGCGCGAAATCCAGACCTTTTGGCCATTGATGACGTAGCGGTCGCCACGGCGCACGGCGGTGGTCTTGATCTTGGTGGTGTCGGTGCCGGTGGTGGGCTCGGTCACGCCCATCGACTGCAAGCGCAGTTCGCCCGCGGCGATGCGCGGCAGGTACTCGCGTTTCTGCGCTTCCGAGCCGTGGCGCAGCAAGGTGCCCATGTTGTACATCTGGCCGTGGCAGGCGCCGGAATTGCCGCCGCTGCGGTTGATCTCTTCCATGATGACCGACGCTTCGGTCAGCCCCAGACCCGAGCCGCCGTATTCCTGGGGAATCAGCGCGGCCAGCCAGCCGGCCTCGGTCAGTGCGCGGACAAAGTCCTCGGGGTAGCCGCGTTCTTCATCAACCTTGCGGAAATACTCGCCAGGAAATTGCGCGCAAAGATCGCGCACGGCTTCGCGGATGTCCTGATAGTCGTGTGAGGCGTGGGGCATAGGGGTGTAGTGGGTCTTGTGAAAGGCAAAAGAATGGATCGGTACAGCATCGAATGTGCCGCATGGGCGCGGGCGTGCCAATTCACAATTCCTTAATACGGGGTTCCTGTTCGCAAAAGCGCACTTTCATGACCGGCGTTGGTCAGCGCTCAGGGCAGTTGTGTCAAGAAATTGCCAAACTGCCTGTCCATAATCCAGGGCACTGCGCCCCACGGCGCCCGGCTATAGACGGATGGATATGCGGAAAAATCTTAGGGTCACCACGGCGGTATCGGCCATTCTGGCGTTGTTCGTGTTGTTGTTTGCAATTGCAGCGGCGGCGGGCATTGCGGTATTGCGCGACAACCGCGCCGACATCGAAGCCCTGGGCCGGGGCAGCATCGAACGCGCCAGCGACCTGGCCAACATGACCAGCAGGTTGTTCCAGGCGCGCGCCGCGCTGGCCGACGCCAAGACCAGTATGGAAGGCGGGCTGGAAGAGGCGCGCAACCAATCCCTGGCGCAGGCCGAGGCGCTGCTCAAGCAGGCGGGCGAGAGCCTTGCGCGGCTGCGTGCCAACCCGGACAGCAGCGCACAAGGCGGTCCGTTGTTTGAACAGTTGCTGGCCGCGTACACCGCCTTCGCGGACCAGACCCTGACCCCCATGCTGCAGGCGACGCAAGGATGGAACGGCATTGAAGTGAACCGGCTGGTGGACAAGGTGCTGCCCGCCAGCGGCGCGGCCTATGTTAAGCAGGCGGACGCCTATCAGACCTACGCACGCGAGCAGGGCCAGGCCGCCGTTGCCAGCGCCAGCCAAACCCTGGAGCGCGTCATCATGGTGGCCGGGGTGGTGCTGGCGGTGGTGCTGTTGCTGGCCGTGCTGATTCGGCTGGCGTTTCGACGCAGCATTCTGCGCCCGCTGAACGAGGCCGGCGCGCACTTCGACCGTATCGCCGATGGCGATCTGACCGGCGCCATCGCCACGCGCGGCGACAACGAAATCGGCGTGCTGTATTCAGCCATGCGCCGCATGCAGACGGGGTTGTCGGCGGCGGTGGCCTCGGTGCGCCATGGTGTTGAGGAAATTCACACCGGCTCCGGCGAGATCGCGGCAGGCGGCGCGGATATGTCCGACCGCACCGCGCGCCAGGCCGGGTCCTTGCAGGAAGCCGCCGCCAACATGACGCAGTTGGCCCACACCGTTCAGCTCACGGCAGGCAACGCCGATCTGGCCAGCCGCCAGGCGGAAAGCGCGACGCAACTGGCCCAGCGCGGCGGGCGTGCGGTGGACGAGGTCGTGCAAAGCATGCAGGGCATTGCCGACAGCGCGCGCCGCATCGGTGAAATCGTGGGCGTGGTGGACAGCATTGCTTTTCAGACCAACATCCTGGCCTTGAACGCCGCCGTCGAGGCGGCGCGTGCAGGCGAGCAGGGCAAGGGTTTCGCGGTGGTGGCGGGCGAGGTGCGCTCGCTGGCGCAACGCAGCGCGCAGGCGGCCAAGGAAATCAAAGGGCTGATCGAAGATTCCGCCGAGCGCGTGCAGGCCGGCGTGCGTCAAGTGAACCTGGCCGGCGACACCATGCGCGACATGGTGGTGTCGGTGGACCGGGTAACGCAGATCGTGGCTGAAATCTCAAACGCCACGGCCGAACAGGCCGCGGGCATTGCCTCGGTGAACGATGCGGTGGCCGATATTGAAAGGTCCACGCAGGAAAACGCCGCCATGGTCGAGCAGACCGCCGCCGCCGCCGCAGCCCTGGAGATCCAGGCGCAAGGCCTGCGCCGGGCGGTGGCCGTGTTCCAGATCGCCCAGGCGGCCCAGAACGCCTCGGCCGTGCAGGCCTCAATCGGCCAGTTACGCGGCCAGGTCGGGCAGGACGCCGCCGGTGTAGCGCTCGATCACCAGCGACAGGTTCCCATGCTTGACCTTGTGCTTGACGTTCGCGGCGGCCGACGCGATGTCCTCCGGGCGGATGCGCTCGCATAGCGAGGGGGTGACGGTCAGCGCACCGACACCCAGCGTGACGAAGGGGAAGAAGCGCGGCACGCCGTAGCGGTCTTCCGCTTCGATGCCGCCATTCTTGCGGCCCAGGTCGTCGTACAGGGCGGTGGCTTGCTCGTTGAATTCCGCAATGATGCGCTGCACACGCTCGGCCCAGTCCGGGCTGCGGAACAGCACCACGAAATCATCGCCGCCCACATGGCCGACAAAGTCGCGCAAGGGGTCGCAATGTTGCTTGAAGACTTCGGCGGTCAGCATGATCATGTCGTCGCCGCGCCAATAGCCGTACACGTCGTTGAAGGGCTTGAAGTTGTTCAGGTCGCCATAGCAAACCGTGAAGTCGGCCGCGTCTTCCAGCAGGGTTGCAATGTGGCGGCTGATGGGAATGTTGCCGGGCAGGGACGTCAGCGGGTTGGCGTAGCGCGCCGCTTCGATCCGCATCTCGGTCACGGAACGCACCAGCGTTTCGCCAGTTGCCAGGCCGTCGTAACGGCCATCCCGCGTGATGATCAGGCCGTCCATCAGGTAGCGCTGGTCTTCCGAAATCAGCACATGGCTGAGCTGGTCGATGGATACGTTAAGGTCCACCAGCACCGGTTCGGCGTTCATGAAGGTTGAACAGCGGTCGCGGCCGAACAGTTCGCGCGTGTAGCGCTGCGCGTAGTGTTCCGAAAAGTCGCGCCGGTTGATGATGCCCACCGGCCGGTTGTCGGCGTCGACCACCGCCACGGCGTGCATGTTTTTTTGTTCGATAAACAGCCGGTGCACGTCATCGTTGGTGTGTTTGTCCAGCAAGGCGGCCGGGGCTTCCACCCGCAGGCTGGCCGCCGTGCCGCCCGCCGCGCGTTGCGACAAGGGGGCGGTGCTGCGTACGCGCAGCGAATCGCGCACGGGCGCGGTCAGCTCGGTCAGCAGCGTTTCTTCAGGCCGGCCCAAGTACCAGCCTTGCGCATAGCGGATGTCCAGCTCGCGCACCATGGCCAGGTCTTCGGCGGTCTCGATGCCTTCGGCCACGATGGCCGTGCCCAAATGCTGAGCCACCTTCAGAATGGCGCGCACCATGCTTTGCTTGCGGTCGTCGTGGCCGATGCCGTCGAAGAAGTAGCGGTCGATCTTGACCAGGTCGGGCTGCATTTCAGCCCACAGTTGCAAGTTCGAGTTGCCTACGCCGTAGTCGTCCAGCGCGATGCGCATGCCGTGCTCGCGCAGGCAGGCAAACGCATCGCCCAGTTCCTGCATGTGATCCGACAGCGGGTCTTGCTCGGTCAGTTCAACGATGATGCTGGACGCGGGCAGTGCGCAATCCTTAAGCAGTTGCTGCGGCATATCGCTGCCCCACAGCGTCCAATAGTGGATCAGCGCTGACCCCGACAGGTTCAGGAACAGCTTGCCGGCCGCTTCGTTGCTGTGAAACCCCTGGGCACCGGCCCGAAAGCTGGCCAGCTCCAACTGCGGGTGCAGGCCCCGGCGCCGGGCTTCGGCAAAGAGCGCGTCCGGAAAGTGCAGGGCGGTGTCGGCGGGGCCGCGTATCAGGCTTTCGTGGCCGTAGATGCGGGTGTGGGACAGGTCCACCACTGGTTGGTAGCGGGGCCGAAGTAGACGCTCTTGCAAGATGCCGGCCAAGCCGACGGATGCGGGCGCGTCGCCCAGCGTGAATGGCGTGCGGGCCGTGGTCGGCCGGGGCAGAGCGTGAAGGGAGGTCATCGCCGAGGCGTTCAGATACGATCAGTGACAAGATTGGTCATGTTGACAACAAAATATGTCTGCGTTGTTGCCGCTGCGCGCGACGCGCAATCTTCAAGCGCTGTTACATGGGTGTCAACCGAGGTTTCCCCTTGCTATGAGCGGGGGCAGGGGCCGCGCGCCACCCCGCGCCCTATACAATTTGCCCCATGACTTCCCCCAAGATTCCCGAATCCCTGCGCCGCATCGTGCTGGCGTCCAACAACGCCGGCAAGTTGCGTGAGTTTTCCGCCTTGTTCGCGCCCCTGGGCGTAGAACTCGTGCCTCAAGGCGAGCTCGGCGTGCCCGAAGCCGAAGAGCCCCATGTAACCTTTGTTGAAAATGCGCTGGCCAAGGCGCGCCATGCCAGCCGCTTGACCGGCCTGCCGGCCCTGGCCGACGACTCCGGCCTGTGCGTGGCCGCCTTGGACGCCGCGCCCGGCGTGTATTCGGCCCGCTACGCCAAGATGCACGGTGGCGATAAATCCGACCAAGCCAATAACGCGCTGCTGGTGCGCAACCTGGCGGGCGTAACCGACCGCCACGCCTGGTATGTGGCGGTGCTGGCGCTGGTGCGTTCGGAAAACGACCCGTGTCCCATCATTGGCGAAGGCCTGTGGCACGGCGAGATCATCGACCAGCCCGAAGGCGCGAACGGCTTTGGCTACGACCCGCACTTCTACCTGCCCGACATGGCGCTGACCGCGGCCTCGCTCGACCCCGAAGAAAAGAACCGCGTCAGCCATCGCGCCCGCGCCCTGCGCGAACTGCTGAGCAAACTCAGCCACGCTTAACCCGCATGTCCATCACCATTCCCATCCGCAACGACATGGGCGCGTCGCCATCGCGCGTGCGCATGCCGCCCGGGGCCACGCTGACCAGCCTGCCGCCGCTGTCCATCTATGTGCACGTGCCGTGGTGCGTGCGCAAATGCCCGTATTGCGACTTCAATTCCCATGCCGCGCCAGGAGAAATCCCCGAACGCGCGTATCTGGACGCCTTGCGCAGTGATCTTGAACAGGCGCTGCCGTCCATCTGGGGCAGGCAGGTGGTGTCCGTCTTCATTGGGGGCGGCACGCCCAGCCTGCTGTCGTCGGCCGGATTGGACGAACTGCTGGCCATGCTGCGCGCCTGTCTGAACCTTTGGCCAGACGCCGAGATCACCATGGAGGCCAACCCCGGCACCGCCGAGGCCAATCGCTTCCGCGACTATGCCGCCAGCGGCGTTACGCGCTTCTCGCTGGGTATCCAGAGTTTTGACGATGCGCAACTGCAAAAGCTGGGCCGCATCCACGATGCCGCGCAGGCCCGCGCGGCGATCGACATGGCGCAGCGCGCCGTCTCGCGCGTGAACCTGGACATGATGTTCGCCTTGCCCGGCCAAAGCCTGGACGCCTGTGTGGCGGACCTGCGCCAGGCCATCTCGTTCGGCACCGAGCATCTGTCGCTGTATCACCTGACGATGGAACCCAACACCGTCTTTGCCAAGTTCCCGCCTGCGGAACTGCCTGATGACGACACCAGCGCAGCCATGCAAGACGCGGTTGAAGCGGAACTGGCCGCAGCCGGCTTGGCCCGCTATGAAGTGTCGGCCTATGCCAAGCCAGGCGCGCGCTGCCGCCACAACCTGAATTACTGGGAATTTGGCGACTACCTGGGCATCGGCCCCGGCGCACACGGCAAGCTGTCATTTCATGACCGTATCGTGCGCGAGGCGCGGTTGCGCAATCCGGAGTCCTGGATGCAGGCAGCCATGGCGCGCGACGGTAGCCACCTGGCCGAAAGCCGCCAGGTCGGCCCTGATGAATTGCCCTTTGAATTCATGCTTAACGCGCTGCGCCTGAAGGACGGGGTGCCGGCCACGGCGTTCAACGAACGCACCGGTTTGTCGCTTGCCGCCATTGCGCACCAATTGGAGGCAGCATCGAAACGGGGCTTGCTGGACGCTGACCCAACGCGTCTGAAGGCCACGCCCTTGGGCTGGCGGTTTCTGAACGACTTGCAGGAAATGTTCCTGTAGTTGCTTTTGCACCAAAACGGAGCAATCATGCTCCATCTTTTGCACCATGATGGTGCTTCGTGTTTCCATAAGCGTGCGGTTTTCCCCCGGGATTCCCTAGGGAAAACCTGGCACGCTTATTGCTTCCCTCTTTTATGCCAGTCGAGCGGCAAAGCCCTCGACCCTTTTATCTAATGGAGATGACATGGCAAGCCCGAAAGACGTCCTGAAACAGATCGCCGATAACGAAGTCAAGTTCGTGGATTTCCGCTTTACCGATACGGTTGGCCGTGAGCACCACGTTTCCGTGCCCACCTCCGCGATCGATGAAGACAAGCTGGAAAGCGGGCAGGCTTTCGACGGTTCGTCGATCCCGGGTTGGAAGGGCATCGAAGCGTCCGACATGCTGCTCATCCCCGACTGCTCGACCGCCAACCTGGATCCGTTCCGCGAAGAGCCGACCCTGATCCTGTCGTGCGACGTCGTTGAGCCGTCGGACCTGAAGGGCTATGACCGCGACCCGCGTTCGCTGGCCAAGCGCGCCGAAGCCTACCTGAAGTCCTCCGGCCTGGGCGACACCGCCTACTTCGGTCCGGAACCCGAATTCTTCGTGTTCGACGGCGTGACCTGGAACACCGACATGTCGGGCACGTTCGTCAAGATCAAGTCCGAAGAAGCCTCGTGGTCGACTGGCCTGGAATTCGAAGGCGGCAACACGGGCCATCGTCCCGCGGTCAAGGGCGGCTACTTCCCCGTTCCCCCGGTTGATTCGTTCCAGGACATGCGTTCGGAAATGTGCCTGCTGATGGAACAAATGGGCGTGCCGGTTGAAGTGCACCACCATGAAGTGGCCGGCGCAGGCCAGCTGGAAATCGGCACCAAGTTCAGCACGCTGGTTCAGCGCGCCGACTGGACCCAGATCGTCAAGTACGTGGTGCACAACGTTGCCCACGCTTACGGCAAGACCGCCACGTTCATGCCCAAGCCCATCGTTGGCGACAACGGTTCCGGCATGCACGTGCACCAATCCATCTGGAAGGATGGCCAGAACCTGTTCGCGGGTAACGGCTACGCCGGCCTGTCGGAATTCGCGCTGTACTACATCGGCGGCATCATCAAGCACGCCCGCGCCCTGAACGCCATCACCAACCCGGGTACCAACTCGTACAAGCGTCTGGTTCCGCACTACGAAGCCCCGGTCAAGCTGGCTTACTCGGCCCGCAACCGTTCGGCCTCGATCCGCATTCCGTACGTTGGCAACCCGAAGGGCCGCCGCGTCGAAGCGCGTTTCCCGGACCCCCTGGCCAACCCGTACCTGGCCTTCTCGGCCCTGATGATGGCCGGCCTGGACGGCGTGCAGAACAAGATCCACCCGGGCGATCCGGCCGACAAGAACCTGTACGACCTGCCGCCGGAAGAAGACGCAAAGATCCCGACCGTGTGCTCCTCGCTGGAACAAGCGCTGGAAGCCCTGGACGCCGATCGCGAATTCCTGACCCGTGGTGGCGTGTTCAGCAACGACATGCTCAACGCCTACATCGACCTGAAGATGGGCGATGTGAATCGTCTGCGCATGACCACGCACCCGGTCGAATTCGACATGTACTACAGCCTCTGATCCTTTAGAGGCTGTGGCGGGGGGGAGCGCGATGATGTAGGCAGAAACCAGGGCCCACACATCGCGCACCACCAGGTCGCGGCTCGACGGTTTGTCCGCCAGGCATCACGCCTGGCGGGCAGGGCGCCGGGTTCCGGCGCCGCCGTCGCGGGCGCGTTCCGCTTTTCCCCTGTCATTCGGGTACGTTGAAAAATGAATGTAGAAGCTCTCGATCTGCTTGCCACGTCCGTTTTCCTGGTCAACGAGCGCGGCCACATTGAATACGCCAACGCCGCCGCCGAAGATCTGTTCGGCCGCTCACGCAAGCAACTGGCCGGGCACTCCGCCGCCACGTTGTTCGACACCCCAGAAAACATCCAGTCCTCCATTGACCGCGCCGCCGCAGGCAGGTACGCCGACGTCAGGCAATTGGCCTCGTTGCGCCGCGCCGCCGAATCCGTCGAAGTCGCGGTCACCACGGTGGGGCTGACGGGCCAACGCTGGCCGGTATTGATCGAAACGCGCGAGATCGAACAGCGCGTGCTGGCCGACCGCAACCATCGGCTGGTGGACGAAATAGAAGCGCACCGCGAGCTGTTGCGCAATCTGGCCCATGAAGTGAAGAATCCCCTGGGCGGTTTGCGCGGCGCCGCGCAATTGCTCGAAGCCGAGCTGCCCAGTGCGGCGCTGGCTGAATACACCCAAGTCATTATTTCTGAAGCCGACCGCCTGCAGGCGCTGGTGGACCGCCTGAGCGGCCCGCAACGTGTGCCGCTGAACGCGCGGCCGGTGAACATCCATGAAATCTGCGAGCGCGTGTGCGCGCTGATCCAGGCCGAGTTCCGCAACGATGTCACCATCCTGCGCGACTACGACGCCTCGGTGCCAGATTTGAAGGGCGATGCCGCCCGCCTGATGCAGGCGGTGCTGAACGTGGCGCGCAACGCCGCGCAGGAGCTGGTTGCGCGGCCGCAAGGCCCGCAGACGGAACCCGGCGTGGTGACGCTGCGCACCCGCGTGGCCCGGCAGGTCATGTTGGCGCACCGGCAACACCGGCTGGCGCTGGTGCTGTCGATCATCGACAACGGTCCCGGCGTGCCGGACCACATCCGCGACCGCATTTTCCACCCGCTGGTCACGGCAAGGGCCGGCGGTACCGGGCTGGGCTTGAGCCTGGCCCAGGACTTCGTGCAACAGCACGGCGGCATCATCGAATTTGAATCCCGACCCGGGCGTACCGAGTTTCGCCTGGTCCTACCGATGGAGCCCGCACACTGATGAAACCCGTATGGATCGTCGACGACGACCAGGCCATCCGCTGGGTCCTCGAAAAGGCCCTGGCCCGCGCTGGTGTCCCCACCCGTAGTTTTTCCCAATCGGCTGACGTGCTGGAAGCGCTGTCGCGCGAAACGCCCGTCGCCTTGGTGTCCGATATCCGCATGCCTGGCGGCAATGGTTTGGAGCTGTTGCGCCAGTTGAAAGAACGGCATCCCGGCCTGCCGGTCATTGTGATGACCGCGTTCGCCGACCTGGACAGCACCGTGTCCGCCTTCCAGGGCGGCGCGTTTGATTACCTGGCCAAGCCGTTCGACGTGAACGAAGCGGTGGCGCTGATCCAGCGCGCCATGCAGGAATCCGCGCAGCCCGAAAGCCCGGAAGGCCAAGGCGAGGGCGCGCAGAACAACGAGCGCTGGATGATGACGCAGTCGTCTTCCACCGCCATGCAAGAAGTGTTCCGCGCCATTGGCCGGCTGGCTCAGTCCAAGGTCACGGTGTTGATCACGGGCGAATCGGGCACGGGCAAGGAATTGGTGGCCCGTGCGCTGCACGGCCACGGCGTGCGCGCCAGCGGGCCCTTTGTGGCTCTGAACGCGGCGGCCATACCGCGCGACCTGCTTGAAGCCGAATTGTTCGGCCATGAACGCGGCGCGTTCACCGGCGCCAACAATTTGCGTCGGGGCCGCTTCGAGGAAGCGCACGGCGGCACGCTGTTCCTGGACGAAATCGGCGACATGCCGATTGAACTTCAGACCCGCTTGCTGCGCGTGCTGGCTGAAGGCAGCTTCTATCGCGTGGGCGGCGCGCAGCCGGTGCGCGTGGACGTGCGCATCGTGGCAGCCACCCACCAGCCGCTGGAACAGCGAGTTGAGCAGGGCTTGTTCCGCGAAGACTTGTTCCATCGTCTGAACGTGATCCGGCTGCGTCTGCCGCCGCTACGCGAGCGCGTGGAAGATATCCCCGCGTTGGCCCAGCATTTTCTGACTGCCAGCGCCCGCACGCTGGGGGTGCCGGTCAAGCGCCTGACGCCGGATGCGCTGGCCGTGCTGACCAAGTTCGACTTTCCGGGCAACGTCCGGCAGTTGGAAAACTTCTGCCACTGGCTGACGGTCATGGCCCCCGGCCAGACCGTGGACCGGGCCGACCTGCCGCCGGAAATCCGCGCGTTGGAACACCAGCAGCAACAGCCGGCATCGGCGCCCTTGCGTCCGGCCGCGCCGATTTCAGGCATCGGCACGGTGGTGCAGGCGGGGCAAGGGCAGGGTATTGATGAGGGCGCACCGCGCAATTGGCAAGATTCCCTGCTGCGCGACGCGCAGTACCGGCTGGAACGCGGCGAACCCGCGGTCATGGCCACGCTGACCCGTCAGTTTGAAAAGATCCTGCTGCAAAGCGCCCTGGACGCCAGCCGTGGCCGCCGCGTGGAAGCGGCGTCGCGATTGGGGATAGGGCGAAACACCATCACGCGGAAGCTGCGTGAATTGGGGATTGAGGACGAGTGATGGTGTGATCGTGTGATGGGTTGCGC
Source organism: Achromobacter sp. JUb104 (assembly GCF_024806975.1). NCBI lineage: Bacteria > Pseudomonadati > Pseudomonadota > Betaproteobacteria > Burkholderiales > Alcaligenaceae > Achromobacter > Achromobacter sp. JUb104. Next base: position 1,834,906 of record NZ_JANUEY010000001.1, on the reverse strand, counting down.
GCGATGGGCGTCCAGATTTTTCTGAACGGCATGGCGCGCTCCACCCATCCTACGAAGGGCACCTTGTGGCACCCCGTAGGATGGGTGTAGCGCGTCCATATCACCGCAAGAACCCCGCCATAATTCGCGCGAAACCCATCATCCCATCCCCAACAAACTCTCACATAACCTCGGCGACTTCAGCTTCTGCAGCCACCATTTCAGCGCTTCCCCCGGCGCTTCCGCACGCCAGGCGTAAGCCACATGTTCCGTCAGAGACATCCCTTCATCCGTCTCACACACCACCAACAACCCCTGCGCCAAATACGGCGCCGCCATCGTCAGCGGCAAATAACCGCATCCCAATCCCCGCACCTGCGCGTCAATCTTCGCCTGCATTGAAGGCATGACCAGCGTGGCTTGATCCGCCAGGATGCCGCGTGATTGCGGTGGCAGGTTGCGTGACGTATCCGCCACCACCACCGCGCAGTACTTCGTGATGTCCGCGCGGCTAAGGGGCTGCGGCAAGGACGCCAAAGGGTGGTGCGCCGCCACGCAGAAACCGAACTGGGTCGTGCCGATGGCTTGCGATCGATACGGCCCGGTGGGCTCTGCATTGGCCCCCGCGCCAATGACCAGATCCGCGCGGTTGGACGTCAACGCATCCCAGTTGCCGCTTAGCACCTCGCTGGAAAACCGCAGCGTCGTTGCGCTTTCCAGCGTCTGGAATTCAGCGATCAGGTCATACAGCGGCCGCCATGGCAGCACCGCGCTGACGGCAATGCGCAGTTCCACCTCCCACCCCGTGGCAATTCGCTTGACGCGGCAAGCCAAGTCATCCAACGATTGCAGCACATGCCGCCCGTCCTTCAGCAGCGCCTCGCCCGCCGGCGTAAGCAGCGCGCGATGGCCGGAGCGGTCGAACAGCAACACGTCCAACCCATCTTCCAGCTTGCGTATCGAATAAGTCACCGCCGAGGGCACCTTGCCCAATTCGCGGGCCGCTTTGGCAAAGCTGCCGTGGCGGGCGATGGCGTCTACCAGGATGAGTAATTCAGGCGTAATGGGCTGCATGTCAGGTCGAAAAGTGGGCATTCAAAATATTTGAACGAACTCGTCAAAATATAGCGCCAAAACGCCTATCTGGCGCGCGCAGAATATCACTCATGCCAAGGGTGCAGCGAAACGGCAACGAAACAACGCTGGCGCAGCACCCCGACAATCATTCATATTATTGAAACAGGAGTCCACAATGCTTACGATTCGCCGCGCTAACGAACGGGGTCACGCCAACCACGGATGGCTGGATTCGTTTCACACCTTCTCCTTCGCCAACTACTACGACCCGGCTCACATGGGCTTTGGCTCGCTGCGTGTCATCAACGACGACCGCATCGCCGCCGGACGCGGTTTTGGCACCCACGGCCATCGCGACATGGAAATCATTACCTATGTGCTGGACGGCGCCATCGCCCACAAGGACAGCATGGGCAGCGGCTCGACCATCAAGCCGGGCAATGTGCAACGGATGAGCGCGGGACGCGGCGTGATGCACTCCGAGTTCAACCCGCTGCCCGACACCGAAACGCACATGCTGCAAATCTGGATCGAGCCCGACGTGACCGGTATTGCGCCGGAATACGAAGAGCGCGAATTCAGCGATGCGCAAAAGCGCGGCCGCCTGCAAGCCCTGGTGTCGCCTGATGGCGAAGACGGTTCGATGAAGATCCATCAAGACGCGCGGCTTTATGGCGGCCTGTTCGATGGCGACGAATCCGCCACGCTGAAGTTGGCGGCGGGGCGCCGGGCCTGGGTCCATGTGGCGCGCGGTAGCTTGACGGTCAACGGCGTTGAACTGTCGGGCGGGGATGCTGCGGCGATCACGGATGAAACCCGTGTCGAACTGTCTGCCGGCAAGAAGGCCGAAGTGCTGGTGTTTGACCTGGCGTAAGCCACGGGCGCCGGGCGGGAAGGGTTTCCGCCCGGCTTGTTATTGACAAGGCCAATGGGCCTTAAGATGGCCGCTGGCCTTCCTTCTACGACAGCCACTGGCCTCTTTCACGATGGCCCTTGGCCAATTCATGCGGAGCTCTACACCATGTCCACCTTGTCCGAAGCAGGCGAAAGCCAGATCGAAACCATCGTTGTGCCGCGCACCAGCGACCTGGGCGGGTTTTCTGTCCGGCGCGCCATTCCGTCGGCGCAGCGCCGCACCGTCGGGCCGTTCGTGTTCCTGGACCACATGGGGCCCGCCGATTTTGACGTGGGCGCCGGCATCGACGTGCGGCCGCACCCGCATATCGGCCTGTCCACGGTGACCTATCTGTATGAAGGGTCGATGGTACATCGCGATGGTGCTGGCCATACCCAGACCATTCTTCCCGGCGAAGTGAACTGGATGACGGCAGGGCGCGGCATTGTGCACTCCGAGCGTTCGTCGCCCGAAGCCCGTCTGTCGCCGCAACGCCTCTGTGGCCTGCAAATCTGGGTGGGCCTGCCCACCAAGTACGAAGAAACGGACCCCGGTTTCACGCACTACGGGCTGGACGCGCAGCCGGTGATTGAAGGCGAGGGCGTGCGCGCCCAGGTCGTGGCGGGCTCGCTGTTCGGCAAGACGTCGTCCGTCAAGACGCTGTCGCCGCTCTTCTATGGTGACCTCCAATTGCAAGCCGGCGCCACCACGGTGCTGCCGGCGGAATACGAAGAGCGCGCCGCCTACCTGGCTCAAGGCACCGTCGAAGTCGACGGGCAGGTCTTCGAAAGCGGACGCCTGGTCGTCTTTGCACCCGGCCGCCCGGTGCAGATCCGTGCAATAACCGCCGCCCGCTTCGCCGTGATCGGTGGCGAGCCCCTGGATGGCCCGCGCTACGTCTGGTGGAACTTCGTGTCCAGCAACAAGGACCGTATCGAACAAGCCAAGCAGGATTGGCAGCGCACGCGTTTCGATCAGGTTGTGCCGGGCGACGAAACGGAATTCATCCCGCTGCCGGAACCGCGCGCCTGACCTGAAAAAGTCGTTGCGACTCCCTGCCGCGCAAGCCCTGCGCGGCAGTATGATGCGCCTCCAAACCTTGATAACAACAGGATGGAGACACATGCATCGCTATACGTTCAATCTGGTACGCGGCGTGGCCGCGCTGGCGCTTGTACACGGCGCGTCCGTGGCGCAGGCGGCGGGCTACCCGACCAAGCCCATCACCTTCATCGTGCCCTACACGGCCGGCGGCACCACCGACCTGGTCGCGCGCACGGCTGGGCAGAAAGTGGCCGAGAAACTGGGCCAACCCGTCGTGGTTGAAAACCGCCCGGGCGCGGGCGGCAATATCGGCATGGATGCCGTGGCCAAAGCCGCGCCCGACGGTTATACGATCGGGTTCGGCGCCATTTCCACCAATGCGTTGAACCCCTTCGTCTATCCCAAGATGCCGTTTGATCCCACCAAGGATTTCACGGGGGTCAGCATGTTGGGCGCGTCCTCGGTGGTGCTGGAAACCGGCCCCGCCTTGAAGGTAGACAGCGTGAAGGACCTGGTCGCCTACGCCAAGCAGCACCCGGGCACTTCGTTCGGCACACCCGGAACGGGCACGTCCATGCATCTGGCTGGCGTGATGTTCGACCAGTTGACCGGCGCCGGCATGCAGCACGTGCCGTACAAGGGCAGCGCGCAGGCGCTTAACGATCTGCTGGGCGGGCACTTGCCCGTGATGTTCGACAACCTGCCCGCGTCGTTGCCGCACATCAAGTCGGGCAAGATCCACCCGCTGGCGGTGACGGGCAGCAAGAGGGCGCCGGCGCTGCCGAACGTGCCGACCCTGGCCGAACTGGGCTATGCCGGCGCGGTGGTCGACCCGTGGTTCGCGGTGTATGGCCCGGCCAATATGTCGCCCGAGGCCACGCGCGCGTTAAGCGAGGCCTTTCAATGGGCGCTGGCGTTGCCGGAAGTGAAGGACAAGCTTGAACAGGCGGGTTTCATGCCTTACGGGTCCACGCCTGAAGAGGTGCAACGCCTGACGGCCAGCCAGCACGAATCGTTCAAGGCCCTGTCGCAAAAGGTGAAACTGTCGGCGGACTGACCGCCGACGGATGCGGCGCCGATTGGCGCCAGGGTTCAGCGCCCGCGGGCGAAAGCCTGCTCGCGCTGTTCATCCAACGCTTCGCGCCGGATGAAGTCGCGCACAAAGTCGTTGCTGGGGCGATGGTGCAGGTTGTAGGGGGTGTCCCACTGCGCGATGCTGCCCTGGCTCATCACCCCGATGCGGTCCGCGATGGCGAAGGCTTCGGCCTGGTTGTGCGTGACGAGGATGGCGGTGTGGCCGGTCGTCTTCAGGATGTCGCGCACTTCGAACGCCAGGCGTTCGCGCGTGTCCACGTCCAGGTTGGAAAACGGTTCGTCCAGCAACAGCAGGTCGGGCGAGGGCGCCAGTGCGCGAGCCAGCGCCACGCGCTGTTGCTGGCCACCCGAGATCTCGTGCGGATAGCTGTTGGCGGCATGGGCCAGGCCCACCAATGTCAGCATTTCTTCGACACGGCGGGCACGCTCGGCACGCGGCAGCTTGCGCAGGCCGAAGGCGACGTTCAGCGCCACCGTCAGGTGCGGGAACAGCGCGTAATCCTGGAACATCATGCCCACGCGGCGGTGTTCGGGCGCGACCTGCTCGGTCGGCGACGAGATCACCGTACCGTCCAACAGAATGCGGCCGGCGCGCACCGGCTCAAAGCCGGCAATGGCGCGCAGCACCGTTGTCTTGCCGCAGCCGGACTCACCCAGCAAGCAGCCGATATGGCCCACGGGCAAGCCCAGCGACAAGTCCTGCACAACGGGTTTCAAGCCCTTGGGCGTGTCGTAAGCCAGGGAAAGATGTTCGATTTCTAAGAGATCGGGCACGATGATCAATGTCCCATTTTCAGATTGGTGCGCGCCAGCAGGATGACGGGCAGAAGGCCGGCCAGCACGATCGCCAGCGCCGCCACGGCGCCTTCCTCGTACGTGCCGCGGGCGGCTTCGGCGTAGAGCCAGGTTGCTAGCGTGTCGAAATTCATGGGGCGCAGCAGCAGGGTGGCCGGCAGTTCCTTCATGGCGTCAACGAACACCAGCAGGGCACTGGCCGCCAGCGCGGGCCGCAGCAAGGGCAGATGGACGCGGCGCAAGGTGCCGCCGGCACTTTCCCCTAACAGGCGCGAGGCTTGTTCAAGCGAAGGCGGAATGCGTGCAAGCCCGGCTTCCAGCGCGCCGGTGGATATGGCCAGGAAGCGGATCACGTAGGCGCATACCAGCGCGGCCATGGACCCCATCAGGAACAGCCCGGTTCCGCCAAAGACCTTGGCGACCGCGGTGTCGATCCACACGAAAGGTGTCAGCAGCCCGATGGCCAGGACGGTGCCGGGCACCGCATAGCCCAGGCTGGCAATGCGCGCGCACGCACGGCCAGGGTTGAATCCCGCGCTTTCGCGCAAGGTGCGTCCGGCCCACGCCACGATCAAGCCGCAAAGCAGCGTGACGATGGTGGCGCTGAACGCGACGATCAGCGTGTTGCTCAGGCCATTGATCAGTTGCTCGGACACACCGCCCACCAAATGCAGGCGCTTGTAGGTTTCCACGACCAGGTACAGGGCAGGCGCCACAAAGCCCAGCACAACGGGGATCCAGCCCAGCACGGCGGCGATGGCGGCGGCCGGCCCGTGCAGCCGGCGCGCCTGCATCGGCCGCATGCGCTGCGTGTTGGCATAGCGCTGCCGCTTGCGGCCATGGCGCTCCAGCAGGATCAGCCCAATCACGATGGCCAGCATCGTCAGCGCAATCTGCGCCGCGCCCGCCAGGTCGGACCGCGTGACCCAGGTGGTATAGACCGATACCGTCAACGTCTGCACCCCCAGGAATTCAGAGGCGCCAATGTCGTTCAAGGTTTCCAGCAGCGCCAGGCTGACGCCCACCACGATGGCGGGGCGGGCCAAGGGCAAGGCCACGCGGCAGAAGACGGCGATGCGGCCGGCGCCCAAGGTGCGCGCGGCTTCCAGCAAGCTGGCCGCCTGCGTCATGAACATGACGCGCGTGCTCAGGTAGACGTAGGGGTACAGCACGAAACCCAGCACGAAGATGGCGCCGTAGATCGACCGCAGGTCAGGCAGGCGGAACTGGCGCGGGCTGTCGTAGCCCAACAGCGCGCGGATGGCGGTCTGGATGGGGCCGATGGGGTGCAGCAGGTCCAGGTAGGCAAACGCAATGATGTAGGTGGGTACCGCCAGCGGCAGCAATAGCGCCCAGGTCAGGATGCGGCGAGTGGGAAAGTCGTAGGCGGTCACCAGCCAGGCAGCGCCCGTGCCCAGCAGCGTGACGACCACGCCCACGCCCGCAAGCAGCATGGCGGTGTTGGCCAGCGCTTGCGGCAGCACGTAGCTGGCCAAGTGCTGCCAGTGCGCCAATTCACCACCCAACGCCCACCAGCCCAACGTCAGCACGGGGGCCAGCACGGCCAGGGCGATCAGCCCGGCGCCCGCCAGCCAGCCCGCGCCGCGTTCTGTCCAGCGCAGGCGCATGGGCCGGGGCAAAGGCCGGGGCAAAGATTCAGTGTGCATACTTCAAAGTCGATGGCATCAATGGCAAGGCCTGTTCCCTTCAAAAAAGGGAACAGGCCCAATACTGTCAGACGGCCGCATCACGCCATAAGCGTCATGCGGCTATCGAAAGATCAGTTGTCGAAGCCGACCTTGTCGACCAGCTCGCTGGCTTGTTTGCGATGCTTGGCGATTTCAGTCAGGGGCAACGGATCAACCTTCAATTCACCAAAGCTGGCAATAACCGGGTCCAGCTTCACGCCCTTGCGCACGGGGTATTCGTAGTTGGCCTGGGCATACAGCGCCTGGGCGGGTTCCGACACCAGGAAGTCCAGCAGCTTGATGGCGTTGGCCTTGTTGGGCGCGTGCGCGGCCACGGCGGCGCCGCTGACGTTCACGTGCGTGCCGCCGCTTTTCTCGTTGGCGAACGTCGGGCGGATGACCTTGATGGCATCGCCCCACTTGCGCGCGTCGGTGCCGGGTTGGGCGTTCTTCATGTGGCCCACGTAGTAGGCGTTGGCCAGGCCGATGTCGCAAATGCCGCCGAGGATGTCGCGAGCCACGTCGCGGTCGCCGCCCGCGGCCTTGCGAGCTAGGTTGGCCTTGACGCCGCGCAGCCATTTTTCGGTGGCTTCGGCGCCGTCATGCGCGATCATGGACGCGACCATGGCGGTGTTGTAGGGGTGCTGGCCGGAACGGATGCAGACCTTGCCCTTCCACTTGGGGTCGGCCAGGTCTTCGTAGCGGAAGGACTCCAGCTTCAGATCCTTTTCCACGTACAGCACGCGGTCGCGCAGCGACAGGGCGTACCACTTGCCGTCGGCGCCACGCAAGTTGGCGGGAATCACGGATTCCAGGGTTTGCGACTTGATCGATTGCGTCACGCCGCCGTCAACCAGGTCCAGCAGGTTACCGATGTCCACGGTCATCAGTACGTCGGCGGGCGACTTGGCGCCTTCGGCCTTGACGCGTTCCAGCAGGCCGTCCTTGACGAACACGGTGTTGACCTTGATGCCGCTTTCTTTCGTGAAGGCGTCCAACAGAGGCTGGATCAGCTTCGGTTCCCGGGTGGTGTACAGGCTGACTTCTTCGGCGGCATTGGCCGAAACGGTGAAGGCGGCGGCGCCTGCCAGCGCGAGGGCGCGCAGCAGCGAATTCAATTGGGGACGCTTGGTCATGTCGGGAACTCCGGCTAGGGCTGCTAGTGAAAAGGGCCGGGCGTAAGCCTGACCTTTCCACTGCTTAAAACAGTCTGCTAACGAAAATGATTATCAACTGAGAACGCGACGATAACAGGAAGCAAAGGCGCATTCAACTTTTCGTAAGGGGTGGCTGTTCCCGGCTTGATCCCTATCAATACGGCATAAGCGTATTACGGAATAATGAGACAAGTTCCCAACAAGACCTGTAGAATAGGGTCAACCCTAATACAACGAATCCGACATGGCTGCTTTCAACACTGAGCGCGTACTTAGCGTGCACCACTGGAACGACACCCTGTTTTCCTTCACCACGACTCGTGACGCGGCCTTGCGGTTCCACAACGGCCACTTCGTCATGATCGGCTTGGAAGTTGAAGGCAAACCGCTGCTGCGGGCCTACAGCATCGCCAGCGCCAACTACGAAGAAAACCTCGAATTCCTCAGCATCAAGGTGCAGAACGGCCCGCTCACGTCGCGGCTGCAGCATCTGAAAGAGGGCGACACCATTCTGGTCAGCCGCAAGCCGGTTGGCACCTTGATTGTCGATGACCTGAAGCCCGGCAAGCATCTGTTCCTGTTCGGCACGGGCACCGGCCTGGCGCCTTTCATGAGCATCATCAAAGACCCGGATATCTACGAACGTTTCGACAAGGTCATTCTTGTGCACGGCGTGCGTTGGGTCAGCGAACTGGCCTACGCCGACTTCATCGAGAAAGAACTGCCGAACAATGAGTTCTTCGGCGACGTCGTCCGCGAAAAGCTCGTGTACTACCCCACCGTCACGCGCGAACCGTTCCGCAACCAGGGCCGCATTACGGAACTGATGGAAAACGGCAAGCTGTGCGACGACATCGGCATTCCGCAAATCAACCCGGAAACCGACCGCGCCATGATCTGCGGCAGCCCGCATATGTTGGCCGACATCAGCGCCATGCTCGACAAGCGCGGCTTCATCGTGTCTCCGGGCGTGGGCCAGCCGGGCGACTACGTGGTTGAGCGCGCGTTTGTTGATAAATAATCGATAGACAAGCCGTCCAGGGCTTGAAGCAAAAACCCATCGCGTGCGATGGGTTTTTGCTTTTGGGCCAGCCACGGGCCAACGAGGCCCAACTCGGCCTGCATCATTCCGGCTGGATACCCGCCTTCTTGATGATGTCGCCCCACTTCTTCGATTCGGCTTGCTGGAATTTCGCCAGTTCGTCCGGCGTGGAGCTGGCTGCGTCGGTGCCTGTCTGCGCATAGAACTGCTGGGCGGGCTTGGCCTTGGTGGCGTTGACCAGCAGTTCGTTCAGGCGCTTGACCACATCGGGCGGCGTGCCGGCCGGCGCGTAGGCCGCAAACCAGTAGCCCATTTCGTAGCCGGGGACGCCGGCTTCTGCAATCGTCGGTACGTCCGGCGCCAACGGCGAGCGCGCCGTGCCCGTCACGCCCAGCGCGCGCAGCTTGCCAGATTTGACCTGCGGCAGGCCGGTGGCCGTGTCGGTAATCATCATGTCGATCTGGCCGCCCAGCAGGTCAGTGACCGCCAGCGGGTTGCTCTTGTACGGCACGTGGAGCAGTTGCACACCGGCCATCTGCTGCAAGAGTTCACCCGCGATGCGGCTGCTGGAGCTGCCGCTGCCAAAGCTCAACTTGCCGGGCTGCTTTTTGGCTTGCGCCAGGAATTCGCCCACGGTCTTGGCCGGCGAGCTGGGGTTCACCACCATGATCTGGCCGCCTTTGCCCAGCAAGGTGATCGGCGCGAAGTCCTTCACCGGGTGATAGGTCAGCGACTTGTACAGGTGTTCATTGGCAGCGTGCGTGGTGTTCGTGGTGATCAACACCGTGTAGCCATCCGGCGTGGCGCGCGCACCGGCGGCGGCGCCGATCATCGCGCTGGCGCCCGGCTTGTTTTCAATGACCACGGCCTGTCCGGTCTGCTCGGTGACGCCCTGGCCGATAGCGCGGCCGATCTGGTCGGTGGCGCTGCCGGCTGCGAACGGCACGATGAAAGTAATGGGCTTGGTGGGGAACGATTGGGCCAGGGCGCTCAAAGGCAGGGCCGCGGCCAGCAACAGGGCCAGGCGGCCCTTGGATGAAATGCGCATGTTGTGTCTCCTGTGATGTTTTTTATAGGGGGTGGAAAAGAATCAGGCGGCCGGAGGACGGTCGCCGGGTACATCTGGCAGCCGGCGCGCCAGTTCAGCACTGACCTCCACCGTCAGGTCCAGCAATCGGAAAGACAGGCTCTTGCCGTGCGTGTCCAGGTTCAGTGCGTCGTTCACGCCACCGTCCAACACGCCTTCCAGCACGAAGTTCATGGCGTGCAGGGTGGGCAGCAAATAGCGCGTAACGCGCGCGGGATGGCGGTACGCAAACCAGTCCGCCACGCGCGCCTCGGTCACCTGCGCCGCCAGCACTTCGTAGCACTCCGGGTCCCAGGCGATCAGGCTCAGGTTGGAAATGTTGCCCTTATCGCCAGAGCGGCTGTGGGCCAGGCGATACAACGGCACGGCTTGCGGGCTTGACGAGTGGCTCATGGCGCGATGGCCTCCAGGAAATTCCAGCCGCTGTGTACGGCGTCGCGGGGGATAGTGCACGACAGCATGTTCAGCCGGGGCCGCAGCGCCGTGCGCACGCCGCCGCCGCCGGCTGGGCCGCAGGTGTACAGCGCCGTGACTTCGCGCAGGATGCGTTCGGCCTGGGCGCGGTCGGCGTGTTCACCCGCCAGGCGCAGGCGCACATCGCGCGCATGGGAATCGGGCAGCGCGCGGCGCATTTCGCCTGCATCGTCGCCCAGGATGCTGATGGCGCCGATCAGGTCAGCGCGCAACGTGAATGAGGAGCCCAGCCGCTTCTGCACGATGTCGGCAGCCAGGCGGGCGCGCGCTTCGGCTTGCACGCCTGCATAAGAGATCTCGGCTTCGGCCAGCCAGCCGCCGCGATAGCAGACGTTGACTTTCAATTCGGACGGCCGCGCGTGGCCCGTGATGCCGTGCACCGCAACGCGGTTGCCGCCCAGTTCAACCACACGCGCCTGGCTCAAGTCAGCCACCACATCGGGCGTGAGATAGCGCGCGGGGTCGTGGACTTCGTACAGAAGCTGTTCCTTTACCGTACGGGCGTCCACCGCGCCGCCGGTGGCGTCAGCCTTGCCGATGATGAATTCGCCGTCGGCCTCAATCTGCGCAATGGGAAAGCCCGCCGCATGCACGTCGGGCACCTCTTTCAGGCCCGGCACGCAGAAGTAGCCCCCCGTGACCTGCAAGCCGCATTCCAGCATGTGGCCGGCCATGGTGGCGCGCCCCAGGCGGGGCCAGTCTGCCGCGTCCCAGCCAAAGTGAGCCAAAGCCGGACCCAGCGTGAGCGATGGGTCGGCCACGCGGCCCGCCACCACCACCTGCGCGCCGGCCGCCAAGGCCTCTGCGATTTCCGTGGCGCCCAAATAGGCCGTCGCGCTGACCACGTCGTGTCCGGCCAGCACGGCGCCCAAGCGTTCTTGCAGCAGGGCGCGTTGCTCGGGCGTGTCCAGCGCGTCGCCGTGGATGACCGCAATGCGCGGCACGGGCAAGCCCTGTTCGCGCGCGATTGCCGCAATGCGTCGGGCGGCGGCCTGGGGGTTGGCCGCGCCGAAGTTGCTGACGATGTTGATGCCGTGGCGCAGGCAGTCGGCCAACACCGGCGACACCAACTCGTCCAGCAGCGGTTCATAGCCGCGATCGGGGTCGTCGTTGCGCGCCAGTTGCGCCAGCGCCAGCGTGCGTTCGGCAAGCGTTTCGAAGATAAGCGTGCCGCCGCCCTGGGCGGCCAGGGTGCGCACCACGGCGGCAGCGCCATCGCTTCGGTCGCCCGAAAAGCCAGAGGCGCAGCCGATAAGCAGGGGAGATTGAGGCATGAGAGGTCCAGTCGGCCTTGCGGTTTCAGGCCACTATAGGCATGCGCGGATCATCCGTAAAATAGAAAGATCGGATTAATTGATAGAGAAAAGCCATGAATCTATCTGCCCGGCAACTGCGCGCCTTTGTTGCGCTTGCCGACGAACGCCATTTCACGCGGGCCGCGCAACGCTGCCACCTGACGCAGCCCGCCTTCAGCGCACTGATCCGGCAACTGGAAGATAGCGCTGGACTACGGCTGTTTGACCGCAACACCCGGCACGTGGAGCTGACCGCCGAGGGCAGGGTGCTGGATGCGTCCGCGCGCCGCCTGCTGGCGGACATGGACCTGGTGATGGAAGACATGCGTGACCACGCCGCCCGCCGACGTGGCCGCGTGGCGCTGGCGGCGCTGCCGTCGCTGGCGGCGGGCTGGTTGCCTGGCCTGCTGGCCCGCTTTGGGCAGGCACATCCCGGCATCGTGGTCGACTTGCGCGACGCCTTGCTGGACCCCTGTCTGGACATGGTGCAAAGCGGGCAGGTCGATTTTGCCGTGGCCTCGCGTCGGGCCGACATGACGGACCTGGACAGCGAATTCCTCCACGCCGATCGCTATTTTCTGGTGTGCCGCGCAGATCATCCCCTGGCGCAGCAGGCCAAGGTGCGGCTTCGGGACATCGCCCGCTACCCCGTCATTCAGCTTGCGCGCGGCAGCAGTGTGCGCAAACATCTGGACGAGGCTTTCGGCGCCGATGCGCCTTTGCCCGTGTTTGAAGTGGAGCACCTGGCCACCGTGACCGGGCTGGTCCGCGCGGGCCTTGGGGTATCAGTTGTGCCCGCCATGACACTGTTTCATTTCGCCAGCAAGGATTTGCGCGTGGTGCCATTGGCCGGGCGCGCGCTGACCCGGCCGCTTTACCTGGTGCAGCGCAAAGGCCGCAGCTTGTCGGTGGCCGCGCAGGCGCTGGCCGACTTGTTGATTGCGCATCGGGGCGATATCGGCGGCGCCGGCCATCAGGCAGAGGTATGAAACAGGGCTTCAATCATCCCTGCGGCATTCGGCCACTTTCGCAAACGTCTATTGCTGGATAAACTTCGATAGTTGTAGCTTCTATCCGTCACCTGAAGGATTCCGCCCATGAGCAAGCAAATCATCCATACCGACGCCGCACCCGCCGCCGTTGGCCCTTACTCGCAAGCGGTTGCCGTTACCGGCACCAAGACTGTCTACCTGTCGGGCCAGATCGGCCTGGAGCCGGGCACGGGCGATCTGGTCTCCGAGAATTTCGACGCACAAGTGCGTCAGGCCTTCGCCAATATGCAAGCCGTGATCACCGAAGCCGGCGGCACGCTGGACAACGTGGTCAAGCTGACCTTGTTCCTGACCGACCTGGGCAAATTCACCGCCGCCAACTCCATCATGGCCGAGATCATTCCGCAGCCGTTTCCGGCGCGCTCGACCATTGGTGTGGCCAGCCTGCCCAAGGGCGCGCAGTTCGAAGTCGAGGCCATCATGGTTCTGTAAGGCGTACCCGCACGCAGCATTCCAGGGGTTCGTTCCAGCATGCCGGCCGCGGCCGTGGCTTCCAAGCGACCCGGCGCCGATAAAAACGGCGCCGGCAAACCCATGACAGATACAGAGCGCAAGCTCCGTAATCTGGGTCTGGTGTTGCCCGAGGACTTCGTGCTGCATCTGCCGTTGCGCTACGAGGACGAAACCCGCGTTATTCCGATCAGCGCCTTGCGGCCCGGCTATGCCGGGCAGGTGGAAGGCGAGATCACAAAGTCCGAGGTGCAATACCGGCCTCGGCGCCAACTCACCGCCACGCTGGCTGACGAGACCGGCGAAATCCAATTGCGCTGGTTGAATTTTTATCCCAGCCAGCAAAAGCAGATCAGCGTGGGCAAGCGCCTGCGCGCGCGTGGTGAAGTCCGCAGCAATCTATTCGGCCGCCAGATGGTGCACCCGCGCATGACCAATGCCGACGCGCCATTGCCTACCGCGCTGACCCCGGTCTACCCCACTACCGAAGGCCTGCCGCAACTGACGTTGCGCCGTGCTATCGCCCAGGCGCTGGACCGTGCCGACCTGTCTGACACCTTGCCGCAGGAAGCCCTTCAACGCTACGACCTGCCGCCGTTCGAACCCGCCATCCGCGCCTTGCACACCCCCGCGCAGGGCGAGTCCGAACAAGCCCTGCTGGACCGCGTGCACCCGGCCTGGCGCCGCATCAAGTTCGACGAACTGCTGGCACAACAACTGTCGCTGGCCGCCGCGCGCGCCGCCCGCCGCATCAAGGAAGCCGAATCGCTACCGGTGCGTAACGAGTCGGGCGGCCTGGTCGCCAAGCTGTACGCCAACCTGCCGTTCAAACTGACTGCCGCCCAAGAGCGCGTGGTGCAGGAAATTTCTGCCGACCTGGCCAAACCGTATCCCATGCACCGCCTGTTGCAAGGCGACGTGGGCAGCGGCAAAACCGTGGTCGCCGCCATTGCCGCCGCCCAGGCCATTGCCGGCGGCGCGCAAGTGGCCTTGATGGCGCCCACCGAAATTCTGGCCGAACAACACTTTCGCAAACTGGTGTCGTGGTTGCAGCCCTTGGGCGTGAACGTCGCCTGGCTAAGTGGCAGCCTTACCGCCAAGGCTCGCCGCGAAGCCGCCGCTGCCGCCGCCGATGGCAGCGTGCAACTGGTGGTGGGCACGCAGGCGCTGATCCAGGATCACGTTGAATTTCATCGCCTGGGGCTGTCCATCGTCGACGAGCAGCACCGCTTTGGCGTCGGCCAGCGCCTGGCCCTGACCAAAAAGGGCGAAACCGTGCGCGGACGCATCGTCCCGCATCAACTGAACATGAGCGCCACGCCCATTCCGCGTACGCTGGCCATGACCTTCTTCGCGGACCTGGATGTTTCTGTCATCGACGAACTGCCGCCCGGCCGCACCCCCGTGCTGACCAAGCTGGTCTCGGACGCGCGGCGTGAAGAAGTCATCGCCCACGTTGCCCAAGCGGCACGTGGCGGGCAGCAAGTGTATTGGGTCTGTCCGCTGGTGGAAGAAAGCGAAGCCCTGGAACTGCAAACGGCGGTGGACACCTACGAAGGCATGCGGGTTGATCTTCCTGACCTGCGCATCGGCCTGGTCCATGGCCGCCTGCCTCAAGCCGAGAAAGCCGCCGTCATGCAGGCCTTCCGCGAAGGCGAGGTTGACCTGCTGGTGGCCACCACCGTCATCGAAGTGGGCGTGGATGTGCCCAATGCATCGCTGATGGTCATCGAACACGCCGAGCGTTTCGGTCTGGCGCAACTGCATCAGTTGCGCGGGCGGGTAGGGCGCGGCACCGCCGAATCGGTCTGTGTGCTGCTCTACCAGACGCCGCTGTCGCAGGTGGCGCGTGAACGCCTGCGCGCCATGTTTGAAACGTCGGATGGCTTTGAAATTGCCCGGCGCGACCTGGAACAGCGCGGCCCCGGTGAATTCCTGGGCACGCGGCAATCCGGCATGGCGCTGCTGCGTTTTGCCGACCTGGAAACCGACGCCGCCATTGCGGAAGACGCGCGCGATGCAGCCGTGTGGCTGCGGGCCGAACACCCCGCCGCGGTCGAGGCGCATCTGGCGCGCTGGATGCGTGGCCGCGAAGACTTCCTGCGGACCTGACGCAATGCGGCCCGCTCTTAACCTGAATCACTTCAGCGCAGGCCCCAAGGCCCGCGCGCAACCCCCGGGGGCGTAGTCCACCATGACTCTCACCGAACTCAAGTACATCGTTGCCGTCGCGCGTGAACGCCACTTCGGGCGCGCCGCCGAAGCCTGTTTCGTCAGCCAGCCCACGCTGTCGGTCGCGATACGCAAGCTGGAAGACGAACTGGGCGTGACGCTGTTCGAACGCGGCGGCGCCGAGGTGGGCGTTACCCCCATCGGCCAACGCATCGTCGCGCAGGCGCAGAAGGTGCTGGAAGAAAGCGCCAGCATCAAAGAGATTGCGCGACAGGGGCATGACCCCCTGGCCGGACCCCTGCGAGTAGGCGTCATCCACACCATCGGGCCGTACCTGCTGCCGAAACTGGTTCCCGTGCAAATCGGCCGCACCCCGCAAATGCCGCTGCTGCTGCAAGAGAATTTCACCGTGCGTCTGGTGGAACTGCTGCGCCAGGGTGAAATTGACTGCGCCATCATGGCGCTGCCCTTGCCCGAAGCCGGCCTGGTCATGCAGCCGCTGTACGACGAACCCTTCATCGTTGCCGTGCCCAACGACCACGAACTGGCACAACGAAAATCCATCGACGCTCAGGACCTGAAGCAGCAGACCATGCTGCTCTTGGGCAGCGGCCATTGCTTTCGGGACCAGGTGCTGGAGGTTTGCCCTGAGCTGTCACGCTTTTCAGCGGCCAGCGACGGCATCCAGCGCACCTTTGAAGGCTCGTCCCTGGAAACCATCCGCCACATGGTCGCCGCCGGCATCGGCGTGACCGTCCTGCCTATCACCGCCGTGCCCGAACACCCGCCCAGCAACAGCCTGCTGCGCTACCTGCCGTTTGACGGCCATGTGCCCGAACGGCGCGTCGTCCTGGCGTGGCGCCGCAGCTTCCCCCGCCTGGCCGCCATCGAAGCCCTGGCCCAAGCCGTCTACGAATGCGAATTGCCCGGCGTCAAAATGCTGGCCGACGAGGTCGCGGCGATACAGGACTAGCCGCGTATTCAAGGCCCGGCATATTGCGACGCGCGCCCCATTTGCGCCGTATCAATGCAAGGCCTGGCTACCCTGGTTTTGTGCGGGGTTTGCGTCAATTCAGCATGTTTGCAGTGGTATCCTTCCTTCGTACTTTTCCTAATAGGAGCTAGCAATGGCCAAGTCCCCCAAGAAGACCCCGAGCAGCGCCCCGCGCATCAACATCGGCATTTCGGACAAGGACCGCGCCGCCGTCGCCGGCGAATTGTCCAAGCTGCTTGCTGACTCGTACACGCTGTACCTGATGACGCACAACTTCCACTGGAACGTCACGGGGCCCATGTTCAACACGCTGCACCAGATGTTCATGACGCAGTACACGGAAGAGTGGACCGCGCTGGACAGCATCGCCGAACGCATCCGCGCCCTGGGCCACTACGCGCCCGGCACCTACCGCGAATATTCCAAGCTGTCGTCCATTGCCGAACCTGAATCGGTGCCGGAAGCGCTGGAAATGGTGCGCCTGCTGGTCAGCGGCAACGAATCCGTCGCCAAGACCGCCCGTTCCGCCTTTGAAAAGGCCGACGCCGCCAACGACCAACCGACTGCTGACCTGTTGACGCAGCGCTTGGACGTGCATGAGAAGAATGCATGGATGCTGCGTAGCTTGTTGCAATAACAAGGGGCGTTTGTTCGCTTACAATGGCCGGCCATCTTTCCTAGCGGGAAGGTGGCCGCATCTTTGTGAACACCCAGATAATGGCCGCCGCAAGGCGGCCATGTCCATGTATCCGTGCCACAGATAACGCCCACATTCGCTCTACGTCTTGCCTTGCCCTCTATAGCCGCGCCTACGCCGCGCGGGCTTCGCGTGCCCTGCGGCTTCACCGCACTTCCATTGGCCACCGCGCCAACTCAGTCCCCCAAGCATGCACACCACCGATAGCCAAGAGCCCGGTTTTCCGCGCTGCGTTCTCATCACCGGCGCAACCGGAGGCATCGGCGGCGCGCTTGCGCTGGAATACGCCAGCGCCGGCGCCAAAACCCTGATCCTGCAAGGCCGCAACGCCACACGTCTGCAAGAACTGGCCGACCGTTGCAGCGCGCTGGGTGCGCGTGTCATCACGCAAGAGCTTGACGTGCGCGACCACGACGCGCTGATGGCGTGGTTGGCCAACGTCTGCGAAACCGAAATGCCCACCTTGGTGGTCGCTAATGCCGGCGTCAACATCAACACAGGGCCGGACGGGCAGGGCGAAGAATGGCAAGACGTTCATCGCCTTTTGGACGTAAACGTCAAAGCCGTCTTCGCCACCGTCCACGGCGTGCTGCCCGCCATGCGCCGCCTGGGGCATGGACAGATTGCATTGATCAGTTCGTTGGCAGCCTGGAGAGGCTTGCCGGAAACCCCCAGCTACAGCGCCAGCAAGGCCGCAGTGAAGGTATACGGCGAAGCCATGCGCGACGCGCTTGCCGGTGAAGGCATCAAGTTCAACGTCGTCATGCCGGGGTACGTGGAGTCGCAGATGTGCTTCGATATGCCGGGCCCTAAGCCGTTTCTGTGGAAGGCGGATAGGGCGGCCAGGGTGATTCGCCGTGGGTTGCAGCGGAATCGGGCGAGGATCAGTTTTCCGTTTCCGTTGAATCTGGGGTGCTTCCTGCTGTCGGTGATCCATCCGGCCGTGTCGGGGTGGATCCTGAAGAGGATGGGCTACGGTGATTGAAGGCTATTGGATACCTCTGCTGCCGCCTTACCTGGCTGGGCTGGTGCTTTCACTGGTATTGGAGGGGCTACTTTTCCCTAGGCCGCTAGTGCCTTGGCGTCGACCATTTGCTTCTGTTGGCGTGCATGTCGGTGTGTGGACAATGCTGTTCGCTTTCGAATTGGCGCTATTTCGGCGCCCATACTTTGGCGTGGCGAACGTGCTTGTAATTGAGCTCCTTATCATTTTGGTCAGCAATGCCAAATATCGGGTCTTGAGAGAGCCATTTATTTATCCAGATTTCGAATACTTCATTGATGCAATTCGGCATCCCCGGTTGTACTTACCCTTTTTCGGTGCGCTGAACACATTGGTTGCTGGAGGCGGATACGGCATTGCGTTATGGGCAGGGCTTGCCTTGGAAGGATCCATGACTGCGGGTGCGGGCATATGGCTAGCGTTGTATGGCCCAGCACAACAGGCCCATTTATTCGATCCCGTAGCGCCGTTGATGCCGTTCTATTTACATACGGCGGCATTAGCTACTTCCGGGCTGCTTCTGGCATCTTGCGCTGGGCGCCATTGCAGGCCGATTTACGAAGCCTCGGACGATTTGCGTTCCTTCGGACTCGTGGCTGCTCTGTGGACTTATGCGCACGCGGAGCGCCAATCGCCCCATGAGCTGCTCAAGCTAGCGCCGTTCGCGGGGCTAGAAGCTCCGCATGGGCTTCCCGCATCGACGCCGGATTTGGTGGTTGTTCAAAGCGAGTCCTTCTTTGACGCTCGACGCTACTATTCGGCATTGAAGCCGGAGGTGCTGAAAAATTTTGACTTGATTAAAAGCGAGTCAGTTCGACACGGAAGCCTGACGGTCGCGGCTTGGGGCGCAAATACAGTACGCACGGAGTTCAGTTTTCTTTCGGGAATTGCCGGCAAGGTATTGGGCGTACATCAATATAATCCGTATCGTTTTCTTGCTCGGAATGGGTTTCCAACACTTGCCTCATATCTGAAAGGATTAGGGTATCGGACTATTTGTGTACATCCGTACCATCGCGGCTTTTATCGGCGCGATGTGGTGTTGCCGCGGTTGGGTTTCGATGAATTCATTGGTATTGAAGCTTTTGATGATGTCAACAGGGATGGTCCGTATGTCGGCGACCGAGCTTTGGCGGAAAAAGTGGCTCAGATGTTGCCCCGCGAGAACGATGCCCCCGTTTATATCCATGTAATAACGATGGAAAATCATGGGCCCCTTCATTGGGAAACGGTTTCGGACCGCGACAGGAGAGAATTATTAAAGTGCCAGCTTCCGGACGATTGCGACGATCTCGTGACCTACGCACGGCATTTGCGAAATGCCGATGCGATGTTCGGCATGCTTAGAGATGCGTTGAAGAGCCGCGAACGCCCGTCGTCGTTATGTATATATGGTGACCATGTGCCGATCATGCCCGGCGTTTATCGGCAGCTCGGTGCGCCAGAAGGAGACTCCGATTATCTGCTGTGGCGCTCCGACGCGGCAATTAATATTTCGGATATCAAAATCAGAGCGAAATCGTGCGACATTGCAGATCTTGCGATTGCGTTTTTAACGGCCGCGCAGCTGTATAACCCGATAGCACCTCGGCGTTAGTTGGTTGCTGTGTTACATCGCGTTTCGATGGTCTCGCACAGAATGACGTGTATGTAAATAATTTGTCTTAAATTTGATATTGAACGTAACAGATCCCTGCGTCAATGCTAGTACAATGCTGCGGCTCCTCCTATGTAAAAACGTAAAGAAAAAGCTGACAGTCGAACGAATGCCGTAACAGTTCAGCATTCGATATAGATAACAAAATGTAAAATGATAAATTTCGATAAATTCAAGTCCAAGCATCTTATGGTGTGGCTTGTCGCCATTCCGATGTTGGCTGCGGTTGTTTATTACAGTTTCTTTGCGTTAGATCGCTATGTTAGCGGGGCACAGGTCGCTGTTCGCCAAGTGGGTAATAACGAGGCGCCGCAGATTCCGGGGTTGGCCGTAATGCTTACCGGTTTGAATCCGACTTCGCGAGAAGAAACCTTGTATCTTCGCGAATTTGTTGTTTCTCAAGATATGTTGAATGTGCTCGAGCGCGAATTAAACTGGTCCCAGCATTATGCGGGACGGTGGCGGGACCCGCTTTATTGGTTGCCCGCGGATTCGCCGCAAGAGGATTTGCTGGAGTTTTATAGGCGCGTTGTGACAACAGTATTCGACGAACAGACAGGGCTGTTGGGCGTAAATGTGCAGGCGTTTGACTCTGCGTTTGCCGAGCAAACTCTTAAAGTCATGCTTGGCGAAAGCGAACGCTTCGTGAATGAACTCTCCCATCGGATGGCACGTGACCAGATGGCATTTGCGCAAAGCGAGCTCGCTAGCGCACGTAAGACGTATGAAGAGAGGCGCGACGCAATGTTGACTTTCCAAAACGAAAGCAACCTGCTTGACGCTGAAGCGACAGCAAAAGCCAGGGCTGGCGTTATCGTGGAGTTGGAGGCTAGCCTTACTAAGGAGCGCACCGCGTTGAATGGTCTGCTGGCTACGCTCGACAGTAATACCCCTCAGGTCCGCCAGCAAAGGAACCGAATACGCGCCCTGGAAACGCAGTTGAAGTCGGAGTCAAATCGTCTTTTGTCTGAAAAGGGCGGCGACAAGCTTAATGTCGTGGCGGCGCAGTACCGGAATTTGACGATCGATGCGGTTATCGCTGAAGAGGCTTATAAGTATGCGGTCAGCTCAGTGGAGTCCACGAGAATTGAAGCCAGCAAGAAGTTGCGCAGCCTGGTTACGGTCGTTTCCCCTAATGCCCCTGACAAGGCCATCTACCCCGAGCGTATCTATAACCTGATCACTCTCTTCATTGGACTGCTTTTGTTCTACGGCATTGCCCGCTTCGTCATCGCTACGATCGAAGACCATCGTGATTGAAACTGCGCTTCTAAATCCATGAAATCGATAATTCCCCAATCTGCATGTCGACTTGCAGTTTTATGTGTGCCGCTGTTACTGACGGGTTGCGGCAGCCTATTGTCTGCGGCCGGCCCTTCGCGCAATGCGGTCGTCAGCAATGACGAGTCGCAGGATTACAAGCTGATTGAGCTGAGCGCTCAAACTATTGCGCCGTATATGCGGCCTCGCGAGCAGGCCCCCGGTGTTTCAGTTGCAATGCCAAGCGTTCCGGAAGTAAAACTGGTGCCCGGGGACGTCATTCGGGTGATGATTGCAGATAGTGCCACCGAAGGTGCGGTTTTTGCGCCGCTCGCCTTGGGCGGCACTGTATTTGATAGTGTCCGCGTGGATAGCAAGGGCACGATATCGCTGCCTTACGTGGGTCGTCAGGTCGTCGCTGATATGACGTTGAGCGAGCTTGAAGCCCTAATCAGAAAAAGGCTGAAAGGAATCACGACCGATGTGCAAGTACAGGTCGGCTTAACCGGCGATTTATCTGGATCCGTCCTAGTGGCGGGTGCGGTGAAAAGTCCTGGTAGGTTCTCTGCGTTGCAAGGCCCCCTGACTTTACTGGACGCGATCAATCGCGCGGGTGGGCCATTATTGGAACCTCATTTGATTCGGGTTGTCGTTCGGACCGGAAAGCAGTCTTACCAGTTCAATTATCAGGACCTGCTTTCGGGGAAAAATCAAATCGTTCCACCCGGGGCGGAGGTGATTCTCGAGCGGGCGCGGCAACGATTCGTCGCTATGGGGGCGGTCGGGCTGCCGGGGTTGCATGACTTGCCGTCAAATAATGCGAGCCTCCTTGAGGTCCTTGGCACTGTCAAGGGTTTGAATGAAGGGAAGGCGGATGCAGCGGGCGTCTTCATCTTCCGGTTGGTGGATCAGACTGATGCGACTACGGGCGAGGTGAAGTCAATGGCGGAGGTGTTCCGTCTGAATATGAAAGAACCGGCAGCTATGTTTTTGGCCCGCCAGTTCCTGGTGCAGCCCGAAGATGCGATCTACGTGACGAATGCAGTCGTGTATGAATTGCAGAAGATTATTTCTCCAATCGTTCAGGTGCTGGTGCTGGGGCGGACGATTGAGACCTTTGATCAATAGTGTCGCCTTCGTCTCGCCCATTTTCTCCTGAATGCAATGAAGAAAAGAAATTCGTTAACCATAATTAAGGCGGTGCTGTTCGCCCTCGTCGTCCGAGAGGTCCGGGGGCGATTCGGTGCGGACCGCCTGGGCGCATTTTGGTTCATATTTGAACCGTTGGCGCACATCGTTGCGTTAACTGCGATTTTTTCATTGATGCGCGGTCAGTTCCAATATGGTCCGCCTTTTCCGATGTTCTTGATCACCGGGCTTATTCCTTACCTGCTTTTCAGAAACATTATCATGAAAGGCATGGAATCGATTTCGGCTAATAAAGCTCTGTTCGCTTATCGGCAGATAAAGCCTATAGATACGATTCTGGCGCGCACGATTGTGGAGTGCGCCTTGATGGCGTGCGTCTACGTGGCGATAATTTTTGCACTGGGATTCTGGGGCGGGTATGACGTGGCCATCCATGATCCGTTGAAGTGGATTATGGTGATGTCCATAGGCATTGCTTTTTCGATTGGCTTGGCGTTGGTATTCTGCGTCATTGGCGAAGCGATGCCTGAATTGAAGGGTTTCATCAGGCTTTTGTTCATGCCGCTTTATTTTGTGTCCGGGGTCGTTCTTCCCATTTGGTTTGTACCTCCCCATTTCAGAGAATGGATGTGGTGGAATCCCTTTCTTCATCTCATCGACGGGATTCGAGAAGCCACGTTTCTTCAATATCCGAAAGTCAACGGCATAAGCATCGGGTATGCCGCTGCGGTCTCATTGGTAACCCTATTCATTGGCGTGGTGCTTTACCGAGTTCGCCGCGAGCAGTTGGTGGCAATATGATCGAACTGCGTTCTATTACTAAGTCGTATCGCACAAACCATGGGCGGAAATACATCTTTCGCGATCTGTCCTTTGAAATACCTTCAAATCGAAATGTAGCGATTATTGGTCGAAATGGTGCCGGAAAATCTACCTTGATGCGGTTGTTGGGCGGTCAAGACACTCCGGATTCTGGAAAGATTATCTCTGGAAAGACGATTTCGTGGCCCGTTGGTTTGAGTGGCGGATTCCAGGGCTCAATGACGGGAAGACAGAACGTCAAATTCGTCGCCCGGGTCTATGGCGCGGAAGGCGAGCGAATGAAAGAGGTTGTTAATTACGTAGAGGAGTTTGCGGAAATTGGCGATTATTTCGATCAACCGGTGAACACTTACTCGTCGGGCATGCGTGGTCGAGTCGCATTCGGCCTTAGTTTCGCCTTTGACTTCGATTATTATCTCGTCGATGAAGCCATGTCGGTTGGTGATACGCACTTCAAGAAAAAGGCAACTGAAGCATTTGAGCAACGCGTCGGCAAGGCGAACATCCTGCTAGTCACGCACGGGATGAGCCAAGTACGATCTTTTTGCGACATGGTGTTGCTATTGAATAGTGGCAAGATCCAACGGTTCGATGATGTGGAAGAGGGGATTGCCGCCTATACGTCGCTGTAGGAGGCAGAGTCACTTCATGGCAGGAAGATATGCGGTTAAGGCAGGAAACCGGGTTTGCAGAATGCGGAACAGTTCGCGGCGTTTCCTGTTTACTTGGCGGGCGGTGAATGAAAGTTATTCGTCCAGGACTAGCAATAATAATCTAGAGACGGCCAATACGGATTTTCAAGCATCATGAATAAAATTATTATCGTTGGCCATCCATCTACTCCCCTCCTAGATATAGAAAAGCTGCTGCGTGAGTGCGGCATGGCCGGTGCGTTGCCATCTAGGAAAGAGGGTTTTACTCCCGCTGAGTTGGGTGCGACCCTGTTGAAGGCACATGGCGTTCCGAGTGATGCTTTGACGCTAGGGCCCGGCACGTTGAACCAATTGGAGCCCGGCCCGATTTGGCAGAGTCTAGTTTTAGACTTGATGCTAGGCAACATCGATCAACATTTTTGGGGTTGGTCGGATTCGAATGCCATACATTTGCTTGACTACTGGAAACGCCTGGATCCGGCTCTCAAGTTTGTCTTTATATATTCGAAGCCTGCGGCGGCTTTGATTCCGGCCGAAAACGACGCGCATATTGGCGATCCTAAGGTACTGGATCAACTCCTACGGGGTTGGCGCGCCTTCAACTCGGAGATGCTGCATTTCTTCAACCGCAATCCCGAGCGCAGCGTGCTCGTACATGTGGAAGAAGCAACGTCGTCCGTTAAGACGTACCTTCAACACCTGCGCACGCGCTTGGATGCTCCATTGGCCGAGCCGCCCGCGTATCTCCTGGAGAATCAGGCCAGTGACTTCTCGCGAAATTTGGCCCATTGGGACAGGTCCGATTCTGCTATAGGGGGGCTCGCGCGATACGTCGACTTAAATCACGAGCAGAACCCTAGCGAATCGTTAACGTCAAAGGGCGCATTGAAGCATTTCTTGGCTGAACAGTTAGTGGCGCAGTTCCCAGAGGCCGGTCAGCTTTATGAGGACCTGCAATCCGTTGCCACGTTGCCGGAGCGGCGTTCGGAGCAAACTTCGCTTCCGATTCTGTCCGCTTGGTTGGACTTTCGGTCACTGGAGCAATCGTTAGCGGACAAGGAACAGGCCCTCTCCGAGTACATGGCCAATACTGCGGCTGAAAAAGCAGCATCTATACAAAAGCTGGAGTTGCTTGAAGACGTAAATCGTGGCCTCAATGAACAAATCAATTCCCTAAGCTTGGTCAATGCCGCGATAAAGGACGAGCTTCATGTGGCCCATGGCCTAGCAGAGGCTGCGAATCGTGACGCTTTGGCAGAGCGAAACGAACTGCTGAGTCAACTGCTGACCGTGCAAGAAGATCTAGAGCGGCGATCTGCCGCGGCAGCCACGGAGAAATTGGCGTCCGAGCGCATAAATATTCAATTGGTGAATGCCCAAGTGGAGGCCGCCGCCAATGCGCGGGCGTTCGACGAACGCTTGAAGGCGGTAGATAAAGACAAAGCCGAACTCAGGTCAGAATATGAGCAGTTATTCGCGCAGCTGAGGATAGTGCACGAAGAGCTCGAATTGCTTTATCGCGATAATCGGGAACTCAGGAAGAGAGAAATTCTTAGAAATCCGCCTTTGTACGGCGCTGCTGACCGAATTAAACAGCAACTGACCTATAGGTTGGGTGCGACGATTTTAGATTCTTCCAAATCATTGTCCGGTTGGGTTTGTATGCCGGCGGCCTTGATTCAAACGACCCGGAATTTTAAAAGAGCGCGCAGAGCTTCCGCTAATGTTAAGTTACCGCCAATCTCTCAGTATCGTGATGCGCAAGAAGCGGAAAAGGTCAAACAGCACTTGTCGTATCGCCTAGGCAAGGCATTGTTACAGAACATTGGATCTCCAATTGGCTGGTTTCGTCTGCCGGCGGCTATGCGGCGAAGTGTTCGGGAATTCCAGGCCTCGCGTGCCACAAAAAAAAATAAAAACATGCTCGAAATTTAAGCGCCTTTGTTTTGGGCTGGGACATCGCATCAGTTTTAGGGGTGATAGTGGGAAATAGGATGGAACTCTCACAAGTTCGCGACCAGCTGCAGATGACGCATCCAATAGTTGGCTGGATTTACGTCGGTGCAGGAGTGGGAACAGATCTTGAAAGGTGCCTTGCCAGCGATGTCACACATTTGCTGGCCATTGAGGCTTCGCAGGAGCCTTTTGCCCATCTGGAGAAGAAGCTCTATGGAAATTCGGAATGGATTTGTCGAAGGGTGCTCGTGGCCCCCGATTCGGGAGAGAGCGTCTTCTATCACGCATCGAACGCCAAGGAGAGTTCTCTCGTTCCCGCTGAGCAACTGCGTTTCCTATGGCGTAACTTGGAATCGCGCGACAGCGAATTGCTCGAATCCCAATCTCTCGTGGACATTATCCAAGAGCAACAAGATCGGTGCCAAGGGCGGTTTAATTGGATGACGATCGATTGCTTTCCAGCTGCGGACATACTCAAGGGCTCGGAGGGTGAACTTCGGGATTTCGACGTCATTGAGGTAAGGGCGTTGAATGCGAGTGACGAGACTGGGCCGTTCGTGGACGGAATGCGCTTAGAGACGTGCAGGCAGCTGCTGAGCAGGGCAGGCTTCATAGAGCGAGTCCAATGTGAAGAGCCTACACCTGGCATCGTGAGGGCCTTCTTTGTTCGAGATTGGCGGCGTCTAGCTCGTGAGTTGGAGAGCACCATACAGGGAGTGCAGGCCGAGTTGAGTGTCGCGAACGAACTCATTGGCAAGCAGACATCCGAACTTGGCGTCCTGCGTCAGAACAATGCAGAGTTGACTTCCAACCTCGAAGTGCAGTCTGGGCCAGGAGTGGTTCGAGAGGCGGAAAGCCAGAAGCTCGTCGAATATGAGGCTCGAATCGACGGCCTGACTAACGAGAAAATTCAGTTGGAGGCTGAGATAGGCAGGCTGTCCGGTCAGGCGATGCAGCAGCAACAAGTTCAGCTTTCACTTGAAAAGCAAGTTTCGTCATTGTCGGCGGAGGCTTTGTCAGCACAAAAAAGTGCAGACGAGGCAAAGCAGAATTCTCGAGAAGCCAAAGAAATTATCAAACGGTTCGAAAATGAAATAATCGATTCCGATCAAAAAACTCAATTGCTGCGACAGGAACTTTTAATGGCCGAAGCACAGATGAATTTCATCAAGGATCTGCTGCTCAGCGGTCGCGAGTCTTGAGGAAGGTTCGCCGCGCTATGCGAAAGAATCGTCAGAATCGTTCACCATTTCACGCCGGAGCGAAAGGCCCTGCGGTGATCGAACGTGCGTCCTTAACGTCCAATGACACCGCTCAAGCGCAGGAGGAGTTACTGGCGGGCGACGCAATATTTTCTAGGTGTCTGACACAGTGGCAGTTTGGCGAGTGGGAAAAACTAGTTCAAGTGAGCTTGGAAGACTTGAGACCTCTGCGGACGCGCGCCATTTTGGCCCTTCTCGTCGGAGCCGCGCATCAGCAACTCGCAAATTTCGAATCTGCAAAGTCTCTTTTTCTTGAAGCCCGCGTTTGGGGTTGCACAATGCAGCAAGTCGCACGCATCGCGGTTGCGAGCTTGCAAAGCACCTTGGCGCGAGCGGCCATGCTTCTTGGAGATTCTAAGAAGGCGGCTGTATATCTTGAAGCCGCTTTGGATGTCGCCGGGCTGGGAGATACGGGACTTCTGTTGCCGGTGCGACTGCAGGTAGAAGCGAGCAGACTAAAAGCCAGATTTCGCGAACGGTCTAACTCTGAAGCGGTGAGCGTCACTCCGGTTGAAGCGGCGGGAGTGGTTAAGACTTTTCCGGCAGTATTTTCATGCGATGTCGAAATTGATTCTGAGAAGTTCTCAGGTTGCTTCAATTCTGACTCTAGAGGGGAGTTTGAACGCGCTGGGGCTGTGCTGAGGTATAAGACGGAAGCTGCTATTCCTATTTATTTCACCACCTCGGCGGCAGGGAGCTTAGATCATCCAATGGAGGCTCAGTTTCCATTGGAGGGGAATCGGGAGTATGTGATCGATGGGTTTATATCCAACTCTGGTGGGCATAACCCAATAATATGGATTTTTGAATACAAAAATGGCAAGCGGATCGCCTCCCGCCATATGATTCCAAATTTTGGCTCGTTCTTCCTTAGGTTTACTTCAAATGCTGGTGCGGATAGTTTTGCGGTAGGGATAAGGTTAATGGGCACGGGGGAATTAAATCTTCACCATACCAAGTTCAAGGTGATAAGGAGTACGCTTCCGATTGCGAATATCGGGGCGTCTTGGGTGCGAGAGGTGTGCGAACAAGAGTACAAGAGCCAGGTTTTTTCGCGCTTCAACGAAAGGGCGGTGGAGTTCGCGTTTCTGTTCGCTGTTATTGCCAAATATTATCCGAAGAGAATTTTGGATGTCGGTACGGGTACAACAGCATTGCCTCATTTGATGAGAAATAGCGGGCCACTGGTTACCGCTATAGACAATATTAAGGACTATTGGGCTGAGGATATTGTTAATCGGCACTATCACGTTGTGAATGACGATATTACTCAAGCCAAAACTTCAGATCAATTTGATCTTGTCACTTGTATCAGTGTGCTCGAGCACATAGAAGAGTGTGATAAAGCTGTCGAGTCAATGAGCGGCCTTATGGCGCGGAACGGGCTTCTTGTCATGACATTTCCTTACAACGAAAACCGATACGTGGACAATGTCTATAAATTGCCAGGGTCTGCTTACGGGCAGACCGCGAAATATGTGACCCAAGCCTATTGTCGTGCGGATATTAATCGTTGGTTATCGAGATTTGGACTAGAAATTCTGGAGCAAGACTATTGGGACTACTGGACTGGAGACTGTTGGACCGTGGGCCAACAGATAATACCGCCGGTCAAAGTATCGCAGGATAAGAAGCACCAATTAACGTGCCTGTTATTAAGGAAGAAAGCATGAATATTCTCACCGTTTTTGGTACTCGGCCCGAGGCCATAAAAATGGCCCCACTTGTAAGAGTATTAGCCGCGGCACCGGGTGTTCAGGCCGAAGTGTGCGTAACTGCGCAACACCGGCAGATGCTCGATCAAGTACTGGAATTGTTCGGCATTCGTCCCGACCATGATCTGAACGTGATGAAGGCAGGTCAGGATCTGACGGATATCACAAGCAACATTTTGCTCGGCATGCGAGACGTTCTGAAACGGAAGAAGTACGACCTGTTGCTGGTCCATGGAGATACCACGACCACCATGGCGGCGAGCTTGGCTGCCTTCTACGAGAAGGTGCCCGTCGGCCACGTTGAGGCCGGACTGCGTACCGGTGATATTTATGCCCCGTGGCCAGAGGAAATGAACCGTAGCCTTGTCGGCCGCATGGCGTCACTGCACTTTGCACCTACCGAACGTGCGCGGCAGAGCCTACTGCGCGAAGGAGTCGACGACAATGTGATTCACGTCACTGGCAACACGGTTATCGATGCTCTGCAACTGGTGGTAGAAAAGCTAAGAGATGACAAAGACCTGGCCGGGGGCTTGTCGGAACGCTTCCAGTTCCTGGATCCGGGCAAGCGTCTTGTACTCGTCACTGGTCATCGTCGTGAAAATTTCGGTGAGGGGTTTGAACGCATTTGCTCTGCGCTTCGAACGCTTAGCGCGCGCGAAGATATACAGATTGTTTATCCTGTCCACCTGAATCCGTCAGTGCAAGAACCTGTCCACCGTATTTTGGGTGACGTCAAGAATGTGTTCCTTATCGAGCCTCAGGATTATTTGCCTTTTGTGTATTTGATGTCTCGCGCCTACCTGATCGTCACTGATTCAGGTGGCGTGCAGGAAGAGGCTCCTTCGTTGGGCAAGCCAGTGTTGGTGATGAGAGACACAACAGAACGACCTGAAGCGGTTGAGGCGGGCACGGTGAAGTTGGTCAGCACAGATATCGACAAGATCATTACCGGCGTACTGACCTTGCTAGACGATGAAAGTGCTTACCAAGCCATGGCTCGCGCGCTCAATCCATACGGTGATGGCAAAGCATCTGTGCGGATTCTGGAGGCGGTAACTGCACGTGCCGCCAACGCATAGTAACGATATCCGGCGTTTTTATATAAATTAGAAAATATCCCAACATGTTCAATACGATTTCCATGATCGGGCTCGGCTATATCGGCTTGCCCACGGCTACGCTGTTTGCCTCACGCAAGAAGAGAGTCATCGGCGTCGATGTGTCCGAGCACGCGGTAAACACTATAAACAGCGGCAATATCCACATTGTCGAACCAGAGTTGGATATTTTGGTGCAAGCCACTGTGCACGAGGGGTACTTGCGCGCCACGCTGGAGCCGGAGCCTGCGGACGCATTTCTCATAGCGGTTCCAACTCCGTTCGTCGACGGTTTCAAGCCAGATCTCAGTTATATCGAGGCAGCCGCTAAGTCGATCGCCCCGGTCTTGAAAAAGGGCAACCTAGTGATCCTGGAGTCGACTTCGCCCGTCGGGGCTACCGAGCAGATGGCGACTTGGCTGGCGGCCCAGCGCCCCGACCTGACGTTCCCCCAGCAAGAGGGCGAAGGCGCAGATATTCAGATCGCTCATTGTCCTGAACGTGTGCTCCCTGGAAAGGTAGTACACGAACTGGTCGTTAACGATCGTGTGATCGGTGGTATGACGCGCAAGGCCAGCGAAATGGCTTGCGCTCTCTATAAGACATTTGTACAAGGCGAATGCATCATCACGGACGCGCGCACCGCGGAAATGTGCAAGCTGACAGAGAACAGCTTCCGCGACGTCAATATTGCATTCGCAAACGAACTTTCAATGATCTGCGGAAAGTTGAACATAAACGTCTGGGAATTGATTGCATTGGCTAATCGGCATCCCCGCGTGAATATTCTTCAACCCGGTGCGGGGGTAGGCGGGCATTGCATTGCGGTAGACCCTTGGTTCATCGTCGACTCGGCGCCCGACGAAGCACGCCTTATCCATATGGCGCGTCAAGTGAATGATCACAAGCCAGAATGGGTGTTGCTCAAGACCAAGGCAGCCGTAGCCGATGTGCTGGCGAAAAATCCGAATCGTACGATCGGCGATGTAACGGTTGCATGCCTCGGCTTGGCTTTCAAACCTGATATTGACGATTTGAGGGAAAGCCCGGCTGTCGAGATCTGCTTACAACTCGGTCAGCTCGGATGCAAAGTGCTTTCTGTAGAACCAAATATCGAAGAACTGCCTGCGAAACTAAGTTCCAGAACAACGAAGCTCTCCTCCTTGGGTTCGGCGTTGGAGCAAGCAGATGTTGTCTGCGTTCTTGTAAAGCATTCGGCTTTTCTAGTTTCGGTTGACGATATCAAGCTTTGCCCTAACATCATTGATGCCGTGGGGTTGCTGGCATGAGGTGATGTGCCATCATAAGTATCATGATGGTCGATATGTAATAATGAAAATGGGTGGATTTCGATAATATGTCAATAACTCGTCAAGCATATGATGAATATATGCGAGGCAATTTTTCAACTGCCTTGGATCTGTTTAGAAAACTCTCGGCTGACCTGAACCCTGATTACTTCAAGGTGAACGTTAAATTATGCCTGAAACGGTTGCCCGAATTGTTTTCGGCTGCACCTTCGGGCGGTGCCGATAGGCCCGGGTGCGATGCTCGAATTTCAAGCATAAGATTGCTTGACGTTGATACTGATAATATCGAACTAAATAATTCCAGGCCTTTATACTTCCGTGTAAAACTACCGCCGAATAAGCGTGTAGGATTCCATGGAAAAATCAGTTATTCCAATGTAGACAATGCCAAGCATCCAAAGGCCTTGGCCTTCGTAGAATATCTGGATGCTGAAGGTAGGAAGATTCCAGGGCCATTTCCTGGTATGAGCAAATCCGAAAAGTATGACGATTATTGCTATCTTATGGATAGCAAAGGTGTCGAGACCAGGCTGTTCAGTCTTTCGCCACCTAGCAACGCCGTGGAAGCAGTAATGGGCTTTGTCGGATTCCATATACCCGAGGGCGCGAAAGTCTTATGCGGCACTCAGCTCCGAGCAACAACGGATGGCCCGTCGACTGCACAGGCTGCTCTTGGCAAGGTCGATACTCATGACGTTTCGATGCTGGGCTGGCCGCTGCCACTTGATGATGGCCGGGTGCGAGTTATGTCGATATTTGACGAGTTCAGCCGGGAGTGCTTTGCGCCGCAGGCGACTTTGATCGAACCCAGGCCGGACAATGCTATTCCGTTGCTGGAACGGGACAAGCCGGAATTGATCTTTGTCGAGTCGGCTTGGCGGGGAAATAAGTCGACATGGCAATATAGGGTGTCTAAATATGCGCACCCGCCTGGTACGGAATTGGCCGCGCTGCTTGCTGAATCTAAGAAGAGGGGCGTTCCCTCCGTTTTTTGGAACAAGGAAGATCCCGTTCATTTTGACAATTTCATCGACTCAGCTAGCGGATTTGACTATATTTTCACAACGGCGGAAGAGGCGATTCCGCTCTACAAGAAGCGAACCAATGCCAAGATAAATGCGCTGCCATTCGCTGCGGAAGCTAGCTTGCACAATCCTATCGGTTCGAGTGATAGAAATTCGAAAGTCTGCTTTGCCGGTAGCTACTATGCAAACCGGTTTAAAGAGCGTCGTGACGACCAACTGATGCTGTTGAATGCAGCGACTAACTTCGATTTCGATATTTTCGATAGAAATGCCGGTGCTGTGGCTAAGGACTTTTGCTTCCCGGAAAGATACTCGCCATTCGTGCGCGGGAAGCTTCCTTATGCAGAAATGAACCTGGCGTATAGGAGTTATCGAGTATTCCTAAACGTTAACTCGGTAATCGATTCCAACACCATGTTCTCCCGGCGCGTATTCGAATTGTTGGCGTGCGGGACGCCGATCGTTAGTACCCCATCCGTCGGTATTGACCGGATGTTCGGCAACGAGCTTGTGTGGCTTGTACAGAACGAGCACGAGGCCAAGGAGGCGATTGGACATCTCTTGAATGACGATGCGGAATGGCGGCGGCGCAGCCTGCGTGGAATCCGCGCGATTTTTGCCGAGCATACATTCGCGCATCGCTTTCAGCAGGTGCTCGACACGGTCGGCTTACGTCATGAACTGCTTCCTGAAAGACGTGTTTTGTGCATAGCGGAAGCAGACACCTCAGCCGAGCTGGTCGCTTTGAGGTCAGTACTGCAAGCACAGAAGCTGCTCAGAACTCAAACTCGGTTGGTTGTGGTTACGAACTCTCCCGGATTGCTAGCCCAAGATGGCGCGGTAAAGGTGGTTCGTAATTCCGGTAATTTGAGGAAAAATATAGCCGACAGCATGCTGGAGTGGAACGCCTCGCACCTCGCTGTACTTGATGGAAAAGCGCACTATGGAGCACATTACTTTCAAGACATGCTAAACGCTTTCGAATATTCCAGCGGGAACGTAGTCGGTAAACCAATAAACTCAACAGATTGCTATAGTTATTCCAAGTCGTTAGCGAAAGGAAGTCTCTTGATCGAACGTTCGGTTGCAGACCGCGTAAACGGGTCATTGCAGACTTTAGAGGACTTTATCCAGGCTAGCCTCAGGCTCGTCGCCGTTGATAAGGTGTTCGCTTCGGACACCGCAAACTTCATGGATCATTCCGCCGCCGCGTTGATCGGAAACGCGGCGCAGATTTCTAAGCTCATTGACGTATGAACAACAGCAGCGCGAAGAAAGTCCTTGTAACCGGTCATGATTTGAAATTCTGGCACCCTCTCCAAGCCCAATTGGAGAAGAGTGGGCGCTATGAATTCCGTATCGACGAGTGGGCGGGCCATCACCAACACGATCCGGCGAAGACCCGTTTGGGAATCGAATGGGCGGATATCATCATCGCCGAGTGGGCATTGGGTAATGCCGTGTTCGCAGCTCAATACAAGCGGCCGAATCAACGGTTGGTTGTTAGGCTCCATGCCCAAGAGCGCAGGACGGATTTTCCGGCGCAGATTGACTATAAGAACGTCGACGTCATGGTTTTTGTCGGCGAGCATGTTCGCTTAGAATGTGTAAAAAAATTCTCCATACCGAGCGAAAAGACCTGCGTAATCGGGAATTTTGTTGACGTCAAGAAATTCCAGCTGCAAAAGTTTGGTGGGTCGGAATTTAATCTTGGAATGATCGGCGTTTCCCCTGCAAGCAAACGCTTCGACTTGGCTCTTGATACGCTGGAATTATTGCTGGCCGAAGACGATAGATATACCCTGCATGTGAAAGGTCCATCGCCTCAAAGCTATAAATGGCTATGGGCACGAACCAAAGAACGCGAATACTATGAGAATATATTCGAGCGGATTAATTCTGGTTCGCTACGCTATAAGGTGATATTTGACCCAGCTGGCAATGACGTTCACAGGTGGCTTCAGAAAATCGGCTATATCTTGTCACCTTCGGACGCTGAGAGTTTTCACATGGCGGTTGCCGAAGGCATCAGTTCGAATGTGACTCCTATCGTATGGAAGTGGCCGGGCGCGGATTCCGTCTATCCGTTTGCAGAGTTGGTGGATAGCGCTCAGAACGCTGCAAGCCAGATCGCACGCCTGAATCGGTCGAATGCACGCCCGAGGCTCAATAGTCAGGCCAGCCAATTTGTGCAAGAGAACTACGATGCTGCGGTCGTTACCGAAAAATGGCTTGATGTTTTGAGCATCTGCGGGCAGAAGTCAAGCGATGCCATACAGGTTTCGGAATCGCGTAAGAAAGGTGTTTTGGTTGTTTATTCAATAGATAGCTGGAGCATTTTTCACCGGCGGGAGATGTTGGAGGGGCTGGCGAAAAATGTGGAGAGTTATTTGGATATTCTTGTAATCGAGCCTGGCACGCATTACAAGACCATTATCGATCGCGGCATTTGCGATAAGGAAACGCTCGATAGCTATACGCAATTACGTCCTGCCCAAGTGTATGGAAACATATACAAAATGCATTTGATATTTGGGCACAATGCGCCCAAGGATGTTGTGCTGCATTCTGCGTTGGCGAATGCAGCGAGTTTTGGTGATGCGGTCAAGGCTGCTGTGCATGGCATTTTTGGGCAAGACAAAGAGATTCTTCATTGGATCTACAAGCCTGACCAGCGGACTCACATCGCGGCAGGGGAGCGATTCGTCTATGAGGTCTATGACGAATATACGATGAACTTCAGCGACGGAACGTCGATAGGGAAGATGCAGGACCTGGAGCCGCTGGTTCTCCATGAGGCGGAACATGTCTTTTTCACTTCCCAACCGTTGGCATCTCGGAAGCAACGCCATTGCCGTTCGTCTAGTATCTGCAGTAATGGCGTTGCGTTTGAAATTTTCGAGTCCTATCGGGTCGACAGTCAACCCAATACTGAAGGGCTTCGCCACTCAGTCGGTTATCTTGGAAATCTCTCCGATTTCTTCGATTGGGAGACAATGTGCGAAGTCGTAGAAGAACTACCCGAGGTGGATTTTTTCTTCCATGGGCAGGTAGAGCGCCATAGATTGGAAAAAATGGAGGAGTTCGTCGACCGTCTGCATGCGCTACCTAATACGCATTTTTCAGGCAGAGTAAGCCGGTCCGCAGGTGCTGCTGCATGCAATCGATATGATGTGCTTGTTATTCCATTTGTGGTGAATGAGGCAATGCATGCCGTCAATCCACTCAAGCTGTGGGAGTACCTCGCGACGGGACGACCGGTGGTAATGACACCTATGGATGCCATTAAGGATGAAATTCCAGGTCTATATAAGTCACGCGGGGCGAGCGAGTGGGTTAAGGCTATTCGAGCCGCTATAAATAATGCCGACGCACATGTGCAAGACAGGTTGAGTATTGCCAAGTCAAAAAACTGGGAGAGTATCGTTAAGCCTTGCGCAGATATTCTTACGAGGATTCTTAGAAAATCGCTTTGTTAGATAATGCGGTGGCAGAGGCGCTCGGCGAGCGGCCTTTAGCCTCTTTGTAAGAGCGGGGTTGCATTTTTTGTCAATGGAATTCCCCGCCCAGAAATCTGATTGTTTTTCCTTCTATTGCGGCTTCAAGTTCTGGTAAGGAGAAATGCAGGAAGGCTTGCTTTCCTTCTTCCTTCGGGCAGGACTCGTCAATCGAACGGACTATTCTGGATTGCAATGAGGTCTAGGCACCGAGAGTCGGCGGTTTCTTATATCTGAACCTCTTTATATGACTCCGCAGGGTCAAGAGGCTTTCCTCGTTTAGGGAAGCGATTTCGAAATACCTGTGGATTATTTCTTTTTATTCACGTCGTTGCCATTGAGGCTTTGTGCGAACTCGCCGAGCCAGAAAGGAAGAAAATGCGAGTATGCATCTTGGGGAGTTGCGTCTCTAGGGATATATTCAGTGAGAAATCGAAAGAAACGATCGATATAGTGCTCTATGCTGCGCGAACGTCGATCGGATCCATCTTTTCGTCGCAACCGTTTGATGACGTCTACAGCAAAAATCTAACTTCCGCGTTTCAAGCACGCCTAGTTGCAATGGATATCGAGAAGCGGCTCACGTCTGTGCTCGCGACGATCGATGCGGATGTAATCCTCGTCGATCTAGTAGATGAGCGCTTCAATTTGCTCGTGATGCCGGACCAGAGCCGTTGCACACTTTCTTCGGAGCTTATTGCTGCAGGTGGGAGCGAACATCCAGGGGCCACGATTGTTCCATCGGGTTCTCCCGAGTTCATGATGTTCTGGGAGAATGGCTGGGTGCGGTTGCTACAGCTGCTCAAAGATCGGGGCCTGTTGAGCAGGGTGTTGGTCAATACCGTCTTCTATCAACCTGCCACGGAAAGTGGCGAAGGGTTCAGTGCGAACTGGGTGGGACGGTGTAATGAAACGCTGAGCAAGATGTACGACATCCTGAGAAAAAGTCTGCCGACTTCGCAGTTTCTCGAATATGGCAATTTACTCACTTGCCCCGATGATCACCAGTGGGGAAAGGCGCCGTTTCATTTCAGCCGAGCCTCGCAGGATTTTGCGCTCGGCCGTATTATGGAGATGGAGGTTGGGTTACGCAGCTGAAGTTTTGGTAGGTGACTGCCTTCATTGATTATGAAGAGATGAATAGCGGCAGTTACAGCTTGAGCGTGCTTCGAATGTAGTCCATCCGTTTTGTCCACGAATGTTCTTTGCTGATGTACTCCGCCCCTGCTTCGGCACGTGCGAGATCTTGTTTAGACGGGCCGTATGTAAGCAGGCGCTTAATCACGTCGCGACATTCGTACTCGTTCTCTACAATGTGGCAATAATCGGAGAAGTATCTTTCAACCGATGGCGTAGGATTGGTTACGGCGATGCCTCCGCAGGCGATTATTTCGACCAGCCTACGGGAGTACATGGTAGGGGAGTCTTCGACGGTATTGACGTTCAGCGAGACGACGTGGTCCCGGTATATTTGTCCTGTGTGGCGGTAGGGGACTGCAGGCTTGACAGTCAGGCCTGGCAACGCTGGGTAGCGGTAATTTTCGGATTTTCTCGCCGAATTGCGGTCGTAGACATGAAGTGGCATGCCCGTGTCTGCACATGCCTGGAACATCATTTCTTGCCAGCCCCGGCGGCGTTCGTGGATGTGCTTGCTATAGCTTCCGACGAAGTTTGCACTCCGGTTCTTGAAATTGAATCCAGTGAAATGATGGAAGTTGCTTTCGACCGAAAAAGGAAGCGTGTTCACCGTGGCCAATCCACTCGTCGCTTCGATATAGCGGGGTACGCAATTTTGGTCGACCGTGAATATGTATTGGAATAGTTTGGCGGTTGCGATGAATCGGTCATAATGAGCGCCGTCTTCTTTATTCCAGAAAACCGTGGGTATTCCTCGGTCTTGGGCATACTCCACGACCGTACGCAGAAGTGCGTTGTTCCGCTTAGGATAATCAGGATAGTCAGCTATCCTGTACTTCCAGCGTTTGTCGTTGCCTTGCCAAGCCGATTCTACAAATAAGAAATCTGGTTTTTGAAAGCGTAGGACCCACCGATAGTTCAATGGTGTCACGGCGATCGCATGCCAGCGCTCTTGGAGACACGAGGCGGTTAATTCATCAGCAATGTAAGCAATTTTCATTAGGTAGTTCTTGAGCCGGCCGCAGAGGCCTGCATCGAAATCGTGATCTCGCCAGGAGGCAGATCGTTAATCGTAGCAGGCTCGGCATCGACGATAAGGCGCTTCAGACTGTTTTCTACCGCCATTTCGATGGATTGGGCGGAATAGAATCCCCCGTTCAACTGGGTGTGAAAGATCACGGAATCCCGGAAATTATGAAACAGCTTTGTGTCCGGCAACGTGTGATCGGTCCAGAACTCGTCCAGTTCACCCTGAAATGTCAAGCCCGCTAAAGCATATATGGCCCAGCCCAACGCGATGGTGGGTCTGCCGTGGATTAGCGCGGAGCTGCCAACGGTGCTGTTGACGGTGACAACGCCGGTTGTGTGAGTCAGTAGCGCAGGCAGATTTCCGCTTTCCAGGAAGAAGACTCGATCCGCAATGCCTAATTCGCGGGTGCGCTGTTTCAGTAGTGTTTCGTAGTCGACGATTCCTGGATCCAGAGGATGGATCTTCACGGCCAACCGATACCGGCTAGGTGTTGCCTTGGCGAACGAATCCAGAACTTGGTACATCGCATCAGTCATGCTCTTGAATGGCGAGTGATGCACGATCTGTGCGTCCGAATCCAATTGCAGGGGAAGAAGAAAGTACGGATGCTGGGCGGCTTCCGCGATCAATTTCGATTCAATGCGGCGGGATCGCCTTTCCAGGACTTTGACTTTCATGCCGCGACGGAGATACCCGAGGTATTCCGTTAATGGCGAATAAGGTACGTGGCTCTTCACCCCGCGATGTAGAAGGGGGTTCAGACCCGCCCAAAAGTTGTAGCCGACGTCATACACGGCGCGCTTCCAAAAAGGCGTCTTGAATGATCGGCCGTTCTCGAAGTGGGGAAGGTGACGGGCCTCGGTCCGGTACCAGTCGGGGTCACGCGGCAAGCGCGAGTTCGCATTGACTCCGTCCCGTTCGAGTGTGACCCAGTAAGGGCGAAAGTACCCCTCTTCGTACACGTGCACGCGAATACCGCGCTGCTGCGCTAATTCGATGGCTGGCCGATGAACCGGCCGGCAGTCGCCGAACAAAACGATGTCACTGATGCTGTGATTGTCGAATTCCTGGCGATAAAAATCCGATAGCTGACTCATTGGACCGCGATAGGAAACTGTATTTCCGGCTCGCCAATAGATACGGTCGCCTACGGTGTAGTTCACTTTACGGACATAGTGGCCCGCCCCCCTAAGAGCATGCCCCAGTCGTCGAAAGAACGGGGAGCAGACGCCTTGCAGGAAGAGGAAACGCTGCGTTGATGTCATCGCGATACCACGAAGCCAGCCTTGGCCCAAAGCGAAACCTTCTTCCATTGGCGTTGCCACTGTGTTTGCCGAATTGGCGACAACATGCCTTTGGACAGAAGTAGGCTGCGGGCAAGGATAAGTTCGCGCAGAGTGGCCTCGCAAGTCGTAAATCCGTTGAGCGATGCGTCGAAATAGACGGGGTAGTGGAGTAGCGCTCCAGCCGTCAGCTCGTCCAGGGAGAGGCGCCGATTTCGTCGCAAAGGCGGGTTTTGGTCAGTGGTCAAACCCCATCCTGCATAGAACGGCCTTCCATAGGTGGTCACGGACTTACCGCGTAGCAGTGCATCAAACCCGCTAAGCGAAGTCATGGTGTGAACTTCATCCGCCGCGTCGATGCAACTGACAATCGACGCATGGCTCTCTATCGCGTCAGCGAATTCCAGCGCTTCCTTGCGATGCAGATGGCCAATGCGATTATTGGCCATGACATCGGGATGAGGCTTGTACACGATGAAGGCAGAAGGGGCGTGCGCGCGGGTAGCGCGAAGCAATTGCATGTTGCTGCGGACATCCAGGCAGCCGTAGCGCACGGATGCATCGTCTTCCACTTGGCCAGGCACCAGAATCGTGTGCCGACCAGGGCTCTTCCAATGCGGAGCGATGTTCGGCTCGACATTGTATTTTGTCAGTCCGTTCGACACGATCAAGTCTCGGACTTTTGCCGCTCGTGTAAGGTCTTCTTCTGTGAAGGTCCAGGTGTTGAGCAGATGTTCCAGATCGCTAGGTTGCCGCGGGTCGAAATACAGGCCCTGGTGATCGAGCACCAAGGCGCAAGGGGGGATGAAATCAGATCCCAATCCCACGGAACGAATAAAGCCGTCTTCCATTCGCATCAGTTTCGCGCCGGTGCTGCTTGCCAGCGACTCAACGGAGGCGGGCACGTCGGTTCCCCACACGACCAAGCGGTCTTGCGGCGTAGGCTTGAGTTCGATTGCGGCGGCGGCGTCCCGCACGAAATGTGGCTGCCCGCCTGCGGATCGGAGGAAGGGGCGCACATTGTCAGCCTTCCAGCGGCGGTAGCCGATCGCAATAGTGCGGCCCGGTGGGTTATAGCGTGCATCGCGCTGGCGACAAAGCCAGTCTATCGCGTTAAAGATTGTCCCGGCCTTGCCAGTTTCTGGGTCGAGGTAGCGGGAATAGTGCAGATACGCCGCCGCGAACAGCTCGTCGATGCTGCGCTGCCTTGTTCGCCTGGCGCAGGCGATGGCGTCATGGGTGTTGCCCCAGCCGGAGTACCACGGCAAACCGAAGCAATGGACCGGCAGTCCGCGAAGTAGTGCCTCAAAACCCAGATGGGAAGTGACGGTGTACACCTTGTCGACATGTTGCAGCAGGCTAGACGGGGAAACCTTGTCGCGCAGCATGACTATGCTGTCATCGACAGGAAAATCAGAAAGATACCCGCGCTTGGTGCCGCTGCTGACCTCAGGGTGGGTCTTGATGTAAAGCGTGGAATGGGGGTTGTCCCGACGAGCCGCTGCGACCATTTCAATGAAGGTCGAGGCGTTAGCTAGGCCATAGGTCACGCTTGCGTCGCCAACCGTCTGGTCCACGATAAGCACCCGTGGACCCTGCCCGCGTTCGGGCAGGGCGGTAATGGCAGGGGCGTGGTTGTACTTACTCAGGCCCTCGGCCAGTATTCGCTCCCGAGCCAGCGCGTAATCGCTTCCCGCGCCCTTCAGGACGTCGACGTCCGATGAAAGCAACGATTCCAGGTCGGACGGCCGATCACCGGCGTAGTAGATACCTTGATGGTCGACGACCAACGAGACTGTGGGAAAAGCTCTTCCTGGCGCGTAAGAACGAAGGAAGCCATCCTCAAGGTTGATGAAGGGTATGCCCAGGCGTCTCGACAGGCCCCGGGGAAGCGTCGTCGACGGCCGGTATCCCCAGCCATACACAGCCGATGTTTGGCGGAGTCGGAGAAGTTGGCCAAGATGCAGATGATTAACGCGATGGCCGAGAAACTCTTCCAGATAGGGCAGGAAAGAGAGTTTGCGTGAGAAGGTGGCGAAAGACATGTTTGCGCGGGCTCAGCGCAGCGCGCTGGCCAATACTTCGAGCGTTCTCTGAATTCCTTCCTCCGTATGCATACAAGAAATAAAAAACCTCAACCTGGCCGACTTCTCCGGCACAGCCGGATAAAGAATCGGCTGCACATTAATCCCTTGCTTAAACAACGCCGCTGACATCCGGGTCGCCTTCAACGAGCTCCCCATAATCGCCGGCACTACCGCCAGCCCGGTGCTCGTCCCGGTATCAATCCCCGCGGCCTTGGCCTGCTCCAGAAAGAACTTCCCCCGCGCCTGCAGCGCAGTCACTCTTTCCGGCACTTCCTTCATCCGCCTCAACGCTGCCAGCGACGCCGCCGCCACACTAGGCGGCATCCCTACGCTATACAGAAACCCCGGCGCCAGGAACTTCAAATGCTCCACCAGCGCCGTTTCTCCCGCGATATACCCCCCGCAGCCCGCCAGCGTCTTGCTCAGCGTGCCCATCCAGATATCCACGTCTTTCCCATCCACGCCGAAGTGCTCGCGGATGCCATACCCGCGCGCGCCCATCACACCCAGCGAATGCGCCTCATCGACCATCAAGAACGCGCGATGACGTTGCTTGATTTCAATGAAGCGAGGCAGATCCGGGAAATCGCCGTCCATGCTGTAGATGCCTTCCAGCACGATCAACACGCGTTCAAACTGGTGGCGTTGTTCGTTCAGGATGGTGTCCAGCGATTCCCAGTCGTTGTGGGGGAAGGGCAGGCGGCGGGCGCCTGACAGCTGGATGCCTTGCAGGACGCTGTTGTGGATCAGTTCGTCGTGCAGCACCAGGTCGCGCGGGCCGAACAGGTAGCCAATGGTGGATACGTTGGTGGCGTGGCCGCTGACGAATGAAATGGCGTCGTCCACGCCGTACAGCGCGGCAATTTCCATTTCCAGTTCGCGGTGGATGGGGCGTTCGCCCGATACCAGGCGGCTGGCGGAAACCGAGGTGCCGTATCGGTCGATGGCGGCTTTGGCGGCGGCGGCCACGACCGGGTCGCCGGACATGTTCAGGTAGTTGTAGCTGGCGTAGTTGACGTACTCGCGGCCGTTGATCTGGGTGTCGGCGCCGGCTTTGCCTTCGTGCAGTTTGAAGAAGGGGTTCTTTACGCCCAACCGTTGCGCGCCGTCGTTGATGATGCGCAGTTGCTGGTAGCCGGGGTGCAGGTGGAAGCGGTAGTGTTCTTCCGGAATCTCGGCCTTCTTCTCGGCGGGGCGCGCGGGCGCCTGGCCCGCGGGTGCGGAGGCCTGGCGCAGTTTGCGCTCCAGCGCTTGCTGGATGATTTTGTCCTTGATGCCGGCGGCAAGGCCCGGCAGCTTCTTCACGGTGCTCAATTAATTCTGGCCTACTGGATCATGCGTTGCATGGGAAGACTGCCGTTCATCTTGATTTCGTCGACGAAGTCAGACACGGTGCTGGAGCCGACTTCGGCGGCGTGGCTGGCAACCACTTGCTGCACGCTGGCGGCCACGGTATCGCCTTGGGCGTCGCTGTGTTCGTCGCGCAGCAGCAGCACCAGGCGTTCCGCCAGCTTGGCGGGCGTGGGGCTTTCGTTGAGCGCCATCACGGGCAGGCGGATGCCGAAGCGGTTCTCCAGCGCCACGACCAGTTCAACGCCCATCAACGAGTCCAGGCCCATGTCGTAGACGGACCGGGTGGCTTCGATCTTGTCGGGCGACACGCGCAGGATTTCACCGATTTCTGTCTTGAGCATGTCGGTGAATCGTTCATGCAGCGTGGCGTCGTCCAGGGTGGCGATCATGTGCGCGATGTCGTCGGCGCCGCCTTCATCGTCACCGGCATCGCCGGCGCGGCGGGCGATGTCCGAGAACTTGGGCAGGCCGGCGCTGGGCAGGAAGCGGCTAAGCGCGCGCCAGTCCAGTTCCAGTACGCCGAGGCCGGACACGTCGGCTACCAGCATGTCTTCGAGCGCATCCAGGGCGACCTGGGACGCCAGCGCGCCGCCGCCCATGCGGCCCTGCAAGGCGTCTTTGATCTTCTGGTTGCGGGCCAGGAAGCCAACGTCGTCGATGGCGCCCCAGCGCACGCAAGTGGCCGGCAGCCCTTCGGCACGGCGTTGCGCGGCCAGGCGTTCCAGCCAGGTGTTGGCGGCGACGTAGTTGCTTTGTCCGGGGTTGCCGAACAAGGTGGTGGCCGACGAATAGAAGATGAACAGGTCCAACGGCAGCGTGCGCGTCAGGTCGTGCAGGTGTTGTGCACCCAGCACCTTGGCGGCAAGCGTGCGTTCAATTTGTTCGGGCGTGGTGCTGCGGGCCAGGCCGTCGTCGATGACGACGGCTGCGTGGACGACGCCTTTCAGGGGCGGCAGCGTGGTGGCCGTTTCGTCAAGCAGGCGGGCCAGCGCCTTGCGGTCGGTGACGTCGCAGGCGGCGGCGTGCACGCGCACGCCTTGGGCCTGGAAGGCGGCGATGGCGGCTTGCGCGGCGTCGGTGGTGGGGCCGCTGCGGCTGATCAGAACAAGGTTGCGGGCGCCCTTGTCGGCAAGCCACTGCGCGGTGCGCAGGCCAAAGCCGCCCAGGCCGCCGGTGACCAGGTAGGTGGCGTCGGCGGGCAGCGTCAGCCCGGCACGATGCGGGGTGGCGGGCGTGTGGATGCCGCTGATGCCATTGCGATACGTGATGACGATCTTGCCGATCTGGCGCGCCTGCTGCATGTAGCGGAAGGCGTCGACGATGTCGTTGGCGTCAAACACGGAGTAGGGCAGCGGATGCAGCGCGCCCTGGCGGAACAAGGCCATCATCTGCGCGAACAGGCGTTGCGTCAGGTCGGGCCGCTCGTTCATCAGTTGATCGGCATCGATGCCGAAGTAGCTGATGTTGTTGCGGAACGGGCGCAGGCCGATGCGGGTGTTCTCGTAGAAGTCGCGCTTGCCCAGTTCCAGGAAGCGGCCAAAGGGCTTGAGCACCCGCAGGTTGCGGTTGATGGCTTCGCCCGCCAGCGAATTCAGCACCACGTCGACACCGCGGCCGTCGGTGTCGGCCAGAATTTCATCGGCGTAAGACAGGGACCGCGAGTCATAGATGTGACGCACGCCCAGCAGGCGCAGCAGGTCGCGCTTTTCGTCAGAGCCGGCGGTGGCGTAGATTTCCGCGCCTAGCCATTGCGCGAACTGGATGGCGGCAATGCCCACGCCGCCGGCCGCGCCGTGGATCAGGATCTTCTCGCCTTCTTCCAGGCGCGCCAGGTGGTGCAGCGCGTAGTAGACGGTGAAGAAGGTGCTGGGGATGGTGGCGGCGGCTTCAAACGAGAAGCCTTCGGGTATGTGCGAGATGGCGCTGGGTTTGGTCAGCACGCGGTCGCCAAAGCTGGCGGGGCCAAAGCCCACGACGGCGTCGCCGACGGCATAGTCGTCCACGTCCGAGCCCACGCGGATGACGGTGCCCGAAAACTCCAGGCCAAGCGTGGGGCCGGCGAAGCCGTTTTCGATGGCTTCGTCGGACAGCAAGCCCAGCGCGTACATGACGTCGCGGAAGTTCAGGCCGGTGGCTTCGATGCGGACTTCAAGTTCGTCGTCGCCCGGCGCGGGCGCCGCGCAGGATTCCCAGCGCAGGTTGCGCAACTGGCCGGGGAATTCAAAGCCCAGGCGCACGGCTTGCGACGCGCGCAAGTCGGACGAGTCTTGCGTCGGGCGCACGGCTTGGCGCAGGCGCGGCGCGTAGCGGGCACCGGTGTCGTCAAGAATGATTTCGTCTTCGTTGTCGGGGTGCGTGACTTCGCGCGCCAGGGCGTCCACCAACACGT
Organism: Achromobacter sp. JUb104; assembly: GCF_024806975.1. Lineage (NCBI taxonomy): Bacteria > Pseudomonadati > Pseudomonadota > Betaproteobacteria > Burkholderiales > Alcaligenaceae > Achromobacter > Achromobacter sp. JUb104. Next base: position 1,790,225 of record NZ_JANUEY010000001.1, on the reverse strand, counting down.
TCGTCTGCGCCTGCGCCAGGGGCAGGTCGACCATGCGGATGCGGAAGTTGGACGCTTCGTTGGCCAGCGTGCGGCCGTAGCCCCACAGCGCGGCGTCGTTCAGCGCATGCATGCCGGCCGAGGCGTCTGGCGCGGTACGCAGGTACTGGGCGGCGTCGGCGGTGACCAGCCAAAGCGTTGCGTTGGTTTGCGTGCGTTCGCAGGCCTGGATGACGGCGGCGGCCAATGCGCAACGGCGGGTTTGTTTGTCCAGTAGATGTTGGGCAGCGTCTTGGGCGGCTGCTGGGCTCGCCTCTTGCCGATCGCTCCAGGCCAGCCCATCCAGATGCACGACATGGTTGACGGGGCCAACCGCGCCGTTGCGCAGCAAGTCGTCCAAAGCGTCGGCGGCAACACCGGCGGCCACACGGACGTGGTGGCCGGCGCGGGTCAGCGTAGCTTCCAGCGACTGGGCCAGGCCGGCGCTGTGATCAGGATGGGAGTCCGCCAGGATGAGCCAGTTGGCGGGTTCGATGGCGGTGCTGGTGGCGACGGGGTTCGCGGTACTGGCGACACCGGCGCCAGCGTCGTCCATGCGCGCCGTCAACAGGTACGCACCGGTGGCGACGGTTTCAGAAAACGCCAGCGGGCTGTCGCAATGCAGGCCCAGCGATTGCAGTTCGTCCAGCCAGAAATCGGCGGGCTGCTGCGTGGAAAGCTGTTCGCCGTTTTCGCCGGTTTGCCACCAGTTTTGGCGGCCACCAAAAACGAAGTCGCCCCAGGCGGTGGGGTGCGCGCCGCAAAGCACCAGTACGCCGCCAGGCCGCAGGCTGGCGCGGGCGTGGCGCAGGGCGGCGCGGGCGGCTTCCAGCGTATCGAATTCGCAGTGGAAAACGGCCAGGTCGCAACGGGCAGTGGGGCTTACGCCACCTTCGCTGCTGTCAGCGATCAGTTCGGTTTGCGCGTTGGGATAGCGTTCGGCCTGCTGATGGGCAACGTGGTCCAGCACGTCGGCCTGGTTCGAGGCGTAGCAGTAGTCGGCCACGTTGAAGTCCAGGGCGTCGCAGCAGTTGGACGCGAACAAGGGCGCGGCTTGGCCCACTTCAATGATGGCCAGGCGTTGGCCAGGTACGCGATTGGCTTGCGCCTGTTCCAGGATGCCGCGCAGGGCAGTGCCCAGGCGCTGGCCGCTGGCGGCGCCCAAGGCGCTGCGGCTGATGGTGGCGGGCGTGCTGGCGCGCGGGCAGACGTCGTCCAGGGCGGCCTCGCCGCGCAACAGGGCGGGCAGGTGCAGGCCAACGCGGCCCACGGCGTGGACGATCTGCGCGTAGTCCGGATATTCGCGCAGCAGGGTGTTCCAGATGTCAGGCGTGCGGCTGTCGTTGTCGTCTGGTGCAGGCAGGTGGATGCCGGCGGCGCTGGCCTCGGCGAAGCCGGCGGACGTCAGGCGGGCAATGGTGTGGTCCAGCAGCAGCGCGGTGTCGGGCGCATGGCGGCGCAGTTCGGTCACCAGCGCCTGTGGCAGCAGCAGGCCGTCGGGTGCAATCTGACGCAGCGCGTCCAGCGCAAAGCCGTAGCACAGGCTGTCCAGAAGCGGGTCGACTTCTTGGGCGTAGCGGTCGTGCGCGCCGTCTTGCACGCAGGCGGCAATGGCGTCGGCCAGGGCGGTGCGCAGCGATGCATGGTCTAGGGGATTGGGGCCAAAGGGCGCATGCGGACGCGGGGTGGCAATGGCGTCCAGAAAGCTAAGGTTGTCGGCAGCAGGCTTGCGCAGACGGATGCTGCGAAAACGGGCTTGTTCGACGGCGGCAATTTGTTCGCCGGCGGCGTTATAGAGTTCGAAGCTGGCGGTCAGCGAATGCGGCGCGCGACGTTCCAGGCGGACACGGGCCGCGGCAGGCTGGCCGGCGTTGGCGCGCAGCGTCAGGCGTCCGATCTTGGCGGGCACGAAGGCAATGCCTTGCCCCATGGCGGGGTCGTTGCGCAGCAACTGAATGATCAGTTGGAAGGCGCAGTCGAGCAGGGCCGGGTGCAGGTGCGTGGCGCCCAGCTCGGCGGTCAGGCTGGCGTCGGCTTGCAGCACCGCCAGCACGCTGGTGTCGGATTCAATCCAGCCGTGGGATACCGCGCGGAAGGCAGGGCCGTAGTCCAGCCCCACCGCGCACGTCAGTGCGTTGTGCGTTTGGCCGGTGAAGTCCGGTGCGCGGGTGGGCAGGCTGAGTTCGCTCTGCGTCAGGCGGGCGCGGCCGGGCTCGCGCAGCAAGCGGCCGCTGGCGTGCTTGACCCAGGGCTCGGTGCTGTTGGTGTCTTTGGCGGTGATGCGGAAGCGCCCGTCGGCGTCGTCCAGCAACAGGCGGGTCAGCTTGCTGGGCGACGCGTTCAGCAGCAGCGGCGCGTGGATTTCCAGTTCTTCAAGTTCGGCGTAGTCGCTGGTCTGCCAATGCAGCGCGGCGGCTAGCGCAATTTCGGCAAAGCCGGTGCCGGGGAAGACGACGGCATCACCCACGACGTGGTCAGCCAATGCCGGATGGGATTGGGTGTCGAGTTGGTTTTCCCAGGTGTGCTCGTGCTGCTGCATGGGGTAACCCAGCAGCGGGTGCACCAGGCGGCGCGACAGCAAGCCCAGGGACTCCGGGGTGGTGGGGTGCCAGTGGCGTTCGCGCTGCCACGGGTAGGTGGGCAGGTCGACGGCGGGGCCTTCCCAGGGGAAGAGCGATTGCAGGTCGATTTGGCCACCACTGACGATGACCTGGCCCGCGGCCATCCAGATTTTCTCGGGGTCGTCGCCGCCACGGGTAGACGTGCTGAGCACGCGCCCTTGCATGTCCGCCGCCTTGAGCGTGTCGTTCAGGTAGGAACGCAGTAGCGGGTGCGGGCCTACTTCAACAAAAATGTTGTTGCCTTGCGCGGCGAGCTGGTTGGCGGCCTGTTCGAACCGCACCGGTTCGCGCACGTTGCGCCACCAGTACTCGGCGGTCAGCGAGGCACCATCGAGCACTGCGCCGGTCACCGTGGAATAGAAGGGCACATCGCTCGCGCGCGGCTGGATGTGTGCCAGCGCGCTTCGGATACCAGCTTCAATGCCGTCCATGGCGGCGCTGTGGAAGGCGTAGTCCAGGTCCAGCCGGCGATAGAAAAGGGACTCTTCGGCCAACGCGGCTTCAAGAATGCTCAACGATTCCGGCGCGCCGGCAAGCGTGGCGCCACGCTCGCTGTTGTAGCCGGCCACGCAGACCGAGCCACCCAGGTTGTGCAGGGCAATCAAGGCTTGCGCGGCTTCGCCGCTGATGCCCACGGCGGTCATGCGGCCTTGGCCCTTGGTCTGGCCTTGCAGGCGGCTGCGCTGGAAGATGACGCACACGGCGTCCGGCAGGCTCAGCGCGCCGCAGGCCCAGGCAGCGGCCACTTCGCCCACGCTGTGCCCAATGACGGCGCTGGGCACGACGCCACGCTGTGCCAGCATGCGCGTGATGCCGACTTGCAGGGCAAACAGCGCGGGCTGGGCGATTTCGGTGCGTTGGTAGCGGTCGTCGCCGTTTTCACCGGCCAGTTCCTTGTGCAGGGAAAAGTCGGCGTATTGCGAGAACAGCGCGTCAACCTCGTCGATGGCGCTGGCGAAGATGGGGTCGGACAACAGCCGGCGGCCCATGTTGGCCCATTGCGATCCGTTGCCGGAATAGACCATGACGGGGCCGCGCGCCTGGTTCAGCGCGCTGCCGGTGACGACGTCATGCTTGGATTCCGCGCCGTCGGCGAATTGCAGGAGCAAGTCGGCCACGGTATTGCATTGCGTGCCGAAGACGACGGCGCGTTCGCCGTGCCAGTCGCGGCGCATGGCGGCGTGGTAGGCGGCGTTGTAGAGGAAGCGGGCGGGTTGGTCGCGCAATACATCAGCCATTTGCCGGGCGGCGGCTTTCAGCGCTTGGGGAGACTTACCCGAGACCAGCACCGGAATCGGCGCGGTCTTGGCCATTTTGCCTTCGGCGGCCGGGTTGCGCGGTGGCGGGCTTTCCAGGATGACGTGGGCGTTCGCCCCGCCAAAGCCAAACGAGTTCACGCCGACCACCAGCTTACCGGTCTGGCGCAGCTTGCGGTTCTGGGTGACGACGTCCAGATTCCATTCCCGGAATTCGATCTTGGGGTTAAGCGTTTTGATGCCGATGGTGGCCGGCACGACGCGGTGGCGCAATACATATAGCGCCTTGACCAGGCCGGCCACGCCGGAGGCCGCTTCCAAGTGGCCCAGGTTGCTTTTGACGGAACCGATGGGCAGCGGGGCGTCCTTGCTGCGTTGCTGGGCCAGGGCCGCGCCGATGGCGCGCGTTTCGATGGGATCGCCAACGGCGGTACCCGTGCCGTGGGCTTCCAGGTAGTCAATGTCGGAAGGCGAGATGCCGGCCTGTTCGTAGGCCTGGCGCATCAACGTGGCCTGCGCATCGGCGCTGGGCACGGTCAGGCCGGACTTGCGGCCGTCGGTGTTGACGGCGGACCCGGCGACAACCGCCAGGATGTTGTCGCCATCGGCCACGGCCTGGTCATAGTCTTTCAGCAGGAATATGCCGCCGCCTTCAGACCGCACATAGCCGTCGCCCGCCGCGTCAAAGACATTGCAGCGGCCGCGGGGCGACAGCATGGATGCTTTGGAAAAGGTAATGAAACCGTAAGGATGCAGGTGCAGACTGACGCCGCCCGCCAAGGCTTGGCTGCATTCGCCGGAGACGATGGCGCGGCAGGCCTGGTGGAAGGCCACCAGCGACGACGAGCACGCCGTGTCCATGGCAATGCTGGGGCCGCGCAGGTCGAAGAAGTACGACAGGCGGTTGGCGGCGATGCTGGCGGTGTTGCCCGTGGCCATCGAGGCGTCGACGGCGTTCAGGTCTTCGGCCATGCGGTAGGCGTAATCCGAACTGGCAATACCTATATAGACACCGCAGTTGGAGCCGCGCAGGGTAGAGGGGCGGACGCCGGCCTGCTCCATGGCTTCCCAGCTCATTTCCAGCAGCAGGCGCTGCTGCGGATCCATCAACGCGGCTTCGCGCGGAGAAATGCCGAAGAAGCCCGCGTCGAACCCGGAAATGTCGCCGATTGAGCCGGCGGCAAAGGTGTAGGCAGACCCGGGATGGTCTTTGCCGGGGTGCAGGTAGGCGTCGGGGGACCAACGGTCTTCGGCCACCTGGGTGACCAGGTCGCGGCCGTCAAGTAGAGCCGGCCAGTAAGAGTCCGTGGTAGTGCTGGGGAATCGGAACGAGAGTCCGATGACGGCAACGCGCTTAGCCATGCAGTGTCCTTCTTACCCCGCCGTACACCGGCAAGGAATATGAATTTGCGGTCGCGCCGCAGGGGAAACAGAGGCCAATCATGGCTGGAACGCCAAGATGGCCGGGCGCGTTAAGCGCCGCCGATACGGCCCGACGTGCTGATGCTCCGGTGTACCGCCATCGCGAGGATGGCCCCCTTGCTGTGGACACTGCGTTGGCGCTGCTGCCGGCGCGCCATGGGATTGCTCTGAGTTGTCATTGTTTAGTGTTATTTCACCGAACCAATGCCTTCTCGACCGCTCGCTTGGGCAAGGGCGGGGCATGTATGCGGTTCGGCCGCAGAAACATTTGGATTGGAACTGAATGATTTTACCGGATACCGAGGTTACGACCCGCCCGGGCGCGGGTTCTAACCCCCCGGCCCCCCTCGCGGAACAGCTATTCTCAAGCTTTCATTTCGCTGTCCCCGCGCTTCTCGGGCCGTAGCATATCAATCATTTGTAACTTGTTTTGGGCAAGATTAATCAAAAGGATTCACGCCTGCGGAAACCTTTGGCCACTTCCGCAATTAATCGCATAATTTGCAATAGTTACGGCACAAACTGCCTAAGTTCGGCTAAGTTCTTGCGACGCTGCGGGAGTGTAATGGATCCGTAGACCGGTCAAATCGTGTTCTGTAATTGAATGTTAATAAATGGGTCAAGAAATCCCGCAAGCGGGAACGGGCGGAATCCGTTTGGCCGGGCAGGGGATCCGCCACGCGGCTCGGCGTCGCAGCGCACCTAGTATTTTCAAACCCTCGGGCCAGTCAGCCAAACCGCTGTCAGCATTGATGTGCCCGGCGCCAGAAAGGACCACGATGCGGCTGCCCCAATCTTCGGCAAAGCCTCGGGCGCGCTCCAGGGCGCAGTAGGGGTCGTCATCGCTGGCAACGACCACGCTCTGAAAAGGTAGCGATTGGCGGGAGATGGGCGCGAAGCCACGCAGGCAAGCTGGCGCGTCGGGCCGTTCGACGTCAGCGGGCGCCACCAGCAGGGCGCCGGCCACTTTGGCGCGCAAGGGTACGGGCAGGCTCGCGGTGATCAGGCAGCCCAGGCTATGGGCCACGATCAGCACCGGAGCGCGCGCCCGGTCGACTTCGCCTGCCAGCGTGGATAGCCATTGCGCGGGCTCCGGATTTTCCCAGTCGCGCTGTTCGATGCGCACGGCATGAGGCAGCACGCTGACCCAGCGCGATTGCCAGTGTTCGGGTCCGGAGTTTTTCCATCCGGGGACGATGATCGGTTGGAGTCTCATGGCGGCCATGATGCCGCGCGGCGTTAGTAACTCAAACGAATAAATCGTCTATTGCATATGCCTCTCGGGATATAACGCGACGCGCTCGGCGATGTGGCACCCGCGGTGCGGGGAAGCGCCGGAAGTCGGGCCGGATGGGCTCCAAAACCCCCGTTCTTTCGGTGTATGCTTGCCGTGCAAAAGCACCGTAGCGGGGCGTGATCATACGTACTTCCGGCGTCCGCCCGATACGAAAACCAACGATTACAAGCAATCAGAGGAGTCCACTCATGAAGCCAACATTTCGTCTGACCCCGGTCATTGCGGCGCTCGGCGTTGCCGCCGGCCTGGCGTTTGCCTCGGGCGCGCATGCACAAACCATCAAGATCGGTGTGGTCGGCCCCACCACGGGCGCCGTTACCCAATATGGCGACATGGTCCGTGAAGGCGTGGACACCGCCATTGAGCGCATCAATGCCGCGGGCGGCGTGAACGGCAAGAAGCTGGAAGCGGTGGTGATCGACGACGGCTGCGAGCCCAAGCAAGGCCCGGTTGCGGCGAACCGCGTCGTCAACAGCAAGATCGGTTTCGTGGTGGGTCACGTGTGCTCGGGCGCAACCATCGCCGCCGCCGACATCTACAACAACGAAGGCGTGGTGATGGTGACGCCGTCAGCCACGGCGCCGGCAGTCACCGACGGCAAGAACTACGAGTTCATCTTCCGCACGATCGGCCGCGACGACCAGCAAGGCCCCGCCGCCGCCCAGTTCATCCTGGAAAAGATCAAGCCGAAGAAGGCCGCCGTGCTGCACGACAAGCAGTCGTACGGCCAGGGCATCGCCACGGCAGTCAAGAATGACCTGGAAAAGGGCGGCGTGCCCGTCGCAATCTTCGAAGGCGTGAACGCCGGCGACAGCGACTACTCGGCCGTGATCACCAAGCTGAAGGCGCAAGGCGTGGACTTCGTTTACTACGGCGGCTACCACCCCGAAATGGGCTTGCTGCTGCGCCAGGCGGCCGAGCAGGGCGTGAAGGCGAAGTGGATGGGTCCGGAAGGCACGGGCAACCCCGACATCAACGCCATTGCCGGCGACGCCGTTGAAGGCATGCTGCTGACCTTGCCGGCCGACTTCACCCAGAACGCCGCCAACGCCGACATCGTGAAGGCCTTTGAAGCCAAGAAGCGCAACGCCAGCGGCGCCTTCCAGATGACGGCCTATGCGGCCACCCAGGTCATTGCGGACGGCATCAAGGGCGCGGGCAGCGATGACCCGACCAAGGTTGCCAAGTACCTGCATGCCAATTCCTTCGACACCCCGATCGGCAAAGTGTCGTGGAACAAGCAGGGCGACCTGACGAACTTCAAGTTCGACGTGTTCACCTGGCACAAGGACGGTTCCAAGACCGTCTATAAGTAATGCCGTGACAGTAATGCGGTGACACGGTGGCGCTTGCGCGCCGCCGGCTCTGCATGTGAATCGGGCCGCAAGCCAATGACATGGCTTGCGGCCCGATTCTTTTGCCTGGCAGCCGCGCCAGGCGACCGCCGTGGCGGCTGGTGGCTTAGGGTTTACAAACCCTGCACCCGGCGACCCGATTCGGCTTCGAACCAATGCAGCGGATGGCGGCCGTCCGGGCCGACATTGACGCGATCGCCCACCTTGGCCGAGGCCTCCGACAACTGGCGCGTCGTGCAGCGCACCACCAGCGTGGTCTTGCCGCAGCGGCAATGCACCAGTTGTTCCGAACCCAGCGTTTCGACCATTTCAACTTCGGCCGGCACGCCTTGCGTGTTCAGCAGCATGTGCTCCGGGCGCATGCCCATGATGATCTTGCGGCCACGCACCTGGGACGGCACTTGCAGCGGCGAGATTTCCAGCGCCATGCCGTCGGTCGTCTGCACGGTGCCGTCGCCGGCCACCTGCACTTCCATCAGGTTCATCGGGGGCGAGCCGATGAAGCCGGCCACGAAGGTCGAAGCGGGCTTTTCAAAGACTTCCATGGGGGTGCCGATCTGCTCGGGCACGCCTTGGTACATGACGATCATGCGATGCGCCAGCGTCATGGCTTCGACCTGGTCGTGCGTCACGTACAGGCTGGTGGTGCCCAGGCGGCGATGCAACTTCATGATTTCAAGGCGCATCGCCACGCGCAGCTTGGCGTCCAGGTTCGACAAGGGTTCGTCGAACAGGAACACCTTGGGTTCACGCACGATGGCGCGGCCCATGGCCACACGCTGGCGCTGGCCGCCGGACAGCGCGCGCGGGCGACGGTCCAGCAGGTGGCCCAGTTCCAGGATCTGCGCGGCAATGTCCACGCGCTTTTTGATCTCGTCCTTGGAGAACTTGCGGATCTTCAAGCCATAGGCCATGTTTTCAAACACGGTCATGTGCGGGTAGAGCGCGTAGTTCTGGAACACCATCGCGATGTCGCGTTCGGCGGGTTCCAGCGTGTTGACGACCTTGTCGTCGATCACGATGTCGCCGCTGGTCACGGATTCCAGGCCGGCGACCATGCGCATCAGCGTGGACTTGCCGCAGCCGGACGGCCCGACGATGACGATGAATTCACCGTCTTTGACATCCATGTCGATGCCATGGATGACCGGCACGTTGCCGGCATAGGTTTTCTTGACGTTACGGAAGCTGAGAGTAGCCATGTTTATTCGGGTTCGGAGTCGTGTTCGGGTGGGCGAGGGCGGGCAAGCGTCACTTTTCAGTGTCGACCAGACCCTTGACGAACCATTTCTGCATCAGGATGACGACCAGTGCCGGCGGAATCATGGCCAGCATGGCGGTGGCCATGGTGATGTTCCATTCGGTCACGCTGTCGCCGCCGCTGATCATCCGCTTGATGCCGATGACGACGGGGTACATGTCTTCCTGCGTGGTAATGAGCAGCGGCCACAGGTATTGGTTCCAGCCGTAGATGAACTGGATCACGAACAGGGCGGCGATGCTGGTCTTGGACAACGGCAGCAGCACGTCGAAGAAGAACCGCACCGGGCCCGCGCCGTCGATGCGCGCGGCCTCGATGAGCTCGTCCGGCACCGTCAGGAAGAACTGGCGGAACAGGAAGGTGGCGGTGGCCGAGGCGATCAGCGGCAAGGTCAGGCCGGCGTAGCTGTTGAGCATGCCCAGGTCGGCTACCACTTTGTAGGTGGGCGCAATCCGGACTTCGACGGGCAGCATGAGCGTGACGAAGATCATCCAGAAAAAGAACATGCGGCCGGGGAAGCGGAAGTACACCACCGCGAAAGCCGACAGCAGCGAGATCGCGATCTTGCCGATGGAAATCGACAGCGCCATGATCAGGCTGACGTACATCATGCGGCCGACGGGGGCGCCCGACGAACCGCCGGACGAGCCGCCAAACAGCGCCTGCATGTAGTTTTCGACAAAGTGCGGACCGGGGATCAGCGACATCGGCGCCTGCGCCACTTCCTGAGCGGTCTGGGTAGACGCCACGAAAGTGATGTAGAGCGGAAATGCCACCATCGCCACGCCGCAAAGCAGAATGAAGTGGGCCAGAATATCCAGCCAGGGACGGCGTTCAACCATTGTTATCAGCCTCGAACAAAATCAATACTGCACTTTGCGGTCGACGTACCGGAACTGTACGACCGTCAAGGCAACCACAATGAACATCAGGATCACGGACTGGGCCGCGGACGAACCCAGATCCAGCCCACGGAAGCCGTCGCTGTACACCTTGTAGACCAGGATGGAAGTCGCCGTGCCCGGACCGCCTTGCGTCGTGGTGTCCACAATGGCGAAGGTGTCGAAGAAGGCATAGATGATGTTGACGACCAGCAGGAAGAACGAGGTGGGCGACAGCAGCGGGAACACAATGGTCCAGAAGCGCCGCGCCGGGCTGGCGCCGTCGATGGCGGCGGCTTCGATGAGCGAACGCGGAATCGATTGCAGGCCGGCCAGGAAGAATAGGAAGTTGTACGAGATCTGCTTCCAGACGGCGGCCGCCAGCACCAGCATCATGGCCTGGTTGCCGTCCAGGCGCGGGTTCCAGTCAACGCCGGAGTTGCGCAGCGCCACGGCCAGGATGCCCACGGAAGGCGAGAACATGAACAGCCACAGCACGCCGACGACGGCGGGCGCCACGGCGTAGGGCCAGATCAGAAGGGTCTTGTACAGCCCTGCGCCGCGAATCACGCGGTCGGCCATGACGGCCAGCAGCAAGGACACGCCCAGACCCACGGCAGCCACCAATATCGAGAAGACAGCGGTGACGCGGAAGGAATCGAGGTAGGCCTGTTGCGAGAACAGTTCCATGAAGTTGTCGAGCCCGACGAACTCGGACGACAGGCCGAAGGCATCTTCAAGCCGCATGGACTGCCACATGGCTTGTCCGGCGGGCAGGAAAAAGAAGACCACGGTAATGATCAGCTGCGGCAACAGCAGCAGATAGGGCAGGGTCTTATGCCCAAAGACAACGCGTTTTTCCATAGGGGGTACCCAAGGTACAGAAAAGCGGCGGTTGGAGTAACCGCCGCTTGAAACCGCTTCATAAAAATACGACAGGCTTGAAGCCCCTTTATAACCAGGGCTTCAAGCCTTGCGCTCGTATCCGGATTGGCCGTTAAGTCATTGTCACGCTTGAGAAATGCCGTGAAGCAATCACCCGACGGAGTCCCGGAAAGGGCGCTACTTTACACTCTTCTCAAACTTTTCCAGCAACTCGTTGCCACGCTTGACGATGTTGTCGGCGCCGTCCTTGGCCGCAACCTTGCCGGACACGATGCGTTCGATTTCAGCGTCTTCGATTTCACGGATCTGCGGCAGGAAGCCCAGGCGCAGGCCACGCGATTGCGCGGTGGTTTCCACGTTCAATTGCTTCACGCCGACTTCGGTGCCCGGGTTCTTGTCGTAGAAGCCTTCTTTCTTGGTCAGCTCGTAGGCAGCCTTGGTGACCGGCACGTAGCCGGTCTGCTGGTGCCAGCGGGCGGCGATTTCAGGCGAGGCCAGGAATTGGAAGAAGGCGGTCACGCCCTTGTAGACCTCCGGCTTCTTGTTGGCGAAGACCCACAGCGATGCGCCACCGATGATGGTGTTCTGCGGCGCGCCCTTCACGTCGGCGTAGTAAGGCAGGGTCGAGGTGCCGAATTCGAACTTGGCGTTCTTGGCGATGTTGGCGCGCAGGCCGGACGAGCCGGTGATCATGGCGCACTTGCCGCTGATGAACAGCGAGTTCGGCTCGTCGCCGCGGCCGCCGTACATGAAGATGCCTTCCTTGCCCAGCTTGGCCAGGTTTTCCAGGTGGCGCACGTGCAGCGGGGTGTTGATGGCGATGCGGGCGTCCAGGCCACCGAAACCGTTGTCCTTGGTGGCGTAGGGCACGTTATGCCAGGCCGAGAACGTTTCCAGTTGGGTCCACGACGGCCACGAGGTGGTGTAGCCACATTCCTGGCCGGCGGCCTTCAGCTTCTGGCCGGCGGCGGCCAGTTCTTCCCAGGTCTTGGGCGGATTGTCGGCGTCCAGGCCTGCCTTCTTGAAGGCGTCCTTGTTGTAGTAGAAAACCACGGTCGAGCTGTTGAAGGGCATCGACACCAGCTTGCCATCCGGCGACGAGTAGTAGCCGGCCACGGCGCCGATGAACGCCTTCGGGTCGATCGGGTTGCCGGCTTCTTCCGACATCTGCTGCACCGGCTTGATGGCGCCCTTGGCGTACATCATGGTGGCGGTGCCCACTTCGAACACTTGCAGGATGTCCGGGGCGTTGCCGGCGCGGAACGCGGCGATGCCGGCATTCATGGATTCGCCGTAGTTGCCTTTGTAGATCGCCTTGACCTGGTAGTCAGGGTTCTTCTTGTTGAAATCTTCGACCAGACCATTGACGCGGTCGCCCAGGGCGCCTTCCATCGAATGCCAGAACTGGATCTCGGTGGCGGCATGCGCGGACGCGCCCGCGAACGCGGCCATGACGGCGGCGAAGGTTAAAGCAATACGGTGGGATCGCATGATGAGGTTGCTCCTGATGGGCGTGTTGTGACCGGGTTGTCCGGACACGGAAAACACGACACCTTATGAATTGTTTGTGACAAAACCGTGACTTTCACATCACTGCAAACGCCTGTCAAATTGTGCGTTTCAGGCGCGAACGAACATTTTCTTTTTTTTCCCCAGCGGATTCGACCGACTACAATGCCGGCCTATGAAAAACGAACTTTCGATTGCGTTCATTGGCGGCGGCAATATGGCGGCCGCTTTGGCCTCCGGACTGGCTGGCAAAGTATGCCCCGCCAAGAGCATCCATGTCATTGACATTAATAAGGATAGCCACGCGGCCTGGCAGGCGCGTGGCATGACCACTGCGGTGGCCCCGGACGACGCCTTGGCCCGGTGCCGCGTTTGGGTGTTCGCGGTCAAGCCACAGAACATGAAAGATGTTGTGGCGTCCGCGCGTCAGTGGCTGCAAGACGACACCTTGGTGGTAAGCGTGGCGGCGGGAATCCGTGCGGATACGCTGGCGGGCTGGCTAGGATCCCCCGACGCGCCGTTCAAGCGCCTGGTGCGTTGCATGCCCAATACGCCCGCACTGGTGGGCGCGGGCGTGACGGGTCTGGCGGCGCTGGATGGCGTCAGCGAAGCCGATCGCGCATTGGCCGCAAGCCTCTTGGAAAGCGTGGGGCAGGTGGTGTGGGTGGCGGACGACGCCGCGCTGGATGGCGTGACGGCATTGTCCGGCAGCGGCCCGGCGTATGTGTTCCTGTTTCTTGAAGCCCTGGTGGCGGGCGGCGTGAAGGTTGGCTTGACCGAGGCGCAGGCCAAGCAACTGGCCTTGGGCACGCTTGCCGGCGCGACCAAGCTCGCGGCCGAATCGTCAGACCCCTTGTCGGTGCTGCGCGAGCGGGTCACGTCCAAGGGCGGCACCACGGCCGCGGCGCTGGCTGCGTTTGGCGAGGCAGGGTTTGCCGGCATCGTGGAAGACGCCATGGCCGCCGCGGCGCGCCGTTCGCGCGAGCTGGCCGAGGAATTCGGGCAATGACCAAGGCAAGCCAGCTCTTTCCGCCAATGAGCCGTGCGCAGTTCGGCATTGCCGTGCTGTGCATGTTGCTGGTGGTGGTGGGCTCGAACATTCTGGTGCAGGTGCCGCTTAACGACTGGTTGACGTGGGGCGGCCTGTCGTACCCCGTCGCCTTCCTGGTTACCGACGTGTTGAACCGGCGCTTCGGCCCGTCGGCCGCGCGCCGCGTCGTCTGGTTCGGCTTTGCGGCGGCGTTGGTGGTGTCGTTCTGGGTGGCGTCGCCGCGTATCGCGCTGGCCTCGGGCCTGGCCTATATCTGCGCGCAATTGGTGGATATCCAGGTGTTTGACCGTCTGCGCGACCAACGCTGGTGGCGCGCGCCGCTGGTATCGGGCGTGCTGGGCGCGGTGTTGGACACCGCCGTGTTCTTCAGCGTGGCCTTTGCGGCCACCGGCGCACCCTGGACGACCTGGATGCTGGGCGATCTGGCGGTCAAGCTTGTGGTCAACATCAGCATGCTGGCGCCGTTCCGGGCGCTGATGTGGAACCTGGCCAAGCCGGCCAACGCCTGACGCCGGGCATCGAAAAGGACGCGCATCGTGGCGACGTAATCGCCCGATGCGCGTTTTTTTTTGGCAGGGGATTATGCGGAATTCATTAACCCAATAATCATTAATCGTAAGTCCGGTGTAAGCACTGTATTTAAATGCATATTCGAACAGTGTATTAATGATTTTTCATATATCGGGCGTGGCACACATCATTAAGTTGCGCCAGTCGGAACCGAAGGCAAATTCAGCAAATTTCCCGTATTTTCATGGGCTTGCAAAGCTGATGCGTCACGATTAAAGGTTTGCCGGGAAATATTGGGGATTACACGCAGTGACAGTATGACGGCTAGCTCCCAGAATACCGCCCACACCGTGTTTTTGCCCAAGAAGCCGGCGACGCGCGATACGGATGGCGGGGTATCCACCCGACAGCCCGTTTCAATCAGAGCCGCTCAAAACCTCGCTGGAGAACTCCGCATGAAGTTTCTGAATCGCCTTACCCCGGTAGCCATGGCGCTTGGGGCACTTGCCTTGGCTGGCGCCGCACACGCCGCCGACACCATCAAGATTGGCATTCCCCAGCCCATGACCGGCCCCAACACCCAATATGGCGACCAGATCCAGGCCGGCGCCTTGACCGCGATCGAAACCATCAACGCCAAGGGCGGCGTCAAGGGCAAGAAGCTTGAGCCGATCCTGATCGACGACGGCTGCGAACCCAAGCAGGCTGTTCCGGCCGCCAACCGCGTGGTCAACTCCGGCGCCAAGTTCGCCGTGGCCCATGCGTGCTCGGGCGTCACCGTGGCCGCCGTGAAGGTGTACGAGGAAGAGGGCATTGTCGGCATCACCCCGGGCGCCACGTCGCCGCTGGTGACCGACACCATCAAGCCGCATTTCTTCTTCCGCACCATTGGCCGCGACGACCAGCAAGGCCCGTACGCCGCCAACTACATCGCCAAGACGCTCAAGCCGCAGAAGGTCGCCATCCTGCATGACAAGCAAACCTACGGCTCGGGTGTTGCCACCCAGGTCAAGGACGCGCTGGCCAAGCAGAACGTCAATGTGGCGCTGTTTGAAGGCATCAACGTTGGCGACAGCGATTACTCGGCCATCATCACCAAGCTGAAGTCGGCTGGCGTGGACCTGGTTTACTTCGGCGGCTACCACCCCGAACTGGGCCTGCTGCTGCGCCAATCGCGTGAACAAGGCCTGAAGGTGCAGTTCATGGGTCCGGAAGGCACGGCCAACCAGGATCTGGTGGCCATCGCTGGCCCGGCCATCGAAGGCCTGCTGGTCACGCTGCCGGCTGACTTCACCAAGCTGCCGGGCAACGAAGGCATTGTGAAGGCCTTCAAGGACGCCAAGCGCGATCCGGACGGCGCCTTCCAGATGCCGGCGTATGCCGCCGTGCAAATCCTGGTCGACAGCATCAACGCCGTGGGTGAAGACCCCGCCAAGGTCGCTGACTACATGCACAAGACCACCTTCAACACCGGCATCGGCAAGGTCGAATACGACGCCAAGGGCGATTTGAAGAACTTCGAGTTCGCCGTCTACAAGTGGGATAAGGACGGCAAAAAGACCCAGCTGTAAACTCGCGATCCGCCGGCGCGGTGCCGGCGTGTAGGGCCTGTTGTCTTCGTTGTGCCGTAATCCGCGTAGCGAAGCGCCAAAAGCGCTGTGCGGCCGGCAGGCGGTGACCACAGGCCCTTAGAAAAACCGCCCAGGTTTCCGGCTCCGGGTCTCTTCACCGGGGCCGGAACCATTTGGAGCAATAGATAATGTCTGACCTCATACCCCAACTTACCCAGCAATTCTTCAACGGATTGTCCCTGGGCGCGATCTACGCGTTGATCGCCATCGGCTACACAATGGTCTACGGCATCATCGGGATGATCAACTTCGCCCACGGCGAAATCTATATGATCGGCGCCTATGTCGGCCTGGTCACCTTGACGGCCATCGGCACCAATAGCGGCTTGCCGATGCCATTCATCATTGCTTCCATGCTGCTCGTCGCCATTGCCGTGACCGGCGTGTATGGCTTTTCGGTCGAGCGGGTTGCCTATCGGCCCGTGCGAGGCAGCCCCCGCCTGGTGGCGCTGATCTCGGCGATCGGTATGTCGATCTTCCTGCAGAACTGGGTGGCCCTGGGCCAAGGCGCGCGCGACATGGCCGTGCCCTCGCTGGTATCCGGCGCCGTGCAGTTCCACATGGGATCCGACTTCGACGTGACGGTGCCGTACTCGCGCATCATGATCATCGTCGTGACGGTGGTGCTGATGATCGGCCTGACGCTGTTCATCAAGTATTCCCGCATGGGCCGCGCCTCGCGCGCCTGCTCGCAAGACATGCACATGGCCAATCTGCTGGGCATCGACACCAACCGCGTGATCTCGTTCACGTTCGTGATGGGCGCGATCCTGGCGGCGGTGGGCGGCGTGCTGATCGCCATCACCATCGGCAAGCTGAACCCCTTCATCGGCTTCCTGGCCGGCATCAAGGCCTTTACGGCGGCGGTGCTGGGCGGCATCGGCAGCATCCCCGGCGCCATGCTGGGCGGCGTGCTGCTGGGCTTGGCCGAGACCTTCGCGGCCGCGTATATCTCGTCACAGTACAAGGACATCGTGGCGTTCTCGCTGCTGGTCCTGATTCTGCTGTTCCGTCCCACCGGGCTGCTGGGCAAACCTGAGGTGGAAAAAGTCTGATGTCTAAGAACAATCTTAAAAACGCCACGATGGCGGCCGTGCTGACGGCGGTGATCGTTACGCCGGTGTTTGGCCTGCAACTGATCCGTCAGGGCGCGCGCACATCGATGGAACCGAACTGGGGGCTGGTGGCGCTTGCCGCGGCCGTGGTGTTCGCCTTCCAGATGCTGCGGCCCTGGATCGCCGCGCCATTCCGCAAGCTGAAGACGGCGCTGCCGACCTTGCCGGCGGCGCCCGCCAAGAGCCACAAAGGGCTGATGCTGTTGCTGTTGGCGATAGCGGTGGTGTGGCCATTCTTTTCGGGCCGCAGTTCGGTCGACATTGCCACGCTGGTGCTGATCTACGTGATGCTGGGCCTGGGCCTGAACATCGTGGTGGGTTTTGCCGGCTTGCTGGACTTGGGCTTTGTCGGCTTCTATGCCGTGGGCGCGTATACGTACGCACTGCTGTATCACTGGGGCGGCTGGAGCTTTTGGGAAGCGCTGCCGTTTTCGGGCGCGATGGCGGCCTTGTTCGGTTTCGTGCTGGGCTTTCCGGTGCTGCGGCTGCGCGGCGACTACCTGGCTATCGTGACCTTGGGCTTTGGCGAAATGATCCGCCTGCTGCTCATCAACCTGAACACGCTGACGGGTGGCCCGGACGGTATTTCCGGCATTCCGAAGCCCACGGTGTTCGGCCTGGAAATGACGCGCCGCGCCAGCACGGAAGGCGGCACGACGTTCCATGACTTCTTCGGGCTGACGTTCAACAACCAGCACATGGTGATCTATCTGTACCTGATGGCCTTGCTGTTGGCGCTGATTACGCTTGCCGTGTCCACGCGTCTGATCCGCATGCCGGTCGGCCGCGCCTGGGAAGCGTTGCGCGAAGACGAAATCGCATGCCGCTCGCTGGGGCTGAACCCCACGCGGATCAAGCTGTCGGCGTTCACGCTGGGCGCCACGTTCGCCGGTTTCGGCGGCGCGTTCTTCGCGGCCCGCCAGGGCATGGTGAACCCGGAGTCGTTTACCTTCATTGAATCGGCGCTGATTCTGGCCATTGTGGTGCTGGGCGGCATGGGTTCGCAGGTGGGCGTGATTCTGGCGGCCATCTTGCTGACCGTCTTGCCCGAACTGGCGCGCGAGTTCGCCGAATACCGGATGCTGATGTTCGGTCTGGTGATGGTGTTGATGATGATGTGGCGTCCGCAGGGGTTGTTGCCCATGAAGCGTCCCCACGTGGAGCTGTCTAAATGAGCGAGGCATTGCTGAAAGTATCCGGACTCACCATGCGGTTCGGCGGCCTCTTGGCCGTGGACAGCGTGGGATTCGAAGTCAAATCCGACGAGGTGTTCGCCATCATCGGCCCCAACGGGGCAGGCAAGACCACGGTGTTCAATTGCGTGGGCGGCTTCTATGCGCCCACCGCGGGCGAGATCATCATGGACGGCAAGCCGATCAACGGTTTGCCCAGCCACAAGGTGGCCCGCCACGGGCTGGTGCGCACCTTCCAGAACGTGCGCCTGTTCAAGCAGTTGACCGTGCTGGAAAACCTGCTGGTGGCCCAGCACACTCAGGTGGAATCCCGGCTGCTGCCGGGTCTGCTGAAGCTCAAGGGCTATCGGCAGTCGGAAGCCGATGCGCTGGCGCGCGCGGCGCAGTGGCTGGATTTCATGGGGCTGCGTGAATTTGCCAACCGCGAGGCGGGCAACCTGGCCTACGGGCACCAGCGCCGCCTGGAAATCGCGCGCTGCATGATCACCAAGCCGCGCCTGCTGATGCTTGACGAGCCGGCAGCCGGCCTGAACCCGCAGGAAAAGCGCGATCTGCAATCGCTTATCGACCAGCTTCGGCGCGAGTTCGGCGTTGCCGTGCTGCTGATCGAGCACGACATGAGCCTGATCATGGGCATTTCCGACCGTATTCTCGTCATGGAACACGGCAAGCCCATCACGACGGGCACCCCCGATGCGGTGCGCAACGACGAGCGCGTGATTAAAGCGTACCTGGGGGAGGAATAATGCTTAAGCTGGAAAACATACACACGTACTACGGCGCCATTCAGGCATTGAACGGCGTGTCGGTGGAAGTGAACCAGGGCGAAATCGTTACGCTGATCGGCGCCAATGGCGCCGGCAAGACGACGCTGTTGATGACGGTGTGCGGCAACCCCCGGGCGCGTGAAGGCAAGATCACGTTTGATGGCGAAGACATCACCCAGAAGGACACGCACCACATCATGCGCAGTGGCATCGCCATTTCGCCTGAAGGCCGGCGGGTGTTCAAAGACCTGACGGTTGCCGAAAACCTGATGATGGGCGGCTTCTTTTCGAAGCGCTCGGAGATCGACGCGGGCATCGACCACGTCTATGGCTTGTTCCCGCGCTTGAAAGAGCGCGCGGCGCAACGCGCGGGGCTCATGTCGGGCGGCGAACAGCAGATGCTGGCCATCGGCCGGGCGCTGATGACGCGGCCGCGCTTGTTGTTGCTGGACGAACCCACCTTGGGCCTGGCCCCGCTGGTGATCGCGCAGATCTTCGACATCATCCGCGAGATCCGCGAGCAGGGCGTAACGGTGTTCCTGGTGGAACAGAACGCGAACAAGGCGCTGGGTGTGGCCGATCGCGGTTATGTGCTGGAAAACGGTCGCGTCGTGCTGCAAGACACGGGCGCCAATTTGCTGGTCAACGATCAAGTCCGCAAGGCCTACCTGGGCGGATAAGCATACGTTGACAGCTTCCCCGCGAAGGGAAATTCGGGCGCATCGGAAGGTGCGCTTTTTTTTCGCCTTCGCGTGGAGTTTGCGCGTTGCCGTTCAGGCGGCGATGCGTTGCTTGGCCAGGTCCGCTTCGTAATGCGCGATGGCCGCGCGGGCCAGCGCGTCGATCGAATCCGTGAGCGTCACGCCCAGGCTTGGGCGCAGCGCATGCGGCACGGCCAGCGGCAGTTCGGTGCAGCCCAGCACCACGGCGTCGGCGCCGCGCGCCTTCAGCCGGGCAATGCACTCGGCGGCGGGGGCAAAAGCCTCTTCCAGGCGGTTGCCCTTGACGGCGCGTATGGACCCCATGCAGTAGCGTTCGACCTCGTCGTCGTCGGGCACGATGCACTCGTAGCCTTGCGCTTGAAGGTGCTGTTGGTACAAGCCCAGTTTCAGCGTGGCGGCCGTGCCCATCAGGCCGATGCGGCCACGCGGCAGCCCAAGGCGGCGCAGGTCGTCGATGACCGCTTCAATGATGTGCAGCACCGGCACGCCCGTGCTGGCCGCGATGTCGGCGTACCAGAGATGGGCCGTGTTGCACGGGATGGCGATCAGTTGCGCGCCGGCTTCCTCCAGAAAGCGCACGCCTTGAACCATATGGGGCAGGGGGCTTTCGCCGCCGGCCATATAGGCGCTGGAGCGGTCGGGAATGCGGGGATCGTTGCGCAACAAGGTGGGGATGTGTTGCTGGTCAATCGCGGCGGGCGTGAGCGCCGCCAGGCGTAGGGCAAAGGCCGCGCCGGCCATGGGCCCCATTCCGCCCAATACACCCAGGTAGCAGCCCTGGGAAAACGTGTTCACTTTATGTACTCCGAACTGATGCATCACCGGGCGTCAATACGTGGCCCGGGCGTTGCGTGCTGGTTTGTTCCCCGTCCCAGATCTGCTTGCCGTTGACCCACACCGCGTGGATGCCCTGGCTTGCCTGAATGGGAGCTGAAAACGTCGCCGTATCCGTCACGGTGGCGGGGTCGAACAGCACCAGGTCAGCATGATAACCCTGGCGCAGCAGGCCGCGCCCGGCGATGCCATATTGGTCAGCCGCCAGGCCGGTCATCTTGTGGATGGCCGCTTCCAACGACAGCAGTTGCTGTTCGCGCACCATCGTGCGCAACACATTGGTGAAGGTGCCCCATTGGCGTGGGTGCGGGTGGGGGTCAAAGGGCAGTCCGTCAGAGCCGACCATCGTCAGCGGATGCGCGAAGATGCGTTTGACGTCGGCGGGGTCCATCAGAAAGTAGATGGCGCCTGCGGGCGCGAGGCGAGTGACGGCGGCTTCGTCGTCCAGGCCTAGTTCCTGCATGACTTCGGCGAAGTCGCGGCCGGTGGCCTCGGGGTAGCCTTTGGACCACGTGATCATCGTGCGGCTGGCCAGCCGCGCGCGGTCCAGCCGCAGCATGGTGGACGTGGCGGGGTAGGGGTGGCAGTCCAGGCAGACGGGTTGGCTGGCGGCGGCGCGGTTGATCAGGTCCAGCGTTTCGCGGGTGCGGCCGTGGTTGCGTTCGCCGGCCAATTTGTGATGCGAGAACACCACGCGGCAATCGAGTTCGCGGCCAATCAGCAGCGCCTCTTCCATGGCGGGCACGATGTGATCGGCCTCGTCGCGCAGGTGGGTGGCGTACAGGCCGGGGCGGCCCGCTTGCTTGGCTGCCTTCAAGGGCAGGCAAACGTCGATGATTTCATCTGTGGGCGCGGCGCTGGCGGGCGGGTAGAAGGTGCCGGTGGATACGCCGAAGGCGCCCGCGTCCAGCGCTTCTTGCAGCAGGCCACGCATGGCGGCGCGTTCGCTGTCGTTAGCGGCGCGCGAGGTGTCGTCCATCACAGCCACCCGCAAGGTGGTGTGGCCCACCAGCGGAATCACGTTGACCGCGGCGGGCGTGCTGCGCAGCGCGTCCATCCAGGCGCGGAACGTGGCAAAGCGGAACAGCTCGGCGGGGCCGAGCAGGTCCAGGGGCTGCGGAATGTTGTCGCGCTGAAGCGGCGCGAGGCTGATGCCGCAGTTGCCGGTGACGACAGTGGTAATGCCTTGCGACACCTTGGGCAGCATGTCGGGATGCGCCAGCAGATAGCCGTCATCGTGGGTGTGGGAATCAATGAAGCCGGGCGCCAGCACCTGGCCGCGCCCGTCTATCACCGGCACGCCCGCGGGGTGGGCAAAGCTGCCCACCGCCACGATGCGATCACCCAGCACGGCCAGGTCGCCCGGCTGGGCGGGGCCGCCCGAGCCGTCGATAAGCGTGGCGCCCGCCACGATGAAGTCAGCCTGCAAGGTGGGCAAGGTCATGAGTGCTTAGTCCAGCTTTTCGATGCCAGCGGTGTCGATGATCTTTTTCCACTTGGCGGTTTCGCGATCAATCAATTGCTTGAATTCCTGCGGCGAGCCGGTGGCGGGTTCAGCGCCCAGCGTGGCAAGGCCGGTACGCACTTCGGGCGCTTGCAGTGCTTTCTGGATGGCGGCGTTCAGCGTGGTCACGACTTCGGGCGGCGTGCCCTTGGGGGCGACAACACCGCCCCAGGCCACGGTTTCATAACCCTTCAGGCCGGACTCATCCAGCGTGGGCACGTCGGGCATCAGCGCCAGGCGCTTCAGGCTGCTGACGCCAATGGCGCGCACCTTGCCGCTGGCAACCAGCGGCGCGGCTTCCGAGGTGTTGACGAACAGGTAGTCCAGGCGGCCGCCCAGCAGGTCCTGGATGGCGGCGGGGCCGCCGTTGTACGGGATGAACATGACGTCCACCTTGGCCATGCTCTTGAAGAGTTCACCGCCCATGTGGCCGGTGGTGCCCACGCCCGATGCGCCGTAGGACAGGCGGCCAGGTTCCTTCTTGGCGCGGTCGATCAGGTCTTGCACGCTTTTGACGGGCGATTCGGCCGGCACGATCAAGGCGTTGTACAGGTCGAACATGTGCGCGACCGGGGTCAGGTCCTGGTCCACGTCATAGGGCAGGCGCTTGAACAGCGAGCGGTTCACGGCCAGCGTGTTGATGTTGCCGTAGCCCACGGTGTAGCCGTCGGCGGCGGCGCGCTTGATCAGCGAGATGCCGATGTTGCCGGCCGCGCCCGGGCGGTTTTCAATCACCATCGTGGCGCCGGTGTCTTTGGCGATTTGCGTGGTGATCAGGCGCGA
The DNA here is from genome assembly GCF_024806975.1 of Achromobacter sp. JUb104. Lineage (NCBI taxonomy): Bacteria > Pseudomonadati > Pseudomonadota > Betaproteobacteria > Burkholderiales > Alcaligenaceae > Achromobacter > Achromobacter sp. JUb104. Next base: position 1,767,610 of record NZ_JANUEY010000001.1, on the reverse strand, counting down.
CAGCACATCGGGCGAACCGCCCGCGGCCGAGGGCACCACGAAGGTGATGGGCTTGTCGGGATAGGTACCGGCGGCCGAGGCGGTGCCGATCAGGGCGGCGCTGAGCGCCAGCGCGGATACGCTGCGGAAGAAGGTGCGATGCATGGTGGTATTCCCCTTGTTTTGTTGTGGTGACCGGCGCAGATTACACCCGCGTTGCGGCACTGCATCATCGAAAAATGTGGCAATCCTATAATCCGCCGTTATTGGTCAAGGGGAATAAAAATGGATGTGGAAGGCTATGCGGATGAGGTCGGCCCCAGCGCGGGGCGGCCGTTGAACCTGCGTCAGATCGAGGTTTTTCGGGCCATCATGATGTCGGGGTCCATCAGCAGCGCGGGGCGCATGCTGCATGTGTCGCAGCCCGCTGTCAGCCGGGTGCTGGCATTGACGGAAAGCCGCCTGGGTTATCGCTTGTTCGAACGGGTCAAGAGCCGTTTGTCGCCCACGGCGGAAGCGCGTCGGCTGTATGCCGAGGTGGAGCAGGTGTATGGCGGCATCCAGCGCGTGAACGATCTGGCCGCCAGCCTGGGGCAGTCCGGCGCGGGCATGTTGAAGATCGTGGCCAGCGCCAGCTTCGGGCAGCGTCTGATTCCGATGGCGCTTGAGCGCTTTCGCGGCCGTAATGCGGGCGCGCGGGTGGACTACCGCAGCGTCACGTTCGACGAGTTGGCGGCGTACTTCCTGTCGGGGCAGGCGGATATCGGCATTTCGATGCAGCCGCCCGATCATCCAAACCTGACGTCGGTGCGCCTGGCGCAGGTGCCCGTGGTGTGCGTGATGCCGCCGGCCCATCCCTTGGCCAGCCACAAGGTGGTGCAGCCCGAGGATTTTTCGTCCGCCGCCTGGATCGGCTACCCCCGCGACACGCCATTGGGACGCGCGCTGCAACCGTTTTTTGGCGAGGGGCCGCGCCATGCCGCGGCGATCGAAGTGCATTCACCGGTCACGGCGTGTTCGTTCGTGCAGCAAGGCCTGGGGCCGGCCTTGGTGGACACCTGGTGCGTGTCGACCGAGCAGTCGGCGCATATGGTGTTGCGGCCCATCGCGCCCGAAGCCAGCGTCGAGGTATGGGCCACGTATTCGAACCTGAGCGCGCCGCCGCTGTTGGCGCGCAGGTTTCTGGCAGCGGTGAAGAAAACCTTGGAAGGGGAAGCAGAGGCGGGCTGAGCCTGGGCTGGTCCGCCAGTAGGCTTCCCCCCGTTTGGCTTACCCCGCTTTACAGCCCTTCGGCCTTCAACGCGGCCTGGACGCCCTTGTCGGCTTCCATGCGCTTTTCGAATGCCGCCAGATTGTCTTGGCCGGCCAGGTCCACTTCCTTGGCGCGCGCCCAGCGCAGCACCACGTACAGATAGGCGTCCGCGATCGACGGCGCGTCGCCCGCCAGGTACGACTTGCCCGCCAGTTGCGCATCGATTTGCGAGAACAGCTTGGTCAACAGCTTGGAGGCCGAGCCGGCCAGTTCCTTCTGCGCGCCTTCGTCGCCCAGGAAGCGGGAAGCGCCGAAGATCATCGAGAACGTCTTGTGGATGTCGGAATTGATGAAGCCCAGCCAGCGGCGGACTTCGGCGCGCGAGCGGGCGCTGCCGTCGCCCAGCAGCTTGCCTTGCGGCGCCTGTTCGGCAATGTATTCCAGGATGGCGACGTTCTGCGTCAGGGTCCAGTCGCCATCGGTCAACGCGGGCACGGCGCCCAGCGGATTCACCTTCAGAAATTCAGGGCCCTTGAGCGCTTCGCGGCTGAGCGCGTGCGTTTCGTAGGGCTGGCCAACCCACTCCAGAACAATGTGAGAAGCGAGCGAGCACGCGCCGGGCATGTAGTACAGTTTCATGCGATGGGGTCTCCGGAAAGGAAGAACGGGGGGCTCCCGTCCCTGGGCGCTATGGTACGCCACCCGCTGGGCGCTTCGCGCCAGTTTGTCATAGCCGCCACACCCGCATTCAGCCCTTTGCCGCCGGAGATGTCCATGCAGTCACGCACCGCCGCGAGCACGCGCGCGATCTCATTTTTTTCGGTTTCAACGCTGGTCATGGCGGGCGCCATGGTGTGGGCCAAGCCTGCACATGCAAGCCAGGAGCCGCCCTCCGTTGCCGCGCGTGTGACGCCGGTGGTGGGTGGGCTGGACCATCCCTGGGCCATGGCGTTCCTGCCGGACGGTGGGATGTTGATCACGGAACGGCCCGGCACGCTGCGTTTACTGCGCACGCCGGGCGGCTTGTCCAAGCCGCTGTCCGGGGTGCCGAAGGTGGCCGCGCGCGGGCAGGGCGGCTTGCTGGATGTGGCGCTGTCACCCGACTTTGCGAAGGACCGGTACGTGTACCTGTCGTATGCCGAATCCGATGGCGACAAGAGCGGTACGGCGGTTGGCCGGGGCAGGCTGTCGGACGATGCCAGCGGCCTGGAAGATTTCAAGGTGCTGTTCCGGCAAATGCCGAAGCTGTCATCCGGCCTGCATTTCGGTTCGCGCCTGGTGTTCGACGGCAAGGGCCATCTTTTCATTGCGCTGGGCGAAAACAACCAGCGTCCCACCGCGCAGGATCTGGACAAGCTGCAAGGCAAGGTCGTGCGCCTGAAGCTGGACGGCTCGGTGCCCGAAGACAACCCCTTTGTGGGCAAGACCGGGGCGCGGCCCGAGATCTGGTCCTACGGCCATCGCAACCCGCAGGGCATGGCGATCAACCCGTGGTCGGGTGATCTTTGGGAAAACGAACACGGCCCCCGTGGCGGCGACGAAATCAATCTGGTTCAGGCGGGCAAGAACTATGGCTGGCCGTTGGCCACGCATGGCATCAACTATTCGGGCCTGCGCATTCCCGAGGCCAAGGGCGAAACCGCGCCGGGCACGGAAGCGCCGCTGTTCTGGTGGGCAAAGTCGCCCGCCATCAGCGGCATGGCTTTCTACGATGCCGACCGTTTTCCGTCTTGGAAAAACTCGGTGTTCATCGGCGCCTTGGGTAATCAGAACCTGATTCGCCTGACGCTGGACGGCAACCGTGTCGTGGGCCAGGAATGGCTGCTGGTAGACCGCAAGAGCCGGATACGCGACGTGCGGCAAGGGCCGGACGGCTATGTGTATGTGCTGACCGACGCCTCGCCCGGCCAATTGCTGCGGGTAGCGCCGGCGCAATCTGGAGGGTAAGCGATGAAGACCTACGAGTTGATCGGATCGGCCGGGTGCGGGTCGGCCATTGTCGAGATGGCGCTGGTGCTGGCCAACGTGCCACACACGCTGACGGACGTGCCCTATCTGAAACCCGGCCCCGAGCGCGACCGCCTGCTGCAACTGAACCCCTTGGGGCAGGTGCCGACGCTGATCACCCCGGAAGGCGAGGTCATGACCGAAAGCGCGGCGATGATCCTGCACCTGAACGACGTGGCGCCGCAGGCCGGCTTGGCGCCATCAGCCGACAAGCCTGAACGGGCGTACTTTCTGAACGTGCTGCTGCGTCTGGTCGGCGCGGTGTACCCCACGTTCACGTACGGCGATATTCCGTCGCAATGGGCGGGCGAGGGCGCGGCGGCGGACTTATTGCGCGAGCGCGTGCATACCCGGCGCGCGGAGCTCTGGAAGGAACTTGAACAGCAGGCCGGGTCGCCCCACATGTTGGGCCGGCGATTTTCCGCGCTGGACCTGTATGTGACGGTGATGACGCGCTGGCGTCCGGGGCAGGCGTGGTTCCAGGCGGAATGCCCGGCCTTGGCGGCGGTTGCCAGCCAGGCGGCGCTGGAACCGAATGTGGCGCGGGTATTGGCCCGCAATTTTCCCGCGCCTACCGAATAGGCTTTTCAGATGGGCGCAACGCCCGGACCGCGGCCTTATGCCTTGCCGCGGCGCTTGCTCTTTGCGCGGGCCTCGCGCACGGCGATGTACACGCCGCTGCCCGCAATGAAGAGCGCACCCAGATAGGCATAGGCGTCAGGCGCTTCACGCCAGAAAATCCAGCCCAGTATCGTGGCCCAGATCAGGCCGGTGTAGTCGAACGGCGCCACGACCGACGCAGGGCCGATCCGAAAGCCCTGCGTAATCAACGCCAGCCCCAGCGTGCTGAATAGCGCGATGCCGCCGAAGTAAGGCAGATGCTCGACGGTGGGTGTCTGCCACACCCAGGGCAAGCCGACCGCGCTGCACAGCAACTGCCCAAACACGATGTAGAACGTGGTCGTCAACATGCCTTCGCCCCGGCTGATGCCGCGCGCGGTGATCATCATGACCGCGTAGAGCAGGGCCGTGGTCAGCGGATACAGCGTGGCGGCCTGGAATGCCGCCGAGCCAGGGCGCACCACGATCAGCACACCGATAAAACCGGCCAGCACGGCCAGCCAGCGCTTGCTGTCCACACGCTCTTTCAGGATCAGCACGGATAGCGCCGTCACGAACAGCGGCGCCGCGAAGGCGATGGCGGTGGCTTCAGCCAAGGGCAGTGCGCGCAGGCCCAGATAAAAGCAACAGGCCGACACGACGTTGATGGCGCCGCGCACCAGATGCAGCCCGGGATGCGTGGTGCGCAGCACGCGCCGGCCGCCCAGCCACAAGGCCAGCGCCGTCACGAAAGGCAGCGCGATCAGTGCGCGCAGGAACAGGATTTGAAGCGGGTTGTAGTGCTCGCCCAGCCATTTGGCGTTGGCGTCGCTAAGCGTTAGAAAAAAGATGCCGCCCACCACACAGGCGATGCCTGCGAAGGCGGAGTGGTCCCGGGCGGCGGGCAATACAGTTGAGGAAGACATCGGAAACCTGCAAGGGCGGCGGTTCCTGCCGCCGTGGGGAAAGGGGACGCGCGAATGAGGTGAGGGTCAGCCCTGGGCGCGATAGGCCGCCAGCGCGACCATGGCCCAGGCGGCCAGGAAGGCGGTTCCGCCTAAGGGGGTAACCGCGCCCAGCCAGTGCACGCCCGTCAGCGACAGCGTGTACAAGCTGCCTGAGAACAGCACGATGCCTACAAACATCACCACGCCGGCGGCGGACAGCAAGGGCGAACCGAAGCGGGCGCCCAGCAGTGCGATGACGAACAGGCCCAGCGCGTGGATCAGGTGATACAGCACGCCCGTCTGCCAGACGGACAGCAGTTCTGGCGTCAGCATGCGCTTGAGCCCATGCGCGCCGAAAGCGCCCGCGCCTACCGCCACCATGAGATTCAACGCCGCAAGTATCGTCAACTGCCGGTCCGTCATTGCCAGTCCTTGTAAGTGATCGTGTGTAACGCCGCCTATGATATGCCCAATTTCGGTGCACGCCCGGGCGAACAGACGCGGCTTTGCAGCTTGCGGCTCGATTTCCAAATGGGATATCATAAATTCTGTTTGGTATAGGGTCTCAGGATCCCAGGAGCGCATGATGACCATCGCCATTCCCGGAAAATCGGCAGACAAGCGCGGCGCTGCCGCCACCCGCCCGCCTCGCCGCGCAACGGCGCGCGCCAAGCAGTTGTTCCAGGAGCTGGTGGACAGCCCGCTAAGCGATATGGCGCGCGACGTGCGCCGGGGCCTTCCCGCGCAGATGGTGGACGACGCGGCCGATTTCCTGCAAGTGCCCAAGTCCGAAATCATGGCCATCACCGAGGTCAAGGCCGCATCGCTGTCGCGCTGGACCCGGGAAGGGCAGATGCTGCCGCTGGGCGAATCCGACCGGCTGGCGCGCGTGGCCCGGGTAGCGCGCGTGGCGCGTCAGGTGCTGGGCAGCGATGACGAGGCCGTGCAGTGGCTGAACACGCCCGTGCCCGCTTTGGGCAACGTCAAGCCCTTGTCCTTGCTGACCTCGGACGCCAGCAGCCGCATCGTGGAAGACACCCTGGCCCGGGCGGCGGCCGGCGTGTACGCATGAGCGATTTCATTTCCCTGTGGCGCATCGGCACAACCGCCGGCACGTACCGCGCGGATGACTTGAGCGGAGCGGGGGCAGCGGCGGTGGGCGGGCGCTACAACAGCCCGGGTACGGCGGTGGTGTACACGTCATCCAGCGTGGCCTTGGCGGTGCTGGAAACCGTGGTGCATTTTGCCGTGCGGGCGTCCGAACAGGCCAATCGCTATCTGATCGAGGTGGCCGTGCCGCGCGCCATCCATGATGCCCGCCAGGTGCTGACGGTGAACCAGTTGCAGCGGGATTTCCCGTTCTGGGAGGCGGTGCCGTTTGCCGAAGCCTCGCAGGCGGTGGGCGACAACTGGGTGGAATCCGGCGTGTCGGCGTTACTTGAATTGCCCAGCGCCATCGTGCCTTATCGTGGCGTGCCCGACTGCAACCTGCTGATCAATCCGGCGCATCCGGATGCGGAACACATTGTGGTGGTGCGGCGCGAACGGTTTGTGTACGACCCGCGCTTGAAAGCGGCATGAACAAAAAAGGGGAGCCCGAGAAGGCTCCCCTTTTTACCGCCTAGCCAGGATCAAGCGGTGGTCAGTACCGCCCGACCCACCACCTTGCCCGCCCGCAGCGCCGCCAATACGCTGTCGGCCTCGGCCAGCGCGTGGCGGTGTACCGGCATGGGCGGCACCTTGCCCGCGCGCACCAGTTCCATCAATTCCTGCAATTCCGCCAGGTTGCCGACGTAGCTGCCGATGATGGACATCGCCTTCATGGGGATCAACGCGATCGGCCACGACGATGCCCCGCCGAACAGGCCGACGATGATGAGTTTGCCGCCCTTGGTCAGGAAGTCGAACGCCAGCGAGGTGGTGGCGGGCGCGCCGACCAGGTCGATCGCGGCCTGAACCGGCTTGCCGCCCGCGGCTTTGATGATCTGCTGCGCGGCGTCCGGCGCGGCGCCGTCGATGGCGGCCAGCGCGCCGGCTTCCAACGCGGCTGCGCGCTTGGCGGGGTCGATGTCGACCACGATGGCGCCCGCGCCACCCAATGCCTTGATCAGCGTCAGGCTCATCAGCCCCAGGCCACCCGCGCCGAAGATCACCACGGGATGTTCGCGGTAGATGTCCGCGCCGATCTTCTTCAGCGCGGAATACGTGGTCAGGCCCGAGCAGGCGTACGGCGCGATCTGCGCGGGGTCAAGGTCGCCGATGTCGATCAGGTATTTGGGATGCGGCACCACGATGTGGTCGGCGTAGCCGCCCGCGCGGTGCACGCCCAGGCAGGCGGGCGCGCTGCAATGGTTTTCCATGCCGGCCAGGCAAGGCGTGCATTTGCCGCAGCCGATCCACGGATACACCAGGTAGTTCTTGTCGCTGGACAGGCCTTGCGCGTCCGGCCCGGCCGACACCACGCTGCCTACCGTTTCGTGGCCCATCGTCAACGGCAGCGACACGCCGCGGTCTTTAAGGGCCAGGGTGCGGCCCTGGCCCAGGTCGTAGCCGCCTTCCCACAAGTGGATATCGCTGTGGCAGACGCCCGCGGCGCGCACTTTCAACAGCACCTGTGTCCCTTGGGGGGTAGGCGTGGGCTGCTCCATTTCCTGCAAGGGCTCGCGGAAGTTGACGACGCAATAGCACTTCATGGGGATGTCTCCGTTTGGGGTTGTTATAGCCAGCAGCCTACACCCACGCGCCGTGGCGCGATATTCACTTTTTGATCAGGGGGCATTCGCTGTCGGCCAACGACACGAACACCTTGTCGCCCGGCACCGTGGACAAGATGCGGTAGAAGTCGCCCGGGTACTTGGATTCGGCGGGTTTTTTCACTTCGACCAGATACAGGTCCATGATGACGCGGCCGTCCTCGGGGCGGATGCGGGCATTCTTGATGAGCTTGGTGGTGATGGGCAATTCACGCATCTTCTTATTGACCGCTTCGCCCTCGAAGGTGCCGGCCGCCTGCGCGGCTTGCAGGTAATGCGTGGTGGCCACATAGCTCAGCGCCTGCACGATGGACGGCGGGCGCGTCACGCCCATCTTCTGTTGCCAGCGTTTGGTCCAGGCGCGGGTGTCTTCGTCGGCGTCCCAGTAAAACCCGGTGGGAAAGGTCAGGCCCTGCGCCACGGGCAGGCCCATGGCCTGGACGTCGTTGATGAAGGTCAGGAAGGTCAACAAGCGCTGCTTGCCGCCGGTCAGGCCGAATTCCTGCGCTTGCTTGATCAGATTCACAAGGTCACCCCCGGCGCTCGCCAGGCCCACCACTTCTGCCTTCGAGGCCTGTGCTTGCAGCAGGAACGAGGCGAAGTCCAGGGCGCCTAGCGGATGGCGCGTGCTGCCCAGCACCTTGCCGCCCGCTTCTTGCACGAAACGGGTGGCATTGCTTTCCAGCGATTTGCCGAATACGTAATCGGTGGTGATGAAGTACCAGGACTTGCCGCCGGCTTGCACCACGCTTTTCACGACGGCGTTCGACAAGGCGTAGGTGTCGGGCGCCCACTGCGTGCTGAGCGTGCTGCATTGCTTGCCGCTGAAGTCGCCCGCAAAGCCGCCGCTGATCAACGCCGTGCCGCCTTTTTCCCGGGCAACGCCTTGCGCGGCCAGCCCGGCCGAACTGGCGCCGCCGTCCACCACGGCAACCAGGCCTTGCGTGTCGAACCAGCGCCGCACCAGCGCCGAGGCCACGTCCGCCTTGTTCTGGTTGTCGGCGCCCACCACTTCCACGGTCTTGCCCGCCACCTTGCCGCCGAAGTCCTCGACGGCCATGCGCACCGACATCTCGGAACCTTGTCCGCCTAAATCCGAGTAGATGCCCGATCGGTCATTGGATACGCCCAGGCGCACCACATCCGATTGAGCTTGCGCCGCGCAGGCGGCCATCGTGGCGGCCGCAGCCGCCAACAGGGGTTTGATACGCATCTGTCTGTCTCCCCGGCCCGGAAACGAGCCGATTGTTTGAGTTCTTGGTGATGACGCGGAACCGCCGAGGGGGCAGCCGGAATCCTGCCGGCTGAAGTGGAATTCTTGTATGTGAAATTAAATTCCTGTGCAAGAATTTAGGTTCGCCCATATGAAAAGTCAACATAGTGGATTACCTAGCAGATTCGTCATTTTTGCTCAGGTAGCGCCGCGAAAAAGGTCGCCACCATGGAAGTGAAGCTCGTCGCCCGAACGTTGGATCTGATCGAACTTTTTGCGCAGGCGCGGCGGCCGATGCCGCTGACCGAATTGGCCCAGGGCTTGGGCGCGCCCATGTCCAGTTGCCTGGCGCTGGTGCGCACGCTGGTTGCACGCGGCTATTTGTATGAGGTGCGGCGGCGCGGCGGTTATTACCCCACCGCGCGGCTGCAAGCGCTAAGCGCGCTGATCCAGTCTGGCGACCCCTGGCTGGAACAGGTTCGCCCGCATCTGCTGGCCTTGCGCGATGCGGCCAATGAAACCGTCATGCTGGGCAAGATCCAGGACGGCGCCGTGGTGTTTCTAGACGTGGTGGAGTCCACGCAACCCGTGCATTACGCCGCGCGGCCGGGCGAGCGGCGGCCCTTGCACACCAGTGCGGTGGCCAAGGCGGTGCTGGCGCGGTTGCCGGCGGCGGAACGGGATAGCGTGTTGGCGGCCGCCGACTACACCCGACATACCGAGCGCACGCTGACGACGCGCGAGGCCTTGCTGGCCGAGGTGGCGCGGGTAGAGGCGCGGGGTTGGGCGGCGAACGTGGGCGAAAGCGTGGCGGACCTGACCGGCCTGGCGGTGGCGCTGGATTTGGGCGGGGAATGGTACGCGCTATGCATGGCCGGGCCGACGCCGCGCGTGTGGGAAGCGCGGGATCGAAACCTGGCGCATTTGCAGAATGCCGCGCAAGCCATCCGGCGCGCCCGCGAGGGGTAGCGGGCGGCAGAGGGGAAAGCGCAAAGGTGAAACCGCTGTAGCGCTCAACTGCCCCGGCGCATCAACGTCGATTTGCCGAACAGGCTTTCGATCAGGTCCACGGCCACTTCCGCCGTTTTGTTGCGCACGTCCAGCGCGGGGTTCAGTTCCACCACGTCCAGCGAGCGCATCAAGCCCGTGTCGGCAATCATTTCCATGCACAACTGCGCTTCGCGGTAAGTGGGGCCGCCGGGTACGGTGGTGCCGACGCCGGGCGCGATGTCGGGGTCCAGGAAGTCCACGTCGAAGCTCACATGCAGGTGCGTGCCGGCATCCAGGCCCGCCAGCGCGGCGTCCATTGTGGCGCGCATGCCCATTTCATCCAGATAGCGCATGTCGAACACTTCCAGGCCGGCCTGGTGCACCAACTGCTTTTCACCTTGGTCCACGCTGCGGATGCCGATCTGGCGTACCCAGCCGGGTTCGATGTCGGGCGTCTGGCCAGACATGCCGGTGATCTCGGCCGGGCCGTAGCCGCACAGGCAGGCCACGGGCATGCCGTGGATATTGCCGGTGGGGGTCAGCGCATGGGTGTTGAAGTCCGCATGCGCGTCCAGCCACAGCACGCGCAGCTTCTTGCCGGCTTCGCGGCAATGGCGCGCCACGGCGCTGATGGAGCCGATGCCCAGGCAGTGGTCGCCGCCCAGCAGGATGGGTAGACGGCCCTGGCTGAGTTCGGCGTAGACGGCGTCATGCACGGCCTGGTTCCACGCGGCCACTTCCGCCAGATGGCGATAGCCGTTGTGGGGCGGCAGCCAAGGGTTGGCGGGGCCGTAGAGGTTGCCGCGGTCTATCACTTCAAACCCCTGCGCCTCGATCACGGGACCCAGATCCGCCACGCGCAAGGCTTCCGGGCCCATCGACGCGCCGCGAGCGCCCGCGCCGATATCCGTGGGTGCGCCGATCAGGGAGATTTGGGTAGGCAAGGCAACAGGGTTCTGCACGCTGCGGGCTCCGGTGGGGTTCATCATTGGGCGGATAGTACCCCGGCCGTTTGCTTACGTGCTGGGTCAATCATCGCCATTGCGCAACAATGGCTATTGCCGGACACGCGAGCCTGCTGCTGCACAATAGCGGCTGCGCGCCGATCAACCCACCCGCTTGCCCTGATCACCTATCGTTCGCGCGCCGGCTTGCATTCCCTTTGGATGGCTTTCATGCACTTGCATTCGTTGTTTTCCACCCTGACGCGCGGCGCGGCCGTGCTGGCCCTGAGCGTGGCGGCCTGCGCCACGGCCACCGCGCAAGACAAGCCCTTGCGCATCGGCGTGATTGCCAGCGTGGCCAACGAAGCCACCGAGCAAGCCATTGCCCAAGCCAAGAAAGAGGGCCTGGAGGTGCAACTGGTGGAATTCAATGATTGGGTGCTGCCCAACATCGCCGTGGCCGATGGCTCGGTCGACGCCAATTTCTTCCAGCACGAACCGTTTCTGCAACTGTTCAACCAGCGCCGGGGCGCAAACCTGACCCCCATCGCCTATGGTTATTCCACCACCATCGGCCTGTTTTCCAAGAAGCTGAAGAAGGGCGATACGGTGCCGGACGGCGCGACCATCGCCGTGCCCAACGACCCGGTCAACACGGGCCGCGCCTTGCTGCTGCTGGAATCGATCGGGCTGATCAAACTGAAGCCCGGCGTGGCCCACCAGGCCACGCTGCAAGACGTGGTGTCCAACCCCAAGAAGCTGAAGTTCGTGCAGATTGAAGGCTCGCAATCCGCGCGCACCTTTGATGACGTGACGGCGTCGGTCACCTACACCACCTTTGCCAAGCAGGCGGGCTTGAATGAAAAGGATGGGCTGGCGTTCGACAATACCGACCCCGCCAGCATCCGCCGCTACGCCATCCGCTGGGTGACCACGCCGGACAAGGCGCAAGACCCGCGCTTGCTGAAGTTCATTGCCATCTACCAGAACTCGCCCGAGGTCAAAGCGACCTTGAAGCGTTTGTACGGCGACCTGATCACGTTCCCCTGGTAGGTCAGAAGACGTTACGCCGCCGCCTCGCGCCGTTCGGCGCGGCGGCCGTTCAAGCGCCAATGCAGGCCCAGCGCGGCCAGGCCCACGACGGCCGACGCGCACACGCCCAAGGCTTCAAAGCCCGCATGCGTGTACAGCGTGCCGGCGACCGCCGTGCCCACGCTGGCGCCCAGATACGTCGTGCAGGTATTCAAGCCCAGCACCGCGCCACGTTCATCGGGCCGTGCGCGCGATAGCAGCAACACCAGCAGGTTCAGGCTGATCTGTGACGCGGCGCCCCACAGCACGGCAATGGCGAGCACCGCCGCCAAGGCGTGCGTAGCGGGCAACAACACCAGATACACCGTGGCGATGGTCGCCAAGGCCAGTGGCAAGGCACGCCGCGGCCCCAGGCGTTCAATCAGCGGCGCGCCGGCAAACCCCGCCAGCATGAAGCCCGCGCCATAGGCAAAGGCAATAAAGCCCACCTTGCCGGCGCTTAGCGCCAACAGCGTGCGAACGTGGTCGGCCAGGAAGGCGTAGACGCCGTAGAACGCGGACGAGAATGCCAGGCACGCCAGCAACAGCACGGGCACGTCGCGATAGGAAAGCGGGGCAAGCAAGCGCGACAGGCGCAGCGGCGCGGGATTTTCCGCGCGGCGTTCGGGCAGCTTGCGCAGGCCCAGCAGCGCAATCGCGGCGCACAGGGCCAGGGTGCCGTAGGTGGCGCGCCAGCCGACGGCGTCCGAGATCAGGGCGGACAAGGGCACGCCCGCCACCAAGGACACCGACCACCCGGCAATCACGCGCCCCAGCGTGCGCGTCTCTTGCCCGGCAGGCGCCACCAGCGATGCCGAGCCATAGGCCGCGGGCAGGATGACGCCCGCCGCCGCGCCGGCCAAGGCTTGCGCCAAGGTCAGCACGATCCAGTGCGGCGCGGTGGCGGACAGGACCAGGGCCGCGATCAGCACCAGCATGGCGCCCAAGAGCGAGCGGCGGATGCCGATGCGGTCGATGCGCGCGGCCAGGAAAAAGGCGCTTGCGGCAGTGGCTGCGCCGTAGGCCGAAATGGCGGTGCTGATGGTCAGCGCCGACGTTGAAAACGAGCGCGCTACGTCGGTCAAGATGGGGCTTAGCGCCAAGCCATTGGACCCCACGACGCTGACGGCAAACATCAAGGCGGGCACGGCGGACGCGGGGTGGGATTGTCGCTTGCTACGGTTCTGCATGCCGCGAATTTTATTGGAATAAAATAAGGGATTACGCCGATATTTCCTTATTCCATCAAAGTCCGAATGCCGTAAGGCAGAACTTGATTCCGATGCCAGACCTAGACGATCGCGACCGAAAACTATTAACGTTGCTGGCGGACGACGCCACGCCCAGCTACGCCGAGCTAGGCAAATTACTGAACCTGTCGGCTCCCGCGGTGCATGAACGGGTCAAGCGCTTGAAGCGCGACGGGCTGATCAAAGGCATTGCCGCCCGGCTGGATGGCGCGCGCATCGGCCGGCCCTTGCTGGCCTTCGTGCATGTGGACACCGCCAACTGGACGATCACGCAACAGGTGCTGGGCCTGGCCGAGCTGACCGAGGTGGAAGAGATTCACACCATCACCGGCAAAAGCGCCATGCTGCTGAAAGTGCGGGTGCGTGACACGCAGGCGCTTGAGCTGCTGCTGGCCCGCATCCACCAGATTGACGGCATCACCAACACCACCAGCGACATCGCGCTGACCAGCTACCTGGAGCGCGGCCCCTTGCCCGACAACGCGCCGCAGGCGGACTAAGCGCGTCGGCGCGTTGCCATTCAGGCGCGCCCCGACGCCGTGCGCAAGCGCAGGCGCGTGATTTCAGACGGCGCGCCCAAGCGCTTGGGCGGCCCCCAGTAGCCGGTACCCCGGCTGGTATAGACCCACATCTTGCCTAGCCGATGCAGGCCCGCCGTGAAGGGCTGCTGGAAGCGCACGAAGAACCCCCACGGAAAAAACTGCCCGCCATGCGTATGGCCCGACAACTGCAAGCTGTAGCCCAGCGGTTCCGCCGCCGCCGCGCTGCGCGGTTGGTGCGCCAGCAGAATCTTGGCGCAGGCGTCGGCGGGGGCGCCGGCCAGCGCCGCCTTGGGATTGCTGCGATGCTGCGGATCAAACGCGCCGGCGCTGAAATCCGTGACGCCCGCCACCACCACCGGCAAGCCCGACGGGTGAATGACCGCATGCTCGTTCAACAGCACGCGTAGGCCCATGCGGCGGAATTCGGCGATCCAGGGCGTGGCGCCTGAATAATATTCATGGTTGCCCGTCACCAGGTACACGCCGTAAGTCGCGCGCAGCGAACCCAGCGGGCTGGCTTGCTCGGCCAGATGCTCGACGCTGCCGTCGACCACGTCGCCGGTGATGGCGATGACGTCGGGCAGCAGTTCGTTCACGGCATCGACAATGGCCTGCACGTATTGCTTCTTGATGGTCGGGCCGACGTGGACATCACTGATCTGCACGATGGTGAAGCCGTCCAGATCTTGCGGCAAACCGGCGATGGGCACGTCCACATCCACCACCCGGGCCCGGCTGCGCGCGTTGTAGAAGCCGACCAGCGTGCCCGCCAATGCCAGCGCGGCAACCGCCCAGGCGCTGTAGCGGCGCAGGTCCAGCCAGGGCAGGCTGGCGTTGGCCAGCAGCGTGACCAGCCACGTCAAGAGCAGGGCGGCGTCGCGGATGACGGTCAAGACGAACAGGGACGAAAACAGCCCCATCGCGATCAGGCCGACCCACGCGATGCGATCACCCCACGGCGGGTTCACCGAGGAACGGGCCAGCATACCCATCGGAATCAGGATGCACGACAGCAGCAGGGCGATGATGGCGGCGGCCGCACCAGCGGCGGGCAACTGCGCGTCCGGGATCAAGCGCGCGCCGACATAGACGTGGGCCAGCGCACCCAGTGTCAGAAAGCGCAGGAAGAACGAGGATTGGCGTAGGGACACGGCGGGAAGGGGGCAGGCCAGGGAACCGCCATTCTATGCCGCGTCGCGCTGCCTGGCCGTGTCCGGTTCGGCAACAGGCCGTTCAGTGGCCGCCGGGCCCGTCACGCCAGAGCAAGTCCGCATTCATTTCCCGCAGGCTGTTGATGCCCAGCATTGCCATGTTGCGGTCGACTTCCGCCCGCAGCAGGTGGATGGCGTGGGCCACGCCTGCCTGCCCGCCGACCGCCGCCGCATAGTTGAACGGCCGGCCCACGAACACAAAGCGCGCGCCCAGCGCCAGCGCCTTCAAGACGTCGCCACCTCGCCGCACGCCGCTGTCCATCATCACGGTCATGCTGCCCGCCGCGTCGACCACGCGGGGCAGGGCACGCAGCGGCGAGATGGCGCCATCCAGTTGGCGGCCGCCGTGGTTGGACACGATGACGCCATCGGCGCCGTGCTGGCGCGCCAGCGCCGCGTCTTGCGGATGCAGGATGCCCTTGATGATCAAGGCGCCCGGCCACTGGCGGCGTATGCGCGCCACGTGTTCCCAGTTCAGGTGATCGCGCGCGGTGAAGTCGCGCAGCACGGACGCGGACACAATGGGCGCGCCGCGCGTGGCGAATGAATTTTCAAAATGCGGCATGCCGTGGGCCAGCAAGGTGCGCAGGAAGGTACCCGCCAGCCAGCGCGGCCGGGTCAAGCCGTCCCACGCCAGGCGCAGGCTGGGTTTGAGCGGCGTTGAAAAGCCGGTACGCACATTGTTTTCGCGATTGGCGGACACGGGGATGTCGACGGTCAATACCAAGGTTTCATAACCGGCGCGGCGTGCCCGGTCGACCAAGGCGTCGATTTTTGCGGGATCGCCCGGCAGATAGGCCTGGAACCAGGTGCCGGGCGCTTCGCGGATCACGTCTTCCAGCGCAATGAGCGACGTGCCGCTGAGGATGGCGGGGATGCCTTCGTCTCGCGCGGCGCGGGCCAGCACCACGTCGCCCCGGTACGCCGACAAGGCGCTGATGCCCATGGGGGCAATACCGAACGGCGAGGCGTAGCGGCGTCCGAAAATTTCCGTGCTTTGCGTGCGGCGTGACACGTCGACCAGCACGCGGGGCGCGAAGCTGTATTGGGCGAAGGCGCGGCGGTTGTCGTGCAGCGACTGGTTGTCTTCCGCGGCACCCGCCACGTAGCCGAAGATAGGCCGGGGCAAGCGCTTGCGCGCGGCGGCTTCAAAGTCATCCAGGCTAAGCATGCGGGCAAGCGCGCGCGGCACGGGGGCGGCTGCGCTGGTGGTCGGCGTGCTGGCAGGCGTAGGAACGGGCAGGGCGTTGGAAGTCATGGCGGGCCGCTAAAAGCCCGTAATCTAACAACCCTGCTTTATCGATGAAAGCGAATAGATTGCTAAATGTTTATTCGCTTTTTGGAATCAACTTGCAGGCGGCGTACAAGCGGGGTGCAAGCGGCGTGCAAGCATCTTCCAAGGCGGTCAGGGCCGCGCCGTGGGCAAGGCCAGCAGTTCGCCCATGCGCACGGGACCCAGCACCGACGGCGTGTCGGCCCAGCGGATCTTGTCCGGGCCAAACAGCACGATCGCGGTCGAACCCAGCTTGAAGCGGCCCATCTCCGCGCCTTTCTCCAGATGGATCGGCGCGCGCGCCGTGGCGTCATAGCGCACCGACTTCACGCGACGCTTGAACGGCGTCACCAGGCCGGCCCAGACCGTTTCAATCGACGCGACGATCATCGCGCCCACCAGCACCACCGCCATGGGGCCGAGCTCGGTATCGAATATGCAGACCACGCGCTCGTTGCGTGCGAACAGGCGCGGCACGTTGCGCGCGGTCAGCGGGTTGACCGAGAACAACCGGCCCGGCACATGCACCATTTCGCGCAGCGTGCCGGCCACCGGCATGTGGACGCGGTGGTAGTCCTTGGGCGACAGGTAGACGGTGGCGAATTCGCCACCCTGGAACGGCGCGGCACGTTCCACGTCGCCGCCCAGCAGGTCAACCAGGCCGTAGCTGTGGCCCTTGGCCTGGAAGATGCGCCCTTGCTCGATGGCGCCCAATTGGCTGATGGCGCCGTCGGCCGGACAGAGCACCGAACCGGGTTCATCGTCGAGCGGGCGCGCGTCGTCTTTCAGCGCGCGGGTGAAGAAGTCATTGAAGCAGTCGTAGGCCAACGGGTCTTCTTGCAAGGCCTCGCGCATGTCCACGCCGTACTTGCGGACAAAGCGCGAAATCATCCAATTCTTGACCGCGGGTTCCCGGCAGTCTGAGGCGTATCCGAAGAAGCGCGACACCAGGTGATGCGGCGCAAGATACTGGCTGGCGAGAAATAGTTGGTCTTTGATCGTCATCTACGAGCGCTGAAAAAACTCGTCCCGCGTACAGCGGGACGGGGTTGAAGGTTGCCGTGCAAGCGACGCATCGAAGGCGCCTGCCGGCAATTCGCGGGATTGTAACGCGATCAGGCGGCTTTGGCGGCCAGTTTGGTTTTGTAGAGCCAGTCTTTGTAGTCGTCCAGGTCGCCATCGAACGGTTTGACGACGCCGTCGGCCACGATGATGAACTCGTCGGTGGTGGCGCGCAGCAGGTGACGGTCGTGCGAGACCAGCATCAAGGTGCCTTCGAACTGCGCCAGCGCCGTGGTCAGCGCCTCACGCGTTTCCAGGTCCAAGTGGTTGGTGGGCTCATCCAGCAACAGCAGGTTGGGGCGCTGCCAGACAATCAGCGCCAGCGCCAGGCGCGCTTTTTCGCCGCCGGAGAAAGGCGCGATGGAACTGGTGGCCATGTTGCCGTTGAAGTTGAAGCTGCCCAGGAAGTTACGCAACTCTTGCTCGCGCACGGTGGGTGCAAGCTTCATCATGTGCCACAACGGAGATTCGTCGTGACGCAGCATTTCCACCTGGTGCTGGGCAAAGTAGCCGATGGACAGGCCCTTGTTGAACTGCGTATCGCCGCCCAACGTAGCCAGGTCGCCCGCGATGGTCTTGATGAACGTGGACTTGCCCGCGCCGTTGATGCCCAAGAGTCCGATGCGCTGGCCGGCCTGAAGCGAAAAATTGATGCCCGACACAATGATCTTGTCGGACACGGCCTGCGTCTCTTCGTCTTCCACGCGGTAACCGGCACTGACCTTGTCCATGGTCAGCAAGGGGTTGGGCGCGCGCAGGGGCTCGCGAAATTCAAACGAGAATTCGGCGGCGGCGCGCAGCGGCGCCACTTCTTCCATGCGGGCCAGCGCCTTGATGCGGCTTTGCGCCTGACGCGCCTTGCTGGCCTGGGCCTTGAAGCGGTCAATGAACGATTGCAGGTGCGAACGTTGCCGCATCTGCTTTTCCATCATGCCTTGCGCCAGTTCCAACTGGGCGGCACGTTGGCGTTCGAACGACGAGTAATTGCCCGAATAACGCTTGAGCTTGCGTTCGTCGATATGGACGATGACGTTGACCACGCCATCCAGGAAGTCGCGATCGTGCGAGATGACGATGAGCGTGCCCGGGTAGCGCTTGAGCCAGTCTTCCAGCCAGATGATGGCGTCCAGGTCCAAGTGGTTGGTGGGCTCGTCCAGCAGCAGCAGGTCGGACGGGCACATCAGCGCTTGCGCCAGGTTCAGGCGCATGCGCCAGCCGCCGGAAAAGCTGGTCAGCGGCAGATGCATCTGCTCTTGCGTGAAGCCCAGGCCGGTCAGCAATTGTTCGGCGCGCGAATGCACCGTGTAGGCGTCGGCATCGGCCAGCGCGGCGTAGATGTCGCCCATGCGCAGGCCGTTTTCGGCGCTTTCGGGTTCGGCTTCCAATGCCGCCAGTTCCGCTTCCAGCTTGCGCAAGGTGACGTCGCCGTCAATCGCGTATTCGATGGCGGGGCGGTCCAGCGCGGGGGTTTCCTGCGCCACGTAGGCCATGCGCCAGCTTGAAGGGTAGTCAAGGTCGCCCTGGTCCGCGTGCAGCGTGCCGCGCAAAAGGCCGAACAGGCTGGACTTGCCGGCGCCGTTGGCGCCGATGAGGCCGATCTTGTCGCCGGGGTTCAAGAGCAGGTCGACCTTGTCGAGCAAGGGCTTGACGCCGCGCATGAGTGAAACTTGTTGGAAGCGGATCATGAATCTTGGGGCAGGGGGTGGCGCGGCAGGCGCGCGGCGAGGCTCCCGCCACAAGACGCGGCGCAAAAAAGGGAACCGGGTGGTTCGCGCGCTCAGCCATGACACAGCAGGCGGACATCAGCGCGAAAAGGTGAAGAGACACGCCCCAGGCAAGGGGCGTCGTCCAATCGTGGGCAGTATTGTACCGGGCCGCGCGCATCGGCGCAGATGAAGCGCGTTTTAGGGGCGGCGTTCGAGCGGGTTTCGCGGCCGCGACGGCCGCTTATGCGTGGGGGCAGTGCGCGAGATGGCGGCGTAGGCGCGGGGTTGCTGCCCGCAGTGGCAGCGGCCTATGCCTGGGAAGCCGTGCCCGAGATAGCGGCGGCCAGGGCAAGCACGCGCTCGGCCTCTTCGGCGTGCAGGTTTTCGACCAACGCGCCGTCTACCACGGCCACGCCCTGGCCAGCGGCCTGTGCCTGGCGCCAGGCATCCAGACGCTTGCGCGCCAGGGCCAGTTCGCTGTCGGTGGGTGCGAACGCGGCGTTGGCGGCGGCGATCTGCTTGGGATGGATCAGCGTCTTGCCGTCAAAGCCCTGGTCGCGCCCTTGCTCGCAGGCAGCCGCGTAGCCCGCGTCGTCGTTCAAGTCCAGGTGCACGCCGTCCAGGACCGCCAAGCCGTGGGCGCGCGCGGCCATGACGGCAAGCGATCGCGCTAACAGGGTTTCTTCACGGCCGGGCGTGTGGCGCGCGTGCAGGTCCTTGACCAGGTCGGACGTGCCCACCACGATGGCGGCCAGCCGGGGGTGGCCGCCCGCAATGGCGTCCAGCCGCAGAAAACCCAGCGGCGTTTCCGCCATGGCCCATAAGGGCAGGTCGGGCGGCGCGCCGGCGGCGTCCAGCGCCTGGGCCAGCGCGCCCAGTTGGGCGGCGGATTGCACCTTGGGCAGCAGCACGGCGTCGGCGCCGGCCTGCGCAATGGCGACGACGTCGTCGTGGCCCCACGGCGTGTCCAGCGCATTGATGCGCACGATGCACTCGCGGCGTCCGTAGCCGCCTTGCTTCAAGGCCGCGGCGACCTGCGCGCGGGCCTGTGCCTTGGCCTCGGGCGCCACGGCGTCTTCCAGGTCAAGAATCAGGGCATCGGCGTCCAGCCCACGGGCCTTGTCCAAGGCGCGCGCGTTGGCGCCGGGCATGTAGAGAACGGAGCGGCGGGGACGGAGGGCAGGGCGCATGGAAGGAGAGAGCCTGTTAACAAATATCAGGGTTTGGCGCTGCCCACGACCTGGACGGGCGTGGTGCACACATAGCCGACACCATACACGGTGCGTATGCCCAGGTCGCCCGCAGCCTGCGCGCGCAGTTTGCGGCGCAGCCGATGCATGTGCGCGTCCAGCCGATGCGTGTCGTAGGCGTCGATGCTGGCGCCCAGCGCCTCGACCAGGCGGCCGCGCGACAAGGGCAGCGGCGCGGCCTGGATCAGCGCGCCGATCAGCCGGCTTTCGGTGTCGGTGATGTCCACGCACACTTGCCCGGGCGACACCAGCGTGCGCCGTGCGGGATCGAATCGCCAGGTGTTGCCACCGGCGTCGTCGGCCTCTGCCGGCACCACGCGCAGTCGTCGCGACAGCGACACCAACGTGGCGCCCAATTCGGCCAGATTCACGGGTTTGGTCAGGTAGTGATCGGCGCCCAGGCTCAGGCCCGAGACCTTGTCTTCGCTGAGCAGGCGGCCGGTCAGCATCACGATGCCCATCGACGGATAGCGGGTGCGCAATTGCGAGATGCGGGTCAGCGCGTCGCCGTCGGGCAGCATGGCGTCCAGCACCAGGATGCCCGGCGTCACGGACAGCATCAGTTGATCCAGTTCGGCCAGCGATCCGGCCGTGAGGATGGCTTTGTCCAGCCCCAGATCCTGGATGTACTCGACGATCGTGTCGCGCCAGTCGCCGTGATCATCGACAACGATAATCGTCACGGCGCGGTCTCCGCTCGCGTTTGCACGCGACGCGATTCAAGGGCAAACACGCTTTTCGCTCCTGACATGCTACGGGTTCTGTTTGAGATCAGCGTCCGCTAGCGTGGGCACAAGCCAGGCGGCGGAACGCATGAAACGTTTCGTATCGTTGATGCCTGCGGAGAATATCATCATCGATGTCGCGGCGGTGCAGCATGCCGCCTGGATGCCATCCAGGCCAGTGCCAAATTGTGCCTGATCAAACATTGCGCAGGCCGTACAGCGTGCTGGCAAGGGCCGCAGGACGCGCATCGTCGCGCGCCTTATCCACAGAAATTGTGGATAAGACCCCCGCGTCTGGTTCCATCCGATTTATGTAGGCAGATATTCGATGGGCACGCCGGCCGGCACCTTGCGCATGCGGTCGCGTTCGATACGCGCCGAGGCAAAGCGCGTCTTGCGCGCGGCCGCGTTTTGCAGCAACACCGACAGCACCGCGCCCTTGTCCTGGATCCATTGTTTTTTGCCGCGCAGCAATTTCATCGCATTCTCGGCGTTGCCCAGGCGGTAAGACATGGCGTTGATCTGGACCGAGGTCTTACCGTCGAACGCGGCCGGTTCCTGCTCGGTAATGGCGGCGGCATCCAGGTTGCTGCTTTCGTGGTCCACCCGATAGATGAACTTCAAGCCGCTGTGTGGATCTTGCGCCACGATAAGCTTGTCCGAGCCCGAAACATCGGAAAGCATGCCAATGACGGGCGATTCAACCAGTTGGTTGCCGCGCTGTTCTTCCGTGTAGATGAAAATGCTGTGCCGCGCAGCGGAGACTGCGGCGGGAATGAGGGGAGTGCTATCCATACCTGACTTGAAAAGGGCGTACCGGACAACGCAGTCCGGCGATGAAAAGGAACTTGGGGCGTAGCCCTAGCGCGGCCAGGCCAGTCGCGCCAGCAGGCGTGATTTGACCGATGGCCAGTCGTCGTCGAGGATCGCGAAATAGACCATGTCGCGCGTGCGCCCCGACTGTGAAATCAGATGCTTGCGAAACACGCCTTCCTCGATTGCCCCAAGGCGCAAAATGGCCGCGCGAGACTGGGCATTGCTCAGTTCCGTCTTGAAAACGATGCGTATGATACCAATTGTTTCAAAAGCGTGCCGAAGTAATAAGAACTTGGCTTCGCTGTTGGCGCCCGAACGTTGGCAGGCCGGCGTCAACCAGGTAGCGCCGATCTCAAGCCGCTTGTGCGCCAGCGCAATGTCCATGTAGCGTGTGGCGCCAATGATCTGCCCGGTGCTTTGCTGCACGATGACAAAGGGCAGGCAGGCGCCCGCCTGCGCGTCTTCCAAGGCGCGCGTCACATAGCGCCGCATGTCGTCGACCGTCGCGATGGGTTCCGGCTGCAAACGCCAGAGTTCGGGATGCAGGCCCACTTGCGCCAGCGCATCGGCATGCTGCGCGGCCATGGGTTCCAGGCGAACGATGTCGCCATGGAGCGTGACGGGGTGCAAGGGCGGTAGGGGCATGGCGGGGTCCGAAGGGCGGGCAAGGGCGGGAAAGCACACCGCGGGAGCGGCGATTCTACGCTGGCGCTCCCTTGCCGAACACGGGGGGCAAGGCGCAGAATGCGGCGCATGAAAACAGACGTTGTGGTTCTGGGTGCGGGCATCGTCGGCGTCAGCACGGCGCTGCATTTATTGGCGCGCGGACGTTCCGTGGTGCTGCTTGACCGCCGTGGCCCCGGCGAAGAAACCAGCTACGGCAACGCGGGGCTGATCGAACGGGCCAGCGTCATTCCCTATGCGTTTCCGCGTGATTGGCGCAGCCTGTGGCGCTATGCGCGCAACAACACGCCCGACGTGAGCTATCACGTGCGCTTTCTGCCGCGCGTGGCGCCC
This sequence comes from Achromobacter sp. JUb104, assembly GCF_024806975.1. Classification (NCBI taxonomy): domain Bacteria; kingdom Pseudomonadati; phylum Pseudomonadota; class Betaproteobacteria; order Burkholderiales; family Alcaligenaceae; genus Achromobacter; species Achromobacter sp. JUb104. The sequence goes on along the minus strand of NZ_JANUEY010000001.1, from coordinate 1,745,002 downwards.
TGGCTGCTGCGCTACTGGTGGCATTCATCTCCCACGCGGCTGGCGCGCGCGGCCGAAGCGATGCTGCCGCTGATCGAGCGCAGCGTGGCCGAGCACGACGCGCTGAAAGACGATGCGAACCTCTCGCCCTTGTTCCGCCGCACAGGCTGGATCGATGGCGTGCGGTCCCAGGCGGGCCTGGCGCGCGCTGTTGCGGAAGCCGAGTCGCTGGCGCCGTACGGGCTGAACTACCGAGTGCTGGACCGGCAGGCGCTGACGGCGCTTGAGCCGTCGCTGTCCGACCGCATGGTGGGCGCCGTGCACTGGCTGGACCCTGTCAACGTGTCTGACCCCGGCGCGGTGACGCGGGGGTATGCGGCCCTGTTCCAGCAGCGCGGGGGGCGATTGCTGCGAGGCGATGCGCGCACCCTGAAATCGGCCGGCAGCCAGGGATGGCAGGTGCAAGGCGATGACGGCCGCATCGACGCCCGCGACGTGGTCGTGGCGATGGGGCCTTGGTCACCCGATGTGTTGCGGCCCTTGGGCTACCGCATTCCCATGGCGGTCAAGCGCGGCTATCACCAGCACTTCGCGCTGGAAGACGGCGCCACGCTGACGCACCCGGTGGCGGACATCGACAGCGGCTTTGTCGTAACGCCAATGACGTTGGGTGTGCGGCTGACCACCGGGGCGGAATTCGCGGCGCGCGATGCGCCGCCTTCGCCGATTCAGATTCAGCGTACGCGCGCACTGGCCAGCCAATTGCTGCCCTTGGGCGCGGCGGTTGAAAAAGAACCCTGGATGGGATGCCGCCCCTGCATGCCTGATATGCGGCCGGTGATCGGGCCCGCGCCTCGGCATACCGGATTATGGATGGCGTTTGGCCACGCGCATCACGGCTTCACGCTGGGCCCGGTGACCGGCAAGCTGCTTGCCAGCCTGATCACGGGCCAGGCGCCGGACGTGGATCCGGCGCCGTATGCCCTCTACCGCTAAGAAATTTCCTTAGCGCTTGGCGGCGATGGCGCGGCGCTGACGCACGGCCTGCGCCAGGGTGTCCAGCACCGGTTCCGTCTGGGTCCAGCCCAGGCAGGCGTCGGTAATCGATACACCACGGCGCAGGGGCTGGCCGGGCTTCAGGTCCTGGCGGCCTTCTTCCAGATGGCTTTCGATCATGACGCCGGTGATGCGGGCGTCGCCCCGCGAAAGCTGCGCGGCGATGTCCTGGGCCACGTCGATCTGGCGCAGATGCGACTTGTTGGAGTTGGCGTGCGAGCAATCGATCATGACCTGCTCGCGCTGGCCGGCGGCGCGCAGGGCGGCGCAACAGGCGTCAACGCTGGCCGCGTCATAGTTCGGGCCTTGCTTGCCGCCGCGCAGGATCACGTGCGTGTCCTGATTGCCGCGCGTTTCAAAAATGGCGGCCATGCCCATCTTCGTCATGCCCATGAAGGCGTGCTTGGCGCTGGCGGCCACCATGGCGTCGGCCGCAATCTGCACGCCGCCGTCGGTGCCGTTCTTGAAACCCAGCGGGCAGCTCAGGCCAGAGCTCAGTTGGCGGTGGCTGGGGCTTTCGGTGGTGCGCGCGCCGATGGCGCCCCAGGCGATCAGGTCCGCGATGTACTGCGGGCTGAGCAGGTCCAGGAATTCGGTGGCAATGGGCAGGCCCAGGCCGCTGATGTCCAGCAACAATTCGCGGGCGCGGCGCAAGCCTTCGTTGATACGGAAGCTGCCGTCAAGGCGGGGGTCGTTGATGTAGCCCTTCCAGCCCACGGTGGTGCGCGGCTTTTCGAAGTACACGCGCATGACGATCAGCAGGTCTTTCTTGTGCTGGTCAACCGCCGTGCGCAACTGGCGCGCGTAGTCCATGGCCTGACCATGGTCGTGGATGGAGCAGGGGCCGACCACGATCAGCAGGCGGTCGTCGCGGCCATGCAGCACGTCGGCGATTTCGGCGCGGCTTTGCTCGACCAGGTTCTGAATGGTGGGGGATACGGGTAACTCGTCCTGCAGGAGCGCGGGCGAAATCAACGGACGCACGGCGCTGATGCGGGTGTCGTCGGTGCGCGTGTTGTCCTGGGTGGAGTCGGCCGTGCCGACCTCGCGGTCGTGCTGGGGGTCGTCAATGCGGGTCAAGGGGGGGCTCCGTGCCGTAGATGCGCCAATGCGCTGGATGCGTGATGGTCGCCATTATCGCACTGGCCGCGTAGCCCCGCCGCCGGAGGGCTGCCACCGTCTGGCGGAGCCGGTCGCGTTGCGTATCGACAACGGACCGAGGCAGGACCGGGCAGGTGTTCCCAAACCTACGCCTATCGGCGGGGAAATCGCCGTAGCCCTTTCTTCACAACGACAGATCGCGCGCGAATGCCGTAGCATGAACCCCGATAAAACCAGCGGTGGCCGGCAACGGCCCGCCCTATGAATAACGCCCTATGAATTAGGACGGAACGCAATGCCCAAAACAGACGCCGGCGCCGCGCGGCGGATTCTTCTGGTCGAAGATCACCCCGTTGAACGCGCTTACCTGCAGAACATGCTGCTGGCGTTGGGATACCGGCGCGTTGCCGGCGTGGGCAGCAGCACGGAAGCCATCAGCGCACTGGGCCGCCAGTTCTACGATCTGGTGATCAGCGACATCGTCATGAGCGACGGCGACGGCACGCATCTGCCCAACGAGCTGCGGCGCCTGGTCGACGCGGGCCGCCTGAAAAGCATGCCGCCCATCATCTGGATCAGCAGCCTAAGCGACGAATTGCTGGAGTCTCACGTGCGGCTGGCGCTGCAGGCGGGCTGCCCCTCGGCGCAGGCGCTGTCCAAGCCGGTGTCGCGCACGTCCATGCATCAGGCCGTCAAGGCGGGCCTGGCGGCCGAGGACATGACGACGCCCCAGCAGCAATCGATACGCCGCGAAGTCATCGAAGCCGAATTGGGCCGCGCCCTGATCACGGGCGAGGGCATGAGCGTGGTGTTGCAGCCGCAGATGAGCCTGTCGACGGGGAAGGTGGTGGCCGCCGAGGCCTTGTCGCGCTGGGACCATCCCGAGCTTGGGTCCATTGCCGCCGCTGATTTCGTGCCCGCCGCGCATCGCCTGGGCATGGACCGGATGTTGTTCCTGCGGGTGACGGATCGCGTGCTGGAAGTGCTGCAAACCTTGCACGCCGAAGATATCGCCGTGCCCATCGCCATCAATGCGTCGTCTTCCACGCTGTGTTCGCGCGACATGCCCGCCGTGCTGGAAAAGCGGGTCGCGCGGGCCGGCCTGCCGGCGCGCTTGGTGAAGGTGGAACTGACCGAGGACGAGCCGGTCAACGATTGGCTGGCCTTGTCGTCGGTCTTGAACCTGCTGCGGGTACGCGGCTTTGAATTGGCGATGGACGATTTTGGGGCCGGCATCGCGTCGATGCGGCTGTTCTCTGCCATGCCGTTTACCGAATTGAAGATCGACCGCGACTTCATCGTGCACATGCACCGCGAAGCCGCGTCGCGTGCCGTGGTGGCCGCCGCCATTGAAATGGGCCGTGTGCTGGGCCGGCGCGTGGTGGCCGAAGGCGTCGAACAAGAGCGCGACGTGCAACTGCTGCGCGAACTGGGTTGCGACGTGGCGCAAGGCTATGGCTTGTCCATGCCCTTGGAGCCCGACGCATTCATCGATTTCTGCCGCCGCCATTGAGCGGGCGGCGGCGGCTGCAAGGCTTCACTTCAAGGCTTCACTTCAAGGCTTCAAATACCCGACACGTCAATGTCGCCGGGATAGTCCACCGAGAACTTCAGCACGGTGTCGCGGGACTTGCCCGGCTCCAGCTCCCATTCCCAGGCCAGCTTGCCGTCTTCCTCGCGCTTGATGTCGCGGTCGGCGGGCGACAGCAGCTTGACCACGATTTTCTCGTTGCGAGACACCGGCAGCCGGTCCTTGAACACCACCTGTTCCTTGGTGGCCTTGTTGTTCTTCACGGTGATCTTGTATTCGTAGGTCACGCGCTTGCCGCTGCCGGAAAACCCCGTGCTTTCGGTAAAGCGGTTGACCAACTGGCGCTTGATCGAGATGCCGTCGTCGGCGCCCATCGCCAGCTCGACCTTTTCGCCCGGCATCACCGCCTTGAGCGACCCGGACGCGACGAAGGCGTCATCCAGGAAGGTATTGAGCGTGCCGGCCAGGAACGGAAAGTCGGTGCTGTTGCTGGCTAGCGCGGTCAGGAACACCGCTTCGCGCAGCGCGGGCGTGGACTGGTACTGCAAGGTGGCGGGCAGCTTGGCCGTGGTGATGGCCACGCGCTGCGAGGTGTTGTCGGACGCCAGCGTGGCCGGGGTCTTGATCTGGAACGACGCGCTGGTGGCGTCGTTCTGCACTTGCGCGGTCTGCACGTCGATGGGCTCCGGCACCGCTTCGTCCATGGCGGCGTCGGCATACGCCTGGCTGCCTGCGAGCGGGGCACGCTTTCTCATCATCTCGCTGCTCACGGCGGGAGCCGGCGCGGCCACGGGGCGGGGCGGTGGCGGGGGCGCCGCCACATCGATGATCCATGGCGTCAAGGTCGGTGCACCGCCGCCCAGCGCCGGGCGCGCGGTCGACAGCGTCAGCTTCACGTTGTTCCAGTCTTCGCCCGTGTTTTGCCGGACGACGCCGAAATAACCCAGGTCCACGCTGCGGTCGGACGGACGCAAGCGTGCGTCGTAAGCGGGCGTCCAACGCGCGCCGCCTACTGCATACGACACCGCCAGGTCCACCTTGCCCGCGCGCGCCAGGTTCACGCGCAGCGTGACGGTCTTGCTGCGCCGGCTCAATTGGCCTCGCACGATGTTCATTTGGCTTTGCAGCGCGGACAATTCCCGTTCCAGCGCTTCTTTACGTTCGGCAACCTGGCGCAGCCCCGCCAGCGTCTTGCCCAAACTGTCGGCGCTAAGGGTCTGGATGGCTTTCAATTCGTCCAGCGTCAGGCGGGCACTGTCCTTGGACGGCTCGGTGGCGCCTCGCTGCATCATCAGCACCAGTTCGCGCTGGTTCTCCAACACGGCGGCCTCGTCGTCCAGCCCGGCCAACTGGCCTTCCAGTTTGCGGACTTGCTCTTGCAGGGTGCGAACGCGCTCGTTGGTGGCGTCTGCCCGAAAGGCGTCGCGCACCTTGACGTCAAGCAAGGACGCTTGACCGGTGCTCTTGGCGGACACTTGCAGGGAATTTTCCTGCAATGACGCCGGCAGGTTTTCCAGCACCAGTTCATGTTCGCCCGCCGCGAGCTCGCTGCTGGCGGAACGAGTCACCACCGCGCGGTCCTGATACACGGTGACCGCGCCGATGGACGAGCTGAGCGCGGCGGCGGCGCCCAAGCCGGGAAGGGTTGCTAGGGCCAAGGCCAGAAGGGTACGTCGCACGGAGTCACCTATTAACAGGGGTATCAAGAGGAGGTATCAAAGCATCCATCCATCTCTCAGGGACGGATCGCCGGTAGCGCAATGTACTCTTCTGCCGTGGGCCAGGGTTAACAGAACATGACAAACGCGACAGGGCAATACGCGGCCTGATCTTCGGCCTATTCGTCGGCCTATTTGTCGGCTTATTCGTCGGCTTATTCGTCGGCCTATTCGTTGGCGGCCGGGCGCTCCGGATGAGCAAGCTGGCGCAGCATCGCCACGGCGTTGACGGCGGCAATGGAGCGGTCGTGGCGGCGATACGCCATGTCCAGCAGCGCGTGCGGCGCGTCTCCCTTGATGGGCCGATATTCAATGCCTTCCGCGCCCATGTGCCGCATGGCGGCCGGTACCACCGAAATGCCGACACCAGCGGCAACCAAGCTGACGATGGACGCCATCTGCGGCGCTTCCTGAATCACGCGCGGCGCAAAGCCCGCACGCTGGCAAGCCGATTGGATGGCGTCATACAAGCCCGCGCCAATCGGCCGTGGATACAGCACAAAGTCCTCATCGGCCAGCGCGGCAATCGGCACGCTGCGGCGGCGGCTCAGCGCGTGGTCCGGGGGCAGGGCCACCAGCATGGGTTCGTCCAGCACGCGCTCGGACTCGAACTCCGGGTCCAACAGATAAGGCGGCCGTACAAAGGCCACGTCCACCTCGCCCAGCCGCAGGCCGCGCAACAGGGAAATGGTGTTGCTTTCGGTCAGCGTGACGCGCACGTCGGGGTAGCGGTCGCGGTAAGCGCGGATGGCGCGGGGCAGGTAAGGGTGGAAGACGGCGGACGCCGTGAAGCCGACCGTGATGGCGCCGCGCTCGCCGCGCCCCAGCCGACGAGCCGTGTCGATGGCGCGGTCGGCACTGGCCAGAATGGCGCGCGCATCTTCCAGGAACTGGGCGCCGGCCTCGGTCAGGTCCACGCCTCGGGGCAGCCGTAGAAAAAGCGGCGTGCCGATTTCGCGCTCAAGCTGTTGAATCTGCTGGCTTAACGGCGGCTGGCCGATACCCAACCGGGCCGCCGCCCGGGTGAAATGCAGCTCTTCGGCCACAGCAGTGAAATAGCGCAGGTGTCGAAGTTCCATCGTTTAAAAATATGGTGGGTGCAAGTTTCATATATTGGACATATGAAGGCGAAAAGTCTACTTTTCCTATACGGGTCACGAGCCCGTTTGCCCTTCGAGATTCCAGATGTCTACCCCCTCCGCCAGTTCTTCCACGCCCACGCCCACCGAGTATCTGGCGCGTGGCACCCCCGAACTGCGCCGCGCCCAATGGGCCTTGTTTGCCGCCGGCTTTTCCACGTTTTCGCTTTTATATTGCGTGCAGCCGCTGATGCCCCTGTTCACCGGCGCGTTCGGCGTATCGCCCGCGCAAAGCAGCCTGGTGCTGTCGCTATGCACGGGCCTCTTGGCCATTGCGATCTTCTTTGTGGGCCTGTTTTCGCAGGCGCTGCCGCGCAAGCGCATCATGGCCTGGTCCTTGCTGGCCTCGGCCGTACTAGGCACCATCGCCGCCGTGGCGCCCGACTGGCACAGCCTGCTGGCCTTGCGCGCGCTGCAAGGCGTGGCGATGGGCGGCGTGCCCGCCGTCGCCATGGCGTACCTGGCGGAAGAAGTAGAACCCGACACGCTGGGCTTTGTGATGGGCCTGTACATCAGCGGCAGCGCATTCGGCGGACTGTCCGGCCGCGTCATCACCGGCCTGGTGTCCGACCATTTTGGCTGGCGCGCCGCCCTGGGCACGCTGGGCGTCGTGGGCATCGTTGCCGCCGCGCTGTTCATGTGGCTGTTGCCGGCCTCACGCCGCTTCACCCCGCAACGCGGGCGCGGCTGGGCTGGCGTGTGGGGCGACGTGCGGGCGGGAGTCGGCGCACACATGAAAAACGGCCCACTGTGCGCGCTGTTCGCCATGGGCGGACTGCTGATGGGCGCCTTCGTCACGGTCTACAACTACGTGGGCTTTCGCCTGTTGCTACCGCCGTTTTCGCTAAGCCAAACCTTCATCGGCTTCATCTTCGTCGTGTACTTGGTGGGCATATTCGCGTCCACCTTCTTCGGCCGCCTGGCCGACCGCCACGGCCGAGGCGCCATGCTGACCGCCGCCACCGGCTTGGCATTGGCCGGGCTGCTGCTGACGCTGTCGGACACGCTGGCCATCCTGATTGCCGGCATCGTGGTGTTCACCTTCGGCTTCTTCGCCGCACACGCGGTGGCCAGCGGCTGGGTCGGCCAGATGGCTCGCGGCTACAAGGCGCTGGGCGCATCGCTGTACTTGCTGGTGTATTACGTGGGGTCCAGCGTGCTGGGCGCCTGGGGCGGACACTTCTGGGCCGCCAGCCAATGGCCAGGCGTGGCCGCGATGGCCGGCGGCCTATTGGCGATCGCGCTGGCCATCAGCGCGGGCTTGGCGTGGCGGACGAGTGGCGTGCGCGGCTCGGATGTCAATCACCCGGGCTTGCTGCGCAGATGAACCTGTTTGCCTTTGTGATCAACAAAGATCACGCCCTTGTCCATGCCGGCATAACGATAGAAGTAGCGGGTGCTGGATTTGACGGGCCGGGTGTCGTAGGCGGATAGATCGGCGCCGGGGGCGCATAGGCGTTCGACTTCTTCCGGCCAGCGGAAGGAGTTGGCTTTGTGCTTGATCCAGCGGTCAAGGAGGGGTTTTAGGCTGATGAAGTTGAAGAGGATATCGAAGATATTGAAGATATCGCTCAATCTGCCGGTTTTGGTTACCGTGTTGTCGCCAGTGGGTTTGCGGACTAAGCCCTTTTCGACGAACTCGCGGCCAGGTTGGATTGCCTCCAGGCCGTGCTCCATGTAACGACGTATGAACTCTAGACGCTGAAGGTTGTTGTCGAAGAACAAGTGGTCATGAATGTCGAAGTCACCTTCGACGATAAAAGGCATCTTTCTCTTTCGAACGCGTTCCGGATCCGCGGAGGGCTGCTGCATTATCTCCAGATAGGGAACAGGGAAGTAAAGCCGCAAACGATAGTCATGGCCGAATACGGTATAGGGTCGGACGTCACGCCACGGGACGTGCATGACTGCATCTCCATAGGTCACATGTACTAGCTGCGCCTGCCGATTAAAGCGAATACGGCACTGCGCTATGCTGGTTCCCAACCACAAAAAGAACGATGCGAATAGAAAGAACGGGATGCAGATTAATATGCCTTTGACGTGAAACTCTCCAAATAGCGGAGCTAGTATAAATACGATGATCAAGGACATAGGAACGCCCATCGTGGATAGCTGCATCAAGAACGTTATCTGTCCTTCGACCCTAGGTTCAATGTAGCGATCGTTGAACTGGTCGACGTCCGATACATCATCGAATAGCCATACCTGCTCAGGATCCATTGCGTAGCGGATGTCGGGCAATGCACCATGATCCGTCTTCTGATCAAGGTATTCGCATTGGCGCTTGAACTCGCCTGCGGCATCCGGGATTGTTGTGGGGTCGATAGTGCGGAGCTTTTTCACCATAGCCGGTTCTCCTTCATCACGAAGTCGGCGTCAGTGAAGCCGTTAGGTCGATACTCGACGTTCGTGGTACCGAAGACAGTGTTCGTGCTGATCCGGACGACGCCCATCTTGTCCTCCACTGCTACCAGTTCGGGATCTTCGTAGTAAATGGTTGTGCCGGAAATCTCTCCAATTCTTGCGGCTTGCTGTTGGCTTATCGCATAGTGGCTGACTTCCGGCCGCCACCCTGGCAGCCGAACGGTAATGGTTCGGAGATCGTTTGACATGCCCACAGCTGCAGCGATCGTGACTTGTGGTGAACGGTCCAAGAGCTTGAGCAGTGCTACGTCGGATTCGATGCTGGGTTGTTGAAACAGTCGGTGGAATTCGCGCAGCTCTTCCTCGTCATTGGAAAACGGCGCCTCGTTTCCGCGTATGCCCCATACGCTTCGGGCGATCCATGTGGTGATTTTGGCTTCCTCGGCGGCACTTTTATGAAACAGGCGGAGGACGTGGTAAAGGCCTTCGGTAGCAAGCAGGATCCAGCCGATTGATCCGGCGCTCATGCGAGCAATGGCTTCGCCGCCGCGAACTATTGCTAAGGGAGATTCAGCCCATCGTTCAAGGAAGCGGGCGTTCAGCTTTCCAAGCAAGTGCAACACGCCCACTCCGCCCGCCGCCATTTGCAACGAGCCGCTGGCGAAGCTGATGCGAGCGGCTACGCCTGTGTCCTTTTGCGCCGCATCCCACCAATCCTTCGCCCCAATTGCAATTGCCGCCACCGCGGCAGCTCCAATCGCTCGCAGCTCCCATTTTCCAGCTGCGCTGTTTAGCTCTCGCGCCAGCTCCATCTCCCCCCGCACCTTCGCCAGATCCCGCTGTTTCTCAAACCGGAACCTCGTCATCGTGGCGCCCGCCGCACCGACCCCCAGAACCTTTCCGGTGGCATTAAGCGCGTTCCCCAAATTCATGCCATCTTCCTGCCCCAGCGCCTTGAACGCTTCCCCCGCGCTGTATACCGTGGCGAACGCCGCGACGCCGCCTAGTGCCAGTCTGGCGTTGTGCCAGAAGCGCAAGCGCTCCGGTAGTCTTTGGCCTTGCGCCAGCCGCTCCTGCACGTCTTCGGTGTCATACAAGGTGACCAGGGTTTGCGCGGCGCGGTCCACTGTCTGTGGGCGAAAACCGTTGACGCCTGTGAGGCCCAGGCTTGCGCGCATCCAATTGCCTACCTCGCGCAGCGGTACTTCGTGGGCGCGCGCCAGATTGCCGTCCAGCACTTCCATGATGGGCCGGTAGACGCTGGTCCAGTATGCGCCGGGCGAGGTCAATTGCCCGTGCGCGACCAGTGCGCCCAGCATCACGCTCAGTTGATGGGACGCTCCGTCGGCCGGTATTGTCGTTAGTACTTTTTGCAGCGCGGCCAATGGTGCATCGACCGCTGCCTTGGCGACGATGACTGTGCCCAGCTCGGTGTGGTCGAGCATGGTTTGCGCGACTCGCTTGGTATAACCAAGCACTTCCGGTGCGCCCAGTACTGCTTTCTTGAGCAGGCCGATCGGGCCGCTGGGTTCCACTTGCTTGAGCAGGAAATCGTGGCCGGCTTTGCAGTGGATGAGCCCGGGCAAGGTGTGTCCGGCCAGGCAGCGCAGGTCCAGGTAGCCCGTGGCATCGGGCGCATGCGATTCGACGAGTACGTCGTAGACCTTTTGATGGGTGTTGAACAGGGTCCAAAGGTCGGCGGCGGCCAGTACAACCTGGTCTGTGTAGTCTTGCAGCCGTCGCGGATGCTGCTTGATGAACTCCACGCGCTCAGTGTTGCGCGCGTGGGCGATACGTTTGCGGTGCGCGGCCAAGCGCGCGCGGTTGGCACGTTCGTTGGCGGCCATTACGGCAGGCCCCGTTGCGCCCGAGGGCATGGCGCTTCCGATTGGATCGTTACGCGCCACCTGACTGCCCGCCGCCTGGCCCGCCAAATCGCCCAACTGGTCAATCATTTCCGACACCCGCAACTTGCGCGCCGCGTCCGCGCTGTACGTTTGCAGGTCCGCCAGCCGGCTGCCGACCAACACGTTCAGTTCGCTTAACAGTCCCGCCAGATCGCGCACGACCACGGCTTGCGGCTCGACGTCGGTGCGGGGCCGTGTGGCGGCGGTCATGGCGTTCAGGATGGATGGAATGCTGTCCGTGTGGGGTTGGCTTTCGCTCCAGTCATAGTTGCGCAGCGCGCTTGGGGCCAGTTCGCGCACGTGCGCAAGCAATGCCGCCGGGAAGGCGTGCTGTTGTTTGCCGCCGATGGGTTTGACCGGGGTGGCCAGCAGGGTTTGCCAACTTGATGTGTCGTTCTCGATGTCCCATAGCACGGCGTGGCTGAGCAGGGTGTCGCTGACCAGCACGTGCAGGGTGTCGTCTTGCAGATCGGGCGGCGCCAGCAGAAAGCGCGCCGCGCCCGCTTCGTCGGGCACGGCTTTGCGTCCGGGCACGTCACCGTCGTAGTCCGCTTCCGTCCACCAGATCGGCGCGAAGCGGATGTTGTCGGTGACTTGGTAATGGCGTGTCCACATCCGACCTTCTTCGCGCGAGAGCAGATACACATAGCTGCGCGGCCGCAGTACCCGCAAGCCGTAGGCTTTGCCGTTGCTCAACGCCGGATAGGCGGCGGTACTCAGCGTGGGGAACACCTTCGCATCGAAGGGTTCGTCCGTGATGCCATAGCGCAGGGGATACAAGGGGATGCCGCGCTGGCAAGGTGGCGGGGATATCGCCTTGCCCAGCCGCTTGGCGCTGGGGTGGGGCGGTTGCAGCGCCTTGGGGCATTGCAGGTGAATCATGGTCGGTTTCCTGATGCGAGGCCGGCGGTGATCTTGTTCAGCCGGAGCTGGGCTTGATTCAGGCGCAGTTGTCCGGAGACCTCGCGGCGTGCGAGGTTCGCGCGCAATTCGGCATCGTTCTCAAAGGGCGATTGGGGAAAGCGCAGGCGCAGCGTGATGTAGTGGCGGACGTCGCGCTCAAGTTGCAGGTTGATCTGCCCGGCCTCATCGGCAAACAGCGCGATCTGGTGCAGCAGCTTGGCGTGGGCTGTCGGGTTGCGGGTCGCCAGATCGGCGGGCACGTGGCGGCGCGCTGTCTCTCGCATGAAGTAATCGAAGCTGGCGCGGTTGACCGCATCTTCATCATCCGAAGACAGCGCGAAGCCTTCATGGTCGAACGCCGCGTCACTGGACGCAGGGATATCCGCTTGCAACCATTGCGCGCCCGCCTCGTCGGCGCTGCGCCAGATCAGCCCCCGGATGGGCCCCATCAAATCCGCCAGGCGATGCGTTGATAAACCTTCGCAAAGCTCTTCCAACTGGCGGGTGGCCGTCAGGTTGAAGCGCATCGCCAAGCCGTCGGGTGCTTGCATCCGATGCAGCTGCTTCAGGTGCGCGCTGGCCGGCGCGTCATCGCCGGCAAACAACAGCACACCCAACTGCCGGGGAGCCCAATCGTCAACGAAGGCCTGCAACAAGGGCGCGGTGACAGGCGTCAACAGCGGACCATGGCGAAAGCCGGGCGGCTGGTACTCCCAGTTAGTGCCGCGCCATAACCAGTGATGATCGAATCCGGGTTTCAGCGCGGACACTTCGAGCTCCAAGGTGTCGGAACGTGCGCCATCAAGCCAAAGCCAGGCAGTGCCGGATCCGATGCCCGTACTGGTATCAAGCCCGGTCAGGCTCTCCATGCTGGGCGCTTGCACGACGCGCACGGTCCGGCGGGGCCAGCCGGCATGTTCAAGGTCGGACATCATCACGCGCCTCGCATGCCACAGGGGCAGGGCACACGTGGGCAGGTACCGTCCGCGCGCAGTGCACAAAGCAGGTCCATGGCAAGCCCGGGGGCAGGGGAACCCGCCATCGATGGGGCGCTGGCCGCGCCCGCTTGCTGGCTGAGCGGGCCCTTGAAGACGATTGCGCTGGCGTCCAGGGTGATACCGGACCCATCAATCGTGATCGTGCCACCCGGCCCCTTGATCACCACGCTTTGCGCCGCCTGCAATACCAGCGTGACCGTCTTGCCTTCGATCCGCTCGCCGGCATGCACCTGGAAATGGCCTTGCACCTTGTGTTCAACATGACCGCCGGTTTCTATCCAGTGATTCGCGGCCGTCTTGTCGCGGCGATTGTTGCCCACGTCTTCCGTGCGGTCGCGCCCGGTGGCAATGGTGTGGTTGCGGTCGATGGTCAGGAAGTCGTTTTGCCCGATGGCGTGGCGCCGGTCTTGCCCGATGTTGACCTGTTCGTCGTTGCCCACCGTTTCACGGCGGTCGTGACCGATGGTGATGGTTTCATCATGCTCGACCTGTTCACCACGGTCGTTGCCGACGAAGGTGGTTTCGTTGTGGTTCACATGGATGTTCTGGTCTTTCTGGGCATGGACGTAGATCTCTTCCTGATCGCGTTCGTCCTCGAAGCGCAGTTCGTTATAGCCCTCGCCCTTATGCGTCTGGCTCTTGATCGTCATGCGCGTTTTGTGGCGCGGCAGTTCGTAGGGCGGCGGGTTGATCGACCGGTGGGTTCGACCCGTGACGATCGGCTGCGAACTATCACCGTCCAGAAAGCTGACGATCACTTCCTGGCCGATGCGCGGAATGGCCATGTGGCCCCAGCCGGCGCCCGCCCAGTTCTGCGATACGCGAATCCAGCACGAGCTGTGTTCGTTGTTCCTGCCCAGCCGGTCCCACGGAAACTGCACCTTGATGCGGCCGTATTCGTCGCAATAGATTTCTTCGTTGGGCGGGCCGACCACGCTGGCGATCTGCGGGCCGTCGACCACGGGCTTGCGGCTGGGCGCGGGCTTCCAGTCGACCTTGTCGGGCACGATGTCGGCGGTGTAGCTGTAGCGCGTGCCGTGTTCCGCGCCCGCGCTGTCTTCTTCCTGGCTGGTGTGCTGCACGCCGTGATGACGCATGCGTACCGGCCGCCAGCCCTGGTTCCAATCTTCGCGCGGGTGGCCGGTCAGGTCGAAGGCCACGCCGGGAATCAGGCGGGCGTCGTCACCCTGCACCTGCGCCATGCGCGCGTCGCGGCGCAGGCCCAGCAAGCGGCTTTGTGTGAAGGGCTTGCCGGCCTCGTCGCGCTTGTAGCGGCCGGGATAGTCGTAGCGTTCGTAGCGGCGGTCTTGATGCTGCAAGTCGCTGGCAACGTGCGTGTGTTCCTGGTCGTACTGCGGGTGGGTGTAGGTGTAGTCGCGCTGGGTTTGGCGCGCGGTGCGCAGTTGCTCGGTGTAGGTGAAGCGGCGCAGCGCGGGCTGAGCAGGGTCGCCGCCGGCTAATGGTTGGTAGACGACCGGGCCGCCGGCGATTTCGCCATGGATGTAGATGCGGTCGCCGTGGATCAGGCCGTGGCTTTGTTCGGTATGCACATAGCGATGGAAATAGCCTTCCTCGGCCGCCAGCCGGGTGACGAAGTCCAGGTCGGTTTCACCGGCTTGCACGCAGTATTCGCGCGGCAGGTGCGGGTTCGTGGTGACCTGTTCATAGTCGGTGATGTGGTGGCGCTTGAAGACATCGGCCAGGATTTCCGGCACGGACAGTTGCTGATAGATGCGCCAGTCCGAACACAGCGCCAGGCGAGACAGCGAGGGTTCCAGCACGGCGCGGTAGCGCGTGCGCCGAAAGCCCGTGTCGCCTTGCTCGAAGGCGGTGACGATGCCATGGACGTGACGTACCGCCGTATCGCCCCGCCACAGCGTGAAGAGCGCCGTCTGGTCCAGCATGGCGCCGAAGTCGATGGCGGGGTTGAAGCTGGACAAGTCCAGTTCCAGCCGATAGGTCTCGGACAGGGCTTCGTCCAGCGTGAATTCAATGACGTCGAATTCGACGCCGCGCGCGGACGACACAAAGGTAAAGCGCAGATCGGATGAGTGGGGCATGGTGGGGTCACTAGGCAGACGGGCAAGAAAAAACCGCGGTTGCGCAGGCATCTACCTGCGCAGCCGCGGCGGCGTGCCTTAGCTTTCCAGCGGTTTACGCCAGTCGTCCGAGGCTTCCGTGCCCGCGATCTCGTGCGTCCACGTGATCTTGCGGTAGGCCATGGCCACCTTGATCAGCTGCGTGAAGTCCGACTTGCTGGGGTCTTGCGCGTGCGGCAGCACGCTGGTGATGTCCACAATGGTGGCGTCTTCCAACGCGGTGGTGAAGAAGTGTTCCTGCTTGCCGTCGATAGACGTGCGGTACCACTTCACTTCCACCTCGGGCAGCATTTCACCGGAGGCCAGCGCGTGATACAGCAAGGGCGTAGCCTTGTTCAGCGCGCTGGTGAAGATGAAGGGCTTGTGCACACGCTGGCCCGACGGCTGGCCACTTTGCGGGTCGGTCGGGGTGTTGACGCGGTGCTCAATTTCCTGGACCAGGATCTGGTCTTCGTGCCCTTCGACATATACGTTGCCGACCGAATCAGCGGTGAAGGCGCCTTCAGTGATGTTGCCCTGGGTTTTGCCCGAAATGCTGATATAGGCGGGAGTAGGCATGATGTTTCCTTAGTCGTCGTAGTACATGGCCGTTGCGGCCGGATACTTCCCGAGGGAAGCGCTACGAGGGACTAATGCAACATCCGTGCCAGGTATTGAAATTGAAAAATAAACGTATATATATCAATAGCTTGAAAGAAAAATAGGACGATTCCGATACGGCTTTCCAACGCTGATTTCCTAGAAATAGCCGTTTTTCCAGAGGAAACGAGCCAGATCTGACCCGATTAAAAATAAGCCTTTAAGAATCAATGGCTTGCGGTGGGTCAAATTTGGCCTGATCGGGCCAAATCTGGCCCGGGCCAGCGCGTGGCGCGGAACGCCGCCTGGCAAACCACGTCCGAAGCCAGACATAATTCAGCTTCTATCCCTTACAGCGAGTCCCACATGTTTTCCCATGTTTGCATTGGCATCCGAGACTTCGACCGCGCGTTTTCCTTCTACGCGGCGCAGGCCGAGGCGCTTGGACTTGATCTTCGATTTATCGATCGCAAGGTGCCCTGGGCGGGCTGGCAACCCACAGGTGGGGGCCGGCCGTTATTCGTAATCACCGCGCCCTATGACGGAAAAGCCGCTGAACCGGGCAACGGGCCGATGACGGCATTTCTGGCGGAGGACCGGGCAACCGTGGACCGCTGCCACGCGCTGGCCTTGTCGTTGGGCGGCACGTGTGAAGGCCCGCCCGGGTTGCGGCCCGATTACCACGCGAATTATTACGGGGCTTATTTCCGGGATGCCGACGGCAACAAGATCTGCGTGTGTTGCCACGGCCCGGAAGAAACGCCTACGGCTTAACGCCGCACGAGGGATGGCGGCGCGGGCGACGCTAACGGGTTGCGCTCGGCCAACGTGGCGTCCATGCCTTGGCTCAATGCCGACAACAGCACATGAGGCGCCAGCTTCAGTTGCGCCAGCAGCACGCTGCTGCGCGCCAGGCGGGTCAACGCCGCCGGTTCCAGGTCTGCCAACCACTGGCTTGCCTTGGGCGACATTTGCAGGCGACTTAGCTCAACGGCATCGCCGCTGCGCGCGATGCGCTGCAGCAGTAGCAAATACATGAGGTTGGCTTCGTGGATATCGCGCAGAAGTTCGGTGGGATTCGGCATCGGGCACTCCACTGCGTAGAGTCCGCCAGCCGGCCGAGACCGGGGCGAAAGGCGCGCGGCGTTCTCGGGGGAACGTCTATTTCAGGCCCGGGACGGGCTGGCGTGCCGATATGTTTGTGGATCATATTTAAGCGACGCAGGCACGTCAGTAATGGATTTCCCTGTGCGCGATGGGGCCGGACCCTCGCCACTTAAAAGCGAAGCGTGCTCATTAGGTCATCTGCCAGACAGGTTGCGTCAGCCATGGCGCATACTGGCGGGTCAAGGACCAACTGCACACGCACGGGCAAGCAATGCGTGCGGGTGGACAAGCCCGAGGCGCGTGGCGCCTTGCAGGTGGAGACGGGGCAGGATCGGTAGCGTCGCGTTACCTTGCGTTTCGGCATCGAGACGAGACCCCGCAATACAGTACACGCAGGAAAAGGGGCAGACATGTTGAAAAAGCAGGATCGCGTATCCCATCCGTGGACGGATACGCTGGCCCGTCTGGAGGAAGAACGGATCATGTTGCAGCGCATAGCGGCGGGTATGCCGCTGGCGCACGTGTTCGAACACGTCTTGCACGCCATCGAAGCGCAGTCCAGTACTGAGCTGCGCGCGGCGATCGCGCTGATCGACGAAACGGGACACTATCTTATCCACAACGCCGCGCCGAGCCTGCCCCTGGAGTTCAGCGCGGCACTGCAACGCACGGCCATCGGACCCAACGTGGCCTCTTGGGGCACGGCCGCCTACACCGGCAAGCCGGTTTATGTGGAAGATATTGCCTCGCACCCCGACTGGAAGAACTGGCGCGACCTGGCGCTGGCGCATGGCTTGCGAGCCTGCTGGTCCACCCCGATCAAAGCGCCCGACGGCCGCTTGCTGGGCGTGTTCTCGAACTACTACGGCGTCGTTCGATCGCCATCCGACCACGATATCGACGCACTGGCGATGGTGACGCGCAGCGCCGCCTTGGCCATCGAACGCCACCTGACGGATGCCGCGCTGCGCGCGAGCGGTGAGCGCTGGCGCGCCATGTTCGACGGCATGCAAGAGGCCTTCTTTCTTAGCGAGGCCTTGCGCGACGATGATGGCCGTATCGTGGATTTCCGCTTTCTGGAAGTGAACCCCGCCTTCGAACGGCAAAGCGGCATGAAAGAGGGCGACACGCTGGGCCATACGCTGCGCGAAATGATCCCCGGCGTTCCGGGGCAGATCATGGATGCGTTTGCCCAAGTGGTCGAAACCGGCGAACCCACCCAGTTCGAATTCGCGGTGCCTGGGCCGAAAGAAGCGTGGTACGAGGCCCGCGCCCGCAAAGACGGCGATGACCGGATGATGGCCTTGTTCCTGGACGTTACTGCCCGCAAGGTGGCCGAGACGGAATTGTGGGAAGGGCAGCATCGCAAGAATTTCCTGTTGTCGCTGGTTGACCGCATGCGCGCCTTGCATCATCAAAGCGAGATCGAACACGCCGCCTGCGCGGGCCTGGGCCAGCATCTTGCCCTGGGGCTGGCCGCGGTGCTGGACTGGCCGGGTGAAGGCCAACCGACCACGCTGTCGGCCAGTTGGCGGTCCGAGGTCGACATGGCGACGCAGCAGGCGCTGGTCCCCGAACAGCTAGGCGAGGATTTTCACGCCGCGATGCGCAAGGGCCGCACGGCGTATCTGCAACCCATGGTGGCGGAGCAGGGCGGTGAGGTCCGGCCGTCCGCGATCGTGGTGCCGATGCGCCGCTGGGGCCGGCAGGGCGGCGCCTTGCTGGTGCGGCCGCTGGCCACCAGCCGCCTCAAGGCGGGCGACGTGGCGTTTCTGGAAGAGGTCTGCGAACGCTTGTGCGATGCCGTCGAGCGCTCGCAATATGCCCGCACGCTGGAACAGCGGGTGGAAGATGCCATTGCGGAACGCGATCGCATCTGGCGCCTGTCGCCGGAACTGTTGGCCGTGGTCGACGGCCAGGACCGCTTTGTGAGCGTCAACCCAGCGGTGCGGCCGATCCTGGGCTGGAGCCCGGAACAATTCCTGTCGATGGGCCTGAACGAACTGATCCATCCCGATGACCTGGCCGCCACGCGCGCAACGATTGCGCTGGCCGCGGAGGGCAATCCGGCGCAGACCGTCCGCCATATGGAAAACCGGTTGTTGACACATGATGGCGCCTACCGCTGGATCACCTGGAGCATGTCCTGGTCGCAAGACAATCTGTACATGACCGGCCGCGACGACACCGACCTGAAGGTCCAGGCCGAGACCTTGCGCGATACCGAGCAGGCGTTGCGGCAGTCGCAAAAAATGGAAGCCGTGGGTCGGCTGACGGGCGGCATCGCGCATGACTTCAACAATATGCTTCAGGGCATCACGGGCGCCCTGTACCTGATTCAGCGCAAGCTGGCGGCCGGCGCGCCGGAGCAGGCGCAGCGCTTCATCAACGTCGCCATGGATTCCGCGAACCGCGCCGCGCATCTGACCCAACGTCTGCTGACGTTCTCACGGCGCCAACCCATCGACCCAAAGCCGTTCAGCGTGGCGCCCACGCTGCAATCCATGGGCGACCTGTTTCATCGCTACACGGGCGAGGGTGTGCGCCTGCAGTTCAAGCTGGCGCCGGACCTGTGGACCGTGCGGTGCGACCGCAACCAGTTTGAAAATGCGCTGCTGAACCTGGTCATCAACGCTTGCGACGCCATGCCCAATGGCGGCGAGCTGACCGTTGCGGCATTGAATACGCAACTGGATGAGACCACGCTGCGTCCTTATCCCGGCGTCAGCCCAGGAGAGTTCGTTGAAGTCTCCGTCACGGACGTGGGCTGCGGGATGTCGCCGGACGTGCTGGCCCATGCCTTCGATCCCTTCTTCACCACCAAGCCCTTGGGCGAGGGCACGGGGCTGGGCCTGTCGATGATCTACGGGTTCGCCAAGCAGGCGGGCGGCATGGCGGTATTGGAAAGCGTGGTGGGCCAGGGCACCACGGTCAGGCTGCTGCTGCCGCGTTATGACGGCGCCCCGGACGCCGCGCAACGACCCGAACCCGCTGCCCACCGCGCGCAAGACAATGCGAAGCCGTCGGTGGTCGTGCTGGTGGAAGATGACGACAATGTGCGCGACATGGTTAACGAATGCCTGGCTGAACTGGGCATGCAGGTGTTGACTGCGTCCGATGGCGAAGCCGGCTTGGAACTCGTGTTGCGCACGACCGATATCGACCTGCTGGTCACCGATGTGGGCCTGCCCGCCTTGAACGGCCGGCAACTGGCCGATGCGGCTCGGGCCGCTCACCCTGGCCTGAAGGTGCTGCTGATGACGGGCTACGCCGAGAGCGCGGCGCGTGGAGCGGGCTTTCTGGAACACGGGATTGAACTGATCGTGAAGCCGTTCTCGCTGGAAGTCCTGGGCGAGCGCGTGCAGCGCATGCTGGATGAGTCCGAGCTGGAAAGGGACGGCGGCCGCGCGGGGTAGACGGGCGGGGGGTGACGGTGTTGCAAAGGCAGGTAAAAAATACCCGGCCCAGCATGTCAGACAGGCATATCGCGCAAGGAGGGCAGTGCACAGGCCGGGAACGGCGATTGCTTATGGATCTGTGCACTTCCCACTAAGGAGTCTGACTATGAAATTCCGTCCTTTGACTTGCGCTCTCGCATTGGCTGCCGGTTTGTCCGCTGGCGCGGCAATGGCCCAAACGGCCCCGTCGACGTCGCCGTCCAATACGCCTAACGACACCACCGCCGCGCCGCCCAATCGCCCGTTGCCTGCTGGCCAAATGGCGCCGGCGCCCAACCAGACGCCCCCCAGCGGGACCACGCCGTCTCATATGAACAAGAGCGGCACCATGTCTACGGACAAGCATTCGGGCCAGATGCCGAATAAGAAACCCGAGGCGAATGACAACGTGCCGCGCACGCCTGCATCGGGCGCGACGCCGCCTCCCGGATATCCGAACACGGGCGGCTCGAAGTAAGCGCCAAGCAAAAGGCTTCCCTTGGGAAGCCTTTTTTACGTGCCTGGATTCATGAAAGGAACCCAGGCCGCCAGGGTTGCATCCGCGATGCAGTTTTAATGCTGCCTGCGTAGTTCAGCCGGCGGCACGCGCAATTGCCCGCGATACTTGGACACGGTGCGCCGCGCCAGCAGAATGCCGCTGGCCGCCAGTTGCTGGGTCAGGGCCACGTCCGACAAGGGCATGGTCGGATCTTCGGCTTCGACCATTTCCTTGATCAGCGCGCGCACCGCGGCGGCCGAACACGAGCCACCCGATTCCGTCGCCAATTCACGCGAAAAGAAATGGCGAAACTCGAACACGCCGCGCGGGGTCACCATGTATTTGCCGACGGTGGCGCGCGACACGGTCGATTCGTGCATGTCCAGATCGTCAGCCACTTCACGCAGCATCAGCGGACGCAACGCCACTTCACCGTATTCAAAGAAAGTCTGCTGACGTTTGACGATGGCTTCCGCCACGCGCTGGATCGTCGTATAGCGCTGCTCTACATTGCGCACCAGCCAGCGGGCTTCTTGCAGCTCTTGCGCCATCGGGCTGCGGTCATCCAGGCGCGCGCGACGAAACAGGTCTGCGTAAGTGCGGTGCAGCCGCGCTTGCGGCATGGCGTTGCGGTTGGGCAGGACGCGCCAGCGCGAATGCCACTTGTCCACGAACACGTCCGGCACCACATACACCGGCGCCTCGGCGCTATAGCGCGAGCCCGGCTTGGGGTTCAGGCTGCGGATCAGGGCGCAGGCCTCGCGGATCGCATCCTCGGAAGCGCCCAACAGGCGTCGTAGACCCGCGGAATCGTTTTTACCCAAGCGATCAAGATGTTCGCGCACGATGCGCAGCGCCAGATCACGCACCGCCGGTTCCACCGATTGCGCGGCGGCCAATTGCAGCGACAGGCATTCGGTCAAATCGCGCGCCGCCAGGCCCGGCGCGTCCAATTGCTGCACCAGGCGCAGCGCGGCGAGCCATTCGCCTTCATCAGGCGGGGGGCTGAACGCGGAATGGGCGGGGTCGCACAGGCTGGTCAAGGGCGCCCGCAGGTAGCCGTCGTCGTCCAGGGCGTCGATGATGAATTCGGCCAACAGGCGGTCGCGCGGTTCCAGATGGTAGTTGCCCAGATCCGCCGAGAGCCTTTCCCGCATGGAGACGGTGGCGCACACCCATTGCCCCATGTCCTTGCCGTCGCCACCGCTGGACAGTTGGGTCGGGTAGTCGCCGGAATAGGCGGGCGCGTCGGGGATGGGGTCGTCGGCTTCCGACGGGGGCGTAGCCGCGGCAGGCTCGGCGGCGGACTCGGTAGCGTCGGCATAGTTGCCGGGCTTGATGGAATCGCCGTTTGAAAACGGTTCGCTGTCCTGCTCGTCGCCGTCTTCAAGAAAAGGGTTCGTGGCAAGCGCGTGTTCCACCGCGGTCGTGAACTCAAGCGCCGACATCTGCAGCAGCTTGACAGACTGCTGCAAGCGAGGCGCTAGCGTCATTTGTTGGCGCAGGCGCAATTCTTGCGAGGGGTGGCCCAATCGAGTCTCCTGAATGAAAGCCGCCAAAGGGCGGTACCTCTCAAGACTCATGCAAGATCCGTGCCAGCCCGTTTTGCGGGCGGGCGGACACGGGGCAGCCGCCTGGGACAGCGACCGTATTACAAGCGGGATGTAAGAACTGCTCAGCCGCCGGCCAAGCCTTCTTTTTCGTAGACGTCCAAGCGGTTGTACAAGGTTTTCAAGCTGACGCCCAAGGTGTCGGCCGTGCGCCGCTTGTCGCCGCCATGATGCGCCAGGGTGGCCAGGATGAAGGCGCGCTGCGCCTGGTCCAGCGGCATGCCTACGGGGAAACTCATGGCGCCTTCACGCATCTCGGCATGTTGGGTGGCCGGGGGACGGGTGTGCAGGTTGGCCTCCAGCTGCGCATCCGCCAGGATGTAGGCGCGCTGCACGACGTTGCGCAGTTCCCGTACATTGCCCGGCCAGTCATGTTGGGCGATGGCCTCCAGCATGCGCTTGGAGAATGTCTTCTGCGTGTCGTGCCGTGCGTTGAGGGTATCCAGGAACTGCTGCGCCAGGATCACGGCGTCGTCGCCGCGCTCGCGCAGCGGCGGCACACGCAGGGGAATGACCAAGAGGCGATGCAGGAAATCCTGGCGCAGCCTGCCGTCGGCAACGGACGCCGCGGGGTCGCGGTTGCTGGCGCAGATGATGCGCACATTGGCGCGCAGCAAGTCTGTGCCGCCCACGCGCTGATAGGTGCCGACTTCCAGCACGCGCAAGAAGTGCACCTGCATGTCCGGCGGCATTTCCGTGACTTCGTCCAGGAACAGGGTGCCGCCGCTGGCGTATTCGAAGTAGCCTGCGTTCTGCGCGACCGCGCCGGTAAAACTGCCTTTTTCGTGGCCGAAGAGTTCGGCATGGGCCAGGGTGCCGCTGATTGCGCCGCAGTTCACGGCGACGAACGGCGCGCCGCGCCGGTCACTGGCGTCATGGATGGCGCGGGCGATGATCTCTTTACCCGAGCCGCTTTCGCCCACAATGAAGACGCTGGCATCGGTTGCCGCCGCCAGTTGTAATTGGGATGCCAACTTTTGCATGACGGCAGACATGCCGGTTACGTCCATGCGAGTAACCGGGGACACGGGCGCATTGTCACGCCGCGCGGTGGTGCGATTTGCCATACTTTTACCTCGGGCCGCCGGGGCCTAACGCGACTGCATAATCGTAGTGGGGCGTCCGTCGCGCGATTGCGACCAGTTGCAAGTATTCGAAAACTTTAGTGGACAGTATCGATTGTTTACGCATTATGCGGCGAGACTGTCTATCCTCGTATCGATAAATGCGTGACGATATATCCACCACCAATTCGCACGTCTACACGGAGAAGCTATGCCTCATCTGCTTGTCGTCGATGACGACGACGCGATCCGGGAAACACTGGCCGAAATGGGCCGCGACAGCGGTTTTTCGGTTGCAGTGGCAGGCAGCATCAAAGATGCGCTGATACAGCTGGAACGGCAAGCGCCGGATCTGGTGTTGACCGATGTCCGCTTGCCGGGTGGCAACGGCTTGGACATCTTCAAGAATGCGGCCGTGGCCAGCGCCGAAGTTGTCGTGATGACCGGCCATGGCACGGTCGACTACGCGGTTCAGGCCCTGCGCCTGGGCGCGAGCGATTTCCTGGTCAAGCCGATCTGCATGGAACGGCTGAATGAAATTCTGACGCGCGTGGTGACCAATGCCGGCGGTGAACTGCCTGGCATGCCGTTCGAGGAACCTGGCCGCTTCGGCAAGCTGTACGGCGAATCGCCGCGCATGGTCGAGCTCTATCGCCAGATCGGGCGGGTCGCGCCCACGAACGTCACGACGCTGTTGATCGGCGAAAGCGGCACCGGCAAGGAACTGGCCGCGCATGCCATTCACGAACTCAGCACGCGCCGCCAGCGCCCGTTCATTGCCGTCAATTGCGGCGCGATTTCACCGAACCTGATTGAAAGCGAAATGTTCGGGCACGAGCGCGGCAGCTTTACCGGCGCCGACCGCCAGCACAAGGGCTACTTCGAACGCGCGGACGGCGGCACGCTGTTCCTGGACGAAGTGACCGAGATGCCACTGGACCTGCAAGTCAAGCTGCTGCGCGTGCTTGAAACGGGCCAGTTCATGCGCGTGGGGACGAATCGCGAGATCAACTGCAACATCCGCATCGTGGCGGCCACCAACCGCAATCCCGAACAGGCGGTGCAGGAAGGCAAGCTGCGCGAAGACCTTTATTACCGTCTGAGCGTATTCCCGATCGAGTTGCCGCCCTTGCGTGAACGCGGCGACGACATCCTGTTCCTGGCGCGCCGTTTCCTGCAGGCGCAAAACCAGGAGTCCGGCAAGAACAAGGCCTTTTCACCCGAGGCGGCCGAAGCGCTCAAGCAGTATGAATGGCCTGGCAACGTGCGCGAACTGAAGAACTTTGTGCGCCGCGCCTTCATCATGGCCGACGGCGATGTGCTGGGCGTGGACATGTTGGCCCCGCAGGTGTCGCCGGCCGGTGATGCGGCGTCCAGTGAAGTCAGCGTGCCGGTTGGCGAAACGCTGGCGGAGGCTGACCGGCGCTTGATCCTGGCCACGCTCGAACGTTGCAATGGCGTGAAGAAGCAGGCCGCGCTGATGCTCGGCATCAGCCCCAAGACGCTCTACAACCGTCTTGAGGAATACGCGGCCGCCGGAATCGTGCTGCCCGGCGAAGACGCCGGATCGCGCGATTCCCGCAATGCCGCCTGACCGCGCCAGCGGTCTACTTGCCGTGGCGGGTCTTCAGGTCCGCCATGCAGGCATCTTCTGCGTTGCCTGACAGCGCATCGCACTTCGCCTTGCCCACCTTGTAATCAGCGTCGTTCTTGGCCTTGGCCGCTTCATGGTTGGCTTCAGCCTTTTCCTTGCCCGCCCGGGCGTCGGCGCGCGCCTTGTCGCGGGTGGCGTCGGCCTGTTTTACGCACACGTCCTTCTGGTCGCCCTTCATGGCGTCGCACGCCTTCTTGTCCATCTTGTACTGGTTGTCGATCTGGTCATCCGTGCGCAACGGTGCGGAGCCACCTTGGGGCGTTTGCGCGCCCGCCTGGAATGCAAGGGCGGACAAGCACAAGGCAATAGCGGGGCAAACGGTTCTGGACAGATTCATGGCTGACTCCTCGGGTAGTGCCCACACTGCGGTGGACGTACACCCGCTTAAGCAAGTGGCGTGCCCATGTCGTCGGGCACGGCGCTTGCGCAACAAGGCCGCGCATGACGCGATACGGAGAACGAGATGACACAAAATAGCGAGCAGGATCCAGGCAAAACCAAGGCAAACGAACCCAAGGACGAAGCGGAAGCCGCGCGCGACAGCGGGCAGTTTGGCGCGGACAAGCCTGGGTATGGAGAGGCCGTCCAGCCCGCCAAGCGGCCGGCGGATAAAAAGCCCAACACCAAGGGGCCGGAATTCGAAGAGGGCGGCCAGTATCCGGGCACGCGCAAGGCAAACAACTGAACCGGGCCGGGCGTTCAGCCCGGCTCCTCGCCCCATCGAAACAGCATGACCACGCAATGCAGGGCGGCCAAGCCGATCAGGCCCTGAATGCCGCGCACCGCGGTCGCGGGAAACACCTTGGCGAAGACGTCCAGATTGACGGCGGCCATCAAGCCGCAATTCAAACCGCCCGCCACCACCAGGATCAGCGCGGTCCAATCCAGCCAGGAAAGTTCGCGCGCACGGGGTGCGGGACGCGCGGAAAAATCTTCTTGATGTTCTGAAATATTTTCACTTTCGCCCGACATGCTCATGATTGGCTCGCTCCAATGATGGCCGGCCTCGGGCGGCGCCTCTGCGCGCTGCCCGCGAATGGCCGTGGGGAATCAACCGCCGTTGCGGACCGGATCGGGCGGCGAATGGGACACGCCAGCGTCGTCCGCGTCGGTGACGTGGTCGGGCGCAATGTCGTCGCCATCGTCCTCGCGCAGGTCGGGATCAACGCTTTCCCGTTCGCCGGTGGCCTGCGAGTCGCTATCGGTGTGGGCCCGTCCGGGCGGCAGGTCGCTGGCCGAATCGGACGAATCACTGGGGCCCAGATCGGGGCGGCCGCTGTCGTCAGGGGAGCGAATGTCGGGGGGTGTAGTGTGGGGCATGGCAGTCTCCAGGGATGGCGTGAACAGGCAAGCCCAGTGGCAGAGCCGCGCTGGGGCAGCGCTGCGCATCGGTGCGCTGGCACCGGTGCTACAGCAAGCGCCGTGCCGACGCGCTTGGGTATGCAAGTTGCTGCATTGGCTTGTGTCCGCATACGGGAGAGCGCTATGTCTTTGATCGTTGCCGCAAGGTTCGACACTTTCGACCAGGCCTCCGTGGCCACCCAGAATCTATTCAAGGAAGGGTTTACCGAAGACGACGTCCATACGTTCTATATCAATACGGCAGGGGGGCATTCCCGCTATCCGCTTGGGGGAGACCGCCTGGCGGACCCGGACGCGAAAGGCGGGCACATCGGCGCGGTGGCTGGCGCATCCGCCTTGGGGTTGCTGTTTGCGCTGATAGGCGGGGCAATCGCCGCTCAGATAGCGGCCTCGGTGTTCATCGTTATCGCCGCCGCGGGCGTGGGTGCATACATCGGCGCATTGGCCGGGGCCATGTGGATTGTGGGTCGTGGCCGGCGCAAAAGCGCGGCGTCGCCGGTGATGCAGGATTCCCACCCGGCCGTTCGACAGGCCGGCGTCATGTTGGCGCTGCATGTTTCGCCCGAGCAGGAGGCGCGGGCGCGGCGTGTGCTGCGAGAGTCCGGCGGACATGACATCGAACGCGCACAAGGGCGTTGGCGTGACGGTAAGTGGCAGGACTTTGATCCGCTGACACCGCCCCAAACCGTCGAGGCGCCCACGCCCACGCCTTGATGTCGCTTGATGCTGTCTTGATACCGTCCTGATCAGTCGCCCGCGCTGCCGGTAATGGGCAGCACGATGCCGGTGATGTAGCTGGCGCAGACCGGCGCCGCCAGGAACACGTAGGCGGGCGCGATCTCTTCGGGTTGCGCGGGCCGGCCCAAGTCCGTCTTCTTGCCGAATTCCTTGATGGCCTCGGCGCTTTGGTCGGCCGGGTTCAGCGGCGTCCAGACAGGGCCTGGCGCCACCGCGTTCACCCGTATGCCGTCAGCCGCAAGGTTGGCTGCCAGCGAGCGCGTGAATGCATGGATAGCGCCTTTGGTCGATGAATAGTCCAGCAGCTTGGCGCTGCCGCGCAGGCCGGTCACGGAACCGGTGTTGATGATGGATGCCCCGGTCCTCAAGTGTGGCAGCGCCGCGCGCGCCATGTAGAAGTACCCGGTGATGTTGGTGCGCAGGGTCTTGTCCCACTTGTCGTCGCTGATCTCGGTAAGTTTCTCGGTGTGCTGCTGATAGGCGGCGTTGTTCACCAGGATGTCGAGCTTGCCAAATTCTTTGACGGTTTGCGCCACTACATTCTTGCAAAAGGCGGGGTCTTGCACGTCGCCCGGAATCAGCACGCAGCGCCGGCCTTCGGCTTCGACCACGCGGCGGGTTTCGTCGGCGTCTTCATGCTCGTCCAGGTACACAACGGCGATGTCGGCGCCTTCACGCGCGAACAATACGCTGACGGCGCGGCCGATGCCGGAATCACCGCCCGTGACGATGGCGGCCATGCCCTTGAGCTTGCCGCTGCCTGCGTAACCCGGCGCCTGGTACTGCGGCTTGAGCACCATGTCCGATTCATTGCCGGGCTTGTCCAGATGCTGGCCGGGCATGGGCGGGGTGGGATGCGGGCGGGCGCCCGTGTCGGTGTTCTTCGGTTGGCTCATGGTCAGGCTCCTTGTGACTTGGCGCGGAACGCGCGCCTTGACAGGGCAGGGAGCAAACCTTGTTCCTGTGTGCAGGCGTCAAGGAGACGTCGGGGAGACTGCTTAGCGGCCTTGTGCGGCCTTGTGCGGGTTTGGGCACGTCGCTTGCGAAGCAGCTCATACGGCGCAGACCCTGCGCCGGCAATCCAATCCATCAACGCGATGAAAGTGAGACAGCCATGAACAAAGACCAGGTGAAGGGCAGAGTCGAGGAAGCCACCGGCAAGGTGAAGGAAGTAGCCGGGAAGGCCACGGGCAGTGCATCCACCGAGGCGAAGGGCACGGCGCAGAAGGTTGCCGGCAAGACGCAAGCGGCTTACGGCGATGCAAAGGAGAACGCCGAGGACCGGGCTAAGGGCAAAGCCTGAAATCGGGTTTGAAGGCAAGGTCCGGACCCGGCTACAAGCCGGCCCGGACCTTGTTGGCGCGGTGCGGGTGGTTTCTTATTGGCGTCCGACAACGACGCCGAACAAGAACGCCGCGCCGGCCACCAGCCCGATGGCTTGCCACGGGCGCGCGTGGATATATTCTTCCGTGCAGTCAATGGTTTCGCGCATCAGGTCGCCGGCGTTGTCAGAGGCGTCGCGCAGGCTGCGCCGGGTGGCCGCCAACTGATCCGCCAAGCGCGCCTTGAGCGCATCCAGGTCGCTCGGGTCGGCATCGCGCAAGGTCGCTTCGATTTCGTCGATCCAACTTTCCGGATGGCGCGCGCGGCTGCGCGACCCACGATTGTCCGGGCCGCTCTCGGGAAAGTCGGAAGGCAAAGGGGTGTTCGTAGAGGCCATCGAAAAGCTCCTGGCAATCGGGCTGGTTAGGCGCCAACGCTGGCCTGCCCGTGCGGCCGCGTGGCGTGTCGAAGCGTCAAGCCTCGAGCATGTCCTGGCATGCCAGCGTGCACGCCAGGCAAGCCCCGGCGCAGATCTGGCAATGCTCTACGTCCTGGTATGGCGCACAAGCGCGGGCGCAAGCATCGCAAACCAAAGCGCATAGCGTACAAAGCGCGGTAGAAAATTCGCCGTTGCGCGCCAACATGGACGCGCAAAGACGGCAAACGCTGGCGCAATCCGTGGCCAGGCTGATGCAGCGCTTCATCCGCGTGGCGTTGGTTTCCAAACACCCCGCGGCACACTGGTCGCAAGCCACCGCGCATTCGTAGCAGGCTTGCACACATTGCTCGAAGTTTGGGTCTCGCATTGCATCTCCTTGTGAGTGCCCAGGGTGCTTGGCAAAGGCGCGCCGGGCCTGCGCCGGGCACATCCGCTTGCAATTTGAAGATACTGACCGCGGTTTCGCGTCGTTGGCGGCCGTAGGATGAAAGTTCGAAACCAGACAGGAGGCAGCGTCATGAAATCCCGATCCGCTTCGAAACCCGCCACCGCCACTCGCAAGGCGGCCGGCACCGATGACACCGCAAAGATACTGCCGCCGCGCGGCCCCGTCGATGTGCCGAAACAACCGGTCAAACCAGACGCCTCGACCCCCGACGAAGCCGCACGCGACAAGCGCGCCGTGGTCGACAACCAGACCGAATCAAATTGGGCGGATGGCGACGCGCCGCAACCGCGCGCGAAGAACGCCCGCTCACACTTGTTCTGACGGTTGAGGCGGCGCGGGCGCATCCATCGGCGGCAAATCCCGCAGGAATGCCAGCAGCCGCCGTTCGTCGGCGTGCAGGCCGCGCGGGCCGTCCGGTGCGCGTCCCTTTGCCGGCAACACCCCCTGTAGATAGGCTTCAAGCAGGGCCGGGTGCACGTAGCAGGCGCGGCACACGGCGGGCGTGTTGGCCAGCCGCTTGGATACTTGCTTGATCACGTCAACCACGTTTTGACGTGCCTGCGTTGCGCTTTCGGCGGGCAGGTCTTGCAAGGCGGCATAGGCCATGACTGAACCGGCCCAGGTGCGGTAGTGCTTGGCGGTGAAGTCGCCGTCGCCCGCCGCGCGCAGATAGGCGTTCACCGCGCCCGAGTCCACCGGATGCTTGTCTCCGTCTTCGTCCAGGTATTGGAACAATTGCTGCCCCGGGATTTCCAGGCAGCGCTTGATGATGCGCGCGACCCGGCGGTCCCGCACCGTGACGTCGTGGGGCACACCGCTCTTGCCCACGAACCGGAAGCGGAAGCTGCTGCCTGCCACGGTGGCGTGGCGGCGCGTCAGCGTGGTCAGCCCATACGATTTGTTGGACCGCGCGTATTCGCGCGCGCCAATACGGATCAAGGTCGTTTCCAGCAGCCGCACCAGCGTGGCCACCACCTTGTCCTGCGTCAGCCCGCGCGCCTGCATGTCAAGCGCCACGCGCCGCCGGATGCGGGGCAACGCTTGCCCGAAGGCAAGCAGGTTCTGGTATTTACCCGCATCGCGCAACGCCGCCCACGAAGGGTGATACCGGTATTGCTTGCGTCCGCGCGCATCGCGGCCGGTGGCTTGCAGATGGCCATGGGGCAGGGGGCAGATCCAAACGTCTTCGTACGCGGGCGGTATCGCAAGCTTGTTGATGCGTGCGATCTCGGCGTCATCGGTAATGCGTTTGCCGTCCGCGTCCAGGTAATGAAAGGTGCTGCCGTTGACCCGCACACGGCGATAGCCGGGAAGGGTGTCATCCACATAGACCAAGGGGGGATCAACGGCGGCAGGCGCCGCGTCGGCAAGCGGGGTGCGGGTGTCCATGCGGTCTCCGGGAACTGGCGCGTGCAACTGGCGTGTGACCCAAGCAAACGCCGTGCCCGGGCGGCGCTTGCGGCAAGCTGAAAGTTTGGGCACGGCGCTTGCTGAAAGAAGGCCAGCGACAAATGTCCGCGAATCGATTGTTTCGGATCCGTGCCGTATTGCGGGATCCGCGAATGATCTCTACAGGAGAGTGCCATGCAAGCCACACAGTATCTACACGTGCCGCCCAAGCCCGAGCCGATTCCGCCTGGCTCGCCGCCCGGGGATTTGCCGGTGGACCCGGATACCGACCAGCCCGAAGTGGATCTGCCGCCGCTATCGCCGCCGGTCAGGGAAATTGAGCCGCCTAAGCGCTGATGCCCGCTTGCCACCCAAGAATTCGAATCAATAACGACGAGGAGTCATCATGTCGACCATCCTGCTGATCATTCTGATCCTGCTGCTTATCGGCGCTGTACCGGCGTGGCCGCACAGTAAAGGCTGGGGCTACTACCCCAGCGGCCTGCTTGGCATTGTCGTGATCGTGCTGATCGTGATGCTACTGATGGGGCGCATATAGCGTTCTGATGGCTACCCCGGCCCAGCGCGGCGCCACCGCGCTGAGCTGGGCCGCCCGCTTTTGCAAGGAATGGCCGCTGCCTGGACGGCGAGTGGCGCGTGCGGGTCCCCAGGCGTAAGATTTCGCCGACATCGATCCGCCACCCCGCAGCAGCAACATGACCATTCCCTTATTGATTTTGATCGACAGCGTGCAGGACTACCTGCCCGAGATCCAGGCGCGCGGCTTTCAGCCCGTCTACGCGCCCACCGACAAAGCCCGTGAACAAGCCATCCTGGACCACGCCGACGACATTCGCGTCGTCTTGACGCGCGGCGCCACCGGCCTGCGCGCCGACGAAATGGCCGCCATGCCGAAGCTGGAATTGGTCTGTTCGCTTGGCGTGGGCTACGAGAACATTGATCTGGCCGCGGCCGCCGCGCGCGGCATCGTGGTGACCAACGGGCCGGGCGCCAACGCTGTGTCGGTGGCCGACCACGCGATGGCGCTGCTGTTGGGCGCCGCCCGCCATCTGCCGCAGGCCGATGCCTGGGTCCGCCAAGGAAATTGGAACGGGTTCATGGGGCCGCAGGTGACCGGCAAGCGCCTGGGTATTCTGGGCCTGGGCACCATCGGCCTTGAAATCGCACGCCGGGGTGCGAACGGGTTCGGCATGCGCGTGGGCTATTACAACCGGCGGCCGCGCCCGGAATCGGGCTACACCTATTTCGACAACCCGCGCGAGCTTGCCGCCGCGTCGGACTTCCTGGTCATCGCCACGCCGGGCGGCGCGGGCACGCGACATCTGGTGGATGCCCAGGTGTTGCAAGCCCTGGGGCCGGAGGGCTATCTGGTGAACATTGCACGCGGCAGCGTGGTCGACACGGACGCGCTGATCGCCGCGCTGGCCAGTGGCGGTATCGCCGGCGCGGGCTTGGATGTGGTGGACGGCGAGCCGCATATTCCCGATGCGCTCAAGCGCTTGAACAACGTGGTGCTGACCCCGCATAGCGCGGGGCGTTCGCCCGAAGCCGTGGCCGCAACCGTGGCGCTGTTTTTGGAAAACGCCACGGCGCATTTTGGCGGCAAGCCTGTGTTGACCCCGGTGCTGGACGCGCACGCGGAAGCGGCCTGAACACCCCGCCTGAGCACCCCGCCCGCGTCGCACCCGCTTCAGTGCGAAAACATGATCGGCACGGTCATGCTTTTCAGGATGGACGCGGTGGCGCCGCCCATGGCCCATTCGCGGAACTTGCTGTGGCCGTAAGCGCCCATCACGATCAAATCCGCGCTGTAGTCGGCGGCGGCATTCAGGATGGTGCTGCCCACGCCCACTCCCTTGATGACGCGGTTCACATGGTCCGGCGCGGGCATGCCGTGCGCCACGCAATAGGTAGCCAGATCTTCAAAGGGCACGCCTTCGTGCTTCGCAACACTTGCGCCTTCGTCCATGGTCAGCACTACCAGATGCGACGCCAGGCGCAGGGCGGGCGTGGCGTCGGCCAGCGCGCGGGCGGCTTCCCGGCTGCCGTCCCAGCAATAGAGCACGCGGCTGCCTACCCCGGAAAAATCACCGCTTGACGGCAACACCAGCACGGGCCGGCCGGCGGTCAGCAGTATCTGTTCCACGAATTCAGTTTCGTGCGCGGCTTCGACGTCGTCGCGGTTGTATTGGCTGACGATGACCAGGTCGCTGCTGCGGGCGTGCAGGGCAACGGTGGCGCTGGGCGCGGCGTCGCCCGCGCGTACGAAGGCGGGCACGTCGGCGGCGGCGGCCGCCTCCAGAAAGGCGTTCTGTACCGCGCCCCGATTCTGCGCCTGCAATTCCTTCATGACGTTCAGCGTGCGCGACATCAGCACGGATTCGCCGTAGTAATACTGCGGCGGCGCGGCGCTGGCATAAATGCCCACCAGATCCGCCTGATGCTGTTTGGCAAGCGCCAGCGCCAAGGCGGTGCGGCGGTTGCAATCGAATCCGTGGTCCAGGTGGACGGAAATGCGTCGGTACATGGCGGGCCTCCTTGATTAGCGTCCCATGTCGCCATGGTTGCGCGTTCCGGCGGGCCGACCCTTGATGCGCATCAAGCCGGTATCAACTATGTCGACTGCGCGATCGCGTTGTTAACGCGGCGCTTCCTTTTCAACGCGGTCGCGCAGTTGCCGTACCTGGCGCGCCTGCTGGGCAATGCGGTCCAGCGGACCGGCCAGCGCGGGGTCGGCCGACAGCACGGCGGCCGGTACCGCGAATTGGCGTGGGGACGCCGCCGGTGCGTTGTCCTGCGGGTGCAAGGCATGCGCCAGCACCAGCCCGTAATCTTGCAGCGCCGTGGCGGCCGTCGAGGCGTCGGGCGGCAAGGGCGGTTGAATTTCCAGCACAGTGCCGGCGGCGGTGATGCGCCGCATCGCGTTCAAGAGGTTCACGGCGGTGTCGACCTTGCGGTCACGGTGCACGGGGTTTTGTTGCAGCCGCTGCAAGGATGCTTCGGCGTTGTCGGCCGACAGGCAGGCCAGGCGACGCAGGCCAACAATGTCGAGGGCGGCGGTATCCGTCTTGGCATTGCTCTTCAGCCGGATCAACGCCAGGGCATAGGCGGCGTGCCGTTCCAGCGCGCGGGTCAAGGCGTCGGCCAATTGGCGCGGCTCTTTTTCCGGCCACACCAGAAATCCCACCAGCAGAGCCAGAATGCCACCCAGCACGCTGTTGAAGGCGCGCAGCGCGGCCAGCATGGGTTCGTAGATGTCGGGTTGCTGGATGTGGCTGACCAGCACGAACTGCGAGGTCAGGAAAAAGGTGAACAGCGCGTAATGGATGGTGCGGGCGGCGAAGGTGCCCAGGGCGATGGGCAGCACCGCCAAGGCCACGGACAGCGGCGTGCTCAGCAACAGCCCCAGCAAGGACGCACCGATGGCGCCCGCCACGCTGCCGATCACCCGTTCCAGCGTGCGCTGCCAGGTGGTGGCGAAGTAGGGTTGCAGGATGAAGACCAGGGTCAGCGACATCCAGTAGCCGTGATTGACGGCGAAGGTCTTGGACAGCGCCACGGCGATGGTGGCGCCCACGCCCACGCGCAAGGCATGGCGGAAGGCATCCGATTCCACGCCCAGATTCTGGCGCAGGGTGCGTGCGGCCTGGCGCGCGCGGCTTGCCAGGCTGGGGACTTGAACCGGCGCTGTCGGCGCGTCGCCTTGGTCGAACATGGCTTGCATGACCGATTGGGCCGTTTGCAGCATGCGGTCCAGCACCGGCACCACCGAGGCCAGATCAGGCGCATACGCCATGGCGCCGCCGCGCAGGTCGTGCAGGCCGGCGCTGAAGTGCGCCAGCCGTTCCCGCAGGCATTGCGCCTGCTTGGCGTCACTGACGTCCGAGGTGCTGGCGATGGCGTTGCAGACGCTGGCGTAGCGGTGCAGCGCATGGGACAGATGCGCGCCGGCGCTGCGGCCCAGCCAGCGTGGCGCGTTGGATTCCAGCAGGTCGGCCGCGGCGACCAGCGCAATGAAACTGTCTTCGGCGCTGTCCAGCAGATACGTCAATTGATGCGCCCGTGCACGGCGCGACGGGCGGGTGTCCTGCACTTCGCGGATACGCACGCGGGCGGCTTCCAACGCCGCCCGCTGTGCGCTGCGTTGCGGTTTGGTGACCGCCGTCCAGGCCTGCGGCCCGCCGGCTGGGGTCACGCCCGACACCGTCAGGCCCGAATACATGCGCGCCAAGGCATCGGCGAAGTCCGCCAGGCCGCGATAGCAGTGCGCAACGGCATGGGTCGCGTCTTTCCAGGGGCGTCGGCGCCAGACCAGGGCCGTCATCAACATGGCCCACACCGCGCCGGCCAGGAAGAACAGGGTGTACGACAGGCTCTCGGCCAGCGTGGGCGCGGGCAATTCCGCCGCCACCACGAAGCCAGCCGACAGCAGTGTGCCGACAATGGCGGCGGCCGGCCCCAGCACCCGCAGCAGTCCGCCGAAGGTGCAGCAGGCGAAGGTCAGCGGCAGCAGCAGCCAAAGGTGGCTGGCGCTGGCGCTGGCCAGGAAACAGAAGAGGGCGCCGATCAGTCCCAGCGCGAGCATGGAGCCCGCGCGTTGGCGCAGCGGCCCGCCGGGGTCGCCGAAGCAGGCCCAGAAGGCGGCGATGGCGGTCCAGCCCAGGCGCGGCTCGTGAACCAGCACGGCCAGGATGACGGGGGCCGCGCTGATCGCGGCGGCTTGCAGGGCGTCCAGCCACAGCACGTTGCGCAGCGAGGCGCGCCAGAGGGAAAGCAGTTTTGTCACGCTGGGAATACGGCAGAAGTCAGGCAGAGAATGCGCAGGACGCAAACCCTAGCATGTCGACAAGGGCGTTGGCATATACGGCTGGTTACATTAATGTGAATTAATGGACTGAAACACGCAAATTTGCCTGGAACAATTGCGCGAAATGGCATAAAAAAACATTTGCGATGGCGTCACCGGTTATGTGGGTGACGCAATAGCGGCAAGCCAAGAGTGAACTCATGTCCCAATGTGTCCCTATCTGCGCCCGGACAGCGCAGGCGTTATCCAGGGACATGCGAGGAGCGTTGACATGACGCCGAATCACGAGGCTTCAACCAGCTCGGTGGTCAGCGATGATGAAATCGCCGCCATGGTTGCAGGAAAAGATGGGCTGCGCGTGTTGTTGCAGCCCCAAATGGATTTGCTCACGGGGAAAATCGTGTCGGCCGAGGCGCTGGCGCGATGGCAGCATCCCCGGCTTGGGCTGGTCATGCCTGCCGAATTCATTCCTGCCGTCAATCGCATGGGTATGGACAAGCAACTGTTCGA
This sequence comes from Achromobacter sp. JUb104, assembly GCF_024806975.1. NCBI lineage: Bacteria > Pseudomonadati > Pseudomonadota > Betaproteobacteria > Burkholderiales > Alcaligenaceae > Achromobacter > Achromobacter sp. JUb104. The sequence continues at coordinate 1,709,217 of NZ_JANUEY010000001.1, read as the reverse complement.
ACGCGTTTGCCTGCGCGTGATCGATGTGCTGCTGACCATGCGCCGAATGGGCGTCGCGGTGCCGATCGCGATCAACGCGCCGGCCACGACGCTTGCCGACGACCGCTCGGTCGCCTTCCTGCTTGACCGTATCCGCGCGGCGGAACTGCCGGCCTCGCTGGTGCGCGTCGAACTCACCGAAGACCAGCCCATCAAGGACCTTGACGTCTTGCGCGCGTCGCTCATGAAGCTGGAGGACGCGGGCTGCGAGGTCAGCCTGGACGATTTTGGCACCGGGCACGCCTCATTGAAGCTGCTGTCGGCCATTCCGCTTTCCGAAGTCAAGATCGACCAGTATTTCGTGACGCGCATGCGGCGCAGCGCCGTGGCGTTCGAAGTGCTGCGCAGCGCCGCCGAGCTGGCCACCCGCATGGGGTGGCGGGTGGTGGCCGAGGGGGTCGAGAACGTGGCCGACATCCCCGCCTTGCGGGCAGCGGGTTGCCGCTACGGCCAAGGCTTCGCGTTGGGCCGACCCATGACGCTGGACGAGTTGATGCTGCGGCTGCGCACGCAACGCGACGGGATAGCGCCGCTGGCCGCCTCCGCTACCTATGCGTCGTCCTGGATCGAGGCGTTCGACGGCGCCGATGCCGAGCCCGGTCCGCCTGTGCGTGTGACCACGCAGTAGCCCCGCAGGAGCGGTAATTCTTACCGGAATCGTCCCGTCCCCGACCGCCTCCCGCACCTAAACCCCACGCGCAGGGCGTTTGGGCACGTCAGTTGCGACAGCAAGTCCAGCGGAGTTGTTCCGCCCTCTAGGAGACTTGTAATGTCCAATCAGAACCAGCCCGACCAGCAAAAGCAGCCGCAAAAACAACAGGCCCAGGAAAACCCCAAGGACCGCAACCAACAATCGGGCCAACAACCTGGTCAGCAGTCGGGGCAACAACCCGGCCAGCAGATCGACAAGGGTCAAGGCCAGCAAGGCCAGAACCCCGGCCAGCAAAACAAGACGCAGCGCTAGCGCCTTGATCGCGCCTTGAGACCGCATACCGGCAGCGCGTATCCCGACGGCCCCGGCCTCGCCCCTGACAGGCGCGGCCGGGGCCATTTGCTTGGGCCCCCGGTTTGCTGCCATCATCCTTTCCGGCCATTGAAATATGTGGCCGTATCTTCGACCATGCGCTCTGACCATGCACTTTGGTCATGCGCTCCCGTTGGCTCTATCCAGGATTGCTCATGAATTCGCTTGCTCCCGCATCGCGCCAGCGCTCCGCCTTGGGGTCGACCCTGGCGGTGCTGTTGATGCTGATGGCGCTGGCGGCGATTCTTGCGTTTGCCGCCGTCCGTATTGTTGAACAGCGCGTTTCAAGCCTGCTTGGGCCGCGCAGCCAGGTCGGCGACGTACAGGTCGGGTTCCGGCAAGTGGTGTTGACCGACGTCGTGGTACCGGGTGCGTCCGGTCAGGCGGAGGCGCGCGCCAAGCGGATCGTGCTGGAGCCCAAGTGGTCCGGCTTCCTGCGGCATGAAGCGGTGTTCAACACCGTCACCGTCGAGGGCTTTGACTTTGCCGTCGTGCGCACCGACAACGGCGATATGCAGATTGCGCCCGCCTTGAAGACGGCGCTGCAAGCGGGCGAAGGGCGCACGCGCGGCCGCATGCCAATCGACATCGCGCAACTGGTGCTGCGCGACGGGCGGCTGGACTTTGTTGACGCCGCCGTAGCCACGCCCGCGCACCGTATCCCTTTCAAGAACGTGCGGGCGCGGCTGAGCCCCGTGATGATTCCGGGCGATAGCGTGCGCAGCAACATTGAATTCGCCGGCGACGTGGAAGACAACCGCAATGGCGAATCGACGGTGCGGGCCCAGGGCTGGGTGGAAATCGGCGGCACCGATTCAGAAATGAAGGTCGCGGTGCGCAATATGGATATCCGACACGCGGCGCCGTACCTGGCGGAAAACGGCGCCGGCACGCTGACGGGCGGCGCGATGGACCTGGACATGAGCACCGCCATCGCCAAGCAAGATTTGCGGGCGTCGGGCGTTGTGGCGCTGCGTGGGCTGAAATTCAGCGGTGATGGTTCGGTGTTTTCGCTACCCCGCAAGGCGGTGCTGGCCGCCATGAAGGACAAGACCGGCGCACTGCGATTCGAGTTCGCGTTGCGCGGCAGCCTGGACAACCCCAAGTTCTCGGTCACGCGCGGTTTCGCCGCGCAAGTGGCGCAGGGCTTCGGCCGCGCGATCGGTGTGGGCGCGGAAGGCGCCGCCCAAGGCGTGACCGGTGCGGTCAAGGAACTGGGCGACGCGTTGTCGGACTTGCTAAGCCCTAGCCAGTGACGCCGCTTATTGCGGCTTGGGCGCGGGCCCCGCGTAGTAGGCCGCCAATGCCTGGATCTCGCTATCGGTCAGACGCTGCGCAAACGCGCGCATGACGCCGACGTCATCGTTCTGCCGCGAGCCGCTGCGAAAGGCATTCATCTGGTCGACGAAGTACTCCCGCGACTGCCCCGCCAGGCGCGGCAACAGCGGGCCTTCGCCCATGCCGCGCAGGCCGTGGCAATTCGCGCAAGCGGGCAGGGCGCGCGTGCCGTCGCCTTGCACATCCAGCTTGCGTGCCGCTTCGCCGCCGAATTCGCCCACATGCATCGGCGGGCCGGCCAGGGTGCCGTAGTACGCCGCCAGCTGCCCGATTTCCTGCTCGGTCAGCGCGCGCGCCACCGTATTCATCAGTGGTTGAACGCGCGTGCCGCTGCGGAAGTCGGCCAGTTGCTTGGCCAGATACTCGCTGCTCAGGCCCGCCAGATTCGGAAAGATGCCGCCAGTGGGTGTGATGCCGGCTTGCCCGTGACAGGCCACGCAAGCCTGCACGCCCGCCGCGGGCTTGCCATTGGCGGCAAGCTGCTTGCCGGCTTGTGGGTCGGCATCGCGCAGGAAGTTCTCCCATTCCGGACGCGACGCGCTGAAGTCCTGTGCGCTGCGGCCGGGTACGGGGGTGGCGGGTTTGGGCGGCGCGGACGGTGGTGGCGCGGACGTGGGCGCCGCGGCCTGGGGCGGCGCGGCCGGGCCAGCTGCTGCTGGCGCTGCGGGTGACGCGGTCGCGGGTGGCGCCGATGCCGTGACGGCCCTGGCGCGGATCAGGCCGTCGCCACCGGTGCCGATCATCTGGTGCGCCGTGGCGATCAACGTGACCAGCGGCGGCGCCATGATCAGCAGGATGGCGACGGATATGCCTTTGCGATGTTCAATCATGATCACACCAGCGGTCCCGGCGAACGCAGATAGTCCGCCTTGATTTTTTCGACGATCCAGTAGGCGGTGGCGCCCACGGTGCCTGTCGGGTTGTAGCCCGAGTTTTGCGGGAATAAGGCCGCGCCGGTCACAAACACATTCGGCACGTCCCAGCTTTGCCCGTAACGGTTGACGACGCTGGTGTCGGGGTTGTCGCCCATGGCCGCGCCGCCGGTCAGGTGGGTGGACTGATAGGCTGTTGCCGAAAAAGGCCGTTTGCGCGGGCCGGGCTCGGTCCGCACGATGCCCTTCATGGCGCGGCCGATCTCGTCACCCTTGGTGGTTAGGAACGCCGACATGCGGATGTCGTTGTCCGGAAAGTCGTAGGTGATGCGCAGCAGCGGCAGGCCCCAGGCGTCCTTGTAGGTGGGGTCCAGGCTCAGATAGCCGCCGCGCCAGGGCTGGGCGGACCCGGTGATGGTGATGGACGCCGAATGGTTGTAGTAACGCTTGACGGCCTTCTTCCAGTCGGCGCCCCAGGTGGGCGTGCCTTTGGGCGTGGGATGAAAGCCGATGGGCGCGCCGCTGACCACCTGGATCTGCAGATACCCGCCGCCCACAAACCCCAGTGGCCCGTGGTCGAAATTGTCGGCGCTGAAATCGTCCATGGTCACGGCGACCGCGCCCGCGCCCATGAATGGGTTGATATTGATCGACTCGTCGAAAAACAGGTTCACGCCCGACGTGGTCTGGTGGGTGTAGTTGCGGCCCACGACGCCGGTATCGGTTGCGGGGTCGTAAGGCTTGCCGATGCCCGAGAGCAGCAGCAGGCGCACGTTGTTGATGCCAAAGGCGCACAGCACCACAACCTCGGCCGGTTGGAAAACCTCTTCGCCCGCCGCGTCCACATAGGTCACGCCGCGCGCGCGCTTCTTGTCCGGCGTCAGTTCCACACGCAGCACGTGCGCGCCCGTGCGGATCTCGAAGTTCTCCATCTTCATGGCCACGGGCAAGATGCAGACCTGCGGCGAGGCCTTGGCGAAATGCTCACAGCCAAAGTTGGAACAGAACCCGCAGTACACACAGGCGCTCATGTGCAGGCCCTCGGAATTCACATAAGGGCGCGTACAGAGGGCCGAGGGCTGCACATAGGGGTGATAGCCCAGTTTGCGCGCGGCTTCGCCGAACAGCGCGGGCGCGTAGGGCACCTTCATGGGCGGATTCGGATAGGGCCGCGAGCGCCAGGGTTCAAAGGGGTTGCCACCTTCCTGCTTTTGCCCCTTGATGTTGCCGGCCTGGCCGGAGGCGCCGATCAAATAGTCGTACCGGTCGAAATAGGGCTCCAGCTCGTCATAGCTGACGGGCCAGTCCTGGCAGCTCAGTTCCTTGTCGAAAATCTTCGCGCCATAGCGCTCGGTGTAGTGGCTGCGGATGCGAAAGTCGGTGGGATCGAAGCGGTAGTACGCGCCCGACCAGTGGTTGCCCGCGCCGCCCAGGTGCGTGCCCGGATACGCAAACTGCCAGCGGCGCATGGGCAGCGCCTTCTGGTCCGTACTGTTGCGAAACGTGAAGGTTTCGGTGGCCGCGTCCTGGTGCAGTTCGTGGCGGCGGGCGTACTTCAATTCGTCGTGGACGTTAGGGCCCTGGAAATCAGGGGAGGGCCAACGCGCCTGGCCGCGTTCCAGCACCACCACCCGTTGCTTGGCCGCAGCCAACTCCTTGCCGATGATGGAACCCGTCCAGCCGCCGCCGATGATCGCGACGTCCACGGGGGGTAGCGTTTTAGCCATGTCCGTCTCCCGGTTTCATCTTGTGGCCCACCGCATTGGCGATGGACACGGGCTTGCCCGCCCAAATCACGCCATGGCGTTCGATATCGTTGGAGAAGGACGCATAGGCGCCGGGAAATCCCACCAGCTTCCATCCCACCATGTCGACGTTGCCACCGTAGAGCGGGTCGGAAAAGAAGCCTTCGATCGTGCCGTCCAGCAAGGCCTGAAAGAAGATGTCGGACGGCAGCGGAGAAAAATCGACTTTGCCCGCCTGCAAGTCATGAAGCCAGGCGTCCTGCCTGGCTTCATCTAGTTCTGCAAAGGGTTTGCCGTCTTGCTTGCGGGTCGCGGCGTCCAGCGCGGCCAAACCGCGCCGGATCATCTCGGCCGGCGTGAATGACAACTGGTAGCCCTGCTCGGGCGTGCCTTTTTCAAACGGACCTTGTCGATAGAACTGGCTGCCCGCGCCCCAGGCGCCCGCCAACTGGCCATCCAGGAAATAGGTGACGCCGGCTTCTTTTGCGCCGGGGCCTAAGTCGTCGGCGGGAATCAAGCGTGCCGCGATGGCGTCCATCGCCTGGGCTTCCTGGGCGTTGAAGAATCGAAGGGTGCGGTCGGCGGAGGGCGCTATGGCCGCCTGGCCTTCCGGGTTGCCGGCGGCGGGGGCGGGCGCAGAGGGAGCAGCTGCCGCGCGGGCGGCCCAGGCGGCGCCGGGCACGCCCACCGCCAGCGCCTTGAGCAGCCCACGCCGGCCTGCGACGGGCTGGCCTGATCCGGAACCGTCATTCGAGGATTGATCGTCCATGCATCGCTCCAGTTTTGGGGCAGGCACGCTACTTGCCCCGCAGTTGATAGAGACCCCGCAACAACTCGTTATCCGCTGGCAATTAGTTTGTCACTGTTTTTAATTGGGAGACAACGATGAAAAGCCACAAACTGCTACTGATATCCGCCATGTTGGCGGTGTTGCCTTGGCATGCGACCACGGCGCAGACCAGCCAGACCACGCTGGTCGCGCAAGCCGCGCCGCCGCCTTCCACGCCCATGCCCACGGCGGACGACAAGATGGCGCCGCCCAATGTCATTCGCGAGCCCGTGCCGGGAACGCAAAATCCCGACAAGCAAAAAATGCCTGCCACTGAAGAAAAGACCGGGACGTCGAAGCCCCGGCCTGTCGACTCCAATGCTCCGCCCAAGGGCGATGCAAATCCGCGCCAGAAAGCCCCGGATACGGATACGCGCGGTGGCGGCAAAAGTGGTGGCAGCAAGACGGGGGCGCCGGATAACACGGGCATGCCTGGGTCGGGTGCATCGTCCGGCTCTGGAGGTGGGGCGGATACGCGCTGAGGCCTGGCCCCCGGCAAAATGGGGCGATATCGCTTTCAGGTATTATTCAGTTTCCTGTAAGAACGAGAGCCCGGCGGTGTTTGCGTCCTGAGGTTGCGAAGGCAACCCCGTGAACACGGCCTTTTATGACTCAAGACCCCCCTCCTAGCAGGGCGCCCCGGCGCCCAACTTTTCTCTCTATCCGCCGGCGCGCCGTGGCATCAACACGACGCGCGGTTTCAATCTGCATCGCCACTGTGCCGCCGCAACTCGCGTGCCGCGCGCCGCCCGGCTTTGACCATTCCCCCTTGAATCCCCACGCTTTCCTCCTTCAGCAAGGCGGCGCCGCTGCGCGCGCACGCCCGACATTCGCGGACCCACAATGATTTTCGACTGGATGTACCACCCCACCGCCTGGCTCGGCCTGGCGACCCTGGTGATTCTTGAAATTGTGCTGGGCATCGACAACCTGGTGTTCATCGCGATTCTTGCGGACAAGCTGCCGCCCGAGCAGCGCAACCGGGCGCGGATGATCGGCCTGAGCCTGGCGCTGGTGATGCGCTTGGGCCTGCTGGCCAGTATCGCCTGGGTGGTGACGCTGACGGCGCCGCTCTTTACCGTTTGGGGTAGCGAGATATCCGGGCGGGACCTGATCTTGATCCTGGGGGGTATGTTCCTGCTCTTCAAGGGCACGATGGAATTGCACGAGCGCGTGGAAGGCAGCGCCGGCCACGAGTCCGGTCAGAAGCCACAGCACGCAATCTTCTGGCAGGTCATCTTGCAGATCGTGGTGCTGGACGCCGTGTTCTCGCTGGACTCGGTCATCACCGCGGTCGGTATGGTGCAGGAACTCAGCATCATGATGATCGCCGTGGTGGTGGCGATGGCCGTCATGATGGTGGCCAGCCGTCCGTTGATGGCGTTCGTGGGTCGCCACCCCACCGTGGTGATCCTGTGCCTGGGCCTGCTGCTGATGATCGGTTTCAGCCTGGTTGCCGAAGGCCTGGGCTTCGATGTGCCCAAGGGTTATCTGTATGCCGCGATCGGCTTCTCGATTTTGATCGAGCTGTGCAACCAGTTGGCTCGTCGTAACCGCGCCAAGGGCACGCACGCCCTGGGCCGCCGCCAGCGCACCGCGCAGGCCGTGTTGCGCCTGCTGCATACGGGACGCGCCGGCCAACCCGGCCAACAGGCCGACGAAATGGTGGCGCTGGTGGACAGCGCGGGCGATGAGCCCGCCTTCGCGCCCGAAGAAAGCTCCATGATCGAGCGCGTGCTTTCCGTGGGCGGGCACGACGTCCGCTCCATCATGGTGCCGCGCGGCGACATGGTCTGGCTGGATGTGGCGGATTCGTCCGAAGCCGTTGTGCGCAAGTTCGCCAGCGGCCACTCGCGCTTGCCGCTCTGCGCGGGTGATGCGTCCAACGTGCTGGGCGTGTTGCACTTCAAGGACGTGCTGCCGCTGTTGAGCAACCCTGGTCCCATCGACCTGGTGGACCTGGCGCGCGAACCGCGCTACGTCATGGAGACGACGCCGGTGTTGAAGGTGCTGGAAGAACTGCGCGCCACGCGCGACCACATGCTGATCGTGGTGGACGAACACGGTGTCTGCGAGGGCCTGGTTACACCAATGGATGTGCTGACCGCCGTGGGTGGCGAGCTGCCCGAACACAGCGAAGACCAGCCTGAAGCGTTGCAGTTGTCGGACGGTTCATGGTTGCTGGAAGGCGGTTTGTCGGTAGGCGAAGCCGCCCGTTTGCTGGACACGCCCGGCTTGGTTGCGGACACCCCGGACGCCACGCTGGCGGGTTGCCTGCTGCGCGCGGTGGGCCGACTGCCCGACGCCGGCGACATGATCCGCCTGCATGATTGGAATTTCGAGGTCACGCGCCGCGACGGCCTGCGCATCCATCAAGTGCATGCCCGACCGGAAAACCAACCGGGGACGCAAGAGTAATGCCGGGCGCTTTTCCTGATTCCCCGGATAACGCCAGGCTTGGGCGATGCAAAACTCTGTGAGAATATTGCGAAAGGCATTTTATTTCTCGTGATTTTCCGAAAGTCCGGGTATGCGGCGCGCAGGGTCGTCGGCGTCGATCCGATGCACCGTCACGTTGGTATTCCCGACCCGCATTGGTCGAACCTGCCTCTTCCGGGCGGCCCTATGAATTTCTTTGACTTCGGGTGACTCGATATGGCGACGAAGCAAGTGAAAAACAAATCCCGCCTGGTTGGCGCGCTGCTATTGGGCGGCGTGGTGCTGGGGGTGGCGGCAAGCACGGCTTTTCTGGTGATGGCCGACGACGGCAAGCCACAAGCCGTCAAGGTGGTGTTGGGCGACGGCAAGAATGGCCCGCCTGGCATGGCATGGGTGCCAGGGCGCGAATTCCTGATGGGCAGCAGCCACAAGCTGGCGCAACCCAATGAAATGCCCGCGCACAAGGTGGCGGTAAGCGGGTTCTGGATGGACGTGAACGACGTCACCAATGCGCAGTTCCGCCGCTTTGTAGAAGCCACCGGCTATGTCACGACAGCCGAGCAAAAACCCAAATGGGAAGACCTGAAGGTGCAATTGCCACCCGGCACGCCGCGCCCCGACGACAGCCTGCTGGTGCCCGGCGCCATGGTGTTCGTGGGCACCGAGTCCGAGGTGTCGCTGCGCGATTACTCGCGTTGGTGGCGCTACGTGGCGGGCGCGAATTGGCGGCATCCGCAAGGCCCGGGCACGTCGATCGACGGCAAGGACGATCACCCCGTCGTGCAGGTGTCGTACGAAGATGCCGTGGCCTATGCAAAATGGGCCGGCAAGCGCCTGCCGACTGAAACTGAATGGGAAATGGCGGCGCGCGGTGGACTCGAACAGGCCACTTACGCCTGGGGCGAAGAGCTTTTGCCCCAGGGCAAGCCGATGGCCAATATCTGGGACACGCAGCAAGCGCAGCCGTTTCCCGTTGTGAAGGATGAAAAAGTGCAGGTGGGCACCATGCCCGTCGGCAGCTTCTCGCCCAACGGCTACGGGCTTTACGACATGGCCGGCAACGTCTGGCAATGGACGTCCGACTGGTACCGCGCCGACGCCTTCAAGATTCAGGCGCAGTACCGCAAGCCGCCCGTGGACCCCGCCGGGCCGGCCGACAGCTTCGACCCGGACGACGGCGCTGTGCCGCCCGGCGCGCCCAAGCGCGTAACCCGTGGCGGCTCGTTCCTGTGCAGCGATACCTATTGCATCAGTTACCGCACCAGCGCGCGGCGCGGCACCGACCCGATGAATGGCATGTCGCACCTGGGATTCCGCACGGTGATGACGCCGCAGCAGTGGAAATTGGCGCAGGCCCGCAAGAACGGCGTCGCCAGCCGCTGACGCCGCGCCAGCCGCACGGCCAGCCAAGCCCCCCGCGCCGCGCCTTGGCCTGATGCCGCTTGACCCTCGCAAGTTCGATCCCGTTCCAGGAGAATCGTCATGAACCTGTCTGTCCGTTTCGCACGGCGCTGCTACGCCATGCTGGCGTTGCTGCTTATCGCCTGCGCCGCGCACGCCCAAACGCCGTTGCCATCCTGGAACGAGGGCCCGTCCCGCCAGGCGATCCTGGCTTTCGTGGACGCGGTCACCAAAGAGGGCGGACCGGATTATGTGGCGCCGGTCGACCGTATTGCGGTGTTTGATAACGACGGCACCCTGTGGAGCGAACAGCCGATGTACTTCGAGCTGATCTTTGCCATGGACGAATTGAAGGTCCTGGCGCCGCAACACCCGGAATGGAAACTGGAACAGCCCTACAAGGCCGCGCTGGAAGGCGACCGTCAGACGCTGGCGGCCGCCGGCAAGGAAGGTTTGCTGAAGATTGTCGGCGTGACGCATACCAACATGACGACGCAGGCGTTCTCGGACGAGGTCAAGCAATGGGTGAAGACCGCCAAGCATCCGCGCTTCAAGCAACCTTATACCAACCTGACCTTCGCACCCATGCGCGAGCTGCTGTACTACCTGCGCGGCAATGGCTTCAAGACCTACATCGTGTCGGGCGGCGAAGTCGAATTCATGCGTGCCTGGGCGCAGGACGTCTACGGCATTCCGCCCGAGCAGGTCATTGGCACCACCTTCGCCACGGAATTCCAGATGCAGGACGGTAAGCCGGTGTTGATGCGCTTGCCCAAGCTGGACTACAACGACGACGGCCCAGGCAAGCCCGTGTCCATCAATAAATTCATCGGCCGGCAGCCCATTTTCGCGTTCGGAAATTCCGACGGCGACCTGCAGATGCTGCAATGGACGATGGCGGGACCGGGCAAGCGCTTTGCTGGCCTGGTGCACCACACCGACGCCAAGCGCGAATGGGCCTACGACCGGGATTCCCGGATCGGCCGGTTGGACAAGGCCCTGGATGAAGCGGGCAGCAAAGGCTGGGTGGTGGTGGACATGGCGCGCGAGTGGAAGCGGATATACGCGTTCGACATGCCGCAATGACGATGTCCACGCGCGCTAGCGCGGGTTCATAAGCAGCGGCTGATCGCGCCTAGCTGCACACACGGCGCCAAGGCGCGATACCGCGCGGCGGGCAGTAACCGGCGCACGGCGTTGCGATGGACATGCCGCTTTCGCAGCGCTGTTCGGGGTCCTTGTCGCCGTAGGGCACCGTGCCCTGGCAGTCGCAACTGGCCAGACCGGCGCCGGACGGCAGCTTCTTGGGCACCAGCGCGGGCGCTGCCGTGGCGGCGGCAATGCTATCGTCGTCGTCATCGGTCTGGTTCTGCATGGCGGCGCGCACCTTGGCCACGGGCATGTTGCAGGCCTTGGCGATGGCCTTCACCGATTTGCCATCGCCTGCCATCGTCATTATTTTCTGGTCGCTGCACGCCGCCTGCGACGGTACGGAAAAAACGCCGCTTAGCGCGACGAGAGCGGTCATGAAAAGAAGGGGCTGGCGCCAGGTCATCGCACGTCTCCAACAAGAACGAATCGGTCGGGCGAAGTACGCCGTATGCGTGATGGCGCTTCGTTAAGAAGCCGTTATCACAGTGGCTGGCGCCGCTTGCTTGCGGCCTAGCGTAGTGTGCGCGTTTCCACGGTGTCAATGCGACCCGATTTAATAAGCGGACGTGGCTGAAAGGCCTGGTAAACAAGCACTTATGAAGCTTTACCAGGCCGGCCCACGATCAGGCGACGGATGCCGTAGCCAGCGGATGCGCCGCGATTTTTGCTTCGGCCAAGGCGCGGGCCGCCTGCAATGCCGCATCACCGCGCGCGGTGCCGTGCACCGAAAAGAAGGTCACGTTGGACAGGCCGATCGTGCCCAGCACATGCTTCAGGTAGGGCGTCAGGAAGTCCGGCTGGCGCGCCGCGTCGCCCGAGAATTCACCGCCCGACGACACGGCCACATACACGGGGCGATCCGGCAAATTACCGATCTTGCCTTCGGGAGTGATGCGAAACGTGCTGCGCACCCGCACCACATGATCAATCCAGACTTTCAACGCCGACGGCACCGTGAAGTTGTGCATGGGCGTGGCGATGACGATGTGGGTGGCGTCTTGCAATGCCTGGATCAGTTCGGTGGATAGGCGCAGCGCGCCTCGATTCAGCACGTCGTCCGCCGGGTCTGCCGGCGCGCTTAGCGCCAGCGCGTAGTCGTGGTCCACATGGGGCAGGCGAGTGGCGTCGAGTTCCACGATGGCGGGCGCCGCGCCGTCTGCGTCGTCGACCAGGCGTTCAATGATGCGTTGCGACAGGCGGTGGCTTTCGGAAGCGCGGCCGCGGGGGCTGCAGGTGATGTGAAGAATGTTCATGCGGTCGTCGTGTCCAGGTTTTTGCTGAAGTGCAGGCCTTGGCTCAAGAGCCCTTGCCGAAAGTAGAAACGTTGCGCCATCGAATTGGCCAGGCCGGTGTCCAACACCAGTTTTGCGCAACCGGCCTCGCGCGCAATGCCGTCCAGCGCGTGCAGCAGGCGCGCGCCCCAGCGGCCACCGCGCCGCGTGGCGTCCACCACCAGGTCGTCCACATACAGAAAGCGGCCGTAGATCAGGTTTTCCTGGTAGCGGTAGCCGGCCAGCGCCACGGGCTTGCCGCCATCGTTGCCGGCCAGCAGGCGGTAGCTTTGGTCACGCATGCGGCGGATGCGCGCGGTGAAGTCGTCGGCGTCAGCCAAATGCGGCCGAAGCTCGCGCATCAGCGGCAGGCACGCGCGTAATTCTTCTTCGGTTTCGATGTGGTGCAGGGCGGGGTCGGCCGTGGAGGTTTGCATAGGGGGGCTGGTGTCAGGGTTGGAAGTCAGCCGTCATCGTAGATTTGCCATGCCATAATTTGTAGAGCCATAAATTGAACTTTGGACTATGCCATGATCAGCCGCCGCCCCGAGGCCCAGGCACCGCTTGCCCCGGACAGCACCGACCCGCTTTACCGTCAGGTGTATGAGCGCTTTCGCAGCGCCATCGCGGAGGGCGCCCTCAAAGCCGGCGACCGCATTCCGTCGGCGCGCGCCTTGGCCAAGGAAATGGGCGTGGCGCGCGGCACGATCGAAGTGGCGTATTCGCTGCTGGCCGCCGAAGGCTACATCCAGGCGCGCGGGCAGGCCGGCACCATCGTGGCACCCGATCTGCAACCGCAAGCCGCCGCACCCGCTGTCGTCGCGCCGGTCGAAGCGGCGGACGACGAGCACGGCTGGCATCGGCCGCCCCGCATCCTGCCGTTCCAGATGGGCATACCGGCGCTGGATGCCTTTCCGCGCAAGCTCTGGGCGCGCCTGGGCGCCCGCCAGTTGCGCGGCTTGCAGGCGGCCGATCTGTCTTATCCGCCCTCGGATGGCTTGCCCGACCTGCGCACCGCGGTAGCGGCCTATCTGCGCGTGGCGCGCGGCATTCATTGCCAGCCCGCGCAGGTGTATATCACCTCGGGCTACAACTTCACGATGCAGTTGATCATCCAGGCCTTGCTTGCGCCCGGCGACCGTGTCTGGGTGGAAGACCCCGGCTATCCGCCCACGCGGGCGCTGTTGGCGCAGGCCCGCTTGGACGCCGTGCCGGTGCCGGTGGACGCGGATGGCCTGATGGTGGCGGAAGGCGTGGCGCGCGCGGGGCAGGCCAGGGCGGCGGTGGTGACGCCGGCCCATCAAAGCCCGCTGTCCATGTCCTTGTCGTTACCCCGCCGCCAGGCGCTGCTGGACTGGGCCGAGCGCAGTCAGGCCTGGATTGTGGAAGACGACTACGACGGCGAATACCGCTACGTCAGCCGTCCGCTGCCCGCGTTGAAGAGTCTGGATACGCAGGGGCGGGTGTTGTACGCGGGGTCGTTCAGCAAGGTGCTGTTTCCCGGCATGCGCCTGGCGTACCTGGTGGTGCCCGAGGCGCACGTGCCGCGCTTTGACCAGATCAGCCGGCTGCTGTCGGGCGGCGCGCCGGCCTATACGCAGGCGCTGCTGACGGCCTTCATCAGCGAAGGGCACTTTGGACGTCACATCCAGCGGATGCGGCGGCTGTATAGCGAACGTCGCGAGGCCACGGCGGCGGGCTTGAGCGCCGCGCTGGGAAGCCGCCTGCGGATTGATTCCCAGCCGGGGGGCATGCATCTGGTGGCGCGCATGGACGGCAAGCTGCGCGACCAGCCGCTGGCCGCGCGCATGCTGGAACAAGGTCTATACGCGCATCCCTTGTCGCGATGGTCGTCGTTACCGGATCCGCAGTCAGGCTTGTTGCTGGGCTTTACCAACATCGCGTCGCAAGAGCAGGCGTATGAATTCGGCCTGCGGATCCGGGCGTTGATGTAGCAGCTGATGTATTGCGCGCGCACTCCCGACGCATTGCCGCCCCGCGTGCTTAGTTCAAGCCGGCCTTGTCCAGCCCGAAGGCGGCGTCGGCCGAACCGGGCACGGTGCGAAACGCCACGTTCAGGCGGTTCCAGCCATTGATGGCCACCACGCGAAACGTCAGGTCCGAGATTTCCGATTCGGACAATTGCGCGCGCACCGCTTCATAGACCTCGTCCGGCACACCATGGGCGGGCAGGGTGGTCAAGGCTTCGGTCCAGGCCAGCGCGGCGCGTTCGCGTGCCGAGAACAGCGTCGATTCACGCCAGATAGCCACGTGGTGCAAGCGCAGTTCGCGTTCGCCACGGATCTTGGCTTGCTTGACGTGCATGTCCAGGCAAAAGCCGCAACCGTTGATCTGCGAGGCGCGGATGTCGACCAGGTCGCCGAATTCCTCGATCACGGGCACATTTTTCATGGCCGTGCTGAAGTCCATGTACTTCTTGGACAGTTGCGCCGACACCTGGAAGTAATCCAACCGCTGGGTCATGTGGGTCTACCTTGATTGAAACGTTGTTGTTGAAAGGGGGAAGCCATCAGGAACCCGTAGGATGCGGCAGATTGGCCCAGACCAGAAGTGCCATAAATAGTGTTTAGTTCTGGGCCATGCCTAGGCTGAAACGTTGTATGAAAGCGGTGCTTGAAAGCGGCTCGTGCCCCGGCTATAAGCTTGGAACAGGAGCGAGGTTCCGGCGCTCCGACCGACCAAGAAGCCCACGTCCCATGCCGCACCCTCCATCGCACGACGAGCACGTCGCCAGCACGGCCGCCGCCCACGAACACGCGCAGCCGTCGCGCGGATCCTGTCTTGAAGTCTTCCTGGTGTTTCTGCGTTTGGGCCTGACCTCGTTTGGCGGCCCGGTGGCGCACCTGGCGTACTTCCGTACGGAATTCGTGGACCGGCGCCAGTGGTTGGATGACTACGCTTATTCAGATCTCGTGGCCCTGTGCCAGTTTCTGCCAGGCCCGGCCAGCAGCCAGGTCGGCATGGCGCTTGGCCTGCGCCGCGCCGGATGGGCCGGCATGGCGGCGGCCTGGCTGGCATTCACGCTGCCGACCGCGCTGGCGCTGATTGGGTTTGCGATGGGCCTGGCCCACTTCGGCTGGCTGTCCGGGTCGGCGGTCGTACACGGGCTGAAGGTTGCCGCCGTGGCGATCGTGGCCCAGGCCGTGTGGGGGATGGGCCGTACGCTGTGCCCTGACAGTCCAAGGGCGGGTTTGGCGGTGGCCACCGCGCTGATCACCATCGCGTTGCCCACCGCCTGGGGCCAGATCAGCGCCATCTTGTTGGGCGCCATGGTGGGCGCGGCGGCGCTGCAACTGCCGCCCCGGCCCATCATGGCTAGCCATCCCCAGGCCGGGTCGCGGGGCGCGGCCTATGTGGCGCTGGTGCTTTTCGTGGCGTTTCTGATTGGGCTGCCGGTGTGGGCGGCCCTGTCGGATTCTGCGTTGGCTGCGCAGATTGCCGGCTTCTATCGCGCGGGCGCCCTGGTGTTTGGCGGCGGCCATGTGGTGCTGCCCTTGCTGGACGCCACGGCGGTATCGGGCGGCATGGTGTCCAGCGCCGACTTCCTGGCCGGCTACGGCGCGGCGCAAGCGATGCCGGGGCCGCTGTTCGCCTTTGCTGCCTTCCTGGGCGCCATGTCATCCGGCCCGCTGTCGGGGTGGGTGGGCGGCTTGGTGCTCTTGAGCGTGATCTTCTTGCCCGGCGCCTTGCTGGTAGCGGGCGCCTTGCCGTTCTGGGAAAGCTTGCGGCGGCGTCCTGGCGTGCGCAACATGATCGCCGGCGTGAACGCCAGCGTGGTCGGCATTCTGTTGGCGGCGCTGTATGACCCGGTCTGGACCAGCGCCATCTTGAACAAGGCCGACTTTGGCCTTGCCTTGCTGCTGTTTGCCTTGCTGGTCTATGCCCGCTGGTCGGCCGTGTGGGTGGTGCTGATGGCGGCCGCGGGCGGGTGGGCGCTGGCCTATTTCGCCTAGGACTGCCAGCGCGGCGCGCGCTTTTGCAGGAAGGCGTCGATGCCTTCGCAGGCGTCGGCTTCCATCATGTTGCGCGCCATCACGTCGCCGGCGTAGTCGTAGGCATCGGCCAAGGCCATCTGGCGCTGCTGGTAGAACATGCGCTTGCCGTAGCGGATGGCGGTGGGGCTCTTGGCAAGAATGTCCGCCGTCAGCGCATCAACCCGCGCATCCAGTTCGGCCTCGGGCACGGCATCGTTGATCAGCCCCCAGTCGCGCGCCTGCGCCGCATCGATGAAGCGCGCGGTGACCAGCATTTCGAAGGCGCGCTTGGCGGACACGTTGCGGCTGAGCGCCACGGCGGGCGTCGAGCAAAACAACCCCACGTTGATGCCCGACACGGCAAAGCGCGCCGTGTCCGCGGCCACGGCCAGGTCGCAACTGGCCACCAGTTGGCAACCCGCCGCCGTCGCGATGCCATGGACCTTGGCAATGACGGGCACGGGCAGCGCTTGCAAACCCTGCATGACACTGCCGCACTGACGGAACAGCGCGCGGTAGTAATCCAGGGAAGGCTGGCTGCGCATTTCCCGCAGGTCATGGCCCGCGCAAAACGCCCGGCCCGCGGATTCCAGCACCACGCAACGCACATCGGGGTCGCTGGCCAAGGCGTCGATCTCGTGCTGCAAGGCAGCCAGCAGGCCTTCGGACAGCGCGTTGAACTGCGAGGGCCGATTCAGGCGCAGCGTGACGACGCCGCCCGCCGAGCTGCGCAGCAGCAATGGTTCAAGCGGCGCTACGTTATTCAGGGAATCCGGGGCCATGTTGTCTCCAGGAATAATTGTTTCCTGGATACTAGCGCAAGCCGATCCGCCCCGTTCAGCGCGCCGAGTTCAGCCCGGGGTGTTCAGCTCTTCAGTCGCCGCGCCATGCCGGGCGACAGGAGCAAGAGCGGCGCCACAATCAGCAGGCCGATCAGCGCCATCGCGGCTTGCGGCGCCATGCCGCTGTCCAGCAACACGGTGGCGACGACAGCCGAGCCGCTCATCTGGAACAAGCCGTACACGGCGGCGGCCGTGCCCGCGCGGTCGGCGAAAGGCTCCAGCGCCAGGCTCAGGCCGGAGCCCAGGGCCAAGGAGAACCCCACGGTCAGCACGGCCACGGGCAGCATGAACACCCAGGCCGATAGCGGCATCCACCACCAGGCGGCGGCATGCATGGCCGACGCCAACAGCAGCGCGACCATGCCGACCCGCACCATGGTGTGCCGTCCAAACCGGGCGATGAAGGCGGGCGCAAGAAAGAAGGCCGCAATGTTGATTGCGGCATTGCCGCCAAACCAAGCCGAAAAACCCAGCTCGGAATAACCCAGTTGCTGCACCAGCACCACGGGCGCGGCCGACACGAAGACCAGGATCATCGCCATGCCCGCCATGCCGAACAGGGCAAAGTACAGAAATCGCCCGCTGGCGATGATGGGCAGATACCTCGGCAGGCTGTAGAGCGGACCGCGTGGCGTGGAGGGTGCGGCCCGCGTCTCTTCGAAGCGCCGGGCCAATAGCACCATCAAGGCGAACGCGAACAACACCATGAAGACGAAGGTGCTGCGCCAGCCGGCATGCACCGCCAGCGCGCCACCGAGCATAGGCGCCAACGCCGGCACGGAGCACAAGGCGCCGTTCAAATAACTGTAGACGCGCGCACCCACGGCAGGGCTGAACTTGTCACGCACGGCGGCAAACGCCACCAGCGACGCCGAGCACGCGCCCAAGCCTTGAATGACACGGGCCACGTAAAACACCTCAAGCGTGGACGCGGCCGCGCCCAGCGCCGAGCCGGCCAGATAGGCCATTGCTCCGCCCAGGGCAACGGGCCGACGTCCGTAGCGGTCCGCCAAGGGGCCGATCAACATCTGGCCCAGGCCCACGGCGAAGATGAATAGCGTGATGCTGGCCTGTAGCGCGCTGACGGGTTCGCCAAACCCCGCCGCCATGGCGGGCAGCGATGGCAGGTAGATATCGATACCCATCGGCGTGAGCGTGACCAGCCCCATCAAGAGACCGATCAGCCAGCGTTGGCCAGGGGTAGAAGCAGCAGACGTCATGACAGGCTTTGGGTGCGATTCGCATCCGGGAAAACCCGACATTATCCATGAATGCCGTGGCGGGCAAGCGGCGCACCGATGACAGAAGCGACACGCGCAGTAGAATATTTCCCCATGAATACCCCGGCCTTTCGACCCCGCATCGTCATCCTCTACTGCACGCAATGCCAGTGGCTGCTGCGCGCCGGATGGATGGCGCAAGAGCTACTGTCCACCTTCTCCACCGACCTGGGCGAAGTGGTGTTGCAGCCGGGCACGGGCGGCATTTTTCAGATCACCTACAACGGCGATCTGATCTGGGACCGCAAGAGCGACGGCGGTTTTCCGGAAGCCAAAGTCCTGAAACAGCGCTTGCGCGACCGGTTGGACCCCGGCCGGCCGCTGGGCCATATCGACGGCCATACTGCCGGGCCGCTGGCGGCGCCCGAGGCCTGACAAGAACTGGCAGCAAGTACGGCAGTAAGTGCTGCCGGGTCCTCAACCCTTTGTGATGCTTGGCATCGGACGGAATCGAGCCGCCATCACAAACAGCACCACGCACAGCGCCGCCATCAACATCCAGGCCGGCTTCAAGTCAGCCATATGCTGGCGGATCAGACCGGCGGCAAACGGAAAGAGCGCCGCGATCAGATAGCCCACGCCTTGCACGAACGCGGCCAGGCGCCCAGCCTCCGCGGGCGTTGCCGCATGGTCCATCGTCACGATCAAGGACAGCGGGAACAAGGCGCCGATGCCCAGTCCGGCCAGCACGGCGGCGGGCCAGGCCAGCATGGCGGGCGCGGCGATCAGGCCAAGCAGGCCCAGCACCAGCGCACCTATCGCGGTGAACAATGCGGGCCGGCGGTCGGGCAAGCGGCCAATGGCCAGGGACACCAGCAACCCCGCCGCAATCTCGGCCACCGTAACCGCGCCCAGCAATTGGCCTGACGCCACCGGCGTCCAGCCCAGCGCTGTGTAATAGGGGGGAAGCCAGGCCAGCACCAGCGTGTAGGCGCCCGTGCCCAGGCCAAAGAACGCCGCCAGCAGCCAGCGCCGCGCACGCGGGGTGGACATGTCGCGCGCCATCATCTTCCCGGTTGCGAGCGTCGCGCCGCCCCGGCTTACCAACCACCAGCACAGCAACGCCACGCCCGCGGGCAAGGCCCAGGCCGCCAGCGCTTCAGGCCATCCGGCGCGCTGCGCGATCACGGGCGAGGCCACGCTGGCCACCGCCGCGCCGCCCATGATCGCGGTCGAATAGAGGCCCATGATGGCGCTGACGCCGGACGAGAACCGCGTCTTGATATAGAGGGGAAGCAGGGCTTGCGTGACGGCGATACCCAGGCCCGCAATGACGCCCGTCAAGAGCATCAGGCTGGCGCTGCCCGCCCACAGGCGGCTTGCGGTGGCGGCCATGATCAGCGCCACGCCCGCCGCAATTCCATGCTGCTCGCTGGCCCATCGACGCAGCGGCGCCACGCTCAAGGCGCCCAGACCCATCACGAAAACGGGTAGGGCGGTCAACAGGCCGGCGGCCGTATCGGACATGCGGGTGGCGGCTTGCAATACGTCCAGCAAGGGGGGAACGGATGCCAGGACGGGGCGCAGGTTCAGCCCCACCAGGATGATGGCGGCGATGCGCCAGGCGTTCAAACAAGAAGGTGACACGTTGGCTCCAAAGCCGGAACGCGTCGCAGCGTGCGAGGCGTTCCGGTAGACTATCTTGGCGTCAAGATATTTGGATTTTATCTTGACGTCAAGATAAATGGAGGAGATCCCCGTGGATAGAGCAAGTCGTGCCGTGGCGCAATGGAACCGCGAACGCCCCGAGCTGGACGTATCAACGATGCGCGTGCTGGGGCGTTTGGGCGAATGCGCGCTGGTCATTACCCGAGACCGGATCAACCCGCTCTTTGTGGAGTTTGGCCTGCAACCTGGCGAATTCGATGTGCTGGCCACACTGCGCCGCAGCGGCAAGCCCTATGCGCTGACGCCCACGGCGCTATACGAAGACGCCATGATTTCGTCGGGCAGCATGACCAACCGGATCGATCGCCTGGAAAAAGCGGGCTGGGTGGTGCGAACCCCCAGCCCTGATGACGGCCGCGCCACGCTGGTGATGCTGACCAAGGCGGGCATCAAGCTGATCGACGAGGCGGTGGTGGCGCACCTGCGCAATCAGGCGGAAGTGCTGTCGCCGTTGACCGCGTCCGAGCAAGAGCAACTGAGCCGTTTGCTCGGCAAGTTGTTGAAGGCCTATGAATAAGGAGTGGAGCGGGGGCGGTTCACAGCCCCAGTTCCGACAGGCCCGGGTGGTCGTCCGGGCGGCGGCCCAGCGGCCAGCGGAACTTGCGGTCGGCCTCTTTGATGGGTAGATCGTTGATGCAGGCGTAGCGATTGACCATCAGGCCGTCTTCGCCGAATTCCCAGTTTTCATTTCCGTAGGAACGAAACCAGTTGCCGGAATCGTCATGCCATTCGTAGGCGTAGCGCACGGCGATGCGGTTGTCGGTGAATGCCCAGAGTTCCTTGATCAAGCGGTAGTCCAGTTCCTTGGCCCATTTGCGCGCCAGGAACGCGCGCGCTTCGTGGCGGTTCTTGACGAATTCCGCGCGGTTGCGCCAGTTCGTATCCAGGCTGTAGGCCAGCGCCACTTTGTCAGGATCGCGGCTGTTCCAGCCGTCTTCGGCAAGGCGAACTTTCTGTACCGCGCTCTTGTGGGTAAAGGGCGGCAGCGGCGGGCGGGATTCAGGTTGCGAGGTCATCGTAAGGGCCTTGTGGGTGGGGGAAAGGTCATTGGCCAGCTGGAAAGAGGGCGGCGGCGGCGCGTTGCGCGCTGGCGGTAATGGACACATCGCCCGTGACCAGCGCCACGGCGATGGCGCCGTCGATCAGCACCAGCAATTGGCGCGCGGCCTCGTCGGGGTCGGGCAGCTTGGCGTCTTCTGCCAAGCGCAATACGTGTTCCAGCAAACGGGCTTTATGCAGTCGCGACACTACGCGGATGGGGTTGGCGGGGTCGCTGATTTCACCTGCCGCGTTGATGAAGGCGCACCCGCGAAAGCCGTCGGACTCGAACCATTCCTGCAAGGCGTCGAAGATGGACAACAAGCGTGCGCGCGGCGTTTCGGCCTGGGTGGTGGCGACGATGAACCACTGCATCCAGCGCTCGTCGCGCGCCTGTAAAGCAGCTGCCACCAGCGCGTCTTTGTTGGGATAGTGCTTGTACAGGCTCTTACGCGCCACGCCCGAGGTTTTCACGATCAGGTCCATGCCGGTGGCATGGATGCCGCCTTGATAGATAAGGTGTTCGGTGGCGCGAAGCAGGCGCTCCTGCGTCGAGGTCATGGCATCCATCATGTTTGGGCTCGGTGAAACAACGACCGGAGAACGATCGTTCTGCATAGGATGGACGGATCATAGAATGATCGTTCTCCATGCGTCAAGCACCTGGCTCGCCCATAGGTATCTGCTTGCTTTTTCAGTCATAAATATGCTAAGATCTTTTAATTGACGGCAAAATTAAAACAACTATTTGATCTGCCGTCTGACTTCTTGGAATGCCTGCCCCCCGCGACTTACCGGGCATTCTTGGCGCGCTTGAACCGGCGGTGCATCGCTTTGGCGGGGGTAGCCACGCACCACGCATAGGAGAACGCTTATGTCGCATCAACTGGTTGGTAAAAAGTGGCGTTTTGAAGTTCCGCCGCTTAACTGGAAGGCCCCTGAAGTGAACCAGGAATCTGAAATGGATGCCGTTGCCGCGGATTCCGACGCCTCTAAAGACGGCGACAAATCGCGGTCTTCCAAATAGCGCCCCTTGCAACAGTCTTAGTGAATTAGTCCCTGTGGCTGTCCCGCATTCGCGGGCATAAATCACGCTGCTGGTTGTGTTTGGAACCGCCCGGACCCGTATTTTTGGTTTCTTGGTTTCTGAACATATCCGCTTAGCTACCTGAACGGCGCGCCTTGTGTGCGCCGTTTCAACGTGTAGCCCGCCAATCCGCTTTTTCCCCTGATCTGCCTGACCCGTCCGCTGGCGCCTCGCCGCGCCAGCGGCGTTTTTGCATGGGCGATTGTGTGCGCTGGAATGCGCGTGCCGGAAGGTGTGTACTGGAAGGTGTGCATTAGCTCGCGCCAGGTCTGCACGCATCGCCATGCTTTAGCCAGTGAGCCTTTGGAATGTCTGAAAATACATCAAACAATCAACAAGTTAGGCCTTTCGTGTACGCCACGACGACGTCTCGGTCGTTGATGTTCTCTCATTCTGAAATCCAGAGCCGCATGTGGACGAAAGATCCGTCGGCGCTCAATCTGGAATACACCCGCATCATGATGGCGTTTCTGATGTTCAACCCGAATCCGCAGCGCATTGCCATGGTGGGTTTGGGCGGGGGATCGCTGGCCAAATTCTGCTATCAGCATCTGCCATCCACGAGCATCGACGTGTACGAGATCAATCCGCACGTCATTGCGTTGCGCGATTCCTTTCACGTGCCACGGGACGACAACCGTTTTCGCGTGCTGCAAGGCGACGGCGCGGCACTGATCAGGCAGTACCAAGACCACTATGACGCGGTGCTGGTGGACGGCTACGACATCAACGGCCTGCCCGAGCAGTTGGCAAGCGAGGCGTTCTATGAAAGTTGCTTCAACGCCTTGGCGCCCGACGGCATGATGGTGTGCAACTTCCATGTGTCGAACTTTCAGCTCAACACCTACCTGGGCCGTATAAAAAAGCAGTTTGCGGGATCGGTCATTGAGGTTAGCGACACGTCTTGCGCGCACAGCATTGTGTTTGCATGCCGAGGCGATGCGCTCAAGCGCCGCACGGGCTTGCCCAAGCGCAAGCCGGATGCCATGAGCGCCGAGATGTGGTTGTGCCTGGCGCCTACCTATTGGCCCATGCTGGTGTAGGGGCAGGGCAAGCCGCCCCGGGGGCCGCAATGGCAGCCGGGGCGGAGTGGCTTAGAGGAGGTGCTTCAAAAGTATTGCCTCAGAAGTGGTGGCGCATGCCCACCACGGATTGCAGCGTGTGCGATTGGAGGTGGTCTACGCGGTCAAGCAGCGCGTAGAGGTTGGTGCGCTTGGACAAGTCGTATTCATAGCCCAGGCCCCATCCCTTGATGTGCGAACTGGTGGCGCGCTGGTAGGCGGCCAGCACCTTGCTGTTGCCACTGAGCGGCACGCTGACGCCGCCCACATACGAATTCACGCGCCTGACGCCGGCCGAGGGCCCTACGTTGGGATTGCGCAAGTTGCCATAGCCCGCGTGCAGTTTCATCCATTCGAAGTCATAGGATGCCGCCAGTTGCACGTTGCTGGCGTTGAGCTTGCCCGGCACGCTGGCGTTTGGATTCAGGCGTTCGTAGGTGAGTGCGGTGGAGATCGGCCCGGCGCGGTAGCGCAGGCCGGCCGTCCACACACGGTCGTGGTTGGCGGTGGCGAATTGATCATTGTCTTGGGCCTCGAAGCTATAACCCAGACCCGCCTGCCATCCGTTCCAGACCGGCGTGCGATAGATAAACGCATTGTTGACGCGGCCGCCATGGCCAAAGTCGCCGTCGTTGTAGCCCGACGTGACGGAGGCGGACGCGCCGTCCCACGAGGTGCCGAAGGGTGACGAGATACCGCCCCAGCTATCGCTCAGCACCTGCTGGCGCCCGGCCCGCAATTCACCAAAGTCGCCCACCAGCCCAAGATAGGCCCAGCGCCCGAATAGCCGGCCCTGGCCTTGCTTGCCGTTTTGCGGGTGAAAGCCGCTTTCCAGACGGAACACCACGCTGTAGCCGCTACCCAGATCTTCGACACCGCGCAAGCCCCAGCGGGAGCCCGACATCGTGCCATCGCGCAACCCCACTTGCGAGCGAGACGACTCTTCCGCGTTGTGGTGGCGCCGTTCAAAGCCCAGCCCCATGTCGATGACGCCATACAGCGTGACGCTGGTGGTGGCGGTGGCGGCGTGAGCGGCGGTGCTGGACAATGCGGCCAAAGCGATGGCCAGCGCACCGCGCTTGATGCTTGCTGCTTTCATGAGTACCCCATCTGATGGTTGTGTTGCGTTGGACAAAAGGATCCCCGGCGGCCTGCCAGAAGGCGGGTCGCAAAAGACGTGGAAACGACGATTGAGTCGACGTGTGGGTCGACGAGTGAAGCGGCTGGTGGAGCGATGCGTTGCGGAAGAGCTGTGCACGAGCGACGTACAAGCTACCTACGAACTGCGTACGGAATGCACACGTACTGCGAAAGGGTGGCCAGCCCCGTCAGCGATTAATAATTAACATCGCAATCACCATGGCGCATTATGGTGAGAGTCGCTGCGGAAGCAAATAAGAGGACTACGAATGTGAGTGATAGGGGTGGTGCGGCAACGGCCCGATCGGGCTATGCGTGGCCGTGCACCACGACCCGATTTCGCCCTTGCGCCTTCGCGGCATACAGGGCCGCGTCGGCCGCCTGAAAGACCTGATCAACCTCGGCGCCACAGGAGGGCCACTGCGCCACGCCGGCCGACACGGTGATGCCGGGCACCCCATGTAGCGGCCGGTCAGCCGTGTGCAGGCGCAATCGCTCGGCCACGCGGGCGGCTTCCTTCATGCCGACATTGGGCAGAAGCATCAGGAATTCTTCGCCACCGCTGCGGCAAAGCACGTCCGACGGCCGTGAACATTCCTGCATCAGCTTGGCCATGCCGCGAATTACCTCGTCGCCCTTCGGATGCCCGTGTGTGTCATTCACGCGCTTGAAGTGGTCAATATCCAGCGCCACCACCGCAAACGGCGTGCCCCCGGTTTGCCATTGCTCTACGGCATCCTGCGTGCCGCGTCGGTTGCGCAGCCCGGTCAAGGGGTCGGTCATGCTGGCCTGGTTGAGCTTGCCGATCTTGTCTTGCAAGCTGGAAATGCTGTTCATCACCGCGCGCTTCAAGCGTTCGGCTTCGAAGTACCAGGCCTTGACCGACTGCACCCGTTGCATGGCGACGGCCACATCCTGGTGCTCAACGTTGGTGGCCAATTGCGACAGGGGCAGGGAAATCATGCGGGCGCACCACCAGATGGCCAGCAGAAACGCCAGCGCCAACGGCGCCGCGTAGCCGATCAGCGCCCAGATCAATTCGTGGATCGGCTCCAAGGTCACTTCCGCCGGCCGTTGCGCGATGATGCCCCAGCCGCTTAGCGGCTCGACCGCGTAGCCCGCCAGCATGTCCACGCCCTGGGTGTTCACCACGCGCTGCGCGCCCGATTCGCCCCGGGTAACCGCCGCCACCACCGGGTTGCGGTTGACGTCTTCGCCGATGCGGTCGGCTTGTATGTGATAGATCATCTGGCCGTCGCGGTCGACCACATACAGGTAAGAGCCATCCTGATAATGGTGCTTGCCCAGCAGCTCCTGCAGCGCACTGTTGTGGCTGCGCAAATAGATGGTGCCGGCGATATAGCCCAGGTAGCGGCCGTCGTTCGAGTAGATCGGATGCGACAGGTTGATGAGCATGTTGCCCGCCATCGACACATACGGCTTGCTGATCAACGGTTTACGGGCCTGCAATGCCGCGCGGCTTCCCGGGCTGTCCACCCGCGCACCCACGAAACTGCTGAAGGTTTGTGAGGTGGCCAGGATGATGCCGTCCGCGCTGATCACGCCCACCGAATTGAAATCGTTCGCCTGTTCCCGCAAGCGCGCCACTTCGCCCGCCAGCACGTCGGGAGCGTCGACCTGGCTCGCCAGGTGGCGGGCGCTGTATGCCAGTTGCTGTTGGGCCGATTTCAGGAAATAGGTGGTGCTTTCCGCCAGCTTGGCCGCGTACACGCGATTGGATTCCAGCGTATTGGCGATGAGCTGGTCACGTTGCACCAGGTAGCTGGCGTAGAGCGCGTTGGCCGTGGCGGCGATGGCGCTAAGGACGGTAAGTGCAAGCACAAGCCCGCGTAGGTTGATTCGCATACAGGATCAGGACGGGACTCGGGGCGGACTCAGGACGGGCTTAGGGCGATCAGGCTATCGGATAGGGATGCGGCGTAGTCGGCATCGCGACGCGAGATTAACGGCAAACGCCGCGCTTATCTATAGGGCTTGAGGGTCCGGGTCGTCCAGCAGGCGGGCGGCCGGCGACTGCGCGGCCGCGCCGGCGCGGAAGTAGCCCATGACCGTGGCCACGCTGGCGTGCCCGGTCATGGCCATGGTGTCGCCCAAGGGCACGTTCTGCCGGCCGGCCTCGGTGACAAAGCCCGAACGCAGGCTGTGGGCCGAAAATTCACCTTCCAGCCCCGCCAATTTGCAGCGTTCAAGCACGATGGCGCGCACGGCGGCGGCGGCCAGCGGTTCGCCCACCACATCACCGCGCCGCACGCGGCGAAAGATCGGGCCCTGGCGGATGCCGCTGGCCGCAAGCCAGGCCTCCAGCGCCTGGGCCGCCGACCCCACGATGGGCTTTTGGTCGCCGGGCCGCTGGGTGCCCGCCTGATTCGTCTTGGATTGGGTCAGCGTGTACAGAAAGCCCTCGGCCGTGCGACGGGTGTTTTCAAGCGTGGCGCACACCACCTCGGAACGGCGGCGGCCACCGCTGGCCCAGGCGAACAGCAGCAACGCGCGGTCGCGGATGCCGCGCAGCGAGCCGTCACAGGTGGCCAACATGGCTTGCAAGGGCTCGCGGGTCAGCGCTTCTTTTTTGGCAGGCGCCATGCCGCGCCGGGCGTAGGCGCGGCGTGTCTTGGCCAGCAGTTCGCGCACGGGTGCGGCGCGGCAGGGGTTGGGGTAGCCGTGCAGCTCATGCGCCTTGGACAGGACCGACAAGCGTTGCAGCAGCGTATTCAGACTGGGCGGCCCCAAGCGGCCCTTGGCCTTCAGGCGGACCAGTTCCTGGTCCAGCGCCAGCGGAAGTTCCCATTTCAACCCTTGATCAGACGCGCGCTGCGCATGGTCAACCACGAACTGGATGACGGCGGCCTCGGGCAAGGGCAGGGCAAAGCGCTGGCCGTAGCGCAGCTCGAACCAGGCCGTCCAGTAGCGGATGGCCGCGCGGTAGCTGGCCGCCGTGTTGGCGGAACTGCCTTCGCGCATCAGGCCGCGCACGGCAGCGTCCGCCTGCTTGTCCAGGGTGTTGGGGTCCAGAAGGGGCAGCGAAGCCAGCAATGTCAGCGGCATCAGGGCAGGGCCTTGGTTGGGGAACGTAGAAGGGATGTCAGCACGAGATGAAAGCGGGTGTTTTGGGGCGGCGCCACCGAAAACGGCCACTGGATGCATCCTAATGCCTATTTCATACATATTATTATGTATGCTGTATGATATCTAACACATATAAAAATTAAATCACGATAAGGTTCCATTATCGTGACTAATTCTGGATTTTATCCAGCGTTCATATGCCTTCTAGAGGAAACCGGCGATGGCCACGGGAATTACCGAAAACGACGTCTGGACCGCCGCTGACACCCTGCTGCTGGAAGGCGCACGACCCACTATTGAACGGGTACGGCAGAAGATTGGGCGCGGGTCGCCCAACACGGTCAGCCCGCACCTGGAAACGTGGTTCCGCGCTTTAGGCGCGCGCATCAAGGATCCGGGTGCGTTCGCCGCGCCGCCCGCCATACCCGACCCGGTCACCCAGGCCGCTACGCACTTTTGGGAGGCGGCGCTGGCCGAGGCCCGCGCCCAGCAAGCAGAGGGCTACCGGCAGCGCTGGGAAGAACTGGCGGAAGAGGGCGAACGGTTGGCCGCGCAAGCCGAGCAGCTTCAGCAGCGGGAAATCCAATTGGAGAACCGGGAGCAGGATCTGCAGGAAGGCTTGCGGGTCGCGACGGCGCAATTGGCCGCCACCGAAGAGCGCCTGCAAGCGGCGGAGCGGCAACTGCGTCAGCGCGACGACCAACTGAAGCAAAGCCGGGGGCAACTGGAAGACGCGCAAAGCGCCGTGCAAACCCTGCTGACCGAAGCCGAAAAAATGCGCGGCCTGCACGCGCAAGCCGTGGAGGCATTGGAAGCGCGCCACGCCGCTCACGAAAGGCGCTGGCTGAACGAACTGGACGCCGAACGCGGCGCGGCCAAAAAGCTGCAAACGCGGCTGGATGAGGCACACGCGGCCAGCCAGAAGCAGATAAGCCAACACCAGGCCGCGCTGGCCCAGGCGCTGGACGCCAAGCGCGAAGCCGATGCCGCAACGCAAGCCGCGCACGCCGGCAGCGTAGCGGCCCAGGCGCGGCACGAGGCCGCGCAAGCGGCCTTGCAAGAGGCGCTGGCGTCGGCTCAAGGCGCGTTGGCGGCCGCGCGCGGAAACGAACAAGCACTGTTGGCTCGCCTGGCCGCTGCTGACACACAGTCGTCCACGTTGCTGGCGCAGTTGCAGCAAAAGGACGAGCAGCTGGTCGCGCTGACACGGCATTTGATGGCCGCGACCCAGGCCGCCACGCAAAGCCCTTCGCCCGCCGCACCCTAGTCGCACACGCTCCGGCGCATTGCAGTGGCCAGGATGGTCCCGGGTGGTTGTGGTTTCCCTATAAGTCCCAGCAAATTTCGTATAAATTTCGAATTGATCGCATCCACGACACCCAGACGGGCAACCGCCCCTCGGTTGCGGTGCGCCATCATGCAGGGCTACTTGCCTTGCCGGGAGCAACGCGTGAACCCACGAACCACGGTTGATCTGGCCCGCATTCTGCTTCTGGTCGTCATTCTTTCCGCGCTGATGGTCGGCAGCCTGTACGTGCTGCGTCCCTTTCTGCCCGGGCTGATCTGGGCAACGACCATCGTGGTGGCGACCTGGCCCGTGATGCGGGCCGTGCAGCGGCGCTGCGGCGGGCGCCGCTGGGCCGCCACCAGCATCATGTTGCTGATTCTGCTGTTTGTGATTGTCTTGCCGCTGTATCAGGTGATCTCGACCCTGGCGCTGCATAGCGGCGCCATCATGGCGGCGGTCAAGAGCCTGCCTGACTACACTTTGCTGGCGCCACCGCGCTGGATCAGCAGCATTCCCGTTGCCGGCCCGCGCGTGGCCGAGGAATGGCAGACGCTGTCGGATGCGGGCGCGGGCGGGCTGCTGGCGCGGCTGGAACCCTACCTGACCATGGCCGCCCGTTGGCTGCTGAGCCACGCCGCCATCGTGGGCGTGTTCGTCATGCACATGCTCATCACCATCATCATCTCGGGCATTCTGTACAGCCAGGGCGATGCGGCGGCCGACTTCGTAAAACGGTTTTCAAACCGGCTGGCGGGTGAACGTGGCGTGGCGGCCGTCCGCTTGGCGGGCGCCGCCGTGCGCGCCGTGGCGCTGGGCATCGTGGTGACGGCGGTGGTGCAGTCCGCGTTGGGTGGTTTGGGCTTGTGGATTGCGGGGGTGCCGGCCGCCGGTATCCTGACGGCCTTGATGGTGATGCTGTGCCTGGCGCAACTGGGCCCGTTCCTGCCGATGCTTGGGGGCGTGATCTGGCTGTTTCAGAACGACATGAAGGTGGCAGCCATTGTGCTGCTGGTGTGGGCGCTGGTGGTGGCCACGCTGGACAACCTGCTGCGCCCCATATTGATCAAGCGCGGGGTGAATCTGTCGCTGCTGCTGATTTTGTCGGGCGTGCTGGGCGGCTTGGTCGCCTTCGGTATCGTCGGCCTGTTCATCGGTCCGGTGATTCTGGCCGTGACGTCGACCTTGCTGAAAGCCTGGATCGCCGAGGTGCCGCCGCCCGCGACGACGGCGGAAATATCCGACGCGTCTATCGACGCGCCGATTGAGTCCACCCTTGACACGCCGATCGCCGCACCGCCGGGCTCCACCGTTGAAAAGGCGTAACATCTGCCTGATACCGCGGGCGCACAGCCCGCCTTTTTTTGCAGCACCCCAACACTACCCATGACGATGCACCCGCTTGCGCTGGCAAACAGCGCGCCCGAATTCCAATTTGTCCCGGCAACGCCCGTCGTGCAGGCGGAGGCCCAATGAGCGACAGCGCACGCCTTGCCAAACGACTGGCCGCGGATCTCTCTTGCTCGCGCGGCGATGCCGAACGCTATATAGAAGGCGGCTGGGTCGCCGTGGACGGCAAGACCGTGGAAGAACCCGGCGCCCGGGTCGCCCCCGGCCAGACCGTTGCGCTGCTGCCCGGCGCCAAGCTGGAAGACATCAAGCCCGTGACGGTGCTGGTGCACAAGCCCGAAGGCACCTATGCCGACAACGAACCGGGATCGGCGCTGGACTTGATCATTCCCAAGAACCTGATGCCCGGCGACCGGTCCGGTCGGCGCTATCTGAAGCGCATGTTCAACGGCCTGAAACTCGTCACCCCGCTTGAGCGTGCCGCCAGCGGCCTGGTCGTGTATACGCAAGAGTTCGCCATTTTGCGCAAGCTGATGGAAGAGGGCAAGCTGGTTGAGCAAGAGTACGTGGCGCAGGTCACGGGCAAACTCAGCGACGGCGACTTGGCGCGCCTGCAACGCGGCATGTCCTTTGAGGGGCGCGCCGCCACCCCCATGAAGGTCAGTTGGCAGAACGAAACCCATCTTCGGTTTGCACTGAAGACGCCGCCGCTGGGTTTCATTGAATATGTGTGCGACACCGCGGGCTTGCAGCTCCAGGCCTTGCGCCGCATCCGCATCGGGCGGCTGCCCATGGCGGGCCTGGCCGTGGGCCAATGGCGTTACCGGCTGGACTACGAGCGGTTCTAAGCATCCAACCCCGAACCATGCCCCCCCAGCCTGCCGAACCCGCCTTGCCTGTCCCGACCCACCGCAGAAGCTTCCTGAAACAGGGCGGGGCGCTGTGCCTGTCCGCGTTGGTGCTGGGCGGTTGCGCCAGCCGCGCACCGGGCGGCCGCTCTGCCACGCCAGCTGGCACGGTTTCCGGCCGTTCCCAAAAACCCACGCCGCCCCCGCCCCCCAACGGCATCGGGGCCACGCCGGTACCCGCTCTACGGCCCGGCGCAAGAATCGCGATTGTGGCGCCGGCCTCGGCTGCGCTTAACGCCAGCGACGAGGCGGCGGAATGGTTGGAAGCCCGGGGCTACGTCGCCCAGGTCATGCCCGCCAGCCGCACCCGCATGAGCCCCCCCTATGACTACTTGGCCGGCAGCGACGCCGACCGGCTGGCCGATCTGCACGCCGCCTTCGCCGACCCCGAGGTGGGTGCGGTGTGGTGCCTGCAAGGCGGCTTCGGGTCGTGGCGCTTGCTGGATCAACTGGATGTCGGGCTATTGCGCCGGCACCCCAAACCTTTCATCGGGTATAGCGACATTACGGCCCTGCACCTGGCCATGCAGCGGCATGTGGGGTTTGTGACCTTTCACGGGCCGATGCTGGCGCAAGACCTGTTGGCCGGCAAGCGCGAACCCACGGAATCCAGCGTGCTGGCGATGGTCAGCGGCCAGATGGGGGCGGGCTCCTGGATTGCGCCCCCGCTAGACGCCCTGGCCACTGAATTGGTGTCGGGCGTGGCCAGCGGGCGGCTGGTGGGTGGCAACCTGGCGCTGATCGCCGCCTTGACCGGCACGCGCAACGACATCGACACGCGCGACGCCATCCTGTTCATCGAAGATGTGAACGAAGCCATTCCCCGCGTGGATCGCCTGTTGGGCCAACTGGCGGCTGCCGGCAAGTTCGACAGCGTGCGCGGCTTGCTGGTGGGCAACTTCACCCGCCTGCGCGGCCAGATGGACGACGCCGAGGCGCAAGGCCTGCTGTATCCGCTGATACTCGATCAGTTCCGAGCGCGCGGAATTCCGATACTAGCGGGCTGGCCCAGCGGTCACGGCGACCCGAACTTGACGCTGCCGCTGGGCGCGCAGGTCACCCTGGATACCGCGCGGGGCGGGTTGCGGCTGGATCAGGCGGTGGTGGTTTGAGCACTATTTCTGGAATGAAGCTTTTGAATTATTAATAGCTCATAGATTTAATTAATGAACTATTAATGAGTCACAGATAAAAAACACCATGATCTATTAATCGTGCATTTCCAGGTTGTCGGATCTATTATTGCGGCATGAAAAAGAAGATAGAGCCCAGTTTTGATGCCGCCGAAGCGCTGGTCCGCCTGGGCGCCAACCTACGCACGGCACGCTTGCGCCGCGCCGAATCCGAAAGCGTGCTGGCCAGCCGCATGGGCGTTTCGCGCGCCACCATCGCGCGGCTGGAGCGGGGCGACGGCGGCGTATCGCTGGCCTTGGCGATCGAGGCCTTGCTGCAATACGGCTATGCCGACCAGGTGTTTGCGCTGGGCGACCCCGAACAAGACGGCGTGGGCAAGCGGCTGGATGCCTTGCGCCGGCCCAGCCGAGGCAGCAGCGCCGCCTTGCATGCGCACCGCGCCGACCCTTCCAAGCTCTAGGCCAGGGTCGGCATGGCGCGCGCTCGCAAGCACAAATCCGTTGAAAGCGAACTGTTCGTCTACGTGGGCATCCGCGGTGAAGCGGTCTTGGCCGGCGTGCTGACGCTGGACGACTCCGACGAAACCCGCTTCTTCGCCGAATTCACCTACGTGCAGTCCTATGTGCGCGACCCACGCGCCTTCGCGCTGGACCCGCTGAACCTGCCGCTGATCGACGCCACCACCACGTTTCGCACCGAAAGCCGCTACGAAACGCTGGGCGCTATCTTCGATGCGGCGCCCGACGCCTGGGGGCGCAACGTCATGCGGGTGGACAAGGCGGGCGCGCGCGTCACGGAAGACGAAGTGCTGCTGCGCGGTCGGGGCATGGGCGTGGGCGCGCTGTTCTTCAGCGCTCGCCTGCTGACGCCGAACATGCGCAAGACCTATCGGCTGCCCGAAGTCAGCCAACTGGAATCCTTGGCCGACCTGTTGACCGACATCGACCAGGGCGTGAAGCCCAAAGGGCTGTATCGCGACATCCTGGGCAGTTCATGGGATATCGGCGGCGCGCGCCCCAAGACCATCGTGCGCGACGAGCAGGGCGAAATGTGGATTGCCAAGTTTCCCCGCAAGGGCGATTCCTATGACCGGCAGCGGGTTGAATTCGCCAACCTGCGGATGGCGCGCGCCATCGGACTGACCGTGCCCGACATCCGGCTGACCGAAACCCATCTGGGCGCGGTGCTGCTGACCCACCGCTTTGACCGCGAGCTGCTGCCGGTGCCCGAAGGCGCGGCGCCCGTGGTGGCGCGCCGCCATTTTCTAAGCGGCGCGTCGTTGATCAGCCCATCCGTCCAGATCGGCAAACGCGACCTGGACGGCCCCCAGGGCAAGGCCACGTATTCCTATGCGCGCCTGGCCGACGTCACGCGCCGCATTTCGTCGAACCCTGTGCAGGACCTGAAAGAGCTTTACGCGCGCATGATCCTGAACGTGGCCGTTCACAACACCGACGACCACCTGAAGAACGTGGGATTCCTGAAGGACGAGGGCGCCCATACCTATCGGCTGGCGCCGCTGTTCGACGTGGTGACGCAGGAAGGCTCCGCCCGCCATTACC
Organism: Achromobacter sp. JUb104; assembly: GCF_024806975.1. Lineage (NCBI taxonomy): Bacteria > Pseudomonadati > Pseudomonadota > Betaproteobacteria > Burkholderiales > Alcaligenaceae > Achromobacter > Achromobacter sp. JUb104. The sequence goes on along the minus strand of NZ_JANUEY010000001.1, from coordinate 1,675,670 downwards.
TGCATATCGGCACGGCCGGGCGCGACAGCACGTTTGAGAATTGCCTGTCGGAGTACCGGCGTTTTGGGTTGCGGTCAGAGGCGGCCGCGCGCTCGATCGTGGATGCGGTGCGCAGTGTCGTGGCGCGGCGCCAGCGGTATTACGCGGCTGCCGGCATGGGGCAGGACGAGATCGCCTTGGTGGAATCGACGCTGGCGGCGTGGCGTGCTCCTGCCTGATTGCGGCTCGCTGAACCGGCAGTCCCTTCCTTCGCGCCGTCAAGGCTGATGTACCGCGCCCAGATCAATCCGCCGTCCCTGTTTGACCATGGCTTCGTGGAAATCCTTGCTCAACGCAGCCAGCGTCACGCCGCCAAAGCGCGCCATCAGCAAGGCTTCGGCGTCTTCGAAAGCGCCGGTCAGCGCCTTATTCACGGCGGCCTCTACCAGGCAGCCGGGCGATTCGCTACGGTTGCCCATGGCGAAGATTTCCGGTGAACCCAACGCTTCGTAGATGTCGCGCAGGGTCACGGCGTTGAAATCGCAAGAGATGGTCCAGCCGCCGCCATGGCCTTTTTCAGAGCTGACCAACTGTTGGTCGCGCAAGCCCGCCATGATGCGGCGAATGACGACCGGGTTGGTCTGCATGACCCGGCCCAGGTCTTCGGACGTCATGGGACCGGGCGCTTCGGCCATATGGAGCAGTACGTGAAGCACGCCGGAAAGTTTGCTGTCTCTTCTCATGCAACGCATGCTATTGCATGAGAAGCGGCCCGGTCAAACCTGAATGACCCGGCCGCTATTCCCAGCAGTTACTTCGGCAGCTACCCCGGCAGTTCCTCCGGCGGTGACTACACCCGCTTCCCCGTCCAATTGCCCTTGCCGGCGGCGGTGCCGCTCATGGTCTTGCCATTGACTTCGCCGGTGTAGCGCACGCCGTTGGCGGTGAACGCGATGGCGGTGCCGTTCATGCGCGCATCCGTGATGTCGGCCGACCCGAACTTGCCGGACAGCATCTGATACTGCTGTGTGAGTTGCAGCGTCTGGCCGTCCACTTCCCATTTGCCTTCCACCTTGGCGGGCACGATCCACAGCAGCGCGGTGCAGTAGGTGGAGCAGTCCTTGGTGACGGTTTCGGACGCATCCGGTTCCCAGTCACCCATGCGGAACGTGTTGGACACCACCCGCGTGCCGGGCTTCAACTGCAACAGGGTGGGGCGCAGCTTTTCGTTGATGGTGGACAAGAGGAACATGGTGATCACGTCCGCCTTGGACAGGTCCGTCTTGAACAAGTCCGCCGCCACGAAGGTGGCGCGGTCGGCCACGCCCGCGCTCTGGGCGTTGCGGCGCGACAGCTCCACCAGGTCCGGGTTGTATTCAATGCCTTGCGCCGTCAGCCCGCGTTGCGCGGCGGTGATCACGGTGCGCCCATCGCCCGAGCCCAGGTCCATCAGCCGGTCCTGCGGGGTCACCTTGGCCATGTCCAGCATCTTGTCCACCAGCGTTTGCGGCGTGGGTACCCAGATAACGTCCTTGCCGGCCTGGCCCACGTCTGGCTTGTAGTCGTCCTTGGCGGCGCTTGGGGCTGCCGACCCAGCGGGCTTTGCCGCGGGTTGCGCCATGGCGACGGCGGTGAATGCCAGCGATAGCGCCATGGCGGTGGCGACAGCGATGAGTCGGGCCCGTGGCAGGCCGCCACTTGTCACGCGGCGGGAGTCTAGAGGCTGAGTCGAGGCTTGCATGATGGCTCCTTGTGGGTCGAACAATAAAAGTCAGTCGGGCAATCGGGCGGGTTTCAGCAATCGCAGCATCGGCACGCCGGCCGCCAGCACCGCCAGCCCGATCAACGCCCCGGCCCCCGCATAGACGGCGCTGGAATAGACCAGGCCCGCGCAGGTCAGGCCAAGAAATAGCGGCGGCAGGGGGTAGAACGGCACGCGAAACGGCCTGGGGCGGTCGGGATCCAACTGGCGCAAGCGCCAGACGGACGCCGCCACCAGCAGCATGAAAATCCAGAAAACCGGCGCGGTGTAGGCCACCAGCGTCTGCACGCTGTTCTGGCTGAACGCGCCCAACCCCACCAGCGCCAGTGTGATGAGCCCCTGGGCCAGCAAGGCGGCCACCGGTGTTTCATTGCGTGCGCTCCAGCCCGACAGGGCGCGCAGCTTGGGCACGTCGCGCCCCAGCGCGTAGTAGACGCGGGCGCCGGTAATGATGGTGCCGTTGATGGTGCTTAGCGCCGTGGCGCAGACGGTCAGGCTGAGCAATGCCGCCGCATAGGGGCCGGCCGCCAATTGCATGACGTCGGCGCCCAACGCGGGGGTGTTGCGCAAGCCTTGCAGGCCAAATAGTTCCAACAGGGCCAGGTTCGTCAGCAGATAGGCGCCGGTCACCACCGCCGTGCCGATCAGCAGTACCCGGCTCATGTTGCGTCCGGGCTCGCGCAGTTCGCCGCTGAGGTACGCGGCTTCGTTCCACCCACCGTAGGTCAGCAGCACGAACACCATGCCCATGCCCATCAGCCCGGCCGGGTTGCCGGTAAGCGGGGTGGGAGCCACCGGAGCCAGCCCGTTGCCGCCCGTGCCCGACAGGCTGGCCACCAGCACCGCCCCCAGGGCCAGCAGCGTCAAGATCGTGAAGACCCATTGCAGCCGCTTGGAATGGCGCGTGCCCACCACGTTCAGCGCCGTCAATGCCACCACTGAAATCGCCGCATGCACGGCTGGCCCGTAGGTGCCCAGCGGCATCAGGCGTTGCGCGTAGTCACCATAGATGTACGCCACCACCGCAATGGCGCCGGTCTGGATCACCGTGCAGCGTGCCCAGGCAAACAACAAGCCCACGCGCGGGCCCCAGGCACGGGTCAGGTACAGGTATTCGCCCCCCGCGCCGGGGTAGGCCGAACCCAGTTCCGCGTAGCACAGCGCGCCCACCAACATGACGAAGCCGCCCGCGCACCACAGCGCGATATACATGGCCTCGGACGCGGCGTGTTGGGCAACTAGTGGCGGAAAGCCGAAGATGCCGATGCCGATCACCACGCCGACCAGCACCACGGTGGCGTCCATGACTGACAGGCCGGCTGGCGTAGTCTCTTCCGAGGTTTGAGGAAAACGGGTCGGTGGCGCGGCGGCGCGCGTGCGTGACGGCATCATCGGTACTCTCGGAAAGGGGAGATAGGCCACGAGCGGGCCCGCCTGACATGCAACTGAACGAATTGCGACCGACTCTCAATTGAAAAAGTTTCTTCGGGTTTTCCCTTTGCACATCAAGATGGGTGTTCGGCAGTGCGGATATTGAAGGTAGAAATTACTTTCTAAGTAATCGATAACTACTTGATAGATATATCTAATCGGCCGTCATTAAAGCAAAATAGTTAAAGTGCTTTCTTAACTATGAATTCGCATTCTTTGACGACGCCCCATTCCAGCGGGAACACAATTTGCTGAACTCAGCACCGACTGAGAGGAGCGGATCATGGCAACAAGAACCATCTGGAAGGGGGCGATTTCGTTTGGCCTCGTCCATATACCGGTCGGCCTGCATACGGCCACCACGGACTCCGGGGTGGACTTCGACTGGCTGGACAAACGCTCGATGGACCCGGTCGGGTACAAGCGCATCAACAAGCGCACGGGCAAGGAAATCGACAAAGACAACATCGTCAAAGGCGTGGAATACGAAGACGGCCAGTACGTGATCATTTCCCCGGAAGAGATCGCCGACGCCTATCCCCGCACCACGCAAACCATAGAGATACAACAGTTTGTGGAGGCCGGCGACGTCTCTTTTGTCTACCTTGAACGGCCGTACTACGTGGCGCCCATCAACAAGGGCCAAAAGGTGTACGCCTTGTTGCGCGACACCTTGGCCAAGACTGGCAAGATCGGCATCGCCAAAGTGGTGATCCAGACCAAGCAGCACCTGGCCGCCTTGATTCCGTCGGGTGATGTGCTGGTGCTGAACCTGATGCGCTGGGGCGATGACGTCAAGTCGCTGGAAGGGCTGGATCTGCCCAAAGTCGGCGCCAAGGGCATGGCGCCCAGCGCCAGCGAATTGAAGATGGCCAAGATGCTGGTCGACGACATGTCCGGCAAGTGGGACCCCGAGGAATTCAAGGACGAATTCAAGGCTGCCGTGATGGACCTGGTGGCTCGCAAGGTGAAGGCCGGCAAGACGGAAACCGTGGTCGAACCGCAGGAAGAAGCGCCCGAATACGCCGACAACGTGATCGACCTGACGGAATTGCTGCAACGTAGCCTGAAGGGGGGCAAGACGGCCAAGCAACAGCCGGCCGCCGCGAAGAAGCGGACGGCCACAAAGACGGCCACGAAGAAGTCCGCGAAGAGCACCAAGAAGACGACGAAGACCACGAAAACCTCCTCCTCTTCGCGCAAGGCGGCGTGACATGGCCGACAGTCTTAAAACCTACCGGCAAAAGCGCAATTTCAAGGTGACCACCGAACCCGCCGAGGGCGGGCAGGCAAACGAATCCGCGCGCGCTTTCGTCATCCAGAAGCATTGGGCCAGCCGGCTGCACTACGACTTTCGCCTGGAGCTGGACGGCGCCATGAAAAGTTGGGCGGTGCCCAAGGGGCCTAGTTTCGACCCCTCGGTCAAGCGCATGGCCGTACAGGTGGAAGACCACCCCATTGCCTACAACCAGTTCGAAGGCCAGATTCCCGAAGGCCAATACGGCGCGGGCAAAGTCATCATCTGGGACGAAGGGGTCTGGACGCCCGTGGCCGATGCGCGCAAAGGCTATCGCGAGGGCCACCTGAAGTTCGACCTGCAAGGCAAGAAGATGCAGGGCCGATGGGCGCTAGTGCGCATGAAGGGCAAGGAAGGCGATAAGCAGCCGCCGTGGCTGCTGATCAAGGACCGCGACGCCTATGCGCGCCCCGAACGCGAATTCAGCGTGGTGGACGAAATGCCGGACAGCGTGGTGCCGCTGCGCGATGCAAAGGCGGTCGGCAAGACCACGAAGGCCAAGGCCGCTACGAAGTCCGCTACGGCGCCCGCCGCTAAGCCCGATACCAAGCCCAGCGCCACGTCCACCGCAGACCCGTTGCCCGGCCGGCCCGCCGATCTGCCCACCGCATTCAAGCCCCAACTCGCCACGCTGGTCGACGGCCTGCCGCCGCACGCGGAAGACTGGCTGTACGAACTGAAGTTCGACGGCTACCGCCTGCTGGTGCGCATCGAGGGCGACGAGGTCAAGCTGTACACCCGCAACGGCCACGACTGGAGCGCCAAGCTGCCGCATATCGTCCAGGCCTTTGCCAAACTGCCCGCCAAATGGGCATGGGTGGATGGCGAGGTCGTCGTGCTGAACGAACAGGGCGTGCCCAACTTCCAGGCGCTGCAAAACGCTTTTGACAATGACCGCACCGGCGACATTGTGTTCTACGCCTTTGACCTGCCGTTCATCGGCTGCCGCGACCTGCGCGAAGAGCCGCTGACCGTGCGCCGCGAACTGCTGGCGCAATTGATGGACACCGCCGACGACGACTTTCTGCGTTTTAGCGAAGCGTTCAAGGAAACGCCGTCGAACCTGGTGGCGTCGGCCTGCAAGATGGGCCTGGAAGGCATCATGGCCAAGCGCCAGTCGGCGCCCTATGTGTCGCGGCGCAGCGATAGCTGGCTGAAGATCAAGTGCGCCAAGCGGCAGGAATTCGTCATTGTGGGCTATACCGCCCCGCAAGGTGCGCGCGAAGGCCTGGGCGCCTTGCTGCTTGCCGTGCATGAAGACGATGGCGCCTTGCGCTATGCGGGCAAGGTCGGGACCGGCTTTGACCGCCAGGGGCTGATTGCGCTGCACAAGACGCTGTCCGCCATCGAAACCGACAAGAAACCCGTCAGCGGCGGGCAGGCGAAAGGGGTGCATTGGGTCAAGCCGGAACTGGTGGCCGAGGTGTCGTTCGGCGAATGGACCAGCGGCGGACACATCCGCCATTCGGTGTTTCGTGGCTTGCGCCAAGACAAGCCGCCCAGCCAGATCATCCGTGAAAAGCCGGCGGCGGCGTCTCGGGCGCAGGCCGCCAGCACTGCCAGGCCCCGGGCCAAGTCCCAGGCCGAGGCCAAGCCCACCCCCGCGCCCCAGGCCGCCGCCCCCGCGCGCGCCAAACCCGCGCGGCTGACGCACCCTGAGCGCGTCATCGACCCGTCCACCAAGCTGACCAAGCTGGACCTGGCGCGGTACTACGGCCTGGTTGCACCCTTGATGCTGGAACACCTGAAAGACCGCCCCGTATCCTTCCTGCGCGCGCCTTCCGGTATCGACGGCCAGCTCTTTTTCCAGAAGCACCTGGAAGCCGCCATGCCGGGCGTGAAGTCCTTGCCCACGCGCTTGGACCCGGATCATCCGCCGCTGCTGGAAGTGCCCACGGCCGAAGCCATCATGTCGGCCGTGCAGATGAACGTGGTGGAATTCCATACCTGGAACGCCGTGAAAACGGCTATCTCCAAACCCGACCGCATGCTGTTCGACCTGGATCCCGGCGAAGGCGTCAAGTGGGCAACGATGCAGCAGGCTGCCCGGCTGGTGCACACCATGCTGGATGAACTGGGCCTGGAATCCTGGCTGAAAACCAGTGGTGGCAAGGGCTTGCATGTGGTCGTGCCGCTGCGCCGTCAATACGATTGGGACACTATCAAGTCCTTTGCGCAGACCGTCGTGGTGCATCTGGCCCGCACCTTGCCGCAGATTTTCGTGGCTAAAAGCGGCCCCAAGAATCGCGTGGGCAAGATCTTTGCCGACTATCTGCGCAATGGCTTTGGCGCAACCACGGTGTCGGCGTGGTCGGCACGGGCGCGGCCCGGCATGGGCGTGTCGGTGCCGGTGGCGTGGGACGAACTCGACAAACTATCCAGCGGCGCGCACTGGACCATCAGCAATATTCATGAGCGTCTGGACGCGGGCAACACACCCTGGGACGGCTATGCGCCGCAAGCGGTGGGGCCGGCCATGGATGCGCTGGATTTCAAGCGTGGCAAGTCATGAGCAACCGCCCCGCGATTCTGTTGCCCAGCGCGCCCTTGGCCGCCATTCGCCGCGTGTTGAGCGAATTGGGCTATTGGAGTGATTTGGCCGCGCCGCCCGATCCCGGTATCGCCTTGCGCCACCTGGTGGATGCCGGCTGTGACCACCTGCCGCTACCAGGTTCCGGCGCCACGCTGGCCCGCTGGCAGGCGCTGGCCCGCGTGGCCGCCGTGGACCTCAGCCTGGTCAAACTGTATGAAGGGCACACGGATGCCTTGGCGATATTTGCGGAACTCGGCCTGACACTTGACGCGCCTGCGGGCAGCCGCTGGGGCGTGTGGTGCGCCGAGCCGCCCGATTACCGCGTGGCGCTGGTCCCGCAGCCCGACGGCAGCGCCCGTTTGCGCGGCGTGAAGGCATGGTGTTCCGGCGCCGCCACGATCAGCCATGCGTTGGTCAGCGCTTGGGACCCCGCGGGCGAACCCTGTCTGGTGGCGGGGGCCCTGGATCAGCCCGGGGTTACGGTTACAAGCGAAGGTTGGCACGCGGTCGGCATGCGCGCGTCGGCCAGCGTCAACGTGGTGTTCGATGACGCGGTGTGCCGGCAGGTCGGCGCGCCGGGTGCCTACGTGAATCGGCCGGGTTTTCAGCATGGCGGCGCGGGTGTGGCGGCGTGCTGGTACGGCGGGTTGACGCGCATTGCGTCGACGCTGCGAGCCGCCACGCCGGCAGAGACGCCAAACGCACCAAGCGCACCAACCGCCCCAAGCGCGCCGACGGAAAACCCGCATCGGCTGGCCCATCTGGGCGCCATCGATGTGGCCATGGCGCAGGCGCGCGCCGTGTTGCGCGACACCGCCGCCCTCATCGACGCGAACCCGGCGGACGCCTGCACGCTGGCTTGCGCCCGCGCGCGGTTGGCTGTCGAGGCTGCCGCCAGCGAGGTGATGACACGGGCAGGGCGGGCGCTGGGCGCCGGGCCGCTGTGCCGCGACGCCGGCTTCGCGCAGGTGATGGCCGATCTGCCCGTTTTCATCCGACAAAGCCACGCGGAACGCGATCAGGCGGCGCTGGGGCGGCTGGTCCGCAATCAGGAGGAACCGCCGTGGCAGTTGTAGGCGTGGACCACTTCGAAACGCTGTACCGCCGGCACGCCGACCCCTGGCGCGTGGGCAGCGCCTGGTACGAACGGCGCAAGCGCGCGCTGCTGTTGGCGGCGCTGGGGCGGGAACATTACCGCCATGCCTTCGAGCCGGGCTGCGGCAACGGTGACCTGAGCTTGCCGCTGGCCGCCCGCTGCCAGCGCGTGTGCGCGGTGGATTTCGCCGGCACCGCGCTCAGCCGCTGCCGCGCGCGGCTGGCGGATCAAGGCATCGAACACGTCGACACACTGACGCTGGACCTGCCGCGCGAATGGCCGCCCGTGCCGCATGGCGGGTTTGACCTGATCATCGTGTCGGAGCTGGGGTATTACCTGGACGACGCCGCGTTGACGCTGTTCCTGCAAGGTGTGGACCGCTGCCTGGCCAACGATGGCGAACTGGTGGCCTGCCATTTCCGGCCTGACTTTGATGACCGCCTGCAAGCCACCGATGCCTTGCACGATGCGCTAGGTTCGCTGCGCGGGCTCGTACCGATTTTCAAGCACCAGGAAAGCGCTTTTGCGCTGGACGGGTGGCACCGACAACAGGAAGGGTGAGCCATGATCGGCGTCTGTATTCCGGCCCACAACGAAGAACGCCACATTACCGCCTGCCTGCGCTCCGTGCTGCGGGCGGCGCGACACCCGAAGCTGCGCGCCGAGGCCGTGCGCGTGGTGGTGGTGCTGGATCATTGCGTGGATCGCACGGCGCAGCTGATCGGGGCGTGGCCCGTGCATAGCCTGGCGATCGGCGCGCGCAATGTCGGGGTGGCCCGCGCGCAAGGCGCCCATGATCTGCTGCAAGCCGGCGCGCGCTGGCTGGCGTTCACCGACGCCGACACTCGCGTATCGCCGCGCTGGCTGGTGGATCAGTTGTCCTTGAATGCGGAAGTCGTGTGCGGCACGGTGGGCGTGGCGGGCTGGCGCGAGCATGGCGTCCGGGCGGCGCAGGCGCGCCGGACGTTTACCGGGCAATACCAGGATCGCGACGGGCATCGGCATGTGCACGGCGCCAATCTGGGTATCGAAGCGGGCGCGTATTGCCGCATTGGCGGTTTTGAAGCGTTGCCGTGCAGCGAAGACCAGGCGCTGGTAGACAAGCTGGAGCGGGGTGGGGCGCGGATTGCGTGGTCCAGCCTGCCGCGCGTGACTACCAGCGCGCGCCCGCATTCCCGGGTGGAAGGCGGCTTTGCCACCGCCCTGCGCGGCGGCTGGAACCTGGCTAATGAGCCGGCCGGCTAATGACCTGGCCGGCCGGGGATCATCACCACGGCGCCATCGACATCAACACCGCCACCGCCACCACCAATGCCAGGATCGTCAGAATGTGCTTGGTTCGCATAAGACCTCTTGAAGTATCGTGAAAGTGCTACACACCACGCCTATCAGCACAACTCATGCCCGAGGAGGTTTCGATGTCTGACGTCGTGCAATGGCGGCCTGAAGGCTTGTATTGCCCGGCCGGCCAGTTCTACATCGACCCCTGGCGGCCGGTGGCCACCGCCGTGCTCACCCACGGCCATGGCGATCACGCCCGCGTGGGCATGGGCTGCTATCACACCAGCGCCGAAGGGCTGCCCATCTTGCAGTGGCGCCTGGGCGAGCAGGACTACCGCGTGCACGGTTATGGAGACGTCTTCACGCTGGGCAACGCCCGCGTCTCCTTGCACCCGGCCGGCCACGTGCTGGGGTCGGCGCAAGTTCGCATCGAAGCCGATGGGCAGGTCTGGGTGGTGTCGGGCGACTACAAACGCCAACCGGACCCCACTTGCAGCCCCTTTGAAGTGGTGCCTTGCGACACCTTCATCACCGAAGCCACCTTTGGCTTGCCCATTTACCGCTGGCCCGACACGGCCGAGGTGGCGCGCGACATCGTCCAATGGCGCGACCTGTGCGCCGCCCGCGGCGAGGCCGCCATTCTGTACTGCTACGCGCTGGGCAAGGCGCAGCGCGTGCTGGCGGAACTGGCGCCCTGGATCGACCGGCCCGTGTATTTGCACGGCGCCATCGCGGCCGGTGTGGACGTGTACCGGCAGGCCGGTATTCACATGGCGGACACGCGCCTGGTCATTGATGCTGATGGCGGCGCACCCGCCGCGTCTGGATCGGGCTTTGCCGGCGAGCTGATCCTGGCGCCGCCGTCAGCCGCGGGCAGCACATGGCTGCGGCGATTCCGTCGCGCGCAGCACGGCTTTGCGTCGGGCTGGATGCGTTTGCGGGGCAACCGCCGGCGTCGCAACATGGACCGGGGCTTTGTCGTGTCGGACCATGCCGATTGGCCGGACCTGCTGCGCACCATCCACGAAACGGGCGCGCGCCGCGTCATCGCCACGCATGGCGATACGGATGCGCTGGTCCGCACGCTGAACGACGCCGGCACGGCGGCCGAAACGCTGGCCACCCAATACGGCGAAGACGATTGACCCGGAGGCCAAGCCCAGCATGAAGCGATTCGCGGCGCTATATCAGGAACTGGACCGGAGTACCGCCACCTTGGACAAGCGGGCGGCATTGGTGGCGTACTTTCGCGATGCGCCACCGCGCGACGCGGTCTGGGCGCTGTATTTGCTGGCGGGCGGCAAGATCAGCAGCGCGCGCCGCAAGATCGCGGGTGTGGCCGAACTGCGCGCCTGGGCCGCCGCCGCCTCCGGCACGCCGCCCTGGCTGCTGGACGCCAGCTATGACCAGGTGGGCGACCTGGCCGAGACCTTGGCGTTGCTGATGCCGGATCCCGAACCCGGCTCCGATTCCGGGCGGGCAAGCCCCGAACTGCCAAGCCCCGAGCGCGGCCTGGCCGATTGGATCGAAGAAGTGTTGCTGCCCGCCGCCAACCGCGACGAAGCCGAGCGCCGGGACATCATCGTGCCGGCTTGGCGCAGCCTGCCGTTCGACCAGCGCCTGGTCTTCAACAAGATGTTGACGGGCGCGCTGCGGGTGGGCGTATCGCAGCGCATGGTGCAGCAGGCGCTGGCCGAAATGTCGGGCGTGCCCATTGCCCGCATCGCGCAACGCATGCTGGGCACGTGGACGCCCAGCCCCGCCTTTCTGCGCGACCTGCTCAGCACCGAAGCCTTGCCCGGCGACCGCCAGCAACCATACCCATTCTTTCTGGCCTCGCCGCTGGATGGCGAGCCGGCCAAGCTCGGGCCCATCGATGATTGGCTGATCGAATGGAAATGGGACGGCATCCGCGCCCAACTGATCCGCCGCCACGGCGAGGTGGCGCTGTGGTCGCGCGGCGAAGAACGGCTGGACGGCCGCTTTCCGGAAGTCGAAGCCGCCGCCCACGCGCTGCAAGTGGACTGCGTGCTGGATGGCGAACTGCTGGCCTGGCAGGAAGACGCCACCGGGCCGATGCCGTTTTCCGCCTTGCAAACGCGCATCCAGCGGCTCAAGCCCGGCCCCAAGTGGCTGGCCGAAGCCCCTGTGCGGATGCTGGCCTACGACCTGCTGGAGGAAAACGGCGCCGACCTGCGCGACCGGCCCCAGGCCGAGCGCCGCGCCATGCTGGAAGCGCTGCTGCAACGCCATCCCGACCCGCGCCTGTCGCTGTCGCCCACGGTGGCGCCGGGCAGTTGGGAAGCCGCCGCCGAATTGCGCCTGGAATCGCGCGAGCGCGACGTGGAAGGCTTCATGCTCAAGCGCGCCGCCGCCGGCTACCAAAGTGGACGGCGGCGTGGCGATTGGTGGAAATGGAAGATCGACCCACTGACCATCGACGCCGTGCTGCTGTATGCACAGTCCGGCCATGGCCGCCGCAGCACCCTGTACACCGACTACACCTTCGGCCTGTGGCAAGGGGACGCGCTGGTGCCCATCGCCAAGGCGTATTCCGGGCTGGACGACAAGGAAATCCTGGAACTCGACCGCTGGCTGCGCGCCCACACGCGCGAACGCTTCGGCCCCGTGCGCTCGGTGGAGCCGGTGCAGGTGTTCGAGCTGGGCTTTGAAGGCGTCAACCTGTCCAAGCGACATAAGTCCGGGGTGGCCGTGCGCTTTCCGCGCATCCTCAGATGGCGGCGCGACAAGCCCGCCGCCGAGGCCGACCAGTTGGATACGCTGAAGGCGCTGGCGCGATGACACCGCCCCCGCGTGGCTGGGACGCGCCCCTGGCGGCCTGGTTCAAGGCGCGAGGCTGGCGGGCGGCGGCGTTTCAGCGCGAGACCTGGCAGCGGTATCTGGCGGGCGAATCCGGCTTGCTGCACACGCCAACCGGCAGCGGCAAGACGCTGGCGGCCTTTGGTGGGCCGGTATTGGAAGCCTTGTCCAACCCGGATGTGGCACGGCCCACAACCGGTGCAGGCCCCCGGGTGCTGTGGGTGACGCCGCTGCGCGCCCTGGCCACCGACACCGCCCGCGCCCTGGCCCAGACGGCAAGCGAGCTGGGCCTGGGCTGGACCGTGGCCCTGCGCACGGGCGATGCCAGCGCGCGCGACAAACGGCTGGCCCGCCAGGGCAAGGCCGACGTGCTGGTCATTACGCCGGAATCGCTGGCGCTGCTTTTGTCTTACGCGGATGCGTCGTCGCGCTTTCGGGCGTTGCGGGCGGTGGTGGTGGATGAATGGCATGAACTGCTGGGCAATAAGCGGGGCGTGCTGCTGCAACTGTGCCTGGCCCGTCTGCGCCGTTTGTCGCCCGCCTTGCGCACCTGGGGCCTGTCGGCCACCTTGGGCAATCTGGACGAAGCCCGCGACGTGTTGCTGCCGCATCGGCCGCAAAGCGCACTGGTGGCGGGCGCGCGGCCGCGCAAGGTCACGCTGTCGACCTTGCTGCCCGAGCGCAACGGCGCGCTGCCCTGGGCCGGGCATCTGGGCTTGTCTCAATTGCCGCGCGTGTACAAGCGGCTGTTCGACGTGCGGGCCAGCCTGCTGTTCACGAACACGCGCGCGCAGGCCGAGCTTTGGCACCGCGCGCTGGAATCGATCTGGCCGGAAGACCCGGCCACGCTGGCGCTGCACCATGGTTCGCTGGACCCGGCGCTGCGCACCCGCGCCGAACAAGGCCTGCGCGACGGCAGCATCCGCTGCGTGGTGGCCACATCCAGCCTGGATCTGGGCGTGGACTTTCCGGCGGTGGACCAGGTGTTGCAGGTGGGCAGCCCCAAGGGTGTGGCGCGGCTGTTGCAGCGGGCAGGGCGGGCCAAGCACCGTCCGGGCGAATCCGGCCATGCGCTGTGCGTGCCCGCGCAGGCGCTGGAACTGATCGAGTACGCCGCCGCGCGACAGGCCATCGCGCGCGGCGAAATCGAATCGCGGCCCCCGCCGCGCGGCAGCCTGGACGTGCTGGCACAGCACGCGGTCACGCTGGCGCTGGGTGGCGGCTTCAAGGCCGACGCGCTGTTTGACGAAGTGCGCGGCACCCATGCCTATGCCGAACTGGACGCGGCCACCTGGCAGGCGGTGCTGGATTTCATTGTGCAAGGCGGCCGCGCCTTGTCCAACTATCCGGAATTCCGCCGCGTTGAAAAAGACGAAGACGGCTGCTATCGCGTGCACGACCGCCGCATCGCGCTGCGGCATCGCTTGTCCATCGGCACTATCACGGCGGACGGCGCCGTGTCGGTGAAGTACTTGCGCGGCGGCGGGCTGGGCTCGGTCGAAGAAGGGTTTCTGGCACGGCTGCGGCCAGGCGACCGTTTCCAGTTTGCCGGACGCACCTTGGAACTGGTGCGACTGGAAGGCATGACGGCCTATGTGCGGCGGGCCAAGGGGGGCGATGGGCCGGTGGCAACGTGGCAGGGCGGGCGCATGCCGCTGTCCACGCAGTTGGCGCGCGAAGTGCAAAGCCTGTACGCGGAACCCGGCAGCCACCCGGAAATGCGCGCGGTCGAACCCTTGCTGCGCATTCAACGTGAAGCCAGCGCGCTGCCGGCGCCCGGCCGGCTGCTGGCCGAACGCATCGCCACGCGGCGGGGCATGCACGTCTTCCTGTTTCCGTTCGCGGGTCGCGCCGTCCACGAAGGCATGGCCGCCATGATTGCGCTGCGCTGGGGCCGGCTTCAAGCCAATACCTTTTCCTATACGGTCAATGATTACGGCTTGATGTTGACGTTGGCTGAACCCGCTGAGCTGGACGACACGCTGCTGCGCCAACTGATCAGCCCCGAGAACATGGCCGCTGACCTGCGCGACGGCGTCAACCTGGGCGAGCTTGCCCGCAGGCAGTTCCGGGAAATTGCGCGCGTGGCGGGTTTGCTGACGCCGTCGTTGCCGGGCAGGGCGGCCCGTTCGCTGCGCCAGGTACAGGCGTCCAGCGGTCTGCTGTATGACGTGTTGCGCCGCTACGACCCCGACCACCTGCTGCTGGCGCAAGCCGAGCGTGAAGTGTTCGAACAGCAATTGGAAGCGCCGCGCCTGCTGGCGGCCTTGCAAGATTGCGAATCGCGCGCGCTGGACCTGTGCCAACCCCGGGCGCTGACACCCCTGTCGTTCCCGCTATGGACCGAAAGCCTGCGCGGGCAACTCAGCACGGAAAGCTGGCAAGCACGAGTCAAGCGCGCCGCCGCGCAACTGGAGAAGCGCTATGCCGGAATCGGGTGAGGATGTTTCTGGCAGTGGATCTAGCAGCGGGTCTGACCGTGAATTTCACAGCGGGTCTCACCGCGAAGCTGACAGCGCGCATGACGACACCCTGGCGATCCGCCTGGCGGGTGAAGCCGTACTGTTGCTCGGCCAGCGTGCCTTGTATTGGCCGGCGCGCGCACGGCTGGTCATCGCCGACCTGCACCTGGGCAAGAGCCATGTGTTCCGGCAGGCAGGCATCGCCGTGCCGCGCGGCGCCACCCAGGCCGACCTGGACCGGCTCACGCAACTGGTGCACGACACCCGTGCGCGCGAGCTATGGGTGGTGGGTGACGTGCTGCATGGCCCCATGTCGCAAGCGGGCTGGCGTCAAGATTGGGAAGCATGGCGGCAGGCCCATGCCGCCCTGGATGTCGCGGTGCTGGCGGGCAACCACGACCGCGCGCTGGAGGGGGCGGCGTTGGGAATGCGGCAACTGGGCGAAGCCTATGTCGATGGGCCCTTTGTGTTCCGCCATCTGCCGCAGCCGGACCCGCAGGGCCGGCACGTCATCGCCGGACACGTGCACCCCAAAACCCGGCTGCCGGGCGTACCGAGAGATTGGCCGGCGTTCTGGTTACGCCCCGGCATTACGGTCTTGCCCGCGTTTTCGGCATTCACGGGCGGCTACGCGGTGAGTGTTGAAGATAGCCACGTCCTGGTGGCCTGTGTGGAAGGCAGCGTGGTGACCCTGCGCCGGTAGGATGGGTGCAGCGCGGCACGGTCGTGCCCAGGATTCCAACGCAAATCGCGCGGAACCCATCATGCAGCGGTTGTTATGTGGCTAGGTTGCAGAAGAATTGGGGCGTTGCTTGATGGGTTTCGCGCGGATCGCAGCTTTGTTCTTTTTGGCGCTCTGCCGCGCTGCACCCATCCTACGAATTGCGCCGACCGTGCATCGTAGGATGGGTGCAGCGCGGCACGGTCGTGCCCAGGACTCCAACGCCAATCGCGCGGAACCCATCATGCAGCGGTGGCTATGTGGCTAGGTTGCAGAAGAATTGGGGCGTTGCTTGATGGGTTTCGCGCGGATCGCAGCTTTGTTCTTTTTGGCGCTTTGCCGCGCTCCACCCATCCTACGATTCGACGGCCGGCGCAACCTGTTGCGACCCGGCACTTATTACCGCCGTTGTAAGAAGTGCCGGACGTTGTCTGCCGCGCGCGCGTCCATTCGGTTCATGACCCGGCCCCACAGCGGCGGCACACGACTTGCTGCGTATCCGGCAGGCGCCCGCACGGGCCATCACCGGTTCGTGCGAGGCAGGTCCGCTCTACACAGGAGACTCGCAATGAACCGTGACCCCAGGTACTCCCCCCGCTACGACGACGACTTTGAACGTGACCCCGGTGGCGACGCCGGACGGGGCGATCCGCATCGGCAGGCCCATCAACGTGGACGCGCCGGGGGCGACCCGTATCGCGAATCCCATCGCGACCCCTACCGCGACCCCAATCAGAATTCCTCCTATCGCGATGCCGATTTTGAACGGCGCCAGGCCCGCAGCATGGGTGGTCAGGAACCCTGGCACGATCCCGCTCCGTCCTTCGGCTACCAAGGGGAAGGCACCCGTCGCGCATCAGGCATGCGGCAAGGCGAAGATTCCCGCCGCGCGCCCGGTACGCGGGAAACGCGGGGTGACGTGCGCAGCCGCAGCGCCGACCCTGGCCAAAGCAGCTATGGCGGTTTTCGCAATGAAGACCCGTCCTACCAGCGCGAGCAAGTCTACGGCTCGCGCAACCCGTCCTATTCCGGCCCCACGTCCTACGGCGATGAAGAAGGCGGCTACTACGGCGACCGCCCACGCTGGGGCGACGAAACCGGCATGTCATTCGAAACGGCGGAACGCGGCGGCTACAACCGTGGGCCTACCGCGTGGCGCGACCGCGGGTCGTTGCGCACAGACCCCAAGGGCTATACGCGGTCCGACGAGCGCGTGCGTGAAAACGTCTGCGAATACCTGGCACACAGTGGCCTGGACGTGAGCGACGTATCGGTCAGCGTGGCCGACGGCCGGGTAACGCTGGAAGGCACCGCGCCCGACCGCCACACCAAGCACCGCATCGAAGACTGCACCGATGCCTGCGCGGGCGTGCAGGACGTGGATAACCGGATTCGGGTCGCGGGCAAGGGCTCCAGCACGCCGCAGCCTGGCAACACCGCCATCGGCGGCGGCCGGGAATAGCCGGTGCACCATGAGCGCCGCCTCCAAGCCCGCGGACGGCCGTGACGGGGACATCAACCCGGACCAGCGGCCGGTCTCCCTGGATGACTGCCGACGTTGCGGCTTGTGGCGCAACGCCACGCAGGCGGTGGGGGGCGAAGGCGGGCGGCGAGCCACCATCATGCTGGTGGGGGAACAGCCCGGCGACAAAGAAGATCTGGCCGGCCTGCCTTTCGTGGGGCCGGCCGGGGCCCTGCTGGACAAGGCGCTGGCCCAGGCGGGCGTGGACCGCCGCGACGTGTATGTGACCAACGCCGTGAAGCACTTCAAGTGGCAGCTTCGTGGCAAGCGGCGCATGCACAAGTCGCCGGCGCAGGTAGAGATACGGGCGTGCTCGTACTGGCTGGACCGGGAGTTGGACGACGTTGGCCCGCGCGTCATCGTGGCGCTGGGCGCGACTGCCCTGGGAGCCGTCATGCAAGACGCCAAGCAGACATTGAAGGCGGCGATGGGCAAGGTGCTCAAGCGGGGCGATAGCCGCGTGCTGGCCACGTTTCATCCGTCGTTCGCGTTGCGCAGCCCCAGCCATGAAAGCCGCGATGCTGCGTACCAGGCCATTGTGCAGGCCTTGGCGCGCGCCCGGCGCCTGGCCGACAGGCCCGACGCAAACCCTTAAGCAACAGGAGGAATCACCATGAAGTTCACCAAAGCCACCGATGCCCACGCGCAAGGCGATGCCATCATCTTCCAGATGGAAACCGCCGGCGTCACGCGCCAATTCGAGATTTCGGGCGATGTGTTGCGGCGGCGCTTCGGCGCGTCGGACGACTCGGCTACCGAACTGTTGCGCGCATTTGAAAGCGCAGCCGAGGCATTGCAAGACGCCGCGCACCGCGCGCAATGGGTGCCCGCGGATGGCCCCATCATGCTGGGCGAGGGCGATTTCGCCTAGGAAGCAAGGAGTGGGGACACCATGGATCAGCAGCCATTACCGGGCACCCCGTCAATCTGGGCGATTGGCGACGTGCATGGTTGTGTGGATTTCCTGGACGCGCTGCTGGCCCGCCCCGAGATCGCGGACGAACCCGAATGCCGTTTGTGGTTCGTGGGCGACCTGATCAACCGTGGCCCCGCGTCCGCCGCGACGCTGCGCCGCGTCATGGGGCTGGGCGAACGCGCAACCGTGGTGCTGGGTAACCATGACCTGCGGGCGCTGGAGATTGCTGCGGGCAGTGTGCGGCCCGGTCGACGCGACACGCTCAACGATATATTTATGTCGCCCGATGTGGACGAACTGCTGGACTGGCTGCGCGCGCGGTCTTTGATGCATATCGAAGCGGGCCATGTGCTGACGCACGCCGGCATCCACCCTGATTGGGATGCGGCCACGGCCATGTCGCTGGCGGAAGAAGCTCAGCACGCGCTGCGCGGCGACGACTGGCGCCAAACGATGCACGCCTTGCAGGGCGGCTCGCCGCGCGCCTGGAGCCCCAAGCTGCATGGTGAGCAGCGGCTGCGTTTCATCGTGGGCGCATTTACTCGCATGCGGCTGTGCACGCGCGATGGCGCCATGGCGTTGGGCGCCCGCGCCACGCCCGGCCACTGGCCGCAAGGCACCTTGCCCTGGTTCGACGTGCCCGAACGGCGCTGCGCGGACACGCCCATCTTGTTCGGGCATTGGGCCACGCTTGGGCTGCTGGTACGCCGGGACGTTGCCTGCCTGGACACCGGCTGCGTGACGGGCGGCGTGTTGACCGCCTTTCGACTGCGCGACCGCAAGCTGCTGCAAGTGGGGCCGGACGCGCTACCGGCCCAGGCCACGCCGATTGCGAGCTTGGTAGCTAATGCCTAGTCAAAGTTCGACAGCGTCCGCAGGAAGGCGGCGATGTCGCGCGCGTCTTGTTCGCGTAGCCCCAGGGCGGGCATGGCCGAACCGGGCTTGATGCGTTGCGGGTCCATCAACCATTGCCGCATGTTGTCGGGCGTATTGGGCAATACGCCCGCGATGCGTGAACGATCCGCCATGCCCGCCAGCGACGGCCCCACATGGTGGCGCGCGCCGGGTACGCCCGGAATGGCATGACAGGTCACGCATAAATACTGCTGTAGCGCGTCGCGTCCGGCCATGGCGTCACCCACGCGCAGCGGCTCGCTGGGTGTGGGCGGCGGAGTGGGGGCGCTTGGAGCGGCTGCCGGAGCGGATGGTGAGCTGGAAGAGGCGTCGGAAGATGCGGCGGAAGATGCGGCGGAAGATGCGCCGGAAGCGGCGGTGGCCGGCTGCGCCAAGTCGCGGTATTCCTCGGGCGACAACGTCGGCAGCACCCGCATGAAAGCCACCACGTCCCAGATCTGCTCGTCTGTCAGCCGGTACTGCCAGGCGGGCATGCCCGTCATCTTGACGCCGTGCCGGGTGATCCAGAACATCTCGGCGGCGGGGCGTTCGCGGGCGCTGCCCACCAGGGACGCGGGCGCGGGGTTCAGGCCCAGCGCATAAGGCTCCGGCGCCTGCCCGGGGGCGCCATGGCATTGCACGCAATGCGCGCGAAACAAGGCGTCGCCACGCTGGATGCGCGTAGGGCTGTCCAGGTCGCCGGGCACATCGATGTCGGCCGAGCGCACCTTGACCGACCGCGTCAGCGCCACGTCCAGCAAAGCGTGGACCGGCACCGTGTGCGGGCCGGTTGCGCTGACGTCGTACAAACCGAAGTAAATGACGGCCGCGCCCAGCGCCGCGCCGGAAGCGGCCAAGGCGGCGACCAACCACGCGGCGACACGTTTCCAACGGCTCATGATGGCTCCGGTGACTCGGGCAGCGACAGCAGAAAGGCGGCGATGTCCTCGGCCTCGGCTTGGCTCAACCCTACGTTGGGCATGGCGGTGCGCGGATTGATGGCGGGCGGGTCCATCAGCCACCGCACAAGATTGTCAGGGGTGTTGGGCAACAGGCCAGTCAGGTAGGCTTGCCGCCCCACGTTGCCCAGGGGCGGTCCGACGGACGAGGCCGGCCCTCGCACCGTAGGCACGGCGTGGCAGGCCAAGCAACCGTAATCGGATATCCATTGCCTGCCCCGGACGGCGTCGGCCCGCTCGGGCAGGGCGGCTGCCGTCAGGTTTGGCGTGAGCGCCGCCCGCTCGTCCCCACACGCGGCCAGGATCGTCAGCGTGGCGGCGCCAAGCAGCATGAAAGCGGGTCGGGCAGGGGTACGCACGGGTTTCACCTCCAGACCGGTCGAGATCAGCAAGTCTTGTTCCTCGTTCCCGGTTCCTCGCTCCTTACCTCCGGTTCGCTGTCCCTCGTCGACTATTCCCAGCCCCGCACCCCCGGTAGGCCGCCTTTCAGGCACGCCACATGCTGACGGCCGATATGGCCGCCATTCCTTCCTACGCGCTTGCCGCCGCGCTGCCGGCTTCGGCCGACCCGCGCGCGCCTACGCTCCTGCCCGACTCACCAGCGGGCGAGGGCGCAGGCAGCGTGGCCGACATCAACAACGTGCTGTACATCGGCGGTACGGTGATTTTCCTGGCCGTGGCGGCGCTGGTCGGGGTGGCGCTCTTCGGCCCGGTGACGTGGCGGCGGCGCTTGTCGCGTCCGTCGCTGATCGTCGGCGCGGGCATCGCCTTTCCCGTGGTGGCCCTGACCGCATTGCTGGTGTACGTATTGAGCGAGGCGTCCGCGATGGCGCGCGCGGGGGCGACGGCTGCTGTCCGCATCGAAGTCACGGGCGAACTCTGGTGGTGGCGGGTGCGCTACCTGGACGCATCGGGCAACCCCGTGTTTGAAACCGCCAACGACATCCGCATTCCCGCAGGGGAATGGGTGGAATTCGTGCTGAAGTCCGACAACGTCATCCACAGTTTCTGGATACCCGAACTGGGCGGCAAGCTGGACATGATTCCCGGCCACGTCAACCGCCTGCGCGTGCGCGCGCTGGGGGCGGGCAGGTACACCGGCCAGTGCGCGGAATACTGCGGCGCCCAACACGCCAACATGAAGTTCGATGTGCAGGCCATGGCGCCCGACGCCTTCCAGGCCTGGCTGAGCGCGCAAGCACAACCCGCCGCGCCCGCCGGCCCCACGCTGCGCCAGGGCGAGCGTGTATTCCAACAGGCTTGCGCCCAATGCCACACGGTGCGGGGCACGTCCGCGGCCGGCACGCTGGGGCCGGACCTGACGCATGTGGGCAGCCGTTTGTCGTTGGCGGCGGGCGTCTTGCCCAACAATGTCGGCGCGCTGGCCGGCTGGATCGCGGGTAGCCAGCACATCAAGCCCGGCAACCCCATGCCGTCCTTTGACCAACTGCCGGGCGAGGATCTGCGCGCCGTGGCCCACTACTTGGAAAGCCTGAAGTGAGCGACGACGCCCCGCACCCCGCCACCGCCACGCCTGCCTTGCCGCAACAGGGCGCATTGCTGTCGCCCAAGCTGCCCAACCCGGCACCGCGCCCGGACGGGGAGTTCGACGAGCTTGAACGCGTGTGGAAGGCGCCGACCGGCTGGCGCGCGCTGACCGTGGTCAACAACACCTCCATTGGGCTGCTTTACATCGGCACGGCTTTTCTGTTTTTTCTGCTGGCGGGCGTGCTGGCGCTGCTGATGCGCACGCAGCTGGCCGCGCCCGACAGCCACTTGATCGGCCACACGCTTTACAACCAGCTATTCACCATGCACGGCACGGTGATGATGTTTCTGTTCGCCGTGCCGGCGGTCGAAGCGGTCGCGGTGCTGCTGCTGCCCAACATGCTGGGCGCGCGCGACCTGCCGTTTCCCCGGCTGTCCGCCTATGCGTATTGGGCCTATGCCGTGGGCGGGCTGGTGTTCTTTTGCAGCATCTTCGTGGGGCTTGCGCCCGACGGCGGCTGGTTCATGTATCCGCCCCTGACCAGTTCGCAGTTTTCACCCGCCATGAATGCCGACCTGTGGCTGCTGGGCATCGGCTTCATCGAAATATCCGCCATCGCCGGCGCCATCGAGCTTGCGGTCGGCATCCTGCGCACCCGCGCGCCCGGCATGACGCTGGACAAGATGCCGATATTCGCCTGGGTCATGCTGGTGTTCTGCGGCATGGTCATCATCGCGTTTCCCGCCGTCATCGTCGCCACCGCCTTGCTGGAGCTGGAGCGCGCCTTCGACATGCCGTTCTTCATCACCCAGCGCGGCGGCGACCCCTTGCTGTGGCAGCACCTGTTCTGGTTCTTCGGCCACCCCGAGGTCTACATCATCTTCCTGCCCGCGGCCGGCATGGTGTCCATGATGATTCCGGCCATGACGGGCGTGCCGCTGGTGGGGTACCGCCTGGTGGTGATGGCGGTGGTGGGCACCGCGTTCCTGAGCTTTGGCCTGTGGGTCCATCACATGTTCGCCACCGGTATCCCGGCGTTGTCGCTGAGCTTCGCGTCGGCGGCCAGCATGGCGGTGTCCGTGCCCACCGCCATCCAGGTGTTCGCCTGGATCGCCACCATCGCGGCGGCGGTGCGCCTGCGCCCCTTGAAGTCGCCCATGCTGTTCATTCTTGGCTTCTTCTTCATCTTCGTGCTGGGCGGGCTGACCGGCGTGATGGTGGCCGTCATTCCCTTCGACTTGCAGGCGCACGATACCTACTTCATCGTGGCGCACCTGCATTACGTCCTGTTCGGCGGCATGGTGTTCCCATTGTTCGCGGCGTTCTATTACTGGGCGCCCCTGATCAGCAGGCGCGCCTTGTCTGAACGGCTGGGCCGTTGGGCGTTCTGGCTGATGTTCGTGGGCTTTAACGTGACGTTCTTTCCCATGCATTTCACCGGTCTGGCCGGCATGCCCCGGCGCGTCTACACCTATGCCGAAAGCCAGGGTTGGGGGCTGTTGAACATGGTGTCCACAGTGGGCTCTTACCTGATCGCGGCGGGGGTGCTGGTGTTTCTGTGGGACCTGGCGCGCAATTTCCGGCCGGGTAGCGGCCAGGGCGTGGGCAACGTGTGGAACGCGGGCACGCTGGAATGGCTGCCCAACGGGCGCTACGGCTTGCGCAGCATTCCCTTCGTGACCTCGCGCGAACCCCTGTGGGACCAACCCGGGCTGGCGCGCGACGTGGCCGAAGGGCGCTACTTCCTGCCCAATACCCCGGCGGGGCAGCGCTCCACGCTGGTCACCAGCGCCGCGCAAGCGCAGCCCGACTATGTGCTGCCGCTGCCCGGGCCGGGTTGGTCGCCGTTGCTGGCGGCCTTGGGCACGGCGGGCTTTTTCCTGTTGCTGACCTTCAAGATGCATGCGCTGGCAGGCGCTTGCGGGGTGTTGGCCGTGGTGTCGATGTGGCGGTGGCTATGGGACGCGGACACCGGGCCGGACCATCCGCCCGTGGACATCGGGGCGGGGCTGCGGTTGCCCATGTCGTGCCCGGGCATGGGCTCGCATTACGCCTGGGCCATGGTGCTGTTGGTGATCGTCTGCACCAGCATCTTCGGATCGCTGTCCTTCGCGTATCTGTTCTTGTGGACCACATCGCCCGAGGTCTGGCCAAGCGCGGCGGACCTTGCCGCGCCGGGTGGCGCCGCGTTGTCGGCCTGCTTGCTGCTGGGGGCAAGCGCGCTCATCGCCTGCTGCGGCTATTGGCTGCGGCAGGGTCGGCAAGGCCGGGTCAGGGCAGGGATGCTGGTGGGGGTGGGGTTGTTGCTGGCGGCGTCCGCGGTGGAATTGCACGGGCACTGGACAGAAGGCTTGCGACCGCAGGCGTCGGCCTATGCGGCGGCGGTGTACGCAGTCGCGGGCTTGCAGGCTGTGTTTGCATTACTGGCAGGCACGATGGGCGTGTTCACGGTGGCGCGCTCGGTGGCGGGCAGGCTGTCTCATACCCGGCGCGCCTGCTACGACACCACCATGATGATGTGGCACTACACCGTTGCGCAGGGCTTGTTGGGGCTGGGATTGGTGCACGCCTTTCCCCGGCTGGCGGGGTAGCGCCATGAAAGCCATGAACAATACAAAGACCCCAGGCACCAAGACCCCGTTTGGAAGCGATCTCTTGTTCCTGATTGCTGGCCCGACGATCTGGATGGTGCACTTTCTGGCCATCTACATCGTCAACGCCTTGGGCTGCGCGCGGCCACGCTCTGCATTGGCGCTGCCCGCGCTGGGGCTGCCGCTGTCGTCGTGGTTGATACTTGCCGGCACGGTGCTGGCGTTGGCCGTGATGGCCATCGTGACCGCGCGGCAGGCCGGACGGGTCAGGAAGCTGGGGTTGGATACCTTCCACCTCTGGCTGACAGGTGCGCTGTGCTTGCTGTCTGCCTTGGCGGTTATCTGGCAGACCGTGCCGGTCTTTCTGGTGGCGGCCTGCGGCTAGCGCAGGCCGTCCACCCGCTGACTACGCTTACTTCGGCTTGGCGTTCTTCACGCTTTGTTCAAGCGTCTTGGCCATTTGCAGGTGCTGCTGAAGCTTGGGCAAGGTTTCCGTGGCGAACTGCTTCACCTCGGGATCCTTGGCCTCGTTCGATGCTTCCTCGAACAGCTTCACGGCATCCTCATGGGCCGACACGCCGACCCCTTCGGCATAGGCCTCGTCAAACCCTTCGTCGCGCAGGCCCAGCGTCTTCAACTTCGCTTGCTGCATCAAGGACGGGTCCGTGGGTACGTCCACGCCCTTGCTCTTGGCCAGCGCCGCCAATTGTTGGCCCGCCTTGGTGTGGTCGTCGATCATCTGCTGCGCGAACTTCTTTACCTCGGCGTTCTGGGACTTTTCCAGTGCCATCTTGCTGCCTTCGACTTCCATATGCCCGGACTGCGCGGCATTTTCAATAAAGTCGCGGTCGTTGCTGTCCAGCTTGGACTCGGCCGCCATCGGGGCGGCGGGCGTCGTCGGTGCGGAGCCCGTGGCGGGCGCGGCGGGCGTGGAAGGCGTGGCGGGTGCGGTTTGCTGCGCAACGGCAACACTGCCGGCCCCCAGCAGGGACACCGAAAGCAGGGCAGCAGTCAGGGTGCGAGTTTTCATGTATGTCTCCCAAGAATGGCGCGGGGCGCCGTTGATAACACGTGGATAACATTCACCCACGCCACTCCCAGCAATCGCCGTTCCCGCCGCCGGCTTAACACGGGTCGCGGTCCTGCTTTTCTTCCAGGGTGGAGTGGTCAGGCGGGATCTCTTCGCCGACCTTGATGACGCTGAATTCGCCCGTGGATTCCAGGTACGCGCGTTTCACCTTGGCCAGGTTTCCCACGCCCTTCAGCCGCAACTGTTCCATCAATTCTCCACGGCTGATGTGTTCGCTTTTCAGGCCGGACACGATGATGCGGCCGTCTCGGACCAGGCAGATACGTTGCGGCTCCAGAAAGCGCCTCAGCGCTGGAAAGCGATACGTCAGGCGGTCCAGCAGGAAGCTCCAGCCCACAATCGTGGTGACGACGATGATGCCGTCGCCCAGCGAATACGAGTCACCCGACATGGCGTTGCCGGCCGCGTCCGCCACCAATACCAGCACCAGCATGTCTGCGACGCCCAGCGAGCCCAGGTCGCGCCGACCCGACACGCGCAGCAGCGCGTACAGCACCCAGTACATCGTGGTGCCGCGTATGAACATCTCGGCGAACCCGGCCTCCAGCGCGAAAATTTCGGCGATGTCCGGCATCTTGGCAACCTTGGACGGTGCCGCGCATGTGCGGCGTCAGGCCGCACGCAGCAACCGCCGTGCCCAAGTGGTTTCGGTCAGGCCTGGTCGTTTGCTTGCTAGGCGCTGTGATCCGCCAACAGCGGTTGCGCCGAGATCGTGCCGCGCAGCGATTCCAGCAACACGCGCTTGTTCTCGCGGCTGCGGTAAGCGTGCTCGCGCATCAGGTTTTCAGCGCGCACCGCTTCGCGCCGGGTGATGGCGCGCAACAGGTCTTCGTGGTCGGCCTGCGCCCGCAGCACAAAAGGTGTTTCCAAAAGGGAAGGGGTGGACGGCAGCGTCAGCGCCGCGGGCCCGGCCAACGGCGTCTTGTTGTTGTGTTCCAGCGCGGACAGCAGGGCGCGGTTGCCGGCAGCTTCGCACAGAATTTCGTGAAACCGGCGGTTGATCTGGCCCCAGGCGCGCGCGTCCACCGTGGTGTTGGGATCGCGCCGCGCGGGCGCCAACAGCGTGCGTCCTTCTTCCACCGCTTGCGACAGTTGTTCCAGCACCTCGGGCGAGGCGCCGCGTTCGGCCAGCAGCCGCGCCGCCATGCCTTCCAGCACGCCGCGCACATCAACCGCGTCGCCAATTTCATCCACCGTGAACGCCCGCACGCGGAACCCGCGCGACGGCAGGCGTTCCAGCAGGCCTTCTTTTTCGAGCTCGGTCAGCGCAATGCGCAGCGGCGTGCGCGACACGCCCAGGCGCGCCGAAAACTGAAGTTCCACGACCCGCTCTCCGGGTTGCAAAGCGCCCGAAAGCACCATGTCCCGAAGTTCGGAAATCACTTTATCGATCTGTGCGGCCATAGCAGGGCGTCGGCTGAAACGTGTCTGAAAGGGGCTCCAGTGTACCTAGAAAATTGCATGCAATTGGCTAATAAAAAACAGTGCGGGTCTTGCGATTCGTCAAAATTGCATGCAATAATTCGGAAAAACAGCGGTCGGATGGCAAATAAGCCCCCGAATGCATGCAACGGAATCGATGACTGCATGCTTTATGGCCGCATGCACAGGAGACAAGAATGAAGCTCATCAGCTTCTTGGAGGCCGGGCGCAACGCCTGGGGCGTCGTGCGAGACACCGACGTCGTGGTGTTAACCCACGTCTGGCCCGACGTCATTGCCGGCTTGGAAGCGGGCCTGGACGAGATCGCCGGCGCGGCCCGCGCCGATGGCATGCCCTGTAGGCCCTTGGCCGGTCTGCAATGGCTGCCCCCCGTACCCGCGCCGGGAAAGATCCTGTGCGTGGGCTTGAACTACGGTCGACACGTAGCCGAAGCCGGCCGCGCCGAAGCCGGCCGCGCCGAAGCCGGCCGCGACCTGCCGGCGTATCCGTCCATGTTTGTCCGCTTTGCCGACAGCGTGGTGGGCCATCGCGAACCCGTGTGGAAACCGCGCGCATCCGACCGCTTCGACTACGAAGGCGAACTGGCGGTGGTGATCGGCCGGGGCGGGCGCCACATTGCGGCCGAAGACGCACTGTCGCACGTGGCGGGCTACACCTGCATGGCCGAAAACTCCGTGCGCGACTTTCAAAAGCACAACGCGCAGGTCACGCCCGGCAAGAACTTCGAGCGCAGCGGCGCCATCGGCCCCTGGCTGGTCACCGCCGATGAAGTGGGCGACCCGTCCCGCCTGGAAGTCGTGTCGCGCCTGAACGGCGAGCTGATGCAACACGGCCAGGTGTCCGACCTGATCTTTCCCATTCCCGAACTCATCGCCTACATCAGCGCGTTCACGCCGCTGTCGCCGGGCGACATCATCGCCACCGGCACCCCCGAAGGCGTGGGCTCCAGCCGCAAGCCGCCGCGCTTCATGGTGGCCGGCGACACGCTGGAAGTGGACATCCCGGGCGTCGGCACGCTGGTCAATACGGTGGCGGATGAACCCGCCCGCCAACAAGGAGACGCGCATGGCTGATGCGCTGCGGTATCTGACGGAACGGGACGTGGTCTCGGTGCTGAACATCCATCGCGCCATCGACGCGC
Source organism: Achromobacter sp. JUb104 (assembly GCF_024806975.1). Lineage (NCBI taxonomy): Bacteria > Pseudomonadati > Pseudomonadota > Betaproteobacteria > Burkholderiales > Alcaligenaceae > Achromobacter > Achromobacter sp. JUb104. The sequence continues at coordinate 1,648,243 of NZ_JANUEY010000001.1, read as the reverse complement.
TGCAATACATGTTGGTGGCGCAGGCGCGCGATGAAGCGCGCAACCTGCCCAAGACGCTGGCCACCTGGGGCGACGGCAGCTCAATGCATGCATTGGGTTCGGTGCAGACGGGGCCGGGCGGCTACGCGGGTTTCAAGACCTGGGTGCACACCAAGGCGGGCGGCGGGTCATTGTTCAGCCTGTTTGATGGGGCAACGGGCACGCTGCGCGCCATTATCGAAGCGCGCGCGCTGGGCATGTTGCGCACGGCGGCGATCAGCGGCGTGGCCACGCGCACGCTGGCGCCGGCCGATGCCACCCACGCCGCGCTGATCGGCACCGGCCCGCAAGCGGTCACGCAACTGGCGGCGCTGGCGGCGGTGCGCCCCTTGCGCCAGGTGCGCGTCTATAGCCCCACACCCGAAAAGCGCCAGGCCTTCGTGGCCAGCGTGGCGGGCAAATATGCCTTTGATATCCAGGCATCCCCCAGTCTGGAGCACGCGCTGGCCGGCGCCGAGATCGTCACGCTGATCACCCGCGCCGTCGAGCCCTTTGTGAACGCGGCCATGCTGGCCGACTGCCGCCACCTGAACGCCGTGGGCGCCATCCTGCCCGCCAAGGCGGAATTTGCGCAAGACGTGTTCAGCCTGGCCGACCGCGTGGTGGTGGACGACCTGGAAAACGCCCGCAAGGGCTCGCGCGAACTGCGCGAACGATACGGATCCGACGGCGCGCCGTGGCAGGGCGTGTCGGTGCTGGGCCAATTGCTGGCGGCCGGCGAATCACGGCCCGACGACGCCCGGCTGACGATCTTCAAGGGCATGGGCATGGGCCTGTCTGACCTGGCGATGGCGCGCGTGGTGTACGAGCACGCACGCGACCACGGGCTGGGGGTGGAGCTGCCGCCACAGACCCGCGAAAACCTGCTGCTGTCGCAGCCCTGATCCCTGACTCCAGACCCCAGATAACCATCAACAAGACATTCGGCCAGCGCGCCGGAAGCAAGAGGAGACAAGCATGTTCGTCGACGTCAGCGGGGCCAGCCCTCGCGAGCAAAACAAATGGCCGTCGATCGTGATCCCGAAAGAGGACATCGATCTGGAAATCGCGCGGCTGATTGACGCGCCCCGGCCCGACAACGGCCGCCGCGCCTCGCTCATCACGCACCCCGAGGCCACCGCGCCCGGGCTGGGGCTGGCGCCGGGAACCGACGTGACCATCAACGTGGTCAACCCCGGCGAACGCACCTACAACCTGCGCAAGAACTCCAACATGCTGGAGATCTGTATCAGCGGCGAAGGCGTGGCCACCGTGGCCGGCCGCGATATCCGCGTGGGGCATTGGGACGTCTGGAACACCCCCGCCATGCAGGTGCATTCGTACCGCAATGACGGTAAGACGCCCTGGGTGCGCTTGTCGTACTCCAACGCGCCCTTGCTGGAAAAGCTGGAAATCCACTACGTGGAAGAGTTTGACGGCGACGTGCCGCCCGCCGACGCCAACACCAAGCCCGTGCCGCCGCGCGCGCCCGACGCCGCGCGATCGCGCGATCTGGCGCTGCGTGAACAGATCACCCCTGAAGGCGCATGGCTGATGGGCTACGAATGGCTGATCGACATTGACGTGCTGGAATCCAAGGCGCTGCACTGGCCCTGGCAGGCGGTGTCGCGCTACCTGCCTACCGTGGAAGACATGGCACGCGGCTACAACGGCCGCCGCCTGTTCGTGCTGTACAACCCGGCCACCGAACGCCGCATCGGCACCACCCACAGCTTCTTCGCCACCATTTCATCGTCGCCGCCCGACAACCACCACGTGCCGCACCGGCACAGCTCGTCGGCCATCAACTATTACCTGCGCGGCAACGGCTACAGCAAGGTCAACGGCGTGCGGCTGGACTGGAAGGCGGGTGACCTGATCCTGTCCGCGCCCGGCTGGGCCATGCATTCGCACCATTCCGGCACCGAAACCACGTCCGCGCTGACGGTGCAAGACCACCCGCTGCAAATCGCCATGGAATCGCTGATCTGGCAGGAGCGCATGCAGGAACCCATCCTGGCGCTGGGCAGCCAGAGCGGCTTTGAAAGCAACCGCGCGCAGTTGGCGGCCGCGACCTGACGCACGCCGCGCCTTCCCCCGAAACACACTCCGGATTCCTCATGACCCTGACCGACCTGACCGACGCCCCGGCCCTGCGCGCGCAACTGCGTGACTTCTACGACGACTACGCCTTTTGCCTGGACGAGGGGCGGCTTGAAGAATGGCCCGACTTCTTCACCGAAGACTGCCACTACCGCGTGCTGTCCCGCGAGAACCACGACGCGGGCCTGCCGCTGGGCCTGATCTATTGCATGAACAAGAACATGGTGCGCGACCGCGTGACCGCGCTGCGCGAAACGACCATGTTCGAACCGCGTTCGCTGCGCCACTTCATCAGCGGCGTGCGCGTGATGGAAGTGCAGGGCGACCACATCGTGTCGCAAGCCAACTTCGCCATCATGGAGTCGCTGTCTGATCGCGAGCCCAGCCTGAACATGGTGGGCCGCTACCTGGACGTGCTGCGCGTCACCCCCGACGGCCTGGCCATCAGCCGCCGCGACTGCGTGTACGACAACTACCGCGTGCGCACGTCGCTGATCGTGCCCATCTGAATTTGCTTGAAGGAAAAGCCATGACCTGTTCCGATTCCGCCGTGCTGGACACGCCCGCCGCGGCCCCCATCCATCTTGAACGCCGCTGGCCCAAAGAGGGCTACACGCGCATCCCCAACTGGGTCTACACCGACCCCGCCATCTTCCAAAAGGAAATGGACGTGTTCTTCGCCGGCCAGACCTGGAACTACGTGGGCCTGGAATGCGAAGTGCCCGAGACCGGCAGCTACAAGCGCAACTGGATCGGCAACCGCCCGGTCATCATGGTGCGCACCGAAACGGGCGACGTGAACGTGCTGGAAAACCGCTGCGCGCATCGCGGCGCGCAAATCTGCTGGCAGAACACCGGCCGCGTCACCGATTTCACCTGCCCGTATCACCAATGGAACTACGACCTGCACGGCAACCTGCAAGGCGTGCCGTTCCGGCGCGGCGCCATGGGCAAGGGCGGCATGCCGCGTGACTTCGACCCCAAGCAGAACGGCATCCGCAAGCTGCGCAGCGTGAACCGGGGCGGCTCCATCTGGGCCACGTTCTCCGAAGACGCGCCCAGCTTTGAAGACTATTGCGGCCCGGAAGTGCTGGCCGAAATTGACCACATGCTGCCGGGCAAGCCGCTCAAGCTGCTGGGCTACAGCCGCCAGTTGATTCCCAGCAACTGGAAGATGTACCTGGAAAACCTGAAAGACCCGTACCACGCCACCTTGCTGCACACCTTCTACATCACCTTCGGGCTGTGGCGCGCGGATTCGAAGTCGGAATGCATTCCCACGGGTGGCGGCGCGCACAGCGTCATGGTGTCGCACAACGAAGGCAAGAAGAAGACCGAGGCCACCACGGAAATGAGCCGGTTCCGCGACGACCTGGAACTGCTGGACCTGGAAACCGTGACCCCGCGCGCCGAGTTCAACCGAGGCCGGGTGGGCGGCGCCTGGGTGTTCCCGGCCGCGCAGTTCGGCATCCAAGCCAATTCCCTGAAAACGCGCCATGTCATTCCGCGCAGCCCGACCGAGCACGAACTGGTCTTTACCTATTACGGCTACGAGGACGACGACGAGGAAATGACCCGGCTGCGCTTGAAGCACGCCAACCTGCTGGGTCCGGCCGGCTTCGTGTCGATGGACGACAGCGAAATGCTGAACCAGGTGCAGATCGGCGTGACCGGTTACCCCGAGGCGCGCGGCATTGTGGAAATGGGCGGGCGCGACACCGAGCCGGCCGACTACATGGTGACCGAGGTGCTGATCCGGTCGTTCTATGACTATTACCGCAAGGCGATGGGGTTGTAATCATGGACACCTGGAAACCCGTTGCCCTGGTGGCGGACATTTCGCCCGACACCGGCACCCTGCGCGTTGTGCATGAAGGCGAGGCCGTCTGCCTGTACAAGCTGCCCGACGACATCTGCGCCACCCAGGACCGCTGCCCGCACGGCAACGCCAGCCTGGCCGATGGCTACCTGGAAGACGGCACCATCGAATGCCCGTTGCACCAGGGCGTTTTCGACATCCGCACCGGCAAGCCACAGTGCCCGCCGGTCACCACCGACCTGCGCCGCTACGAGGTTCGGGTCGAGGCCGACACCATCTACCTGAAGGCAGAAACCGCGTGAACTCGGGCGCGATCGTCATCGTGGGCGCGGGGCAGGCGGGCGGCTGGGCCGCCGCCACCCTGCGCGAACGCGGCTACGCCGGCCGCGTGGTGCTGCTGGGCGACGAGCCACACGCACCCTATGAACGCCCGCCCTTGAGCAAGGCCGTGCTGGGCGGGCACGCGCCCGCCGAAAGCACCGAATTGTTTTCGGCCGAGCGGCTGGCGGCGCTGAACGTGGCGTTCCAGCCCGGCGTGGCCGCCACGCGCTTGCGGCTGGCCGACAAGCAGGTGGACACGTCCGATGGTGCGTCAATCGCCTACGACAAGCTGATTCTGTGCATGGGCGGCCGGCCTATCGTGCCGCCGTTGCCGGGTATCGACCATGCCGGTGTGTACGTGTTGCGCACCCGCGACGACGCGCTGCGCCTGCGCGCCCAGTTGGGGCCGGACAAGCAGGTGCTGATTGTGGGCGGTGGATGGATCGGGCTGGAAGTGGCCGCCACCGCGCGCCAGGCCGGCACCCAGGTCACCGTGCTGGAACAGGCCCAGCGGTTATGCGCCCGCAGCGTGCTGCCTGGCGTGTCCGCGTACCTGGCCGCGCTGCATGCAACAGCCGGCGTGAACCTCATGCTGGGCGCCAGCCTGCTTGCGGTTCATGCGCAAGCAGACGGGCGGCCCGTGGCCGAGCTGGCCGACGGCACGCGCATCGCGGCCCACGCCGTGGTGCTGGGCGTGGGGCTACAAGCCAACGACGCGCTGGCGCGCGAGGCGGGCATAGTCTGCCAGCGCGGTGTGCTGGTCGATGAATATTGCCGCACGTCGGCGCCGGATGTGTACGCCGCCGGTGATGTGGCCGTGTCGATGCATGCCGACGCGGGCGGTGCGGTGCGATTGGAATCGTGGCAAAACGCGCAAGACCAGGGTTCGGCGGCGGCGCTGAGCGCGCTGGGCGAAGCGGCGCCGTATCTGCCCAGCGGCGCGGTCTGGTCCGAGCAGTACGACGCCATGGTGCAGATCGTGGGCTTTCCGGCGCTGGCGGCCAGCGAAGTGCTGCGCCCGCAGGCCGACGCGCGTGCCTTGCTGTCGGTGGCGCTGGACGCCAGCGGCCGCGTCGTGGCCGGCGTGGCGGTCAACGCCGCGCGCGACTTGCGCCAACTGCGGAAATGGATCGCGCAACGCGCGGTGGTGGACCCGGCATTGCTACAGCGGCCAGACGTGCCGCTGGCCAACGCCCAAATCGAATAAGGGAGCGCGACACAACATGGAACATGCTTCAGAGGCCATGCAGGCCATAGAGATCAAGGCCGCTTGCGAAGCGGTGGTCTTGACGTTTTTTCATGCGCTGGACACCCGCCGCCATGACGCCGCCGCCGTGCTGATGGCGCCGGAGGGCGTGTGGATGCGCCAGGGAAAGCGGCTATGCGGCCCGCAAGAAGTGCTGGCCGCGCTGAACGCCCGGGCGGCCGAACGCAGCACTTGCCACGTCATCACCAACCTGCGGCTGGAGGCGGTCGAGCAATCGAGCGACGCTGAGCACACCCCGGCGCGCGCCACGGTCGGCTACTTCCTGACCGCCTACGACAGCGTGCCGCAAGAGCAGGGCGGGGCGCCCCGCCTGGTATCCATCCGCGAATGCCACGACGTGCTTGACGCCACGCCCGACGGTTGGCGGCTGGCCGACAAAAGCAGCCGCCGCCATCTGCCGCCCGAGTGATCGGCAACGCCCGCCGACACAACACTGAAAAGCACAAACAAAGCACAAACAAAGCACCCCCAAGGAGACATCAATGGACGCCACCACCATAAAAACATTGGCGCTGCGGCTGGACGAGGCCGAGCAGCGCCGCACGCAGGTGCGGCAGCTTTCGCTGGACCACCCCGACATCACGATCGCCGACGCCTACGCCATCCAGCGCGCCTGGGTGGCGCACAAGATTGCGTCGGGCCGCCGCCTGGTGGGTCACAAGATTGGCCTGACCTCGCGCGCCATGCAGTTGTCGTCACAGATTGACGAGCCCGACTACGGCGCGCTGCTGGACGACATGCTGTTTGCCGACGGCGCCGAGATCCCGCGTGACCGCTTCATCGTGCCGCGCGTGGAAGTGGAACTGGCCTTCATTCTGGACCGCCCGCTGCAAGGCCCGGGCGTGACGCTCTTCGACGTGCTGGACGCGGTGCGCTACGTGATTCCGGCGCTTGAGATCATCGACGCGCGCTCGCACCAGATCGACCCCGAGTCCAAGCGCCCGCGCAAGGTGTTTGACACCATCGCCGACAACGCCGCCAACGCGGGCGTGGTGATGGGCGGCCGCCCCGTGCGCGTGGGCGACATGGACCTGCGCTGGGTCGGCGCCATGATGTCGCGCAATGCCGTCATCGAGGAAACCGGCCTGGCGGCGGGCGTGCTGAATCACCCCGCCAACGGCGTCGTGTGGCTGGCCAACAAGCTGGCGGAACACGACGTGGCGCTGGAAGCGGGCCAGATCATTCTTAGCGGCTCGTTCACGCGGCCCGTTTTTGCCCAGGCCGGCGACACCTTCCACGTGGACTACGGTTCGCTGGGGTCGGTGAGTTGCCGCTTCGTCTGAGGCATCCGCTCAACACGTCGCACCCAACACGTCCCGCTACACACTTTCTGCTACCCGAAAGGCCAGATCCCACTACAACGCTCGCAAAAAAACACGCGCCCGATAAGCCTAAAACCCACCTAAAACCCAAGCGGGCGCGCACACAATCCCCACAGGAGACAAGCATGAAACTTTCCAAGACCTTGATTTGCCTGGCGGCCACCGCCTGTGCAGCCCTGCCATCCGCCACCGTGCTGGCGCAACAAGCCGCCTGGCCCACCCACGCGATCACGCTCGTGGTGCCCTTCGCGGCGGGCGGCGGCGGCGACACGCTGGCGCGGCTCGTGGCCGAGCCCTTGTCGCGCGAATTGGGCCAATCCATCATCGTGGAAAACCGCCCCGGCGCGGGCGGCAACATCGGCACGTCCATCGCGGCGCGCGCCAATCCGGACGGCTACACGCTGTCATACGGCACCAACGGCACGCAGGCCACCAACCATTGGCTGTATAAATCGCCGGGCTACGCGCCCAGCGACTTCGAGCCGATCTCGCGCTTTACCGTCATCGCCGCGGCCTTGGTCGTGAACGGTACCGACGACCGCTTCAAATCGCTGGACCAACTGCTGGCCTACGCCAAATCGCACCCCGGCGAACTGACCTGCGGCTCGGCGGGCAATGGCACGTCGTCGCATCTGGCCTGTGAATTGCTGAACCAGATGGCGGGCATCAAGGTCATGCACATCCCGTACAAGGGCGGCGGCGCGGCCATGACCGACCTGCTGGGCGGGCGCATTTCGTTCCTGATCGACGTCATGCCCAACGTGTCGGGCCAGATCGCCGCCGGCAAGCTGCGCGCGCTGGCCGTGACCACGCCCGAGCGCGTGGCGTCCAATCCCGACATTCCCACGATGAACGAAGCCGGCGTGAAGGGCTACGAGTTCTTCGCCTGGGACGGCCTGTACGCCCCGAAGGGCACCCCTCCCGAGGTGCTGGAGAAGCTGAACGCCGCCGTCAACAAGGCGCTGCAACGACCCGACGTGAAGAAGACGCTGGAATCGCGCGGCGCCATCCCGTCGCCCACCACGCGCCAAACGCTGAAGGACTTTGGCGCCGAGGAATACACCCGCCTGGGCAAGGTCGTGAAAACCGCGGGCGCGGCGATTGATTAAGGCGTCAGGACCGCGTGGTGCGTAGGGAGGCGGTGGCCTACGGCGCCACCGCCGCGCGTAAGGAAGCGGTGGCCTAGGACGCCACCGCCGCGCGTAAGGAAGCGGTGGCCTAGGACGCCACCGCTTCGTGGTCCATCGCCGCGCGCGCCAGGCGCGCGGCTTCTTCCGCCATGCCCTTGCGTTCGCTGTAGCGATCGGTCAGGTAATCGCTGCGGTCGCGCACCAGCAGGGTGAACTTGATCAGCTCTTCCATCACGTCGACCACGCGGTCGTAGTAGGCAGACGGCTTCATGCGTCCGGCCTCGTCGAATTCCTGAAACGCCTTGGCCACGGACGACTGGTTGGGAATGGTCACCATCCGCATCCATCGGCCCAGCACGCGCAGCGCGTTCACGGCGTTAAAGGATTGCGATCCGCCCGACACCTGCATGACGGCCAGCGTGCGGCCTTGCGTGGGGCGCACGCTGCCGGTTTCCAGGGGCAGCCAATCGATCTGGCTCTTGAATACGCCTGTCAGCGTGCCGTGGCGTTCCGGGCTGCACCAGACTTGCCCTTCGGACCACAGCGACAGCGCGCGCAGTTCCGCCACCTTGGGATGATCGGCGGGTGCGCCATCGGGCAGCGGCAGGCCACGGGGGTCGAAGATGCGGGTTTCCGCGCCCAGCCGGGTCAGGATGCGCGCGGCTTCTTCAGTCAGCAGGCGGCTATACGAGCGCTCGCGCAGGGAACCGTACAGCAGCAGAATGCGCGGCGGATGCGTGGCGCCGCTTTCCAGCGCCAGCTTTTCGTGGCTGGGGACATCCAGCAAGGCTTCGTCCAGGCTGGGCAGGTCCAGGTCTGTAGCGGAAAGATCCGAAGGCGGGGAATACGTCGTCATTGCTGCACTCTCTAATCAAATCATTCAAATCAATTGAAGCCTTGGGCGGCTGATCCAGGCGGCCAGCCAAAAGCCCGCGGCCAGTACAACCGCCACCGCCACGATGGCGGCCAGCACCGTGTCGTAAGAAGACCCGACCGCCCACAAGGCGGCGGCGCCCACCGGCGCGGCGGCTCGGGCAAAGGTCATGGGCACGGTCAGCAAGCCATTGATCGCCCCATAGGCGTGGCGGCTCAGCATTTCGGGTACCACCATGCCGCGCACGATCGTGAAAATGCCATTGGCCGCGCCGTAGACGACGCACACCGCCGCCACGGTCGGGAAATCGGCGCGCAGGAAGGCCAGCGCGCCAAAGGCCAGCGGGAAAATCGTGACGACCGCGGTGCCGACGGCGCGCATCGAGGCCTTTGCCGCGAACAGGCTGATCACGATCCGCCCCGCCACCTGGGCCGGGCCGATCAGCGCAATGGCTTGCACCACCGACACCGTATCGATGCCGCGTTCGCGCAGCAGGGGATACATATGGAAGGTGAAGGCCGAGAACATCGCCGCATAAGCCGTCAAGGACACCAGCAAGGCCCAGAAAACAGGGCGATGCAAGGCGTCCCGAACCGCCAGGCGATTTCGTTCGCGCTCTTCAGCCGGCGTCACGTCGCTGGCGGGCTTGGCGTCACGCGCGGGTGATATGAACAGCAAGTACGCGCTGGCGCAGACAAACACATTGACCGCCGCCAGCGCCATCAACGCTTCGCGCCAGCCCCAATGGTTCAGCAGCCATTGCACCAGCGGAATGAAAACCGTGCTGGCGAACCCGCCCCACAACGTCAGCGCGGTGATGCCGGCGCGTGAATGGCCAGGGCCGACCCGGCGCGCAACAACAGCGAACGCCGGTTCGTACAAGGTGGCGGCCTGCAAGGCCCCGATCCCGCCCACCAGGACGTAGAACGCCCATAGCGACGTCACCTGCGACCACAGCAGCAGCAAGCCGCCGGCCGCCAGGGACGACAGCCCCATCACCCAGCGGCCATACCCCCGGTCCACCGCCACGCCCACGGGATAGGCGGCCAGCGCCGCCAGCATCAGCCCCAGCGTGGCCGCCCCGTAAAGATCGGGCTTGCTCCATCCAAGCTCGGCCCCCATCGCCTCGGCAATCAGGGGAAAGCTGTAGTACAGCGAGCCCCACGAACAGATCTGCCCAATGCCCAGCGCGGTCACCAGACCATGCGCTTTATCGGGGGAGGCAGCTTGCTGGGACATCGGGCGGTGTGCCATCGGGGGCTTAGCGCACGCGCTGTCCGTGCTCGTCGATCACCGCTTCGCCGTCTTCTTTCACGAAGGCACCGCGTTGCGCTTCTTCCAGAATGTCCAGCACCAGCTCGGACGGCCGGCACAGCCGCACGCCCTTGGCCGTCACCACAAAGGGGCGGTTGATCAGAATGGGGTGTTCAAGCATGGCGTCGATCAGGGCGTCGTCGGTGAGCGATGCGTCGTCCAGGCCCAGTTCCCGGTAGGAGGTTTCCTTTTGCCGGATGGCGTCTCTTACCGAGAGGCCCGAGCGCGCGATCAGGTCAAGCAGTGTGGCGCGGTCCGGCGGCGTTTGCAGGTATTCGATCACTTGCGGTTCAACGCCGGCATTGCGAATCAGCGCCAAGGTGTTGCGCGACGTGCCGCACTTGGGGTTGTGATAGATGGTGACGGTGCTCATGGTGTCCTGTCAGGTTGGTTTAGGTGGAGTTAGGTCGGAATGGAAGAGGGGGAGTCAAACGAGGAAGGTTCAGAAGCGGGCGCTTCAACACGGCGTGGCGTCAGCGGATCAGCCTGAACATAAGCAGCCACCTCCAACGCCGTGGACTTGGCCGTGCGCATGATGCCGACCAGCGTGGCGGACGCAAAGCCCGTCCACTCGCCATACCCAAGCAGCCACAAGCCGGGCATCGCCGACGCCTGCGTACCCGCCAGCGGGACCCGGCCTTCGGCATTGATGACGCCCAACGGCGCCAGGTGATCCAGCGCGGGCCGGAAGCCCGTGCACCAGATGACGGCGTCCACGTCGGTGGCGCTACCGTCCGGCCAGACGACGCCCTGTGGCGTAAAGCGCAAGAACGGCCGCACCGAGTGCAACACGCCGCGTTCTCGGGCCTCGCGCACGGGCGCAACCATGACGACGTCGCCGAATCCACCGGGAAGATCGTCCGGCTGCTTGCCCTGTTGCAACGCCTGCCAACGCGCCGTGGCCCGTTCGAACAGCACCCGGCCGTCCACGTCATCGGGCAAGAACAGGGGCTCGGTCTGCGTGACCCAGGTGGTGTCCGCCACGCGGGATACCTCGGCCAGAATCTGCGCGCCGGAGTTGCCGCCGCCCACGACCAGGACGCGCTGGCCGGCAAAGGGCGCGGGTGACCGGTACTGCGCGGAATGGATCTGCCTGCCACGGAACTCGGACGCGCCATCGAAGGGCGGCACGTAAGGTTTGCTCCAGGTGCCGGTCGCGCTGACCACGGCGCGGCTGCGCCAAACTCCTTGGTCGGTTTCGACGATGAATTCGGATTCGTTCTTGCGTACCGCATTCACGACCACGGGGCGGTGCACGTTGAACCCGTGGCGGCTTTCATAGCGCGCCAGGTACTCGACAACCTGATCGCGGGTGGGATACCCAGGCACAGCCGGCATCGGCCAACCCGGCAAGGAACTCCATTGCGCGGGGGAAAAAAGCTGCAACGAATCCCAGCCATTCGTCCAGGCGCCACCCGCTTGCGCGCTGGCGTCCAGCAAGACGACATCAAGCGACGTGCGCTTCAGGAAATAGGCAAGCGCCAAGGCGCTTTGCCCCGCGCCCACGATCACCACATCCGCCTGGCGAGCAGAGGAGGGCAGCGTCATTACTGGCACTCCGCGTCCTGGGGCCGCTCGGCGCACGCCACGCCGGCGCAACACTCGGCGGTCAGGTAGTCCACCAGCCCGTACATCAGCGTGGTGTTGGCGCGATAGCGCATGAAGCGGCCTTCCTGCTCAACCGTCAGCAGGCCGGCTTGCGTCAGCGCTTTCAAGTGGAACGACAGGTTGGTGGGCGGCAAGCTGAGTTCGGTGGCGATCTGGCCCGCCACGCAGCCGTCAGGCGCGGCCCGCACGAGCAGCCGAAAGATGTCCAGCCGGACGCCCGAGGCGAGCGATTCGAAGACGATGACTGCGGTGTTTTTGTCCATGTTGCGAATACTACAATATTTGTTGAACTATTGGAATTTACGTTTTAAGCTGGCGTCGCCGACTTGAAGTCGCCGACTTGAAGCCGCTGCGGCGGCAAGCCTGCACGCCATGTCTGGCGTGGCATGCCGCCTTCGACGTCCGCCTCCCTATACGTCCACCTCAACTCACGAGTCCTCATCATGACTGACAAGGTCTACAACGTACTCTTTCTTTGCACCGGCAATTCCGCGCGCAGCATCATGGCCGAGGCCTTGCTCAACACCCTGGGTAAAGGACGCTTTCACGCCTACAGCGCCGGCAGCCAGCCGGGCGGCACGGTCAACCCCTTGACGCTGGAAAAGCTCAAGGCCCTGGACTATCCGACAGATACCCTGCGCAGCAAAAGCTGGGATGAATTCGCCGCGCCGGATGCGCCGCAGATGGATTTCATCATCACGGTATGCGACAACGCGGCCGGCGAAGTTTGCCCGGTGTGGCCTGGCCAGCCCATTTCGGCGCATTGGGGGTTTGAGGACCCGGCCGCCGCCGTCGGTTCGGAAGACGAACGCCGCCATGTGTTCGAAAAGGTGTTCCGTCAGATCTCGTCGCGCATCAACGTCTTCACCAGCTTGCCTATCGCGGCGTTGGACAAGGCCGCCATCCACCGAGAACTGAAGCAGATCGGCGTCGAGCCGCCCAAGGCCTGACGAGACGCCCGCATGTTCGCCGCAATAACGATCTTCATCCTTACCCTGATCCTGGTCATCTGGCAGCCGCGTGGCTTGGGCATCGGCTGGAGCGCCAGCCTGGGCGCGGGGCTTGCCTTGGCCGCCGGCGTGGTGCAGGTGTCGGACATTCCGGTGGTGTGGAACATCGTCTGGAACGCCACGGCCACTTTCATCGCCGTCATCATCATCAGCCTGCTGCTGGACGAGGCCGGTTTCTTTGAATGGGCCGCGCTGCATGTGGCGCGGTGGGGCAGGGGCAACGGCCGCGCCTTGTTCGCCTTGATCATTCTGCTGGGCGCGGCGGTGGCCGCGCTGTTCGCCAACGATGGCGCAGCGCTCATCCTGACCCCGATCGTGATGGCCATGCTGCTGGCCCTGGGATTCACGCCCGGGGCGACGCTGGCGTTTGTGATGGCGGCGGGCTTTATCGCCGACGCCGCCAGCTTGCCGCTGATCGTGTCGAACCTGGTGAACATCGTCTCGGCCGACTTCTTCGACATCGGTTTCAACCGCTATGCGGCGGTGATGGCGCCGGTGAACGTCGTGGCCGTGCTGGCGTCGCTGGTGGTGTTGTTCCTGTACTTCAGAAAGAGCATTCCGCAACGGTATGACGAAAGCCAGCTCAAGCCGCCCGCCGCGGCCATCCGCGACCTGAACACGTTCCGGTCAGGATGGGCGGTGCTAGCGCTGCTGTTGATTGGTTTCTTTGGGCTGGAACCGCTGGGCGTGCCGGTCAGCGTGGTGGCGGCCGTGGGCGCAGCGATACTGCTGCTGGTGGCCGGTCGTGGCCACAAGATCAGCACGCGCAAAGTGATCCGCGAAGCGCCGTGGCAGATCGTGGTTTTCTCGTTGGGGATGTACCTGGTGGTGTACGGCTTGCGCAATGCCGGGCTGACCCAATATCTGGCGGATATGCTGAGCCGGTTCGCAGAGCAGGGCGTCTGGGCGGCGACCTTTGGCGCCGGGTTCATGGCCGCGCTGCTGTCGTCCATCATGAACAACATGCCCACGGTGCTGGTCGGCGCGCTATCCATCGACGCCAGCCAGGCAAGCGGCGTGGTGAAGGAAGCGATGATCTACGCCAACGTCATCGGCAGCGATCTGGGCCCGAAGATCACGCCGATCGGCAGCCTGGCCACCTTGCTGTGGCTGCACGTACTGGAACGAAAAGGCACAAGGATCTCTTGGGGCTACTACTTCAAGGTGGGCATTGTGCTGACGCTGCCGGTGCTGGCGTTGACGCTGGCGGCCTTGGCGATCAGGCTCGGTTGACGCCTGCCGCCCGCCCTGCAATGGCGGGCGGCAGGGAGCCCGGAATTTCGTCCCCGATTTTCCGTTGATAAAGGTCAACATCGAAACTTCAGGACGGCTCAGCATGGTTCTTGGAGGCGGGTGGCCGCCGACTGGCAACAAGGTGACTAACCATGTTCAGCCGTATCGCGGTTCATCTGGACAATGGGGTCGACTGCGCCCGCCGCATCGATCTGGGCCTGAGCCTGGCCAAGGCGCATGACGCCCATCTGACCGGCATCTTCGCCAGCTACATGCTGCCGGGCTATTTTTACGACGCCGCGGGGCTCTGGGTGCGCTCGATAGACATGGCCCGCGAGATGAACACCCGGGGCCGCGCCGCCGTCCAGGCCTCGTTCAGCCAAGCCGCGCTAGACGCGGGCGTGGCCGTGTCGTGGCGGCAAGGGGACGACGCACCCGCTGAATGTGCGGTGCGGCATGCGCGGTGTTCGGACGTACTCATCATCAGCCAGCAAAACGCCTACGACCTGTACGCCGCAACGGGCAATAATTTTGTGGAGCAAACCTTGCTGACCGCCGGCAGGCCCGTGATTGTGCTGCCCTCGGTGGGCGCGTTTCCAAACATCGGCATGCGCATCCTGTACTGCTGGGACCGGGGCAGGGAAGCCGCCCGCGCCATCGCCGACGCCGCGCCGCTGCTGCGCAACGCCCGGGCGCTGCGCGTGCTGGTCGGCACCCCTGATGCGGACGTCAAGCCTGAGGCCGGCGTACCCTTCGAAGATCTGGCGGCCTACTGCGCCTGCCACGGTTTTCCGCAACCCGAGCAAGAATCCAGGAACATGGACGACACCGTCATCGGCGACGCGATCCTGAGCGCGGCGGCGGATTTCAATGCGGACCTGATCGTCATGGGGGCCTACGGGCACAGCCGCATGCATGAATGGGTGCTGGGCGGCGCCACCCGTTCGCTGCTGGGCGCCATGACCGTACCGGTGCTGTTCTCGCATTAGCCAGGGCGTGGCGGGGCGTAGTGGGACACGACAAACGACGCTACGCCGCGCTAGACGCTACCGACTTTCCTCAAGGCTTCCAAATTGCGAATTTCCAGGTTCCGCCTGCTGACGCTCAGCAGCGACGCCGTTTGCATCCGTCCGAAGGTTCGGCATACCGTTTCGATCGTCATGCCCAGATGGTTGGCGATGTCTTCGCGTGTCATCTTCAGCGTGAATTCGCGGGCGGAATAGCCATTGGCCGCCATCTGTTCCGACAGGTTCACCAAAAAACGCGCGATGCGGCCCTCGGTCGACATGCAGCCCAACGCCGTCAGCAGGCGCCGGAACTGGTTGACCTCTTGGGCGATCAGTTTGTTGAATTCGCGCGAGGCCACCGAGTCGTGCAGGCAATTGGACATCAGCTCGTCGAAGGGCAGCACGCACACCAGCGAATCTTCCAACGCGATGGCATCGCACTCGTGCGCGCCCGTGGCGATGGCATCCAGCCCCAACAACGCACCGGCAATCGGAAACGCCACGATCTGCTCGGAACCGGATGGGTTGGTGACGCGGATCTTCATCGACCCGGCGCGCAGGTAATACAGATTCAACAAGGAGTCGCCGGCCCGGTAAACGGATTCGCCACGGTGGACCAGGCGCCAGTTGCGCGCCGTATCGTGGATAGGTTGGAGGTGATTGTTGCGACCCGGCTGGCAGATTCGCGCCATGCCGCAGAAGTCGCAATCAGCCGGCAGCCGCACCGGTCCATCGTGGATGCCGGTGCCGCGCCGGGCGGCCCCCCGGGATCCGTTGCCTGGGTAGGGGACAAGGGAAGGGACAAGGGAAGCATCCATGGCTGCGCCTCACGTCAGGTGAAGATGGCCGCCGGGTGAAAAATGGAGGTTTCACGGGCCATCTGGCACACTCCACCGCCAGTCTGCATCATCAAACTCGCTTGCACTATCAGCGCAGCCCGCCAGTTTTCAGGGGAAACAGACTACAGCTGTAGGCGTATTCCTACGAGCAGGGCTACCGAGGCGTGATGAGCGCTGCGTGGTGTCCCTCATCACTTGCCGGAGCTGGCCTCGTCGTCAAACAAATCGTGCTTGATGGCGTAACGCACCAGGTCGGCCTGGTTGCGCAACTGCATCTTCACCAGGATCCTGCCCTTGTAGGTACTGACGGTCTTGATGCTCAGGCACAGTAGCCGCGCAATATCCGAATTACTCATGCCCGACGCCAGATACCGGAATACGGACAGTTCCCGATCGGACAACAGCAGATGCGGCAGACCGCTGACATCGCCGTGCCGCTCGAACACGATGCTCTCGGCAAGCGACCGGCTCAGGTAGCGGCCGCCAGCCGCCACCTTGCGCACGGCCTGCACCAGTTCGTCGGCCGCGCTGTCCTTGGTCAGGTAGCCCGCCGCGCCGGCCTTGATCGCCTGCACGGCGTATTGCTGCTCGCCATGCATGGTCAGCACCAGGATCGGCACCTTGGGAAAGTCCGCCTTTATCTGGCGGATCAGGCCCACGCCATCGCGGCCCGGCATCGACATGTCCAGCACGATCAGGTCCCAGGGCCGCATCGCAAGCTGCCGCAGCGCTTCCGAGCCGTCTCGCGCTTCGCCCGCCACCGTGATGTCGCCCGCCTGTTCAAGCAGCCGCCTGAGCCCTTCGCGCAGCAAGGTGTGGTCGTCGGCAAGCATCAGGGTGATCAATTCATTTCCCCTGGCAAGTTCGGATGTTCGGCGGGCACCTTGGCCTCCAGGCGAAAGCCCCCTTGCTTGCGCGTGGTGATCGTGACTTCGCCATTGAGCAGCCGCACGCGCTCGCGGATGCCTTGCAAGCCCAGCGACATGGGCAGCTTCTTGGCAATGCTGTCGGGCGTTGTGCCCACGCCGTTGTCCTGCACGGTCAGGCTGCAATGGGTAGTGGTGCAGGACAGGTGCACCTGCACCTTGCTGGCCTGCGCGTGCTTGGCGATGTTGGTCAGCGCTTCCTGTACCACCCGGAAGAGGGTGGTGGCCACCCGTTTGGACGGTTCGGCCGGGCCGATTTCGATGCGGGCGTCGGTATCGATACCGTATCGCGACACAAAACCAGCCACCAACCATTCGACGGCGGCGGCCAGGCCCAGGTCATCCAACATGACTGGGCGCAGGTCGGAAGCAATGCGCCGCAACGACGCGAACGTGCTTTTGACCAAGGCGCGCATCACCTGCACACGTTCCCGCACCCGCTCGCGTGCTTTCGGGTCATTCGCGCCGATGGTGGATTCCAGTTGCGACAGTTCCATCGTCAACGCCGTCAGGCTTTGGCCCAGGTCGTCGTGCAGTTCGCGGGCAATGTGCTTTTTTTCTTGTTCGCGCACATGCAGCAAGGCGTTGGACAAGCGGGTCAGTTCATCGCGCGAGGCGCGCAGCGCCTGATCGATGCGTTGCCGCTCGGTGACGTCACGCAGGAAAATGGACAGGAATACGCCGGATTCCGTATGCGTCTGCGAGATCGACGCTTCCATGGGAAATTCTTCGCCGTTGGACCTCAAGCCCCACAACGGCGCGCCCTGGCCCAGTTGACGCTCAGAGATGCCCGTGTGCTTGAAACGGTCGACATGCCTGGCGTGGACCTGGCGAAAGCGCACGGGTATCAGCATGTCCAGCTTGGCGCCGATGGTGCTTGCGGCATCGCGAAGGAAGACACGTTCCGCCGCGGCGTTGAACATCACGATATGCTGCTGCCCGTCGATCGTGATGATCGGCTCGGTGGCGGACTGGATGATGTCGATCAGCGGAGGTGCGTTCGACGAATTTCCCATTGCGTAGCATTGCCCTGGACGGGGGCTGCGACAACCAGCGACGAATCATTGCAGCACACATTGCCACGCGAATCCAGATCGCAAAAGACCGCTCCGGGAGGGGTAGGGCGTTTGGTTGGGGCGCTTAATCCACGGCGGGTATCACCTGGGCGTCGTCGCGGCCCGCCGGGGTGGCCGCGGCCACCTGCTCTTTGAAGCGGAAAAGGGACGCATCGCATTCTTCCGCCAGTACGTCTGCCTGCTTCAACAGCAGGATCGATCGGGGCTTCTTGCCCGCCAAGGTGGCGATATCGTCGACAGCGCGAAACCCGCCCACGCCCGACATGACGCAGATCACGGAATAGGCCGGCAGAAAAGACGCTTCGGTCTTCAGGAAGGCGCGCATGGGCGCGGCAAGGGAACGCAGCCAAACCGGCGCCACCAGCACCACATGGTCCAGCACATCCAGCTCGGGCCCGTCATACCGATACGCCGGGCTACGCTTGAACAGGCTGTCCACGACACAGCGCAGGTCGCCGGACAGGCCGGCCCTGGGTTTGGCGTCCCGGATTTCCCACGCCGGCCAGCCAGACGCCGTGGCCAGGCGTTCGGCCACGGAGCGCCCCGTGCCGGAACGCGAATAGAAAATAATGGCTGTGCGCGACATCATGGCTCCTTGTTCGAGCGGCACGCTCAGGATTCCTGCGCCAGCAGGGCGCGCAGGATGTCGCGGCGGCTCACCACGCCCACCAGCTTGCCGTCGCGGGTGATGGGTACCCGCTTGATGCCGTGCTTGAGCATCACGTCAACAATCTCGGACAGGTGCGCGGTGTCGTCCAGGGTCATGACGGGGCGGCTCATCACGGCGGCGGCGGTGCGCTCGCCTAACTGCAAGCTATGCAGAAATTCCAGGTTCAACGCCTCGCCTTGCGCCAGCAGCGACAGCCAATGGTCTTTTTTCTTTTGATGCACGCTGTCCTGGCGGCGCACCAGATCGCCTTCGCTGACCAGGCCGATCAATTCGCCGCTGTCGCCGGTCACCATGACGGCGCTGATGTTCTTGTCCAGCATCGCGTGAATAATCGTCGACACCGGTGTACTTGCACTAACGCAAAAGGGATCTTGGGACATCAGGTCGCGTGCCAGCATCATGTTTCTCCAGAACGCCAGCGTCCAAGCCTGTCCACTGTATCGTTGCTTCCATCTTGTTCCGCCGGGCGCGGTGGATATTGATATTGGTCAACAGAGATGGGCGGCGGGTGCAAGATACCGCCACCCGTCACCGCCCACCCGCATCGGCCCCGGCTAGCCGTCCGGCGCCCGCACCAGCAGCACGGGCACTGCCGCGCCGCGCATGATGGCCTCGGCGCTGCTGCCCAGCACCGCCCGGCGCACTCCGCGACGCCCGTGGGTACCCATGACAATCAACTCCGCCTTCCAATCGTCGGCCTCGTCCAGCACGCGCTGGTGGACGGTGCGGTCCAGGTTCTCGTACAGCACGCTGTCGGCCTCGACACCCGCCGCGCGCGCCGTGCTCACGGCGGCTTCAAGCAGCTTGGCGCCGGTCTGTCGCGTCAGGTCCAGGAGTTCGCCCGCGTGATAGCGGTAGGCGTCGACCGTCATCGCGAACGACAGCTCATCCACTACGTGAACCATGCGCATGTTCGCCTTTGTCAGTTGCGCCATGCGTATGGCTTCCTTCAAGCCCGCCTCGGAGGTGGCGCTTCCATCGATGGGCACCAGGATACGGTTGTACATGTTGATTCTCCGGCAAAGCAGGGCGCGGGCAATGTCCGCGTGCTAGTTGATAAGCACCACCGGGATATGGATGGTGTGCAGTACCTTCATCGCCACCGAGCCAAGCAGCAGGCTACCCGCCGCGCCCAGCCCGCGCGAGCCCATGACGATATGGTCGCAGTGCTGTTCCGCGGCGTAGGTCTTGATGGTGTCGGCGACGGCGCCCACGCGCAGCTCGGCCTGGTACATGACGCCGGCGGTATCCAGCATGTCTTTCGCCTTCGCCAGGGCCATTTTGGCTTCGTCTTCGTAGTATTCCTGGATGGCGGCCGCCGAAATGAAGGTCAGTACTGTGCCGGACACGATCGGAAGCTGCACGTTCAGCAAGTGAAGGGTGCAAGGACCATATTCGCGCACGCGATCGATCATGTAGCGCACGGCCCGCAGGGAGTTGTCCGAGCCGTCGACGGGGATGAGTACGTTCTTCATGGTGTCTCCAAGAGTTAAGGGGCTTGGCGTAGTGGGACTGAGCGCCTGCTATCAGCATGATCCAGCCTTCAAGCACGGTGTTGATCCACATCAATCTTCTTCAAGCTGGCCGTGCGATGCTTGGGGGGCCGTACCCCGGATGGCCGTACCCCGGAAGGCCCTACCCCGGCACAGGAAATCCACCCATGCAAGACGCCGCGCAAGAACAGAACGGTTCCCCCTGGCACGCCCAAGCGGGCGACGCGGTGTTGGCCGATTTGAAGGCCACGCCCAAAGGCTTGGACCAGGCCGAAGCCGAATCCAGACTGGCCACCTTCGGCCCCAACCGGCTGCCGGTTGCACGCCAGCGCGGCATGCTCAGCCGCTTCCTTGCACAGTTCCACAACGTTCTTATCTACGTGCTGCTGGGCTCGGCCGCCATCACCGCGTTTCTGGGACATGGCGTCGACACCGGCGTCATCCTGGCCGTTGTCCTGGCAAACGCCGCCATCGGTTTTATTCAGGAAGGCAAGGCAGAGAAGGCCATGACGTCCATCCGCCAGATGCTGGCTCCGCGCGCGAATGTGTTGCGCGATGGCGAGCGCCGCAGCATCTCGGGCGAGACCCTGGTGCCTGGCGATATCGTGCTGCTGGAGGCGGGCGACCGCGTTCCGGCGGATATACGCCTGCTGGCGGCGCATTCCCTGCGGGTACAGGAAGCCGTGCTGACCGGGGAATCCGTGCCCGTGGAAAAGCACACGAACCCCCTCGCCACCGACGCGGCGTTGGGCGACCGATCGCCCATGGCCTATTGCGGCACGTTGGTGGCAGCCGGGCAGGGCAGAGGGGTAGTGGTGGCAACCGGCTTGCAAACGGAAATCGGGCGGATCAGCACACTGCTGGACACGGTGCAAACGCTGACCACGCCCCTGGTCAAGCAAATGGATGGCTTTGGCAGGTGGCTGACCGCCGTGATCCTTGCCGTTGCCGCGCTGCTGCTGGTGCATGGCTACTTCGTCCATGGCTACGAATTCACCGAACTGTTCATGGCGGTGGTCGGCCTGTCGGTTGCCGCCATTCCGGAAGGGCTGCCGGCCGTGCTGACCATCACGCTGGCCATCGGCGTGCAGGCAATGGCCCAGCGCAACACCATCGTGCGGCGCCTGCCCGCCATTGAAACGATAGGCGCCGTGTCCGTCATCTGCACCGACAAGACCGGCACTTTGACCCGCAATGAAATGGTCGTGGCCACCGTCTTGACCCCGCAACACGTCTTGGCGCTGGACGGCGTGGGCTACGAACCCAAAGGAAGCATCCTGCTTGACGGCGCGGCCGTAGAGGCGTCAAACCATGGCGTGTTGCAGGAACTGGCACGCGCCGGCACGCTGTGCAACGACGCCGCGCTGCGTCAGCATGATGGCGCTTGGGTGGTCGAGGGCGACCCGATGGAAGGCGCGCTGCTGGCGTTTGCAGAGAAAGCCGGCGCGGACGTCCAGAAGCTTCGGGCGGGCTGGACGCGCACGGACGCGATCGCCTTCGATTCGCAGACGCGCTTCATGGCAACGCTGTGCCACGACCATGAGCGCCGAGCGTTCATCTATGTGAAGGGCGCGCCGGAACGCATCCTGGCCATGTGCGCCCACCAGCGCGCCAACGATGGCGGTGTCGAACCGCTGAACACTGCGTATTGGCACGCGGAATCCGACCGCATCGCCGCCAGCGGCCAACGCCTGCTTGGGTTTGCGGTGCGGTCCATGAAGCCCACGCATACCGTGCTTGAGAACAGCGATGTCGACGGAACCTTGACGCTGCTGGGCATGGTGGGAATGATCGACCCGCCCAGGGCCGAGGCCATCGAGGCGGTACGCGCCTGCCGAGAGGCCGGCATCCGCGTCAAGATGATTACCGGCGACCACGCCAAGACCGCCGCCGCCATCGGCGCGCAGATCGGCCTGCAAGACACCCACACCGTGTTGACCGGCGCCGACCTGGACGGCCTGAGCGACGCCGCGTTGCGGCAGGCGGCCCAGGACTGCGACATCTTTGCCCGCACCAGCCCCGAACATAAGCTGCGCCTGGTCATGGCCCTGCAATCGCAAGGCATGATCGTTGCGATGACCGGCGACGGCGTCAACGACGCCCCGGCGCTACGCCGCGCCGACGTGGGCATCGCCATGGGAGAGAAGGGCAGTGAGGCCGCCAAGGAAGCGGCTGAACTGGTGCTGGTAGACGAGAACTTCGCGTCCATCGTCGCCGCCGTGCGCGAAGGCCGAACCGTCTACGACAACATCAAGAAAGTGGTTAGCTGGACGCTGCCCACTAACACCGGTGAAGCCTTGACGGTGATCGTGGCGCTGCTGGTCGGCACCAGCCTGCCTGTCACGCCGATCCAGATTCTTTGGGTCAACCTGGTGACCGGGGTCACGCTGGGGCTGGCCTTGGCCTTTGAACCCACGGAAGAAAACACCATGCGCCGGCCCCCGCGCGCGCCCAGCACACCGCTGATCGGCGGCGAACTGGCTTGGCACATCTTGCTGGTAAGCGTGTTGTTCCTGATCGCCGTGTTCGGCATCTTTCACTACGCCACGGCAAGCGGCTACTCGATGGGGCTGGCGCACACCATGGCGTTCAACACGCTAGTGGTTATGGAAATCTTCCATCTGTTCTTCGTTCGGAACATCTACGGGACGTCGCTGACGTGGAAAGCCGTGGCGGGTACGAAGGTGGTCTGGGCGATGGTGATAGCCGTGACGGCCGCGCAGTTCGCGGTGACGTACTTGCCGCCGATGCAGGTCATCTTCGGCACGGAGTCGGTGCCGGTGTGGGATGGGGTGTTGATCGTGGGCGTCGGCGTGGTGTTGTTTGCGGTGCTGGAGGTTGAAAAGCAGATTCGGTTGGGGATCAGGCGGGCCAGGTCCGGGACGAGTGCAAGGCGGAAGGTTCTGGTGTGAGCAAGACGTTGCTGGCGGGGTTGATTACGGATAGATAGCGTTGGATGACAGCTTGCGGCTGGGATATGGGCAGGGCTTCGTCTATTTGTCACTTTACATAATACACATTATGCGATTTCCATTAAGCCAAGCCGATCTTCATTGCCGCTAGTCTGAACAAGCCCTCCGCATCCGTCGTCAACCGGAACGCGTTCAACAAATCCGCCACCCGATACGCGGGATTTGCCTGATGAATCAAGGCCACAAACCCCAGCGCCTCGTCCTGCCTCTCGGCCAGCGCCAAACAATGCGCGGCGATCGCCAAGATGTGCAGGTGCGCATTTGGACGCATGGCCGCCTTCACGCCCCAATCGGCGGCTTCCTCAACGCGCCCCAATCGGACCAGCGCCAACGCACGCACGGCCAGCATGCCGAACATCAAGGGATCAAACGGGCTCAGATGGCGGGAATGATCGGCCGACCCGATCGCCGCCTGCGCGTCGCCCGACTGGCAATGGACGAAGCCCAAGGTGTAGTGCCCCAGCGCAAAATTCGGGCTTAGGTCTACCGCTCGCTGCAATTCCGCCAGCGATGGGTCCTGGCTGCCGCGCAGCCACAGCGCCCGGCCCATGGCCCAATGCGCGGCGGGATCCCGGTCGTCGGCGGTCAAGCTCTGGCTTGCGGCTTGGTACGCCAGATCCATAGCCGGGTTCTGCTCGCCCCAGCGTTGGAAAGCGTCCTGCCAATGCGTGAACGACAGCCCGGCGTACGCGCGGGAATACGTCGGGTCCAGCCGCACCGCCATCTGGAAGAAACGTCTTGCCTGCGCGTTGTCAACTTGGTTAAAGCGGTACATGTGCCACAGGCCGCGATGGTGCGCCGACCAGGCGTCCAGCGAATTGGGTGGCGTGAGGATGGCGCGCTCGCGCTCGGCGGATTCAACTTCGATCTCGACCGAGGCAACGATCCGGTTGCCGATCTCGTCCAGCGCCACAAAGGCGTCGTCCACTGCGTGATCGAAGGTTTCTGCCCACACGATGCGGGCGGTCCGGGCTTGGACAAGCGCCACGTCAACGATGATCCGCTTCGCATGCCGGCGCAACATGCCGCTGACCACGAAGTCCACATTCAACGTTCGACCGGCCTCTTCCGGCCCGACGCTGCGCTGGTCCAGGGCGAAGACGGTGCCCTGGGCAATGACGAACAGGCTACGCAGCTTGGCCAGGCGGGTGATGATGTCGTAGGCCAAGCCATCGCCCAGCCCTCCCCGCACACCGTTGCGTGCCGATGCGTCTGTGAAAGGCATGACCGCGATCGAGGCGCGTCGGGTTTGGGCCTTGCCCCCTTCTGGCGATGCGGCAAGCGCGGCGATGCCGGGCGCTGCCGACGGCTCAGGGGGCTCGTGCGTCGCCGGCGACTTAGGCAAATCTGGCGACCTGGGGAACTCAGCCGGCGCCAGCCGTAACTGCCGCCATTCATCCCGCAACGGACGCCAATCCAGCCCTTCGTCTTCAAACGCGCGGATCGCGGCGGCCAGGTGCTCTTCGCCTTCGCGTAGCTGCTGACGCGCGTTAAGCGATTGCAGCATCAACACATGCGCGTGCCGGTCGAAGGGAGCAAGCCGCAGCCACTTGTCCAGGCAGTCGTAGCGTTCTTCGGATCCGTCGGGCAACGTCGTCGCCAGGTGTTCCAGCACCGCCACCTGGCAGGCTCTGAACCGCCGCCGTTGCGCCACCAGCCAGCTATCGAACATTGGGCAGGATCGGATCAGCAATCCGTCCAGGAAATCTCCGGCAAACAGCGCCGCCAACATGCGTAGCCGCTCCGTGCCGACGTTATTGATGCCCTGCCGCATCGCCTGTTCGATGTCGACCACATCCACACGGCAATCGTGCAGGTCCAGCGTGACGCTGTCTTGCGCCGCCTGGACGCGGGGGTGGCCCGGATCGTCCAACAAGGTTCTTGCCTTGCTGAGACACCAGCGAAGTTCACCGCGCGGATCATTCGGGATGTCCCAGAGCAGCTCACACAGATGCGCGCGGGAAACGGGGTGCGAGGCCAGCGCCAGGTAGGCCACCAGCGCACGCAGCTTGCGAGATGGCGGCAACGGCACAGGCTGACCCGCCCTGCTGATGGCTGTTGGCCCCAGCAGTTGAATACGGATGGTGCTTACCTCGGGAAATCCCTCCCCGCCAGCCGCCTGGGATTCCACGCCGGCTACCACGCTAGCCTCCACGCGCCCGCTCTACGGTTGAGTACCGATTGCACGAACCGCGCAAGCCGTTTGGCCCCTGCCCTTGCATCGGCACCGTGCCGGCGATATCCGCCGGTGCTTTTTCCTTGTATTGATGGAGACAGACCATGTCCGCATCCGATATTGCCGCTGTTCCCGAAGCACAGGCTCCCGCGCAAACTCCCGCCCAGGCCTCCCCCCCGCCCACCCTTGCCGCCGTGAAGACCCGGCAGCAAGCCACCTGGTCTTCCGGAGACTATGCCGTTATTGGCACCACGCTTCAGATCGTGGGCGAGCAGCTGTGCGAAGCCCTTGATGTGCGCGCCGGCCAGAAAGTGCTTGATGTGGCGGCCGGCAACGGCAACGCGTCGCTGGCCGCCGCACGGCGTTGGTGCGAGGTGACGTCGACCGACTATGTGCCCGCGTTGCTTAGCCGTGGCCGCGAACGCGCCGCCGCCGATCGGCTGAAGATTGAGTTCCAGGAAGCCGATGCCGAAGCCCTGCCCTTCGCGCCAGGCAGCTTTGACGCCGTGGTTTCCACCTTCGGCGTGATGTTCACGCCCGATCAGGACAAGGCCGCCGCCGAAATGATCCGCGTGTGCCGTCCGGGCGGCAAGATCGGCTTGGCCAATTGGACGCCGGAAAGCTTCGTGGGCCAGATCTTCAAGACCATCGGCAAGCATGTGCCGCCACCGGCCGGCGTCAAATCGCCCGCGCTGTGGGGCACCCGGGCGCGCATCGACGAGATGTTCGGCGCGCACGCCTCGGCGATCCAGGTGGAAGCGCGGCACTTCGTGTTCCGCTATCTTTCGCCAGCGCATTTTGTGCAGATATTCAGAAGCTATTACGGCCCGGTCCTCAAGGCGTTTTCCATGCTGGAGCCTGCCGCGCAAGCCGCTCTGGAAAGCGATCTGCTGGCGCAAATAGACCGGTTCAATCGCTCTGGCGACGCGACGATGGTGGTGCCCAGTGAATACCTTGAAATCGTGATCACCCGGCGGTGATCCGAAGCAGGCAGCAAGCAGCGGATGGTTCATGGCGCGACGCCTGTGCGCCCCAGCGCAAGGAAAGCGGATGGGACGATGCGAAGCCGTGATAGGCAAGGCTGGCGCGCGGGCTGGCTGCCCGCCGTCAGGCCGGTGCTGATCCTCTGGCTGAAATCATACGCCTGGCGCGGCGTGTGCCTATAGGGTCATTCCGCATTCAACTGCGTGCGCAGGCTGGCGATGAACGCCTTGGCCGCTTCCGGCAGCACACGGCCGGCCAGCGTCTGCACTTCAAAGTGGCGTTCGTTCATTTCGCGGTCGCGCAGCGGCACGGCCACCACTTGCTTGCCGCGCAGCCGATAGCGGATGGCCAGTTCGCCGCAGAACGCCACGCCGCCGCCTGCCCCGGCAAAGGCCACCAGCGCGTCGACGCTGCGACTTGAGAACACGGGTTCGCACTGCAATTGCTGGCGGCTGCAACTGATGTCGATCAATTGCCGCAAGGTGGAATCGGCGTCGGGCAAGGCCAGCGGATAGGCCATCAATTGCGCCAGCGAGACGTCGGCGCGGCGCGCCAGCGGATGGTCGGCGGCCACCACCGCGCGCACGGGCGCGGGCATGCGCAGTTCAACTTGCATGTCGCGATGCGAGGTCAGGCCCAGCGTAATGCCGATGTCGGCCGCGCCATCGCGCACCCGCGCCGGCACCTCGCGCTGCGAACACACCTCCAGCGTGAAGCGGATGCCGGCGTATTGCTTGCGGAATTCCGCGATGGCGGCCGGCACCACGTCGTGCACGAAACCTTCGGTACAGACGACCCGCACCAGCCCCTGGCGCAAACCGCGCAGGCCCATGATTTCGCCGCTGACGCGCTCTACGTCCTGCTGCGCGCGCTTGGCGTGCGCCGCCAGTAATTCGCCGGCGGCGTTCAAGACCATGCCGCGCGATCGGCGTTCGAACAGCAAGGTGCCCAGCTCGCGCTCCAGCCGTGCAATCTGGCGGCTGACCGCTGACGGCGCCACTTCCAGCTTTTCCGCCGCCACGCTGACAGAGCCGCAGCGCGCCACTTCCAGGAAGTAGCGAACGGCCATTTCTTGCAGGACTTGCACGTTCATCGGGTTTCCCCATGGTTTGCGTTAAGCGCAACGAACAATTCTAACAACGCATATTGCCGCAACGCTAAGGCCGAGCCTAGGATGTGACCGTTCGATGACGTTTTTCATTTTGCAACCGTGTTCATGCCACCGTCCCACGCCTCCGTTTCCTCTTTGTCCTTGCAAGCGCTGCGTGCCGCGCGGCCTGCGTTGTGGACCCGTTCCGACAACGGCGCGGCTCCTGCGGCCGCACTAGCCGCCGCACCCTTTGGCTTGGCCGACGTACATGCCGCGCATGACCGCTTTGCGCGTTTTGCGCCGTTGCTGGCGCAGTTGTTTCCGGAACTGGAAGAATCCGCCGGCGTGATCGAATCACCGCTGCTTGAGGCCGCCGCCATGCAAGAGGCGCTGGGCTTGCCGGTGGCATCGGGGCGGCTGTGGGTGAAGGCCGATCACGCTTTGCCCGTGGCCGGTTCGATCAAGGCACGCGGCGGCATTCATGAAGTGTTGGAATTCACCGAGAAGCTGGCGCTGGAACGCGGTTTGATCGCGCCGGGCGATGACTATCGCAAGCTAGGCACGCCAGAGGCGCGTGCTTGCTTTGCGCAATACCAGGTGGCCGTGGGCTCGACCGGCAACCTGGGCCTGTCGATTGGCGTGATCGCGTCGGCGCTGGGGTTTCGTGCCGCCGTGCATATGTCTTCGGATGCCAAGGAATGGAAGAAGGCGCGCCTGCGCGCTCGCGGCGTCGAGGTGGTCGAACATCAGGGGGATTACGAAAAAGCCGTGGCGGCCGGCCGCCGTCAGGTCGAGGCCGATTCGCACGGCTATTTTGTTGACGACGAACGATCGGCCTCGCTGTTTCTGGGTTATGCAGCCGCCGCCCTGGCGCTGCGTGACCAGCTTGCGCAGGCCGGCATCGTGGTCGATGCTGAGCATCCGCTGTTTGTATACCTGCCGTGTGGCGTGGGTGGCGCGCCGGGCGGCATCGCCTTCGGCCTGTCGCTGCTGTTCGGTGCGCACGTGCATTGCTTCTTTGCCGAGCCGGTGCAGTCGCCCTGCTTTCTGCTGCGCATGATGGCCGGCAATGGCGAATTGCCAGGCGTGCCGGTGCCGCCGTCCGTCTACGACATTGGGCTGACCAATCAGACCGAGGCTGATGGCCTGGCCGTGCCGCGCGCGTCCGAACTGGCGTATGACGCGGTCGGCCACTTGCTGGCCGGCGTCTACACGGTGGCGGACGACACGCTCTACGGCGACCTGGCACGCCTGCATGACAGCGAAGGCTTGCGTATCGAGCCGTCGGCCGCCGCGGGTTTTTCCGGGCCGCGCCTGTTGCTGGGCAGCATCGCGGGCCAGCAATGGCTGCGCCAACATAAGCTGCTGCGACACATGCCGCGCGCCACGCATCTGGCCTGGACCACGGGCGGGCTGTTCGTGCCGGCCGAAGAGTACGACCGATTTCTGAACCGCGGGCAAGAACTCGCGGCAACTCCCCAGGCGCCGACAGACGCGCCGCCCCTCCACCACTCTTGTCGAGCATGACCATGAAGACTCCCTTGATTGCCCTTTCCGTCGCCTTGGCCGGCGCCTTCGCCCTCCCCGCCGTGGCCAGCGCGCAGAATGCCTACCCGACGCGCCCCGTGACCCTGGTGGTGCCCTTCCCGCCCGGTGGCGCCACCGACGTGCTGGGCCGCGTCATCGCGCAAAAGCTCGGCCAGGAACTGGGCCAGACCATCGTGGTGGAAAACCGCGCCGGGGCAGGCACCGCCATCGGCGCCGGCTTCGTGGCCAAGGCCGCGCCTGACGGCTACACGCTGTTTGTCAGCTCCGGCACCACCTTCACGGTCAACCCCGCCATTCAGAAAAAGCTGCCTTACGACCCGGTCAAGAGCTTCGAGCCGATCGGCATTGTTGGCCGCACCGGCTTGGCGCTGTTGGCCAACCCCGAGGTGCCGGTCAAGAACCTGAAGGAACTGGTGGCCTACGCCAAGGAACGCAGCAAGGAACCGCCCGCCTATGGGTCGTTTGGCGCCGGCACCACCGCACACTTCGTCGGTGCAGCCTTCCTGTCGGCCGCCGGTATCCAGATGATCCACGTGCCCTACAAGGGCAGTGCCCCTGCCATGACCGACCTGATCGGCGGCCAGATTCCGTTCTCGGTCGACACCGTGGCGGCCGCGCTGCCGCAAAGCAAGCAAGGCAAGGTGCGCGTGCTGGCCGTGTCGGCTCCCGCGCGGTCTAGCTTCCTGCCCGACGTGCCGACCTTTGCCGAACAGGGCTATCCGTCGGTGGCCATGGACACCTGGCTGATGGTCGCCGCCCCGCGCGGCCTGCCCGCCGACGTGAAGACCAAGCTTGAAACCGCCTTGCGCGCCACGGTCGCGTCGCCCGACGTGCGCAAGAGCCTTGAGGCGCAGGGCTTTGAAGCGGCCTTCTCCAGCGCCGCCGAGGGCGAAGCGCTGATCCAGAAAGAACTGCCGCAGATGCGCGATGTTGCGCAGCGCGCCAACATCACGATCGATTAAAGGAAGCATTCATGGCACTGGACGATACGCTCGTCACCTTGTCCGCGGTGGAGTTGCGGCGCCTGATCGGGGCGCGTCAACTCTCGCCGGTGGAACTGCTGGAGGCGTGCATTGCGCGCGTCGAGGCAATCAACCCCTACATCAACGCCGTGACCGCCACCGCGTTCGAGCGGGCCCGCGCCGAAGCGCGAGCCGCCGAACAGGCGGTGATGGCGGGCGACACGCTGGGCCTCTTGCACGGCCTGCCGCTGGGCGTGAAAGACCTGGAACCCACCGCTGGTTTGCTGACCACCTTTGGTTCGCAGATCTATCGCGACCATGTGCCGACGGAAGACGTGACGCTGGTGGCGCGCCTGCGCCACGCCGGCGCCATCGTGGCCGCCAAGACCAACGTGCCCGAAATGGGCGCGGGCGCCAATTCGCGCAACACCGTGTGGGGCGCCACCGGCAACCCGTTCAACCCCAACCTGAATGCGGGCGGTTCCTCGGGCGGCTCGGCTGCGGCGCTTGCCACCGACATGTTCCCGCTTTGCACCGGGTCGGACACCGGCGGCTCGTTGCGCATTCCGGCATCCAAGTGCGGCGTGGTGGGCTTTCGGCCGTCGCCTGGCGTGGTGCCCAGCGTGCGCAAGCTGCTGGGCTGGACGCCGATTTCCGTCGTCGGCCCGATGGGCCGCACGGTGGCCGACGCCTGCCTGCAAATGGCCGCCAGTGCCGGCCCGGACGCCGGCGACCCGCTCAGCTATCCGCTGGACCCGCTGCAATTCCTGACCCCCGGCACCGCCGACCTTGGCCGCCTGCGCGTGGCCTATACCGAAGACTTCGGGGTGTGCGACGTGGACGACGGCATCCGTGCCACCTTCCGCGCCAAGATCGCGGCCATGCGCCACCTGTTCGCCGCCTGCGACCCCATCGAGCTGGACTTCGGCGACGCCCACCGCTGCTTTGACGTGCTGCGCGCCGAGGCCTTCGTGGCCGGCATGCGCGACGCCTACGAGAAAGACCCCAACAGCCTCGGCCCCAACAGCCGCGCCAACTTCGAAATGGGCGCGGCCATGAGCTTGAAGGATTGCGC
Source organism: Achromobacter sp. JUb104 (assembly GCF_024806975.1). Classification (NCBI taxonomy): domain Bacteria; kingdom Pseudomonadati; phylum Pseudomonadota; class Betaproteobacteria; order Burkholderiales; family Alcaligenaceae; genus Achromobacter; species Achromobacter sp. JUb104. Next base: position 1,617,406 of record NZ_JANUEY010000001.1, on the reverse strand, counting down.
CTGGGCGCAGGCCGAGCAGACGCGCTTGATCAAGCGTTTCCAGCGCGCCTTCGACGACTACGACCTGATCCTGTCGCCCACCACGCCCGTCTCGCCGTTTCCGTGGACGCAGCTGTATGCCGAGTCCATCAACGGCCGCCGCCAGGAAAACTACTACCGCTGGCTGGCGCTCACGTATGTGATCACACTGACCACCCACCCTGCCCTGACCCTGCCTTGCGGCAGCGACCACCTGGGCATGCCGTTTGGCATGCAGATCATCGGGCGCTTCCGAGGCGACCGCGAAGTGCTACAGGCGGCGCAAGGCATGGAGCAGGCCTTTGCGGGCAACGCCGAACTGCAACGCCCTCGGCCGAACCTGGCGGCGCTGAAGCCGGCGGACCCGTCATTGACCTCAATCGTGACGGTGCCGCCGGACGCCGCCACGGGCGGGTCGGCGGGGAACGTGTCAGCGGTGTAGCTGATGCAAGGCGCCGGCCGCCTGGGGTTCCACGGCCGGTGTCTGCTGCGGGTTGATGCGGAACCAGATGGCGTACAAGGCCGGCAGGAACACCAGCGTCAATACCGTGCCGCCAATGGTGCCGCCGATCAGCGTGTAGGCCAGCGACCCCCAGAACACCGAGAACGTCAGCGGAATAAACGCCAGCACGGCGGCCAACGAGGTCAGGATCACCGGCCGCGCGCGCTGCACCGTGGCTTCCACCACGGCGTGGAACGGCGTCAAGCCTTCCTCTTCGTTGATATGGATCTGGCCCATCAGGATCAAGGTGTTGCGCATGATGATGCCGGCCAGACCGATCATGCCCAGGATGGCGTTGAAGCCGAACGGCTGGTTGAACAGCAGCAGCGTCGGCACCACCCCCACCAGCGCAAGCGGCGCGGTCAGCACGACCATGATCATGGCTGACATCGACCGCACCTGGAAGATGATCACTACCAGCATCAGGATGAACATCAGCGGGAACACGGCAGCCAGCGCCGCGTTGGCCTTGCCCGCTTCTTCCAGGTCGGCCGCCGCCACGATGTGGTAGCCGGCCGGCAGCGCCGCGATGATGGGTTGCAGCTTGGGCAGGATCTGCTTGGAGACATCCGGCGGCTGCACGCCTTCGGCCACGTCGCCGCGCACGGTGATGGTGACCTCGCGGTCGCGGCGGCGCTGGATCGGGTTTTCCATCCGCACCTCGGTATGGCCGATCTGATCAAGCGGCACCCGCTGGCCCGACGATCCCACCAGCGTGAACGCGCCGATCTCGGCGGGATCCAGGCGTTGCGCCCCGGCGCTGCGCGCCACCACCTCCACCGAGCGGATGTCTTCGCGCACCCGCGTCACCGGGATGCCCGTCAGTAGGAACTGCAACTGCTGCGCCGCGTCGGTGGAGCTCAGGCCGATGGCGCGCAACCGGTCCTGGTCCAGCACGAAATGCAGCGTGGGCGCGCGCTCGCCCCAGTCGGTGTTGACCTGCCGCATCGACGGGTTTTCCTGCATCACCTGACGCACCTGTTGCGCGATCTGGCGCACGGTTTCTTCCTGCGGCCCCGCCACGCGAAACGCCACCGGGAACGGCGAGTACGGCCCGAACACCAGTTGCGACACCCGCACCCGCGCCTGCGGCGCAAGCTGATCGGCCACCGCCTGGCGCGCACGCAGCTTGAGCGCGTCGCGGTCCTTTTCGCTGCTGGTCAGCACAATGATCTTGGCGAACGAGGGGTCCGGCAGTTCTGGTGACATCGCCAGATAGAAGCGTGGCGCGCCCTGCCCGATGTAGCTGGTGACAAGCTTCGCTTCGGGTTGCTGAGCCAGCCATTTTTCCACCGACGTGACCGCCGCCGTGGTGCTTTCGATGCTGGAACCCTCTGGCATCTGCACTTCCAGCAGCACCTCGGGCCGATCGGACACCGGAAAGAACTGCTGCTTGACCTGGCCCAGCCCGACGAACGCCAGGATGAACAAGCCGACCACGCTGAGCGCAACCTTCTTCTTGTGCGCCACCGCCCACACGATGCCACGTCGCAGGCGTTGATAACCGGGCGTGCCGTAGATGGCCCCATGGCCGCCCTGCACGGGTTTGATCGTGGGCAAGAGCTTCACGCCGATGTAAGGCGTGAACACCACCGCCACCACCCATGAGGTCAGCAGCGCGAACGCCACGACCCAGAAGATGTTGCCGGCGTATTCCCCGGCGGTGGACTTGGCGAAACCCACCGGCATCAAGCCGATGGCGGTCACCAAGGTGCCCGCAAGCATGGGCGCGGCCGTGTGGCCCCAGGCGTAGGTGGCCGCCGCGATGCGGTCCATGCCCTCTTCCATCTTCACGACCATGGTTTCGATCACGATGATGGCGTCGTCCACCAACAGCCCCAGCGCCAGGATCAGCGCGCCCAGCGTGATGCGGTCGAAGTCGCGGCCCGTGGCAAGCATGATGACGAACACCCCGGCAAGCGTCAGCGGCACGGCGGCCGCCACCACCACGCCCACGCGCCAGCCTAGGCTGACCAGGCTCACCACAATCACCACCACCAGCGCCACGAAGAACTTCAGCATGAACTCGTCGTAGGCCTCTTCGATGTTGACGGCCTGATCCGTGATCTTGGTGAAGCTCATGCCCAGCGGCAGATCCTTCGCGATCGCGTTGGCCTCGGCCGCAAGCGCGCCGCCCAGTTCCAAGCCGTTGTGGCCTTCGCGCATGACCACACCCAGCATCAACGCGGGTTCGCCCTGGCTGCGGATCAAAAACGTGGCGGGATCTTCATAGCCGCGCTTCACGTCGGCCACATCGCCCACGCGCAAGGTACGGCCGCCGACCACGATGGGCGTTGCGCGAATTTGCTCCAGATCGTCAATGGCGCCATCCAGGCGAATTTGCACCTGTTGGCCGTGCGTCTGCACCGAGCCCGCCGGCGTCACCTGATTGCGCGCGTTGAGCGCGGCAAAGAGTTCGCCCGGCGACACACCCAGCGTTGCCAGCCGCGCGTAGGAGAACTCCACGAAGATGCGCTCGGGGCGCTCGCCCAGGATGTTGACCTTCTTCACCCCTTGCACCTTGAGCAGGCGCTGCCGCAGTTCCTCGGCCTCGCGCACCTGCTTGCGCTGCGGTTCGCCGTGCGCCTTCAAGGCGTAGAGCGCGAAGGTCACGTCGCCATACTCGTCGTTCACCATCGGGGGCAGCACGCCAGGGGGCAGCTTGGCGGCTTCGTCGCCCAGCTTCTTGCGCGCCTGATAGAACTCTTCGGCCACGGCCGAAGGCGGCGTGCTGTCTTTCAAGGTCACCGTCATGAAGGCAAGACCGGGCCGCGTGAAGGTCTCGGTGCGGTCGTACCACTTCAGTTCCTGCATCCGCTTTTCCAGCGGTTCGGACACCAGGTCCTGCATCTCCTGCGCCGTGGCGCCGGGCCAGGCGGTGACCACCGTCAGCGTCTTGACCGTGAAACTGGGGTCTTCCGCCCGCCCCAGTTGCAGGAAGGCGAAGATGCCAGCGGCCGACATCGCGATGATGAGAAACAGCGTGACGGCGCGCTCGCGCACCGCGATCGCCGAAATATTGAACCCGCTCATTGCGCCGCTCCCGCCGTGGCGGCCAGCGCGCGCCGGCCCTGCGGCGCGGCCACGCGCACCGTCTCGCCCTCATGCAACAGGTGCGCGCCCAGCGCCACGAAGCGCTCGCCCGGGGCCAGGCCCGCGCTGACGGCGGCGGTCTCTTCCCCCAGGCCCGCCAGCGTGACGGCACGCCAGCGCACCTGCGTGGGCTCGCCCGACAAGACCCAGACACCCGGCCCACGGCCCTCATCGTGCAGCGCCGCCAGGGGCACTTGAAACACCGGCTTGCCCTGCGCGCCCGCAATCGATACCGAGATGGTGGCGCCCAGCGGCGCTTGCGCGGCCTTGGGGTCAAGCACGTAGCGCGCCGCGAACGTGCGCGTGCGCGGATCGGCGTAGTCGGACAGTTCTCGCAGTTGCACCGGAATGGGCTGGCTTGAGCCGCCATACAGCGTGGCTTCGCCGGTGGAACCCAAGGCCGGCCGCACGGTTTCGGGCAGATCAATCAAGGCCTCGCGCTGGCCCGACCGCGCCACGCGCACCACCGGCTGCCCCGCCGTCACCACCTGGCCGGGCTCGGCCAACGTGGCCATGACCACGCCATCGGCGTCGGCGTAGAGGGTGGCGTAACCCGTTTCGTTGCGCGCCACATCGGCCTGCGCCTGCGCCGCGCTGAGATCGGCCTGGGCCGTATCGGCCGCGGCGCGGGCCTGGTCATAGGCGGATGCCGACACCGCGCCCGCGCCCACCAGGACGCGATAGCGCTTTTCGTCCGCCGCCGTTTGCGAAGCGCGTGCGCGGGCGGCATGCACCGCCTGCAAACGCGCCCGTGCCGCCAAGGCCAGGTCGGTGGGATCCAGCCGCATCAGCGGCTGGCCGCGCTTGACTTGCTGGCCCGTGTCGACCAGGCGTTCGGCCACTTTGCCGTTCACCCGGAACCCCAGATCGCTTTGCACCCGCGCCACCACCACGCCGGTGTACACCCGGGTCGCCGGGGCTGGTGCTTGCACCGTGGCAACCCTGACCAGCGGTATGCCGGTACGCGGATCATCGGCTGCGCCGGGGCTACAACCAGACAATGCGCCGGCCAATGTGCCGGTCAACAAGACGGCCATGATGGCCGGGATCGCCGTGACGGCAGAACGACGAGAAACCATAAGACACCCCTGGGGCAATCGGATTGCCGCGCAGTTTGCGTCTAATGACCAATATTGTCAATAGTCACTAAATGGGATTTTGCGGGGGTCAGATCGGACCCCACTTCCAGCACTCAGGGCGCCAGGCTGCGCAGCACCAGGCTCGCCACTTCACGCGGGGCGTCCGGCAAGCGGTCCAGGTTGTACTGAAGCAAAAGCGGACTGATGAAGGGCAGCATCACCAGATAAATCGACCGCGCGGTTTCGTCCAGCGGGGTCTTGCGCTCGAACTCGCCCTGCTCTCTTCCTTCGCGCAGGATGTCGGTCAGGATGGCTCGCATGCGCTGTTCGTAGGCCTGAGAGGAAGCCCATTTTTCCAGTGAGGAATGCGCCGCGATTTCATAGAGCTTCCTGTCCTGGAAAAACAACTCCGCTGAGAGCTCCACGGCACTCAGGAAGAAGCGGCGAAAACGGTCGGTGGGCGATTCGGCCTGGGCGATGGCCTGCTCCACGCCCGCCATCAACTGGCCCAGCACGTTGGTGCAGATGGCCTCGCCGATGGCCTGCTTGGAATCGAAGAACTTGTAGATGTAGGCCTTGGAAATGCCGATCTCGCGCGCCAGGTCGGACACCGTGGTCTTGTCGTAGCCATAGTGGCTGAAGTGCGTGTTGGCCGCCTGGACGATCTGGTCTCGCACGCTGTGATCGGTCGGTCCGCGATGGCCTTGGGATTGCTGGGACGAGTCGGACATAGGAACGCTACCTTATGGCTATATCGATTGACGACTAATGACCATATCGTACAATAGTCACCATTCGCGGTTTATTCGTGATCTTTTTTTCGATGCATGGGCGCGTCTCAAACCCTGGTACGGACGTTCGACGCGCGCCAACTTTCTCTTTCACCTGTCTTGCAGGACCCCGTCATGCTGCCCCGTAAACATGCTGTGCCGCTGTTTCTCTCAAGCTTGCTTCTGGCAGGTTGTGCTGTTGGCCCCGATTATCAGCAGCCCGATACGGCGTCAGCCCCGCATTTTATGGGACAGGCCGCGATCCAGGCGCGTCAGGCGCCGGCCGCCGCTGATACCCGGGTCTGGTGGCAAGGGTTTCACGATCCGCTGCTGACCCAATTGGTGGAGCGCGCGCTCGACCAGAACCTGGACATTGCGCAGGCCGTGGCGCGCGTGGCCCAGTCGCGCGCGGGTCTGCGCAGCGCCACCGCCGCGATGCTGCCCTCGGCCGCCGTGGCGGGCCAAGCCGCCCGTGCGCGCCAGTCCCTGGAGACGCCGCAGGGCCAGTTGCTGAACGCCACGCCCGACTACAACCGCTATGGCGACTATTACGAACTGGGCTTGAACGCCGGCTGGGAGGTCGACCTGTTCGGCGGCCTGCAACGCCAACGTGAAGTCGCCGTTGCCAACTACCAAGGCGCCGAAGCCGGCGTTGCCGGCGCCCGGCTTGCCGTGGCGGCGCAAACCGCCGACATCTACGTCTTGATCCGTGGATTGCAGACCCGCCTGGACATCGCCCGTGAACAGGTCCGGACACGCAGCCAGTTGCTTGCCACCGTGCAACTGCAATTCGACAAAGGGCTCGCCGCGGAACTCCAGGTACATCAGTCGACAGGCGCGCTGGCCGAAGTGCGCGCCACCGTGCCCGTACTGGAAGACGGCCTGTCGGCCGCCATGAACGCGCTGGACGTGCTGCTGGGCGAGCCGCCCGGCAGCAATCGCGCCCTGCTGGCCGCCAGCGCGCCCATCCCCTTGCCGCCCGCCATTGCAGACACCGGCACCCCGGCCGACCTGCTGCGCCGCCGCCCTGACCTGATCGCGGCCGAACGCCAGCTTGCCGCTACCAACGCCGGTATCGGCGCGGCGATCGCCGAGTACTACCCAACATTCTCGCTAGGCGCCGTGCTTGGCACCGCCACCACCCTATCCGGCAACCTGTTCAACGACAGCGCCAACCAGATGCAAGGCATGCTTGGCCTGCGCTGGCGCCTGTTCGACTTCGGCCGTATCGAAGCCGACATTGCAAACGCCCGTGGCCGCAACGCCGAAGCGCTGGCGGCCTACCGCCTGGCGGTGCTGCGCGCTTCCGAAGATGTGGAAAACGCCTTCTCGGCCCTGGTCAAACGTGAACAGCAGTCGCGCTACCTGGCCGAAGGCGTGGACGCGCTGACGCAGGCGCGCACAAGCTCATTCCTTGCCTACCAGAACGGCATTGTCAGCCTGATCGAAGTGCTGGACGCCGACAGCGCCGTGCTACGCACCCGCGATGCCAGCGCACAGGCGCAAACCGAGTCGGCGCGCGCGGCCATTGCGTCTTACCGCGCCTTGGGCGGGGGCTGGGAACGCCCGCAATAGCCGACGCTTAGTCAATCAGTCAATCCGCCCGATCGCCGCGCCTGCCGCCACGGCCTGGCCCGGTTGCGCTTCGTGCTTGAGCACGCCGCTGCGATGCGCCAGCACCTGCATTTCCATTTTCATCGCTTCCATCGTGGCGATCAGATCGCCCTCTTTCACCGTGGCGCCATCCTCGGCCTTCCACGCCTGGATGGTGCCGGCGATGGGCGCGGCTACGCTTTGGGCGTTGGCGTTGGCCGTGTTGGCTTGGCCAGCGTCCTCCGAGGCTGCCCCGGCGGCATGCAGGCCGCGCAGCAGTTCGGCGGGCAGGCCCAGCGACACGCGGCGGCCGTCGATTTCAACGGCCGTGCGATGCAGAGTCACGGCGCCCAGCGGTTCCGGGCGCACGGCGGCTTCCAGGTCGTTGGCGAAGTCGGTTTCGATCCAGCGCGTGTGCACCTTGAAGCCCGATGCGTCGCCCAGGAAGTCGTCATGCGCCAACACCGCACGGTGAAACGGCAGCACGGACGCCACGCCTTCGATGCGGAACTCGGCCAGCGCGCGGCGGGCGCGGGCAATGGCTTGCTCGCGCGTGGCGCCGGTGACGATCAGCTTGGCCATCAGGGAATCGAAGGTGCCCGGAATGGTCGAGCCCGATTCCACGCCGCTGTCCACCCGCACCCCAGGCCCGGACGGCGGGGCAAAGCTGGCGATGCGGCCCGGTGACGGCAGGAAACCACGGCCCACGTCTTCGGCGTTGATGCGGAATTCAATGGCATGGCAACGCGGCGCGGGCGCCTCGCTGAAGCCCAGCGGCAGGCCGTCAGCGATGCGCAGTTGCTGCACTACCAGGTCCAGCCCGCAGGTTTCCTCGGTGACGGGGTGCTCGACTTGCAGTCGCGTGTTGACCTCCAGGAACGAGATGGCGCCCGACGCGCTAAGCAGGAATTCCACGGTGCCGGCGCCGACATAACCGGCGTGCGCGCAGATGTCGCGCGCGGACGCATGGATGCGCTGACGCTGGTCGTCGCTAAGGAACGGCGCGGGCGCTTCTTCCACCAGTTTCTGGTTGCGGCGTTGCAACGAGCAATCGCGCGTGCCCAGCACCACCACGTTGCCGTGCTGGTCCGCCAGCACCTGCGCTTCGACGTGGCGCGGGCGGTCCAAAAACTGTTCGACATAGCATTCGCCACGGCCGAAGGCGGTGACGGCTTCGCGCACGGCCGACTCATAGAGTTCGGCCACGTCTTCCATGCGCCATACCACCTTCAGGCCCCGGCCGCCGCCACCAAACGCCGCCTTGATGGCGATGGGCAAGCCGTGTTCGCGTGCAAATTCCAGCACGTCTTCGGCGCCATTGACGGGGTCGGCCGTGCCGGCCACCAGGGGCGCGCCCACCGCCAGTGCAATCTTGCGCGCCTGGACCTTGTCGCCCAGCCGCTCGATGGTTTCAGGCGACGGGCCGATCCAGGTCAGGCCGGCGTCGATCACCGCACGGGCGAACGTGGGGCTTTCCGACAGAAAGCCGTAGCCCGGATGCACCGCGTCCGCGCCACTGCGGCGCGCCACGTCCAGCAGCTTGTCGATATTCAGATAGGTATCCGCCGGACGGTCGCCGTCCAGGCCATAGGCCTCGTCGGCCATGCGCGCGTGCAGCGCATCGAAATCCGCATCGGCATAGACGGCTACGGATTTCACGCCGTAGTCGGCGCAGGCTCGGATGATGCGGACGGCGATTTCGCCACGGTTGGCAATCAGGACTTTCTTCATGGCAGGCGGGTTCACGTTATGTCGGGGTGACTTGTACGGCGGGCACGTCAACCGGAACGAAGTCGGAAATGGGGTTCAGGCGCACGCGCGCGCCGATGGGAATTTGCGCGGCGCGGTCCAGGTGCCAGGGCGCGACCGAGCCAATGACGGGGTAGCCGCCGGTAAGCGGATGGTCGGCCAGGAACAGCACGGGCTGGCCGCTGGCGGGAACCTGGATCGAGCCTTTGCGGGTGCCCTCGCTGGGCAGTTCGGCATGGTTGGCGCGTTGCAGCGGCGCGTCGCCCTGCAAGCGGATGCCGACGCGGTTGGATTGCGGCGTTACGGTCCAGGCCTGGCGCGACAGCAGCGCCACGGCGTCGGCGTCGCACCAGTCGGTGCGCGGCCCCAGCACCACGTCCAGCACCACTTCGGCGTCGGTACGCGGCAGGTTGGCGGGCGCGGTTTCGGGTGCGCCCACGATGGCGCCCTGCCCGGCTGGCCGGATGCCGATGCGGTCACCGGCCGCAAGCGGTTCGGGGCCGACGCGGGCCAGGGTGTCGGTAGAGCAACTGCCCAACACGGGTTCCACGGCAAAGCCGCCGCGCGCCGCCACGTAGTAGCGGATGCCGGCGTCCGGTTGGCCCAGGGTCAGCGTGTCGCCGTCGTCCATGGCAAAGGCTTGGTAGCCGGGGACCGTCCAGCTTGCGCCGGCGGCGTTGCGCAAAGTGATGCTGCCCTGCGCGCCGGTTACGGCCAGCACGCACGGGCCGTGGGCGCGCACCTGGAAACCGCCGTAGACGATTTCAATGGCGGCCTCACCGGCTGCATTGCCCACCAGCCGGTTCGCGGCGCGCAACGCGCCCCGGTCCATGGCGCCGGAGGCGGCCACGCCCTGGCGGGCCTGGCCGGGGCGTCCCAGGTCTTCGAACACGGCTTGCAAGCCGGGCGATACGACTTCCAGCGCGGGGGTGGCGGATGCAGCGCGGGAGGTGCCGGGCGGCGTGGCGGGTGATGTTGAAGCGGTCGAGGTTGATGCGTTCGGAGTGGTCGAGGCGGCGGATGCCGTCGATGCGGTCGATGCCGACGATGCAGCGGACGTGTCCGCTACTGATGCCGCGCCCGCGTCAATGAATCGCACGCGATAGCCCGGTTGCAGCAGCGCGGGCGTGTCACGGTTCAAATCCCACATGGCGACCGGCGTCACGCCCAGGATCTGCCAGCCGCCCGGGCTGGCTTGCGGATACACGCCGCTGAACGTACCCGCCAGCGCCACGGCGCCTGCCGGGATGCGGGTGCGCGGGGTCTTGCGGCGCGGAACGTCCAGCGTGGGATCGCCGCCGCTCAGGTAGGCAAAGCCCGGTGCAAAGCCGGTGAAGGCCACGCTGTAGGTGCCGCCCGTGTGGCGGCGCACGACTTCTTCGCGCGTGATGCCCAGGTGCTGCGCCACGTCGTCCAGGTCTTCGCCGTTGTAATGGACGGGAATCTCGATCAGCTTGCCGTCGCGCGCCACGCGGCTTGAGGTGTCGCGCGCGCCGATGTCGGCAATCAGCGCCTCACGCGAGACCACGCCGGGCTGGAACAACACCAGCACGGTGCGGGCGGCGGGCACCAGTTCAGTCACCCCTTCAATCGGGCGGCCCTGTAGCGCGGCGAACAGCGCCAGGGTCTGTTCCAGGTCATCAAGCTCAACCAGCAGCGCGTCGGTGTTTACAGGCAGAAAACGCACGCTGGCTCCCTAGGCGGATTGCCGGGGGGCAGCGGCCGCGAAAGCGCGGATGCTGACGCCGGCCTGCTCAAGCTGCGTGCGCAGCGCGCGCGCCATGTCTACTGCGCCAGGGCTATCGCCGTGCACGCAAATGGAATCGGCCTGCACGCGGGTGAGGCTGCCATCAATGGCTTCCACCACTCCCTCTTGCACCAGGCGCAGCATGCGTTGCGCCACCGCTTTCGGGTCATGCAGCACGGCGCCTTTTTCACGGCGCGACACCAGCGCGCCTTGCGGGGTGTAGGCGCGGTCGGCAAAGGCTTCGGCTACCACGCGCAGGCCGCGCTCTTGCGCCAGCGTCAACAGCGGCGCGCCGGCCAGGCCCACCAGCACCAGGCTGGGGTCGATTTCCAGAATGGCCGTGATCACGTCATTACCCTGGCGGGCGTCGTGGGCGATGGTGTTGTACAGCGCGCCGTGCGGCTTGACGTAGCGCACCTCGGTGCCGGCGGCGGCGGCCAGGCCTTTCAGCGCGCCAATCTGGTAGATGACGTCGGCCACCAAGTCGGCGCTGGCCACGTCCATGTTGCGTCGGCCGAAACCCGTCAGGTCTGGGTAGGACACATGCGCCCCCACCGTCACGCCATTGGCGCGCGCGGCCTTCAAGGTGCTCAGGATGCCGGCCGGATCGCCCGCATGGAAACCGCAGGCGACGTTGGCGCTGGACACCACCGCCAGCATGGCCTCGTCATCGCCCATGCGCCAGGCGCCAAGGCTTTCGCCCAAGTCACTGTTTAAATCGATCTCAGCCATGTTTGATCCTTAGTCCGATGGCGGCACGCCTTCTTTTTGCCGCTGATCGTGGAACGATAGTTACACAATTGTTCTACAAATTGGTTAGTATGGTAGATCAAAGCCAGGCTTTCGCCTATCGGTAATTTCACTACCGGGTTTCACCACCGGGTATTTAGACCCCCCTCGCCTATGACGCTGCCCGCCGCGCACCAGACCCTGACCGACAAGGTCACCGAGCAGATCCGCCGCCGCCTGATCAACGGGGAATTCATGCCCGGTCAGCGGCTGTCGGAAGCCGCGCTGACGCAATCGCTGGACGTCTCGCGCAACACGCTGCGCGAGGCGTTTCGCAACCTGACCAAGGAAGGCCTGCTGACGCACTCGCCCAACCGAGGGGTGGCGGTGGCCGTGCCCAGCATGGCTTCCATTATTGATATTTATCGGGTGCGGCGCATGATCGAATGCCAGGCGCTGGCGCAGGCGTACCCGCACCATCCGGCGCGCCAGCGCATGCGCCAGTCCGTGGAAGACGCTTTGGCTTGCCGCGAACGCCAGGACTGGCCCGGCGTGGGAACCGCCAACATGGCGTTTCACATGGCCATTGTGGAATTGGCCGACAGTGACCGGCTGAACGCCATGTTTTCCTTATTGCTGGCCGAACTGCGGCTGGTCTTCGGGCTGTTGCAAGACCCGGAATTCCTGCACGCGCCCTATGCCGACATGAACCAGCAGATTCTGCAAAGCGTGGAAGCCGGCGAATTCGGCAAGGCGGCCGATGCGCTGAAGGACTACCTGGCGCAGTCCGAGCGCATCGTGCTGGCCAGCTACGCGCGGCGCGTGGGCAACTGAAGGCGCCACGAGCGCAGCACGTCCACCACCAGGAACGCCAGCAGGCTTACCCCCATGACGGGCAGGCACCAGCCCAGCGCCGCCGCCACCGCCAATACGGCAATGCGCGCGGGCCAGCCCAGGGCGGCCCAGGCTTGGGTCAGGGTCTGAGCACCGGCACCCGCTGCCGGACGCCGCAACCACCACATGCGATAACCCAGCACGATCATGGCCGATAGCGCCAACCCGATCGCGCCCATCAGCAACTGATTGGGCCAGCCGAACAGAATGCCCATGTGCATGTCGACGCCCCAGCGGATCAGCTTGGCGATCAGCGGAAAGGTGTCGAAATCGGCGCGGCTGGTGATCGTGTAGGCGGCGGGGTCGATGGCGATGGTGTCGACCTGGGTGGGCCAGGAACGGTCTACCTCGCGCACCATCCAGGCTTGGTCGGCGCTACGCGGCGGCCGGATTTCCAGCTGCGTGCTGTCGATGCCGCCCTGGCGCGCGGTTTGCAGGATGCGGTCGAAATCGCGGGCGGGGTCTTGGGGGGCAGCCATGGGGGCTGCCATAGCGCCGCCCTCCATCTGCATGCCGCCGTGATGATGCGCGTGTTCACCACCGCCCATCGCCGGGCCGGTCGCGGCACCGGCCGCCGCGGCACCGGCCGCCGCACCGGCCGCCGCGCCCGGCAGCTTCAGCGTAATCGCCGGCGTGATCCAGCCCAGTTGCGCGCGCAGTTGGTCCACGCGGCCGCCCGCCCAGTTCGACCAGGTCAGGCCGGTGGCGGACAGGAACAACAGCCCCAGCGCCAACCACAAGCCAAGCAAGCTGTGCCAGCGGCGCGCGCGCAACCTGGGGCTGCGGGCTTGGGCTGCGGCTTGGGCCAACGCCTGATTTGCGTTTGCCTTGCGGCGGCGTCCGGCCCACCACAGCACCAGCCCGCCCAGCGTGGCCAGCCACATCCAGGACGCGGCCAGTTCGCTGTAGTTGCGGCCCAGCGCCCCCAGCATCAGGTTGCGGTGCAGGTAGTCCAGAGTGGTGCGAAACGGCAGTGTGCCACTGGTGCCGTAGACCGTCATGTCGCCCTTGATGTCCAGCGTGACGGGGTCGACGAACAGCGCGCGGCTTTCCGAATCGCCCATGCCGGGCTGCGTGAACATCACGCGCGTGGTGTCGCCCGGAGCCGGCGCGGGCCGCACGGCAAACAGGCGCGGCCCGGGGCCGATGCGGTCTTGCGCTGCCCGGACCTGGCTGGCCAGGGGTTGTGCCGGGCCGGTGGACGCGGTGTGCAGTTGGTCCGCATACAGCAGGCTTTCAATCTGCGGAGTCAGCACGAACAGCGTGCCGGTGACGGCGGCCACCAAAATGAAGGGGCCGACAAACAGCCCGATGTAAAAGTGCAGGCGCGTGATCAACGCCAGTAAGGCGCTGTTGCCCGCAACCCGCGCGCGAGCAGGCGCGGAGGCGGTATCCAGGGTGTGGGTGGACATGGGATTCTCGAATACGAACAACGCCGCCCCGGTCGGGCGGCAAGCATGCGCGCGGGGCGCATGGCGGAAACAGTTATCCGCGTATCGAGGGTGGCGCACGTTGGCCCAAGGGCGGGCCGGCGGCCGGCATGGGCGGGCGCGCGCCGTCCACCTTTGGCGGGCGCTGCGCCAGCCAGCGCAACAGCACGGGCGCCACGGCCGCCAAGGGCGGCAGGTTCAGGATTTGATGCGCGCTCAGGCCAAAGGGACATTCCTGCCCGGCGCCGCGTTCGTCGTCATGGCCGGCGCCATGGTGGCCGTGGTGGCCGGGGTGGCCGGGGTGGCCATCATCGGCGTGCAGCATGGGCTCGCCGTGCATCGTCTGATGGCCATCGCCAGGCGCCTGCCGTTCACCCAGCGATTGCAAGGCTGCCATGACGTTGCCGCCCGCCGTACAGAAGCCCAGCGCCAGCCGGCCTTGCCGCAGCGCGTCGGCATCGGGCATGTATCCGGTCGGCACCCAGGCCCGTGCCACCAGCAACAGCAGCAGCAACAGCCGCCCGAAATCGGCGGCCGAGGCAAAGCGAGGAAGGCGACGGGACAATCCGGTACGCATGCGTCCAATCCACGACGCCGGCGAATGCCGGCGTCAAGCCGCGCATTTTACGCGCCATGGCGCCGGCCCGCGACTCCGGTGCCGCGCGCCCTCCCCCAAAACCTTGCTTGCCGCCGCCTGCGTTCAGGCATAAATTCACTGTTACCGATTTCCGCTTCGGGCCTGCTTGGCCCGGTTTTCGCGGACGGTATCCAAAGGTTGTTTTTGATCTTTTAAGCCCGCGAGGAGCGATGCGATGAAAGTGAAACACCTGTTAGGTCCGGCAGCCCTGGCGCTGTCTCTGCTGACCACCGCGCCCAGCGTGGCGCAAATGTCAGACCCCGCCCCCATCATTACCGGCAAGCAATGGACGGAGTCCGACGCCAATCTCAAGAAAGCCTATCTATTGGGGATTTCCAACCTGCTTGAAGTCGAACGCGCGTACCAGGCACGCCGCGCGCCGCCCGATACTCAGAGCCTGGTGCCCAGGTTTTCCAGGGGCCTGCAAACGCAAACCCTGGATACGGTGGCCCAGAGCCTGGACGGTTGGTATGCCGCGAACCCCTCGCGGCTGGACCGTCCGGTGATCGAGACCTTGTGGTTCGAGGTCGTCGTTCCTGGCATGAAGCGCAAGCCTTGAAGGAGCCGTCATGAAAGCTATTCGAACGTTAGTCATCGGCGTCGCGATAGGGACGCTTGCGGCGTGCACGAACATGACGCCGAAACAGCAAGGGACCATGTCCGGGGCGGCCATTGGGGGTGCCGCGGGCGCGGGGATTGCCGCCATTGCGGGCGGCAGCGCCTGGACGGGCGCCGCGATCGGCGCCGTGGCGGGCGGGGTTGCGGGGAATATACGGGGGGGGAATTGAGGGTTGCTTGATCGGGTGATGGGTTGCGCGCGGCATTGGGCGGGATTCTTTGGGTGAGTTTGCCGCGCTTCACCCATCCTACGACTGGGTGTTTCGCCAGGCTTCGTATTTGGCCCGAGTTTGTTCGTTGGGAGGATAGAGGCCGGGGAGTTTTTCGCCGGCTTCTACTTGCTGCATGATCCAGCCTTCCAGGCGTTCCTGTTCGATGGCGATGTCGACCACCTCGTCCAGTAGCGCGGCGGGGATGAGGACGGCGCCGTCACGGTCCAGCACGATGACGTCGTTGGGAAAGACGGCCACGCCGCCGCAGCCCACGGGTTCTTGCCAGCCGACGAAGGTCAGCCCGGCCACCGACGGCGGGGCCGCCGCGCCGGCGCACCATACGGGCAGGCCCGTGCCTTCGACGCCTTCCAGGTCGCGCACCACGCCATCAGTCACCAGCGCGACCACGCCGCGCTTTTGCATGCGGGCGCAAAGGATGTCGCCGAAGATGCCGGCATCGGTAACGCCCATCGCATCCACCACGGCGATGCAGCCTTCGGGCATGTCTTCAATGGCGGCGCGCGTGGATATGGGCGACGCCCAAGACGCGGGCGTGGCCAGGTCTTCGCGGGCGGGCACGAAGCGCAGCGTGAACGCGCGCCCGACAATCCGCTTGGCGCCCGGCGCCAGTGGCCGCGCGCCGCGTACCCACACGTTGCGCAAGCCTTTCTTCAACAGCACGGTCGTGAGCGTGGCCGTGGTGATGCGGGACAGGGCCTGGACCACGCTGGCGTCCAAAGGCTGAGGGGCAATCGTCATGATGCAAATTCTCCTTGCGGGCGGGTTGCCGCATAGCGGGGATTCCGATTGTGGCCCTACGCAAAAGCGGGCACAACCTTGATTTTGCAGATTCAGAATCCGTTTTTTATGCGGGTATGACGCGGCGATTCGATACCGGCCCAGGCAAATTTGACCAGTGCGGGCAGTTCCGGCCACCCGTCCAGCATGGCCCTTCCTATGTAGTCCGGCACCCCTTCCCCCAATGAAATTCGCCCTCGGCTTTCAGCTCAGGCACGAAACTTGCGCAGGGTTGTGGACCCATTTCCCCCGGAGAGTCCATGCCCGTCCCGACCGACGAATCCCACCGGCGCTTGACGGTATTGACCGTCAATACCCACAAGGGATTCACCAGCTTCAATCGGCGATTCATGCTGCACGACCTGCGCGAGGCGTTGCGCAAGGCGGCGCCGGATGTGGTGTTCCTGCAAGAAGTCCTGGGCGAGCATCAGGATCATGCCGAACGGCACGAGGCCTGGCCGGCGCTGTCGCAGTATGAATTTTTGGCCGACACGCTGTGGTCGGACTACGCCTATGGACGCAACGCGGTGTACCCGGCGGGCCATCATGGCAACGCGATCCTGTCGCGCTACCCGATCGAGCGCTACGAAAACCACGATATCAGCGTGAACGGCCATGAAGGCCGTGGCCTGCTGCACTGCGTGCTGCGCGTGCCGGGCGATGCCCCGGTGCATGCCATCTGCGTTCACCTGGGCCTGCTGGAACGCCATCGCGGCGAACAGCTTGGCCGCCTGTGCGAACTGGTCGCCCGCGAGGTGCCCGACGGCGAACCCCTGTTGATTGCGGGCGATTTCAACGATTGGCGTCTGAACGCCGACCGCTTCATGGCCACCTGCGGCGCGCAAGAGGTGTTCACCACCCGCCTGGGCCGCCCCGCCCGCACCTTTCCCGCGCGCTGGCCGCTGCTGCGGCTGGACCGCATTTACGTGCGCAACGTGCGTGACTGGCGGCCCGTGCCGCAGGCCTCGCGCGTGTGGTCGCGCCTGTCGGACCACGTGCCCCTGTCGGCGGAGATCGCACTATGACCGCCGCTAACTTGGGATGGCGGGAAGGCAACCGCTACACGCTGCTGGAAAACGGCGAGGGCTATTTCCCCGCCGTGAACGAAGCCATCGCCTCCGCCAAGCACGAAGTGCTGGTGGAAACCTTCATCCTGTTCGACGACAAAGTCGGGCAGGCTTTGCAGAAGACCTTGATTGACGCGGCCCGGCGCGGCGTCAGCGTGGACGTGCTGGTTGACGGCTACGGCTCGGACCAGCTCAGCCAGGAGTTCATTGGCGCCATGACTGAAAGCGGCGTGCGCTTTCATATCTTCGACCCCCGCCCCCGCCTGCTGGGGGTGCGCACCAATCTGTTTCGCCGCATGCACCGCAAGATCGTCGCGGTGGACGGCGTGTGCGCGCTGATCGGCGGCATCAACTTTTCGGCGGACCACCTGGCGGACTTCGGCCCCGAAGCCAAGCAGGACTATGCGGTGCGGGTGGACGGCCCCCTGGCGGCCGACCTGGCCGACTACGCCCGTTCCGCCCTTGGGGGCGGCCGCAAGCCCCCCCGCCGCTGGCGGCGCCCCGCCGCCGCTTCGGTGCCCGAAGGCGACGGCGGCGGGCGCCTGGTGGTGCGCGACAACAACGGCCACACCACCGACATCGAACGCTACTACCGCGCCGGCCTGCGCGCCGCCAAGCAGGACGTGCTGATCGCCAATGCCTATTTCTTTCCCGGCTACCACCTGCTGCGCGACCTGACCAAGGCGGCGCGCCGGGGCGTGCGCGTGCGCCTGCTGCTGCAAGGCGAGCCCGACATGCTGGTGGCGCGCCTGGCCGCCACCATGCTGTATGACTACCTGAAGAACGCCGGCGTGGAGATCTACGAATACTGCAAGCGGCCGCTGCACGGCAAGGTGGCTTGCGTGGACGATGACTGGTGCACGGTGGGCTCCAGCAATCTGGACCCCTTGAGCCTGGCCCTGAACCTGGAAGCCAACGTGGTCGTGCGCGACAGTTCGTTGAACAAAGCCCTGCGGGATAGCCTGGACCACCTGATCGCGCAGGACTGCAAGCCCGTGCCCTTCAGTTCCAAGTCCACGCGCGCGCTGCGGCGCTTCTGGGTGGGCGTGGTGGTGTTTCACTTCCTGCGGCGCTTTCCGACCTGGGCGGGCGCCCTGCCCGCCCACAAGCCGCGCCTGCAAACCATCAAACCGCCCGAGCCGGGCGAAAGCGAGGCCGCATGAGGGTCTATCGCACAACGTTCATGCGTTCCCTGCGTCACCGCTGGCCGCGCATCAAGAAGGTGCTGCCCTGGGTAGTTCTGGCCGTGGTGGCCGTGCTGCTGTTCTACTTTGGCCGCTCGGTGGAT
Organism: Achromobacter sp. JUb104; assembly: GCF_024806975.1. Lineage (NCBI taxonomy): Bacteria > Pseudomonadati > Pseudomonadota > Betaproteobacteria > Burkholderiales > Alcaligenaceae > Achromobacter > Achromobacter sp. JUb104. Next base: position 1,599,182 of record NZ_JANUEY010000001.1, on the reverse strand, counting down.
TGGCCGAAGGTCTGGCAGGCCATGCGCAGCATTCCTGGCGAATCCATCCTGATGGCAAGCGGCCTGGTGGTGCTGGGCTATCTGAGCTATGCCGCGCTGGACCTTCTTGGTCGCCGCTATACCGGGCACAAGCTGGCCTGGCCCTTGGTGATGGGCATCGCGATGGTGAGCTATGCCCTGAACCTCAGCCTGGGCGTGCTGGTAGGCGGCCTGGGCGCGCGCTTGCGCATGTATGCCAGGCTGGGCTGCCGCAAATCGGTGGCGACCCGCGTGGCCGTCTTCTCGGCCGCGTCGAACTGGATCGGCTATGCCTGGGTGGCGGGCGTGGTGTTCGTCAGCGGCGCGTTGACGGTGCCGAAGGGCTGGGACGTGGGTAGCGGCGTGCTGCGCCTGATTGGCGCCGGCTTGCTGGCGGCCGGCATCGCGTACGTGTGGCTGTGCGCTCGCGCCAGCCGTCGCTCGGCCACCTTCATGGGCCAGCGCGTGACCTTGCCGCGCCTGCGCATGGCGGTGATGCAATGCGTGTTTGCCGGGCTGTCCTGGATGTTCATGGGCGCCGTGGCCTACGTGCTGCTACAGGGCAAGGCGCCCTACCCCCTGGTGCTGGGCATTTTGCTGTGCGCGAGTTTTGCGGCGGTGCTGACACGGGTGCCGGGCGGGCTGGGCACCACCGAGGCCATCTTCGTGGCCGTGCTGGCGCCGCGCATGCCGTATTCCGAAGCGCTGGGCGCCGCCCTGGCTTACCGCGCCTGCTATGCCTTGGCGCCCATGTGCCTGGCGTTGGCCGCCTTTCCGCTGTTTGAAGCCCTGGCCGCGTGGCGCAAGCGCCGTGCGCCAGCCGACCAGGAACACAACTTGCTCCACCCGCCCTCATGAAACCGTCCCCATCTCCGAGCGACTCCGATAGCGAATCCGACCTGGTGGTGGCATACCCCCGCCGCGCCAACGCCTCCGAGCACGAGGTGGCCTCGCAAGAAGCCATGGCCGTCCGCTTGGCGGCCTTGTTGGGACGCCGTTTTGAACCCGACTACCGCCCCAGCCGGCGCCGCGATGAACCGCCGCCCTACTACGTGCCCGACCGCACCATCATCGGCCCCATCCGCGCGGCCCGGCTGGGCATTACCCGCGCGGCCGACCTGTACGGCGGCGTCGCCCCCTATTCCTTCGTGGCCGGCAAAGCCATCACACATGGACTGATCGGCCCTCAGGCGAAGGCGCCCAAGGCCTGGGTGGGCGATCTGGCGGATGCGCTGCGCGAGGTGGTGCTGGCCGGCTATAGCGCCTTTACCCTGGCGGATGCCGAAGCCGCCGGGATGCGGATGCTGCAAGACGGGCCGTTGCGCGTCAAACCCACCGACGCCACCGCCGGGCGCGGTCAGGTCGTGGTGCGCAATGCCGAGGAACTGCGCGCGGCGCTGGCGCAGCAATCTCCCTACGCCATGCGCCGGCTGGGCCTGGTGCTGGAAGAAGACTTGGCAGACGTGTCCACCTACAGCGTCGGCTGGGCGCGCGTGGGCAAAATGGAAATTGCATATGTGGGCACGCAATCGCTCACGCCCGACAACCAGGGCATAGCCGTCTACGGCGGGTCGGTGCTGCGGGTGGCGCGCGGCGGTTTCGATAAGCTGCGTGCCTTGGATCTGACAGACCCCGAACGGCAGGCCGTGGCCATGGCCTGCCAATACGACACGGCGGTGTCCACCGCCTATCCGCAGTTGTTCGCGTCGCGCCGCAACTACGATGTGGCGTTCGGCACCAACCGCGCGGGCCAAGCGCGGGCCGGCGTGCTGGAGCAGTCCTGGAGGGCGGGCGGCGCAAGTCTTGCCGAGCTGGCCGCGATGCAGGCGTTTGCGCTGTCGCCGTCGCTGACGTCGGTGCGCGCCGCCACCCGCGAACGCTACGGGCAGGATCACGCGCGGCCGATCCCGCAGCATCTGATCTTTCACGGCAAGGATTCCGCGGTGGGCCACATCAGCAAGTCGGCCGCCGTGTTGGACGGTTTGGATGGCTGGAAGGAGGTTGGCAATGGCCGCGCACAGTAATCCCATCGCGCTGTCCGTTGACGATCAGGTGCTGGACGGCACCTTCCTGACGCCCGAGAACAAGGTGCCCGGCGTGTTGTTCATCCATGGTTGGGGTGGCAGCCAGCAGTTTGACCTGTCGCGCGCCAAGGGCATTGCCGCGCTGGGCTGCGTCTGCCTGACGTTCGACCTGCGCGGCCACGCGGCCACGCGCGAGCAGCAATTACAAGTCACGCGCGAAGATAACCTGCGCGACGTGATGGCGGCCTACGACCTGCTTGCCACCCATCCGTCGCTAGATTCGGGGTCGGTCGCGGTGGTGGGCAGCAGCTATGGCGGCTATCTGGCCGCGCTGCTGAGCAGCCTGCGCCGCGTGCGCTGGCTGGCGTTGCACGTGCCCGCCTTGTACCGCGATGAAGAATGGCTGCTGCCGAAAAACCAGTTGAACCGGGAAACGCTGCGCGCCTATCGCAACACCTACGTGGCGCCGGAAACGAACCGCGCCCTGAAAGCCTGCGCGGAATTCAGCGGGGATGTGTTGATCGTGGAAGCCGAGCACGACACCTTCATCCCGCATTCCACCATCATGAGCTACCGCTCGGCGTTCCGCCGCTCGCATTCGATGACCCATCGCATCATCGACGGCGCCGACCACGCGCTGACGGAAAAATCCGCGCAGCGGGCCTATACCTCGGTGCTGGTGAATTGGGTGACTGAAATGGTGACCGGCGCGCGAATCGGGGATCCGCGGCCGGTGCCTTGATGGTAGGCGCCACCCGGGCCATGCGCTAATGGCCCGAGCTGGCGGCTTACCAATAGATATCCTGCTTGTAATACGTATGCAGGTTACGCGCCCACGTCTCGTCGGCCATGCTGGGCCAGTTGTCCTTGTCGAAGCCCGGCGCGTTCTTCAGCGTTTCTTCGTCGATGTCCAGCACGAAGCACTTGCGGTCGGTGTCCAGCGTGAGCGCCTTCCACGGAATCGCGAAGAGCTTGTCGCCGATACCCAGCACGCCGCCGCGCGACAGCACCGCGTAGGCCACGCGGCCCCGGGGCACGTCGATCATGATTTCCTTGATCGAACCCAGATCTTCGCCCGCCGAGTTGTAGACGTCATTGCCTTCCAGCGTGCTTGCGGCCATGACCTCCGGGCCCGGGCCGCCGGGATTGCTCTTGGGGCCGCCCACGATGTTGGTTTGAGTTTCCATGCTGTGTCTCCTTTGCCGAACATCCGTTCAGCGACTAGGTGGTAGGACCCGCCCTGTCCGCAAACGCCGTGCCCGCCGCGCGGATTTCGCACAGGGTGTTGCACACGGCGCCCGGCCCAGGGCTTGCCTCCGTCAGCTTGCCCACCATTGCTTGATGGTGGCGCGCAGCGCGGCGGCGCCGGTGGCCATGTCTTCCTTGCGCAGTGCAGTCAGGTAGGCCGCAATCTGCTTGGGGGGAATGTGCGGCGGCATCGGCGGCACCTCGGGGTCGGTCACCACTTCCAGCACGGTGGGCCGGCCCGCGTTCAGCGCACGGCCCCAAGCGGGGCCGACGTCGTCGGGTTCGGTCACGCGGATGCCCTCCAGGCCCAGCATGCGGCCGTAGTCCGCATACGAGAACGGCGGCAGCCATTGCGAATCCGGAAAACGCGGGTCGCCGCCCATTACGCGCTGCTCCCACGTCACCATGTTCAGATCGCCGTTGTTCAGCACCAGCACCACCAGCGTCGGGTCGTCCCAGTCCTTCCACCGGTGCGCGATGGTGATCAGTTCGTTGATGCCCAGCATCTGCATGGCGCCGTCGCCCACCAGCGCCACGACTGGCCGCCCGGGATGGGCCAGCTTGGCCGCCAGGGCATAGGGCACGCCGCAGCCCATGCTGGCCAGCCCGCCCGACACCGACCCCATCATGCCCTCGCGCAGTTGCACGTCGCGCGCGTACCAACTGGCCGCGGAACCCGAATCGCAGGTGACGATGCAGTGCGCCGGCAAGCGGCTGGACAGTTCCAGGAAGGGGCGCTGGGGGTTGACGCCCTTGGCCTCGACCATCGCGCGCGCCACCACGGTTTCGCGCCAGCGCGACACCCGCTTTTCTATGCCCTTCAACCAGCGGTCGGACGCCTTGGTTTCCAGCTTGGGCAACAGCGCCTGCAAGGTCAGGCGGGCGTCGCCCACCAGTCCCACTTCGACCGGATAGCGCAGGCTGAGCTTGCGGCCATCGACATCAATCTGCACCGCGCGCGCCTGCCCTTCCTTGGGCAGGAACTCGGCATACGGGAACGACGTGCCCACCATCAAGAGGGTGTCGCACTCGTTCATCATTTCCCAACTGGGTTGCGTGCCCAGCAGGCCGATGGCGCCGGTCACATACGGCAGCGCGTCCGGCAGCACGGCCTTGCCCAGCAAGGCCTTGGCCACGCCCGCGCCCAGCCGTTCGGCCACGGCGCGCACCTCGTCACCCGCGTCCAGCGCGCCCGCGCCCACCAGCATCGCCACGCGCTCGCCCTGGTTCAGGATGGCGGCGGCGTTATCCAGCGCGGCTTCCGGGGGCACCGCCGCGTGGGACGTCAGGCCGATGCCCGTGTGCACGGTGCCATGCTCGCGCGGCGGCGCCTCCACGGCTTCCAGGTCCTGCACGTCGTTGGGAAAAATCAGGCAGGTCACGCCGCGCCGTTCCATGGCGATACGCATGGCGCGGTCCACCATGTGGCGCGCCTGAAGCGGCGACGTGACCATGTGCACGAAGTCGTGCGCCACGTCCTTGAACAGGCTGACCAGGTCTACCTCCTGCTGATAGTCACCGCCCAGCGCGCTGCGCGCCTGTTGGCCCACGATGGCCACGACGGGTTGATGGTCCAGCTTGGCGTCGTACAGCCCGTTAAGCAGGTGGATGGCGCCCGGCCCGGACGTGGCCAGGCACACGCCGACCTGCCCCGTGAATTTGGCGTGGGCGCAGGCCATGAAGGCCGCGCCTTCTTCGTGGCGTGCCTGGACGAATTCCAATTCCTGGTTTTTCCCAAACGCGCCGATCAGGCCGTTGATGCCATCGCCGGGATAGCCGAACACACGCTGCACGCCCCATTCGCCCAAGCGGGCGAGGACAAAATCGGAAACGGTTTTCACGTTGGCGCTCCTTGTGGTCAGGTGTTGCTGAATCCGAGTACCGGCCGGATGGCTCGGCATACGGAAAGCAGAATCCGGGCGCGCCGCAATCCGCATTCCCGTCTCCTCGGTCTGCTGCCGAAATCAGCCTCTCCCCAACGCTCGCCAGACGCAATTTGTTGCGCTGCTCCCAAATTTACAAACGCCAGCAAAAACGCCAGCAACCCCCCGACCCGCCCTGGGGTTAGCCCGCGCTCAAGCCCGCGCCCGCCCTCGCCCCGCCGTGTTGGGCACGCCACTTGCGCATAAGAAAGCCTTACGGAATCGGGCCCACTTTTTCAGCGGCCCTCCGACCTTCCCGGAGCAACAAGCATGGCGACGACAATTCTTATAGTGGCTGCCGAAGCATTCCCCCTGGCAAAGACCGGGGGCTTGGGCGATGCAATCACCGGCATGGCGCGGGCGCTGGTCCAGCGGGGCGTGCCCGCTACCGTCTTGCTGCCCGCTTATCGAGGCGCCGCCAAGCGCCTGGAAGGCGTGCGCGAAGTGGCGCGGCTGGAAGACCTGCCGGGCGGCGACGCCCGCCTGCTGGCCGGGGTATGCCCCGCGTCCGAGCTGCCCTTCCTGCTGCTGGAAAACGATGCGCTCTATGACCGCGCCGGCCTCTATGTGGACGAAGATGGCCAGGAACATCCGGACAATGGGCTGCGCTACGCCGCGCTGTCGCACGCTGCCGTGCGTATTGCACGCGGCGTGCCGGGGCTTGCGCGCCCCGATGTGGTGCATGCGCACGACTGGCACGCGGCGCTGATCCCCATGCTGATGCGCCAGGCGGGCCTGGATGACGTGAAATCCGTGCTGACCATCCACAACATGGCATTCCAGGGCCAGTTCCCGCTAGAGGATGCCGCCGCTTTCGGCATTGCCCCCGCCTTCCGGGGCGAGCACGCCTGCGTGGCCTGGAACAAGCTGAACTTCATGAAGGCCGGCATCGCTCACGCCGACCGCGTCACCACCGTCAGCCACACCTACGCCCGCGAAATCCTGACCCCGGCATTCGGTTGCGGGCTGGACGGCTTGCTGCGCGAGCGCGCCGCCGACCTGATCGCTATTCCGAACGGCATCGACACCGTGCTGTGGGACCCGGCGCGCGACCCGCACCTGGGCCCCTTGCGCTACACCGCCGCCGATCTGGCCAACAAGCGGTTGTGCAAGACCGTGCTGCAACGCGAATTCGGCTTGGCCGCCGACCCGCAAGCCAGCCTGGTGGTGATGGGCAGCCGCCTGACCGACCAGAAGATGGCCGACGTTGCCGCCGAAGCCTTGCCGCGCGCCCTGGATGCCCACCCGGACATGCAGGTCGCCATCCTGGGCCAGGGCGACCGCCGCCTGGAAGCCGCGCTGAAGGCGTTGTCCGACCGCTACCCGCAGCGCTGCGCCACCCACATTGGCTACAACGAGGCGGGCGCGCATCGCCTGCACGCCGGGGGCGACATCCTGCTGCACGGCAGCCGCTTCGAGCCCTTTGGCCTGACGCCGCTGTACGCCATGCGCTACGGCACCGTACCGATCGGGTCGCGCGTGGGCGGCATGGCCGACACCATCGAAGACCCGGGTACCGACGTGCCGCTGACCGCGATGGCATTCGCCAACGGCCTGCTGTTTGACGGCGACCACCCCGACGCCATGGCCGATGCCTTGTCGCGCGCCATGCACCTGCGCCGTCACCCGACGCTGTGGCGCGCCATGCAGCGCAACGCCATGAGCACCGACTTCAGTTGGCAGCGTGCCGTGGGTGCGTACGAAGACCTGCTTCAAGCCCTGACCGGTCGCGCCGACGCGGACGCGGACGACACCGCTGTGCAAGCCGCCGCGCAGTCCGCCACGCAATCTGCCACGGCTTCCTCGGCCGACCGCGCTGCCGGCACTCGCCAGCTGCGCACCCGACAGGCCCGCGGCTCCATGCCGATGCCCATCTGAAAAGGCGAATGCCCATGGCTGCTGCTTCGACGCCCGTCCCCTCTTTGCCCGCCGCGCTGCGCATCTGCCACGCGCCCCTGGGTTTGCCGGACGGCGCGCCGACGGCAGGCGACCCCGCCACGCTGCAAGCCCGGCTGGCCCGCATCCAGCAAGCCGGCTTCAATGCCGTGCTGATTCCGCCGCCCTGGCTGCGGCCGGCCGATGCGCGCACGCTGGCGCCCATCGATGCCGACCTGAGTCCGGCAGGCGATAGCACCGAGCCCATCACCGAGCGTCTTGGCCGCCTGGCCCGCGCCGCCACGGCGCAAGGCTTGATGCTGATGCTGCGGGTAGTGCTGGACCGCGTGTCGGTCGATGCCAGCCCCTCTACCGCGCAGCCCGGCTGGTACCACGCGCCGCCTGACGACCCCGCGCGCGACCCGCGCTTGCCGCTGAGCACCTGGGGCGTGATGGCGCTGAACCGCGAACCGCCCCCCGAGTTTGCCCGCGGGTTTGCGCACGCTTGGGCCGAACGGCTGCTGCGCTGGGTCGACGCGGGCGTGGCCGGTTTTGTCTTTGAATCGCCGCAGGCGCTGCCCGCCGCAAGCTGGCGCGACCTGCTGGCCCCGCTGCGCCAACATGCCTCCCCGCCCCGCTGCCTGGCGTGGACGCCCGGCCTGACCCAGCCGCAACTGGACGCGCTGCGCGATGCCGGTTTTGATGGCGTGTTTTCGTCCTTGCCCTGGTGGGACTACAAGTCCGCCTGGCTGGCCGAAGAAGCCGCGCGGCTACAGCGGGTGGCGCCGGTGCTGGCCAGCACGCAGCCGCTGGAAGGCCACGCCCCGAACCGGCCTGACGCGGATATACGCGGCGCCTGGGCCGCCGCCTTTACCGCGAATGGCTGGATGGCGACGGAAACCGAGATCGACGCGCCCGCCCAGATTCCAGACATCAACCAATGGCTAAGCGGCCAGGACCTGCCCACGGGGTTGCCCGCGGGGTTGCCTTGTGTGCTGGGCGGCCGCGATGGCCGCGCCACGCTGATCCTGCGCAACACCGCCGACGGCGCCACGGCCGTGCTGGCCCTGAACCCCGCCGACGCCAAGCCCGCCCACATCGATTGGGATGCGGTGGCCCCCAGCCTGCCGCCCGGCGACATCCTGCCCCAACGCATGACGGACGCGCCCGTCCTAGCTGGCGACACGCTGCCGCCCGGCGCCTGCATGCTGCTGTCCGTGACGCCCATGCCGCCCGTGCGCGAGGCCTCGCGCCACCCCGGCCCGCGCACCGAAGGCGGGGCCGGCCTGCGCGTGGCCATTGAAAGCGTGTCGCCCGCCGTGGACGATGGCGCGCATCCCGTGAAGTGCACGGTGCATGAGCGCATCACCGTCCAGGCCGACCTGTTGATGGATGGGCACGACCGCATCGCGGGCGAAGTGCGCTGGCGCGCCGCCGACGAAGCCAACTGGAAACGCACGCCGCTGAAACTGCTGTCCAACGACCGCTGGCAGGCTAGTTTTCGGCCCCGGCGAATCGGACCGCACAAATTCCAGGTGGCGGCGTGGTTTGACGTTTGGCAGACCTATCACCACGACCTGGAGGTCAAGCACGACGCCGGCCTTGCGCTACAGCTTGAAGTGGCCGAGGGCATGCAGTTGCTGCGCGAAGCCGATAAGCGCGCCAGCCAGCATGCCTATCCCGCCGACAGCGTGGCGGTCGTCAAGCAGGCGTTGAAAACCCTGCCCGACCCGAAGGCGGGCACGGAACCCACCGAGGCGCACATCGCGCTGCTGCTCAGCCCCGAGCTGGCCGCCGCCATGCGCGCGCTGGACGCCCGCCCCTTTGAAACCGTGACGCCGGCCCCCTACCCCATCTGGGTCGACCGGCCGCAAGCCTGCCATAGCGCCTGGTACGAACTATTCCCGCGTTCGCAAGCCCGCGAACCAGGCCGCCACGGTACGTTTGACGACGTGATCGAACGCCTGCCCGACATCCAGGAAATGGGCTTTGACGTGCTGTACCTGCCGCCCATCCACCCGATCGGCCTAAGCAACCGCAAGGGCCGCAACAATGCGCTGACCGCCGGCCCGGACGATGTGGGCAGCCCGTATGCGATTGGTTCACCCGACGGCGGGCACGACGCCATCGAACCCAAGCTGGGCACGCTGCCCGACTTTTTGCGCCTGGTGCGCGCCGCGCAAGAACACGGTCTGGAAATGGCGCTGGACTTCGCCATTCAATGTTCGCCCGACCACCCCTGGCTGAAAGAGCACCCTGATTGGTTCTCGTGGCGGCCCGACGGGTCGCTGCGCTATGCCGAGAACCCGCCCAAGAAATACCAGGACATCGTCAACGTCTCTTTCTATGGCGGCCCGCCGCGCCGCGCCCGCAAACTGGCGCTGTGGCGCGCGCTGCGCGACGTGGTGCTGTTCTGGGTGGACAACGGCGTGCGCATCTTCCGCGTGGACAACCCGCACACCAAGCCGCTGCCCTTCTGGCAATGGCTGATAGCCGAAGTGCATGGGCAGCATCCCGACGTGCTGTTCCTGTCCGAAGCCTTTACCAAGCCCAAGATGATGTACCGGCTGGCCAAGGTGGGCTTCACGCAGTCGTACACGTACTTCACCTGGCGCAATGACCGCGCCGAATTGCAGTCGTATTTGGAAGAAATCTCGCACCCGCCGCCGGCTGACTTCTTCCGGCCGCACTTCTTCGTGAACACGCCCGACATCAACCCGGTGTTCTTGCAGACCTCGGGCCGCCCCGGCTTCTTGATCCGGGCCGCCCTGGCCGCCATGGGCTCGGGCCTGTGGGGCGTCTACAGCGGCTTTGAACTGTGCGAGGCCGCGCCGGTGCCGGGCAAAGAGGAATACCTGGATTCCGAAAAATACGAGCTGCGCCAGCGCGACTGGCGTGCCCCCGGCAACATCCGCGCCGAAATCGCGCGCCTGAACCAGATCCGCCGCGCCAACCCCGCCCTGCAAACGCATCGCGGGCTGACGGCAATACCCAGCGGCAACGACCGCGTGCTGGCCTTCGTGAAGGCCACGCCCGGCTTGGGCAACGTGGTGTTCACCGCCATCAGCCTGGACCCTTTCCACCCGCAAACCACGCATCTGGAGGTGCCCTTCTGGTTGTTCGGTGAAGCCCGGCCCGCGCACCTTGAAGTCGAAGACCTGCTGACGGACAGCCGCGACACCTGGCGCGACGCGACGCGCACCGTGACGCTGTCTCCCGACCAACCCTATCGTGTCTGGCGCCTGTCCCTGCATGGTTGACCGCGCTTGGAGCCCAATATGATCAGTGAAACCCACCCCCAGAAAGATGACGGTCTTTGGTACAAGGACGCCGTCATCTACCAGTTGCATGTGAAGTCGTTCTTCGACTCGAATGACGATGGGGTGGGCGACGTCCCCGGCCTGATCATGAAGCTGGACTACATCGCCAGCCTGGGCGTGAACACGATCTGGCTGCTGCCGTTCTACCCGTCGCCACGGCGCGACGACGGCTATGACATTGCCGACTACCGGGGCGTGCACCCCGACTACGGCACCGTGGCCGACGTGCGCAAACTGATCCGCGAGGCGCATGCGCGCGGCTTGCGCGTCATTACCGAACTGGTGGTCAACCACACGTCGGACCAGCACCGCTGGTTTCAGCGGGCGCGCACCTCGCGCCCCGGTTCGGCGGCGCGCAATTTCTACGTGTGGTCCGACAACGACAAGGCCTACGCCGGCACCCGCATCATTTTTTGCGACACGGAAAAGTCCAACTGGACCTGGGACCCCGAGGCCAACGCCTACTTCTGGCACCGCTTCTATTCGCATCAGCCCGATCTGAACTACGACAACCCGCAGGTGCTGAAAGAAGTGCTGTCGGTGATGCGCTATTGGCTGGACATGGGCGTGGACGGGCTGCGCCTGGACGCCGTGCCGTACCTGGTGGAACGCGAAGGCACCAACAACGAGAACCTGCCGGAAACGCACCAGGTGCTGAAGCAGATACGCGCGGTGATCGACCAGGAATATCCCAACCGCCTGCTGCTGGCTGAAGCCAACCAATGGCCCGAGGACGCGCAGGAATATTTCGGCACCGGCGACGAATGCCATATGTCGTTCCACTTTCCGCTGATGCCGCGCATGTACATGGCGATTGCGCAGGAAGACCGCTTTCCCATCACCGACATCATCCGGCAGACGCCGGACATACCCGAAACCTGCCAATGGGCCATCTTTCTGCGTAACCATGACGAGCTGACGCTGGAAATGGTGACTAGCCGTGAACGCGATTACCTGTGGAGCGTCTATGCCGCCGACACGCGCGCGCGCATCAACCTGGGCATCCGCCGCCGCCTGGCCCCCTTGCTGGAACGCGACCGCCGCCGGGTTGAACTGATGAACAGCCTGCTCTTGTCGATGCCCGGCACGCCGGTGCTGTATTACGGCGACGAACTGGGCATGGGCGACAACGTGCATCTGGGTGACCGCGACGGTGTGCGCACGCCCATGCAATGGTCGCCCGACCGCAACGGCGGTTTCTCGCGCGCCGACCCCGAGCGCCTGCCGCTACCCGTGCTGATGGGGCCGCTGTACGGTTACGAGGCCGTCAACGTCGAGGCCCAGCAGCGCGACCCGCATTCCCTGCTGAACTGGACGCGCCGCATGCTGGCGCAGCGCCGCCAGACCCACGCCTTCGGCCGCGGCACGCTGCGCTTCATCCAGCCCGGCAACCGCAAGATTCTGGCGTACCTGCGCCAATGGAACGACACCATCATCCTGTGCGTGGCCAACCTGTCCAACGCGGCGCAGCCCGTGGAATTGCCGCTGCAAGCGTTCAGCGGCCGCGTGCCGGTGGAAATGCTGGGCGGCACGCCGTTCCCCGCGATCGGCGAACTGCCTTATCTGCTGACGCTGCCGCCTTATGGCTTTTACTGGATGGATTTGAGCTCCGACGCCGCCCCGCCGGGCTGGCATGCCAGCGCGCCCGAGCAGATGCCCGAGCTGACGACGCTGGTCTTGAAGTCGCGCGGCGGCGCGGCGTTGACGGATGCGTCGCGCAGCACGCTGGAAAAGGAAGTGCTGCCCGAATACCTGGCGCGCCAGCGCTGGTTTCCGGGGTCCACGGCGCCGTCACGCGCCCGGCTGGCCTACGCCACGCCGTTTCATGCCAATGGCGGCGAGTACTACTGGGCCGAAGTGGAGCCCGAGGACGGCAGCGGCGACGGCGGCAGCGGCACTGATGCCGACAACGCCAACGCGCCGGTCAACGATCACCCCCTGCGTGTCCAGGCGCCCTTCGTGCTGATCTGGGATGAAACCGCCCAGGTGCAATACCCCATCGCGCGCGTACGCCGGGGCGCCGAAGTCGGCACCCTGGCCGACGCCTTCCTGCAACCCGGCTTCGTGCAGGGCGTGATCGAGGCCTTGCGCGCCAGCCAGGCGCTGGACGGGCGCGACGGCGGCAAACCCGGCGACAAGCCCGGCATCATCCGCTGCCTGCCGGAACCCGCCCTGGCCGACCTGGACTTCGGCGACGAGCCCGCCTTGCAATGGATCAGCGCGGAACAGTCCAACAGTTCGGTCATCGTCGGCGGGCAAGCCATCCTGAAGCTGATCCGCAACGTACAGCCCGGCATATCGCCCGAAGTGGAAATCTCGCGCCACCTGACGCGCGCGGGCTACGCCAATATTCCCGCCCTGCTGGGCGAGGTGCTGCGCGTAGACGCCGACGGCGTGCCCCACACGCTGGCCGTGCTGCACGCCTTCGTCACCAACGAGGGCGACGCCTGGACCTGGACGCTGGACTATCTGAAACGCACGCTGGGCGCCGCGCTGCTGGGCGGCCACAGCCCCGAGGAATTCGAAGCCAGCCTGGAAGGCTATACGGTCATGGCCAGCACCATTGGCCGCCGGCTGGCCGAGCTGCACAACACGCTGGCACTAGCCACGGACGACCCCGCCTTTCCCGTCCACACCGCCACCACGGAAGACGCCCAGGCGCACGCCGCGCGCATCATCGCGCAACTGGATCGCGCCGAACAAGACCTGCGCGCCGCGCAGGACCGGCTGGAGCCGCCGTCGCACGCCTGCGCGCAATGGTTGTTTGAACATCATGGCCGCCTGGTCAAGCAGGTGGATGGCATGGCGCAGGCGCTGACGGGCGCGCCGCTCATCCGCGTACACGGTGACTTCCATCTGGGCCAGGTGCTGGTGGCGCAGACGGACGCCTACCTGATCGACTTCGAAGGCGAGCCCATCCAGACGCTGGAGGCCCGCCGCAGCGTGACGACGCCGTACAAGGACGTGGCCGGCATGCTGCGTTCGTTCGACTATGCCGCCGCGTCGGTGGCCCGTAGCGACCCGATGGGCGGCGCGCCCACCGACGCCAACGCGGGCCCCGGGGATTCGTCCGCCGCCCCGGGCGTGCCGCAGGACTTGCGCGACACGCTGCTGGCGCGCTTTGGCTCGCGCGCGGTCGAGGCCTTCCTGTTGGGCTATCAAGAGGCCGCCTCCACCGCCATTGCGCTGCCCGCCGCGCAAGAAGACACGTTGCTGAAGCTGGCGCAACTGGAAAAGGCCGCCTACGAAGTCAGCTATGAAGCCGCTCACCGCCCCGAATGGATCTCCATTCCGCTGTGCGCGCTGACCGAGCTGGCCCGCGAACTCTTGCAAGATGCGGCGATCAGCGCCGAGGAACACTCACGATGAATCTTCATGACAACGGCGCTCCGTCGCCGTCTTCTCCGCCTGCGGGCCAGCTTGATCCCTCCAGCTTGCAGGCCTTGGCCACGGGCCAGCACGCGGACCCGTTCTCGGTCCTGGGTCCGCACGATGGCGTGGTGCGCGCGTTGGTGCCCGGTGCGCGCGCGGTCGCGGTCGTGACTGCCGACGGCGCCCGCCTGCCGCTGCATGAACAAGGCGAAGGCCTCTACACCGGGGCCGTCCCCGACGCCCGCCCCGGCGACCCGGGCTCGTACCAATTGGCCATCCAATGGCCCGACACCGAACAACTCACGCCGGACACCTACGCCTTCGGCCCGGTGCTGTCCGACGCCGATCTGGCTGGCTTAGCCAGCGGCGACTGGCGCGCCGCGTTATCCGTGCTGGGCGCGCGGCTGGACGACATGCAGGGCGTGCCCGGGCTGCGCTGCGCGGTCTGGGCGCCCAATGCGCGCCGCGTTGCCGTGGTGGGCGACTTCAATAGCTGGGATGCCCGCCGCCACCCCATGCGCCTGCGCCATGCGGCCGGCGTGTGGGAACTGTTCATCCCCGGCGTCATGGCGGGCGATTGCTACAAGTTCGCCATTACCGACAACTCGGGCGCCATCGTATTCAAGGCCGACCCCATGGCGCGCCGCGCCCAGCCCTCGCCGGCCACCGCTTCGGTCGTTGACGACCCCACCCCTTATTCCTGGACGGACGACGCATGGATGCGTTCCCGCGCAGAGCGCCAAGCGCGCCACGCTCCCATTTCCATCTACGAAGTGCACGCCGGCTCATGGCTCGCGCCCGACGCCGAGCGCTGCGTCTGGGACCAGCTCGCCGACAAGCTGCCCGCCTACGCAGAAGCCATGGGGTTCTCGCATGTGGAGCTGATGCCGATCATGGAATATCCCTTCGGCGGCTCCTGGGGGTACCAACCCCTGGGTATGTTCGCGCCGTCCGCGCGCTTTGGTCCGCCCGCCGCCTTCGCCCGCTTCGTCGACCGCTGCCACGCCGCCGGTATCGGCGTCATTCTGGACTGGGTGCCCGCCCACTTTCCGAATGACGCCCACGGGCTGGCGCGCTTTGACGGCACGCCGCTATACGAATACGCCGACCCGCGCGAAGGCTATCACCCCGACTGGAACACGCTGGTCTACAACCTGGGCCGCACCGAAGTCAAAGCCTTCATGATCGCCAGCGCCGTGCACTGGCTGCGGGAATTCCATATTGACGGGCTGCGCGTGGACGCGGTGGCCTCCATGCTCTACCGCGACTACAGCCGCCAACCCGGCGAATGGATTCCCAACGTACACGGCGGGCGTGAAAACCTGGAAGCCGTGGCCTTCCTGCGTGAACTGAACACCACGGTGCGCGAACAGGCGCCCGACGCCATCGTGGTGGCCGAAGAGTCCACCGCCTGGCCGGGCGTGACCGCGCCGGTGGCCGAGGGCGGCCTGGGCTTTCACTACAAATGGAACATGGGCTGGATGCACGACACGCTGCGCTACATGCACGAAGACCCGGTCCATCGCAAATACCATCACCACGACATCACCTTCGGCATGGCCTACGCCTATTCCGAACGCTTCATCCTGCCGCTCTCGCATGACGAAGTAGTGCACGGCAAGGGCTCGCTTCTGAACAAGATGCCGGGCGACACCGCCACCAAGCTGGCGAACCTGCGCGCCTACCTGGGTTTCATGTGGGCGCACCCCGGCAAGAAGCTGCTGTTCATGGGCGGCGAACTGGCCCAGCCCGCCGAATGGAATCACGATGCCTCGCTGAACTGGAGCCTGCTTGACGACGCCGGCCACAAGGGCGTGCAGCGCCTGGTGGCCGACCTGAACCGGCTGTATCGCGAATCGCCCGCGCTGCACGAGCAAGACACCGACCCCGACGGCTTTGCCTGGCTGGTCATGGACGACGCCGACCACAGCGTGGCCGCGTTCCTGCGCCGGGGCCGCTCGTCCTTGATGCTGGCCGTCTGCAACTTCACCCCCGTCACCCGCCACGGCTACCGCGTCGGCGTGCCCCTGGGCGGGCGCTGGACCGAATCCCTGAACACCGACGCCGGCTGGTATGGCGGTTCGGGCCAAGGCAACCAGGGCGCCGCGCAGTCATCGGACCAGGCCGCCCACGGCCACGCCCAGTCGCTGTCGCTGACCTTGCCGCCGCTTGCCACCCTGTTCTTCACGCACCAAGGCTGAATCCATGGACCCCACTCAGTTCACCCGTCTCACCACCGGTCAGCCGTATCCGCTTGGCGCCACCAGCGATGGCCTGGGCGTGAATTTCGCCGTGTTCTCGGCCAACGCCACCCGCATCGAGCTATGCATCTTTGACGCTCGCGGCCGCAAGGAACTGCGGCGCTTCGACCTGCCCGAATGCACCGATGAGATCTGGCACGGTTACCTGCCGGATGCGCAGCCGGGACTGATCTACGGCTATCGCGCCCATGGTCCGTATGACCCGCGCAACGGCCACCGCTTCAATCCGCATAAGCTGCTGCTGGACCCCTACGCCCGCCAGATGACCGGGCCGGTCAGCTGGAGCGATGCGCTCTTTGGCTACCGGCTGAATCATGCGCGCGCCGACCTGTCGATGGACCGACGCGACAGCGCGCCGGCCATGGCCAAGGGCGTGGTGACCGAAGACGTGCCGTTCAACTGGGGCAACAGCAAGTCCCCCAACACCCCGTGGACGGACACCACCATCTACGAAGTGCATCTGCGCGGCGTCTCGATGCAGCGCGAAGACTTGCGCCCGCCCCTGCGTGGCACCTGCGCCGCGCTGGCGGACCCGCGCTTTATCGAACACCTGCAACGGCTGGGCGTCACGGCCGTGGAACTGCTGCCCGTGCACGCCTTCCTGCAAGACCGCTTCCTGCTGGAACGGGGCTTGCGCAACTACTGGGGCTACAACACGTTGTCGTTCTTTTCGCCGGAACCGACTTATCTGCAACGCGGCCCCAACGACTTGCGCCAGGCCGTGCGGCGCTTGCACGCGGCCGGCCTGGAAGTGATTCTGGACGTGGTCTACAACCACACCTGCGAAGGCAGCGAGCTGGGGCCCACGCTGTCCTGGCGCGGGCTGGACAACGCCAGCTACTACCGGCTGATGCCGGGCGAAGAACGCTACTACATCAACGACACCGGCTGCGGCAACACCGTCAACGTGTCGCACCCCCGCGTGCTGCAAATGGTGATGGATTCCCTGCGTTACTGGACGCAGTCGTATGGCGTGGACGGCTTCCGCTTCGATCTGGGCGTCACACTCGGCCGCGAAGGCACGGGCTTTGACCCCGGCTCGGGCTTCTTCGACGCCTTGCTGCAAGACCCCGTGCTGGCCGGCGTGAAGCTCATTTCCGAACCCTGGGACATCGGCCCCGACGGCTACCAGCTAGGCAACCACCAGCCCGGCCTGGGCGAATGGAACGACCGCTACCGCGACACCGTGCGCCGCTACTGGCGCGGCGACGAAGGCATGCGCGGCGACATGGCCGCGCGTCTGTGCGGGTCGCGCGACATCTTCGACCGCCGCCATCGCCGCCCCTGGGCCAGCATCAACTTCGTGTCCTCGCACGACGGCTTCACCATCCAGGACGTGGTCAGCTACGACGGCAGCCACAACGAGGCCAACGGCGAAGATGGCAACGACGGTCATTCGGAAAACTACAGCCACAACTGGGGCGTGGAAGGTCCGACGGAAGACGCCACGATTCTGGAGCGGCGCGGCCGCGTCCAGCGCGCCTTGCTGGCCACCTTGTTCCTGTCGGACGGCACGCCGATGATGCTGGCGGGCGACGAGTTCGGCAACAGCCAGGACGGCAATAACAACGCCTATTGCCAGGACGGTCCGCTGTCATGGCTGGACTGGGTGCAGGCGCAGAGCGACACGGGCCGCGCGCTCAGCCACTTCGTGGCGCGGGTGGTGGCGCTGCGGCGCGATCACCCCAGCCTGCGCGCGGCGCGCTTTGGCGACGCGGCGCAGGAGATCTGCCCGGGCGTCAGCGCCATCAGTTGGCTGGACACTCACGGCGGGCCCATTGATCAGGCCGCCTGGGACGACCCAACATTGCGCACCATGGCCCTGCGGCGCGCGGCGCTGCGCGAAGACGGCAGCGCCGATATTTCCTTGCTGCTGATGAACCCCAGCGCCGAGCCGGCCACCTTCACCTTGCCCGAACCCGGCCAAGCCTGGATGCGTGAACTGGACTCCGCCACGCAAGTGCCCGCGGCCCCCGTTTCTGAATCCGAGGTCACGGTCGAGGCGCATAGCCTCGTCCTGCTGACCGCCACCTGCATCCCCGGAAGTGCCTCATGACCGTGTTGCCCGAACCCTATACCCATGGCGCGCTGCCGCTGCCTGACGGCCGCACGCGCTTTCGCCTGTGGGCGCCGTCGGCCCCGGCCGACCTTGCCCTGGTGATGGACGGGCGAGTTCCCATCGCGCTGCAACCGGATGCCGACGGCTACGCCCAGGTGGATGTGAACTGCCCGCCCGGCACGCGCTACCGCTATCGCATCGGGCAGGACCTGCTGGTGCCCGACCCCGCCTCGCGCTTGCAGG
Organism: Achromobacter sp. JUb104; assembly: GCF_024806975.1. NCBI lineage: Bacteria > Pseudomonadati > Pseudomonadota > Betaproteobacteria > Burkholderiales > Alcaligenaceae > Achromobacter > Achromobacter sp. JUb104. The sequence continues at coordinate 1,580,840 of NZ_JANUEY010000001.1, read as the reverse complement.
ATGGCGACGTGCATGGCGCCAGCGTCGTCGTGGGGCCGGACACCTACCCCTGGCGGCATGCTTCCTGGATGGGCCGCCCCTGGCGCGAAGCCGTCATCTACGAAGCGCATCCGGGTCTGGCGGGCGGCTTTGCCGGCCTGACTGAACGGCTGCCTGACCTGGCCAAGCTGGGGATCACCGTGCTTGAACTGATGCCCATCGCGGACTTTCCCGGCCCGCGTAACTGGGGCTACGACGGCGTTCTGCCCTACGCGCCGGACACGGCCTATGGCACGCCCGACGAACTCAAGCGCTTGATCGACACCGCGCACGGGCTGGGCCTGTGCGTGATGCTGGACGTGGTCTACAACCACTTCGGCCCGGACGGCAACTACCTGTCCCAATACGCCGCGCCCTTTTTTCGCGACGACGTGTCCACGCCCTGGGGGGCCGCCATTGATTTCCGGCAGCCCGCCGTGCGCCGCTACTTTGAAGAAAATGCCCTGTACTGGCTGACGGAATACCGCTTTGACGGTTTGCGGCTGGACGCGGTGCACGCCATTTCCGACCCCGATTGGCTGGTGGAACTGGCGCGCTTCGTCCGTGGCCAGGTGCCGGCGCAGCGCCACCTGCACCTGGTGCTGGAAAACGACGACAACCGCGCCAGCCTGCTGACGGAAGGCTACGACGCGCAATGGAACGACGATGCGCACCATGTGCTGCATCACCTGCTGACCGGGGAATCCCGCGGCTACTACGCCGACTATGCGGAACAGCCCGCCCAGGCGCTAGCGCGCTGCCTGGCTGAAGGATGGCTGTATCAAGGCCAGCCTTCGCCTTACCGGCAAGGCGCGACGCGCGGCGAACCCAGCGGCCACCTGCCGCCCACGGCCTTCGTGCTGTTCCTGCAAAACCATGACCAAACCGGCAACCGCGCCTGGGGCGAGCGGCTGACCGAGCTTGCCGAGAACGCCGAACGCCTGCGCGCCGCCGTCACGATGCAACTGCTGGCGCCGCAGATTCCGCTGATCTTCATGGGCGAGGAAAGCGGCAGCCGCGCGCCTTTCCTGTACTTCACCAGCCACACGGACCCGGCGCTGGCGCAGGCTGTGCGCGAAGGCCGCCAGCGTGAATTCGCCGCGTTCCCGGAATTTTCGGGCGCCAATGGCGAGCCCGTGCCCGACCCGAATGCCGAAACCACCTGGGAGCAAAGCGCGCCCTGGCCCCAGGCCGACAGCGCGGAAGCCCAGTCCTGGGGCAACCTGTACAGCGCGCTGCTGGACCTGCGCCTGCGCGTGATCGCGCCCCGCTTGGAAGGCGCGCGCAACGTGTACGCACGTGCCGTGGGCGACCACAGCGTGCACGCCCGGTGGCGCCTGGGCGACGGCGCCTTACTGACGGCGTACGTCAACCTGGGGCCGATGCACGTGGCCTTGCCGCGCAAGCAGGCCACCACGCCGCCCCTGGCCTCGTCGCTGCTGTTTGAGTCGCGCGCGGGAGCGTTCGACGCCTTGAGCCAAGGCAGCGTCTGCCCGGAAAGCACTGTCTGGCTGCTGGAGGACGCAGCATGAGCGGCGCCGCCCCCGCCGGGCTGTCCGAGCTGGCCGCCGAGGCCGGTATTGCCGAGCACTGGACCGACGCAAGCCAGCGCCCGTGCCGCGTGTCGCCCGACACCTTGCGCGCGCTGCTGGCCGCCATGGATTTACCGGCTGATTCCGAGGCGGACATTCGCGACAGCCGCCACCGCTTGGCCGAGATGTCCGCGCGCGCGCACCTTCCCGCCATGCTGATCGCGCTGCCGGGCGAGGCCGTGCCGCTGCCGCCCGATTGCGCGGGCGCCTATCGCATCGAATCCCCCTTCGGGCCGGCCCTCTCCGGCCGCACCTCACTGGGACAAGACGGCGCCGCCACCTTGCGCGCGCCGACCGGCCCCGGCTACTACACCGTGCACACGCAGGCCGGGATGACGACGCTTGCCGTCTGCCCGCCGCGCGCGCCGTCGCTGGATGAACTGCTGCAAGCCCAGGACGCTCGCGCCTGGGGCCTGGCCGTACAGGTCTACAGCCTGCGGCGCCCGGCCCCCGACCCAACCCAGGCCACGCACGGCTTTGGCGATTTCGGCGCGCTGCACGACCTGGCGGTCGCCACCGGCTCGGCTGGCGCCGATGCCCTGGCCATCAGCCCCGTGCACGCCATGTTCGCGGCGGACCCGTCGCAGTGCAGCCCCTATTCCCCGTCCAGCCGCTTGTTCCTGAACACGCTGTACGCCGACCCCGCCGGCATCCTGGGCGCGGACGCCGTGCGCGACGCGCTGGCGGGCATGACCCAGGCGCGACTGCCTGTGCTGGACGCGCAACCCTTGATCAACTGGCCCGCGGCGGCGGCGTTTCGCCAGCAACTGCTGCGCCGCCTGCACGACCGCTTCACCACCCACGCCAGCGCCGAGCAACGCGGCGCCTATGACAGCTATCGCGCCACGGCCGGTTCCGACCTGTTCGAGCACGCCCTGTTCGAAGCCCTGCACGCCGAGCACAGCCTGGCGGCGGGCGCCCCCGTGCCCTGGACGCAATGGCCCGCTGAATTTCGCGACCCGCGCTCATCCGCCGCGCAACGCTACGCGGCCGAACACGCTCACGATGTGGACGCGCACATGTTCAGCCAATGGCTGGCGGCCGAAAGCCTGAAGCGCGTGCAGCACGCGGGCCGCGATGCCGGCATGCGCGTGGGCGTGGTGGCCGACCTGGCCGTGGGCGGCAGCCCGCATGGCAGCCACGCCTGGAGCCGGCATGCCGACCTGATGACACGCGCCAGCGTGGGCGCACCGCCCGACCTGTACAACCCGCTGGGCCAAGGCTGGGGCCTGACCGCGCTGTCACCCACCGCCTTGCAGGCCTCCGGCTACTCGGCCTTTCTGGCGATGCTGCGCGCCTGCCTGGCGCACGCTGGCGGATTACGCATCGACCACATCCTGGGCATGGCCCGGATGTGGCTGATACCCGACGGCGCCAGCCCGCAAGACGGCGGCTATCTGCGTTATCCCTTGCAGCAGTTGCTGCGCCTGACCGCGCTGGAAGCTTGGCTGCACCGCGCGCTGATCGTCGGTGAAAACCTGGGCACGGTGCCGGAAGGGTTCGACGAACAGTTGGAAGCGCACGGCGTGCTGGGCATGGACGTGCTGTGGTTCATGCGCGACGCCGGTGCCGCGCCGGAAGCGGGTGCCGACAGCGCAACCCCGCCCGCGCCGTCCACCGCGCCGCCCGACTTTCTGCCACCCTCGCAGTGGCCCGCCAATGCCGTCGCCATGACTACGACCCACGATCTGCCCACGCTGGAAGGCTGGTGGCACGCGCAAGACATCCTGTGGCGTTCCCGCCTGCGCTTGCTGGCGCCTGACCAGGACGAAGCCGCGCTGCGTGCCGGCCGGCTTGATGAACGCGCCAGCCTGTGGCGGGCGGTGCAATCCTGCTCGCCGGCGGCGTCCACCTTGCCGCTGCCGCGCCGGACGCCCAGCGCGGAGCTGCTGGGCTTTGTCGCCGCCACGCCTTGCCCCTTGATGCTGGTCACGCTGGAAGATTTGACCGGGCAGTTGGACCAACCGAACCTGCCCGGCACCACCACGCATCACCCGAACTGGCGCCAGCGCGTGCCGCTGTCCGTGGCGGACTGCCTGAGCGCGCCCACCAGCCAGGCGCGGCTGCGTCCGGTGCGCGCATTGCGGGGTCGGCCATGAACCCGACGCTTATCCCCCGCGCCACCGCGCGCCTGCAGCTGCATGCCGGCTTCACGCTGGACGACGCCCGCGCGCAGCTTCCCTACTACGCCGCGCTGGGTGTCAGCCACCTGTATCTGTCGCCCATCACCCAGGCCCGCGCAGGGTCCACCCACGGCTATGACGTGATCGACCACCAGCGCGTCAGCGCCGAGCTGGGCGGCGAAACCGCCTTGCGCCGCCTGGCGGACGCCGCCCGCGCGCGCGGTCTCGGGCTGATTGCGGACATCGTGCCCAACCACATGGCGGCGCATGCGTCGAACCCCTGGTGGGCGGATGTGCTGCAACACGGACAGGACAGCGCGCACGCCGGCACCTTCGATATCGACTGGGACGCGCCCGACCCCGCGTTGCGCGGCAAGGTGCTGCTGCCTGTGCTGGGCGACCTGTACGGCCAGGCCCTGGCGGCGGGCGACATCCGCCTGGAGCACGATGCGGACGCGGGCACCTGCCATATCCACGCGGGCGGCCAGCGCCTGCCGCTGGCGCCGGGCTCGCTGACTGGCGAGTCGGCAACCAGTGAACTCAGAGACGAGCTAAAACCCGAGCTAAAACCTGATCTAAAACGAGATCCAACACGCAAAGATCTCGCGCGCTTGTGCGCCGCCTGCGACCCCGGCACCGACGCGGGCCGCGCGCGGCTGCATGAGCTGCTGGAACGTCAGCACTACCGGCTGGCATGGTGGCGCACTGCGCCCGAGCAGATCAACTGGCGCCGTTTCTTTGAAATCAGCGAACTGGTTGGCGTGCGCGTGGAAGACGGCGCGGTCTTCGATGCCGTGCATGGCCTGGTGTTGCGCTTGTATCGCGAAGGCGTGCTGGACGGCTTGCGCATCGACCACATCGATGGCCTGGCCAGCCCCGGCACGTATCTGCGCCGCCTGCGCCATGCCTTGCGGCAAGCGGATAGCGAGCGCAAACAGGCCGGCCTGCCTGGCGGCGCCTATCTGATCATTGAAAAAATCCTGGCCGACGACGAATCGCTGGACGCGCGCTGGCCCACCGAGGGCACCACCGGCTACGACTTCATGGACCAGGTGGGCGCGCTGCTGCATGCGCCCGAGGCGCAAGCCCAGCTTGAACGCTGCTGGGTAGCGTTAAGTGGTGACCCCCGCGACGCCACGGCCCAACTGCGCGACGCGCGCCACCGCATGCTGGCGCGCCATTTCCCCGCTGAACGACAGGCGCTGGTGCGCGCGCTGACGCGCATCGCCCGCTTCGACCTGCGCACGCGCGACTGGACCAGCCCGGCCATCGACCGCGTGCTGACGGCCTTGCTGGCGGCGTTTCCGGTGTACCGCAGCTATGCGGAAGACGGGGGGCGCAGCGCGGCCGATGCGCACTGGTGCCGCGTGGCGCTGGACCAGGCGCGAGAAGCGCTGGGCGACGCCACCGCCGACGCCCGCTTGCTGGAACAGATTGACGAATGGCTGGGCGGTGCGGCGCAACAGGACGTGGCCGACACCGCCGTAACGCAAGCCCGCGCCCTGGCCTTGCGCCGCTTCCAGCAACTGACCCCGCCGCTGGCGGCCAAGGCACTGGAAGACACCTTGTTCTACCGACGTGGCCCGCTGCTGTCGCGCAACGAGGTCGGTTCCAGCCCCACGCGCTTTGCGCTGCCGCTGCAAGCGTTCCATGCGCTGAGCGCGGCGCGTGCGCGCACGCATCCGCACGCCATGCTGGCCACCGCCACGCATGACCACAAACGCGGCGAAGACACGCGCGCGCGGCTGGCCGTGCTGAGCGAAGCGCCCGACGAATGGCTGCGCATGGTCGGCGCATGGATACCGCGCCTGGCCAAGCCGGGGGCGCCCAGCCCCGCCGACCGCTATCTGCTGCTGCAAAGCCTGGTGGGCGCGTGGCCACTGTCGCTATCGGTCGAGCGCCTGGATGACGGCAGTGTTGAGGTCACCGCGTCCGTCTCTGAATTTCTTGAACGCATCGCGCAGTGGCAAGAAAAAGCCCTGCGTGAAGCCAAGCTGCACACAAGCTGGACCGATCCGGACGCCGCCTACGAAGACGCCGCCCGTGCCTGCATCACAGGCTTGCAAGACCCGGGCGATGGCCAGGCGCTGCTGCGCGACATCGGCGCGTGGGCCTTGCGCATCGCCCCCGCCGGGCTGGTGAACAGCCTGACCCAGACCTTGTTGCGCAACACGCTGCCCGGCGTGCCCGACCTGTACCAAGGCACCGACCTGTGGGACTTCAGCCTGGTCGACCCCGACAACCGACGCCCCGTCGACTACGCCGAACGCGCGGCGTTGCTGAAGGCAGCGGATGCCGAGCTACCCATGGATACCGACGCCGCCGCCTGGCGCAGCGGCGCCATCAAGCAGCAACTGATCCGCCGCACCCTGGCGCTGCGCGCCCGCCACCCTGACCTGTTCAGCCTGGGAGATTGCACGCCGCTTGCTGTCATCGGCCCGCGCGCGGCGCACGTAATTGCCTATGTGCGCCGACATGAGGGGCGCAGCGTTGTGGCGGTGGCGCCCCGGCTGTGCGCGCGGGCACTGGCGGCTTACACGGAAGACCAAGCCGCGCAGGCTTGCCGCTACTGGGAGGGCACGCGCGTGGTCCTGCCCGCCGATATTGATGCGGGCACGCTGCGCAATGTGCTGTCCGGGGCTCAGGTCAGTGCGAACGCGGCGGGCGAAATGCCCTTGACCGCGCTCTTGCGTGACTGCCCGGTGGCGCTCTGCGCAAGCGCATGAGCGCCGCCAAACTTAGTACTGATAGCGCATCGTCAACATCCCGCTGGTGCCCGCGCCCCAAGCCCCTTGGCTGTAGAAGCCGACCTGGCTGTAGTACTTGCGGTCAAACACGTTGTTGACGTTCAACTGCGCCGACAGGTTGCGGTTGAAGCGATAGCGCGCCATCAGGTTGGTGATGGCGTAGCTGCCCTGGCTGACGCGCTCGTCGCCGTTGGGGCCGCTGGCAATCGTGTAGACACCGCTTTGCCAGTTGACGCCGCCGCCCACCGTCAGGCGGTTCCAATCGCCCGGCAACTGGTAGGTGGTGAACAGGCGCACCAGCGAGCGCGGCTGGTCGGTCTGGATGGGGGCACCGTCACCGTCGCGGGCCGTCCAATGCGACCAACCGGCCGCCACGTTCCAGCCCGGCGTCACTTCGCCCGACATCTCCAGGTCAAAGCCACGGCTGCGCGTACCTTGTGCGGCCCGATATGCCTGGTTGATCGAACCCGGCACCAAGTAGCCCGGGTCGGTCTGAGCGACGTTGTCCTGTTCGACTTGAAAAATGGCGGCGCTGGCATTCAAGCGGCCTTCGAGGAATTCGCCCTTGATACCGGCTTCATAGGACTTGCCTTCCAGCGGATCCAACCAACTGCCGTTGCGGTCCTGATAGCTTTGCGGGTTGAAGATGCCGGTGTAGCTGACGTAGGCCGTGTAGGTCTCGTTGATGTCGTACAGCAAGCCGGCGTAGGGAATGAAGGCGTCCTTGTCGAAGGCGGTATGGTCACCGCCGCCAAAGCCCACCGAGTCCGTCTTCCAGGTGCTATAGCGGCCGCCCACGATCAGTTTCAAGGGGTCGGCCAGGTTCAGGCGCAGCGCGCCGTACCAGCCGCTTTGCTTGGTGGTGTAGCGGCTGGCGGTGACGGCAGTGTCGCTCCATTGCGGTTCGGGATACGAGCCATCCCAATTGAAAAAGTTGCCTACCGGCGCGGCGTCCAGCGCCGAGCGGTAGTCGAAGTCCGCGTATTGCCGGGTGAAGCTGGCGCCCACCACGGCTTCATGGCGGCGGCCGAAGGCCGTGAACGGGCCGGAGGCCTTCAGGTCCAGGCTGTTCTGCTTGCGGTCGCCCACGTACCAGGCGGGCGAACCATTCACGCCCAAGCCGGTTTCGCGGTCGGGCCAACCGTACAGGTACAGCAGCTTGCCATCCATTTCGTGCTTGGAATGGGACGCCACGGCCTGCACGCGCCAGTCGTTGTCAAAGCGGTGTTCCAGGCTGGCAAAGCCGCCCGAGGTGGTGCTGGCCCAGGAACTCCAATCCGCGCCGGTATTCAGCGACCGCTTCCAGTCCGTGCGCCCGCCGTCCGCGTACCACAGCGGAAAGCCGCCCCAACTGCTGCGTTGCGGGTCGTTGTCCTGATAGTTGAAGCCGGCGCTGAAGGTGGTGCGCGAGCTCAGGTCCGCGTCCACCACGCCGTAGAAGATCTTTTTCTTGTTCTGGTAGCCGTCCAGGTAGGAATGGTTGTCCTGGTAGGCCGACACGATGCGGCCGCGCACGCTGCCGGATTTGTTCAACGGCGTGGACAGGTCCAGCGTGCCGCGATAGGTGTCCCAATTGCCGGCGCTGACGCTGACGTCGGCCTTGAATTCGCGGCTGGTGGCGTGTTTGCGCACCAGATTGATGGACGCCGACGGATTGCCCGAGCCGGTCAGCAGGCCGGTGGCGCCCCGCACGACTTCCACGCGGTCATAGATGATGGGGTCGAGGGACGACTCGCCGCCCGCATAGCCCGTGTCGAAGTCGGTGGGCACGCCGTCGTACAGGTAATTCGTAATAGAGAAGCCGCGCGAGCTGAATGAATAGCGCTCGCTGTCGTAGTTCTGTACGGAGATGCCCGGCGTGCTGGCCATGACGTCGGCCAGGGACAGCATGTTTTCGTCTTCCATGCGCTGGCGGGTCACCACCGTGACGGATTGCGGCGTTTCACGCAGCGTCAACGGCAGGCCCGTGCCGGCGGCCGTGGCGCGCGGCGTGTAGGACCCCGTCCCTTCTGTCGTGGTCGGGTCGCCCTCGCCCACGACCTGGACGGTAGGCAAGGTTGCCACGGCGCTGTCCTGCGCGGCTGCATTGGCGGACGCCAGCGCCATCAGCACCAGGACAGCGGTACGGCGCCGAGGGAAGCCGGGCTGATCAACAGAAGGTATACGGGGTTTGCGGCGTTGCGGCCTGGCTGCTTGCATGCTGGCTTCCTCTCCCTGGGGGGCTTTTGATGTGGGGAGAAAGTGTAATGCGACTAATTCTCATAACTATCTGTTGTTGCGAAATTACGACGAGTATTCGTGACATGTATTCGCGGAGACGCGCCTTGACTCGCCCACGCGCCGCTGCAACTTGCACACGGCCTCCTTGATCTGTCACCAGAACGCCCTGTCGCACCGGCATAATGTCGCTGGCTCCGGCCGGTCCGATTTTTTCCAACGGCATCCCGCCCTCTTCCAGTAGGAATCACCGCGTGTTCCATGTCTTCACGGGACTGATCAGTCTCTACGTCATCTGGCGTTTCGTCCTGCCCCTGTCTTTATCCAAGCCCGCCAAGCTGTTGCTGTCCGCCTTGCTGATTGCCATTGCCGAACACCATCTGGTGACGCGCCACTTCTTCGGCTCGATGGCTTCCCCGGAGATCCCCGCCACACTGATCATGGTGCTGGGCTGGCTCTTCGGCGGGCTGCTCTTGCTGGCCATGCTGCTGCTGGTGCGCGACGTGGCCGGCGTGGCGGTCTACGCCGTGTCACGGGCGCGCGGCCGGCGCTTGCTGGCGGCGCGCCGCTGGGGCGCTACCGCCGCCGTGCTGGCCATGGCGCTGTCCGCCATCGGCGTGTGGCAGGCCGTGCGCGTGCCGGACGTGAAGACCATTGAAGTCGCCTTGCCCAAGCTGCCGCCCGAGCTCGATGGTTTTCGCCTGGTGCAGTTGACCGACCTGCACGCCAGCCGGTTGCTGGAGGCGCCCTGGATGCAGGCCGTGGTCGACAAGACGAACGGCTTGAAGCCCGACCTGATCGTGATCACGGGCGACCTGGTCGACGGCACCACCGACGCCCGCGCAGCCGATGTGCTGCCCCTGCAAGCGCTGCGCGCCCGCCATGGCGTCTACGCGATTCCCGGCAACCATGAGTACTACGCGGAGTACCGACGCTGGCTGCCCGCTTTCGAACACCTGGGCCTGCGCCTGCTGCTGAACGAGCATGTGACCTTGACGCCCGACGGCCAGCGTCTGGTGCTGGCCGGCGTGACGGACAAAATGGCGGCCGCCTACGGCGAGGATGTGCCCGATGTGACGCGCGCTCTGGACGGCGTGCCGGCGACGGACCCGGTCATTCTATTGAGCCATCGCCCCATCGGCGCGGTGCAAAACGCCCGTGCCGGGGCCGGGCTGCAACTGTCCGGCCATACGCATGGCGGGCAGATCCTGGGGCCGCATCTGCTGACGCAACTGGCCAATGAAGGCTATGTATCGGGCGGATACGACGTCGACGGCATGCACCTCTACGTCAGCAATGGCGCCGGGCTGTGGCCGGGATTTCCGATCCGTCTGGGTCGCCCCTCGGAGATCACGCAGATCGTGCTGCGTTCGCCTGCCAAGGCCACGCCGCAATAAGCGGCTTCAACAAACGGCATCAACGTTAGCGCCCCGCCGATGATCTACCTGCTGTGGTCCCTGCCCGCCCTGATCGTGATCGCCGCCATCGCCAGTGGGCGGGTCAACACGACGGTAGCCGCCGTGCTGGGGCTGTGCGCTGCCATCCCCATTGCGCTGTTCGCCGCGCCCGGTGGCGGGGTGCCCCTCGGCGAGGCGCCCTTCGGCGGAGCGCCCTTTGGCGGAGCGCAGTTGGCGGTGACGCTTGAGCGTGGGGCATGGATCGGCTGGATCATCACGCCTTACATTCTGGGCGGCCTGCTGTTCTGGCAGATGGCCTCGCAGGGCCAGGCGCCCGTGCAGGCCGCCGCACATCCCGAATTGAATGACCCGCTGGCCCGGCGGCGGCGCCTGTTCCTTGCCTGTTTTCTGATCGGCCCCTTCGCCGAATCCGCCACGGGGTTTGGCGTGGGCATGCTGGGCACCGTGGTGCTGATCCGCCCGCTGGGCCTGAAGCCGCGCGACATCATGGTGTTTGCCTTGTTGAGCCAGACCCTGATTCCGTGGGGCGCGATGGGCAGCGGCACCTTGCTGGCGTCCGCCTATGCGCGCGTGCCGGCCACGCAACTGGCGCTGTACAGCATGGTGGCGGTGGCCTTGCTGATGGCGGTGTGGATGCTGCTGTTCTGGCGCACCGCGCGCCACGCCGGGCTGCGCGCCGACGCCGCCGAACACGGGCGCGAAGCCGCCTGGATCGCGGTAAGCCTGGCCCTGCTGAGCGCTGCTACCGCCGTGCTGGGCCCCGAAACCGCGCTGCTGGCCTCCTTTGGCCCCTTGATCGTGCTGCGCTTCGTGCTGGACCGCCGCCCCAGCCGCGCCCAGGCGCTGGCCGCCGCCCGACGCGCGCTGCCCTACATGCTGGTGATTGCCTGCCTGGCCGTCACACGGCTCGTCCCCGCGTTGAATCAAGCGTTAGGCGCCTGGGCCGACATCCAGCCCTTCACCGACCTGCCCGCGTGGAAGCCCTTTTTGCACGCCGGCAGTTGGCTGATCGCGGGCGCGCTGGCGCTGGCCGCCTGGCGCCGCGAGCCACGCGCATTGACGACCCAGGCGCGCGTCGCCTGGCACACGGGCCGCCACGCCGTCATGTCCGTCTTCCTGTTCGCGATGATGGCCGAAGTGCTGGCCGGCGCGGGCATCTCGCAAGCCTATGCCGATGGCCTGTTCGCCACGCTGCGGGAATGGACCTTGCTGATCACACCCTTGCTGGCGGGCGCCTTTGGTATTCTGGCCAACAGCGGCAACGCGCCGAATAGTTTGTTCATGCCGTCGCAGCTATCATTGGCGCTTAACGCGGGCTTGAACGTGCCGGCAGCGGCTGCGCTGTTACACGTTTCGGGCACGGCAATGGGCATTTTTTCTCCCGTCAGGATGTCGATTGCGGCGGGTTTGGCCCACGGACAAGGGCAAGAACGCGGCGTGTATGTTCTACTACTGCCGTTTGCCCTGGCCGCGTTCGGCATTCTTTTATTCCTGGCACTGCTTGTCGTGCTGTCTGGATAGCCGCCCGAGCGCTGATGCTCTCGGCCTCAACCTTTTTTTTGTGTAGCAAATGGGACTAGAACAGTTAGCCGCGATCCGGGCCTTGATCACCAAGCAGGCGCCTGAAGAGCCTACCCCCAAGAAAGACGCGCGTCCGCAAGGCGGCGGCAAAGGACCTCGCCCGCCTGGTGGCGGCAAGGGCCCGCGCCCGCAAGGCGGCGACAAGAACGCACGCTCGCAAAGCGGCGACAAGGGTCAGCGCCCGCAGCGCGAACGCCGCGAATCGCCCGTGGACCCGGTCGTGGTCGCGATCTCGCGCCTGCAACGCCAGTTTCCCAACGCCTTCCCGAAGAATCCCGCCCCGAAGCTGCCGCTCAAGCTGGGCGTGCTGGCTGACCTGGTGCAACACGCCCAGGCCTTGCAGTTGGACGAGGCGCAGATCAAGGAAGCAGTCAAGACCTGGTGTGATGGCCGCCGCTACTGGGCGTGCATGGTGGAAGACGCGCCGCGCGTGGACCTGAACGGCGAACCCTCGGGCGCCGTCACCGCCAACGAAGCCAAGCATGCCAAGCGCATGGCTTCGCGCAGCGCGTCCAAGAACGCCGCCGCGCGCAACAAGGCCAAGAAGGAAGCCGCGGCTGCCGCTGCCTCTGGCGAAGCGCCTGCCGCGGATGCGGCTGCGGGCACCGACACCGCCGCTTCGGCCTCTGCCGCCGTCGCTGCTCCGGTCTCGGCGCCTGTCACCGCTCCGGTCCAATCGTCACCGCAAGCGCCGGCTGAGTCTTCGGCTGGCGCCACGGTCGACACCACGGAACTCACCGCTGATACGACGAAGCTCACCGCTGATTCAACGGAACTCACTGCTGACTCAACGAAGTTCACCGCTGATACAACGGAACTCACCGCTGACTCGGCATCCGTCGACACGCCGGCTTCGTCCAGCGACGCATCCGCCAAGGCTGCCGACGATACGTCCACCGACAAGCCTGCGTAGTCATACCGCCTTTGCGCAAGCTTCGGCTTGCACGACGGCAACAAGCCCGGCTCGCGACGTCATCGTCGCGGCCGGGCTTGTGTGTTTTTGCTCGTGGTGCGCGTTAACCGCCACGTGTTAACCGCCACGTGTTAACCGCGTATGCCGCCCTTTACGCCGCTAGCGCCTGCTCCAGGTACGCCGTCCCGGCCGCGCTATACGGCAAGGTCAGCGCCCACTTGTGGCCCGCCGCATCCATCTTCTGCAAAGACTTCCGCAGAATCTCCACGATCTTCTCGCCATGCGCGGGGTGGAAGGCTTCGTACTGATATTGCAGGAACACCAGGCACAAGGCATTTTCCATGGTCTGCACATCGGCGTCCTGCTTGATGCCCTGCTTCATCACGATGGTCTTGACGCGGTCGATCACGTCGTCTTCGTAGCCCGTCTCGCGCAGAATCCCTTCCGCGACGCTGGCATGATGCCGCGCCAAGGCCTTGCGCCACGTCAGATAGCCCACGCGCCCATCGGGATAGCTCTTGCGGCTGATTTCCCACCGCCCGATGTGCTGGCAGCGCGACGCCAGCACCAGCGGCAACGATGCGTCGGGCGCCAGCTTCAAAACCCACTCATGCAGCTTCTGCGCCAGGAACAGTTCCTGCGGACAGGTCTCGCCCTGCCAGGTAAACAAGTTCGGATCGGTGCCGTTGTACTGGTCAAACCGAAGCAGCGTCTGGTGCAGGCGGTCGTTCATATGTGACGTTTCCAAGAAGGCGATAAAGGGTGACAAGGCAAGCGTGACGACAGTGAGCGTGACGACAGCAAGCCTGGCAAAGCGTATTAAGCCGGCGCGGCTGAAGACGCAACGATGATAGCGCCAAGCGCGGCCGCGCAAGCGGGTTTCAGCAAGGCCGCGCGATCCGCGTCATACTGGCGCGTTCCCCGCATTGGCCTTCCCCACAGGACCCCCATGAGCGACGCTTCCCACACCCCTACCCTGGCGCCCGACGTACTGGCCGCGCAAGCATTGGCGCAACAGCACGGCGTGGGCACAGCCAACGTGCTGACCACGCCCATTGCCGAATTCCGCGAAAAAAGCCGCGCCTACCAACAGTGGTTGAGCCAGCCCGCGCCACCCGTTGGCCGCGTGGTGGAACACCGGCTGGACCATCTACCCGTGCCCGCCACGCTGCGTCTGTACTACCCGGAAGGCGCGGGTGACGCGCCGCTGCCCCTGTACCTGCACCTGCACGGCGGCGGCTTCGCGCATGGCGATCTGGATTCGCTGGACCGCTGGAAACGCGAGATCGCGGCCGACGCCGGCATCGTCACGGCGGGCCTGTCTTACGCTCTGTCGCCCGAAGCCCGCTACCCCGTCGCGTTGGAGCAAGTGCTGGGCGCGCTGCGCTGGTTGCGCGACCAGGCGCCCTCACTGGGCCTGGATGCATCGCGCCTGTCGGTGGGCGGCGAATCCGCCGGCGGCAATCTGACGCTGGCCGCGCTGCAACGCCTGCGCGACGAGGGCGACGCCTTCATCAAGACCGGCGTCGTCATCTACGGCATGCTCTCCGCCCGCCGCGACACGGCTTCGCACGACGCCTATGGCGACGGACGCTTTGGCCTGTCCACGGAAAAGCTCGATTGGTACTGGCGGCAGTACGTTGCCGACGCCGCGCAATTGACGGACCCCGGTGTCGCCCCGCTGCATGCCGACATGAACGGCCTGCCACCGCTGATCCTGCAAGCCGCCGCGCTGGACCCGCTGCTGGACGACACGCTGGACCTGGCCAACAAACTCTTCGCCACCGGCGCGGCGCCCATGCTGGTCGTCTATTCCGGCGTGCCGCACAGCTTCATCGGCATGACACGCCTGCTGCCCCAAGCGCAAGAGGCCCGCGCGGACTTGATCCACGCCTTGAAGCGCAACTTGGCCGCTTAGCTGTGCTGCTTAGCTTTAACGCTTAGCTTTGCCACTTAGCTTGACCACTTAGTTTGGCCTCTTAGGAAAGCGAGACGCAGTTTCGTAGTCGTCCAATAGACGGCGCCTTTTGCCGCTGTGCAAGATGTTGGGTTCCATCTTGCACACCGCCAAAAGGAGCACCGCCGTGCCTCGGCTGTCCGACTTGCGCTTCACCTTCACCCCCGCCAGCGGCGTGGCGTTTGACGTCATTGGGTTCACGCTGGACGAAGCGCTGTCCGAGACCTATCGGCTTTGCCTCGAACTGTCCAGCATCGACCCCGCCATTGATTTCGGTACGCTGCTGGACCAGCCCGCGCTTTTCACCATTTGGCGCGGGGAGCAGGCGGTGCGCCATGTGCACGGCATCGTCACGGAGTTCGTCCAAGCCGACACCGGCTTTCGGCGCACGCGCTACCGGCTGGTCGTAGAACCCTCCCTGGCCCGCGCCGCGCTGCTCCGACTGGCGCATCTACCAGCACCTGTCCGTGCCCGAGATCCTGGCCGATGTGATCAAGCGGCAAGGCATCACCGACTACGAACAAGTCACCACCTCTGAGCACCTGCCGCGCGAATACTGCGTGCAGGCCGGCGACACCAACTTGGCGTTTCTGGACAGGCTGGCGGCCGAAGAAGGCTATTTCTATCGCTACGCGCACTCGGAACACGGACATCGCCTGATCCACGGCGACCGCATCTACATCCATGGCGAGATCGAAGGCGGGCCGGTGGTCTACAACCCCATGCCGGGTGGAGATCAAACAGAACCCGCGCTACATCGCTTCTCCTACGCCGAGCGCATCCGCACCGCCGTGCAGACCCAGCGCGACTACACCTACACCCATCCGCGCTATAGCCAGGAACATTCCCCGGTAGCCGCCGACCTTGACCACCAGGATCATCGGTACGAACGCTACGACTACCCCGGCCGCTACAAACGCGACGAAGCCGGCAAGCCCTTCACACAAACCCGCCTGCTGGGCCGCCGCCGCGATGCCCGCGTGGCGTTCGTCGAAGGCGATGACGCGCGGTTGATCCCCGGTGTCGCCTTCGACCTGACCGGCCACCCGCGCGAAGATTGGAACCAAGGCTGGCGCCCCGTGCGCATGCGCCACCACGGCGTGCAGTACACCAGTCAAGAAGAAGACGCGGCGGGTTCCGAACAAGGCACGCGCTACCACTACACCGCCGAACTCGTGCCCGACAAAGTCGACTGGAAGCCCGAGCCTGCCCCCAAACCCCGCCTCGACGGCCCACAGATGGCCACCGTGGTTGGCCCGCCCAACGAAGAGATCTATTGCGACGCCTGGGGCCGTGTGAAGGTGCAGTTTCCCTGGGACCGGCTGGGTCGCAACGATGAACACAGCTCCTGCTGGATCCGCGTCTCGCAAAACTGGGCCGGGGCTCTGTGGGGGCATATGGCGATACCCCGCATCGGGCAAGAAGTCATCGTGCAATTCGCGAATGGCGATCCAGACCAACCTTTGGTCATCGGGAGAACGTTCCGCGCCACCAACCTGCCGCCGTATGAACTGCCGCGCCACAACATCCTGAACACCATCAAAAGCAAGGAACACAAGGGCAATCGCGCCAATGAACTGCGCCTGGACGATACGTCGGCACAGATCAGCGCGGCCTTGATGAGCGAGCACGGCGATACGCAGTTGCACCTGGGCTACCTGACGCACCCGCGTCCAGGCGGTGGCGAACCTCGTGGTGAGGGATTTGAACTGCGCACGGACGAGCACGGGGCGTTGCGAGCGGCCAAGGGATTGTTGTTGAGCACCGAGGCGCAGTTGCAAGCCAAGGGCGGACAATTGGACCGATCCGATATCGTCGCCGCCTTGGAATCCGCATTGGAACTGGCTCGTAACCTGGGTGACTACGCCAGCACCCACGAAGGCATAACTCACGACGCGCAGCCCCAGCAGTCATTGACCGAAGCCGTACGCGACCTTGGCCACGGCGCCAACAATCAGCCCGAGGGCACCGGCCAAGGCAATGCCGGCGCGATGGGCCTGAGCGCGCCCGCCGGCATCGCCGCCGCCACGCCCGCCAGCATCGTGATGACGGCAGGGGCCCACATCGACAGCATCGCCCAACAGCACCAGCAGATCAGCGCAGGCGACAAAGTCGTCATCAACGCAGGTGGCGACCTGGGCCTGTTCTCGCAAAGCGGCGCCATGCGCCACATCGCCCACCAAGGCGAACTGCTGCTGCAAGCGCAACACAACGCCATCCGCATCCAGGCCGACCAAAGCGCCGAAATCACCTCCAGCAAACAGCACGTATTGGTAGCCGCCGACAAACACATCACGCTGCTTTGCGGCGGGGCGTACATCAAGATGGCCGACGGCAATATTGAACTGGGCATGCCGGGCAAGCTGACGGTCAAGGCGGCACAACACAACTTTGTGGGGCCAAACAGCGCATCGATGGCATTCAACACCTGGGAGGCAACGCCGTTTGACGACCGATTCCAGGCAACGCTCGCCGACGGCTCCCTCGCTCGCAATGCCGAATACACCCTATGGCGCAACGACGGCTCCCAAGTGACTGGCCGTACGGACAGCGAGGGTTTTCTAACCATGCAAAAAGACATGCGCATGGACGGCGTTTATATCGAATGGAAAGGCGATAAGAAATGACTGACATCAAACCCGAGAAAGACCCGCCGACCGAGCGCGTGGCACCGTTTCACTACGACGCCCGGGGTCAACAATGCTTCACGTGGACCTTGACCGATTGCAAGATCACCGACCCAGTTCAACTACGTATCGGGCCAGATCTGATCCTGCCGGTGATATTCATTCCAGGGGTGATGGGGAGTAACTTAAGGTCGGCTTTACCGCTCCCCGGGAAAAAAACCAAACCGGTTTGGACCCTCGACTATGGAATGCTGGGGCTGCCGACCCACTTGCTATCCCAGTGGGTCACTAAAGAGGCGGGTTTTCGTCAGAGACGCTTGCATCCCGAACGTGTAGAAGTCGATGACCAAGGCGCAGTCCCCGACGTTCCGCTAGGAATGGTGCAAGAGAACGGACAACTACTACCCGCCGCCCGCAAAGCCGCCCTTAGGGACCGTTACCGGGAACGAGGTTGGGGAGAAGTTGGGCAAACGAGCTACGAACGCTTCCTGCGGTGGTTGGAGCATGTCCTGAACTCCCCAACGGTTC
The DNA here is from genome assembly GCF_024806975.1 of Achromobacter sp. JUb104. Classification (NCBI taxonomy): domain Bacteria; kingdom Pseudomonadati; phylum Pseudomonadota; class Betaproteobacteria; order Burkholderiales; family Alcaligenaceae; genus Achromobacter; species Achromobacter sp. JUb104. Next base: position 1,563,119 of record NZ_JANUEY010000001.1, on the reverse strand, counting down.
CTCGCCACGAGAACTATGCGCTTGAATTGGACGACAGGCATTGGGAGGATCCGAAAGCAACGTATCGGCGCCTTAAGCCGGGCGTGGATGTCGTTATGCCGGGGTTGAACGGGCTGGATCGAAACGGAAGCGATGGAGGCGTCAAACCGCTAACCACGGACGATCTGCTGGCCGGCGCCAGGTTCAATATGCCGGTGCATGCGTTTGGGTATAACTGGCTTGAATCTAATGCAGAGTCCGCTGAGAAGCTACGGCAACGGATTGAAACTCTGCTAGACCAGTATGGAGATCGCTGCGCACAGGTCATATTGGTGACCCATTCGATGGGCGGCCTTATTGCCAGACAGTGCGCGACCCTGCCCGGCATGGAGGCAGCAATCTGCGGAATCATCCACGGCGTCATGCCAACCAACGGCGCCCCGGTAGCCTACAGGCGTTGCAAAGTCGGCATGCGAGATGAGGACTACGGAACCTCGCTTGTGATCGGCGGCAGCGGGCAGGAAGTAACGGCAGTTTTTGCTCAGTCGCCAGGTGCGTTGCAATTGCTGCCGACGCGGCGCTATTCACCGGGATGGCTGAAGCTCTTACGCGAAGAACAATCGCGCACTGTTCCCGCCATGTCGGCAGTTCCGTCCCCTTCGCAATGCCCGTATGAAACGATCTATCTCGAAAGAAGCCGATGGTGGGGGTTGATCAGAGAAGAATGGCTGGCGCCCAAAGGCGGGACTGCCATCGAATGGAAAGACTACAAACAAGCGATTGGAAGCGCGCGAGAATTCCACGAAGTGCTCGGCACCTATTACCACCCTAATACCTATGTCTTCTATGGGGCGGATACGAAATTCGCGAGCTTCGAATCCATTCGATGGACGATACGCCCGGGGTTGCGCCCAGCACACACGACACAGCCACCTATCCCGATCGAAGCCCTTCTCGAGGCCCGAAACTCGGATATTCAGCACGATGGTCGCACGCCGCTTTATGCAAGAGGACAAAGCCGCGTGGCGTCTCCCTCGCTACGGTATCTCGACGCCACTTCCCCGCCGGAAAAACTGCAATACAGCGATTGGGAGATGCACTGCGAAATGCAGGACGGCATTGGAGACGGCACGGTCCCCATCAGTTCAGGTCGCGCACCAATTGACCAGGCCAAGCGCGGCCAAGTGAAAGAACAACTCGAAATGCAGGGGTTCGGACATGAAGGCCCATTCCGAAATGAACAGGTCCAGTTAATCACGCTGCAGTGGATCCTAAAACTAGCGGCCCAGGCGAGGAAGTCATCATGAAAACTCGCGTTGTTGCCGCCGCAATTGCGCTTGCTGCCCTCGTCGCCGGCAGCATCCTGCTCCTACAACACAAGGACACTCCAGTGACCAACGCAACCACAGACATCCGCACCTGGGCATTCGGCCGACACTTGATCGACTTGCCTTCGAACTGGCGGTACAGCACAGGCAGCGACGTCACGTTGTATTACGGATTGGATACCGATTTCACGACCGTCGAAGTCAGAGTGCTAGGTATGGATGTATCCCCTGAGCGCTTTACCAGCGCAGTAAACGACAGATCGTCGCAGATCCAGCAAGTCGCTCACTATTCAGGCAACTCTATGCTGCTCGCTCAGATAGGCCTGACTCCAACACAAACCTTGCTGCGTTTTTTTCGCAACCGCCAGCAGAAAAACTATCACACCCATGAGTTGCATCTTCTTGTTGATGACGTCTACGTTCTGATCAAAGCTCAGTCATACGAGAACGTCATCGCGCCAGTCGAAGCCCGCATTCAAGCCCTGGCCAAGACCATCTCGAAGATCACCGACCCGCAGAGTGCCGGACCAGGCTTCGGGCTCGGCCCCGTCATCATCCGCGAACATCACGATCAGGAAATCGGCATGTTTGAGTTTTATATAGACGGCTCCAACATTGAATTGGAAGCCCGCATTACCGCCTTGCAGCCAGACTCATCCACCGGCATCCAGGCACGCGCACAGAAACAGCTATCCCGTATCTTGTATAACAGGCTGCGCGCGGGAAAGCTGACCCTTGCCGCCATGCCGGCGGAACAGTTTGCGTTCGGATACACGGACACCGACCATCATGCCTTCCTCTTCTTGGCAGAAAACTACCGGGACACGCCGGGATTTACCCAGCCATCCATGCACTTGCGCATGAGTGGCGGCGGCGCGCTTATGCAGAGCGTTCCCGACGAAGTCAAACTGGACCTCGTCCGTTGGTCCCTGCCCCGCTTCGTCCCCGACAAACACGCCATTCCCCCCTGGAAACGTCCACCCGCGCCGCCCCGCGTGAACGCGGCCTTGTCCGACAGGGAAGCCGGCAAGATCTGGGATGCCATGTTGGCGTCAATACGCCTGCGTTACCGTGCCGTCGCGCCCACACCGCCATCGGCCTTTGATCAGGTCGGCAACCCCGAGAAAGCCGCTGCCGACAAGAAGGCACTGGACGACTTTCTCAGCACCGATGAAAACGGAATGCCCTGGACGCCGCCGGAATCTGGAGTTTGAATGGCGCCTTGCGATGCGCCTTACCAGGCTGCTGATCCTGGAATTTGCCATCCACTGCGCACGGGGCGGTAGCGGCCCGCGAGCAATAACGCTTAATGCAAGTGACTTGCATAGCTGCGCAGATCCGCCGCATAGCACTCACATGCCGCCACTTTCAAGCCCACGCGGTCCAGGATGGCGATATGGCCTCGGTGATACGCGATCAGCTTGCGCTGTTGCAAGGCCGAGGCCGCCACCGTGATGCCGACGCGCCTTACGCCCAGCAGGCAGGCCAGGGTTTCGTGGGTCAGGTGGAAATTGTCGGCGTGGGCGCGGTCTTGCGTCATCAGCAAGCAGCGCGCGAGCCTGCCCTCGACCAGATGGGAATGCATGCAGGCCGCGGCTTGCGCCAACTGCCGCAAGCTGACCACGATGTAGCAGTTCAGCAATTGGCGCAGCGCCAGGCTGGCGTCCATTTCCTGCCTGAACCGGAGCGACGTCATGCGCAAGGCCGTGCCGCCGCCCTGCACCACCACGCGCATCGGCGAAGTCAAGGCGCCCAGCGCCGCGTCGATGCCCCACATTCCCTCGTTGCCGATCAGCCCCACTTCCAGCGCGCCGCCGCGCGGAAGCGGAAGCATCAGCGATACGTAGCCACCCGTGGGAAAGTAGACGTCATCCAATCGCCCCCCAGGCTGCAACAGGCATTGGCCGAAGGCCAGGTCGACCGCGTCGAACCGGCCCAGCAAGCGTGCGCGCTCAGCGTCGGGCAAGGCGTCAAGCAGGCGGTTGGATACGCCGGGGAGCGCGGGGTGGGCATACGGCACGGACGGCTCCAGGTCTTGAATCAGGGGCGCCGGGCTGGCACGCGCTGACTCAGCAGACGGTCATATTCATCGCGGACCACGGTGTAGCACTCGCACACGCGCGCCTCCAGGCCGGGGCGGTCGATCACGTCAATATGCCCACGGCGGTATCGGATCAGGCCGGCTTCCTGCAAATGCCCCGCCGCCTCGGTGACGCCTTCGCGCCGCACGCCCAACATATTGGCGATCAGTTCCTGCGTCATGATGATCTCGTTGGACCGTAGCCGGTCCAGGCTAAGCAGCAGCCAGCGGCACAATTGCTGGTCCAGTGAGTGATGCCGATTGCAGACGGCGGTCTGGGCCATTTGCGTCAAGAGCGCCTGCGTGTAGCGCAGCAGCAGGTGTTGCATGGCCCCGCCCCGGTCGAACTCGTCTTTCAGGGCCTGGCCTTTCAGTTGATAGGCCGAGCCCGCACTTTGCACGATGGCGCGGCTGGGCGTGGTTTCTCCGCCCATGAAAAGCGAAATGCCGACGATGCCTTCATTGCCGACCACCGCAATCTCTGTCGATGCGCCGTCTTCCATGACGCAGAGCAGCGACACAATGCAATCGACCGGAAAGCAGACGTGCCGCATGCGGCCGCCGGGTTCATATAAGGCCTTGCCCAGCGGCATGGCGACGCGCTCAAGCTGTGGGAACAAACGGTCCATCTCTGCCGGCGACAACGCTGCCAGCAGTTGATTCTGGGTGGGAAGGTGGGGCTCGGGCATGGTGGCTCCCTGGCGTAACCGGCCGGCGCAGTGTGCGCTGGCGAACGGAGCTCTGTCAGGGTAGCGCACAATGACCAGCGCACCACGGGTCGTACACCCTCTGCGTCAGGCGGTCTTGCCGCCGGGTCCGTGCAGCGCGCCCTACCCATGACGGGCGTCCAGGGTTTTCTGCATCAGTGTCCGGGTGGAACTGTCGTGGTTTTGTGCGCCGGTGGTGCCGGCCTCCAGCTCGTGGGTGATGCGCAAGGCAAGCCTCTTGCCCAGCTCCACCCCCCATTGGTCGAATGAATCGATATTCCAGATGACCCCTTGGGTGTAGGCGCTGTGCTCATACAGCGCCACCAGCGCCCCCAAGGCGCGCGGGGTCAGGCGCTTGGCCAGCAGCGTGTTGCTGGGACGATTCCCGGCTACGTGCCGATGCGCCATCGCCGGCCCCGCCCCGTGTTCTGGCCCTTCCGTTGCCGCCGCTGTCCTGTCCTCCGACCCGTTCGCTACCCCGCCCTCTGCCCTCGCTTCGGCCCCCACTTCCGTCCCCGGCTGGCCGAACGCCAGCGCCTCGGCCTGCGCGTACATATTCGCCAGCAATTCTTCGTGCTGCTTGCGCGAGCCGCCAAGCGACGCAAGAAATCCGATGAAATCACAAGGCACCGCCTGGCTGCCCTGATGCAGCAACTGATGAAACGAGTGCTGCCCGTTGGTGCCGCACGTCCCCCAGTAGACGGCGCTGGTATGCCCGGACACCGGGTCGCCGTCTTGCGTGACGGACTTGCCGTTGCTCTCCATCATCAACTGCTGCACATAGGCCGGAAACTGCCGCAGGTGATGGTCATAAGGCAGAATCGCAACGGATCTTGCCCCCAGGAAGTTGTTGTTCCAGATGCTGATCAAGCCATGCATGACGGGCAGGTTGCGCGCCAGCGGCGCGGTCTGGAAATGTGTATCCATGTCGTGGCAGCCGGCAAGCATCTGGCCGAACGCGACCGGCCCGATCGCCACCATCAGCGTGAACCCCATGGCCGAGCACAGCGAATAGCGCCCGTTGACCCAGTCCCAGATATCAAACACGCGGTCGGGCAGGATGCCCGATTGGATCGCGGCATCGCGATGGCCGGTAACCCCCACGAAATGCGCGGCAACCGGGGCGTCGTCCTGCATGGCTGCCAGACACCAGGCGCGCGCCGAGGCCGCGTTGTGCCGAGTTTCTGACGTGTTCCAAGACTTTGAGCACACCACAAACAGCGTTTCGCGGGGGTCCAGGTCGTGCGTCGCCTGCTCAAAATCCGCCCCATCCACGTTGGACACGAAGCGAATGCGCAGCGCCTTGTGCGCGTCATGCTCAAGCGCGGCGCCTGCCATTTCCACGCCAATGGCCGACCCGCCTATGCCCAGGTTGACGATATTCCGGATGGGCCTGCCCGTGCCGCCCAGGCAGGTACCCATGCGCAGGGAGTCGGCCAGACTCGCCATGTGCTGCAACGCCCCATGCACCAAGGGCGCCACGTCCTGGCCATCGACGTGCACACTGGCCCCCGCCGGCCAGCGTAACGCCACGTGCATGGCCGCGCGGCCTTCGCTGACGTTGATGGCGTCGCCCTGGAACATGGCGTCGATACGAGCCGGCACGCCGCATTGCCCGGCCAGTGCCAGCAGCAAGTCAACCGTCTGGGGGGTGATGCGGTTCTTGGAGTAGTCCAGATACCAACCGGCCGCTTCCAGCGTCAGCCGTTCGCCCCGCGCAGGGTCCTCCAGGAACAGTTCGCGCAGGCGCTGGGGCGCCAATGACGCCAGGTGCGCGTCCAGCGCCCGCCATGCCGGCGTGGCCGGCAGCGCTTCCCCGTGGGCCGATGCTTGTCTATCCATGGCAAAGCCCCTTGTTGCCGAACCATCGGCCGTCGGCATTGCGCCGCGCAACGTGGCGGCTTGGGTGGGGTTATGGCACAAGCGCCCGCCGCCGTCCGTGCGGTAACGCACAGAGCCGGGGCGCGCGCTTGGTCACCCTATGGCAGGGAGGCCGCCCACCCGGGCGATGCCTTTGCCCAGACGGATCACCCATGGCCAAGCACCGATGAAACCCATAGATTGGCCCTCGCTGGAGGCTGCCCCGGAGTGGATCGACCTGTTCGCCCGCAGCAAGCCCACGCTTAGCGCCGCCAAGAGCGAACCGCCGCTGCGCGCGGAATTGTTCAACGCCGTGCAGATGGAATCGCACGGCCGGGCGCTGGCCCAAACGCACGTGCTGGGCGCACTCAGCACGCAGGACAAGCTGCTGCCGCGCCTGAATGAAAACCAGACCCTGCTGGGCGAAGCCTGCGCGCTGCTGATCGAATCCATGCAGCAGAACCGCCAGTTCACCCCCGCCGACGAATGGTTGCTGGACAACTTCTACCTGATCGAAGAGCAGATCCGCCTGGCCAAGCGCCATCTGCCCAAGGGCTACAGCCGCAGCCTGCCCAAGCTGGCCAGCGGCCCGTCGCAGGGCCTGCCCCGCGTGTACGACATCGCGCTGGAGATGATCTCGCACAGCGACGCGCGCATTGATTCCGTGGGCATTGCCGCCTTCGTGACGGCCTATCAGTCGATTGCGCCACTGCAACTGGGCGAGCTGTGGGCCATACCCATCATGATGCGGCTGGCGCTGATCGAGAACCTGCGCCGCGTGGCCATCCGCCTGGCCTACGCCAACATGAACCGTGGGCTGGCCGACACCTGGGCCGACGCCATGCGCAAGTCCGCCGAAGAGGACCCCACCAGCCTCATCCTGGTCATTGCCAACATGGCGCGCTCGAATCCCCCCATTGACGGCGCGTTCGTGGCCGAACTGGCGCGGCGGCTTCAAGGGCATGGGCCGGCGCTGGCGCTGCCCCTCACGTGGTTCGAGCAGCGCCTGGCGCAATCCAACCTGACTATCGAACAGATGGTCGTTGCCGAAAGCCAGCAGCAGGCGGCCGACCAGGTGTCCATCAGCAACAGCATCGGCAGCCTGCGAGCACTGTCGACGACGAACTGGAATGAGTTCGTGGAAGCCGTGAGCCTGGTTGAGCAGACCCTGCGCCAGGACCCGGCCGAGGTCTATGCGGACATGGACTTTCCGACGCGTGACCGCTATCGCCACCGGATAGAACGCCTGGCGCATAAATCACCACTGTCCGAGATCGAAGTGGCCGCGCTGGCAATTGAGCTTGCGACGGCGGCCAGCATGGCCACATCCGCCGCCAATGCCGATGCCAGCACCGACACGAATGCAGATGCCAAGCCCCATGCATCGCCCGACGCCGACCCCCGCCGCCGGCACGTGGGCTATTACCTGATCGATAAAGGCCAGTCTGAACTGGTGGCGCGCGCAGACGTCAGGCAAAGCCTGCCCGAGCAGTTGGCGCGCCTTTCCCCCGCCGTCGCCCTGGCGGGCTATGCCGCCGCCATCGTCGTGCTGACGGCGGCCGCCAGCGCGATGCTGGTGTGGATTGCGCATGCGTCCGGCGCCCCGCTGTGGGCCTTGGCGGCGCTGGCCATGCTGTCGGTGGTGGCCACCAGCCATCTGGCGGTGGCCATCATCAATTGGGCGCTGACCTGGCTGGTGAGTCCCCAGCGCCTGCCGCGCATGGACTACGCCCGACGCATTCCCAACCACGCGCGCACCTTGGTCGCGGTGCCGTCGATGCTGATCACGCCCGACGACGGCGAACAGCTTAGCGAAGCGCTGGAAATCCGCTTTTTGGCCAACCCCGGCGACAACCTCAGCTTTTGCCTGCTGACGGATTTTGCCGACGCCAACGCCGAACACCTGCCCACCGACGCGCTGCTGCTGGAACGCGCCAAATCTCATATCCAGGCGCTCAACCACAAGTATCGGCGGCTGGGCCGCAGCCCGTTCTTTCTTTTGCATCGTCCGCGGCGCTGGAATGCCCGCGAGCGCGTCTGGATGGGGCAAGAGCGCAAGCGCGGCAAGCTTGCCGACCTGAACGCGCTGCTACGCAGCCAGGGCACGGGCGCGTTTTCCTGCGTGGTCGGCCAGCTTGACGCGCTGGACGGCGTGAAGTACGTGATCACGCTGGACACCGATACCGAGTTGCCTCGCGAAAGCGCCTGCAAGCTGGTCGGCGCCATGGCGCATCCGCTGAACCAGGCGCAGTTCGACCCGGCCCGCCAACGGGTGACGCGCGGCTACGGCATTCTGCAACCCCGGGTGGCGGTGAATCTTGCCGACCTGACTCGATCGGCCTATGCCCGCCTGCAAGGCGGTGATCCGGGCATCGACCCCTACACGAATACCGTGTCCGACGTGTACCAGGACATCTTCAAAGAGGGCTCGTTCATCGGCAAGGGCATCTACGACGTGGACGCGTTCGAAGCCGCGCTGAAGGACTGTTTTCCCGACAACCGGGTGCTTAGCCATGACCTGCTGGAAGGCTGCTATGCGCGTTCCGGCCTGCTTAGCGATGTGCAATTGTTTGAAGGCCACCCGCCACGCTACACGGCGGACGTCAGCCGCCGCCATCGCTGGATACGTGGAGATTGGCAGCTACTGGGCTGGCTGATCGGCCGCCCTCCCGGCACGCCGGGCGCGCCGGCCAGCCGTCCGCTGCCGTGGCTGGCACGCTGCAAGATCCTGGACAACCTGCGCCGCAGCCTCGTGGCCCCGTGCCTGGTGCTGCTGATGACGCTGGGCTGGACGCAGTTGCCCTACCCCTGGCTATGGACCGCCGCCAGCCTGCTGGTGCTGTTCGTGCCGGCCTTGTTCGCGTCCGCCATGGGCGTGGTCAGAAAGCAAGAGGACGTGGTGCTGGCGCAGCATCTGGTCGGCTGGGTTCCGGCGGCGTCACGCCAGTTTGCGCGGGCGGCCTTCGCGCTGGCCTGCCTGGCGCACGAAACGCTCTACAACCTGGACGCCATTTTGCGCACGCTGTACCGGCTGACGGTGTCGCGCCGGCGGCTGCTGGAATGGAAACCTTCCAGCCTGACCAACCGCGAAGGCGCCACGCGCTCGGGGCCGCTGCTGCTGTCCGTGTGGGGCTCGCCGCTGCTGGCCCTGGCCATTGGCGCCTGCGTCATGCGCTGGAACCCGGCCGCCTTGCCGGCCGCGTTACCCGTGTTGGCGCTGTGGGCGCTGATGCCGCTGATCGCCTGGCGCATGAGTCGGACCCCGGCCACGGCCAAGATTGGCCTCGCGCCCGCGCAGGAACAGTTCCTGCGTCTGCTGGCGCGCAAGACCTGGGCCTTCTTTGATGGCCATGGCGGCGCCGAGGACAACTGGCTGATTCCCGACAACGTCCAGGACCTGCCCGCGCCCACCACCGCGCACCGCACATCGCCCACCAACCTGGGGCTGGCGCTGCTGGCCAACCTGACCGCCTACGATTTTGGCTATCTGCAAGCCGGCCGATTGCTTGAGCGCACGCAGGCCACGCTGGCCACCATGGGGCAGTTGGAACGCTACCTGGGCCACTTCTACAACTGGTACGACACGCTGACGCTCAAGCCCCTGCACCCGCTGTACATCTCGACGGTGGACAGCGGCAACCTGGCGGGCCATCTGCTGACCTTGCGGCCCGGCTTGCTGGAACTGGCGCACGCGCCGATTCTGCATCCGCGTACCTTCGAAGGCCTGTCCGACGCGCTGGCGGTGCTGCGCGAACACGTCACGGCGCCGGGGCTGGCGCAACTGGACCTGGTGGCGCAAGTGCTGAAGTCCTTGCAGCCCGCGCCTTCCGGACAGGCCGCGCGCCCCGCCCTGACCTTGGCCCAAGCCCGGCAAGGCCTGGAACGGGTGCGCGAACTGGCCTATGGCTTGCTGCAAGGCTACGCCGGCCCCACGCACGCCGAAGCGCTGTGGCATTGCCAGGCCATGCTGCGCCAGTGCGAAGCCGCGCGCGACGAACTCACGCAACTGGCCCCATGGCCGGACGTGCCCGCCGACGTCTCCTGGGGCCGCTTTCCGCCGCTGCTGTCCATACCCACCTTGCAGCAAGTCGCCACCCAAAGCGCGACGCTGCTGCTGGCCATTCGCGCGCGTCACACCGAAGCCGACACGCCCGATGACGAACGCGCGTGGTTGTCGGCCACCGAACAAGCCGTCATGGCGGCGGGTGAACGCGCCGCCGAACGCTGCGCGCGCCTGGAGCATCTGGCCGACACACTGGCCGACATGGCGGTGGCCGAATACGGATTCCTGTACGACAAGGGCAGCCGCCTGCTGGCCATTGGCTACAACCTGTCGGAACGCCGACGCGACGACGGCCTGTACGACCTGCTGGCGTCCGAGGCCCGGCTGTGCAGCTTCGTGGCAATTGCGCAGGGCCAGTTGCCGCAAGAAACCTGGTTCGCGCTCGGCCGCCAACTGAGCCATTCGCCGGGCGGCCCGGTGCTCTTGTCCTGGAGCGGCTCGATGTTCGAGTACCTGATGCCCAGGCTCGTCATGCCGTCCTACCCCCACACCTTGCTGGACCAGACCTGCCTGTCCGCCGTGCGTGCGCAGATCGACTACGGCGACAAGCTCGGCATCCCCTGGGGCATGTCCGAAAGCGCCTACCACCTGTTCGACGGGGGCATGAACTACCAGTACCGCGCGTTTGGCGTGCCGGGCCTGGGCCTGAAGCGCGGGCTGGCCGATGACGTGGTCGTGGCGCCGTATGCGTCGATGTTGGCGCTGATGGTGATGCCTGACGCAGCCTGCCGCAATTTGCAGCGGCTGGCCAAGGACAAGCTGATGGGCCGCTACGGCCTCTATGAAGCTATCGACTACACGCCGCGCCGCCAGCCGCCGGGCAAGAACGGCGCCATCGTCCAGTCGTACATGGCGCATCACCAGGGCATGGGCCTGCTGTCGATCGCCAACGTGTTGCTGGGCGGCACGATGCAGGCGCGCTTCGAGGCGGATCCGTCGTTTCAGGCGACGATGCTGCTGCTGCAAGAACGCGTACCCCGCGCCGCCGCGGCCTATGCCAAGGCCACGGAGCTATCCGTCATCCGCAGCACCCCGCCGGGCCAGACCGAAGTGTCCGTGCGCGTGCTGGACACGGCCGACACCCCCATTCCCGAAGTGCAACTGCTGTCCAATGGGCGCTATCACGTCATGGTCACCAACAGCGGCGCGGGTTCCAGCCGCTGGAAGGACCTGGCCGTCACCCGCTGGCGCGAAGACAGCACCTGCGACAACTGGGGCACGTTCAGCTACGTGCGCGATGTGGATAGCGGCAAGCGCTGGTCCACCACGTTCCAGCCCACGCTCAAGCGTCCCGACCGCTACGAGGTGATTTTTTCGGAAGGCCGAGCCGAGTTCCGCCGCAGCGATCATCAGATCGACACGTATACGGAAATCGTGGTGTCGCCGGAAGACGATATCGAATTGCGCCGCTGCCGCCTGACAAACCGGGGCCGCGAACGGCGCACGCTGGAATTCACCTGCTATGCCGAAGTGGTCATCGCGCCGGCCATCGCTGACGAACTGCATCCTGCCTTCAGCAATCTCTTCGTGCAGACTGAGATCCTGCCCGACCAGCGCGCCATTCTGTGCACCCGGCGCGGCCGCAGCCCGGACGACAACCCGCCCTGGATGTTCCAACTACTGGCCATCCATGGCGGTGACCCGGACGATGCCGCTTATGACGCCTCGTTTGAAACCGACCGCGCGGTGTTCCTGGGCCGGGGCCGGGGCACGGCGGACCCGCACGCCATGGCCACTGATGGCCCTTTGTCTGGATCCCAGTGCTCGGTGCTGGACCCGGTATCGGCCATCCGCTGCACCATCACGCTGGAACCCGAGCAGACCGTGGTCGTGGACCTGGTGCAAGGCGTGGGCGACAGCCGCGAAGCCTGCATGCACCTGATCAGCAAATACCAGGACCGCCATCTGGCCGACCGCGCGCTGGAACTGGCGTGGACCCACGCCCAGGTCATCGTGCGCCAGCTCAACGCCACCGATGCCGACGCGCAGCTCTACGCGCGCCTGGCCAATTCCATCCTGTATCAAAACCCGCTCTTGCGCGCCGAGGCCGCCATCCTGCTGAAAAATCGCCGTGGGCAGTCGGGCCTGTGGGGCTACGCCATCTCGGGCGATCTGCCCATTGTGCTGCTGCGCATCAAGGACCCGGCCAATTTCGAGCTGGTGCGCCAACTGGTCCAGGCGCATGCCTACTGGCGGCAAAAGGGCGTGGCGGTGGACCTGGTGATCTGGAACGAAGACACGGGCAGCTATCGCCAGGCACTGCAAGACCGCCTGATGGGCCTGATATCGGCGGGCGTGGAATCGCACATCATCGACCGGCCGGGCGGCATTTTCGTGCGCTCGGGTGATCAGATTTCGGAAGAAGATCGCACGCTGTTGCAGGCCGTGGCGCGGGTGTCGCTCAGCGATGCGCTGGGCACCCTGTCGAATCAGGTGAACCGCCTGGCCTTGCCGGAAAGCCGCGTGCCGCCGCTGGTGATCTCGACGGGGCCCTTGCCGCCCACCGCCGATACCCCCGCCGCCTCGGCCCCCGCCGGGCTGCTGCACGGCAACGGGCTGGGCGGCTTTACGCCGGACAGCGAAGAATATGTCATCACCACCACGCCAGACCAGCGCACCCCCGCGCCCTGGGTCAACGTCATCGCCAACCCCCACTTCGGCACCGTGGTGTCCGAAAGCGGCCAGGCCTACAGCTGGAGCGGCAACGCGCACGAGTTCCGGCTGACCCCGTGGCGCAACGACAGCGTGTCCGACACTTGCGGCGAAGCCTTCTATCTGCGCGACGAAATCAGCGGCCATTACTGGTCGGCCGCGCCATACCCGTCGGGCGGAATATCAGCCTACGTGACGCGCCACGGCTTTGGCTACACCGTGTTCGAGCACGTGGAAGACGGCATCGAATCCCAGTTGTGCGTGCATGTGGCCCGCGACGCCGCCATCAAGTTCTACACGTTGACCGTGCGCAACCGATCCGGCCGCCGCCGTCGCCTGTCCGCCACCGGCTACGTGGAATGGGTGCTGGGCGATCTGCGCAGCAAATCCTCCATGCATGTCACCACCGAAATCGACCCGCAGACCGGGGCGGTATTCGCCCGCAACAGCTTCAACGCCGATTTCTCCGGCCACGTGGCGTTCTTCGACACCAGCAGCGCCACCCGGACGGCCACGGCCGACCGTCGGGAATTTATCGGCCGCAACGGCACCCTGCGGCATCCGCAAGCGCTGCGCCGCAGCCGCTTGTCAGGACGCGCGGGCGCTGGCCTGGACCCCTGCGCCGCCATCCAGGTCCCCATCACGCTGGAAGACGGGCAAGAGCAACAAGTGCTGTTCCTGCTGGGCGACGCCGCGCAGGGCGAAGCGCAGGCCCGTAACCTGGCGCGCCGCTACCGGGAACCCGGCGAGGCCGCCAATGAACTCGTGGCCGTCCGACAGGCTTGGCGCGACACGCTGAGCGTGGTGCGCATCGACACGCCGGACGCCGCCTTGAACACTCTGGCCAATGGCTGGTTGCTTTATCAGACGCTGGCGTGCCGGGTGTGGGCGCGCAGCGGCCATTACCAGTCCAGCGGCGCGTATGGCTTTAGGGATCAGTTGCAGGACACGATGGCGCTGGCCATCGCGCGCCCCGACCTGACCCGCGAACACTTGCTGCGCAGCGCCGCGCAGCAGTTCGTGCAGGCGGACGTGCAGCACTGGTGGCATCCGCCCACCAACCGTGGCGTACGCACGCAGTGTTCCGACGACTACCTGTGGCTGCCGTTCGCCGTCACCCACTATGTCGCGGTCACGGGCGACGCGGACGTGCTGAACGAAGACGTGGGCTTTATTGAAGGCCGCGCCCTCAACCCCAGCGAATCGTCCAACTACGACCACCCCACGCCATCGCGTGAATCCGCCAGCCTTTACGAGCACTGCGCGCGCGCCCTCTCGCACGCCTTGAGCAAGATCGGCGCGCATGGCTTGCCGCTGATTGGGTCTTGCGATTGGAACGACGGCATGGACAAGGTCGGCGAACACGGCCGGGGTGTCAGCGTGTGGCTGGGCTTCTTCCTGCACGACACCCTGAACCGTTTCGCCCGCCTGGCCCGCACGCGCGATGACCTGCCCTTTGCCATGGTCTGCGAGTCGGCCGCCCGGCAGTTGGGCCTGGACCTGGAGCAAGCCGGTTGGGACGGGCGCTGGTATCGCCGCGCCTACTTCGACGACGGTTCGCCCTTGGGATCCGCGCAAAACCTGGAATGCCAGATCGATTCCATTTCCCAAAGCTGGTCGGTGCTGTCCGGGGTCGCCAGCGCGGACCGCGCGCAGTTAGCCATGCAATCGGTGGCCGAACGGCTGATCGACCCCAAGCTGGGGCTGATTCGCCTGCTGACGCCCGCGTTCGACACCGCGCCGATGAACCCCGGCTACATCCGCGGCTACGTTCCCGGCGTGCGCGAAAACGGCGGCCAATACACCCACGCCGCCGTCTGGACCGCCATGGCGTTCTGCGCCTTGCAAGACCAGGCGCGCGTCGGCGCCCTGCTGCACATGCTGAACCCCATCCACCATGCCGACACAGCCGCTGGCGTTGCTACCTACAAGGTCGAACCCTATGTGATGGCGGCCGACATCTACACCACGCCGGGGCAGCAAGGCCGGGGCGGCTGGACCTGGTACACCGGGTCTTCCGGCCTGATGTACCGGCTGATCCTGGAATCGGTGCTAGGCATGCGGCTGCGCGGCAACACGCTCAGCTTCCAGCCCTGTCTGCCCGCCGACTGGAGCGGGTTCACGTTGCGTTATCGGCACGGCGGCACGACCTATACGGTGACTGCCGTGCGCGGGGGAATCCCGGGCGATCTGGACGATGGCGGCGATGTGGGTGACCGGGGCCGGGTATTTGTGGACGGTGTGGTGCAGCACGACGGCATCATCCCTCTGCAAGACGATGGCCGCGATCGCGCCGTCACGCTCGAATTGCCGGCGATCTTGGCCACGGCTTAGCGCCCGGGCGGCCACGGCCTGACCACCGCCCGGCAGCTTTCGCCCCACCCGCCAGCCGCTAGTGGTTTTCCCTGAAACCACCAAAAAACCGGACCACCCCGGTTCCCAAGCCGGGTCCGGTCCGGTACATTTCGTCCAGTGGCCTGACCACTGGACCATCAGGCACCTCAACAACATCGCATCCCGGTATCGCCCACGCAAGACATCACCGCCCCAAACCTATTACGCTCACCGTCCCGAACACTCCACGCCACCCCAAGATGACTTCCCTACAGGCCGTAGCCTCAACCCGCCTTTACCGCATGATTGCCGACCAGATCGCCGCGCGCATCAAGGCCGGTGACTTTCCCGCGGGGGGCCGCCTGCCCGCCGAGCGCGAGCTGGCCGAGCAATTGCAAGTGAGCCGGGCGTCGGTACGGGAAGCCTTGATCGCCCTGGAAATCGAAGGCTACGTGGATGTGCGTGTGGGCACGGGCGTGTTTGTGTGCCAGCCGCGTGAAGACGGCCAGTACCAAGACGCGGCGCCGGCCGCCGCCGCTGCCGACAGCGTCGAAGCCACCGACATCGGCCCCTTCGACCTCTTGGAAACGCGCTTGCTGATCGAGCCGGAATGCGCCGCGCTGGCTGCGCAAAAGGCCTCGCCCGCGCAGATTGCCGCCATCCGCGCCGCGCACGACGGCATGTCGCTGACCGAATCGCCCAGCGTCCATGACCGCGCCTTCCACAGCGCCATCGGCGCCGCTTGCGGCAACGCCGCCCTGGCCGCCGCCATTTCGCACATCTGGCACCTAAGCACTTTGAGCCCGGTGTTCCATCGCCTGGAAGAACACTTCGTGACCACCAAGGTGTGGATCGAAGCCCAGAAAGAACACGAACGCATCCTCGCGGCCATTGTCGACCGCGATCCCATCCGCGCGCGCCACGCCATGCACGACCATCTGGTCGGCATCCTGGCGCGTCTGCGGGAAGACTTCGGCAACGTTGGGATCCGATGATTTGATGAACTGCTAATCCGCCAGGCCTGAGACGCATCAGGCCCCTTCCCTGACCGACCGTGCATGCACCGCCGGCGCAATATGCGCTGCCCGCGGCAAGGGGAGCGGCTTGCCTGTCGGAACGCAAAAAGCGCAACCGTCGCAGCACAGCAAGATCGCAGCACCGCAGCACCCCGTAGGCCACACACATAAAACATATCAAGGTGAAAACATGCAGCTAACCCGTACCGTGAAGTTCGTGAGCGCGGCGCTACTGGCGCTGGGCGCTCATGCCGCCCAGGCCAACAAGGCCGACAATTCCCTCAACATCGCCTTCGACGCAGCGCCCGCCACGCTGGACGCCTACAAGGAATCGGACCGCCCCGGCCTGGCGCTGGCGCGCATGGTCTTCTCGGGCTTGCTGCAAAAGAACCAGGACACGGGCGAATTCGGCCCGGCCATCGCCACGGGCTACAAGTTCGTGGACGACACCACCATCGAACTGCCCATCCGCCGCGACGTGAAGTTCCACGATGGTTCGCTCTTGACCATCGACGACGTGCTCTACACGCTGAACCTGGTGTCGTCGGACGCCTTCAAGGCGCGCTTCCAGAACCAGGTGGCCTGGATTGCCAAGGCGGAGAAAGTCGGTGACGACACCGTGCGCATCAAGATGAAGACGCCCTACCCGCTGGCGCTGGAAATGCTGTCGGAAAACCTGCCGATCTATCCGCGCAAGTATTACGAGGCCAATCAGTCGGACATGGGCGCCAAGCCGATCGGCACGGGCCCGTATCGCCTGACCGACAGCCAGCCCGGCAGCCGCTATGTGTACGAGCGCTTTGACGATTATTTCGGCCCGAAACCCGCCGTGCAAAAGCTGGTGGTGCGCGTGCTGCCCGACGCCAACACGCAATACGCCGAGTTGCTGTCCGGCGGCCTGGACTGGATCTGGCGCGTGCCGCCCGACGTGGCGAAGCGCATGGAGAAAACGCCGTCGGTCACCGTGAAAAGCAGCAGCATCATGCGCATCAGCTATATCTCGCTGAACCCGCGCTTTGACGACGGCAAGTCGCCGCTGGCCAAGCAGGAAGTGCGCCAGGCCATCAACCACGCGATTGACCGCGAAGCCATCCGCAAAGCACTCGTCGGCGGTGCGTCCAAGGTGATCAACGCCGCGTGCAACCCCGCGCAGTTCGGTTGCACGACCGACGTGCAGTCCTACAAGTTCGACCCCGCCCGCGCCAAGCAACTGCTGGCGCAAGCCGGCTACCCCAACGGCATCACGTTGGACCTGGTGATCTCGGCGCCGCCGCGCAGCATCCTGGACGCCGCCGCCGCCCAGATGGCGCAGGCCGGCATCAAGGTGAACCTGGTTGAACAGCAGTACGGCACTGCCATGACCAACTGGCGCGAAGGCAAGACCGCCATGCTGGCGTCCAACTGGGGTTCCTACGGCATTGCCGACGCGGCGCTGTCCACCAGCAACTTCTTCCGGGGCGGCCCGGACGACCAGGCGCGCAACCCGGAAGTCATCAAGCTTCTGGAAGCGGCCGACACGTCCGTTGACCGCGACCTGCGCGCCAAGAACTACGCGGCCGCGCTGAAGATCGTGGCCGACCAGGCGTACTGGGTGCCGTTGTGGAACCACTCGCTGAACGCCGTGCAGGCCAAAGACCTGAACTTCTCGGTGGACGGCGACGAGTTCCCGCGCTTCTACAAGGCCACCTGGAAGTAAAGCTTGCGGCCCTTGCGCCCAGGCCTTGTTCCAACCGTTGTGCCATTCCGGTCCGGGCGCGTGTAAGCGCTAAGTCGCGCCCGACCGGAACGGCGTGCGCCGATGTACATCGATGCGCGCCGACGCAAGACCATAAAGGTTGACCCATGATTGCATTCCTGTTTCGCCGTGTGCTGGTCGCCGCCCTGCTGGTGGTGTTCGTGTCGCTGATCAGCTTTTCGCTGGTGTTTGCGTCCGGCAACCCGGCCGCCCGTCTGGCCGGCGAAGGCAGCGCGGCGGATGCCGCCCGGCTGTCGGTACAACACGGTTTTGACGACCCCATCCTGCTGCAATACGGCCGTTGGCTGACCGGCGTGGTGCGCGGGGACTTCGGCGACAGCCTGTACTTCAGCCGCCCCGTGGCCGAACTGCTGAGCCAGCACTTTCCCGCCACCGCCAAGCTGGGCCTGGCCGCCATGGCGTTTGCGCTGCTGCTTGCCATTCCCCTGGGCGTGCTGGCCGGCATGCGCAAGGGTTCGCTGGCGGACCGCGCCACCATGCTGCTGTCGGCCTGCGCGCAAGCCATGCCGCCGTTCTGCCTGGCGTTCCTATTGATCATCGTGTTCAGCGTGCGCAACCAGTGGTTGCCTGCCTCGGGCTTTGACACCTGGAAGCACTACGTGATGCCGGTGGTGGCGCTGGGGCTTTTCGCCATGCCCGCCATGCTGCGCCTGATGAAATCCGAAATGGAAACCGTGCTGGCCACCGACTACATCCGCACCGCCCGCGCCATGGGCCTGGGCGGCCCCAGCGTGGTGCTGAAGTACGCGCTTCGCAATGCGCTGCGCCCGCTGGTGTCGCTGGCGGCCGCGCAGATGGGCACCCTGCTGGCGGGCTCCGTCGTCATTGAAACCGTCTTCGCCATCAACGGCGCGGGCCTGCTGGCCTGGACGTCGATCCTGCGCGGCGACTTTCCCACGATGCAGGCGCTGATCCTGATCTTTGCGCTGATCTACATCGTCCTGACTCTGGTCGCCGACCTGATCAACGGTTGGCTGGACCCCCGCGTGCGAGCCGCCTCATGAATACCGCTATTCCCTCCCCCCTGCCCGTCGCGCCACGCGGCGACCGCCTGGCGCGCGCCGGCCAACGTGTGGGCCTTGTCGTGCTGGCCCTGCTGGTGCTGGCCGGCCTGATCGGCCCCTGGCTGATTCCGCACGACCCGTATACACAAGACCTGCTTGCCCGGCTGCAAGAGCCGGTGTGGGCCGAAGGCGGTGACTGGAACCACATCCTGGGCACCGACCAGTTGGGTCGCGACGTGCTGGCGCGCGCGCTGTACGGTGTGCGCGTGTCGGCGTTGATCGGCTTGTCCGTCGCGCTGATGGGCGGCTTGATCGGCACCACGCTGGGTGTCGTCGCCGGCTACTTCGGCGGCGGCGTGGACCGCGCCGTGTCCTTCCTGATCACCGCGCGCCTGGCCTTGCCCATCATCCTGGTGGCGCTGGCCGTGGTGTCGGTGGTGGGCGCGTCGCTGACGGTGGTGGTGCTGGTGCTGGGCCTGCTGCTATGGGAACGCTACGCGCTCGTCGCGCGCACCATGGCCGCCGGGCTGCGCAACGCGGAATTCGTCACGGCCTCGCGCTTGCAAGGCTGCACGCATCTGCAAATCATCTGGCGCGACATCCTGCCGAACCTGGTGGGCAACCTGCTCATCATCGGCACGGTGGACGCGGCCATGGCCATTACGCTGGAAGCCTCGCTGTCGTTCCTGGGGCTGGGCGTGCCCGCGCCGATGCCGTCGCTGGGCCTGATGATCGCCGAGGGCAAGGAAAACATGCTGTTCCAGCCCTCGCTGGTGGTCATCCCCAGCATCGTGCTGTTCGTGCTGGTGCTGTGTGTGAACCGGGCGGGCGAAACGCTGCGCGCCATCCAGATGAAGAAAGGTTGACGCCATGACCGCCACTTCCCACCCCCTGCTGCGGGTTGAAAACCTGCACATCGACATCCATACCGCCACGCACACCAAGCACGTGGTGCGCGCGGTGGACTTCACCCTGGAACGCGGCAAGACGCTGTGCATCGTGGGCGAATCGGGCTGCGGCAAGTCGCTGACGGCGCTGGCGTTGCTGGACCTGCTGCCCGCCGCCGCGCGCCGACGCATGACGCGGCTGGAGTTCGCCGGGCAGGACTTGTCCACGCTGAACGCGCGCCAGTTGGCGGAATTGCGTGGCGCACGCATCGCCATGATCTTCCAGGACCCGATGACGTCCTTGAACCCGGTGTTTCAGATTGGCACGCAGCTGATCGACGTGATGCGCCGCCACAAGCGCGTCAGCCGTCGCGAAGCCGCCGAGCGCGCCGAATACCTGCTGCGCCGCGTGGGCATCACCAACCCCGAAGAACGCATGCGCCAGTATCCATTCGAGCTGTCGGGCGGATTGCGCCAGCGCGTGATGATCGCCATGGCGCTGATGTGCGGCCCCGAACTGCTGATTGCCGACGAACCCACCACCGCGCTGGACGTCACCGTGCAGGCTGAACTGCTGGACCTCTTGCGCGACATCCAGGCCGAGTTCGGTTTGGGCATGGTGTTTATCTCGCACGACATGGGCCTGGTGGCGCGCATTGCCGACCACGTCATCGTCATGTACGCCGGCGACATCGTGGAAGGCGGCACCGTACAAGAGGTGCTGACCCGCCCCAGCCACCCCTACACCGCCATGTTGCTGAACTGCATTCCCCAACCCGGCCGCACCGCGCCGCGCACCGACCTGCCCACCATTGCGGGCGCCGTGCCGTCGCTGGATGTGGCCATACGGGGCTGCGCCTTTCGTGAACGTTGCCCGGTGGCCGAAGCCCGTTGCGCCCAGCCGCTGGTGTCGCGCATGCAAGGCAGCCACCGTTGCCTGTGCGTGAAGCCTGGCGCGTTGCTGGCGACGAAGACTGCGGGAGTCTCGGCATGAACGACAAGCTGAACGCCAACATGCATCCCAGCAAGAATTCCAAGGCGGTTGCGGCCGCGCACCCCGCGCCCTCGCCCGCCAGCATCCGCCTGAACGCGCTGTCCTTCCAATACGGCCGCGCCAGCCTGTTCTCGCGCCGCCCCGCGCCGCGCATCCTGCATGACATCGATCTGCACGTACCCGCCGGCCAGACCATCGGCCTGGTGGGGGAATCCGGCAGCGGCAAGTCCACCATCGCCAAGCTCATGCTGGGCCTGTTGGCGCCCACCCAGGGCCGGGCGCTGCTGGACGGCCAGCCGCTGGCCGCGATGCCGGCGCGCGCCCGCGCCCGCCGCATCCAGATGGTGTTCCAGGATCCGTATTCGTCGCTGAACCCGCGCCGCACCATCAATGAAATCCTGACCGCGCCGCTGCACGTGCACGGCATCGGCAATGCGGCGTCGCAGGCGGCATCGGTGCGCCGCATGATGGACGCCGTGGGTCTGGTGCCCGCCTTTGCGGCGCGGTATCCGCGCGAACTGTCCGGCGGCCAACGCCAGCGCGTGGCGATTGCGCGGGCCCTGATGCTGGAACCGCAACTGCTGATCTGCGACGAACCCACGTCCGCGCTGGACGTATCGGTGCAGGCGCAAATTCTGAACCTGCTGATGCAATTGCAGCGCGACCGTGGCCTGGGCTATCTGTTCATCAGCCATAACCTGGCGGTGGTGCAGCACATTGCCGACGACATCGTGGTGCTGCAAGGCGGCCGCATTGTCGAACGCGGCACGGCCGATCAGGTTTACTTTTCCCCCCAGCATCCCTACACCCGGCAACTGATCGGCGCGACGCTTGCCGTGCCCGACGCGCAGGAGCTGGCCGCATGAGCACCGCGCCGCACTACCTGCTGGTCGGCAACGACGAAAAAGTCACCTGGGACGACGGCCAGATCCGCTTCCTGGCGCCCGGCCGCGACACGCTCAGTATTTTCGACGCCGCCGCCAACCCGGCCGCGCCGGTGCTCGTGGCGACGCTGCCCCTGCCCAATTCCTTGTTCGGCCCACCCGTCAACCTGGCGGTGACGCCGGACCAGCGGCTGGCGCTAATCGCCGATTCCATGGCCTGGCCCGAGCGCGCCGATGGCCAGGGCTGGCAGCCCACGCCGGGCCGCGATCTTTACGTGGTGGACCTTGGCGCCACGCCGCCGGCCATCGTGCAAACGCTGCAAGTCGGCCTGCAACCGTCGGGCCTGTCGATCAACCGCGCCGGCACGATGGCGCTGGTGGCGAACAAGGCGGGTCGGTCGGTATCGGTGCTGACGATCCGCGATAACCGCGTGGCTGTCGTCGCTGAAATCGACCTGGGCACGCCCGTTGTCGCCGTGTCGTTCTCGGCCGATGGCCGCCGCGCCTTCGCCGTCAAGACCGCCACCCACCGGCTGGGAGTGCTGCACATCGACGACACCGGCCCCGTGCCGCGCGTCACGCATGACCCGTCCGAAGACCTGACCACGGGGCTCGTGCCCTTCAACCTGGTGGTGTCGCCCGACGGCGCGCTGGCCTTGGTGGTGGACATGGGCAGCCCGACGGCCTCGGACGGCCATGCGGATTCCATCAGCGTGGTGGATCTTAAAAGCGCGCCGCCCCGCGTGATCGACCGCCTGATGGTGGAAGACGGCCCCGAGGGCATCGCCATCAGCCCCGATGGCCGCCACGCCGCCGTGGCCATCGTGCAAGGCTCGAACAACCCCTCGTCGGAATGGTTTCACCACCCGCGCGGCCAGATCGTGCTGCTGCGCATCGAGGGCTTGCGCGTCACGCGCGCGGGCGCCATCGAGGTGGGCGCGCTACCCGAGGGCATCGCCTTCAGCCCCGACAGCCGCTATCTGTACGTCGGCAATTTTCTTGATGCAACGTTGCAGGTGCTGGCCGTGGGAGACAACGGCCTGACCGATACCGGCATGGGTATCCCCCTGCCCGGCCACCCCGCATCCATGCGGGGGCAATCCTACTGAGCGGGGCCGCACCCCGCCACGTGTTGAACCCACCACCCCACTTTTCATTTCGCATCTGGAGTTACCCCATGACCCACGCTCCCCAAACGTTTCGCGCCCTGATCGGCGGCGCGCTTGTCGCCATGGCCGGCTTTGCGCCGCTGTCGGCCCATGCCATGGACATCAAGCTGGGCCACGTGCTGGCCCCCAGCCATAGCTGGAACAAGGCCGCCGAAGGCTTCGCCGCCGAGGTCAAGGAAAAGACCGACGGCCGCGTCAACTTCGTGCTGTTCCCCAGTGGCCAGTTGGGCAACGAAAAGACCATGCTGGAAGGCTTGCAGATCGGCAGCCAGGGCGCGGCCATCATCGGCTCGGGCTCGTTGCAGCCGATTGAACCGAAGTTCGGCGTGGTGGAACTGCCCTATACGTGGTCGTCGTCGCAGCAGGCCTACAAGGCCTTTGACGGCGAGCTGGGCGCCGCACTGGCCAAGCTGGCCGACAAGAAAAATCTGACCATCATTTCCTGGTGGGAAAACGGTTTCCGCCACGTGACCAACAACCGCGGCCCCATCGCCAAGCCCGCCGACCTGGCCGGCCTGAAAACCCGCGTCACGCCCGACAAGATGCGCCTGGACACCTTCACCGCCCTGGGCGCCAACCCGGCCCCGCTGGCCTTTGGCGAGCTGTACTCGGCCTTGCAGCAAAAGGTGTTTGACGCGCAAGAGAACCCGCTGTCCATCATCTACACCTCGTCATTCTTTGAAGTGCAGAAGTATCTGTCGCTGACGGGCCACGTATGGGGTCCGGCCAGCCTGATCATCTCCAAGCCCGTCTGGAACCGCATCTCGGCCGACGACAAGAAGGTGGTGCAGGCCGCCGCCGACAAGTGGCGCGACGCCCAGCGCAAGATGATCACCGACGGCGATCAGCAATTCGTGGCGCAACTGAAAGAGAAAGGCATGCAGGTCAACGAGGTCGACAAGGCCGCCTTTGCCGCCGCCGTGCAACCCGTGTGGAAGACCTACTCGGTCACCTACGGTCCTGAGCTGATGGCGCTGGTGCAGAAGTACCGCGAGGCCAAGTAATGCTCAACCGACTGTCCGCCATTCTGTCGGGCATCAGCAAGGCCTTTGCCGCCCTGGCGGTGGCCTTGCTGGCGATCCTGATCTCTTACGTGGTGTTCTCGCGCTTTGTCACGCACACCACCCCGCATTGGGCCGAGGAATTGCCGCGCCTGGTTCTGGTGTGGTCCGCCTTCATCGGCGGCGTGGCGTGCAGCCATGACCGCTCTCATCTCATGGCCGGCCTGCTGCCCTTCATGGTGCGCAGCACGCGCGTGCTGAACGTGGTTGAACGCGTCAACCAGGTGCTGATCATCGTGGGCCTGGCGGCACTGGGCTACGCGGGCTGGCAGTTGGCCGAACTGACGGGCGACCAGATCCTGCCCGCGCTGGATGTGTCCGCCGGCACGGTGTACCTGGCATTGCCGTTTGCATGCGCGATCACCATCGTGGTTCATCTGGCGCAACTGCTTGCGCCCACCCCCGCCATGGCAAAGGAATAACAAGATGTCTTCGGGTGCTCTCTTCCTGATGGGCGTGTTCACGATCACGGTGCTGATCGACATGCCCATTGCATTCGGCCTGGTGCTGTCGTGCCTGGCCTACCTGGCCGTGTACGACGCCGCGCCCATGATGGTGGCCGCGCAGCAGTACGTGGTGGGGCTGGACAGCTTCACGCTGCTGGCCATTCCGCTGTTCATCCTGGCCGCGCAACTGATGAACGGCGCCGGCCTGACGCAGCGCATCGTGCGTTTGTGCGCCGCCATCGTGGGCGATATCAAGGGCGGCCTGGCGGTCGTGGCCGTGCTGGCCTGCCTGATGTTCGGCGCGCTGTCCGGCTCGGGCGTGGCCGACGTGGTCGCCATCGGCAGCCTGCTGTTGCCCGCCATGGCGCGCAGCGGTTACGACAAGGGCTTTTCCTGCGCGCTGGTGGGCAGCGCGGGCGCCACGTCCACCATCATTCCGCCCAGCATCGTGCTGATCGTCTACGGCACCATTACCGATACGTCGGTGGGCAAGCTGTTCGTGGCCGGCATCATCCCCGGCATCCTGCTGGGCTTCTCCTTGATCGGCGTGGCCATCTGGCAGTCGCGCAAGCACAACTGGGCGGGCGGCCAGCCGTTTTCCTGGGGCGAACTGCGCGCCGCCACCATCGATGCGCTGCCCGCGCTGATGGTGCCCGTGCTGATCATCGGCGGCATTCGCTTCGGCATCTTCACCGCCACCGAAGCCGCCTCCAGCGCCATCGTCTACGCCTTGCTGATCGGCTTTTTCTGGTATCGCACGCTAAGCCTGAAGTCGCTGTGGAGCAACCTGAAGTCCACCGGTGAAAGCAGCGCATCCATCTTGCTGCTGATTGGCGCGTCGGGCCTGTTCGCCTGGGTGCTGGTGGCCGAACAGGTGCCCCAGGCGCTGTCCACGCTGCTGGTGGAATGGACCGACAGCAAGACCGCCGTCCTGCTGGTGCTGACCGTGGTGTTGCTGCTGCTGGGCACCTTCATGGAGGCCATTCCCGTCATCATCATCGTGGCCCCCGTGGTGATGCCGGTGCTGGCACACTACAACATCGACCCGGTGCATTTCGGCATCCTGCTGTCCATCAACATGGCCATCGGCGCCAACACGCCGCCGGTCGGGGTGGACCTGATGGCCGCCTGCAAGATTGGCGGCATCAACATGATGCAGACCCTGCGCCCGCTGTCCTGGATGATGCTGGCCATGACCGCCGTGATGTTGCTGCTGACCTTTGTTCCTGAACTGGTGCTGTTCCTGCCGAGGCACGTGCAATGACAACGACCGCTTATTTCCGCCGCCCCGCCGCGCTGCGCCGCAGCTGGATGTTTGTTCCCGGCATGGACGCGGCCGCGCAGGCCGCGGGCCTGGCCAGCGGCACGGACGCGCTGGTGGCCGACCTGGAAGAGTTCACCGCGCCCGTCGAGCGGCCCGCCGCCCGGCCGCGCATCGCCGCGCTGTTCGCCACCTGCCGCGCCCAGGGTGTGGTGGCCGCCGTGCGCATCAACAAGCTGGAAGACGACGGCCTGGCCGACCTGCGCGGCGTGATGCCCGGCGCGCCGGACGCGGTGTTCCTGCCGCACGCCGAAAGCGCCGCGCAGATCATCGCGCTGGACCAGGCCATCGGCGCGCTGGAGTCCGAACTGGGCCTGCCGGCCGGCAGCACGGAAATCGTGCCCACGCTGGAATCCGCGCTGGGGCTGGTGCGCGCCTATGACATCCTGACCGCCAGCCCACGCGTGTCCGCCTGCCTGCTGGCCGCCGAGGACCTGACGGCCAGCCTGGGCGCCGAACGCGGCAAAGACGGCATCGAACTGCACGCCGTGCGCGCCCGCTTCCTGGTGGACTGCACCGCCGCTGGCTGCGTGCCGATCGACTGCCCGTTCAACTACCGCGACCTGCCCGCGCTAGAAACAGACTTGCGCTGGGCGCGCCGCCTGGGCCTGAAATCCAAATGCGCGACGGTGGCCGAGCAAGTGCCGCTGATCCACCAGGTGTTCACGCCCAGCGCGTCCGAGGTGGACACCGCGCGCAACCGCGTGGCCCGCTTCGAGGCCCAGCGCGCCGGCCAGCATGACGCCGAACGCATCGACCCGCCCACCTACAACACCGCGCGCCGCCTGTTGGCGCGCCACGACCAATTCGAACGATGGGCCGCCGAGCGCCGCGCGCAGGCCGTCCCACAACCAGGAGACCTTGCATGACGTCATCCGCACTTCCCGAACGCAACGGCGGCCAGATCCTGATGCAGCAGTTGCGCATCCATGGCGCGCGCCGCGTGTTCATGATTCCCGGTGAAAGCTACCTGCCCTGCATCGATGCGCTGAACGAACACACCGACGCCATCGAACCCATTGTGTGCCGCCAGGAAAGCGGCGCGGCCTACATGGCCGAGGCCTATGGCAAGCTGACGGGCGAACCCGGCATCTGCTTTGTGACGCGCGGCCCGGGCGCCACCAACGCCAGCATCGGCGTGCACACCGCCTACCAGGACTCCACGCCGATGATCCTGTTCGTGGGCCAGGTCGGCAACGACTTCATGGAACGCGAAGCCTTCCAGGAAATCGACTACCGCCGCATGTTCGGCCAAATGGCCAAGTGGGTGGCGCAGATCGACCGCACCGACCGCATCCCCGAATTCATCTCGCGCGCCTTCGCGGTAGCCACCAGCGGCCGGCCTGGCCCGGTAGTGCTGGCCTTACCCGAAGACACGCTGTGGGGCACCGCCCGCGTGGCGGACCTGCCGCGCTACCCGCGCGTGCACAGCCACCCGGGCGCGGCCGACCTGACGCGCATGGTCGACTTGCTGAACGCCGCCGAACGCCCATTCCTGCTGCTTGGCGGCAACGGCTGGCACCAGACCGCCATCGAGCAGATCGCCGGCTTTGCCGAACGCTTCGAGCTGCCCGTGGGCACCGCGTGGCGCCGCCTGGAGTGTTTTGACCAGCGCCACCCCAACGCCGCGGGCCACGTGGGCTGGGCCATGACGCCCGAGCTGCGCCAGCGCTTGAAGGACGCCGACCTGGTGCTGGCCGTGGGCACGCGCCTGGGCGAAGCCACCACCGAAGGCTATACCGTCATTGAAAGCCCGCTGCCGCGCCAGAAGCTGATACACGTCTACCCCGACGCCGCCGAACTGGGCCGCGTGTTTTCGCCCACGCAGGCCATCGTGGCCGACGTGGCCAGCTTTGCCGCCAGCGTGGCGGACCTGGCGCCCGGCCATGCCACGCCGCGCGGCGACGCCGTGCGCATCGCGCATCAGCAACTGACGGAGAGCCTGACGCCGCTGCCCTCGCCCGGCGCGATGAGCCTGGACGCAGCCGCCGCCTATGTGGACGCGCATCTGCCCGCCGACGCCTGCGTGACCGTGGGCGCGGGCAACTACGCGCTGTATCCGCACCGCTACCGCCGCTATGCCGGGCCGGGCACCAGCCTGACCCCCACGGTGGGGTCGATGGGTTACGGCCTGCCCGCCGCCATTTCCGCCAAGCTCGAAGACCGCCAGCGCGACGTGGTCTGCTATGCGGGCGACGGCTGCTTCCAGATGAACATGCAGGAACTGGGCGTGGCCTTGCAGTACAAGCTGGGCGTGGTGGTGCTGGTGTTCAACAACGGCATCTGGGGCACCATCCGCGCGCATCAGGAACGCGAATTTCCCGCGCGCACCATTGCGTTGGGCTTTGAAAACCCCGACTTCACGCAGATCATCCGTGGTTACGGCGGCCATGGCGAAGCCGTGGAGAACACCGCCGACTTCGGCCCGGCGTTTGAACGCGCGCTGGCGTTTGCGCGCCAAAACAATCTGCCCGCGCTGCTGGAAATCCGCTACGACGCCAACGGCATCGCGCCGGGCGAAACGCTGATGGGCATCCGCGAA
Organism: Achromobacter sp. JUb104; assembly: GCF_024806975.1. Lineage (NCBI taxonomy): Bacteria > Pseudomonadati > Pseudomonadota > Betaproteobacteria > Burkholderiales > Alcaligenaceae > Achromobacter > Achromobacter sp. JUb104. The sequence goes on along the minus strand of NZ_JANUEY010000001.1, from coordinate 1,535,036 downwards.
GCCGCGCAGGCGCGCCTTGCCCGCGGTATCGGCACCAACAACACTGGCAATAACAGCGCCAGCGTCTGACAGGACCTGAATCCATGACAAGCACCATTTCAATCAACGGACAGCGGCTGTGGCAGTCGCTGATGGACCTGGCGCAGATCGGCGCCACGCCCAAGGGCGGCAACTGCCGGCTGGCGCTGACCGCGCTGGACGGCCAGGGCCGCGATCTGGTCACCGGCTGGATGCGCGACGCCGGCATGACGCTGCGTGTGGACCAGGTGGGCAATATCTTTGCGCGCCGCGCCGGCCGCAACAACGACCTGCCGCCCGTCATGACCGGCAGCCACATCGACACCCAGCCCACCGGCGGTAAGTTCGACGGCTGCTACGGCGTGTTGGCCGGGCTGGAAGTCATGCGCAGCCTGAACGACCATGGCGTCGAAACCGAGGCGCCGCTGGAAGTGGCCATCTGGACCAATGAAGAAGGCTCGCGCTTTCTGCCGGTGATGATGGGCTCGGGCGTATTCGCCGGCAAGTTCCCGCTGGAAGTCGCGCTGAACGCGCGCGACCACGACGGTAAGTCGGTGGCCGACGAGCTGGCCGCCATCGGCTACGCCGGCCCGGATGCGGTCGGCGGTCGGCCGGTAGGTGCGTACTTCGAGGCGCACATCGAGCAAGGCCCGATTCTTGAACATGAAGAAAAAGTGGTTGGCGTGGTGACGGGTTCGCTGGGCGTGCGCTGGTACGACGTGGTCATCACCGGCATGGAAATGCATGCCGGCCCCACGCCCATGCCCATCCGCCGCGACGCGCTCTACGCCGCCACCTTCCTGTTGCAGGCGGTGATCGGCATCGCCAACGACAACCAGCCGCACGGACGCGGCACGGTCGGCGAAATCCACGCGCACCCCGGTTCGCGCAACGTGATTCCCGGCCAGGTCCGTTTCACGGTGGACCTGCGCCATGAAGACGAGGCCACGCTGACGCAGATGGACGCGCGCTGGCTGGCCGCCTGCACCGACGTCGCCGAACGCCACGGCGTGACCGTGGACGTGAAGCAGGTGCAGTATTTCCCGCCCACCCCGTTCGACCCGGACCTGGTCGCCAAGGTGCGCGACGGCGCCACGCGGCGCGGCCTGGCAGCCATGGACATCGTCACCGGCGCCGGCCACGACGCCGTCTACATGGCCAGCGTCACGCCCACCGCCATGATCTTCGTGCCCTGCAAGGACGGCGTAAGCCACAACGAAATCGAAGACGCCAAACCCGCTGACCTGGAAGCCGGCTGCAACGTGCTGCTGGACGCCATGGTCGCCCGCGCCAACCACACCGGAGACCCAGCATGAGCCAACACGATCACGCCTACTGGCAGGCCCGCGCCGCCGCACTGAACTTCAATGGCCAGGCCTATATCGACGGCGCCTACTGCAACGCCGCCGACGGCGCCACGTTCGCGGCATCCAGCCCCATCGACGGCCGCAAGCTGGCCGACGTGGCCGCCTGCGGCCAGGCCGATGTGGACCGCGCCGTGGCCGCCGCCCGCCGCGCCTTCGAAGCCGGCGTATGGAGCCAACTGGCGCCGCGCCAACGCAAGGAACGCCTGCTGCGCCTGGCTGCCCTGATCGACCAGCACACCGAAGAACTCGCCCTGCTGGAAACGCTGGACATGGGCAAGCCCATCCGCGACTCGCTGGCATTCGACGTACCGGAAACGGCCCGCTGCTACGCCTGGTACGCCGAAGCCATCGACAAGATCTACGACGAGATCGCACCCACCGGCCCCGACGCGCTGGCCACCATCACCCGCGAAGCGCTGGGCGTGGTGGCGGCGGTGGTGCCGTGGAACTACCCGCTGATGATGGCGGCTTGGAAAGTGGCGCCCGCCCTGGCCGCGGGCAACAGCGTCATCTTGAAGCCGGCGGAACAGGCGTCGCTGTCGGCCATCCGGCTGGCGGCGTTGGCCGAAGAAGCGGGCATCCCCGCGGGCGTCTTCAGCGTGGTGCCCGGCTTGGGCGCGGTAGCGGGCCAGGCGCTGGGCCGTCACCCGGATGTGGACTGCGTGGCCTTCACGGGCTCGACCGCCACCGGCAAACGCTTCATGACCTATTCCGGCGAATCCAACCTGAAGCGCGTGTGGCTGGAATGTGGCGGCAAGTCGCCCCACATCGTGTTTGACGACTGCCCCGACCTGGACCGCGCCGCGCAAGCCGCCGCGCTGGCCATCTTTTCGAACCAGGGCGAAGTCTGCATCGCGGGCTCGCGCCTGTACGTGCAGGACGGCATCTACGATGCCTTCATGGAAAAAGTGGCCGCCTACGCCGCCACGCTGCAACCCGGCGACCCGCTGGACCCCGCCACCGCCATGGGCGCCATGGTGGACGAACGCCAGATGCAAGGCGTGCTGGCCCGCATCGCCGCCGGCCAATCCGAAGGCGCCACCTTGCGCATCGGCGGCAAGCAAGCCCGCAGCGCGTCGGGCGGCTACTACATCGAACCCACCATCTTCGATTGCGCCCACCAGGATTCCGCCCTGGTACGCGAAGAAATCTTCGGACCGGTACTGGCCGCCCAGCGCTTCAGCACCGAAGACGAAGCCATCCAGTTGGCTAACGATTCGGTGTACGGCCTGGGCGCGGGCCTGTGGACGGCAAACCTGTCACGCGCGCACCGGCTGTCACGCCGCCTGCGCGCGGGGCTGGTGTGGGTGAATTGCTATGCGGATGGCGACATCACGGTGCCGTTTGGCGGAGTGAAGCAATCGGGCTCCGGTCGCGACAAGTCATTGCACGCGTTGGAGAAATACTCGGACTTGAAGACGACCTGGATCAGTCTGACCGTGTGAGACTTGGGCGGGGGCCCGGCGTGTGTGCCGTGCAGCCCTTGCTTCACAGCGCATCATCCGCCCCGCCGTACAAGGCGGGCAGCAAGATGGGCAATGCATCCAGGGGGAAGGCAAAGCGCACGGGGCCGCGCGGGGTATCGGATGCCACCAATCCACTTTTCAATGCCGCCGCCAACAACGATCGCCCGGTGCGTTCGCCCAGTCCCGTCATCTGAATGAATTCGCCTCGGCTGACGGGGCCCGCGGCAAACAAAAAGTAGATGGGTAAGGCCGCCTCTGCCCGCAAGCGGCCGTGCGCGGTTTCCACCTGCACGGCGGCGTGGATTTTTGCCTTCATCGAATCCAGGGCCAGCATGCGCGTCATGTAGGCCACCTGGTCTTCACAAACGCCCAGAAAATACTCAACCCACTGGACCAAGCCCTTCTCGCTCAGGTTGCCCCGGCCATCCAGGTCGCCTTGGCGCGGCGCGTCCGCGCACGCCAGATAGCCGTAGTAGTCGTTCACGCCGCGCGCCAGGCCACGATTGACCGACCAAAGCCCCTGCGTGATCGGCAGCATCGCGGCATGGGTCTGTAAGCGCGACGCGCGGCCATTGCCATCGGCAAACGGATGCATCCACGCCATGCGATGGTGCGCGCAGGCAATGGCGATCAACTGCGCGTCGGCGGGCCTGGGGCGGTCATAGTGCTGGGTGTAGGCCTCCATGAAGCGCGGCAATGATTGCCACGCGGGAGGATGATGGCGGCCTACCGTGACATCGATGGTGCGCAACGCGCTCGGCTGCACCACGTAGCCGTCTTGGGTGGTTCGGTCGCGGGCGTCCAGATGGCTGTACAAGGCGCCATGCGCGGCGGTCGCAAAGTCAGCGCCCAGCGCGCCTTGGGTATCGGCCAGACGAGACATGGCCTTTTCGGCCTGGATATGCGCCACGGCAATGCGCTGCAATTGCGCCACCTCGGGCCGGTCTGAATATTCCTGATGCAGGGCGGCTTCGATGTTGCGGGGCGTGGCACTTTGGCCTTCGATCCGGTTGCTGTAGTAGGAATTCATGCTGCACAGCAGGTCGCGCAAGGCGTCGCGCGTGGCGGGATGCGCCTGTGCCCCGAGTTCAAGCGATTGAGCGACGATGCTGCAGGCCCGTTCGAGCAGCCGCGTGGATACAGCGTCGGCGGGCTGTAGCGGCAAGAACTGATGCGGCGAGTCGTACATATCTTTTGATTGTTTTGCCGGCCGTGCCGACTCCACTAAGCCCCCTTCACCACCCGGTGCACGAACTGCAACTTCCCGATCACCTGCGCCGGCAGCACGAAAGGATAAAAATCCCGTTGCCCCATGCTGCGGGCCAGTTCGTTCAGCACGCCGGTCAAGGCGACCCAGGCGTTGACCAGGTCCAGGAACGCCTGTCCTTCCGGGTCGTCCGGGTCGTACAGCGCGTCCTTGGTAAAGGGGTCGTAGGACTGCTCGACCGCCGTGCGCGTGATGCCGAAGCTGATGGCGGTGTCCAGCGTGTCCATCATGTGCAGGTAGTGGGCCCAGGTTTCGGCCCAGTCTTCCCAGGGGTGGCAGGACGCGTAGGTGCTGATGTAGTGCAGCGCCCAGTCGGCCGGGGGGCCTTGTTCGTAGTTGCGTTGCAGCGCCTGGGCGTAGTCGGCCTGTTCGTCGCCGAACACCTGGCGAAACGGTTCCAGCCAGGGGCCGCCGGCAATGCGCTGGTCCCAGTAATAATGGCCGATCTCGTGGCGGAAATGGCCGAGTAGCGTGCGGTACGGCTCGCGCATGTCTTCGCGCACTTTCACGCGGTAGGCGTCGTCGGCTTCCTTGATGTTGATGGTGATCAGCCCGTGCGCGTGTCCCGTCAACAAGGGCGCGCCGTCGGCCTCGGGCGCCAGCAGGTCGAACGCCAGGCCACCGTCATCGGGCGTTTCCGAGCGCCGCAGGGGCAGGCCCAGCATCAGCACCTGCGCGATCATCTGGCGCTTTGCCGCCTCCACCTTGCACCATAGCGGGCCGTTTTCCGGCACCGACAGGTCGGGAATGGTGTGATTCAGGTTACAGGACAGGCACAGCGTGTCGGCCGATTGGGCGGGCAGCAGCCAGTTGCACAAGGCCGGCATGGAGAAATTGGCGCAACGTTTGTATGTCCTGCCACGTACCTTGCCCGATTCGCGCAGGACGCCGCTGGCGGGTTCCACGTCCAGCGCCACCACGTGCCCGCGCTTGGGGTCAAACCCCAGTTGGCGATGGCAGTTTAGGCATTCCGTGTTGCTGAAAAAAATGGGCTGGCCGCAAACGCATTGATAGGCCTTCGCGCGCGCATGCCGCACGCGCTGGCGTTTCGGGGCGCGCAGTTGGCGGTGGATCGCGTCGAAGAAATAGGTCATGCATCCAGTCCAGTCGGAAACTCGTCTATGGGCGCGACGGTCACGCGCACATCCAATTCATGGCCGCCGCCTCGAATCACCCCCCGCAGGGGCGTCACGTCGGCGTAATCGCGGCCGTAAGCCAGCACCACATGCGCCGTGCCGGGCACCACGTCGTTGGTGGGATCCAGGTCAATCCAGCCGCCATTGACGTCCACCCCCGCGCAATGCATCGACACCCACGCATGCGAGGCGTCGGCCCCGATCAGGCGCGGCTGGCCGGGTGGCGGTTGCGACATCAGATACCCGCTGACGTAGCGCGCCGGCAAGCCGATGGCGCGCAGGCAGCCGATCATCAGATGCGCAAAATCCTGGCACACCCCGACCCGTTCGTGAAACACATCAAGAATGGGCGTGGACACCTGCGTATGCGCCGGCTGGTAACTGAAATCCGCATGGATCCGGTGCATCAGGTGCAAGGCGGCCTCGGCCACGGGCCGCCCCGGGGTGAACGACAGCAAGGCGTATGCCCGAAGCTCGGAATGCAAGGGCACGTAGGTGGAAGGAAAGCTGAATTCCACTTCCGGCGCGTAGGGCAAGGCGGGGTCATACCGCAAGCGCCGTGCCGCGTCTTCCCACGGCAAGCCGGCCGAGGGGTCAAGCGCGCCAAAGCGCGGGTACACCGTCACGCGGCTGGTGGCGCGCACGGTCAGCGCGTCATGCGGGGCATACAGCGCGAAGAGGCAGCGCGTGTTGCCAAAGCCATCTACGGTCTCGGTAATGGACGGCGGTGTGGGCGTGACGCTTAGCGTGTAGGCGTCGACCACCTGGCAGGCGTCATGCAAGGGCCGCAAATAGCCCAGGTGGTGCGCCAGTTCCACGGGCGCGGCGTAGCGGTAGGCGGTTTCGTGGTCCACGCCCAGGGTCACCCCCTCGGCGGCGGGCGCAGCAAGATCGGAAGTCGGGAAATTCATGGGTGCGGGGCCGGTAAATTACGCGGAAAGCGTTTGGTCATGACCGGCTGCGTGGCTGAAATAGCGCAGGCTGATGGCGTTGGACAGCGCACTGGCGGCGTCCTCGAGTTGCGCGGACAGCGCCAGCACGTCGGCGTATTGGCCTTGGGTTTGGGTCTGGGTTTGGGTTTGGGTTTGGGTTTGGGTTTGGGTTTGGGTCTGGGTTTGGCCCAGGCTCTGGCTCTGGCCCATGCCCTGGCTCTGGCCTTGCGTCTGTCGGCACAGCTCAGCCAGTGACGCACCCACCCCGTTTTCCGGCAACAAGCGGACCAGGTCCGCGGCCGGGCCGGCCACGGTGTCGGGCAGGCGCGCCACCTCTTTGCGCAGCACGTTCAGCACACAGGCCAGCGATCGTGGGTTTGCCGGCTCTTGCACCAGCAGGTTCAGCAGCGCCGGTACTTCCTGGCGACCCGGGTAATAGGCGCGGTAGGTGATCTTGCTATCGAACAGGTCCAGCAGCATGTTGAAACCACTGTCGCCCAGCACCGCGTTACGGCGGAACAAGGCACCCAGCAGGCCGGCCATGGCGGACAGGCGTTCAATCTGCCGGCCGATCGTCAAGAGGCGCCAGCCGTCGTCGCGCGTCATGCGGTCGGTTTGCGAGCCGGTGATGGCCGAAAGCTGCATGGCCAGGCTCTTCAAGCCGCGCAGCACGTCCGGCGCGGACATCGGCAGCGGGTCCGGCTGAGACCGCGACGGTGACCCCGACAGAGACCCCGGCAAAGACTCCGGCAAAGATCGCGACAAAGATTCCGGCACCCCGGGTTCGCCCCCCTTGCCACCAGACGCCATGCGCATGAAGCCTTCGTGCGCCGTGACGACCAGCCGCCAGTGCTCGGGCGACAGGCGGTCGCGGATCTGGCCGGCGGCGAACGCCAGCGCGCCCAGGTTGCGCGCCACGCCGCCTTGCGCGGGGCCGCCCGCCAGCTCGGCCACCAGCGTGGCTTCAAACATGCGTACCGACAAGGTCGGCGCGGCCGGCATCAGGCCGCTGCGCTGGCATAAGGCATCGACCGCGGCAAAGAGTTCGCCGGCGTTGTCTTCGTCGCTGTTCAACCACGTGAGCGCCACCGTGGCCAGGCGCACGTCGTTCTCGGCGCGTTCGGTGTAGCGGCCCATCCAGAACAGGTTTTCAGCGGCGCGGCTGGACACGGGGCGGCTCGCCGCCACGATGTCTTCGGGCTGCAATTGCACGGGCAGCATCGAAAACGTATCCACCGCGCCTCGGGTGGTGACCCAGGTGTCCATGCTGCTGCCACCGCGCTGCATGGACACGATCTGCTGTTCGCGGCTGGCGATACGCGTCAGCCCGCCAGGCAGCACGCTCCAACCGCCCTCGCCGTCCGCGATGACGAACACGCGCAGCATGGCCGCGCGCGGCACGATATGGCCGGCGGACCAACTGGGTGCTTGCGACAGCGGCAGGTACTGCTGGATGGTGTAGGCGTCGGGATTGTCGGCAATGCGGGCTTGCAGCGCGGCATGTTCGGACGGCGGCACGGCCCCGCCGATGACGGGTTCGAAGCCGCCCCGCATATTGCTGGGATAGGTGGACTTGACCACCGTACCCGGCAGGTTCGCCAACACCTCTTCGCGCGCGGCGGCCTCGCCGCACCACCACGACGGCAGCGACGGCAGCAGCAGATCGGCGCCAAACAGGTGGCGGCTGATGGCGGGCAAAAAACCATTGATGGCGGGCGATTCCAGAAAGCTCGTGCCCAGCGAATTCGCCACCAGCACATTGCCCGCGCGCATGACTTGCAGCAGGCCCGGCACCCCCAGCGTGGAGTCCGAGCGCAGCTCAAGCGGGTCACAGAAATCGTCATCCAGCCGGCGCAGCACGGCATGCACGCGCTCCAGGCCGTGCAGTGTTTTCAGGTACAGCATCTGGTCGCGCACGACCAGGTCGCCGCCTTCCACCAGCGTGATCCCCAGGTAGCGCGCCAGATAGGTCTGTTCGAAATAGGTTTCGTTGTAGGGGCCGGGCGTCAGCAGCACGATGCGCGGTGGCGTGTGCGGCAAGGCTTGCGACGACGCCCCGCCCGGGCTGAGCTTGTACAGCATGTCCATCAGCCGGCGATAGCTGGTCGCCAAGTGCTGCACGCGCAGTTCCTTAAAGGCCTCGGGGAACATGCCGGAAATGGTCAGGCGGTTTTCCAGCAGGTAGCCCAGCCCGGACGGTGCCTGCGTGCGTTGCGACACCACCCACCAGCCGCCGTCGCTGGCGCGTGCCAGGTCAAAGGCGGCAATGTGCAGATAGGTGCCGCCCGGCGGCTGATAGCCGCGCAAGGGGCGCAGGTAACCGGGATGGCCGAACACCAGCGCGGGCGGAATCAGCTTGTCGGCCAGCAGGGTTTGCGGCCCATAGACGTCGCCCAGCACGCGGTTCAGCAAGGTGGCGCGCTGGCACAGCCCTTGTTCGATGGCGGACCAGTCGGCGTCGTGGATGACAAAGGGCAGCAGGTCCAGCGACCAGGGCCGCGCCGAGCCGTTGGCGTCGGCGTAGATGTTGTAGGTGATGCCGTTTTCACGGATCTGCCGGGCCACCACGTCCACGCGCCGGTCCAGGTCGGCAAAGCCGCTGGTGCCTAATAGCTCGAAGAAACGGGGCCAGGGTTCGCGCAGGCGGGTGGCGCCCGACGCAGCGGCGCCCGACGCAACGGCGCCCGACGCAACGGCGCCCGACGGCTCTGCCGGGGCGCGCAGTTCGTCATAGTGGCCCGGCCGTGCGGGCAGCGCCGCATGAACCGCCAGGGATGCGACATCCTGCGACGGATCGGTCTGAAAAAGAAATTGCGGCATGGCGGATAGGGGCGACCGGTGGGGGCGAACGGTACGCCGGGGTTAAACATCCAGAAGGGGTCAATCGTGCCTTAAATCCAACGAGAACGGAAATTCGCGGCTGACCTGGGCCGGCGCCACGTCCATGCGCCCCGGCGTGTGCCCTATTTTTTCAAAGCGGGCCAGGCGCCGGCTCTCGGCCTCGTAGGCGTTGATGGGGAACGTTTCCGGGTTCAGCCCGCCCGGATGCGCCACATGGTATCGGCAACCTCCCAGGGAACGTTGGTTCCAGGTGTCCACAATATCCACCGTCAGCGGTACGTGCACCGGAATGGTGGGATGCAGCGCGGAAGGCGGCGCCCATGCCTTGTAGCGCACGCCCGCCACGTATTCGCCCACGCGCCCCGTCGGCTGCAAGGGCAGCGCTCGGCCATTGACCGTCACAACATAGCGGTTGTCGTTCAACCCCGATACCCGGATTTCCACCCGCTCCAGCGACGAATCCACGTAGCGCACCGTACCGGCGGACGAGCCCTCTTCGCCCATCACGTGCCAGGGTTCCAGCGCGCCGCGCAGTTCCAGGTGGATGCCACGCGCGGCCACGTCGCCAAACAGCGGAAAGCGGAACTCGAAATGCGGGGCGAACCAGGCGGTGTCAAAGGCGTAGCCGGCTTCGTTCAGGTCAGCCAGCACGTCCTCGAAATCCATCTTGACGAAGGTCGGCAGCAGGAAACGATCATGCAGTTCGGTGCCCCAGCGCGTCAGGCGCGCGGTGTACGGCGTCTTCCAGAAATGGGCGATCAGACCGCGCAACAGCAGTTGCTGCGCCAGGCTCATGCGCGCGTGCGGCGGCATTTCAAAGGCGCGGAGTTCCAGCAGGCCCAGGCGGCCGGTGGCGCTGTCGGGGGAATACAGCTTGTCGATGCAGAATTCCGAGCGGTGCGTATTGCCCGTGACGTCCACCAGGATGTTGCGCAGCGCGCGGTCGATCATCCAGGGCGGCACCTGGGCGCCCTGCTCCGCGCAGCGCCGATGGATTTCCTGAAACGCCAGTTCAAGCTCATACACCTGGTCGTTGCGCGCCTCATCGATACGCGGCGCCTGGCTGGTGGGGCCGATGAACAAGCCCGAAAACAGGTACGACAAGGACGGATGGTTGACCCAGTACGCCAATAGGCTGGCCAGCACGTCGGGGCGGCGCAGGAACGGGCTGTCGGCCGGCGTGGCGCCGCCCAGCACGAAGTGGTTGCCGCCGCCCGTGCCGGTGTGGCGCCCATCCGCCATGAACTTTTCGGTGGACAGGCGCGTCTCGAACGCGGCCTCGTACAGGAATTCGGTGTGGTCCACCAGGTCGGCCCAGTTGCTGGCCGGGTGGATGTTGACTTCGATGACGCCGGGGTCGGGCGTGACTTGCAATACCTTCAGGCGCGGATCGCGCGGCGGCGGATAGCCTTCCATCACGATCTTCACCTTCAGGTCTCGCGCAGTGGCTTCCACCTGCGCCACCAACGCCAGATAGTCTTCCAGGCGCGGCAGCGGCGGCATGAAGACAAAAAGCAGGCCATTGCGCGGCTCCACGCACATGGCGGTGCGGGCCAGCCATGCGGCCGATTCAAACTTGGCGGGCGCTCGGGTGGCGTCCGGGATTGGACCTGCCCCTTCCCCCGCTCCCGGTCGTGCGCCCGACCCCGGCCCAGATCCAACCCCCGCCGTGGCGCGCGGGTTCTGCGCCAGCAACTGAGCCGGCCCAGGCAATGAACGTCGCGCGTCGAACGGATCGCGATCCGCCACCACGGGCGCGTCGCCCTCGGCCGCCCAAGGCAGCGAGTCCAGCGGCAAGCGCAGGCCCATCGGCGAATCGCCGGGGAACAGATACATGCGCTCATCGCGCAGGAACCAGGGGCCGGACACCCATGGCCCGCCCTCGCCCGCCTGGATCGGCAAGGCGTAGCCGACCACGCTGTCCAGCTTCTGTTCGAACACGCGGCGCAGGCGCGCGCGTTCCATTTCGTCGTCCAGCCGTGAATCAAAAGGGTCCACGTTGGCGGGCAAGCGGCGTTCACGCCACAGGTAGTAGAAGACGTCTTCGTAGCCCGGCACGATGTGGCGCGCGTCCACTTCCAGGCGTTCGGCAAGGCGCGTGATGAAACGCTGCGCGTCCGCCACGGTGTAGCTGCTGCGCTGACGCTCGTCGGCGAACAGCGCCGGGTCATTCCAGCAGGGCTCGCCATCCGCGCGCCAGAAGATCGACAAAGCCCAGCGCGGCAATTGCTCGCCCGGATACCACTTGCCCTGCCCGGCATGCACAAAGCCGTTGCCGCCGTAGCGGGTACGCAGGCGGTTCAGCAGTTCCAAGGCAAAGCCGCGCTTGGTGGGGCCGAGCGCGGCGGTATTCCATTCGGCGCCGTCGCGGTCGGAAACCGACACGAACGTGGGTTCGCCGCCCATGGTCAGGCGTACGTCCATGTGGTCCAGGTGGTCGTCGATCTTGTCGCCCAGGTCCAGGATGTCGTGCCATTGCTCGTCGGTGTACGGCTTGGTGACGCGCGGCGATTCAAACACGCGCGTGACCGACATGGTGTGCGCGAATTCCACCTCGGCCTTGTCTACCGCGCCTGTCACCGGCGCCGCGCTGCCCGGCTCGGGCGTGGCCGCCAGCGGAATATGGCCTTCGCCCGCCAGCAGGCCGGACGTGGGGTCCAGCCCGATCCAGCCGGCGCCGGGCAGATAGACCTCGCACCAGGCATGCAGATCGGTGAAGTCGGTTTGCGCGCCGCTGGGGCCGTCCAGCGCGCGCACGTCTGGCTTGAGCTGGATCAGGTAACCCGACACGAAGCGTGCCGCCAGCCCCAGGTGGCGCAAGGCCTGCACCAGCAGCCAGCCGGAATCGCGGCACGACCCGGCGCAGCGCGCCAGCGTTTCTTCCGGCGTCTGCACACCGGGCTCCATGCGGATCAGGTAGCTGATTTCCTTGTGCACCTGCTGGTTCAAGGCCACCAGAAAGTCCACCGTGCGCTGCTCGCGCACGTCCACCCGCGACAGGAATTCCGCGAACAGCGGCGTGGCCTCGTCGCAGACGCGGTACGGCGCCAGCTCGCGGGCCAACACCTCGTCATAGGTGAAGGGGAATTCCTCGGCGTCCGGTTCCAGGAAGAAATCGAACGGGTTGTAGACCGCCATCTCGGCGACCAGGTCTACGGTGATCTTGAATTCGCGCGTCTTGCCCGGGAAATTCAGGCGCGCCAGATAGTTGGCGAACGGGTCCTGTTGCCAGTTCAGGAAGTGCTCGGCGGGTTCCACCGTCAGCGAGTACGACAGGATCGGCGTGCGGCTGTGCGGCGCGGGCCGTAGCCGCAGTACCTGCGCCGACAGGCTGACCAGGCGGTCATAGTTGTATTGCGTGACGTGCTTGAGCGCTACGTGGATAGTCAAAGCCTTCTCCGGGTCGACTGCACTGCCGAAATTCTTGGGGGGGTCACGCGATGCTTGGGAATGTCACGCCATTCGTGCAGGGTACGCCATTCGTCAATGGCTGGCCTGAACTTGCACCGATACATTCATCGACAGCGTGGCCGCCACCCCATGCAGCCAGCGCACGGGCGAGGCCGACTCGTAGTCGCGCGCCACGGCCAGACGGCAATGGCCGTCGGACGCGAAGGTGGCATGGCTGACGTCCACGCTGACCCAGCCGTGCCCGGCCAGCCAGACGTCGGCCCAGCCATGGCTGGCCGCGTCGTCGCCCGCCTCGTGCCAATACCCGCTGACAAAGCGGCCCGGCGTGCCGAAGGCGCGCACGCAGGCCAGCAGCAGGTGGGTTTGGTCGTGGCTGCCGCCGCGCCGGGCCGCGAGCGTTTCGGGCGCCGTCATGGGCGCGCTGCCCAAGCCGGGTTGGTAGGCGACACGTTCGCGGATCGCCCCCGCCAGGGTCAGCACGTCTTGCGGCGCATGCACGCCGCCCGGCACCACGCGGCGACAAAACTCGCGGACGGTGTCGTCGCACTGCGTCAAGGCGGTGGGCACGCCATAGATGTACACCGGCAGGCGTTCGTCTTCGTCGCCCACGTGGCCTTGCGCCAGCGGGTGGATGTCTACCTGGCCCACCGCATGGATTTCGATTTCGCTATGGGTGCGGTGCAGCGTCAAGGTATGCGTCACGTTGCCGTAGGCGTCCACCTGCGGCTGGATCTCGCCCGGCGTCTGGATCTGCCAGCGCAGCGCATGCTGATGGTCGTCGCGCCGGGGCGTCAGCCGCAGGGTCTGGATGCTGTAGTTGACCGGTGCGGGATAGCGGTAGCGGGTCACGTGCTTGATGAGATGCTTCATGAAAGTCTCCACACATCGATTCGGCAACGCCATCTGAAAACACAAGCAACATGCGTGCCAGGCAGCCAGCTTGCCCGCGCCGGGTTACGGCATTGCGACGCGATGTCGCCAGCCGACCTCACCCCCCGGCGACGCACCAACGCGGTGCGTCGGATGCGCCTGGATATGCCCTCTTGTGGCCCATCGCTCGTCAACCTGCCGGCCTGCCCCTTGCCTGGCGGCCACCATCCCATTCTTCAAAGCGGCTGACAATCGTTCAATACACCGATAGCGGGGACAGGCACAGTGCGGGCGTGATCCAGATTTTTCGGATTTTTCGGATTTTCGCCAACGGCATCCCAAGGAGCCCCCATGTCCATCACCGCCTACGCCAAGCCCGGCGCCAAGCTGCTGTCCCCCAAGGACCACACGCTCATCATGATCGACTTCCAGTCGCAGATGGCGTTCGCCACGCACTCCATCGATGCCATCACGCTGCGCAACAACGCCGGCCTGGTAGCCCACGCGGCTGCCGGCTTCGGCGCGTCCACCATCCTGACCACGGTTGCCGAAAAGAGCTTTTCCGGTCCGATGTTCACCGAAGTCACCGCCCCGTTCCCGGGCCAGGCGCTGCTGGATCGCACGTCCATGAACACCTGGGAAGACGAAGCCGTCATCAAGCAGGTCAACGCCATCGGCAAGAAGCGCATTGTGCTGGCCGGCCTGTGGACCAGCGTGTGCATCGTCGGACCGGCCCTGTCGGCGCTGGACCAGGGCTTTGAGGTTTACGTCATTACCGACGCTTGCGGCGACGTGTCGCTGGAAGCCCATAACCGCGCTGTCGAACGCATCGTGCAAGCCGGCGGCCAGCCGATCACCGCCTTGCAGTACCTGCTGGAAATGCAGCGTGACTGGGCACGCACCGACAGCTATGAGATGACCACCGGCATCGCCAAGCAGTTCGGCGGCGCCTATGGCCTGGGCATCATCTACGCCAAGTCCATGTTCAACGCCCACGAAGCCTGATAGGAGCCGCCCATGAAGGTCTACCTGGTATCGCTGGCGCTTGGCCTGCTGGTCGGCGTGATCTATGCGCTGTTCAACGTACGCTCGCCCGCGCCCCCGGTGATTGCCCTGGTAGGCCTGCTGGGCATCCTGGCGGGGGAGCAGATTCCCCCGCTGGTCAAGCGCTTGATGGCCGAGCCGGCCACGCGCACATCGTGGTTGCACGAGCAGGTCAAGCCGCATATGTTCGGTGAACTGCCTAGCTGCCCCAAGACTTCCCCCCCTGAAACACGCGCCGAAGCATGTGGAGACAAGCGCCATGGTTGACACCCAAGCCCCCGACCTGATCCTGCACCAAGGGCGCTTCACCACGCTGGACCCGGCCAATCCCATGGCCGACGCCGTGGCCATCCATGACGGCCGCTTCACCCGCGTGGGCGCCGCCGCCGACATCCTGCCGCTGGCCGGCACCAAAACCAAGGTGATTGCCTTGAACGGCCGTGGCGTGCTGCCCGGCTTGATCGACAACCACCTGCACATCATCCGTGGCGGCCTGAACTACAACATGGAATTGCGCTGGGACGGCGTGCGCAGCCTGGCCGACGCCATGGCCATGCTGCGCCGCCAGGTCGCCATCACCCCCGCCCCGCAGTGGGTGCGCGTGGTGGGCGGCTTTACCGAACACCAGTTCGCCGAAAAGCGCCTGCCCACCATCGAGGAACTGAACGCCGTGGCGCCCGATACGCCCGTGTTCATCCTGCACCTGTACGACCGCGCCCTGCTCAACGCCGCCGCCTTGCGCGCCGTGGGCTACGACAAGACCACGCCCGCCCCGCCCGGCGGGGAAATCGCGCGTGACTCGGCCGGTAACCCCACGGGCCTGCTGCTGGCCAAGCCGAATGCGTCGATCCTGTACGCCACCCTGGCCAAGGGCCCCAAGCTGCCGCTCGAATACCAGGTGAATTCCACGCGCCACTTCATGCGCGAACTGAACCGCCTGGGGGTCACCGGCGCCATCGACGCGGGCGGCGGCTTCCAGAACTACCCCGAGGACTATCAGGTGATCCAGCAGTTGGCCGACGCCAATCAGCTAACGATTCGCCTGGCCTACAACCTGTTCACGCAAAAGCCCAAGCAGGAAAAGGAAGACTTCCTGAACTGGACCGCCACGTCGCAATACAAGCAAGGCACCGACTATTTCCGCCACAACGGCGCGGGTGAAATGCTGGTGTTCTCGGCGGCCGACTTCGAAGACTTCCGCCAGCCGCGTCCCGAGATGGGACCCGAAATGGAAGGCGAACTGGAAGAAGTGGTGCGCATCCTGGCGCAGAACCGCTGGCCGTGGCGCATGCACGCCACCTATGACGAAACCATCAGCCGCTCGCTGGACGTGTTTGAACGCGTCAACCGCGACGTGCCGCTGGCCGGCCTGAACTGGTTCTTCGACCATGCCGAAACCATTTCCGAAAAATCCATCGACCGCATCGCCGCGCTGGGCGGCGGCGTGGCCGTGCAGCACCGCATGGCGTATCAGGGCGAGTACTTCGTCGAACGCTATGGCGCGGGCGCGGCCGAAGCCACCCCGCCGGTCAAGCGCATGCTGGAAAAAGGCGTCAACGTGTCGGCCGGCACCGACGCCACGCGCGTGGCGTCCTACAACCCGTGGGTGTCGCTGTCGTGGCTGATCACCGGCAAGACGGTCGGCGGCCTGCGCCTGACGCCGCAACGCAATTGCCTGGACCGCGATGCCGCCCTGCGCATGTGGACGGAAAACGTCACCTGGTTCTCGAACGAACAGGGCAAGAAAGGCCGCATCGCGGTCGGCCAACTGGCTGACCTGGTGGTGCCTGATCGCGACTTCTTTGCGTGCCCGGAATCCGACATTGCCGACACCAGCAGCCTGCTGACGGTGGTGGGCGGCAAGGTGGTCTGGGGCGCGGGCGAATTCTCGGCCCATGATGACGCCGCCCCGCCGCCCGCCATGCCGGACTGGTCGCCCACGCGCTTGTTCGGCGGCTATGGCGCCTGGGGCGATAGCGAAGGCAAGCCCTTGCAGACCACGCTGCGCGAAGCGGCCGCCGCCTGCGCCTGCCTGAACGACTGCAACGTGCACGGACACCAGCACGCAGGCGCCTGGGCCAGCAAGCTGCCCGTGTCCGACCTGAAGGGCTTCTGGGGCGCGCTGGGCTGCGCGTGCTGGGCGGTATGAGCGTGCAAGCTTCCGTGGTGCACCCGCCTGCGTCGCGACGTCCGCTGCTCTCCAAGACGGTGCGCTGGTTGGCTTTGCTGGCGCTATGCGGCGCGTATATCCAGGGCGGGCTGGTCAAGCTGCTGGACTTTGCGGGCGCGCAGGCCGAGATGGCGCATTTCGGCCTGCCTCCCACCGCGCTCATGGCGGGGGCGGTCATCGCGCTGGAATTCGGCGCCAGCGCGCTGATTCTGTCCGGCCGCCTGCGCTGGCTGGGCGCGCTGGCGCTGGCGCTCTTTACCGCCGTGGCGGCACTGATGGCCAACCGCTATTGGGAAGCCCCCGCCGACGCGCGCTTCATGGCAATGAACGCGTTCTATGAACACTTGGGGCTGGCCGGGGCATTCGTCCTGGTCGCCTGGCATGACTTGACGGAGCGCCTGAATGGCCGGACCTGATCGCATCACCCCGCCCGCCGCCGTGGGCGGCCTGGCGCCCTTGAAGCACACGCTGTTCGCCGTGCTGTGGGGCGCCACCATCCTGGGCAATATCGGCAGCTTCATGCGCGACGTGGCCAGTGCCTGGCTTGTGACCGACCTGTCCAGCAACCCGGCCGCCGTGGCCATGATGCAAACGGCGGCCACCTTGCCGGTATTCCTGTTGGCCATTCCGGCGGGCGTGCTGTCCGACATCCTGGATCGGCGGCGTTTCCTGATCGCCATCCAGGTGCTGCTGGGCTGCGTCAGCTTCACGCTGCTGGTGATGGCCAAGACCAACACGCTGACCGTCGAAACGCTGATCGCGCTGACCTTTCTGGGCGGCGTGGGCACGGCGCTGATGGGGCCGACCTGGCAGGCCATCGTGCCTGAACTCGTGCCCAAGGCCGAACTGAAAACGGCCGTGGGCCTGAATTCGCTGGGCGTCAATATCGCGCGCGCCTTGGGGCCGGCCGTGGGCGGGCTGCTGCTGGCTGCGTTTGGTGCTGCCGCCGCCTATGGCGCGGACGTGCTGAGCTATGTGTTCGTGATCGCGGCGTTGATCTGGTGGAAGCGGCCCAAGAAGGTGGACGACGGCTTGTCCGAGCAGTTCTTCGGCGCCTTCCGTGCCGGCGTGCGCTACGCCCGCGCCAGCCGCGAGCTACATGTGGTGCTGTTGCGCGCGGCGGTGTTCTTCATCTTCGCCAGTTCAGTCTGGGCCCTGCTGCCGCTGGTGGCGCGCCGCATGCTGGGCGGCGGCGCGGGCTTTTATGGCGTGTTGCTGGGCGCCGTGGGCGTGGGCGCAATTCTGGGCGCGGTGGTGCTGCCCAAGCTACGCCAGCGCCTGAATGCCGACGGCCTGGTGCTGGCCGCCGCCGTGGCCGCTGCCGTGGTGATGGCGGCGCTGTCCTTCGCGCCGCCGCAATGGGCCGCCGTGTTGCTGTTGCTGCTCTTGGGCATGGGCTGGATTGTGGCGTTGACCACCTTCAACGGCGTGGCCCAGGCCATTCTGCCGAACTGGGTGCGTGGCCGTGGCTTGGCGATCTACCTGATGGTGTTCAACGGCGCGATGGCGGCCGGCAGCCTGGGCTGGGGCTTGCTGGCGCAGGAAATCGGCGTACCCGCCACCTTGCTGGCCGGCGCGGCTGGCCTGCTGGTCGCGGGCCTGGTGCTGCATCGCCTGCGCCTGCCGCAGGGCGAGGCGAATCTGGATCCGTCCAACCACTGGCCCGAGCCGCTGCTGGACACGCCCGTCGAACATGATCGCGGCCCGGTCATGGTGCAAATCGAATACCGCATCCGCGTCGAAGACCGCCCCGCGTTCTTGCAGGCGCTCCAGGCGGTGGCGCAAGAGCGTCGGCGTGACGGGGCCTATGCCTGGGGCGTGGCCGAACACACGGGCGAGCCCGAGCGCGTGCAGGAATGGTTTCTGGTGGAGTCCTGGGCCGAGCACTTGCGCCAGCACCAGCGCGTGTCGCAAGCCGATGCCGACCTGCAAGGCGAAGCGCAGCGCTTTCATATCGGGCCGGACAAGCCCGTGGTGCATCATTTTCTGGCGCTGAATTCGCGCCAGGCCAAGCGGGACGGCCGCCCGGACTAGTGGGGTAGCGAACTAGTGGGGTAGCGAACTAGTGGGGCAGCAAACTAGTGAGCCGAGGCGTCCAGGAAGCGGTGCACGACGCGCACCGCCGCCGCGCCCTCGGCAATGCTGGCCAGCACGTGCTTGACGGATCCGGCGCGCACCGCGCCCACCGCGAACACGCCGGGCTGCGAGCTTTCATACGCGCGCGCCTGCATGGACCCGGCTGCCGCCCGGCCCGTCAGGATGCAGCCCAGGTCATCGGTGTCCAGGCAGCCGTCCAACCACGCCGTGTTGCCCTCGCCAGAGCCGTCTTCCACCAGCCCGGTCGCCACGATCAAGCTGCGCGCCTCGATCATCTGGCCGTCATCGAGCCACACGCGATACGGGTACGAAGTGCTGTCGAATTCCGTGGCCACGCGCACGGGCATCACATGCGAACCGAAGCGACGGCTTTGCGTTTCGGCGCGGCGCAGCAGGCCGCCATCGCACAAGCCGGTGATGGTGCCGGGAAAGCCGGGCAAGGCCTGCGTCCCTGGCGCCTCGGCGCCGCATAAAGAGCCGCCCACCAGCAGGGTGTGCAAGCCTTCAGACGCGGCATAGGCCGCCGCCGCCAGTCCCGCCGGCCCGCCGCCGATCACGGCCAGGTCCAACACCGGGTCGGCCTGCCCCGCCGCCGCGCCCGAGCGTGGGACAGCACTGCCATCGGCCATGGCACCCCCACGCGAAATGGCGCCGCCATAGGGCCGGCGACGCAAATAGCCAATGCGGCGCAGCATGAAAGCGCGCAGCACAATGTCTGCCAACATAGGCTCCGCAAGCAGCAACTGAGCCAGCCCCGCGCGCGACAGGCACAGCAGCCGGCTGTCGGAATCGGCGCGTGCTGTGACCGCGTTGGGGCGGTCGGTAAACAGGTCCAGGCTGCCGGTGAATTCCCCATCGCGATGCATCAGCAGGCTGTGCTGGGTGCCGTCGGCTTCGCTTTCCAGCACTTCCACGTACCCATCCAGCACGATGTAGAACGCGGCCTCCTCGCTGCCGCTTTGCAACAGCACGGTGCCGGCCGACGCCCGCACTTCCTCGCCGTAGGGCGCGGCCAGGCGGATCTGGTCGGGGCTCAGCATGGGAAACGCTTGCGCATGCAAGGCCGGCAATTCAGGCGGTTGGCAAGCGGCGTCAACGGGCGGGCGATTCATGGGATTCACTTCCGGGGCAACCGAAGAAAGCGGCAAGGTACAGCGCTAGGCTAGCTTCGGGCTGCCGGACGGTCTTGCGTACTTGGGTGCTGCTTTGTCTGAAAGAGCAGTGATCGTACACCGCGGCTTAAACCCGGGCTTAAACCCTGGTTTAGCCCCCCCGGCTGACACCGCCCCATGCACGCTACGCGTTGACCTTGCGCCAGGCCCCGGGCGATGCGCCCACCACGCTGGTGAACACCCGCGTCAGATGCGCCTGGTCGGCAAAGCCGCACAACAGCGCGATGTCGGTAATGGACCGGCCCGGCATGCGCAGCAAGTCTTGCGCTTTTTGCACGCGCTGCTCCAGCAGCCAACGGTGCGGCGTGGTGCCCACCGTCTGCCGGAACGCCTTGATGAAATAGCTGCGCGACAGGTTGCAGGCCTCGGCGATGTCTGCAATGGACGTGTCCGCGCGCTGGGACGACAGCAGCATGTCCTTGGCCCGGGCTTCCAGCTTGCGCGACAGCACGCGGCTCCCGCCCGAGTCCGTCCAGCCGCTGGTGGCGCCCGCGCCATAGTGCGACAGCAGGTGCGCGCCAAGCGCCAGGCTCAGGTGTTCCACGAACAGGCCGCCCTGCTGCTCCGGCTGCGCCAACACGCTGGCCAGCACGTGAGACATATGTGCCAGCACCGGGTCGCCCTGCCCCGCGCGCGGCAGCAGACTGCTGACGCGCGGGCCGCCGTTCTCGTCGTTGATGCGTTCGATGAAAGCGCGCGACAGCTCGATCAACACGAAGTCGAAACCGCCGTGCAGGTCGGCGCGGTAGTCTTCGTTGAAATCGCGGATATAGACCGACCCGATGTCGAAATCATGGGTCGATGCATGGTTGCCTTGCAGGATGCGGCGTCGGTGTCCGCCCTGCATGGCCACGCCCACCAGATAACCCCGGTCGGACGCCGGCGTGGCGACGTGGCCGAAATGTTTGTTGTCGGTGCTTTTGCGGTAGAACGTCAGCCCGCCGCCTTCGAAATGCTGGTTCGTGATGAGCTTGCTGGCGGCGCATCCAAGCGCGTCGGTCGCCGCGGCAGGCTTGGGCGGTGGGGCGGACAATACCGCTGTCTCGGACTCCTGGGCGGGCACTGTCGCTAGGCGTGGGCGGGCAGGCATGTTGATGGATTCCCCAAAATCACGATAGAAGCGGTACGGCCGGAAGATAGCAAACGATGTTGCCTTGCAACAAGCGTCGTCACGGTTTTTTTCAATGCCGTGACCTGCATTGCAGCCGCCCAGCATGTCACGCACATTTCACTGGCGCAATTCCCGCACCTAACGCGGTAACGCCGGCCCCGGCGTCAGCGGTCCCAAGGGCTGCCCACGCTGTGGCATCGGCGGCAGCTTCGGTTGCGCCGGGCCGCTCCACGGCGGCGGGGCGCGGTTTACATTCGCGTCCGATGCCGGCTCCGGGTAGCGCGCGCCGCCGCAGGACGTGCCCAGGCAAGGCTGCCCACTCCGGCCGGGGTCCACCTTCCTGGAACATGATGTCCCCAGGCAGGTATCCGGCAAGGTGCGCGCGGACGCGGGCGGCTCTGGCACGCCGCCGGGCACGCTATCCCGCGCCAGCGTGGGCCCGGCGAACAGCGCGGCGGAAACAGCCAGCCCGATGGGGGTGACCAGCCCAATGCATCGGGCCAGCCCAAAGGACGCAGCCACCCTCAGGGGGCCAGCCAGGATCAGGGCTTTCATCGCGGCTCCAAGGCAAGACGAACCAGGCACGAGTGTGCGCCCATCGTCCATGCCTCGCAACACGCGCGCCCTGGCCCCGTCAGTCCAGCTTGATGTTGGTGCTTTCCACCACCTTGGCCCAGCGCGCGCGTTCGCTGGCGAAGAACTGCGCCAGTTCGGCCGGGTTGCGCGTCACGATTTCGGCGCCCTGCTCGTTCAATTGCGCCGTCACGTCCGGCTGGGTGACGATCTGCGCCATCAGCATCGCCAGGCGTTGGGCCACCGGGTCGGTCATGGTCGCCGGCGCCATCACGCCCTGCCACGTGCCCGACTCAAAGCCCTTCACGCCTTGTTCCGAAATGGTCGGAATATCCGGCACCAGCTTCATGCGCTCGCCCTTCGAAATCGCCACCGCGCGCAGCTTGCCGGACTTGATGTGCGGCAAGGTCGCCAGCAGCCCGTTCATGATGATCTGGGTCTGCCCGCCGATCGTGTCCGTCACCGCTTGCGAGCCGCCCTTGTACGGCACGTATTCCCATTGCGCGCCCGTGGCCTGCTGCACCGCCACCGCCGCCAGGTGCGGCGCGCTGCCGATTGCCGTCACGGCAAAATTCAGCCGTTCCTTTTTCGACAGCGCCACCAGATCCTGCAAGGTCTTGGCCGGCACGTCCGGGTGCACCGCCAGCACGTGCGGCGAATAGGCCAGCATGCCGACGGCGCGCAAGTCCTTGGACGGATCGAACGACAGCTTGGTGTAAACGGACGGACTGATCGCCAGGGCGCCCACGTCGCACAGCAGCACGGTATGGCCCTCGGCCGCCTGCTGCACGACCAGCCCCGCGCCCAGGTTGCCGTTGGCGCCGGGCTTGTTCTCGACCACCACGGTCTGCTTGAGCACGTCGGACAGGCGCGGGGCCAGGATGCGCGCGATGATGTCCGACGAGCCCCCGGGCGGATACGGCACAACGATGCGCACGGGCCGCGTCGGCCAGTTCACCGCGCCGCCGCTTGCGGCCGCCCCTGCTTGCTGCGCCCAGGCGGGCACCAAGGGCGACAGGCATAGCGCCGCGGCGCCGCCCAGGAAATGTCTCTTGCTTACGTTCATGCTGTCTCCACACGGGTTGATGTTGTTTTGAGATAAAACCGGCGCGGCGCCCTGCCACGCCTTGCCGCTTGCAAACGTCACACGGCGCCGCGCGTTTCCACGTACAGCGCGTATAGCGAATGGCTGCTGGCCATGAACAGGCGGTTGCGCTTGGCCCCGCCAAAGCACAGGTTGGCGCAGCGTTCGGGCAGACGGATATGGCCGATGGGCTTGCCCGCCGGGTTGAACACCATCACACCGTCCAGCTCTTCGGGCTTGGCGCCGGCCGAGCCGTTGCTGCCCCAGCCGCACCACAGGTTGCCGTCTTCATCGCACTTGATGCCGTCGATGGCGCCGGGGCCTTGCGCGTCGATATGCAGGCGCTTGCCCGATAGCGCGCCGTCCGCGCCCACGTCATAGGCCCACACCACGCGGTTGGGCTGATGGCGCGACTCGACCACATAAAGAATCTTTTCGTCCGGCGAAAAGCACAGGCCGTTGGCCCCGGCCAAGTCACCCAGCGCCTGCGTCACGCGGCCGTCCGACGGGTCGATGCGGTAGACGCCGTGCGGCAGTTCCGGCTTGGCCTTGTCGCCTTCCCAATGCCCGCCGATGCCGAATGGCGGATCGGTGAACCAGATGGCGCCGTTGCGCTGGCAGATGATGTCGTTGGGCGAATTGAAGCGCTTGCCGTCGTAGCGGTCGGCCAGCACCGTGATGGAGCCGTCATATTCGGTGCGCGTGACGCGCCGCGTCAGATGCTCGCAGGTCAGCAGCCGGCCCTGCCGGTCGCGGGCCAGGCCGTTGCTGAAGTTGGCGGGCTTGCGAAACTCGCTGATTTCACCGGTGGTTTCGTCCCAGCGCAGGATGCGGTCGTTGGGAATGTCGGACACCAGCAGATAGCGGCCGTCACCCACCCATACCGGCCCTTCCAGCCAACGGAAACCCGTGGCCAGTTGTTCGACGGTGCTGCTGTAGATGCGGTACTTGGAAAACTCCGGATCCAGGATGCGCACGGACGAATCCGGGTAGCGCTGCTGCGGCGTAAAGCTGAACGACTGCGCCTGTGCAAGCGTGGCCGGTCCTAGCGCCAATGCGGCGCCCAGCAGTCGGCGGCGGCCGGGCTGGGCCAAGGGGGCAAGCTCCATCGGTGTCTCCTCTTGTCGGTGTAATGCGATGGCAATGCGGTCAAGCGGATGTGCGGCTAGCGGCGGCCCTTGGTAGGCGACGCCCTCCGGCCCTTCGTGGGCGGCGTCCTCGGGCGCTCAGGTCACGGGCCCGGGGTTGAACAGCGCCAGGGCGTTGTGCAGCTTGAGCTTTTCCGCACAGGTCTGCTGGCGGCCGCTGGCCACGTCCAGCATCAGGCGAAACAGCTCCCAACCCACGTCTTCAATAGATGCCTGGCCGGTGGCGATGCGGCCTGCGTTCACGTCCATCAGGTCATGCCAGCGGCGCGCCAGGCTGTCGCGCGTGGCCACCTTGATGACCGGCACCTGCGCCAGACCGTAGGGCGTGCCCCGGCCGGTGGTGAAGATATGCAGGTTCATGCCGGCCGCCAGTTGCAACGTGCCGCAGATGAAATCACTGGCGGGCGTGGCGGCAAAGATCAAGCCCTTTTGCGTGAGGCGGTTACCGGGCGACAGCACGCCATGAATGGGCGACGAGCCCGACTTCACGATCGACCCCATCGCCTTTTCCACAATGTTCGACAAGCCGCCCTTCTTGTTGCCCGGGCTGGTGTTGGCGCTGCGGTCGGCCATGCCGCGTTGCAGGTAATCGTCGTACCAGGCCATCTCGCGGATCAACGCGTCGGCCACTTCCGGCGTGGCGGCGCGCGCCGTCAACTGATCGATGCCGTCGCGCACTTCGGTATTCTCGGAGAACATCACGGTGCCGCCGGCACGCACCAGCAGGTCGGTGGCGAAGCCCACGGCGGGGTTGGCCGTCACGCCGGAAAAGGCGTCGCTGCCGCCGCATTGCACCCCTACCGTCAGGTCGGACACCGGGCAGGTTTCGCGGCGGCGCGCATTCAGCTTTTGCAGATGGCGTTCGGCCGTGCGCATGATCAGGTCGATCATCGACTGAAAGCCCACGTTTTCTTCGTCTTGCAGCACGATGGTGTCCACCCCTTCGCCGTCTGCGCCCATGCCCTCGCCCGCGCGGATTGGTATGGCGCCCGGCGCCAGCAGCCGTTCCGGTTGCAGCTTTTCGCAACCCAGGCTGACCACCATGGACGTGCCGCCAAAGTTCGGGTTGCGGGCGATGTTGTGCAAGGTGCGGATGGGAATCGCCGCGCCGGGGGCATCAATGGCCACGCCGCAGCCGTAGGTGTGTTCGATGCCGACCACGTCGTCCACGTTGGGATAGCGCGGCAACAGTTCCTGGCGGATGCGCGCCACGGCGTGTTCGACCACGCCCTGCACGCATTGCACCGTGGTGCTGATGGCCAGGATATTGCGCGTGCCCACAGTGCCGTCGGCGTTGCGGTAACCCTCGAACGTGTAGCCTTCCAGCGGCGGCAGCGGCGTGATGCGCGTGCCCACGGGCAGGTCTTCCAAGGTGCGTGCGGTGGGCATGGTGGTGACGCGCTCGTTGATCCAGCTTCCGCGCGGCAGCGTTTTGGCGGCAAAGCCGACCACCACGTTGTAGCGCACCACCGGGTCGCCTTCGGCCAGGTCTTGCAAGGCCACCTTGTGCCCTTGCGGCACGGCGTCCACCAATTGCAGGCCATCGGGCAACACCGTGCCGGCGGGCAGCCCCCCTTCATTGGCCACGATCGCCACATTGTCTTGCGGGTGAATCTTGATAAGCACCGGCGTTTGGTCTGCCGCAACCTGCATGAAAAATCCTTTTGCCTTGGGGAGATACGCAGCGATGCACGCGAATCCGCGCATCCGATACGTTATCGTACAACCATGAGAATATCCGCGAAATAGGGGATGAATAAATTTGGGGTTTCCCCTTGTCTACAAGTACATCCATAGAGCAATCACCTTGAAATCGAGGTGTTTCGTGTTGTACGATGACTTACATTCAACGCGGCATCTACCGTGCACCTACGCCCCAGACAAGGGGCTGTCTTTTTTTCGGAGAATTCATCATGACCCTGACCGGCCAAATGCTGATCGGCAAAAGCGCCGTCCTGGGCTCGGGCGCGGCGCAACACGCCATCAACCCCGCCACCGGCGAACGCCTGGAGCCCGCCTTCCCCGCAGGCTCGGCCGACGACGTCGCGCGCGCCGCCGAGCTGGCCCGCGCCGCCTTTGACCCCTATCGCGCCGCGCCGCTGGAAACCCGCGCGCAGTTCCTGGAAAGCATCGCCGAGGGCATCCTGGCGCTGGGTGACGCGCTGATTGAACGCACGCACCTGGAAACCGGCCTGCCCGTCGCGCGCCTGCAAGGCGAACGTGGCCGCACCGTGGGCCAGTTGCGCCTGTTCGCCCGCGTGGTGCGCGACGGCTACTTCCTGGACGCCACCATCGACCCAGCGCAACCGGAACGCCAACCGCTGCCGCGCGCCGACCTGCGCCTGGCCAACGTGCCGTTGGGCCCCGTCGCGGTGTTCGGCGCCAGCAACTTCCCGCTGGCCTTCTCGGTGGCGGGCGGCGACACCGCGTCGGCGCTGGCCGCCGGTTGCCCCGTCATCGTCAAGGCGCACAACGCGCACCCGGGCGCCTCTGAAATGGTGGGCCGGGTGATCCAGGCCGCCGTCGCCAAGCACGGTTTGCCCGAAGGCACGTTCTCGTTGCTGTTTGGCGCGGGCAGCGAAATCGGCACCGCCCTGGTGTCGGATCCGGCCATTGCCGCCGTCGGCTTCACGGGCTCGCGCCGGGGTGGCCTGGCGCTGGTTGCCGCCGCCAATGCCCGCCCGGTGCCGAT
This sequence comes from Achromobacter sp. JUb104, assembly GCF_024806975.1. Lineage (NCBI taxonomy): Bacteria > Pseudomonadati > Pseudomonadota > Betaproteobacteria > Burkholderiales > Alcaligenaceae > Achromobacter > Achromobacter sp. JUb104. The sequence continues at coordinate 1,508,637 of NZ_JANUEY010000001.1, read as the reverse complement.
TCCCGTCTACGCCGAAATGTCCAGCATCAACCCGGTGTTCCTGATGCCGGCCGCCCTGGACGCGCGCGCTGAAGCCATCGCCCGTGGGTTTGTGGATTCGCTGGCCATGGGCGTGGGCCAGTTCTGCACCAACCCCGGCCTGGTCATCGGCGTGGAAGGCCCGGCGCTGGACCGCTTCCGTCAAGCCGCCGCCGAAGCCGTCAAGGCCAAGGGCGCGGCCACCATGCTGACCCCCGGCATCTTTGCCGCCTACCAGGACGGCGCCGACGCGCTAGCCAAGCACGCCAGCGTGGCCACGCTGGGCCGGGGCGAAGCATCCAAGCCGGAAGCCAACGCCGCGGGCGCGGTCGTGTTCGGCACGCAGGCCGACCGCTTCCTGGCGTCGCATGAACTGGAAGCCGAAGTGTTCGGCCCCGCCTCGCTGGTGGTGGCCTGCCGCGACGTGGCCCAGATGACGGCCGTGGCCGAGCACCTGGAAGGCCAGTTGACGGCCACCCTGTTCGTGGACGAGGCCGACGTGGCGCAAGCCCAAGCGCTGCTGCCCGTGCTGGAGCGCAAGGCCGGCCGCATCCTGGCCAACGGCTACCCGACCGGTGTGGAAGTCAGCCATGCCATGGTGCACGGCGGCCCCTTCCCGGCCACGTCGAACCCGGCGTCCACGTCGGTGGGCGCCACCGCGATTCGCCGCTTCCTGCGCCCGGTCTGCTATCAGGACCTGCCCGACGCGCTGCTGCCCGACGGCGTCAAGCGCGCCAACCCGCTGTCGCTCATGCGCATGGTCGATGGGGTGATGACGCCGGCCTGACGCCACCGCGCCACACTGGTCTTATCCCGGGTTGCCAAGCCCGCGCGCGCCAAGCCATAATCTGCGCTCGTTAAATAATTGATAAGTGTTCGCATTAGCATTAATGCCAGTGCATGGATGCGGACACTTATCGCGAGCGGGCGGGATCTTGAGCGCTGCACCCCCTTTGTCCCAGGACTTTGAACACCTGTACGGCAACCATCACCATTGGTTGCTGACCTGGGTGAACTGGCGCCTGGGCAACGCGGCCGACGCGGCCGACCTGGCGCACGATGCTTTCGTGCGGCTGCTCACCCGCCCCTGCCACTTCGACACTCCGCAGCAGGCGCGCAGCTATTTGCGCAAGATGGCCAACGGCATGTGCGTGGACCTATGGCGCCGCCGCAGCCTGGAGCAAGCCTGGCTGGACACGCTGGCCAAGCAGCCCGAACCCACCGTGTCGTCCGCCGAGGACCAGGCCATCGTGCTTGAAGCGCTGGGCGAAATCGACACCATGCTGCGTGAACTGCCGCCCAAGGTCGCGCACGCTTTCGTCATGGCGGTCGCCTGCGAAATGACCGATCAGGAAGTGGCCGACACGCTGAACGTATCCGCCCGCATGGTGCGCAAGTACGTGGCGCGCGCCATGCTGTGCTGCATGAAGCTGGAAGCCAGGCTGGCCGCTGGCTTAAGCGACGACACGACCGACGGCCTGCGCGACCGCCTGGCCGACGACACGACCACCCCCTCCCCCGCCACGCGATGAGCACCCTGGCCGCGTCCGAACCCGCGCACGACGTCATGGAAGAAGCCGCCGAGTGGTACGCCTTGCTGCGTAGCGGCCAGGCATCTTCGGCCGAGCGCCAGCAATGGCGGCAATGGCTGGACCGGGGCGCCGAGCAGCGGCAGGCCTGGAGCTACGTGGAACGCATCGACCGCCGCTTCACCCCCTTGCAGACCAGCCCCGACCGCAATGCCGCCGTGTCGGCGTTTCACCAATCGATCAGCGCCGCGCCGCGCCGTCGGCGCCAGGTCTTGCTGGGGCTGGGCGCGGCCTTCGGCCTGTCGTGCTTGGGCTGGACCGCATGGCGCCAGACGCCGCTGTCCACGCTGGCCACGCTCTGGGGCACGGACTACCGCGCCGGCGTGGGCGAAACGCGGCAAGTCACGCTGGCCGACGGCACCCGCGTCTGGATCAACGCGCTCAGCGCTTTCAATGTGGCCTACAGCGGCACCCAGCGCCGGCTGCAACTGGTGGCGGGCGAAATCCTGGTGGATACCGGCCAGGATCCGCTGCGCCCCTTTTTTGTGGACACCGGACAAGGCGAGCTGCAAGCCCTGGGCACGCGTTTTTCGGTCAGCGAGGCCGACGCGGACACGCTGGTCGCCGTCTATGACGGCGCGGTCCGCGTGACCGCCTTGCGCTCGGGCGCCAGCGAAGTCGTCTCGGCGGGCCGGCAGGCGCGCTTCACCCGCGACACCTTGCAGCCCCTGATGCCGGCCGACCCCGCGCGGGAAAGCTGGCGCCAAGGCTTGCTGCTGGCCGATGGCACGCCCCTGTCGGAAGTCGTCTCCGCGCTACGCCGCTACCATGCCGGGCACCTGGGCCTGGCGCCGCAACTGCGGGATTTGCCGGTGTTTGGCAGCTATCCGCTGAACGACGTGGACCGCGCGCTGAACATGCTGGCCTCGGTGCTGCCCATCCGCCTGCAGCGCACCCTGCCCTGGTGGATCAGTCTTGAACCGCGTGCGTAGACAAGAAATTCAAAAAAATCCAAAAAAAACCCGCGCGGCGGTTCCGGGTTTTGAATCCAGGTTCGATTTAGGAAAGTGAGAGCTCCTGCAACGCAGGACATTGCCAACTTCCTTTTCCTTTTTCGCAAGCGCGCACAGGTTCCGTCATGTCCCCTCGTTTTTCCCCCGCCCCCACGCTGGCGCTGGCCCTCGCCCTGTCGGCGATCTGGGCGCCGGCCCTGCATGCCCAGCCTGCGGCCGCGGGCGCCGGCCAGGCCAGCGAACTGCTGACGTTCGACATTCCCGCTGCCCCCGTGGGCCAGGTGCTGACCCGCCTGGCCAATGAAACCGGCATCTTGCTGGCCGCCCCGCCGCAACTGCTGGCGGGTCGCCAAAGCAGCGGCGTGCGCGGACGCTATTCCCGCGCCGACGCCCTGAGCCAGGCCCTGGCCGGCACCGGCCTGCGCGCCACGCGCGAGGCGCCCAACCAGTTCCGCCTGTCCGCCATCCCCGACGCGGGCACCGCCACGCTGGCACCCGTCACCGTGACAGCCAGCGCGTTGGGTAGCGGCCTGCCCCCCGCCTACGCGGGCGGCCAGGTGGCCACCGGCGGCCGGGTCGGGCTGCTGGGCAATATGAGCGACATGGACACGCCCTTCAGCGCCACGCAATACACCGCCAAGCTGATCGAAGACCAGCAGGCGCAGAACATCGGCGACGTACTGGTCAACGACCCGTCGGTGCGCAACACCTATTCACGCGGCGCGGGGCGCGACGAATTCAACATCCGCGGCTTCTCGCTGTTCAACTACGACGTGTCGTTCAACGGCCTGTACGGCGTGTCGCCGCGCAACGCCAGTTCGCTGATCGGTGTCGAGCGCGTGGAAGTGCTGCGCGGCCCCAACGCGCTGCTCAATGGCATGGCGCCTTACGGCTCGGTGGGCGGGGCCATCAACCTGGTGCCCAAGCGCGCCGGGGCCGAACCGCTTAACCGCTACACCCTGAGCTACATCGGCGACTCGCAATTCGGCGCCCACGCCGACCTGGCGCGCCGCTACGGCGACAGCCAGGAATGGGGCGTGCGCCTGAACGTGGCCGGCAGCGGCGGCGACCTGCCCCAGGACGGCGCCAAGGAAACCCTGGGCGCGGTAGCGCTCGGCCTGGACTACCAAGGCGAACGCTTCCGGGTGGAGGGCGACATCAATTATCAAAATCGCAACACCGACGCACGCAGCGGCTTGTTGTTCGCGCCGGCCCCGGGTGTGGACATCGGTTCCGCGCCGGACGCACGCCGCAATTTCTTCCCGTCGTGGACCTACTGGAAAACCAAGGAATGGTCGGGCGCGCTGCGCGCCGAATACGACCTGACGCCGGATTGGACGGTGTATGGCGCAATCGGCGCGCGCAAGCACGACTTTGAAAGCCTGCAAACCAGTTGGCTGATGCTGGACACCAATGGCGACATCGGCGCCGTGCCAGCCCGCCTGAACGAATCGCTGCTGAGCAAGACGGGCGAAGTCGGCCTGCGTGGCCGCTTCAACACGGGCCCGGTCAAGCACGAGCCCTCGATCAGCGCCAGCGCGCTGGACATCGACTATTCGTCGGCGCGCATCCGTTCCAGCACCATCTTTTCAAACCTGTACGACCCGGCCGACCTGCCCAAGCCAAACATCGCGCGGCCGGGCGACCTGCCCCGCACCAGCGAGTCGCGCCTGTACAGCGTGGCGCTGGCGGACAAGCTGTCGTTTGCCGATGACCGCGTCCAGATCATTGCGGGCTTCCGCCATCAGCGCATCGAATCGACCAACTTCGATGCCGCCACGGGCCGTACTTCGTCCGAATACAAGAAGTCCGCCGTCACGCCCGCGTTCGCCTTGACGGTGCGCCCCACGCAGCGCCTGTCGCTGTACGGCAACTACATCGAAGGGCTGAGCCAGGGGGCCACTGCGCCCGAGGGCGCCGTCAACGCGGGCGAGATGTTCGCCCCGGAAATCGCCAAGCAGATCGAAGTGGGCGGCAAGTACGATTTTGGCGACTTCTCCACCACGCTCAGCGCGTTCCAGATCGAAAAGCCCAGCAGCTATCTGGATCCGGCCTCGCTGCGCTACGTGTCCAACGGCCAGCAGCGCAATCGCGGCCTGGAATGGTTGGTGCAAGGCGACGCCGCGCCCGGTGTGCGCCTGCTGGGCGGCGTGGCCTACACCGACGCGCGCCTGACACGCACGGAAGGCGGCGCCAACGACGGCAACCACGCGCCCGCCGTGCCGCGCTTTCAATTCAACGCGGCGGCGGAATGGGACACGCCCTTCCTGCAAGGCCTGACCCTGACCGCGCGCATGCTGCGCACCACCCAGCAGTATGTGGACGTGGGCAACACGCAGACGATCCCGGGGTGGACGCGCTTCGACCTGGGCGCGCGCTATGCGTTCAACGCCAACGGCACGCCGATGGTAGTGCGCGCCACGGTGGAAAACGTGTTCAACAAGAACTACTGGCAGTCCGCCGCGCGCGAAGGTTTGACCGTCGGCGCGCCCCGGACGGTGCTGCTGTCGGTGTCGGCGGAGTTCTGATAACCCCTACGCCGCAACCCCGCGCGGCAGCTCGACGCGAAAGCGCGTGATGCCGTCGCGGGATTCCACGTTGATGCACCCGCCGTGGCTCAGCACGATCTGCTGCGCAATGAAAAGCCCCAGGCCCAGCCCGTTGTGGCTGTCGGCCCGGCGCTCGCCGCTGCGAAACGGGTTGAACAGGTGCGGCAGCAAGGCCGGGGCGATCGTGCCGCCATTGCTGACGGTCACGGTCACCCGGTCCGCCGCCGCGCCATCGGCCTCCACGTGTACGGGCACATCACGCTCTCCGTGATGCAAAGCATTGCCGATCAGGTTGGCAAACACCTGGCACAGGCGTTCGCCGTCCCACACGCCCGCCATGTCGCCCACGCAATCGCATTCGATCTGGCGGTCGGGAAAGCCCGTCTGCGCTTCATCCACCGTGCGGCGCACCAGCGTATCCATGCTTTGCTGGGCCGACGCAAGCGTCAGGCCGCCCGTCTGGCGGATGCGCGTCACGTCCAGCAGGTCTTCGATCAACCGCGCCATGCGCTCGCTGCTTTGCAGCATGCGCTGGGCCAGGCCCGCCACGCGCGTCGGGTCGTTTTGCCGCTGCAACAGGGACGCGCCCATGACGATGGACTGCAAGGGCGTGCGCAGGTCGTGGCTTAGCACCGCCATGAACATCTCGTTGATGCGCAGGGCTTCGGTGCGTTCTTCCAATTGCTGCGCCAGCGCGCGCTTGCGCTCGTGCAGTTCGAAGAACACGTTGGCCTTCATGCGCAGCATGTGCGGGTCGATGGGCTTGTATAGAAAGTCCACGGCGCCGCTCTCATAGCCACGGAATTGCCAGTTCTGCTCTCGCGAGCCGGCCGTGATGAAGATCAGCGGAATATGGCGGGTACGCTCGCTGCCCCGGATCAGTTCGGCCAGTTCGAAGCCGTTCATGTCGGGCATTTGCACATCCAGCAGGGCCAGGGCGACGTCGCCATTTTCCAGTAACAGCTCAAGCGCTTCCGGGCCGGACTGCGCCTTCAGCACCTGGACCCGGCTGCTATCCAGCAGCGCTTCCAGCGCCACCAGGTTTTCGGGCACGTCGTCGACCAGCAGGCATTTGATTCGTTCTTCTTGTGGTTTGGCGGATGTCAGGAACATGGTGTCAAGGCAGTGTTGGGTTACAGCACGGGCTGCGTTGGCAGTTGGGACAGCATGGCGGCGATCTCATCGGGCGTCAGGGCATCGTCCACGGCAAGGCGCGCCAATGCCGCATTCGGCATGGTGGGCATGGCGGCCGACGACGGCGCCTGCACCACGGTGCGGCCCCCGGCGGCATGAATCGCCACCAGGCCTTGCGCGCCATCCTCGTTCGCGCCGGATAGCAAGATGCCCATCAACCGGTCGCCATAGCTGTCGGCGGCGGATTCAAACAAAACGTCAATCGATGGCCGCGAAAAATACACGGGCGCGCCCACCGACAAGGCCAATCTCGGCCCCTGGTCCACCAGCAAGTGGTAGTCCGGCGGCGCGAAGTACAGATGACCGGGCTGTATCCAGAGCTGATCTTCCGCCTCCAGCACCGGCAAGGCGCAGCGTTCACGAAAAATATCCACCAGCAGGCTGCGGCGGTCGCGCGGCAGATGCAGCACCACGATCACCGCCGCGCAGAGCCGCGCGGGCAAGGCGGGCACCAGCGCGTTCAAGGCGTCGATGGCGCCCGACGACCCGCCGATGACGATGGCGTCCCACGGGCCTGAAGGCGGCGTGGTGCGTGGCGCGGCGGGCGATGCGGGGGCCTTCGCGCTCATAGCCCCGCCTTCTTGCGGTAAATGCGCTCTTCCAGCACAAAGTCGTCGAAGTTGTCGGCCTGCGCCGAAAACCGCAGCGACTCGCGCGAGCCCAGGCCCAGAAAGCCCCGATGCACCAGCGCGTCGTGAAACAGCCCCAGCGCACGGCTTTGCAGGTCGCGCTCAAAATAGATCAGCACGTTGCGGCACGAAATCAGGTGCACTTCGGCAAACACGCTGTCGGTGGCCAGGCTGTGATCCGAAAACACCATGTGTTCGCGCAAGCGCTTGTCGAACACCACCCGCCCGTACCGCGCCGTGTAGTGGTCCGACAAGGACGTGCGGCCGCCGGACCGCGCGTGGTTACTGCTGAAGGCCGCCACCCGGTCCATGTCGAACACGCCCTGCTCGGCGGCTCGCAATGCGTGCGGGTTGATGTCGGTGGCGTAGATCAGCGCGCGGTCCAGCAAGCCTTCTTCGGCCAGCAGGATGGCAAGCGAATAGACCTCTTCGCCCGCGCTGCACCCCGCCACCCACACCTTGATGGACGGATAGGTGCGCAAGATGGGAATAACTTCCGTGCGCAAGGCCAGGAAATACGCCGGGTCGCGAAACATGTCGCTGACCTGCACGGTCAGGAATTGCAGCAGCGCGGTGAATACCGACGGCTCGTGCAGCACGCGGTCTTGCAGTTGCGACAGGGTCTTGCAGCCGAACTGCGTCAGCGCGCTTTGCAGGCGCCGCTTGAGCGAGGCCTGCGCGTACTGCCGAAAGTCGTAGTGGTAATGGTGATAGATCGCATCAAGCAGCAGGCGCTGCTCGATATCATCAACACGGGCTTTGGCGGAGGCGGGCATGGGGGTGTTCAGCGGAAATCGGCGCGGACGGCAGCGTTAGCTGCGCATCCAGACGCGCACCAGGGACAGCAGCCGTTCAACGTCCAGCGGCTTGGCGATGTAGTCATTGGCCCCGGCGGCCAGGCATTTTTCCTGGTCGTCCTTCATGGCCTTGGCGGTCAGCGCAATGATGGGCAGGCGGCGCCACTCCGGCCGGTTGCGGATGTGGCGCATCGCCGTGTAGCCGTCCATCTCGGGCATCATGATGTCCATCAGCACCAGGTCGATCGCGGGCACGCCGTCGGCCCCGGCGCGCTCCAGCGCATCCAGCGCCTCGCGGCCATTGCGCGCAATTTCCACCCGCAGGCCGGTGGGCTCCAGGATGCTGGACAGCGCGAACACGTTGCGCACGTCGTCCTCCACCACCAGCACCGTGCGGCCTTCCAGCGCCGAATCGCGGCTGCGCGCCAGTTCCAGCATCTGACGATGCTCGGGCGGCAGTTCGGCTTCCACCTGATGCAGGAACAAGGTCACCTCGTCCAGCAAGCGCTCGGGCGAACGCGCGTCCTTGATGATGATGGACTTCGAGAAGCGGCGCAGGTGCTGCTCTTCGTCGCGCGACAAGGCCCGGCCCGTGTAGACGATAACCGGCGGGAACGACACGCTGTCCTGCTCGGCCATCTGCTCAAGTAACTCGTAGCCACTCATGTCAGGCAGGTTTAAGTCCATCACTACGCAATCAAAGGTGTTCTCGCGCAGCAATTCCAGTGCGGCCTCCGCCGTGGCGGCGGGCACGATTTCCACGTCATTGCGCGCCAGCAGTTGGCGCACGCTTTCGCGTTGGCGGTCGTCGTCTTCCACCACCAGCACGCGACGCACATGCTGCGTGAACTTGGCTTCCAGGCGCCGCAAGGCTTCCACCAGTTCTTCGCGCTTGACCGGCTTGAGCGCGTAGCCCACCGCGCCTCGGCCCATGGCTTCCTGCGCATAGTCGGCCACCGACACCACGTGCACGGGAATATGCCGGGTCTGCGGGTTGCGCTTCAGTTGGTCCAGCACGCCCAGGCCGGAAAAGTCGGGCAGGTTCACATCCAGCACGATGGCATTGGGCCGCTTGCGCACCGCCAGGTCCAGACCGTCTGTCGCGGTGTGCGCCAGCAGGCAGCCAAAGCCCATTTCGCGCGCCAGGTCGGAAAGAATGCCGGCAAAGCGCTCGTCGTCTTCAATGACCAGAATGCTGCGATCCGGCTCCGGGCCGTCGCTGGCGGGCGCTTCGGCAGCGGGCGCTTCGGTAGCGGGCCCCCTGGCGGCCACGGCCCGCGCTGGGGCCCCGGGCGCGCGTTGCGCGGGCGCCTCCCAAAAGGCCGGCTGCCGAAACGACGCCGGCGCGCCGCGCGCACCGGCGGCGGGCTGCTGGCTTTCCAGGCGCACCGGCACTTCCAAGGTAAAGACGCTGCCCTGCCCCGGCGTGCTGGTCACCGTCAGCTTGCCGCCCAGCAGTTCGGCCAGATCCCGCGAAATCGACAGCCCCAGCCCCGTGCCGCCGTACTTGCGATGCGTGCTGCCGTCGGCCTGCCGGAAGGCCTCGAAAATCAAATCCTGCTGCTCGGCCGGAACGCCGATGCCGGTGTCGTGCACCGCGAACGCCAGCCGCTCGTGTCCCGGACCGGACACCCGCGACACCCGCATCGTGACCGTGCCGCGCTCGGTGAACTTCAGCGCGTTGGACAACAGGTTCTTCAGCACCTGGCCCAGGCGCTTGGGGTCGGTATGCATGGTGGCGGGCACCGCTTGCTCGATGTCCAGTTCCAGCGCCAGCCCTTTTTCAAGCGCCATCGGCCGCAACGGTTCCAGCAGGCGCTGCAAGGTCGGCGCAATAGGCACCTGTTCGACGTCCATGGTGGCCTGCCCGGCTTCGATCTTGGCCAGATCCAGGATGTCGTTGATCAGCGTCAGCAGGTCGCTGCCGGCCGCGTAAATGGTCTGCGCGTACTTGACCTGCTCGGTGCTGAGGTTGCCCGGCTTGTTGTCCGACAGCAGCTTGGCCAGGATCAGCGTGGAATTCAGGGGCGTGCGCAGTTCGTGGCTCATGTTGGCCAGGAACTCGCTCTTGAATTGGCTGGCCTGCGTCAGTTGGCGCGCCTTGTCGGTCAACGCGTCCTGCACCCGCAGCAACTGTTCGGCCTGCGCTTCCAGGTTGGTATTGGTCTGCTCAAGCTCGGTCTGTTGCAGCTCCATGCGCGCCTGCGATTCCTGCAGGATGCGGCTTTGCTGCTCAAGCTCTTCATTGCTGACGCGCAGTTCTTCCTGCTGCGTCTGTAGTTCTTCGGCCTGGCGCTGGGTTTCTTCCAGCAGCGCCTCCAGGCGCGTACGGTCCTGGCCCGCGCGGATCGCCGACGCCAGCATTTCCGACGCCCCTTCCAGCAGGCTGCGCTCCATGTCGCCCACCGGGTGGTTGAAGCCCAGTTCAATCACGGCATAGACGCGGTTGTTGTGAATGGCGGGCGCCAACATCAGTTCAGCCGGATTGGAACGCCCCACGGCGGACGCCACTTCCAGGTGCCCGGCCGGGACGTTGCGCACATGCAGCAGGCGGCGCGACGTGACTGCCTGGCCCGTCAGCCCTTCAGCGGGCAGGAACTTGCGCGCCAGCCGTTCCGGCGGCAAGGCAAAGCCGCCGAACAACTCCAATTCCCCCGTGCCGCGCTCCACCACATAACCCGCGCCCACGTCGGCGTTCAGGTATTCGGCCAGGTAATCCAGCGTGTGCTTGCCGATGTCGTCCAGGCGCTGGTCGCCCTGCAAACGCGTGCTGAGGCCCGACAAACCGGTCGAGACCCAGGACTGGCGCGCCTTGGCTTGATATTCGCGCACGGTCATGCCGGCCGAAATGCCGATCAGCGCCAGCAACAGCAGCGAACCGCCCCACGAGTAATAGGCCGACGTGATCGTGGCGTCGGACCAGGCGTTCTTGCCGGCCGCCAGTTCTTCCATCTGCCGCGTATACAGATCACCCACCAATTCGCGCAGGCGGTCCATCGCCTCTTTGCCGGTGTCGGTGCGGACCACGGCCAGCGCGCCTTCCGCGTCGCCCGCCTTGCGCATGTCGATGGTGCTCTGTAGCTCAACCAGCTTCTGCCGGGTGATGCCTTCGATGTCGTTGACGATGCGGCGTTGCGCCGAGTCGTGGTCAGTGGCGGTTCGGATCACCGCCAGCCGCTGCTGAATCAAGGGCAGCGAACGCAGGTACGGTTCCAGATATGAGACGTCGCCCGTCAGCAGAAAACCACGCTGGCCGATCTCGGCATCCTTGAGCGCTGAATTGAACAGGCTGAGCTGGCGCAAGGTCTCGGTGTTGCGGTCCATCGCCATGACCGCGTCGGACCGGCCGTCGGCCGAGCGCACGTTGACGAAAGCAATCACCAGCGTGGCAAGCGCCGCCGTCAAGAATCCGACCAACAGAGTCCGGGGAAAGGCAGAGCGGTTGGCGGGCTGCGACGACGATTTCGGCATGGTGGCGGGTGGGGGCTGGGGGTGGGAATTCACGGCGGGAATTCCGGGTGGGAATTCGCTAAAGGTGAAATCCTACCGGAATTTTTCCCGCCGCCCCGCCTCGCCGCCCGACCGACCCAAGACGTCGCCCGCCGCTTGGTCTTCCGGTGTGGCCCCCAGGGTTTGGGTCCCCGGGTTTGGCCCATCCCTTTACTGGGGCCGCAACTTGCCGTCGGCGATGATCTTCGCCCACTTCGCCTGTTCGCCGGTTTGGAACGCGGTGAACTCGGCGGGCGTGTTCGGCGTATACGCCAGGCCCAGGCCCTTCATCTTCGTGTTCACTTCGGGTTTGGCGATGATGGCTGCGATCGCCTTGTTCAGGCGGTCCACCACCGCCGGCGGCGTATTGGCCGGCGCGTAGATGGCCTGCCAACTGCTGACGTCAAAACCGGCCACGCCCGCTTCCTGCATCGTCGGCACGTCGGGCATGACCTCGGTGCGCTTGGCCGACGTGACGGCCAGCGCGCGCACCTTCCCGCTCTTCACATAAGGCAAGGCCACCAGCGCGGTTTCAAAAGAGCTTGGGATCTGGCCGCCGATCAGGTCCTGGATGGCCGGTGCGCTGCCCCGGTACGGCACGTGCGTGAGATGCGCGCCGGTCAATTGCTTGAACACTTCGCCCGACAGATGCTGGGACGTGCCCTGGCCCGCCGACCCAAAAGCGATGGTGTCGGGGTTGGCCTTGGCCGCCGCCACCACGTCTTGCACCGTCTTGTAGGGCTGGTTCGCGCCCACCAGCAGCACGTTCGAGATGCTGCCCAGCAAGATCACCGGCGCAAAGTCGCGGGCGGCGTTGTAGTTGATGCCGGGCAACAGCGCCGGGTTGATCGCGTGCGTGGCAATGGTGCCCAGCAGCAGCGTGTAGCCGTCCGGCTTGGCGCGCGCCACCGCGTCGGCGCCCAGCACGCCGCCCGCCCCACCCTTGTTTTCCACCAGCACGGTCTGGCTCAGGCTGGCGCCCAGTTCCTGCGCGATCATCCGGCCCAGGATGTCGGACGTGCCACCCGCCGCGAACGGCACCACCAGGGTGATCGGCTTGGCGGCCGGCCAGTCGTCCGCGGCGTGGGCGGCGGCGCCCAAGGTGGTAGTCAGGGCCAGCGCGGCCAAGGTACGGCGGAACAAGGGAAATGCCTTCAAAGTTTGTCTCCTGATGGGACCTGAGGGACAGGTCATCTTTTCTTGTACGTTGTCGTACAACTTATCGGAAACGGAGAATACTGCGAGGAATATTCGCTTTTCAATCTAGGGAAATTCCGGATTTTCCATGCGTTTGATGTTGCGATTCACCACCGACAATGCGCAAGCGCACAAGACCTATTGCCTGACGCAAATTCATGTTGTACGATGACCGACATCTCTTCCCGGCAGACGGCCTGACCGTCGCCCAGCTCGCTTTTTCTTACTTACTTTTTATTGGATGACGGCATGACGACTCCCCAGGAACTCAAGGAAATCGTATCGGAAGGCTTGCTCTCCTTCCCCGTGACTGACTTTGACCAGAACGGCGACTTCAACCCCAAGACCTACGCCGCACGCCTGGAATGGCTGGCCCCGTATGGCGCCACCGCGCTGTTCGCCGCCGGCGGTACGGGCGAGTTCTTTTCCTTGGCGCCCCAGGAATATTCAGACGTCGTCCGCACCGCCGTGCAAACCTGCGCCGGCAAAGTGCCCATCCTGGCCGGCGCGGGCGGCCCCACCCGCACCGCCATCGCCTACGCACAAGAAGCCGAGCGCCAGGGCGCCAAGGGCATCCTGCTGCTGCCCCACTACTTGACCGAAGCGTCGCAGGACGGCATCGCCGCCTACGTTGAACAGGTCTGCAAGTCGGTCAAGATCGGTGTCATCGTCTACAACCGTGCGCAGTCGCGCCTGTCGGCCGACAGCCTGGCCCAATTGGCCGAACGCTGCCCCAACCTGGTCGGCTTCAAGGACGGCATTGGCGACATCGAAGCCATGGTCCGCATCCGCCGCAAAATGGGCGACCGCTTCTCGTACCTGGGTGGCCTGCCCACCGCCGAAGTCTATGCCGCCGCCTACCGCGCGCTGGGCGTGCCGGTGTATTCCTCGGCCGTCTTCAACTTCGTGCCCAAGACCGCCATGGAGTTCTACCGCGCCATCGCCGCCGGTGACTCCGACACCACCAACCGCTTGCTGGATGATTTCTTCCTGCCCTACCTGGAAATCCGCAACCGCAAGGCCGGCTACGCCGTCAGCATCGTCAAGGCTGGCGCCAAGCTCGTCGGACATGACGCCGGCCCCGTGCGCGCGCCGCTGACCGACCTGACCGGCGAAGAGCTGGAAATGCTCAACGCGCTGATCAAGAAGCTCGGGCCCCAGTAAACACCCAGGTAAAAAAGCCAGCCACTGGCTGACAAGAACGCCCTCGGATTCGAGGGCGTTTTTTTTGCTTGCCGTTTTTTGCTTACTCATTGGGCGCAAACCCGCATTGCCGTTTGCCTCGCCTGTATGTTGTCATACAGGATGCTGTTTTTGGATGCTGTCTAGACGGGCGCGCCAGCGCGGCATCACCGCCGGAACCGCGCTTTATCGCCCCGTTGAACGCCCGGCCGCAGTGTCCGAAAGCGTACACTTGCGGCTCCGGACGCGGGCTCATGGCCCGCAACAACTGCCCTACCCCCTATAAGAGAGACGATGGAAACTCCCGCCCGGCCCCGCCAGCGTTCGCGCCTGACAGACGTGGTCATCCAGGAACTGAACAAGCGCCTGGATGCCCGCACCTATCGCGCCGGCGACAAGCTGCCGTCGGAACACGCGCTGTGCGACGAATTCAACGTCAGCCGCACGGTCATCCGCGAAGCGGTCGCGTCGATGCGCCTGAGCGGCCGGCTAGTCAGCAAGCCCGGCATCGGCGTGTTCGTTACCGAAGACCGCGAAAAGCCCATCGACTTCGTGATCGAGCCGGCCACCGATCCGCGCTGGGCGCTGCACATCATGGAGCTGCGCGCGGGGCTTGAAGTCGAAGCCTGTGGGCTGGCGGCCGAGCGCCGCAGCGCGTCCGACCTAAGCGGCATCGTCGAAGCGTTCGACGCCTTCAACCGCGCCACGCGCGACATGGAAGCCGCCGTCAAGGCCGACTACGAATTCCACCTGTCCATTGCCAAAGCGTCCAACAACCCGCACTTTCCGGCGCTGCTGCGCGCCGCCGTGCGCGACGTCATGCTGGACTTGAACATCAAGCACGGCGGCAAGACGCCCGAAGAATTGGAAACCTACGAAACCCGCAACGTGCGCGAGCACGAAGCCATCCTGACCGCCATCATGCGCCGCGACCCCGGTGCCGCGCGCGCCGCCATGGCTCGCCATCTGGGCGACAGCATCGCGCGCTACCGCAAACTGCTGTCGCAAGGCCCCGCGCAATAAGCCGTTTTGCCAGGTGAAACCGTGCCGGTAATGTCACCGCCGGCACGGCAATTACGGGAATCCCCTTACTTGCTAGCTTGTATGACCACTGCCATCATACGTCCTATGACTTAGCGCTCGGGAACGACGCCGGTTTGCCGGCCCTGCCCGCCCCGCCAAGCATGACCCTCGTTATGACCCACGTTGTACAAGTACCGCCGATGAGTCCGATCCTTTCCCTACGCACGACGTTCCAGCGCTACACGACGCGTATCCATCGGCCTACCCCCTGACCGCGTAGTCCGGTCACTCCGCGCCCGTTCCGGGCCCGCTTCCCTTTCCTCTCCGCTCTCGCGCGCCACCGCCCGGCCCCGGCCGGCGATCGGCTGCGCCTGTACGGACGGTTTCCGCTTTCCCCCGCTTATCCCAAGCGTTTTCGACCCCCTCCCCAGGAGCATTCTCCATGCGTAAGTTTCTGACCACCGCCGTTGCGGCGACTTTGCTGTGCGCCGCCTCTGGCGCGCAAGCCGGCGTGACGTTCGATGCCGTCAAGAAAAAGGGTTTCTTGCAGTGCGGCTTTGCCGGCATCCCCGGCTTCTCGGTGTTGGACAGCAAGGGCGAATGGACGGGCCTGGACGTGGATATGTGCCGCGCCGTGGCCGCCGCCATGTTCGGCGACGCCTCGAAGGTCAAGGGCAATGTGTTGACCGCGCAAGCCAAGTTCACCGCCTTGCAGTCCGGCGAAATCGACATGCTGTCGCGCAACACCACGCAGACGCTGACCCGCGACACCACGTTGGGCCTGATCGGCGTGGGCGTGAACTTCTATGACGCGCAAGGCCTGATAGTCAAGAAATCCATGAACGTGAAAAGCGTCAAGGAACTGGACGGCGCGACGATCTGCGTGCAGCCCGGCACCACCACCGAACTGAACCTGGCCGACTACTTCCGCAGCCGCGGCCTGACGTTCAAGCCGGTGCTGGTCGAGAACTACGACGAAAACTTCCGCCTGCTGGAAGCGGGGCGTTGCGACGCCTACACCAACGACAAGTCCAACACCGCCGCCAACATGCGCACCCGCCTGGCCAAGCCGGAAGACTGGGAAATCCTGACGGAGAACCTGTCCAAGGAACCCTTGGGCCCGATGGTCCGCCAAGGCGACGAGCAATGGTTCAACGTGGTGCGCTGGTCGCTGAACGCCATGCTTGAGGCCGAGGAATACGGCATCACGTCCAAGAACGTGGATGACATGTTGAAGAGCACGAACCCCAACGTGCAACGCATCCTGGGCGTGACGCCGGGCATGGGCAAGAACCTGGGGCTGGACGACAAGTGGGCCTACAACATCATCAAGCAGGTGGGCAACTACGGCGAAAGCTATGACCGCGCCATGGGCAAGGACAGCCCGCTGAAGCTGGAACGCGGCCTGAACAAGCAGTGGACCCAGGGCGGCCTGATGTACGGCTGGCCGGTGCGCTAAGCGCCCGCACCCGTGCGCGGCTTCGCCTTCCACGCGAAGCCGCTTTTCTCTTTACCCGCAAGCCCGGCCACCGCACGGCCCCGTTTGCCTCTTTTACGTTGCAACCATGAACAGTATCGTCAACGCCCGCCTGAAACAGATCAAACCCTCGCCCAGCATGGCCGCCAAGATCGTCGTCGACGAATTGCGCCGCCAGGGCCGCGAGATCGCCGACTTCACGCTCGGCGAGCCCGACATGCCCACGCCCGCCCACATCGCGCGCGCCGGCCAGGACGCCATCGCCAGCGGCGACATCCGCTACACCAGCCCGAACGGCACCGTCGGCCTGCGCCGCGCCATCGCCAACAGCCTGGAACTGAGCTTGGGCGTGACCTACGGCATGGACCAGATCACCGTGGGCGCGGGCGCCAAGCAGATCATCGGCGCCGCGCTGACGGCCAGCCTGGAACCCGGCGATGAAGTCATCGTCTGCGCGCCTTACTGGGTCTCGTACCCGGACATGGTGCTGTTGAACGAAGGCAAGCCCGTGGTCGTGACCGGCCCGGAATCGCAAGGTTTCAAGCTGGACGCCGCCACGCTGGAAGCCGCCATCACCCCGCGCACGCGCTGGTTGATCCTGAATTCCCCCAGCAATCCCAGCGGCGCCGTGTACAGCGCCGCGGAACTGCACGCCCTGACCGACGTGTTGCTCCGTCATCCGCAGGTCTGGATTCTTAGCGATGAAATCTATGCGCCCTTTTGCTACAACGGCCAGGCACATGCCTCGCCCGTGCAGGTGGAGCCGCGCTTGATCGAACGCACGCTGATCGTCAACGGCATGTCCAAGTCGTACGCCATGACGGGCTGGCGCGTCGGCTATGGCGCGGGGCCGGCCGACCTGATCAAGGCGATGAGCACCGTCATGTCGCAAAGCACGTCCTGCCCCAGCGCGATCTCGCAAGTGGCCGCGCAAGCCGCCCTGGAAGGCGACCAATCCAGCGTCACCCAGATGGTCGACATCTTCCAAGCCCGCCGCGACCTGATCGTGCGCCGCCTGAACGCCATTCCCGGCATTTCATGCGCGATGCCCGACGGCGCCTTCTATGTGTATGCCAATGTGCAGGGCCTGATCGGCCGCACCGGCCCGGCCGGGGAACTGAAAACCGACCTGGACGTCAGCCTGTTCTTCCTGCGCGAAGCCGGCGTGGCGGTGATTGACGGCGGTTCGTACGGCTTGTCGCCCTACGTGCGTTTCTCGTTCGCGACGTCCACCGAGGTCATCGAACAAGGCATGGACCGCCTGGAAGCGGCCGTCAAAGTCTTGATGGCGGGCTAAGTCGTGGCCAAGAACACCGCGCAATCCCCGGTACCGCGGCCTGCGCACCGGGTGTCCTGGAACGACCCGGCCACGCGCGCGCTGGTCTACCAGGTGCTGGCCCTGACGCTGGTCGGGGCGGGTGTCTGGTTCCTGGTGCACAACACGCTGCACAACCTGTCGATGCGCAACATCGCCACGGGCTTCGGCTTTCTGAACCGCGAGGCGGGCTTTGCCATTGGCGAATCCGTGATCGCCTACGGCCCCGCCGACACCTATGGCCGCGCCATTTTCGTGGGCGTGCTGAACACGCTGCGCGTGGGCCTGCTGGCCTTGGTCGCGGCGACCATCCTGGGCGTCTTCATCGGCGTGGGCCGCTTGTCGAAGAACTGGCTCGTGAAGAAAATCACCTCGGTCTACGTCGAGGTGATGCGCAACGTGCCGCTCTTGTTGCAACTGTTCTTCTGGTATGCGCTGATCACCGAAAACATGCCCGGCCCGCGCCAGGCGCACAACCCCATGCCGGGCGTGTTCATTTCCAACCGAGGCCTGAAAGTGCCCGGGCTGGAAGGCGCGTCGCTGGACTGGGTGCTGGGCGGACTGGCGCTGGCCATCGTCGCCATCCTGTTCCTTGGCCACTGGGGCACGAAGCGCCAGGAAGCCACGGGCCGCGTGTTTCCGCTGGGCCGCGCGGCTATCGGCCTGTTGATCGGCTTGCCGTTCGTGGGCTGGCTGGCCGGCGGCGCATCGCTGACGCTGGACATGCCGGCCTTGAAAGGCTTCAACTTTGTCGGCGGGCTGACGCTGTCGCCGGAGTTTGTCGCACTGTTCCTGGGCCTGACCGTCTACACCTCGGCGTTCATCGCCGAAGTGGTGCGCTCGGGCATCCAGGCGGTCAACAACGGCCAGTGGGAAGCCGCCGGTTCGCTGGGCCTGCCGCGCGCGAAAGTGCTGCGCCTGGTTGTGCTGCCGCAAGCCTTGCGCGTCATCATCCCGCCCATGACCAGCCAGTACCTGAACCTGCTGAAGAACAGTTCGCTGGCGGTCGCCATCGGCTATCCGGACATCGTCTCGGTGGTGAACACCACGCTGAATCAGACGGGCCAGGCCATCGAGGGCATCCTCATCATCATGGGCGCATACCTGACGGTCAGCCTGTCGATTTCAATATTCATGAATTGGTACAACAAGCGCATCGCGCTGGTGGAGCGTTGAGATGAGCAGCACTACGCACTCCTTCACCGAAGCCCTGCCCCCGCCCAGCACCCAGGTGGGCGCGTGGGCATGGGTACGGTCCCGCCTGTTCTCGTCGCCGCTGAATATTCTGATCACGGTGCTGCTGGCGTGGTTTCTGTTGATGTCGTTGCCGGCGCTGGTGGAATGGGCTTTCCTGAAGGCCAACTTCACCGCGACCAATGCCATGGAATGCCGTGCTTCAATCGGCGGCGCGTGCTGGGCGTTCATCGTTGAAAAGCACCGGCTGATCCTGTTCGGCACCTATCCTTTCGATGAACAATGGCGGCCACTGATCGCGACGCTGCTCCTGGTCGGCGTCATCGCGTGCAGCGGCATGCGACGCTTCTGGAACGGCAAGCTGGCCGTCATCTGGGTCGTGGGCCTGACGGCGGTTGCGCTGCTGATGTGGGGCGGCGTGTTCGGGCTGACGTACGTCGAGAACTCGCGCTGGGGCGGCCTGCCGCTGACTCTGATATTGGCCACGTTCGGCATTGCCTTCGCCTTCCCCATCGGCGTGATGCTGGCGCTGGGCCGGCGTTCGAAAATGCCCGCCATCAAGGCACTGTGCGTCGTGTACATCGAGCTGATCCGTGGCGTGCCGCTGATCAGCCTGTTGTTCATGTCGTCGGTGATGCTGCCCTTGTTCCTGCCCGAAGGATTCACCATCGACAAGCTGCTGCGTGCGCAGATCGCCATCATCATGTTCGCGGCGGCCTATATCGCGGAAACGGTGCGCGGCGGCTTGCAGGCGATTCCGAAAGGCCAGTATGAAGGCGCGGATTCGCTGGGCCTGAATTACTGGCAACAGATGCGCAAGATCATCCTGCCGCAAGCGCTGAAGATCGTGATACCGCCCTTGGTCGGCATTTTCATCAGCCTGTTCAAGGATACGTCGCTGGTCGTCATCATCGGCATTTTCGATTTGACACTGGCCGCCAAGGCAGCCTTGTCCGACGCGGCATGGCGGGGCTTCGGGGTGGAGGCCTATCTCTTCATCTCGCTGATCTACTTCGTCTTTTGCTATTCGATGTCCAAATACAGCCAGGCGCTAGAAAAGCGCCTGGCCACCGGGCACGCGCGCTGATTGCGCCGCGACCCACCCGGTAAACCTTACGGAGACCCAGCATGTCGGATTCCATTATTCGATTGCACGGCGTGAACAAGTGGTACGGCCAGTTCCACGTGCTGCGCAACATCAACCTGGACGTGGCGCCCGGCGAGCGCATCGTGGTGTGCGGCCCGTCCGGCTCGGGCAAGTCCACGATGATCCGCTGCATCAATCGGCTGGAAGAACACCAGCAAGGGCAGATCATCGTCGACGGCACCGAGCTCACCAACGACCTCAAGCACATCGAGACCATCCGCCGCGAAGTCGGCATGGTGTTCCAGCACTTCAACCTGTTCCCGCACCTGACCGTGCTGGAAAACCTGACGCTGGGACCCATGTGGGTACTGAAACAGCCTCGCGCGCAAGCCGAAGCCACGGCGATGAAGTACCTGGAACGCGTACGCATTCCCGATCAGGCCAGGAAATTTCCCGGCCAGTTGTCGGGCGGCCAGCAGCAGCGCGTGGCGATTGCGCGGTCTTTGTGCATGAACCCGAAGGTCATGCTGTTTGACGAGCCCACGTCCGCGCTGGACCCGGAAATGGTCAAGGAAGTGCTGGACGTGATGGTGACGCTGGCCCAGGAAAGCGGCATGACGATGATCTGCGTGACCCACGAAATGGGCTTCGCGCGCAAAGTCGCCAATCGCGTGATCTTCATGGACCGCGGAGAGATCATCGAACAGAACGACCCCGACGCATTCTTCGACAACCCGCAAAACGAACGGACCAAGCTGTTCCTGAGCCAGATCCTGCATTAAGCCGCGCGGCTTCATCGGCGTGAATGGCGTCGGTGCTGGATAAACGTGAAATGCCGTCCTGAAGGACGGCATTTTTTCTGAGCGATTTCGTAACCGTCCTATAGAAACAGGCAGGCAAGGCGCGGAACATGGTGGGCTTTACGCCTTCCTGGCAGTCCCCCTTCACACCGCTAGCCGTGAAGACCAATCTGCCCCCACCCCAAGGAGACCCCATGATTCCCATCGCCCTCGTCGGCCACGCGCATGACTGCCCCATCCATGGCCCCGGCACCATCGTCAGCGGCGCGTCCACCGCAGCCATCAATGGCCGTCCCATTGCCCGGGTTGGCGATCGCATCAGTTGCGGGGCGGTCATCGTCAGTGGTTCGGCGGTAGCCAATATTGAAGGACAGGCGGTGGCGCGGCAGGGAGATACCACCAGCCATGGCGGCACGCTGATCGAGGGCGATGGTAACTGGTTGTCGGCCTAGCCTGGCCTTAAAACCGATGCCGCATGCCCACCGTGTACTGCGTTTCATGCCACGACGGGTCCGACCACGCGCCGCTCATGTAGCCAAGCACCGCGTACAGGTTGGTGCGCTTGGACAGGTCATGCACATACCCCACCGAGTAGATCTGCTGCGTGTGCGTGGCGCCATCGCGGGCCAGTGCGCCACCGCCCGGCAAGCTGCCTTGCCAGGATGCCATGACGGTGCTGGCGCCCGTGCGCCAGGTGGCGCCCGCCATCACGCCATGCACGGTGCTGTCGGGAAAGTACACGCGCTGCCCAGGCGATTGCACAGCGGGAATCGTCGAACCATTGCGCATGATGGATCCGGCCGCGTACAGCGTGAAGGCGCCCAGGGTGGCGCGGCCCGCCATCGTGTACGCAACCGGTTGGCGCGTGCCGCCGGCCTGCGCCATGGCGGCGGACTGCACCGTGCCGTCGGCCCAGCGCGCGCCTTCGACCGTGGCGGTGACGGCGTAGCTGGGCTGTTCATAAACCAGCGCCGCGCTGTAGAGCTTGTTGGTCGACGAGGTCTTGAAGCCGCCGCCGCCGTCGTAGTCCAGGCTGATGTCCGCGCCCGCGCGCCAACCGCCCGCCGACGGGCTCCACAGTGCCACGGTGTTGTCGGCGCGGTTGGCGTTGTAGGGCAGCAGCGCCGTCTGCGCGCCCATGATCAGGTACGACGCCAGAAAGGCGTCATAGTCCGCCAACGTTGCCGACGACACCGAGGTCTGGCGGCCCAGTCGAAGATCGCCCCAATCCCCCGACACGCCCACCCAGGCTGCGCGCCCGAACAGGCGGCCGCCTTGGGCCGACTTGCCGTTGTTGGCCACGACGCCGCTTTCCAGTTGAAAGTTGGCGCGCATGCCATTGCCCAGGGGCTCGCTGCCGCGCAAGCCCCAGCGCGAGCCCGACTGCACGCCCGACTGCATGTTCAAGGCCGTGCCGCGGTCCTGCGTCGAAAAGCCCGCCAGGCTCAGGTCGACCACGCCATATAGGGTGACGGGACTTTGCTGTGCGTCAGCCACGCAAGGCGCCAACAAGGTCGCGGCGCCGACGGCCACATCACGTATACGCATCGCCGCGTTCACAGGTACTTGAGCCAGGCGATATCGCGGCGCGCCGCCTTCAAGCGACCAAACCAACGCACCGGCCAATACAGCGCCACCGCCAGCAGCACCGAAATCAGCCACACGCCGGCCATGCTGTCCACGCCAAAGAACTTGCCCTGGTTCAAGCCCCAGACACCCTCGCCCGCCAGATACAAGGCTTTCAGCACGTACAGATGCAGCAGGTAGAAGAACATTGGCGCAGCGCCAAACACGCACAGCACGCCCACCCATGCCGCCGACTGCGCGCGCTCAATCAGCACGAGCAGGCACAGGCCCAAGCCCAGCGTCAGCAGCAGGAACATCAAGGACGGCGGGTACTTGGTGATGTTCACGAAGCTCATCATGGTATGCAGCAGGTCGGCCTGCACGGCCCATTGCTGGGCTTGGCCATAGCCATTGACCGCCCGCAGCACCACGAAGCCGATCAAGGCCGCGATACCGGCCGTGAACAGCCAACGCTGCCTTGCCGCCGCCGGCACCTTGGCCTGGAACCACGGGCCCACCGCGTAGCCCAGCGCGATCACGCCGATCCAGGGCAGCAAGGGATACGAGGTGCGCAGGCGCAAGGCCTCGCCCACATTGATCCAACCCCGGTCATGCAGCACGGCCCACGGCACATGCATGAACTCCCCCGCCGCGAAGTGCACGCCGTCCAGCGCGTTGTGGCCCGCCACCAGCACCACGCCCACCGCCACCAAGGCCGCGCGCGGCAACCACAGCAGCGCGGCCAGGGCCAGCATGCTCAGGCCGATCACCCAGATCACTTGCAGGTAGACGACCGACGGCGGGAACTGGAACGTCCAGGCGAAGTTCACCACCAAGACTTCCAGCAGCACCAGGAACAGGCCACGCTTGGCCAGGAACGCGGCCGTGGCGCCCCGGTTGCCGGCCTTGGCGCCGTATAGCCAGGCGGATACGCCCGTCAGCAAGACGAACACCGGCGCGCACAGGTGCGCCAGCAGGCGCGAGAAAAACAAGAACGGATCGGTGGCCGCCGCGTCCATCGGGTCACTGACCTGATGATGCAGAAAGAAGGTTTCGCGCACATGATCAAGCAACATGATGACGATGACCAGGCCGCGCAAGGCGTCGATGGAACGCAGGCGCATGGTGTGGGTCTGGGGGGGTACGGCGATAGGCATGGAAGGCATGAAACGGACGGCGCATCGAATGATGCGGCCTGGAAAACATGGAATTTGGGCGGCAATTGTAATGTAATAACATTCTTTCACCCAACTGAATTTTCTTCAGTCGCGCGAGCGTCAGGCCGTCCCCAGGCCATTGCACGCGGTATATATTCACCCCTGCATCTATCCCCCGGAACCCGCCGATGACCCGAAGCCGCATTCTGGCGTTATGTGTGAGCCTGCTTTCCGGCCCCGCTAGCGCCCCGGCGAACGCCGCCGTGCTCTACGACAGCCATGGTTTGGTGGTGGACGTCGCGACGTCAAGCCGCGGCGACTGGAACACCGGCCAGCGCCAGAACACGCGCACCACCACCATCACCTTTCAGGGCAACAAGCTTTGCGGCCGCGACGTCGGCAAGCTGCTGTACCCCGACGGCAAGCACCCGGACGCCAACGCCTTCTTCTGCGCGGCCAATGCCAAGGTGCTGGAGACCGACGCCGTGCTGGCCTACTTCACCAGCGGCAGCGCCGACACCGTGCTGGCGCACTTGCAGGTGGTGGGCGGCGCGCTGCGTGTAAAGCGCGTGGCCCTATCCGACCAGCGTGACCGCAACCGCCCGGCAGCCACCCGCTTTGAAGACGCGCGGCTACCCGGTTGGACCCGCGTGGAAACCACCTGGTCCGAAACGGTCATGATCCGCCACGCGCCGCTCAAGGCGCAGAACCTGGGCGCGGGCAAGCTGCTGGACGTGGATGGCGACGTGGCCTACCTGGCCATTCCGCCCGGCCGCGACGTGGTGGTGGTTCAACCCGCCACCCGCGTCAAGGATGCGCAGGGCGACATGCGGATCGTGCCGGAAGTGGTCAAGTTCGTGGACGCGCCGCTGGCGTTTCGCGCGGTGCGCTTGAGCGACGGCCGGGAACTGGCGCGGCTGGATGTAAAGGACACGTGTCTGGCTTTACCCGCCATTGAATTCAACCGGCCTGATCCGCTGTATCCGTCGTCGGCCAAGCGCGATGTGCTCTTTGACGACGTGCCCGCCTGGCGCGGCGCCACACTGCAACTGACGCAGACTCCGGGCCGCGCCACCTTGCAGCTCAAACCCGGCGTGGCCTTGCCGACCAAGCCGAATTGCAAGCTGGGCTGAGCCCGCTGCGGGGTCTGCCGGGGCATGTCCGGGGCTGCCGGTGTCTGCCCTGATCTGCCGGGTTCTGCCAGATTCCGCCGGCCCGTTTAAATCAGAAACTGGCGATACGCCTCGTTGTCGGTTTCCTCAAAATGCGCGTAGCCCAGTTGCAGCAGGAAGGCGTCCAGGGCCGCGCTATCCGCCAGCGGCGCCTGGATGCCCACCAGCGCCGAACTGAAGTCCGCGCCCTGGTTGCGGTAGTGGAACAGGCTGATGTTCCAGTTGGGCGCCATCTCGGACAAGAACTTCATCAGCGCGCCGGGGCGTTCCGGGAATTCGAAGCGGAACAGCCGTTCGCCGCCCGCCAACGGTGAACGCCCGCCCACCATGTAGCGGATGTGCTGCTTGGACACCTCGTTGTGCGTCAGGTCGCTGACCGAAAAGCCCTGCTCTTGCAGCGCCGCCATGATGTCGCCGGCATCGCCGCGCCGCGCAATCTGCATGCTGACGAAGATGTGCGCGGTGTGCGCGTCGGCAATGCGGTAGTTGAATTCCGTCACGCTGCGCTGACCGATCACGCGGCAGAAGCGGCGAAAGCTGCCGCGTTCCTCGGGTACGGTCACGGCGAACACCGCTTCGCGCGCCTCGCCCACTTCGGCGCGGTCGGCCACGAAACGCAGGCGGTCGAAATTCATGTTGGCGCCCGACGTGATGGCCACCATCGACAAGCCTTGCGCGTTTTCGCGTTCGACGTACTGCTTAAGACCCGCCACCGCCAGCGCGCCCGCCGGTTCCAGCACGCTGCGCGTATCCAGGAACACGTCCTTGATGGCCGCGCACACAGCGTCGGTGTCCACCAGGATGATCTCGTCCAGATACTCGCGGCACAGGCGGAAGGTTTCCTCGCCCACCAGCTTGACCGCCGTGCCGTCTGAAAACAGGCCCACTTCGGCCAGGCTGACTCGTTGGCCCGCCTTGATGGACTGCGCCATCGCGCAGGAATCCACGGTCTGCACGCCAATCACCTTCACCGACGGGTCCACCGCTTTCACATAGGCCGACACGCCGGCCGCCAGGCTGCCGCCGCCGATCGGCACGAACACCGCGTGCAGCGGCCCGGCATGCTGGCGCAGGATCTCCATGCCCACGGTGCCCTGGCCCGCGATGACGTAGGGGTCGTCAAACGCGGGCACGAAGGTCAGGTCCTGCTGCTGCGCCAGCGTCTGCGCATGCGCATAGGCATCGCTGTAGGAATCGCCCGCCTGCACCACGGTGACGGTCGGGCCGCCGTGGGCGCGCACCGCGTCCACCTTCACTTGCGGCGCGGTCTGCGGCACCACGATGATGGCGCGCACGCCCAGGCGGGCGGCGGAAATGGCCACGCCTTGGGCGTGGTTGCCGGCCGACGCGGTGATCACGCCCCGGTCCAACGCGGCCTGGGGCGTATTGCGCATCTTGTTGTAGGCGCCGCGCACCTTGAAGGAGAACACGGGCTGGTTGTCTTCGCGCTTCAGGTAGACGGTGTTGTTCAACCGCGCCGACAAGCCGCGCGCCAAATCCAGTTCGGTTTCACGGGCAATGTCGTAGATCCGGGCGCTAAGGATCTGACGCAGGTACGCCATGGGCGAGGCGTTGCCGTGCTGGAATGCGGTGTCTGTCGTAGCGGTTTGCATGGGGGGTTTCTCTGCTTTGGGAAGACTTGCCCGGCAGAGGCGGCCACAAAAAACCCGCCTCGTGGGGCGGGTGGCTGTGACTGTTGCGGTCGCGCGCTAACCCACCATTTTCGGAATGATGGTAATAATCAGCGCAATGCGGACGGCGACGAAATTCATGGCGCAGAGCTTGCGCGCGTCGCGGAAATTTGTCAAATAGCGTGTCCGCAGTTCTGCGGAATTGCTGGCCAAAACCCCATCCCAAAGCCATATCGAAGCCGTATTGCTGCGATATCGAGCCCATAACGCAGGCTTTATCGGTGATTTCCCTGCGCGTCAAGCGTGTCGCGGTATTACAATACCGCCTTCGTGGCAGCCGTACCTTCCAGGATGACCGGGCGACCGGGCATCAAATAAAGGACGGGCGCTGCCAAGTTGAGTAGATCCGGAGCCTGCCCCGCATCTGCCCATACGAACCCACTCTCGACAACATCTACCGGCGTACGCCGCTTAGCATGTTCGGGTTTGCGCCGAAAGCGCTATGCGCCGAACAGATTCAAGGATCATGTCTCTTACTCCGAAGATTATCTATACCCTCACCGATGAAGCGCCGGCGCTTGCAACCCGTTCGTTGCTGCCCATCGTTCAGGCATTCGCCAAGCCCGCGGGCATCACGGTCGAGACGCGCGACATCTCCCTGGCCGGCCGCATCATCGCCCTCTTCCCCGATTACCTGGAAGACGGCCAGAAGCTGTCCGACGCCCTGGCTGAACTGGGCGCGCTGGCGGTCAAGCCCGAAGCCAACATCATCAAGCTGCCGAACATCAGCGCCTCGATGCCCCAACTGAAGGCGGCCATCAAGGAACTGCAAGAGCAAGGCTACAAGCTGCCCGACTACCCGGACGCCCCCGCCAACGACACCGAGCGCGACGTCAAGTCCCGCTACGACAAGGTCAAGGGCAGCGCCGTGAACCCGGTCCTGCGCGAAGGCAACTCCGACCGCCGCGCGCCGCTGTCGGTGAAGAACTACGCCCGCAAGCACCCGCACAAGATGGGCGCCTGGTCGGCTGATTCGAAGTCGCACGTGGCCCACATGTCCGATGGCGATTTCTACGGCACCGAGAAGTCGGCGCTGATCGCCGAGGCCGGCGACGTCAAGATCGAACTGACCGCCGCTGACGGCACGAAGACGGTCCTGAAGGAAAAGACCCCGGTCAAGGCCGGCGAGATCATCGACGCCGCCGTGCTGTCGACCGCCAAGCTGAAGTCCTTCCTGCAAGCCCAGATCGACGACGCCAAGACCACCGGCGTGCTGTTCTCGGTGCACCTGAAGGCCACGATGATGAAGGTGTCCGACCCGGTCATCTTCGGCCACGTCGTGTCCGTGTTCTACAAGGACGTGCTGGCCAAGCACGCCGCCGTGCTCAAGCAAGCCGGTTTCGACCCCAACAACGGCATTGGCGACCTGTACGCCAAGATCCAATCGTTGCCGGCCGACCAGCAAGCCGCCATCACGGCCGACATCGACGCCGCCTACAAGACCCTGCCGCAACTGGCGATGGTGAATTCCGACAAGGGCATCACCAACCTGCACGTGCCCAGCGACGTCATCGTCGATGCGTCCATGCCCGCCATGATCCGCGACTCGGGCAAGATGTGGAACGCCGAAGGCCAACTGCAAGACACCAAGGCCGTCATTCCTGACCGCAGCTACGCCGGCGTCTACCAGGCCGTCATCGACGACTGCAAGAAGAACGGCGCCTTCAATCCGGTCACGATGGGCAGCGTGCCCAACGTCGGCCTGATGGCGCAAGCCGCCGAAGAATACGGTTCGCACAACAAGACCTTCGTCGTCCCGGCATCGGGCACCGTGCGCGTTACCGACGCGTCGGGCAAGGTCCTGCTGGAACAAGCCGTGGAAGCGGGCGACCTCTGGCGCATGTGCCAGACCAAGGACGCCGCCATCCAGGATTGGGTCAAGCTGGCCGTCAATCGCGCCCGCGCCAGCAAGACGCCCGCCGTCTTCTGGCTGGACGAAAAGCGCGCCCACGACGCCCAGATCATCGCCAAGGTCAAGCAGTACCTGAACGACCACGACACCAGCGGCCTGGACCTGCGCATCATGGATCCGGTTGAAGCGACCAAGTTCTCGGTCAAGCGCATCCGCGAAGGCCTGGACACCATCTCGGTCACCGGCAACGTGCTGCGCGACTACCTGACCGACCTGTTCCCCATCATGGAACTGGGCACCAGCGCCAAGATGCTGTCGATCGTTCCTCTGGTTGCCGGTGGCGGCCTGTTCGAAACGGGCGCGGGCGGCTCGGCCCCCAAGCACGTGCAGCAGTTCCTGGAAGAAGGCTTCCTGCGCTGGGATTCGCTGGGCGAATTCATGGCGCTGGCCGAATCCCTGGACCACCTGGGCCGCACGTACAAGAACCCGACCGCCCAGATCCTGGCCAAGACGCTGGATCAGGCAACCGCCAAGTTCCTGGACGAAAACAAGTCGCCGGACCGCAAGGTCGGTGGCCTGGACAACCGTGGCAGCCACTTCTACCTGGCCATGTACTGGGCCCAGGCCGTGGCCGCGCAAACCGACGACCGCGCCCTGGCCGCGCAGTTCGCTGGCGCGGCGGGCGCGTTTGCTGAAAACGAAGCCAAGATCGTTGAAGAGCTGAAGGCCGCGCAAGGCAAGCCGGTGGATATCGGCGGCTACTACCAGCCGAACGAAGCACTGGCCAGCCAGGCCATGCGCCCCAGCGCCACGCTGAACCAGGTGCTGGCCTCGATCGGCTAAGCGTCAATGCTTGGCGGCGCCAGCCGCCGGCACAAAAAAGCCGGCAGCCTTTGAAGGGCTGCCGGCTTTTTTTATTGCTGATAGGCGGTGTCGACAGTCGGTGTCGGCAATCGGTGCCGCCTATCCGTGCCCATAATCGAGCACTGCCGCTTAACGCACACCGCCGCACATCCGTTGACGGAAAGCGGTATCAACATCCAGCCGCCATACCGCGCGGGTGGCGCCCGGCAGGCGCGGCGCCACGCCAGTGATCGCGGGGTAGCGCCCGGCGTCATCGTCGCGGCCCCAGATCCAGAAGCGCGTACCGTCGGCCGACGCGCAAAGCCGCGCGGTCAAGTCTTCGTTCTGGATCAATACCCGTTTACCGGCGGCGGGGTCGAACTTGGCCGCGTCGTACAGTTCCTTGCGCCAGTTGTCGCGCGTGGGAACCTCGGGGTCGTTCCAGTTGTCGACGATCCACGCGGGCGCGGACGCCTGCGTGTAGAAACCCAGATCGAAGGGCAAGGCATGCAGCGCGACCTGCGTGTCTTGCGGCCGCATGTCGCCACGCAGGTCCGTCATGGTCGGGCCGGCGCTGCCGCGCGGGTTGAATGACGCTGCGATGATTGCGCCCAGGCAGATGACGGCCGCCAGCACGATGGCAATGCTTGCGCCCCGCCGCTTGCCCGCGGCCCAGGCGGGCGCGATACGCTCACTGATCAGGAACGCCAGCGGCGGAAACACCGGCAGCACATAACCGATCAGCTTCGATTGCGGGATGGAAAAGAACACCATCACCACCGCGATCCAGATCGCCATCAACCGGCGCAGCCCCTGCGGATCGGCGTCGCGCCAGAACGCGCGAGTAAAAATCGCTGCGCCCCAGATTGACCACGGCAGGGCCAACCCCACCACGATCGGCACATAGAACCAGAACGGCTGCGCGTTGTTGAAGCCGCTTTGCGCGAAACGTTCAAAGTGCTGATAGACAAAGAAGTAATGGTAGAAGCCGGGAAACTTCATCTGCATCAACGCAAACCAGGGCACGGCGACCACAGCGAACGCCAGCAAGGCCGGCAACCAAAGCAAAGCCCGCATGCCACGCCAATCGCGCCGCAGCAGCAGCCAGGCCAGCACAATGGCACCGGGCAAGGCCAAACCGATCAACCCCTTTGCCAACACGGCCAGCGCGGCCAATGCACCGGTTGCGATCGACATGGCGCGATGCGGCCTGCCCTGCTCGCGGCGCAGCGCGGTGTCAGCGGCGGCCAGGATGCACAGCGTGATCATGCTGGCCACCAGCATGTCCATGTTGGCGAATTGCGCGGCGCCAAAGAACAAAGGCGTCAGGCCCAGCACCACAACCGCCCAACGCGCCTGCGCCGCATCGCGATAGCGCGCCACGAACGCATACAGCCCCGCCCCCGCGCTCCACGCGCCCAGCAGTGAAGGCAGGCGCGCGCTGAATTCGTGCACGCCAAAGAGCGCGTAGCTGATCTGCGCCAGCCAGTAATACAGCGGCGGCTTGTGAAAGTACGGCATGCCGTCCAGCAGCGGCACCATGGGCGAATGGCTGCGCAGCATTTCCCAAGCCACCCCGGCGTAGCGCCCTTCGTCGGGCAGGGTCAGCCAGCGCGCCCAGGCCAGGGCCGCCAGCCACACGGCCAGGCACAGCAATACCAGCCAGCCGGGGAAGGCCCGGCGCGCAAAAAAAGGAAACCGAAGGAGCATGGAATGTCAGGCAGAGAGGAATTAAAACAACGTTGTCCCCGCCATTATGGAAACCGGCGCGTCAATTTCTCATGAAATTGCGCGCCGGCCTGGCCCTCTTTTGCCCTATTTCCGCAGCGGCCTTAAAGCATGTGCGCCAGGAATTCCCGGGTGCGCGCCTGCTGCGGCGCACGGAAGAAGTCTGCCGACGGCGCTTCCTCGACGATGCGGCCTTCGTCCATGAAGATGACGCGATGCGCCACTTCGCGCGCGAAGCCCATTTCGTGCGTGACCACCAGCATGGTCATGCGTTCGTCGGCCAACTGCTTCATGGTGCGCAGCACTTCGCCCGTCAGTTCGGGGTCCAGCGCGGAGGTGGGCTCGTCGAACAGCATGATGTCGGGCTCCATCGCCAACGCGCGGGCAATCGCCACGCGCTGCTTCTGGCCGCCCGACAGGCGCGTGGGATAGTTGTCGCGCTTGTTCAGCAGGCCAACCTTGCGCAGCAGCTCTTCCGCCTTGGGAATGATCTGCGCCTTGGACATGCCCTTGACGGTGATCGGCGCTTCAATGATGTTCTGCAGCACCGTCATGTGCGGGAACAGGTTGAACGACTGAAACACCATGCCCATCTTGCGGCAAATGCGGCGCACGTCGCCATCGCTGGCGTAGTGGCTGCGGCCGTCGTCACCGGCGCGCGCCATCATGTCACCTTCGACTTCGATACTGCCTTCATCGATGGTCTCAAGGTGGTTCAGGCAACGCAGGAACGTGCTCTTGCCCGAGCCGGACGGGCCAATCACCGCCACCACTTCGCCCTGTTCGAGCGTCAGCGACACCTTGTCCAGCACGCGGTTCGCGCCAAACGACTTGCTGATGGCGCTGGCCTGGATCATGACGGGCCGGCCCGTCGGCGCGGCGGCGGCTGCCGGCGGATTATTGGTCATATTTGGCATAGCGCTTTTCCATGTGCTGGAAGAACCACGTCAGGACAAGCGTCATGAGCAGATAAAAGGCCGCGGCCACCAGGAACGGCGTGGTGGTGAAATCACGCTGCACGATGCCGCGCGCGGTGCGCAGGATGTCGTTCAGCGCCAGCACGTAGATCAGCGAGGTGTCCTTGACCAGCGTGATGGTTTCGTTGCTCATCGGCGGCAGCACCCGTTGCACCATCTGCGGCAGGACGATGCGGCGCAGCGTTTGCAGATAGGTCATGCCCAGCACCTTGCTGCCTTCGTACTGGCCACGGTCCACCGACTGGATGCCCGCGCGGAAGATCTCGGCGAAATACGCCGCGTAGTTCAGCGCGAAGGCCACCACGGCCGCCGGAAAGTCCGGCAGCCGCACGCCCACCACCGGCACGAACGGCAGCGCGAAGTAGATGAACAACATCTGCAGCATGAGCGGCGTGCCGCGCATCAGCCAGATATAGCCATTGACCAGGTTGCTGAGCAGCGGCCACTTGGAAATGCGCGCCAGCGCCAGCACCAGGCCCAGGGGCACTGCCAGGGCCAGCGTGATGAAGAATAGCGTCAAGGTCACTTTCGCGCCTTCCGCCATCGGCCCCAACAGAGAGAGTACGTAGTCCATTGAAGAAAGTTCGCGCGCCGCTTACTTGATGATGTTGGCGCCGAACCACTGGGTGGCGATGCGCCCGGCGGTACCGTCCTGCTTCATGGAATCCAGCGTCTTGTCCAATTGGCCCAGCAATTCGGTGTCGTCCTTGCGCACGCCCACGCCGTAGTCTTCGGTGCCGAAGTTCTCTTCCAGCACGCGGTATTCGCCCGCGCGCTTGCTGATCAGGTAGCGGCCCACCACTTCGTCCACCACGATCGCGTCCAGGCGGCCGGCGGCCAGGTCCATCAGCGCGGTGACGTTGTCGCCGAACTTCTTCACTTCCTTGATCTGGGCGGCCACGGGGTCACGGGCGATGGCGTCGGTGGCGCTGCTGCCGTCCTGGGCGCCGACGGTCTTGCCGGCCAGGTCGTTCTTGACCTTCACGGGCGAGGCGGTGCCCACGATGATGATCTGGTGGTTGGCCATGTAGGGCGCGGTGAAGCTGATGTTCTTCTTGCGCTCTTCGGTGATGGTCAGGCCGTTCCAGAGGACGTCGACGCGCTTGCCGTTGAGTTCGGCTTCCTTGGCGCTCCAGTCGATAGGCTTGAATTCCACTTCCATGCCCAGGCGCTTGCTGGCTTCCTTGGCCATGTCGATGTCGAAACCGACGATCTGGTTGCTGGCGTCGCGAAAGCCCATGGGCGGGAAGTTGTCATCCAGGCCCACCACCACCTTCCTGGCGGCGGCCGGCGCCTGGGCGCCGGCGGTCGGCTTGGCGTCGTCGCTGGGGCCGCAGGCGGTCAGCAACGTGGTCGCGGACACGAGGAAAACAGCAGTCAGTTTTTTCATGGTGATGGGTGCGCGAGGCAGAAGAATGGAATGCAGGAAAACAATGCAAAAAGGGCTGGATAGCCAGCCGCGAGCCGCCATTTTAGCGTTACTGCAAGACCGTGCTGGAAAGCGCCCTGGCCCTGGCTGCGCGCCATGCTAGGCTTGCCTGCTTCATCCGGGAAGCAAACATGGAATTCAACATCAAGGACGGCGTGAAAGCCCACACCAAGCGGGCGCAAGCACGCACCGCCATGGCCGAGGGTGGGAAATGAGCCCCGCCATTCGTATCGGCCCGCTGGTATTTCCCACTGAATTGGCGATTTTGATCGCCGCCGCCCTGGTCGGCGTGTTGGCGGCGCGCCTGTTGAATCGCCAGCGCGAAGACGCGGCCCGCCTGAGCACGGTGTTGTGGCGGGCGCTGGTCATCGGCTTGCTGGCCGCGCGCGTCGCCTTTGTCTGGCAATACCGCGACCACTACCTGCCCGACCCGATCAAGATGCTGGACCTGCGCGACGGCGGCTGGATCGGGCTGGCCGGGCTGGCCGCTGCCTGGGTCTATGCGATTGCCGTCGTGATTCGGCACCGTGCGCCGCGCGTGGCCTTGCTGGGCGCCTTGGCACTGGCCAGCGCCGCGTGGCTGGGCGGCGGACGCTGGCTGGCGTCCACGCCGCAGCCGCAGCCTGAACTGGCTGCCTTGGCGGTACAGAACGTGGACGGCGCGCCCGCCGCGCTATCCGCCTTTCAGGGCAAGCCCACCGTCATCAACCTGTGGGCAAGCTGGTGCCCGCCGTGCCGCCGCGAAATGCCGGCGTTTGCCGCCGCGCAGGCCGCCAATCCGGACGTCAACTTCGTCTTCCTGAACCAGGCGGAAGCGCCGCGCGACGTGACGAAATTCCTGGACGAGCACGCGCCCGGCTTGCGGAACGTACTGATCGACCCGGCGGGCGAGGCATCGCGCAAATTCAGCAATCGCGGCCTGCCCGCCACCTTGTTCCTGGACGCCCAGGGCCGCTTGGTGGACCTGCGCGTGGGCGAATTGTCCACCGCGTCGTTGGCGCAACGGCTGGAATCGATCCGCGCGGCGCAGTGAAGCGGCCGGGCGGTGCCGGGTTCGGCGTCGAAGGTCAGGCTTTAGGGTTCGGCGTCAACGCGCAGGCTTCATGGCTCGGCTTGACGGGTCTGGTCCGGCAGCGGCTCCGCCCACGGCAGCGCGCGCCCCGACACCTGGCGCTCGAACAGACGCAAGCGCTGGCCGATATGCGCGGGCGGCGCTGGCAGCCGCACCACCAGCAACGGCCCATCGGGCAGTGCGCGTACCGTCGCGATGATGACCGGCCCGGGGTCAGAGGGGCCGGGGGGATTAGCGGAATCAAGCGAGCCAGGGGGATCAGGGGAGTCAGATCCGGAATCCGGCTGCGCCGCCCTGCCCTTGTCCGGCATCACCGTCCAGGCCAGCAGTTCGCCTTCGTCCACGGCAACCGGCCGCGCCTCATCGTGTCCGCAAGCCGGGCACCACAGGCGGGCGGGATAGACGCGATGGCCGCAGGCGCGGCATTCATCCACGCGGCATTGATCCCCCCCGTGCTCATCCACATGCAGACTCATGATTCCTCCCGACGCAGCACGGCCGCGTTGGCGCACATGCCGTAGCGCAGTTGCACCATGCCGTAGCCGGTGACGACGCCGTGGCGCAGGCCTGGCAATTGGCGCGCGCCCGCCTGGCCCAACAATTGCCGCGCCACCTCGACCAGCCCATGCATGCCCCCCGCCGCACCCGCCTGGCCCGCCGACAATTGGCCGCCCGCCGTATTCACGGGCAGCTCGCGCGTGGCGATGCGGCGGGCGATGAAGTCCGGCAGGTCGTCCGTGCCGGCAAAGCCAAGATCGCACAACTGCGCCAGCGCCATCGCCGGATAGTCGTCGTACACGCTGACCAAATCCATGTCTTCCGGCCCCACGGCCGCCTGGCGCCACATGCCGTCCGCGAATTCAGCAATGCCGGTCTGCAAGCCGTCACCTTCCTGCTGGTCGTGGTTGTAGCGTGCGCCGCTGGCCAGCAGCCGCACATGCACGCCCGTCGGCCGCGCTTGCAGCACCAGCGCGCTGGCCCCGCTGACCACAGGCACGCAGTCCAGCCGGCCCAGCGGCGGCGCCACCATCGGCGCTTCCAGGTATTGCGCCAAGCTCAGCGGCTCGCGATAGGCCGCGTTGGGGTTATCGACCGCCCAGCCACGCTGCGCCACGCACAAGGCGCCGTAGTCTTCACGCCGCAACCCCGTCTGCGCCATCTGATGCTGGGTCAACATGGCAAACAGCGGATTGGGCCCTGCACTGCCCAGCGGACTTAGATATTCCTGCGCGCTGCGGTTGTAGCCGCGCACCAGCCCGGCAAAGTCGGCGCCCGTGAAATGGTCGCCCGACACCAACACTATGGTCTGCGCCTGCCCCGCTTGCAGCGCCAGCCAGGCCTGGCGCAACAGGTTGATGGCGCTGGCGCCGCCCAGCGCGTCCTGCATGCACCAGTTCAGCCGCAAGCCCAACCGCCAGGCCAGGTCAATGGCGCGGTCGGGACGCAGCGTGAACGACGCCACGCCCAGCCCATCCACCTGCGCGGGCGCAATGCCGGCCTGCCGCAGCGCCTGCCCGACGGCCTGCGCCATCAAGCCCGCCGTCGTGCAGGTGGGCTCGGGATGGCGCAGCGCGGGGGTTTCGCCCACCGCGACGATGCCGGGTCCGGGGCCGGGTTCGGGTCGGAGGCCGACAGACTGGGCCTGGCTCATTCCGTGTCCTGCCTGGGCGGGTTGCGGGTCAGCAACAAGGTCACCACCGTAATGGCCGCCATGCCCACCAGGAACCAGGCCACCGGCGTGGCCGATTCATACTTGCGCAGCAGCGCCATGGCGATCAAGGGCGACAGGCCGCCCGCGAATACGGACGCCAGCTCGTGGCCCAGCGCCAGGCCGGTGTAGCGGACTTCAGCCGGAAACAGTTCGGCAAAGTACGCGGGCTGGGTGCCGATCATGGCGGCGTGGCACACCGTGTTGCCCAGGAAGAAGGCCAGGAAAATCCAGAGCGGTTCTTTGGTCTGCACCATCCAGAAGAACGGGAACGCCACCAGCATCAGGCCCACCGAACCAATCAGGTACACCGCGCGCCGCCCGATGCGGTCAGACAAATGGCCAAACCACACCAGCGTGCCCAGCTCGATGAACATGGACAGCAGGACGCCGCCCAGCATCACGTCGTTGGGGATGCCCAGGAACTTGCCGTAGGCCAGCGCAAAGGCCAGGAAGATGTACGAACCGCCGTTCTCGGCCACGCGCAAGCCCATCGCGGTCAACACCTGGCGCGGGTAGCGGCGAAACACTTCCACCGCCGGCATGCCGCGTTTGGCCGTCTTCTTGGCCTGCACGAATTCTTCGCTTTCCGGGATGTGCTTGCGGATGTACAGCCCCACGCCAAAGATCAGCACGCTGAACAAGAACGGCAGGCGCCAGCCCCAGCTCATGAAGGCGTCCTGCGGCAATTGCTGCGCCAGCATGAATACGCCGGACGACAGCACGAAGCCGCCCGCCACGCCCAGTTGGCTGAACGAAGAAAAGTAGCCGCGCCGCTTGCCGCCGACCGCCTCGCTGATCAGCAGCACGCCGCCGCCCCATTCACCGCCCGCCGCCGCGCCCTGCAAGATGCGCAGCACCACCATCGCCACCGGCGCCCAGAAGCCGATCTGCTCGTACGTGGGCAGCAGGCCGATCAGAAAGGTGGCCGCGCCCATCAGGCCCAGTGTCCACTCCAGCGCCAGCTTGCGGCCGTAGCGGTCGCCGATGTGGCCGAAGATCACGCCGCCCAGCGGCCGCGCCAGAAAGCCCACCGCAAACCCCGCGAACGCGCCCATGGTGCCCAGCAGCGGGTCCGTGCCCTTGGGAAAAAACAGGTCGCCAAATACCAGCGCGGCCGCCGTGCCATAGATGAAAAAGTCGTACCACTCCATGGCATTGCCCGCGACCGAGGCCGTCACCACGCGCCGGGTGCGCTTTCTCTTTGCTTCGTCTTCGGCGGACAACGCCGCCCCCTTGTATGCCATCGTCATTGCCGCCCCTTGGATTTTTAGTGGATCAACGGCGCCTCAGCGCGCCACGCGATAGCCGGCGGCGTCCCGGTCCCAGGTGTCGCCGGTGATACCTTCTTCCCGCAAGCGGAACTTGCGGACCTTGCCGTTTTCGGTGCGCGGCAGATCGTCCAGCACGCGCAGGTAGCGCGGCACGGCGAAATACGGCATGCGAGGCTGGCAGAAATCAAGCAGGGCTTCGGGCGTGGGCGTGCGCCCCGCCTTGTAGACCAACGCGGCCATCACTTCGTCTTCGGCCAGTTCGGAACGCACCGCATAGACGGCCACGGTGGCCACGGCCGGATGCGCTTGCAGCACCTGTTCCACTTCATAGGACGAGATGTTCTCGCCTCGGCGGCGGATGGCGTCTTTCAAGCGGTCCAGGAATCGGAAATAGCCGTCGGCGTCGCGCACCACGCGGTCGCCCGTGTGGAACCACAGGTTGCGCCAGGCCTCAACCGTCTTGTCGGCCATGCCGAAGTAGCCCGTGGCAATGGCAAACGGCGGCGTGGCGCGCAGCAGCAGTTCGCCCGGCTCGCCATCGGGCACCGGCGCGTCGTGTTCGTCGGCCACGATGGCGTCAAACTCGGGCGCCACGCGGCCCATCGTGCCTGGCCGCTGCTCGGAAAGCGTGCCGCCCAGGGCGAAATTGGTTTCGGTGGAGCCGTAGCCTTCCAGCAGCGCCATGCCGGTGCGTTCGGCGAACACGCCATGGAAGCGTTCCGGCACCCCGGGCGCCAAGGCGATGCGGGTGCGGTGGCCGCGTTCGGATGGCCGGGCCTCTTGCGCCAGCAGCATCGGCACCATGGCGCCCAGCAGATAGGTAACGGTGGCGTTCGTGGCTTGCAGGCGGTCGAAGTAGCGGCTTGCCGAAAAGCGCTCGTCGCAAATGATGGACGCCCCGGTCACCAGCGCCTGGAAGCAAGCGTTCAGTGCGTTGGTATGGAACAGCGGCAAGCTGGTGTAGAGCACATCGGCATCTGAAATTTCCAGGTTGCGGGCGGCGATCTTGCCCCACCAATAAAACTGCGCGTGGGGGCAGCACACGCCCTTGGACGGGCCGGAGGTGCCCGAGGTATAGAGAATGGCCAGCATGTCGCCGGGCTGGATGTCGGCGGCGGGCAACGGCGGTGTGGCGGCGAGGGATTCCGACGGCGCCAGGGTGGCGGGCGCGGGCAGCCCGTGGGCAGCATCGATCTCGTCAAGCAGCCAGATTGCGCGCAAGGCCAATGGGCCATCATCGTCCGCCGTGTCGGCCACGGATGCCAGGCCCGCCAGCGCCGGACAGGAGGCTGCATCCGCCACCAGCAAGACGCAGCCGCTATTGGCCAGGATGTGCCGCAGTTGCATGCCGCGCGACGCGGTGTTGATGGGCACCACCACCGCGCCCAACCAGCCACAGCCCAGCACGATCGACAGAAATTCCTGGCGGTTGCCGGCCATGAGCCCCACCCGATCGCCCCGCGCCACGCCCGCCGACGCCAACCGCGCGGCCCAGCTTGCCGCGTGGGCCGGCGCATCGCAGAACCGCAGCGAGCCGCCCGGCGCCTGCACCCACAAGCGCTCGCCCTGGCGCGCGGCCTGTTCCACCAACAACGACGGTAATGTCAACGCATGCATGACGACGCTTTCCCCGGTTGTTCTGCCGCTACCTGCCGGTCAGCGGCCTTAGTGAAATTAGTCTAGGAATCAACTATTTATGTGTCAAATTTATGGCTATTATTTATCTTATAAATAGGACTGATATCAAAGGCATGCGTGGACTTCGATCTGAATCTCATGCGGGTTTTCCTGACCGTGCTGCATGAACGCAGCGTCACCCGCGCGGCGCAACGGCTTAACTTGACGCAGCCCGCCGTCAGCTACGCGCTGGGCCGCCTGCGGGAACAATTCGACGACCCGCTCTTCGTGCGTACCGCCACCGGCATGCAGCCCACGCCGGTGGCCTTTGCGCTGGCCGACCCCATCGAACGCGGCATGAACAGCTTTGCGGAAGCGGTCAGCCTGCGCCAGCAATTCGCCCCGGCCACCAGCACTCGGCGCTTTCGCCTATCGATGTCCGACATCGGCGAAATGGTGTTCCTGCCGCCGCTGATGGAGCGCGTGCATGCGCTGGCGCCGCGCTTGCAGGTGGAAGTGCTGGAGGTCGCGCTGGAACAATTGCCGCAAGCGCTGAAAGAGGGCGAGGTCGACCTGGCCATCGGCAACCTGGCCGGACTGGGCCGCCATACCTGCCACGCCGATCTGTTCAGCGAGCGCTATGCCTGCATGGGCCGGCGCGGGCACCCGGTGCTGTCGGCAGGGCTGACGCGCGGCCAGTTCAAGCGCCTGGACCACATTCTGGTGGCCTCGCGCGCCAGCGCACACCGATTGCTGAACGACGTCTTGAGCGAAGCCGGCCTGCATCGGCAGCCCTACCTGACGCTGCCGCATTTTTCGGCCGCCGCCGAAATTGTCCGCCGCACCGACCTGACGGTCACGTTGCCCTACCGCGCGGCCATCTGGTTCAACCGCGACCACGCTTTTGACATCCGCCCACTGCCGATCGCCCTGCCACCGCTAAGCGTGACCGTGCACTGGCACGCGCGCTTTGAAAGCGATCCGGGCACGATGTGGCTGCGGCGCCAGGTCGAGGCAACCCTGGCGGATCCGAACCCGGCATGATTTGATCGAAATGCGCAACAGACTCTGGCAAAGACAGGGATAGATCGGCGCGAATGCCGCTACTAGACTGGCGTCCTTCCCCCTCCACTCACGAGCCGCCGCCATGTCTTCCTTCCCCACCTTTCGCCGCCTGCTGCAAAGCGCCGCGCTGACCTTGTTGATCAGCCCCGCCTATGTTGCCCACGCCGCCGGCACCGATCTGCAACTGACCCATTTCAACCCCGGCAACGACGCCATCTTCCAAGTGTCTTCCGTGCTGGTCAGCGGCCAGCGCGAAGCCATCCTGATCGATGCGCAGTTTGGTAAATCACAAGCCGAAAAAGTGGTGAAAATGGTGCGCGACAGCGGCAAGACGCTGACCACCATCTACATCAGCCACGGCGACCCCGACTTCTACTTCGGCCTGGACACCCTGGTGGCCGCCTTCCCGAATGCGCGCGTCGTCGCCACCGAACCAACGGTGCAGCACATCAAGGAAACGGTGGACGGCAAGCTGGCGTTCTGGGGCCCCAAACTGGGCGCGGATGCGCCGTCCCGGGCCGTGATTCCGCAGGTGCTGAAAGGCAGCACATTGACGCTGGAAGGCCAGGCGCTGGAAATCACCGGCCTGGACGGCCCGCAACCCGATCGCAGCTTTGTGTGGATTCCGTCGTTGAAGGCCGTGGTGGGTGGCGTCGTGGTGTTCGGCAACCTGCATGTGTGGATGGCCGATACGCAGACGCCGCAATCGCACAAGGATTGGCTGGCCACCTTGGCGCGCATTGAAGCGCTGAAGCCGGTGACGGTCATTCCGGGCCACTACGCACCGGGCGCACCGTTGACGCTGGAATCGGTCCGCTACACGCAGGGCTACATCCGCGCCTTTGACACGCAAACCGCCAAGGCCGCCGACAGCGCCGCGCTGATCGCCGCCATGAAGGCGCAGTACCCGCAAGCGGGCGCCGCCGCGTCCTTGGATTTGAGCGCCAAGGTCGCCAAGGGCGAAATGAAGTGGTAGGGCAATGCAGGGGTGGCGATAAACGCGTGATGCCCTGAACAGCGATGGCGCCCCGCTTCCAGCGAGGCGCCATTGCCTTATGCCATCACCTTATGCCATCCCCTTATGCCATCGCGGCCAGCATCAAGTCCAGGTTCTGCACGGCCGCGCCGGACGCACCCTTGCCCAGGTTGTCGAACACCGCGGTCAGCAACACCTGGCCGTGTTGTTCGTTGCCGTAGACCGCCAAGCGCAGGTCATTGGTACCGTTGAGCACCTGCGGATCCAGATGCGTGTGGCTGGCGGCTTCCTGGCGCGGCACCACCTGCACATGCGTGGTGTCCACGTAGTGCTGGTGCAGGCAAGCATGCAATTGTTCGCTGTTTACGCCAGCCGGCAGCAAGCGCGTCTGCAACGGAATCGTCAGCACGATGCCCTGGCGAAACGCGCCGTAGGCCGGCACGAACACCGGGCGCTGCGTCAGCCCCGCATGCGCTTCGATCTCGGGGGTGTGCTTGTGCGCCAGGCCCAAGCCGTACAACTGGAACGCCGGCCCTTGCACGCCGCCCGCCCCTTCATAGGCATCCACACTGGCGCGGCCGCCGCCCGAATAGCCCGACACCGCATGCACGACCATCGGATAGTCGGCGGGCACCAGCCCCGCCTGGATCAAGGGGCGCAGCAAGGCGATGGCGCCCGTGGGGTAGCAGCCGGGGTTGCTGACCCGCTTGGCCTGCGCGATCACGTCGGCCTGCCCCGCGCTCATCTCAGGAAACCCGTACACCCAACCCGGCGTGGTGCGATGCGCCGAACTGGCGTCGATGATGCGCACCGCCGGGTTCACCACCGACGCCGCCGCCTGGCGCGCCGGCTCGTCGGGCAGGCACAGGATGGCCACATCGCTGGCGTTGATGGCGTCGGCACGGCGTTGCGGATCCTTGCGTTCGGCCTCGGGCAGCGTCAGCAGGCGCAGGTCGGTACGGCCGTTCAGACGTTCATGAATCTGCAGGCCGGTGGTGCCTTGGTCGCCGTCAATAAAGACTAGGGGGTGGGTCATGGCAGCTCCGTCGAAGGGGGGGGTGATCAGGGATGAGGGTTTAGGCGTTGAAACCGCAGAGATAGCAGCGGTTACGTTCAAGCCGTATCTTCGGCCTGGCTCGTCGATAAGAAAAGTCGAATATCATGACCGTTCAATTCATATTTACTGAACGTCAACCCAATGCGTGAAATCAGCCTGGATCGCCTGCGCACCCTGGTCGCCATTGCCGACCTGGGCTCATTCGCCGAGGCCGCCCGCGCGCTGCATCTGGCGCCGCCCACCGTCAGCCTGCACGTGGCCGATCTGGAAGCCCGCATCGGCGCGCCGCTTTTGACGCGCAAGCGCGGCCAGGTCCGGCCCACCACCATTGGCGACACGCTGCTGGAACGCGCGCGCCGGCTGCTGGCCGAAGCCGACCAGGCGCTGGACGATGTGCAAAGGCAGGTGCAGGGCTTATCCGGCCGCGTGCGCCTGGGCGCCTCCACCGGCGCCATTGCGCATCTGCTGCCCAGCGCCTTGGAAACACTGGGCCGCCATCACCCCGGCATCGACGTGCAGGTGGCGGTGCTGACCTCTCAGGAAACCTTGCAGCGCTTGAACGACGGCACGTTGGACGTGGGGCTGGTGGCGCTGCCGCAGCCGCCTATCGATGGCCTCGTCATCAAGCCCTGGCGACGCGATCCGGTCATGGCCTTTCTGCCGGCAAGCTGGCAGGCGCCCGCCCGCGTCACACCCGCCTGGCTGGCGGACCGTGCGCTGATCCTGAACGACGCCACCACGCGGCTGTCGCGCCAGACCGGCGAATGGTTCGCCGCCGCCGGACTGAACCCGCGCCCCCGCATCCAGCTCAATTACAACGACGCCATCAAAAGCCTGGTGGCCGCCGGCTACGGCGCGACCCTGCTGCCGCACGAAGCCACCGCGCCCCAAGCCGACCCGCGCATCATCATGCGGCCGTTGCGCCCGGCGTTGTGGCGGCCGCTAGGCATCGCGCACCGCGCGGAAAAAGTGGAACGCGCCACCCAACACGTGCTGGACGTGCTGTGGCAATTGCGAGCGACACAGGGTGCCTGAATGCGGCGGATGAATGTGGCCCTGAAAGCGGTAACGAAAACGGCAATGAAGCGTACTAACGGTACTGAACGGCACTACGGCACGGCACGTATTCACGCGTCGTCATATTAGAATTCGCCTGTGAAAACGACTCTGTCCCCCACTCCCCTGTCGCCCGCCGACTACGAACTGCTGGCTGACTTCCGCTATGCGCTGCGCACCTTCGCGGCCTTCAGCGAGGGCGCGGCCGGCGCCTTGGCGCTGACCCCGCAGCAGCATCAAACCCTGCTGGCCATCAAAGGCACCCGCAAAATCCCGCCCGACCGTCGTGGGCTGTACGTAGGCGAAATCGCCGATCGACTGTTGATCCGCCCGCATACGGCCGCCGAACTGGTCAACCGCCTGGCCCGGCTGGACCTGGTCAGCCGCGAGGCTGATCCCGAGGACGGCCGTCGCGTTGAAGTCGTGCTGACGCCAAAGGCCGACAGGGTATTGGAAAGCCTGTCCACCGCGCACCTGGAAGAATTGCGCGCCATGCGTCCCTTGTTGGGCCGCTTGCTGGCGCGCATCGGCGACGACGCGACCTGAACGCTTCGGTGCATAAGCACATAAGCGGGTGGTAAGCCGCCGCGTGATAAATTGTCGCCCCACGATATATTGCTTGCACGCGAGGAGAGGGTTTTGGGGGTGGCATTCAAGCGCTGGCTGAGCGCGTTCGCGCCAGCGCCGGTAGGCGTCAACGGGCGCGAAAAAATCCTTGGCGTGCTCGGCGCGCTGCTGGGGCTGTTCTGCACGGAATGGGTAGGCCGGCACGCACTGGGCGCGGCCAGCCCTTGGTTCATCGCGCCCATGGGTGCGTCGGCCGTGCTGCTGTTTGCCGCGCCCGCCAGCCCGCTCGCGCAGCCCTGGTCCATCGTGGCGGGCAACGTGGTGTCGGCGCTGATCGGCGTGTTCTGCGCCCAGATGATTCCGCTGCCCGGCTTGGCTGCGGCCGTCGCGGCAGCCCTGGCCATCGGCGCCATGTTCAGCCTGCGCTGCCTGCATCCCCCCGGCGGCGCGGTGGCCTTGACCGCGGTGCTGGGCGGGCCGTCCGTAGCCAGCCTGGGCTATGGCTTCGCGCTGTGGCCGGTGGGTCTGAATTCCTTGATCCTGCTGTGCATTGCCGTGGCCTTCAACGGCGCTCTGAAACGCAATTACCCCCGCCGCCATGCCGACCCGGCACAGGGACATCACACCCGCGACGCCGCGCCCAGCACCCGCCTGGGCTTCAGCCGGGCCGACCTGGACGATGCCCTGGCGCAACGCGGCGAGCTCCTGGACATCAGCAAGGAAGACCTGGAAGACATCGTGCTGGCCGCCGAACTGCGCGCCAGCGTGCGCCGATTTGGCGAGGTGTCGTGCGCCGACGTCATGTCGCGCGATGTCGTCACCGTGCAGG
The DNA here is from genome assembly GCF_024806975.1 of Achromobacter sp. JUb104. Taxonomy (NCBI): domain Bacteria; kingdom Pseudomonadati; phylum Pseudomonadota; class Betaproteobacteria; order Burkholderiales; family Alcaligenaceae; genus Achromobacter; species Achromobacter sp. JUb104. The sequence goes on along the minus strand of NZ_JANUEY010000001.1, from coordinate 1,464,508 downwards.
AACACGAGCCCCTGGACCACGCCGTGCGCCTGTTCGACAAGCACCGGCTGCAAGCCTTGGCGGTGGTTGACGCGAACGGTCGTTATGCCGGCATGGTGTCGCAGGCCGACGTGCTGGCGCGCAAGGCCCGCCCGCTTGCCGTCACGCCGGATGACGCCGCGCCGCCGCGCCAGCGGGTTTCCGACTGCCTGCGTAGCGAAGTGCCCTTCGTCACACCGGACCTGCCAGTCATCGAACTGGCCCGGCCCATGTCGGACGCCCTGCATTGCGTGCCCGTGCTGGACGCCTCGCGCACCCTGGTCGGGCTGATCACGCAGTCGGACCTGGTGGCCGCGCTGTACCAGATGACGGTGTCGGCCAATTCACAGGCTAATTCGCAAGCCGATCCGGCCGGCCAGGCCTCCCCGCGCGCCGCGTGACGCCTCCGTAGCCCTACGGATTCCGGGGCGCAACGGCCGCAGGGCATAATTTCACCCGTGAATCCCCTATTGCGCACGCGCGCCCTCCTCTGCTGGCTGGTCTTGTTCTGTCTGGGCGCCGCCTGGATCGCCCGCCAGGAATACCTGGACCTGCACGACCGCTTCTTCCAAGCCACCAGCATCGCGCAGCGCATGTTGAGCCAGAAGACGGTGCAGCACGAGGCCGTGCTGGCCACGCTGACCGCGCTGTCGCATCCGCCCACACCCGAACGCTTGTATCCCAGCCTGCACCCGGCCATGCCGCAACTGTTGGGGCTGGGGTACCTGGCCGATGGCGCCTGGGCGGGCAGCGTGCCCCCGCCGTCGGCCTTGTCCGCCACCGTGGCGCGCGCCCGCGAAGCGGGACGCCCGGTGACGCTGCCGGTGGACGACGCGCGCTACTGGCTGGTTGCGCCCTCCAGTTGGAGCCTGCTGCTGGACGCCCGCCAACTGGTGCCCGAAGCGGACTTTCCCCCGGGCCTGGGCAACCTGAGCCTGATGTTGAACGGCAAGCCGCTGGCGCTGCTGTCCAAGCAGCCAGACGATGCGTGGGGGCTGACGATGACCCTGCAAAAGCCGCTGGGCGCGGCCAGCCAGGCCTTCCCGATACGCAGTATCCGCACGCTGACCCCCGGCTTCTGGCCATGGAAAGCCTGGCTCTTCTGGGCCGTGGCCAGCGCCCTGTTGGTGGCCGCCGCCGCCGCGTGGCAGCGCTCGCGCGCCGAGGCGCACCGGCAACAGGAACAGGCCCGCCTGGCCACCATGGCGCGCCTGGGCACGCTGGGCGAAATGGCGGCGGGCATCGCGCATGAACTGAACCAGCCCCTGACCGCCATCCTGGCCCAAACCCGCGCCGCCCAGCGCCTGCTGGACGACGAGGACGAACGCCCCGCCGTGCGCCACGCGCTCTTGGCCAGCGCCGAGCAGGCCAAGCGCGCCGCCGACATCATCAGCCGCATGCGCGCGCTGGTACAGCCGCGTTCCCCCGCCCGGCGCGAAGCGCTGGACCCGGACGCGCTGGTGGCTTCGCTACTTTTTCTGCGCGAGGCCGAACTGGCCCGTCTAGGCATCCGCCTGGCCTGGAACAACGCCAGCCCCGGCGCGCGGCCGCTGGGGGACCGCGTGGCGCTGGAACAGATCCTGCACAACCTGGTGCAAAACGCCGCCGACGCCCTGGCCGGCACCAACGGCACGCGGCTGATCCAACTGGAAGGCCGCGCCGACGGCGACGAATACCGGCTTACCGTCAGCGACACCGGCCCCGGCATCGCCGCCGACGCGCTGCCCCGCCTGTTCGCCCCGTTCTACACCACCCGCGAGCAAGGCATGGGGCTGGGGCTGGCCTTGTGCGAAACATTGGCCGGATCCATGGACGGCCGCATCGCGGCACGCAATCTCAAGCCCTCGGGCGCTTGTTTCACCGTAAGCCTGCCGCGCTCGGAGGCTCCCGCATGAACACCCCGGACGCGCGCACGCCCGACCATTCCCCGCTGGTGTACCTGGTGGACGACGACGACGCCGTGCGCGATGCGCTGGCCTTGCTGCTGCGTAGCGTGGGCCTGCGCAGCGTGGGCTTTGGCGATCCGCAGGCATTTCTGGCGCAACTGAACGCCGGCGCCATCGGCTGCGTCGTGCTGGACATGCGCATGCCCGGCATCAGCGGGCTGGATGTGCTTGGCCGTTTGGCCGCGCAGTGCGACCTGCCGGTCGTCATGCTGACGGGCCATGCCAACGTGGACCTGTGCCGTCGCGCCTTCAAGGGCGGCGCCATGGAATTCCTGCAAAAGCCCGTGGATGACGACGTGTTCCTGGACGCCGTGCAGGCCGCGGTGCGCACCCACATCGCCAGCCGCGAAAAGCTGGCCGTGACCCAGGCCGCCGCCGACCGGCTGGCGCGCCTGTCGGGACGCGAACACGAGGTGCTGGCGCGCATCGTGCAAGGCATGAGCAACAAGGAAATCGCGCGCGAATTCGACTTGTCGCCACGCACCGTTGAAACGTATCGGGCCAACGTCTTCGCCAAGCTGGAAGCCGACTCGCTGGCGCAACTGATCCGCCAATACGCCACCCTGCTCGACTAGCCCGGCGCCCCGCCCTCCGTAACGCTACGGAGGCGCGCGAGTAGTCGGGCGTATACCGCCCGCCGCGCGTTTTGGCCACACTGACTGCTCCTGATGACACCCACAAAAAGGATGCAGACCATGACGCGTACTACCCTTGCCACCCTCGCTTCTTCGCTGGCCTCCTCGCTGGCTTTCTCCGCCGCCGCCCACGCCGCCGTGCTGACGGAAACCAACCTGTCGATGGCCGATGCGCAAACGCTCGCCACCGCTACCGTCGCTGCCTGCCAGGCCAAGGGCTATAACGTCAGCGCTTCGGTCGTGGACCGCGCCGGCCTGCTCAAGGCCTTCGCCCGTGCCGACAACGCCGGCCCGCACACCATCGAAGCCAGCCGCGCCAAGGCCTTCACCGCCGTGTCCGCCAAGACGCCCACGCTGACCATGATGGAGAACGCGCAGAAGAACCCGGGCGCCGCCAACCTGACCGACATTCCGGGCTTCCTGCTCTTGGGCGGCGGCGTGCCCGTCAAGGCGGGCGACAAGGTCATCGGCGCCATCGGCGTGGCCGGCGCGCCCGGCGGCCACCTGGACGCCCAGTGCGCCGACACGGTGCTGCAAGACAACGCAGCAATGTTCAAGTAAGAACGCTGCCGGGGGCCAGGGGGCATGCCGGGATTGGCGCCCACGCCGGCAACAGGCTAGGCTTACGGCGCCACAGTCTGAATAAGCCGGTACCCACCATGCCCCTGCCGCCGCGCCCCGCCCTGCTGGACGAAACGCTACGCATCGTCGCCCGCCGCTATCGCGTGCCGGACACCCCCGAAGCCGCGCTGGAAGCGGCCCCTGCCGCCACCCGCCGCCATTGCACCAGCACGCTTGCCGTGGCCATTGATCAGGCGCGGCGGGCGCTGGCCCGTTCAGATTCGCCGCCCGCCACGGTCAAGCAGACGTTCATCGACGCGCTGGCGCAACTGATCGGCGAAGCCATGCGTGAGAACCAGGGTGACCCCGCCATCCAGGCCATGGTCCTGCGCCACCAAGCCGTGCAGGTACGCGAATACGCCTCGCTGGCGGCTGGCGCCGAGTCCGACCGGCGTGACGTCGTGGCGGCCGTCAACGCCATTGCCCACCCGGCCAAGCTGCAACGCATGCCGCCCGGCTCGCAGCGCGATGCCTTGGCCGCGCTGCAAGCCGCCGTGTCGGCATCGGCGTGGGCGACGCTGTCCGATGCCGTCGCTTGGATCAACGCCATGCCCGACGCCGCCGGCGATTCCGCCATGGCGCGCAGCCTGGCCCGCCTGCGCGACGGTTCCGCCCTGGAACGCCTGTCCCGCTTGGACGCCTTGGCCTGCGACCCGCTGGTGCAGCGGTATCAAGCGCTATGGAACCGCAATGGTCCCCGCTCGGGCACGCCGGGCGCGGTTGCGCGAGGGCTCGCCGCGCAACAACGCGGCGCCGCCGTCGAGGCACAGGCGGCGCAAGCACTGCAAGCCTTGGCGCGCCGCCTCAATGCCGAAGCGTCGCTGGGCACGACACCGGAGCCCGACGCCTACCGGGTGGTGACCTCGATGCACGTGCCGTCCGAACTGCCCGGCTCGGCTGACCGGGCCAAGAGCGAGTGGGACGCCGCCCTGCTGCGCCGCGCCGGCCCGCCCGACGCTGACCCCGTCTGGGACGTTTGCCTGCTGGTCGAGGCCAAGGCGTCGGTGGACGCGGCCAGTACCGACTTCCCCCGCTTGCTGCGCGGCGTGCAACGGCTGGCGCAGGCGGACGCCGGCGTCGTCTACCCGTTTCTGTCGCATCAAGGCACCGTCGCCCTGCGCGGTGCTTCCTTAAGCGCCTTGCCCACACCAGGCCCCGACCTGGCGGGCGCCGTGCTCTATTGCTGTGACGCGCCCGCCGACGAACCCGTCGACGTGCCGCGCTTGCTGAACGCCGCTTGCCGCATGCAATTGCTGTCCGCGCCGGCCAGCGTGGCCTACGCCAGCCAGCTGGCGCGGGGCGAACCCGCCGACGCGCAAGCGCTGGAGACCGTTTGGCACGGATTGCTGACGTCTGCGCAATGGGCCGGCGTGCTGAATCAGTACCCGCTGCTGCATCAGGTGCGCGCGCTGATGGTGCACACAGACGACCTGTTTGCAGCCACGCAACACGCCGGCCTGTAACAGATAACGGGGCAGTTTTCCCCGTAAAATCCCGCTGTCGGCAACACGTGTCGGCGCCACGCTGATACCGCCGGGATGCACGTCGATCTCTACACCCTTTACCTACTCGTCATCGGGACGCTGCTTGCCAGCGCCGGGATGCTCTATTGGGAATACCGGACCAATACCCGGCGCGGCAAGGAACTGGGACTGCTGGCCGTGGGCTTCACCACCATCGCCACCGGCTGTACCGTGGTGCTGTTGCGCAGCCACCTGCCCGCGGCGCTCGGCCCTGGGCTAAGCAACTTCATCATCCTTAGCGGCTACCTGCTGGTTCTGCACGGCGTCGCGGCCTTCAACGGCAAGCAGTATCGCTGGACCTCGGCGGCGTTGCTGGCCATGACGGCCTTGCTGTGGACAGCGGCCGGCACGCGCTGGCAAGGCATCATGTGGAGCTACGTCAGCGCGGCGCCCATCGCCGCCGTGGCGGCCCTGACCGCCTGGGAAATGTGGCGCTGCACGCCACTGAAGCCGCTGGCGCCTCGGCGCTTCGTCGTCGCCATCACCGGCATCCATGCCTTGTTCTACGCCTTCCGGGCCTTGATCCTGCCCTGGCTGGTGGGCGTATACGGTCCCTCGATCCAACTGGCATCCAGCAACATCACCATGTACGAAGGCGTGCTGTATTCGGTATTGCTGCCGATGGCGCTGCTCAAGCTGGTACGCGAAGAAGCGCATGGCCAGTTGTTGCGTGAATCGCAAACCGACTACCTGACGCGCCTGGGCAACCGCCGCTGGTTTTTCGAGGAAGGCACGCGCCTGTTGCACGCCCATGCGAACCATGGCCCGGTGGCGGTGCTGGCGTTTGACCTTGACCACTTCAAGTCCATCAACGACCAACACGGGCATCAGGCGGGCGATCTGGTGCTCAAGGCGTTTGCCGACATCGCGCAGAATGTGGCCGGGCCGAGCGTGTTGTTGGCCCGTATCGGCGGCGAAGAGTTCGCCGCGCTGCTCACGGGCGACGAGGCGCGGCGCGCGCAGGCGCTGGGCGAAGCCGTCGCGCAACGCTTTGCCGACACGGTTTCCGAACAGGTGGATCGCAGCGCCATCCGTGCCACGGTCAGCATCGGGCTGGCCCGGTTTGACCACAATGCGCCGCCGCTGGCCGATAGCCTGGCGGCCGCTGACCGCGCCTTGTACCGCGCAAAATCGCTGGGTGGAAACCGGTTGGAATTGGCCTGACAGTCCCAAGCGCGGCAGACCAGAAGCGCCGCGGACCTGGACTGGGCACGCCCCGCTGCCTCCCTCGCGCGCGTTAGCCGGGCGTACCTCGTACCTCGCGCCGTTATTGCGGCGCCGGGATCAGGCGAATTTGCTCGCCACCGTCGCGCTTCAGTTGCGCAACCAACCCCAGTTCCCAGTCCAGGTATTCCCGAAATCCTTCATCACGCGCCGCCAAGTCATCAAACAGATAGGGGCTGATGCTTTGATCGTCGTCGCTGGTCAATACGCCTGACGCGCCGGTATCCAGATCCAGGCCAGCTTCTTTCCACGCCCGCGTTCCGCCCAACAGAACCTGCACCCGCCGAACGCCGCGCCAGGCCAGTTCAGCGGCCACAACACCGGCCAGCACCCCGTCGGAAGACGTCAGCACCACGCTGCGGCCCTCGTCGGACGGCAGGAATTCCGTCAGCCGGTCAGGCGCCGCGAAGCGTGCGTGCGGCACATGTCCACGCTCATAGGCCACGCGCGACTCCACGTCGAACACGACGGCCTGGCCCGCGTCCAGCGCCGCGCGCAGTGCCAAGGGCCGCATGCGGGCGACGTCCGGCCGATGGCGCAACACGCGACGCGGCTCGGGACCGCTTTGCAAAGGCGCGAAGGCTGCGGGCCGATACAGATAGACCTCCACGGCCCCCAACTGCGCCAGCCAGGCCCCAGTGGTCAGCGCGCGCACGCCATCCCAATCCGCCAACACCACGCGGGCACGCCGGGTCGCCAGATACTCGTCCGTGGCCTGCACCAACTGGCCGCCCGGCGCCCAGCGCCACCCTTCCAGGTGGCCGCTTTCATATTCCTCGCGGGTGCGTACATCAAATTTGTACAGCGTGCGCGTGCCCTGCTCCGCCTCGAATGCCTGCAAGGTCGCCGCGTCCACATAGCCGATACCGGCGCGCTGCGCCACATCACGCGCCTGTTGCCGCGCCACGCTCAAAGTCGCATCGCCCGGTTCGGGCAACGCCGCCTTGCGGCCGTAGGCCAGTTCGCGTCCGGACAGCAGCCATTGCATGGTCCCGTTACGCAGCGACGCCACCCGGTTGGGAATCCCTGCGTCGATCAAGGTCTGCGCGCCCACGATGCTGCGCGTACGGCCCGCGCAATTGACCACCACGAACGTGTTCGGGTCCGGCGCCAGCTCGCGAATGCGATAGACGAGTTCAGCGCCCGGCAGGCTATGCGAGAACGGCAGCGTGAAGTGGTGGAACTCTTCGGGCGTGCGGCTATCCACCACCACAATGTCGTCACCGCGCGCAACGCGCTCATGCAACTCGTCCACGTCGATCCACGGCGTGTGCTTTTCGTGTTCGATGACTTCACCAAACGCCTTGCTGGGCACGTTGGTTCCCGAAAACACCTCCAAGCCCGCGCGCACCCATCCGTCGGTTCCACCTTCCAGGACCATCACATCGGTCCAACCCAGCCGGGTCAGCTTCGCAGCCGCCTGGTGCGCCAACGACTCATCGTCGTCCACCAGCACAATGCGCGTGTCGCGGCGCGGCACCAGGCGATCGGCCAACAGCTCAAGCCGCCATAGCGGCGCGGGCACGGCAGCCAGCAAATGGCGACGGGCATAGCGGCCCGCCTCGCGCACGTCCAGCACGGCAATCTCGTCATCGCCGCGCAGCGCGTCCTGCAAGGCGCTGGCCGACACGCGCGCATGGTAGATGGCGGCCGGCGGCGAAAACCTGCGATAGGTGCCGCCCGCGGTGCTTTCGAACACCACGCGGCCATGCAGTCGATCCAGCGCCAAGCCATAAAAGTGCAGATGCGCGCCCGCTTCGTCACCCACCAATTCAATGGTGTGCACGTCATCGGGCCCCAGCACGATGGACGCGCCCGGCCCCACATCCACGCGGCGCACGTGCGTCAGCGTGTCGCGCAAGGGGTCTTCGGTAGCCGCGCGGGAATACACCTCGTTGCGTTCGGTGCCGTGAACCCCGGCGATGATCGCCCAGGTGGTGTGATCATGCGGCGGCTGCGCCTTGCCGGGTCCGCCCAGCGATAAATACAACGCATAGCCGCCGTCGATATCTTCGGCCAAGCGGTACAGCGAAGCAGGACGCTCCGGCACCAGGGCGAACGCCTCGGCGGGAAACAGATCGCGGCGCAGGCCCAGCGCCTCGAGCAACGCCGCCACCTGAGCCAGCGCTTGCGGCGTGGCGTGCGCCGCGTCGGGCACCCATTTTCGAACCTGGGCGATAAAGCCGCGCACGGCCTCGGCGCGTTCGCTGTGCTTGGCGACGGCCTGCGGGGCCGATTGGATAGAGAGACTCATGGAATGACCTGGGCTTTCAGAGAGAAGAAGGCTCAGGCTACGTGGAGGCTTCATGCCGGACAACGTAGAAATGCGTCTATGGATATGCGGGCAGTGGTGGCGGCTACCCCGCAAAATCAGAGGAGTTCTATAGACGCGCGCGCGATCCATTGCGCAATATCGTCGGTCAACCTGCGTTATCCAGGAGGACCGAACGTGTTGTCTCACAAGCAAGACCACCGCTTCGCCTTCACCAAAGCCGACACCGGCTATCGTCGCACGCGCTACCGGCTGGTCGTCGTAGAACCCTCCCTGGCCCGGGCCGCGCTGTGTTCCGACTGGCGCATCTACCAGCACCTTTGAGCACCTGCCGCGCGAATACTGCGAGGAATTTCGGACCATGCAAAAAAGACATACGCATGGATGGCGTTTATATCGAATGGAAAGGCGATAAGAAATGACTGACATCAAATCTGAGAAAGACCCGCCGACCGAGCGTGTGGCACCGTTTCACTACGACGCCCGAGGTCAACAGTGCTTCACCTGGACGCTGACTGATTGCAAGATCACCGACCCAGTTCAACTACGTATCGGGCCAGATCTGATCCTGCCGGTGATATTTATTCCTGGGGTGATGGGGAGTAACTTGAGGTCGGTTTCAGAACCGGGCGGTGACCAGCCAGAATCTGTCTGGCGGCTTGATAACGGCTTCGCCGGAATTCCGACGCACTTGCTGAGCCAATGGATGAATCAAAGCGCGGGAATCCGGCAAACCGTTTTGCACACTGACCGCGTAGAAGTCGATGACCAGGGCGCGGTCCCCGACGTTCCGCTAGGAATGGTGCAAGAGAACGGACAACTACTACCCGCCGCCCGCAAAGCCGCCCTTGGGGAGCGCTATCGGGAACGCGGTTGGGGAGAGGTTGGGCAGACTAGCTACGAACGCTTTCTGCGGTGGTTGGAGCATGTCCTGAACTCCCCAACGGTTCCTCGCCACGAAAACTATGCGCTTGAATTGGAGGACAGGCATTGGGAGGATCCGAAAGCAACGTATCGGCGCCTTAAGCCGGGCGTGGATGTCTTTATCATGGAGGCCGCAATCTGCGGAATCATCCACGGCGTCATGCCGACCAACGGCGCCCCTGTGGCCTACAGGCGTTGCAAAGTTGGCATGCGAGATGAGGACTACGGAACCTCGCTTGTGATCGGCGGCAGCGGGCAGGAAGTAACGGCGGTTTTCGCCCAATCGCCCGGTGCATTGCAATTGCTGCCGACGCGGCGCTATTCACCGGGATGGCTGAAGCTATTACGCGAAGAACAATCGCGCACCACTCCCGCTATGCCTGCAGTTCCATCCCCTTCGCAATGCCCGTATGAAACGATCTATCTAGAAAGACACAGGTGGTGGGGTCTGGTCAAGGAAGAGTGGCTGGCGCCGAAAGGCGGGACGGCCATCGAATGGACCCATTACACGCGTGCCATTGGATTTGCCAAAGAGTTCCACGAAGAGTTGGGCACTTACTACCACCCAAATACCTACGTCTTCTACGGATCGGATACCAAATTCGCGAGCTTCGAATCGATCCGATGGACGATACGCCCGGGGCTGCGCCCAGCACGCGTCACACAGCCACCTATCCCGATCGAAGCCCTTCATGAAGCCCGAAACTCGGACATTCAGCACAATGGCCGCACGCCGCTTTATGCAAGAGGACAAAGCCGTTTTGCTTCTCCCTCGCTACGGTATGTCGACGCCACTTCCCCCCCGGAAAAGCTGCAATACAGCGATTGGGAGCTGCACTGCGAAATGCAGGACGGCATTGGGGACGGCACGGTCCCCATCAGTTCAGGTCGCGCGCCGATTGACCAGGCCAAGCGCGGCCAAGTGAAAGAACAAATTGAAATGCTGGGGTTCGAACATGAAGGTCCATTCCGCAATGAAATGGTCAAGCAGATCACGTTGCAGTGGATCCTGAAACTAGCGGCCCAGGCGAGGAAGTCATGATGAAGACGCGCGTTGTTACCGCCGCAATTGCGCTTGCTGCCCTCGTAGGCGGCAGCATCCTGCTCCTACAGCACAAGGACATCCCAGTGACTAACACAACCACAGACATCCGCACCTGGGCATTCGGCCGACACTTGATTGATTTGCCCTCGGACTGGTTTTACAGCACCGGCAGCTACGTCACGTTGTATTACGGATTGGATACCGATTTCACGACCGTCGAAGTCAAGGTGTTAGGGATGGATGTCTCTCCTGGCCGTTACGCGGACGCAGTAAACGACAGATCGTCCCAAATTCAACACGTCGATCATGATTCAGGTGGGTCAATGATGGTGGCCAAAATCAAGTTGAGCGAAACGAAAACGTTGCTCCGTTTTTTTCATAGTCCCGAACTAAGGAATTACCACACCCATGAAATCCACCTTCTCGTGGACGACGTCTATGTCCTGATCAAGGCTGATTCATTCGAGAACGTCATCGCCCCAGTCGAAGCCCGCATCCAAGCCTTGGCCAAGACCATCTCTAAGATCACCGACCCGCAGAGCGCCGGACCAGGCTTTGGGCTCGGTCCCGTCATCATCCGCGAGCATCACGACCAGGAAATCGGCATGCTGAGGTTTCGGGCGCCGGCCTCGAACATCGTGCTTGATGCACGCATCAACGCCATCCAGCCACAGGAATATCTCAACATGAAGGAGCAGGAGAAGCGATTTTTGGCGGGGGCTCGCTACAACGTCTTACGCTCGGGCACGCCAACGTTCGCCGGCATGGCCGGTGAGCAAAGCGGTATCAGCTACCGCAACGTGGACCACCATGCCTTCCTGTTCGTTGCGCAGAGTTATCGCGACGACCCAGGCTTTACTCGGCCCGGCATCAATCTACGCCTGCGAGGGGGTGGCGTCATGATGAAGGCCTTCGATCCCGCCAATCCGCTCGACCTTGTCCGTTGGTCCCTTCCCCGCTTCGTACCCGACAAGCACGCCATTCCCCTCTGGAAACGTCCACCTGCGCCACCCCGCGTTGACGCGGCCTTGTCCGACAGGGAAGCCGGCAAGATCTGGGACGCCATCTTGTCTTCCGTGCGCCTGCGTTACCGTGCCGTCGCACCCAAGCTACCCTCGGCGTTTGATCAGGTCGGCAACCCCGAAAAAGCTGCTGCCGACAAGAAGGCGCTGGACGATTTTCTCAGCACCGATGAAAACGGAATGCCCTGGACGCCGCCGGACTCCGGAATTTGAAAGGTGCCATGGTTCGCGCCTTGGCAACATCCATGCCCTTGGGTGTTCCCCTGGCCGGCACAGTTTCATAGTCGTCCTATAGACGGCGCCATTTGTCGATGTGCAAGATGTTTGGATCCACCTTGCACACCGCCAGAAGGAGTACTGCCGTGCCTCGTCTGTCCGACTTGCGCTTCACCTTCATCCCCGCCAGTGGCGTGGAATTTGATGTCATTGAATTCACGCTGGACGAAGCGCTGTCCGAGACCTATCGGCTGTGCCTCGAACTGTCCAGCGTCGACCCCGCCATTGATTTCGGTACGCTGCTGGACCAGCCCGCGCTCTTTACCATCTGGCGCGGGGACCAGGCGATGCGCCATGTACACGGCATCGTCACCGAGTTCGTGCAGTCCGACACGGGCTTTCGACGCACGCGCTATCGGCTGGTCGTAGAACCCTCCCTGGCCCGCGCCGCGCTGTGTTCCGATTGGCGCATCTACCAACACCTGTCCGTGCCCGAGATCCTGGCCGACGTCATCAAGCGCCAAGGCATCACTGACTACGAGCAGGTCACTACTTTTGAGCACCTGCCGCGCGAATACTGCGTGCAAACCGGCGACACCGACTTGGCGTTTCTGGACAGGCTAGCGGCCGAAGAAGGCTACTTCTACCGCTACGCGCATTCGGAACACGGACACCGCCTGATCCACGGCGACCGCATCTACATCCACGGCGAAACCGAAGGCGGGCCCGTGGTCTACAACCCCATGCCGGGTGGAGATCAGGCAGAACCCGCGCTGCATCGCTTTGCCTACGCCGAGCGCATCCGCACCTCCGTGCAGACCCAGCGCGACTACACCTATGCCCATCCGCGCCATCAAAAGCTCGACCTTCGTACGCACCGGCGGCAACAGCACGGTATCGCGTGGGCGCAAAGAGAACGTGACGTACCAGCACTACATCGAACGCAAAATTCCATTTCGCCCCGTCATCAGTACGGTGTGCCAATGGGCGCTGAAGTCGCCGCTGAAAGTTCCCAGGCGCATCCGCAAGAAGATCCCCGGTGAAGTCATCGAAACGACGATCGATATCGCGTTGAAGCAGACCACCGCGTCCTTGGTGTTTGAAGTGGTGGATGACTTGTTGGCATGGCAGAGCCCGTTGAAGGCAGAGCCGAACTACGACGGCACCTCCTACATGCCGATGCTGGGAGATCCCTCCACAAGACCGAAGCGCATCAGCGAGTTCTTCCCTTTTTGGCCTCGGCCTAAAGGGAGCCTTGCACCTGATCTGGTCATTGTGGAGTATCGGCAGCAGCCATTTGCGGTCGAAAACGTTTTTGCGGCCGTCGAAATCAAGTTTCCCAAGGATTGGGTGAAACGGGATCAACTCGATGACTACGTCATATTGATGGGCCGGGATAACAGAAAAGTAGCTCTCCTCCGAGTACCGGAAGACTGCACTGGATTTAAATCTTCCACGGACAAACGTGGCCAAGGTGGAACACCAAGGAAATCAAAATGAGCACGATCGAGCGCTTGTTGGACGAGGAAGACGTTGCCGGCATGGTGGAAGACCTGAAGCGATGGCCCAACACAGCCGTCGAACTCAACGCGTTCGAACTTGCCGTTACCCCATATCTGACCTTCTATTTCACGTACGACCCCAAGCACCTGCTTCGGACGACACTGGACATGGTCGAAATCCACAAGGCCTTTGAAGCGCTTCTTGGCCACCCCTATACCGTCTCAACACACCCCGTTTCCGAGCGTCCCCATCCCTATGGTTCCAAGAGACTAGGAGACATTCGCGAGTGGGCGCACAAAATTCGCCCCGACAAATCGTTCACAGTCGGCTTTACGGACGAAAAGAACTCGCAAAGCAGTCCCACCCATGCCGCCTACCTTTGGAGAAAACGGGATAGAGCAGCGAACGACGATTTCTCGTCTATTCAGTTCTATTACCGTTGGCAATGGTGGCTGGACAATAAGGATGCGTGGCGAAAATTCGTTCTGGACACCATCGGCCGTCTAAAGCCCGCGCAGGTATACAGCGGCTTTGCCTGGGGCACGCCGTTGGCGTTCGGCATGCAGTCCGAAATCGCGGTTTGGCACCGAGCACTAGCCCCGCATTTCTATGGTCTGGACACCGATGACACTTTCAGCATGACGTTCACGCCCGAGCTGCCCTCCGGCATCCGCCCTCCCACCTGGGGCTTTTTCCTGTCCGACATTTGGCGCGAGAAGCTCGCTATCACCCGCGAAGACGTCGTTGCCCACCTTGCCGACCCACGCATCCGCATCGACACCCTTAGCTGCGGACTATGGATCGAGCTTGGCCCGCAACCCGAACTCTATCCCGTAGAAGACGGTGTTCCCGAGCTTCCCGCGCTGCTCAACCGCCTGCTTCGCCGCATTCGCCATCCGCAATTGGACCTGGTCGGTTCTGGCGAATGGGATGGCGACCCAAGTGAACGCTTTGACCGCCGTGATACGCAGCGTTGGCTGGCCAGGTTCGACGACGACAGTGATTGGCCCACGCCAGCGATTCGAGGCCGCACGCCCGGCGGCGCACCCACAGAACCCACGCCCACCCATGTTGTCGTAGGCGAGAAAATTCCTTCAGCCGGCTGGTGGTACACGTTGGCCAAAACCGGCTCGCGTCGTCACTTCAACGCTGGCGAGCTCGCCCCGCCCATTTCACAAGCCCCGTCGCGTGGCCGCGTCATCTGGCAGCGCGACATTGATCAAAGCCCCCCCGAACCGGAACCTGCCCGCCGCGCCGAGACGGGCCAGCTTGCGCCGCGCGCGGGGCAGTGGCGAGGCGACGACAAGGGCGAAGTGTTGTGCGTAGTCACCAAGCATGAAGCGCTGCCGGCGTACAAGGGTGAAGCGATCATTTGGCATTGGATGCACGTGCGCCAACCCAGGCGTCGGCGCACGTGCTCGCTCGGGACAACCCTGCCCGTACCCAGGCTCCTGGACTTGCGAAGAAGTCCCCACGGGTCCGCGGACCTTCGCCTACCAAGTACCCATGCCCCAGGTGAATGGCCAGGACGTGACCTGGATGTTGGTCACGTACTTGCGTTAGGCCAGCCGTCGATCAGCCCACGCCCTTCAGTTCCGTCTCCACCACGTCGCGCGTCAATGTCGGTACGAACATCTCTATGAAATGAAACGCGTAGCCGCGCAACCACGCACCACGGCGGATGGCCAGCCGGGTCAGGTTGATCTCGAACAGGTGGCGCGCATCAATGGCGCTCAGGCGCGTGTCGCGCTCGGGGTCCCAGGCCACGGCGGCGACGATACCCACGCCTAGTTCAAGCTCGACGTAGGTCTTGATGACGTCGGCATCCATGGCGGTCATGACGATGTCCGGCGTGATGCCGGCCCGGGCGAACGCCTCATCGATATGCGCGCGGCCCGTGTAGCCCCTGCCGTAGGTGATGATGGGATACCGCGACAATTTCGACAGGCTCACGCCTTCGTGCATGCCCTCCAGCGGATGCCCGCGCGGCACGATGATGCTGTGACTCCAGCGGTAGCAAGGCAGGTTCACCAAGCCCGGATAGTCCGCCACGGCTTCGGTCGCCACGCCGATGTCGGCCTCGCCCTCCAACAGCATTTCGGATACCTGCTTGGGCGAGCCTTGGTGCAGATGCAGCACCACGTCCGGATAGCGCTGGCGGAACTCCTTGATGACGGGCGGCAAGGCGTAGCGCGCCTGGGAATGCGTGGCCGCGATCGACAGCACACCCTGTCGGCTGTCAGCGTACTCGGCGCCCGCATGCCGGATGTTGTCGGCGCATTGCAGTATCTGTTCCACCAGCGGCAGAATCAGTTCACCCGGCGGTGTCAGGCCGATCAGGCGCTTGCCCGAGCGTACGAAGATGTCCACGCCCACCTCTTCCTCCAGCTCGCGGATCTGGCGGCTGACACCGGGTTGCGACGTGTGCAGGCTTTCTGAGACGTCCGTCAGGTTGAAATCCTGTCGCACGGCTTCGCGCACGGAGCGCAGTTGTTGGAAATTCATCGAGCGCCTTCAGCCCAGAAAGGCCAGTTGGTTGCCGGACGGATCCTTGACGTACATGACGCGCGGCGACGCATCGGGCAAGGAACAGACCGGATAGTGCCCGGCATGACGCAGGCGCGTCAGAATCTCGTCGTAGGCGGGTGTCTTGATGGCCAGGTAATCGGGTTTGACACCCCGGTTGACTTCATCCACGGGCGATAGCGACAAGGTCGCTTCCCCCAAGGCAAACAGCAGGCGCTGGTCATCGGCGCCGGGCACTTCGTCCAGGCCGATGACGCGATGATAGAAGTCACGCACCGCGTCGACCTGGCGCGACAAAAAGGAAAGCTGCACCGAGTCGATCGAAAGCAATAAAGTCATGTCCTGCCACCCGCCGTGGAACAGGGCAAATTCTAGTGCCGATGACTCACTACAAACAAAGAGGTTGTAATTGCTTCTACATAGCCAGAAACCCTAAAGCGCGCGGCTTATTTGCATATGCTTCAGGCGCTGCGGCGCAAGGCATCGCGCGTGGCGGCGAAGGCGTGTTCAAGGTCGTCGATCAGGTCTTGCGGGTGCTCAAGGCCTATATGCAAACGCACCACCGATTGCTGGCCAGGACCTTGCCGCCAGATGCTATGTTCCGCCAGGCGTTCAGGCGCAGCCTCAAGCGCCAGGCTTTCGTAGCCGCCCCAGGATGCGCCGATTGAAAAGTAGCGCAGCGCGTCAATGAACCGCGATGCCGCCGTCGGGTCCGGATTGTCGAACGCAAAAGACACCAAGCCGCTTGCGCCACTGAAATCGCGCCGCCACAGCGCATGGCCGGGGTCTAGCTCCAGCGCGGGATGGAAGACGCGCGCCACATCCGCGTGCCGTGCAAGGTACCGCGCCACGGCAAGCGCGTTTTCTTGATGGCGCGCCAGGCGCACGTCCAGCGTGCGCAGGCCGCGCAGCGTCAGATAGGCGTCGTCCGCGCCTACCGACAAGCCTAGCGCGTCATAGGTCTGGCCGATCTTCTGCGCAAGCGCCGCGCTGTCCACCGTTACCACGCCCATCATCACATCCGAATGGCCCGCCAGGTACTTGGTTGCGGCCTGGATCGAGATGTTCGCGCCCAGCGCCAAGGGTTGGTAGTACAGGCCGCCGCTCCAGGTGTTGTCGGCGGCTACCAATACACCGTGGCGGCGCGCCGTTGCCGCAAGCGCGGGAAGATCCAGCACTTCGAACAGCAAGGAACTGGGTGACTCCAGGTACAGCAGGCGCGTGTTCGGCCGGATCAGGCGCTCCAGCGCATCCCGCGCCGGCGAGAAGTATTCCACCTCGATGCCATAGCGCCGCAGCAAGGACTTGTCGACCTTGCGTACCGGGGAATACACGCTGTCGGCCACCAGCGCGTGATCGCCCGGCCCTAGCGTGGCCAACAGCACCAGCGTGATCGCCGCCAGGCCCGACGGCGCCAACACGGTTCGATAGCCGCCTTCCAGCGACGTGACGGCGGCCTCCAGCGCCTGGTGCGTGTCCAGGCCATGCCGGCCATACGTGGCGACACGGTCGCCCGAGGCGCGCAAGGTGTTCAGGGCGGCCTGCGTGGCGGTGTCGGCAAAGCGCACGGTACTGGTGCGCACGACCGGCACGTTCACCGGCCCGGCGCCGTTATTCAATTCGGGCGACCCGGCGTGCACCAAGCGGGTCTGCACATGCGTGTGGTCGAGGCTCATGCGTACACCTCCTGGCCGGCGAACGGCGCCGCAACGGGCTCCGGCGCGGCTGCGCGCGCCGATCGGCGTACGAGTGATGCGCCGGAGGATCGTTGCAGAAACGCGCGGGTGCGCGGGCTGTGTGGCGCGTCGAAGATGCGCGACGGCGGGCCGGCCTCGACGATGCGGCCGGCCTCGGTGAAGTACACCGTATCGCTCACTTCCTCGGCAAAGCGCATTTCATGCGTGACCAACATGCACGTCAGGCCGTCCTGCACCAGGTCGCGGATCACCGTCAGCACTTCCCCCACCATCTCGGGGTCCAGCGCGGACGTCACTTCGTCGAACAGGATCAGTTCCGGCTGCAAGGCCAAGGCGCGCGCAATCGCCACGCGCTGCTGCTGGCCGCCCGACAGTTCGCCGGGATAGGCGCGTTCCTTGTGCTCCATCCTGACCTTGGCCAACAGCTCGCGCGCGCGCGCCTCGGCCTGCGCGCGCGGCTGCCCGCCCACCTTTACCGGTGAGATCACCAGGTTCTCCAGCACGGTCAAGTGCGGGAACAGGTTGTACTGCTGGAACACAAAGCCCACACGCTTTCTTAGCGCGATGAAGTCGGA
Organism: Achromobacter sp. JUb104; assembly: GCF_024806975.1. NCBI lineage: Bacteria > Pseudomonadati > Pseudomonadota > Betaproteobacteria > Burkholderiales > Alcaligenaceae > Achromobacter > Achromobacter sp. JUb104. Next base: position 1,446,761 of record NZ_JANUEY010000001.1, on the reverse strand, counting down.
CTCCGTCTTCAAGCCGTCCACGCGCACACCGCCCACCTCGATGACGCCGCGCTGCGGACGCAGCAGCCCGGTAATGCATCGCAAAATGGTTGACTTGCCCGACCCGGACGGGCCGATGATCGACACCGCCTGCCCCTGCCGGACTTCCACGTCGATGCCCTTGAGCACCTCGGTGTCGCCAAACGCCAGATGCACATCGCGCAGGCTGACCAGGGGATTGATTTCATGTGTTGTCATAGCGTCGTTCCAGATACCGCGTCCAACGCGCGATGGGATAGCAATAGGCGAAGAAAAGCGCCAATAGCGTGAAATAGACAAGGATGGTGAAGTCGCTGCTGGCGACGGTGTTGCTGGCCACGGTGGCGGTGTCGACAAGATCGTGCACGCCAACCAGCGAGGCCAATGAGGTGCTCATCGTGATGCTGGCCGTCAGGTTCATCCAGGACGGCAACATCCGCCGAACGCATTGCGGCAACACGATCATGCGAAATATCTGCGTGCGCCTGAAGGCCAGCGATTGCGCCGCTTCCCACTGGGCGCTGGGTATCGACTGGATCGCGCCACGGAAGATCTCGGCCACATTGGCGCTGGCGGGCAGCCCAAGCCCGATCACCACCTTGATCCAATCCGGAAACGGCACGTACCAGCCCGCCACGTTGACTTCAAACGGGAACACGTAGGTCGTGAAGTACACCAGCACCAGAATCGGTGCGTTGCGAAACAACAGCACATAGGCACGCGCCACGCGGCGCAGCAAGGCCGAGGGCGACAGCGCCACCGCGCCCACCACCAGCCCTACCACCGTGCCCAACGCCATCGCCAGCACGCTGATCTGGATGTTCATGCCCAGCCCGCGCAGCAAGGCCGGAGCCCAGTGCCACAAGGCCAGGACGGCGGCCGGCGTCGTGCCCGTGGCGGCCCACGCCACGCCCAAGGCCACCAGCGCCAGCAGCAGCACAAACCACGGATCGCGCAGCAAGGCAGGCAGCACGCCGCCGGAGGGCCGGGCCGCAGTTCCATTCAAGGCAAGATCATTGGCCATAACCGGGCATCCTCAAACGGTCTTCCAGCCAGCGTCCCGCCACGCTGACCAGCCAGGTCAGCAAGCCGAAGTACAGCAGGATCAACAGCAGCAATTCCAATACGTTGTCCCGGTGCGACCAGATCATGATGGATTCATACGTCACGTCGCCCACCGCGATGGCCGAAGCGATGGCGGTCATCTTCACCAGGTCCACCAGGTTGTTGACCAGCGCGGGCAAGGCAAAGCGCACGGCCAGCGGCAACTGCACCTGCGTCAGGATCTGAACCCGTGAGAACGCCAACGAACGCGCCGCTTCCATCGTCACCGACGGCACGGCCTCGATACCGGCGCGCAACGCCTCCGCGTGAAACACGCCCTTGTGCAGCGCCACCACGATGACCACCCAGGCGAACGGTGTGATGGGATTGCCGCCACCCAGTTTTTGCGTGATCAGCATGTTCAGCACCAGGAACGCGCAGTACAACTGCACCAGAGTGGGCGTGTTGCGGGTGACTTCAACAAAGGCTTGCAATGGCCGGGCCAGCCACGGGCGGTTGCTGGTCAGCGCGGCCGCGATCAGCACGCCGAACAGCAGGCTGACCGGGATGGTCCATGCGCACAGTTGCAGCGTCACCAGCAGGCCATGGCCAAACGCCGACAACTCGGCCGGATCCTGCACGAAGCTGTAGTTCAGGCCCAAGGGGCGGAAGGCATCCACCCAGGCCTGCAATAACGTAGCAGTCATGCGGCGGCCTCCCAGGCAGGCGCCAACTCCAATGCCGCGACCGCCCTGCCGATGCGGTCGACGGCCTGGTCGATGTGCGCGTCGGATGCGGCAAACGACAGTCGCAGATACGGCGACAGGCCATATGCGGCGCCGCGCACCACCGCCACGCCTTCCGACTCCAGCAACCAGTCCACCACGTCGCCGTCATGCGCGATGCGCCGGCCATCCGGGCGCACCGCCCCGATCAAGCCCGCCACGCCAATCCACGCAAAGAACGCCCCTTGCGGCGCATACGCCTGCAAGCCGGGGACGGCACGCAATCCGTCCACCACGCGCCGCGCGCGCCGTGCATACGCCAGCCTGGCGGTCTGGACGAAGTCGTCCGCCACGCCCTCCAACGCCGCCAGCGCCGCCGCTTGCCCCAAGGAGCTTGGCCCAGATGACACCTGGGATTGCACTGCCTCCAGCGCCTGAATCAACGGCTGCGGCCCGATGCCCCAACCGATGCGCCACCCTGTCATGGCATAGGTCTTGGACACGCCGTTGACCACCAGCGTGCGCACCGCAAGCTCGGGCGCCACGCGCAGCAGCGGCGTGGGTGGCTGGTTGAACCAGATCTCTTCGTACATCTCGTCCCACAGCACCAGCACGTGCGGCGCGTCACGCAGCACCGCCGCCAGCGCCTGCAATTCGTCGACGGAATAGACCGCACCCGAGGGGTTGCCCGGCGAGTTCAGGATCAGCCACTTGGTGCGCGGCGTGATCGCCTGACGCAAGGTCGATGCCGTCAGCTTGAAGCCGTCTTCCGCCCGAGTCTGCACGACGACGGGCTGGCCACCGTTGATACGCACCGCGTCGGGAAACGTGGGCCAGTACGGCGCGGGCACGATCACCTCGTCGCCCTCATCCAGCGTGGCGTTGAGCGCCAGGTAGATGACCTGTTTGCCGCCATTGGAAATGATGACGTTGGACGCATCCGTGGCAAGGCCGCTGCGCGACCCGAAGCCGCGCGCCACCGCCTGCCGCAGCGCCGCCGTGCCGGCCGTGGGCGTGTACTTGGTGTGGCCCCGTTCCAGCGCGGCCAGGGCCGCGTCCTTGATGGCCGCCGGCGTGTCGAAGTCAGGCTCGCCCGAGGTCAGCACCAGGATGGAACGGCCCTCGGCCGCCAAGCGCGCCGCACGCGCGCCGGCAGCGGCAATGGGCGACAACTCGGCGCCACGGGCGCGGCGCGACAGCACGTCGGGAAACAGATTCAACGCTGTCATGGCCGGCTCCCGGCTTCGGGCGGTGCGCTATCGAACTTGCCGGCCCGCGCCTGGGCGGTGACCTGCTTCAAGTAATCGGCCGGCACGCCATGGCGTTCGGCTTCTTGCACCAGCAGGCCCGTCGTCAGCCAGTCGCGGATGACGCCGTCGACAAACGCGCGTGTGTCGGCTTCGTTGCGGCGCGTCCAGATCACCGTGGGCGACGGAATCAACTGATCTGGCGTGGCCAGCTCGAAGTCGCTCCATTGCGCGCCGTTTGGTCCATGCAGCGTTTCATACAGCGCGGGCTGAATGTGCACCGACGCATCGCAACTGCCGCCCTTGAGCGCCAGCAATGACTCGGGAATATTGCGCAAGCCCTTGACCACCGCGCCGTAGGTGTCCTGCAAGGGCTTGGCGAAGTTGCTGCCTTGCGACACGCATGCCACCTTGCCCTTCAGGTCTTCCCACCGCTTGATGCCGCTGCTTTTCGACACCATGGCCGCGCCGCCCACCAGGTTGTAGGGAGTGGGCGCGTAGCTGAGGATCTGGCTGCGCTCCTGGGTCCACTGAATATTGGCAATCAACAGATCCACCTTGCCGGCCTGCAAGAACTGCACGCGCGTGGCAGCGGTGACCGGCACGGTCTCAAGGCTGACGCCCAAGCGCTTGGCGATGTCCGCGCCCAGCTCCGTCTGAAAGCCGCCGACCTTGCCGGTGGCCGGGTCCAGCACACCAAACGGCGGACTGGCGCCGTCCACGCCGACGATGATCCTGCCGCGCTGCTTGATTTTCTCCAGGGTCGCGTCCGCATGCGCGACGCCCGTGGCCGCCAAGGCCGCCACCACCGCCCAGGCCAGCGCCGCGCCCGTCTTCTTGCTGAATTGCTTCATCTTGTCCATCCGATCCGGGTTGGGGCGCGCTTAGCTGCCCTGCTTGTACTTGGCGTGCAGTTCCTGCAACAGCGGCTGCGCGGGCTCAATGCCCAGCCGCTTTTCGGTGGCAATCAGCCAGCCCGAGCGGTGCCAGTCCTGCACGATCTTGTCGACGGCGGCGATGGTGTCGGTCTCGCCCTTGCGGGTCCAGACGACGGAGTTCGCGGGCAACACGTCGGTGGCGATAGGCGCGTGGTAATCGGCCCATTCCGGGTTGTTGCGCAGCAAGGGGTGGATCAAGGTGGAATCGTGCACGGCCGCCACGCATTGCCCGCCACGCAGCGCCAACAGCGAGTCCGACGAACTCTTGAAACCCTTGACCACGGCGCCGTAGTCGGACGACAGTGGCTTGGCGTAGCTGCTGCCTTGCGACACGCACACCGTCTTGCCGCGCAGGTCTTCCCACTTGTTGATGCCGCTGCCCTTCAAGGTGGCGGCCGCGCCACCCACGCGGAAGAACGGCGTGGGCGCATAGCCCAGGATGTCGGCGCGTTCCTGATTCAGTTCCATGGACGCGATCAACAGGTCCACCTTGCCCGAAATCAAAAACTGCGTGCGCGTCGCGGTTTGCACTTGCACCAGTTCCGCCTTCACGCCCAGGCCCTTGGCCACTTCACGTGCCAGCTCGGGGTTCCAGCCCACCAGTTGCTGCGTGGCGGGGTCCAACGATCCGAACACACCGCCATTGGCCAGCACGCCAATGGTCACCGTGCCCCGCTGCCGGATCTTGTCCAGCGTGGCGTCGGCGTGGGCCGCGCCGGCCGCCAAAGCCAGCGCCAGTGTGAATGCCATGCGGGCCGCGCCCGTTGTCTTGCTGATTGCCATGTTGTTGTCTTGTCGATTGAAGTGAACGAAGGTCCATGCTGCGGGCGCCACGCCGGCAAGACAAAGAAGACTTTCAGATATCAATATGCGACGGGCGGCGGCGCCCTACTTCAGCTTCACGTCGGCCGATGCAATCACGCGGCGATAGGTCGCGATGTCATCGCGCACCGTCTGGTCCACCGCTTCGGGCGAGGTCGCCGCAATGGTGAAGCCCAGGTTCTCCAGCAACGCCGCCGTCTCGGGCTCGCGCAGCACGGCCACCACGTCATGGTTGATGCGGTCCACGATGGCGCGCGGCGTCGAGGCCGGTACAGACAGACCCTGCCAGCTTTCCACCACGTAATCGGACAAGCCCGCCTCTTGCAGGGTAGGCACGTCGGGCAGCGCCTTGGAGCGGTACGGTGTGGTAACCGCCAGCGCCACCAGCTTGCCGTTGCGCACGTTTTCCGTGGCCGCCGCCAAGGTGATCAACATGGCATCCACGTGGCCCCCCAGCACATCCAGCATGGCGGGTCCACCGCCGGGATAGGGAATCTGATTGGTTTTGGCGCCGATGCGTTCGTTCAAAAGCTCGACTGCCAGATGCTGCAAGCTGCCCGTGCCACCCGGCAGCGCCAGCGACACCTCGCCCGGCTTCTGTTTCACCAGCGCCACGAACTCGGCAAAGGTCTTCACGCCCAGGCCGGGGCGCACGACAAGCAATTGCGGGTTCACCACGGCCTTGGTTACCCCTTGCAGGTCCTTCACCGGGTCGTAGGGCAACTTGCCGGGCAGCAACGCGTTCAACGACAGCGCATCGCCGCCCAGCAGCAAGGTATAGCCATCGCCACGCGCATGCGCGACCGCCGCGTTACCGATGCTGCTGCTGGCGCCGGGCTGGTTTTCGACCACCACGCTTTGGTGCCATTTTTCGCTGAGCTTCTGCGCGATGGTGCGCGCCAGCTTGTCGCCGCTGCCGCCTGCCGCCATCGGCACCACGATCTTGACGGGCCGGTTCGGATAGCGGTTGGCGTCTTCGCCCGGCATCGGCGCCGACCCCGCAAAGTTGCTGAATAAGCCCGCGCCCACGATGACGCCGGCCAGCAGGCCCAGGCCCGCGCGCCAGGCTGATTTGCGTTGAATGCTCATGTACCGCCCCTGTGTGATTGAAAAAATCAGGATAGGGGCGGCGTAGGCGCGCAACAAATACCGATACGCAATGTGAAAATAGCCGTGCCGCGCGCGCGGGCGCTCACGGATGTCGATGCAGAAAATTACGGGCGGCGTGCGCTACGCCGCGTTCAGCTACTTGGCCAGCATCGACTCAACATCCGCGCCAAACGCGCAATATCCCGGGTAACCCGGTCGCGCATCGCAGGCCATCAGGCAGCCGGGCTTGCCGTTCGCGAAGCTCGCCGACACCGACATGCCGAAGCCGTAGGTGGGTGTCGTGACGTCGAACGCGCTTTCGCACACGGCCTTCGCGCTGTAGGCAAACGTCATGCCCTCGCGCCGGCCATTGATGGCGAACGACACCTGGAAGCTGTTGTAGCTGTTCCAACCTGCGCGCGGCAGCACCACAAAACGGTAATGCCGGGCATCGCGGCGCTCACCAAATATTTTCAGTTTCGCCGAGGTGGTGCGGGTGGTGGGCGATGGGTACGGCAGCGCGAGCAAGGCGCGCGGGTCGCCCAACACGCCCAGGTCCATGCCCAGGCCTTTTTGATAGAACGGCACGTCCAGGCTGGGGTAGCCGGAATACTCCACGCGCCGGGGCGGCCCGTTGTAGGTGTTGGTTTCGGGTTCGAAGTCGGGTGCGCGCGCGAACGCAACGTCCAGCGTCAGGACCACGTCCGTCGGTTTGGCGTCTTCGGTGCGGACATGTTCTTCAAAGATCTCGACACTGCCCGCGCATCCCGCCAGCAGCGCCAGCAAGCCAAGCGTCGTCAAGCGCCGGATCGACGGCATCAATGAATTCGACATCAACGAATTCGGCATCAACAAAGTCGACCTCACCTTACCGCTCCTGCGCCGTGGCAACCGGCAACGCCGCCGACTTCAGACCATAACCATTGAACTGCCATCCGCCCTTGCCTTCTTGCCACTGAAAATTCTTGTTGATCCATTCTGCCTTCAAGTTGCGGTACAGACGGCGCTGGTCGATCCGCTTGCCGGCGTCCAGCGCCTTTCTGGCGGCCTGCGAGCTTTCATCCCATAAGCTGCTGAAAGCCTTGGTTTGCATGGCTTTGGTGAACGGCACGGTGGCATAGGGGCCATCGTCCAAGCGGCCAAGTCGGATCTCGTTGTCCAGCAAGAGCGCGCCGTGTCGGTTGTCCGGCGACACGGATACCAACTGGGGAATGGAATGCAGTTTTTCCTTCGGGCGCTGATGTTCAAACCACAGCACCTGGCCCGTCGATGTCACCAGCGCCCGCGAGCCCGCCGTGAACAGCAGCAGGTCCTTGCGGCCGGGTTGTGCCACGCCCATGTCGGGGTCGTGCATGTCGACGGTAGGGCTCAATACGCGTGCAAGCGGCGTGCCGTTTTGCACCGCGATCAGTATTGTGCCGACACCCATGAAGTCGTTCGACACTGCCATCAGCATCGGCTGGCCGCCTTGTGTAGGCCCCAGCGCCCGCACGTGGATGAACTCCACGGCATTCAAGGGCCGATAGGGCTTGCCGCGAAACAGGATGGCTCGCAGGTGGGAACGCGGATAGCCTTGCAGCGCGAAGTCGCCGCCGATGGGCTCGACGGTCTTCGCGTAGGAATTTTCAGACGCGGCGGGCTGCGCGCGGGCGATGGCGGGTATCGAAACGAGCAGTGCCAGCGCAAGGCATAGGCAAGATCGCTTGCTTGGGCTGGAAAAAAAAGTGGCGCTTGAGGGATGCGGCAAGGCGGTTCGCGATTGGTGCTTCGTGAAAAGCGGTGCCGGCATTCTAGGGCATGTCTGACCTTGCCTTGCCTGGCCTTGCCTTGCCTGGCCTTGCCTGGCCTTGCCTTGCCTGGCCTGGCCTAGCCGTGCTGCGTGCCATCCCCCACCGACGGCACGCGCACCAAGGTGTCCGCGTTGACTTGCGTCACGTCCACCACGCCCAGCAGACCCATATTGCGCCTGACTTCTTCCACGATCAGGCTGATGGCATGCGCCACGCCGCGCTGCCCGGCCACCGTCGCCGCGTAGTTGAACGGGCGGCCCACGAACACGCAGCGCGCGCCCAGCGCCATGGCCTTGAGCACGTCGGACCCGCGCCGCACGCCGCTGTCCAGCATCACGTCCATGGCACCGGCCGCGTCGACCACTGCCGGCAGCGCTTGCAAGGGCGACAGGCTGCCGTCCAGTTGCCGCCCGCCGTGGTTCGACACGATGACGCCGTCCATGCCCTGCGCGCGCGCGGTGCGCGCATCGTCGGGATGCAGAATGCCCTTGATCACCATCTGCCCTTGCCAGCGGCGGCGGATGGCGGCCACGTGCCGCCAGTTCAGATGACCGCGGTCGGAAAAATCGCGCAGCACGTTGGCCGACAGAATCGGCGCGCCGCGCGTGGCGTAGTTGTTCTCGAAGTGCGGCATGCCATGGCGCCACAGCGTGCGCAGGAACGTGCCGAACAGCCAGCGCGGATGCGTCAGCCCTTGCCAGGCCAGGCCCACGCTGGGCCGCAGCGGCGTTGAAAACCCCGCCCGCACGTTGTTCTCGCGGTTGGCGGCCACAGGCGTGTCCACCGTCAGCACCAAGGTCGTCACGCCGGCTGCCGCCACGCGGTCGATCAAGGCCGCGATCTGCGCGTCGTCGCCCGGCAGGTAGGCCTGAAACCAGGTGCCCGGCGCGGCATGCATTACCTCTTCCAGCCGAATCAACGACGACCCGCTCATGATGCAGGGCACGTTCGCCTCGGCGGCGGCGCGGGCCAGCACGACATCGCCGCGATAGCTGGACAGCGCCGAGATTCCCATGGGCGCCACGCCCACCGGCGCGGCGTACTCCCGACCCAATACCGTGGTGCGCGTGCTGCGTTGCGATACGTCCACCAGCACCTTGGGCCGAAAGCCGTACTGCGCAAAGGCCTGCCGGTTGCCGCGTTCGGATTGCCCGTCTTCCACCGCACCGGACACATAGGCGTAGATGGGCTTGGGCAGGCGTCGTTTCGCCGCGTCTTCAAAGTCATGCAGGCTGAGTATCTGGCGCAGGGGGTCGAACATGGGTGGCTCCTCGCGATCGGTCCGCACAGGCGGCCGCGCTGTTGTCTTGGGCAATGGCGGACGACTATAGGCGCGTGGGCGCTTTGAATAAAGTGACTTTATCGATATTGCTTATTACACTTTTCTTCGCTCTCGATTCTTCCTGCACCGCCATGACGCTAAAGCAACTTGAAGCCTTTTACTGGGCCGCCACCTGCAAGAACTTCGCCATTGCCGCCAACCGGCTGAATATCTCGGTGTCGTCGCTGTCCAAGCGCATCGGCGAACTTGAAGCGTCCATCGGCGCCGACCTGTTCAGCCGCAGCGCGCGCAGCGCCACACTGACGGCGTTGGGCGAACAACTGGTGCCACACGCCAAGGACCTGCTGCGCAACGCCGACCAATTCATGCAGCAGGCCAGCAGCAACCTGACGTTCTCTGGCCGCTGCCGCTTCGGGGCGGGAGAACTCACGTCAATCACGTGGATGCCGCGCCTGATCGAAGAGATTCAGCGCGCGCACCCCAACCTGCTGGTCGAGCCCTATGTGGGCGTGGGCGAATTGGTGGAGCGCGGACTGGAGGAAGGCGACCTGGATTTTGCGGTGATCGCCGGGCCGTCGTCGCGGGCGTCCATCGCCTCACATTTGATCGGCAGCGCGGAGTTTGAATGGGTGGCATCGCGGCGCGCGGTGCCCGACCCCACGGCGCTAACCCCTGCCGACCTGCCCGGCCTGACCTTGATTACCCAACCCCAAAGCTCCGGCGTGATCCGCATGCTGGACGACTGGCTGACCGAACAGGGCATCTCGCCGGGGCGCATGCAGTGCTGCAATAGCTGGGGCGCCATTGCGGGCATGTTGCGCCAAGGCCTGGGGCTGGGCTTCCTGCCTACCGCTTGGGCACGCATCCTGATCCAGCGCGGCGACCTGCATCCGCTGCCCGGCCTGCCGCCCTTGCGGCCCCTGCCCTACACCTTTCAATGGCGTCGCGACGACACGCGGCCCATGCTGGTCAGCCTGCGCGCGCTGGCGCAAGACACGCTGGAATTCGACGCGCCGGCAAGCATGGTCTAGCGCGGGCACTGTTTCCAAAAAGTCGCCCTTGAATAAGAAAATTATTCGCTTTATCTCCTATTTCAGCCCGAGTAGAGTCGCTTCAAACAAAGATTGAAGACCTATACGGAGACTGGGCGACATGCCGGATCTTGCTACTGCTTCGCAAAATTTCCCTAAACGCCTGTGCCGCCTGGACCTGTGGCTGAACCCCGTGTTCGACCAGATCATCGGCGCGCAACCCGACATTGCCTTGTCGGTGCTGCCTGCGCATGGCGACGACGCCCGCACGCTGGCGGGCCTGAAGACGGCCCACGCCTACCATGTGTCGGCCGCCAAAGACGAATTGCCGCGCCAGTGGTTCGTGAACGCTGAACTCATTGCGCAGTGCCCGGACCTGATGTGCGTGTCGTCCGGCGGCGCGGGCTATGACACGGTGGACGTGCCCGCCTGCACGGCGGCCGGCATCGCCGTCGTGAACCAGGCGGGCGGCAACGCCGCGTCGGTGGCCGAACACACGTACGCGCTGCTGCTGGCGGTGCAGCGCCGCGTGGTGGAATCGCATCAACGCCTGCGCCACGACACGGGCTTCACGCGCGAAGACCTGATGGGCCACGAGATCCACGGCACCGTCATCGGGCTGGTGGGCATCGGCCAGATCGGTTCGCGCGTGGCCCGCATTGCGCAAGGCTTCGGCATGCGCGTGATTGCGCATGACCCGCTGCTGGACGCCGATACCATCCGCGCTCGCGGCGCGGAACCGGTGTCCTTATCCGACCTGCTGGCGCAAGCCGACGTGGTGTCCTTGCATTGCCCCTTGGACCATTCGACGCGCGGCATGATCGACGCGCGCGCGTTCGCCGCCATGAAGCCGGAAGCCGTTTTCTTGTCGACCGCGCGTGGCGGCATCCATGACGAGGCAGCGCTGTACGACGCCTTGCGCGGCGGCCATCTGCGCGGCGCCGGCCTGGATGTCTGGCAACAGGAACCGCCCCCGCGCGACACGCCGTTGCTGGCCCTGCCCAATGTGGTGGCCACCTTTCATACGGCGGGCGTCACGCACGAAGCCCGTCGCAATGTGGCGCAGTCGTCGGCCCAACAGTTGATGGCCATGCTGCGCGGTGAACGGCCGCCGCAACTGGTCAACCCGGAAGTCTGGCCGGCCACGCAAGCCCGACTGGCGAAATTGCAGTAACACGGTGCCGCCCTTGCGCGGCAACCGAACACACAGTGCGGCATGAAGCCGCCGACCCATCCCCCGAGGAGACAACATGCAACACCCCCCCATCAAGCGCCGCACCCTGCGCGCGCTGGCCGCGTCCATCGCGCTGCTGTCCGGCGCCACGCTGTTCGCCGGTGGCGCGCAAGCGGCCGGCTACCCGGAACACCCCATCAACCTGATCGTGTCGTACGGCCCTGGCGGCGGCACCGATCTTGTGGCGCGCATGATGGCGCCTTTCTTGCAGAAGTACCTGGGTAACGACGCCCGCATCGTGGTGTTGAACCGCCCCGGCGCGGGTGGAGCCATCGGCTTCACGGAACTGGCCCGCGCGCAACCCGACGGCTACACCATCGGCTTCATCAACACGCCCAATCTGTTGACCATTCCGATCGAGCGCAAGTCCGCCTTCACCTGGCAAAGCTATGACCTGCTGGGCAATCTGATTGACGACCCGGGCGCGTTCACCGTGCGCACCGACAACGAATTGAAGACGCTGGCGGACCTGTCTGCCTACGCCAAGAAGAATCCAGGCAAGGCCACCGTGGGCACCACCGGCACCGGCTCCGACGACCATCTGGCCATGTTGCGTTTTGAACGCGCGTCGGGCACCAAGCTCAGCCACATTCCGTACAAGGGCGCGGGCGAAGTGCGCGGCGCCTTGGCCAGCGGCGAAATCACCATAGGCGCCATCAACGTGGGTGAAGCGCTGCAATACCAGAAAGGCGGCACGCCGCTGCGCTTCCTGGGGCAGATGGGCAAAACGCGCTCGGCGGCTCTGCCTGACGTGCCCACCTTCAAGGAACAGGGTTACGACTTTGAATTGGCGTCGCTGCGCGGCTTGGCCGCGCCCAAGGGCTTGCCCGCCGACGTGCGCGCAAAGCTGGTGGATGCCGTGAAGCGCACGGTTGACGACCCCGCCTTCCAAGCCAAGGCGAACGAGATGTTCGCCCCGCTGCGCTATCTGCCGCCCGCCGACTATGCTCGTGAATTGGCCAATGGCGAGGCCGAATTCCAGAAGCTGTGGAAGGAAGCGCCCTGGCTGGACAAGTAATGCGAAAGTAAAGCGCCAGAACCGTACAGGGCCTGGTTGGTCGCGCCTGATTCGTAGCGCGCTACAACTGACGACGGCTTACTTCGGCTTGACGTCTTCGCCGGGGTAACCGTCGATGTAGGCGCGGCCCGAGCAACGCAGCATGGCCACGCAAGCCGGTGCGCCGGTCTTGGTGGTGCACACCGAGCGCGCTTCCTCGCGCGCGGCCACGGGGTCGGGGTTTTGCGCGGTAAAGCGCGTGCCCCGGCCTTCGCTGCCCTTCACCCAGGCCATGCCGACGCAAGTGTCCTTGTAGGTCAGGACCTTGCGGCAGTCCTTGCAGTCTTCCCACTTCAGCAGCGAAGAGATGGCATCGTCTTCCTTGGGATAGCCATCGGAATACAGCAGGCCGCCGTCGGCGTTTTCCGCCAGGGCGCCCCAGTACTCGCGGTCATTCAACTTGGCGGACAAGGCTTCCACCTCGGCCGGCTTGGCGCGCTTGGCCGCCTGCAAATCGGCGGCGCTATAGCCCGGGCCGACGCAGAATGGCAGGGTCATCAAGCGGCACTTGCCATCGGGGCTGCCGGCCGTGCAGCGGCGCATGGCCTTCTTGGCGGCCAGTTCGGGGGCCACGCTGTTGCCCGGAAACAGGTCCTGCCGCGAGTTGCGTGCATAGGCCATGCAACTGTCCGAGAACCAGCCCAGCTTCTTGCATTCCTTGCCGCCCTGGCGGCGACACTCGGCCAGGCTCGCGGCCTCGGCGTCTTTCTGCGATGCCTCGGGCATCACCCAATAGGTCTTGTCGTGATTGCCGTCGGTGGCGATGCCGCCGAATTGCTTGTCGGCATAGGCGGGGCTGGCGGCCAGGCCGGCCAGCAAGGCAATCGCGGCGAAGGCGGCGCGGATCAGGGGGTGAAAGCGAGCAGGCATCATCGTCGGGGTCTGGATGGATGTAGCGGGAAATGGATCGTGCGGGTTGGGACGCGGCCGGGGGACGCTCCCAGGACGCTCCGGGGTCCTTTTGGGAGGTTCGGCCCAGCCGCGCTGCACGACAAGCGGGGACGATCTTAGCAAAGAGCCCCCCTGCTCCGTCCCCTGCATTTATGCCCGCCCGGGCATATTGAGTAACAAATTTCACATGCCGTGATAAGAATGCCGGCCCCGTTTTCCGGTAAAAATGTCGGACTTTTCTTAAGCGCATCGCCAGCCGGGACGCGCGTTGCGTGGCGAAAGCCGTGCACCCCCTGGCAGCCCTGCCTGTCACGAAAAGAAACAAACACGCCGCACCCCGGATGCCGCACGCCCCCTGCCACGGAACATCGACTTCACACCATGACGTTGCCCTTACACGCCCCGAACCGCCGCAAGCCGCTGCTGTTGCCGGCCGCCCTGATCGCCGCCGCGATCGGCCTGACAGGCTGCGCCCCGATGCCCGACGGGGGCAGCTCCGCGCTGCCGTCGCTGGGCAATGTGTTCAAGTCGGGGCTGTCGTTTTCGCCTAGCGTGAACGTGGCGAAGAACATGGAAGGCCGCTCCATCAACGACGCCATCGCCGCCTTGGGCGAACCGTCCAAGAAGCGCGCGGTGGGCAACACGATGGAGCTGGAATGGTCGGACTACCAGGCCGCGCCTTATTCGGAATGGGTCACCACTGGCACCAGCCAGCAAGTGGTGGGCATGATTCCGGCCACCAGAACCTCTGCCGCCACGCCGGTGTTTCAGACCAATAGCACCGGCCACTATCAGAACCGTACGCGCGTGTACGAGTGCATGGTGCTGATGCGCATGGAAAACAGCGTCATCACCAGCACCAACGTGGAAGGCAACGTGTGCCCCGAATTCATTGCCGCCCTGCGCAAATGGTCGGGCGAAGCCGAAGCCAACAACTACGTGGTGAAGTAAGCGCGGGGCGATAATGCTGCGGACGGTTGTGCGCTGTTCGGAGGTGCGCCGGGCCACCAGGCACCCGACATGCACCCGGCATGCACCCATCAGGCAGTCTCGGGCAGCTTCGCGATCACCTTGATTTCAAAGTCGAACCCGCTCAGCCACGTGACACCCACTGCGGTAAGCGAGGGATACGGCGCGGCGCCCCAATATTCGGGCACCACCTGCCAGATCTGCTCGAACTTCGATGCCGGGTCGACCATGAAAACCGTCGCGTCCACCACATCGTCAAAGGTGCAGCCCGCCGCTTTAAGAATGGCGTTCAGGTTGTCGAAGGCCAGCCGCACTTGCGCTTGAAGATCGGGTTCGGGCGACCCGTCTTCGCGGCTGCCGACCTGGCCCGATACGAACAGGAATCCGTCAGACCGGATGGCGGGAGAATAGCGGTGGCGCTCATAAAGCGCGTGGCGGCCGGCGGGAAAAACAACGTCTCGTGTCGTCATGGATAACTCCTTCAGTGGGCCATCGTCAGGAAGAAAAGCGGCCCGTCGTTAGCGATGACTCCACTGTAAAGACGGGCTACCCGCCGATAAACGCGCAAGCCTGTCCATCACTGTTTGTAGAATCCAAACACTCATCAAGCCCGCCGGAGCCCCCCATGGACCGATTCGATGCGATGCAGGCGTTTGCCCGCGTGGTGGAAGCAGGCAGCTTCACCAAGGCCGCAGAAACCCTGCACATGAGCAAGACCACCGTGACGCAGTTGGTGCAGCAACTCGAAGCGCGGCTGCGCGTCCGGCTGTTGAATCGCACCACGCGCCAGGTGAACGTCACCGCCGACGGCGCGGCCTATTACGAGCGAGTGTTGAAGCTGCTGGCCGACATGGACGACGCCGAAACCAGCTTGTCAGCCGCATCGACGTCACCACGGGGCCGCTTGCGGATCGACGTGCCCAGCCCCTTGGCGCGCATGGTCCTGATACCGGCGCTGCCCGCCTTCCACGCGCAATATCCCGACATCCAACTGGACATGGGCGCAAGTGACCGCATCGTGGACCTCATCGCGGAAAACGTGGACTGCGTGGTGCGCGGCGGCGAACTGACCGACCTGTCCTTGATGGCGCGCCGCGTGGGCGACCTGCAACTGGGCGTCTACGCCGCGCCCAGCTACCTGGCGCGCGCCGGCCATCCCGCGCATCCGCGCGAGCTGGAAGACACGCACCACCGCATCGTGGGCTACCTGTGGCAGCGGCTGGGCAAGGCCTTCCCCTACGCCATGCAGCGTGGCGACGAAAGCGTGCACGTGCATGGGCGCTACGTGCTGGCGGTGGATGATGGCAACGCCTATCTGGCGGCGGGGCTGGCCGGGCTGGGCGTGTTGTGGCTGCCGGAATACATGGCCCAACCGCACCTGGCCACGGGCGAACTACAGCCGCTGTTTCAGGACTGGCGGCTGGAGCCCATGCCGCTGACCATCGCCTTTCCCCCAAACCGGCATGTGAGCACCAAGCTGCGGGTGTTCATCGATTGGGTGGTGGCGCTGATGGGGCAGTACGCCCCGCTTGCCGCGCAGCCGCCAACGCGCCCGACCTGAGCGCCCCACCTGAACATCCGCTCTCTCAGTTCGCCAACTTGATGGCGCCGCTATCCAGCAGCTTTTGCCATTTGGCGGTGTCGTCCGCAATGAAGTGCTGCAAGTCGGAACGCGAGCCGCCGGCTGCGACCATGCCCGCGTTGTCGACCGCCGCTTGAAACGCGGGCGACTGCACGGTTTTCTGCAAGGCCGCGTTCAACTGCTCAAGCACGGTGGCATCAATCCCTGGCGAAGCCGCCACTGAAAACCACTGGCTGGCGTCGTAGTCGGGAAAGCCGGATTCGGCCACGGTGGGCACGTCGGGCAAGGCATCCAGCCGCTTCTTGGTGGTGACCGCATAGGCCTTGAGCGTGCCGGCCTTGATCTGCGGCAACACGGGTGACGACCCCAGAATGGCCAAGGGAATCTGGCCGCCCGCCACGTCCGACACCGCCTGCCCGCCCCCCTTGTAAGGCACGTGCACAATGCGCGTGCCGGCAACCTGGTTCAGCAGTTCGCCCGCCAGATGTTGCGATGTGCCGTTGCCGGAGCTGCCGTAGCTCCAGGTATCCGGATGCTTGCGCGCGTCCGCCAGCACGTCCGCCAACTTCGGCAAGGCCTGCTTGGCCGGGCCCACGATCACCATCGGCCCCTGCGCCATCAGCATGACCGGCGCCAGTTCCTTGCCGATGGCCGGTTGCGGCGTCGGATAGATCAGCGGCCCCGGCACCGTGATCAGGTAGCCATCGCTGGCCTTGCTGCGCGCCACCATCTGCAGCGCGATCGCGCCCGACGCGCCCGGCTTGTTCTCGACCACCACGTTCAAGCCCGTGCGCTGCGCCAGATCCTGCGCGGCCACGCGCGTCAGCACGTCGGCGGAACCGCCAGGCACGAAGCCTACGATCCAGTTGATTTGTTTGCCTGGCCAGGCCAGCGGCGGCTCGGCCTGGGATGCAACCGGCAAGACAAGCGCAACGCCCAGGCCCAGCCCGGCAATACTGCGACGAACAACGGTTTTCATGATTTCCCCTTGTGCTTGGCGCCGTCTGCGCGGGCCGTTCAATCCCGGTCTGGTCGACCGGGCGTGGTGTTTGGATGTTCGGCGCAAGACTGATTGAAGGCTTGCACCATCTTCAGCATGGGGCCGAGCACCCAGGTATTGAAAATCAAGATATCGCTTTCTTCCTTGGGGTCCTGTTTCAGGTTGAAGAGGTAAGGCGATTCCAGTTTGCCCTTGCCCTCGTTCACCTCGGGTTCCCAGTAGAAATGCAGCTTCCAGTCGCGCCATTTCAAGGCGCGCAGTTCGTTCTTGATGTAGAACAGAAAACCCTCGCGCGCCGAATTCGGACGCTCGCCGGTAAAGAAATCGGTCTGATCGATGCCGTCGATCGGCCGGTCTTGCGGCACGCTGGCCCCGCCGATATGCGACAGCGTGGTGTACAGATCGGTCACGTGGACGATCTCGTTGGACACCTGGCCCGGCTTGACCTTGCCCGGCCAACGAATGATGAAGGGCACGCGCAGGCTGCCTTCCATGGCCGTGTGATACGTGCCGCTCCAGGGGCCTGCCGTACCGCGATAGGGCTTGCGGAATTCCGGGCCGTTGTCGCTGCAGAAGATGAATACGGTGTTGTCGCGCAGGCCCAGTTCATCGACTTCGGCCACGATCTGACCCACGCGGTGATCCATTTCCACCATGGAATCCGCAAAGTCGCCCGCGCCGGTGCGCCCCGCGAAATCGGGGTGCGGCAGCGTGGGAAAGTGCAGATGCACCAACGGCAGATACAAGAAAAAGGGCCGCCCGCCGCGCGTCTGCTCGCGCATGAAGGTCTGTGCGTGCTGCACCAGTTCGGCGTCGATGCCGCGTCGGCTGTCCAGGTCGTACAGCTTCACGTTGGTCGACGGCTGCCCCGCGCGGCCTTCCATGATGTAAGGCATGTCCGCCACGCTGGGATCAAAGCCGATCGACGACGTGAACTGGCTTTCGTCGGTGGTGCGCGGAATACCGTACCAATGATCAAAGCCGCGGTCGGACGGGTAGCGTCCGGGAATATCGCCCAAATGCCATTTGCCGTAATGCGCCGTGGCATAGCCCTGCCCCGACAGTTGCTGCGCCAGCGTGATCTCGTCGCGCGTCAGCCCTTGCGGCAGACCCGGCGGCACCGATTGCAGGCAGCCGGTGCGGATCGGATGCCGGCCGCTCATGAGCGCCGAGCGGGTCGGCACGCAGTCGCTTTCCACATTGAAGTTCTGCAGCAGCAGGCCCTCGGTGGCAAGCCGGTCGATGTTGGGCGTGGGCGCACCGCGCAGCGCCCCGCCGCCATAGCAGCCGAGTTCGCCCCAGCCCAGGTTGTCGGCAACGATCAAGACGATATTGGGGCGATTCGACATCTGCGCTGACCTCTATGAGCATGGGGAATGTCCGAATTCTAGGCGCGCGCCCGCAGCGTAATATTCCCAAAAGTGCTATCTGGAATGCCTGTCGTTCATGAATCTATCCCTGCGTGACATCGAATATTTCTTGGCGGCCGTCGAACATGGCCATCTGGAACGCGCGGCTGCCGCCTGCGGCGTGAGCCAGCCTGCGCTGTCCAAATCCCTGCGGCGCCTGGAAGCGGATACCGGGCTGGCCCTGATGTTGCGGCACGGACGCGGCTTGACGCTCAGTTCCGAAGGCATGGTGTTCCTGCAGCACGCCAAGCGGCTCTGGGCGGAATACCGCGACGCGGTGCGACATGCCATGGAACTGCGGGTGGGTGAAGCCGGACTGTTGCGCGTGGGCGCCACTGGCGCCACGGTGGACAGCGTGGTGATGCCTGTGTTGAACCGTTTGCTGCCCCGCCGCCCCGCGCTGCGCATCCAGCTGACGCAGGGGCTGTCCGATGATCTGAATGCGCAGGTGGAAAGCGGCAAGCTCGACCTTGCCGTCACGCCCGTCTATGCCGATGGCCCCGCCACCCTGCGCCACGAAATCATGTTCGATGATGCGTTGTGCGTGGCGGCCAGCCGGCGCCATCCGCTGGCCACGAAGGCGCGCGTGGCGCTGCGAGACCTAAGCGGCCAACGCTGGATTCTGCCGCGCCCCACCTCCGTGGCCCGCCTGCTGCTGGATGCCCGCTTCGCGGAAGCGGGCCTGGGCCTGCCGATGGCGGCGCTTGAGGTCGAGCATTTTTCCGAAGGCTCGCTGCGGCTACTGGCCGGCTCCGACATGCTGGCGGTATTACCCCAAAGCGCACTGTCCGCCAACGCCGACGTCACGGCGCTGCCGGTAGCGCTCGGGCCACCGCTACGCCGCAACATCGCGCTGATCTCGCGGCGCGGCACCCTGTGGTCGCCGCTGATGAAGGAATTCCGTGAAGCGGTGTTGGCGGGTGCATAGCGGGCCCTGGTAACGGCGCTGTAACCCATGAAATATTGTGAAGCCCCTTGGTACACACGCGCCCTTATACTCGCCACCGCACAGAAACCACAGAACAATGCGACCTCTATGACCTCCTCCCTGAAGGCTGCCCCAACCCTTCGCGCCACCTTGGCCGGCCTGCTTGCCGTAGCGTTTGCCGCCCTGGCCACGCCGCCCGCCGCCGCCGCTTCTGAAGCCACTACTGCCGCCGCCTCTGCCGCCGCTTCCGACGCGCCCGGCACGATCTCCCGGCAAGCCGCGTCGGCCGTCGAGCCGCCCGATGCGCCCACGGTAATGGCCACCATCTTTGATATCGACGGCAAGGGCGAGACGACATACGAAGTCGACAATGGGCGCATCGCCACGTACTGGTTCGGCCATGCCTTCGAGTCCGAAGGCACGCACTATTACACCGGCTTCGCGTGGGAAACCGCGCCCCGGTACGCCAAGCCGGCCGGAAGTCCAACCAACACCCAAGCTGAAACCGAAGAAGAGCCCGGACCCGGCACGCGGGTCAACCTGGCCGAAGCCACTTTCGTCCTGACCGACCCCGCCTCCGACAAGCCCTGGAAATTCCGCGGCATGGAGCCCACCATCGGCGAGTTCGGCGCCTACGAACGCGGCGAAGACGTCGACACCCGCCGCAAGCCGCTGGAACACCGCACCCCCGCCGGCAAGCTGTTGCTGGCCGTGCCGACCACCAGCTTTGACAACGGCATCACCAGCGACGGCTACGCCCTGCTGGTCTTCAACCCCGAACGCTTGAAGAACGACATCGACGGCCACGTCTGGACCTATGTGGGCGGCGTGCTGACCGGCGAAGACAACAGCGCGGCCTGCGCCGACGGCGACGTCATGCCGTGCACCTCCAGCAAGGGCGAACTGGTCTTCTCCCAGGACGGCAGGCAAGACATGCCCACCGTGACCGTCAAACCCAGCGGCACCACGATTTCCGGGCCGAACAAGACGCGCCAGCTAGGCGCGGCCGACGTCACCGCCTATGTCTTTGACGCCGCCACCAAGGCCTACGTAACCAAGTAAGCAAAAACAGGCCGACCGCCCGCCGGCATCGCTACGGCGCAACAGGCGCGCGACCAAACCGCTTGCGTACAGGTGCTATTAAGGCCGTCTGCCTACAATTTCCGCATGGATGTTGTTCCACTCTTCGGCTTGGATTTTCATGCGGCTTTTTGAGCAAGCTTTGGTTCCCCCGCCTCGGGGCGGGATACGCATCGAGTCTTCCGACTCACCCCACTCCCCCAACGCTCTTTACGCAAGCCAAGCACGGCATGAGCTGGACGAGTTCCTGGCGCGGGCCGGCCTGCGCCAGGCGGCTATCTGCTGCGGCCTGACCGGCGCCACGGCCGGGGCGCACGCCTGGTTGCAGGCCGCGTTTGCCCAGGCATTCCTGCCGCAACATGACACCACCGGGCTTGCGCAAAAGCTCGGCTTGCGAACCGAGACCCACACCGCTGACCTGGACCGCGAAATCCTGCTGGCGATGCTGGCCAGCCCGGTGGCGTTCACGTTTCCCAATGTGGCCGAACTGGCATCGGCGGTGCGCATCCGGCGCTACATCGTGCAGGCCGCCCGCCAGACGGCCCTGGCCTTTGACACTGAGCATGCCGAACGGCCCGAGGATTACTGGACTTACGACGAAGCGCGCGGCTTCACCATCCTGCCCGGCCGCTCGCTGATCGAAGGCTTGCGCAAGGCAACGCAACCCGAGGCATCAGGGCAGTTGTATGCGTTCTCGTGCTATCGCGCGACGGAGTACGTGACGGTGCTGGGCATCGCGCAGGAGCTGCAACACGCCAACCCCGAGCTGGGGCGCCGCCTGCAACGCCAATGGGAAACCCGCGCGGTCATGTCCGGCCGCTTTCACGAAGCCTTCCTGCACGAATACGGTTCCCTGGACGCGCCCCTGCCTCAACGCTTTTACGTGCCGGGCGACCGGCTGTGGTTCCGCAACCCGGACGCCGTGTCTTCCGACGTGGAAGGCTATGAGGGCTCATGGGTGTTCTACCTGGGCAATGGCCAGTTCAATAATTTTTGGGAACACGGAGAACCCTACACGTTGACGTCAAAATGCGTGGAAATATTCCATTGGCGTCATGGCGTGCGCACCGACGCAACCGGCAAGCGTTATATGGACGAACACATCGTCCGCGATCGCGTACGCCAAACCTTGGCGGACCCCGCCGCCACCGCCGCCGTGCTGGCGCGCATGGCGCGTATTCGCGATCCGCAAGGAATATATGCAGAAGGCGGTTGCATCGATGCAACGCGCGAACGGGTGCGTTGGGTGCATGCGGAGCACACGGACATGGCGCTGCCAGACTGCGCCGAGCCCGGCACAGAGTGGTCCGTCGCGGCCTGAGCCGCGAATACGCCGCGTCAGAATTCCCCACATGCGGGGAAAAAAGCAGACCACCGCAGAGCGAAAACCTAGAAAAAATAAAAAGAGTTCTGTATTCTGATTTTCGCGGCGGTCACCTAGCCGCATGCCTCAATACCCACCTGGTGTGGGCACGCGCGTTACCGTCCCGGTGCGCCTTGCCATGCCAGGCATGCCTGCCCTATCCGGCGTTGCGACCGCAAGTCAACACGGCTCATCGACATGGCGACAAAAAGGAAAGTGAGCTTGGTGGCCGTGCTGATCACGCTGGCCGTGCTTAGCGTGGCGATCGGGTTCGCTAATGCGCTGTACGCGGGCTACCAGGTGCAAAAGGCCCAGGCGGTGCGCAATACGCTGGAAGCCAATCGGGCCTACGCCCAGAAGCTTTCCGAAGTCATCACGCTGTACATCTCGGCGGTGCATCGCCAGCTTGATGCCAGCGCTGCACAATTTTCCGGTGCTCCACTTCCAGAAGCGGAGCTGGCTTCCGAACTGTCGCGCCTGGCGGCAAGAATCGAGGGCGTATCCGCCGTGCTGCTGGCCGACCGCGAAGGCGCCATCACGGCACGAGCGTCCGATGCCCCCCATTGGCTGGGCGCCATTCCTACCCTGACTGCATTGCGCGTGGCCGAACGCCGGATCGGCGAATGGGTCCGGCCCTGCTGCCAGCCCGAAGGCTCGCCCGCCACGTTGACGCTGGTCAATCCCCTGCCCAACGGCGCGCTCGCCGCCGTGGTCGTGCTGGAACGCGGCAGCCAGATCGACAAGCTGATCGGCGAACATCCCTATGCCGACGGCACCGCCGTCTACCTGGTGAACCGCGACGGCCAGGCGCTGTACCGGCACGGCGCCAGCGGCACGTCCGCCGTGCTGCCCGACCTGATATCGGACGGCTCGCCGGCGATGGCCACGCCCGGCTCGGCCCAGGTGCAAGACGCCGCTGGCCACGTCATGCTGACCGGCTACGCCCCGCTGGGCAAAGGCATCTGGGCGGTCGTCGTCCAGCGTCCGCTGGACCATGCGCTGTCTCCCCTGAACGCGCTGCTGCGCGAGGCCTTGCTATTCGCCATCCCGGCCGTGCTGCTGACCTTGATGCTTGTCAGCGCCCTGGCCTACGCCATCGCCCGCCCGCTTGCCCGCCTGACGCACGCCTTGGCCAACGCAGACGCGGCAAGCCCCCAAGACCAACAGGCCAGCGGGCTGCGCACCTGGTACGTGGAAGCGGACGAACTGCGCGAGGCCTTGACGACAAGGCTGGCGCGGCACCGCCATGAAGTCGGCCGGCTGAATGTGGAATCCATGACCGACCCGATGACCGGCTTGATGAACCGCCGCGCCATGCGCCAGCGGCTGGATGAACTGGTGGCCGCCCGCACGGCATTCGCCGTCATCGCTCTGGACGTGGATCATTTCAAGCACATCAACGACACCCATGGACATCCGGTGGGCGACAAGGTGCTGATCGCCCTGGCCGACACGCTAAGCCGTAGCGTGCGTCAGCAAGATCGACCCTTTCGCGTGGGCGGCGAGGAATTCGTGGTGATCGTCCCGGCCGCGTCCGATGACGCGGCGCTTGCCACGGCCGAACGTATCCGCGCGGGCGTCTCGCAAACCGCCATGCCGCCCGGCGTGGGCACGGTCACGGTATCCGTCGGGGTGGCCTTGTGGCCGCAAGACGCCGCGCTGCCGCAGGCCGTGGTCAAAGGCGCCGACCTGGCGCTCTACGCCTCCAAACAGAACGGACGCAACCGCGTCACGCGCTGGAACAAGCAAGCCCTATCAACCATGTCCGAAGGCAAGGTGGCAACGTGAATTATTCATTGATTCTGGCGCTGTGCGCCGCCGCGTTCTTTCTGCTTTTGCTTGGCGCGATCCGGTTCGGACGCTATCTGGGCCACCGCCACCAGGCGGACGAAAATGGCCGCGCGGGTTCGGCGGCCATCGAGGCGTCGGTCTTCGCCCTGCTTGGCTTGCTGATCGCCTTTACGTTTTCCGGCGCCGCGCAGCGCATGGGCGAACGCCGCAACCTGCTGGTGCAGGAAGTGAATGCCATCGGTACCGCCTGGCTGCGCATCGATATGCTGAATGCGGCCGATCAGCCCGCCCTGCGCGATCAGTTCCGGCTGTACGTTGACGAACGCATCAACTACTACCGCCATGTGGCGGACCTGGACCGGCGCGACGCCATCGCGGCCAAAGCATCGACCCTGCAAAACGAGATCTGGAAAGGATCGATGCTGGCGGCCAGGAACGCCGTGCCGCCGTTCGCGGCGTCTTACATCGGCGCCGTGAACGATATGTTTGACGCATCCACGTCCCAGACCGTTGCGCAGAAGGTGCACCCGCCGGCCATGACCTACGTGTTCCTGTGCTTTCTGGCGCTGGTCTGCGCCTGCCTGATCGGGCTGAACCTGGCGACCGCGCGCCGCGACACGCTGTTCCACCAGATCATCTATGCGCTGGTCATGACGGCAGCGCTGTACATCATCATCGACTTCGAGTTTCCGCGTATCGGCGCCATCCGCATCGACCAGAGCGACAAGCTGCTGATGGCCCAGCGGGAAGCGATGGGTGCGCTGTCCGGAGTGCTGAAATGACACTGGCCACGCGCGCCACGGCCTGGGTGTCGGCCTATGTCGTCGCCGCGCTGGCCTGCGCCGCTGGGCCGGAGGCCAGCGCGCAAACGCTGCGACTCAGCAAGGACGATCTGCAAAAGCGCGCTAACGGGGTGCTGGCGCTGATGTCGTTTTCCATCGTGCCGGACATCACGACCAGTTCGCTTTCCATCGGCAGCGGTGGCGGTTCCACTTCTGGGTCCACCGAATTCTTCATGACGCAGTTGGGCGGCGGCGACACCATTTCGGATTCGGTGCCCATCTACCTGGAAGGGGTGCTGGCCGGCAGCCGGTACGACCCCACCTTCGTGGCGACGCAGGGCGCCGAAACCCGCAGCATTCCCACCAAATGGAACAGCCTGTCGGCCACCGGCGGCATCGGCTGGGACTTCAAGCTGACTGACGAGCTAAAGCTGCGTCCCATCTTCAACGTGGCGCTGGGCAACGTCACCAGCGACCTGCGCGCCGCAAGCTGGTATGTGGGGCGGCAGACCGGCACCGACGTCGACTTCCTGGACCGCGGGTCCTTGAACGCCTACGGCCTGGGCGGTTCGCTGATGCTGGACTACGAGCACTACCGGCCCGGCTACGAAGTGGACGTGGAGCTGCGCTATTCGGATATCCGCCTGAAAAGCTTCTCCAGCTCGGCCGCGGTGCAGGGCAACGCCACCGCGCAATCGGCCAACCTCTGGGCGCGCTACCGGGCGCCCACGGGGATCGTGCTGCTGCAACGGCCACTGCGCTATGTGCTGGAACTGACGCATTCGGAATTCCTGGGCGACCAGCGCGGCGTGCTGGGGTTTGACCGCCTGACGTCCGTGGGCGCGGGCCTGGAACTGGACTCCAGCGCCTACGACGTCATCATCACGCGCACGCGGCTGGTGGGCCGGTATGTCTTTGGCACCAATGTGTCGGGGTTTTCGGTGGGGTTGGCGGTCAGCTTCTGAAACGGTTCAGGCGGGCGGTTCGCCGCGTGACGCCAAGGTTTGCGCCAGGCCCAACGCGCGGGCCAAAAATTCCGACCCATCGTCCTTGCGGTAGCTGGCAATCACCGGCGACACAAACCCATCGCCTTCGATCCGCACATGCGCCACGTCCTGACGCTGCAAGCGCTGCACGGATGCCGGCACCACCGTCACGCCCAAGCCCGCCGCCACCAGGCCAATCGCCGTTTGCAGTTCATTGGCCTCTTGCACCACTTGCAACGAATAACCGGCCGCGCGGAACAGCCCCAGCACGTGGTCCGCGAAGTTGGGCCGGGGCCGCGCCGGGTACAGCACAAAGGGCTCTTGCGCCAGGCGCTCCACCGACACACTCGGCGCGCCCGCCAAGGGGTGATGCAAGGGCACGGCGGCCACCAGGGCTTCCGTCATCAGCACCTGCCGCTCGATGGCCGGGTCGTCCAGCAGGATCCGGCCGATACCCAGATCAATGCGCCCGGCCTTCAGCGCTTCCAACTGAGGCAGGGTCGTCATTTCCATCAACCCCACTTCCACCTGGGGGTCGGCGCTGCGCAGTTGCCGGATCAGTTCCGGCACGAATCCATACAGCGTCGACGGCACGAACCCGATGCCGAACCAGCGGCGCTGGGTCTGCCCCAACCTGCGCGTGCCTTCCAGCACCTCTTCCAGCCGCGCCGTCAGCAAGCGGGACTGCTCCAATAGAAAGCGCCCGGCCTCGGTCAGGCGCAGCGCACGGGTGGTGCGTTCAAACAGCAGCACGCCCAGCTCTTCCTCAAGCTGGCGTATCTGCCGGCTAAGCGGGGGCTGGGCGATGTGCAGGCGGGCGGCGGCGCGGGTAAAACTGCCTTCTTCCGCCACGGCCTGAAAATACCGCAGGTGCCTGAGTTCCATGGCTGACCTAGACCTGAAAGGTATTAATCGAAACCCATATGGTCTTGGACGCGATCGGAAAGCGCAAGCCATACTGCGATCAATCGCTCAACCCTTGGCATTAAAAGTATGAATCCGGCAAGCATTCTTTCGGTCCAGGCCATGCTGGTGGACCTGCCCACCATCCGCGCCCATCAGCTGGCCATGGCGGTCATGCAGCGCCAGACGCTGGTGATTGTGCGGCTGACTTGCAGCGACGGCATCGAAGGCATCGGCGAGGCCACCACCATCGGCGGCCTGTCCTACGGAGAAGAAAGCCCCGAAGGCATCAAGCTGGCCATCGATACCTACCTGGCGCCCGCGCTGGTGGGCGGCGACGCCACCAACATCCACGCCGCCATGCAGCGGCTGGACAAGGTGGCGCGCGGCAATCGCTTTGCCAAGTCGGCGCTGGAAACCGCGCTGCTGGACGCGCAAGGCAAACGCTTGAACGTGCCGGTATCCACCCTGCTGGGCGGCGCGGTACGCAAGCGCATGCCCGTGCTGTGGACCCTGGCCAGCGGCGACACCGCGCGCGATATCGAAGAAGCCGAGTCGCTGCTGCAAAGCCGCCGCCACAACACCTTCAAGCTGAAGGTGGGACGCCGCGCCGTGTCGGAAGACGTGGCGCATGTGTCGCGCATCAAGCAGGCGCTGGGCGACCGCGCCCGCGTTACCGTGGATGTGAACCAGGCTTGGAACGAAGCCGATGCGGCCGGCGCCATTGCCCGGCTGGAAGCCGCGGGGGTGGACCTGATCGAACAACCCATTCCGCGCGCCAACCTGGCCGGCATGGCGCGGCTGGCGGCGCGCTTCGTGGTGCCCATCATGGCGGACGAAGCGGTCAATGGCCCCGAAGATGCGCTGGACATCGCGCGCCAGGGCGCGGCCGATGTGCTGGCCTTGAAGATCGCCAAGTCCGGCGGCCTGTATGAAATGCTGCGCACGGCGGCCGTGGGTGACGCGGCCGGCATGTCGCTGTATGGCGGCACCATGCTGGAAGGCTCGGTGGGGTCGGTGGCATCCGCGCACGGCTTTGCCTGCCTGCCGCGCCTGTCGTGGGGCACGGAACTGTTTGGCCCCCTGCTGCTGAAGGACGACATCGTGGCGAACCCGCCGCGCTACGCCGACTTTGAACTGGAATTGCCCGACGGCCCCGGTCTGGGGTTGACGTTGGACGAAGACAAATTGAAGTTCTATCGTCGCGACCGCTAAGCGCGGCTGCTGACCACGATCGAACACGATCAACCACCACCGAACACTGACGAACGCCAAGCACCGTTAACGGATAACGCTTTCATACCCGGCAAGACGGGCCCGCGCCGCCAAGAGCGCGCCCACCCACTATCAAGCACCACGGAGACAACCATGCGCCTGCGCCATGTGATCAAACCCTTTGCCCGCGCCATCCTGGCCCTGTCGCTACTCGGCGGCGCGTCCGCCGCGTTGGCCGATAGCTATCCCGACCGCCCGGTCAAGTGGGTAGTGCCCTTCCCGCCCGGCGGCGCCGTGGACAGCATCGCCCGCACGTTGAGCGAATCCATGAGCAAGCAGCTCAACACCTCGTTCATCGTGGAAAACCGCGCGGGCGCGGGCGGCAACATCGGCGCGGCCAGCGTGGCGCGCTCCAAGCCCGACGGCTACACGATCCTGATCGTGGCCAACGGCATGGCCGTGAACCCGGCCTTGTACGCCGACCTGAACTACGACCCCATCAAGGACTTCGCCCCGATCTCGTTGCTGGCCGTGGTGCCCAACGTGCTGGTCACCAACCCCCAGCGCACCGGCGCCACCAGCGTGGCGGACGTCATTGCCAAGGCGAAGGCCCAGCCCAATCACTACACCTACGCCTCGGCGGGGGTTGGCACGTCCATCCATCTGGCGGGCGAATTGTTCGTGTCGATGACGGGCGTCGAGATGCTGCACGTGCCCTACAAGGGCAGCGGCCCGGCCGTGGCCGACCTCTTGGGCGGACAGGTGGACTACATGTTCGACAGCATCACGTCCGCCAAGCCGCACATTGCCACCGGCAAGCTGCGCGCGCTGGGCGTGACCACCGCCAAGCGCTCCGCAGCCCTGCCCGACGTGCCCACCATGCAGGAAGCCGGCGTGGCGGGCTACGAGCTGATGCCCTGGTTTGCCGCCTTCGCCCCCGCCGGCACGCCGCCGGAAGTGGTGGCCAAGCTGAACGAAGCCATGCGCGTAGCGCTGGCCGAGCCCAAGGTCAAAGCCACGCTGGATTCAATCGGCGCGGAATCCATCGGCGGCTCGCCGGAGGCGCTGCGCGATCATCTGGCCAAGGAAACGGCGCAGTGGAAGACGCTGGTGAAGGAACGGAACATCAAGGTCAACTAAGACCTGGCCTCCCATGTAAAAACGCCCACGTCGCACTTGCGTGCACGTGGGCGTTTTGCCATGCCGAGTGAAAGTCATGCCACCGGGAATTACTCCACCGTCGCCCCAGACTTTTTCACCACTTCCGCCCAACGCGGAATTTCGGTGGCCATCAGCGCGCGCAGTTGGTCGGGCGTGCTGCCCACGAGTTCCATGCCCATGGTCTTGCCCAGCTTCTCCTGCACGTCCGGCTCTTTCAGGATGATGGCGATTTCCGCCGCCAGCTTGTCCAGGATCGGCTTGGGCGTGCCCTTGGGTGCGTAGACGGCCTGCCACGACGCCATCTGGAAGCCCGGCACACCAGCTTCCTGCATGGTGGGTACGTCGGGCGCCAGCGCGATGCGGTCCTTGGTGGTGACGGCCAGCAGTTTCAGCTTGCCGGTTTGCAGCAGCGGCAGCGCGGCCGTCATCTGGTCGAACATGAAAGTGACCGAGCCGGACGACACGTCCACCATGGCGGGCGGCGTGCCCTTGTACGGCACGTGCGTGAGCGGTACGCCGATCATGCTGGAAAACAATTCACCGGCCAGGTGCGTGGACGTGCCCGCGCCAGACGACGCGAAGGTGCGTTTGTTGGGGTCGCGCTTGAGCAGCGCAATCAAATCCGCAACCGAATTCACGCCCAGGTTCGGGTCCACCAGCAGCACGTTGGGCAGGTAGGCAATCAGCGACACCGGCTCGAAATCCTTGACCGGGTCGTACTTCAGATTCTTGTACAGGCTAGCGTTGATGGCGTGCGTGCTGATGGTGCCGCCAAACAGCGTGTAGCCGTCGGGCGCGGCCTTGGCCACGTAGGTGGCGCCGATGCCGCCGGCCGCGCCGGGCTTGTTTTCAACGATGACGTTCTGATGCAGGCGGTCGCCCAGCTTCTGGGCCAGCACGCGGCCGACCACGTCGGTGGAACCGCCCACGGTGAACGGCACCACATAGGAAATGGGCTTTTGCGCGGGCCAGTCGGCGGCGCTGGCGGGCATGGCCAGCGCGCACAGGGTGGCGGCCAGCAGCGCGCCCAACGCGCTGCGTCGTTGCGTATTCATGGATTGTCTCCTGCCTTGATTTATTGACTTATAGGTATGGATCGCCGGCCGGGCGGCCGGCGGCAAAGCTCAACGGCCTTGTTCTTTGCGCCAGGCGGCGAATTTGTCTTTGGTGCCCGGGTCGGTGGGCGGATACAGGCCCAGGATGGACGCGCCCTGCTGCACCTGGCTGGTCACGAAGTCTTCGAATGCGGTCATCTCCACCGCTTCAATCGAGATCTCGTCGGCCAGATGCGCCGGAATCACCACCACGCCTTCCCGGTCGCCCACGACGATGTCGCCGGGCCACACCGCCACGTCGCCGCAGCCAATGGGTTCGTTGATATCCAGCGCCTGATGCAAGGTCAGGTTGGTGGGGGCCGACGGGCGCTGATGATAGGCAGCGAAGCCGAGTTCAGCGATCTCCGGGGAATCGCGAAAACCGCCGTCGGTGACCACGCCCGCCACGCCGCGTTTCATCAGGCGCGTGATCAGGATGGAACCGGCGGACGCGGCGCGCGCGTCCTTGCGGCTGTCCATGACCAGCACCGCGCCTTCCGGGCAGGTCTCGACGGCCACGCGCTGCGGGTGCGAGCGGTCTTCAAACACCTTGATGGTGTTCAGGTCTTCACGGGCCGGGATGTAGCGCAGGGTGAACGCCGGGCCGACCATATTGGGCAGGTTGGCGTTCAGCGGACGCACGTCCTGGATGAACTGGTTGCGCAGGCCGCGTTTGAACAAGGCGGTGCACAGAGTGGCCGTGCTGATGCCTGACAGGCGGGCACGGGTTTCGGGATTCATTTGGGACACGATGGCTCCGGGCAATAGGCAAGGAACAAGGAATAAGAAATAAGAAACCAGGCTTAGAAAATCTCGGGCTCGGGCACGGGTGCGCCGAACTCGGTTTCCAGGAAGTCGAAATCGCAGCCGTCGTTGGCTTGCAGGATGTGCTTGGAATACATCCAGCCGTAGCCGCGCTCGTAGCGCTTGGGCGGCGGCGTCCAGGCGGCGCGGCGAGCGGCGAGCTCTTCGTCGCTGATGTTCAGGTGGATGCTGCGGGCCGGCACATCGACCGTGATCAGGTCGCCCGTCTTCACGAACGCCAGCGGTCCGCCCACATACGATTCGGGCGCGGCATGCAGAATGCAGGCGCCGTAGCTGGTGCCGCTCATGCGGGCGTCGGACAGGCGCAGCATGTCGCGCACGCCCTGCTTCACCAGCTTGGTGGGAATGGGCAGCATGCCCCATTCAGGCATGCCGGGGCCGCCTTGCGGGCCGGCGTTGCGCAGGATCATGATGTGTTCCGGCGTGACGTCCAGGTTTTCGTCGTCCACCGCGGCCTTCATGCTGGGGTAGTCGTCGAACACCAGCGCCGGGCCGGTGTGCTGCAAGAACTGCGGCGCGCAGGCGCTGGGCTTGATGACGCAACCGTCCGGCGCGATATTGCCGCGCAGCACGGCCAGTGCGCCTTCGTCGTAGATGGCGGTGTCCAGCTTGCGGATCACGTCGTCGTTATAGACTTCGGCGCCGGCGATGTTTTCGCCCAGCGTCTTGCCGGTCACGGTCATGGCCGACAGGTCCAGGTGGCCTTCCAGGCGCGTCATCAGCGCCGGCAAGCCGCCCGCGTAATAGAAGTCTTCCATCAGATAGGTGTCACCGCTGGGCCGGATGTTCGCAATGACCGGCACCTTGCGGCTGGCGGCATCAAAATCTTCCAGGCCCACGGCATGGCCGGCGCGGCGCGACATGGCCACCAGGTGAATGATGGCGTTGGTGGAACAGCCCATGGCCATGGCCACGTTGATGGCGTTCTTGAACGAAGCCATGCTCAGGATGCGCTTTGGGGTCAGGTCGTCCCAGACCATTTCCACCACGCGGCGACCGCATTCGGCGGACATGCGCATGTGGCCGACGTCGGCAGCCGGTATCGAGGAGGCGCCCGGCAGCGTCATGCCGATGGATTCGGCGATGGCGGTCATGGTGCTGGCCGTGCCCATCGTCATGCAGGTGCCGTAGCTGCGGGCAATGCCCCCTTCCACTTCGGTCCATTGTTCCTGGGTGATCTTGCCGGCGCGGCGCTCGTCCCAGAGCTTCCAGGCATCAGAGCCCGAGCCCAGGATCTTGCCCTTCCAGTTGCCGCGCAGCATGGGGCCGGCGGGCACGTACACACATGGCAATCCGGCGCTGATGGCGCCCATGAGCAAGCCCGGCGTGGTCTTGTCGCAACCGCCCATCAGCACCGCGCCATCCACCGGATGGCTGCGCAGCAGCTCTTCGGTTTCCATGGCCAGGAAGTTGCGATAAAGCATGGTGGTGGGTTTCACGAACGATTCCGACACCGAAATCGCCGGCAACTCCACCGGAAACCCGCCCGCCTGGAACACGCCGCGCTTCACGTCTTCCACGCGCTGCTTGAAGTGGCTGTGACAGGGGTTCAGGTCAGACCAGGTGTTGATGATGGCGATGATCGGCCGGCCGACCCAGTCGTCCGGGGCATAGCCCATTTGCATCATGCGGGACCGATGGCCGAACGAACGCAGGTCATCCTTGGCCATCCAGGCGGCGCTGCGCAGACTTTCGTAGGTACGTTTCATAGGGGTATGGGGAATTGGGAGCAATGACAGGGTGGAATGGAGCCATTTAAACACTAATACATTAGTGCGTCAGCTAGGTGAAAACCCGCTACACTGCGGGCTTTCCTACCGTACTCCCGTCAGGCCCCCTGATGCAAAGCCCCAAGCTCAGACTGGACCGCTCGCGCCACGCCGCGCCCCAGGTCTTCGAACATCTACGCGAACAGATCGTGTCGCTGGAACTCGCGCCCGGCGCCCCGCTGTCGCGCGTGACGCTGGCTGAAAGCTATGGCCTGAGCCAAACCCCCATCCGCGACGCGCTGATGCGGCTGGCCGAAGAGGCGCTGGTCGAGATCTACCCCCAGCACACCACGGTGGTCAGCCGCATCGACATTCCCGCCGCGCGCCAGGCGCACTTTCTGCGGCAATCGCTGGAGCTGGAAATCGTGCACTTGCTGGCGCAGCAGTCCGACGCGGCCTTGCACAAGCGCCTGCAAACCAGCATCGACCTGCAACGCATCAGCCACGCCAATGGCGAATACCAGCAGTTCATCGACGCCGACCAGGCCTTTCACCGCGACATGCACATTGCCGCGGGCGTGACCAGCCTATGGGAGCTTGAGCAGCGCTACAGCGGCCATCTGGACCGCCTGCGCCGGCTGCATCTGCCCGAAGCCGGCAAGGCCGAACGCATCATGGACGACCATCAACGCTTGCTGGATGCGATCCGCGCGCAGGAACCCGCGCGGGCGCAGCAGGTGCTGCGTGAACATTTGTCCGGCACCTTGAGCCAGGTGGCCGAGATCTGCAAACGCTATCCCGACTACGTGTTGGCCGCCTGACCCGCCGGCGCCCACGCGCCGGCGTTTGCCTACGTGCAGGCGCTTACCACGCACCGGCCCTTATCCACGCCCCGGCGTTGACGCGCCGAAGATGTCTTCCTGCGCCGCCTTGCTAAGCGCAATGATGGCCGGGTGCTGCAACTGCCTTTCGGTGGTCAGCGCGTAAAGCTGTTCCTTGACGGCGCGGGCGCTGCCGATGGAGCGCACCCGGTACTGCTTGACCAGAAAGGCGGCCGTGGCGGTCGGCGCGGCGAACAGGCCGACCCCGGTTTGGCCGAAGGCATTCAGCAAGGCGCTGTCATCGAATTCGCCCACGATGCGCGGGCGAATATTGTGTTCGTCAAACCATTGCAGCAGCCGCAGGCGAATCGCCGCGTCTTCGCCCGGCAACAGGAAAGGCGCCTGGTCCAACATCTTGGGAAAGCGGCCCGGCAACTGTTCCAGCAAGGCGGGCGCGCCAAAGAACGTCAGGCTGCTTTCGCCCAGCAGATGGCTGAAGCCACGCACGTTCAGATGACTCGGCATCGGGCGATCGGCAATCACCATGTCGTAGCGGTGCACCGCCAGGTCCGCCAGCAGAAAGGCCAACCGCCCCTCACGGCAGATCAGCCGCACGTTCTCTTCCAACTGCAACACCGGCTCGATCATCCGGTACACCAGCGATTTCGGTACGCCTTCGGCAATGCCCAGCCTGAAATCCAGCGTTTGCCGCGCGGGGCGGTTACGCAGATCGTCCAGCAATTCGTCGCCCAGGGTGAAGATGCGGTCCGCGTATTGCAGCGTTCGGCGGCCGATGTCCGTGAGTTCAAGCCCCCGCCCCACCCGTCGGAACAGCGCGGACCCCAGCGCGGATTCCAAATCTTGCAATTGGCCGCTGATCGATTGAGGCGTGCGCTGCAATTGCTGTGCCGCGCGGGCAATGCTGCCGGCCTTGGCGACCACCCAGAAATAGCGCAGATGTTTGTAGTTGAGAGTGACCATGGCGATCATTCCAAAAAATCTGACTATGGGTTCATGTTATGCGAATTGTCCGAAGAATAGAGGCGCTCTAGACTGGCCTCGTATTCGTGGAGGCGACGTATGAGCCAGGTTGAAACCTTTGCCACCCTGCCGATGTGGGTGGGGTTCATCGTTTTCGTCATGGCCGTGCTGGCGCTTGATCTGTACGCGCTGGGCGGCCGCCAGGCGCACCGCGTGTCGTCTCGGGAAGCGCTGTGCTGGGTGCTTGCCTGGTCGTCGTTGGCGACGCTGTTCGGCCTGCTGATGTGGTGGTTTCTGGACGCCAGCATGAGCCGCGCGGTGGCCAATCAAAAGACGCTGGAATTCTTCACCGGCTACCTCATCGAACTGTCCCTGTCCGCGGACAACATGTTCGTGTTTTCCCTGATCTTCACCTACTTCGCCGTGCCCGCCGAATTGCAACGGCGGGTGTTGCTATATGGCGTGCTTGGCGCCATCTTCATGCGCATCGGGATGATACTTGCGGGTGTGTGGCTGCTGACCCAGTTCGTGTGGATGTTCTATGTGCTGGGCGCCTTCCTGGTGCTGAGCGGCGCCAGAATGCTGGCCGTGGCCGGCCGTCAGCCCGATATCGCCCAGAACCCCTTGGTGCGGTTCATGCGGGCCACCATGCGGATCACCAAGGACTATCACGGCCAGGCCTTCTTTGTGCGAATCGACGGGCTGCGCTACGCGACCCCAATGTTCGTGGTGTTGCTGATGATTGAAGCCACCGACGTGGTCTTCGCGGTGGACAGCATTCCCGCCATCTTCGCGATCACCACCGACCCCTACATCGTTTTCACATCCAATATCTTCGCCATCATGGGCTTGCGGGCGCTCTACTTCCTGCTGGCCGACATGGTGGACCGCTTCCATTACCTGAAGTACGGCTTGGCTGTGGTACTGATGATCATCGGCGCCAAAATGCTGGCGGCACAGTGGATGCACGTGCCGGTGCATTGGTCGCTAGGCATTATCGGGTTGGTTCTGGCGGCCTCGATTGGCGCCAGCCTGGCCTGGCCAAAGCGGAAGGCCACCGCCAACCGCAACGACGTGAAGAAGCCCCAAACCGGAGAGCAGCCATGAACACGATCATTCTTGCCACCGACGGATCGACGTATAGCGATGAGGCGGCGCGCTACCTGGTCGCCACCCCATTGCTGAACCGCGATTTTGTCGTGCATGTGGTGCATTGCGAGCCCGAGGTCCGGGGGGATGTCGTGTCATTCATCGGCAAGGACGAAGTCGATGCCTGGCACCACGAGGAAAGCGACAAGGCGATGCGCTCGGTGGCGGACATCCTGCGCCACGGCAACGTGAACTTCGAATGCCACGAGATGACCGGCTTCACGCCCGGAAAGATCGTCGACTACGCAACGCGGGTCAAGGCCACCGCCATCGTGCTGGGTTCCCATCACCGCAGCCCGCTGATGAACGCGTTGATGGGCTCCGTCAGCAGCCGGATCATCGCGCACGCGCCCTGCCCGGTGCTGGTGGTCTGACGCGGGCAACACGGTGGCATCCGCTGGCGCTGCATGTTTGCGCATCACATTGGTGCTGCATGATCGCGCTTCAATCCAGCGGATACCGCCGTATCACCGTCTTGCCGTCGCGCTCGGCCAGCGACAGCAGCCCGTCGCCCGTCGCGTCCAGGCCCAGCAGGCCGATCTCCACGTCCTGCGGTATCTGAAACGGGCGCCACGTCTTGCCCTGGTCGCGCGTGTAGAAATAGGTCTTGGTGTATTCGTTGAACGAAAACAGATGGTCGGCGTAGGTTTTGATGACCCACGCATTCGGCCCGAACCAGGCATCGTCGATCCAGCTAGGCTTGCCCTGCACCGTCGGCGAGGCCGCGCGCCGATGCCAGGTTTGCTCGGCCTTGTTTAGTTCGTAGATGGCATCGCCCCAGGTCTCGAACACGGCCTGGTCGCGCGTGACGCTGGACTCGGCCGCCTGTGCCGGCACCGGCGGCACGTCTTGCGTGATGCGGAACGCGGGCGATGCCCCACTTTGCAGCTCGACTTCAAAACGCCGCGTTTCCAAGACCTGGTTCTTGGCCGAGGCATCCAGGCTGATCCGCGTGCGCCAGCTCCACCCCACGGCGCGGTGCTCGTC
Organism: Achromobacter sp. JUb104; assembly: GCF_024806975.1. NCBI lineage: Bacteria > Pseudomonadati > Pseudomonadota > Betaproteobacteria > Burkholderiales > Alcaligenaceae > Achromobacter > Achromobacter sp. JUb104. The sequence goes on along the minus strand of NZ_JANUEY010000001.1, from coordinate 1,410,858 downwards.
CAGCGGATACAGCGACCAATCGTAGGCCAGTTGGTCTTCCGCGCCCGCGCCGCCGGCCTTGGCCAGGCTATCGCGAAAGCCGCGCTCGAACGCCGGCGCATCCGGCCAGACCTGCTCATCCAGCAAAGTGGCTGACCAATGGCGCGCGCCGTCCTGGCTGACCATCAGGCGTTGACGCCCGTCATGCCGTTCCAGGGCAATCACGCGGTCCGACGTCAGGAACACCGCGTGCCGCAGCGGCGGGCCCAGCACCACGTCCGGCGCCAGCGCCCAGGTCTTGCCCAGGTCGTTGGATTGCAATATTTCCCAGGTGCCGGGCAGCTCGTCCGGGTCGGCGCGGCGTTCAGCGGCGGTAATCAGGTACAGCTCGCGCCCTAGCGGCGAGCCGATCAGGCTGACGCCCGCATCCCCGCTGATCGAACCCAGCAAGGTAAACGCGCCCGTGCCGTGACCGCCGTAAATCAGGTTGCGCGTGTCGGCCACCAGCCAGGGGTTGGGCTGGCGTGTGCTCAAGGCGGGCACCAGCGCGTCCAGCATGGGGGCCGTGTCCAGCGCCGCCATGTCCTGGGCCGACACCAGGCGCTGCCCGATCAGCAACTGCCGTTCGCCGTAGCGTTGCAGCGCCACCCGGGACGACGACGCCAGCGCCGGGCCATTGAGTTCGCCGATGATTTCGCTGCGCGCCAGCGGCTGGCCCAGCGGAACCAGTTGGTAGATGCCATACCCGATCACCCCCGCGACGGCAATCGCAACACCGCTGGCTAGCAGTCTAAGGTTCATGGAGGAAGGGCTTTTGATGCACGTGCACCCGCCGTTTGGCGGGTATCTTTTAAAGGGAATGGGCGAAACTATAGCGTGTTGGCCGACGTTCTCTATACTGGCGTGACATACTCTTACGCTGCACCGGCCACCCACGGAACCCCGACATGATCGCAAGGCACGCACTGCTTACCATCGCCCTGGCACTGCTCGGGGTCGCCGCCTGCGTGCCGTCGGTGCAGGCGGCTCCGCCCGATGTCTTGTGGACCCCGCTAGACCCCCAATCCATGCCCGGCGTGTTCTATGACAGCGCGTCAATTGCGCGCCTATCCGAAAAGCCCATGGTCATGACCGTGACGGTCGCATGGTTTTATGCACAGCACCGGGTGTCTGAAACCACGGGCCAAAGCTATGGATCGGTTGCGCAGCCCATCACCTTGAACTGCACCGCCGATACCTATACGGTCACTGAAACCCGGCACTACGCCGGCAACAACGCCACCGGCGCCTTGGTGGAATCCATTCCAGTGGCGGGCATACACAATGCCCCCGTCGCGCGGGACCCCGTTCAGCGCAAGCTGCGCGCCGTGGTCTGCCCCGCGCCGGGTAAGAACGCCAGAAAATAAGCCCGGTCAGACTTGCGCCAGCGCCTGCTCCAGGTCGGCGATCAGGTCATCAATGTGCTCAATGCCGATCGACAAGCGCACGGTCTCTTCGCGCACGCCGGCCTTTTGCAGCTCTTCCGGATTCAGTTGGCGGTGCGTGGTGGACGCCGGGTGCGTCGCCAGCGACTTCGAATCCCCAATGTTGACCAGGCGCGTGAACAGTTGCAGCGCATCCTGGAAGCGCGCGCCGGCATCGCGGCCGCCCTTCACGCCAAACGTGAACAAGCCCGGCACCTTGCCGCCCAGGTACTTCTGCGCCAGGGCGTGATCGGGGTGGTCCGGCAGGCCGGCGTAGTTGACCCATTCCACCTTCGGGTGTTCGCGCAGGAAGTTCGCGACCTTCACCGCGTTTTCAACAATGCGGTCCACGCGCAGCGCCAGCGTTTCGATGCCTTGCAGAATCTGGAACGAGTTGAACGGTGAAATCGCCGCGCCGGTGTTGCGCAGCGGCACGACGCGCGCGCGGCCGATGTAGGCGGCCGCGCCGAAGGCTTCGGTGTAGACCACGCCGTGGTAGCTGATGTCCGGCTCGTTCAGGCGTTTGAAGCGGGCCTTGTGCTCGGCCCACGGGAACTTGCCCGAATCAATGATGGCGCCACCCAGGCTGGTGCCGTGTCCGCCCAGGTACTTGGTCAGCGACTGCACCACGATGTCCGCGCCGTGCTCGATGGGGCGCAGCAGGTACGGCGACGGCACGGTGTTGTCCACGATCAGCGGCAGGCCGTGGCGGTGCGCCAGTTCGGCCAGCGCGGCGATGTCGGTGATGTTGCCCAGCGGGTTGCCGACCGATTCCGCGAAGATGGCCTTGGTGCGGTCGTCGATCTGCGCTTCGAAGGCGGCCAGGTCGCTGGGGTTGGCAAAGCGCGTGGTGATGCCGTATTGCGGCAGCGTGTGCGCAAACAGGTTGTAGGTGCCGCCGTACAGCGTGCTGGACGACACGATGTTGTCGCCCGCTTCGGCGATGGTCATGATGGCGTAGGTGACGGCCGACTGGCCCGAGGCCAGCGCCAGCGCCGCAATACCGCCTTCCAGGGCCGCCACGCGCTGCTCCAGCACGTCGGTCGTGGGGTTCATGATGCGGGTATAGATGTTGCCCGGCACCTTCAGGTCGAACAGGTCCGCGCCATGCTGCGTGTCGTCAAACGCGTAGGCCACGGTCTGGTAGATGGGCACCGCGACGGCGCGCGTCGTCGGATCCGGGCGGTAGCCGCCATGCACGGCCACGGTTTCCAAACGCCAATTGGGTTTCTTCGGTTCAGTCATTTGTCTCTCCAGAAAGTGCGGTGATGGCGGGGTTGGTGTGGATCACCTGCCCCGCCTGTTATTGAATTCAAGGTTTCAACCCGCGCGCGAATCCAGCGGCGTGCGGTTCAGAAAACGATCAAACGCGCTTAGATAGGCCACTTCCACCGCCGTCAGCTTGCGCTGCTTGTGCCAGGTGAGGAACACATCGATCTCGGCGACCGACTCGGCGGGTGGCAGCCGGCGCAGGTCGCCGCCCATCACGTCCTGGCGGATCAGGTGCTCCGGCAGAAAGCTCAAGCCGATGCCCGCCACCACCATGCGGCGTATCTCTTCAATGTTCGGCGACGTGCCCACGATGCGTCCCGTAAACCCCTGCTGATCGCGAAAGATCGTCAAGGGCGACAGCGTATCTCCAATCTGGTCGCTGGCGAAGCATACAAAGTTCTGGTCCATCAGGTCTTCAAGACTGACGCGCGGCTTTGAAAACAGCGGATGATGGCGGCCGCAAACGACGGCGTAGTGGTGCCGCAGGAACAGCCGGCGCTCCAGCGCGTCGACCGGCTTGCGGCACAGGCAGATGCCCAAGGCGGGCACGCGCTTGGCCAGCGCGTCCAGAATGGCGGCGCTGGGCAGCACGTCAACGTGGAATTCAATCTTGGGATAGCGCCGATGAAACTGCGCCAGGAAGTCGTCGTAGGCCGGGCTTTGCACCTTGCTCATCACCAGCAGCCGCAAGGTGCCGGCAATTTCGGCCCGGTCCTGCGTGGCGGCGTTTTCAATGCGCGCCATCGTGCCGTACATGTCGCGCGCGATGGCGTAGATTTCGTCGCCCAGGCCCGTCAGGCGGAATTCGCCGTTGCGCCGATGCAGCAGCAGGCCGCCCACTGCGTCTTCCAGGCGTTTCAGCGCCTGGCTCACCGCCGGCTGGCTCAGGTGCAGCGCTTGCGCGGCCCGGCCCACGCCGCGCTCTTGCACGACGAACATGAACGTGCGCAGCAGGTTCCAGTCCATGCGTTCAGGGGCAAGCGGCAGCGACGGCGGAGTGCGGACAGGCGTTTCGGGCATGGCGTGGCGGACGGGGTCGAAAAAAAAGGCCGGGTGGAATCCACGCCGGCCCGGCCGATGCCCGACGCTTCAAACGCCGGCCAGCCCCGCGAAGAAGCGCGACGCGTTGGATTCCAATCCGTCGATATAGTAGCCGCCTTCCTGCACGATCAGCGTCGGCAGGCGCAGGCCGCCCACCTCGCGGCCCAGCCGTTCAAAGCCGTCTTCGGTCACGCTGACCATGGCTTGCGGGTCCTTCTCGAAAATATCGAATCCCAAGGACAGCACCAGCGCATCGGGCTGGAACAGTTCAATGGCGCGGCGCGCTTGCGCAAGGCGGTCAAAGAACACGGATTCCGGCGAGCCATGCGGCATGGGCAGGTTGATGTTGTAGCCGTAGCCCTCGCCCGCGCCGCGCTCGTCTTCAAAACCGGCAACCACCGGGTAGAAGTTTTCGGGGTCGCCGTGGATCGACACGTACAGCACATCGCTGCGTTCGTAGAAAATTTCCTGGATGCCCTGGCCGTGGTGCATGTCGGTGTCCAGGATGGCCACGCGCGGAAACTTGGACGTCAAGCGCTGCGCGGCAATGGCGGCGTTGTTCAGGTAGCAGAAGCCGCCGGCCGCGTCGCGCCGGGCGTGGTGGCCGGGCGGGCGGCAGATGGCGTAGGCGTGCGGGTCGCCGGCCAGCAAGGCGTCGGCGCCCGACACCGCGCACTGCGCCGACCAATAGGCCGACTGCCAGGTTTGCGGCCCGACCGGGCAACTGCCGTCGGCCAGATAGCGCCCCGCCTTGGCGAGCACGCCCCGCAAGGCGTTGGGTTCGCGCACGAAGACGTTCGACACCACTTCGCCGCCCCAATCGCCCGGCAGCTTCATCCAGTCTTCATGGGCGCTTTGCAGAAAGCGCAGGTAGTCCAGGCTGTGTACGGCCGAGATGGCGCCCGCGCCATTGTCTTCAGGCGCCTGCACGTCAAAGCCCAGTTTGCGAGCCGCCTGCACCAAGCCATCCAGACGCGCCGGCACTTCCTGCGGGGTGCGCATCTTGCCGCGTGAAAAATAGGTCTGCGGATGATGCAGCTTCTGCTCGTCGTGAAAAAAAGCCTTCATGCTTGCTGATCCTTCAGGTGAAGTTGCTCGGTGCGCTGGCCGGCATTGCCCAGCAGCAAAACGGAAACCAGGGAAAGCAACGAAATCGCCGAGAACAGCAGCGCCAACGGCCACCACTGCCCCTTGAAATTCTCGGCCAGCACCGTGCCCAGCAAGGGCGTCAGGCCGCCGAAGATGGCGCCCGACAACTGGTAGGCCATCGAGATGCCGGTGTAGCGGATGGCCGTCGGAAAGCTGTCGCTGACATAGCCCGCGATAACGGCGTAGTAGGCGCCCATGAAGAGTACCGCCACGCCGACCCCCAGCGTAATACTGGTAAGCGAGCCCTGGTCGACCAGGTTGAACATGGCGTAGGGCGTGAAGATCGACGCGAAGGCCATGACGCCCAGAAAGCGCAGGTTGCCCACGCGGCTGGCGATGTAGGCCGACAGCGGCGTAATGAAAAACTGCATGATCGACACGAGCAGCAGGCAGTCCAGGATCACCGCCCGGTCCAAGCCCACGTACTGCGTGGTGTAGGCGATCATGAAGGTATTGGTGAAATAGAAGCCCGCAATGCCCAGCACGTTGGCGCCGACCGCCAGCGCCAGCAGGCCCGGCGCACCGCGCAGCACTTGGGCAAGCGGGGTCTGGGCAGGCTTATGGGGCCGTGACGTGGTGGCGGATTTGGCGCGCGTGGCTTGCGCCGCCTGCTCGGCAACGAAATCGGGCGATTCATTGACGCTCAGGCGAATCACGAAACCCACCACCAGCAGCACGGCCGAAAACAGGAACGGCACGCGCCAGCCCCAGCTCAGAAAGGCCTCGTCGTCCAGACCCGTCACCAGCTTGAACATCAGCATCGACAGGATCAAACCCGCCGGGCTGCCCAGTTGCGCGAAAGACGCAAAGAACGTGCGCTTGGCTTTGTCCGGCGAATGTTCACCCGCCATCAGCACCGCGCCACCCCACTCGCCTCCCACCGCGATCCCTTGCACGATACGCAGCAGGATCAGCAGCACGGGCGCCCACACGCCAATCGATGCGTGGGTGGGCAACAGGCCGATCAGCACGGTTACCGTGCCCATCATCACCAAGGTGATCACCAGCGATTTCTTGCGGCCGATCTTGTCGCCGATATGGCCGAAGATGGCGCCGCCCAAGGGCCGCGCAAAAAAGCCCACCGCAAACGTGCCGAAGGCGGCAAGCGTTCCGTAAAAGCCCGAGGCCGACGGGAAGAACAACTTGCCGAACACCAGCGCGGCCGCGGTGGCGTAAATGTAGAAGTCGTACCACTCGATCATGGTGCCGACAAAAGCGGCGGTAGACGCACGCACCGGCTGGTGCCCCGTCGCAGGTTTTCCCCTCATGCTTGTCTCTCTTAAGGTGGTTGAGGCTAATCAGCCAGTCGTTATAGCCCCGGCCCCACCATAAGAAAAATTCTTATTTCTTATCTTCCAGATTACCTTTTCTAATGAGGGGAAAACCCTTAGCCAGGCTTACTGCATGATGGTCTGGCCGTCGGGCGCCACCTTGCGCACCACGTAGCCCATCGGCACCCAGCGGTTCTTGCTAGCCACCATCGATACCGTCTCGGTGGCCGGCATGTTGCGGAACTGGGTGCTGAAGATGACGTTCACATATTGCCCTTGCGGCAGGTCGGCGGGGTCCGACACGCGCACCACCTGCAACCATTCGCGCCCGGCGTTGCGGCCCACCTCGGCGCGTACCTGGCCCAGATAAGCCGACCAGCCCTGCTTGTCGATGCGCTGTTTCATGATGTCGCTGCTGGCGCCCCACATCTTGTCCGTGGAACCGGAATCCGACATCGACGCCCATTGCTTGGCCGCTGTCACGGCGCTGTCCAGCGACGGGTCCGCCAGTGCTGGCGCGGCGAACAGCATGGCGCCGCACAAAAGGCCGGCGCGCGCGCCACGGGAGATCAGAGTCGTGTGTTGCATAAGTCCTCGCTATGTATAGGTAGCACTGCAAGTAGCACTGCAAAAAAGCACTGCGGAGAAAATCACTGCATGGGCACCAGCACCGGCCCGCAGGCACCAAGCCTGCGGGCCGGCAAGCCCTTACCACTGGTAGCCTGCCCCGATCACCGCGCCGAAAGTGCCGCGCGTGTTGGTGGAACCGGACATCTTGTAGACCCACTTGCCATTGCCCGACACTGTCGACAAGCCCATCGCGAAGCCTTGCTGGCCGTCGTACGTGCTGCCCGCGATCGAGAACATGCCCCGACCCGGCAGGTACGCTTGCGCCAGACCCGCCACCGCCAGCGCCGTGGCCGTGCCACCGGACGCATCACGCCGATAGCGATCCACGTCGTTGCGCAGGTTCTGGAACTTGCCGTCGGTGTAGGCGTTGGACTGCTGCACCGCGCCGCCCATGCCCGCGTTGAGCTGCTGCACGTTGACGGCGTCGGTGTTCTCGACCCCGGCCGCCACATTGCTCAGCGTGACCGGCGCGCCGCCGTTGCCCAGCGTGACCCGGCTGTAGTCCACCGTGTCGGTGCCGGGTTTGGTGGCGTACTGCACCGAGCCCTGTTTGGCGGCGTTCAACTGCTGCACGTTGACCGCGTCCGTCTGCGCCGTGCCGGCCGCCACGTTGGTCACTTGCCGTTCCTTGCCGGCCGCGCCGACGGACACGACGTTCGCGCGCCCGCCATCCGAACTGCCCGCGCCCAAGGCCACCGAGTTGTCGCCGCGAGATTCCGCCGCGTTACCCAGCGCCGTACTGTTGCTGGCCGAGGCCACTGCGCCCGCGCCGCCCGCCGTAGCGTTCGCGCCGGTGGCAGTGGGCGCGGTCGTCGGGCTGGTCTGGCTCACCTGGAACATTCCGCTGCCGCCCTGAGTCAGGCCGCTATTGATCGTGGCGATCTGCTGGTCCGTATAGCGGTTGGCCTGCGTGACCGCGCCATCCAGTTGCCGCAGGTTCACGGCGTCGGTGGCGTTCTTCGCATCCCCCACATTGCTGACGGTGCGTTCGGCGCCAGCCGTTCCCACCGACACTGTGCCGGCGACGCTATTGGACGCCCCCGAGTACTTGCCGGTGTAGGCCGGCGCCGCGCCCATGTCGGCAATAGCCCCGGCGCCCAGCGCCACGTCGCCCGCTTGCAAGGCTTGCGCTCCCGAGCCCAGCGCCACCGAACTGGCCGCGGCCGCGCTGGCGCTTGCGCCCATCGCCACACTGCGATCACCCGCGGCGCTCGCCGAGGCCCCGAATGCCATCGATTGCGAGCCGCCGGCCAACGAGGACGAGCCCAAGGCAATGGCCGAATCCAGCGCCGAGCGCGCGGATGACCCGATGGCGATGCCATTGATGGCGGTGCTGTCCACTTGCGCGGCCAGCCCCATGCCGATGCCCGTGTCACCGTTCACCACGGTTTCCGGGCCGACCGCGATCGCGTCCGTGCCCACTGCCAGTGAATCCACGCGGGAACTGTTCGCGTGGAAGTACTGGGTGCCCGTCACCGCCACCGACGCGATGGCGCCTTGCAACTGCCGTACCGTCACCGCGTCCTGCGCCTGCGTGCCGTCGGCCACGTTGATGATCTGGCGTTCCATGCCTGGCGCGCCCACCGAGAACGCCCCCGGCGCCACGGCGCGCTTGCCGGTGCGAACTACGGTGGCGCGATCAGAGACCGAGCCCTGCCCAATGGCGACGCCGCCATCCACGGTGACTTGCGTGTCGGCGCCCAAGGCCAGGCTGCCCGCGCCGTCGGCCTGCGCGTTGTAGCCGATGGCGGTCGCGCCCTGCCCCCTGGCATGGGCATTGCCGGGCGTCATCCCGGTGTCGTTGGTCCGCTCATAACGAGAACCCTGGCCATTGACAGCCGGATCCAACGTGCCGGTGTAGCCGTTCACCGCGCTGGCCAACTGCGCCATCGCTTCGTTGGTGGCAAACAACTGCGCGCCGTTCACGGCGTCCCAGCTGGTTGCGCTGAGCACGCCCGGCGCAACGCTGGTGATGATGCTGGGTCCGCCGATGCTTCCGTGCGCGGCCGTGTACGCACCGACGCCGCCATTGGCCGTGGGGTCCCACATCAGCGCGTCGGTACCGACTTCGCCCAGGCGCGTGCTTACCTGCTGCAACTGGCGGACGTTGACGGCGTCCGTCATGTCGCTGCCCGGCGCCAGGTTGGTCAGCTTGCGCAAGCCGCCGGCAGACCCCACCGACACTTCGCCGGCCGAATCCACCGTGCCCGCCAAGCCGAAGGCGACATAAGCCGTCTGCGCACCAACCGACGCCACCGAACCCTGGCCCAAGGCCACGTTGGAGCCGGTCAGCCCCGCCGTGATCCTGGCTCCCTGGCCCAAGGCCGTGGAATTCGCCACGCCGTTATCCGTGGCTTGATTGCCCAACACCACAGACCCCGCGCCGCTGGCCGACGCGCCGAAACCACCCGCCGCGCTATTCGCACCCGCCGCCAGGGGCTGCGCGGACGTCACCGTGGTGTCCGCCACGAATGGCCCCGATTTGCCGCTGCTGATGTGGGACACCACCGTATCCAGCCCGACAATCGCCGTGCCCAGGCTGGTGTACGTGTTGCCGTTCACGGTATAGCTGGGCCCGGACACCAGGCCCGTGGTCGGGTCGTACGCCGCCCCTCCGCCCAGGCCGGCAGCCACGCTGGCGCCCAGCAACGCGGCCGAGCCCTGCAACTGCGCCACGTTCACGGCATCGGTCGCGCCGCTGCCCGCCGCCACGTTGGTGATCTTGCGCTCGGCCCCCGCTGTGCCCAGCGACACTTCACCCGCGGAGCTTTGCGCGGCGGACAGGCCGAAGGCGGCGTAGTTGGTTTGCGCGCCCAGCGTCGCGGTGGAACCCTGGCCCAACGCCACGCTCGAGCCGGTCAGGCCCGCCGTGATCGTTGCGCCCTGGCCCAGCACCGTGGAGTTGGCAACGGCGTTATCCGTCGCTTGATTGCCGACAACGGTCGATGCCGCGCCCGTTGCCGAGGCCCCGAAACCGCCGGCCGCGCTGTCCGCGCCCGACGCCAGCGCCTGCGCGGTGGTGATGCTGTTGTCCGAGACGAACGGTCCGCCCTTGCCGCTGGCAATCGAGCTGACCGCTGAGTCCAGGCCACCGATGGCGCTACCCAGGTTCGAGTAGGTGGCGCCTTGGACACCGTAGCTTGGTGCCGTAAGCGTGCCAGTTGCCGGATCGAAAGCCGCTCCGCCGCCAAGGTTGGACGCCACGCTGATACCCAAGGTGCTCAGGCCCGTTGTCGCGGCGTTGGCAACGCCGGTCAGTTGCCCAACGTTGACCGCATCGGTTGCGGCGCTGCCGGCGGCAAGATTCGTGATCTTGCGTTCGGCACCCGCCGATCCCAACGACACTTCACCGCTGGAACTTTGCGCCGCCGACAGGCCGATGGCGGAGTAGGCGGTTTCAGCGCCAACTGCCGCGACTGAACCTTGACCCAGCGCCACGTTCGAACCGCTCAGGCCGGCCGAGATCATTGCGCCTTGGCCCAGCGCCGTGGAATTGGCAACGCCGTTGTCGCTTGCCTGGTTACCAATGACAGTCGACGCCGCACCCGTCGCCGACGCACCGAACCCGCCCGCCGACGCATCCGCGCCAGAGGCGACGGCTTGCACCGTCGTCACGCTGTTGTCCGATACGGACGGGCCAGCCTTACCGGTGCCAAGGCCGGTCACCGCCGTATCCAGGCCGCCGATCGCGCTGCCCAGATTCGAATGGGTCGTGCCTTGCACACCGTAAGTCGGCGCAGTAACCGTGCCCGTCGCCGGATCGAACGCCGATCCGCCGCCCAGATTGGACGCCACGCTGGAACCCAACGTGCTCAGCCCGGTTGTTGCGGCATTGGCAACACCCGTCAGTTGGCTCACGTTGACCGCATCGCTTGCGGCGCTGCCGGCGGCAAGATTCGTGATCTTGCGTTCGGCGCCTGCCGATCCCAGCGACACTTCGCCGCTGGAAGTTTGCGCCGCCGACAGGCCGAATGCGGAGTAACCGGTTTCGGAACCAACTGCCGCGACCGAGCCTTGACCCAACGCCACGTTGGAACCGGTCAGGCCCGCAGTGATGGTTGCGCCTTGGCCCAGCGCCGTGGAGTTAGCGACACCGTTATCAGTCGCTTGATTACCAATGACCGTCGACGCCGCCCCCGCGGCCGATGCGCCGAAGCCGCCCGCCGACGCATTGGCGCCGGATGCAACCGCCTGCGCGGCCGTCACGCCGTTATCGGACACGAACGGACCGATGTCGCCGCTGCTGATGCTGCTGACCGCCGAGTCCAATCCGCTGATCGCACCGCCGACGTTTGAATACGTCGCCCCTTGCACACCGTAGGCTGGCGCAGTGACCGTGCCCGTCGCCGGATCAAACGCCGATCCGCCGCCCAGATTGGTCGCCACGCTGGAACCCAAGGTGCTCAGGCCCGTTGTTGCGGCCATGGCGACACCCGCCAGTTGGCCAACGTTGACCGCATCGCTTGCGGCGCTGCCGGCGGCAAGATTCGTGATCTTGCGTTCGGCGCCCGCCGATCCCAGCGACACTTCGCCGCTGGAATTTTGGGCAGTCGACAGACCGAATGCGGAGTAACCGGTTTCCGAACCAACTGCCGCGACCGAGCCTTGACCCAACGCCACGTTGGAACCGGTCAGGCCCGCCGTGATGGTTGCGCCTTGGCCAAGCACCGTTGAGTTGGCAACGCCGTTATCCGTCGCCTGGTTACCGACGACGGTCGACGCCGCCCCCGTCGCCGACGCACCAAACCCGCCTGCCGACGCATCGGCGCCAGAGGCAATAGCTTGGGCCGCCGTCACGCTGTTGTCCGATACGAACGGGCCGGACTTGCCGCTGCTGATACTCGTCACCGCCGTGTCCAGCCCGCCGATCGCGCTGCCCAGGTTCGAGTGGGTGGTTCCCTGTACTCCGTAAGCCGGCGCAGTCACCGTGCCGTTCGCCGGATCGAACGCCGACCCGCCGCCCAGATTGGTCGCCACGCTGGAACCCAGCGTGCTCAGCCCGGTTGTTGCCGCAGTGGCTACGCCGGTCAGTTGGCCGACGTTGACCGCATCGGTCGCCGCGCTGCCTGCCGCAAGATTCGTGATCTTGCGTTCGCTACCGGCCGATCCCAGCGACACTTCGCCGCTGGAATTTTGCGGGGCCGACAGGCCGATGGCCGTGTAGCCAGTTTCAGCGCCGACTGCCGCCACCGAACCTTGACCCAACGCCACGTTCGAACCGGTCAGGCCCGCCGTGATCGTCGCGCCTTGGCCAAGCACCGTGGAATCCGCAACACCGTTATCCGTTGCCTGGTTGCCGACGACGGTCGACGCCGCACCCATGGCCGACGCGCCGAAGCCGCCCGCCGACGCATTCCCGCCGGACGCGATCGCCTGCGCCGCCGTCACGCCGTTATCGGACACGAACGGGCCAGTGTCGCCGCTGCTGATGCTGCTGACCGCCGAGTCCAATCCGCTGATCGCACCGCCGACGTTTGAATACGTCGCCCCTTGCACACCGTAGGCTGGCGCAGTGACCGTGCCCGTCGCCGGATCGAACGCCGATCCGCCGCCCAGATTGGACGCCACGCTGGAACCCAACGTGCTCAGCCCGGTTGTTGCGGCATTGGCAACACCCGCCAGTTGGCCCACGTTGACCGCATCGCTTGCGGCGCTGCCGGCGGCAAGATTCGTGATCTTGCGTTCGGCGCCCGCCGATCCCAGCGACACTTCGCCGTTGGAATTTTGCGCCGCCGACAGGCCGATTGCGGTGTAGCCAGTTTCAGCACCGACGACAGCAACCGAGCCTTGCCCCAGCGCCACGTTGGAACCGGTGAGGCCCGCCGTGATGGTTGCGCCTTGGCCCAGCACCGTCGAATTGGCAACGCCGTTGTCAGTCGCTTGATTACCCACGACGGTCGACGCCGCACCCGTCGCCGACGCGCCGAAGCCGCCCGCCGACGCATCAGCGCCAGACGCAACGGCTTGTGCCGCCGTCACGCTGTTGTCCGATACGAACGCGCCAGTCTTACCGGTGCTCAGGCCGGTCACCGCCGTATCCAGGCCGCCGATAGCGCCGCCCAGGTTTGAATGAGTCGTGCCTTGCACACCGTAGCTTGGCGCAGTCACCGTACCAGTCGCCGGATCAAAAGCCGATCCGCCGCCCAGATTGGTCGCCACGCTGGAACCCAGGGTGCTCAGGCCAGTTGTTGCTGCACTGGCCACCCCGGTCAGTTGGCCAACGTTGACCGCATCAGTCGCCGCGCTGCCTGCCGCAAGATTCGTGATCTTGCGTTCTGCACCCGCCGATCCCAACGACACTTCGCCGCTGGAATTTTGCGCCGCCGCCAATCCGATTGCGGTGTAGCCGCTTTCAGCACCGACGACAGCGACCGAGCCTTGCCCCAGCGCCACGTTCGAACCCGTCAGGCCCGCCGTGATCGTTGCGCCTTGTCCAAGCGCCGTCGAATCCGCAACCCCGTTATCCGTTGCCTGATTACCGACCACGGTCGACGCCGCACCCGTGGCCGACGCACCGAAGCCGCCTGCCGACGCATTGGCGCCGGAGGCAACCGCTTGCGTTGCCGTCACGCTGTTATCCGATACGAACGGACCAACAGCGCCGCTGCTGATGCTGTTTACCGCCGAGTCCAGTCCACTGATCGCGCCACCGACGTTTGAATACGTCGCCCCTTGCACACCGTAGCTTGGCGCAGTCACCGTCTGGCCGATGGGATCGTACGTGGATCCCCCTCCCAGGCTGGACGCCAAGCTGGAACCCAAGGTACCCAGGCCTGCCGTGGCGGCGGTGGAAACTCCCGTCAGTTGCGCCACGTTGACGGCATCGGTCGGCGCGCTGCCGGCCGCCACGTTGGTGATCTGGCGCCGCCCGGCGGCGGTGCCCACCGATACTTCGCCGATGGACGTTTGCGACGCAGACAAGCCGAAGGCGGTGTAGCCGCCCTGCGCGCCCACCACGGCCGACGAATCCTGCCCCAGGACCACGTTCGAACCCGTCACGCCAGCGTCGACAAACGCGCCCTGGCCCAATATTGCCGAGCCGGCCACGCCATTGTCATTGGCCTGATTGCCGTACACCGTGGAACCCGGACCCGTGGCGATGGCGCCAAAGCCACCTGCGCTGGCGTTCGCGCCAGAGGCCACCGCTTGCGCCATGGTGACGCTGTGATCCGATACAAAGGGCCCGGCATCACCCGCCAACAGGCCGCTGATAGCGGTGTCCGCGCCGCCAAATGCCGCGCCGACGTCGTTGTACGCCATGCCTTGAATGGTGTAGCTGGGCGCGCTGATCGTTCCTGCCGCGCCGTCGTAAACGGCCCCGCCGCCCAGGCGGGCCGCCATGGCGGTGCCCAGGTTGGACGCCGCCCCGCTCAACTGCCCCACGTTCACGGCGTCGGTCGGCGCAAGGCCGGCCGCCACGTTGGTGATCTTGCGGCGGGTAGAGGCCGAACCCACCGACACTTCGCCGCCCGAGTTCTGCGGCATGGTCAAGCCAAACGCCGTGTAGCCCGTCTGCGACCCCGTGGCCGCCTCGGAGCCTTGGCCCAGGGCAACGTTGGCTCCCGAGAGCCCCGTGGCTATGGACGCGCCCTGCCCCACGACAGTCGAGTTGGCGACCGCGTTGTCCCTGGCCTGGTTGCCCACGACGGTCGAGGCGGCGCCCGTGGCCGACGCGCCAAAGCCGCCCGCGCTGGCATTCGTGCCGGATGCCACGGCCTGCGTCGCGGTAACGCTGTTGTCCGAGACGAACGGACCCGACTCGCCCGCCACCAGATTGCTGATGGCCTCATCCGCGCTTTCCAGCGCCGCGCCGACATCGTCGTACGCCATGCCTTGCACGGTATATGACGGCGTGCTGATCGCACCTGATGCAGCGTTGTAGGTCGCGCCGCCTCCCAGGCCGGTGGCAATGCTGGAACCCAGGTTCGACGCCGCGCCGCTCAGTTGCCCCACGTTGACGGCATCTGTCAGCGCGCTGCCCGCCGCCACGTTGGTGATCTGGCGGCGGCTGGCCCCCGATCCCACCGACACCTCACCGCTGGAGTTCTGCAACGCCGCCAGGCCGAACGCGGTGTAGCCTGTCTGAGCGCCCAGCGCCGCGCTGGAGCCCTGGCCCAGCACCACGTTGGACCCCGTAAGCCCCGCGACCACCGACGCGCCTTGTCCCACGATGGTGGAGTTGGCGACCGCGTTGTCGGTGGACTGGTTGCCCAGCACCGTGGACGCCGCGCCCGTGGCCGACGACCCAAAACCGCCCGCCGCCGCGCTGGCGCCCGACGACACCGCCTGCACCGTCGTCACGCTGTTGTCCGAAACAAACGGGCCGATCTTGCCGGTGACCAGGTCGGTCACCGCCGAATCCAAACCACCCAGCGCCGTGCCCACGTTGGTGAAGGACGTGCCCTGCACGCTGTAGGTGGGGGTGCCGATGGTGCCCGAGGCGGCGGTGTAGGTCGCGCCGCCGCCCAGGTTGGTGGCGACGCTGGTGCCCAGGTTGTTCATGCCCGAGTTCGCGGCGCTGGCCACCGCCGTCATCTGCCGCACTGTCACGGCGTCATTGGAATCCGAGCCGTCGGCCACGTTCTTGATCTGGCGCTTGGCGCTGGGCGTACCGACCGATATCGCGCCAATCGCCATGTTGGCCGTGTTGTTGAACGCAACACCCGCGATGGGGCCTGCCGAGCTGGGTGACACCACGCCGCTGGTCACCACGTTGGTTGCGCCTGCCGAGCCCGCGCCCAGCGCCACCGCGCCCGGCACGCCGGCGGTGGCGCCGGCACCCAGCGCAATGGCGTTGATGCCGGCTGTTTGCGCCGCGTCGCCCAAGGCGATGGAGCCCCCGCCCGATGCCGTTGCCGCCCTGCCGATCGCCGTGGCATTCAGGCCCGCCGCGCTGGCGCTGCCGCCAATGGCGATGGCGTCTGTGCCCGTCGCCCCCGAGTTCGCCCGCGTGTTGCTACCAAGCCCCGCTACGGTGGAGTTGGCGTTGAAGTAGTTCGTTGGGGTAGGCGAGATTGCCGCCACCTGCTGGGCCACCGCGAAAAGCTGCGAGCCGTTGACCGCGTCCGTGCTGCTCGAACTGAGCAAGCCGGTGGCCACGCGCTGGATGCGGCGCACCGAACCCGCATCGCCCACGCTGACAACGCCAGTGGGCGTGCCCTGGCCACCCCCGAAGTTGTAGGTATTGCCGCTGATGGTCGCGCTGCCGTAGGACGTCGTGCCGGCCGTGCTGGTGGAAAGCGCCGCCGTGGTGGATGAGTTACTACCCAGCGCCACCGAGTTCGCGATGTTGGTATTGGCCAGATAACCCAAGGCCACGGTGCGGTCCGCCGTGACGTTGCTGCCGGCCCCACGACCCGCCGCCAGGTTGTCGTCACCCGACACGTTCTGACCCGCATCCTGGCCGATGGCGGTGGTGCCTTCGCCCGTGGCCAGCGTTCCGGCGTAGGCGCCGATTGCCGTGTTCTGGCCACGGCTTGCGAGCGTGCCCGTGCCGGCGCCTACGCCGATGAAGGTGTCTTCAAGCCCCTGGGCAATGGCTCCCCGGCCGATCGCGACCGACGACGTGCCCGACGCGATGGCGTTGGCCCCCATCGCCACCGAGTTCGACCCGGCGGCGGCACTTTGATAGCCCACCGTGACGCTGTTGGTGCCGGCGGTGACGCTTTGATAACCGATGGCGACTGCCTGCCCCGCCGTGGCGGCGGCCTGATAGCCCAAGGCGATGGTGCTGCCCGATGTTGCCAATGAGCCCGAGCCGATGGCGATGGACGCCAGCCCCGACGCCGTGTTCAGGTCACCAATGGCGACCGCGCCTTGCCCTGTCGCCGGGTTGGTGTTGCCGATGGAGACGGCACCACGGCCTGCCGCATTCGACAAAAAGCCGGCCCCAAACGCCCCGTTGCCGCCGCTGGCCTGCGAGCCCGAGCCCAAGGCCACCGCCCCGGGCGTTACCGCCGAGTTGGTATTGCCGATGGCCACGGCGCCTGCTGCCGTCGCCGTGTTGTCGGCGCCCACGGCAACCGCGCCGGTGCCGGTGGCGATGTTGGGGTCGCCGATGGCCACCGCGCCATCCCCAGTGGCGGTCTGTTGCCGTCCAATGGCCACCGCGCCGCCCGTTGCCGTGGCCGCGTTGGCAGCGGTGCCCGACGAACCAATCGCCACGTTCTGGCCGGTGGCGTTGGATCGGGCCCCATCGCCCACCGCAATGCCGAACGCGCCGATGGCGCGCGCATCCCGCCCGATGGCGATGCCCGACGTTGCCGCCGCCGTCACCGACGACTGCCCGCCTATCGCAACGGCGTTGATGGCCGCCGCCGACGCGCCGCTGGTCGAGTTGCCGCCCAGCCCCACGGCGCCCGCCGCCGTGGCACGCGCGCCATTGCCCGCGGCCAACGAACTGCCGCCGCTGGCCAGCGCGTTATTGCCCAAGGCCGTGTCGTTGATGGGCGCCCCCACCAAAGCGCCGGCAACGGCGCTGGACCCGATGGCCAACGAGTTCTGGTTCAGGGCCTGCGCATTGATACCCCCGGCAAACGCCGAAATACCACGCGCCTCGGCGGAAGAGCCCACCGCCACCGCGCCCGTCGCCGTGGCCGTTGACGACACGCCGATAGACACTGCGTTACCGGCGGACGTGCTGGACAATTGGCCCAATGCAATAGAGCTGTTTCCGGCCGACGTTGAGTTCTGTCCCAGGGCCACGGAACTGGCCCCCAGTGCCGACGCGCCCGTGCCGAACGCCGACGAACTGTTGCCCGACGCGGAAGCGCCCTGGCCCACCGCCGTGGCGCTGGTGTTCGAAGCGGACGCCGATGCGCCCACCGCCAGCGTGTTGTTGGCGCTTGCCGAGGCGCCCGAGCCGAAGGCCGTGGCGCCAATGCCGCTGGCCGTTGTCGACGAACCCACGCCCGTCGCGTTGTTGCCGGTCACGATGGCCAGGCGGCCCACGGCGACCGAGTTGGTGCCGGTGGCAACCGACGCGTCGCCAATCGCCACGCTGACGTTCGTTGCCGTAGCACCGAATCCGCCGCCAATGGCAATGGAATTTGCATCGACCGAGGCCGGCGTCAAACCGCCGGTGGTGATGGGGTTGACGATGATTCCCTGGATGGCGGTGCCCGCCCAGGCCGTGCCCCCCACCGCCGCGGCCAACATCAATGGCGCCGCGATTCCCCCGGCCCTGCGCAACGCGGCTTGCCGCGCCCCTCGATTGGATTTCCCGCGAGTTTTCGTCAATTCAGACACAGCTACCCACGCACCGGTAATCCGGCTCCACACGAGGTTATAGATTTTATTCACGGCCACTCTCCATTGACGAATTTTTCAACCCGCAACCAGTCATGCGACGCTGATTCCGTTTAGTAAGAATCAGAGGACTTTTTCCCATCAAATTCAGACATTTGTGTCAGGAATCCTAGTGAATGCGATTATTCCGAAATGTGTTTTGTCGCAATCCCGTGAAACCCAGTATGAATGTCGTCTGATTAATCAGATGACTGAACTGAATTGCAGTGAAGCGCACGGAGCGCCCATGGAAAAAAGAGCCCCTGCACGCGGACGCGCAAGGGCCTGGAGATAATCGAGAGAGTGTTGTGGTGCATCGCTGTAGCGCCACAAGGCGGAGCGACAAGCACGCTTATTCCAGCACGCCGCAACGCGATACCGAAAAGGATTCGGCACGCGAAGCGCTTGAAATCTTATTTATCTGAAAATGCAAAAACCGAGGTTTTATTGTCGTACTAGTATCGGTTTTCGTCTTAAGTCTGATATTTCAGCGGCGTCATTATTTAATGACGCTATTGTCATTCGTTATCGAAGTATCAGACCTGCATTCTGCGCGGCGCGCTTTCAGCCCACCCCAAGCGCGTCACACAGAAAATCCACCACGCGCGCGGGATCATTCAAGGGCAGACAAGGCAAGTCGGTGTCCAACGGCGCATCAGTCACCACCGCCAGAAAGCCGCTGTCTTCCGCATGCAGCGGCGGCTTGCCCAGCGCCGGGCGGTACACCTCGATGCGCGCAATCGCCGCATGCTTGAAGCCTTCCACCAGCACCAGGTCAGCAGGCGACAACCGCGCCACTTGTTCTTCCAGCGTCGGCTCGGGTGTGTCGCGCAGTTCATGCACGATGGCGTAGCGGAACGGCGATGCCACCATCACTTCCTGCGCGCCCGCCAGCCGGAAGCGCGCGCTGTCCTTGCCCGGCGGCTCCATCTGAAAATCGTGGTGGCTGTGCTTGATGACATTGACGCGCAGGCCGCGCGCCGCGAGCAGGGGCAGCATCGCCTCGATCAGGGTCGTCTTGCCGCTGCCGGACCGGCCGGCGATACCAAAAACTGGGCTCATGCATGCTCCGATAACAAGGGACTTTCCGGGACAAAAGCGTATCGGGCAAACGCGCGTCCGCCCGCGGCGAGTATGCCAGCAAAGACTCGGCGTTCTGGCCATCTGCCCGCTTTCGGGAGGCGGCCCCGGGGGTATCCAGGACAGGACTGCCTTGCGTTTGCGCTGGATCAAGCGTGGAGCTTGGTCGTCCGCCCGGGTCAGGTTTAATATGCATTTTCAATACATCTTAAAGTCATCTTAGAGCGTTCAACGCCGCCATGCCTCCACTGCCAACCATCGCCCCGTCCGCCCCGGCCCCGCGCCGCCCTCGTCCGCAATGGCGCGCCTTCACTGAAATGGGATTCAGGCCGCTGTACCTGGCGGGCTGCTTCTGGGCGCTGGCGTCCGTATGGCTGTGGGTGCACGCCCCCGCGCGCATCACCGGCGTGTTGGGCGGCGTGTTCTGGCATGCGCACGAAATGCTGTGGGGTTTTGTGGCCACCATTGCAGTGGGCTTTCTGCTGACTGCCGGCGCCAACTGGACCGGCAAGAATCCGCTGCGCGGCAACGCCTTGGCCATGCTGTGCCTGCTTTGGCTGGTGGCGCGCGTGGCGTATCTGGTGCCGGGCCAGCCTGCGTTCTTGATTGCCGGCCTGGCGGACACGGGCTTTTTCGTGTGGGGCGCCGCCGCCTTGGCGCGCGTCGTCTGGCTGAGCCGCAACCGCCGCAATGCGGGCGTACCGGTACTGCTGCTGGGGCTGGCCACCACCCATGTGCTGTATTTATGGGCCGCCGTTCAAGGCGACTACATGGCGCTGATGCGTTACTTCAATGCGGGCCTGCTGTGCATGGCAGTGCTGACGCTCTTGATCGCCCGCCGCGTGCTGCCGTTTTTCGCCCAACGCGCCGTGGCTGGCCTGAACATTCCCGCGCACACACGCAGCGGCCATTGGCAACTGGCAACCGGCCTGGCCGCGATTGCCTGCCTGCTGGCCGGCCTGCCGAATCTGGCCGCGGCGGCGCTAGCCGCAACCGGGCTGATCGCGCTGGTGCAATGGCTGTCGTGGAAACCTTGGGCCGTGCGGCGCGTGCCGCTGCTGTGGGTGCTGTATGCGGGGTATTTCGGCTTGGGCGTCGGCCTGCTGGTGGGTGCGGCGTATTTGGCTAGTCCTTTAGCCATGCCCTTGACCAATCCCTTGGCCATTCCTTTGGTTAATCCGGTAGACAGCCCCTGGATGGGGATCGTGATCCGGCCCGCCTGGCCCGCCCACGTCATCGGGGTAGCCGGCTTTTCGGTACTGATCCTGGGCATGGTGACGCGCACGGCGCTGGGCCACCTGGGGCGGCCGTTGCAGACCGACCGCGCCATGGTCGCCAGTTTTGTCCTGATGATTCTGGCGGCGCTGCTGCGGCTGGCCGCCTTGTTGCCGACCGCCGCCTCCACCGGCTTGCTGCATGCCGCCACGCTCGCCTGGGTGCTGGCGCTGGGCTTGTACCTGTGGCGCTTTTTTCCGCTGATGATTCGCCCGCGCGCCGACGCCGCCAAGACGGCAGCGCCGGTCATCCGCGTGGAAGCGGTGGCGCGGACCCGGTCTTAGTTTCGACCTTCCCGGCGCTCAATCGCCGCGACTTCGCGGCGCATCGCCTTGAGCCAGGACTTGAGCGATGCCTCGTCGGCAAACTGCATGACCTCGTGCTCGAGCTCGCCGATGTATTCCTGGATGTCTTCAATGTCGGCGTCCAACTCTTCCAGCACCGTCTCCGGGTCGAACGACGCGAAGGGGTCCAGGTCGTAGCGCAGCTTGAAACCCTCTTCCGCATAGCTGGCCTGGTGCAGCACTTCGTCCAGTTGGGCTTGCAGCGTGGCGTTCGCGGCGGGCAGGCCGTCATCGGCCACCTCGCCCACCGGCGCCAGGTCCGGCGTGCCTTGCTGGCGACGCGCCTGTTCTTCGTCCTGCATCGACTGCCAGGCGACCGCGTTCGGAGTCGTGTTGCGCAGCGCGGCGCGGGCCAGGGCCAGCAGTTCTTCGGCCTCGTCGTCCTCGAATTGGTCTTGGATGATACGCAGCAGCTGGGTGGGCGTGAACGTGGACAGATCGGTGTCCGGGTCCAGCTCCAGCGCCTCGATCAGTTCGGCCTTGGCATCTTCGGTTTCATCAGCGGCGGCCTCGTCGTAGTCGGCGCCGTTGTGCTTCTTATATAGGGTCTTCAGGCGCTCGGCATCGCAACCGGCCGGCAGCTCGCCCTTGGCGTCCAGCAGCAGCAGTTCCGCCGAAAACTCGGTGATCAGTTCCGACACGAACTCGCGTTCGGCCTTGGACAAGCCCATGTTCTTGTGCGCGTGGTCAAAGCACAGCACCAGCTTCATGCGCAGTTCGTGCAGCTTTTTTTCAAGCGGCGCAAGGCCTTCGGTGTACTTGCGCCGGTACTCGTCTTCCACCGCGTGCCACTGCTGCAAGCGGGCCTGTTCCGTCTCAAGCCGGGCTTGTAGACGCTCGAATAACTGACGCGGGGTTTCTAGAGAATGCTCGCCCATGACCTGCTCCTTGCAAACCGGCTGATGAAAGTAGCCGCCACTCTAAACCATTCGCGCAAACCCCTCTTGAAATTCGAAGTCAATAACGCTAATCATTATTATTAATATAGAATCACCGCTGTCCGCAACACCCCAGATTGGCAGCCCCGATGTCTCTGCCCCCCATTGCGGGCCCTGCCCCCTCACGCAAACGATTGATCCTGACCGCCGCCGCCCTGTTGCTGGCCGTGCTGGTCGGCATCGGTTATTGGCTGGCGAGAGACAGTGGCCCCCGCACTCCACCGCCTCCCCAGTATGGGCAGCTTCCCGTTGCCGTCAGCGTGGCGCCTGCCCGCGTCGGTCCGCTGCAACGCGACCTGCATGCCTTGGGCACCATCACGCCTCTGTCCCAGGTGGTGCTGCGCAGCCAGGTCGACGGCGAACTGATGCGCGTGCATTACACCGAAGGCCAGGCCGTGGCACGTGGCCAACTGCTGGCCGAGATTGACGCCCGCCCCTATCAGACCGCGCTGGCGTCGGCCGAAGGCGAGCTGGCCCGCACCCAGGCGCTGCTGGACAACGCCCAGGCCGACCTGCAGCGCTACCGCAAGCTGGCGCGCCAGGAATCGGTGGCGGGGCAGCAACTGGACACCGCCGAAGCCCAGGTGCGCGCCTACACCGCGCAACGCGAACTGAACCGCGCGCGGGTCGCCGACGCCAAGCGGTTGCTTGGCTTGACCCGCATCGTTGCTCCGCAGGACGGACGCATCGGCTTGCGCCGGGTCGACGCCGGCAACCACGTGCGAGCCGATGACGCCAACGGGCTGACCACGCTGGTGCAGACCACGCCCATATCCGCCCTCTTCAGCATTTCGGAAACGCGGCTGGACGTGCTGCGCCAGGCGCAGGCCAAGACCGCCGAGCTGCGCGTGCAAGCCTGGGACGCCGACGACCGCCGCATCCTGGCCGAAGGCACGCTGGAAGCGCTGGACAACCGCATCCAGACCGGCAGCGGCACCGTGCGCTTGCGCGCCCGCTTCGACAACGCCGACGAATCCCTGTTTCCCAATCAGTTCGTGAACATCCGCCTGGCCGTGGTGCAGCAGGACAACGTGGTCACCATCCCGTCGGCCGCCGTGCAGTACGGGTCGGAAGGTGCGTTTGTCTTCGTCATCGGCGACGACGCCCGCGCCACCCGCCGCGTGCTGCAACTGGGTCCGGCCAACGCCGGCCAGATCGTCGTGGAAGCGGGCCTGGCCCCGGCCGAGCGCGTTGTCGTCGAAGGCGTGGACCGCCTGCATGACGGCCGCAACGTCCAGATCGTAGAACCCCTGACTTGAACCGCGCATGAGCCTGTCACGCCCCTTCATTCTGCGTCCGGTGGCGACGTCCTTCCTGATGATCGCCCTGCTGCTGTCGGGCATCCTGGCGTGGCGCATGCTGCCCGTGGCCGCGCTGCCGCAGGTGGACTACCCCATCATTCAGGTCACCACGCAGTATCCCGGGGCCAGTCCCACCGTGACGGCGCGCGCGGTCACGGCGCCGCTGGAGCGCCGCTTTGGGCAGATACCGGGCTTGAAGCAGATGTCGTCCACCAGCGGCAGCGGCATCTCGGTGATCACCTTGCAGTTTTCGCTGGATGTCTCGCTGGGCGTGGCCGAGCAGGAAGTGCAGGCGGCCATCAGCGCCAGCGGCTCGCTGCTGCCCTCCGACCTGCCCACCCCGCCCGTGTACCGCAAGGTCAACCCGGCCGACGTGCCCATCCTGACGCTGGCGGTCACCTCTGATTCGTTGCCGCTGCCCACGGTGTACGACCTGGTCGACACCCGCATGACGCAGCGCCTGTCGCAGTTGTCCGGCGTGGGCATGGTGAGTCTGGCCGGCGGCCAGCGGCCCGCCGTGCGCGTGCAGGTCAACCCGATGGCGCTGGCGGCGCGCGGGCTGCAATTGTCCGACGTGCAGGACGCCATCGCCAAGGCGAACTCGAACCAGCCCAAGGGCAGCTTCGACGGGCCGGTACGCTCGGTCATCATGGATGCGAACGACCAACTGCAAAGCGCCGACGAATACCGCGAGCTGATCGTGGCCTGGAAGAACGGCGCGCCGGTGCGGCTGGGCCAGGTCGCCACCATTGAAGACGGCGCCGAAGACCGCTACCTGGCCGCCTGGGTCGACAAGCAGCCCGCCGTGCTGGTCAACATCCAGCGCCAGCCGGGCGCCAACGTGATCGCCGTGGCGGACCAGGTAAAAGCCTTGCTGCCCCAGCTGACCGCCAGCCTGCCGGCCGCCGCGCAGGTCCGCATCCTGACCGACCGCACCGAGAGCATTCGTGCGTCGGTGCGTGGCGTGCAATGGGAACTGGTGTTCGCCGTGGGGCTGGTGGTGCTGGTCACCTTTCTGTTCCTGCGCAACCTGCCCGCCACGCTGATTCCCAGCCTGGCCGTGCCGCTGTCCTTGATCGGCACCTTCGGCTTCATGCACCTGGCGGGCTTTTCCACCAACAACCTGACCTTGATGGCGCTGACCATTGGCGCGGGCTTCGTGGTGGACGACGCCATCGTCATGCTGGAGAACATTGCGCGGTATCGCGAACGGGGGCACAGCCCGATGGCCGCCGCGCTGAAAGGCGCTGGGCAGATCGGCTTCACGCTGGTGTCGCTGACCTTGTCCTTGATTGCCGTGCTGATCCCGCTGCTGTTCATGGAAGACGTAGTGGGCCGCTTGTTCCGCGAATTCGCCATCACGCTGGCGGTGGCCATCCTGATATCGCTGGCGGTGTCGCTGACGCTTACGCCGATGATGTGCGCGCGCCTGTTGCCCGCGCATGTGGCCTCCGGCAAACCCGGCTTTCTGGATCGCGTTCAGGCGCGCTACGCGGGTTGGCTGGACGTAACGCTGCGCCACCAGCGCCTGACGCTGCTGGTCATGGTGGCTACCGTGGTGTTGACCGGGCTGCTGTACCTGGCCGTGCCCAAGGGCTTCTTTCCGGTGCAGGACGGCGGCGTGCTGCAAGGCGTGACGCAGTCGGCGCAAAGCACCTCGTTCGAGGCCATGTCGCGCCGCCAGCAAGCCGTGGCGGAAAGCCTGCTGGCCGACCCGGACGTGCAAAGCCTGTCGTCCTTCATCGGCATCGACGCCATGAACACCACGCTGAACACGGGCCGTTTGCTGATCAACCTGAAGCCCTGGGGCGAGCGCAGCGCGCCGCTGGCCGACGTAATGGCGCGGCTGGACGAACGCGCCCGACAGGTCCACGGCATCTCGCTGTTCTTGCAGCCGGTGCAGGAACTGAACATCGAAGACCGCGTCAGCCGTGGCCAATATCAATTCACCCTGACCTCGCCCGATAGCGCGCTGCTGGCGCAATGGAGCCAGGCGCTGATGCAGCGGCTGGCCCAATCCCCCGCGTTGGCCGAGGTCTCGTCCGACCTGCAAGGCAATGGCCGCCAAGCCTATCTGCAAGTGTCGCGCGACACGGCGGCGCGCCTGGGCGTGACGATGGACGATGTGGTGCAGGCGCTATACAACGCCTTTGGCCAGCGCCAGGTGGCCACGCTGTTCACGCAGTCGAACCAGTACCGCGTGGTGCTGGAAGTGGACCGCAAGCTGGCGCTCAGCCCCGACGCGCTGGAACGTATCCACCTTCAAACCGAAGACGGGCAGGCGATTCCGCTGTCGGCCCTGGCCACCGTCAGCGAACGCGCCGTGCCGTTGGCCATCAACCATCTGTCGCAGTTTCCGGCAGTGAACCTGTCGTTCAACCTGCCGCCCGGCGGCTCGCTGGGCGAGGCCATTGCCGCCATCGACGCCGCCAAAGCCGACATCGCCATGCCGCCCAGCGTGGAACTGCGCCTGCAAGGCGCGGCGTCGGCGTTCCAGGCCTCGCTGTCCAACACGCTGTGGCTGATGCTGGCGGCGGTGGTCACGATGTATCTGGTGCTGGGCATGCTGTATGAAAGCGCCATCCATCCCGTCACCATTCTGTCGACGCTGCCGTCGGCTACCGTCGGCGCGCTGCTGGCGCTGCTGATCACGGGACGGCCGCTGGACCTGATTGCCGTCATCGGCATCATCCTGCTGATCGGGCTGGTGAAAAAGAACGGCATCATGATGGTGGACTTTGCGCTGGAAGCCGAGCGCTCGCGCGGCCTGGCGCCGCTAGACGCCATCCGCGAAGCCGCGCTGCTGCGCCTGCGGCCTATCTTGATGACGACGCTGGCCGCGCTGTTCGGCGCGCTGCCGCTGATGCTGGCCACGGGCTCGGGCGCCGAACTGCGCCAGCCGCTGGGCTGGGTCATGGTGGGCGGGCTGCTGGTCAGCCAGGTGCTGACGCTCTTCACCACGCCCGCCGTCTATCTGTTCTTTCACCGGCTGGGCCAGCGGCGCGGCGGCGTGGCGAACACGCCGGCAAAGGCTGACGGGCCGCAGCCATGATCCGCGCGCTGCTGCATCGCCCCATCGCCTGCATCTTCCTGGCGTTGGCGCTGACCTTGCTGGGCGCGGTGGCGTGGCGGCTGCTGCCCGTTGCCCCCTTGCCGCAGGTGGATTTCCCCACGATTGAGGTGCGCGCCGAACTCCCCGGCGCCAGCCCGGAAAGCATGGCCAGCACTGTGGCCGCGCCGCTTGAGCGCGCCTTGGGCAGCATCGCCGGCGTCAGCGCCATGACCTCGTCCAGCAACCAGGGCGCCACCCGCGTGCAGTTGCAGTTTGAACTGGACCGCGACATCAACGAAGCCGCCCGCGACGTTCAAGCCGCCATCAATGCGTCGCGCGGCGATCTGCCCGCGGGCATGCCGCAAAACCCCAGCTACCGCAAGGTCAACCCGTCACAAGCGCCCATCATGGCACTGGCGCTCAGTTCGGCCACGCGCCCCGCCGGCCAGCTTTATGACTTGGGGTCGACAGTGCTGGCGCAAAAGCTGTCGCAGATCAACGGCGTGGGCGAAGTCACAATGGGCGGCAGTTCGCTGCCCGCCGTGCGCGTGCAGGTCAACCCCAACGCCCTGGCGCACTACGGCGTGGCGCTGGACGATGTGCGCAACGCCATCGCCGATGCCGCGCCCATGCGCCCGCTGGGCCAATTGGATTCAGCCGGCCAGCGCTGGGAAGTGGGCACGCCGGAACAACCGCGCACCGCCCCGGAATACGGCAGCCTGATCGTGCGCCATGAAGACGGCGCGGTGATCCGCCTGTCGCAAGTGGCGCGCGTCAGCGATTCCGTCGAAAACCGCTACAGCAGCGGTTTTCATAACCAGAACCCTGCCGTGGTGCTGACCATCAGCCGCCAGACCGGCGCAAACATCATTGAAACCATCGGCGCCATCAACGACGCCCTGCCCGGCCTGCGCGCGCTGATGCCCGCCGACGTGGACCTGACCGTGGCGCTGGACCGCTCGCCCGGCATCAACGCCACCCTGCGCGAAGCCCACATCACGCTGGGGCTGGCGACCGGGCTGGTCATTCTGGTGGTCTGGCTGTTCCTGGGCAACGCGCGCGCGGCGGCCATCCCCAGCGTGGCGATTCCGGTGTGCCTGATCGCCACCTTCGCCGTCATGCACGCCTGGGGGTTTTCGCTGAACAACCTGTCGCTGATGGCGCTGATCGTGGCCGCCGGGCTGGTGGTGGACGACGCCATCGTGGTGCTGGAAAACATTTCACGCCACATCGAACGCGGCCTGTCGCCCACCAAGGCCGCGATGCGCGGCGTGCGCGAAGTGGGCTTCACGCTGGTGGCGATGACGGTGGCGCTGAGCGTCGTCTTCGTGTCCATCCTGTTCATGGGCGGGCTGGTGGAACGCCTGTTCCGCGAGTTCTCCATCACGCTGGTCGCGGCCACGGTGATATCGCTGGTGGTGTCGGTGGCCATCATCCCGGCCTTGTGCGCGCGCTGGTTGAAGCCGGCCGCGCATCCCGACCCCACCGCCCCCAACGCCGCCCCACCGCGCCCTTCCCGCATGCAGACCGCCTTTGCGCGCGTGCATGATTGGTACGGCAGGTCGCTCGCCCGCGTGCTGGGCCATGCGCGCCTGACTTTGGTGCTGCTGGCCGCCGTGGTCGGCCTGAACGTGTATCTGTACATCGACGCGCCCAAGGGCTTTCTGCCTGTGCAAGACACCGGCCAACTGATGGGCTTCGTGCGGGGCGATGACGGCTTTTCGTTCCAGGTGATGCAGCCCAAGATCGACCAGTACCGCCAACTGGTGTTGAAGCACCCCGCCGTGCAAGACGTCATCGGCTACAACGGCGGCAACCTGGGCATCAGCAATTCGCTGTTTTTGATTCGGCTCAAACCCGTTGCCGAACGGGGGAAATCGTCCACCGAGGTCATCAACTGGCTGCGCACCAACGCCCCCGCCGTGCCGGGCGGCATGTTCTTCCTGAACGTCGATCAAGACTTGCGCATGCCCGGCGGCTTCGGCAATTCCGGCGACCACGAATTGGCCATCATGGCCAGCGACGTGCCCACGCTGCGGCAATGGTCACGCAAGATCTCCAAGGCCATGCAGGAGATCCCGGAACTGCGCGACGTGGATGCCGAAGGCGATGGTGCCACGCAGCAGGTCGTGATCAACATCGACCGCAGCGCCGCGCAACGGCTGGGTGTGGACATGAACACGATCAGCAGCGTCTTGAGCAATTCGTTCAGCCAACGGCAGGTGGCGACGATGTACGACGCCATGAACCAGTACCGCGTGGTGCTGGAGCTGGACCCGCGCTACACCGAAGACCCCGAAGTGCTGGAACAGGTACAGGTGGTGGCGGCCGACGGCACGCGCATACCGCTGACCGCGTTCGCGACTTATGAAAACGGCCTGGTAAACGATCGCGTCTTCCACGACGGCCTGTTCGCCGCCGTGGGCGTGGGCTTTTCACTGGCGCCCGGCGTGTCGCTGGAACAGGGCCTGGCCGCCATCGACGCCACGCTGGCCAACTTGATGGTGCCGTCCACCATCCAGACGCGCCTGGGCGGCGACGCCCGCAACTTCCAGCAAAGCCTGCAAGACCAACCCTGGCTGATCCTGGCCGTGCTGATTGCCATCTACCTGGTGCTGGGCATTCTGTACGAAAGCCCGTTGCACCCGCTGACCATCCTGTCCACCCTGCCGTCCGCGGGCGTGGGCGCGCTGCTGGCCTTGCGCCTCGCCAACATCGAATTCACGCTGATCGCGCTGCTGGGCCTGTTCCTGCTGGTGGGCATCGTGATGAAGAACGCCATCCTGATGATCGACTTCGCCCTCAGCCTGGAACGCCGCGAAGGTCTGACCCCCGAACAAGCCATCCACCGCGCCGCCATGCTGCGCCTGCGCCCCATCGTCATGACCAACCTGGCCGGCCTGCTGGGCGCGTTGCCCCTGGTGCTGGGCATGGGCGAAGGCTCGGAACTACGCCGCCCCCTGGGCATCGCCATCGTGGGCGGCCTGATGATCAGCCAGTTCTTGACGCTGTATACGACGCCGATTGTTTATTTGGCGTTGGAAAGGCTGCGGTTGAAGGTGGGGGGTGTGGGGCGCGCTACTCCGGCCACCTCGGCGCAGCCGTCAAACGATCCGCCATGAACGCCAAAAACTCTCGCGCCAGCAGCGGCAGGGTTCTGCCCTGCAAGGTCAGGACCTGGATGCTTCGTTGCCGCATTTCCGGATTGCTGAACGGCACCGCCGCAAGCTCGCCTTCGACACCCAGTTGCCCCATCAGCGTCAGGTAGCCGGACAGCGCAACGATCTGGCTGCCCGGCAGCATGGGCAGGAACGCGGCGGAATGGTTCGACACGTAGGCCGGTTCAATGTGCAGGCCGGCGTTGGCGCAGGCGGCGTCGAACAGTTGCCGCACCGTGGTGCCCTGGTCGCCCAGTGACAGCGGAAAGTTCACCAGGTCGCGCATGCTGACGCTGCGGCGGCCGGCCAGCGGGTGCTTGCGGCACATCACCGCGTAGACGGGTGCGCGGGTCAGCAGTTCTGTCTTCAGGCGGTCGTCCTGCGCCGTGGTGTAGCGCAGGGCCATCTGCGCCAGGCCTTCCAGGATATGGCGGCTGACCTCTTCCGGGCGTTCCACGTGCAGATGGAAACGTGCCTCGGGCCGCATGCGCTTGAACTCGGCCATGCAAAGCGGCAGGAAGTGATGCGCGAAGCCTTCGGTGCACGCCAGCCGGATCGTGACGTCGCCCACGTGGCTGCGCTGGCGGATTTCGGTGGTGACGCGCTCGGCCTCCAGGGCCGCCGCATTGGCGTAGGCGGCAAGCTGGCGCCCCGCTTCGCTCAGTTCCATGCCGCGCGCCTGGCGTTCGAACAGGGCAATGCCCAGCCCGTCTTCCAGTTTGGCGATCTGACGGCTGACGGCGGAGGCAGCCACATGCTGCGCCGCCGCCGCGCCCGCGATCGAGCCGCAGCGAGCGACCTCAAGAAAATACCGCAGGCCCAGTGAAATCATGTTTCCTCCCCCATCATGTCGACCCTCAATCATGCTGATTTTTAAGGCATGCCTAAAAGGCAATTCATAGGTGCTAATTATCTAATTGTGGCATGCACCGATGCGTAATAACTTTGTGCCTTCTTTTGCTTCCTTGCGTGTTGAGAGCCGCCGTGAACCGCGAACAAGCCGTCCTCCAAGCCGTTGAAGCCTTCGACAATGGCACCCTTGAATCCACGCTGGCGCGCCGCGTCGCCTATGCCACGGAAAGCGAGGTGCCGGACCAGGCGCCCACCCAGCACGCCTACCTGAACCAGGACCTGATTCCGACGCTGACCGAGTTGGGCTTCACCTGTGAGGTGCATGCCAACCCCGCCGGTGTCGACCTGCCCATTCTGGTTGCGCGCCGCGTGGAACAAGCAGGGTTGCCGACCGTGTTGATGTACGGGCATGGCGATGTGGTGCGCGGCAATGCCGCCAAATGGGAAGCCGGGCGCGACCCGTGGCGCCTGCAAGTGGACGGCGACCGCTGGTATGGACGCGGCACCGCCGACAACAAGGGCCAGCATTCCATCAACCTGGAAGCCCTGCGGCACGTGATCACGGCGCGCGGCGGCAAGCTGGGCTTTAACGCCACCTGGCTGATCGAAACCGGCGAGGAAGCCGGCTCGCCCGGCTTGGCCGCGTTCTGCGATGCGCAGCGCGATGCCCTGGCCGCCGACGTTTTCATCGCCAGCGACGGCCCGCGCCTGCATGCGGCACGCCCCACCCTGTTCATGGGCTCGCGCGGCGCGGTGAACTTTGAACTGTCCTTACGCGCGCGCGAACGCGGCTATCACTCGGGCAACTGGGGCGGCTTGCTGGCCAACCCGGCCATCGTGCTGATGCACGCCATCGGCTCGATGGTGGACGCACAAGGCCGCATCACCGTGCCTGGCTTGCGCCCGCCTCCCATCCCCGCCGCCGTGGCCGACGCCTTGGCCGACCTGGACGTGGGCGGCGGCGAAGACGACCCCGAGATCAACCACTGGTGGGGCGAGCCCGGCCTGTCCGCACCTGAAAGAGTATTTGGCTGGAACAGCCTGGACGTGCTGACCTTTGGCGCGGGCGACCCCGCCAAGCCGGTGAACGCGATTCCGCCAGAGGCCGTGGCGTGGTGCCAACTGCGTTTTGTAGTCGGCACCGATTGGCGCGCGCTGGAAGCCCATGTGCGCGAACACCTGCGCCAAGGCGGCTTTGAAGACGTGCAAGTGCGCATCGGCATGCAGGGCGGCGCAACCCGTCTATCGCCCGACAACGCGTGGGTGCGCTGGGCCGCCGCGTCGCTGGAACGCACCACCGGCAAGCGCCCCGCGCTGCTGCCGAACCTGGGCGGTTCGCTGCCGAATGAAATTTTTGCCGACCTGCTGGGCCTGCCCACGCTGTGGGTGCCGCATTCCTACCCCGCCTGCGCGCAGCACGCGCCCAATGAACATCTGCTGGGCAGCGTGGCGCGCGAAGGGCTGGCCATCATGGCGGGCCTGTACTGGGATTTGGGAGACCAAGGCGCAAGCCTGCGCCAGACCCCGCGTGCAACAGCGGCCTGAACCCTATTCCGATTTCTTCTTGACTGACCGAGAGCGTTGCAATGACCGCTAGATTTTGTGCCGCCGTGATGGCGTTCAACCTTGCCGTCGCCGCCTATGCGGGCGAGGCCCACGCCGCGTACCCCGAGCAGGCGATCAAGATCGTTGTGCCCTTCACGCCCGGCGGCGCCACCGATGCGGTAGCGCGACTCTTGGCCAACAAGCTGTCGGGCAGCCTGGGCCAGTCCGTCATTGTCGAGAACCGCCCCGGCGCGTCCACGGTGATCGGCGCCGACGCGGTGGCGCGCGCACAACCCGACGGCTACACCTTGCTGCTGTCGGGCAGCACCACGTACACGGTGCTGCCGGCGCTGAAACCGTCGCTGCCCTACGACCCGTTGCGTAGCTTCGAACACATCGGCATCGTCGCCATGGCGCCGGTGGTGCTGTTGGCGCAGAACGGGTTGGCGGCGAACACGGTGCAGGAAGCCGCCGCGCTGGCCAAGCAGCAAAGCAGCAAGGGCGGGCTGATGTACGGCACCTTTGGGCCGGGCTCCGCACCGCATCTGGCCGGAGAAATGTTCGCCGAGGCCGCCGGCGCGAAGATGATGCCCGTGCCGTACAAGGGCAGCGCGCAATTGATCACCGCGATGATCGGCGGCGAAGTGTCCCTGGGCGTGGATACCGTGTCGTCCGCCGCGCCGCAGGTGCGCGCGGGCAAGGTGCGCGCGCTGGCCGTTACCGGCGAGCACCGCATGCCGCAGTTGCCGGACGTGCCCACCTTCGCGGAAGCCGGCATTCCCCAGGTGTCGTTCGTGGGCTGGTACGCGCTGGCCGCCCCCGCGCGCACGCCCGCGTCGGTCATCGATACGCTGAACCGCGCGGTGGAAAAAATCATGCAGGACCCGCAAGTGCGCAAGGCGGTGTCGGACCTGGCCCTGGAGCCCGTGTATTTGCCGGGCCAGGCGCTCAAGGACCAGATCGCGAAAGAAGTGAAAACGTTTGGCGACGTGGCCAAGCGGGCCGACATCAAGCTGGAATAAGCGCGAAAACAGCGGGAGAAAAGCGGCGAAAAAGGCGCAGAAAAGCAGCGCGTCAAAACCGCCCCCCAAAAAAAACGCTTGGCCCCAGCGCGTTACAAACGTCCGGGGCCAAGCGCGTTTTACGTCAGACCGTCCTACACCATCGGCGGCAGCGTTTCCCGCTCAGGGTGCCGATGCATGGCCAGCGCCTGGATGAACGCCGCCGCACTTTTTGCCGGCGCGCCGCCACCCATCAACAGGCCGCTGTCCGCCTCGTTGGGCGCAATGCCTGCCGACCCGAACAACTGCCCTCCCCGGCCCAAGCCCAGCAAGGTCTTGCCGTGCCGGAACGCATCGCGCAAGAACTCCAGCGCGCGGCCATCCGCCTGCAAGCGCGTCACCGCGCCTTCGCCGCCGGGCACCACCGCGCCGTCGAACAGCCCGGACGGATGATTGTCCAGCGACGCATCGGCATCGAACATGCCGCCGCCTTCGGCCTGCACGGGGCCAATGCGTTGGCCCACCAAGCGCACCACCACGCCCGCCTGGATCAGCGCATCGGCCACCGCCGTCACGGCCGCGCCGTCCACGCCTTCTGCGACCAGGATGGCGACCTTGCGCGTGGCCACACCGCCATCGCCCGGCCTGGCAGTCAGGGACAACGCGGGTGACACCTCGACTTCCGGCTTGGGCGGCTGCGCCGCCGCGCGCGGCATCGGTTCGGGCAAGACCATGCCCAGCAGGTCGGCCACGCCCTGCGCCAGCTCATCAGACACATTGCGCAGCGACGCCACCATGCGTTGGCGGATCGCGGGCACCGTCACCTTGCTCAGCTCGAACGAAAAGGCGTGGATGATGTGCTGCTTTTCCCAATCAGTCTGGCTGTTGTAGAACAGCGCGGCCTGGTTGTAGTGCTCGGCGAACTTCTCGGGGTGCCCACGCAATTCATCGCCCGCGATCGGCTCGGGGAACGGCACAAAGCCCTGCATGCCCGCCTGGAACGGACACCCGCCTGCCAGCGAGTTCGGCTCGTAGGCCACGCGGCCACGGTGGATGGCTTGGCGATGCATGCCGTCACGCTGGTTGTTATGGACCGGCGCCACGGGCGCGTTGATGGGAATTTCATGGAAGTTCGGGCCGCCCAAGCGCGAGATCTGCGTGTCCACATACGAATGGATGCGGCCGGCCAACAGCGGGTCGTTCGTGAAATCGATGCCCGGCACCACATGCGCCGTACAGAATGCCACTTGCTCGGTTTCCGCGAAGAAGTTGTCGGGATTGCGGTCCAGCACCATGCGGCCGATGGGGGTGATGGGCACCAGTTCCTCGGGCACGATCTTGGTGGCGTCCAGCACGTCGAAGCTGTAGCGCTCGGCGTCTTCCTCGGTAAAGATCTGCACGCCCAGCTCCCACTCCGGGCCGTGGCCCGCGTCAATGGCTTCCCACAGATCGCGGCGGTGGAAGTCGGGGTCGGCCCCCGATACCTTGACGGCTTCGTCCCACACCTGCGAATGCGTGCCCAGAACCGGGTTCCAGTGGAACTTCACCAAGCGCGACTCACCGCTGGCGTTGACGAAGCGAAAGGTATGCACGCCAAAGCCCTGCATCATGCGATAGCTGCGAGGGATGCCCCGGTCGGACATCACCCACATCAGCATGTGGGTGGACTCCGGCATCAAGGACACAAAGTCCCAGAACGTGTCGTGGGCCGACGCGGCCTGCGGCATGCCGTGATGCGGCTCGGGTTTTACCGCGTGCACCAGGTCCGGAAACTTCATCGCGTCCTGGATGAAGAAGACAGGCATGTTGTTGCCGACCAGGTCCCAGTTGCCTTCGTCGGTATAGAACTTGACGGCAAAGCCGCGCACGTCGCGCGCGGTGTCCTTGGACCCCCGCTCGCCCGCCACCGTGGAAAAGCGCACGAACACCGGCGTGCGCTTGCCTTTTTCTGCAAACAGGGACGCGGCGGTCAAATCGGTCAAGGGCTTGTAGCACTCGAAGTAACCGTGCGCGGCCGAGCCGCGCGCGTGCACGATGCGCTCGGGAATGCGCTCGTGATCGAAGTGCGTAATTTTTTCACGCAGGATGAAGTCTTTCAGCAGCGCCGGCCCGCGCACGCCGGCCTTGAGCGAATGCTGGTTGTCCGCCACCGGCACACCCTGGTTGGTCGTCAACTGCTGGCCGCTGCCGTCCGAGCGCACCCGTGACAGGCGCCCGTGCACCTCGTTGACTCCAGGCGCGGCGGCGTCTCCGGTCTTGGCGGTGGACTCGGATTCCGACAAGGAACTTGCGCCCACGGAGGGGTCCGGCGGCGTCGTCTGCGCGCCGGTGTAAGGACAGCGCGCGGCCTGTTCACCATATTCGGCGGCCTTGTTGGCGTTGTGGGGCATGGACGCAGCCGTGGCGCCCACGGCGGCCGCGCGCTTGAGCGCGGGCTCGGTCGGCTTGCCAGCGGGACCGGCGGCCGGGCCGCTGTCGGTGTTCATGTATGCAGTGGGCAATGCGCCAGCGGCGCCCTTGGCTGCGGGTTTCTTGCTTGCCATTGAATCTCTCCTAGTGTTTCAGCATTTCGCCGCGCGCCTGCTCGGCCCGCGAGGCGCCGATGGCGGTTTTCACTTGTTTGACTTCTTCAGGCGGGGGCAGCACCGCGGGCAAGCCCAGCGACTCCACCCACAACTCGCGCGACCACCCTTGCGTGTGATACAGGTGGTGGTCTTCGTCCTGCGCCACCGCGTCGTGGGCCTGTTTCAGAATTGCGGCTTCCTTGCCGGAATGCTGCTCGGCCAGCAGCCCGATCAGCGACCAGTTGGCGTGGTCCTTGGTCTCGGCCAGCACCACGCATTCGGTCGCCACCAACTGCGCGGCATCGGCATCGCCCGCGCTGACGGCCATCTTCATCGCCTTCACCAGCGAATCGCCAAGATGGCGCACCACCTCCCGCCCCGGTGTCTGCTTGGCGGGGTCAAGTCCCAGTTGTTCAAACACGGTCAAAAGCACACGATGGTGCGTGCGCGTTTCTTCCAGGTATTCCTTCCATTCCTTTTTCAGGTCTTCGTTGACGGCACAGGACACGGCGGTCTCGTACACAGCCAAGCCGCCGATTTCAGTCTCCAGCGCCTGGTAAAGCAATTCATTGATTTGTTTGGCGTTTGCCGCTTTGCGTTTCATCAGGGGCTCCTTGTCCACGGGGTCGGTTCGCCGGTTGCGCCCTACGTTCGCAAACCCGGCGGCATGACGCGCAGCTTCAGCAAGCGCCATGCCCACCCACCCGCCGACAACGCCCCTAATTCGCTTAAACTCGGAACCATTCTCAATTAACAAAAATTGCCCGCCCGCTCTCCGCGGCAATCCCACAACAAGAGGCTCGCTCTGAAATCCGGTTTCCGCCTATCCATGGCCTGGTTGCACACCTGGGTCGGCCTGTGGTTTTCGTGGCTGCTGTACACGGTGTTCCTGACCGGTTCGCTGGCCCTCTTTGCAGAACCCATTACCCACTGGATGACGCCCGAGCACCACGCGGCCGAGGCGGCGGCCGATGCCGCCGCGGCGGCGGCGGCGCAGGAAGGCGCGCCCGTGGACCGCGCCCGCCGTCTGGACCTGGCCGTGGACTACATGGCGCGCCATCATCAGGGCGCGGGCATGTGGGAGATCTGGCCCGTTAACCGGCATCACGACAACGGCTTGTCGGTCTACTGGTTCGACAAGAACGGCATGTACGCCGACGCCGAGCTGGACCCCGCCACGGGCGCCGAACTGGACGACCATCACGACGAGGCAGGCCGCGCCACCATGGGCGGCACGCACTTCGTGAACTTCCACTACATGCTTCACGAAAGCCGCTTCGGCGTGTGGATCGTGGCGTTCGCCACGATGGCGATGCTGGTCGCGCTGATTTCGGGCGTGGTCACCCACAAACGCATCTTCAAGGACTTCTTCACCTTCCGCGCCAAGAAAGGCCAGCGTTCGTGGCTGGACGCGCACAACGCCGTGGCGGTGCTGACGCTGCCCTTCCAGTTCATGATTGCCTACACCGGCATCGTGATTTCCAGCGCGCAACTGATGCCCGCCCCCGTCGTGGCGCAGTACGGCCCCGGCATGGAAGCCACCCGCCTGTACCTGGCCGAAATGCAGGGGGAAGAAAAGCCCGTGCGCACCGGCCAGCCGCTGGCCATGCCGCCGCTGGAACCGCTGGTGGCCCGCGCCGAAGCCATGAGCGGCCAAAGCGCGCGCGCCATCGTCATCCAGAACCCGGAAGACAGTTCCATGCGCGTTGCGGTCTACGGCTGGAACGAAGCCAGCGACGCCTTGCACAACATCAGCGCCACCACCGGCATGGCCGAATTCTCGGCGGCCACGGGCGACCTGTTGCGCATGCGCCCGGCGGGCGGCGTCAACGGCGGCGCGCCGGCACTCACGCGCCAGGTGATGGGCGACCTGCACATGGCGCCGTTTGGCGGGCTGGCCGTGAAGTGGATGTACTTCCTGTGCGGCCTGGCCGGAGCCGCCATGATGGGCACGGGCGCCGTGCTGTTCATGGTGAAGCGGCGCGCCAAGCTGGGCAACGAATTCGGCGCGGCCACCGCGCGCATGTACCGCCTGTTCGAAGGCCTGAACGTGGCGGCGCTGGCCGGTCTGGCGGTGGCCTGCATCGGCTACTTCTGGGCGAATCGCCTGCTGCCCATCGCGCTGGAAAACCGCGCCTTGTGGGAACTGCGCTGCTTTTTCGGCCTGTGGGCGTTGATGCTGGCGCATGCCTGGCTGTGTCGTCCCCG
Source organism: Achromobacter sp. JUb104 (assembly GCF_024806975.1). NCBI lineage: Bacteria > Pseudomonadati > Pseudomonadota > Betaproteobacteria > Burkholderiales > Alcaligenaceae > Achromobacter > Achromobacter sp. JUb104. The sequence goes on along the minus strand of NZ_JANUEY010000001.1, from coordinate 1,373,449 downwards.
GCTTGCGTGGATCACGCAGCTAGGCTTATTGGCGGCGCTGTGCCTGCTGTTGCCGGTGCTGTCGTTCTTCACATTGGGCGACCACACCGTGGCGCAGGTGGTGCGCGGCGACTGGGAAAGCGCGGGCGTCGAACTCACCGCCGTGGCCGTTGGCGTACTATCCGCGTGGGCGGCCATCCGTATGTGGAAGAAGCCCCAGTCCGCGCCCGCCCAGCGCACCCCCCGCGCGACGCAAAAGGCAGCGGCATGAACCTGAACGACGTATTCGCCATTGCAGTGGCTTTGCTGCTGACCTACTCCGGCATGGCCTGCCTGAGCCTGGCCATGCCGCGCCATTACGAGCAGGTGTGGGATCGCGACCCGTCGGCCGGTCACACGCGCGTGCTGCGCGGCGCGGGCGTGCTGCTGCTGGCGCTGGCCTTGCTGCCTTGCGTGGGCCTGTGGGGCAATACGGTGGGCGTGGTGGCGTGGCTGGGCTGGCTGTCGGCGGGCGCATTGCTATGGGTCGGCATGCTGTCGTGGGCGCCCCGTCCGGCCGCGCGCGCCGCCGCGTTCGCCGTGGCCATTTCCTTGGCGGGCATCGGCATCGGCTTCTGACGTCAGGCGAAAGCCGCATTGCGATTTGCCTCTTCGTTTTTCCCTGTTTGACCCGCATCAAGCCAGGCTGACATCGCCTTCCATTGGCGACTGATAACACCATATGTAGTGATAGAGTTTTGACACTCCACTACATATGGTGTTAGCCATGCTTCTACAGCCCCCGCTCCCCCGCGACATTCCCTCCGCCTCGTTCGACCGCAACAAGCTGGTCGACGTGGAAAGCGCCATGGAGGAATACCTGGACCAACGCGATTGGCGCGTCAACGCCAATGCCAACCAGGGGTACAGCCTGGGCGGCCTGATCCTGAACGTGGCCGGCAAGGTCACGGCCAACTATTGGCTATCGCACGTGTTCACGCCCGAGGCGGGCCAGGCGCATCGCGACGGCGATCTCCACATCCATGATCTGGACATGCTTAGCGGCTATTGCGCCGGCTGGTCGTTGCGCCAATTGCTGACCGAAGGCTTCAACGGCGTGCCCAGCAAGGTGGAATCCACGCCGCCCAAACATATGTCGGCGGCCATCGGCCAGATCGTCAACTTCCTGGGCACGCTGCAAAACGAATGGGCGGGCGCGCAAGCGTTCAGCTCGTTCGACACCTACATGGCCCCCTTCATCCGCCGCGACGCCATGACGTACGCGGACGTGAAGCAGGCCATGCAGGAACTGATCTTCAACCTGAACGTGCCCAGCCGCTGGGGCACGCAAACGCCCTTCACCAATCTGACCTTCGACTGGACCTGCCCCGCCGACCTGAAAGAACAGGTGCCCTACGTGGGCGGCGAGGAAATGCCGTTCGCCTATGGCGAGCTGCAAGCAGAAATGGACATGATCAACCGCGCCTACATCGAAGTGATGATGGCCGGCGACGCCCGGGGCCGCGTGTTCACCTTCCCGATACCCACCTACAACATCACGCCGGATTTTGATTGGGAGCACCCCAACACCACGCGCCTGTTCGAGATGACGGCGCGCTATGGCCTGCCCTACTTTCAGAACTTCTTGAATTCGGATCTGGAACCGCACATGGTGCGGTCCATGTGCTGCCGCCTGCAACTGGACCTGCGCGAATTGCTCAAGCGCGGCAACGGCCTGTTCGGCTCGGCCGAGCAGACCGGATCCGTGGGAGTCGTCACCATCAACTGCGCGCGGCTGGGCCATACCTGCCAGGGCGATGAAGTCCGGCTGATGCAACGCCTGGACCACCTGCTGGAACTCGGCCGTGACGTGTTGGAAACCAAGCGCCGCGTGGTGCAGCACTACATCGACCAAGGCCTGTACCCCTACACCCGCCGCTACCTGGGCACCTTGCGCAACCACTTCAGCACGCTGGGCGTGAACGGCATCAACGAGATGATCCGCAACTTCACGCACGACGCCGACGACGTCACCACGCCGGCCGGCCACGCGCTGGCGGTGTGCCTGTTGGACCGCGTGCGCGAGCGCATGACGGAATTCCAGGAACAGACCGGGCACCTGTACAACCTGGAAGCCACACCCGCCGAAGGCACCACCTATCGCTTCGCGCGCGAAGACCGCAAGCGCTTTCCCGGCATCTTGCAGGCGGGTAGCGACGCGCATCCCTACTACACCAACTCCAGCCAATTGCCGGTGGGCCATACCGACGACCCCTTCCATGCGCTGCAATTGCAGGAAACGCTGCAAGGCAAATACACGGGTGGCACCGTGCTGCACCTGTACATGAACGAAGCCGTGTCGTCCGCCCAGGCATGCAAGGAATTGGTGCGTCGCGCGCTGACGAACTTCCGCCTGCCCTACCTCACCGTCACGCCCACGTTTTCCATCTGCCCCCACCACGGGTATCTGGCTGGGCACCACGACGTCTGCCCCAAGTGCGAGGCCGAGGGCAACGCCCCCGAACCGGTGCGCTGCGAAGTCTGGACCCGCGTCATGGGTTATCACCGCCCCGTGTCGTCCTTCAACACCGGCAAACAAGGCGAATTCCATGAACGCCGCTTCTTCGTCGAACAGCACTGAACCCGTCGCGCGCCGGCCCGCGCGCGCTGCGCCCCCGCAACCCGTGGCGACGGCCCTGCCCCGGCATGCGCCCGCCATCGGCGGACTGGTTCCGTTTTCAACGGTGGATTGGCCCGGCCAATTGGCGGCCGTCGTGTTCATTGCCGGGTGCCCGTGGCGCTGCCATTACTGCCACAACCCCGATCTGCAAACCCGCGCCGCGCGGTACGACTGGCGCGATACGCGCGCCTTTCTGAGAGACCGCGCGGGCTTGCTGGACGCGGTGGTGTTTTCAGGCGGCGAGCCGCTGTCCGAACCCCGCCTGCCGTCGTTGATCCGCGACGTGCAGCGCATGGGCTACCGCGTGGGCCTGCATACGGCCGGCATCTACCCCTTGCGCCTGGCCGATGTGTTGCGCCATCTGGATTGGGTGGGGCTGGACATCAAGGCCGATGCACAAGGCTACGACGACATCACCGGCCGCCGCGACTCCCATCGCCCCGCGATGGCGTGCCTGACGCAGTTGCTGTCGGCGGGTACGGACTTTGAATGCCGCATCACCTGGCACCCTGATTGGCTGGCCGAGGACCGGCTGCTGGTGATGGCGCAAGCGCTGGCGCGCCGGGGCGTGCGGCGCTTTGCGGTGCAGGCGGCGCGCGGCGCTTCCAACCTGCATGCCGCGCGCATGCTGAGTCCGCCAGCGCAGGCGAGCATGGCGCGGTGGTTCGACGAATTCACTTATCGCTGAACCGAAAGAACGGCGGAAGAAGGCAGCAGAAAGAGCCGGCGGTCTCATGCGCCTAACGCCGCGCCGCCAGCGCCTTTTCCAACGTGGCCCGAAAACGCGGCGACCCGATAGCGCCCACATTGCAACGCGACCACGGCGACACCGCCGTGGGGTCCACGCTGAACACGCGGCCCGGCGCCATGATGACTTTCTCGGGCATGAGATCCGTGGCCAGCGTCAACGAGTCCGCCACGCCCGGAAACGATGACCATAGATACAGCGAACTGGTCGGCCGCGAGTACACCTCGGCGCCCAGTGCATCCAACACCTGCAAGGCATGGCCGGTGGCGGCCTCCAGCCGTTGGCGCAAGCGCGCCAGATGGCGCTCGTAGTGCCCTTCGCGCAGCATCACGTCCACCATGCGCTCGCAGTATTCCGAACTGCTCACGTGCACCAGCGCCTTCAGATCGGCCAGGTCGCTGGCCAGGGCCGCGTTGCAGGCGATGAAGCCCACGCGCAGCGCCGCCGAGAACGACTTCGAAAAACTGCCGATGTAGATCGTGCGCTCCAACTGGTCCAGCGCCGCCAGCCGCACGGCGGACGTGGGCTTGAAATCCGCCAGCGCATCGTTCTCCACGATCATCAGGTTGTAGCGCTCGGACAATTGCAGCACCTTGTAGGCCTTGGCCAGCGAGATGTCGGACCCGGTCGGGTTGTGCGCCAGCGACTGCGTAAAAAACAAGCGCGGCTTCTCGCGCTGCAACAAGGCTTCCAGCGCGGCCACGTCCGGCCCGTCCGACAGGCGCGGCACGCCCAGCATGCGCACGCCCGCCAGCTTCAGCTTGCCGAACAGCGGGTAGTAGCCCGGGTCGTCCACCAGCACGGTCGCGCCGGGCGGCACAAAGTAGCGGATCACCAGGTCCATCGCCTCGTTGGCGCCATGGGTCAGCACCAACTGCGACGGCGCCACATTCACGCCCACATCGCCCAGCTTGCGCACCAGGCTTTCGCGCAGCGGCGCGTAGCCAAAGCGGCTGCCGTAGCGGAACAGCGCGCCCAGCCCGGTGCGCACCACCTTCTGGTGATAGCGGTCCATGCGCATGTCGGCCAGCCATTCCACGGGCGGAAAGCCATCGCCCGCCTGGACCGCGTCGGGCTGCGTCTTGAGCTGTTCACGCATGAGCCAGACGATGTCCATGGCGCGGCTCAATTGGCCGGGTTCCTCGTCGGCCGCCTTGCGCGCGAAGTCTCCGTCCAGCACAAAAAAGCCCGACCCACGGCGCGGTTCAACCAGCCCCTGGGCCACCAGCATTTCAAACGCCACCACCACGGTGTTCTTGGCGTAGCGGTGCAACTGCGACAGTTCGCGCAGCGACGGCAGCTTGTCGCCCGGGCGGTAGACGCCGTCGGCAATCTGCTGGCCGATCAGCTTAGCCAGGCTTTCCGCAATGGGCGCGCCGCGCGGCCGTTTACCGGTGTTGCTGAGGTCATTCATGGGATGTTTTCGCCCGGGATACCCGTCAAAATTGGTGCAGTGCGATGGTACTGTTTGGCAAAACTGTACCTCTCAATAGCGGTACAGTTTACCTAGAATCAGGCCACTCAATAACGATACGGAGACCTGCCATCGTGGCCGATTCACGCCTACCCAACTTTCGCGCGCTGACCCCCGCACAACGCCTGTCCGCCATTGCCCAGGCCGCCGCGCTGACCCCCGATGAACAACAATTGCTGGCCCAACCCGGCGCGCTGGGACTGGACCGCGCCGACGGCATGATCGAAAACGTCATTGGCGCGTTCGAACTGCCGCTGGGCGTGGCGGGCAACTTCCAGGTCAATGGCCGCGACGTGCTGGTGCCGATGGCGGTTGAAGAGCCGTCGGTGGTGGCGGCGGCGTCCTACATGGCCAAGCTGGCGCGCGAATGCGGCGGCTTTGAAACGTCCAGCACCCGCCCCCTGATGCGCGCGCAGGTGCAGGTGCTGGGCCTGACCGACCCGCACGGCGCGCGGCTGGCGCTGCTGCGCGAACGCGAACGCATCCTGACGCTGGCCAACAGCCGCGACAAGGTGCTGATCGAGCTGGGCGGCGGCTGCCAGGACATCGACGTGCATGTGTTCGCCGACACGCCGCGCGGCCCGATGATCGTGCTGCACCTGATCGTGGACGTGCGCGACGCCATGGGCGCCAACACCGTCAACACCATGGCCGAAGCCGTCGCGCCGCTGGTGGAAGAAATCACGGGCGGCTCGGTACGCCTGCGCATCCTGTCCAACCTGGCCGACCTGCGCCTGGCGCGCGCCCGCGTGCGACTGACCCCGCAAGTGCTGGACACCAAGGAGCGCAGCGGTGCCGACATCATCGAAGGCGTGCTGGACGCCTACACCTTCGCCGCCGTCGACCCCTACCGCGCCGCCACGCACAACAAGGGCATCATGAACGGCATCGACCCCGTCATCGTCGCCACCGGCAACGATTGGCGCGCAGTGGAAGCCGGCGCGCACGCCTACGCCGCGCGCTCGGGCCGCTACACGTCGCTGACCACCTGGGAAAAGGACACGTCAGGCGCCTTGGTGGGCACCATCGAAATGCCCATGCCCGTGGGCCTGGTGGGCGGCGCCACCAAGACGCACCCGCTGGCCCGGCTGGCCTTGAAGATCATGGACGTGCGCTCGGCCCAAGAGCTGGGCGAAGTGGCGGTGGCCGTAGGCTTGGCGCAGAATCTGGGCGCGCTGCGCGCCCTGGCCACCGAAGGCATCCAACGCGGCCACATGGCCCTGCACGCGCGCAACATCGCGCTGGTGGCAGGCGCCGTGGGGGCCGAGATCGATACGGTCGCCAAGCGCATGGCCGAGGAAAAAGACGTACGCACCGACCGCGCGCTGGCCTTGCTGGAGGAACTGCGCGCCAAGAAATAAGCCCTGGCCCCCGGCCACATAAGAACAGAGGCGATGCGTCCCAGGCACGGCCGCATCGCCCCACCACAACGGAGAGAGACATGGAACCAAAATCCCCAGCGCCGTCCTGGCGCCTGGCAGAAGTGTGGAACGACACGGTGGACCTGCGCCAACTGGCGTGGGCCATCGGCATCGGCATCGCCATCAGCGTCACCGGCTTCTTCGCCGCCAGCCGCTGGTTGCGCGGCGTGGTGGCGTCGCCGGAACTGGCGCACGCCTACGCCATGCTGGCCGGTCTTGCCGGCTGCGTGATCGCGGGCGTGATCTGCGCCCGCCTGTTTCCGCCCAAGCGCGAAGTGGTCGAACATGCCTCCACGCATGACCCCGCCTGGCGCGCCGAAGTGCTGGCCGAACTGGCCGAACAGCCGGGCGGCCTGGGCTCGGTGGCCGACCTGCCCGAGCCCGTGGTGCGTGAGCTGAAGGAACTGGGTCTGTACGAACTGTTCGCCGAAGCGCCGCCGAAGCCCCAGTCCGCAACATCGCCATCCGCCTCCCAGCCGCAAGGCGCATCCAAGGAGGCGCTGGCATGAGCGACCCCATCCTGCTTGAACAAATCATGGTGGCCGCCGCCATGGGCCTGCTGGGCGCGGTGGTGTTCGCCGCCATCGGCCTGGTGTCAGGCACCGACGAGACCACCACGCTGGCGCCGCTGACCTTGCTGGTGGTGCTGCTGGGCGTGCCGCCCGCCGGCGTCTTCACCTTCTTTCTGGCCGGCGCCGTCGCCAAGCACATGACGCACGCGGTGCCCACGGCGTTATTGGGGATACCCGGCGACACCCTGGCCACGCCGCTGCTGCAAGACGCGAACATGCTGCGCAAGCTGGGCGTGCCGCACATTGCCTTGCGCAAGATGGTGTCCGGCGCCATCGTGGCCGCTTTCGTGGCGGTGCCGCTGGCCGTGCTGTTCGCCGTGTTGCTGGCGCCGTTTGGCGCGGCCATCACCAAATCCGCGCCCTGGATCTTTCTGGCGGCGGCGGTGCTCATCGCGTACTTCTCGGCCGGACGCTGGTCGGCGGTCGCGCTGCTGGTGCCTTTCGTAGTGGTGATCATCGCCCTGCAAAGCCTGACCGCCAAGTACGGCGTCAAGCTCAGCATCAGCTACTTCCTGGGCATCGCCATCGGCCCGTTGATCGCGGATCTGTTCACCGTGGTGTCGCCCATGGGGCGCAAGACAATGATGCGCGACAAGGTTCGCACGTTCTCGCTGGCACCCGACGTCAAGGGCTGGTCGGGCTATTTCCCCAACCCGCTCAAGGTCATGGACCGCGTGCAGACGCGTTGGACCCTGGCCACCGCCGCCGTCTCCAGCGCCACCTTCGTGTTCAGCCCCGTCGCCATGACCGTGGTGCTGGGCGAGCTGGTGGGGTCGCGCATCAAGCATGCCTACCATCGGCTGACCACGGTGCTGTCGGCGCGCAACGGCGTCACCGAAGCCACCTATATTGCCGAGGCGCTGATTCCGTTGATCGCCTTCGGCCTGCCGCTTAGCCCCGTGGCCGCCGGCCCCGCCGCGCCGCTGTTCAACGCGCCGCCGCGCTTCACCGTGGACGCCGCCACCGGCCAGACGCACAACCTGCACAACCTGCTGAACCACTGGGAATTCCTGGGCTACGGCATGCTGGCCGTGCTGTTGGCGGCGCTGGTGTCTTACCCCTTCGCCATGAACTTCGCGCGCCGCGCCGCGCTGTTCGTGTCGCGCCGCGTCAGCCACGAAGCCATCATCGCCACCTTCGTGGGCCTGATCATCGTCATCAGCATCTGGGAAGGCCAATTCCTGGGCCTGCTGGTCATCCTGACGATGGGCCTCTTTGGCGGCCTGCTGTCGCGCCGCTTCGGCTTCAACACGGGCGTGCAGTTCATGGGCTACTACACGGCCGTGCTGTCGGTGCCGGCGATTGTGAAGCTGATGGCCTGATCGCGTTACGCCGGCAACGGCGCTTCAAGAATCGCCCCGGTTGCGGATTCCGTCATCACGACGGTGCCGCCATCGGGGCGTATTGCCACATTGGTGACCGTGCTGCCGGCGATCGGGCTTTTCAGAAAGTGCGTGACTTCGCCGCCCGCGTTCAGCACGAAGACGCCGCCCAGGCTGGCATGCGCCACCAGCAAGCCGCCCGTTGGGGTGCAGGCCAGCCCGTCGGGGCCGCTGGTGCCAAAGAACGTGCGAAACGCCCCCATCTTGCTCAGCGAGCCATCTTGCATCAACGGCCCGCGCCACACCTGATTGGCGCGCGTCACGGCCACGAACAGCACCTGTTCCCGCGCGTCCAGCGCAATGCCGTTCGGGCTGGGCGCATTGGCCAGCAGCAGGTCCAGGCGACCGCTGTCCGGGTCATAGCGATACACCCGGCCCTGCGGGTCGTGCAGCCCCGTCTGCCCCTGGTCCGTGAAATAGAGCCGGCCGTTGCGATCAAACACCAGATCGTTCACGCCCTTGAACGATTCGCTGTTACGCTCGCCCAGCACGGTGTCCACGTTGCCAGTGGCCGGGTCGCATCGCAGAATGCCGTGCCGGTAATCGGCTACCCACAGGCTGCCGTCCTGATGGCGCGCCAGGCCGTTGGGCCAGCCGCCCGTCTCCGCCACGACGCGCCAGTCGTTGGCATCGTCGATGCGCAGGATGCGGCCGTGGGGAATGTCCGTCACGTACAGCGCGCCGCTGTCGTCAAAGACAGGCCCTTCCAGAAAGCAATCCACGGGGTGGCCCGCCTTGTTGGCGTCGGCCCAGGCGCTGCGCCGTGGCAGCCGCAAGGTGTCTGGCATGACCGTGACCACACGCGCCTCGATCACCATCGGCGGTTTGAAATCCAGGTTCCACATGATGCCGCCTTCCCTATTCGGGCTTGATGCCCACGCGCTTGCCCACGTCGGCCCATAGGACAACCTGATCTTGCACGTAGGCACCGAACTGCGCCACGGGCATGGAACGATGCCGCGCGCCTTCGCGGGCCATGTTTTCCTGCATGGCGGGCTCGCTCATCACTTGTGCCACCAACTGGTTCATCTTGGTGACGATGGCATCGGGCGTGCCCTTGGGCGCGGCCAAGCCAAACCAGTTCAGCACCTGATACGAGGGCAAGCCCGCCTGCGCGAAGGTCGGCACGTTGGGCAAGGCAGCGAGCCGCTCGGTGCCGGTTACCGCCAATGCGCGCACGCGGCCACCCTGTACGGGTGCGATGGCGGTGGGCGCCGCCGTGATCAAGAGGTCGATCTGCCCGGCCATCAAGTCCGCCAATGCCGCGCCCGCGCCGCGATACGGAATGTGCGCCAGCTTCACCTTCGCTTCGCTCTGGAACACTTCGGCGGCCAGATGGGTGGAACTGGCTTGCCCGCCAGACCCGTAGTTCAGCGTGCCGGGCGCTTTGCGCGCCTGCGCGATCAGCGCGTCCATGGTCTTGAACGGCGATTTTTCGGGAACCAGCAGTACCAGCGGCGTTTCGATGATCTCGCTGACGTGGACCAGATCGTTCTCATAATCCCAGGGCAGCTTGGAGAAGAGCAGCGGCAGCATGGTGTACGTGGTGTCCGTCACCAGGAAGGTGCTGCCGTCTGGCGTGGACCGCGCCACCTCTTGCGTGGCGATCGTGCCGGACGCACCAGTCTTGTTTTCGACGATGAACGTCTTGCCGGTCGTCTCGGATAGCTTCTGCGCCACTTGCCGCGCGGCGTAGTCCGTTGTGCCACCCGGCGAATAGGGAACGACCAGGCGCACGGGTTTGTTGCCGGGCCAATCGGCGGTGCTGCCGGCGCTGTCGGCAGCCTGCGCGGGCACGCAGGCCAACCCCGTCGCGGCCGCAAGCAGAGCGCGGCAAAAGGCGCCGCGCGCAAAAAGCATAGTCATGATGTTGTCTCCGTTTTTTTAATCAATCGTTTCAAGCCGCCGTCTGGATGCCGGCTTCGCGGATCAGCGCCGCCCATTTCTTTTGTTCGTCCAGAATGTATTGCTGCGCCACTTGGGGCGAACCGCCCATCGCCTTGCTGCCTTCCGCCGTGAACATGGCGATGGTGGCCGGGTCCGCCAGCACCTTCTGCACCACGCTGTTGACCGCCTCGATCACCTCGGGCGGGGTGCCGGCGGGCGCCACCAGCGCCTTCCAATCCAAGGCCTCGAAGCCATCGAATCCGGATTCCGCCACGGTCGGCACATCCGGCAGGATGGACAGGCGCTCGCGAGCGCTGACAGCCAAGGGGCGCAGCACTTTTCCTTTCAGCATTTCCTGCGCGGCCTGCGGCGTGGCGAACATGTAGTCGGTGTTCTCGCCCAGCAGGTCGTTCAACGCGGGCGCCGCGCCCCGGTACGGCACGTTCAGCACCTGGAACTTGGCCTGATACGCCAGCAGCTCGCCCGCCAGGTGGCCCACCGTGCCCGAACCGGCAAGCGCCTGCTTGATGGCGCCGGGCTGCGCGCGCGCTTCCTTGACCAGGTCGGCCAGCGTGTTCCAGCGCGCATTGGCCTTCACCACCAGCACCACGGGCAGCGACGCAATCATGGCGACCGCCGCGAAATCCTTGCCCGCATCGAACGGCATCTTGGGCATCAGCGCGGGGTTGATCGCCAGATTGGCGGTTTGGCCCATGCCCAGCATGAAGCCGTCGGGCCGGGTCTTGGCCACTTGGTCCATGCCAATGTTGCCGCCCGCGCCGGGGCGGTTTTCCACCACTACCGACCACCCTGCCGCCCCCGTGATCTTGGCGGCGATGGCGCGCGCCACCGAATCGGTGCCGCCGCCCGGCGTGTAGGGAACGATCAGCCGGATGGGCCGGCCGTCGGGATACGCGGATGCGGCATGCAGGCGCAACGGCAAGGCCGCCGCGCAAAGGGTTGCGCCCAGGAACGAACGTCGGGTCAGAGTGATCATGATGGTTGGTCTCCTTCTGTTATGCGCCTTGCTTTCAAGGCCGCGATCTCATCGTCGCGATAGCCGACCGCCCGCAAGAGCGCGTCGGTGTGTTCGCCCACAGCCGGGGGCTGCAAGCGGATGGGGGGTTGCCGCCCGTCCAGCGTTAACGGGGTCAGCGGCACAAAGCTGTCAGTGCCATCCGGCAGCGTGATCGGCGCCAGCCCGCCGGTGGCTTTCAGATGCGGGTCATCGAACAGTTGCTCGGGCCGGGTGATGGGCGCGAAGGGCAAGCCTTCTGCTTCGAAGCGCGCGGCCAGTTCCGCCGCGCTATGTCCCGCCAGATGCGAACGCAGCAGCGGCATGAGCCAATCTCGCGCGCGGACCCGATCGTTGTTGGTGGCAAGGCGCGGGTCCGACAGCCATTCTTCAAGGCCGAAGGCGCGGCAGAAAATGTCCCACTGCTTGTCGCTGACCACCGCCAGGAAAATCTGCTCGCCATGCTTCACGGTGAACACGTCGTACACCGCCCACGCGGATATGCGGGTGGGCATGGGCGCGGGCGCGCGGCCCGTCACGGCGTACTGCATCATGTGCTGCCCAACCAGGAACACGTTGTTCTCGAACAGCGAGGCTTGCACCTCGGCGCCCACGCCCGTGTGTTCGCGCTGAGCCAGTGCGGCCATGGCGCCCATCGCGCCGAACATGCCGCCCATGATGTCGTTCACGCTGGACCCCGCGCGCAGCGGGTCGCCCGCACGGCCGGTCATATAGGCCAGGCCGCCCATCATTTGCACGACTTCATCCAAGGCGGTGCGATTGTCGTAAGGGCCGGGCAAAAAGCCTTTGTGGCTGACGTAGATCAGCCGGGGGTTGCGCGCCTTCAAGGTGGCGTAGTCCAGGCCCAGCTTTTGCATCACGCCGGCCTTGAAGTTTTCACTGACGACGTCGGCCGTATCGATCAGGCGCAAGGCGGCTTCCACGCCTTCGGGTTGCTTCAGGTCCAGCGCAATGCTCTTCTTGTTGCGGTTGAACATGGGGAAGAAGCCCGCGCCGGAACCCAGCAGGCGGCGGGTGGTGTCGCCGCCTATGGGTTCGACCTTGATCACTTCCGCGCCCAGGTCCGCGAGCAGCATGCCGCAGGTCGGCCCCATCACCATGTGGGTGAACTCGACGACGCGGATGCCTTCATACGGAAGGCGGGACGTTGCACTGCTAGTCATGTGGGATGCACCTTGGTGGCAATAAGGGGGAAGCGGACCCCGCTAGCGGGCCTGGGGTTAGCAGCCGGGAACTAGCGGGTCGGAAGCTAGCGGGCCTGGACAAAGCCCAAGGGCAAGCCGGCGTCCGGCGTCATGCCGTACAGCGGTTCGCCCGGCAGGCCGGCGGCTAGCGGCTGACGCGCCGCGATGATTTTTTCCAGGTCGATGCCGGTACGCACGCCCATGGCTTCAAACATGAAGACCAGATCTTCAGTGACGACGTTGCCCGACGCGCCCGGCGCATACGGGCAGCCGCCCAGCCCGCCCAACGAGCTATCGAAGGTGCGCACCCCTTCGTCCCAGGCGGCCAGGCAATTGGCCAGGCCCAGGCCGCGCGTGTTGTGCATGTGCGCAGCGCCGGCCTTTTCGCCCAATTCCGCGCGCAGGCGGCGGAACAACCGACGCACCTGCGCCGGGTTGGCGTGGCCGACCGTGTCCGACAAGCCCGATTCATCCGCGCCTGCCTCTACGCACATCAGCGCCAGCCGAATCACGTCGTCCTCCGGCACCAGGCCTTGCAGCGTGCAGCCGAACGCGGTGGAAATGCCGGCTTCAAGCTTCACGTGGGGCGCAAGCTCGTCGCGCAGCGCGGCAATGGCGCGCACCTGCTCCACCATTTCTTCCGGGGTCTTGCGCACGTTGGCCAGGGAATGCGCGTGGCTGGCGGATACCGGCATGGTCAGCTTGTGCACGCCGGCCCGCAGCGCGGCCTCGGCGCCGCGCAGGTTGGGCACTAGCGCCATCACCGTCAAACCCGGAATGCGGGCGGCGTAGGCCACGACCTCGGCCGCGTCCGCCATCTGCGGCAACAGGCGAGCCGGCACGAACGACGCCACCTCGATCTCGCGCACGCCGGCCGCCACCAGCGCATCGATCCAACGGAATTTGTCTTGCGTGGGCATGGTGGACGACACCGACTGCAAACCGTCTCGCGGGCCCACTTCGCTGATCAGTACCTGCCCCGGGTTGGGCGCGATATCCGCCATGACTGCGTCTCCTTATATTCTATCTATTAGAACGATGTTCTTTCTTATAGAATTAAAAACGAAGAGAAAATCGCTGTCAAGCGCGAATCCCGGCGCGGCGCGGCGCGATGCTGTGCCTACAATGGCGGCGCCTGTCGTTCTAAAGGATGGAATATGCCGATCGCCCTTCCCTTGCTGGTTCCCATTGCCTGCGCCCGGGCCGTCACCACGCGGAACCGCCATGCCGCGTAAAGCCGCAACCGAATCTGTCGCCGATGCCGACGCCGCCGCCGGCGGCGTTGCCGCGGTAGACCGCGCGATGAGCCTGATGGCCGTGTTCACGCCCAACGACCGCACGCTGTCGCTGGGCGAATTGGCCGAACGCACGCGCCTGTACAAGAGCACGGTGCTGCGCCTGCTGGCTTCGCTTGAACACGCGCAATGGATCCAACGGCTGGACGACGGCCGCTACGCGCTGGGCCCGGAAATTGCCCGCCTGCACGGCATCTATTCCGCTTCGTTTTCCCTTGAGCATGTGGTGGTGCCGGTGTTGCGCGACCTGGTCGCGGCCACTGGTGAAAGCGCGGCCTATCACGTGCGCCAGGGCGACGCGCGCCTGTGCCTGTACCGCGTGGACTCGCCCCACCCGGTGCGCGACCATATCCGCGCGGGCGACCTGCTGCCGTTGGAACACGGCAGTGGTGGGCGCGTGCTGACGGCTTTCGATGACATCCTGGGCAAGGCGCCCGGCCCCGAACAAGCGCTCTACACGCGCATCCGCAAGGACGGCTACTTTGCCGCCATGGGCGACCGCCTGAACGAAGTGGCGGGCATATCGGCGCCCGTGTTTTTGCTGTCGGGTGGCTTGGCCGCCGCTGTGACGCTGACCGCGCCCGTGCACCGCTACAACCCCGACCACCTGAGCCATGTGCTGAACGCAGCCCGGCGCCTGACCGGCCGCGTGGGCTAAGGCCCGCAGCGCTCGTCACGCTCGGCGCGCCGGCAGAGCCAGCCGCGCCCGTTATTCGCTTCGCCCCATCCCCACGCCGCTTGATCCCGCGCAAGGCAACCCGTCATGCCTTGCTCTAGCCTCTGTCCACTTGATCAGAGGAAAGGCTTCAACATGACGTGGTTCAAATCACTCAAACTCGGCGGTCGCGAGCTGCTGCCCATCGTGCAGGGCGGCATGGGCGTCGGCGTGTCGGCGCATCGGCTGGCGGGCGCCGTGGCCAGCCAGAACGCGGTGGGCACCATCGCCAGCATTGATTTGCGCCACCACCATCCCGACCTGCTTGAAAGAACCGACAAGTGCAATGACCGCGACCTGATCGACAGCGTCAACCTGCTTGCGCTGGACCGCGAAGTGCGCGCCGCGCTGGACACGGCGCAAGGCCGGGGCCTGGTGGCGGTGAACGTCATGAAAGCCGTGCGCGGCCACCCAGCACTGGTGCGGCAAGCTTGCGAAAGCGGCGCGCAGGCCATTGTGATGGGCGCGGGGCTACCCATGGACCTGCCCGAGATGACGGCGGATTTTCCCAAGGTGGCGCTGGTGCCGATCTTGTCCGAAGCGCGCGGCGTGGCCGTCGTGTTGAAGAAATGGATGAAAAAAGGCCGGCTGGCCGACGCCGTGGTGATCGAACACCCCGGCCATGCGGGCGGCCATCTGGGCGCCGCGCGCATCACCGACATTCACGACGAACGCTTTGATTTCCAGCGCGTGCTGGCCGACTGCCATGCGCTGTTCGATGAACTGCAATTGGGCCGCGACGCCCCCAAGCTGATCGTGGCGGGCGGCGTAGGCAGCCATGATCAAGTGCGCCATTGGCTGGCGCACGGCGCCGACGGCGTGCAGGTGGGCACCGCGTTCGCCGTCACCCGGGAAGGCGATGCCCATGACAACTTCAAGCGCGTGCTGATGGATGCGGACCCGGCCGAACTGGCCGAATTCACCAGCGTGGCCGGCCTGCCCGCGCGCGCCGTCGCCACGCCGTGGCTGACGCGCTATCTGCGCCAGGAAGCCACCCTGCAAGCCGCCACGCGCTGCGACCCGCGCCGTTGCAGCCAGCGCATGGACTGCCTGACGCAATGCGGGCTGCGCGATGGGCTGTCACGCTTTGGGCAGTTCTGCATCGACTTGAAGCTGGCTGCCGCGCTGCGCGGTGAAGTGAGCCGTGGCCTGTTCTTCCGGGGCGCGTCCAAGCTGCCGTTCGGCAGCGCCATGCGGTCGGTGCGCGAACTGATGGACTATCTGCTGCATGGGCAGATGCCGGCAGCGGCGTAAGCCGCCTACCGCGCCGCCGACAGATCAAACTGAAACACCGCCCCCGGTTCCGGCCGTTCCACCAGCCGGATCTCGCTTTGATGCAGTTGCAAAATGCGCTGCACGATCACCAGACCCAGCCCGCCGCCATCACGCGGCCCTCGGTTCAACGCCGAGGCGCGCGTGAACAAACCGTTGCGCAGTTCGGGCGGAATGCCCTTGCCCGTATCGCTCACCTGCACCTGCACGCGGTTCTGCGCCACGCCCAACTGCAAGTCAATCCGGCTGCCCGGTGGGCTATGGCGAATGGCGTTGTCCAGCAGGTTCGTCAGCACGCGCTCGATCAGGCCCAGGTCGGCTCGCACCAAGGGCAAGGCCTGGGGAATATCCGTAGTCAGTTCCTGCTGGCGGGCTTCGGCGGCAAGCTCGAACTTCTGCATCACGTCCTGCACCAGTTCCGGCAGCGAAAACGTTTCCGGTTCCAGCCGCACCAAGCCCGATTCCAGGCGCGCCAGTTCGAAGAGCTCTTGCGCCAGCCGCCCCACCTTGCGGCTTTGCGCCAGCGCGATGTCCAGATATCGACGCCGCTCGCTGGCGTCCAGCGTTTCGTCTTTCAGGCGCAGCGTTTCCAGGTAGCCATGCAGGGACGTCAGCGGCGTGCGCAGGTCGTGCGAAATATTGGCGACCAGGTCACGGCGCTGCTGGTCTTGCCGCGTCAGCTCGCGCCATTGGTCCGAGATGCGTCCGCCCATCTGCACGAAGCTGCGACGCAGTACCGAGATTTCATTCAAGCTCTGGTCCGTGGCGTCGCCGGGCCGGGCCAAGGCGGCCAGCGCCTTGCCGTCATCGCCTTCAAACGCGCTGACCGCCCGCGTCAAGGCGCGCAGCGGCCGGGTGATCAGCGCAAACGCCGTCAAGCCCGCCACCAGCCCCAGCAAGGCCACCAGGGCGATCGACCACAGCGTGGTGCGCAACACCGAACTGCGCGACACCGACATCGCCAGCGCATCATGCGCCTGCCCTTGCAGCACCACGTACACATAGCCCGCGTCCGACGTTCCCACGCGCACGGGCGCGGCGCTGAACACCTTTTGGGCATCCTCGCTGCGTGGGTCGTCGCCCACAATGGGCAGCATGTCGCCCGCCAGCAGGCGCTTGACCGGGGCCAAGTCCACCTGGCGCCGCTTGATCTGGCCGGCCGGCGCGGCATCACCCACGATGCGGCCATCGTTGTTCAGCAGATAGACCTCTACGGCGGGGTTGACGGCCATCAACATGTCGAACAGCGAACGCACCGCGTCGGGCTTCCAGCCGTTGGCGTCCATCAGCTCGGTGCTGCCGGCAATATGCTGCGCCAGCCCGCTGGACAAGCGCTGCACCACTTCCTGCTCGTAACGGGAATTGGCGGCGATCTGCAACCAGGCCGACGCGCCGCAGCAGGCCAGCAACAGCAGCGCAAAGACGGCGGACAGGCGTTGGGTCAAGGTGAATCGTTTCATGTCGAGCCTCCGGCAGCGCCCGGACCGGCGGCGAATTTATAGCCCCTGCCCCATACGGTCAGAATGCGGCGGGGGTCGGACGGGTCGGCCTCGATCTTCGTGCGCAGCCGGTTGATATGCGTGTTGACCGTGTGCTCATAGCCTTCGTGCTGATAGCCCCACACATGGTTCAGCAGGTCCATCCTGGAAAACACCTTGTCGGGATGGCGGGCAAAGAAATGCAGCAGATCGAACTCGCGCGGCGTCAGATCCAGCCGGCGATCATCCACATCCACCGTGCGCGCGATAGGGTCAATGGACACACCATGCACGGCCAGGCTGCCGGCATCGATGCGCGCATTGCGCTCAATGGCGCTGCTACGGCGCAGCAGCGCCCGCACCCGCGCCACCAGTTCCAGCATGGAAAACGGCTTGGCCAGATAGTCGTCGGCGCCCAGTTCCAGGCCCAGAATGCGGTGCACCTCGCTGGACCGGGCGCTGGTGATGATGATGGGCGTGTAGCGCGCCATGGCCCGCGCGCGCTTGCAGATTTCCAGGCCGTCGATGCCGGGCAGCATCAGGTCCAGCACCAGCGCGTCCCAACTGCCCTCTTCCAGGCGGCGCATGCCCTCGTTGCCGTCGGCCGCGTGTTCCACCTCATAGCCCTCGTCGCGCAGATGCAGGCGCAGCAATTCGGCGATGTGGGCGTCGTCTTCAACAATCAAAACGCGGCGGGGCGTGTCCATGGGGGGCTCGGGCAAGGGAAACACCGCCATTGTCGCCAATCCGCGGGCGGTGAGTTATCACAATTTTTTTAAGTTTGCGTGAGGACTTCGATATCGGCCCCGGGGAAGAATGGCTCCAACGACAGCACCCCGCCCCGGAGACCCGCCATGATGGCAAGCCCCGCCAGTCACATTCCCCCCGCCGCCGCCCGGCCCCCCGGCGTCATCCACCCCGGCTGGCTGCGCATTGTGCACTGGCTGAACGCGCTGGCGGTGGTGATCATGGTAATGAGCGGCTGGCGCATTTATAACGCCGCCCCATTCTTTGACTTCACCTTTCCCAACGGCATCACCCTGGGCGGTTGGCTGGGCGGCGCGCTGCAATGGCATTTTGCCGCGATGTGGCTGCTGTTCGCCAACGGCCTGCTGTATCTGGCCCTGAACCTGGCCACCGGCCGGCTCTGGCGCAAATTCTTCCCCTTGAGCCCGAGCGGCGTGGCCGCCGACCTGGGCGCGGCACTGCGCGGCAAGCTGTCCCACGGCGACCTGCGCCACTACAACCAGGTGCAAAAGCTGGCCTACCTGTTCGTCATCGTCGACATCGTGGTGCTGGTGCTGTCCGGTCTGGTGCTGTGGAAGTCCGTGCAGTTCGACCTGCTGCGCGAGCTGATGGGCGGCTATGAATTCGCACGCCGCATCCACTTCTTCGCCATGGCGTTGCTGGTGGCCTTCGTGGCGGTGCACCTGGTGATGGTGGCGCTGGTGCCCCGTAGCCTCATCGCCATGATCCGCGGCAAATAAGGAGCCCAACGTGAGCCAGAAAAAACGCTTGTCGCTGCTGGGCCTGGACGGCGCGGCCATTCTGAAAGAAGCCAAGAACCTGATCACCAGGCGGGTCGAACAACCCTCGCGCCGCGCCTTCCTGCGCAACACCCTGACGCTGGGCGGCGTGGCGATGCTGTCGGGGTGTTCCTTGTCCGACGATGAAAACGTGGAAAAGGCGCTGACATCCGTATCGCGCTTCAACGACCGCGTGCAGGGCTGGCTGTTCGACCCCAACAAGCTGGCGCCCACCTACCCGGAATCCATGATTACCCGGCCGTTTCCCTTCAATGCCTATTACGGCATCGACGAAGTGCGCCACGTGGACGAGGAAACGTTCCGGCTTGAAGTCACCGGCATGGTGGCCGACAAGCGCCAATGGCGGCTTGAAGAACTGCGCGCCATGGCGCAGGTGGACCAGGTCACCCGCCACATCTGCGTGGAAGGCTGGAGCGCCATCGGCAAATGGGGCGGCGTGCCGTTTTCCACCTTTCTCAAGCGCGTTGGCGCGGACCTGACGGCCAAGTACGTGGGCTTCAAATGTTCCGACGACTACTACACCAGCATCGACATGCCCACGGCACTGCACCCGCAGACGATCCTGGCACTGACCTATGACGGCAAGACCTTGCCCCCCGAGTACGGCTTCCCCATGAAGCTGCGCATGCCTACCAAGCTTGGCTACAAGAACCCCAAGCACATACAGGCGATTTTTGTCACCAACACCTACCCAGGCGGTTACTGGGAGGACCAGGGCTACAACTGGTTCGGCGGAAGCTAGGTGCAATTCCTGTCTTACTCAATCCATCAAAGGAACGCATCATGAAGACACTTACTACCGCTGCTTTTTCCCTGTGCCTGGCCTTTGGCGCCGTGGCCGCGCATGCCGCCGACACCATGGGCAAGGACAGCATGAGCAAAGACGGCATGAGCAAGAGCTCGATGTCCAAGGACGGCATGGCTAAAGACGGGATGGCCAAGGATGGCATGGCGAAAGACGGCATGGCCAAGGACGGCATGGCGAAAAGCGGCATGAGCAAGGACGGCATGTCGCACGACGGCATGAAGAAGGACTCGATGTCGAAGGATTCCATGTCCAAGGATTCGATGTCGAAAGATTCCATGTCCAAGGACGGAATGAAGAAGTAAGGAACAAGCACCGGGCAAGCGCCGGGGTCGGAGGTTCGATCCCGCCGCACCCCCTGCCAGCGCTTGCCTTGTTGCCTCTTGAAGGAGCCACGCCATGAGTTTGAACCGCAGACATTTCCTGACCCTGGGCGGCGGCGCCGCGCTTGCCGCCGGCCTGGCCCCCTGGCTGACTCCGCGCAGCGCATCGGCCGCCAAAGCCGCCGCCACCTACCCCTACGCCTTGACCGACGAACAATGGCGCGCCCGGCTCACGCCCGCGCAATATCAGGTGCTGCGCCGCGACGGCACCGAACGGCCCTACACCAGCCCCTTGAACGATGAACACCGCAGCGGCACGTTCTCATGCGCGGGCTGCGAGCAGCACCTGTTTTCGTCCAGCACCAAATTCGACAGCGGCACCGGCTGGCCCAGCTTCTGGCAGCCCCTGGCCAACGCCGTCGGTGAAACCCGCGACACCGGCTTCGGCATGGTCCGCACCGCCGTGCATTGCGCGAATTGCGGCGGACACCTGGGCCATGTCTTCGACGACGGTCCTCGCCCCACCGGCTTGCGTTACTGCATGAACGGCGTCGCCATGACGTTTACGGCACAGGGCTGAGTCGCCCGATGCAGAGACCCGACCGGGGCTGGCCCGCCCAAGACTGACCCGCCCGGCTTTACGCCGGCCCGGCACCGAACACCCGCCTTATCAGGATTCCCGACCATGAACTTCCAAGCCAAAAAATTATGCGCCGCCCTCGCCGCCGCCTGCGGCCTGCTGGGTGCGGGCGCATCGCAATCCGCCGAAACCGCCTTCATCATCCCCGCCCCGGCGGTGGACCAAGCCCCGGCCACGGCGCCGCAAGCAAAAGCCGTCATCGCCGGCGGCTGCTTCTGGGGCGTGCAAGCCGTGTTCCAGCACGTCAAAGGCGTCAGCAACGCCGTATCCGGCTACGCGGGCGGCACGGCGAAGACGGCCGACTACGACGCCGTCAGCGGCGGCCGCACCGGCCACGCCGAAGCCGTTGAAATCACGTATGACCCCAAACAGGTCAGCTACGGAGAGCTGCTGCAAATCTACTTTTCCGTGGCCCACGACCCCACGCAACTGAACCGCCAGGGCCCGGATCGCGGCACGCAATATCGGTCCACGGTGTTTCCGGCGGACGAAGGCCAGCGCAAAGTGGCCGAAGCATATATCGAGCAGTTGAACAAGACGGGGGTGTATTCGAAGAAGCTGGCCACCACGGTGGAACCGCTGCAAGCGTTTTATCCCGCCGAGGGCTATCACCAGGACTATCTGGTGCGCAACCCGAACAGCATGTACATCGTGGTGAATGATGTGCCGAAGGTGGAGAACCTGGCGAAGACGTTTCCCGCGAAGTATCGCGACAAGCCGGTGTTGGTAAGTGATAACAGGCGGTAAAGTCCGTCGCGTTCTGACTATCGAGCCTGGCTTGCTAAAGCGCCGCTGCCCGCGAGGCCAGCTTGCGATTGCCTTCGCTGGCGGGTTTCAAGGCCATGCGTTCCGCCGTCAGCACCTTGGCCAGGCCGCGAGCGCCGTCGCGCAAGGCCGCTTCCACCAGGGTCAGCGCCAGCACATCACGCTGGGCATGGCTGCCGCCAAAGCGGTGCGCGATCAGGCGCAGATCACGCAGCAGGTCCGCGCTTAGCGCATAGTCCTGGCGGGCGAAGGCCACGAGCGCATGCGCTATGGGCAGGCCGACGGTACGCGTCATCATGGCGTTGGTGCCGCTGCCTTCCGCCGCGGCCTCCATGGCCGCGATCAATTGCTGCGCGGCCGCGTCATCGCCCGCGCCCAGGTAGGCCATCAAGGCATGGACGTCATTGAACGCGTAATAGCCCGTGCCCCCGCGTTCCCGCCAAACGTCGGCCAACTGCCGCCAGCGCGGTCCTACGTCCACGCCGCGCAACAGCAGGCGCCACAGCATGGCGGATGCATCGACCAGGTCCAGGACCTGCCCGGTGGAAGATTCTCGCAGCCGCTTGTCGTACAGCGCCAGCACCTCGGCTGTCTCGTCGCGGTCCAGGTGAAACAGCGCCAGATGCCACCAGTTGTGGATGGCCAGCATATTGTCGGCCGACCAGTCTTCGCGGCGTCCGTCCAGCCATGCGATGCCCTCCTCCACCCGCCCCTGCATCTCCAGCACATGGGCCACCGCGTGCACGGCCCAGGGATCGCGCGGGTTCAATTCCAGCGCGCGCCGGCCCTGGGCCTCGGCCTGGGCGTACAAGTTGGTTTCTTCCAGGCCAAAGGCATGCATGCCCAGCACGTAGCCATAGTGCGGCATCTGGCTGTTCCAATCCGGAAGAACGCCGGCCACGCGGTCGCGCAACATGGCCGAGCGCCCAAGCAGGAAGTCGCCGATATGGCCCACCTGCAAGGCCAGCGTGTCGTGCGGGTAGTCGATGAGAATGTCGGCGTAGCGCCGCAAGGCATTCGAGAATTCACCATTCAGCCACGCGCGCGCGGCGGCGGTGTGGCGCCGTTCGCGCGGGTTGGCGATGTCGTGCAGGCCCTCGGCGGCCTCCACGCTCTCGCGCAGCAGCGGCTCCACGCATTGGTCGCTGGCCGTGATCATCATCCCGGCGCGCAGCACATGACCCATGACAAACACGGGGTTGTTGGCCAAGGCCTGGTCAATGACCCCTAGCGGATCGCCGTAATAGCCAAGAAATAGGGATTGCGCCTTTTCGTAGGCGGCCAGGGATGCTTGATCATCCGTGGAAACGGGATTGCCCCGCTCATCGGTCTGCGCCATGGTGGTCTCCTAGGATGCCGCCCAGCGACGGGCTCTGACGATGTAAGCACGGACACCGCCCTACGGCAAAGCGCAACTGCTCTAGTGCGCTTGTACCGCGTGCCGTCCGTTTGACCTGGAGCGACGCAGCAACACCCCTCCGCGCCCGCGCGGCGCGATAGGACAACGCTTCAAACGTAGGCAATAGGACAACGCTTCAAACGTAGGATGGGTGAAGCGCGCGAAAACCGCCACAAGCTAACCAGACCCAAACGCGCGCAACCCATCATGCAGCCATTGCATTAATCAAAATCGAATCTCTGCCCGTGATTACCTATTTTCAGTGATTCAACAATCCTGTTACTCAGCTTACAGTCGAAGAGTAAGAATTAATTACAAACAGGCTGGCTCGCGGCGAGCAGCCTACGACCTCTTCGATAGGCTGTCATGAATAAAACGTTCTGCTCCGTTTGGAATCCGTCCCTGGGCGCGTGGGTCGCGGCACCGGAAACCACCCGGGTCAGGGGCAGAACATCAGGCAGTGGCAGCGCCACGCTACAAACCGCCTCACCCACACGCACCGTTTCGCGCCAACGCAGCATGGTGCTGGCCCTGGCCGCGGCGTGTGCCCTGTTTGGCGCCCTGCCCAAGGCGCATGCCGCATGCACCCCGTTCAGTACGGGCGCCACGGTCGTGTGCACCGGCGTAATCGGCGGAATCAACGAAGCCACCAACAACCCCACGGTAAACATTGCATCCGGCGCGATCATCACCGCGCCATCCTCGTCGTCCAGCGCGGTCACGTTAAGTGGCAACAATGTCCAGCTTGAAAACAATGGCACGATTGACCCATCCGCCATCGGTATCCCCAGCACACTGACCTCTGCCGTCACCATCGGCAATAGCAACAACAGCGTGGCCACGGTGATCAACAATGGGACGATAAGCGGGACGACAGACGCGCCTGCCAGCGCGCTCTTGGGCTCTCTGACCGGCATGGCGCTGAACATTCAAAACGGCAGCTTCGGATCCACGACGATCCTCAACAAAGGCACCTTATCTTCGATGCCCCTGTCAGGGACATCAATGTCGGGCGACGCGCCTGTCGTCGCGGTCTGGGGTGGCTCCCGCGTCAACATGGAGAACCGCAATGCGATCTTCGGCCGCGTGGCGTTTCAAGCGTCGGCGGCCGGCAACGTGTTCACCAATGTGGGCACGATCTACGGTAGCGTGTCCCTGGGCGCCGGTGCCGGGGCCAACCGATACAACGCGCTGACCGGCTCATGGGTCGAATCGGGCGGCGGCGCTGCGGGCGACATGGCGGTGCTGAACCAAGACCTGGAGTTCGCCAGCACTGGCACGGTGGACGGTGGCGCGGGTGGCAACAACACCCTGGCCCTGCAAAACGCCGTCGGTGGCGGTTCCGGTACGGCCGGCAGCGGAGTCATTTTGGGTGACACGTACCGCAACTTCAGCAACCTGATCGTCGACAGCGGCACATGGACGGTGTCCGGTCCGCTGTTGACCGGTTCAACGTCGACCACCATCAACGACGGCATGCTGACCTTGATCGACACGCTGGCCCTGGGCTCCGGCCGGATAACCGCCAATGGCGGCACCTTGCTAGTGGGCGCCACGGGCCTGGTGCTTGGCAATGACCTGACCCTGCAAAGCGGCAGCCTGACCTTGGCCGGTGCTCAGCCGCTCACCCTTTCCGGGCAACTGAGCGGCACGGGGAATCTGGTTAAAACCGGCACCGGCGTCACCACGCTAAGCGGCAACAACGGCGCCTTCACCGGCACGACCGCCGTCCGCGGCGGAACGCTGGCCGTAAACACCACGCTGGGCGGCGACGTTACCGTCGAGGCAGGCGGCAAAATCACGGGTACTGGCACAGTCGGCCAGAACGCCACGGTGCGCGGCGGCGGCACCTTGGAGGGTGTGCAAGGACAGACGCTGAAATTCGGCACTTTGAGCTTAAGCCAGGGCAGCCAGATCAACGTGGCGCTGGGCGGCGCGAGCGCCACGCCGCTGTTTGACGTTACCGGCAATCTGTATCTAGGTAGCCCGACACTGAATGTGAGCAATCAGGGCGGATTCGGAGCGGGCGTCTACCAACTGTTCAAGTACCACACGTCCCTGTCCTTTCCCACGAACTCCCCGATCCTCATCGGCACGACGCCCACGGGCATCAGCCCTTCCCAACTGACCGTGCAGATAGCGGCGTTTGGTCAGGTCAACCTGGTATCCACTGCGGGCTTGACGGTGAATCAATGGGATGGCGCCAACACCACGCCCAATGGCCAGATCGACGGTGGTTCGGGCATATGGAACGCGACGGCCAGCAACTGGACCACTGCCGATGGTTTGATGAACGGCCAATACACTTTGCCCTCCCTGGCCACCTTCTCGGGCGCGGCGGGCACCGTCACCGTCGACAACAGCGGTGGCGCCGTCGGCGTGACGGGCATCACGATCGGCACGGACGGCTATCGCATCCAAGGCGATTCCATCGCCCTGCAGGGCAGCGGCGGCCAGACGGTAGTCCTGGTGGGCAACATCACCCCTGCCGACAGCAGCATGGTCGGCACGATTGCATCGTCGTTGACCGGTGCCAGCAAACTGATGAAGTCCGATTTCGGCACCTTGGTGCTGGCGGGCAACAACACCTACACCGGCGGCACGGATGTGCGCATGGGCACGCTGTCGGTGTCCAGAGACGCCAACCTGGGCGCGGCCACCGGCGACCTCACGATCGCGGGGGGCACGCTGGCATCAACATCCAGCTTTACCAGCAATCGCGCCGTCACCTTGGTTTCAGAGGGCACGTTCAATGTGGCGGCCGACACGCAACTGGGCCTGGCCGGCACGATCGACGGCAGCGGGCAGCTCATCAAGAAAGGCGCGGGCACGCTGGCGCTGACGGGTGCCAACCACTACACCAACACCACCTGGGTGCAGGCGGGCACCTTGATCGGCAATAGCGCGTCCATCCGGGGCAACCTGCTCAACTACGGTTCGGTCATCTTCGACCAAAGCCTGGACGGCACCGTATCCAGTTCGTTGATCGGCAGCGGCACCATCACCAAACGCGGCGCGGGCACGCTGACCTTGGATGGCCTGAATACGATGGACTGGAACATCGAAGCAGGCACGCTGGCCACCGACGTGTCAACGTACACCGCCAACGCCACCATCGGCGCCGCCGGCACGCTACGCTTTGACCAAGCAACCGACGCCGGCTACGCCGGCAAGCTGTCGGGCAGTGGCGTCTTCGTGAAGACTGGCGCCGGCAATCTGGAAATGAACGCGGACAGCAGCGCCTACACCGGCACGACGCGCGTGGCTGGCGGCATGCTGAGCGTGGTCGGCAAGCTGGGAGGCAACGCCGATGTGCAAAGCGGCCGCCTGCAGGTCACCGGCACACTGGGCGGCAATGCCGCCATCGGCGCCAACACCATTCTGTCGGGCACCGGCACCATCGGCCAGAACGTCACGCTGACG
Organism: Achromobacter sp. JUb104; assembly: GCF_024806975.1. NCBI lineage: Bacteria > Pseudomonadati > Pseudomonadota > Betaproteobacteria > Burkholderiales > Alcaligenaceae > Achromobacter > Achromobacter sp. JUb104. The sequence continues at coordinate 1,347,445 of NZ_JANUEY010000001.1, read as the reverse complement.
GGCGGCGAGCTGCAAGGCACACAAGGCCGCACCCTGACCATTGGCGGCGACCTCACCTTGGACAACGCCAGTCGCGTCAACGTGGCGCTGGGCCGTGCCGGCGCTGCCGCCCTGTTCGATGTGGGCGGCAACCTGGCCTTGGCCGGCACGCTGAACGTCACGGACCAAGGCGCCTTTGGCGCGGGCGTCTACCGCTTGTTCGACTATGGCGGCACCTTGACCACCAACACGATGGCCGTGGGCAACACACCCACGGGCATCACGGCCAATGACCTTCGCATCCAAACGGCCGTCAACGGCCAGGTCAACCTGATGTCGACCAAGGGCGCCACCTTGAGTTTCTGGGACGGCGGCAACGCCGCGCAACGCGATAACGGCGTCATCGACGGCGGCGCGGGTACGTGGCGCTCCGATGGCCTGAACTGGACCAACGCCGACGGCACCCTGAACGGCCGCTTCCAGCCCAACCCGACATTCGCCGTCTTCCAAGGCGCGTCCGGCACCGTGGCGGTGGATACCAGCGCTGGCGCCGTCGGTGTGACGGGCATGCAGTTCACAAGTGGCGGCTACCGCGTCCAGGGCGACGCCATCGCGCTGTCCGGCGCGGGCGGCGAAACCATTGTGCGCGTGGGTTCGGGTCTGCCCACCAGCGCCGGCACCACCGCTACCCTCGCTTCCAGCCTGACCGGCGCCAGCAAGCTCGTGAAGTCCGACTTTGGCACGCTGGTGCTGGCGGGCACGAATAGCTATACCGGCGGCACCGAGATCCGTGGCGGCACCTTGTCCATTGCGTCGGACGCCAACCTGGGTGCAAGCTCGGGCGGCTTGACGCTGAACGGCGGCGCGCTCGCCACCACGGCCAGCTTTGATTCCGCGCGTGCCGTCACGCTGACGCAAAGCGCCAACATCACGGTCGCGGCGGGCACCACGCTGGGCTTGCAAGGCGCCATCGGCGGCACGGGCAATCTGCAAAAACTGGGTGCCGGCACCTTGACGCTGACGGGTGCGAACACCTACGGCAACACGCAAGTCCAGGCGGGCACGCTGGTGGGCAATGCGGCCTCGATTCGTGGTGACCTCATGAACAACGGCGCGGTCGTGTTCAACCAGGCTAGCGATGCGACCTACGCGGGCTATGTGTCGGGCACCGGCACGATGACCAAGCAAGGCGCGGGCGTGCTGACGCTGACCGGCGTCAATGCGCAAGACTGGCGCGTCGATGCGGGCACGCTGGCATTCAGCGCCGGCCGCTATACCAGCAACACCACGATCGCCTCGGGTGCCGAGGCGCGCTTCGATCAAACCAGCAGCACCTCGTTCAGTGGTGTGCTGTCTGGCGCGGGACAGGTCACGAAGACCGGCGCGGGCATGTTGCAACTGCTGGGCGACAGCAGCGCCTTTACCGGCCAGACCCAGGTTCAATCCGGCATGCTGTGGGTGTCGGACAAGCTGGGCGGCTCGGCCTCGGTCACGGGCGGCCGACTGCATACCGACGGCGTTCTGGGCGGCGACGTCACGGTCAGCGGCGCGGGCATCCTGTCTGGCTTGGGCCGCGTTAACGGCAACGCCACGCTTGCTGGCGGCGTACTGGAAGGCGTGCAGGGCCAGACGCTGACCGTTGGCGGCGACTTGTCGCTGTCCGGCAGCAGCCTGGTCAACGTGGAACTGGGCCACGCGCCGAACAACGCCCTGTTTGATGTCGGCGGCAACCTGACCCTGGCCGGCACGCTGAACGTGACGGATCAAGGCGGCTTTGGCGCAGGGGTTTATCGCTTGTTTGACTACGGCGGCACCCTGGTCGATAACGGCTTGACCGTGGGTGCTACGCCCTCTGGCGTGGATGCCAGTGCATTGAAGCTGCAAACCGCGGTCGGCGGCCAGGTCAACCTGGCCTCGACATCCGGCGCCACGCTGAGCTTCTGGGATGGCGGCAACACCGCCCGCCACTACAACGGCGCCATTGACGGCGGCTCGGGCACCTGGCGTGCCGATGGCCGCAACTGGGCCAACGTGGACGGCACCTTGAACGGCGTCTTCCAACCCAACCCGACCTTCGCCATCTTCCAGGGCACGGCAGGCACGGTCACGGTGGACACATCGGCAGGCGCGATCGGCGTTACCGGCATGCAAATCGCCACCGACGGCTACCGCATCGAAGGCGATGCCCTCGCGCTGCAAGGCGCGGGTGGTGAAAGCATCATCCGCGTGGGCTCGGGGTCGTCGGCCGACGCCGGCATGACGGGCACCATCGCCGCCAGTCTGGCGGGCGCCAGCAAACTGGCCAAGACCGATTTCGGCCGTCTGGTGCTGACGGGCGACAACACCTATACCGGCGGCACGGACGTGCGAGTGGGCACACTGTCGGTATCCAAGGACGCCAACCTGGGCGCGGCCACGGGCGGCGTGACGTTGAGCGGCGGCGTGCTGGCCACGACGGCCAGTTTCGATACCGCCCGCAGCATCCTGTTGACGCAACCCAGCGCCATTGATGTTGCCGCGGCAACCACCTTCGGCCTGACCGGAACCCTTGCCGGCAACGGCGATCTGGCCAAGGCAGGCAGCGGCATGCTCACCATTTCAGGTGACGGCAGCGCCTACACCGGCAGCATGCTGGTGCAGGCAGGCGCGTTGAACATCGCATCGAGCGGCAAGCTGGGCGGTACGCTGACGCTGGCCAGCGGCACGCTGCTGCAAGGCGCGGGCCAAGTCGGCACGACCACGCTGCAAAGCGGCGCCGTTTTGGCGCCGGGCAAGGTCAACGGCACCTTGAACGTGGCGGGCGATTTGACGTTCATGCCGGGGTCCACGTACCAGGTTGCGGCCGATCCGGCCTCATCCGACAGCGCCCGCGTGGCCGTCAGTGGCGTCGCCAATCTGGCGGGCTCGGTGGTACACGTCGGGCCGGAAGGCGGCTTTGAAACCACGCGTCAATACACCATCCTGAGCGCCAACGCCATCAACGGCCAGTTTGACAACGTGTCGTCGAACTACGCATTCCTGGCTCCGGCGCTGCGCTACGGCGCGCAGGATGTCACGCTGCAACTCGGGCGCAAGGTGGTGCCGGTGGATCCCACGACGCCGACCACTCCCTCCCGTCCGATCGCTTTCGCCGACGCCGCGCGCACCGGCAACCAACGTGCCGTCGCCAATGCGCTGGACAGCCTGCCGTCCGGCAATGCGCTGCACGAATACATCCTGACCTTGCCCAACGGCGCGCCGCCGGCCGCCTTCAACAGCCTGTCCGGCGAAGCGCACGCCAGCGTCACGTCCAGCCTGATGAGTTCCAGCAGCACCCCACGCACGCTGCCGCTGTCGCACCTGCGCGCCAACCTGAACGCGGGCATGCGTCCGGGCGCGCCCACCGCACAGGCGGGCGGCATGATGTCCGCGTCCGCCTTGCCGTCGTCGAACGCGCAACCCGCCTGGGCTGAGCTTGTCGGCAACTGGCAAACGCAGAACGCCACGGACAACACCGCGCAAGTGCGTCAACACACGGGCGGCGTCTTCGTCGGCGCCGACCACGCCGTGGGCAACGGCTGGCGCGTGGGCGGGGCCGTCGGCTACACCGACAGCAAGATCCGCGTGGACGACCGCTCGTCCAACGCCGACGTGTCCGGCTACAGCGCGGCCATCTACGGCGGCAAATCGTTTGATGCGGGCGCGGGCAAGCTGAACCTGCTGGTCGGCACGTCGTACACCTGGCACGACGTCAGCACCGAACGCTATGCGACGGTGGCCGGCGCATCGCAAAAGCTCACGGCAGACTACGGCGCCAGCACCACCCAGCTCTTCACCGAGATGGGCTACGCCATGCCCTTGTCCGACCGCACCACGCTAGAGCCCTTCGTGGGCCTGGCCTGGAGCGACCTGCGCAGCCGCAGCTTCTCTGAATCCGGCGGCTCGGCGGCCTTGAACGGCCAAAGCAGCAGCGACAAGCAAACCAGCAGCACGCTCGGCATGCGCGCGCAAACGGACTTCACGCTGAGTGGCGCCGAAGGCCGCTTGCAAGCCACGCTGGGCTGGCGCCATGCCTTTGGCGATGTGCTGCCGCAATCCACGATGGCATTTGACGGCGGCCAAGCGTTCACGGTGTCGGGTGCGCCGATTGCCCGTAACGCTGCCGTTGCCGAGCTGGGCGCGGAAGTGGCGGTGTCTAAGAACGCCTCGTTGGGCTTGAACTACAGCGGGCAGTACGGCGGTGGAAATCGCGAACACGCGGGGTCGTTGAACGTGCGCTGGCGGTATTGAAGGGGACGCCCCGCCATCAGCCGACCCCACCCCCGATCATTCACTCTTGCGCTGCTTCGCACTCGTTTCAAACTCCGCCGCCAAGCGCAAGAGCTCTTGCTTGTAGTTGTCCAAGGTTCCGCTGTATTCATCCAGATAAAGCTCCCGACGGGCCGCGTCCATCTCTTTTGACGTAGCCGCCTGCCTGACGAAATTCGCAAGCTGGGTCCTTACCGGTTCGGGGATACCGCTGCGCACCGCCACGCTGTAGCTGCTGTGAAACAGCATGTCGGGAATGCCTAGCTCGGCAAACGTCTTTACCCCCGCCAGATGGCTCTCGCTTCCGGGCCGGCCGGTATAAGCCAGCACCTTGACGCGCGGGTTGTCCTTGACGTTTTGCGTGGTGCCTATCGTGGTGAAGTAGCCATCGATATGGCCACCAAGAATTGCCGTCAGCCCTTCCGCGCCGCCCTTGAAGGGAATGGGGCGATACTGCGTGCCCAGGCTGGCCGCCAGCCTGCTCGCCAACGTCGAATAGGTGCCGATGCCAAGATCCGCAATGCCGATATCCAATTCCCGATTCAAACCCTTCAGGTCTTGAAGCTGGTTCCAGCCTCGGTCGGCCGGCACGATGAAGGCGTAGCTACTTTGAGCCAGCGGAGCCAGGATTTCGAAGTCCGAGAACGCGTAGCTCGCGCTGGGCGTGGTGAGTTTTGCGCTATAGAAACCTTCGGCATGCACCAGCAATGTGTACCCATCGGCAGGGCTGTTCTTCACGGCCATGATGCCGATGGCCGAGCCGGCGCCAGGCCGGTTTTCCACGACCACGGTCTGCCCCATGATCGCGCCCAACTGCTGGGCAAACGCGCGCGAGATGGCGTCGGTGGCGGCGCCTGGCGGATACGGAACGACAAGCCGGACGGGCTTGGACGGATACGCCGTTTGCGCGGCGGCCGCAAAAGAAAATGCTGCGCTGAACACTGCGCACCCCAACAGCAAACGGCGGCGAATGGCGAACGGCATGGCTTGCTCTTATTCAGTTGTCTCCCCGAAAGTGTATAGAGCCGTACGCCCGTCAATACCGCCAAATTCTGAAGAAGTCTTCTGCAAAAAACGCAGCACGACGGCGTCCTCATCGCGAGCGGCGCTGTCCATTATTCCTTCGCTTCGCGCAGTTCTGATCTGCGAGTTCAGGGATAGGCAAGCCGATTCAGCCACCTAGAATTTAGAGCTCCTGATAATTCAAAAACGAATTCGACAACGAGTTCAAAGATTCTGGAGACAAGCAATGACCCAATCCCTTCCCACGCGACGGGCCATCCTGCTGGGCGGCATGCTGATGGGCCTGGGCGTCAACGCCTTGGCCGCCAAAGGTAATTGGCCCGACCGCCCTATTCGGCTGGTGGTTGCCGGTTCACCGGGCGCGGGCGGCGATATCTTTGCCCGCCTGCTCGCCGCGCCCTTGTCCAACGCACTGAAGCAGCCCATCGTCGTGGAATCAAAGCCGGGCGCCAACGGCATGATCGCGTGCAGCGCGGTGGCCAAGGCAGAGCCCGATGGCTACACCTTGCTGCTTGCGCCCTCTTCCGCCATCTTGCTGAATCCCGTCGTTCTGCCTTCGCTTCCCTACGATCCGGAGAAAGACCTGCTGCCCGTCGCCCAGGTCGGAGCGGCAGGAATTTTGCTGGTCGCCAACCCCAGCATGGGCTTCAAGAATCTGGCGGACATGGTCGCCTACGCCAAGGCCAACCCCGGCAAGCTTGCCTATGGATCCTGGGGCGCTGGGTCATCCGGCAACCTGGCCATGGAAGGCATCAAGGCCAATTACGGCCTGGACATGCCGCATGTTCCCTACAAGCAATTGGTCACCGAAAGCACCGACCTGATGGCCAACACCATCAGCGTGGGTTTCATGGACATCGCCTCGCCCGTTCCGTTCATGCGCAGCGGCAAGTTGGTCGCCCTGGGCCAGACGGGTTCGCGGCGCTGGCCGGCCACGATGGACGTGCCTACGCTAGCCGAGCAAGGCTACAACTTTGAAGCCGATGGCTGGTATGGCGTATTCGCGCCGGCGGGCACGCCGCCCGAGATCATCGACCGGCTTAACGCCGAGATCTACCGTGCGCAGCACACGCCTGACGTCCAAGCGAGTATCGAAGGACAGAACATGATCGTGCCCCCGACAATTTCCGCGAAGGAATTCGCGGCATCGATCAAGCGGGATGCGGTCATCTGGCAAGGCCTGGCGAAAGTTGCCGACCTGAAAAATAAGTAGGCAGAACGCATGGACACGTCTTTCAATGCCCCGTTTGCCGTCAATGCCTTGCAAGGCCGCGTCGCGGTGGTCACCGGGGCCACCGGCGGAATCGGCCTGGCCATTTGCCAGCTCCTGCGATCCATGGGCGCTGCCGTGGCGCAGGTGGATATCAACGCGCCCGACATCGCCGCCCCGACGGATGGCTTGTTGAACCTGCGTTGCGACATTTCCGACCCGGACTCGGTAGCGACGACGGCCAAGCAGCTTGGCGAGCGTTTCGGCCGTTGCGACATTCTTGTCAACAACGCGGCCATCAGCGCCGCACCGGTGGGCCTGGAGGACTTCCCGATCGACTTATGGGACCGCATCTTCCGCGTCAATCTGCGCGGCGCATTGCTGTGTGCGCAGGCACTGTTTCCCATGATGCGGAGTCAGCAGGCGGGCAGCATCATCAATGTGGCGTCGATCTCTGCCCAGACACCGACACGAGTCGGCGCCTACGGCACCACCAAGTCCGCCCTGCAAGCCTTGACGCGCCAGATGGCCGTGGAATGGGGCCCGCTGGGACTCCGCGCAAACTCCATCAGCCCGGGCATGATCCGCACGCCACTGTCCGAGGCGCACTACCGCGACGATGCCGTGCTGCAAAAGCGCATCGCCCATATCCCGGCGCGGCGTATTGGACTGCCGTCGGATATCGCGGGAGCCGTCGCGTTTCTTGCGAGCGATGCGTCGCTGTATGTGAATGGGCAGGACATCGTGGTGGACGGCGGCTTTCTTAAAGCGTCGTTGACGAATCTGTATGCCTCATCTGCCCAACAATAGATTCTTGTTTCCCTCTATGGCCGCGGCGGCGTCCAGGACGGATTTCACGTCTATTTCCGTGGACCACTCATACATCCGAAAATTGGGGGGTGGCGTCCTTCCGTGCACAATTGCGGAGCCGCCAATTGACGTTTTTATTCTGACCGGCTTGCAAACCACCTCCTGCTTGCCGCCAGACCCTAACCCCTTCGCCGTTGGATTTTTATATTCGCCCGTAAAGCCGCCCGATCCTTGGGTCGTTCGAGGCATCGGAAACGCTAGTTCGGGTGGGATGAAGGGGCCTTTCACACTATCTCGATTCACGCCTTCCAGTACCGCTTCCGACCAAGGATCCAGCAGATACCCGTGAAAGCCCGAAGCGAGTAGATCACTCGCTCGGGAAGCAACGCGGGGACACGCCGAGGCGTATTCCTTCAGATCCCAGAATGCTTGGCTTGCGACGACGGCGACGGCCCTTTGATGGTTCGACATGGCGCTTGACACGCGCTGATACGCCTTCTCGGCCAGAGCATCGGCAACGTCGCACGGAATCGCGCTATCAGCGGCCCGAGACATCGACGGGTAAGCAACCACAAGTGCGATCAACAGTAGCGTCTTCATCTCCAGACCTCCATGCACCGCCGCAAGATTTCAGCCTTATCAGGGCGGCGGCTGCTTCAGGTTTTGTTCCGCCGAGCGATCGGTTTCTTCCCCCACTTCGGTCGTCGTGGGTCCCTTGTAATGGGCGGTCGTCCTGGCAAACAGGGCACAGACAATCACCACGGCGCCGACGAACACCGCAATCGTCCCCGGAGACCGACTGACCAAGCTAACCTTGGGAACGGAAACCGCCGGCGCCTCGCCCACCGACACCACGGTCGCGCTTTCATGCGAAAAGAAAGACACCGCCAATCCCGCGAATGAGATGCCTCCGCCGATCAAGACCACGATGATTCGCAGCAATATCAGGTTCGAGCTTCCCAACGTGCTCGCCACAAACGCGGGATCAGCGCCTCCGTCCTGAATAACGCTCAACACGCGCATTTGAGTCAGCGCAACCAGCAGCAGTATCGACATGAGCAGCGCAGTCAACGCCACGCCCAGCCCCAGCCAGATCATGGACTGCCACTTTGGTACGGAAGAAGCACCTTCAGTCGACATGCCGCCCCCCCGGATATATCCGCCTTTGAACCCACTGCCCTTCAGGGATATTGGCTGCGCTGCAACTCGAAATGAGGCCCGTCAATAAAGGCAGACAAGCCCTGCTTTTTTCGCCGCGCCACGTAGTTGGCGACCAGGTCTTCGGGCAGTTCCGTTGAATTGGTGAAATCAACGTCCCACGCCCCTCCCCAACGAAGGGGAATTTTCAGTTCCTGAGCCCCTATCCGCATCGCATCCGCGATCAGATAGATGGGCGGCCATTCCCAACGCAGCTTCCCATTGATATACGGAACCAGGTCAACGGCATGCCCACTGACATGCCGAGAATCCAGGGTTTGTGATGCCCCTCGCTGCACCATCTGTTGTTGTTCAGCGATGGTGCGAATTCCGTCATGCACGGCAAACTCTTGAACAGAGAGCTGCACGGCCTTCTCGACGATCGAGACCAGTGCCTCGTGGACGCGCAGAAGTTCTTTTTTCGACCCGGCACTTAGCACAAAGACGCCCATGGCTTTGCCCCTTTATCAGATGCTCAACAGCGGCGTTCAAGAAGAGCGAGTGCTATTGATATCCGCAACGGTGCTGGCGCGCATACTCGATATTAGGTATGCGCGAAAAGGCAATGTCTGACCGCGAGTCAAGGGCGCTCGCAAAGCCACCTTGCGCATGAACCTGCGCAACTTAATCGCCAAGGATTTTTAGGGACGTCAAAGCCATGACGCTAGTCCTTGGCGAACCCGATCCGCGCATTTCCGCTGCCAAGCGCCTGCGCCAGGCCGTCGACGTCGTCTACCCGGCCAATCGGCGTGTAAGCGTACGACGACTGGAAGGTCTGATAGAAAACGACCAGGGTTCTAGATCCGTACAGCATGAGATCGCCGCTTCGGATCGTGCCGGGCCGGCTGGCGTTGGTGGGCAGCGCGCGCGGAAGGTCTGCGTGCTTTTCGTTGTCGTTGAGGTCGGCCATGTCGATCGTCAGGGGCAGCATGGCGGCGAATTCTCGAGCCGCCATGGTGTCGGCCAGTGTGATTGCGAAGCGGCGTTCGCCAATGGTCATCCACATGCTTGCTTCCTCCGATTGGATTGCGTCCACAGCCGTGGCTGCGGCTAGGGGCGGGCCTGAAGCGCCGGGCTTGGCGGCGTGGCTTCCCCCCAGCACAAGAACGCCGCAAAACAGGCCAAGCCAGCGCCAAACTCGCGGGCGACGCAAGTGTCGGATTTTAATGGCCGGCTGGCGTTGTCCGCCGCGAGCGGCGCGAAGGTTCGTCGTCATGGCTTTCATTTAATGCGATGCGCGGCTCAGGCCGCTTGCCGCGGTTGCGAGCGCGACGCCAGAAAAGCAAGAAAGGCTGCGACTACCAGCGCCGCCGCACTCGCCACGAAGGTGCTTTGATACCCCACCGAATCGAACAGCACGCCACCCACGAGCGAACCCAGAGCGATGGACAACTGAATTACCGCCACCATCAGGCCGCCCCCTGCCTCGGCGTTGTGCGGCATGGCCTCAGCGATCCAGCTCCACCAGCCAACGGGTGCGGACGTCGCCATCAGGCCCCAAAGAGCCAGCAGCGCCACCACCGCGGCAACCCAGGTGCCGAAAGGGATCAGCGCCAGGGCAATGACCGCCATCAATGCCGGAATGAGGATCAACGTCCGGTACAAGCCACGCTTGAGAACCGCGCCAATCAGCGCGGTGCCAATAAAGCCCGCCACACCGATCACCAGCAGGATCAGCGATAGCGTGGACACGTTCACTTGCGTCACCGATTCAAGAAACGGGCGCAGGTAGGTGAACAACGCAAACTGGCCCAAGAAGAAGGCTCCACACCCGGCCATGCCATAACGAATGGTGCGGCTCTTAAGCACCCTGAACACGCTGCCAGAGCCAGGCGCGCGTGCCGCCGGCTTCATGCAAGGCAAGGCGATCCACTGCCAGACCAATGCGATTGCAGCCACGGGCAGCAGCGCGAAGAACGCACCCCGCCAGCCGATGATGGAGCCCAAGTAGCTTCCCAGGGGCGCCGCAATCACCGTCGCCAGCGCGTTGCCGCCGTTGAAAATGGCCAGGGCCTTGGGCACCTGGCTCGCCGGCACCAGGCGGATTGCCATGGCGGCCGACATGGACCAGAAGCCGCCGATCACGACACCAATGAGCGCGCGGCCCACCATGTACGTCACATAGTTCGGTGCTGTCGCCACGATGACGCCGGAGATGCCCATCAAGACGGTCAAGATCAGCAGCAGCTTCTTGCGGTCCATGGCGCCTGCCACGGCCGAGATCGACAGGCTGGTCAACACCGCGAAGGCGCCGGAGATCGCAATGCCCTGCCCCGCCATGCCTTCTGTTATTCCCAGATCGCCGGCGATTGGCGTCAGCAAACTGACGGGCATGAACTCAGAGGCCACGAGTGCGAACACGCACAGCGACATGGCGAATACGCCGCTCCACGCCTTCATGTGGAAGCCAAGTGCTGCGTGAAGAAAGCCGCCAGCTTGTCAAAGGGAATCACATCCAGCCGGTCGTACAGATCAATGTGCGTGGCGCCCGGAATGATCATCAGCTCTTTCGGCTGGGCGGCAGCCGCATAAGCCGTTTCGCTGAAGTAGCGCGAGTGCGCCAATTCGCCATGGACGAACAAGATCGGACGCGGGGAAATTTCCGAGATGTACGTCAGGATCGGCATGTTCATGAACGATAGCGGCGTGGTCATCGTCCAGGCGTTGCCCGAATTGACCGCGCGCGGATGCCGCCCGCGCGGCGTCATGTAGTAGTCGTGGTAGTCCACCAGGAACTGCGCTTCCCCACCCTTGAGAACGTTGTAGGACGGCTGATAGGCCGGCGTACCCTTCTCGGCGTCTACCCAACGCTGCTGGCTGAGTTGCGCAAGCGTTTGGGTGCGCTGTTCGCGCGTCACGCTATCGTTGTAGCCCTTGGACATGACGCGCGTCATGTCGTACATGGTGCTGGCAACGACGGCCTTCACGCGCTTGTCCACCGCGACGGCGTTCAGAACCATGCCGCCCCACCCGCAAATTCCAATGACGCCGATCCTGTCACGGTCGACGGCGGGTTGCAGGCCAAGACAGTCAACCGCCGCGCTGACGTCTTCGGTATTGATGTCCGGCGAGGCGACGTTGCGGGGTTCACCGCCACTTTCCCCCGTGTAAGACGGATCGAAGGCCAGGGTGACGAACCCCCGCTCTGCCATCGTTTGCGCATAGAGGCCCGAGGACTGCTCCTTCACGGCGCCGAACGGGCCGCAGACGACAATGGCCGCTTGCTTGCCACTGGCGTTCCTGGGCTGGTACAGGTCACCCACCAGGGTGATGCCGTAGCGGTTCTTGAACGTAAGCTTCTTGTGCAGCACCTTTTCGCTCTTGGCGAAGGTCTTGTCCCACGTCTCGCCAAGTTTCACCGGCGACTGGGCGACGGCTGGCGCCGCCCCCATGGCCCCCACGCTCAGGGCCGCGATGCCGGTGCCGGTCATCTTCAGGAGGCCGCGGCGGCTGATGTCCTTGCCGTACGGCAAAAACACCGTACTACTAGCTTCATTTTTCTGGGTCATGGTGATTTTCCTTTCTGCGAGCCTTTCCATCGGTATGAAGCAGATTCTCCCGCGCGAGGCGCACCATGACTAGCTAATGAATAATGAATAGGCTTATAAGTATTACTAATCAAAAGTCCGTGGGACACTTCCGACATGGTCAGACGAAACCTCAACGATCTCCTCTCATTTGTGACCGTGGCGCGGGAAGGCAGCTTCACGCGCGCCGCCGCGTTGCTGGGCGTAACCCAATCGGCGCTAAGCCAAGCCATCAGCGGCTTGGAAACCCGGCTGGACATCCGCCTGCTGACGCGCACCACGCGCAGCGTGTCGCCCACCGCCGCCGGGGAACGGCTGTTGCAGGCCATCGGGCATCGCTTCGACGAAATCGAAGCGGAACTGGATGAATTGTCGGAACTGCGCGACAAGCCGGCGGGCACCGTCCGCATCACCTGCGGCGACCATGTGCTGAAGACCACGCTGCTGCCGAAGATTGCCCCGCTGCTACGCGAGTACCCGGACATCAACGTAGAGTTCGACGTCAACTACGGATTCCGCGACATCGTCGCGGACCGCTTCGACGCGGGCGTGCGCATGGGTGACACCATCGACCGGGACATGATCGCAATGCCGATCAGCCCCAAATTGCGTATGGCCGCCGTCGCCACGCCGGACTACTTCGCCAAGCATTCGAAGCCGAAGCGGCCGGAGGATCTGACAAAGCACCGTTGCATCAACATCCGCTTCCCCACGCATGGCGGCTTGTACGTCTGGGAATTCGAACGCAAGGGCAAGCAGTTGAACGTCCGCGTCGATGGGCAAGCCACACTGAACAGCACCCCGCACATCGTTCAGGCAGCGCTGGAAGGCCTGGGCATTGCCTTCCTGCCAGAGGAAGAATTCGCGCCCCACATCGACGAGGGGCGCCTTGTGCGGGTGCTGGAGGACTGGTGCGCGCCCTTCGCCGGCTACTACCTCTATTACCCCAGCCGGCGGCAGCCGTCTCCGGCCTTTTCCTTGGTGCTTGATGCGCTGCGTACGCAGGAGCCGCCTGCAAAGAAGCGGCGATGATGGCCCGCATGCCTGACTGCTGTCGGGCGGACCACGCCTTGTTCACTTGCGCGCTTTAGCCGCCAGTTGACGCGCCAACGCTTCACTGGCTCGACGCCCCATATCAGCATCCACGCCCGTCACCAGCACTTGGCCAAGCTGACGCAACTGGCCAGCGGTGAGGCCGACGTTCATGCTGATGCGCATGTGCGCCTGCAATTGCGATTCGGCGCCAGGCAGCGCGGACAGCATGCTGACGGTGGCTAACTCGCGACTTTGCCAGTCGAGGTTGTCGCGCTCGAAGATATCGCCGAACAAGTGGTTGCGCAGGTATTCGTTGGCGACGGGCGCGAAGTCGAACAACGGCCCTTCCACCGGCGCGCCCGACAGCTTCGTCTGGTTAGCCGTGCCCGCGGCCAGCAGCGCATCCCCCTTCGGAATGGGGCGAGTGGGTGCATTGCCGGGCGCATCCTGGATGCCCCGTTGCTTGCGGGCGTCCAACACCTTCATCAACTCGCTCAGCGCATTCAGGCTGCGGGGAAATCCGGCATAGGCATACAACTGCACCAGGATCTCGCGGGCGTCGCTTATCGTCATCCCGCTATCCAGGCCCTGGTTCAGCGCGACGTTCAGCTTGGCCATGTCACCTGCCGCCGCAAAGGCGGCGATCGGCACGATGGCCTGCTGCCGGGCGTTGAGGGTTTCGGAAGGGGTGGGCGCGCTGGCCGGTGCGGGGTTCATCTGTCGGGTTTCCTGTGCGTGGGCGGGCTGAATCAACGCACCAGCCAAGCTCATGGCGGAGACCAGTGCACTCCAATGTTGGCGCGATTTGCCCGGATGAACGCGCGCTTTGCCCGGCTTAATGGGCGTCATATTGTTCATCGCTGACCTTCTCCATCCAGTTGACGTTCTTTCCATCTGCCGTCGCGGTGACAGCGATATGGGTCATGGCAGTGCTGGGTGCGGCGCCGTGCCAGTGCTTCACGCCCGGCGGGCACCAGACGACATCGCCCGGGCGTATGACCTGTACGGGCTTGCCCCACTCCTGGGTCAAACCAACACCCGACGTCACCACCAGGCGCTGTCCCGCAGGGTGCGTGTGCCACGCCGAACGCGCGCCAGGTTCAAAGGTGACAAGCGCCCCTGATGCATTGATGTTCTCGTTGTTCGGCCAGACGGGATCAATCCGCACCCGGCCCGTGAAGTACTCGTTCGGACCCGCGATTGAGGCCTGTTCGCCCGCGCGTGTGATCGCCTGGGCTGCGGTGGAGGCTTGGGCTTGCGGCTCGGCGGCATTGGCGGCCGCCATCTGAAAGACCGCGGCGCAAGCGGCGATTGTCGGGATCTGGGTTTTCACGTGGTTCGACCTTTTTTAAGTGCGGCGCAACGGCCATGATTAGCGGTTCCTCGAGGTGTTTCCGACGGCAAAGCGAGCATTTACCGCCGGCTTTTCGCTACTGTATGATCGGGTCGATTAGATGAGAAGACTGAAAAATCAGCATGCCCTGGTGTGCTGAATTCACTAATGGCCAAAGAAAACCTGAACGACCTCCAAACCTTCGTGGCTGTTGCGCAGGCGCGAAGCTTCACGCGCGCGGCGGCGCAACTGGGCTTGTCGCGCTCGGCACTCAGCCACGCGATGCTGGCGCTGGAAGCGCGCTTGGGCGTGCGCCTACTCACCCGCACGACACGAAGCGTGTCAACGACCGAAGCCGGGCAAAGACTGCTAAGCGTGTTGAGCCCACACTTCAACGAGATCGAACAGGAACTCGCATCGCTGACCGCCATGCGGGACAAACCGGCCGGCACGGTTCGTATCACCACCCATGACCACGCCATCAAGACGGTGCTCTGGCCACGTCTGTTGCCGCTGTTGCAGCAGTATCCCGACATCCAGGTCGAATTCAGTGTGGACTATGGGTTCACCGACATCGCGGCAAACCAGTTTGACGCTGGCGTGCGCAGCGGCAATCGCATCGACAAAGACATGATCGCGGTGCGCATCGCGCCCGATTTCCGGATGGCGGTCGCGGCCTCGCCCGCCTATCTAGCCGGCAAGCGCCCGCCCAGCACCCCGCAAGAGCTGACGGACCATTGCTGCGTCAATCTACGGCTACCCACGCATGGAGGCCTGTACGCCTGGGATTTTGCAAAAGGCGGAAAGGCGCTAAGCGTCCGGGTGGCGGGCCAGACGATCTTCAACAACACCTTTCTGATGCTCCAGGCGGCGCTGGACGGCATGGGCCTGGCGTATGTCCCCTACGACCTGGTGCAGCCCTATGTGGAACAGGGCCGCCTGGTGCCCGTGCTGGAAGACTGGTGGCCGGTGCTGCCTGGCTACCATCTCTACTACGCCAACCGGCGACAGATTTCCCCGGCATTGGCGCTGGTCATCGAAGCCCTGCGGTATCGGCCCGATGCGCCGAAAAAGCGCCGAGGAGCGTGATCAGGATTATCCGGCGCGTCAACCTCAGCGCACTTTCGGCGTGGGGAATGATGGGAAACGCTCAGATAGCCTTCCACCTGATTGCGGGAGCTAAATCCAATAGGTGTGGCTTATGTCCGCTTTTCGGGCGATAAGCCACAAGATAAGGGAGTTACAGCGGCTCCGGCGCTCCCCTCAGCCTGATCTCGGCTACGGTGCTGTCGCCGCGCTGATCCAGCGAAAATGCGTGTCGTCCGGCGTATCGCAACTCAAGGCGGCGGCAAAGATTGCCGAGTCCGCCGCCGCTTCGGACCACGTCGAACGGCGCTTGCAAGCGGCCCGGGTTTTCTACCTGGATGATCAGTTCGTCGCCTTCTAGCCGGGTGCGAATATGGATCACAAAGCGCTCGTGCGCGGACCGCATGCCGTGCTTGATGGCATTTTCAACAAGGCCTTGCAAGGTCATCAGCGGCAGGTTGATTTGCAGCGTGGCCGGGTCGATCTGGCATTGGCACTCAAGCTGCGTGTCGAAGCGCAAGGCTTGTATGCGCAGATAGGCTTGAGCCGCCTCGATCTCTTCTTCCAGCCGGGACAAGCCGCGCCCGCGACGGTCCAGTGAATAGCGCAGGTAATCCGCCAGGCGGCGCGTCATTTCTTCCGCAATGGCGGGGCGCTCGGCAATCTCGGCCACGATCGTGTTCAGCGCATTGAAGAGAAAGTGAGGCTCTATCTGCAAGCGCAGATGCTCCAGCTCCAGTTGCAAGGACCGCGTCTCGGCCTTCATCTTTGACATGCGTTCGGTGCGCGCGGACAGCTCAGCCGACACGCCGAAGTACACCAGCGTCCAGATGGAAAGAATGCCCATGTAGTAGAGAAACGCCAGCCGGTACTCATTACCGGGCATCACCTGCATGCTTCCTGGCGGGAACATCTGATGGATGGCGGAGGAAACCGACGCCAGCAACGCCGAGGCCGCCAGGCACAACAGCACGGCGCTGACAAGCACCAGGATCGGCGCGTCGGCCTTGCCCGCGCGGCGCCCATGCAGCACGGCGGCCACGCTGGTCATCGCGAAGGCCAGCGGTTCCAGCACCAGCGTCAGCCAGACCGCCGCGGCCGAATTGCCGAACACCGCCATCCGGATAAAAAAACCGACGACCGCAAGGAAAAGCCATCCCACGATCTGGGCGCGCCAGAAGCCCGGCGACGATTCCCCTTGACTAAGGCTCTGGCTGAGTGATGTGGACATCATGGACTAGCTCTTCTTGAAACAGCCATATTCAAGCGACGCGACGGGTTCACGGAACAGCGCATATGGCCTTATATTTACCGGCGTATCGGAATCGAAGATATATCGAAGCCGAAGATATATCGAAACCGTCGATGTATCGGAACCGAAGAATATACTCGCCACACTCCGGCGCCTGAGAGGAAAATGCTACGTGTGCTGATCGTCGACGATGAGGCTCCCGCACGGCGCTACCTGCGCCGGCTGCTCGAAGCCACGCCCGATATCGAGGTCACCGGCGAGGCCTCCACCATTGAGCAGGCCCACGAGCTGATCCAGGCACACGCGCCAGACGCCCTGTTTCTGGACATCGAACTGACATCCGGCACCGGGTTTGATCTTCTGAGCGATCTGGAATCCGCGCCCGCCGTGGTCTTCGTCACCGCGCACAACGACTACGCCACCCGCGCGTTCGACGTCGCGGCGGTGGATTACCTGCTCAAGCCGGTCAGCCCCGAGAGGCTTGCCCAGACGTTGGCGCGGCTACGGCCCCGCGCCACCGGCTACGTGCCGATGAAAACGAAGGCCGGCACCAAACTCATCAAAGTCGAAGCGCTGACGCTCGTTCAGGCCCAAGGTGACTACGTCCGCCTGTGCAGGGCCGCCAACGACAACGAGCTGATGCACATCACGCTCAAACGCCTGGCCGCGCATCTGCCGTCCCCGCCTTTCTGCGCCTTGTCCCGCTCGATCATCATCAATCTTGAGCATGTCTTGCAGTTATCGCCCCTTTCCGGCGCGCAGACGGAAGTGACGTTCAGCAATGGCGTAGCGCCCATCGTGCTGGGCCGCGTCGCGTCGCTGCGCCTGCGGCGCGCGGTGGCGCGGGGCTAGCCATGGCTAGACGCGACTTGCTTCCCCCACTGAATCCCGCCCGGGCGTTCGAAGCCACGGGGCGCCTGCTAAGCATTTCCAAGGCAGCCGATGAACTGTGCGTCACACCGGCGGCGGTCAGCAGGCAGGTCCGGGCGCTGGAAAACTACCTGGGCACACCGCTGTTTTTACGCATACGCGGCGGCCTGACCCTGACACCGGCAGGCGCACGCTATCTGTCGGACCTAATACCGTTGTTTGCGACCCTGCGTGAGGCCACCCTGGCGGTGGCCGGCGCCAGCGTGGGCCGGGATACGCTGCGCATCCGCTCACCCGCTACCTTTGCCGTGCGCTGGCTCATCCCGCGACTGGCAAGTTTTCATCAGAAGCATAAAGACATCGACGTTCAAGTCATGACGTCGTTCGCGCCGCTGGATTTCCAGCGCGAAGATATTGACGCCGGCATACAGCTGGGCGATGGACGCTGGCCGGGTATGCGCACGCTGCAGCTTGTGCGCAACGAGCTGGTGCCCGTAGCGGCCCCCACGCTGGGGCTGACGCACAAGAAGCAACTGGCGACGCAAACCTTGCTGCATTCCATGGCGCGCCCCGACGATTGGATGCTATGGCTGCGCGCCGCAGGCTTGCGAAACATCAACCCCGCGCAAGGCATGAAGTACGAAACCTCGTTGCTTGCCTACCAGGCAGCCATCGAAGGGCATGGCGTCGCCATTGGCCAAAAGGCGCTGATCGAAAAAGAACTGGCGGACGGAACCTTGGTGGCGCCGCTGGATCGCATACTCGACCATGAGGATTTCACGTATTACTTCGCCTGGCCGACGGGCAAGCCGCAATCCCGAGCGTTGCGTGTGTTCCGCGATTGGCTGTCCACCTTTGTCGCCGTTTGATCTGCACGCGCCTGCATTGACCCTTTTACAAAAAGTCAAAGCATCCGGTCGATAAAGTCGTTTGCCGGGTCTGGCGCCGCTGCCTATTCTGCCTGCATGACACGAGAACACGGTCACCCATCAGACCGTGTCGTGCAGGAGACAGGACATGTTCAAACGTAGCTTGCGAGACCTCCGGGTCGTGGATTTCTCGCACGTCCTCGCGGGCCCCGTCTGCACCATGATGCTTGCGGACATGGGCGCGGACGTCATCAAAATCGAACCTCCCGGCGGGGAACTTGGCCGGCAGATCGGCCCGCCCTGGATCGCGGGCGAAAGCGCCGTGTACTTGAGTGTGAATCGCAACAAGCGCGGCATCGCGTTGGATCTGAAATCCGACAGCGGTCGCGAGGTCGCGCGCCGCTTGGTCAGCCGCGCGGACGTGGTGGTTGAAAACTACCGTCCGGGCGTCATGCAGGCGTTTGGTCTGGGCTACGACACGCTGGCCAACAGCAATCGCGGATTGGTGTATTGCTCCATTTCCGCGTACGGACAAACCGGCCCGCTGCGTGGCCGGCCCGGTGTAGACGGCATCATCCAGGCCGCCAGCGGCTTGATGAGCACCTTGGGCGTCGCGGACGGCGAGCCGGTAAAAGTCGCGACGCCGGTTGCCGACATGGTTACGGCCTACCTGGCCACGATTGCGATTCTGGCCGCGCACCACGCGGCGCAACGCAGCGGCCAAGGCGAATACCTCGACATCAGCCTGTACAACGCAACGCTGATGCTGCAGCAGATCGGCTACGCGTCGTACTTTGCCTCGGACACCGCACCCGCCAAGGCGGGTAGCGCCGCCCCCTACGCCGCACCGAACGAGGCATACCAGACCCTCGATGGCTGGATCATGGTGGCCGCCTACCACCCCAAGCGCTGGCAAGCCTTGTGCGCCGTATTGGGCGCCGGGGAACTGGAACATGATCCGCGTTTTTCCAGTAATGAATCCCGCGTCGCGCACCGCGATGCGCTTCGCCGGGCGTTGACGCCCTTGTTTCGGCAGCGTGCCACCGACGAATGGGTGAAGCGGCTTGCCGAGTCGGACATCCTGTGCGCGCCGGTGGCGGACTACGACGATGTCGTCCGCTCACAAGAGTACGCGGCGAGCGGAATCGACAGTTGGGTTGACCATCCTGTTGCTGGAAAGGTGCGCATGCCGGGCTTTGCACCGGGGCCCGCTCGCGCAACCAGCGCGAATGCCCCCATCACGGCCGCGCCAACGCTGGGCCAGCACAGCCGCCAGATCCTCACCGAATGTGGCTATGCCCCGGCGGAGATCGACGCCCTGTTTGGTAGCGGCGTACTGGGTCAACCCGAGCAATTTTCTACATGAGCCAAGGACACACCAATGAAATCCAATGAATCCGTCGCCGGAGAGGCCGCCTCGCCCATTGCCGAGGTATTGATCCTGCAAGACGTCGCCGACGACGTCCTCACACTGAGCCTCAATGACCCCGATACAGGCAATGCCATGTCGGTACGCATGGCCGAGGCGCTTGCCGAGGCCCTGGAACGGGCCAATACGCTATCAAACGTTCATTGCGTATTGCTGCGCGCCACAGGCAAGCATTTCTGCACGGGCGGCAATGTGAAAGACATGGAACAAGGGGCCGACTTGATGCAAGGCTCCGCCACCGAAATCCGCGCCCGACTGAAATCAACGCTGCATCGAATCACTCATGCATTGCAAGCCTTGCAGATGCCGTCTATTGCGGCGGTCAATGGGGCGGCTGTGGGAGCCGGCTGTGACTTGGCCCTCATGTGCGACCTGCGCGTGGCCAGCGAAAGCGCGACATTTGCCGAAAGCTTCCTGCGGCTGGGCCTGGTGTCTGGCATAGGCGGCGCCTGGTTCTTGACCCGCATCGTGGGGACGGCAAAGGCGTTGGAGTTGACCCTGACCAGCGAATTCATCGACGCGGCGACCGCGTTGCAACTGGGCATGGTGTCCCGCGTGGTGGCGCCGGAAGCGTTGGACGAGACAAGCGCCGCCTTGGCCCGGCGCATTGCGTCGAATCCCCCCCAAGCCTTGCGCATGGCCAAGCGCCTGGTATTGGATGCCGCCGAGTCGACCTTGCCGATAGCGCTGGAGACCGCTGCCGCCATGCAGGCGATTTTGCTTTGCGGCGATGAGCACAAGGCCGTCGTGCGCGATTTTCTCTCGCAGCGCGCCCGCCGCGCCCCTTCCTTCCAGCCGGTTTGAGCGCGTTGACCACGCACTCAGAAGGCGGGCATATGAAGCGTGCAGGCCAATGACGCCCGCACCAACTAATTGCAGGAGACAAACATCATGAACCGCATCATTACTTTTACCGTCCGCCTGGCGGCATCTATGTTGGCCGTCCTTGGCCTCGCCTGGACCGTCTCGGCACATGCGGCCGGCTACCCTGAAAAGCCCGTGACATTTGTCGTGCCATTCGGCGCGGGCAGCGCAACCGACCTGCTGGCTCGCGCATTGTCAGCGTCGCTTACGCAGCAGACGGGGCAAGCTGTCGTCGTGGAAAACCGGCCAGGCGCAAGCGGCATGATCGCCGCGCAGCATGTGGCCCGAGCCGCCCCCGACGGCTACACGGTGTTGATCACCACCAACACGACGCAAGCCGCCAACCCCCATCTTTTCAAGACGCTTCCTTATGACCCGGTAGCGGATTTCACCCCACTGACAGCACTGGGACGCGGCGGTCAGGTTTTAGTGGTGAAAGCCGACTCGCCTTATCGCACGGTCGATGACCTGGTTCGCGCGGCCAAGCAAGCCCCCGGCAAACTGAGCTTCGGCAGCGGCAATTCGTCCAGCCGCATCGCAGGCGAAATGCTCAAGCAACTGACCGGTACGGACATCGTCTGGGTCGGCTACAACAGCAATCCCAATGCGCTTAACGATCTGTTGGGCGGTCACATCGACATGATGGTGATCGACACCGTGACCGGTTTGTCGCAAATCGAGGCAGGCAGACTGCGCCCACTCGGCGCATCAACCCAGGAACGCCTGCCGCAACTGCCGGATGTGCCTACCCTGGACGAGGCCGGCATCAAAGGCTATGACATGGGTTACTGGTTCGCTGCCTACGTTCCGGCCGGATCACCCGCGCCGACTGTTGCGAAGCTAAGGCAGTTGCTGGTCGGGGCGGTGGGCAGCGACGGCGCGCGGGCATTCTTTCGAAACTCAGCAACTCAGGCGTGGACAACAACCTCCGCCGAGCTGAACGAATTTCAGGCCGCCGACATTCAGAAATGGGGCAGGGTCATCAAGGCCGCAGGAATCGCGCCCGAATGACCTGCTCACCGGGTATGAGCCGAATCGGCAAGCGCGCTGACCCAATTCGCGTGCCCCCTCACCCCACCTTGCGCTCCACCGAGCATGCGCGCGGGCGCCATCTGCGCACCCTACTCCGCCTTGATCCCCCCACGCTGGATCACCCCCGTCCACTTCGCCACATCGTCCTTTATCCGCTGCGCGAATTCAGCCGGGGTGCTGCCCACCGGCTGAAAGCCCAAGCCCGCCAGCTTGTCGCGTAGCGCGCCGTTGCGCACGGAGTCGGCCAGCGTTTTCGACAGCCGCTCGATGATCGGTGCCGGCACGCCGGCTGGCGCCACCAGGCCGAACAAGGGCGAGATGTCCACGCCTGGCAGACCCGCCTCGGCAAACGTCGGCACATCAGGCAACTGGCTGACGCGCTTGGGGCTCGTGACCGCCAAGGCCTTCAGGCGCCCCGCCTTGATGTGTTCCAGCAACGTGGGCACCGTGGCGAATGCAAACTGCACCTGGCCGCCCAACAGATCGGTGATGACGGTGCCGCCGCCCCGGTACGGCACGTGCAGCACGTCCACGCCCGCCTGCTGGCGCAGTTGCTCACCCGCCAGATGCGGACCGCTGCCCACCCCCGCCGACCCGAACGACAACGTGCCCGGCTGCGCCTTGGCCAGCGCAACAAAAGCGGCAACATCGCTCGCCTTGACGGACGGATGCACCACCATCACGAACGGCGCGGTCGCCATCAGCGAGATCGGCGCAAAGTCCTTGATCACGTCGTAGGGCTGGCGATCACCCAGCAGCGCGGGGTTGATGGTGAAGGTGAATCGACCATGCCGATGGTGTAGCCGTCCGGCGCCGACACCGCCAACGCGCGCGTGCCGATCGTGGTGCCGCCGCCGCCCCGGTTCTCAACCACGAAGGGCTGGCCCAGCGCCTCGGCATACACCTGCCCCGCCATGCGGCCCAGCGTGTCGGTGGCCGCGCCCGGCGGATAGGGGATGTATAAGCGCACCGCCTTGTCCGGATACTGCGCGGCGCGTGCCGCGAAGCTCCAGGGCAACGCGGCCGCGCCCACTGCCATGGCTGTGCCGTTGATCAAGAACGCTCTGCGCGATAAATGCATATTGTTGTCTCCAGGTTTATGTTTGATGCGGCCTCTTTGGGCTCGCGTTGTCGTCGTGTCAGGCGCTGTAGCGGCCTTCGGCAAGTTCCGCTTCCGGATCCGCGCCCAGCCCGGGCCCGTCCGGCACGGTCACCCAACCGTTGGCAATGGGCACGCTGCGCCCATAGGGCACGTGCGCAAGTTCCACGTAAAGGCGTTCCAGTGATACCTCGGCCTGCTGTGCTGCGATCAGGTGCAGGCTGGCCAGATAGCCCGGGCCAAAAAATGCCACCTGCGGCGCGCAGACGACGTTCGTCCCCGCGCACTTCTGCGCGATGCGCCACGCGCCGGTCAGGCCAAGTTTGATGACGCTGGGCTGCACATACTGCGCGGCTTCGCTGTCCACCACCCGCTCCAGGTCGGTGACGCTGCCGGCGTTCTCGCCCACGGCCAGCGGCACGCCACAGGCACGCTTCAAGCGGGCCAACGCGCGGTCGTCCTCCGGCGGCCACAGCGGCTCTTCAATCCAGAACGGATCATGCGGGCGCATGGCGGCGATGGCGGCCTCGGCCTCGCCCGGCAACCAGGCGCAGTTCGTATCCACCATGATGGGCACGCCCGCGCCGGTACTGCGGCGCACGGCGGCCAGCGCATCGGCGGTGCGCTCGTGCAGCTTGATCTCGGTATAGCCTTCGTTCAAGGCGCGCGTTGTCACCGCGTCCAGGCGTTCCGCGTTGCCGTAGTACTGAAGCAGCGACGCATAGACGCGCACGCGATCACGGCGCTTGCCTCCCAGTAGTTGATACAAGGGCACGCCGGCACGCTTGGCGCGCAGGTCCCACAGCGCGATGTCCAGGCCGGCCAATGCATGCACAACCGGACCCGACCGCCCCAGGTTGTGCAGCGTGCGCTGCATACCCGGCAGCAAAGTGTCGTCATCCGCATCCCGCCCGCAGGCCAGCGGCGCGATCAAGGTCTCAAAAATGGCGACCAAGGCGCGCGGCTCCACGCAATAAGACTCGCCCCAGGCCACCGTGCCGTCTTCCGTCTGCACGCGCACCAGCGCGCTGTCCAGCTTGTCGCGCGGACGGCCGGCGAACAGCGGCGACGGGCTCCAATGATGAAACGGCAGGCGCAAGGGGATGCAAGTGACGGAAACGATGGTGTTGGCGGGCATGGCGATAGCTGAAGAAGCAAAATGCGATCCGGCTATTCTGGCGGCGCCCCCTTCATATGGTCAAATAGATGAATTGACTATTTCCATATGAAATTCATATGTTCAATCGGCGAGAACTCCTGCTGCTGCGCGCCATGTATCGGCACGACACCGTCACCGCCGCCGCCGCTTCCGTCAACATGACCCAGCCCGCAGCCAGCGCCCTGCTGCGCGACATGGAAACCCGCCTGGGCTTCGCGCTGTTCAGCCGCGAGAACCGGCGGTTGCACCTCACCAGCCAGGGTCGCGCGCTGATACCCGAAGTGCTCAACGCATTGGCCGGCATCGAAGCGGTCGACCGGCTGGCCGTCGACATCCGGCAAGGGGCGTTGGCGCGCTTGGACGTGGGCGCGGTTGCGATAGCGGCCTCCAGCCTGCTGCCCCCGGCGCTAGCCGCCATGCGACAGGCGCACCCGACCGTCGCGGTAACGGTACGCGCCGGCACCGCGCTGGAGATCATAGAAATGGCGGTCGACCATCGCATTGATCTGGGCATCATCATCGGCGCACCGTCCGACATCGACCGCGTCAGCAGCTTGCGGTTGGCGCCGTTGAGCCTGCACGCGGTCATGGCGCAAGATCATCCCTGGGCGCGGCAGTCGGCGCTGACACTTGAACAGGTGGCCAATGCTGGCCCGATCGTGCTGGCCCCCGCCCTGCCCGCCGGCCGCGCAACACGCCAGGCGCTGGAAGCGCGCGGGCTGCCGTATCAGCCAATCATCGAAGTGGCGCAGTCATCGGCGGCCTGCGCGCTGGCGGCGCAAGGCTTGGGCGTGGCCATCGTGGAAAGTCTTGGCGCGCACTATGCGGAGCGCCAGGGATTGGTGGCGCGGCAGTTGCTGTCGCTGGAAGATCCGGTGCTTGCGGTGGTCTGGTCGAAAGACCGCGCCATGAGCGCGCCGGCGCAGTTGCTGCGGGACGGGCTGGCGGAGCAGGCGCGACTTACGGCGCAAGCGTGTGGCACGTGTGTCCCACAGCCTGGGATCGATAGCTTGCGATAGACTTCGCGCTTCTTTTTTTGAAGACGAGCTTTGCTCGGAACCAAGCGCTGAACCCGCCGGTTCGGCTTCTATATAGGAAGGCATTCAATGAACAGCATTTTCCCAGGCGATCTCTGGGCAGTGGGAGAAACCCGCGTCAACGACCTGTCGGTCATCGTTCGTTTTCGTACCGGGCTGCCGGCGGCGCCTGATCGTCAAGTCAATGAGAACCTGATCATCATCTCCTGGCCGTATACGGGCATCGAGTCCGGCATGCCCAATGACGAAGACAAGAAGAGCACCAACAACTTTGAAGAAGCCATCGAGAACGGCTTCGAGAACTCCAATGTCGGTGTGCAGGTGGCTTGCCTGACCGGCAATCATCTGAAGGAGTGGCGTTACTACACCCCGAACGTTGAGGCCTTTCTGGACGCCTTCAACGAATGCCTGGCCGGGCATCCGGTCTACCCCATCAATCTGCGCATGTTCAAAGACCCCGATTGGAATGGGCTGTCGAAATTGCAACCCGAGGGCTCGGAACAGATTCATTGACGATAAGGGTTGTTCTATCGGAACAGCACCGATTCGATCCGATTGCGCCCCCGTTGCTTGGCGTAATACAGCGCGCGGTCGCTGCGGCTAAGCGCCAGCTCCGCGTCGTCGTCCTTCGTATGCAGCGCGGAAATGCCGATGCTGACCGTCAGCGGTATGTGCCGCCCATCCGACAAGTACGGCGTATCAGCGATCTGGCGCTGCACGTTTCGGGCGAACAGGTGCGCGCTTTCGATGTCGGTATCGGGCAGCACAACGGCGAACTCCTCGCCACCGATGCGGCCCACCAGGTCGATTTCGCGCAACTGGGCGCGCAGCATGTTCGCAAAATGCTGAAGCACACCATCGCCGATGGCGTGGCCCCAGGTGTCGTTGATGTGCTTGAAGTGGTCCAGGTCGCACATCAGCACCGCGGAACCCAGGCCGCCCAGGCCCTTTATCCGCGTGAGCTCCGCGGCGATGCGCGACATGAAGTGGCGGCGGTTGGGCAAGGTCGTCAGCGCGTCCGTGGCGGCAAGCTCGCGCAATTCGAGTTCAGCGCGCTTGCGGTCGGTGATATCGGTGACGAACCCGTGCCACACCACGCCATTGTCGGTGTCGCGACGCGGGCTGGCGTCCCCCTGCCGCCACCGCACACCCTGCAACGGCAGGCACACGCGGAACTCCAAATGCCACGGCGTCAGCGCGGCGGCTGCCACATGCAGCGACGTGCGATAGGCGGGCAAGTCCTCGGGATGGATGCGCTGTTCGATGGCGGTGGCGCTGGCGCGCGCGTCTTCGGCGGTGAGCTCGAACATGTCCCAGATGCCCGCGCTGACATACGAGAACCACGCGCCGCCTTCGGGCACGGCCCGACACTGGAACACCAGGCCCGGCACGGCATCGGTAAGGTTGACGACCAAGTCCGCCGTGCGCTGGAGCCGTTCGGACATGGCGCGCACCGCGCTGATGTCGGTGGTCGTGCCCATCATGCGTAGCGCCCTGCCCGTTGTGTCCCGGCTGATTACCTTGCCGCGGCTGCAAATCCACTTGTAGCTGCCATCCTTGCATCGGATGCGGTGCTCGACTTCGTAGCTCTCCGTCTTGCCGTCGAAATGGTCCTGCATCGCGGCGCGCACGTAGTCCAGGTCGTCCGGGTGCAGACGTTTGTAGGCGTCCTCGATGCGCGTGGTGAGTTCCGATTCTGAATAGCCAAGCAAGGCCTTCCAGCCGGGCGAATAAGTGATCTCGCCTGTCACTACGTTGCGGTCCCAGACGCCCGTGCCACTACCCGCGATGGCCAGCGACAGCTTTCGGGCTTCTTCGCGCCAGGTGTCTTCGTCGGCGCGCTCGCTCGACAGCGCATGGCGCTGCTCGATGGCCGTGGCCGCCAGGCCGGCCAGGTCTTGCAAGGCCTGCTTGTCTTCGTCGGTGACATCGCGCGCCTGCCCGTGCAGCAGCCGCAAGCTGCCCAGCAGGCGCCCGTCGGCGGCGCGTACGGGGCATTCGATGGACCAGGGTTGGGAATTCGAGGGCGGCGCGCCATCCGCCACCTGCCATGCGCCACTGGCGTCGGCGTCGGTGCCCGCCAGGATTGCGAAATCCACACGAAAGAAGCGCCGGGTCAGGCGTACCAGCCGGCCCAGGGAACCGTCGGGGTCGCATTGCGCGCCGCCCCCGCCATCGCCAGGAGGTCGGGTTAGGTACGGATCACCGATAACGGGCATTTCACAACCTGATCAATACGGAATTCACCGGTACAGCCGGGCGGCACGTGCCTGACATTCTGTCACGTTTCTCACCAAAGCTGCATACGCGCCAGGCACTCTTGTGACTGGGCGGCGACAAACAGCCCGTCACACCGCAACGTCCACGTATGATGCGCACGATCAGCGTTGACCTGTTTGTCGACGCGCAAACCAAGCTTTCAAGGACCCCTCATGAAGTTCGGATACACCATCGTTTATGTGCCTGACGTGGCGGCGTCGTTGTCCTTTTTTGAAGCCGCGTTTGGCTTTCCGGTGCGCTTCCTGCACGAGTCAGGAACCTACGGAGAGCTTGATACTGGCGCCACCACGCTGTCGTTCGCGGCGCATGAACTGGCTGCCATGAACTTCGCCACGGGACACGTTGAAGCGTCGGCGTCGCCCAAGCCCTTGGGCATGGAAGTGGGCTTTGTGACGGACGACGTGGCCGCCGCCCACGCCAAGGCCTTGTCGTTGGGTGCAACCGAACTCAGTGCGCCGACCGCCAAGCCTTGGGGGCAAGTGGTGTCTTACCTGCGCTGCTCCGACGGCACGCTGGTGGAACTGTGCACGCCGGTGCAAGGCTGAGGCGACGCCGACACCATCACGGAACCAGCAAGCTGTCTGGAAGATTGAAGACCAGGAACATCAAGCACGACCACAGCAACAACGCGATGTGCGTCAGTTGCAGCGTGTCCTGGCGTATCCAGTAGCCAAACCACAGGCCGCTCAAATGCATGGCCAGCAGGCAGGCGGACAAGGCGGCCAGCGCGCCGTTCAGCCAGGGTCGGGCCGAAGCCAGATCGCCCTGAATCAACAGCATGTAGCAGCCGGCCCAAGCCAATGCGGCGCCGGCCGTTTGCATCAGAAGCAATAGCCCCAATGCCGCGCGATGCAGCCCCGGCGCCCGTTGCGCGCGACTGAGCAAGGGCGTGGGGATGCGTGGCTCCTGCGTCAGCGGCAGCATCGCCATCGTGGCGCCGACGGCCACTGCCGCGCCCGCGAAATCGCGCCGATTGTTCAGCGCGGCAAGCGTCAGCCATAGGGCCAGCCCCACGGCCTGGACAGATAGAAACAGCCAGATTGCAGTGAACGAACTCAAGATACGGCCTCATTTATACAAGTATTGGCTTGCATAATATGAGCGCCGTTCTGTTCGCGCAATAAAGACCCTGCGGTACGACAGCCCATCACGGACGAACGCGAAGACGGCTACTCCTGGCGCGATTTTCCCCGTGGCATTAACGGCCCGGGAAATCGCCGACGTTGAAGGAAAGTGAATATCAGGCTTGATGGAAGCTTCCCGCCGGACTGCAAGGTTTCGGATGTTTCTGATGTTTCTGATACATTGACGCCCGGAAAAAATAAAAGCACCTGACTCTCAACCGTCGAACTTTAGGGAATGCTCAAAATGAAAAAATTAGCACTGCTTGTTGTCCTGCCATCGCTGCTTGTGGGATGTACTTCTGGACAGATGAACATGCTGATGGGCACCCGGAATAAAACCTATAACGACGTCAATGCAGTCTGGGTCGGCAGCACGGAAGAGCAACTGATTTCCAAGTGGGGACCTCCAAAGAAAAGCTATACGCTTTCCAGCGGGGCAACGATCATTTCGTACGAAGAGATCTGGGGTCCCATGTCCGCCTATCACGTGTGCATCGAGAAGTTCATGATTGAAAAGGGCATGGTCACCAAGTGGGGAATTTCGGATTGCCCGTCGCGCATATCGGGCACGCTGCCGAAAGACACCCCGATTCCGCAACCGACCCTGTAAGCAGGGTTGCATAGATTGGGGGCTTCACGCTTCGGTCTCATACTCCAAGCCGTAGCTTCCGCCGCTTCGCTTTATTCGAGCGAAACCAAGTTCCCCCAAATGCATGCCGGCGATCAAGAGTTTCTCTGAACTGACCAGATCCAACAGCTGTGATCGTGTGGTGGCGGCAAGGGAAGAATCCTGATCAAAGGCAATCGACACGTCTGGCCGTTCGATCTGAATGTGGGGAAAATGGACAATATCTCCCCAAACAAGCAGGCTCTGATCGGACGATTCGAAAAGATATCCGGAATGTCCATCCGTGTGCCCCGGTAGCGGCATCGCCTTGATACCGGGAAGCACCTCCCCTTCCTGGAAAGTACGAAGCGTGTCGCGGTAGCCGTCGAACACTTGACGCGCAATCAGGAAGTTGCCGCGCGCGCGCTCGGTGGCACGACTTAGATTTCCGTCATCCTGCCAGAACGCAAGCTCGCGTTGATGAGCCACCAGCTCCGCATTCGGAAAGAGGTTTTGTCCGGCTGCGTCCACCAGCCCGCCGACGTGATCGGGATGGGCGTGGGTGAGCAGGACGGTGTCGATGTCGGCGGGCTTGACCCCAGCCAGCGATAAATTCGATATCAACCGGCCACCCCATTGCTTGATCCCTCCCGCCCCCGCGTCAATCAAAATCGTGCGGCCCGCTCCCCGGACCAAATAGCAATTGATATGCACGGCGCCCGGCTCCTTTTGGCCCGCGGCATTTTGCATTGCGGACGCATCGTCCGGGTTGATATTCGAAAGCAAGTCCAGGCTGGCGGTGAGGTAGCCGTCGCTGATGGCGGTAACCGTGAAATCTCCGGCTTGCTGACTTGGAAATGGAATGGCGGGCACAACTTTTCTCCGGAAACGCTTTAATTTCAGGCTTGAACGTTCAACGCTGCATAAGAACTTGTGAGTTGTTCAGTCATCGGCGCATAGACGTGGACGCCTTCGGGCACGCTCTCGAATAAGCGGGCCTTTCCCCGAGACAGCTTTGCCAGCCAACGACGTTCCGGAGACTTTTCAAGCGCAACGGCTCGCATGGCTAAGGGGGTAAGGTCCATCTGAATCAGAGGTTCGGCGCCGCTTGCACACAGCACAAGGAGTTCGTCCTCATTGACCGCCGGCGCAACGCCGATGTCGTCATACAGATTTCGGTGCCAGTCGGTGATGTGCTGCTGCCACCTTGCAAAATTGCCGCCGCCCTTCTGGCGGTATTCCTCGCCCGTCAGAACATCCAGGCCGTCAATCGTGTGCAGGGCCAGGTAGATCGGGCAACCGTCGCTTAACGCCTTGAAGCGCTGCGACGTCTGAAAGCCCCTGACCGAGATAAGGGCGGGCAGCTTTTCAGCGCTGTAGAAGTCATTCCATTCGGCTTCGCTGTTGGGATCGGCAAAGCTGCATTCCACGGTATAGATCATCAGGAAAATCCTTCGTCACGGGTTAAGCGCTATCAGCACTCGAACCCACTCATTGCAGTAAGGTCATGCTAAACGCGCCTCTAACGCCTATATAGCGATATAAAATCAGCCTTCAGTGACATTGACTCAAGCTGCTTCAAGCGCACCCCATCAACGAGCCCCCCATGCGACGTAAGATTCCAAGTAATTCCGCGCTCCTGGCTTTCGAGGCAGCGGCGCGACACGGCAGCTTCGCCCGCGCGGCCGAAGAATTGGCGCTGACCGAGGGCGCGATCAGTCGTCAGATCGGTCGCCTGGAGGCGTTTTTAGGCGTCGCACTCTTTGAGCGCGTGGGTAATCGCGTACGGCTTGCACCCCACGGCATGCGATACGCGGTGCAGGTGCGCGAGATCCTGAATCGGCTTGAGCGGGACAGCCTCTATGTAATGGGGCAGCCTACTGAAGGCGGGACGATTGATATCGCCGCCATTCCCACCTTCGCTACCCGCTGGCTGATCCCTCGGCTGAAGCGCTTTCAAAACGCGCATCCCAACATCACCGTGCATATCACCGAGCGTATGGAGCCCTTCATTCTTGCGGGTAGCGGTTTCGACGCGGCCATCCATTTTGAGCATCCGGCATGGGCGGGTATGCACTTGCATCACTTGCTTGAGGAAGTGCTGGTTCCCGTCTGTAGTCCGGCGCTGCTCGCGGAAGCCGGTGCGCACACGTCGCTGGACGAGCTACCCCGCCTTCACCGCCGGCAAAACCCGGACGCATGGCAGCTTTACGCACAAGAGGCCGGCATCGAGTTAACTAATTCGGCAGTCGGCGCGCGCTACGATCTGCATTCCATGCTGATCGCGGCGGCAGTGGCCGGCCTGGGCGTCGCGTTGGTGCCCCGTCTTTATATCGAGGCAGAGCTTGAACAAGGCAGTCTGGTCGCACCTTGGCCGGACAGCAAAGCGATTGCCAAGAATTTCTGCCTCGTTCTGCCCGAGACGATCGAGTTGAGTGAAGCGCCACTACAGGCATTTGCAAAATGGATGCTTCAGGAAGCGCAGGGCTTGGCGTCGTCGTTCAGCGCCTGATGTGCATCACATAACTTGGAAACCGCAACGCCATAGGAGGCAGTCCACAATGATCGACCATACCGGTATCGGGGTGGCAGACGTCGCCCGCTCCGCCGCTTTCTACGATTCAGTCCTGGGAGCGCTCGGCCTGCGCCGCGTCATGCAGATTCCCAGCGATGACGGATCTGATGCAGTGGGCTATGGCGTCGACTATCCGATTTTCTGGATCGACAAATTCCATCCACATAGCGTGCGCCAGCACACCGCTTTCGCGGCAAAGAACCGTGCCGAAGTCGACGCCTTTTACGCAGCCGCCATGAAAGCGGGCGGAACCGATAACGGTGCGCCCGGCCTGCGCGACACGGCGATTGGCTATCCGCCGGGATACTATGCCGCGTTCGTGCTGGATCCCGACGGAAATAATATGGAAGCGGTGTTTCGTGGCGGGTGAAGCGGCTGGAAGGCTGAGGCAACAGCGCGAGTGCCACACCTGGCAACACCAAACGTCCGGCCAGATCATCGAAGACTTGTCGGAAGTTCCGGCTGTCGAAAAACATAAACTTAACATGCAACGACATTATCTAAGCGCCCTGCTGCTCGCCCTTATCGCCAGCTTCGGCGTCACTAGCCGGCCGGCGCACGCCCAGCCCCCATCAACGGTAAAGGTACAACCCGGCGAAGGCCGCCCCTACGAGATCGCCGACAGCGAGGTCTGGGACGTGCCCGATCCGGTATCTGGCCGCGGTTACCAGGTCTTCGTTGCTTTACCGCCGTCTTATGCAAAGCAGCCGCAGCGGCGCTACCCCGTGCTGTATGTGACCGACGCCGACTACGCCTTCCCAATCATCCGGCAGTTAGGCCGTCGCCTGAACGTTGAGGGCCCCAAGATCGAGGAATTCATCCTTGTCGGCCTGTCTTACGCAAAGGGCGAAGACGGCGGGGTCAGCCGGCAACGCGACTACACGCCGACGCCAAATGGCCCAAGCACCGCACCCGCCAATGCAGTCCATGGTCAGTCGCGCGCTTACCAAGACTATCTGCGCGATCAGGTCAAGCCATTCATCTCCGCCCGCTACCGGGCAGACCCGGCCCGCGCCCTCTTTCTGGGCCACTCCTACGGCGCCCTGCTGGGCACGCAGATCCTTTTCACCGAGCCTGGCCTGTTCAGCGGCTATATCCTCGGCAGCCCGTCTCTCTGGTACGACAAGCGGGTCGCCCTGACCTTCGAAGCGCGCTACGCCAAGCAGAATCAGGATCTAAAGGCCAACGTCTTTATGTATGTGGGCGCCTTTGAGGCCCTGCGCAAAGGGGACCGGCGCTACAACCAGACGGTTGACATGGTCGCCGACAACCGGGCGCTTGAATCGGCATTGCAGAGCCGCAAGTACCCCGGCTTGAAACTGAAGTCAGCGGTCCTGAACGACGAGGACCATCTCAGCGTCGCGCCACGGGGTTTCACTCAGGGCCTGAAATATCTGCTGCCGGTGCGCTGACTGTAGACTCCCCACGCCCATATGGTTGCCTCCACGCTCGTCGCCATGCTGTGCGCACATCTGTTGTGCTTCTCAGCCATGTTCCTACTTATTAGCCGCCGCTTGCCTGGCAACCGGATGGGGATGGATGTTTTTGCCGTCGGCAATCTCCTGCTGGCGATGGCCTATATCCTGCAACTGGCGGAAGGCGGACCCGCCTGGAGCGTGATGAGCGTCGTCAACCACACCCTTACGCTGGCCGCCCCGATTGCTTACTGGATCGGTGCCATGCGCTTTTTTGGGCGGCAGGTTCGATTGTGGCGTTCGCTGATCTTGTTTTCCGTGGCCTATGCCATTGCGCAATGCTTGGTGCAATGGAACGCTGGGCCCACGGCGCGCTATGCAATGCTTGCGGCCATGGCGGCCGTGCTCTTCTTTGCGATGACAATAACCGTCATCTATGGCGTGCGCACCTTTGCAAAAGACCTGCACGGCGAGATGATTTTTTTCGCGCTGCTGATTAGTGGGATCTGCGTTCTGAACGCGCTGAAGTTCTTGAAAATTGTCGATGACGGCTTGGATGCGCTGCACATGGACAGCCGCTTTCAGATGATTTTCTACATCTATATGTCGACCCTGGCCACCATCGTGCCGCCCTCCATCGTCTGGCTGGTACTGCGACGGCTGACGGACAGCCTGCGCAATATGGCGGCGCGCGATCCCATGACAGACCTGCTTAATCGCAGAGGGCTGATGGACGCGCTGAAGCAGTATTTCAATTCCCGGAATGCCGCGCCAGCCCGCTTGCTGCTGTTGGATGTCGACCATTTCAAGCGGATCAATGACACCTACGGCCACCAAGCCGGGGATGAAGTCATATGCCAGGTTGCGGATTTACTTCGCTCCACCGTTCGTCGTGGCGATTTGACGGGTCGCATTGGCGGCGAAGAGTTTGTGGCTATCTTCCTGGACACAGACGATGACCGTGTCATCGACATGGCCGAGCGCCTGCGCGCAAATGTGGAAAGCCAGGCAATCAAGGTGACGGGTTCCGGTCATTCACTGCGTTGCACGGTCACCATTGGAATTTCACCGCCCTTCCATGGCGCGCATGGCCTGGAGGATGCTCTGCGGCAGGCCGACTCCGCGCTATACAAAGGAAAGGCCGCGGGACGCAATCGAGTCGAATTGGCCGACGCGTTGACGCACCCGCAAGCCCACCCATTGCCACACACTCCACCGTTACCGGCTCAACCGTAGTTCGGCGCTTTGCCAGGAGACCCGAGCGGCAATGCGGCGGGCTGTTTCTCAATCGCAGCGACAACTGGCAATCGGCGTTACACCTCACACAGAAGAAAAGCCAGGCGCCCGCAACCAATCGCGAAACGCACGGATCTTGTCCGCCATCGGCCCCTTGCCCGGCCATACCAGGTAGTAGCCAAAGTCCTCCAACCAGGCATCTTCCGCCAAGCGGACGAGCCGCCCCGCAGCTAGCTCGTCTTCGACCATTACCACCGGCAGCAACCCCATGCCCTGCCCGGCTGCAACCGCCTTCAGTAGCAGGCTGCCGTCGTCGAACGCGGGCCCTCTGGGCATGCCCGCATCTTCAATACCCTGTGCGGTAAACCAGAGCTGCCAGCCATTGCGCTTTTCATCATGCACTCGCGGCCAGCTCAGCAGGTCCCGCGCGCTGGCGGGCATGCCCAGCGAGGCAACCAGGCTGGCGGAAGCCACCGGCACGACGCCCACCGTCAAGAGGTGTTCGCTTTGCAGACCCGGGTAGCGGCCCAGCCCGTGCCGAATGGCGATATCCACGCCGTCGCGTGAAAAATCCGTCAAGGCGTTGTTGGTCACCACCTGGAGGTCGATGTCGGGATGGCGCGCATGAAAGTCGTTCAGACGAGGAATCAGCCAGGCCGACGCAAAGAAAGTAGTGGTGCCCACCGTCAACACACGGCTCGCCGGCGGCGCAGCAATGCGTGCCGAGGCATCCAGAATCTGGCGAAACGCATTGCGGATTGGCGGCAGGTAATTCTTGCCCGCATCGGTCAACAGGATGCCTCGGTTCACACGCACGAACAGCGCCACGCCCAAGTGCTGTTCCAAGGTTTTGATCAACTGGCTGACCGCGCCCGGCGTCACGCAGAGTTCTTCTGCAGCCGCTTTCATGGACTGATGGCGGGCGGCAGCGTCAAACGCACGCAGCGCGTTAAGCGGGGGGAGTCGTGGCGGAATCATGAGCGTTCGTCGTGGCATTCATTAGAATAGTTTTACTAATCCGAATCAGATAGAAATCAAGGTTTGTTGCACCGCTTTGTTCCGGCTAATTTACCTGGATTATTGCGAACCTTCGACTCATCCCGGAATAGCTTAACTATATGAATGAAACTTCCTTTACCCGCCTTGCCGACGCTGACCTGCTCGACCAGAACCTGACCTGCATCGCAAGCTTGATCCGAACCCGCGAAGTCTCACCCGTTGAACTGACTCGCCGCCAATTGCAGCGCATTGAAGCGCGCGACGGCGTATTGCGCAGCTATGCCTGCATCAAGGCCGATCTGGCGCTACAAGCCGCGCATCATGCTGAGACCGAGATACGCGCGGGGCGATACCGAGGCCCGTTGCACGGCATTCCTGTCGCGCTGAAAGACCTGTGCCGCCAGCAAAACGTGCCCGCCGCCGCCGGCATGACGATTCATCGCAACGTGCCTGCAACGCATGACGCCACTGTTGTCCGCCGCCTGCGCGACGCGGGCGCGGTGCTGCTGGGGCAATTGCAAATGACGGAAGGCGCGTACTCCGACCACCACCCTGCCATCGCGCCCCCACGCAATCCGTGGAACGCGGACTACTGGACCGGCATCTCGTCCAGCGGGTCCGCCGTGGCCACGGCGGCTGGGCTTTGCTTTGCGGCCACCGCGTCGGATACCGGAGGATCCATCCGCTGGCCCTGCGCCGCCACCGGCCTGACCGGCATCAAGCCGACCTGGGGCCGCGTCAGCCGGCACGGCACGGTAGAGCTGGCGGCATCGCTGGATCACATCGGCGTCATCGCGCGCAGCGCGCAAGATGCCGCCGTCATGCTGGAAACCATGGCAGGCGCTGATCCGCTGGACCCAACCGCGTTGCAGGCGACGGTGCCGCGCTACACACAGTTGCCCACCGGTTCCCTGCACGGGTTGCGGATCGGCGTCGATTCCGAGTGGAACGGCAACAACGTGGACGCGCAGACGCAACGCATGCTGGCGTCCGCCGCGCAGACATTCAAGGACTTGGGAGCAACGCTGGTCCCGGTGCGCTTTCCGATTGCGGACGGCGAACAGGCGGTTCGCGACTGGGTGCCTCAATGCGCGGTGGAAGCCGCTGCGGCCCACGCCGACACCTATCCTTCCCGCCGCGCGGAGTACGGCCCAGTCTTGGCGGCGGTGCTTGATGCGGGCCACGCCTTGTCCGGCCTGGACTATCAACTTCTGTTGCTGCGGCGCATGGCGCTGCGCGGCAAGGTCGATGCCCTGTTCGCCGGCATCGACGCACTGCTGACTCCCGTGCAACCCATGCCGCCGCTGACCTTGCACACCATCAGTACCCTAGGCGACCAGCCCGAACTGATCGCGGCGCTTCAGCGCTATACCTGCGTGTTCGACATGACGGGACACCCCTGCTTGACGCTGCCGGCGGGCCAATGCGATGCCGGCATGCCGATGGGCGTTCAACTGGTAGCGGCGCATTTGGCCGAGATGACCTTGTTCACCCTGGGCGCCGCCTTCCAGGCCGCCACGCCTTGGCACCTGCGCAGGCCGGCCACAGAGGCGCAAGCATGACGATGCATCCATCACAGCCCGCCACGCCGTCCACCCGTGGCCGAATTTTTCGTGGATGGTTCGTCGTGGCCGCCGCCTTCGTCATTACCTTGTTGGGCTTCGGCAGTGCCTATTCCTTCAGCTCTTTTGTTGACGCCTTGCAACGCGACTTCGGCGCATCCCGCGCGGCGGTCTCGCTGGTGTTCTCGCTTGCGGGATGCCTGTACTTCGGATTCGGCGTAGTCAGCGGACCGCTGGCGGACCGCTACGGCTCGCGAGCGCTGGCGCTGACCGGCATGCTGCTGCTGGCGCTGGGTCTTCTGCTTGCCGCCGCCGCACAGAACATGACGCAGATCTACCTCGCTTATGGGCTGGGCGTGGGGCTGGGCGTTGGATGTTCGTACGTGCCGGTGGTGGGCGCGGTGCAGCGCTGGTTTCAGCGGCGGCGGGGGTTGGCGTCGGGGCTGGCGGTCAGCGGCATCGGAGTGGGCACGCTGCTGGTGCCGCCGATGGCGGCGGCTCTGATCGGGCTGTGGGGATGGCGATACGCCTATCTTGCGTTGGCCGTGGGCGTGGCGGTGTTGGGGGTGGCCGCATCGCGCTGGGTGGAGAACTCGCCGCTGGACCGGGGCCTGACGCCGGACGGCGAGCCACTGCCGTCCCGGTCGTCAACCACTCCCGCGCCCGACGGAGTTTCCGTGCGGGACGCCGTTCGCAGCAAGACGTTTGCCTGGCTATACGCTGCCTGCCTGGTCTGCGCGTTTGGCGTCTTTGTGCCGTTCGTTCATCTGGTGCCCTACGCGATGGACCACGGCGTAAAGCCAGCGTTAGCCGTGCTGCTGCTTAGCCTGATCGGCGTGGGCAGCACCGCCGGCCGTTTCTGCCTGGGGCCGCTGGCAGACCGCGTGGGCCGACGCGCCGCCCTGGCGGCCATGTATGGCGGAATCGCCGCCACGCTGGCGGCCTGGGCCGCCTCCAGCCAGTTTTGGTCGCTGGCGCTATTCGCGTTGGTGTTCGGCGCGTTCTATGGCGGCTGGGTGGCGCTGCTGCCAGCGGTCCTGATGGACCACTTCGGCGGCCGCCATATCAGCGGGATTATCGGCGCGCTGTACACCAGCGTGGCGCTAGGTACCTTGGTCGGGCCGGTTGCGGCGGGGTACGCCTATGACTTGAGCGGCAGTTATGGGTTGCCGATTTGCGGGGCGGTTGTGGGCAGTTTGCTGGCGGCGGCAATAACCGGTTTGCACAAAACGCGACCTGTTGCGCGCACGCAGCGCCATCCTCCCCGCTTAATCTAATTAATAGTATTTCTTATTCGCATTCGGTAAACTTCGGGGCATCTTGCAATCACCCGACTCTCTTACCCTCCCCGCCGTCGAGCAGCTTTATCGCCATCACCATGGCTGGCTGCAAGGCTGGCTCCATCGCAAGCTGGGCGACAGCGGCGACGCGGCCGATCTGGCGCAGGACACGTTCTTGCGGCTGATGGCCGCGCGCCGCCCGCCCGTGTTGCGCGAGGAACCACGCGCCCTGATCACGCATATCGCCAAGGGGTTGCTGGTGGACCATTGGCGGCGCCGCGCGGTCCAGCAGGCCTATCTGGACGCCATCGCGCATCTGCCCGAACCCCAGGTGCCGCCGCCGGAAACGGGCCTCATCATCGTGCAGACGCTGGTGGCAATCGACGCCATGCTCCAGCGCCTGCCTGCGGCCACGCGCGACATGTTCCTGCTGGCGCAGCTAGACGGCCTGACCTTGCAAGAGATTTCCGAGCAAACCGGCAGACCCGTCATTACGGTACGTCGCCATCTGCGCAAGGCCTTGATGGCCTGCATGGCCGTCGCCGCATGAGCGCGCTGGGCAGCAACGCCATGACGGCCATGCCCAGCGACAGGTTGCTGGAAGAAGCGGCCGACTGGGTGATCCGGCTGCGCTACGAGCCCGCCGATGCAACCACCCGACGAGCATTCGAGCGTTGGCTTGCGCAGGGCGAGGCTTACGCGCAGGCTTGGGCACGCGCCGAACAGGTGCTGGGCACGTTCGATGGGCTGCCCGCCCAGATCGGGCATGACGTGCTGCGCTCCACCCGCAAGCGCCAGGGCCGCCGCGCCGTGCTGCGCATGGCACTGGGGTTGGGCGTCGCGGCGCCGGTGGGCTGGATGGCGTGGCGCGAGGCGCCCGCCTTGCGCGCGGATCTGCGCACCGCCGCGGGCGAACAACTGACACGCATGCTGGACGATGGCACGCGGCTGGTATTGAACAGCGGCAGCGCCGTCGACCTGCGCTTTGACGCCACCGAGCGCCGTCTTGTTCTAGTTGCGGGCGAGGTTCTAGTGACCACCGGCCAGGAAGCGCAATCCACGTATCGACCGTTCGTCGTGCAGACCCCGCAGGGCGAGGTGCAGGCACTGGGCACGCGCTTCTCGGTGCGTGTGATCGACGATCGTACCGAGGTCATGGTGTTCGAACACGCCGTGCTGGCACGCCCCGCGCACGCCGCCCCCTTGCGCATCGACGCAGGCCAACGCGGCAGTTTCACGCTTGCCCAATCCAGCGCGCTTGCGCCCGTGGACGACAGCGCGGCGCTCTGGGAGCAAGGCATGCTTGTCGTGCGCGACCAGCGCCTGGCCGATGTAGTGGCGGAACTGGCGCGCCATCGCCCGGGCATGCTGCGCTGCTCGCCCGAGGTGGCCAACTTGCGGGTGTCGGGCGCCCTGTCGCTGCGCGATACCGATGCCGCCCTGCGCGCCCTGGCCGAACGCCTGCCGATCGCCGTGCAACGCGTCACGCGCTACTGGGTGTCGGTCGGGCCGACTGGCGCTTGATCTGGCGCGCAATAAAAATAATTTGCATTCAGGTGATCACTTTTTCGTTGTCGTGCGGAGTAGGTAGTGACACCGCATCGAGGGGATGCGGGCGCTTCTTGCTTGACGACGAAAGGATGAAAGAGTGATGGCACGTGTACCCGCAACGCGGGGCAAAGGACCCCGCAAGGCAATGATCTGGTCGGCTATCTGGTGCACGGCCATGGCGAGTGCGACGGCGGGCGCGCAATCCGCAGCGCAGACCGCAACGCAAAGCGGCACGGCGCCCAGCTCACAGATACGCACCGTCGCGATCGGCGCGGGTGCGCTCGACACCGTGCTGGCACGCTATGCGGCTGCCGCCGGCGTACAAATCGTCTACGACCCCGCCTGGCTGGCTGGCCGCCAGAGCCCGGGCCTCTCGGGCGAGATGAGCGTGCAGCAAGGCTTCGACCGTCTGCTTGCCGGCACCGGCTATCGCGCCGTGCCCAGCGCCGCGGGCACCTATGCCTTGCAGGCCACGCCGCAAGGCGGGGTCACGCAGCTAGAGGCCGTGACCGTTACGGGAACGGCAACGCCCGCCACCAGCGAAGGAACGAACTCGTACACCAGCAACGCCGTCACGCTGGGCAAAGGCACGCAGACGCTCAAGGAAATTCCGCAGTCGGTGTCGGTCGTCACGCGCCAGCAGCTTGATGACCAAAACCTCAACAGCCTGTCGGACGCGATGCGCAACGTCACCGGCATCACCGTTGAAACGCTTTCTAGCGGCGGCAATATTTCCGGGTTCATCTCCCGAGGCTATACGCTGGATTCGATCCAGGTTGACGGCCTGCGCGCACCCGCCGGGGCCGGCAACCTGTCGGCGGGCTTCGACCTTGCCATCTACGACCGCATTGAAGTGCTGCGCGGCCCGTCCGGGCTGTATCAGGGCACCGGCGAGCCCGGTGGCAGCGTGAACCTTGTGCGCAAGCGCCCGCTACAGGAATTCGCCTTTGGGGCCCAGGCCAGCGTGGGGTCGTGGGATTACTACCGGGCGGTGGCCGACCTCAGCACGCCTTTCGACAGCGAAGGCAAGGTGCGCGGCCGCTTCATCGCGGCCTATGAAGATCGCGGCTCTTTCGTGGACCGGGTGAACTCCGAGCGCCCTACCCTCTACGGCATCATCGAAGCCGACCTGACGCCGCACACCACGCTGGCGGCCGGCATCACGCATCAACGCTCGCGCACGACCCCGGCGTTCGGCCTGCCCGCCTATGCCGACGGCTCGCTGCTTGACGTGCGCCGAGGCACCAACCTCAGCGCGGAATGGAACCGCATCGAAGAGGAAGCCACCGAACTTTTTGCCGACGTAGAGCACCGGCTTGAAGGCGGTGGCGTGGTCAAGGCAAGCGTGTTCCATCGCGATACCGATACCCCCACGCGCCAGACCACCTGGCCCAACCGAGCCGTTGACCCGCTTACCGGCGATACCAACCTTGTTGCGTGGTCATACCGCAATCACTGGAAAACCACCGGCGCCGACGCCCACCTGAACCTGCCGGTTGAAGCCTTCGGCCGCGAGCACAGCCTGCTGGTGGGCGCCGACTACAGCTACACCCGCAAGCAATTCAATTACGGCGGCGGCACCCTGTTCCCGACCAACGTCTACGAGCCGGTCATCGACATGCCCATGCCCGACATGGAACAGGTCAACGGCAATGACGGTCGCACCAGCGAATTCGGCCTGTATACCCGTGCGAATTTTCAGGCGACCGACAATCTGAAGTTCATCGCGGGCGCTCGCCTGGGCTGGTGGAAGAACGACGCACGCAACGCCAACCAGTACTTCGGCGACTTCAGCCAGACGGAAACGCGCATCGCCGCACGCACCACGCCGTACGCCGGCTTGGTCTACGACCTGACACCGCAGGTGTCCGCCTACGCCAGCTACACCAGCATCTTCCAGCCGCAGACCGAGACCGACGCGCAAGGCAACACGCTGTCGCCGCGCGTGGGACGCCAGATCGAAACCGGCCTGAAGGGCGCGTTCATGGACGGCAGGCTCAACGCGCATGCCGCGCTGTTCCAGATCGTGGACCGCAACCGGGCCATGGGCGACTTGAACAATCCGATGTATTCCGTGGCGGCGGGCAAGGTGCGCAGCCAGGGCTTCGAAACCGAGATCAGCGGTTCGCCGCTGCCGAACTGGGACATCGTGGCAGGCTATGCCTACACGCAGACCAAGTACCTGGAGGCGGCCGCGGCCACGGAAGGACTTTCATACAGCACCATCACCCCGCGTCACGCCATCAACTTGTGGACCCGTTACCGGTTTACCCAGCCGACGCTGGAAGGCTTCAGCGTGGGCACGGGCGTGCGCTGGAACAGCGGGAATTATCTGCAAAGCGGCAATGTGCGATGGGACCAGGGTAGCTATGCGGTCGTGTCGGCCCAGGTCGGCTATCGCTACAACCGCCATGTCGAGGGCACGCTGACGGTCGATAACTTGTTCGATCGCAAGTATTACGAGAAGCTCGGCGGCGCGTCGCGCCAGAACTACTACGGGCAACCGCGTAGTGTGATGTTGACGTTGCGGTATCAGTATTGAGGCGGGGGCCGCCACGTCAACGCAGTGACAGGCGGCCGAACCCACCCCAGAGTCAGCGCACGCGCCGGTAGTGCATGGCGACCACGCCGCTACGAAACGGCTTCGCAGAGATCAATTCGAGCCGCCGCGTACCCGGCAGCCCGCTCCCGAACAGGGTCGGGCCGTGGCCGACGATCCTGGGGTGGACAAGGAATTGGTATTCGTCGATCAGATTCAACCTGTCCAACTCAGTCGCGAGCATGCCGCTACCCACCAATACGCCGTCCGGCGTCGCGTCCTTGAGCTGCTGCACGCGCGTGAACAAGTCATCTGCGATGTGGTGGCTGTTGGCCCACGGAAAGTCCTTGCGCGTCGAAGACACCACGTACTTCGGCTTGGCCTCCAGCTTGACCGCCCATTCACGCATCGCCGCTGATGCATCCCCCTCGCCGCGGGCGACTGCGGGCCAACTGCTCTCCATCATCTCGTAGGTGACGCGACCCCACAGCATCGCGCCGCAGTTGTCCATGAGCCTGGTGAAGAACGCGTGCGTGTCATCGTCGGCGATTCCTTCCCGATGATCCACGCAGCCATCAAGCGTGATGTTCATGGTGAAAATCAGGATGCCCATGATGTCGTTCCTCCTCGGCGTCGGGAAACTTGGTGTCGGAAATTGGTGTCAGAATGGCACTCGAAAGGCAGATCTGGGAAGCGCTGTTCCGCTCACGGGGCATGATATATCCGCTGCCACGGATGCGCATGCCGGATGGATTCAACGAAGGTTGGATCGATTTTGAAGCGTTCTCTGATGGAATAGCCCGCGGCAATGTCGATCTTGAGGCAGTGCTAGGCGAGCTTGTGTCACGTTCCATCTGAACGCAATGCGCGAAACCCATCAAACGGCGGTGCATAGATCGCCAATTCAGCCACAACACCGCCGCGTGATGGGTTTCGCGCGATGCGCAGCGATGTTCTTGCCATCGATAGAGCGCGCTGCACCCATCCTACAATTTACGACCGTAGGATGGGTGTAGCGCGAGAAGGCCTTCGCAAATACCGCAACGCCTACCGCGCGAAACCCATCAAACAGCGGTGAAGCGACGACCACTAGCCGACATCT
The DNA here is from genome assembly GCF_024806975.1 of Achromobacter sp. JUb104. Classification (NCBI taxonomy): domain Bacteria; kingdom Pseudomonadati; phylum Pseudomonadota; class Betaproteobacteria; order Burkholderiales; family Alcaligenaceae; genus Achromobacter; species Achromobacter sp. JUb104. Next base: position 1,304,077 of record NZ_JANUEY010000001.1, on the reverse strand, counting down.
GACCCTCGCGCCCAAGAGCTAAAGCGCCTTCAGTTTCAAGCCATGTGCAGTAGCAGCTTGCCCACAGTGGAACGGCTTGCCATCTCTGCGTGTGCCCTCGCGGCCTCGGCCAGCGAATACTCGCCTCCGATATGCACCCTGAGCTTGCCTTCGGCTATCCAATCGAACAATTGCTTCGAGCGCGCGCGCAAGAGTTCCGGTGTGTGAATGTGGTCAAAGAAAACCGCGTAGCCCAGCTTGATGCTCTTGGGCAGGCTCATGATGTCTAGAGGGCCGGGTCCACCCAGCACAGGGCCGTACCAGCAGAACGTTCCGGAGCGTCGCAGCACGTCCATCGACCCCTGAAAAGTGCTGGGACCAGACCCATCGAACACCACATGCACTCCCTCGCCGCCAGACAAGCTTTTAGCTTCTTCAACGAATTTTCCCTCGGCATCGACGATGACGTGATCCGCACCCGCAGCCCTCGCCGCCGCCACCTTGTCTGCCGATGAAACGCGGCCGATAACTCTGCCGCCGCGTAGCTTGATGATCTGGGTCAGCAATAACCCAAGGCCGCCGGCCGCCGCATGGACGAACGCGATGTCGCCCGGCTGGGTGGCATAAAAGTCAGTAGCGAAATGGCTGGCTGTCAGGCCCTGCATCATCACCGCTGCAGCGGTCTTGTCGTCGATGCCATCGGGTATTGGCACCAACGAGCTGGCCGCCATGGCGATCTTTTGCGCATAGCTGCCGGGCCCATAGACCCAGGCCACACGCTGGCCAATAGAGAAACCCTCGACACCCGCGCCTAGCGCCAACACGCGACCCGCGCCCTCGACGCCCAGAATCTTCGGGTTGGGCAATTCATTCCACGCCATGCCACGCCGCACACCGATATCCATGAAGTTGATACCGGCCACGGCTATCTGGACCAGCACTTTTCCAGGGCCGGGCACGGGGTCCGGCAACTCCGTAAGCGCCAGCACGTCGACGTCGCCTGTTTCGTTCATCACCACCGCTTTCATTGCCGCTCCTTCGCGAAGAATCCATGAGTTCAATGGCGTCTATCGTAGGCAGACACAATTGGACGAACAATCCTTACTCGTCTATTTTTATGTACTGATCGTCCAAATAGTTGGAAACGATGGATCCTTTAGCCAATATCCTCATGGGCTCGCGCGTGCGCACGGCCAACTTCACGCGCTTGGACGCCAGCGCGCCGTGGGGGCTTAACTCCCCCGGTGAGCGTGGCGTGAACTTTGTGCTGCTGGTGCGGGGCTCAGCAATTCTGACCACGCCTGACAGTCCGCATCCCATCTCGATGCGCAGTGGCGATGTCTTCATCAAGCTGGACGACACGCCCTACCGCCTGTACGACCACGAAGACTCTGCCCAGATCGATTGTGTGGAAGTCGAGAAATTGCGTGTCGGCAACTACATCCAAGTCGGCGGCGGCGGCGCAATTACCACCTTCGTCAGCGGGTCGTTCGATCTGAACGAGCGCGACGCCAGACCCCTGCTTCGCACGCTGCCGTCGCTTTTGCATTTGAAACTGGATCAGCACCGCAGCCTGGCCTTTCAGTCGGTGCTGGAAATACTGGCGCTGGAAACCGAGTCGCCAGGGCTGGGCTCCGAAGCCGTAGTCAGCAGACTATTCGAGTTGCTGTTTGTGCATGCGATACGCGCGTACGCAGCGCAGCCGGGCGGCCCCACTCAGGGGTGGTTGGGCGCTCTTGCCGACCGCCACCTGGCGTTGGCATTGGAAGCGATGCACGACGCCCCGGCCCAGGACTGGACGGTAGAGTCGCTGGCGCGCGCGGCCGGCATGTCGCGCTCTGGTTTTGCGGCCAGATTCAAGGCCGTGGTCGGCCAATCACCGCTGGACTATCTGACCGGATGGCGGATGCATTGCGCGAGCCGGTTGCTTCAGGAAAATCACGCACTGTCCAACGTGGCTAGCCAAGTTGGCTATGAGTCGACGGCTGCTTTCAGTCGAGTGTTTCGGCGTGAAATGGGGGTGACGCCGGCGGAGTTTCGTAGAGGTGGGAAGTCGGGGTGAGGTGTGCTCGCAGTTAGCCTACGGAACTAGCGTCAGGCTGCAATTTGCTATGACGGTAATCGGCCAGAAGCAGTCGTTCGGCGCAGCGTAGCGGAGGGGCGTTTCGTTTTGAAGCAGAACAAAGATGGCGGTTAACACGCCGGTACGAAGCGCTGCTTTCCTTGTTGATACTTGTTCTGTTTCATCTCGGTTACCGATACACGATCATGTCGGCTACTGATGCACGACAGCGTTCACCGGTAGCTGATGTTTCAAAGCGTAGTCTGTCAGCATCTGCTGCATGACCCCGACCGTGCTCGGCGAAACAATTCTTCGAGCCATGAACCCATTGTTCGCGGCCTGGACAAAGTCTCGTTGGTTCCCCAGCGTGGGTGCGTGCCGTATCAGGTCGACCAGAAAACGATCACCTGAGTAGCAGCTCAATAGTTCATCCCTTGGCATACCAACGACATTGATGTAGATGGTCTTTTGCGTTATTGCTTCATGGATCTCCGCGGCGAGGAAGATTAAGAATATCCCGTCCCTTGTGCCCTTGTAGCTCAGTGGCTCGCTGATCGCCATGCGATACCGGTACTCCCCGAAGTCGTTCGTCTTTCGCGCAGCGAGGAAGAAGTGTTGGTAGTCCGCTGACTTCACGTCAGCGACATCTTTCACGCGGTCTAGAGAATTGAGACCGACTTCACTGGGGATGAGAAGAATCAGCTCCTCTGAATTGCTGATTGCTTCCCGTATGACTTGATACGACTTCTCAAGAGACCTACGCCAGTCCTGCGGAACCGAGCCCGGCCGCCCGTTGTATATGTGGCCGTAAGATCCGTCGATCCAGTCGCTGGCGACGCTGAACTGATCGGCAATGTAGGACACAACGTGCAAGTCGGCTGCTTCAGAGAGGCTTGTGTTGTTGGAAAAGATGCTGCGAGTGATCCCGAACTTCTTCAGCGGCTCGACGGCGTTGGCGATCGAAACGTCGTGAGCCTCGAAAAGGCGGCGCAGGTTCTGACCTGGCTTATCTACGCCGGCCAAGAATGGTCGTATCTTGTCCGAAAGCTCCTGCTCGATCCGATCAGCGAACTGCTCGATCTTTGCCGCGTCTCCGCTTTTGGCGACAATGTTGTACAAGTCATTGAGATCGTAGATGTCCTTTTCGGGATCGAATTTGAATTCGCCTTGGGATCGAACGATCCGCTGGCTGTCGTAGCTGGCCTGTTTCTCCCCCAAAATGACGAAGATCAACTTAGCGTACGTATTCATGATGCCGTGTTCGAAGAACTTCTCTTGCGTCTCGAAAATCTTGGTAGAACTCGACGTGACCGTCACCTGAATGGCGCAGTCGCCGCTCTTGGTGCCCAGATCGACTGCGGGAAAGTTGTGCTTCAGATTCAGGTTTTCCAGGTCGGTGTACCCCCACGTGATCCTTGCGAGATCCAGCGCTACCGCTTCGCCCAAAACTGCAGCGTCAAGTAGCCCTGCTTGAATCTTGAAGTCTAGATAGTGTTTGTATGCTGCAAGGTAGATCGCGAGCCGGTGGACTAATGAAGTTGTATTCATCTTAGGCTGGGAAGTAGTAGTCAGAAATCCATCATCCTACAGATTTTCGGTAGGCGACCGTGCGAAGGGTGAGGCTGAATCTGCTTACGGTACGTCCGATGCTCGAAGACACTGAGCTGAGCAGCAAACTATGAACGTACCTTGCTCCACCAGCCGCCCACATGCCGTGGTTTAGGGGCGGCAGCTGCGGGCCGCCAACGCAGCACCCCTTGACACCAGTCTTCGAAGCCGTCAGTCGGCGACGTGCGCCAGCGACTGGTTTATGCCAAATAGCGTGAAGTCGGCTGCAAATCGTCGATTGCTGTAGTCGCGGCACAGCAGACGTCTGCAGGCAAATCACGAACGGCCGCAACGGGTCGGGAACGGTCATCGACCCGACTCGACCGCCCCTCCTTACTGCTCCCCTTCCCCCGTCACTCCCATCACTTCAGTTCTGGAAAGTCCACCACCGTGTCATTCGCACGATTGAACACGTTCGTAAACGTGATGACGGCGATGGCCAATGCGATATCCGCGATGGCCTCGTCCGGATAACCCGCCGCGCGCAAGGCCGTGAGTTGCTCGGCATCGAGGGTGCCTCGGCCTTCTTGAAGGTGCCTGACAAACTGGATCAACGCATCGCGCTTTGCATCGCCGGTCGGCTGCAGCGCCCTGATGGCGCGCACGGTGTCCACGGGCAGGCCGGATGCCTTGCCCGCCAAGCTGTGTGCAGCGACGCAGTAGTCACAACCGGCAATCGCGCTCACCACCAACTTGATGGTTTCGCGGTCCTGCGCGGACAGGACGCCTTGCGCCAGCACCGCGTCGGCGGACAGCATCGCCTTAAGTGCGGGCGTATTCAAGGCGCCAATGGCCGCATAGGCATTAGGGACCATGCCCACCGCTTTGCGGATAGCGGCGAAAACGTCGGCGGTTTCGCCGGAGGCGCTGCCGGCGGCGGGCGTGTTGATACGGGAAGTCATTTTCTTGGTTCCTTTCAAAGTGGTGTTGCTGAAATCCGGCAGCGGTGAACCCGCCGATACAGAGAAATTCAAGTTCTACGCGCAATGGCGGCGTTCAGGCCCAAGGCGATCAGTTCCGCCATGGCCGCCACGACGCCGATTGCCCAGATGGCTCCGGCGCCCAACACGGTGGCCCCCAGGGCGCTGCCGATTGAAAATCCGAAATACATCGTCGAGGTGTTAAGCGCTAGCGCAACGGGCGCTTGCGAGGGGACGCCCGCGCCGATAAGCCGTGCCATTTGCGCGGGAAAGAATGACCACACCGTGAAGCCCCACACAGCCACGGCGATCATGACCAGACCCAACGAAACTCCCGGTGGCAGCACCGTTGCAACGGCCAAAGCCAGGAACGACAACGCCAACAGCACGAGCGACCCGCGCACCACCGTGCCAGCCCCGAAGCGATCGTTGAGGACTCCACCCGTCATGACCCCCGCCGCTGCACAAAGCCCCCAGAGCGAGACAGACGCTGTGATCTCCAATGGGCCAAAGGCCAACACGGCGCTCAGATACTCGGCGATATACGGGTACGCAGCAAAGGCGCCGATCGACCAGAACAGGCTGACCGCCAGCAAGCGCAACACAGAACGCTGCGCCACCACCGAGACACGTTCGCGCAAACTGGCCACCGCGATGCCCTGCCCCGCGTCACGGTCGATGCCAGTCAAAATGCCTGCAATGGCCACCAGGCTCATCGCGCCGACCAGCAGAAAGGTTGCCCGCCAGCCGAAGGCGTGGCCGATCAGTCCGCCAAGCGGCAGGCCCAGTGCGATGGCCAATGTCTGCCCCCCGCTGACAATGGCAAGCGCACGCCCCCGCATCGTGGGTGGGACGATGACGCCGGCCAGGCCATTGGCGGCGGGCACATATAGCCCCGCCGCAATGGCCATCAGCACGCGCGCGGCGATCAGCACGGTGAAGGACGAAGACAGCGCGGCCACGACGTTGCCAATGGCGAACAGGGCCATCGCAATCAGCAGCACCTGCTTGCGCGCCATGCGGCCGGTGGCCACGGTGGTCACCGGCGACGACAATGCCAGCACCAGCGTGAACACGATCACCAACAGCGCGATGGTGGGCACGGGCAGCGCAAAATCCTTCGCCATGACCGGCAGCAAGGGCGCGATCATGAAGCCTTCTGTGCCAATGGCGAACGTTCCCAAGGCCAGGAATCCCGCCGGCAGCAACACCGTGCGCGTATCGTCGGCAAGCGTTGCGGTCATGACGCAACTCTCCTACAAATGCAGTCTGTGCGGGCGCGAGCCCGCCTATCAGGCGTCTTAGACGGGGATGGGATTGGCGGCGATTTCAGTGTTGAAACCGTCAATCAGCGCATGTTCACCAACGCCGGGGTTGTCGCGCAGGGCACGAATCGCCTCAACAAACACTTCCGGTGCGTCGGTTGCCAGCCCCTTCATCGTTTCGGCGATGAAGGCATCCAGCGGCATGGCGCGAGGGTCACCGCTCTTTTTGATCAGGTCGGTGTCGACCCACGGCGGCGCGATTTCCTGGACGGACACGCTGGTGCCTTTGAGCATGAAGCGTTGCGACAAGGCATACGAGTGCAGCGCCGCCTTCGAAGCGGAATAGACGGCATTGGTGGCAATAGGCACGTAGGCCAGAACCGAGGTGTTGTGAATGATCGTCGCGCGCGGCTGCGCCTTCAGATGTTCGATCAGCGCAGAGGTCAGCCGGATCGGGCCAAGCAGGTTCGTGTCGAGAATCTGGCGCGACACGGCATCATCGATCCGGCCCGAGGGGTCGTCGAACGGCATGATCCCCGCATTGTTGATCAGTACGTTCAGCGTCGGGTAGTCGCGGATCAGTTGCGCGGCAACGCGGTCGATGTCGGCCGCATCCGAAATGTCCAGGGCGACGCCCTCGATCCCCGGATGGGCCGCCGCCACTTCATCCAGCAGGGCCTGACGGCGCCCGGCGATGATGACCTTGTTACCCAGGGAATGAAACTGTTCGGCAAGCGCGCGGCCAATGCCCGAGGTGCCGCCCGTGATAAAGATTGTGTTGCCCGTCATCTGCATGATTTGTCCTTGTGTTGCGCCTGGATGGCGCCTTCGATGGACGTACTATGCGCGGGTCGGGTGAAGTCTCAAATGCCATAGATCCGGCAAAATCGGACACGGGTGATAAGCAGGCCGCCGCTGGCCGGTCAGGCGGCGTCGCGGTCTTGCATCGACACCAGGCTCCGCTTCACGCTGGCCGGGGGCTGGCCAAGATTGCGCAGGAAGGCGCGCCGCATTCGGTCACGGTCGGCAAAACCCGTGTCACGCGCCACGATTTCCAAAGGGTGACGGCCGTCTTCCAACATGACGCGCGCAGCCTCCAAGCGCAGCATTTCCACGGCCTTGGCCGGAGACCGCCCGGTTTCTTCGCGAAATACCCGGCTGAACTGACGCGGTGACAGGCTGGCAGCTTCGGCAAGCTCTTCGACAGACAAGGGATTGCGCAGGTTCTCTCGGGCGTAGGCCAGCGCGCGCTTTACCCGGTCAGAGCGAGGCTCCAGCGCTAGCATCGCCGAAAATTGCGATTGCCCGCCGTGGCGACGATGGTAGACGACAAGCCTACGAGCCAGTGCCCGGGAAAGCGCAGCCCCATGGTCGTCCTCGATCAGCGCAAGCGTCAGGTCGATGGCCGATGACATTCCCGCCGACGTCCAGATGTTGCCGTCACGGACGAAAATGCGGTCCTCTTCGACCCTGACCTTCGGAAAGCGCGCCCGAAGCGCCGGCGCATGCGCCCAGTGCGTGGTGGCGGTACGGCCGTCAAGCAGACCGGCGTGCGCCAGCACAAAAGCGCCTGTGCATACCCCAGCCACCCGGCGGGCTTGTTCCCCCGCGCGGGCGAGATACGCACGCAGCCCGGGCGAAATATTCTGGGGCGCCAATTGGCCGGCAACCATCAGCGTATCGGGTATGACACCTAGCGGCGTCGTTTCGATACCTGCGTTCATGGACGACCTGACCGTGCCGCCTTTTTCAGAGAGCACCGTCAGCCGATAGCCCTTATCGCCCAGCTCGGTATTGGCGAGCTCAAAGGCAGAGAGCGCCGCCAAACCCATCAGCTGGAAGCCATCTTCCAGGATTAAACCAACGTGCCGCATCATGCTTCCTTTTCAGGCAATGGAAGAACAGATTAATCCGGCACGGGGAACGGCATCCACGTTGTTGCCAAAAATAGGCCCACTTTGTTGCGCCATTTTGACGTCGGCACCCACCCTGCTTTACTCCTGTTTCCGGCAATCGCGCAGCAGCGCATAAAGCCCCGCCGCCCCAAAAGCCGCCATACCCAGGCCCACGCTGACGAACAGCCCGGTCTGCGTGGTGGCGATCAGCCCCCCACCCAACGCCACCACCGTGCGCGCCAAGGCGCCCGCCAACGGGACCGCCATCTTGCCGGTGCCCTGCGCGGCACAGTACTGGGTGAATCCAAGCCCAAAGAAGCCAAAAAAGGGGCCAACATGGCGCAAGTAAACGCTTCCCGTCGCCACACTTTCAGGGTCCGTCAAAAACGCACCCAGCCATAACTCGGGCCATATCGCAACCACCAACCCAATAGCCTCGGCAACGGCGAACCCCAGACAGGCTGCGATCAACGCAGCGCGGCGTGCGCGATCGATCCTGCCCGCAGCCGCGTTGGTGCCGATCAGGATCGCGGCAGGCCCGCCGATGCCGAAACTGAGCGGCACCAACAAGAATTCCAATCGCGCAGCCGCGCCGTATCCGGCCACGGCCGCCAGACCGTACGCCCCAACGTAGCCGGTGACGATGGCGATGGTGAGATTGGTACTTGTCGCGATAAGGGCCGACACGCCGCCGACCTTGAGAAAGTCGGCAAATAGCCGACGTTGCAGCCGCACCGGTCTGGCAGCAGGCTGCAGCACCCCTTGGCCACGCCAAAGATATATTGCGAAAACCAGGCTACCAACGGCGTAATACAAAACCATTGCCAGCGCGCCGCCTGTCACGCCCAGCCCCCGAAAGCCTGCCGCGCCAAAGATCAGCAGCCACGATACCGGTATCAGGATGACGCCACCGCCGCACACCACCCGCATCGGCAAGCGTACATTGCCACTGCCCCGAATGACCGCCAGCAGTGCATTGAACAGCCAAATCAGCGGTGCCCCGCCAAAGACGACGGCGGCATAGTGGTCGGCGTGCCGAAGCGCTTCGCCGCTAGCCCCCATGGCACTGAACGCCACGGTGCCAAAAGCCAAGACGAGCCCTGCCGTGACAAGCCCAAACGCCACCGCAATGTCGACAGCATGCCAAACCAGCGCGTTGGCTTGCACGCGGTCGTTGCGCCCCAGCGCCCGCGCAACCGCGCCAAGCATTCCCCCTCCCACCGCGCCGGTCGCAAGCGCCGTCGTCAACGCCAGCAGTGGAAACACAACCGACACACCAGCGAGCACGTCTTCACCAAGCTGGGCGAGAAACCACACCTCCATCAGTCCGACAAAGGTTTGGCTGAGCATCACCAGCAGTGTCGGGCCGGCAAGCGACAACATCACAGGCAAAATTGGGGCGGTCAGCAGGCGCTCGGTCTGGACGTCACGGCTGCGGGAATCGGTCTGCGCGGTCATGACGGCACTCGAAGACGGTTCTGGGCGAGCGCAGAATAGGCCAATGTCGCGTTGGCGGGAATGTCGAATACACGGCAATTCGCGCCATGGTGATAGTCGGATGCGAAACAATGGTGTCAGGCTGGACTCACCCGGATTTCCCCGGTTGCTGAAACCAGCCCACATCTGACTCATGCGCCCACGCGCTGAAGCAATTTCAGTTTCAAGCCATGTGCAGTAGCAGCTTGCCTACGGTGGAACGGCTTGCCATCTTTGCCGGGGCCCTTGTGACTTGGGCAAGTGGATACTCGCCTCTGATAAGCACTCTGAGCTTGCCTTCGGCTATCCAATCGAACTTCAGCTACGACGGTAATCGGCCAGAAACGGCCAGCCGCGGTGCTCGCTTGGCCGGCTGTTTGAGGCTGGTGGGCAACTTTCGCAACTGTGGGGTGAAAGTTAACAACCAATGCAAGCGGTCATTGGAAGCAATTGAGCGTAGTCACGTACATTTGGATACTATAAGCCTTGTACTTCCTTTTAAAGAAGTTAGGCCCACCATCCTGGACCGCGGAGCCTATATGGATAGCCGCGGCACATAACCTCAGACAATGAAATGGCATGAACCATTCAGACAAGGTCGCAGCGGACAAGAGCGCTCTAGGTTTTGAATTCCAGGACCTGGTATTCGTCGAAAAGCTTATCCGCCTCAGCCCCGTACAAACCTTGGGCCTCGAAAAATTCGATGACATCCATGTGGCGACAGCAACCGAAGATGGCGACATCGAGGACCTCGTCCTGATTCAGGTCAAGCACTCGGTCGACCCCGGCAACGTAACCGACCGCGATATTGACCTTTGGAAGACGTTGGCCAACTGGCTGAGCATCATTCCCGGCCTGCCCAGTCATCGAAAGCTGACCCTGCAGCTATACACGAACAAGACCCCGAACGACCAGCCCTTCGTGAGTCTGCTGAAGGCACCGAGGAAAAATCTTCAGGCCATCCTCCAGAGCGTCCGGGATACACATAAGGCAGTTGACGCTGCGGAGACTGCAAAAAAACCGGGTGACGCTGCTAATCCGATAGCCAAGCATGTCCGCATTGTGGCGATGGCTACGGACGAGGCGCTTAAGCATCTATTCGAAAACTTTGAATTCCATTCCGACAACACCTCCGTGCTGCAGCGCATAGCAGATCGACTTCGAGAAGTCGCGATTCCCACCTCTTGCTTGATTGACGCCAGGCAACATGTCATCGGAGCGTTCAAAGAGTCGAAGTTTTCGATCATTGTTCAGGGCCAGAAGGTCGTCATCGGATTCGACGACTTCCATAAGACCATGGGTTTCGACCGAATCGTCAGCACCTCCCGCGCTGAAACCGCCGATTTCGCGAGATTCGTGGATATTTACTACGACTTCCAACGCGACGACACGCTTTCCTTCAATGACAGCCGATTTAGGGCCCAACTCGAAGACATTGGCGTGGGCAACGAGGAAATAATTGATCGCGGAGTCGAGATGATGCTATCTGAGCGCTTCATGGAAGACCTACGGTTGGCGGGGACGTTTACCTCTACCCAAAACAAGAGCCTGGAAAACGAGGCAGTATCAAAATGGAAGCTTTTGCACAATCAAGCGCACCGTGGAAAAAACTATGGCGACGGCGATGACGAATCACATAAGGCGGTCTCCTTGGGCTGCTACGAAAAAACAATACAGACTGACCTGACGGCCGAGAGTGTGAGGCTGCCGACCAACTTGAGTTGCGGAAAATACATGAAGCTCTCTAACCAACCGCGCATCGGCTGGCGCAAAGATTGGCTAAACAAGTTCGATCAATGAATCGTCTTTCTCAAAATGAACTACTGGGTGTCGTTGGAATCCAAAGCGCGCTGGAGCACGCCGAAGGAGGTCGCCTGAGTCTTGGCAAAATCATGCTGATACTGCCATTGATTTTTGACAAAGCGACGCGCTCGGTGCTGAAAAACAGGAGAAGCGTTGTCCTCGGCAGCCGGGATTTGCTCATGTCAAATCCCGTGGGATTTTCCACTGTACGCGGACGGTTCGAAGACCTCACCATTACGTCGTTGAACTCAATCGTACTGGCACAAGAATTGGGACTTGCAAAACTCGATGATGATGCACTGATCCTAAGGAAGTGTATCTTCTCTAGAGACAGTACAGAAATTGGCAAGATCGCCGTAGACATACTGGAGTGCGGTCCTAAACTCGGCCATATTCTCCAGGAGGACGGCGCAGATCTCTACCAAACATTCAGGATCGCATTGTGAGCAACATACAAATCTCGAGCGTCATCCTCTGGCAACGCAATGGCATTCGGCGGCATCTGGACTTCAAACACAACCGGGTGAACGTCATAACAGGTGATCCAGGACAGGGCAAGTCGTCCATACTCTACATCATCGACTACTGCCTCTTGGCAAGCCAGACCAAGGGTATATCCAAAACCAACATCGATTCAAAAGTTGATTGGTATGGGATAAAACTCTCGGTGAATGGGAACGATCTGGTGATCGCACGGCCTTCTGAAAGCTATGAAGAAACGGAGTTTGCATATTTTGATCCCAATGGTGTTATCCCGGAGAAGCCACATCTAAACGCACGGATTGACAACCTGAAAAAAACACTTACGTCCGCTTTTGGCATTGATCCCGAACTTCGCATGCCTTATGGCGGGCGCATGATCCAAGCAAATTCCAAAGTTACATTCCGGAATTTTGTGAACTTCAGCTACCAGGATCAGGCCGCTATCGTCGCGCCCGACTATCTTTACGTTCGACAAACAGATTTGCGAGTACAGGAGGGGATTGCACGAACATTTCGCATGGCGATTGGCGCGGAGACGGTCGACACCGCCATCGCCAGAAATCGGCTGGCAGAAGTCGAACGAAAAAAGGCGCGCCAAGAGCGCAAGATCGAGTCGCTATCCAGGACGGCGCATGCCTTTTCCGATGAGGTGAGTGAGCTTTCGAGGCAAGCCCACTCCCTAGGTGTCATCCGGCAAATTCCAGAAGACTACGATGACCAATTCTCGGTACTTCGCGATCTACTAACTGCCCCCGTCACACCAACCCAGCATCAATGGGAAGTCGAGCGCGTCGAAGGCCAGATTTTCAAACTCAAGGCCAGGAATCAACGCCTACAGGCCTTCATCGATGAACGGCCGGCCTATGCGAGCGCCTTGAAGGACACCGAAGATGCCCTCAAACCAGTTCAACAGTTCAACACAAGTGCTGATGACATCTTCCCGACTCCCCTCGCCAATGAAGTTATTGCCCGACTGCAGCGAGAGCTGACAGAAATCAAGGCTGTGATCAAGGGGCGAAAGAGCTTTCCCTTTATCGACGAGGTCAAAACCATTCACGCACAGAATGAACAACGTATTCTGGAATTACAGAATGAACTGACCTCCTTGAAGGAGAACCCTGTCCGGTACAGCCCGAACGAATACTACCGTTACCTTGGACGGCTGGAGACAAAACTGGAAGTTTTTGCGCAGAGTGATGCAAACGCTACCCAAGCTGCACCCATCGACTATGACGATGAAATCGCGGGTCTGGAAAGAATTGTCAACATGAACGAAGCAAGAACAGACTTGGCCAAGCTGGAGCTGAACAAACTGATAAACAAGCGGCTGGTCAATCTGCCGCTGAAGGGGTACCCCGATTTTTTAGCCATGCTGAGCGAAAAGGAAATGCTGATCCATGTGCATTCACCCGATGGAAGCAACATCGAAAGAATGCCGGATGTGGGTAGCGCATCTAATTATCTGTATTTGCATGTTTCCTACTTCCTTGCAATCCATGAGATCGCCAAGACACGCAAGATCCCCTGGATTCCTTCCTTTCTCGTACTCGATCAGATCAGCACGCCTTATTTCTCGACGGCGCGTGAACCCAGCACGGATGTGCGCAGCATGGATAAGGTCCTGCAGGAGCTCAACCAGTTCGTAACTGAAATGGACCAGCATGGAGGCTTTCAGATCATCCTGCTAGAGCACATTGGCAAGGAGCATTGGCAGAGGTTGGGGCTAGAGAAATTCCATCTGGTCGATCGCGAACTGCGCGGGGACTATGGCCTCATCCTCAAGCCAGGTCAGGAGCGCCTGCAGAACGAAGGACAGGCGTAAGGCGTAAAAGTTGGGATGGGCACGGTCACCTAGCCTTCGTCCATCGAGGGCCATTGACCAGTGCTACCCTAGGGATGCCGCGCGCGGCTATCACGATATGCGGCTCGCTTTCGGGCATGTCACGGCCCGTGCGCGGTTGGGACTTGTTGCCTGGCGCACGGGCTTCGAAAAGATGAGCCGTCATGCTGGCCTGACTCCAACCAATTTGGTCGTATTAAGCAGTGCTAGCAGATCCCTAGTTGAAGTGACGAGGGAACGCGTGTCACCTTGCGGGCCACGGCTGCCGTCGGGACAGCGCCCGCAGCCGGCGGCCAACTGCACTGCAGGCGTTGACCGAGGTCCTGCGAACGACCGCAATGGGTCGGGTGCGGCCGGTCGTCAAGGACAGCTCCCGGCCAAGAGCAGCCGGACGGATCATCGGCCAAGAACCGTCATCCAATTTAGAAATGATCGGCCTGCGCGCTATTTCGTGCAGATCCGATCGACTGCCGGGTTAGATCGGCAAATTAACGAGCGCCCCCTATCATTTACTTTTGGGGGGATTGCTAGATTTGCTAGGTTTGAGGGATGGTGTATTCCCTGGTGTAGTTTTGTTATCGCGGCGGCGCTGATCCGGTTTTCCAGTTGATTGTGCTATCGGCTTTGGTCCTGGTTTAAGTGCCATGAATCCTCTCCTTTGTGGCTTGAAAATTACAGTGGGCGAATAACCTTTTACTTGATTTCATGACAGCAGCATTGCTGTGTAACAGCCGGCCGAGTGCTGGCTGAAGTCACGTTACCTCACTTTACCCATGACCGGCGGTGCGAACGAGCGGGTTTTCACGTATGGACGGAGATTCAGAGCGCCTGCCGTCGGCCCGCATTAGCGCCACCTTTGGGTCGTAAGCACCATTTTCGCTAGTGAAATTGGGATTCCTTTCATCGAGGAAACCCCCGTGAAACCGGATCTCCATGCAGCAAATCGGTTGCGTCCTTATTCCATCGAGTTCTGCATGTCATGGGGCAAGAGCTTAATTAAGCGGCTATAGCCACAGCCATAGGGCGCAACCTGAGCTGATGGGTTAATGCACATCTGCACTGCGGCGACTGTGCCACACCTAAGACGAGGCGTATGAGCCCACACACCCAGACCGCCGGAATGGGTCGAAAGCCGACCCTCACGCCATCGCCCCCTTCCCCTATACTCCCCCCGCTACCCCACCCCCGGTAGTTCGGTTTGGAAGCCGAAAAGCTATAGAGGCCGTCCGCCACTCAGGCGGCATTTCCTCGTCCTCGCGCCTATACACGCGGGGTTCGTCGCCACTATAGGAGGCACCCATGCCCCACCACCCCCTCACCCAAAACCCCTGGTCCAGCGACACCGACCCTGAACTCGGCCTCGTCCCCTTGGCGCACCTCCACCACATCGACCGCACCCGCCACGCCATCGACGCCATCGCGCGCTTGGTCGGCAACAGCGCATTCGAACCTGACGCGACCGGCAGCAAACCCCTGGACCCATGGACCATCGCCGCATTAATGGGCGGGGTGCAAAGCATGTGCGACTACGTTGGCACGCTGACCGAAGCAATGTTGGATCAAGCCCGCTCAACCAGCACCGGTACAGAAATGGACCGGTCCCTGCACCATGCAGCCAGCCACATCCCGTCCTGACCGCCCGCAACGGCGCCCCCCCTGCCCCGCGTTACAGCCCCGCACTACAGCCCCGGCCACATCCCGCCATCCAGCCTGATGTTCGCCCCCGTGATATAGCCAGCCCTGGGGCTGACCAGAAACGACACGGCATCCGCAATCTCTTCCAGTGTGCCGACGCGCCCCATCGGCACGTCGGCGAACATGGGCAGCGCGGTCTTCTCGATGTCGCTCCATGGCGCATCCATCGCCAATCCCCGGGTAGCCGCCGCCGCACGAAAAGCCTCTTCCAAGCTGGCGCTGCGTATCGTTCCGGGCGACACGCAGTTGGCGGTGATTCCATCCTTGGCAACTGACTTCGCCAACGACGCCGTCATGGCGATCATGGCGGCTTTGGCGGCCGCGTAGTCGGGGCGTTTGGCAGGCGGCATCAGCGCGGCCAGGCTGGAGATGTTAACGACGCGGCCCCATTGCAATTCGCGCATGCCGGGCAGCAGGCGTGTCGTAACCCTGACCGCCGCGAGCACATTCTTGTCATACCCTAGCGCCCAGTTTTCAGGCCGGGTTGTGGTCCAGTCCTCTGATGGCCCCGACCCGCCGGCGTTGTTGACGACGATCTGTACGGGCTTTACGAAGGACTGTGCCTGGTCTATCAGGCGTTGCACGTCGTCTTCGTTCGTCAGGTCACCGACCACGACGTAAGCGCGTCCGCCCTGGGCGACGATGTCGTTGGCCGCTTCCTCGGCCTTGGCTTTGTTGCGGCCGTGCAGGACGACGATGGCGCCTTCTTGGGCCAATGCTTGGGCAATGCCCTGGCCGATTCCTTTGCTGCTGCCTGTGACCAGGGCAACTTTGCCGTCCAACTGCAAATCCATCGCATAATTTCCCATGACTATCGCCAGCGCCACATTTAAGGACAGTTGAATGAGTCAGGCAATTACGCACTTAAAGGTGCCTATGGACGAAGAGCAGCGAGACGCCTGCCTGGGTGCGGATGGATCGGTAGCCCATGTTTCCCGCGTGCTGCGCATGATTAGCGGCCGATGGAAGCTGCCGATTTTGTTCCGTCTATTCGCCGAACCATCGCTGCGCAGTTCGCAGTTGCTACGCGACATCCCCGACATCTCGCAGAAGATGCTGACGCAGCATTTGCGGGAATTGGAAGCCGATGGGCTGGTGAAGCGCGAGGACTTCAACGTGCAGCCGCCGCGCGTTGAATACCGGCTGACCCATGCAGGCATGGGCTTGATGCCGGTGCTGATGGCGTTAAGGGAGTTCTCTCGGGATCACGCGACTACACGCGAATCGTTCTAGTGAAGTTTGCCGCGACGATTTGCGCTACGACTGCCGCCAATCGTGAATCGTTGCCCGACGATTTAACATTGTCTTCGCTGTGTTTGTAGCCCAAGCTACGCAGAACGTACTCCTGCGCATGGACCACAGACCCTTGGGCATTCAAGAATTCAGTTGCCACAAGCCAGGTCCGGTCGTCACCCGTGTCCAAGAATCCGCCTGTTCTTCGTTGATTGGAAATTGATTGCGCGTACAGGAACCAGTTTCCATCGCTGTAGATAATGATGTTTGACGGAGCGACCCAATGCAGGGAATTGGGTTCCCATGTGGGAAATTGAACGTCCCACATTTTGTAGCTCGCTGGGGCAAGCTCACGTTCAACGACCAGTTCTCCATTGGCTGTAACGCGCTCGTCAATATCCTCGCCGCAATGCTTGTCGCTCATGTCTATCTCCGTGGTGGCGGCTGCGGCTTCACTGAACAGAAAGCCGATCGAGAGGAAGCGTTCCTCACGGAAGATCGTAGGTGGTTGAGCTGTTTCCTACGTACTCAAAATTATGTATGGCGCCAAGGAGATAAGCAGTGCCTCGCCGGTGCAGCCCATCGAGCCGGCGCGCAGGGCGCTTGGCAACTTCGAATAACGATCACGCGCTGACCCGTGCCCAACAATCGAGTCCGACCGGGATATCGCAAAACCAGGCCTCTACTGCGTTGCCAGCAATTCAAGTCGGCTCCAGATATCGGTAGACCCGGTTCTTTGACGATAGTCATAGATCACGGGCTTCCACTGCGCGTAGGTGCGGGCGGCGTGTACGCGGCCATAGTCTGCAAGCATGGGGCCGTAATGACCGCACTCGATTTCGAAGGCAAGCTCTTCGATGGCATTAAGAAGGTTCACGACCGGCTTGCTTGAATCAACCCTGGACTCGAAGGTCTCTGGGGTCACTCCGCTGGTCAATATCTGCATTTCCAGATCCACGACTCGATGGCGAATCTCTGCTATATACCTCGTTGTGTCCCTGTGCCTGTCTCTTTCGAATGCCTTCCGCGTAAGCGACCACTGGCGAGCCGCATATAGGATGCCCGCTAGAACCAGCACATGCCCTATCGCTGTAAGGACGATGCTCCATCGTTCATACTGAGTCATATCAACCTCGCTATCTGTCACCAACCGGGCAAGTGGTAGCACTTTAAATCGCGCCAAGCCTGATATCCCAACTCCCCCCTCTGCCCCCCATCATGCCCATCAACTTCCAACCGATCGAAGACGGTTTCATGGACCTCGTGCGCCCTCACCCCGCGTTCGCCGGTTGGCGCAAGCGCAAGCGTTGCCTGTGGCGCACGATTAACGAGGTGGAACAGGGCCTGGTACTCAACCGCTACAAGGACTCGTTCGAGAACCGGCAACTGGTCTCGATCGGCGTCTACGTTTCCGTACCGCATAAAGGCGAATGGCCCGTCTACGTGCCCAGCGAAGTCTGGGACAAGGGTCGGCTCTATCGACGTGCGTATCTCGTACCTGACCAGGGTCTGGTTCCGGAAGACACGTTTGCCAGCGGCGCGCCGGTGGCGCTGTGCGAACCCGAGGAACTACCCGCTTGGCTGGCCACGCTGCCGGACGATATCGACCAGCACATTGCGCCTTGGTTCAGGCAGTTCGAAACGCTGGAAGCCGCCACATACGACTATCAAATTCCGAAGTGGCGGCTACAGAAGGCCGGGCTGATTCCCTGAACTAACAATAGTGCCAGACTGCAATTTCGCAGCGGAATTGCAGTCTGACACCTTATCTCGTCGGTCAGCCCGGACCGTCGCTCGCAGCCGCAAGAAGCGGCACCAAGATGTCGCTGATCGGCGTCGGAACGCCATGCGCCCGGCCGCGACGCGCGATGATGCCGTTGCGAATATCCCATTCCAGTGGCCGGCCAGCTTCCCGATCCGCGAGGATGGACGTGCCCATGTCTGCGGGTGCCGACTGGAATTTGTCGAGAATCTCTTGCGGCACTTCGTCGCCAAGTTCAATGCCCTCTGCGCGTGCCACGGCCAAGCATTCCCGCAGGTAGGCCAGCGCCAGCCCGGCGATGTCAGGACGGCCGAACATGCCCGAGCGACGAGACGTGAGCACCATGAGTCCCGCCACGGCGTTCTGCATCAGCTTGCGCCAGGCGAGAGCGCTGAAGTTTTCGGCCAAGTCCACGTAGCACTGCGTGCCTTGCAGCGCTTCGGCCACGACGCGGGAAGCAGACGTATCAGGCAGCGTCAGGCGCACGTCGCCGCGCAGGCGTACCGAGCCATCGGATTGCGCCTGTGCCGGAAACCACACGACAGCGGGAACGATTCGTCCGCGTGGGGCGCGCGGTCCAACCTTCTCTAACTGCTCGAGCCCGTTCTGCAAGACGCACACGACTGTCTCTGGGCCGACCAGCACGGCGAGCCATTCGGCTGCCGCCTCGATCTGCGTGGTCTTGACGGCAAGGAAGACAAGATCAGCCGTTCGAGTAATCTGCGTTGGGATCGTCTTAACCGGACCGGGGACGGTCGTAGAGACGCCGCCCTCTAGCAGCGTCAGGTGATCGCGGGGAGTCCGTCCACACAGCAATGGCGTGCGGCCGACCTTATGCAGCATCGCCGCAACTGTGGTGCCGATCGCACCAGGACCCACTACAGCGATAGGGTTGGTTTCAGTGTTCATCAAAGCGGATTCCTTTGTGGGCCATCTCGCGTGTCGCAGGATGGATGCCGTGGTGGCGCCAATTATCCGTCCAGCTTGAATTGACGGCGAGCGTTGGGTAGATGCTTTGTTCGTTATTTAATACAAACTATGATTGCACAAAAGTAAATCAACAGAGGGCAGTCGTGCCACGTCCCGATCTCAATCTTCTTCTGGCGTTGGATGCACTGCTCGACGAGGGCAGCGTTATCGGCGCCGCGCGCCGCATGCACTTGAGTGCGCCGGCGATGAGCCGCACCTTGAGCCGCATCCGGGAGGCGCTGGGCGATCCCGTGTTCGTCCAGGTCGGCCGCAAGCTCATGCCTACACCCAAAGCGTTGGCACTGCGCGAACAGGTGCGGGCAGCGGTCGAACAGGCCTCGCAGGTGTTCGCTTCCGATGCCGAGATCGACCTGAAATCGCTGGATCGGCGTTTCAACGTGCGCGCCACCGATGAGTTTGTGAGTATCCATCTGGGCCATCTTCTGGATGCGATGGCGCGGGACATGCCACGGGCGATGCTGCGCTTTTCGCCGGAGGAAGACGACGTGGACGAAGAGGCGCTGCGCAATGGCCGCATCGACCTGTTCATCAGCGCGTCGCGCAAGCTGGGGCCCGAGATTCGTGTGCAGTCCCTGTTCACCACGACGTTCGTGGGTGTCGCGCGCGCCAACCATCCGATTTTCGACGACGAGATCACGCCCGAACGCCTTACGCGCTGGGAGCACATCAACGTGTCGCGGCGTGGCAAGGCCGCCGGGCCGCTGGATGACGCGCTGGAAGCGCAGGGCCTGCGCCGGCACGTCGCCCTGGTGGTGCCCAATCCGTACACGGCGCTGTTCGCATTGCAGGATTCGGATCTGCTGCTGCCCCTGCCCCGGCATCTGGCTAGCGCCGCGCTGTCCGCGGGCCTGCGCATTCGCGTGTTCGACCTGCCGACGCCGCTGGAAACGGTGCTGCTGACACAGGCCTGGCATCCGCGCCTGGAGGGTGATCCGGCCCATCAATGGCTGCGGAAAACCATCCATACGCTTTCCAACGAGAGCCAGGCACAGGCAGCCAAGCGCGCCAAGCCATAGGAAGGTGCTTGCCCCAATGCGTGCGTCTCACGCAATCGTTGGAGTGCAATAAATTCACTTTTCGGAATGATTAACCCTACCTACAGTGATGCGTATTGATCTCTGTAGAAGGGTTGCAACGTGCATTCGGCGAACGTGCCTGAACCAAATTCGGGCGTCTCTCCACGCCTTTCCCGGTTTCGGGAGGGCTTGGCGCGTGGACTGCCTTATCTTGATCTGACGGCGCCACGCGCAACCTACGTAATGCGTTCTATCCTGGCCGCTTGCCTGGCCTTGGTGGTGGCCTATCTGCTGGAACTGCATGCGCCCTACGCGGCGGCTTCCAGCGTGCTGCTCGTCATCAACCCTGTCCAGGGCGGCGTGATCGGCAAAGGGGTGTGGCGGGTGCTGGGCACGCTGGTCGGGATGCTGGCGGCCTTCGTGCTGATGAGCGCCTTCGGCCAAATGCCCTGGCTCTTTCTGTTCGGGTTTGGCGTATGGCTGGGGGTGTGCGTGGTGGGCATGACGCTGCTGCGTCATTTCCGGGCCTATGGCGCCACGCTGGCGGGCTATACCGTGGGCTTGGCGGCCTACGGCGCCATGCAGCATCCCGAACGCACCTTCGATCAGGTGATGGGGCGTGGCGCGTCCGTGCTGATCGGCGTGGTTTGTCTGGCGCTGGTGTCGGCCGTGTTCAGCAGCCGCAGCGTACATAGCCGCCTGGCCATACTGCTCGACCGCCTTGCGGCCGCGACGGCGGGCGTGTTGGCGACGCATCACCAGGCTATTCATGGCAGCGCGGAGCCGGGCGCCAAGCCCCTGGATGCCGGACGACGCTCGCTCATCACCGAGGTGTATGGCGTGGACGATCTGCTGGCGCTGGGCAAGGCCGAGTCCGCTGATCTGGCCCATCGTGCCGGCACGGTGCGGCACACGATGGTGTCGCTGTTTTCGGCCTTGGTGGGCGGCGCGCCGCCCCTGCGCGAACACAGCGCCGGTCTCGCTGCGCTGAGTGCGTTGCAGCCGGACTGGGAGGAAGCATGGCGGGAGGTCGCGCAGGCGCTGGCGCAGGAAAGCGGCCCGACCGGACACGGCCCGACCTCAACGACGCGAGCCATCGAGCGACTGAACGCCCTGCGCGCCCGGCTGGTGGCGATCCTGTCCGCGACCTCGCTGGACGATGCCTCCGAGCAAGCCGCCTTGATGATCGCAGGCGATCGCTTGATCGAGCAACTGGATGATTACCTGCAAGCCATCGAAGGTATCAAGCGCTTCCACCAAGCCACACCAACGCCGGCGCGCGTGTCCGTGCCATTTCACCGCGACACGGTGGCGGCTTTCCAGAATGGAGTGCGCGCCCTGCTCACTGTGTTGATGGGAGGCGCCTTCTGGATCGCCACCGGCTGGACGGAAGGCAACATGATGCTGGCGGGCTTGGCGGCGGCATGCGCCCTGCTGTCCACTGCGCCCAATCCCGCGCTGGGTGCGGCCGAATTCATC
Source organism: Achromobacter sp. JUb104 (assembly GCF_024806975.1). Classification (NCBI taxonomy): domain Bacteria; kingdom Pseudomonadati; phylum Pseudomonadota; class Betaproteobacteria; order Burkholderiales; family Alcaligenaceae; genus Achromobacter; species Achromobacter sp. JUb104. Next base: position 1,282,571 of record NZ_JANUEY010000001.1, on the reverse strand, counting down.
AAGGGCACGGTGGCCGCCGTGGCGATGGCCTTTCTGTGCACTTTCATCGTGCTGCCGCACGTCTCGCGCCTGCCGCTGCTGCTGGTGACCCTGAGCCTGTTCTGGCTGCCTGGCGTGTATGCCACCACGATGCCGCGCTATGCGCTGGCGGGCGTGGCCTATCTGGTGGCGTTCACGACCCTGGCGGCGGCGGACAACCCCATGCGCTACGACTTTGCACTGTTCCTCAATGGCGCGGTGGCCTGGATCCTGGCGACATGTTTCACGCTGCTGGGCTTCAAGATCGTGCTGCCGCGCAACGGGGCGCGCGACGTCACGCGCTTGCGCCAGCGCATCCGCGACGCGGCGCTGGCCACCTTGCGCAACGAGCCGCCCGATGCAGCGGCCTGGCAATGGCGCCAGCAACACCGCATCGCGCAACTTGGCGCCTTGCTCAGGACGCAGCCGCAGGCGATGGATCGCGCCATCGCCCAGGCGCTGACCAGCCTGCATCTGGGGCGGGAAATCCTGCGCCTGCGACGCTGGCTGCGCCAGGCGCGCCAGGACGCCGAATGGCCGCGCGTGGTGGCGCGCACGCTGCGCCATCTGCGCCAGCGGGCCGATGATCCCGCGCGGGCCGCACGCCATGCCCGCCGCGCAGCGACCTCCTTGGCGCGTTTGCCGGTGCGGTCCAACGCCACGATGGATGAGGTGCGGCGCGTGGCGGTCGTGCTGCTCGACATCGCCGCGCTGCTGGAACGCCATGCGAACGACGTTCCGTATTCCTCTGAAGGCCACACCCATGCTCAGTGAATTTTCTTTGGCCGGCATCTACCTGCCACCGTTCCTTGTGTACGCCTGCCTGGCGCTGCCTATCTATATGGGCCTTCGCTTCGTGTTGGTGCGTTGCGGGGTGCTGCGCTGGGTTTGGCATCCGGGCCTGTTCGAGTTCGCCATTTCCCTTTGTCTTGTTTCCCTGTTGGTGCTTTATGTCTGAACGTTCATTTCCCGCCAAGCTCCTGCTGCGCGCAGGCCTCACCCTGGCGGTGGTCGTTGCTGCCGGGTTTCTGGTCAGCGCGCTGTGGCGCGCCTACGTCGTCGCCCCCTGGACCCGCGATGGCCGTGTCAGCGCGCAGATTGTGCGTATCGCTCCCGAGGTGTCAGGCACCGTCGTCGAGGTCTCGGTCATGGACGATCAATACGTCAAACAAGGTGACCTGCTCTATCGCATCGACAATGCCAGCTTCGCGCTGGCGTTGGCCCAGGCCGAAGCACAGTTGGCATCCGCCGAGGTGTCCTTGCGCCAGAAAACCGACGAGGCGCGGCGGCGCCGGGGCATGGAAAGCCTGGTGCCGGCCGAAGACATCCAGCGGGCGAACCAGGCGGCCGCCATCGCCCGGGCCGACCTAAGCAGTGCACAGGTCGCCGTGGACAGGGCGAAGCTGGATCTCGCACGCACTGAACTGCGTGCGCCAACCGATGGCTACGTCACGCGCCTGCGATTGAACAAGGGCGACTACGCCGTGACGGGCCAGCCCAACATCGCCCTGATCGACGCCCACAGCTTCTGGATCACCGGCTACTTCGAGGAAACCAAACTGCGCGGCATCCAGCCCGGCGCGGCGGCGCGGATCCGCCTGATGGGGTACGACCAGGTGTTGCCGGGGCGGGTGGCCAGCATCGGGCGAGGCATTACCGACAGCAACCAGCAGGCCGACGCGCAAGGCCTGCCAAGCGTGGAGCCCAGCTTCAGTTGGGTGCGGCTGGCGCAGCGCATCCCGGTGCGCGTCGAATTCGAGCATGTCCCGCATGACGTCCTGCTGGCGGCCGGCATGACCGGCAGCATCGAGGTCACGCCCTCGCCAGGCGCGCCGGTGCCCCAGGGCCGGCTGATCTCGCTGCTACACCGCTGGATGTGAGGACAAGGCCATGCATGTACCTATCCCTCGCACCCAGTCGCGCCTTCGGCAGGCGCTGCTTCCTTCCCTGTTGGCATTCCTGACCGGCTGCACCACCGTGGGGCCGGACTACCGCACGCCGACGCTGGATGTGCCCGCGCACTGGATTGATGCCGACGCCGCCATGTCCGATGGCGACCACGATGGCCTGCGTACGTGGTGGCGCACCTTCCAGGATCCCTTGCTGGACCGCCTGGTCGAACAGACCCTGGCGCACAATCAGGATCTGGACATCGCCTTGGCACGCCTGCGCCAGGCACGCGCCGAGCGCGTGCAAATCGCCTCGGCCGCCTTGCCCGAGGTCTCGGCCGGAGCCGCCGGCGAAGCAACACGCGGCAGCAAGGCACTCAGCTCGCAGCCTGGCGGACAGGCGCGAGCCTGGCATCTGGGCTTGGATGCGAGTTGGGAGCTGGACCTGTTCGGCGGCACGCGCCGCGCGGTCGAGGCCGCCGATGCCGGCATCCAGGCGTTGGCCGAGGACCATCGTGCGCTGCAAGTAAGTCTGGTCGCCGAACTGGTGGCCGATTACGCCGGGCTGCGTGCCGCGCAACTGCGCCTGGCCATCGCACAAGACAACATTCGTACGCTGGCCGAAACCGAGCGCTTGGCCGAACAAGCGCACCGCAGTGGCCTGGGCACGCTGGCCGACGTCACCCTGGCACGCGCCGAGCGCGAAACCGCCGAGGCGCAGCCGCCCTTGCTGGACGCGGAAATCGCCCGTTTCAGCCATGCCATCGGTGTGCTGGCGGGCGGGTTTCCCGGGGACTGGCATGCCGACCTCTCAACTTCCGCGCCGGCTTTGCCCATGCCAGCCGACCTGCCTCTGTCACTGCCGTCGGACGTCATTCGCCAACGCCCCGACCTGCGCGCCGACGAACGACGCCTGGCCGCCGCCACCGCGCAAATCGGCGTGGCGCAGGCCGCACGCTTTCCCACATTCCGTATTCCCTTGGGGCTGGGCACCACCGCCAGCGTCATCCACGACCTGTTCTCAGGCGCCAGCCTGGCGTGGTCGGCGGCCGCGCAGGGCAGCCAGTCGCTCTACGACGCCGGCCGCGCGCGCGCAGGCGTGACCGCGGCACAGGCCAACGCCGACGCCGTGCGGCGCGTCTACGAACGGGACGTACGTTTGGCGCTGCGCGACGTGGAAGACGCCTTGACCGCATGGACCAGCCAACGCCAACGACAAGCCGCGTTGCAGAAGGCCGCGGCCGCCAGCCAACAAGCCCTGGAACAGACCCGCCAACTCTACGCGCGCGGGTTGAGCGCTTACCTGCCGGTGCTGGTGGCGCAGCGCAGCCTGAACCAGGCACGCGATGCGTTGGCCATCAGCCAGTTGGCGCAATTGCAAGGAGGCATTGCCTTGTACAAGGCGTTGGGGGCTGGGTCGTCGGACGCGGCATTGGCCCCTTAGATGCCGGGGTAAGCAGCCGGCACGTTGAAGCCGCCCACCCTTAAAACGGCACCATCACCTTCAACGTCCCGCTGTGGCTGCGCACGTGCTCGGAAAACTGCCCGTCATACTGCAACCGAAAATCCACGCCCCCTGCTCGCATCACATGCAAGCCCGCCCCAACCTTCCCCACCACATCATCAATAGGCAGCGTCGTATCAAACGACCCCGTCCCGGCTGGGGCGCCGCGCAGGCGTGCGCTGGACGTCCAGTCATTCTTCGACAGGAACGACACACCCGCGTACAGGAACGGCCGCAGTATGGCGCCATCGGGCAGCTCTGCGCGTCCGCCGAATTCGATCATGGGTGACAGGCCCAGGATGAACTGGTCGCTGCCGTCCACCGACAAGGCCAGCGGGTTTGATCCCGACTCCTGGTATCCCGGCATGCGGGTGTAGCTGGCGTCGACGTCCAGGTAGGGCTTCACATACATGTTGTCGTAAGCGAAGGTGCGGGCGGCGCGCAGGCGCGCGTTGAAGCCGTAGACATCGGGATGGCTGGTCAGCGTGTCTTGGTATCCCGCGATGTCGATGTTGCGATCCATGCGATAGCCGCCGTAGCCGCCGCCCACCGCCGCCGAGAACACCCACTGCCCTTCCTCGCGCTTGACCACCGCGCCGACATAGCCGCTGTCGCCATCGCCGCGCACGTTGCCGTTGGTGGCGCGCACTTTGCTGTTTTCATAGGCAGCCGAGCCGCCCACGAACCAGCCCGGGCTGACTTCACGCTGGCCACCAAACTGGTAAGTCACCGTGTCGTAGCTGAAACCCGTCGTGCCCTTGCTGCCGTCCTGGTCGGTAGTGCGCCCCGTGACCTGGCCCCAGAAGCAATTCTGCTCGCCGGTAAATGCGTCGACGCCGGTGAACGTGGGGCACGACATCATTGCGCCGGTGAATTGCCCAAGGTTTGCGGCCGACTGCACGGCGGGCGCGGCCGTGACGCCCGGCGACAGGTTGGCCACGCTGTCTTGATAGGCGCCCGCCCCCACACGCGAAGCCTGGTCCAACTGGCCGAACAGCGGCGCCAGGGCAGAATTGCCGCCGGCGTCCCAGATGCGCTGAAGGTGATTCGCCACCTGCCCCTGGTTTGACTTCAGTTGCATAGCCGACGCATTGAAGTTAGCGGCCGACACGCGGATGCGGGTGTCCTGGCCGACCTGGCGCGTTGTGTAATCGAAGACGGGGCTGTCCATGGCGTCCGCGCTGCCTTGGGAATCGCCCTGCACCGTCAGCACTGTCAGCTCGCGGTCGGGCAAAAGCGCGGCGGCCAGCACGTCGATCTTGCCGTTCAGGTCGCCATTGCCTTGCACCACCATCCGTGACGCGCGCATCTTGTCGAAATCCACGTCGGCGCGCAGGACGCCGCTATCGGCCTGCCGGAAATTGCCGCTTACGGTCAGGGTCTGAAATTGGCCTGGCGAGCCAATCACGATCAGCCCCGAGTTGATGACGTTGGCCTGGTACGCAACGGCCGCGTTGGCAACGCCGCCTGGCTGCACGTAGATATTGCACGCGCCGGTGGAATCGCTGTTGCCGCAAAAGACGTTGCCGCTGACGGTACCGGTGTTGTTCAGGGTAAGAAAGGAACCCGCCGCCGTTGTGGAATCGCCATTGAACATCAACGCCGTGTTCGACAGCGCGCTCAGTGAGCCGCCTGCATTGACGTTGACGACGTTGTTGCGGCCGTCCAGTATCCACACGCCCTTGCCGCTGTTGGTGCCGCCCACCACGCTGCCGTTGATGTTGACCGTGGCGCTCTGTTCGCCTTGTCCGCCCTGGCTTTGCGCCATGATGCCCGTGGAATCCGAACCCTTTGCGCTAAGCGTTCCGCTTTGGTTGACGGTGACGCTGCTTGCGTAGCCCGCGCTGCTGCTTACCGATCCCGCAAAGCCGCCCTGCGGGCCGCCGGCCAGGCCGCCGCCACCGCCGATGGACTGCGCGATGATGCCGTAGGAATTGGCGCCCACGGTCGACAGGTTTCCGTTAAAGGAAACCGATACGCTGCCGGCGCTGCTGGAGTTGAACGTGCTAGGCAGAAACCCGGCCGAGTTCGTGGTGATCAGCTTTGTCGTGTCGCCCAGGATGCCGCCGCCGTCGGCGATGGACTGCGCCACGATGCCGTGCGCGCCCGCGCCATGCGTGTTCAGGGTGTATTGCAGGTCCAGGTTCACCGAACCGCCATTGGAATTGCCCCCGCCCAAGACCGTCGTGCCCACGCCGGTTGCGGTGCCGGACGAAACGATGCCCCCGCCGCCGCCGATTGATTGCGCGATAACGCCAATCGCCCGATCGCCATAGGTGTTCAGGTTCAGGCCGACGGACGCATTGATAGGGCCGCCCGTGCCGCCGACGCCCGCGCTGCCCGCGTGCAGGTTGAATTGCTGGCTGCCCGGGCTTGTGGCGGATGCCGTGCTGCCGGCCATTGCAATACCGCCGCCCCCGCCGATGGACTGCAACACCAGCCCGTGGGCGCTGTCGCCGTTGGTCTGGATGGAGGCATAGCTGCCACCGGTTACCGTGACGTTGCCGCCCGCTCCGCCGCTGCCACCCGTGGCCCCAACACGCAGCGAGCCCTTGGCCAGCGGCGATCCGGTGGCGCCCATTCCGCCGCCGCCGCCAATGGACTGCATGACGATGCCCATGGCGCCATAGCCAGACGTGTTGAAGCTGTTGGTGCCGTTGCCATTCAGGAAGGCATTGATGCTGCCGCCCGCGCCGCCGGACCCGCCGGAACCGCCCACCGAAATCGACACGTTGGATGAAGAAATGCTGGATGACGCGGTCGATGCGCCGCCCGCGCCGCCGCCACCGCCAATGGATTGCAGTACCGCCGCGTCCGCGTAGTCCCCGTACGTATTTGTGGAAGCGCCAAGGCTGGCGGCCGTGGAAGAGGTTCCGATTGCGCCGCCATTGCCGCCGGCGCCACCATTGCCGCCAACCGAGACGTTGAACTGGTACGTCGTGCCGGAATCGCCCAGCGAGTCCGATGCGCTGTTCTCGCTGGTGCCGCCCACCGCGCCGCCCAGGCCGCCCGAGCCGCCAATGCTCTGCACCAGCAAGCCGTCTGCATCCGCGCCATGGGTGGTGACACTGCCATCGCTGTTCAGATTGATGGTGCCGCCGTAGCCACCACCGGTACCGCCACGGCCGACCGACACGGTGCCCCGGACGTCGGTCGAGCCGTCTTCGCTGTCGCTATTGACGGCAAGCCCGACCTGACCGCCTTGCGACGAACCGCCGCCACCGCCGATGGACTGAACCAGCACCGCGCGCGCGCCATCGCCGTGGGTGACGACCGTGCTGGACGGATCGATCGTAAGCGACGCCGTGCCGCCCTGCCCGCCGGCGCCGCCGATGCCGCCTACGTTCGCCGTGATGGAGACGTTGGCATCTACATTGGGGCTACGTCCGGTGGCGGAGCCCACGCCGCCCGACCCGCCGCCGCCGCCGATGCTTTGCAGCACCAGGGCGTTCGCCGAGTCTCCCCACGTGGTGATGGTGCTGCCCGCCAGGCTAAGCGTGGCATTGCCGCCGTAGCTGCCGGGCCCGCCGCTGCCACCCACTGACGACTGAACGGTGCCGCCCACGGAATCGCCGGTGCCAACCACCGTCGACATCGCCGAGGCGCTGCCGCCCAGGCCGCCGCCGCCGCCGATGGATTGCACCAGAACGCCCTGCGAGTTGGCGCCGTAGGTGGTCAGAATCGAATTGTTGATGGCCGACGACGCCGTGCCACCTGCGCCGCCCGTTGCGCCGGAACCGCCCATTGCAAACGTCACCGCAACGCCAAAGGACGCATCCTCGTCCGGAACGGCAATCGCCAGGGCCTTCGCCACGGAGGCGCCACCTGCTCCGCCACCGCCGCCTATGGATTGGACGACCACGCCGTGCGCGTCGCCATTGGTGGTGCCCGACGACCCTGTCGTCAGGCTTGCGTTGGAAACATTGCCCACTGCGGTACCGCCCGCGCCGCCGCTGCCGCCGGTGCCACCCACCGCGACGGCGATGGCAAACCCCACGCCGGCGTCGTAGGAAGACGCCGCGCCGCCGGTCCCGCCGCCGCCACCGATGGACTGCGACACGATGCCGTAGGCATGGTCGCCGCTGGTATTCAATGCGTAGCCGTTCAGGCCGACGGTGGACGAGCCGCCGTTGCCGCCGCCCCCACCCTGGCCACCGATAACAGCCACGCCGCTTGCCGCGCCGCCGTCCCCGCCGCCACCGCCGATGGACTGGCCCAACATTCCTATCGATCCCGTCCCGCTGGTGGTCAACGCGCCGGACTGACTGATATTGACCGTGCCCCCAGAGACCGCCGTGCCGCCGGCCCCGCCCAACGCGATGATGCCGCTGCTGACGCCCGCGGTTCCACCCCCGCCGCCGATGGCCTGCGCCGATATGCCGTGTGAAGACTGCCCAGAGGTCGAGATCGACGACTGGCTGTTGATCATGACCGAGCCGCTGGCCCCGCCGATACCCGCATTCGCGCCGGCGTTGCCGAACAATTCGAAGTTGCCGGTGGTGACGCCACCGACGCCGCCCATGGACTGGCCGAGGATGCCGATGGAGTTGTCGTTCCAGGTCTGGATGGAGCCGCCGGTGGTTGTCACGGTGACTGCCTCGCCGGCGCCGCCGCTGCCGGCATTCTCGGGCGTGAAGTCGACGATGCCACTGCTGGTCTCGACACCGCCACCCGCGCCGCCCTGGCTGATCGCCGAAATGCCGTGCGACTGCACGCCATTGGTCTGGATGCTGGCGTTGCCGTTCATGGTGATGTTGACCGTGCCGCCGTTGCCGCCGACCGCGCCGTTGCTGTCTTCGCGGCCCGCGCCGCCATTACCGCCCAGCGTGATCACATTGACACCGGGCAGGTAGTCGCCGGAGGTCGTCACCGACGACCCGCTGTTCAGCGTGACGGCGGTCGTGGTGTTGCCGTTGCCGCCACCGTATCCGCCGATCTCGCCGGTGGTGTTGGTGATCGTCTGCGGGCCCATGCCCCCATTGCCACCAAGCCCGATGACGACGATCCCGCCAGACGCCTTCGTCAGGCTGGTGGGCGCCACCGTCGACGTGCTGGCCACGGAGACCTGGCCGCTGTTGACGACGCTCATCGCGCCGAATTGGCCACCGGTGCCGCCGTTGTCGCTGCCGTCCTGGGACGTCATACCGTTGCCGCCCTGGCTCAGGATATACAGCCCGCGCACGCTGCCCAGGGCAGAGCCGTTGACGTTCACCGATACGTTGCCGGTGTTGGTGATGAGGGTGGGATTTGAGTAATTGGTCGCTCCGGCGCTGGCGCCGCTGCCGTTGGCATGCCCGCCATCGCCGGCGATGGATTCAGCGCCGATGCCCCAGGCATAGCGCCCGGCGGTACCGGTGACCGAGACCGAGGCGCTGTTGTTGATATTGACGATATTGCTGCCACCGCCATTGCCGCCGTTCTGATCGCCCGTCGCCGCACTGTCCTGGTTTCCGCCCACGACGCCGATGCTGGCGCCGTAGATACCCACGCCGCCATACGGCAGGTTCGACACGCTGATGTTGCCGCTATTCGTAACCGTGACGGCTGACCCATCGCCGCCCTGGCCGCCGTTGCCCCCGCCAATCACCGTGTCGCTGGCGTTGGCGCCAATACCGCCGACCGAGGCGCCATAGATGCCGAACTGCGATCCCGAATCCGCCCAGATGCCGGGTCCGCTGCCTTGCCCGCTGGCGGTCGGCGCGTTCTGCACCGTGATTGTCCCGCCGTTGTTGTTGATGGTGATGGTGCCGCCGTTACCGCCGTTTGTTGCGTTATTGCTGGTGTCGCTGGACCCCATGCCGCCGGTAAGCCGAACGAAGATGCCGCCCTGTGGGGCGCTGGGCTGCAACACTGCGCCGTTGTTGATCACCGTGTAGTTGCCACCGTAGTCGCCGATGTTGTCGCCGGTGCCCGCGCTGGCGGTATTGGTGACGTTGACCTGCGCCCCTGCCCCGCCCTGGCTGGACGAAATGGTGCAGGTGGCGGAATTGGAGGGATTGGTATCGACCGCCGGGCAACTCAACGCCGCGACGGCAGGCTGCGCCAGGATCAGGCCGACCGCAGTGACCGAGAACATCCCTAGCCAGTTCGCGGGGCGCGGCAGCGACCGGCGCGGTTCAAAACCAGGGCACAGAGCGGCCCCTGCGCGCAAAGTCCGCTTAGCGGTCGCCTTCTTCATCTTCAACCCCTTGCAGCAAGCCCGTAACAACAGGCCGCATTAGTTTTCTGATTAATTCTGATCTCGGGGATTTTTAGCACGCAGGACGGAGGCGAGTTTTACTGCTTCGACGAAACGTACTTTTCAGTCGACGAATCGGTGCCAGGTTTGTCAAAAAACCACAACGGCAGTCCGTGCGCGTCAGCCCGTCGACATCTATGATGATTTTTTGCAACCGGCCCCTCAAGGGAGACACCCATGCCCTCGGTACCATTCAAACAAGTTGATGTGTTCACCAACGTTCCGTACCAGGGCAACCCGGTCGCGGTCGTTCTTGACGCGGAAGGTCTCAGCGACGAGCAGATGCAACGCATTGCCAACTGGACGAACCTGTCGGAGACAACGTTCGTACTGCCCGCCACGCAAGCCAATGCCGATTACCGCGTCCGCATCTTCACGCCCCATTCCGAGCTTCCCTTCGCGGGACACCCCACGCTTGGCACCGCGCACGCGCTGCTGGAAGCCGGGAAAATCGCCCCAAAAGACGGCGCGCTTACCCAAGAGTGCGCGGCAGGCTTGATCCCACTGACCGTGACGGAATCTGACGCGGCCAGCCCGGTGATTGCATTCACCCTGCCGCAACCCAAACTGGTGGCGTTAACCGGCGAACAGATCATCGAGCTGGAAGCGATTTTGGGTATGCCGGTGCGGCGCGATCCCGCTCCCAAGTTCATCGATGTGGGGCCGGTCTGGACGATTGCGCAACTGGACAGCGCGGCCTCGGTACTGGCGTTGCGTCCGGACTTCGCGCGCATGGCCGCGTTTGACAAGCGCAATGCAGCGACCGGGGTCGTGGTCTTTGGGCCGCATGACAAGGGGTCGCTCACCGCGATTGAAGTGCGCGCATTTGCCCCAAGCATCGGTGTCAACGAAGACCCGGTGTGCGGCAGCGGCAACGGTTCCGTCGCCGCGTTTATTCGGGATGCCGGGCAGATCCAGACCTTTGGCAATCGCTTTCTCAGCGCCCAGGGTGCTGCCGTGGGCCGGGCGGGAAACATCGCGGTGACCTTCGACGGTGTAGACGTCATCCGCATCGGCGGTCAGTCGGTCACGTGCGTGGACGGAAGCATTGCGGTTTAGGTCATGCCACATCCACGACGATTTTTCCGCGCGCGCTTGCGTTGGTGATCGCGTCGTAGGCCGCTTCCGCTGACCGCCAACAATGGTGTCAGACTGCAATTTCGCGGCAAAATTGCCTGCCGTCAGCAAAGAACCGGCGTGCGTCACAGTCGGCGCGGCGCATCTCGCACCGTCAGCGCCTGCTCAAAAAACGAAGACAGCAAGCGGCTTTCACGGCGCTCTTGCAGGCAATACAGATAGGTCTCGGTGCGCACCGGGTCTCCTTCAATGCGTATGGCGCGAAACCGGGCATCGGGGATGAACTCTGCCTCTGACACCGTGCCCAGTCCCAAGCCCCGCGCGACCGCTTCGCGCAAGGCCTCGCGGCTGCCGATTTCCATGACGGGGCGCGGCCGCACGCCGGCTTGCTCCAGGGCGGCCTCCAGCGCCGCGCGCGTGGTGGAACCGGCCTCCCGTTGCAACAAGGGCGCATCCTGCAAGGCGGACAAGGGCACGCTGTCGAATCGCGCCAGCGGATGCGACACCGGTGCAAACAGGATGACGGCATGGCTGGCGTAATGCTCTGAGCTCAGGCCCGGCTCATCACGCGCGCCGGCCAGCACCGCAATGTCGGTCACGTAGTTCTCCAGGTCAGCCAGGACTTCCGCTGAGTTCCCCACCCGTATCGACAGCTCCACGCCCGGATACAGCCGGTGGTAGGCATCCACCATTTCAATCACATGAAACGGCCCGACCGCGCCGATGCGCAATTTTCCGGTGTTGAGCTTGCCCGCGTCGTGCAGCAGGTTGAAGGCATCCAGCTCCAGCGCGCCCAATTGCTGGGCCACGGGCAACAGCGCCATGCCGACCTGCGTCAGTTGCGCGCCGCGTCCACGCCGATAAAACAGTTCCACCTCGTGCTGCTTTTCCAGCGCCTGGACTTGGGTGGTCACCGTGGGTTGCGCCAAACCCAGCGCACGGGCGCCCGCGCTGAAACTACCGTGACGCGCGACGGCCAGGAAGGCGCGCAGGCGGGCAACCGACATATAGATTCCATCTATGGATGACTGATGAACGGCATGCTAAATCGATAATATGAAGGACATGTGACACCCCCAAACTTCCTGGCATTCCTCCTCCACTACACCAGGATGCCTGCCATGAAGTCCCCCATTCGTAGTACCGCCCGCCGTTCCTTCACCGCCGCCGCCGCGGCGATCACGCTTTGCGTGCTGGGCGCCGCCACCGCGCACGCGGCGCAAGACACGCTCACCATTGGCCTGATCCCCGCCGAAGATTCGCAGGCCATGATCGAATCCAGCAAGCAGGTGATCGAGCAGTTGCAGCAACAGACCGGCATGAAGGTAAAGCCGTTCGTGGCCACCGACTACAACGGCATCATCGAAGCGCTGCGCGCCAAGAAGCTGGACGTGGCGTATCTGGGCCCCTTCTCGTATGTGCTGGCGGCCTCGGTCGCGGATGTCGAGGCCTTCGCGGTTGCCGTGACCAAGAAATCCGGCAAGAGCGCCTACAAGAGCTTGATCGTGGTGCGGAAAGACAGTGGCATCACCAGCGTGGAAGGCTTGAAGGGCCACACCTTTGCCTTTGTGGACCCCAGCTCGACGTCCGGCCATCTTTTCCCGAAGTCCGGCTTGGAGCAAGCCGGTTACGACCCCGCCAAGCTGTTCTCGCGCGTGGTGTTCTCGGGTTCGCATGATGCCAGCCTGCTGGCCGTGGCCAACAAGAAAGTCGATGCTGCCGCCGTTGCCGACCGCATTTACGCCAACGCCATCGCCAAGGGCCAGTTGCGCCCGGACGAGTTGAGCGTGGTGTGGCAGTCCAGCGACATCCCCGAATCGCCGATGGTGTGGCGCAAGGATCTGGACCCCGCCCTCAAGGAAAAGGTGGCGCGCGCGCTGGCCAACATCAAGGACGTGCCGTGGGGCGACCAAGGCATGCTGAACGGATTCCAGCCCACCAACGACGCGGCCTACAACGTGGTTCGCGACACCGCCAAGGTGCTGAAGCTGGACCTGCGGAGCATGAAATGATCCAACTGCGCGGCCTGACCAAGCGCTACGGCGCGAACGAAGTGCTGCGCGGCGTGGATCTGCAAGCGGGCGCCGGCGAGTTTCTGGTGATACTCGGCCAATCCGGCGCCGGCAAGTCCACGCTGTTGCGGTGCATGAACCGCCTGGTGCACGCCGATGCGGGCGACATGACCGTGGCCGGCATCAACGCCATGGCCGACCGTGACACCCGGGCGCTGCGGCGCCAGGTGGCCATGATCTTCCAGCACCATGATGTTGTGCCGCGCCTGTCGGTATTGCGCAATGTGCTGACCGGCCGGCTGGGCGCCGTGCCGGTGCTGACGTCGGTGTTGCAGCTATTCAGCCGCGCCGACGTTGCACTGGCGCAAGAATGCCTGGTGCGTGTTGACCTGGCGCACAAGGCCCAGGCCCGCACGGACTCCTTGTCGGGCGGCCAGCGCCAGCGCGTGGGCATCGCGCGTGCGCTGGCGCAACGGCCGCGCGTGATTCTGGCCGACGAACCCGTTGCCAGCCTGGACCCGAAGACCGCACGGCTGGTGATGCGTTATCTGCACGACGCCACGCGCGAGCTCGGCATCACCGTGGTCTGCAACTTGCACCAGGTCGATTACGCACGCGAATTTGCCGATCGAATCGTGGGGCTGGCGCACGGCCGCGTGGTCTACGACGGCCTGCCCGGCGCCATGCAGGAAGCCGACCTGGCTCGGATCTATCCGGGCGCGGAACCCTCGGGCGACGCAACCACTACCGGCATCGACGCACAGTTTGACGCCGAACCGCTGCAAGCCGCGCCCAAGGGAGCCTGAAATGGACGACAAGAAATACATGTGGGTGGCGCCGTTGCCGACCAGCTTGAAGGGCTGGGCCTGGGTGGCGGCGGCGGTAGCGTTGACGATGGCCGCGCTGCAATGGAGCGCCCAGGGCGCGCAACTGAGCGCCTCTGAGCTTGCCGCGGGTATCCCGCAGATTGCGGACTTTCTTAGCAGGACCTTTCCGCCCGACTGGCGCATTCTGGATTCGCTGGTGGCCCCGGCCATCGAGACCGTGCAGATCGCCATCTGGGGAACCTTGCTGGGTGTGCTGGGCGCGCTGCCCGTGTCGTTTCTGGCCGCGCGCAATCTGCACGTCAATCCATGGTTGTATCGCGCCACGCGCCAGACTCTGAATGTGATCCGCAGCATCAACGAACTGATCTTGGCGCTGGTGTTCGTCGCGGCCGTGGGCCTGGGACCTTTTCCTGGCGTGCTGGCGCTGGCCCTGCATGGGGTAGGCATGCTGGGCAAGTTCTTTGCCGAGAGCATCGAGGAAATCGACGAAGGTCCGCTGGAAGCACTGCGTGCCACCGGCGCCAGGCCGTTGCAGGTGATTGTGTTTGGCGTACTGCCGCAAGTGATCACGGCATGGATCGCGGTGATTCTGTACCGCTTTGAAGTCAACCTGCGTTCCGCCACGGTGCTGGGCATGGTTGGCGCCGGCGGGCTGGGCTTTGAACTGGTCAGCAGCCTGAAACTTTTCAAGTACCAGGAAACGGCAACCTGCATCGTGGTCATCACCGTGATGGTGATCGTGGCCGACATGATTTCCAACCGCCTGCGCGCTGCTATTCGCGAGAACGGGCGCGGTTGAATCCACTACATTTATCAGAGACTGACATGTGGCATTTTCATAATCCCGTTGGCATAGACGCCGGCGAGGGTGCGCTTGCGCGCTTGCCGCAACGGCTGGGCAAGCGGCGCGCAATCCTGATCGCCTTTCCGGAAGCGCGCCAACTGGGCTTGTGCGACCAGATCCAGGCGATGCTGGGTGAACAACTGGTGGCGATCGAAACCGATGTGCAGCCCAATCCGGACGTAGCCTGGTTGGCGCCGATGTATGAACGCCTGTGGCGCGAACACCCCGACGTGGAATGCATCATCGCCCTGGGCGGCGGCAGCGTCATCGACTGCGCCAAGGCCATGCTGACCCGCACGCCATCGGGCACTTTCGACGAGCTGCTGGCCTGCCTGTCCGGCGACGCGGCCATGACCAGCCCGCCGGACCGCGTCCGCGCCTTGATTGCGTTGCCGACCACGGCGGGCACCGGTAGCGAAGTCACCCCCTGGGCCACGCTATGGGATCAGCAGCAAGGCCGCAAGTACTCGCTGCATCTGCCCTGGACCTGGCCGGAAGCAGCCTTGATCGACCCCTCGCTGATGCTCAGCCTGCCGCCAGGCACGACCCTGGCAAGCGGCCTGGACGCGCTGTCCCATGCGCTGGAATCGCTATGGAACATCCATCGCAATCCGGTGTCGGCCAGCCTTGCGGTGTCGGCCGCGCGCCAGGTGCTGGCTGCCCTGCCCTTGCTGATGCGGGATCCGTCCAGCAAGGTCTTGCGCTCGCGCGTGGCCGTGGCCGCCGCGCTGGCGGGCGTCGCGTTCTCCAACACCAAGACCGCATTGGCGCATTCGCTTTCTTACGGATTGACGCTGGAACATGGCATTCCGCATGGCATTGCATGCTCTTTCAGCTTGCCTCGCGTCATGCAAATGGCGTTTGGCGTGGACCCGGAACTGGACGCGCTGCTGTTGTCAGTATTCGACGCGCGCGACGCCGAGCATGCTGTGTCTGTCCTGACGGCGTTCCTTGAGGATCTGGGCGTCAGCACGGACCCCGCCTCTTATGGCGTGGCCCCGGAACAGTGGGACGAGCGCGTGGCCGACGCCTTGCTGGGCCCGCGCGGCCAGAATTTCGTCGGCGCGCGATGAGCCGCGCCGCCTCGCCCTTCGCCGACTTCGGCACTACAACAACTCTCAGGCTGTTAAACATGAATCAGGCTTCCCCCTTCCCGGGCGAACAACTTCCCAAGATCGAAGCAGTCATTTTTGATTGGGCCGGCACCCTGGTGGACTTCGGTTCCCTGGCGCCCACGCAGATCTTCGTCGATGCTTTCGCCACCTTTGGCATGTCGATCACGCTTGAACAAGCGCGGGGCCCCATGGGCTTGTCCAAGCGCGATCACATCCGCACGCTGCTTGCCGAACCCGGCATTCAGGCGGCTTGGGTCCAAGCGTTCGGGCGTGGCTGGTCCGACGAGGACATCGACGCGATTTATCAGCGCTTCATGCCGATGCAGATCGAGAAGGTTGCCGCGTACTCGCAACCGATTCCGGGCGCCGTGCAGGTGCTGCAAACCCTGCGCGAACAAGGCGTCAAGATCGGCTCTTGCTCGGGATATCCGCGCCAGGTGCTGGACGTGCTGCTGCCGCACGCGGCGGCCGCCGGCCTTGCGCCTGACTGCGTGATCGCCGGTGACGAACTCGCCGCGGGCGGCAGGCCCGGCCCCTACATGGCCCTGGCCAACGTGCTGGCCTTGGGCGCGCAAGATGTGCGCCGCTGCATCAAGGTGGATGACACCACGCCGGGCATCGAGGAAGGTCGCAACGCCGGCATGTGGTGCGTGGGCCTGACGCTGTCCGGCAATGAAGTGGGCTACTCACAAGCGGAACTGGCCGCCGCCGATCCCGCCGACGTAGAAGCCCGCGTCGCACGCGCCGCCAGCCGCCTGACGCAGGCCGGCGCGCATTACGTGATCGACAGCGTGGCTGATCTGCCTGGTGTCATTGAGCAGATTCAGGAACGACTGGCGCGCGGCGACACGCCCTGATCCCAGGCCAGTCGCTGACGCCAACAGCAAAGGCTCCGGCGGGATTCACATTCCGCCGGAGCCATCTTTTTCGTAGCGCTGCCCTTCCCCATCAAGCAACCTCCACGCCCGCCGCGCCGCAGCGCTGGATGGCATCGAAGAATGATGAAATCAGGCGGCTATCCCGACGCTCGCGCAGGCAGCAAACGTGGATATGCGTCGACACCACGTCGCCTTCAATACGCACCGGCCGCAAGCGCGGGTCCGGCACATATTCCGATTCGGATACCGTTCCCACGCCCAAGCCGCGCACGACCGCCTCGCGCAGCGCCTCGCGGCTGCCGATTTCCATTGCCACCTCCACCGACACATCGTGCTGCCGCAGCGCATCTTCCAGCGCCTTGCGCGTGGTGGAACCCGGTTCGCGCATCAACAAGGGCTGCGCCGAGAGCTCCTGCAACGCAATGGATTCGCGGTGGGCGAAGGGATGGTCCACCCGCACAAACGCAATGACCGGATAGCGCGCATAAGGCTGCATGTAGTAGCGGTCTTCCGGATAGCGGCTGGCCACCACGCCCACGTCGCACACGTATTTGTCCAGGTCATCCAGCACCACTTCGGAATTGCCCAGCGTGATGGAAAGCGAGATGCGCGGATAGACGGCGTGATAGGCCTCGATCATTTCCGTGACATGGTAAGGACCTACCGCGCCCACCTTCAGCGCTCCGCGTTGCAGCTTGCCGCTATCGTCCAGCATCAGCCGCATATCGCCTTCCAGCGACACCATGCGACGCGCCAGCGGCAGCATTTCCAGGCCTAGCGCGGACAGTTCCACGCGCCGGCCCCGGCGGTGGAACAGTTCGGCACCGTACTCCCGTTCGATCATCTGAATCTGGGAATTCAGCGTGGTGTGGCTCATGCCCAGGACACGGGCGGCTGCCGTAAAGCCGCCGTGCTGGGCCACCATGATGAATGCGCGTATCTGATTAAGCGTCACGGCGTATCTCTGCTGACCATTGATGTTTGCGATGGCCGCAATGATGCCGCACGCACATGACGCTTACGCGACCCCCATGACCGGGTCGCTGGTACTGTCCTGGCCGGTTTCCATGCGGCCGGCAAAGCGGCGTTCAAAGTCGTTGCCCATCGTGACGGTGAAGTCATACCAGTTGTTCGCCGCCTCGACCGACCAGCGCGGCTCAACCTGCATGCCCGGGTCTACGGTGTAGGTCCAGGGGCCGTCCGTGCGATAGGCGTTGGCGGTCACCGTCACCGTCGCGGGCGCCGTGCCCATGTTCATGATGGTCAACGACACCGCGCGGCCGCGCTCGTCATAGCAAACGCGCACCTCGGGGTTCGGCCCACTGGCCAGCGCACTGATGTCACCCTTGAAGCGGCGGTGGTATCCATTGGGACCCAACACCCACAGGCTGTACTGGCCCGCGTTGTCGGCGGTGGCCTGCCAGGCGTCCGAGATCATCTTGCGACCTTCCACCGTGTAACGCCGAGGGAAGCGTGCCAGGTTGAGTTCGTCGTACACATGGAACACCGTGCCTTGCGCGCCGGTATTGCTGAACGTCAGCCAGACCTGTCCGCCGCTGACATCCACGTTGGCGCTGGTGTGCAGGTGATAGGGCAAGGCGCGCGACGGACGCACCAGCAACGCCTGCGTGGGCAAGGGCTCCGTGCCCACGTCCGGCACCGGCACGCTGCCCGAGGCGACTTGCTGGGCCAGCGTCGCATCGGCCTCGGCACGGGTCGGCGCCGGTATCAGCAAGGGCTTCGCGGTATTGGGATCCTTGAAGTTGAAACACGACATCAAATCACCGAAGACGGCGCGGCGCCACGGGCTGATGTTCGGCTCGGCCACCCCAAACCGTTGTTCCAGGAAACGCAGCACCGACGTGTGATCGAACTGCTGCGAGTTGACCCAACCGCCCACGCTCCACGGCGAAATCACCAGCGTTGGCAACCGCGGCCCCGCTCCAAACGGCCTGCCGTCGGGCGTGACCTTGCTGGTGTCTCCCGGCGGCGCGGGCATGGTGTAGTACTCGTTCTCGATGTCCACCGTTGACTTCCCGGCCTGCGTGCCGTCGGCGGCACGCCAGGGCGGCGCGGGCGGCGGCATGTGGTCAAAGAAGCAATCGTTTTCGTCGTAGTTCAGGATCAGGACGGTCTTGCTCCACACATCCGGGTTCGCGGTAAGGGTATCCAGCAGCTTCTGCACGTACCATGCGCCCTGCCCCGGCACCGACATGCTGGGATGTTCGCTATAAGGCCCGGGCGCAACAATCCAACTTACCTGCGGCAGCGTTCCCATCGCGATGTCGTCCGCAATGGCTTGCAGGTATCCGCCATCGGGCATGGTGTTGCCGAACCCCTTGTACAGCGGCGACAGGGCCTCCATGGTGGGCGTGTACGGCGCGGACGGAGAACCGGACGCCGCCAGCCGTTCATTGACTGCGCGATATGCGGCAAACGCCACCAGCTGGTTGTTATTGCTGTTGTTGCCCGGCGTGTTGTAGACCTTCCAGGTGACCCCGGCGGCTTGCAAGCGTTCCGGATACGTCATCCAGTCCAGGCCATCTTGCGAGGGGCCCAGGCCGCCCCAGTTGGCGTTGGTGACGCAGGCGTGACCACTGACGTTTGCGCCGTTGGTGCCGCTCCACAGGAACATGCGGTTCGTGAAGGTGCCGGTGTTGATGGCGGTGTGATAGGCGTCGCAGATGGTGAAGGCGTTCGCCAACGACCAATGAAACGACAAATCAGATTGCTGCAAATACCCCATGGCAACCTTGGTGTTCTTGGCGCGCGGCCATGCCGCCATTCGCCCGCCATCCCAGGCCGCCTGCTGATCCGCCCAGTTATGCGCGCCGCCCACGCGCAACGCGTTGCCCTTGGTGGCATCCAGGTAATAGGGTTGCACCGTGCCCGACGTGCCCTGTTGTATCCAGACTGACTCGCCCGACGCCATGGGAATGGTGAAGCGGTCGCTGAACCCACGGACGCCGGGCATGGTGCCGTAGTAGTGGTCAAACGACCGGTTTTCCTGCATCAGAATAATGACGTGCTCAACATCGTTGATCGTGCCCGTGGCGTTGTTGGCCGGAATGGCGAGCGCGCGCTGGATGGCCGGTGGAAACGGTCCAAGCGCGGCGGTCGCGGCGGCGGCGCGCAAGAAATTGCGGCGGTTCATGAAAGTCATGGTGATCGGTATCCGTTCGATAGATGATTGCGGCGGCGCGCGGGCGCCGCCGCCATGTGCTCAAGGCGCGCAGTCCAGCGTCGAATTCAAGGCGGGGGGCTGCGTCGCATCGGTCCCGCCATCGGGGCAGGCGCCGGCGGATGGCGGCGCCACAATCGGCGTCTGTGCGACAGCCGAGCCATCGCTCGCCTGGGCAGTCGGGGATGGCGTCTCGCTGTCCGCCTCATCATCGCCGCCGCATCCCGCCACCAATGCGCACGCCATCGTGGCAGCAAGCGCGGCCTTCAGCGCCGATGCGCGTGCGCCCAAGCCGAAAAGCCGAGTCAGGGAGGTTTTCATCGTTCTTTCCCTCACTGCGTGATCAACGTCGACACGGGCTTGTTTGACAGGAAGATGGATTGCAGCTCGCCATCGGTCAGTACCCGGTTCCACATCGCCAGGTCACCAAACATCTGTTGATAGGGAGGCGCAGTGGTGCATTGCCCGACGGTATAAGGCGGCTTGGCGCCACACTTGTTCATCAGGTAGGCACCGGTGCCATCGTCGCCGATGCCCCATTGCGGGTAGGCGGACAACTTGGACAGATCCACGGCGCCGGTCGATTTGCCCGTCGCCACGCGGTTGATCGCACCCGTCACGGAATCAAACACCACCATGTTCATGGTCTTGGCGACCCCGTCGACCGAGAACGCGATGTAGATCCAGCGGCCCACCGTGACCTGCGTGTAGGGGCTGGTGGGGCCGTCCGCGCGCACGCCGCCCGAACCAATGTTGAAAGCGATGCCGCACTGGTTCCCCGAACTTGAGAACATGCCGATCGCCACCCCCGCATTGCCACCACTCACGTAGTTCTTGTTCGCCAAGATCGTGACGTTGCTGCGCGGCACGCATTGGTCCGCCTTGAACCAGAACCCGATGGTGAACTGCGGCGCCGTGCCCTTGGACACATCAAAGCCGTCGGCAGGAGTCAGGCGATAGCCTTCCAGCCCGTTGACCGTGACGAAGTTGGTATCGACCAACAGGCCGTTGGTGCCGGCAAACGGCCCCGGCACCACCAGGCCAGCCGAAGCAGGCAAGTCGCTGGAAGCCGGACCCATCGTGCTGTTGCCCTGCGCATCCACGGGCGGCAGCGTCGCACTGAAGGGGTAGTACGACACCAGGCCATTCAGCAAGGTGGGCTCCAATGGCACAGGCGGCGTATACGTGAGCGGCGGGCTGGTAATGGCGCGCGATGCGGCAGCGTCACCTTCGCCGGCCTGGACGGTGTAGGAAAACTGATAGGTTCCCTTAGCCGTCAGATCCGCCGTCAGTTGATTGTCGATATACGTTGTCGTCCCCGCCGGCAGGCGGGACGCAATGACGCGGCCATCGCGCAGCACGTCGATGGTGCGGTCTGACGGCGCCGTCCATGTCAGCACCACATTGACTGACGCCGAGTTGTTGTCCGCCACCTTGGCCGACAGGTTCGTGACCGGCTGCGGCCCCAACAGCCTGGCGCCATCCAGCGCGTACTGTGCCGTGTCGGGCAAGGCATCCAGATAGGCCAGCACCGTGGGCGCGACATCCGCGATGCTGGCGTAGCCATACAGGTCCGCCAGCGCCGTGGGCACCGGCGCGCCAACGCCTTGCATGCCGTTGTTCGCGCCTTGGTTCAAGCCAATGAAAGTGGCCGATTCGGGCACCAGCGGCAGCCCGTCGTCCTGGCTGTTGTCGCTAAGCCCATGGTTGCCCGTCACAACCACCAGCCATTGGCTGTCCTTGGCCTTGGCCGCTTCATCAAGCATGGCCCCTACCGCCTGGTCCAGCTTGGTCAACGTGGCCGCGTAATTTGGCGAATTCACGCCATAGTTCAGCGCGGCGTCCTTGGCGGAACGGAACTGCGCAACCACCGTGCGATACCCGCTGCCGATCATCTGCACGGCCTGGCCAGACACGCAGTCCAGCGTGGCGGCATTGGTGGAACAGTCGGCCATGGTATCCAGATAGCCCGCGTCGTGGTCCGCCACCAGCAATTGCGCCAACTCGGCCGAAGCCACGGCCGCGCCGTTCAGGCCCGTGCCCTTGGCCTTCACCTGTTGGAAAAGCGTGGCGCCGCGCAAGGCCTGCACGGGGGCATTGGAGATCACGCCATGCCGGTTGGCCCAGGTGCCGGTCAGCAGCGTGGCCCAACCCGGCATGTCCAGGGTGGGCTGCTGGCTGGGTGTTCCCGCGACGCCGCCGCTGTAAGCCAGTTGCACCTGAAGACGCGCCAGGTTCGGCAGCGTGCCGGTAGCCATGCCGCTTTGCACCGCGCTGTAAATGGCGCTATCCATGTCGATGACCAGCGCATGACGGCTCACGGACGCCACGGGCGGCTGCGGCGTGGTGGGTGTCTCGGGTTGGGTCGGAGCCGAATCCGAATCGTCGTCGCTGCCGCCGCACGCGGTCAGTGCCAGTGACAGCATCGCCGTGGCGGCAAGGCGGCCCCATGCGGCCAGGCGGCGGTCCCTGTGCACTAGCGAGGCGCGCGGTGCCAGATGCGCGTGCGTGCGCGCCAGGGTTGAAGTAGCTGGATGCTCGACTCTCATTTTTCGACGATCTCCGTTTGGGAAAGAATGGTCGAATTTGAGCCGAGCGCGGTTACGCAGTCGCGACGATTTCCTAGGCTCTGATCGTCTTAACTGTCGATTTTTTCGGATGCTCGATCACACAAGCATAGGGCGCGATGCCTGTAGCGCCTTTTCCTGGCTGACTGGATACCTGGGGCCCCCTCTACCCTTCATGCTTGCCCGGCGCCCTTCCCCCGTCCAGATACTCTTCCACCGCACTCTCCACCGTGGGATGAAAGTGCGCGTCACTGAAAACCTCCGCCAATTCAAAGCGCTTGAGCTTGTCTCGCACCGGGTCCTTCATCTCGGCAAAATGCAATTCGGCGCCCTGCTGGGCCAGGTGCTGGCTTAGCTCGCGCAGCATGTCGGCCGACGTCACGTCGACGCTGGTGACGGGTTCTGCCGCTACTACCACGCGCCGCACCGGCGTGGGCGAAGCCTCGACGGCTTGCATCAGCCGTTGCTGGAACAGCTCGGCGTTGGCAAAGAACAGGGGCGCGTCCCAGCGGAACAGCACCAGGCCGTCGATCAGGGCGGCATGGGGGTAGCGCTTCAGGTCGTGGTAGCCGCGCAAGTTCGGCACACGGCCCAGCACGGCAAAATGTGGGCGCCAGCCGTCCCACAGGAATTCGATGACGGCGATGACCACGGCCAGGCCGATGCCGGGAATGGCGCCAAACGCAGCCACGGCGGCAAAGCACAGCATGGATAGCCAGAACTCCCATTGCTGGATGCGATAGATGCGACGCAGGTCCTTGAATTCAAACAAGCCGATGGCGGCGGCGATGACGACGGCGGCCAGCGCGCTGCTGGGCAAGTAGCGCAGCAGGTTCGGCGCCAGCAACAGCAGGACGGCCACGGCAACGGCCCCGACGACGCCGGTAAGCTGCGTGCGCGCGCCGGCCGCCTCGGCCACGGGAGTGCGCGATGCGCTGCTGCTGATGGGAAAGCCCTGGAAGAATCCCGCCGCCAGGTTGGCCATGCCCAAGCCCACCATTTCCTGGTTCGGATCCACGCGCGTGTGCGTGCGTGCGGCATAGGTGCGCGACAACACGCTGGTATCCGCAAACGCGATCAACGCCACGGCGCAGCCGCCCAGCACGATCGTGGCCCAGTCCGCGTTGCTCAGCCACGGCAAGGTGAACGACGGCAGCCCTTGCGGGATCTCGCCCAGCACGCTGACGCCCTGGGCGTCCAGCCTAAAGAAGCTGACCGCCAAGGTGGCCAGAATCACCGCAATCAAAATGCCTGGCACGCGGTCAAAGCGCTTTAACAGCAGGATCATCGCCAAGGTTGCCGCGCCCACGGCGAAGGCGTACCAGTTGGTGTTGCCATCTATCACCGCCTGCGCCAGCAGCCACAGTTCCTGCAACGGGCCGCGGCCGTCGATCGGGATGGCGAATATCTTGGGCAACTGGCTCACCAGCACCGTGAACGCAATGCCGTTCATGTAGCCATAGCGTATGGGCTTGGACAGCAGCTCGGTAATGAAGCCAAGCCGCAGCAGGCCCAGCACAATGCAGAACAGGCCCGCGACGATGGCCATCAGGCTGGCCACGGCCACCGCGCGCATGGGGTCGCCGCCGGACACGCTGAGCACCACCGCCAGAATCGGCGCGGCAAGCGCCGAGTCCGGCCCTAGCACCAGGATTCGGCTGGGGCCGAATATTGCATAGGCCAACAGCGGCACGATAGTGGCGTACAAGCCATAGACGCCGGGCACGCCCGAGGCCTCGGCGTAGGCAATGCCCACGGGCACTAGCATCGCCGTCAGCGCCAGGCCGGCAGCCAGGTCCCTGGGTAGCCAAGCCAATTCATAGGACCTCAGCACCGCCAGCCCCGGCAGCCAGCGCAGCCAGTGCCGGGGCGGGTCGTCGACAGCGGCGGGCGGGGGCAAAGGGGAAGCCATGAAACACCTGGTTGGTCGCAGGCTGGGCGACGGGTAGTTGAAAAGACAACAAGGGGTTGGACGTCAATACATCAGCCAGACGATTACCGTTCCCCACGTGGTGATCAAGATATGCCCGAACGCGACCGTGCCGGAATAGCCGATGACGGCAATGGGGCTCTCGGATTTTTCCTGCACCGCGGCAAGACCGGCCGTCATGGTCTGCACCCCGGCCAGGGCGCCCAGCAATAGCAGCGGTTCAAGACGCAGCACATATCGGCCCACCAGCAAACCAACGAATAGCGGAACCATCGTCACGACGATACCCGCCAGGAATATCGTCAGCCCGACTTCTTGCAGGGCTGCCACAAAAAGCGGGCCGGCCTTCAGCCCGATCATGGCGACGAACCCCGCCAGCCCGATCGACTTCATGAACTCAAGCGCGCCATGCGATATGCGGCCAAACAGCGGCTTGGCCGAATTCCGCCAGCCCACCAACAAACCCAGGATCAATGTGCTCACACTGCTGCCCAACGCAATATGCATGCTGCCTATGGGAAGCACCAGCGATATCCCCACCACCGCGCCGATGAAGATGCCAAAGCCCAGCGCGACAAAATCCGTGGCGTCCGATGCGCGCACCACGCTGCCGACGCGGGCGGCCACCCGCTCAACGGCAGGCTCAAGCCCCACGATGTTCAGCACGTCGCCACGCAGAAGCACCGTGCCCGGGCCTATCGGTATTTCTTGCCCCGCGCGCCGGATATGGCGCAGGAACACGCCGCGCACTTCCTCGGCTTGTTCGGCGATTTGAGCGATCGTCTTCCCGACGAAATCTGCGTTGGACAGCACCACGTCGAACATCGCGCTGGGGATGTCGAGCAGCTCTCGGTCTGCTTCCGCGACCGCGTTGCCCTCCAGAAGTTTGAGTATCACCTCGCTTTTGCCTAAAACAGCGACCACGTCCCCAGCCAGCAGGACTGTCGCGGGTGTGGCCAAGAAGATTGCGCCGTCGCGCCGGACGCGCTCAACAAAGATGCGCTCGGGGGCATGCAGGGATTCGACCCAGGCCACGGTTTGGCCCACGGCGGGGTGATCCGCCTGGATGCGATACGCCCGCAATTCGAATCTGCGCCAGGCAGAGGTCACGCCCGCCTTCTGCCGCTGAATGCCGTACACCTTTTCAAGCCGCGCGCCTTCGGCCTTCAGGTCCACGCCCAACAGTTTTGGCCCCAGGCTGGAACAGAACCAGATGACGCCGAACGTGCCGAAGATGTAGCACAGCGCATCCGCCACGGCGATCTGGCCGATCAGCCGGTCTTGCTCTTCGACACCGATGGGCAGATTTCGGATCGCTTCGCTTCCTGTGCCGATCACAGGCGACTCGGTCAACCCGCCTGATATCAGGCCCACGGCATATCCGAGTTCGAGCTTGAGCAGGGCCGCCAGCCCCCAGGCGGTAAGCAAGCCCGCCACCGGGACAACGACGCCCAGCACCGCCCATCGCCACCCGCCATCCTTCATGCCGCGAAAGAAGCTCGGACCCACGGAATAGCCGATACCGAACATGAACAGCAGGAACAGCACCTGCTTGGCGGTGTCGGACACTGGCACCCGGACGAAGTAACCAATCAACAGGCCCGCAAGCAAGGACCCGGTTACCGGCCCGAAGCCCACCCCGCGAAACTTGAATCCACCCACCCAATAGCCCAACCCGATTGCCAGGAAAACCGCCAGCTCGGGGTAGCGCACCAGCATGTTGCTAAAGTAGTCCATGGCGTTCGCCCCTAGAAAGACGACGTTCTACCTTCTGGAATGTCCCGTGACCGCATCCCCTGGCTCTCTATTCCGGGGAAGCCTCCGCAACAAAATGCCCGCCCAATGCAAGATGCAGATTCACACGCTGAACCAGGCGTTGCGCGCGGATGTGCATCAGGTCACCCTGAACCCGCAACAGATCGCGCTTGCGCTGCAACACATCAAAATCATCGAATTGGCCGATCTGCCGTTGCACGCGCGCCAACTCCAACGCACGGCGGCTCTCGGAATACTGGCGCTGTATCGAGCGCTCGCGCTGCGCCAACTGCTGCTCGCCCGTCAGGCCGTTTTCCACTTCCCCCATTGCCGTCAGGATCGCGCGGGCGTATAGCGCCAAGGCTTCGCGTTGCTGCTCCGTACGCAGCTCCAGCGTGACCTGGCTGCGTCCCCCGTCGAACAGGGGCCAGGACAGCGACGCGCCCACCGGGAAAACCCAGCTTTGCATGCTGGTGGCCAGGCCGGAATAGTCTTTCGTGAAGCGTCCGGCTCCGGCAAATATCGAAATGTTGGGCAAGCGCGCGGCCTTTGCTTCCTCGGCGCCAAAGTACGCCGCCACCAACCGCTCGCGCGCGGCGACCAAGTCAGGCCTGCGGTCCAGCAAGTCCAAAGGCAGGCCGGGTGGCAGCAGTGGCGGCGCATCGGGAATGGTCTCGTTGGCTTCCACGACGCCGGCGGGGTAGCGCCCCAGTATCAGCTCCAATGCCCGCAAGGCCTGGGCGCGCGCCTGTTCGCGCTGGGCTACGACGTCAGCCGCTGCCGCCACCTGTTCCGACCAATACGCCACGTCCATTTCGCTGACCTTGCCGATGCGGCGGCGGTACTGCACCAGCTTGAGCTGCTCGTCGGTAGCGCCTTCAATTTCCTGCGCCAGCGACAGTTGGCCGCTTGCCTCCAGGGCCGCAAGCCAGCTTCGGGCGGTCAAGGCGCCGATGGACTGGCGGGCATAGGCGTAGTCCGCTTCGGCGGAACGATATCCGGCTTCGCCAGACAGCTTCTGCGCCCGCGCCCTGCCCCACAAGTCGATTTCCCAGTTCAACAGAACGGCGTAGCCGTTGGCGGAGAACGCGCTGCCCGGCGTCGGGTCTGATGCGCTCCGCGCACCGACGCCGACGGTGGGCAACAGGTCCGCGCCGGCCAACCTGGCCTGGTGTGCCGCCTGCTGCATCCGGCTGGCCGCCACGCGCAGATCGATGTTGTTGGCCAGCGCTTCATTGATCAACACGGTCAGCGTTCCGCCATCCGCAAAGCCGGCCCATTGCGGCGAGAACGCGGCGGCCGTTGTGCTGGCGGTCCATTGCTCGGGCACGTGCGTGCCGGACATCGCTTGCTCATACAAGGCGGTGTCCTCTGGGCGGTCCAGGTTGGCGCAGCCCGCCATGAAGGCCATGGCGCAGCACACCGTTGCAAGCCTGCGTGGGTCGATCGGGCGGCGCGCTGGCATGGAGGCCCCCGTCAATGAAGCTTAAGGACCAGATAGTCGAGCTTTGCGGAAACGCGGACGATCACCTTGCGCACCATGTGCAGCATCCCCAGGCTGTCTGTGTAGATGGCGGCCCGGCCGCGAGCGCCCATTGCCAGAGCCATGTCTTGCGGCGTTTCAAGGTCAATGCGCACCGCGAACTGCATGGGCGCGGCGGCGTGACCGCCTTCGGAGGTGGTGCCGGGCAGCGCGCCAGATGCCTGGAATTGGCCCTGCGACGTTGCCCAGACAATCGAATCCACCTTGCCTTTGAAGACGTGGCCGGGGACGGTGCGTAGCGACACCTCCACTTCGTTGCCGGGCTTTACCTTTGTGAGTTGATTCTGATCGAAGAAGGCGATCACCTGCTGTGTGGTCTCGACGAACGACATGATGGGGCGTAGCGGTATCGCGGCGGCGTAGGAACCCACACGCGCCTGCAAGTTGATGGCGTACCCATCGGCAGGCGCGTAGAGCGTGGTCTGCGCCAGTTCCCATTTCGCGGTATCCAGTTCGGCCTTGACCTGCGCCACCGCAACCTGGTCGCCGTCCACAACGGCAGATACGTTCAGCCGAACCTTTTGTTCCGCCTCGCGCGCTGCTTCCCAGTTGGCGATCCGCACCTTCAATTCACTTTGAAAACTCTGCACATCGTATTGGCTACCCGCCCCTCGCGCCGCCAGGGCGGTGCTTTGGCGCAAACGCATACGGGTCAATTCCACTTGGGCCAGGGCGGCTGCGGTCATCGATTGCGCCGCCGCGAGGTCGCGGTCCAGCGACTGCTGGGACGCTTGCGCATCGATAAGCTTGGCTTCAAGCTGCCTGACTTTCAGTTGATAAGGCTCGGCGTCCAGGCGCAGCAATACGTCGCCTTTTTTGATCAGCCGATTTCCTTCCACGGGAATTTCCACCACGCGCCCGGTCACCCTGGGGATGATTTCAACCACATAGTTGATCACCCGCGCCTCTGACGATGAGGGCGTGACGACATTGATCGTCAGCACAAGCGCCACCAAGCCGGCCGCGCCCACGGCAACCACGCCAACCTGCGATTGGATATTCCACGGGAGCAGCTTCAGCTTGATGAAGACAAGCCAAACCACCAGCCCATAGACGACGGCAATGAGCTCAAGCATTGCAACCCCTCGTCAACTAGCGGTTTCGGGACCGGGCCGTGCTTCCCGTCGGACTTCCCTTTGTGGACTGTTGTCGCTTCCTGGTTTGTTCGCGGTCGCCGTGTTGTCTTCCGTGGCGCTTATCTCCTGGTAATAGTGATCATGCTTGTCTCGGCCGTAAGCCAGCCGGTACCCCACCGGCTTCGTATACGCCCACAGCCAGGCAAACGGCCACAGCATCCCACCGAAAACCAGGGACATCAGGCACAGCGCCTTGATGGCGTCAGCTTGGGGATGATGCCGTTTCTCGGCGATGACTTCCGGCAGGACGTGGAGCTTCCAGAATATCCAGATGGCCAGTATCGGCACCAGAACGAGCACGAACCAGACGAGCACATCGGCGATCGAGTCTTCCAGATGTGCTGATACGGCGTGTGCCTTCATGGGAATGAGTGTCGTCGCGCTGGTCAAGACGGCGACGAGTCGAGACCGCAATGTCGGAAGAAACATATAGCGCCCCTTTCCCCAATGAAAACGCTGCATTCAGCTCGTCACCGGGGTAGTCTTTTTATCAGGATGCTCATGCAAGGTCCGCGCGGGGTAATTACCGTCGTACCCTTTCATAATCGGCACTGACGGCCGCGAATATCGCGCGAACGTGAATTGCATTGTTGCTACTGACTGCTCGCAAAGTCCATGCTAATTTCGGCAAAATACCGTTAGTTACAGCGCCCAGAGGAAGATATGAATCTTCATCATTTAGAGTCGTTTGATTCGTATGCGCAAGCGATCCTGGCGGCGCATGCCCGGGTATTCCTACTGGGGCCTGGCGGTAACGAATGGCGTATCGGCCATCTTGATGTGTGTGGAATCGACGTTCAACGTGGCGTGGCGCCAGCGCCGAACTTATGCGAAGCGACCGGCCGTCCCACGCATCTGACATTGCTGTTGTCGCAACCGCCTTCAAGTCCAACCTGGTTGAACGGCCTGCCTTTTACTCAGGATTCCGTCGGCATTTTGGCGCCGTCCAGGGGCTACGCCTTTCGGGCGGCGGGGCCCAATGAGTGGATCATGATTGCCCTGCCGCTTGGTTCGGACTTGTTTCTGGGCAGCGGCTTGACGGCACAGACCCTGCGGCGCTGGGCCGACGCGGAAAGCATGCTGCATACCGACTATTTGCAGGTGGCGGCCTTGCGTGATGCCGCCATCACATCCATGGCGCCGTCGTGTCCGCCGGAAATTGGTCGCCGCCTGATCGAGCAGCGCTTGCTTGACCTGATCGCTTCCCGCACCCCGGTTGAAAGGTGCCGGGGACGCCCTTCGATATCCATGTCCAAGCTCTGTGAATCCGCCCTGACGGTTTTTCGCGAGCAAAACGCCACCGCGCATGTCAACGACCTTTGCAAAGCCCTGAGAATCAGCGAACGCAGCTTGCGTGACTTTTTCCTGGCGTGTTTCGGCATGGGCCCGGGGCATTATCTGTGCCTGCGCAAGCTGCATGACGTCTATTTGGATCTTGCTAAAAACCGCGACCCGCGAATGACCGTGGCAGATTGTTTTCTTCAGCATGGGTATGCGTATTCAACGTATGCGGCGGCCCACTACCGCAGATTATTCCTGGAAACGCCGTCCCAGACGCGGCACCGGCTGCATCAGCAATAAAGCCGGGCACGCCCGATTTCGTTCCTTACAGCTTTTCGCCGGAATCATCATGGACGTAAGGCTTTAACTACGTTCACAATCAACGCCGGACGCCCGCACTGGTCACATTGATGCTTCCCATTGGACTCGCACAACGGGTTGAGGAGTGAAATCATGGCTAAGAAAAATATGGCTGAAAAGAACACGGCTAAGAAGCAGGATGCAGAGAAAGACGGCACGCCTGAAAAGCCTGCGTTATCGGGTAAACGATATGAAGAAGAATTGGCGCGGCTTCACGTCGAACTGGTCAAACTTCAGCAATGGGTCGTTCACACGGGCGCCAAGGTGTGCATTCTGTTTGAAGGACGCGATGGCGCCGGAAAAGGGGGCACGATCAAGGCCATTACCCAGCGCGTCAGCCCGCGCGTCTTCCGTGTGATCGCGCTGCCGTCGCCCACGGATCGCGAGAAGACCCAGATGTATATGCAACGGTACCTGCCCCTCTTGCCCGCCGCCGGCGAGATCGTGATTTTTGACCGCAGCTGGTACAACCGCGCCGGGGTGGAACGAGTGCTGGGTTTTTGCACCAAGGAAGAGGCCAAGTCTTTCTTGAAGGCGGTGCCGCTGGTGGAGCGCGCCATCACTGAGTCTGGCGTCATCCTGCTCAAGTACTGGCTGGAAGTCAGCGAGGAAGAACAAACGCGGCGGCTTCAAGCCCGCATCCACGACGAGCGCAAGATCTGGAAGCTATCCAAACTGGATCTGGATTCGTACAGCCATTGGTATGACTATTCTCGTGCGCGCGACGACATGTTCGCGGCAACGGATACGGGTTTGGCTCCCTGGTTTATTGCGGATTCCAATAACAAGAAGCGGGTGCGCTTGAACATCATCAGCCATATCCTGCAGAGCATTCCGTATAAGGCGCTGCCCAGGGCAAAAGTGACGTTGCCAAAGCGGCAAAAGCCGCAAGGCTACCGCGAGCCCACCCACACGATCAGGCAAGTTCCACAGAAGTTCTAGTCAGAGTACTGCGGCGATATGGCCGAAATGGGCGGGGCTCGTCAAGCGGCGCAAGGATAGGAAAACAGAATATTCCTCGGCGCCGGAGCTTAAGCATTGAAGACGCCGACTCAGCCCATGCGTCGCGAGGAATGTTCAGGTGTGTGCGCTGGTCCAGGTTCGCCCCGCTGATCGTGTAGGTAACCAACAGCCCGTTGCAGCCCGGATTCGCCTTCCCATTCAGGCTGTTTACAAGCTTGACGTACTCATTAGGCGGGATTGTCTTCATAGTGGTCATGGCATCTGGCTCCCAGGCACCGCGTGCCTATCCCTGACTGCTTATCTGCATTTTATTGAGCCTGGCCGGATCGTTGCGCGACCCATCCGGTCTGGTGAAGCAAATAGTTGACGAGGATCAACATCGATGCGGAGTCAATGCGAAAAGCCATGACGACGTGATCCATAGTGTGCTCAACACGGCCGTCCTCGACGTGCCACTCACTTCGCATGTTTCTTCGTCACCGATTACGGGTATCCACAAAGGAGAAGGACATGACCTGGTTTGTTGCAACCTTGAAAGCCTATCCAGAGATCGCCATTTTCCTGGCGCTGGGGATCGGCTACTGGATCGGGGGCAAGAGCTTCAAGGGCTTCAGCCTTGGCGCCGTCACCTCCACCCTGCTGGTGGCGATTGTGATCGGCATTCTGGGCGTGAAGATTTCGCCCAACGTGAAGTCCGTCTTTTTCCTGATGTTCCTGTTTGCCGTGGGCTACGGCGTCGGCCCCCAGTTCGTTCGAGGCATTGCCAAGGACGGCCTGCCCCAGGCGATCTTTGCCGTGTTGATGGCGCTGCTATCCCTTGGGGCGGCCGCGATCGCGGCGATCATTGCGGGCTACGACCTGGGTTCGGCCGCGGGGTTGTTGGCCGGCTCGCAGACCATCTCTGCATCAATGGGGTTGGCGACGGACGCGATCAACCGTCTGGGCCGCACTCCCGAAGAAACGCAGGCCTTGCTGGACGCCATGCCCATCGCGTATGCCGTGACCTACATTTTTGGCACGGTGGGCTCGGCGATCATACTGGCGCAGATCGGACCAAAGCTGCTGGGGATCGATCTGGTGGCGGCCTGCAAAGCCTATGAACAGAAGCTTGGCGCAGGCGGCGGCGCGGCTGATGCCACCCAGTGGTACGAATTCGAGGTGCGGGCCTATTCAGTCGCCCCCGAAAGCCCCTTCATCGGCATGACGATTGGCGACATCGAGGCCGGCACGCAAACGGGCTATCGCGCATTCGTGGAAAGAATCCGCCGGGGTGGCGCCGTCATCGAGGTGGATCTGGCCACGGTGATTGAAGCGGGCGATATCGTCGCCATTGGTGGCAAACGCAATCAGTTGATCGAGCGGCTTGGCCCCAGCGGCCGCGAAGTCGAAGATGCCGAGCTTCTGGACATCAAGACCGAGGGTGTGGACATCTACGTCTCAAACAAGAAAGTGGACGGCAAGCCGCTCGAAGAGCTGGCCAAGTGGCCAGGCGCCCGCGGCGTGTTCCTGAAACGCATTCGGCGCGGGCCGACCGAAACGCCCATTCCGGTACTGCCCAAGACGCAGTTGTTCCGGGGTGATGTCATCACGGTCGTCGGGCGCACACAGGACATCAATGCCACCGCCAAGCAACTGGGCTATGTCGACCGGCCGACCACCGTGACGGACGTCGCGTTCATGTCACTGGCGATCACCCTGGGCGCGCTGATCGGCGCCATTGTGATCAACGTCAGCGGCATTCCCATCACGCTTTCCACGGCGGGCGGCGCGCTGATTGCCGGCATTGTGTTCGGCTGGTTCCGGGCGATTCATCCCACCTTCGGGCGCATTCCCGAGCCCACCTTGTGGTTCATGAATTCGGTGGGATTGAACGTGTTCATCGCGGTGGTTGGCATATCCGCCGGCCCAGGCTTCGTGGCCGGGCTTCAAAAGCTGGGCATCAGCCTGTTCCTGTGGGGAATCTTTGCAACGGCCGTGCCGTTGATAGGCGGCATGTTGCTGGCCAAGTACGTGTTCCGCTTTGACCCCGCCTTGATCCTGGGGATTTGCGCGGGCTCGCGCACCACCACCGCCGCGCTGGGCATGGTGTGCGATGCCGCCAAGAGCCAGGTGCCGGGGCTGGGCTACACCGTCACCTACGCGGTCGGAAACACGCTGCTGACGATCTGGGGCATGGTGATCATCATCATTCTTTCTTAGAAAACGACAACCACCCCCGCCGCCTTGTTGCGCCTGCGCGGCAAGCGTGTGGGAAAGCCATCAAAGGGAAACGCCATGACGAGCAACGCGGATGACAGTCACCACCTGGACCACCTGTTCTCAAACTCCGCTGCACGTTTGGACAGGTGGCGCGAAATGAATGCAAAGGCGCAAGCCTGGGCGGGCGATGCACGCGGCGGCAAAGGCCACGCCGGGGCCGCCGCCGTGCAAGAGGCGCTGACCGATTTGCTGCCCATGGAAAGCTACTTTGCTTATCCGGGCACGCATCTGCTGCGCGCCCTGGAGGAACGCCTTGCGGAACACGACGCGATGGGCACGGCGCGCCTGATCCTTCGCATGAGCAACGCCATGCTGTCTGGCAGCTACCGTTACCAGGACAGTGAATGGCAGGCAACGGATGACTCGTCCGACGCGCAGGAGCACCTGCTGCCCGGCTTGGGCGGGCAAGCCGCGCGGCCGCCGTACTTTGAAGTGCTGCTGGTGTCGCCCATGTCGGCCTCGCGCTCGGCGGCCATTTGCCAGGAACTGCGTCACTTGCGCCGTGCCGACGACGGTCTGGTGTATGAGCCGGTGCTGGTGGGCAGTTTTGAAGACGCCATCCTGGCCACGATACTGAACGGAAAAATCGAGGCCGTCGTCATCTATGACGGCATTACCATGGCGTCGGCGCATGACGTGCCGTTGCTGAAGCACTTCCTGGACATCTACCGGCACCTGGACACCACCAAGGCGCCGGCCGGGATAGGCGTCAGGCTGGCCCGCATCATCGCCAACATCAGGCCGGAACTGGATATCTACATGCTGACGGACCGCAAGGTCGAACAGCTTGCGGGCGACCCCGCGGCGTCGTCGATTCGCCGGCTGTTCTACGAGGCCGAGGAACCCATCGAGGTGCATCTGAGCGTTCTGGAAGGCGTGCGCGAGCGCCAGACGACGCCTTACTTCGACAACCTGAAGCACTATGCGCTAAGACCGATCAGCACCTTCCACGCGCTACCCATCGCACGCGGAAAGTCCATCATCAAGTCGAATTGGGTACGGGACTTTGGGGAGTTCTACGGCTTGAACCTGTTCCTGGCCGAGACATCCGCCACGACCGGGGGGCTGGACAGCATGCTAGAGCCCACGGGCAACATCAAGATCGCCCAAGAGAAGTTTGCGCGCGCAGTGGGCGCGGACCATGTCTACTTCGTCACCAATGGAACGTCGACATCGAACAAGATGGTCTATCAGGCGGTGACGAAACCGGGCGACATCGTCATCGTCGACCGCAACTGCCACAAGTCTCACCACTATGGAATGGTGCTGTCCGGGGCGCAGCCCCTGTATGTGGAAGCCTATCCCATGACCGAGTACTCGATGTACGGCGCGGTGCCGCTACGCACCGTCAAACAGGCGTTGCTGAACTTGAAGGCCGAAGGAAGGCTGGACAAGGTGGCCATGGTGACGCTGACCAATTGCACGTTTGACGGCCACATCTACAACACCCGCCAGGTGATGATGGAATGCCTGGCCATCAAGCCAGACCTGATCTTTCTTTGGGACGAAGCGTGGTTCGGCTTTGCGCGGTGGTCGCCGTTCCTGCGCCCGCGCACCGGCATGGGCGCGGCGGCGGCCCTGGAGCAGTGGCGCGATGATCCTGCCGCCCAGCAAGCCTGGGACGAGCAGGCCGAGGAACTGGGAGAAGATCTGGACCCGAAGGACGCCCGCTTGCTGGACCGACAGTTGGTGCCGAATCCCAAGACCATGCGGGTGCGCGTGTACGAGACCGATTCCGTGCATAAATCCATGTCCAGCCTGCGCCAGGGGTCGCTGGTGGCCGTGCGCGATGAAGACTACGAGCACCACATTTCGGCGTTTCACGAGGCCGTGTTCATCCATGCGTCCACATCGCCCAACGCGCAGATCATCGCGTCGCTGGATGTCGCGCGCCGGCAAATGGAGCTTGAAGGATACGAGCTGGTCATGCGCGCCATCGAGGTGGCGCTGGCCATTCGGCGTGAAATCGCCAAGCACCCGATCATCTCGAAGTACTTCAGCGTGCTGGGCGTCAACAAGATGATTCCGGACGAGTTTCGCCCTTCTGGGTTCTCGGATTACCTGGCGCCCGGCATGAACTGGCTGACGGCGGTGCAAGCCCTGAAGAATGATGAATTCTGCCTGGATCCCACGCGCATGACGCTGGTGTGCGGCACGGCGGGATACGACGGCACGACGTTCAAGAATCTGTTGGCGTCCACCTACAACATCCAGTTGAACAAGACCTCGCGCAACAGCGTGCTGTTGCAAAGCAATATCAACAACACACGCAGCGACGTGGCGGCGCTGATCAAGGTGCTGCTTGAAATATCCGGGTCGATCGAAGCCAGGCTGAAGGAAGGCGGTGAAGCCGAACAAACGGCGTTCGCCGCGAAGGTGCGTGGCCTGATGGAAGATGTTCCCAGCTTGCCGAACTTCAGCCGCTTTCACGACGGCTATCGCGACAATTCGGCCAGCATCACGTCCGAGGGAGACATACGCACCGCGTTCTTCGCGGCCTATAACGAAGACGAATGCGAGTACATCCCGCTGTCGGCCGCCGCACTGGACGAACGCCTGTCCAACGGCCCTGAGCTGGTGTCGGCGAACTTCGTCATCCCGTATCCCCCCGGCTTTCCCATCATGGTGCCCGGCCAGATCATCGAGGCCGACACCATCGAGTTCATGCGCAAGCTGGATGTGAAAGAGATCCACGGCTACAACGCCGCACGGGGCATCAAGCTGATCAAGCCGTCTGCCATCAAGGCTCGGCCGTCGGGCGGCAAACAACGGCCCTAGCGCACGCGCCGGGTGCGTGGTATTCGTGGATCAACGCCCGGCGCTGGAGTCGGAAGCGGTGGAAGTCGTGGGAGATGTGGGAGTAGCGGATGTCGCAGGAGTCGTGGGAGTCGCCGGAGCCACGTACCACTGCTCCGGCGCCACCACCTTCGGTTGGTCGGGGTCGCCTTCGTAGGCCGGGGTCATGATCTGCACGCCGTATTCGTTGAACACATCCAGAATGCAGCGGTGCAATTCGGCATAGGTCTTGGCGATTCTTCGCGTGTCGCGGATGTACACGTTCAGTTCATAGGTCACCGCGAAGTCGCCCAGCTTGGTCAGCAGGACAAATGGCCCTGGCTCTGTGAGGGCGCCCGCCGTACGCTTTGCCGCCTCGCATAACATCGCTTCGACCTGCCGCCAGGGGGTTGCATAGCCGATGCCGATAGTGGTGTGAAGAATCAATCCCTGGGTGCTGGCCAGGGAACTGTAGTTGGTGACGTCGGTATTGAGGATCTGGGAATTCGGTATCGTGATTTCCTCGTTCTTGTTGGTCCGAAGATGGGTCACTTGCAGGCGTACGGCAACGACCTCGCCGATCACCTCCCCCACCTTGACCCGGTCGCCTACCTTGAAAACCCGTCGATAGGTCATCAGATAGCCCGCAATGAAATTTGAAATCGCGGTTGATGAACCGAGCGACACCACCAGGCCGATGAAGATGGAAATGCCTTTGAAGGCCGGCGTCTCGGAGCCGGGTATGTAGGGATACGCGACGATGAACGCGAAGGCCACGATCAACACCCGGACCAGCTTGTAGGTGGGTAGCGCCCATTCCGACTCGAACTGGGTAAATGCCACACGCCTCTGCTCGACAGCCTCGAAGAAGTTCTTGACGCGCCGCAAGACAAACCGAGCCAGGTAAAAGATGAGGACAAGAATGACCAGATCCGGAATCACGGCAGCCAGGGATTTACCCAACCTTTCGCCGGCGCCCGCGGCCAGATTGAAGAGGTCATTCGAGATAGAGCGAGTCCAGGGGAACAGCGCCAGCACGTATTGCAGGTAGACATATACCGACACGACGATGGTCACCGCGCCTATCGCCAGCACCAGGCCGTGCATCGCTTTCCAGATGGTATCCAGGCGCAGGATTTCAAACGACTGGATGTCGACCGAACGGACGCGGCTCTTCAGCAGCTTGGACACCGCCTTGTCCAGCCACCGGTTGAGCACAAGCAGAATGGCAATGCCCAGCGCCAGCACTACGGTGGCCCCGGCGCTATACAGCCCTGCCTTCAGCAGCGCATCGGGTTCGCGCGCCCGTCGAAAATCGTCAATGGCGCGTTGAATACGCAACAGGTGCAGTGCCGCAAGACTGTCGCGCGTGGTCTGCTCAAGTTGCGCGTCCGCGTCGGTCACGAGCATCAAGGGGTTCACGCCGGCCGTGATAACCGTGCCGTTTTCACCGACCTCGGCCCGCAGGTCGCCGCTGGGAAACGAGCCCTGGGCCGCCACGCTCTTGATTCTTTCCCTGATGGTCTCGGCGCGCTTCTCAGCCGGAAAAGACGACAGCCCGCGCACCTTGAACAGCACTTGGCCATCGATCTCGACCGGGGCGGTTTCAAGCGTCAACTCAAGGGAAGAGGATGCTTCCGGACGCCGATCCTCCGTCGCCGCGAGAAGCGGGGCCGTCATGATCAAGAACGGCAGCGCGGCAAGGATTAAGACTCGAATAGTTCTAGTCATGGTGTCCCCTCTTGCCGGTATCGCTGTATTCGCCGGCCCGTGGGCGGCGATTTTCTCGGCCGGCACGATAGCCGGCCGAGTGATTCAAGCAATTCGATCTTAGCGCTATCGACGCGCAAATTCAGTTAATAATGCGGGTCCTCGAAACCAAAATAGAGAGACCCTGCGAGATGAGTCAGAACACTCCCAGCGTATGGCACCGACTGCGGCGCCCGCTGTTCGCCCTGCTATTGGCAATGCTGCCTTTCTGGTTATTTCTGGGCACCACCCAGCAAGCCTCGGTGAACGGCATCAAGGTGCAAGATTCCAGCTTCAATATCCTGGGTTTGATCCTGGCCATCGCCGGTCTTGTCATGGCGGTGAAAATGCTGAAGAACGACGGCTCGTATGGCGAGCCGTCGCGCTGGTGGGCGCGCAGCGTGCTGTGCGTTGTGGCGGCGTTGCTGAGCGTGTTCCAGATCGGCCAGTCCGCGGGCCTCTACAACGTCAATGTCGGCCAGTCGATCCAGCAATTGCAAAGCCAGCTCTTCGGTCCGAGCGAACCGCGTCCGCAATCCCTGGCAAGCGAACTCGACCGCGACATGCGCGCGCGCACCGAACAACGCGCGGCGACGATCAGCCAGGTGCTGCTGCGTGATGACATCACCACGTCGCTGGCGCGCATCCACGCCAACAGCACGCTGTACAACCTGTATGCCGAGAAGTGCAACAACCCCGGCAAGCGCTTCGTGCTGGACGAGATCCCGGCGCTGCTGACCGAACAAGACAAGACCTACGTCGCCAACGCCCAGAAGTTGGCCGCGCGCAATGCGTCGGACCGCTTTGACTGCCAAGGCGCCCAGATGCGCGACTTCATGACGAACTGGCTGGCCGGCGACGTGCTGCGCGACCGCGCCAACCTGGCCGTGCAAACCGCCGCCTACCGCGAGCGCTTCGGCGACAAGCCGGCCGGCGCGGGTGACGATGCGCTAACGACCACGGGCCTGGGCGTGTGGCTGGGCGATACGATTGCCCAGGTGCAAACCGCCTTCGGCACCACGCGCATGCCTGAACCGGCCGGCAAGTCCGGCAAGACCAAGCTGGACTTTCCCGAGCGCGGCATTGAACTGATGTTCAGCTTCGACGGCAAGGTGGATGCCATCGGCGTGCGCGCGCCGTTTGCGGGCAGCATCGTGGGTCTGAAGGTGGGCGATAGCCGCCGCACCATCAACCGCCTGCTGGGCGAAAGCTGGATCGATGTGCGTCTGCCCTACGACAACGCGGCCGCCGACTACGACATTCAGTTCCGCAAGAAAACGCCGGGCACCTTGTCGCAATGGATGGACCGCCGCAACGGCAACCCGCAGACGGTGCTGCTGCTGCAAGGCGCCAGTTATGCGAGCCAAATTGATGAGATCAGGCTGATCACGCCACGCTAGCGGTAGCTATTTCGCACGCAAGGTTCGGTATTCGGCGCTACAGTCAGTGGCAGCGTCACAGCGTTTCCTGCGAGATCTTCAGTTTTCTGAACCATTCAGGAGCACACACCATGGCCGCCTTGCTCATCAACCATGTAGAAGAAAGCACGTCCGACGACGAGATCAGGGAATTTCTTACGAAGTACGGCTTTCCTGCATTCGATCATATTGAACGAGTGCCCAGCACCGGTTCCCGCCCTTCCGTGCTGCTTAAATTCAACCGTTGCACCCCGGCGGAACTGCGGGATCTTTTACCGAGGATCCATCAGGTTTTCTGGAAGGGCCACACCATTTCCGCATTGGTGATGCGAGAGCCTATTGAATGAGCTTGCGCCTGACACGAGGCCCCGCCACGGATAACGGTCGATCTGACACCGAGATTCAGGTCAGTTGCTGTTAACCCAATCCTGCGTGTCCTGGATGAACCAGGGCAGGTTCAACTTTTCCCCTTCGCCGGACTGTATGGTCAAGCGTTGGCCTGATGAACCGGGGTTGCTGCTCTTGCCTTGCGCCGACGAAGGCGGCCGGCTTTTATAGTCCATATCGGTAGCCTGGGGCTGACTGCCCGCGCAGGCGGTAATCGATGCGCACGCGGCCGTGGCAAGCGCCAGGCGCAGTGCTAAACGAGTTATCTTCATGAATTCAGTTTCCGCTGATGGCACAGGCCCACGTGCCGGACAAGCCAGGCCTTGATTCCGTTACCTTACTCGCAATGCGGGGCGGCCTGATAGTATTCACCCTGCCCCCGACTCAAGATCAGATCCATGCAGCCCATCATTTTCGAAGGCCTGGTTATCCGTGAATTCCTTGATGACGACGCCGAAGCGTTCGCGAACGCCGCGCGCGAATCCGTCGATACCGTAGGCACGTGGATGCCGTGGTGTACGTCGTCGTTTTCCGAGCAAAATGCGCTGGACTGGTTTGAGCTGTGCCGTAGCGGCCGCAGTTCCCAGGCAGGCTACGAATTCGGCGTGTTCGCGCAAGCGTCAGGCAAGCTGATGGGCGGCGTGGGCCTGAATTCGATCAATCATCAACACCTGTTCTGCAATCTGGGCTACTGGGTACGGCAGTCCGCGCAACGACGCGGGGTGGCGCTGCGCACGGTGCAGGCGATACTGCCCTATGCCTTCAACACCTTGGGAATGCAACGCGTTGAGATCGTGATTGCCGACGGCAACACGGCAAGCGAGGAGCTGGCTCGGAAAATCGGCGCACAATTTGAAGGTAAGGCGCGGAACCGCCTCCAGTTGCATGGGCAGCCGGTAACGGCGGCAATGTTCTCGCTGGTGCCCTAACCCGCAACAGCGGGTTTTTTCCGAGCTTCACGCCCCCGTCTGCGCATCCAGCAGATGCGCCTGAAAGGCCGCCACGCTGCGGTTGCGGGCTTCGACACGGCTGACCAATCCCAGGGGCGGCAGCGATTCGGCAAGGGTGCAGTCCAGCCGCACCAGCGCGCCGGACTCCAGCCCTTCGCGCACGAAACTCAAGGGGCCCATCATCAGGGCCTGGCTGGCGCCCAGGTAATGCACCATGGTTGCAAACGAGCGCGTGCTAAGCGGCTGCTGGGCAGGCAATTCGCCGCATGTGGCAAACAAGGCTTCGAACGCGCGGTAGGTCTGGCTGTCCAGCGGCGGACTGGCCCAGGGAAAGCGCAGCAGCTCGGCGGCTTGCAGGTTGCGGCGCCCTGCCAGCGGGTGGCCGGGGCCTGACGCCACCACGCAGACGTCGGCCAGCAAGGCCTGGAACTGAGAATCCGGCGCCAGTTGCGCGGGCTCGCGCGTGACGAGGAAATCCAGTTCGCCGTCCGCATAGCGCCCCAGCAACACGGGCAGCGCATCTTCAAACAACTCCAACCGCACTTGCGGCTGACTGGCAAAGAACGCCGGCAGCGCGGGATTGATTACGCCGGTGACACCCGCCGTGATCGCGCCCACGCGCACGGTGCCGTCAAAGCCCGCCCCCGCCGCCGCCAGTGCTTCGGCGCAGCCCGTCAGGCTGTTCATGACGTTGCGCAGCAAGGGCAGCAAGTCGCGGCAGGCAAAGGTGGGCCGCATGCCGCGCGCGTGTCGTTCGAACAAGCGGGACTCGAGCACGCGCTCTACCTCAAGCACCATTTTTGTGGCGGCCGACTGGCTCAGGCCGATTTGCGCGGCGGCGTGCTGCACGCTGCCCAGTTCGGCCACCAGCACGATCAATTGCAAATGGCGCAGCCGCGTGCGCGCGAGCAGGCGGTTCAAGAGCGTTGCGGCGGACGAGGCGCTTGCGGGCGTGGCGATGGACATGGGCTTATCTATTCCAAAACAGCATAGCTATGCGTGATATTTCACTATTCAAGTATAGCTATTCAAGGCGCAATAGCAGCCTGACACCAACAACACAAGGGGTTCCACATGCTGCATTTTCTACGTCGTGCGCGCCTGCGCGCGGTGCTGTCCGCCGCGCTGGTATTGGGTACGACGGCCGCGCCGGTCCAGGCGCAAACCTGGCCCGACAGGCCGGTCACCATCGTCATCCCCTTCCCGGCGGGCGGGTCGATCGACGCCGTGATGCGGGCGATTTCCCCGCAACTGAGCGAACGGCTGGGCCAGACGGTCGTCATCGAGAACGTGGGTGGTGCCAGCGGCGCCATCGGCGCGGGCCGCGTGGCACAAGCCAAGGCGGACGGCACGACGCTGCTGGCCGGCAGCATCAACGACGTGGTCTTGCAGCCGCTGCTGAATCGCAACCTGCGCTATGGCACGGATAATTTCGATCCAGTTTCCCTGGTATTCACGTCGCCGCTGATCCTGGTGGCACGCAAGGACTTGCCGCAATCGAATATTGACGAGGTGGTGCAGGCGCTGCGCGCCGCCCCCGAAAGCTTGAGCTACGGCAGCCCGGGGCAAGGCACGTTCCAGCAGGTGGTGGTGGAAGACCTGCAACGGCGCACCGACACGAAGATGCTGCACGTGCCGTACAAGGGCGCATCGCCCTTGATCAACGACCTGCTGGGCGGCCAGATCGACATGGCCGTCATGGCCCCGCCCACCGCGCTGCCGCACTTGCAGCAAGGCCGCATCAAGTCGCTGGGTGTCATCAGCCGCCAACGCCTGGCGGCCTACCCTGACCTGGCAACCATCAACGAAAGCAAGACGGTGCAAGGCATGGAAATGGTGGGCTGGGTTGGCATGCTGGCGCCCAAGGGCGTGCCGCCCGAGCGCCTGCAACGGGTGCGCGACGCGCTAGCGGCCGTGCTGGACAAGCCCGAGGTGCGCGAGCGCGTGCTGTCCATGGGCATGGTGTCGGCAAGCGCCTACGACAAGGCCAGCTTCGACACGCGCATCCGTGACGACGTCGCTGCCCTGCGCGCCTTGAACCTGCCGACGCAGCCTTGAAGCCAGGCCGTTGCAGCGAGCCGGTTGCGGCAAGCCCCTTGAACCCTTAAGGACCCGAATGAACCCGCATCGCGACATTCAAGACATTCTGAAAACCATCAGCGCCAACCCCGCGTTTCGCGACATCCGCCGCGACCTGCACGCGCATCCGGAAATCGGCTTTGAAGAACATCGCACCGCCTCGTTGGTGGCGCGCGAGCTGGCCGCCTGGGGTTGGCAGGTAACGACGGGCATCGGCGGGACCGGCGTGGTCGGCACGCTGACGCGGGGCACTAGCGGCACCGGCCGCAGCATTGGCCTGCGCGCCGACATGGACGCGCTGGCCATGCCCGAAGCCAATGCGTTCGCGCATAAGTCTCAGCACGACAACCGCATGCACGCCTGCGGTCACGACGGCCACACCGCCATCCTGCTGGCCACCGCCTGGTACCTGGCGCATCACGCCGAGTTCGACGGCACCATCCACTGCATCTTCCAGCCCGCCGAGGAAGGCGGCCAGGCGGGCGCGCGTGCCATGATCGAAGACGGCTTGTTCGAACGCTTTCCCTGCGATGCCGTCTTCGCGCTGCATAACTGGCCCGACCTGCCCGTGGGCAGCCTGGGCGTGCGCGCCGGCCCGTTCATGGGGTCAAGCAACCGCTTTCGTATCGACATCGCCGGCAAGGGCGCCCACGCGTCGCAGCCCGAGTTGAGCGTCGACCCGCTGGTCTGCGCGGGCCACATCCTCTTGGCGCTGCAAACCGTCATCTCGCGCAACCGCGCACCCGATGAACCGGCAGTGCTATCCGTCACGCAGATTCACGGCGGCGACGCGGTCAACGTCATCCCGCAGCAGGCATGGCTGGGCGGCACAGTGCGCACGCACCGC
The DNA here is from genome assembly GCF_024806975.1 of Achromobacter sp. JUb104. Taxonomy (NCBI): domain Bacteria; kingdom Pseudomonadati; phylum Pseudomonadota; class Betaproteobacteria; order Burkholderiales; family Alcaligenaceae; genus Achromobacter; species Achromobacter sp. JUb104. The sequence continues at coordinate 1,238,989 of NZ_JANUEY010000001.1, read as the reverse complement.
GACGACACCTTGGACATGATCGAACGGCGCATCGGTGAAATCACCGACGGCGCCGCCGCCACCTTCGGCTGCACGGCCACGCTGACGTTCGAACGCTGCTACCCGTCGCTGGTGAACGACGAGGAGCAGACCCGCTTTGCGGTGGACGTGATGCGCGAAGTGGCCGGCGCGGACCGCGTGTCGGACAACATGGCCCGGCTGATGGGGTCCGAGGACTTCTCGTTCATGCTGGCTGAAAGGCCGGGCTGTTATGTGCTGCTGGGCAACGGCGCGGGTGCGCACCGAGAGCCCGGGCACGGCCCGGGGCCTTGCCGTTTGCACAACCCGTCGTACGACTTCAATGACGACGCCATCCCCCTGGGCGCGGCGTATTTCGTGCGGCTGGCGCAGCGGTTCCTGGCGCGGGACGAAGGCTGAAGCGAGTCGTCCCGCGTCGGAACTGGCCCTGAGCCGGCAAGCACGCGGGCTTACGGCGCGACGGCAATCGCGATTTTCCCCTGCAGGCCATTGTTGGGCGTCTCAAGCCTGGCATGGGCCTGCGCAATGTCGGCCAGCGGATAGACGGCGCCCACATGCGGCCGCAATTGGCCGCGCTCGATCAATGCGCTCAACTCATCCAGCTTGCCGCGATGTTGCCGGGTGAAGACGAAGTGATAGCTGGCGTTCTTGCCCCAGGCTTGCAGCAGATTCTGGGGCTGCGCAATGTCCACGATCGAGACCACGCGGCCCAGTTGAGCAAGCACGTCGGCGCTGCGCGACAAGGTGTCGCCGCCGATGGTGTCGAATACCACGTCGACGCCACGGCCGCCGGTTTCGCGCATGACGGCGTCGGCATAATCTTCCTTTTCGTAGTCGATGACGACATCGGCGCCCATGCGTCGTGCGAACTCGAAATTGGCTTCGCGCGCGGTCGTGAATACCCTGGCGCCGACGGCTTTTGCAAGCTGGATCGCCACATGGCCAACCCCACCCGCGCCGCCGTGGATCAAGATGCTCTCGCCCACTCTCAACCCCGCGCGCACCACCAGCGCTTCCCACGCCGTTCCGCCAACCAGCGTCAAGCTGGCCGCCTCAAGATGGCTTAGCGACGGCGGCTTCTTGCCGACAATGCTCTCGGCGGCAACGTGGTATTCGGCATAGCTTCCGGGTCCGTCGAAAATTTGCGGCGTGTACCAGACCTCGTCGCCTGGCGCGAATGCCGTCACCCCCGGCCCCACGGCTTCGATCACGCCTGATACGTCGTGCCCGGTAATGGCTGGCAGCGGCACCAGGTCGGGATAGTCGCCTCGCCGAACTTGGTAATCCAAGGGATTGATGGACGTGGCGTGGACGCGCACCAGGACTTGTCCCGTTTGCGGCACGGGCTTGGGCACATCACGCAGCTCGAACGCTTCCGGGCCACCAAAGGACTTAAGTACGACAGCTTTCATTGCATCACCTCTTATCGGTAAAGTGGGATATCGGGATATTTCGATATCATGGGGTAAAAAAATTACAGGTCTTTCCCGATGATCTCGGCAAGAGCCCTGATGTTTGCTTCATTGCGCTTGTAATACGTCCACGGACCAATGCGCGTGGCCTCGACCAAGCCCGCGCGTTGCAGCGTGGCAAGGTAGTCAGACACCGTTGACTGCGACAGCCCGACGCCCTCTTGAATGCTGCTGACGCAGACGCCGACCGTATGAACATCGCCTTCATCCTGCGGAGGAAAGCTGTTCGCCGGGTCCTTCAACCCTTTCAGGATTTCCAGGCGCGTACGGTTCGAGAGGGCTTTGAATATGTCGAGTAATTCCATGGCGTCATCATATCTGGATTTCCCGATATGTCAATACGATGCTTGTCGAGTTGTGGGGGTTGTCGCCCGAAGCGATGACGTCGAAATCGGCGTGCGGCAGTTTCTGGTGCAGGATCCCGACGGCTATCTGTTGCGTTTTTCAGAGTGGATTGGGGACCGCCCCTTGTGACAGGGGCAGTCGGGCAACCGAGTAGCAGCTGGCTCAGACCGAAGCAAGCCGCTTCATCAACACCGCGGCGGCTTCCAAGGACGACGCCGGGTTCTGGCCGGTGATCAGCAGGCCGTCGGTGACGACATAGGAGCCCCAGTCCGGGCCCTTCGAGTACACCCCGCCCTTCGCCTTCAGTTCGTCTTCCACCAGGAACGGCACCACCTCGGTGAGGCCGACGCCGTCTTCTTCGGTGTTTGTGAAGCCGGTGACCTGCTTGCCGGCGACCAGCGGCTGGCCGTCGGCGGCCTTCACGTGGCGCAGCACGCCCGGCGCGTGGCAGACCAGCGCGACCGGCTTGCCGGCTTCGATGAATGATTCGATCAAGGAAATGGAGTTGCCGTCTTCGGCAAGATCCCACAAGGGGCCATGGCCGCCGGGGTAAAACACGGTGTCGAAGTCGGCTTGTGACACGCTGTCCAGGCGCACGGTGTTGGCCAGTTGTTCGTTGGCGGCAGCGTCGGCTTCGAAGCGGTGTGTGAATTCAGTTTGAAAAGACGGTTCGTTGCTTTTCGGGTCCAGCGGCGGTTGCCCGCCTTGGGGCGAGGCCAGCACGATGTCGGCGCCGGCGTCCTTAAACGTGTAGTACGGCGCGGCCAGCTCTTCGAGCCAGAAGCCAGTTTTGCGGCCGGTATTGCCAAGCTGATCGTGCGAGGTCAGAACGATGAGGACTTTCATGGTGATGCTCCTGTCGATGAATGAATTGAAACTATTAGACCGGTCGTCTAGTTCCTGATGGATAAAAAAGCACTTCTGGCTGAAGTGCTACTCAAACTTTCTACTCGAACTTGCTAAACAAACGTGCCACAAAACCGTGCTTCGTAAACAATCTTCGCCTTAGCGAGAGAGGTGCAACACCTGCGTTGTCGTGCCCAACGCGTTTTCAAAGGGCTGCGTGTTGCGCACGATCTTGACCATCACGCTCGCCCCTAACCAAAGCTGGTACAGGCTTTGCGCAACGGCTGTCGAATCGCCCTCTACCGATAACGACCCCTCTTCCACCCCGGCCGCAATCGCCCTGGCCAGACGTTCGATGATTGCCGATGTGCCGCGATTCAGGGCGGCCCGCATCGTGTCGGACAGGTCAGCGACCTCGGCGCCCAGCTTCACCGCCAGGCACTTGCCCTGGCAGTCTTCGAAGGACTGATTGTCTTTCCAGGCCAGGAAGTAGTTGCCGAGTTGCTGCGCTTTGGTCTGGCCCGCCTGGCCGAAAACGCGGTCCATGTCGGCCAGGTAATCCTGGAAGTAGTTTTCCAGCAAGGCCTCGCCGAACGCTTCCTTCGATCCGAAGTAGTGATAGAACGAGCCCTTCGGCACGCCTGCGGACGTCAGCACTTCGTTCAGGCCCACCGCCGAAAACCCCCTGCCGCCCATGATGCGCTGGCCCGTGGCCAGGATCTTTTCGCGGACGTCAGTAGCTTGGGGGGAGGCGGCGGAGTTCATGAGGTGGGACTTTACCTACAATTAGACCGGTCGTCTACAAATATTTAGGCAGTGACCACTTATCTGCTCATCGGCAAGCACGGGCCAAAGACGCGCTGAAGCGGGATCGCGTCTCATGGCCCCTGCCCTGGCCCTCCAACTACTGCGCCGCCGCAACCGGCTTCTGCGATTGCGCCGCCTGCGTCGGCGTGACGCGCCAGATCGTGTTCGACAGATCATCCGCAACAATCAGCGCGCCCTTGGGATCCACCGTCACACCGACCGGACGGCCGCGTGTCGTGCCGTCTTTATCGCGGAACCCAGCCACAAAATCCACCGGCGCGCCAAAGGGCTTTCCGTCGCGAAACGGCACGAAGACCACCTTGTAGCCAACGGGATCCTTGCGGTTCCAGCTTCCGTGTTCGCCGACGAAAGCCCCGTCGGCAAACTGCGCGCCCATCGCCTCGTTCGAAAAGTCGACACCCAGCGCCGCCACGTGCGAGCCCAGGCTGTAGTCGGGCTTGATTGCCGTGGCGACCTTTGCCGGGTCTTGGGGTCGCACGCGCTCATCCACGTTTTTCCCCCAGTAGCTGTACGGCCAGCCATAGAAGGCGCCTTCCTGCACGGAAGTCAGATAGTCGGGAACCAGGTTCGGGCCGATCTCATCGCGTTCATTCACGACCGCCCACAATTGGTCGGTGCCGGGCTGGATGGTCAGCGCGGTGGGATTGCGCAGCCCGGTGGCGTAAGACTTGTGTTCGCCCGTGCGGGCATTGATCCGCCAAACGCGGGCGCGGTCGACTTCCGCCGTCATGCCGCGTTCGGTGATGTTGCTATTGGAGCCGATGCCCACGTACAGGTACTGGCCATCGGCGCTGGCGGTCATGGCCTTTGTCCAGTGGTGGTTGATGTCCGATGGCAACGGCGTCACGGTTTCGGGTGGGCCGCTGGCCTTGCTTTGCCCTGGCTGGTAGTCGAATCGCACCACCGCGTCCTGGTTGGCGACGTAGAGGTTGTTGTCCACCAAGGCCAGGCCATAGGGCGCGTTCAGGTTCTCGGCGAACGTCAACACGTCATAGTTGCCGTCGCCGTCGCTGTCGCGCAGCAAGGTCAGGCGGTCGCCGCCCTTTACCGAACTGGTGCCCCGGGCCTTGATGATGCCGGCGATCACGTCTTTGGGTTTCAGATTCGGGGCGTTGCCACCCTTGCCCTCGGCCACCAGGATGTCGCCGTTGGGCAAGATCAGCGTCTGCCGTGGGATTTTCAGATCGGTGGCGATGGCGGTGATCGTATAGCCGTCGGGCACGGTGGGGGTCTTGTCGCCCCATGGCGCGGGTTTGGCAATGACCATATCGGGCAGCAGCCCCCGTTGGGGCTTGGGTAACGTGGGATCGGGCCCCACCTGCGACGGGCCGGCCTGCCCGACGCACACGCCCATCATGGCGGCCAAGGGGATAGCGGCAAGCCAGCTAGCGGGGTTGTATTGCATGCGGTGGTTTTTCATACGGCTCCCCTGATGTGCGGCGTGCGAAAGCCCAGCACTACCGCCACGAAGGCCAGCACCACCACGACGATCGACAAAATGAGGCCGGTTGGCATGCTTGCCCAGGCGTCGCGGGCATGTATCAGCGCATTGAAAACGGCCACGACCCAGGTCGCCAGCAAGACCACGGCATACGGAATGATTCCGCGCGCGCGCTGGCTCGGCCGGAACACATCAACGACGGCCAAGAGCAGCGCGAAGGCGCCGAACACCAAACCGCCCACCAGGAACCACGACGCAAAATTATTCCACTGGATGTCAAAAGTCTGCGCATACGCCGCATCGGCAAGGGCTGCGCCAAGAAACCAGGGAAGCATCCCCGCAAGGAATACTGCATGGACCGGATGCACGGTCAGGGCATACCGATGTTGAATGATCGTGTTCACTTTGGATCGCCTCCTTGATGGTGGACTCGAACGCAGGGACGCGGCACGCGCAGCAAATAGCGTTCCCGCGCCGCGCTATCTCGGCCAGGAGAATCGGCGAAGGGATAGGCTAAGGGCTTGGCCAAGGGCTTGGCTAACCAAGCGGTTCACTCCTGAAATGCCGTAAATTCACGGACTGCGGGCGGGCGACATCGGCCATCTTCCCGCCCGCCTCACCCCTGCATACCCAACCACTCAAGCGGAAAATTCACCATGTCATCGCTGCGCCTGGACAGTCTGGAGATCTTTGCGGATGTGGTGCGGCACGGCGGTTTTCGGGCGGCGGCGCTCAGGCGGGGCGTTTCGTCGTCGGCGATCAGCCAGTCCATTACGGCGCTTGAAGCCACGCTAGGCATTCGGCTGTTGAACCGCACCACCCGCAGCGTGGCGCCCACCGAAGCGGGCGAGCGCCTGCTTGAGCGGCTGACGCCCGCCCTGCTCGACATCCGGGCCGCCGTCGACGAGCTGAATCAGTTTCGCGAGAACCCCACCGGCACCTTGCGCATCAACGCGCCGGGGCCTGCCGTGGACCACGTACTGTGTCCGTTGGCGTTTCGCTTCATGGAGACGTACCCGGACGTGAAGGTCGAGATCATCAGTGATGCAGCCATTGTCGATATCGTGGAGCAAGGTTTCGATGCGGGCGTGCGCTTTGGCACGCAGTTGGCGCAGGACATGGTCGCCATGCCCTTGGGCGCGCCGCTGCGCTACGCGATCGTGGCATCGCCGGCCTATCTTCAGAAGTATCCGCGCCCCGCCCTGCCCGCCGACCTGGCGGCGCACGACTGCATCCGGCGCCGCTTTCCAGGCGGCACGACCGTCACCTGGAAGTTCGCCAAAGACGGCAAGGCCGAAGAGTTTGCGCCCCAAGGACGCTTGACGCTGAGTTCCGCGCAGCAGGAGCTTCAGGCCGCGCTGGCGGGCGCGGGCATCGCGCATCTGTTCGAGGATTACGTGCGCGAATCTATCGAACAAGGCAGCCTGGTCGAACTGCTTGTCGACTGGAAGCAGACGCTGCCAAGCTGGTGCCTGTACTACCCCAGCCGCCGCCACCCTAGCGCGGCGATGCGCGCATTTCTGGCGTACGTCCGCGATTACGACTGGTCTTGATGCCGGCGGTGCGCAGCCAGGCCTACGCGTCGCCTAGCACCAGCACTTCATGCACGGCGCTGGCATGGTCGCCGCCGACGCGCGTGCCGCCCCCGATCACATGGATGCGATTGCCCAAGGTGGCCGCACCCAGGCCGTGCCGGGGCGTGGGCAACGGCGGCAGCGCGCGCCACCGATCGCTGGCCGGATCGTAGACCCAGGCGTTGTCGAACACCTTCTGCTCAGGCACCCATTGTTCCCCGCCGAACACGTACAGGCGACCGTCATAGGTGGCGGCAGCCAGGCCGCCTTGGGCCTGGGGCATGGGCGCGCGGACGGTCCAGCGATTGGTCTTCGGATCGTAAACCTCTAGTTGCGGCACATTGACCTGGCGCAGCGATCCGTCGGCCTGCTTGATGGCCTGCCTTCCGCCCACAACAAAGAGACGCCCATCGATGACCGCCGCCGCCGCGCTGTTGCGCGCGGTGGGTGCATTGGCAATGGCCGACCACCGCCCGGTGACCGGGTCGAACATCATGGCTTGCGCGGTATCCACGTGGTCATTGAAATGGCGCGCGTCTTCGTGGGCACGGATGCGCCCGCCCACCAGATAAAGCCGGTCTGCGATGGCCGCGAAGACCCCTTCGGCCGAGGGATAGGGAATCGCAACGCCGTCACGCCAGCGATTCCCGCGCGGGTCGTAGACGTAGGTCGAGGCCTGGGCGCGCCAGTTCGGAAACCCGCCGCTGAAGCCGCCCGCGCCGTAGATCAGGCCGCCGGCAGCCGCAAGTGCGATGTGGTGGCGCGCTTCGGGCAAGGTCGCAAGCCGCGTCCATCGGTCGGTAGCCGGGTCATAGGATTCGAAGTGCGCGGAATACCCGGTGTTGGGCGTCAGCAGTCCGCCGGCCACATAGATGCGGCCGTCGAGCACCTCGGGATAGAGTTCCTGGCGCGCCAGCGACGGCGCGGCCGCCGTGGTCCAGTGGGGCGCGGCGGACTGCGCGTAGGCGGCGCGAAAAAAAGGGGTTGCGGCCAGTGTGGTGGCCAGGGCGGCGCCCTGGCGCAGGATGTCGCGTCGTTGCATGGTCGAACCTTGTGGGTGAAAGGTAGGACCATGGTAGGTAGCCCGCGCTTAGCGCACTAGATGCACGATGCTTAGCAAGGTGTTCAGCCTGGATTAACAATCCTGCGAACCCAAGCATCTTTCGACCCCCTACGCAGGCGGAGTCCAGCCGTCCAGATGCGTGTAGATCGCGTCACGCAGCTGCCGAATCTGCGTATTCAGCTCAGCAAGTTCGGCGGGCGACTGGCCAGACGCGGCCAGCAAGGATTCGCCCAGGCAGCCTGACGTATTTTGAAGCTGACGGCCGCGCTCGGTCAGTGCCACCACCACTTGGCGTTCATTGTCCGGGTTGCGCACGCGGCCCAGAAAGCCTGCCACTTCCAACCGCTTCAGAAGCGGCGTCAGCGTGCTGGGTTCCAGGGCCAATTTTTCCGCGATGCCGCTGACGGTCTGGCTGTCTTCCCGCCAAAGCACGTTCAGCACCAGGTACTGCGGATAGGTCAGCCCCATCTTGTCCAGCAAGGGCTTGTAGATGCGCTGGATAGCGATGCCGGCCGAATACACGGCATAGCAAAGCTGGCCGTCCAGCGGCGGCGGGGACGTGTCTTTTTTAGCGCTCATGGCATCGCTCCAGGGTGCGCGAAGAATAACATGCTGCAAGAATATATATCGCGATAACATTTATCGCTTGACGCGCCTGAAAACACGCCCTAGCATTCGTTCCTCGCAGTTAGTTATCGCGATAATTCTTATCACACAACCAAAAGGACCCTACCATGAAGATCAAAGCCCTCCTCGCCGCCACGACCGCCATCGTGGGTATTGCAGCGGCCACCCTCACCCACGCCGCCGAACCCATTGCCGCCAAGCAGGTCGTGCGCAATGTGGTGCTGGTCCACGGTGCTTTTGCCGACGGCTCGGGATGGCGCGGCGTGTACAACGAACTGACCGGGCGCGGCTACCGCGTCACGGTGGTTCAGAACCCGCTGACGTCGTTGGCCGATGACGTTGCCGCCACGAAGCGCGTACTGGATCGCCAGGACGGCCCGACGCTTCTTGTCGGCCACTCTTACGGCGGAACGGTGATCACGGAAGCCGGCGTCGATGCCAAGGTGGCGGGCCTGGTCTATGTTTCCGCGCTGGCGCCCGACGTCGGCGAGACCACGGCATCACAGTTCAAGGACATCCCGCCCCCGCCTGAATTCGTGATCGAGACGCAGAAAGATGGCTACGGTTTCGTCAACCTTGAAAAGTTCAAGATCGGCTTCGCCGGCGACACGACCAACGCCGACGCCGCCTTCCTGCGCGATTCGCAAGTGCCGATCAACATGCAGATCTTCAATGCCAAGGTGAGCCACGCCGCCTGGAAAACCAAGCCAAGCTGGGCCATCATCGCCACCCAAGACAAGGCGATCGACCCGAAGCTGCTGCGCCACACGGCGGATCGCATTGGCGCCGTGCGTTCCGAGGTCGTGGGGAGTCACGTGGCTTTCTTCACCCAACCGAAGACCGTGGCCGACTCCATCGACGCCGCCGCGCGCAGCATCGCTCGTTAATCGCAACGCGGGCAGACGCCTACACCGGGTGCTCGGCCTGGTCGCAATACTCGATCAAGAGTTCGGTCAGCACCCGTATCTTTCTGGCGGGATGCTGACCGGGCGGCCGGACCACATAGGCGCCTGCCGGCGGCGGCGGATAACGGGTCATCACCGGCACGAGCGCCCCGCTGGCCAGGTGTTCGTGGGTAAGCCAATCCGGCAGATACCCAATGCCCAGTCCGGCGACCGCCGCCGCAACCAAAGCCGTGCCGTTGTCCGCCTTGAAGCGCCCTTGCGGACGAACCGTGATGATCTTGTCACCATCCTTGAGTTGCCACGCCTCGGTGCCTTGCATCAGCGCCTGGTGATTGGCGACCAGATCTTCCGGCGTCTCGGGCGACCCATGCGCCTTGATGTAGTCCGGGCTGGCAACAAGCTTTCCAAGCACCGGGCCGATACGTCGCGCGACCAGGTTCGAGTCCGGCAGATAGCCCACCCGTATCGCGCAGTCGTAGCCTTCCGCGATGATGTCCACGAAGCGGTCGCTGTAGCAGGTCTGGATATGAAGCTGGGGATGGCGTCGCGCCATCTCGGCAAGAATGGGCGCGAAGTGAGCCCCGCCGAAAGACAGCGGCGCGGACACACGCAAGCGCCCGCGTAGCTCGCCGGCCGGCAGAATCGCTTCGCGGGCCACGTCGATTTCCGCGCAGACGCGGGCAGCATGGTTGCGAAACGCGGCCCCGGCTTCGGTCAGCGCCGCGCCGCGTGTCGTCCGCGCCAGCAACACGACACCCAGCTCTGATTCCAGTCCCGCAAGCCGACGGCTGACGATGGATTTCGACACCCCCAGCCGAAGCGCGGCAGACGAAATTCCCCCGGTATCAGCAACTGCAACGAATGTACGTAGCGCTTCGATATCCACTTTGACGTTCCCCATTCTGCGACACAGCTCAGCGCAAAATGGTACTACCGCATCGAATTCAGGAACAACAGAATAGGGTTCCGGGCAACGCCACACTGGCGCACACGCCTTGGAGCCACTCTCTGACCCCACAGCAATAAGGATGCATCAATGACTTTTCGCAACGGCCTTGATTCCCTGCTTCGTCCCGAGGATTCGGTACTTGTTCTGATCGACCACCAGCCTTACCAGCTTGCAAACGTGAACAGCCACGAACCGCAGATGGTGATCAACAACACGGCGGGTCTGGCCAAGGCCGCGCGCGCCTTCGGCGTGCCCACCATCCTGACCACCGTGATCGCTGAACGGGGCGGGCTTCTCTTCCCCCAGATCACCGAGGTGTTTCCCAAGCACGAAGTCATTGACCGCACGCTCATCAACACCTGGCAGGACCAGCGGGTGGTCGACGCGGTCAAGGCCACGGGCCGCAAGCAATTGATCATCGCCGGCCTGTGGACCGAGGTGTGCGTGGCCATGCCCACCATCCAGGCCCTGGGTGAGGGTTGGGACGTCACCGTGGTCACCGATGCGTCGGGCGCGGTGTCGGTCGAGGCCCATCAGGTGGCCATCCAGCGCATGATCGCGGCCGGCGCCAACATGATGACCTGGCTGGCGGTGGCGGCCGAATGGCAGCGGGACTGGGCGCGCGCCGAACAAGCCGCCGCCTTGACCGAAGTGATCACGCAGCATGCCGGCGGCAGCGGCATCGCGTACCTGTGGGAGCAGCAGTTGCTGAACACGCCCGCGCCGGGCAAGGCGGGCTGATACGGGCCTGGCTGACTGGTGCTGGCCTGTGCTGGCCGTTGCTTCGGGCTAGCGGGAAAGCACCTCGTCCAGCCAGTCAAAAACCCTGCGGTTCAAGAGCGACCTGTTTCGCATCTCGCAGTGCATGCCGGCGCCTTCGGCGGCACTGAATCGAAGCAGGGTTTTTGTCGGGCTTTGAAGCTGCTCAAAGAAGGCCTGGGCGCCGGCAGACAAGCCATCCTGTTCGGCATGCGTCATCAACACCGGGCATGAGATGGCGCCGGCGCGCCCGTCCATGGTGAACGGTTCCGCGCTGCGCAGGAAATCGCGTAGGTTGTCGACCCCGTGGGTCCAGAAGCCGCGCTGGTAAATCTTCCACTTAAGGCCGGGGTCGTTCGCGATCACCTGCTCGAATTGCGCCAGGGTCTTGTCATCAAGATTCCCCAGGTCCGATACCGAGTCGGGCGATGCGCCCAGCTTGAGGGCAAGCGCGCGGAACGGCCCGGGCATGCCCCATAACCCGGGGTCGGCGATGCATGCGGCAAGGCGATGCTCTTGGGATGCGGCGCGCGGAGCCAGATAGCCGCCCAGGCTCCAGCCGCTGAGCACGATGCGCTTGGGGTCGACGATGTTGAATCCAAGCGCCACATCAACCACCGCCGCGATGACGGTTTCCCAGTCTGGGCGTAGATAAATGCGCTGCTCAACCAACATTTCGCCCTGCCCTGGCCCATCAAAAATCAGGCAATGGTAGCCACGGCGCGACGCCGCCACGGCAGAGGCGAAATAAAGATCCGTGACGGTGCCGTCGTACCCATTGGTGAAGATGACCAGCGGACGGGTTTCCTGTTCCCGCCCGACAGCCGGAATCAGGTAGGCCGGCATGGAAGTGCCTTCGAACGGAATCCGCATCGGTGCAATTGGGACGTCGGACAGCGCCAGCCCCTTGTCAAACGCATCAATCTGCTTGCGAAAGGCCGCCAGCAGGCGCGGGTCGCGCTGCGGGCCATACAGCGGATGGTAAGACGCGGAATAGAACACGCTGGCGCGCAGGAACAGGTCTTTTGCGCTGGCGCGCAGGCCACGGTTTTGCGTTTGAACGGCTTCGTCCGCCAAACGGTCGCCCGCTGCCATCCAGGCTTCATGAAAAGCGCTGTCGTCGCCGTCGCCCACCGCCTGGCCAACGGCAAGGATCTCGCCCATATCCGCACCGCCATACGGAATGTAGGCAACCGGCCAGGTGCCAAACTCGTCATGCATCGGATCGCTGAATGCCAGGCCCATGGTGTTCTCCCTATGTCCCATATTTTTCATACGTCCCATACTTCACGTGCGTCACCTACGTCACCGACTTCACCGACGCTCGCCTATCCCTGCCAGACTCCACGCCGGCATTCGCCATGCAAGCTTACGCCTGCGCCTCGGCGATGTGGGCCCGCAGCGCTTCCGAGGCTTTGCCCGGGGGCAAGCCGAACAGGCGGCGGTACTCCCTGGTGAACTGCTGCACGCTTTCGTAGCCCACTGAAAACGCCGCGCTGCTGGCCGACACATCGCCCGTGGCCATCAAGCGCCTGGCCTCGATCAAGCGCAACTGCTTCAGGAATTGCAGCGGCGACAGCGAGGTCGCCGCGCGGAAATGCTGGTAGAACGACGACGGGCTCATGCCGGCCTCGGCCGCCAGCCGCTCCATCGGCAGCGGCTGTGTGAATTCGGATCGAATCAGGGCAATGGCACGCGCAATGCGTTGGGCGTGCTTGCCCGGCCCGCCAAGCTGACGAATCGCGCCGCCATGCCGGCCGGCCAACAGCCAGTAGTGCATCTCGCGCAAGCCTTGCGCTTGCAGTACGGGCAACGCGTCGGGCCGATCCATCAGGCGCATCAAGCGCAGCGCGGCGTCAGCAACTTCGGCATCCGTGGGTTCGACGAGAACCGCAGCGTCTTGCGCCACGGGGCGCAGTTTCATGTCGACGGCCAGTTCCGCAATAACCGCCATGTCCAGATCCAACACCAGCGAAATATATGGCTGGTCGGCGCTGGCGGCCGTGATCTGGCTGACGGTCGGCACATCCGCCGTAATCAGCAGCGAATCGCCTGCGGTGAAGTCAACGGTACGGGTGCCCATCGAGACCCGTTTGCTGCCCTGTAACACCAGGCAGGCCAGGGGTCGCGAGATGGCATATTCCAGCCCGCTGGGCTGGGCGGACCGAATGGCGGTCAAGCCGGGGATGGGGGTTGGGGCCACGCCGCTGGGGTTGGCGTTTGCCTCGACGTAACGTCGGACAGCTCTGAGCAGGGGGTCGTTCATACGCTGGCGCAGTGATCTTCGTTCGCGGTGATCGTAACGGACATTTCGCGGCCGGGACCTCACCTTTGTAGAAACAGGCCAAGAACATCACGATTCAGGCAAAGGCCGCGGGGATCGGGCGCTTCAGAATCACATTCTGATTTTCTATCACCAGGGAGCCTGAGCATGACAAGCATTTCCTTCATCACCGGCGGCAGCCGTGGCCTGGGCCGTAGCGCCGCCCTGAATATCGCCCGCAAAGGCGGCGATGTTGTCTTTACCTACCAAAGCCGCGAAACGGATGCCCAGGCCGTTGTGGCCGACATCGAACAGATGGGCCGCAAGGCGGTCGCCCTGCAATTGGATGTCGGCGACACGTCCGCCTTTCCCGCATTCGTCCAGCGCCTGAAGGTCACGCTGCGCGACACCTGGCACCGCGACACGATTGATCACATCGTCCACAACGCCGGCCATGGCGATGTAGCCTTGATCGCCGAGACGACCGAGGCGCAGTTCGACCGATTGGTCGACGTGCACTTCAAAGGCGTGTTCTTTTTGACCCAGGCCCTGCTGCCGCTGGTCGCGGATGGGGGCCGCATCGTGAATCTATCGACCGCCCTGACCCGTGTCTCTGCCCCCGGCTGGTCTGTCTATGCGGCGGTCAAGGGCGCGGTCGAGGTGCTGACCGTCTACCTGGCCAAGGAGCTGGGCAGCCGCAACATTGCCGTCAACGTGGTGGCGCCGGGCGCGATCGAGACCGATTTCTTCGGCGGCGCGGTGCGCGACACGGCGGAGTTCAACAGATTCTTCGCGGAGATGACGGCGCTGGGCCGTGTGGGCGTGGCGGACGACATCGGGCCGGCGGTGGCAAACCTGCTGGCCGAGGACAATAGATGGATCAACGCCCAGCGGATCGAGATATCCGGCGGCCAAGGCATCTAGGAACGATATCGGGGCGGACGCCTTGACTGCGCCCGCCCCGACGTGGTCGTGCCAAATTGTCGTGCAAGGATCCCGTGCGCCGGAAGGCAACGCCGGCATTCGGCTACAGTGCCGATGTTCAAGCACAGAAATCCAGGAGCAGTACCGCAGTGACAGACACCTCCACCCCCGACGACGCCGGTATGTCCGAAGACCGCAAGGAACAGGAAGCCAGGCTTTGGCGCGATGACGGCTGGACGGCCCGCATCATCAAGAATGAAGACGATGACGGCTGGGCCGTGGAGATGACCCTGGACGGGCAAGCCGAACCCGCCCTGGTCGGCCCCTGGACCATGGGCCGTGACAAAAAGAACCCCAAGCCACTGGACTCGCCGGCGTTCATCACCTTGGTCAAGACCGCCAACGAAGTCCTGCGCCGCCACGAGCAGCAATTGCATGCCACGCTGCACAAGAGCGTGAAGATCGACACCGAGGCCGGCCGCCTGACCATCAAGCTGGACATCGTGCCCGACGACTACGAGCCGTATGCCGTGCTAAGCGCCTACGACGAATCCGGCGAACAAGTGGCGCAAGTCCACGTGGTGCCGACGTACAAGCTGAGCGTGCAGCGGGCGTCTGAATGGGCAAACGGCGGGTTTCCCAAGCAGGGGTGACACGGCAGGCATGGGTTATGGAGCAGGCGTGATTGACGGAGCAAGCCTGAGCGACAGGGCAAGGCTGGGCGACAGAGCCAGTCTGAGCGCCACCGCGATGAACGGCAATTGTCCACACTTATCTGTACGCACCACCACGGCGGGGGCCTGCTCATGACCCGCCTGACGCTGGAACGCTATCAGGTCTGGACCTATCTGCTTGCCATCGGCTTGGGTTTGGCCGCCGGCACCGCATGGCCACGGGTCGGCCCCGCCATGGAAGCCTTGTTGTGGCCCACCCTGGCCGCGCTGCTGTTCGCCACCTTCCTCCAAGTACCGCTGCTGCATGTGCGAAACGCCCTGCGCGACCGGCGCTTCTCGTTAGCCGTGCTGCTGGGCAACTTCGTGGTGCTTCCGCTGCTGGCATGGGTGCTGGTGGAGGCGTTCGACTTTGATCCGGTAGTGCGGCTGGGCGTGCTGTTGGTGCTGCTGGTGCCTTGCACGGACTGGTTCATCATATTCAGCCAACTGGGCAAGGGCGACGTGCCCCGTGCCATAGCCATCACGCCGCTGAATCTGGTGCTGCAATTGGCCCTGCTGCCGCTGTACCTTTGGCTGATGGCGGACACGCAAAGCCTGGGCTCATGGGATTGGGCCACGCTGGCCCCCGCCGTATTCATCGTGCTGGCGCCCCTGGCCGGCGCGGCGCTGACGGAACGGTGGATCCAGGCCCATCCCAAAGCCGAACGCCTGCGAGACGCCTTGGCCTGGTGGCCGGTGCCGCTGCTGTCGCTGGTGGTGTTCCTGATTGCGGGCGCACAGGTGGGCACCGTCGCGCGCGCCACGGATGCACTGCAACAGACGCTGCCCGCGTTCGCGCTCTTCCTGATGGCCGCCGCCTTGCTGGCCAAGGCCATTGCGTGCACGCTTCGCCTGCCCGTCGAACAAGGACGCACGCTGGCATTCAGCATGGGCACCCGCAATTCATTCGTGGTGCTGCCCTTGGCCCTGCTGCTTCCTGCCGGCTGGGAGGTAGCGGCCGTGGTCATCGTGGCGCAGTCACTGGTGGAACTGTTCGGCATGGTGGCGTATGTGTGGCTGGTGCCCAGATATCTGTTCAGGTAGCGTCGCGTCGGGATATCCAGCGGCCCCTCCCCCCGCCCCAAGCCGGGGAGTATGCTACGCCGCTTCGTCTTAGCCAGATTCACTTATCGCTATGCGCGGCAATCCCGACGCCAGACAAGGCGCCATTGCGTTGCACGGTTTCTACTTCCTGTATTACGGCTTGCAGGGCGTCAGCATCCCTTTTCTGCCTTTGTGGTTCGCCAGCCGTGGCCTGGACGCAGCGACGATCGGCCTGATCGTCGCCACGTCATTCCTGCCGAAGATCCTGTCCACCCCGGTCGTTGCTCACGTGGCCGACCAGACCGGTCGCGCGCATGCCTTGATTGCGTCGGCGTTGGCGGCCTCGCTGGTGTTGTTCATCTGCTATCCGTTCATGCATGGGGCGGGCTGGCTGTTGGGCACTACCTTGTTGCTGAACGCGGTATTTCCGGCGGTGCTGCCCTTGATGGACCGCATGGCCATCGCCAGCGGCCGGGCACAAGGTAATTCCTACACCATCATGCGGGCCTGCGGTTCGCTGGGCTTCGCCGTGGTGACGATGGCGGGCGGCTATCTGATCAAGACGTTTAACGCCGACTGGGTGATGTGGCTGTCGATCCTGTTGATCATCGCGTGCCTGGCTTGCGTCCGTTTATTGCCCCGCGCGGGGCGGCCTGCTTCGGTCGACATGCTGGGGCGACCTGCGTCGGGCGAGACGCCGGGGCGGCCTGCTTCGGACGAGACGCCGCAGCCTGCGTCGGTCGAGGTGCCGGGGAAGCCTGCTTCGGACGAGACGCCGCAGCCTGCGTCGGGCGAGGCACTGGGGAAGCCTGCTTCGGACGAGACGCCGCAGCCTGCGTCGGGCGAGGTGCCGGGGAAGCCTGCTTGGGACAAGACGCCGCAGCCTGCGTCGGTCGAGGCGCCGGGGAAGCCTGCTTCGGACGAGACGCCGCAGCCTGCGTCGGGCGAGGCACCGGGGCGGCCCGTGCGGCTGCCAATGTTGGAAGTGCTACGCAACCGGCCGCTGCTGATGTGTATCGGCGCGGCCTCGCTCGTGCAAGCCAGCAACGGCTTCCTGTATTCCTATTCCACGCTCTACTGGACGGCCAGCGGCCTGTCGACCGCGGTGATCTCGATGCTGTGGGCGGTGGGGGTTGTCAGCGAAGTCCTGTTCTTCTTTCTGGCGCCCAAGATCCTGGCACGCACCAGCGCGCAACGGTTGATCCTGGCATCGGCAATGATGACGGTAATCCGCTGGGCGGGATTGTCCGCCACGACGGACCCGGCGCAGATAGCGGCGTTGCAGCTTCTGCAGTGCTTCACGCTGGCCGGGAACAACGCGGCCATCATGTGGTACATCACCCGCCACGTCCCCGCCGCCTGCAAGACCTCGGCGATTGCGCTGTATGCCTTGCTGTCAGGCGGCGTATTCATGTTCGCCAGCATCCAGTTGGGCGGCGCGCTATACCGCAGCTATGCGCCCGGCGGTTTCATGACCATGGCCGCCTGCGCGGCATGCGCGATCCCGCTGGTGTTGTACGCAGAAAAGTGGCGGCAAAAGCCGAACCGTAGGATGGGTGAAGCGCGGGAAGATCAAAATAAGAAAACCAGAGCCAAACGCGCGTAACCCATCATGCAGCCGATGCGATGTGGCTGAAACTGTTCTGGCTCTGACGTTGCTTGATGGGTTACGCGCGTTGTCTGTCTGCTTTTTTTTCGCGAGCATGCCGCGCTTCACCCATCCTACGGGCGGCGGATACCGTTCAGCAGCACATTGGCGGCAAAAGCCGAACCCGTAGGATGGGTGAAGCGCGGGAAGATCGAAACAAGAAAACCAGACCCAAACGCGCGTAACCCATCATGCAGCCGATGCGATGTGGCTGAAGCTGTTTTGGCTCTGACGTTGCTTGATGGGTTGCGCGCGTTGTCTATCTGCGTTTTTTTCGCCAGCGTGCCGCGCTTCACCCATCCTACGGGAGGCGGATACCGTTCAGCAGCACAGTGGCGGCAAAAGCCGAACCCGTAGGATGGGTGAAGCGCGGGAAGATCGAAATAAGAAAACCAGAGCCAAACGCGCGTAACCCATCATGCAGCCGATGCGATGTGGCTGAAGCTGTTCTGGCTCTGACGTTGCTTGATGGGTTGCGCGCGTTGTCTATCTGCGTTTTTTTCGCCGGCGTGCCGCGCTTCACCCATCCTACGGGAGGCGGATACCGTTCAGCAGCACAGGGGCGGCCAAAGCCGAGCCCGTAGGATGGGTGAAGCGCGGGAAGATCAAAACAAGAAAACCAGACCAAAACGCGCGTAACCCATCATGCAGCCGATGCGATGTGGCTGAAACTGTTTTGGCTCTGACGTTGCTTGATGGGTTGCGCGCGTTGTCTATCTGCGTTTTTTTCGCCAGCATGCCGCGCTTCACCCATCCTACGGGAGGCGGATACCGTTCAGCAGCACAGGGGCGGCCAAAGCCGAACCCGTAGGATGGGTGAAGCGCGGGAAGATCGAAACAAGAAAACCAGAGCCAAACGCGCGTAACCCATCATGCAGCCGATGCGATGTGGCTGAAGCTGTTTTGGCTCTGACGATGTGGCTGAAGCTGTTATGGCTCTGACGTTGCTTGATGGGTTGCGCGCGTTGTCTATCTGCATTTTTTTCGCCGGCGTGCCGCGCTTCACCCATCCTACGGGAGCCGGATACCAGCGTGCCGCGCTTCACCCACCCTACGGGCGGCGGATACCGTTTAGCAGCACGTCCGTAATAAACGTGGCAACGGCCTGTTGCTGTTGCGCGTCGGGCGCTTGGCGCGTGAAGCGTTCGATGATGCCCATCAGTGATTGTGCGAACCAATCCGCTGAAACCTCGGTGCGGAACAGGCCTGCCTGCTGCTCGGCGCGAATGTTGTCGGCAATCATCGTCACCAGCTCGTCCTTCAAGGATTCCGCCGCCGCTACTTGAAAAAAGCCGATGCGGGTCAGGTTGCGGTCTTCTTGCAGGATGGCAAGCAGGCCCAGCACGCCGCCACGAATGCGATCGGCCAACTCGGCGCCGTCCAAATCAGCCGGCAGCCGCGCCTGGCTGATCGCCTGGCGCAAGCGTTGCGCGAACATGCCGACCAGTTCGTCGTAGGCGGCTTGCTTGCTTGAAAAGTACTGATAGAAGACGGGTTGGGTGACCCCGGCGCGGGCGACGATGTCACTGATACGCGTGTGTTGGAACCCGCGTTCGGCGAATTCCGCCGCGGCAACTTGCAAAAGCTGTAAGCGGGTACGTTCACCTTTGGTGAGACGCTTGTCTTGCGATAAAGAAGGGGGTCGTGCCGTCATCATCGCGAGAAAGTACCCTGCTTCATAGCTTTGCGCTACTAGTTCGCACGGCCTTCCCGCAACGCGATGTCACGGCATTACAACGCCCGCCACGGGGCCAACCGAAAAGCTTACAAATTACTGAAACCAAGCCGTCTCGATTTCGCGACAAACGCGGCTCCCCATGCCCTCCGGGCCGCTTCCCCGCCCCTTCCCTACACCTTGAAGTCACTTGAAATGCCCGTAGCTTTTGCAACAACTTTTTGTGCCTCGGCAGCAGTAAAGTAGCGCTATCGCCGAGCGCATTTCTACTATGTCCGCGCCAGGCGAACAGGAGCAAGATCATGAAACGGTTTACAGGCCGGATGGTTGCCGTGACGTTGGCGCTTGCCGTGGCAAGTGCGCCCGCGATGGCGGGCGGCCGTGGCGGTGGTTGGGGCGGCGGCGGTGGTTACCACGGCGGCTATTACGGCGGCGGTGGTCATCACCACCATGGCGGCGGCGGTAGCAGCTCGGACGGTTGGTGGATAGGCGGCGCTTTCGCGCTGGCCACCGTTGGCCTATTGCTGGCAGCCAACTCTGGCCCCAGTTATGCGCAGACCAGCGTTTATGCGTCGCCTGGCATTGCCTACACCAGCCCGCCCATCTATGCCGCGCCCGTCTACGACGCGCCGCCCGTGTACGCCGACCCGTCCGTTGCCTATGCGCAACCGCAATCGCAGCTTGAATCGCAGCCGCAATACGCACCCGTGCAATACGAGGCCGCGCCCAAGGTCAGCGCCGCCCAGGCCAGCGCCACCACCGATTGCCAGCGTTGGGCCATGAACCAAAGCGGCTACAACCCAGCCACCATTTCGCAATGGACGACGCAAGTGATGGTGGACTCGTACAACCATTCGCTGGACTCTTGCATGACCAGCCGCGGTTACCGCAGCCAATAAAGCCTGTCAGCGGGCGTGGCGCCGCCAAGCGCGCCACGCCAGTACCAATCCGGCGGCCAGCAATGCCGTCGCCGGCAACACCCACACAAAACCTGACGACGTGTAGACCACCTGGTCCACCGGATCGTAATAGCGACCCAATTCGTTGAAGTCCCACTTCCAATAGAACGCATACCAGGCGTAGTAGAAGAAGGCGGACAGCCCCAGGCACAGCACGGCGCCAACGCGCGCACGCCACGGATGGCGGCGCACTTCGTCCTTACCACCCGACCGCCTCGCCGCCCGTCCGCCCCACGCCGCCATGACCAGCGCCGCCAACACAACGGCTGCCGCGCTAAGCCACATCGTGCGCCTCCAACCGTGCCAGACAAGCCTCGGCCTCGGCCCATTGCTTTTCGCTGAAGACATGCACGCCGGCGCCGATCAGCAGTTCGGCCGTGATACCCACACCCGTTTTCCGCTGGCCGGAGTAATGGCCGTCATACACATAGCCGCTGCCACACGACGGGCTGCCTTCTTTCAGCACCGCGATGCGAATGCCTTGCTGGCGCGCCACGGACAACGCCGCGTGCCCGCCTTGCACGAATGCTTGGGTGACGTCGTCTCCCGTCACGGCAACCACGCGCGCGCCGCCGGCAAGCACGTCAGCGGCTTGCTTGCCCGGCTCGATCTCGGCGGGCGGACGCGGCGTAGCCATGCCGCCCGCGACTTCCGGGCACACCGGCACGACTCGCCCTTCCTCGCGCCAGCGGGCCAGGACGGCGTCATCGTTGGGCACCGCGCGCCCGTCATAGCGCACCGGGTTGCCCAACAGGCAGGAGCTGATCAACACGTATTGCATCGGAAACTCAAACAGGACCGGGCTTGGAAATAAGCAGCCCTGAATCATAGACCAGCCGCCACGCGCCTCAGTGACGGCCCGGCGTCAGCGTGTGGATCCACGCCCGCAAGTCAGGGTCGCGCAGTTCCAGCACATCGAACAGGCCCAGCGCTTGCAAGGCCGGCAGCGCGTCTTGAATGTCGCGCCGCGCTTCGGCCACCGCCTCGGGCGACGCCTTGGCATCGGTGCATACACGCGCGTTCGCCAGAAACGCGCCCACGGTGCCCTTGCGCACCGGCACGCCGTTGAATTCACTGTGGTTCATGCCGTCCGGCAAGATGTCTTTGGCTTGCATGCCTGGCTCCTGATGGTGAGACACAAGCGTTACGATAGCGGCATCACGTTGGCGTTACTGCGGTATTTTGGCCAATGAATACTGTGTTTCTGCCACATGCCCTATGCCACGTACCACATGCCACGCGCCACATGCCATACGCACCCACCCCCTGCTGACATGACGACTCCCCTGCTGCCCCCCGAACAGGCCCAATCGGCGCGCGGCCCGGCACTGATCGCCGTGCGCCGTGATGACGGCCTGCTGCGCGACACCGCCATGCACCAGCATGCGCGCGGCCAATTGCTGGGCGCCTATCGCGGCTTGGTGACGGTGGTTGCGGGCGCGCGGCAATGGGTGGTGCCGTCCGCGCACGCGGTGTGGATTCCGCCCGGCCAGCCCCATGGCTTGCAGTCGCACGGACCTTACGCGGGCTATAGCGCCTACCTGAGTCCCACGGCCTGCGCGGGCATGCCCACCACTGCCCGCGTGCTGCAAACATCAGCCTTGCTGCTGGCGGCCGTGGACCGCGCCGCATCGTGGAATGGCAATGAGACAGCCGCCGCGCGCAACCGCGTGCTGGAATTGATTCGGGACGAAATACGCACCCTACCCCTGGCCAACCAGGCGCTGATCCTGCCTGGCGATCCGCGCTTGCAAAAGCTTGCGGTAGCCATTTCGGATCACCCCTCGGACACCCGGTCGTTGGATGCCTGGGCGGCGCGGATCGGCATGGCGCCGCGCACCTTGGCGCGCCGCTTCCTGGCCGAAACCGGCCTGCCGCTAGGCGCATGGCGGCAACAAGCCCGCCTGATGCGGGCCCAGGAAATGCTGGCGGCGGGTAGCGCCGTGACGACGGTGGCGCTGGAATTGGGCTACGACAACATCAGTGCATTCATCGCCATGTTCAAGCGTGAAGTCGGAATCACGCCGGGCCGCTTTCGCGGCCCGGTGGTTTAACCCAGATCAGGATTCCTTGGCCACCGTCTTGCGGGGGCTGCGGGTGCGCGACGCGGTCTTGCGGGCAGGCTTGGCTGGCGCCTCCGCCTGCTGTTCAGCAGCCGGTGCCGATGCCTCGGTTGCCGTCGATCCGGTTACCGCCGATTTCGTTACCGCCGACTTGGTTGCGGCCGATTCCGTTGCCACAGCTCGGGCAGGACGACCAGCGTCGGATTCCGCCGACTTGGCCTTCGTGGTCTTGCTGGCAGTACGGCCGCGCTTGGCCGGAGCTGCCGGAGCCGGCGCGGGTTCCGCCGCCGGCCTGGCGTTTCCGCCCGCGAACGGGTCAGCCACTTTGGCGGGCGCCTTGTCGGCTGCCTCGCGGCGCGTGTCCGCCGGCGGCTCAACGAACGTCCATTCCGCAATATTCACGGCAGGCAGCGGCTGGCGCGCCTGCGGCAAGGGCGTCGGCATGGGCGGCAGGCGCGACGGCTGGACAGGCTTGGGCGCCTGAGCGCGCGCCAGCGCATCCGCGCGCATGGATTCCAGTTTGGCGACTTCGCGGGCAAGCGCCTTGGCGGTTTCGTCGTCGGCCTCGGCTTGCTTGTCCACCTGGGCTTGCTTGTTGGCCTGGCGTTCGGCCTGGGCCGCGCCCTGGAACGATACGGGCGGCGTAGTGGCTGGCGTATTGGACGGCATATGCGAGCCTTCCTGCGCCCCCTCTTGCACACCCTCGGGCGCGGCAACCGGAAGGACCAACTGCGCGTCCGACGCGACGTCAGACGGCGCAACCATCGCCGCTTCGCCCGCGCCTTGCTCGACCGCATGGCTGGCGCCTCGGCCGGATCCACCCGACTTGCGGCCGCCGCGCGATTTGCGGGCAGGCCGCGAACTGGTTTCTTCTTGCACCACGCCCGCTTGGGTGTCGTCGGAGTCCGCCTGCGCCGCCTGTGCCGACTGGCGGCCTTGCGACGACCGGGATCCGCCCAGGTTGCCCGAGCGGTTCACGGCCGGCGCGCCGTCGATGCTGTCGCGATACACATAGGTGCCGGACTTTTCTTCGCGGCCCACTTCCAGGAAGCCGCGCGACTGCGCTTCGTCCAGCAAATTGCCGAAGGCGCGAAAGCCGTAGTACGACTCGTTGAAATCCGGCTTGCGGCGCTTCAACGCATCTTTCAATGCCGATGCCCAGATCTTGCCGCTGTCGCCGCGCTCGGCCATCAGCGCCTCGAAGGTCTCGACGACCATGTCCACGGCCTGGGTCTTGCGCGCTTCCAGTTCTTCCTTGCGGCGGCGTTCTTCGTCCGGCGTGCGACGCTGGCCGGTGCCGGCAGCGGCGCCACCACGGTTGTCGCGGCGGGCGTCGGCGGTGCGCTGGCCTTCGCGCGCCAGGTCGTCATAGAAGATGAATTCGTCGCAGTTGGCAATCAGCAGGTCCGACGTGGATTGCTTCACGCCCACGCCGATCACCTTCTTGTTGTTCTCGCGCAGCTTGGACACCAGCGGCGAAAAGTCGGAATCGCCGCTGATGATCACGAAGGTATTGACGTGCGACTTGGTATAGCAGAAGTCCAGCGCGTCCACGACCAGCCGGATGTCGGCGGAATTCTTGCCCGATTGGCGCACGTGCGGAATTTCGATCAGCTCGAAATTGGCCTCGTGCATGGGGGCCTTGAATTCCTTGTAGCGTTCCCAGTCGCAATAGGCTTTCTTGACGACGATGCTGCCCTTGAGCAGCAGGCGTTCCAGCACGGGCCGGATGTCGAACTTCTGGTATTTGGTGTCCCGCACACCCAGCGCCACGTTCTCGAAGTCGCAGAAAAGCGCCATGCTGACGTTTTCGTTGGGGGTAGTCATATTCTTCTCCAAAGCGAGGCGGCCACGTGCTTCGGGCCGCCAGATAGCGCTCATGATATACATATCCGGCTTTGCCCCCGTCTTCCCTTCCCGTCAGCCGCCCATTTACCCCCCCGCGGCGGCATGACCCGGCCCCGTTTCCGACGCTACCGGCCACATCCTGACGACTTGCCTAAGCCGGCGCTTACCGGCCCTTTCGCCCCGCTTTCCGGCGGATTGACTTGGGCGCGCGCTGGCTAGAATTCCCGACAATCCGGCATTCCGGCTCGGCGTGCCATTCCCTTCGGGCAAGATCCATGAATCCGTCTACCCTCATCGGCGCCGCCGTCGGCCTGCTTACCCTTGTGATCGTCGTGGCGCTGTCCGCCACCGACGCCAGCATGTACATCAACCTGCCGGGCTTGGCCATCGTGCTGGGCGGCACCTGCGCCGCGCTGTTCATCGCCTACCCGCTGCCGGAAGTGCTGCGGATCTTCAAGCTGGTCCGCACGGTGTTCCGCAACGACCAGCACGACCAGCAGCGCGACATCGAAGAACTGGCGACGATGGCGCAACTGTGGATGAACACCGACGTCCACAAGGTCGAACAAGAACTCAAGAAGGTGTCGAACCCGTTCCTGCGCACCGGCGTGCAGTTGATCATCGACAACACCCCCGAAGACCAGATCATTGAAGTGCTGCAATGGCGCGTGGCTCGACTGCGCGCCCGCGAACAGGCCGAAGCGCAGATGTTCCGCGTGATGGCTACGTTCGCGCCCGCCTTCGGCATGCTGGGCACGCTGATCGCCTTGATCAACATGATGGCGGTGCTGGGCGACGGCAGCATGACGACGATCGGCCAGCACCTGGCAGTGGGCCTGATGACGACCTTCTACGGCATTTTGCTGGCCAACCTGATCTGCAAGCCGATCGCGCTGAAGCTGGAACGCCGCACCGCGCGCCGCGTGGAATCCATGAACATGGTGCTGCAAGGCATCTCCATGATGTGCGAAAAGCGCGGCCCGGCCGTGGTGCGTGAAACGCTGAATTCCTTCGTGCTGCACGTCGAAGACGAAATCTACGACGGCGGCGTGGCGGCCGCGCCGGCGTCCAAGCCCAAGGCGGCAACGCCGGCCAAGGGGGCCACCACAGGCGCCACCAAAGGCGCCGCCCCCGCCGCCAACCCGCCCGTGTCCATCACCCGCCCAGCCGCCGCGCGTCAATGAGCCTGATTTCCCCTTCCCTGGCGCAGCGGATCGAACTGGCCCGCCAGGCCCAATTGCGCGCCCAGAAAGCCGCGGACACGAACGCCTGGCGGCCCAGCAAAAGCGACCGCAAGGATCGCTATGCCCGCTGGCACGTCGAGGAACAGGTCGAGCAGGACGCCGAGAACTGGCTGCTGAGTTACCTGGACCTGATCACCCTGCTGCTGGCGATGCTGGTCGTGATGCTGGCGGTGTCGCGCCTGCACGGCCTGGGCACTGAAGCCTCTGGCAAGCCCATCGAACTGGTCGGCACGCTGGCAACCGCCGGCTTGCCCGTGTACGACGGTGAATACTCGGAATTCGACGCCGTCGCCATTCCCGCCAGTTGGGCCGAACCGCCCGCACCGCCCGCCGCCGCCGTCCAGACGGCCGAAACGGCGCCGGTCGAAGACGGCGTGAAGGTGGCCGACGCCGCCCCGCCGCTGATCGCCCCGTCCAAGGAATCCCTGGGACTGGACGACCTGGGCAAGTCGGTGGACGTGATCATCAACGAGCAGTCCGTGAGCTTTCGGATCAGCAATGAATTGCTGTTTCCGTCGGGCCAGGCCACGCTCAGCCCCGCCGGCCTGGACGTGATCAAGCGCCTGGCGGTCATCCTGAACAAGAACCCGCACCCGGTGTCCGTGGAAGGCCACAGCGACCCCGTGCCGATCCAGACGCGCCAATTCGCGTCCAACTGGGAACTGTCCACCAGCCGCGCCACCAGCGTGCTGCGCGAACTGGTGCGCGACGGCGTGTCCGCCGATCGACTGCGCGCGGTGGGCTACGCGGAAACGCGCCCGATCGAATCCAACGACACCCCGGCTGGCCGCGCCGCCAACCGCCGCGTCGAGCTGATCATGGACATCGCGCCGAAACAGGCGTCCACGAAGAACGCCCAAGCCCCCGCCGAGCCGTCCGCGTCACAGGCAGACGCGGCACCCGCGCGATCCTGATCAGACGGCCCCACAACACGCCCAGCACGGGCGGCATCACAATAATCAGCACGTGGTTTGTGCCGCTCCAGGGCGGACAAAAGCCTCACGGTCAGGGTGGCGGGGCACTGGGCAAGGGCGGTAAGCTTCGCCCAATCGCCCCAGTGCCCGAACCAGGAAACGCCATGTCCTATATGTTGCTGATCGTTGAACCGGTAGGCCAGCGCGCACAGCGCACGCCCGACGAAGGCCGCGAGGCCTATGCGCAGATGGTGCGCTACGCCGAAGGCCTGAAAAGCCGCGGCCTGCTCGTCAGCGCTGAATCATTGAAATCCGAATCCGAAAGCGTGCGCCTGCAAATCCGCGACGGCGAACGGTCGCTGATGGACGGGCCGTACGCCGAAGCCAAGGAAATGATCGGCGGTTTCTTCCTGTTGACCTGCGACACCCGCGAAGAGGCGCTGGCCCTGGCCGCTGAATGCCCGGCTGCGCAATGGGCAACGGTCGAAGTCCGTGAACTTGGGCCCTGCTTTATGTAGGGCCGAGGCTTGCGCCTGGTCGGCCACGGCAACTTAGGTTGCACACGTGACTGCATATTCCTAGGATGCATGCGTTGACTGCACCAGGAGCGATCGCATCATGCCCATGTTGACCGTTAGAAATATCTCTGAAGAAGTGCACCGCGCGCTGCGCGTGCGCGCCGCCCAGCATGGCCGAAGCACCGAAGCCGAGGTCCGCGCCATTCTTGAAGACGCCGTCAAGCCTGAAGGGCGCGTCAAGCTGGGCTCGTTGCTTGCGCAGATCGGCCGCCAGGCCAAGCTCACCGACGAGGAAGCCGCCTTGTTCGACCAACGCGACAAGGTGCCCGCCGCCCCACCGAGGTTTGAATGATTCTGCTGCACACTAATGTCATCTCGGAGCCGCTACGCCAAGCGCCCGCCGACGCCGTCATCGAATGGATAGACCGGCAGCCTCTGGAAACCCTGTTCCTTTCCGCCGTTACCGTCGCTGAATTGCGGTTTGGCGTGGCCTGCATGCCGGTGGGCAAACGGCGCGACGCCTTGCATGGCGACCTGGAACAGCGCGTCCTGGCCTTGTTTGCCGGGCGCATCTTGGCTTTCGATACCGCCGCCAGCCTGGAATACGCCGCGCTGATGGCGCGTGCGCGGGCCTCGGGCCAGTCCATCCGTGGGCCAGACGGCTACATCGCCGCCACGGCCGCCGCGCACGGCATGAGCGTCGCGACCCGGGACGTGGCGCCCTTTGAAGCCGCCGGGGTTTCCGTCATCAACCCTTGGGGCGCCTCGCACCCGCCGCACTAGTACTTACCCTAGCTTCGCGACATTCCTGTCGATCTGACCGCCTTCCATTCGTCGTCCCCCTACAAGCCCCCGAAGATCCACCCCGGATCGGGCGGCGAAGTCCCACTCCAAGGAGAGACTCGGATGCGTTTCATGATGATTGTGCGGGCCACGCCCGATAGCGAAGCCGGCCTGATGCCGGACGACAGCCTGCTTGCCGCGATGGCGACCTACCACGAGGCGCTGATGAAGGCCGGCGTGCTGCTGGACGCCAATGGCTTGAAGCCCACGTCCCAAGGCTGGCGCGTGCAATACGCGGACGGCCAACGCCAGGTGGTGGACGGCCCTTTCGCGGAAACCAAGGAACTGATCGCGGGCTACACCCTGATTCAGGTGCGCTCGCGCGAAGAAGCCATGCAATGGGCGATGCGCTTTCCGCAACCCTTCCCCGGCCAGAACTGCGCGATCGAAGTGCGCCAGTTGTACGAACTGGAAGACTTCGAACCCAGCCAGCAAGTCGAACGCTTTCGCGACATTCCCGGCGTCAGCCATTGATATTCAGGAGACAAAGCCATGCACAAGCAGATATTCGTCAACATCGCCATCGGCGACATGCAGAAATCGCAGGACTTCTTCAAGAAGCTGGGCTTCACCTTCAACCCGGATTTCACCAACGAGCAAGGCGCCTGCATGGTCATCAGCGATGACATCTACGCCATGCTTCTGACGCGCGATTTCTTCCAGGGCTTTACCGGCAAACCGCTGGTGGACGCCAAAGAGGCAACCGAAGTGCTGATCTGCCTGTCTTGCGAAAGCCGCGCCGAAGTCGACGACCTGGTCGCCCGCGCGCGGGCCGCCGGCGGCACCGTGCCGCGCGAGCCGCAAGACCACGGCTTCATGTACGCGCATGGCTTCGAAGACCTGGACGGCCACATCTGGGAACTGGTCCACATGGCGCCCGGCGAGGTTCCCGCGGCATGACGCAGGCGGCCACGCATCGTGCCATCGAGGCGGTCTGGCGGATCGAGGCCGCCAGCGTCATCGCCGGCGTCGCGCGCCTGGTGCGCGACGTCGGGCTGGCCGAAGAACTGGCGCAGGACGCGCTGGTGACCGCCCTGGAACGCTGGCCGCAGACCGGCGTGCCGGACAACCCGGGAGCCTGGCTGATGACCACCGCAAAGAACCGTGCCCGCGACCGCTTGCGCCTGGATGCGCTGCACACCCGCAAGCACGAGCAGATCGGCCACGAACTTGAAGCCTTGCACGCGGACGTGGAACCCGACTTTGTCGACGCCCTGGACGCCGCCCGCCAGGACGACATCGGCGACGACCTGCTGCGCCTGGTGTTCACCGCCTGCCATTCGGTGCTGTCCACCGATGCCAGGGTGGCGTTGACGCTGCGCCTGCTGGGCGGGCTGTCCACCGCCGAGATCGCCCGCGCGTTTCTGGCATCCGAATCCACCATTGCCCAGCGCATCGTGCGCGCCAAGCGCAGCTTGACCGCCGCGAATGTGCCGTTTGAAGTACCCGATGCCAAGGACCGCGCCGCGCGCCTGGCGTCGGTGCTGGAAGTCATCTACCTGATCTTCAATGAAGGCTATTCGGCGACCTCGGGCGACGACTGGATGCGCCCGGCGCTGTGCGACGAAGCCCTGCGGCTGGGCCGCATCCTGGCCGAACTCACCCCTGACGACGCGGAAGTCCACGGCCTGGTGGCGCTGATGGAACTGCAAGCCTCGCGCCTGCATGCGCGCACGGACGCTGGCGGCAAGCCGGTGCTGCTGATGGACCAGGACCGCAGCCGCTGGGACCCCTTGCTGATACGGCGCGGCTTGGCCGCATTGACCCGTGCCGCCGCGCTGGGCGGGCCACCCGGCCCCTACGCCTTGCAAGCTGAACTGGCCGCCTGCCACGCGCGCGCGGCCACGCCGCCCGACACCGACTGGCCACGCATCGTGGCGCTTTACGACGCGCTGGTGCAACTGACGCCCTCGCCCGTGGTTGCGCTGAACCGCGCGGTGGCCGTGGGCATGGCGTTCGGGCCGCAGGCGGGGCTGGACCTGGTCGACACGCTGGCCAGCGAGCCCGCCTTGGCCAACTACCACTGGCTGCCCAGCGTGCGCGGCGACCTGCTGGCCAAGCTGGGGCGCAACGCCGAGGCACGCACAGAATTCGAGCGCGCGGCCGGCATGACCCGCAACGCCCGCGAACGCGAGCTTCTGTTGGCGCGCGCCCAAGCGATGCAGGCGTAGGTAATTCCTGGCTAGCCGATGCACGCCCACGCGATGCGCGCCTTGCCGACAGGCCGACAACCCTGCGCCGTGCTTAAATTCCAAGCATGGGTTCCCTGCCTGCCGCCCCGTCCGATGCCGGCGCTTCCGTCTTGACGGGCGTGCCGGCGGCGTTCGACCATCCCAACGACCGCGCCGAATTTCGCCGCGCGGCGTATCAACCCGGTGTGGAGCTGTACCGTGCCCACATCATCCGACACGCCTTCGAACCGCACACGCACGAAGCCTATGGCCTGGGCGCCATCGAATCCGGCGTCGAACGGTTTCGCTATCGAGGCGCCGATCACCTGGCGCCGTCCGGCTCTGTCGTGCTGATGAACCCCGACGAACTGCACACCGGCCGCGCTGAAACGGAAGGCGGCTGGCGCTACCGCATGGTGTACATCGACCCCGACGTGGTGGCCCGCGTGTCGGGCGAGGCCGGGTGGTGGTTCAACACGGCAGTCGGCCATGACGCCGCCAGCGCACAGCGCGTCACCGCCCTGCTCGACTCCTTGTGGCAGGCGCGCGAACCGCTGGCTTTCGACAGCGCACTCTACACGCTGCTCAGTGAATTCCGCCGCCACGCCCAGGTGCCGCGCGATGCGCCGTCCGAGGGCGCGCCGCGTTTTGCCCCCATCGTCGACTACCTGCGCGCGAACCTGTCGCGCCGCCTCACGCTGGAGGAGCTGGCAGCGGTCGCCGGACTAAGCCCCTTTCATTTCCTGCGGCGCTTTCAGTCGCACTACCACGCCACGCCCCAGCAGATGCTGATGGCCTTGCGCCTGTTTGAAGCCAAGCGGCTGTTGGCTGCGGGCATCCCGCCCGCGCAGGCGGCGCTGGCAGCCGGCCTGACCGACCAAGCGCACCTGACGCGGGCGTTTTCGCGCCGCTACGGCGTCACGCCCGCCCGCTATCAGAAGCAGGTGCGCGGGTAGGCCCGGCCCCAGCGCAAACCAGAAGCAGGTGCGCGGGCAGGCCCGACCCCACCGCATATCAGAAGCAAACGCGTGAGTAGGCCCGGCCACGCCGCAACTCAGAAGCAGACGCGTGAGTAGGCCCGGCCACCCCGCAAATCAGAAGCCGGCGCGGGCGTAAGCCCAAGCACGCCGCGAACCACACCGCAATCTGGTACAAGATTCGCCCCGCTCGCGCCGCTAGACTGCCCGCATCGATACGCAGGAGCATGGCATGTGGGCAGGAACCCTATACGCGCTGGCCGCCGGCCTGATGTGGGGGCTGGTGTTCGTGGGGCCGTTGTTGCTGCCGGAATACCCGGCAGCGCTGCAATCGGTGGCGCGCTACCTGGCGTTTGGCTTGATCGCGCTGCCGCTGGCGTGGCTGGACCGCAATCGGCTACGGCAGTTGCGCCGCGCCGACTGGATCGAGGCGCTGAAACTCGCCGCCATCGGCAACCTGCTCTACTACCTGTGCCTGGCCAGCGCCATCCAGCGCGCGGGTGGCCCCGTGCCCACGATGATCATCGGCACGCTGCCTGTCGTGATTGCCGTCTGCGCCAACTTGCGCAATGCGCGCCGCGACGGCAAGCTGCCATGGAAACGGCTGGCGCCATCGCTGGCCCTGATTGCACTGGGCATTGGCTGCGTCAACCAGGTAGAGCTGCAAGCGCTGCGCCAGGACGCCGATGCCGACTTGTCGCGCTACGCCGTGGGCGCTTTGCTGACACTGGCCGCCGTCGCCTGCTGGACTTGGTATCCCCTGCGAAACGCCGACTGGCTGCGGGCGCATCCCGACCGCAGCCCCAGCACCTGGGCCACCGCGCAGGGCGTGGCCACCCTGCCGCTGGCGCTGGCGGGCTACGCGGTGCTATGGGCCGGCATGGCCGCTACCGGCAGCCCGTTCGACATGCCGCTGGGGCCGCGCCCCGACGTATTCCTGGGCCTGATGATCGCCATCGGCCTGTTCGCGTCCTGGCTGGGCACGCTGTGCTGGAACGAAGCCAGCCAGCGCCTGCCCACCGCCCTGGCCGGCCAGCTTATCGTTTTCGAAACGCTGGCCGCGCTGGCCTATGCCTTCATTCTGCGCGGCGCCATGCCCCAACCTCTGACCTTGGTCGGCATCGCCTGCCTGGTGGTGGGCGTGCTGCGCGCGGTGCGCGTCAAGCCGGTGCCGGTGCCTGCGCCCCTACAAGCGGGCCGCCCGAACTCGCCGTAGACCGGCCGCGATCACCAAGCCCCCCACCGCCGCCGCCAGCACCACATACGACGCCGCCCCCCAACCAAAACGGTCTATCACCCCGCCCACGGTGACCGGTCCGATCACCTGCCCCAGGTTGCTGCCCTGCATCACCAGCCCGACCGAGGCCGCCGTCAACGCGGGGCGCGGCGCGACCAGTGGCGCGGTGCCGAGCAAGGTGGCGGGAATCAGGCCGCCCACCGCCGAGAACAGCACGCAGAGCAGGAAGGTCGGCATCGCGGGCAGCACGGATTGGAAGATCAGCAGCGCCACAACGCCCATCGTGGCGCTGGCGCAGGCAATCAGGGTGGATCGCCGCCAGCCGCGCGCCAGCAGCACGCCCGCGCCCAGGTTGCCGATGATGTTGGCGGCGCTGGCGATGGCGCTGTACAGGCCGGCTTGCGCCAAGGTCAGGCCAAGTTGCTCCATCAACAGCACCGGCAGGAAGGTGAACAGCGCGAAGAACATCAGGCTGTAAAGCGTGAACGACAAGGCCAGCAATACCGGCCCGGCAGCGCCCAGCGTATCGACGGTGTCCTGCCGCATGCCGCGCCAAGACAGCGATGCCGAGGTCGTGGACTCCCCCACGGGCACCAACGCCGCCACGCTTGCCAGCGCCACGGCCACCGCCGCACCTGCGCACCACCAATAGGCCTGCCAGTGGTCAAACGCCTGCGAGGCCAGCATCGCGACGGCCATGCCGGTCGGCATGTAGCAGCTCCAGAGCGCAAAGGCGAAATCCCGCCCGGACGCCGACACCATGCGCTGCAAGGCGGCGGGGCCTGCCACGGTGATCATCAGGAAACCCAGGCCCTCGACCACGCGGGACGCCAGCAGCAAGCCGTAGCTGGGCGCCATCGCGCCCAGGGTCGTGCCCAGCGCTGTGGCCAGCAAGCCCAGCAGCAGCATGCGCCGCGCACCAAAACGCGCGATCACGCCGCCGGCGGCAATACCACCCACTACGCCCAAAAGGGAAAACACCGCCGTCAGCGTGCCGACCGACGCCAGGTCCAGGCCCATGTCCTGGCGCAACAAGGGCGCGGCGATGATCACCTTGCCCACCTGCAACGACGCCACCACGCCCGCGCCCACAATAGCCAGCACCCCGGCCCAACGGGTTTCACCCTGATTCATTGCTGCCTCGATACCCATGCGATGGTCGCCAGCATGCCCGCTGGAAGCGATCTTGAGAAGTGATAATTTTTCGATGAAAATGATCGACGGAATAGATCATTGAATTGACCAGCCCGCCCGATGATAGACGCCCTGACCATGGACCAATTGCGCGTGTTTGCCGCCGTGGCGGACGCCGGCAGCTTCCGCGCCGCCGCCCGACGCCTGTCGCGCGTGCAGTCGGCGGTCAGCCACGCCATCGCCAATATGGAACTGCAATTGGGCGTGACGCTGTTCGACCGTGCCGGCCATCGCCCCGTGATGACGCCGCAAGGCCAGGCGCTGCTGGCCAATGCCCGAGACATTCTGCTGCGCGTGGACGCCATGCGCGCGCGGGCGCAAGGCATGGGCACGGGCGTCGAACTAGAGCTTTCGCTGGTGGTGGATACCCTGTTCCCCATCGCCACGGTGGGCGCGGCGCTAAAGACCATGCGCGCCACCTATCCAATGGTGGCGACGCGCGTGGCCGTGCTGCCCTTGGGCGGGCCGATTGATGCCTTGCTGTCGGGCAGCCACACGCTGGGCATCATTGCGGGCGAACATTTTCGCCACCCGCGTATCGCCGTGCAGGCCTTGTCGTCGGTGCAGATGGTGGCCGTTGTCGGCGCCGACCATCCGTTGGCGCGGCACGCGACGGGCGACGCCGCGCTGGGCGCACCGGAATTGGCCGACCACTTGCAGATCGTGCAGTCCGATCCGTCCAGCTTGAGCGAGGGTCGCGACTTTGCGGTGCTGTCGCCGCAAACCTGCCGCGTCAGCGGCCAGGACACCAAGCATGCATTGATCGTGGCGGGCCTGGGTTGGGGCCGCCTGCCGCTCTGGCAGGTGGAGCGCGACCTGGCCGAAGGCCGCCTGGTGCGCCTGCCCACGCAGAGCCTGGGACGCGGCAGCGAGGTCGCCACCGAGACGTACCTGGCGCACCGCATCGACATGCCGCTGGGTCCTGCCGCCCGTGCGTTTGCGGATGCGCTGGGGGCCAGCGCCTAAGCATCGCGCCTACGCATTGCACCCAAGCATCGCGCCTACGCGCCAAGCCGCAAGCTCCGCCTGCGACACCTCTCGCCCCCTACCTCTTGCGATCCCCCCGTGCGGGCGGTTGCGCATAGCTCACCCCCATACCCGCGCGCACATCGTTCTGAATGCCGTAAGGCGCAATCGGATAGCGCAAGCCATTGGCGGCCAAGGCCTTCATGCCCTCGATGGCAATCGGCAGATAGCGCGGCGGCAACGCCATCAGCATTTCTTCATCGGGCACGCCGCCGTAGCGGCGTTCGGCGAAACAGGGTAACGACAAGCTCGGTTCGTCCGTGGCAAGCGCCCGGCCCCAGGAATCCGCACAGGCGGTTTCACCCACCACGCTGAAATCAAAGCGCCGATAGTTCTTCCACTGCAAGCCATTGATAAGAATGATCATCTGCCCCGGTGTGGCATACACCAAGCAGATGTCGGGCGGGTCCAGCCGGCCCGAGGCCAGCGGCGACACCACCATGCCCCGGTACTTGCCCGCCGGCACACAGGACAGCGCTTCCTGGCGTGCACGCGCGTCGGCTTCGGTGGCATGCCACACGCCCACGTACTCCTTGCCGCTTTTCCAGGCTTCGTCCTGCGGGCCAAGACCTATCACCGCACGGCATTGCGACCCGACAAGATCATCGCCCGTGATACCCACCGTCCACCCCAAGCGCGCCGCCATGCCGACGATCTGGTCGGTGGTGTGCGTGGCTTGCGGCCGACGCAAGCCTTTCACGCCGGCCATGTCCGCTTCGTTCTCGAACAGCTTCATGCCGATGACCGTGGTCTTCAAGCGCAGCAGCTTGTTCAGGTCGTCCACCAATTGCGGCCAGTTCAAGGCCGCGTCTTGCGTTGTCTCTTCCATACCCGTCCTTTGGACTGTTGTGCGCGGCGTCTGCCGCGATGGGAATTCGTGCCGACGAGTTGGGCGCGGCTTGATCGCCTGCTGCCCAATCGCTGATCAGCCGTAAGCATGCACCAATCCGCCCATGCATGAAACACACAGGCCCAGGGTCAGGGTGTGCGCCCAATGCCGCCTGGCGCACGCCCCTGCAACATTGCAAACAAAGCCTGAACCGGCGCGCTGGCCGCCGACTGCGCGGACGCCGCCAGCCCGAACGACCGGTAAAGCGGCGCAGCGAGTCGCAGCACACGCAAGCCGCGACGGTTTTCGGGCAAGGTCAACGCGGGCACCAGCGACACACCCACGCCTTCGCGCACCAGCGCAAACGCGCTGCTCCAGTCGCGCACCGTGGCGCGCACGTCCGTAATCGTCACGCCCTCGCCATTCGCGACGCTTTGCGCATGCACGCTGCATCCGCCCGTTGCCAAGACGAAGGGCTGCCAGGCAAGCTCGGCCAGATCGATGGCGTTGCCCGCGCGTGCCAGCGGATGCGTGGCGGGCAGCACCGCCAACCATTCATCCTCGCCAAGCGGGCACACGAGCCGGTCGGGCGCGGCGTTCAGCACCACGCCCACATCCACGGTATTGGCGGCCAGCAGCGTTTCAACTTCGTCATCGCTGGCTTCCAGGGACACGACATCGATGGCCGGATGCAATTGCCGAAAGCGCCGCAACACGGGCGGCAGAATCGTCGAGAACACCATCGGAAAACTGGCCAGCCGCAAGGTGCCGCGCGCTGCACCGCGCGCGTCTTGCGCCATATCCTGTATGCGTCGCAGCGCATCCAGCATGACGCGCGCTTCGTCCGCCACCCGCAGACCCAGCGCGGTGGGCAACGTCTGCCGGCGTTCGCGCGTGAACAGCGGCGCGCCCAGCGTGTCCTCCAGGTTGGCGATGGCCTGGCTGGCGCCGGACTGGGTCATGCCCACCTCGGCCGCCGCGTGCGTGATGTTGCCGGCGTCGGCCACCGCCAGCACCAGGCGCCAATGCATCAGGTTCATCATGGCATTAGCTCTTCTTATTTCACATTTTTGAAGAAGTAATTTTACGCATGGCTCGAGCAGCCTCAAGCTGAACGCCTTGTTGAATCAGGAGTGACCGATGAAGCTGTACTACGCCCCCGACACCTGCTCGCTGTCGCCGCACATCGTGCTGCGCGAACTGGGCCTGCCCTTCACGCTGGTGCGCGTCAACAACCAGACCAAGCGCACGGAAGACGGCGGTGATTTCCTGGCGATCAACCCCAAGGGCTACGTCGCCGCCCTGCAACGTGACAACGGGCAGGTGCTGACCGAGGGGCCGGCAATCGTGCAGTACCTGGCCGACTTGAAGCCGGAAGCCGGATTGGCGCCGGCCAACGGCACGTGGGAGCGCAGCCGCTTGCAGGAATGGCTGAACTTCATCAGCACCGAAATCCACGGCGGCTTCGGGCCGCTGTTCAAGCGCGCGTTGCCCGCTGACGCGCGCCAATGGTGGCAGGCGCGACTGGAAAAACGGCTGGACTATGTGGCGGGCGTCTTGCAGCCGCATTCGTATCTGGTCGACGACCGCTTCGGCGTGGCCGACGCCTACCTGTACACCGTCTTGCGCTGGGCCGCGTTCCTCGACATCAGCCTGGCGCGCTGGCCCGCCCTGGCGGACTATATGGCCCGCATTGGCGAGCGGCCCAGCGTGCGGGCGGCGTTGGCGGCCGAAGGGCTTGCCAGCGCTACGTAACCCCTGACGCGCGCCATGTTGCCGTCGCAGCTCGCTGCCGCATTCAACGAAACGCATCCACGCCGCGCATCAGCGCCTGCGCCATCTTTGGCTGGCGCAACTGCTCCAACCACCACGTCAGCGCGCGCCCTTCGTGGCCACCCCGCCAGGCCAGGTACAACAAGTTGGGTTCACGCGGCGTCTCGGTAACTTTTTCCACCAGTTCGCCACGCGCCAGCAAAGACGCCACGCGATGGCGCGGCACCCAGCCCACGCCCAGCCCGTCGCGCTGCGCCAGGATCTTGGCGCGCATGCTGGGTACGGCGAGCACCGCCTGACCACCCACGCGGCCATAACCCCGCGCCGCCGCGCCGCGCGACGTGTCGGCGACCACCACGGCGCGATGCTGCTGGATCTGGTCTTGCCGCAAGGGTGCTTTCAGCTTGGCGAGCGGATGGCGCGGCGACACCGCGAACAACCATTCCATCGCGCCCAATTCCGCCCACTGAAGATTGGGCATAGACTGAGGCTCGTTCGTCGCCCCCACGATCAGGTCGGCCCGGCCTTCACGCAGCGCCTCCCAGGTGCCGCCCAGTACCTCGTGCGTCACGCGCAGGCTTACCCCGGATTCCAGGCGATCAAACGCGCGGATCAAGGGCAGCATCAATTCGAATTCCAGAATCTCGTCGCTGACGATGTGCAGACGGTCTTCCCAGCCGTTGGCCACTTGCTTGACGCGTTGCGTCAGCCGCGACACGTCCAGCATCAGGCGGGCGGCTTCGTCGGCCAGCAACTGGCCGGCCGGTGTCAATTGCAGGCGGTAGCGGCGCCGATCGAACAGCAAGGCGTCGAACCGTTCTTCCAGTTGGCGCGCCGCGTGAGATACCGATGAGGGTGCGCGTCCCAGTTTCACCGCCGCGCGGGACAGGCTGCCGCTGTCCCGGATGGCTTCCAGCAGTGCGAGTTCATTGGCCGTCAACATGTGCGATTCCTTCGAACGTGTTCGTCCGAAAGATCGTACGACAAAGCGCCCACCCAGGCGCAACATGGCTACACCTTATCGAACGACTCCCAAGGAGATCACCATGAACCGTTTTGAACACAAGACCGTATTGGTCACCGGCGGCACCAGCGGCATTGGGCTGGCGGCGGCGCAGGCGTTTGCGGCCGAAGGCGCCCGCGTCATCGTCACGGGGCGCGACGAAACCGCGCTGGAAGCGGCGCGGGCCACCCTGGGCGGCAATACGCTGGCCATCCGCAACGTGGCCGGAGCGCCAGGCGCATCCGCCGCGCTGGCCCAGGCGCTGAAAGACGC
This sequence comes from Achromobacter sp. JUb104, assembly GCF_024806975.1. Taxonomy (NCBI): domain Bacteria; kingdom Pseudomonadati; phylum Pseudomonadota; class Betaproteobacteria; order Burkholderiales; family Alcaligenaceae; genus Achromobacter; species Achromobacter sp. JUb104. The sequence goes on along the minus strand of NZ_JANUEY010000001.1, from coordinate 1,201,023 downwards.
GGACGCGCGGCTGGATGCCGTCTTCGTCAACGCGGGCATCGCCAAGTTCGCCACCTTGGCCGAGGCCACCGAAGACCTGTGGGACCAAACTTTCGACACCAACATCAAGGGCGTGTTCTTTCAGCTACAGGCCTTGGAACCGCTGTTGAACCCCGGAGCGTCCATCGTGCTGAACGGTTCCATTAACGCCCACATCGGCATGCCCGCATCCAGCATCTACGCCGCCAGCAAGGCCGCGCTCATCTCCTTAGCCAAGACCTTGTCGGCGGAACTATTGCCGCGCGGCATCCGAGTGAACGTGGTCAGCCCCGGCCCGATCTCCACTCCCATCTACGGCAAGCTGGGCCTGGACGCGGCAAGCTTGGAAAAGACGGCCGCCGGCATTCAAGCGCAGATCCCGCTGGGCCGCTTCGGCACCCCGCAGGAATTGGCCTCGACCGTGCTGCATCTGGCCGCCCCGGAATCCGCATTCATCGTGGGCACCGAGATCATCGTGGATGGGGGAATGAGTCAGCTCTGACTCATCAGCGCTGACTCATCAGCTCTGACTCATCATCGCAGCCCCCTCTGCTACGTCCCGATCGAACGCAACGCGCGCTGACAGATGCGTTCGGTGGCGGCGGCCGGCTTGCCCGTCAGCCATCGCGCGCAGACTTCGCGCACCCAGGCGGGCTGGTCCTTGGCGGCGTCGTTCAGCCAGTTGGCCACCGAATCCTGCACATACACCGAGGGGTCCGCGCGCAACGGCTCCAGCAAGGGCAGCGCCATGGCGGGGTCGGCTTTAAGCGCCGCGATGTGCGCGCACCAGACACCGCGCGGGCGCAGGCATTCGCTGGCAAAGCGGCGCACGCGCTCGGACGGGTCTTGGGTCCAGGGGCGCAGGGCCTGGATGGCCGCCGGCAGATCCGCCGCCAGGCGCGGGCGCACCGCCAGCCATGCCCATTCGCGTACGCCGAAATGCGAGTCGTCGGCCAAGGGGCGGATCCGCTCAAGTCGCGTGCGCAAGGGCAAGTTCGGCAGTGCGCCGATGACGAAGCAGGCCCAGCCGCGCACGGTGTCGGACGCATACGCGGCAAGCTGCGCGTCGCAATCGGCGCCCAGGGCTTCCACCAGAAGTTCGGCGGCCAGCGCCATGCGTTTGGAAATTCCAAGCGCCGCCTGCGCCTGCATCCGCGCGATGGCCTCGAGCCCGGCTTGCGGCGCCGCCGCCCTCATCAGCACCGCGAAATCCACCGCCAGGCATTCGGTCAGCGTCGTGGCCGGCGCGCCCGCGTTCAACTGCGCCAGCCGCGCGGCGGGGATGTCCTTGACGCCACGCCCGCTGGGTTTGGCAATGGGCAATTTTTTGGCGGTGGGCATGTTGGCGGTGGGTGATCTGGCGGTGCGTGGTCTGGCGGTACGTGATCTGGCGGTAAGTGATTTGGCCGTGGATGATTTGGCTGTACTCATGACTGCCTCTGCGCGATAGCGGCGCGGCCGGCATCGGTGCCGCGCCAGACGCGCGCCAGCAATCCGCTTAGTTGTGTCTTGTCCGCCGCGCTCAACTTGCCGAACAGCGACGCAATCCAGGCCGTGTGCTCGTCGAATAATTGCGCCGCCGCCGTCTTGCCCTTGGGGGTCAAGGTCACCATGATCTTGCGGCGATCGCCCTGGCCCGCCTGGCGAAGCACGTAGCCGTCCCGCGTCAAGCCATCGAGCAGGCCCGTGATGGTGGCGCGCGTAACGCCCGCCCCGTCCGCCAACTGATGCGGCGACAAGCCATCGGTCTGCTCGTGCAACAGAAACAGCAGCACGAACTTGCCTTCCGACAATTGCCGGGGCGCCAGGCGCGCCGCGCAATCGCGGTCGATGGCATTGGCCAGCGACAACAACTGAAAGCACAGTCCGATATCGTCGGCCGAGGCCAGGCCGCGCCGCGCGGCTTCGTCCAGCAGCGCGTGATGTTTGGGTTCAAGCATGGGGAGGTCGGGGGGCAAGGCGAGATTCCTGGTTCAATTCACGGGCAGATAGTAAGGCACCTAATCATAAGACGGCAAGCGCGGGGGTTGCCCGTTGAAAAGTCCCACGATCCAACGCGAGCCCCCTGCCGCTATCATCCCGATCTTCCCCTTAGCGATCCGCCCATCCGATGATCCCTCTCCTTCCTGCCCGTCTGCTGCTTGGCGCGTTGGCACTGGCCGTGTTGGCGCCCTGCGCCGCGCCGGCCGACGCCGCGTTGCGCACCGTTTACCGTGGCACGCTCGAAGGCGCGGGCGATGTGGTGATGGAACTGGATAGTGAGGCGTCTTCGGGCGGCACATTGACGGGCCGATACTTCTATCCGAAGCACGGCGTCGACATTCCCTTGAAAGGCACGCCCGAGGCGTTGACCGAACCCCGCCTGTTTCAGGACCTGGCGCAAGCCGGCATCGACCCCGACACGCCGGCAGCCGCCGCGGCCACCTGGCAAGGGCGGCGCGACGCCGACGGCTATCGCGGACGATGGATCGACGCGCGCACGGGCAGGCCGTTACCGACGCGATCAGCGGAGGCACGGGCAGCGGTATCGATCGCGGCGTCGGCATCAATGCCACCAACGCCCCGTACGAAACCCTGAAGCTTGCGGCTTACGCCAAACCGGTCGGCCCCGACAGCGGCACGGGCGCCGTCGCCTACCGAATGTGGCGCGATCCGCGCACCAAGTTCAGCTACCCGCGCCTGAGCCGCCACCCCGACCCGCAAGTGCTGGCGCGCATCAACCACCTGCTTGAACAACGCCATTGGCAGATGAATCTGGCTGCGCTGGCTTGCATGGCGTCGGCGTATACCGACGGCAACCCCGCCGCCGGCACGCTGGGCAGCTATGACGACGAAGCCATCACCGTGCAGTGGCTGTCGTCCGCATTGATGACCGTGACCGAGTCCGGCAGCCTGTACTGCGGTGGCGCGCATCCCGACAATCATTTCGAGCCCTATACCTTCGACCTGCTGCAAGGCGGCTATCTGGATTGGAACCGCGTGCTGAACGCATACGTGCCGGGCGAAAACGGATGGCGCCAGGAAAGCCCCGCCCTGCTTGCGCTGGTGGAGAAAGCGCGCGCGCCGCTGGCCGGCGCAAACGTCGAGAACCCGGAAGAGACATCGCTGAAGGAATGCTCTGACCTTTGGCCCAGCTATCTGGCCTTGGGCACCCAGGCGCCGGGCGAGCTGACCCTGTCAGTCTCTGGCGTGGGCCACGCGATGGGCGTATGCCTGGGCACGCACGCAAGCGTGCCGTTCAAGGACCTGACGCCGTATCTGGCGCCGGGCGGGCAGGCGTATCTGGTTGGCGAATAGCGGGATCGCGCCCCGGCCGGGCGCGCCCTTATCGCTTACCGCCCGCCCGCGCTTACCGCCTGCCGCTTACCGATACAGCACCGTCGGCAGCCACATCCCGATTTCCGGGAACATGTACAGCAGGAAGATCGCCACGATCTGGATGCCCATGAACGGCATCATGCCCAGGAAAATCTGGTTCAGCGTGACGTGCGGCGGCGATACGCCTTTCAGATAGAACGCCGACATGGCCACGGGCGGCGACAAGAACGCGGTTTGCAGGTTCAGCGCCACCAGCAGGCCGAAGAACAAGGGGTCGATGCCGAAGGTGTTCAAGAGCGGCACGAAGATCGGCATGAAGATCACGATGATCTCGGTCCATTCCAACGGCCAGCCCAGCAGGAAAATAATGGCCTGCGCCAGCAACAGGAACTGGATGGGCGTGAGGCCCAGCGACAGCACCCATTCTTCAATGATGCGCTGGCCGCCCAGCAGCGCGAACGCCGCCGAGAAGATGGATGAGCCCACGAACAGCCAGCACACCATCGCGCTGGTCTTGGCGGTTAGAAACACCGATTCGCGCAGCACCGGGAGGTTCAGGCGCCGGTACGCCAGCGCCAGCAAGGCGCCGCCCATGGCGCCCATGGCCGCGGCTTCGCTGGGCGTGGCCAGGCCGAAAACGATGGAGCCCAGCACCGCCGCGATCATCACCGCCAAGGGAAAGAACGAGCCCATCAGCATCTTGAAGATCTCAAGCCGCGCCCACGTCAGCACGGCGTAGAACACCACCAGCATCACCGCGCAGATGGCGGCGAATATCCAGAAGCCGGTCGGCGCGGGCACGCTGGGGTCTTCAGCGGCAGCGGCGGACGCGGCGGCAGCGGCTTCGGGTGCGGCTTGGGACGAGTCCTGGGGCGTGCCGGGCGGTTCCGACAAGCCACCGGCATCCGACGACGGCGGCTCGGCCAGGCCGTCGGCCGGCGGTTCGCTGAGTCCGGAATCAAATCCACTGGAGCCCAATTGCAGTTCAGCGGGAATCTCGTATTCCACCACCGGGCGCGTCAGCCCATGGTGCACCACCGCCACCAGCAACACGGTCACGGCCAGCGGCGCCAGCACCGTGGCCATATTGCGCAGCATGAAGCCGAACGACACGCCGTGGTTGCGGCGGCCCTTGAACATGGCGGCCACCATGCCGGTCAACGCGCGCGTGTATCCGGCGGCGGCCAAGGTCTTGGTTTCGGGCGACAAAGGCACCCCGCGCTCGCTGACCGGCAAGGGCGGCGCCATGTCGGGGCGCAGCTTGGCCAGGATGATCACGTAAACCATGTACAGCACGGCCAGCATGATGCCGGGACCCAGCGCGCCCGCGTACAACTGCACCACCGACACGCCGGTGGTCGCGCCGTACACAATCAGCATGACCGAGGGCGGCAGCAAGATGCCCAGGCAGCCACCCGCCGTGATGGACCCGGCCGTCAAGCGCACGCTGTAGCCTGCCTTCAACATGGCGGGCATCGCCAGCAAGCCCATCAGCGTCACCACCGCGCCGACAATGCCGGTGGCCGTGGCGAAGATGGCGCAGGTGGCCAGGGTTGCGACCGCCAGCGCGCCCGGCAGCCGCGCCAGCGCCAGGTGCATGGACCTGAACAGCTTTTCAATCAGGTTGGCGCGTTCGACCAGATAGCCCATGAAGACGAAGAGCGGAATCGAAATCAGCGAATCGTTCGTCATGGTGGCGTAGGTACGCTGCACCATCAGATCCAGCGTCTGCCCGATCGAGCGGCCCGCATCGGCGCTTTGCATGTAATACGCCAGGAACGTGAACAGCACGCCCATGCCCATCAGCGTGAACGCCGTGGGAAAGCCCAGCATGATGGCCACCACGATCAGCGCCAGCATCAGCAGCCCGATGTGCCCCGTGGTGATCTCACCCCACGGGGTCAGGAAGGCGATCATCAACAGCACTATCCCGATGCAGGACAGGCCAAACCACAACGCCTTGTGGATTCTCATCGGTGGGGTTCCCCGGGGGTGGTCACGTAACGGTCCAGTTGGGCGATGTCTTCGTCCTTCACGTGCACCATCTCTTTCAGCTTGTCGATGTCCACTTCCTCGACGTCTTCTTCGCGTGACGGCCATGCGCCTTGGCGCAGGCACAGCACGCAACGCAGCACCTCGGCCACGCCTTGCAGCAGCAGCACCGCGCCCGCAATCGGAATGAACGCCTTGAAGGGATAGATGGGCGGCCCGTTGGCCATCAGCGACGAGTGCTCACCGATGGCAATGGAATAGCTGGCGTAATACCAGCCCGCCCACACCAGCGCGATCACGCCGGGAAAGAAGAACACCAGGTACAGGATCAGGTCCAGCCCGCCTTGCACGCGCGGCGGCAGAAAGCCGTAGAGGATGTCGCCGCGCACATGGCCGTTCTTGGCCAGCGTGTAGGCGCCGGCCATCATGAAGAGGATGCCGTAATACATCATCTGCATGTCGAACGCCCATGCGCTGGGCTTGTTCAGCAGATACCGCGCCGCCACCTCCCAGCACACGTGCAGGGTCAGTACGACGATCAGCCAGGCAAAAGTCTTGCCGACGAAGGTGGAGACGCGGTCTATCAGACGGACGAGACGAAGCATCGGTGGGCCTTGGGGTCAGGCCGGCTTGCTGCTGCGCGCGAAATAATGGTTGTAGGCCATTCGGAAATTGACCGAGGTGTCCCCCTGCCAACGCCCCACCCGTTCGGCGAATGCGCGCTGCGATTCCAGCACTTTCTTGAACAGGGGATTCTCGGCCGAGCGCTTGGCGATCATCTCGTCCCAGATCTTCAACTGCTGCTGCAGGATGGCGTCGGGCGTCTTGTAGAACTTGACGTTGTGTTCCTTCTGCAGCTTGATGTAGTCCTGCGAATAGCGGTTGGCCGCCTTCCATGACATGTCGGCGCTGCTGGCCTGCGCCGCATAGCTCAGCACGTGCTTCAAGTGCGGCGGCAGCGCGTCGTACTTGGCCTTGTTGAACATGATTTCGAACTGCTCCGCGCTTTGGTGAAAGCTTTGCAGCATGCAGATCTTGGACACGTCCTGAAAGCCCAGCGCCAGGTCAGACGACGCGTTGTTGAATTCGGCGCCATCCAGCAGGCCGCGATCCAGGGCAGGTACGATTTCACCGCCCGGCAAGGCGTTCACCGCCAGACCCATGGCCGTGTACATGTCGATGGCCAGGCCCACGGTGCGGAACTTCGCGCCCTTGACGTCTTCGATCTTGGTCACCGGCCGCTTGAACCAGCCGAAGGGTTGCGTCGGCATCGGGCCATACATCAGGGACACCACGTTCACGCCCATGGCCTTCTGGATTTCCGTCAGCAGGTCCTTGCCGCCGCCGTACTCGTGCCAGGCCAGCAGCATGTTGGCGTCCATGCCGAACGCCGGCCCCGAGCCCCACAGCGCCACGGCCGTGTTCTTGCCATACCAATACGCCACCACGCCATGCCCGCCGTCCAGCGTGCCGGCCGACACCGCGTCCAGCAAATCAAACGCCTTCACCACCGCGCCCGCCGGCAGCACCTCGATCTTCAACTGGCCGCCGGCCATGTCGTTGACCTTTTGCGCGTAGTCGCGTGCGAACTCGTGGAAGATATCGTTGGCGGGCCAGGTGCTTTGGAACCGCAAAGAAATGGGCGCGTTCTGCGCCCGGGTAACAGCAGGAAAACCCAGTGCGGCGGCGCCCGCGACGGCAGCGCCGGAGATGAACTTGCGGCGGGGCTTTGTGACGTGTTGCATGGCTTTTTGTCTCCTTGGTGGACTACATGGGACCAGCTTGTAGTAACTGCACCTGCGAGGACGCGGGGATCGCCTGCTGCGCGCTTCCCTGTGTCGGGGCTACGACTGCTTTGCAACTTTGTGCTGATTAAACCTGCCTGACTAACGGCTGACAATCAGCTTGTAGTCGGGAATTACCCTACAGGAGGGCTAGTGCATATGAAGGGGGGGCCGCGATTGCCTGACCTGCCGCGCGGCCAGGCAATGCGCATGCCCTCATGAAGCAGGCTTACTCTGGCCGACGCACCGCCCTGACCTTGCCGCTGTTGCCGCCGCCGCAGAAAAAGCGGCCCGCGCCATCCGACTCCAGGCCCGACACGCCCACGCCCGCCGGCATCTCGACGCTTTCCAGCACGGCACCGGTTGCCGGATCCAAGCGGCGCAGGTCGCTGTCGTCGTTCTCCCAGGTGCCATGCCAGAGTTCGCCGTCTACCCAGGTGACGCCGGTCACGTAGCGATTGGATTCGATGGTGCGCAACACGCGGCCGCTCTCCGGGTCCACCTGGTGGATCTTGCGTTGCTGGTACTGGCCGACCCACAGCGAGCCGTCGGCCCAGGCCATGCCCGACGCTTCGGCGCCGCCGGGCGCGGGAATGGTGGCGTGCACGCGGCCGTTGGCCGGGTCCAGCTTGAGGATGCTGCCGTCGGAAATTTGATAAAGGAATTTGCCGTCGAAGGCGGTGCCGGCGTTGGCCACCATGTTCAACGTGCGCGGCGTTTCGCCGCTGTCGGGGTCCAGGGTAAGCAGCTTGTCGCCCGTGGCGAACCAGATCTGGCGGCCGTCGTAGCTCACGCCATGGACGGCGTCGACATCAGGGAAAGGACCATATTCACGCAGGATTTGGGCTTGGCTTCGTTTCATGTCTGGCTCCTTGTAATGGGGTGAATCCATGCTACAGGCCGGGCACCAGCGACGGGAGTAACAAGCTTGTCGTGAATGCCGGCACGGCCGGTGTCGTCCAGCGCCGCGCGCGGCCATGGCCCAGCGGCTGCGCCTGGCCCGACGCCGCCAGCGCATCCAAGGCGCGCTGTACCGTGCGCTGGCTCGCGCCCAAAGCCAACGCCAGCGCAGAACTCGACCACGCCTGTCCATCCACCAGACAGGCCAGCACCGCCGCGTGATCGCGGTCCGCAACATCGACGGGACGGGCAAGCACGATGACCTGCGTGTCCGCATGCGGGCGCAGCACAAAGCCATGCCGCGTGGCATTCACGTCCGCCATGCCTTGCATCGCGGTGCGCAAACGCCCGATTTCCACGCGCAGCCGCACGCGATGCGACTCGTCTTGAAAGCCGGTGCGGAAAGCGCGGGCGACCAGCAGTTCACGGGTCACGTCCTGTGGCCAGGCCTCGGCCAGCATGCGCGCCAACGTGAACAACACGGGGCGGCTGGCCAGTGGCGCCGTCTGGCCGTTCTGGCGCAAAACGTTGCGGCACGCATCGATGATCAGCGCTGGAGACGCCAGCAGCGATTCCACCTCGTCCAGCAGCAGGTTCCGCGTGCCGTCTTGCGCGACCAGACGCGCGGCCGGCGCGCGCAGGGTCTGAGCCGCTTGATCCACCTCGGCCTGCAAGGCGGCGATGCCCGCCTCGCGCGCAGCCTGTTCGGCGCGCGCCAGCGCCGCGCTGGCACGGCCGGCCTGCACGCGCCGCAGCGCGATACCGGCCGCGATCAGTTCATGCATGGCGCGGGACGCGACCGGCATCGCGTTGCCGTCCACGCTGGCCAGCGTTTGCTCGGCATCATCCAGGCGCCCCAACATCAATAAGCGCCGCGCCGCCAGATACGCGGCATGCGCCGCATTGATGGCGTCGCCCTGCGCGGCCAGCGTGGCGCGCGCGGCCGCCAGCGATTTCTCGGGCCAGGTCAGGTCGCGCGAGGCCAGCGCGACTTCGGCTTCGGCCACGATGCAGCGGGCGCGCGCCACGGCCTGCGCCGGGCCGAATGCGCGGGCTGCCTGGCGCAACAAGGCCTTGGCCCGAACGAAGTCGCCCAGTTGCGCCATGGCGATGCCGCGCAAGGCCAGGGCGGGCGCGTCATCGCGCAGCGCAACGTGGTTCAGCGCGGTAAGCGGGTCGCCCGCGGCCAGGGCGCGCGCGGCGCTTGTGATCAGCAAATCCATGGATGTCTCGCCACCTTCAACCCTTCCCCATGCCGGTTGCGACTGAATCTACCACTGCCCGTGGCGCGGATGCGGGCAAGCCAGCGTCAGAACGACGATGCACCCCTGATGATGCAACCCCTGGAGATGCAACCCATGACCAAGCAACCCATGATGCGACCCCATTATTAAGGCAGCGCCTCCCCCACCCGCCCTTAAGCAGCCTGCCAGCGTGTAAACTCCCCCCTTTTTGACTCTGGTGGTATGTTGCAAGCCCCACAGCGCACAGGTTTAAGCGGCCCGACGCTCATTCGCTTGCTGACTCGCCTGACGGACGTCGACGTTCCGGAATCCAGGCAATCGCTTTCCGACCATTTGAGCCAGTGGCTCGGTTGGACGGACGCGATCGCGCTGTCCGCGGCCCTGACCACGAGCCCGCCGGTGATCGCCCCCGGCGCGCGCCTGTTCAGCAGCGCCGAAGAGCGTGAATGCGTGCGCGTGCGCACGACGCTGGCCGACGCCATCGCCAGCGATACGGCGGCCACAAGCGCCAAACGGCTCGTTCCGGGACAGGCGCCGGCCAAGCCGTCGGCGGCGGTTGAAGAAGCCCAGGCCGATTACTCGAATTTTCGTCAGCGGTACGTGTCCTTGCAGCACACGATGGAAACCAGCGTGGGCAATTTGCGCAGCCGCCTGCGCGGCATGGTCGCCGCCCGGAATGGCGAGATGACGCGCTTGGCCGTGGTGGACGCCATCATGGACCGCGCGTTGCTGCCCAAGGAACGCACCCTGCTGGGCGCGATCCCGAAGCTGCTGCAAGGGCATTTCGAGCGTTTGCGCCTGGCCGAAGAAGCGCAAGAGCCCGCGACTCCCGGCGCGTGGCTGGACGTATTCCGCAAGGATATGCGCAGCGTTCTGCTTGCCGAATTGGATGTACGTTTACAACCGGTGGAAGGGCTGCTTGCCGCCCTTCGCGCCAGCTAACCAGGACACCATGTCCAAGACTCTGATCAATTTCGTTGTGTTTTTGGCCGGTTTGGCCGTTGTGGGCTGGATCGGCGCGGGCTACGCGGGGTCCAACCCGCTTGCGCTGGCCGTGACGCTGCTGATAGGCGTCTGTTACCTGGCCGGCGCCTGGGAACTGCTGCGTTATCAGCAAGCCACGTCCAGCCTGGCGCGGTCCACCGCAGCGCTGTCCGAAGCCCCCGCCAGCCTGGCTTCCTGGCTGGACCAACTGCACCCCAGCCTGCGCAACGCCGCGCGCCTGCGCGTGGAAGGCGAACGGGTGGGCTTGCCCGGCCCGGCCCTGGCGCCCTATCTGGTTGGCCTGTTGGTGTTGCTGGGCATGCTGGGCACGTTCCTGGGCATGGTCGTGACGCTGCGCGGCACCGGCATCGCGCTGGAAAGCGCGACCGACTTGGGTGCCATACGCGCGTCGCTCGCCGCGCCGGTCAAGGGCCTGGGGTTTGCGTTCGGCACGTCGATTGCCGGGGTGGCCGCGTCCGCCATGCTGGGCCTCTTGGCCGCGCTGTGCCGCCGCGAACGGGTGCAGGCCGCGCAACTGCTGGACAGCAAGATCGCCACGACCTTGCGCGTGTATTCGCAAAGCTATCAGCGCGAAGAATCGTTCAAGCTGCTGCAACGCCAGGCCGAAGTCATGCAGCGCCAGGCCGAGGCCATGCCGACGCTGGTTGACCGCCTGCAAGCCATGATGCAGAACATGGAGCAGCAGACGCGCTCCATGAATGACCGCCAATTGGCCAGCCAGGACGCCTTCCAGGGCAAGGCCGAAGCCGCCTACGCCCGGCTGGCGTCGGTGATGGAACAGTCCATGAAGGAAGGCGTGGCCGAAAGCGCGCGTTCCGCCGGGGTGGCCTTGCAGCCCGTCGTACAGGCCACGATGGAAAGCCTGTCGCGCGAAACCGCCAGCCTGCAAGACACGGTGGCGCAAGCCGTGCAGCAACAATTGAGCAGCCTGACCTCGGGCTTCCAAGCGTCCACCGCCAATGTGGCCGACATCTGGAACCAGGCGCTGGCCGGCCAGCAACGCGCAAGCGAAACGCTGGCGCAAGACCTGCGCGCCTCGATGGATCGCTTTGCCGAAACCTTCGAACAACGCTCGGCCGCGCTGCTGGACGGCGTGTCCGCGCGCCTGGAGGCGTCGTCGGGCAATATGTCGGAAGCCTGGACTTCCGCGCTGTCGCGCCAGGAGCGCGTCAGCGAAAAGCTGGCGGGCGACAACCTGCAAGCGCTGACCGCCGCCGCCGCCAGCTTCGAACAGCACTCGGCGTCGCTGCTGCGCACGCTGAACGATTCGCACACGCTCCTGCAGTCGGACCTGGCTTCGCGCGATCAGCAACGCCTGGCCGCCTGGGCCGAGACCCTGGGCGCCATGGGCGCCACGCTGCGCCAGGAATGGGAACAGGCCGGCACGCAAGCCGCCGACCGCCAACAGGCCATCAGCGACACGTTGGCGCAGACCGTGCGCGACATCAACACCCAGGCCGCCGCGCAAGCCCGCGTGCTGGAAGCCGTGTCGACCCGCATGGAAGCCGCTGCCAACAGCGTGTCGGACCGTTGGAACAGCGCGCTGAGCCGCCACGAACAGGTCAGCGAGAAGCTGGCGCAAGACAATCAACGAGCCTTGACGACGGCGGCCGCCGCGTTCGAGGCGCATTCGGCGTCGCTGCTGCGCACGCTGGACCAATCGCATGCCGAGCTGCATGCAGCCCTGGCCGCGAAGGACCACGAACGCCTGTCCGCCTGGACCGATACGCTGGCCGCCATGGCCGCCACCTTGGGCCAGGAATGGAAGGCAGCCGGCGACCAGAGCGTGGCGCGCCAGCAGGAAATCAGCGATGCGCTGGCCCTGACCGCGCAGAACGTCACGGGCCAGACCGAAGCGCAATCCCGTCTGCTGGAAAGCGTGTCGACCCGTCTGGAAAGCGCGGCCGGCAGCGTGACCCAGGCCTGGACCGAGGCACAGACCCGCCAGGCGCAGCTGGGCGAGAAGCTGGCCGCCGACAACCAGCAAGCCCTGAGCACCGCCGCCGCCGCGTTCGAGCAGCACTCGGCGGCGCTGCTGCGCACGCTGGACCAATCGCACGCGGACCTGCAAGCCGCACTGGCCGCCAAGGACGAAGAACGCCTGTCTGCCTGGACCACCAAACTGGCCGCGATGGCTGACGCGCTGGGCCAGGAATGGGAACTGGCGGGCGCGCAGGCCGCCACCCGCCAGCAGGAACTGACGCAGGCGCTGGGACAAGCCACGCAAGAGATCACGGCGCAAGCCCAGGCGCAGGCGGGCGTGCTGGAAAACGTGTCCACGCGCCTGGAAACCGCCGCCAACCACGTCACGCAAGCCTGGACCGACGCGCAGACGCGCCAGGAACAGCTAGGCCAGCAATTGGCCGAGGCCAATCAGCAGGCGCTGGAGGCGGCCGCGGCCACCTTCGAGCAGCACTCGGCCTCGCTCTTGCACACGCTGGACCAGTCGCACGCGGACTTGCAAGCGGCGCTGGCCGCCAAGGACGAAGAACGCCTGTCCGCCTGGACCGCCAAGCTGGCCGCGCTGGCCGACACGCTGGCGCAAACGGCGGACGGCATCACGGCGCAAACGCAAGCCCACGCCAGCGAGACCATTGCCGAAATCGGCCGCCTGGTGCAGGCCGCGTCGGAAGCGCCGAAGGCCGCCGCCGACGTCATCGGCGAACTGCGCCAGAAGCTGTCCGACAGCATGGTGCGCGACAACGACATGCTGCAAGAGCGCAACCGGCTGCTGGAGACGCTGGACACCTTGCTCAACGCCGTCAACCACACCGCCGCCGAACAACGCTCGGCGGTGGACGCGCTGCTGGCCTCGTCGGCCGAATTGCTGGAGCGCGTGGGCACGCAGTTCACCGAGCGCGTCGAAGCCGAAACCGGCAAGCTGACCGACGTGGCGGCGCACGTCACCACCAGCGCGTTGGAAGTGGCCAGCCTGGGCGAATCGTTCGGCGCGGCGGTGCAGTTGTTCGGCGAGTCCAACAACACGCTGGTGGCGCACCTGCAACGCATCGAAGCCGCGCTGGACAAGTCCATCGCGCGGGGCGACGAGCAACTGTCCTACTACGTGGCGCAGGCGCGCGAAGTGGTGGACCTGAGCCTGATGTCGCAAAAGCAGATTATTGAAAACCTGCAACAGTTGGCCGTCCAGCGCGCCGACGCCAGCGCGGAACCCGCATGAGCGACGACATCGACGGCGGCATCGAGACTTCCGCCCCCGCCTGGGCCGTCTTCGGCGACCTGATGTCGGTGCTGCTGGGCGCCTTCGTGCTGATCCTGGTCAGCGTGATCGGCATGCAGTTGCAGTTGTCGACGCAGTTGGAAGAAGAGGTCAAGCAGCGCCAGGAAGAAACCCAGCGCCGCGAAACGCTGGAACAGGCGCTGGCGGGCCCGCTGGCGGCGGGCCGCGTGACCCTGGTCAATGGCCGCATCGGCATCAGCGGCAGCGTGCTGTTTGCGCTGAACTCCGACCAGTTGCAGCCCGAAGGCCGCGAGATCCTGAAATCGCTGATCGAACCGCTGTCCGCGTACCTGAAGACGCACAACGAAATTCTGATGGTCAGCGGCTATACCGACGACCAGCAGGTGCGTGAAGGCAACCGCCGCTTTGCGGACAACTGGGATTTGTCGGCGCAGCGCGCCCTGACCGTCACGCGCGCCTTGATCGACGAAGGCGTGCCGTCTTCCACCGTGTTCGCGGCGGCGTTCGGGTCGGAGCAGCCCGTGGCGTCCAACGCCGACGAGGACGGCCGCGCCAAGAATCGCCGGGTGGAAATCACGCCTATCCCCAAGCAAACCGATGCACCGGGAAAACCGCGTGAGCAGTGACGGCAGCATCCCGGGCACGCTGGACGCGCAGGCCGTGTTGGACGCTTGGCGCGAGGGTGGCGCCGACCGGGTAGACCCGGTGCGCTTTCGCTTCCTGCAAGCCATGGCGAGGCGATCCGCCGTGCTGGATGGCCTGGCGCGGCAGTTGCTGGACGAAAAACTGGCCGGGTATATGAACGCCTATGCGCAGGTGCTGGATGCCGAGACGGATGCCGATGCGGATGCCAATCCGGGGGCCGAGGCGGATGCCGAACCAAACATTGAGCCAAACACACCACCGCCAGCGGAGCCCGCCAACGACGCCCCCAGCGCGCTGGCCGGTTTGCTGGCTTATCTGGCAGACCCAGGCGCTGCCCCAGGCCAAAACACGGCGGACGGCGCCCTCTGGAACCGCGACGCGCTCGGCCTGCGCGACGCTTACCCCGACGTGCAAATGCTGGAGTACTTTCGCGCCGTCTGGTCGCGCGTCAGCGCTGACCGGCAGGTGCGCCAGTCGCAGCAGCAGGTGCACAAGAACGCCGGTCCGCTCAATTCCAACCAGTTGGTGCACCGCGCGCTGTCCTTGATGCGCGAGCTGTCACCCGGTTACCTGCAACAGTTCCTGTCGTACACGGACGCGCTGATGTGGATGGAACAGATCCACGCGGCCACCGCCCCCGCCCCCAAGGACGCCGCGCGAGGCGCCGCCAAGAAATCGTCGCGGGCGAAGGCGCGGTAAGCGTACCCAGGCGTACCTCGGCGTTTCCCGGCGTTCCCCGGCGTACCTATAAGCCTACCCACGCGCCCCACAGGCAGCCCGCGATCCGAGCAACCGCGCGTGCTGCCTATAATTGCCAAAGCCTGCGCCTCGAATCCAGCGCAGAAAGTCAGTACCCCAAGTCCGTACCCCAAGCCCGTCGCCCCGACCCATCGTCCCAACTTCCGCTTTGACGGCAGCCATGCCGTGCCTCATGTCCACCTTGCCTCTACGCGTGCTGTCCATCATCCCTCCGATGACGCAGCTGAATACGCCCTACCCCTCCACCGCCTACCTGACCGGTTTCCTGCGTTCGCGCGACGTGAACGCGGTGCAGGAAGACCTGGCGCTTGCGCTGGTGTTGCGCCTGTTGTCGGCGGAGGGCTTGCGCGCCGTGGCGGATCGGGTCAACGCGCTGCCGCTTGACAAGCACACGCCCGCCATCCAGGCGTTCGTGGCGATGGAGCCGCGCTACCTGGCCACCATCGGGCCAACGATCGCATTCTTGCAAGGGCGCGATTCCACGCTGGCCCACCGCATCGTGGGCCGCCACTTCCTGCCCGAAGGCCCGCGTTTCAGCACGCTGGACGTCTACATGGACGAAGACGGCGGCGACCCGCTGGGTTGGGCCTTCGGCGCGTTGGGGCTGCAAGACCGCGCCAAGCACCTTGCCACCCTCTACCTGAACGACCTGGCCGACGTGCTGCGCGACGCCGTGGACGATCGCTTTGAATTCGTGCGCTATGCCGAATCGCTGGCGGGCAGCCAGCCCACGTTCGACCCCTTGGCCCATGCCCTGGCCGGCGCGCCCACGCTGGTGGACGACACACTGCGCGAACTGACGACCGAAGCCCTGACGCGCCACGCGCCAACGATCGTGCTGTTGTCGGTGCCGTTTCCTGGTGCGGTATACGCGGCGTTTCGGATCGCGCAGACCATCAAGGCGCAAGACCCCAGCATCGTCACCGTGCTGGGCGGCGGCTTCGTCAATACCGAACTGCGCGAACTGAAAGACCCGCGCGTGTTCGACTACTTTGACTACGTCTGCCTGGATGCCGGCGAACGCCCGCTGCTGGCCTTGCTGGAACACGTGCAGGGCAAGCGCTCGCGCCAGCGCCTGGTGCGCACCTTCGTGCGCAACCAGGACAGCGGCGCCGTGCAGTACGTGAACTTGGTGGAACCCGACGTGGCCTTCGCGGAAGTGGGCACGCCCACCTGGGACGGCCTGCCGCTGGACCGCTACCTGTCGCTGCTGGACATGCTGAACCCCATGCACCGCCTCTGGAGCGACGGGCGCTGGAACAAGCTGACCGTGGCGCATGGCTGCTACTGGAAAAAATGCAGCTTCTGCGACGTCAGCCTGGACTACATCGGCCGCTATGAAGGCGCGTCGGCGTCCGTACTGGCCGACCGCATCGAAGCCATCGTGCGTGAAACCGGGCAGACCGGTTTCCACTTTGTGGACGAGGCCGCGCCGCCCAAGTCGCTCAAGGCGCTGGCCACCGAGCTCATCGAACGCAACGCAGGCATTTCGTGGTGGGGCAATATCCGCTTCGAAAAAACCTTCAGCCCGGAATTGTGCGAACTGCTGGCCGACAGCGGCTGCATCGCCGTATCAGGCGGCTTGGAAGTCGCGTCCGACCGCTTGCTGAACCTCATGAAGAAAGGCGTGTCGGTCGATCAGGTGGCCCGCGTCACGCGCGCGTTTTCAGACGCCGGCATCCTGGTACATGCGTATCTGATGTACGGCTTTCCGACGCAGACGGTGCAAGACACCGTGGACGCGCTGGAATACGTGCGCCAACTGTTTGCCAACGACTGCATCCAAAGCGGGTTCTTCCATCGCTTTGCCTGTACGGTGCATTCGCCGGTGGGCAAGAACCCCGAGGAATACGGGGTGACGCTGCAACCGCTGCCGCCTGTTACCTTCGCCAAGAACGACATCGGATTTCATGACCCCACGGGCGTGGATCACGATGCGCTGGGCCGCGCGCTGAAAAAAGCCATCTATAACTACATGCACGGCATTGGCCTGGATGAAGACGTGCGGACCTGGTTTCCGTTCAAGGTGCCAAAAACCACCGTGTCGAAAAACCGGATTGCGCGGGCGCTTAGCCAGCAGGGCTAAGGCGGGGGCCACCTCGATTTGCGCGAGGCCCCCACCGCGCTGTACCATACGATCCATATACAAACCATATATGGATCATTCTTTATGGGCCTCGTCAAAATCTCTGAGCAGATGCATGAGAATCTGCGCGTCGCCAGCGGCGCCCTCAGCCGCTCAATCAATTCCCAAGCCGAACACTGGATGCGCATCGGCATGCTGTCCGAGCTCTATCCGGAACTGCGCCACGCTGACATCTGCCAGTTGCTGATCCGCATTGAACAGGGCGAAGGCTTCACCATTGCCTCCCTGTCCCGGCGGCTGCCGGACGCGGCCCAGGAGGTCGCGTAAATGGCACGCAAGGTATCCATCAAATCCGCCGCTGATATCGAAATGGCCCGCAAGGCCGGCGCCATGGCGGCCGAAGTGCTGCACATGATCGGCGAACACGTGCGCCCCGGCGTCACCACCGACGAGCTTGACCGCATCTGCAACCAGTACATCGTCAACGTGCTGAAAGCCATTCCGGCCAACGTCGGCTACCACGGCTTTCCCAAGACCATCTGCGCGTCGGTCAACCATGTGATCTGCCATGGCATTCCGTCGGCCAAGGTGCTGAAAAACGGCGACATCCTGAACATCGACGTGGCCGTCATCAAGGACGGCTGGTTTGGCGACACCAGCCGCATGTACTACGTGGGCCAACCCAGCCCGTTGGCGCGCCGCCTGGTCAACACCACCTATGAAGCCACGCGCGCCGGCATCATGGCCGTGAAGCCCGGCGCCACGCTAGGCGACATCGGCCACGCGATCCAGACCGTGGCGCACCGCGAACACTTTTCCATCGTGCGCGAATACTGCGGCCACGGCATCGGCCAGATCTACCACGACGAACCGCAGGTGCTGCACTATGGCCGGCCCGGCGAAGGGCTGGTGCTGCAGCCCGGCATGATGTTCACCATCGAACCCATGATCAACGCGGGCAAGCCGGCCACCAAGCAGTTGCCGGACGGCTGGACCGTGGTCACCAAAGACCGTTCGCTGTCGGCGCAATGGGAACACATGGTGGTGGTGACCGACACCGGCTACGAGGTGCTGACGCCGTGGCCGGACGGCTACGGCGACTATCCGCCGATTCCCTGACGCGCCTTTCCTGTGAACCCAGCCTTTCCTGATCACGCCGGATAGGCGCAAAGGGCAAGGACCGGAGTGCAAGCCGCCAAGGGCACGATCATGATCGTGCCCTTGCCGTTTTCGGCGCAGCATCTGTTCCCCCATGCCCACCCTGCCCCTTGCATTTCGCCGCCTGGCCGCGTCCAACCTGGCCGCCCAGTTCTCTGAACAGATGGCGCTGGCGGCCGCGCCGCTGGTCGCCGTGCTGGCGCTGGGCGCCACCGCCGCGCAGACCGGCACGCTGCAAGCCGCGCAAACCTTGCCCTTTCTGCTGCTATCGATGCCGGCGGGCGTGCTGGCCGACCGCATGTCGCGCAAAGCCCTGATGACGGCGGCCGAATGCGTGCGCGCCGCCAGCCTGCTGGGGCTGCTGGCCTTGCTGTGGATGGGGGGACTGAACCTGGCCTGGCTGGCCGCGCTGGGTTTTCTGGGCGCGGTTGGCACCGTGGCGTACAACGTTTCCGCGCCGGCATTGCTGCCCCGGCTGGTGCCCGCCAGCGAATTGGCCAGCGCCAACCGCTGGCTGGAACTGGCGCGCAGCAGCGCGTTCGCGGCGGGCCCGGCGGCGGGCGGCGCGCTGGTCGGCTGGATGGGCGCGCCCACCGCCTACGTGCTGGCCACCACCTTGTCTTTGCTGGCGGCGGCGCTGCTGGCGGGCTTGCCTCGGGATGGATCGGCGAGTAACGGGAACCTGGCCAACGCCCCGCGCCGCCATCCCTTGACCGAACTGCGCGAAGGCGCCGCGTTCGTCGCCACGCACCCGCTGCTGCGTCCCGTGCTGATCACGGCGGTGTTCTTCAATACCGCCTGGTTTGTGCTGCAAGCGGTGTACGTGGTCTATGCCATTGAGCGCCTGGGCTTGAACGCCACGGGGGTGGGCATCACCTTGGGCGTGTACGGCGGCGGCATGCTGGCGGGCGCCTTGGCCGCGCCATGGCTGGCGCGCCGCCTGTCCTTCGGCGCGATGATCGCGGCCGGTCCGCTATCGGCCTTGGCGGCAAGCGTCCTGCTGCTGTTCACCTTGGCGTACCCCTCGGGCGTCGTGGCGGCGGCGGGCTTTTTCCTGTTTGGGGCGGGCCCCATCCTGTGGACCATTACCACCACCACCTTGCGCCAGGCCGTCACGCCCAACGCGCTGCTGGGCCGCGTATCGGCCGTGATCCTGACAGCGACCTATGGCGCGCGACCCGTGGGCGCGCTGATTGGCGCGGCGCTGGCCGCCCGCATCGGGCTGGACGCCTGCCTCTGGGTGTCGACAGCGGGCTTTCTGGTGCAGTTCGTGGTGTTGTTCACGTCGCCCGTTGCGCGCCTGCAGAGCCAACCGCGCACCGTTGAAGCCTGAGGCCGGGGCCGAAGGCCGCCC
Organism: Achromobacter sp. JUb104; assembly: GCF_024806975.1. Lineage (NCBI taxonomy): Bacteria > Pseudomonadati > Pseudomonadota > Betaproteobacteria > Burkholderiales > Alcaligenaceae > Achromobacter > Achromobacter sp. JUb104. Next base: position 1,181,561 of record NZ_JANUEY010000001.1, on the reverse strand, counting down.
GCAATCTGTTGTGCTTGCGCGCGCGTGGCTCTGTATCTGGCGGCCCTGCACGCCGGCCGCTAGACTTCGGCAATACCCCTTTGATATGGCTTCCCGCCGCCCCACCCACCGCCTGATTGGCCACCGAAAAATGCTGAAAATCCTGGGTAAAGCCTCGTCCATCAATGTGCGCAAAGTGCTCTGGACCTGCGCGGAATTGAACCTGCCGTTTACCCGCGAAGACTGGGGCTCGGGCTTTCAGCCCACCAGCGACCCGTGCTTTCTGGCGCTGAACCCGAACGCCATGGTGCCCGTCATCCAGGACGGAGACTTCGTGCTGTGGGAGTCGAACAGCATCATCCGCTACCTGGCCGCGCAGTACGGCGGGCAGGCGCTCTATCCGGCTGAACCGAAATTAAGGGCGCGCGTGGATCAATGGATGGATTGGCAGGCCACCGACCTGAACCGGTCCTGGAGCTACGCCTTCATGGCGCTGGCGCGGCAATCGCCCGCGCATCAGGACGCGGCCAGTATCGCGGCGTCGTGCCAGGCTTGGGCCTTGTACATGGGCATCCTGGATACCCGGCTGGCGCAAACCGGTGCGTATGTAGCGGGCGAGGCCTTCAGCTTGGCGGACATCCCCATCGGCCTATCGGTCAACCGCTGGTTCGCGACGCCTTTCGGCCCTGCCCATGAAAAACCCACCCTGCCCGCCGTCAGCGCTTACTACGACCGGCTGGCCGCCCGCGAGGGCTACCGGCTGTACGGGCGCAACGGCATGGTTTGACGGGTGGGCTTGGCTGACTGGTCCGCTGGACGATCAGCCAGCCTGCTGTGTTACTTCACCACGCCGCAGATCAGGCGCCCGCCTCCGCCGCCCAGCGGCTCGGGCTTGTCGCTGTAGTTGTCGCCGCCCACGTGCACCATCATCGCGTGCCCTTTCACGTCGGCCAGCTTCAGATGCGGGGCCACCACGGCTTTCTTGGCCGTGCCGTCGGCCGCCACCACGATAAGCGGCAGGTCGCCCTGGTGCCCATCCTTGGCCATCGGCCCCTTGTGGGCCTTGGTGCCCTTCGGGTCCAGATGCCCGCCCGCGGCGCCGCCAGGCGCCATCTTGCCGTTCACCATGCCCGGCATGCAGGAACCCTTTTCGTGGACGTGAAAGCCGTGCTCGCCCGGCTTCAAGTCGGTTAAGTTGGGCGTGATCTCCAGCCCACCCTTGGTGTCCTTCAGTGAAATCGTGCCGGCGCTTTTGCCCAGGCCGTCGGCGGTCAGGAATGACATCGAAACGTCTTCGGCCAGCGCGGCGCCAGACGCGCCCGCCATCGTCAGCGCCGCGACAAGCATCGAGATTTTCTTCATGAAGTGCCTCCTGGAATCATGCACGCAAGGTGCGGATGCCCGGCCAGCGCGAACCTTGCCGCCTGGCCCAGGGCGCAGAAAACAATAGCACCGGGGCAAGTCGGCGCACCAGCATTCTTCCTTCCTGATACAAGCGATCAGGCTTCTTAACGATTCACCAGCAGCACCAGCGCGTGCAGCGCAACACCGATCAACCCGCCGACCAGCGTGCCGTTAAAGCGGATGTATTGCAGGTCGCGCCCCACGCTAAGTTCCAGTTCGTCGACCAGGTGGCGTTCGTCCCAGTTCTTCACCGTGCGTGAAATGTGTTCGGTCACGCCGATGCGCAGCCGGCCCGTCAGGCGGCGCGCGCTGCCCATCACGTGGCTGTTGATGGCGTCGCGCAGGCTTGGGTCTTCGCCCAGCTTGCGGCCCAGCGCCAGCATGGCGCGTTCCAGATGGCCGGCCAGCGCCGAGTTTTCGTCGGACAGGTCGCGCCGCAAGGCGGCGTGGATGTCGTCCCACAGGCCTTGCACGTATTCCTGCACCTTGGGGTGGTCGATGGCGCGCTGCTTCAGGGCTTCAACCTGGGCGGACAATGCCGGGTCGGTCTTCAGGCGTTCGATGTAATTCAGCACCCAGGCTTCGTAGTCGCGCCGCACGGGGTGGTCGGGTTCGGACAGCACGTCGCGCAGTTCGTCCATCAAGGCCATGGCCAGCCGGTCGGCCAGGTTGTCGGCAATGCCGTCCACCGACTTCACCACGTCCACCGCCGCGATGATGCGCGGCCATTCCTTGCGGGCAAACTTCACCAGCAGCGTGGACGCGCGTTCCTTCACGTCGTCTTCGCCCAGGTAGCCGCCCAGGCGCTCCATGGCCGCATCCAGCAATTCCTGGTGGCGCCCGTCGCGCGTCAACAGGCCCAGCACTTCGCCGACGGTGCCCGCCGCGTCCCAGCCGCGCAGGTTCTTCACCACGAATTCCTGGATTACGCCGCGTACCGCGTGATCGTCCAGCATGTCCAGCGTTTGCAGCGCCACACGGCGCGCGCCGTCGCTCAAGGCATGCGCCTGCTTGGGCCGAACCAGCCAACGCGACAGCCGCGTGGCGGGGTCGAACACGCGCAGCTTTTCCATCAGCGTGTCCGGGTCCAGGAAGTGGTCGCGCACGAACACGGCCAGGTTGTCGCCGATGCGGTCTTTGTTGCTGGGGATGATGGCGGTGTGCGGAATCGGCAGCCCCATCGGACGGCGAAACAGCGCCACCACCGCGAACCAGTCCGCCAGCGCGCCCACCGTGGCCGCTTCGCAAAACGCCCGCACCCAGGCCCATGCCCCCTGCCCGCCCATGACATGGCTGGTGATGAAGCCGCAGACCATGGCCACCAGCAGCGCCAGCGCGGCGATTTTCATGCGCCGCAACTGCGTACGGCGCGCGTCGGAGGCCAAGCTGGAATGCGTGGCGAACGCGGCGGCGGCCCGTCCGGGCAGGGGCGGCGAGTCGGGCGTCTTGGACGTGTCGGCGGGTTCGGGCTTATCAGGCATGGCGGTGTCGGCGTGGCAAGCGAGGCGTCAGCATAACAACTGCGCTACTCGCCCAGGAACTCCGACACGGCCTCCAGCCCTTCGATGTGGTCCGCCACCACCTTGGCGATAAAGGCAATGGGCACGGACAGCAGCGTGCCCCAGATGCCCCACAGCCAGGTGAACAAGAGCAGCATCATGAACACCGCCACCGAGTTCATCTTGGCAATGCGGCCCGACATCCAGGTGGTGACCAGCACGCCGATCAGCAAGGCAATGACCACCGAGCTACCCGCCACCTGTAGCGCGGGCCCGATTTCACCGAATTGAATCAGCGCCGCGATCCCCGTGCCAACCGCCGTCATCAGCGGGCCGAAGTACGGAATGATGTGCAAGGCGCCCGCCACCACCGCCCAGGTGGCGGCGTTCTCCAGGCCCAGCAGGCGAAACGCCCCCCACGACAGCACGCCCAGCGCCACGTTCGTCACCAGCATCATCGCCATGTACATGTGGATCGAATTGTTGATCTGGTCCAGCATGTGCACGCTGATTTTTTTCTGCGACAAGGTTGTGCCCGCCACCTTGACGAACTTGCGCTTGAACGCGTTGCCCGACAGCAGCAGGAAGAACACGAGGAATACGCTCATGGTCGCCTGGCCCAGAAAGGTGGCCAGCCCCTTGGAGCCCCACAGCAGGAATTCGCTGAAGCCCGCGTCCGACTTGGCCACCACCACCTGGCGGCCGGGCTGCACGCCGCCGGTATCCTGCAGCACGCTGGCCGCGCCCTTGATACGTTCAATGAAGGAACCATCGCCGCTGGCAAAGCCGTTCAGCGTGCGCGAGATCTTGCCGGAAATCTCGGGCAGCGCCTCGATGATGGAGCTGACCTGGCTTTGCGTGGCATACACCAGGCCCGCCAGCCCGAAGAAAATCACGGCCATCAGGATGATGATGCCGACCGGGCGCGGCAGGCGCACCCGTTCCATCAGGGCCACGGCGGGGTCCAGCGCATACGCGACCACAATCGCCATGACCACGGGCACGATGAATTCCTGCGCCATCTTCAGGGAAAACAGCACGGCAAGAACGGTCAGCGTGGTCAGACAGGCGCCGCGCGCCCAGACGTGCGTGACGTTGGGCGCGGGTTCGGGAATGATGCCGGCGTCCTGCACGGTGGCTTTTTCATCCGAGGCGCGATCGTCCGGCCCGGACTTTTCCGCCGCCCGCTCTTCGGGTGACATGGTTTCCGGCGCCGCTTTTTCCGGCGTGATCTTTCCCGGCGTCACCTTCCCCGGCGTCGCGCTTTCCATCCCGTCCCCTCGCATTTCGTTTTGGTGAACGCGGACAGCAAGTATCGTGCCTGGGGACGTTCGGTTTGCTTTTCAGCGCCGCTTTCCAGCGCGTTCAGCCCTTCACCGCCAGCAGGCCCGCCTGCCCTTCGTGATCGCGCTGCGCGCGCTCCAGGATGAATTCGATCAGCATGGAAATTGCGCGCGGATGGTGTCGGTTGGGCATGTACAGCATGTACATCCCTCGCCCAAAAATGCTCAGCCGCCATTGCGTCAGCGCGGCCAGCAGCTCGCCGCGCGCAATGTCGTCGTGCACCACGTAGTCCGGCACGACGCCCACGCCCAAGCCAGCGCGGATGGCGTCGCGCAGAAAGGCGTAGTTGCGTGAAATGACCGTGGGTTCCAGTACGACGTGCTGGCGCGGCTGGCCGCCGTAATAGGCGGACAGCCGCAACGGCCGGCCAATGACGGCCGCGCTGATGACGGGCGCCTGGGCCAGGTCATCGGGCCATTGGGGCAGGCCCCGGGCCTCGGCATAGGCTTTGGACGCGCACGCCACGTAGCGCACCAGCCCCAGTTCGCGCGCCACCAGATTCTGCGGCGGCTCGGACATGATGCGTACCGCGATATCGACCTCGTCGCGCAGCAGATCGTCAACGCTGTTCTCGAACAGCACGTCCAGGACGATATCGGGATACGCCTGCTTGAACTCCAGCAGCCAGGGCGTCATCACAAACTGCCCATAGCCGCTGGGCACGCTCAGCCGCACCTTGCCTTGGGGCGTCTTGCCCAGGGTGTCGACCGCCTCGCGCGCGGCGACCAGTTCGTCCTGGATGCTGCGGCCATGCTGATACAGCTTCAGCCCGATTTCGGTGGCTTCCACATGGCGCGTCGTGCGCCGCACCAGTTGCATGCCGACTGAACGCTCCAACTGATTCAGGTGGTAGCTGACGTTGGCGCGGGTCATCTTCAGCCGGCGCGCGGCTTCGCTCAAGTTGCCGGCGTCCAGGATATCGACCAGCAAGGTCAGGGATTTGGTGTCCATGGCGTCTCCTTGGGCCGGATTGTCAAATTTTTTTATCCGTCGTGTCAATTCCTGATGTCATTGTCAAGACATCTTTACTGGGAAAGAATAAAGAACTAAGCGATAGACGCAAAACAAGACAAGCGGTTTTCCCGCTTGCCAGGCGCCGCAACGACGGCCGCCCCAACGGAGACAAGGACCCATGACGGACAGCAGCACTGCCGGCGCCGCCCACGCGCGCCGCGACGAAGACATCCTGGTCATTACCCTGGACCACCCTCCGGTCAACGCGCTAAGCGCGGACGTGCGGCGCGACTTGGCCGACGCCATCCAGGCCGCGCAAACCGACCCCAACGTACGCGCCATTCTGCTGGTGGGCGCGGGCAAGAACTTCATCGCCGGCGCCGACATCCGCGAATTCGGCAAGCCGCCCAAGCCCCCCGCCTTGCCCGACGTCTGCAATCAGATTGAAGCCAGCACCAAGCCGGTGGTGGCCGCGCTGCATGGCGCGGCGCTGGGCGGCGGGCTGGAAGTGGCCTTGGCCGCGCACTACCGCGTAGCGCTTGCCAGCGCCAAGCTGGGCTTGCCCGAAGTAAACCTGGGCCTGTTGCCGGGCGCCGGCGGCACGCAGCGCACGCCCCGCCTGATAGGCGCGGCCGCCGCGCTGGACCTGATGCTGTCGGGCAAGCACCTGTCGGCCGACGCCGCATTGCGCGCCGGGCTGGTGGACACGCTGGCTGAAGGCAACGACCCGCTGGCAGCGGGGCTGGCCTACACACGCCAACTCTTGGCGCAAGGCGCGGGCCCCCGCCGCAGCCGTGACGCCACCGCCGCGCTGGCCGACAAGGCCGCCGCCTTGGCCGAAGCCGCCGCGGCCGGCGAACGCATCGCCAAGACGCTGCGCGGGCTGTATTCGCCCGCGAAGATCGTTGAAGCCGTGCGTGCCGCCATCGAACAACCTTTTGACGAAGGCCTGCGCACCGAACGCGCGCTGTTCCTGCAATGCCTGGACAGCCCGCAGCGCGCCGGCCTGGTGCACGCATTTTTTGCCGAGCGTGAAACCACCAAGGTCCCCGAACTGAAAGAAGGCAAGGCGCGCGCCCTGAACAAGATCGGCGTGGTGGGCGGCGGCACGATGGGCGCGGGCATCGCGGTGTCGGTGCTGGACGCCGGCTTGCCGGTGGTGATGGTTGAGCAGGACGACGCCGCGCTGGAACGTGGCCGCGCGCGCGTCGCGCAGGTGTACGACCTGCTGCTCAAGAAAGGCCGCATCACGGCAGAAGAACGCGATGGCCGGCTGGCGCGCCTGACGGGCGCCACCACCTACGACGCTCTGAGCGATGCCGACCTGATCATCGAGGCCGTGTTCGAGGACATGGACGTGAAGCTGGCCGTGTTTGCCGAACTGGACCGCGTGGCCAAGCCCGGCGCGGTGCTGGCCACCAACACGTCGTACCTGGACGTGAACCGCGTCGCCACCGCCACGCGACATCCGGGCAACGTGCTGGGCCTGCACTTCTTTTCACCCGCCAACATCATGAAGCTGCTGGAGATCGTGGTGGGCGAGCACACCGCGCCCGACACGGTGGCCACCGGCTTCGAACTGGCACGCAAACTACGCAAGACACCCGTGCGCGCGGGCGTGTGCGACGGCTTCATCGGCAACCGCATCCTGGCCGTGCACCGGCAGGCGGCGGACATGATGATGGAAGACGGCGCGTCCCCCTACGACATCGACGCTGCCGTGCGCGAGTTCGGCTACCCCATGGGCCCCTACCAGATGGCCGACCTGGCCGGTGGCGACATCGGCTGGGCCACCCGCAAGCGCCGCGCCGCTACCCGCGACCCCGCCCTGCGCTATGTGCAGATTCCCGACCGTCTGTGCGAACGCGGCTGGTTCGGCCAGAAGACCGGCCGTGGCTTTTACCTGTACCCCGATGGTGCGCGCGTGGGCACGCCGGATCCGGAAGTGCTGGCCATCATCGACGACGAACGCCGCCGCGCGGGCGTCACGCCGCGCCCATTCACGCACGAAGACATCCAGCGCCGCTACCTGGCCGCCATGATCAACGAAGCCGCCAACGTGCTGGACCAGGGCATTGCGCTGCGCCCGTCCGACGTGGACGTGGTGTTCCTGTCCGGCTACGGCTTTCCGCGCCAGCACGGCGGCCCGATGCACTACGCCGACAGCGTGGGCCTGGACCGCGTGCTGGCCGACATCCGCGCCTATGCGCAGGAAGACCCGGCGTTCTGGAAACCGTCGCCGCTATTGGTGCGCCTGGCCGAATCCGGCCGCAACTTCGCCAGCCTGAATCAGGCTGCCTGAACGCAGGTTTTTTTAGCCGCCGGCCGCCTGAACACCGCCCGCCTGAATACAGAACCCACTTTCGACTGGAACCCTTATGCGCGAAGCCGTCATCGTCTCTACCGCCCGCACCCCCATCACCAAGGCGGGGCGCGGCGAATTCAACCAGATCGCCGGCCCCACGCTGGCCGCGCATGCCGTGCGCGCCGCCGTTGACCGCGCCGGCATCGACCCCGCGCTGATCGAAGACGCCTTCATCGGCTGCGGCTACCCCGAAGGCGCCACCGGCCGCAACATCGGCCGGCAAGCCGTCATCCGCGCCGGCCTGCCGGTCAGCGTGGGCGGCGCCACCATCAACCGCTACTGCGCGTCGGGCCTGCAAGCCATTGCGTCGGCCGCCGGCCGCATCGTGATGGACGGCGCCCCGGCCGTGATCGCGGGCGGCGTGGAACTGGTGTCGCAGATCCGCACGCGCGACGACGGCGTCAGCGGCATGGACCCCTGGATACTGGCCAACAAGCCCGAACTCTATTTGCCCATGATCGAAACCGCCGACATCGTGGCTGCCCGCTACGGCATCAGCCGCGAAGCCCAGGACCGCTTCGCCGCGCAAAGCCAGGCGCGCACCGAAGCCGCCCAGGCCGCCGGCCGCTACCGCGAAGAGATCATCCCCGTCACCACCACCATGTCCGTCACCGACCGCGCCACGGGCGTCGTCAGCGAACGCGAAGTCACCATCGACAAAGACACCTGCAACCGCCCCGGCACCACCTACGACGCGCTGGCTGGCCTTGCGCCCGTGCGCGGCGAAGGCCAGTTCGTCACGGCCGGCAATGCCTCGCAACTGTCCGACGGCGCGGCCGCCTTGGTGCTGATGGAAGCCGGCGACGCCCAACGCGCCGGCATTCGCCCGCTGGGCGCGTTCCGGGGCTTGGCCATTGCCGGCTGCGAGCCCGACGAAATGGGCATCGGCCCCGTCTACGCCGTGCCCAAGTTGCTGGCGCGCCATGGCTTGAAGGTCGATGACATCGACCTGTGGGAACTGAACGAGGCGTTTGCGTCGCAAGCGCTGTATTGCCAGGAAAAGCTGGGCATCCCCATGGACCGCCTGAACGTGGACGGCGGCTCCATTGCGTTGGGCCACCCGTTTGGCGTCACCGGCGCTCGCCTGGCCGGCCATGTGCTGATCGAAGGTCGCCGCCGCGGCGCCCGCTATGCCGTCGTCACGATGTGCATCGGCGGTGGCATGGGCGCGGCCGGCCTGTTTGAAATCTACGGTTGATATGCATTAAGGACCGACATGGACTTGGAATTCACCCCCGAAGAAAACGCCTTCCGCGACGACGTGCGCGCCTTTCTGGCGGCCAAGCTGCCCCGGCGCCTTTCCGACAAGGTTGGGCTGGGCAAGCTGCTTACCAAAGACGACATGGTGGAATGGCACGCCATCCTGAACCAGCAAGGCTGGCTGGCCAGCCACTGGCCCGTGGAATACGGCGGCACCGGCTGGAGCGCCACGCAAAAGTTCATTTTCGACAACGAATGCGCGCTGGCCGCCGCGCCCCGCATCGTGCCCTTCGGCCTGAGCATGCTGGGGCCGGTGCTGATCAAGTACGGCAACGAAGCCCAGCGCCAGTACTGGCTGCCCCGCATCCTGGACGGCAGCGACTGGTGGTGCCAGGGCTATTCCGAACCCGGCGCGGGTTCCGACCTGGCTTCCGTCAAGACCACCGCCGTGCGCGACGGCGACCACTACATCGTCAACGGGCAAAAGACCTGGACCACGCTGGGCCAGTACGCCAACATGATTTTCTGCCTGGTGCGCACCTCGCAGGAAGGTCGGCGCCAGGAGGGCATCAGCTTCCTGCTCATCGACATGAACAGCCCGGGCATCGAAGTGCGCCCCATCATCACGCTGGACGGTGAACACGAAGTCAACGAAGTGTTCTTTTCCGATGTGCGCGTGCCCGTCGAGAACCTGGTGGGCGAAGAAAACCGGGGCTGGACCTGCGCCAAGTACCTGCTGACCTACGAGCGCACCAACATTGCCGGCGTGGGCCAATCCACCGCCGCGCTGGAACGTCTGAAGGCCGTGGCCGCCAAGCAGAAAAAGAACGGCCGCCCCCTGGCCGAAGACCCTGACTTTGCCGCCCGCCTGGCGCGCGTGGAAATCGAACTGGCCAATATGCGCACCACCAACCTGCGCGTGGTCGCGGCGGTGGCGGGCGGCGGCGCACCGGGCGCCGAAAGCTCGATGCTGAAGATACGCGGCACGCAGATCCGCCAGGAAATCACGGCCTTGAACCGCCGCGCCATGGGCCCGTACGCGCGCCCCTTCGTGCCCGAAGCGCTGCACGACGGCTACGACGCCGCCCCCATCGGCCCCGAGGGCGCCGACAGCGCGGCGGCGCAGTACTTCAACAACCGCAAGCTGTCGATCTTCGGCGGCTCCAATGAAATTCAGAAAAACATCATCTCGAAGATGATCTTGGGACTGTAAGGGCCGGCCATGAACTTTGAACACACCGAAGACCGGCGCATGCTTTCCGACATGCTGCGCCGCTTTGTTAGCGAGCAGTACGACTTCGCCACCCGCGAACGCCACGCGCAATCGGCCCAGGGCTACAGCGTGGAATTCTGGTGCCGCTATGCCGAACTGGGCGCGATCGGCGCCTTGTTCACCGAGGCCGATGGCGGCCTGGGCGGCGCGGGCTTTGATATCTCGGTCGTCTTTGAGGCGCTGGGACGCGGCCTGGTCGTGGAACCTTTTTTGGACGCCTTGATGGTGGGCAGCGCCATCGCCGCCGCCGGCACGCCCGCGCAACGCGAAGCTGTGGACGGCCTGATCGCGGGCACAATCACGGCCGCGCTGGCCCAGGGCGAGCCCGATTCCGGCTATGAGCTGGCGCGGGTCAGCACGCGCGCCGAACCGGCGGGCGACGGCTGGGTGCTCAACGGCGCCAAGGCCGTGGTCACGGCGGGCGAACACGCGGACCTGTTCCTGGTGTCGGCGCGCACGTCCGGTGCGGAAGATGACGAAGCCGGCATCAGCCTGTTCCTGGTCAGCGCCGGCACGCCGGGCCTGGCGGTGCGCGGCTACGGGCTGATCGACGGTGGACGCGCCGCCGAAGTCACGCTGACCGACGTCAAGCTGGGCCCCGAAGCCTTGCTGGGCGAGGCCGGCGCGGGCTACCCGCTGCTGGAACGCGCCACCGGGCGCGGCATTCTGGCGCTGTGCGCCGAAGCCGTGGGCGCGATGGACTGCGCCCGCGACGCCACGTTGGAATACCTGCGCACGCGCCGCCAGTTCGGCACCCCCATCGGCAGCTTCCAGGCCTTGCAGCACCGCATGGCGGATGTGCTGCTGGAAATTGAACAAGCGCGCTCGGCCGTCATCAACGCCGCCGCCGCGCTGGACAACCCCGACCGCGTCACCCGCGAACGCGCCCTGTCCGCCGCCAAGTTCACCATCGGCCGCATTGGCACGCTGGTGGCCGAGGAAAGCATCCAGTTGCACGGCGGCATCGGCATGACCTGGGAACTGCCGTTGGCGCACTACGCCAAGCGCCTGGTCATGATCGACCACCAGTTGGGCGACGAAGACCATCACCTGCGCCGCTACATCGCGCTGGCGCAGGCGTGAACGGAGGCCAGCCGACATGACGCAGGCCCACGCTGCTCTTCCACCGCTATCACCTCCGTTCTCGGCGCCGTTTCCCGTGCGCAGCGCCGCCGACGTGCAGCGCCTGCAAGCACGCCCGCTGGCGGAAACGTTGACGGTGCAGAGCACCTACGAGATCTTCCGCAACTCGGCCGCGGCCTTTGGCGACAAGACCGCGCTGACCTTCCTGCGCTCGGCGGACCCGGACGACGAGGCCATCCGCTGGAGCTATCGCGAGCTGCTGGCCGGCATCCACCAGACGGCCAACCTGCTGCACGACCTGGGCGTGCGCGCGAACGACGCCGTGGCCGTGATGCTGCCCGGTTGCCTGGAATACCACCTGGCGCTGTGGGGCGGCGAGGCGGCCGGCATTGTCCAACCGCTGAACCCGCTGCTGACGGAAGACAAGCTGGCCTCGCTGATGACCACCGCGCGCGCCAAGGTGTTGATCGCCTACGGCGCGGATGCCGATTGCGAAATGTGGTCCAAGGCGCTGCGCCTGCGCGAGCGCGTGCCGACCCTGCAAACTTTGCTGCGCGTGGCGCCGCACACCGAGCCACTGTCAGATCGCCCCGCGCTGCCCGACTACGCGCTGGACTTCAACGCCAACCGCTCGGCGCAACCGGCCGACCGCCTGCTCAGCGAACGGGTCATCCGCGCCAGCGACGTGGCGGCCTACTTCCACACGGGCGGCACCACGGGCGCGCCAAAGCTGGCCATCCACACCCACGCCAATCAGGTCTTCACCGCCTGGGCGGCCGTGCAGTTGCAGAACGCGGGGCCGACGGACGTGGTCATCAACGGCTATCCGCTGTTCCACGTGGCGGGCGTATTGCCGGCCTCGCTGGCGGCCTTGTCGGCCGGCGTGGAAACCGTCATCCCCACCCCCATGCTGCTGCGCAACCGCGACGTGCTGCGCAACTACTGGCGCTTGGTGGAAAAGCATCGCGCGACCTCGCTGCAAGGCGTGCCGACCATACTCGCGGCCCTGGCCGACGTACCGCTGGCAGGCGCCGATATCTCGTCGTTACGCTACTGCCGCACCGGCGCCGCGCCGCTGCCGGCTGAACTGGCCGCGCGCTTCAAGCGGCTGTTCGGCCTGCAAGTGAACGAAAGCCTGGGCATGACGGAAATGGCCGGCATCTCGTCCATCACGCCCCCGGGCTCGGTGTTTCCCGTCAACTGCGTGGGCTACCCGCTGCCCTATGTGCAGGTGCGCATCGTTGGCCTGGACATTCCCGCCGGGCAAGCCGCGCAGGACTTGCCGCCGGGCACGCCCGGCATGGTGCTGTTCAAGGCGCCCAACGTGATCCCCGGTTTTCTGGACCCCGCCGACACCGCCCGCGCCTTCACCGAAGACGGCTGGCTGATCAGCGGCGACGTGGGCTTCATGGACGCCGAAGGCCGGCTGCACCTGCAAGGCCGCGCCAAGGACTTGATTATCCGTAGCGGCCACAACATCGACCCCAAGACCATCGAAGACGCGCTGGCCACGCATCCGGCCGTGCACCTGTGCGCCGCCGTCGGCGCGCCGGACGCCTATGCCGGCGAACTGCCGGTGGCTTTCGTCACGCTGATGGAAGGCGCGCAGGCCACCGAAGCCGAACTCGTTGCCTACGCGGCCGCGCACGTGGATGAAGGCCCGGCGCGGCCCAAGCGCGTCATCGTGCTGGAGGCCATGCCCATGACCAACGTGGGCAAGATCTACAAACCTGATTTGCGCCATCTGGCCACTGCCGTATCGGTAGAGGCCGTGGTGGCGCGCACCCTGCAAAAGGCCGGGCTGGCGGAAGACAGCAAGATCTTCCGCGTGCTGGCCGATGCGCAACCGGATGTCGCTGTTGAAGCGGAATCCGGCGTGTCCGCGCCGCTGAAGGAGCAGTTGCGCGAAGCGTTGGCGCGCTTGCCGGTCAAAGTCGTGTTGCGCGACTGAACCGGGGCGGTCCGACCAACACAACTCATCACCACACACCACAACAAACCACAACACACACCACTGGAGACAACCCATGCTGAAGATGCCGATGCGTCGCGCCTGCCTGGCCGCCTTGTTGCTTGCCACCACCAGCGCCGCCTTGCCGCTGGCCGCCAGCGCGCAAACCGACTTTCCCACCAAGCCCATCACGCTGATCGTGCCCTTCCCGGCCGGCGGCTCCACCGACCGCCACCTGCGCATCGTGGCGCAGGACGCTTCCAAGTATCTGGGTCAGCAGGTCATCGTGGAAAACCGGCCCGGCGCGGGCGGCACCCTGGGCACGGCCACCATGGCGCGCACCGCCAAGCCGGACGGCTACACGATCAGCCTGTACACGCTGGCCATGCTGCGCATGCCGTACATGCAGAAAAGCAGCTGGGACCCCATCAACGACTTCAGCTTCATCATCGGGCTGTCGGGCTACACCTTCGGCTTCACGGTGCGCTCGGACTCGCCGTACAAGACGTTCAACGAATACATCGAGGCCGCGCGCAAAGCGCCAGGCACCATCGACTACGGCTCCACCGGCGTGGGCTCGTCGCCGCACCTGCTGATTGAAGAAATCGCCATCAACGCCAAGGTCAAGCTGAACCACGTGCCGTTCAAGGGCAACGCCGACATGCAGCAGGCGCTGCTGGGCGGCCACGTCATGGCGCAAAGCGACGCCACCGGCTGGGACCAGTTCGTGGACTCCGGCAAGATGCGGCTGTTGGTCACCTTCGGCGAAAAGCGCACCACGCGCTGGCCCGACGTGCCCACCGCGCAGGAGCTTGGCTACAAGGTCGTGTCGACCTCGCCGTACGGTCTGGCCGGCCCTAAGGGCATGGACCCGGCCGTCGTGAAAACGCTGCATGACGCCTTCAAGAAAGCGCTGTTCGACAAGGCCAGCATGGACGTCATGAAGCAACTGAACCAGGAACCCGCGTACCGCAACAGCGCGGATTACAAGGCCTGGGCCCAGACAACGTTCGTAAAGGAAAAGGGCCTGATCGAGTATCTGGGGCTGATGGCGAAGGATTGACCGGGCTGCCGGGTAAAGCGCCCTGAAACAGGGCCAAAACAAGCCGGACGGGACGGCGGCTTTCTTTGCATGCTACGTTTGTATGCAAAAAATGTCTGCCTTTCCTGTCCGGGTTTTTGATAGACTGGCTGCCCGATTGTTTTCCCCTCCGGCCGCCGCAGCCGCGCCCCATGACTCAGGAAGTTCCGCTAGACCCCAGCGCCGACGATATTGCCAAGGAAGTGGCCGCCGCCATCGTGGCGCACAAGCTTCCCCCCGGCACCCGGCTGCGCGAAGAGGCGCTGGCGCGGGTCTACAAGGTCAGCCGCACCAAGATTCGCGCGGCGCTGCTGATGTTGTCCAAGGACAAGCTGATCAACATCGTTCCTGACAAGGGCGCGTTTGTCAGCAAGCCGGACGCCAACGAGGCGCGCGAGGTCTACGCCGTGCGCCGCATCCTGGAAGCCGCGCTGGCCAAGGAATTCGTGGCGCGCGCCACTGCCGCCGACTACCGCCGTATTGACGCCCACCTGGCCGAGGAACGGCTGGCGCTGGAAGCCGGCGACGTGCAAAAGCGCAACCATCTGCTGGGACACTTCCACATTCTGCTGGCCGAAGCCGTAGGCAATTCGGTGCTGACGGGCATGCTGCGCGAACTGTCCGCGCGCAGCGCCGTGATCACCGTGCTGTACCAAAGCTCGCATGACGCCAGTTGCTCGTCGCAAGAGCACCACGCTTTCATCGAGGCCGCGCGCGCGGGGGACACCGAACGCGCCTGCGCGCTGATGGACGAACACCTGGAACACGTACAGACCGCGCTGAATTTCACCGACGACAGCGCGGGCGGCGGGGACTTGGTCACGGCGCTGCTTAGCTAAGCTGGCTGAGCCAACGACCCGGCAGTGGCCAAGCGCCCCGGCCCGCGTTCGTCTTAGCCCGCGTTCGCCTCACCTCCCTTCGTCCCCCCCAGCATTTGCTCCATGCGCTGCTGCAACCACAGCTCGGTCGCGCTTAACGACGCGCCTTGCAGCCACAACGTGCGCACCGACAACATCGGCAAGGACAGGCCCGTGCACGGCACCCGCGTCAGCGTTCGGCGAAAACTCTCGTATTCGGCGATGTTCAGCGGCAGGATCGCCCAGCCCAGTTCGTCCGCCGCCATGCCGGCAATGCTGTAGAAGCTGTCCGTGCGCCAGACCGTGGGGCTCAGCACCACCTCTTCCACGCCTTCCATCTGCATGACCAGTTGCCGGTAGCGCGCCAGGTCACTGCGCGTGACTTCGGCCAGGGCCGCCAGCGGATGCCCCGACGCCACGAACACCGCCTGCGCCACGTTGCCCAGGTAACGGTGCGCGAAGGCGCTGCCGGGGTCGCCCCGGTCAAAGTGGAACGCGATGCTGGCGCGACCCTGCTGCACGTAGTCGGCCACCTCGGTCGCGGTGCCGTTCAACTGCGTCAGTTCCAGCGCGGGAAAGCGGTCGGCCACTTCCACCATCAATGCGCCCAGCACCTGATACGGCAGCGCCTCGTCCAGCGCGATCGCCAGCCGCGCGTCCTGCCCCGCCGCGAAAGACAGCGCCCGCTGGTCCAGCCCGCCGGCCTGGCGCAGCAGTTCACGCGCCTCTTGCAGCATGACTTCGCCGGCGGGCGTCAGCGTGGCGTTGCGCCGCGAGCGGTCGAACAATTCCACACCCAGGTCGGCTTCCAAGAGGCCCACCGACGTGCTCACGGCGGACTGCGCGCGGCCCAGCGCACGCGCGGCCGCCGAAAACGAACCGGCATCCGCCGCCGCCACGAAATGCCGAAGTTGATCCAGGGTCCATTGCATGTTGCCCTCCTTAATTCATCTATTTTATAGATGGAATCAAACTTTTTAAGGCAAATAAACAGATAGATAATGCCGACCTTGCACTCGTAGCGCCGCCGAAACAGCGCGGCCGGGTGTGGTTTACACAGGAGTAGAACTATGCAGCGGACTCATTCGAACGCTGTCGCCACGGCCGACCCGCGCCGTTGGCTGGTGCTGGGCATCGTGTCCATCGCCTTGTTGTTGATCGTGGTGGACATGACGGTGCTGTATACCGCCCTGCCCCGGCTCACGCACGAACTGGGCGTCACCGCGTCTGAAAAATTATGGATCGTGAACGTGTACGGCCTGGTCGTGTCGGGCCTGTTGCTGGGCATGGGCACGCTGGGTGACCGGCTGGGCCACAAGCGCCTGTTCATGATGGGGCTGGTCGTCTTCGGCGTGGCCTCGCTGGCCGCCGCCTATTCGCCGGGCGCGGCGTCGCTGATCGCGGCCCGCGTGCTGCTGGCGGTGGGCGCGGCCATGATGATGCCCGCCACCTTGTCCATCATCCGCCTGACGTTCGCCCAGGAACGTGAGCGTGCCGTGGCCATCGGCATCTGGGCTTCGGTGGCGTCCGGCGGCGCGGCGCTGGGGCCGGTGGTGGGCGGCGTGCTGCTGGAGCATTTCTGGTGGGGCTCGGTGTTCCTGATCAATGTGCCCATCGTGCTGCTTGCGCTGCCGCTGGCCTGGCGTTGCATTCCCGCCAGCCGCCCCGCCGCCGCCCGCCCCTGGGACCTGATGGGCTCCTTGCAAGTCATGGCGGGTTTGATCCTGTGCGCCTATGCATTGAAAGAACTGGGCCGCGCCACCACCTCGTGGCTACATGCCGGCCTGGCTTGCGCGGCTGGGGTCACCATCTTGACCTTGTTCGTGCGCCGCCAGCGTCGCCGCCCGTATCCGCTGATCGACTTCGCCATCTTCCGCAACGCCACCTTCAGTTCGGGCGTAGCTGCCGCCCTGTTCGCGGGCGCCGCGCTGCTGGGGCTGGAACTGGTGTTCAGCCAACGCCTGCAATTGGTGCTGGGCATGTCGCCGATCCAGGCCGCGCTGTTCATCCTGCCGCTGCCGCTTGCCGCCTTCGTGGCGGGGCCGCTGGCGGGCTGGCTCTTGGCCTATGTGCGTGGCCCGCGCCTGATGTTCCTGGCGCTGGCCGTGTCGGCCGCGGGCATGGGCGCTTATCTGCTCTGCTATGACGGCGCCATCCTGCCGCAGATGCTCAGCCTGAGCGTGCTGGGCCTGGGCATCGGCGCGACCATGACGGCGGCGTCCAGCTCCATCATGCAAAGCGCCACGCCGGAACGCGCCGGCATGGCAGCGTCGATTGAAGAGGTGTCCTACGAATTGGGCGGCGCGCTGGGCGTGACCTTGATGGGGTCCATCCTGTCGGGCGTTTATGCCAACACGCTGGACGTGCCCCCTGCTCTGGCCGCGGCGCCCGCGCTGGGTGACAGCCTGGACGAAGCGTTGATCGTGGCGGAAGGCCTACCGACAGACCTCGCGGCCACCTTGACGCACTTGGCCAAGACCGCGTTCGACACCGGCTATGCCGCCGTGATCGCCACCGCCACCGTCATGCTGCTGGCCACCGCCGCGTTCGTGCTGCTGAACCGCACGCGCCGGCAGCCGGCAGCGGGCTGATCCGGGCTGATCCGGGGTCTAAGCCGAGCACCTAAGCCGAGGGCCTGATCCGGGGGCCTGTGCCGAGGCGCTGCGCCAGGCCAGCGCCCCCGCCCGCGACTGTCAGCGAATACGGAAGGCGTGGTCCATATCCGCGATCAGGTCTTCTTCGTGCTCCAGCCCGATCGAAATCCGGATCAGCCCTTCCGACACGCCCGCCGCCTCGCGTTCCTCGGCTGGTACGCCGGAATGCGTCGTGGACGCCGGGTGGCACACCAGCGATTCCGTGCCGCCCAGGCTGACCGCCGACTTGAACAGATGCAGCGCATTGATAAAGCGGAACGCCCGCTCGCGGCCGCCATCAAGCACGAAGGCGAAGGTTGAGCCGGGGCCGGTGCACTGGCGCTTGTAGACCTCTTGGTAGGCGCGGTCAGAGATCATTTCCGGATGAAAGATGGCGACCTTCTCATAAGGATTGCCGGCCAGCCATTGCGCCACCTTGGTGGCCGTGCGCGCCGCCTGCTTCATGCGCAGCACCACCGTTTCCATCGAGCGCGTGATCATCCAGCAGGAATGCGGGTCCAGTTGCGAACCGAACGCGCTGCGTATGGCGCGCACCTTCTTGATCAGGTCCTTGCTGCCCGTGACGGCGCCCGCCACCAGGTCGCTGTGGCCACCCACGTACTTCGTCAGCGAATACACGCACAGATCCACGCCATGGTCGGCCGGCTTTTGAAAAATGGGCCCCAGCAGCGTGTTGTCGCAGACCGACACCGGGCGATAGCCGTGGCGCGTTTCAAAGGCATCCAGCTCGTTCTTCATGCCTTCGAAATCGATCAGCGCGTTGGTGGGGTTGGCCGGCGTTTCCACGTAGAGCACGCGCACGGGCCCCTTGGTCGCCGCTTCCTCCAGCGCCGCGCGCATGGCCTTGGGCGACAGGCCGTCGCGGATGGCATGCGAGCCGATGCCCCATTCCGGAAACACCTTGGCAATCAACGTCTCGGTACCGCCATACAAGGGCAGCGACTGCACCAACTGGTCGCCGGGGCGCAAGAACGCCATCAACACGGCGCTGATGGCGGCCATGCCGCTGGCCGTAACCGCCGCCGCTTCGGACCCGTCCAGCAAGGCCAGCCGGTCTTCCACGATTTCCAGGTTGGGATGATTGAAGCGGCTGTAGACCAGCCCGGCCGATTCGCCTTGCGGCAGGGGCTTGCGGCCCGACACCACATCAAAGAAGGCCGCGCCGTCCTCGGCGGACCGGAACGCAAAGGTAGAAGTCAGAAAGACAGGCGGCTTGACCGCGCCTTCGGACAGAAAGGGGTCATAGCCATAGGACATCATCTGCGTTTCCGCATGCAGCGGGCGTCCAAAAATATCCTTCTTGTGATAAGTCGAATACGTCATGGTGTGCCTCTTACTCTGGGATTCCAGCCGACCGGGCAGGCGCGTGTCGCATGTTGCGACGATAACGCCTATTCGTCCGCTTGCATCTGGCCGGGCACGACCCGATTGCGGCCGTTGCGCTTGGCCTGGTAGAGACCGCGGTCCGCCGTGAGGATCAGGTCGGTGCAGGGCTGGTCATTCGTGGGAATGGCCGTGGCCGTGCCGATGCTGACGGTCAGCCAGGGCCCTGACCCCGTATCCTTTTGCGGAATCTGCATGGCCTCGACCGCGCGGCGCAGTTTTTCGGCTGCCAGTCGCGCGCTGCCACCGGGCGTGCCGGGCAGCACCAGTGCAAACTCTTCCCCGCCAAAGCGGGCCGCCAGGTCGGTGGAGCGGTCGCAACTAGCGAAGATGGTGTTGGCCACGCGCTTGAGCGCTTCGTCACCTGCTATGTGCCCATAGGTGTCGTTGTAGGCCTTGAAGTGGTCCACATCGATCATCAACATGCTGATCTCGCGGCCATCGCGGCGCGCGCGCAACCATTCCGCATTCAGGTATTCATCGAAGTAGCGGCGGTTGCCCAGGCCCGTCAAGCCGTCGGAATTGGTCAGCCGGCGCAATTCCATATTGCTTTCCAGCAGTTGCTGCTGGCTTTGACGCAGCGCCTGGTAGGCCTCGTCGCGCTGCACCAGCGCCAGATACGAGCGCGAGTGGTAGCGGATGCGCGCCACCAGTTCGATGGAATCGGGCAGCTTCACCAGATAATCGTTGGCGCCCGAGGAAAACGCCGCGCTCTTGATGGCGGCGTCTTCCTTGGTGGACAGCACGATGATGGGAATGTCGCGCGTGACCGGGTGGTTGCGGTATTCCTTCACCAGGCTCAAGCCGTCCACGCCCGGCAGCACCAGGTCTTGCAAGATGACGGTGGGCCGCGTCTGAATAGCCACCGTCAGCGCCTTGTAGGGGTCCGAGCAATAGTGGAAATCGATATTGCCCTCGACGACCAGCGCCCGCCGGATCGCTTCGGCCACCATGACCTGATCGTCAACCAGCAGCACCATGGCCGCGTGCGCGCTCAAATCCGCCGAGCCTGCGCTGTCTATGGGAGGGTGCATCGCTATTCCTTGATGTCTGGCAATGTTGGGCGCTCAGGCCAAGGCCTGGATCACGCGCGGCGCGATCTGGTCCAACGGTTTGATTTCCACCGCCGCCTGCAAGGCGGCCGCCGCCTTGGGCATGCCGTACACGGCACTGGTGGCCTGGTCTTGCGCAATGGTCAGGCAGCCGCGTTCACGCATGGCCTTCAGGCCGCGCGCGCCGTCCTGACCCATGCCGGTCAGCAGCACGCCCACGGCGGTGCCGCGCCAGTGCTGCGCCACGCTATGAAAGAACACGTCGATGGACGGCCGGTACAGGCTTTCCTTGGGGTCCGGGGTGTAGCGCAGAGTGCCGTCGGCCAGCAGGTGCAGATGGTCGTCGGTGCCCGCCAGCAGGATCTGGCCCGGCAAGGGCCGTTCACCTTCGCGCACCAGCCGCACGGGCAACAGCACCTGGTCGTTCAACCAGTCGGCCATGCCCGCCGCAAACGACGCATCCACATGCTGCACGAGCACGATGCCGGCGGGGAAACTCAGCGGCAGATCGCGCAGCAGTTGGGCCAGCGTGGCCGGCCCACCCGCCGACGCCCCGATGACCAGCAGCCGTTGCGCATCCGCGCGCGCGGCCGCGTGGGGCACCGGGGTCAAGTTGGGCCGGCTGCCGTAGCGGCCGATCAACCAGCCGATGTTGCGGATCTTGCGCAGCAAGGGCGCGGCGGCGCTGCGCAGGTCGCCCCCGCCGACCACGGGCGTATCCACCGCGTCCAGCGCGCCGTGGCCCATGGCGTCGAACACGCGCGCGGTGTGGCGGGCCACGTCCACGGTGACCACCACAATCGCGCACGGCGACTCGGCCATGATGCGGCGCGTGGCCTCCACCCCATCCATGACGGGCATGATCAGGTCCATCAGCACCACGTCGGGCCGGTCGCGCGCGCACTGCGCCACGGCCTCTTCGCCGTTGGACGCCACCCACGCCACTTCCAGCCCCGGTTCCAGCGCGATGGCGCGCCGCAGGGCCTCGACCGCTATTTGCAGATCGTTGACGATGCCGATTCTCACGTCAGTGCCTTTCCGATCAGGTCTTCGACGGCGTCCAGCAACGCGTCGTCATGGAAACTTCCCTTGGCCAGATAGTAGTCAGCGCCGGCATCCAGCCCGCGCCGCCGATCTTCCTCGCGGTCTTTGTACGACACCACCATCACCGGCAGGCCTTGCAGCTTGGCGTCGGCCTTGATGCGCGACACCAGTTCGATGCCATCCATGCGCGGCATGTCCACATCGGTCACGACCAAATCAAAATCTTCGCCGCGCAGCATGTTCCAGCCATCCATGCCGTCAACCGCCACGGCCACGTCAAAGCCCCGGTTCACCAGCAGCTTGCGTTCCAGTTCGCGCACGGTCAGGGAATCGTCCACCACCAGCACGCGCTTGCGGCGGCGCGTCTGCGCGACCTGGCCCGCGCCGTCCACCCGCGTCAGGCGGCCGGCTTCGATCAGTTTCCGCACTGACAGCAGCATGTCTTCCACGTCCAGGATCAAGAGCGGCGTGCCGTCGTCCATCAAGGCGCCCGCCATCACGTCCTGCACCTTGCCCAACCGGGGGTCCAGCGGCTGCACCACCAGCGTGCGCTCGCCCACGTAGCGGTCGACCGCGATGCCGTAGCGCTTGTCGTGATCGCCCACGACCACCACCGCCACGGATTCCGTTGCGGGCGCGGGCTCGCCGCCCCGCAGGATCTGCCGCGCCGACACCAGGCCAACCTGCCGGTCCATGAACCGAAAGTGCTGATGGCCTTCCAACTGTTCGATGTCTTCCCTGCGTACCTGCAAGGCATGGCTGACGTAGGCCAGCGGAAACGCATAGATCGCGCCCTGCACCTCAACCAGCAGGCTGCGTACCACCGACAGCGACAAGGGCATTTCCAGCACGAAGCGCGTGCCCTGCCCGCTGGTCTGATGAATGCGCACCGCGCCGCGCAACTGGCGCACCATCGTCTGCACCACGTCCAGGCCCACGCCGCGCCCTGAAATCTCGGTCACTTCGCCGCGCGTGCTGAAGCCGGACAGGAACAGGAATTCCAGCAGTTCGGCTTCGCTCAGGCGCGCCGCGGTGTCGGCCGTGGTCAGCTTGCGCTGCACGACTTCGATGCGCAGCCGGTCCAACGAAATGCCCGCGCCGTCGTCGCTCAGTTCCACCACCAGCATGCCGGCAGAGTGCCGCGCCGACAGCTTGATCAGGCCTTCCGGGGGCTTGCCGGCGTCCAGGCGGTCCATCGGCATTTCAATGCCATGGTCCACCGCGTTGCGCAGCAGATGCATCAACGGCGCGTCCAGCTTTTCAAGAATGTCACGGTCCACCTGCGTGGTGTCGCCCTCGATCTCCAGCCGTACCTGTTTGCCCAGCGAGCGGCCCAGGTCGCGCACCATGCGCGGCATGCCGCCCACGCCGTCGCCAAAGGGCCGCATGCGGCAAGCCAGCGCGGTGTCGTACAGGCGTTGGGCCAGATGGCTCATGCGCCAGCCGAACTCATCGACTTCGTTGGTGCGCTGGGTCAGTTCTTGCTGGCATTGCTCAACAATACGCTGGGCGTCGTCCAGCGCCGCCTGCGCACGGGCGTCCACATGCTGGCCGGCCAGCGCGCCGCGCACGCCGTCCAGCGCCTGCGCGGCGCCCGCCTGCAAGCGCCGCAGCCGCAGCATGGATGCCCCGAATGGGCCAACCCAGTGCGACTCCACCAGCGTCTCGCTGGACAGGCCCAGCAATTTGTTCAGCGTGTCGGCGGTAACGCGCAGCACGCGCTCGCCTTCGAAGATGCCCTGGTCGGAACTGCGGCGTGTCGTCGGCTGAGCGGGGGGTGTTGTCGGCGGCGGTGGTGTCACTGCCAAGCTCGGGCTCGGGCTGGCGGTCGGGAGTGCACTCGAACCCGCAGTGGGTACCGCCGCCGTTGCCGCCGTCCGGCCCGGTTGCGGGACACGGGCCGAGGCCGGCAAATCGTCGAAGCGCTGGATCGGCGGCAAGTAATCCGACGGCCTGGGCGCACGGGTCGGCGCGGGCGGGACAGCCGGCGCATTGCTCAGGCGCACCACCAGGTCATCGATCTCGCCACCCAGATCCGCGCCGGGCGTGGCCACCCGTTGCAGCAGGTCAGTGCCCAGCAACAAGGCATCGATATCATCCGCCTGCAAGCGCAGCCGCCCTTCCTGCGCGGCCACCAGGCAGTCTTCCATGGCGTGCGCAATACGCACGGCGGGGTGCAGGTCCACGATGCGGGCGGCGCCCTTGAGCGAATGCGCCGCGCGCATGCAGGCCTCAAGCTGGGCCGCCGACGTCGGGTCGTGTTCCAGCGCCAGCAGGCCGTTGTTCAGCACCTGCACCTGGGTGCGGGTCTCAAGCTGGAACAGCTCAAGCAAGGAGGCGTCGCGCATCTCGTCCGGGTTCACGCCAGGCTCCGTTCCAAAGCTTGCATCAACAGGGCTTCATCCAGCACACCCACGCTGCGACCACCGCATGGGGCCACCCCGCGCGAGTACTTCACGCTGGCGCCCTCTACGGTTGACGGCAGCGGTTCCAGTTGGTCCAGGTTGACGGCATGAATGCCTTCAACCTCGTCCACCGGCAGCACCACGGCCCGGCCCGCGCCGCCGAAGATCAGCATGCGGGCCGCGCCGGGGCGCTCGCGCGTGTCATCGCCCGCCGCGTCCAGCCCCAACAGGCGCGCCAAGGACACGCACACGGTCAAGGTGCCGCGCACATTGGTCACGCCCAGCACCGCCGGGTCGCGGCGATGCGGCAGCGTCAGGATCTGGCGTGTGGCGGCCACCTCGTCCAGGGCCCGCGTCGGCAGAGACAGCCATTCCGCGCCCACGCGGAATACCAGCAGCGAAGACAAGCGAACGTCTTGCCGGGGCTGCTCGATATCGCTGTCGAACGACTCAAGTTGCGGCGGCAACCGGTCCAGAATGCGTTTGGCGGCCGCCGCATAGACCGGGCAGTTGCGGCAATGCACATGCGTGGGCAACTGGTCGCAGCTTTTGTCGCCACGGATACCGATGCGGTTCCAGCAGTCGTCAATGTCGGACAGGCGCACAAGAGACTCAATCACGTCGGGCCTCCTGTCGCGCCGCCCGCGCCTGCAAGCGGCGCGCGCCTTCGATGTCGCCTGACGATGCGATCAAGGCGGCCAGGTGCAGCAGCGCTTCGCGGTGGGTCGGGTCCAGGTATAGCGCCTTGCGGTAAGCCGCCTGCGCCTGATGCGCGTCGCCGGCGGCGTCTTGCAACAGGCCCAGCAGATGCAGCCCGTCGGCGCTGACGCCGTGCAGGTCTATGTGGGCGCGGCATTGCGCCAAGGCGTCCTGCACGCGACCGCGATCCGCCATCTGCGCGATCTGGCGCAGCGATGCCGTGGCGTTTGTGTTGCCCATGGCCGTGCTGGTGTTGCCGTTTGCCGCGCTGGTGTCGCCATTGCCAGGCGCCGGGGCGATTGCCGCATGCGCCAGGGGCAGTCGCGCGGCCGGCGCCTGCGCCACGGGCCGCCGGGGCGGCGCCCAGGCATGCACGATGGGGGTGACTGCGGTGGCACCCAATCCCCCCGCCGTGCCCATGGCCCGCGTCGCGGGCTCAGGCGGTGGCGGCAAGGCCTGCGCCCGGAAGGCGAACGATCGCGCCAACGGCAGCGCGGGCAGGCGGCGCTGCGTCAAGAGGCTGGTCTCGGCCGGCCCGACAAAAATCACGCCGTCATTGCGCGTGAAGCGCCGCAGCACCTGCACGGCACGTTCCTGGGTCGGCCCGTCGAAGTAGATCAGCAAGTTGCGGCAGAACACGAAGTCGTACGGGGCCACGCCCGCCAGCAGGTTGCCGTCGAACAGGTTGCCGTGTTGAAAGCGGACCCGCTCGCGGACCTGCGCATTCAGTTGATGGCCGTCGGCCGTTTCAACAAAGTGGCGGTCGCGATACGCCAGGTCGTCGCCACGGAATGCGTTGCGGCCATACAGTGCGCGTTGCGCGAACTGCACCATGCGTTCGCTGATGTCCACGGCGTCCACCTGAAAGCGCGCGGCGGGCACGCCTGCATTCAGCAAGGCCATGGCAATGGAATACGGTTCTTCGCCGCTGGCGCACGGCACGCTTAATATCCGCAGCACCCGGCTTTCCGGCACGCCGGCCGCGAACAGGCGTTCACGTGCCAGGCTGACCATGGCGGTTTGCGATTCCGGATAGCGGAAAAACCAGGTCTCGGGCACGATCACGGCTTCGATCAGTTGCTGCATTTCGTCGGCCACCGTGTGCAGCCGCCGCAGGAACTCGTGTTCGTCCGCCACGCCCACCGCGTTCATGCGGTGGCGCACGGCGCGTTCGACCGCCGCCTTGCCGATGGAGCCGCTATCCAGCCCCATCTTGCGCTTGAGCAAGGCGCTGAATTCGTCGACGAGCATCATGGCTGGGCCTCGCCATCAAGGTCGGCCGGGTACAGCATCGCGCGCACGGACGGCGCCAGCAGGTCATTCACGCGCACGGCCTGGACCATGCCGTGCGCATCGCTCAGCACCGGCCCCAAGTAGCGGGCGTTGGGGCTGTCCAGGCCCGAAGGCTGGAACGCGGCCGGGTCGTAATGCAGGGTCTCGGTAGCGTGTTCCAGAATCAGCCCCAGCACATGGTCAGACGCGCTGGGGTCAGCTGCAGTTGCTGACGCCGTTGCAGTGGCAGCCGGGGTTGCAGCCGGGGTTGCAGCCGCAGTTGCAGTCGCAGCCGCAGCCGGCCGGTAATGCACCAGCGCCAGGCGGGTGCTGGTGACCCGGGCGGCGGCGCCCTGCCCCGCGAGCTCGCTCATGTCGATCACGGGCACCGGTGCGCCGCGTCTGTCCAGCATGCCCGCCACCCACAAGGGCGCGCCGGGCACTTGTTTCAACGTGCGCAAGCCCAACACCTCGATGACCTCGCCCGCATCCAGCGCATAGCGGTCGCCGCCGATGCGAAACAGCAGATACAGCCGCCGCGCGGCCGCCCCGGCCGCCCTTAAGGGGCCGGACGAGGACGATGGTGCAAGTTCCGCCATGACGGGGCTCAGATCTTGAAGCGCGACACGCCGCTGCGCAGGTCGTTGGCCACCACCGTCAGCTCTTCAATCGCCAGGCTGGACTGGCGCAGGGATTCCACGGTTTGCTGGGCGGCGTCGCTCAACTGCTGCAAGGCCTGGTTGATCTGCTCGGCGCCCGTTGCCTGCGCCTGCATGCCTTCGTTCACCATCTGCACGCGCGGCGCAAGCGTCTGCACCTGCTGGATGATCTGCGACAACTGGTCGCCCACCTGCTGCATGTCGGCCATGCCCCGGCGCACTTCCTCCGAGAACTTGTCCATGCCCATCACGCCCGCCGACACCGACGACTGGATCTCGCGCACCATCTGTTCGATGTCATACGTGGCCACGGCGGTCTGATCGGCCAGTCGGCGGATCTCGGTCGCCACCACCACGAAGCCACGGCCGTACTCGCCGGCCTTCTCGGCTTCAATGGCGGCGTTGAGCGACAACAGGTTGGTCTGGTCCGCCACCTTGGTGATCGTGGTAACCACTTGGGTGATATTGCCGGCTTTCTCGTTCAGGATGGCCAGCTTGGCATTCACCGAGCCCGCCGCGCCCACCACGTTGCGCATCGTGTCTTCCATGCGCGCCAGCCCAACCTGCCCGCTGCCGGCCAGCGACGCGGTCTGCTCGGCGGCGCTGGACACTTCGGTCATGGTGCGCACCAGCTCGCGTGATGTGGCGGAAATTTCACGCGAGGTGGCGCCGATTTCGGTGGTGGTGGCCGCCACTTCGGACGCGGTGGCTTGCTGCTGCTTGGACGTGGCCGCAATCTCGGTCACCGACGTCGCCACCTGCACGGCCGAACGCTGGGTCTTGCCAACCAGCCCGGTCAGTTCGTCCACCATGCCGTTGAAACCGGTTTCGATGGCGTTGAATTCGTCTTTGCGCGCCAAGGCCAGGCGGCGGGTCAGGTCGCCGCTGCCGGTGGATTCCAGGGTCTTGACGATGTCGCGCATGGGGTTGCCGATGGCGCGCATCAGCATCACGCCGCATACGATCGCGGCCGCGATCGCCAGGCCCAGCGACAACAACATGCCGTATTCGGCGGCATCCACGGCCTTCTTGATGCTGACGGCGGCCTCGTCTGCCTGCTTCTTGTTTTCCACCACCATCTTGGCCAGGATGTCGCGCCCCTGGTAGAAGGCGGGCCGCAATTCATTCTTGACGCGGCTTTTCGCCCCAAGCGTATCGCCCGCCATCGCGCTACCCAGGATATCGGCACGAATGCGCTTGTAATCCTGCAAGGCCTTCTCGAAATCCGCGAACATCGCGCGATCGTCCTCGCGCGAAATCGTGCGGCGGTAAAAGTCGATGTGCTCTTCCAACTGCTGGTCGCTCTTGGGCAGCGCCTCCAGCACCGTGCGGCGCTCTGCGTCGGAATCGCTGTTGAAAGCGTCTTGCACCACCACGAACCCGGCAAACCACGACGCGCGTATCGACGTGCTGTAGTAGATGCCCGGCACGGCGTCCGTGTTGATCATCACCACTTCATCTTCAATGTGCAGCAGGCGTCGGTAATCAACCACCACCATCAACGTCATGATGGCCAAGATGACCATGAAGCTGGCCAGAATGCGTTGGCGCAGAGTCAGATTCTTCATTCAGGTAGACCTTTGTGCAGGTTCAACACGACAACGCCCGACCCACCCATTACCGGATGTGGGGAAATGCACTGATTATTGCAAAGGCGAGTGCGGCGAGCCATGAAAAACTAGGGAAATCCCCGTAAATTTGGGGATGTCCGTCAGAAAAACGCAAAGTCCGCTTACAGGAACTTGTGTTTTTCCGTGACAGTGCGTACCGCAGGCGTGGCTAGGCCGCTTGCCACAGCGACGCTGGCGGGTGGGCTTGTACCCAGTCGCACGCCTGGTCATAGGCTTGCGCCAGCCGCAACACATCCAGGTCGCCCTGCGGCGGGCCGATGAGTTGCATGCCCATCGGCAGGCCCTGCGGGCTGAAGCCCACCGGCACGCTGATCACCGGGCAGCCCGCCAGCGTCCACGGCGTCACGGTTTCCATCCAGCGGTGATAGGTATCCATGGCGCGCCCGGCAATGTGCTTGGGCCAGTCCAGCGTGGCGTCAAAGGGAAACACCTGCGCCGACGGCACCGCCAGGAAATCGACCTCTTCAAACATGCTCAGCACCGTCTGGTACCAGGCGCTACGTTCCTGCGTGGCCTGATAGACCTCGTGCGCGGTCATGCCGTCCAAGCCTTCCACTTCCCAGATCAGCGCGGGCTTGAGCAGCTTGCGCGTTTGCGGGTCTTGAACCAGCGCATGGAATTGGCCGCCCACCATCAGGTGGCGATGCGTCAACCACATGCGCCACAGCCGGTCGCCCGCGAACGGCACCTGGTAATCAACGACGTCGCAGCCCACGGTATCCAGTGTGGCCAAGCCTTGCGCACACACGTCCAGAATGCCCGGCTCCAAGGGCAGGTAACCGCCCCAGTCGCCCAGCCAGCCGATGCGCTTGCCGCGCGGGTCCGCGTCTGATGTGGCGTCCAATGCCGTGGCGAACTGCGCGGGGTCGTCGCGCAACGACAAGGGCGAACGCTTGTCGTGCCCCGCCATCACCGACAGCAGCAGCGCCACGTCGCGCGGCGTGCGGCCCATTGGCCCTTCATACGACAGTTGCTTCAGGAACACTTCGGGCGACGGCCCGAACGGCACGCGCCCCGCCGACGGCCGCATGCCGTACACGTTGCAGAACGCAGCCGGGTTGCGCAGCGAGCCGCCAAAATCGCTGCCGTCGGCCACGGGCAGCATGCGCGCAGCCAGCGCCGCCGCCGCGCCGCCGCTGCTGCCGCCCGCCGTCTTGGATGGGTCGTAGGGGTTGCCCGTGGTGCCATAAACCTGGTTGTAGGTATGCGAGCCCAAGCCGAATTCCGGCACGTTGGTGCGGCCGATGAAGATGGCGCCCGACGCCCGCATGCGCTCGACGATGATCGAATCGTGCTGTGTGACCTGGTCCTTGTAGACCAGCGAGCCCATCGACGTGACCATGCCGCGCACGGCCGTCAGGTCCTTGGGCGCCTGCGGCATGCCATGCATCCAGCCCAGCCATTGGCCCGCATCCAGTTGCGCGTCGCGCTCGGCGGCTTCGCGCAGCAGCGCATCGGCGTCGCGGCGGGCGACGATGGCGTTGATCTTCGGGTTGACGCTGTCGATGTGCGCCAGATACGCGCGCATGACCTCGACACAGGACAGCTCGCGGCGCCGGATCGCGTCCGACAAGGCATGCGCCGGCATGGCGACGATGGGGTTCAGGCTGGCGGCGTCGGTCGGCGTGGCGAGGGGCATGCGAGGGTCTCCGGAATGTCTTGGTCGTTGTCAGGCTGGCGCGTTGGCCAGTTCACCCAGACGACATACTACGCAAGCTGGGCGGGGCCAGCACTACCCTTGCGGAAACAAATGCTGCGCCAGGTGGTCGATGAACACGCGCAGCTTGGGCGACGCGTGACGGCTGGCGGGCCACAGCGCCCACATCGTGCCGCCGCCCCGCGTGCGGTCTTCCATGACGAGTTGCAATTGCCCCGCCGCCAGCTCGCGGCGGATCGTGAAGTCCGGCAGGCAAACAATGCCCTGCCCGCCCACGGCCAGCGCAAGCCGCGTTTCCACGCTGTTGCACACCAGCGTCAAGGGCAGTTCGGGCGCCTGGGCGTCCGGTCCCAGCTTGAACGGCCATTTTTCCAGACGGCCCGTGGCCGGATAGCGGTAATGCAGGCAGGCATGGCGCATCAGGTCGGCCGCGCGCTTGGGCGTGCCGTGCTGGCGCAGATAGTCGGGCGATGCCGCCAGCACCCGGCGAAACGCGCCCAGGCGGCGGCGCTTCAAGCCGGAGTCGTCCATGTCGCCCGAACGGACCACGGCGTCGTAGCCTTCGCCGATGACGTCCACCATCCGGTCGGTGAAATCCAGGTCCAGTTCCACGGCGGGGTACTGCCGCATGAAGCTGGCGATGCTGGCGTCGTACAAGCCGCTATAGCGCGGCAGGCTCACGCGCAGCTTGCCCTGCGGTGCGTCGGACGCCGCCGACAATTCCAGTTCAGCCGCTTCGACCTCGCACAAGATGCGGCGGCAGCGATCCAGGAATTTTTCGCCTTCCGGCGTCAACGCAAGCTGGCGGGTGCTGCGATGAAACAGCCGCACTTTCAAGCGCGCTTCCATCCGCGCAATGCTCTTGCCCACCGCCGACGGCGACACCCCCAGCACGCGCCCCGCCTCGGCAAAGCTGCCCGCTTGCGCCACCAGCACGAACACCCCTATGCCGCTCAGGCTATCCATTCACCACGCTCCAATGCGGACATCCACGTCCGGAATGTTAGGAATCCTAGCCTATTTTTCTTTTATGCCGGGGCTCATAAGCTGGCCATCCCTTTTGTATTCCCTGATGTGCGTCATGCCTACCCCCGACCTTTCCACCCCCTTTCCAGCCCCCCGCCACCGTTGGCTGCAACTGCTGTCGGCCTGCCTGACCGCGTTGTTGATTCCGCTGTGCTTCACCGGCCCCGCCGTGGTGCTGCCGTCCATCAGCCACGACCTGGGCGGCACGCCCGTGCAACTGAATTGGATCTTGAACGGCTACATCCTGGCCTACGGCAGCGTGATCATGGTGGCGGGCAGCCTGACCGATCTGGTGGGGCCTCGGCGGGTGTGGCTGCTGGGCCTGGCGATGTTTTGCGTCACGACCTTCGCCATTGCGTTCGTGCCCACGACCGGCTGGATCAACTTTATGCGCTTGATGCAGGGCGTGGGCGGCGCGGCCGCGTTTGCCGCGGCGATGTCGTCGCTGGCGCCGCTTTTCCATGGCGTGGCGCGCACCCGCGCGTTCAGCCTGTTGGGCACCACCTTCGGCATCGGCTTGTCGTTCGGGCCGCTGGCTTCCGGCTGGATGGTGCAGGTGGCCGGCTGGCAGTGGGTGTTTCTGTCCACGGGCGTGGTGGGTCTGCTGGGCGCCGTCATGGTGGCCATCAGCGTGCGCCCCACGGCAAGCGTGGCGCAAGGCCGGCTGGACTGGCCGGGCGCCATCAGCTTTACCGGCGCGCTTGGGCTGTTCACCTACGGCATCTTGCTGGCGCCCGAGGCGGGCTGGACGGACGCTCACGTCGTCGGCGCGCTGCTGGCTTCCGTGCTGCTGGCCGTGGCCTTCGTGCGTATTGAACGCCGCGTCGCCCGCCCCATGCTGGACCTGAGCCTGTTTCGCAGCCCGCGCTTTGTGGGCGTGCAGGTCTTGGCGGCGTCGCCGGCGTTTCTGTTCATCGCGCTGATCGCGCTGCTGCCCGGCCGCTTCATCGGCATCGACGGCTACAGCGCCTTGGAAGCCGGGCAACTGATGATCGGCCTGGCCGCGCCCTTGCTGGTCGTGCCGTTCCTGGCCGCGCTGCTGACGCGCTGGTTCCGCCCTGGCCTGCTGTCGGCCATCGGACTGATCGCGGTGGCGGCGGGCTTGATCTGGCTGGCCGACGTGATGGCCGCGGGCGCGGCGGGCCTGTGGATGCCCATGCTGTTGATCGGCTGCGGCATCGGTCTGCCATGGGGTTTGATGGACGCCATGGCGGTCAGCGTGGTCGATGCGCGCAACGTCGGCATGGCGACCGGCATCTTCAACACAGTGCGCGTGTCGGCCGACGGCGTTGCCATCGCGGTACTGAGCGCGCTGCTGGCGCTATTGATCCAGACGCAGTTGTCGGCCTCACTGTCGGCCTCACTGCCGGCCACCCTGCCCGCCCCCCAGCCCGGAGTCCAGGTCGAAGCACAGTCAAACGCACCACAAGCTCAAGCCCTGGTGATGGCCGCCAACCGCGCGGCGCTGGGCCAATTGGACGAAGCCGCCGCACTGCTGCCGCACGCAACGGCCGAGACCATGCCACTGCTGCACGACGCCTATGACAGCGCCTTTCGTCACGTGCTGCATGCCCTGGCCGGCATCGCCGTGTTGACGGCGCTGTGCATCACCCTGCTACTGGGCCGGCGCGAAACGGTCGCGGCGCGGCTTAGTCCACCCGCCACCAGCTAGGAAGCAGCCCGCGCACCTTGGCGCGGCGGTAGCGGTCGTCAATCAGGTGCACCGTGCCCACATCGCTTTCGGTACGGATCACGCGGCCGGCCGCCTGCACCACCTTTTGCATGCCGGGGTACAGATAGGTGTAGTCGTAGCCGTTTTCTTCGCCGTAGCGCAGGTCCATCGCGCGCTTCATGTTTTCGTTCACGGCGTTCACTTGCGGCAGGCCCAGCGTGGCGATGAAGGCGCCGATCAGCCGCTTGCCAGGCAGGTCCACCCCTTCCGAGAACGCGCCGCCCAGCACCGCAAAGCCCACGCCCTGGCCGGTTTCGGTAAAACGCGCCAGAAACCCTGCCCGGCCCGCTTCGTCCATGCCCGGCGTTTGCAGCCAGATGGGCACCGTCGGATGGCGTGCGCGCATCAGGTCCGACACCTGGCGCAGGTAGTCAAAGCTGCTGAGAAAGCCCAGGTAATTGCCCGGGCGTTCCGCGTACTGCGTGGCGATCAGGTCAACAATGGGCGCCAGCGAACGCTCGCGGTCGCGATAGCGGGTGGACACATTGCCCACCACGCGCACCGCCAGTTGCTCGGCCTGAAACGGCGCGGCCACGTCTATCCAAGGTGTTTCGTTGGGCAGCCCCAAGGTGTCGCGATAAAACTGCTGCGGGCTCAAGGTGCCCGAGAACAGCACGGTAGCGTGCGCCGCCGCATAGCGCGCCGCCAGGTAAGACGCGGGGATCACATTGCGCACGCACAGGGTGGACGGCCGGGTCTTGGCGCTGGCCACGCCCACGTCCGACAGCGTCACATCAAACAAGGCATGCGAGCCGAACTGCTCGGCCAGACGCATGAATTGCAGCGCCTGGAAGTAGAACGTCAGCACCGGGTCGTCTTGCGGCAAGGGGGACTCGGCCATGTATTCCATGATGGCGCCCACCGCTTTCTGCACGGCCGCCAGCACACCCGGCGCCACCGCGTCATACGCTTGATAGCGTTCTGCCTGCTTCTTGTTCAGCGCATTCCACGACCGCTGCAAACCATCCAGCGGCTTCTTCAAGGCCTTCGGCGCGGCATAGCGCGCCGCCGACAACGAGGCCTGATCCAAGTCCCCCGTGTACATGCGGCGGGCGCGGTCAACCAGGTTGTGCGCCTCGTCCACCAGCACCGCCACCTTCCATTGGTAGGCCTGCGTCATGGCGTACAGCATGGCCGACGA
Organism: Achromobacter sp. JUb104; assembly: GCF_024806975.1. Classification (NCBI taxonomy): domain Bacteria; kingdom Pseudomonadati; phylum Pseudomonadota; class Betaproteobacteria; order Burkholderiales; family Alcaligenaceae; genus Achromobacter; species Achromobacter sp. JUb104. The sequence continues at coordinate 1,148,216 of NZ_JANUEY010000001.1, read as the reverse complement.
ATCGTAGTAATAGTTGTAGTCGCCCACCACCACGTCGCTCCAGCGGATCAGCTCTTGCGACAGGTAGTACGGGCAGATGCTGTGTTCACGAGCCACGGCGCGCACCGTGGGCGCGTCCAGCCGTGCGTGCTGCACCGCTGCCTGACGCGCTTGGGGCAAGCGGTCGTAAAAGCCCTGCGCCAAGGGGCAGGAATCCCCGTGGCAGGCCAGGTCCGGATGCTCGCAGGTTTTATCTCGCGCCTGCAAGTCCAGCACGCGCAAGCCGGGCGCGGCGGGCTGCCCGTTGACCGTGTCCAGCGCTTCAACCGCCAGCGCCCTGCCCGAGCCCTTGGCCGCCAGGAAGAAGATTTTGTCCAGGCCAGTGCCGGGGCTGGCCTTGAGCATGGGGAAGATCGTACCCAGCGTCTTGCCGATACCGGTGGGCGCCTGCGCCATCAGGCAGCGCCCATCACGCGCCGTGCGGTACACAGCCACGGCCAGATCGCGCTGCCCGGCACGGAATTCACCATGCGGAAACGCCAGCTTTTCCAGCGCCGCATCGCGCGCCTGCCGATGCGCGAGTTCGGTCTTGGCCCATGCCAGGAAGCGGTCGCACTGTTCCTGGAAGAACGTTTGCAGCGCGGCGGCGTCGTGCGTTTCCGTAAGCACCGTTTCTTCCTCGGTGACCACGTTGAAATACACCAGCGCCACGCGCACCTGTTCCAGCCCGCGCGCTTGGCAAAGCAGATGCCCGTAGACCCGCGCCTGCGCCCAATGCACCACGCGATGGTTCTCGCGCACGCTGTCCAACTGACCTCGGTACGTCTTGATCTCTTCAAGCTGATTAGCCACGGGGTCATAGCCATCGGCGCGCCCCCGCACCAGCAGGCCTTCATGCTGGCCGGACAAGGACACCTCGGTCTGGTAGTCAGGCCCGCGCCGCCCCGTCACGACCGCGTGCCCCGCCATGCCCTCCACCCCGCTTGGCGCGGGCGTGAAGCGCAAGTCCAGGTCACCGGCCCGCGCCGTGAATTCGCACAGCGCGCGCACCGCCACGGCGTAGCTCATGCCGCGCCCTCCTGCCACGTAACGTGGCAAACGCGGACCGGCATGCCGTGCGCCACGCAGTATTGCAACCAGCGGATCTGGTTGTCTTGCAGCTTGTCGCCGGGGCCTTTGACTTCAATGAGCTCATAGCGGCGCTCGGCCGGCCAGAAGCGGATCAAGTCTGGCAGGCCTGACCGGTTGGTCTTTACGTCACGCAGCAGGCGAGTAAAGACCAGCTTCAGGTGCGCGGCGGGCAGGCAGTCCAGCGCCTGGGTCAGCAAGGTTTCGGATAAGGCGCCCCAGAACACAAACGGCGACTGCACGCCCGCCTTGTCGGCGTAGCGTTGCAGGATCAGGTCGCGATAAGCCGGTGTGTCCAACTGCGCCAGGCAATCGGCGAACAGCGCCTGGCGTCGTTCGTGAAAATCCGGCGCGTCCAGGTCGGCCGGGCCACGCTGGAACGGGTGAAAGAACGCGCCCGGCAAGGGCGCGAACACGGCCGGCCAGCACAGCAGGCCGAACAGGGAATTCAGCAGCGCGTTCTCCACGTAATGCACGGGCGCATCGTCTTGATGCAGGTGGTCGCGTGTGACGAATTCGACCGACGCCGGTGTGGCTGGCCGTTGCAGCGTCAGGTCGGTGCGCGGCACGGCGTGGGCGGGCGCGCGGGTGGGCCGGCCCTGACCCACGGCGCGATACAAGCGCGGCAGCATGCGGGCCACGCGCTGGCTTTCCTCTTCGCTTTCGGGCGCGTCGCGCGCTTGCAGCGCCAGGGTTAAAGCCTCGTCATACCGCGCCATGCGTTCATGGACGCGAATGCGACGATGGCGCGCGCCGGGGTAGGCGCAGTGTTCATAGGCCGCTTGCGCCGCTGCCCAATCCTGCGCGCGTTCACACGCCTGGCCGATCCGCAGCAGCACCTTGGCGCGACGCTTTTCCAGCCAGGCGTTCTGGCTGACGCAGCCTTGCACCATGGCCAGCAAAGCGGCAACGTCCGCGCCGTCATCCAACGCCGTGCGGCACGCATGTAATTGCAGATAAGCATCCACGTCTGCCCGCGTCTGGAACGCGCGCGACGAGGCATCAAACAGCACGGTCTCGTACTGGAACACACCCAGGTCGGCCAATACGAACTCCGACCAGTCCTGGTGCAGATTGCCGAAGAACATCAGCCGGAAGCGTTCGCAAAGATCGCCGACCATGACGCGCCAGACGGGTTCTTGCGAACCCGGAAACCATTCGGCGTATGGCCGGGGGGTGTCGTGCGCGACGCGCAGGGCGTCCAGAAGATCGGCTTTGCGGGCGGAGGGTTTAAGGGGCAGATCCAAAGCCAGCCGGCAAAGTTCCGGCTTGGTATGCAGGCCGAACAGTTCGTCCAGCGACATCGGCGCCAGCGCGTCCAGCCAACCCAGCGCCGCGAGCGGCGCGGCCGCATCCACCGCGCCGCCGATTTCCTCATAGACCAGCCGGCTGGCACGAAACCACGGCCCACGGCGCATCAGCATGCGCACCATCAAGGCCTGCGAGGCTTGCGGCAGGGCCTGAAAGTCAGCCAGAAAACGGTGCTCGTCAGCGTCCAGCAGGTCGACATAGCGGTCGCCGACCCACGCCAAAGCGCGCTGGAAATTGTGCAAGTAGTAGTAGCGGTGCGGGGGAAACATCGGCCGGGCTGGATAGCTGGTTTTTTATCCAGTAATCATAGCAGGCGGCCCGGCGTCGCACCGGGCCATTTTTGCCACTATTTTCAGCGTTGCACGTGCGGCACGATGTTCAGCCCTTCCTCTGGATCGGGTTCGACAAAGTAGGCGGTGATGGCGTCGTACTGCGCGTCCGAGGTGGAAAACGCATGGGTGCCGGCGGCATTGCGGGCGCGCAACCGCGCCTTGCACAGCGCATCGGACGCCTGCAAATAATGCAGCTGATGCGGGCAACCCGCTTGCCGCGCCACCTCAAGCAACCATTGCCGAGCCGGGCGCGTGTTGGCGGGAAAGTCCAGCACCACCGACACCCCCGCCCCCACCACTGCCGCCACATGGCCGCCCATGGCGTCGCGCAGCCGCTCGGCGCAACGCGCGTAGTCCGCGATGCCCTGGATCTCGCCGGGATACAGCGCCGCCAGCCAATGGTCTTCGCTGATCAACAGCGTGCCGGGTTGCGAGGCAAGCGTCGCGGCCAATGTGGACTTGCCCGCGGCGATCTTGCCGCAGAGAAAGTGCAAGGTGCCGGGTAACGAGGACGAAGGTGTCATGCAAGGCTCTCCTGGAGCGTGTGCCTGGCGAGCCAACAAAAAACCCGCCGGTTGGCGGGTTTATGTAGCGATATGCCGATGCGCGCTAACCCACCTTGGTACCAAGGAGGCTAATAATCACGGCGAAGGCGGTCAGGGGGCGGCGCATGGGCAAGAGATTGCGCTTGGCGCGAATTCTTGTCAATGGCCGCCCACCCAACACCACCTTATCGCGCCGGCTGCGCTGCCGCGCCCACGTCTTTGCGGACCTTGGCCACATCCGACGCGCTGACCGCCGCGCCCTTGTTGCCCCAGCTTGACCGCACGAAGGTCACCACATCGGCGACTTCCTTGTCGGTCATGCGCCAGTCAAAGCCAGGCATGGCGTAGGCGGTGGGGGCCGCCGTCGTGCCCGGCATCTGCGCACCCTTGAGCACGATGTGGATCAGCGACGTCGGGTCCGCCGAATTCACCGTCGAGCTCAGCGCCAACTGCGGGAACGTTTCCGTGTAACCCTTGCCGGTGCTGCGATGGCAGGCCGCGCAGTTGTTCAGGAACGCCATGGCGCCGTCGCCCTTGTCCTTGCCCGTGCGCAGCGCCTGCGCCACGGTTTCGTCATAGGCCAAGGGCTTGTTGGCGGCATCCTTGTTGACCGGCGGCAAGCTCTTCAGATACACGGCGATGGCGTTCAGGTCGTCGTCCGTCAGATGCTGCGTGCTGTCTTGCACCACCTGCGCCATGCCGCCAAATGCGGCCGAATGACCGTTGCGGCCCGACTTCAGGAAGACGGCAATGTCTTCCTTGGTCCAGCTACCCAGGCCGTCCACGACGTCGCCGCGCAGGTTCTTGGCCAGCCAGCCTTCCACCACGCCGCCCGACAGGAAGGCCGAGCCGTCCGCGTCGCTCAGTGCTTTTTCCTGCAAGGCAAAGCCGCGCGGGGTGTGGCAGGTGCTGCAATGCCCCAGCCCTTCAACCAGGTACTGGCCACGCAGCAGCGCCGCGCGGTCCGCGCCCTTCAGGTCGCTGGCGGCCGGGCCGTTGACGACGTCGGGTGCGAACATCCAGCGCCACACGGTCAGCGGCCAGCGCATCGACATCGGCCACGAGATATCCGTGTCCTTGTTTTCCTGCTTGACCGGCTCGACCCCATGCATGAAGTACGCGTACAGCGCCTTCACGTCTTCGGGCGTGACCTTGGCGTAGGCGGTGTAAGGCATGGCCGGATACAGCGAATGCCCATCCTTGGCCTTGCCATGGCGCACGGCCTGGTCGAAGTCCTCGTACGTGTAGTTGCCGATGCCGGTTTCTTTATCGGGCGTGATGTTGGTCGAATAAATCGTGCCCAGCGGCGATTCGATGCCCAATCCACCGGCAAAGGGCTTGCCGCCCCCAGCCGTGTGGCAGGCAATGCAATCGCCGGCGCGCGACAGGTATTCGCCCTGCTTGATCATCTGGGCGTCGTTCGACGCGGGCGTGCCGTCCGCCGCGAAAGCGGTGCTGGCGACCAGGGCCGAGAAGGCCGCAACAATGGTTTGCTTCAACATTGTTCCGTCTCCTTAAGCCTGGACCAGCGGGCCGGGGTTCTTCAGGTACTGATCGCGGATGGCCTGCGCGGCCCAATAGGCCAAGGCGCCCACCAACCCGGTCGGGTTGTAGCCCATGTTCTGCGGGAACACGCAGGCGCCCATCACGAACACGTTCGGCACATCCCAGCTTTGCAGGTACTTGTTGACCACGCTTTCCTTGGGGTTCGAGCCCATGATCGCGCCACCCGTGTTGTGCGTGCTTTGGTAGACGCGCGTGTCATAGCGCGCGCCCTTCTTGCGCACCGCCACGAAGTGCTTTTCCGGGTTCATGGCCTTGGCCACGGTCTCCATGCGCTTGCCCATGTAGCCCAGCATGTCGAACTCGTTGTCGTGCCAGTCGAACGTCATGCGCAACAGCGGCTGGCCGAAGGCGTCCTTGTAGGTCGGGTCCAACGACAGGTAGGCGTCGCGGTACGACATCACCGAGCCCGAAATGCCGATCGTCATGTAGCGCTGGTAGGCATCTTGCACGCCGGCCTTCCAGGCCGTGCCCCACGACGGTGTACCCGGCGTGGTGGGCGTTTGCTTGATCGGCCGGCCGCCGTAGCGCACGTGGCGGATGCTGGCGCCGCCCACGAAACCCAGCGGGCCGTGGTCGAACTGGTCGCCGTTCAAATCGTCCATGCCGACGCCGCCCGCGCCCGTGCCCACGAAGGGGTTCAGTTGCGTGCCCTTGGGCAACAGCACGTTGACCGCGCCGTTCATCTGGTAGGCGTAGTTCTTGCCGACCACGCCTTCGTTCGTCTTGGGGTCATACGGCTTGCCGATGCCCGACAGCAGCAGCAGGCGCACGTTGTGCATCTGATACGCCGACAGGATCACCAGGTCGGCCGGCTGGTCGATCTCTTGACCTTGCGCGTCGATGTACGTCACGCCGACGGCCTTCTTGCCGGTCGAATCCAGGTTGACCTTGATCACTTGCGCATGCGTGCGCAGTTCGAAGTTGGTCTTCTTCAGCAGCACCGGCAGAATCGTCGTCTGCGGCGATGCCTTGGAATACATGTAGCAGCCGTAGTTTTCGCAGAAGCCGCAAAAATTACAGGGTCCCAGTCGCACGCCATAGGGGTTGGTGTACGGGGCGGAAGCGTTGGCCGCGGGCGTCGGATAGGGGTTGAAACCCACCTCGCGCGCGGCCTTCTCGAACAACTGCGCGCCGTAGGTGGTGGTCAGCGGCGCCAGCGGGAATTCCTTGCTGCGCTTGCCTTCCAGCGGGTTGCCGCCTTCCACGATCTTGCCGTTCAGGTTGCCGGCCTTGCCCGACGTGCCGCACACGTATTCGAACTTGGAGAAGTACGGTTCCAGTTCGTCGTAGGTGACGCCGAAGTCCTGGATGGTCATGCCTTCCGGGATGAAGCTCTTGCCGTAGCGCGTTTCGTAGCGCGTGCGCAGTTCCAGCTCTTCGGGCAGCACACGGTAGTGCATGCCGTTCCAGTGAAAGCCCGCGCCGCCCACGCCCGTGCCCAGCAGGAACGAACCGTTCTGCCGATACGGCACGGCCACATCGTCCACGCCATGGCGGATGGTCACGGTTTCTTTCGACAGGTCCTGGAACAGCTTGCCGCGCACCGAATACGCCAGCTCGTCGATCACCTTGGGGTACTCGGCGTCCTTGGGGGTGTCTTGCATGCCGCCGCGTTCCAGCGCCAACACGTGCAAGCCCGCTTCGGTCAGCTCTTGGCCGAGGATCGCGCCGGTCCAGCCGAATCCGACCAGTACCGCATCAACTTTGTCTTTCTTGATTGCCATGATTGATTAACCCTTTTCCCCAGAGATCGACACGGGGCCATAGGGGTACTTGACGTTGGGCTGGTCGGCCCAGTCCATGTAGTCGGCGCGCGCGCCGGGAAAGCCCACCATCTTCCAGCCCACCATGTTCTTGTTGCCGCCGTACATCGGGTCGGCAAAAAAGCCTTCTTTGGTGTTGGCCAGCAGGAAGCTGAAGAAGGTGGATGCGGGAACGGCTTCCAGCTTGATCTTGTTGCCTTGCAGGTCTTTCAGGATCTGTTCCTGCAAGGGCTTGTCCAGTTCGGCGTAGACCTTGCCGTGCGTTTTCACGCACCAGGCGTTGCAGGCTTCAATGCCGTGGCGATAGACCTCGCGCGGGTTTTGGTTCAGCTGATAGCCCAGTTCAGGCACCTGGTCGGTGTGGAACGGGCCTTGCATGTACCAGAGCTTGCCGTGGCCGAACGGCGTTTCCATCTGACGGTCGATGAATTCCGGCACACCCGCTTCGATCGCGCCCGGACCATATTGGTCGGCGGGGATCAGGTGATCCACCGCGGCAACGATGAAGTCCCATTCGGGCTTGGTGAAATAGGTGGGTTCGTAGGGCTTGGCCGCCGCGGCGGTCTTGTCGTCCGCGGCGTTGGTACAGCCAGTGGTCAGCGCGCCAACCGCCAATGTCGACGCGGGCACGATCGCCAACGCCTGAAGAAACCGACGACGCGGCTTTGCATCATCTGTCATAGACATCTCCGTGAATATTCCAAGTTGTCCTAGCGCGCTACCGAACATGAACCCTGGAAACACGAACTGCCGAGCTAGTGACAACACGCTCTGTACTTCAGAAAAATTTGAACCTGCTCTTCAATGGGGACGTAAGAGAAGGTGCTGGCATTATGCGCTTATTCATGCATCTGATCTGCTTGTAGGACCAGATCAGATTGAATTTATTGACATGGAAAAGTGTTTTGCTTTAAGGACAAAGTAAGAAGCCCGCAAAAGCGGGCTTTTCTGACAGTTAGGTGAACGAATTCTGTATATTTCGCGGTTGGAACACCAAGGACGGCAGGCATGAACGACAAGACGAAGATCTGGAAAAGTTCGACGACAACACGCAGTTGGAGTTCCACCACGAACTTGACGCCCGAGCAGCAAGAGAACATCGAAGAACTGCTGGGCGGGAAGCTGGGCAGCGTCAGCGTGCAAGAAAAATGGAGCTACGCCGGCACGGAAAACGGCGAAGCGTTCAAGGTCGATATTGACAACGGCGCGGTCACCGTCAACGGCCGCCACTACGACAGCCTGGACGACGTACCGCGCGCGGAACGCGAACGCATCGAGTCGCTGCGCGACGGCGAAGGCATGAAAGGCCTGTGGGACATGCTGAAAAACGCCGGCGTGCAGATCGAAGACCTGCCCGGTGATCACGCGGCGCGCGCAGGCAAGCCTGCGTTCACGATTGAGACGGACAACGGCAGCGCGGACGCTATCGCAAGCGCACCGGCGCGCCCCCTTGAGGCCGCCGAAATTGCGCGCGCAAGTGCCGACCCAGCCGCGTCCCCCGGGGCCGTTCCCAAGAGCGGCGGGCTGCGCCGCGCATTGTTGATCGGCATTGCCGTGGGATTGGCGCTATGGGTGGCGCGGGCGTTGAATCTGTTCTAGCAGGCGCGGCGGCGGCTAAGCGATCACGCCCACCGTTCACGCCAACCGTTTCAAGCTGACCGTTTCAAGCCAACAAGCGCTCCAGTTGCCGTTGCGCTGACGGCGGCGCCCGCATGCCATCCTTGGCGACGTTCACGTCCAGCACCACCCGGGCCACCTCAAGCAAGCCGTCATCCACGTCATACCCACCTTTGGCCTTCAACCAATCCAGCACGGGATACAAGCGCCAAATAGACGCCTTGCCTTCATGCACCGGCGAGGGAAAGCTGTCTGAATACGCAAGCATCAGCTTGCGCATGTTCTGGCGCGACATGCCCATCAACTCGGCCACATCCGTCAGCCCCACGTAGTCAGGGCCGGCTTCGATCAAGCGCGCGGAAGGAATCGCGCGCTTCACATCCGCCAATGCGCCATGCACCGCCGCCCGGGCGCTGTTGGCCTCTCGCGCGAATTCAAGCGCCAATCGTCCAGGCTGCCCCGATCCGACCAGGGCATCGTCGCAACCTGCTTCGGCCAGACGGCCGATCAGGTCGTCAAGCGACTCTTCGGTTTGGCCCAACCGATATCGCAAGGTGAAGGTGTATTCCACTGTTAGGGCTCCCGACGGGATAGGGTTCTAGTCTGCTCAAGATGCGCAGTGCATTGATTCAGTACGCGGCGCAGCAAACGTGCATGGCTATCGGCGTTTCTCGGTGTGCTCCACACGCTGGCGATACAAAACTCACCACGACGGCAATCTTGATCGTTGTAGGGGCAATAGATGCGGCCCCACGCATGACCACTACCAAGCCTCACGCGCCAACCTTGTTGCTCTGCGTGACGCAACACCGATTCAATCTCTTTCTTTGGATGTGATGAACGAACCATGTAAGCCCCCAGTATTCAATCGATCGGCAAGGTTGTCAACTGACAACTAATGGCAATCGACATTGATGCGTACGGGTTGGCTGCCACCCGTTTACGCCAAAGGCTTAATTCTCCGTTGCTCGCCGTGAAAACAAGGGATGCTTGGATCCTTCATTCAGTCTGATACGGCGCCCGTCACCCCCGCCGCGCGTAGCACCCCAGGAACATCTCCACCGCCGAATCAGCCACGCGCTTACGCTCTGCTGCGCTCAATGGCGCTTGCCCCAGCGTGACCTGCGGCCAGAAGGCAAAGCTCTTGACCAGCCCCTGCAACTGGTGGCCGGCGAACTCAGGGTCCACATCCACTAGCCGTCCGTCCTGGATCGCCGCGCGTATCCACGCCGTTTCGCCACCCTCTTTCTCGCCCATGCGGCACACGATGGCCTGGGCGCGTTCGGGGGAATGGATGATTTCAGCCATGGCCACGCGCGCTAAGTCGATGAAGTTGGGGTCCGCCAGCAGGTCCAGCTTTTGCATCAGCAACTGCCGCAACTGCTGATCCAGCGCCACGTCGGCCCGATACGCCAGCGCAACGCTGGCCGCGCTGCTGGCCCATAGCTCTTCAAGAATCAACGAGAACAGCGTTTCCTTGCTGGGGAAATGGTTGTAGACCGTGCGCTTGGAGACCCCAGCCACAGCGGCGATGCGGTCCATGCTGGTGGCATCAAACCCGGCTGACCGAAACTCTTCCACCGCCGCGCGCACGATGGCCTGGCGTTTGCGGTCGGTCAGGCGGAGCGGGGGATTGGGCATGAAGCGGGCTCGTTGTCAGGTGGGTGGCGCACGCGGGCGAGGTGTGCGCGTCGATGTGCGCGGCTGAAGTATGTGGCTGAAGTATGTGGCTGAAACTCGCCCCATTGGCGACGCGAAATTTTACACCGGCCAGTGTACTTTTCAGAAAATCAAAACTACACTGCGCAGTGTAATTTTTGCGCGGTGCATGTTGTATCAGCCGCAACGCCCTTGCCCCTTCCCGCTTGGAACCCTAGCCGTGACCGCCCTCACCTCTTGCCCGTCCGCCCAACCCAGCTACCCGCAGTCGCCCCAACACCATGAAGGCCGTTTCCGCAACCCGCTGCCGCGCCCCTCGCTGGGCTTCTGGCAAGGCGTGAAGCTCATGTGGACCTTCTTCTTCGCCAAGCCCCGTGGCACGGTCCCCGCGCAAACGATTCCCGTACGCCCCATCACTTTGGCCGACCTGCAAGCCGCGCCCGACCGCAGCCTGTACCGCCTGGGCCATTCGACCATCCTGATGAAACTGCGCGGCCGCTACTGGCTGACCGACCCGGTATTTTCCAAGCGCGCCTCGCCCGTCCAATGGGCCGGCCCCGCGCGCTTTCACGCGCCCCCCATTTCCATCGAAGACCTGCCGCCCATTGCCGGCGTGATCCTGTCGCACAACCACTACGACCACCTGGACCGCGCCGCCATCGACAAGCTGGCCGCCAAGACCGCCCGCTTCATCACCCCCTTGGGCGTGGGCGACCAGCTCATCGCCTGGGGCGTCGACCCCGCGCGCGTCGAACAACTGGACTGGTGGCAATCCACCGACGTCGACGGCCTGCGCCTGACCGCCACCCCGGCGCAGCACTTCTCGGGACGCGGCCTGACCGACACGGACCGCAGCCTGTGGGCCTCGTGGGTCATCCAGGACGCCGACCTGCGCGTCTTCTTCAGCGGCGACAGCGGTTACTTCGACGGTTTCAAAGCCATCGGCGACGCCTACGGCCCCTTCGACCTGACACTGATGGAAACCGGCGCCTACGACAAGCGCTGGGCCTTCGTGCACATGCAGCCCGAAGAAACCCTGCAAGCCCACCTGGACCTGCGCGGCCGCTGGCTGCTGCCGATCCACAACGGCACCTTCGATCTGGCGCTGCATGCGTGGGAAGACCCGTTTGAACGGATCGCGGCGCTGGCATCGTCCAAAGGGGTCGCGCTGACGACGCCTGTGATGGGGGAACGGGTGGCGATGGAAGCGCCTGGGGCAGGTTCCCCGTGGTGGCGAATCGGCAACGCCGCCGCTTGAGCGCTCCAGTACAATCCCGCGTTTGGCGACGTTGTGATCGCCCACCCTCTGGACCGAAGCATGTTGCGACTGACCGAAATCAAGCTGCCGTTGAACCACACGCCCGAAGAATTGCCCGCCGCGATTCTTAAGAAACTGGGCATTCCGGCTAGCGACCTGCATGGCTTCACCATCTTTTTGCGCAGCTACGATGCGCGCAAAAAGCACAATATCCTGCTGACCTATACGCTGGATATCGACGTTGAAAATGAAGCGGCGCTGCTTGCTCGTTTTCATGACGACCGTCATGTGAAGCCCACGCCCGACACCGAATACAAATTCGTCGCCCAGGCGCCCGCCACGTTGGCCAAGCGCCCCATCGTGATCGGGACCGGCCCCTGTGGCCTGTTCGCCGGCCTGGTGCTGGCGCAGATGGGCTTCAAGCCCATCATCCTGGAACGCGGCAAGGCCGTGCGGGAACGCACCAAGGACACCTGGGGCCTGTGGCGCAAGCGCATCCTGAACCCCGAGTCGAACGTGCAGTTTGGCGAAGGCGGCGCGGGCACGTTCTCGGACGGCAAGCTGTACAGCCAGATCAAAGACCCCAAGCACTACGGCGAAAAGGTCCTGAAGGAATTTGTGCTGGCCGGCGCGCCGGAAGAAATTCTGTACGTCAGCAAGCCGCACATCGGCACGTTCCGGCTGGTGGGCATGGTGGAAGTCATGCGCGACACCATCACCAAGCTGGGCGGCGAAGTGCGCTTTTCCAGCAAGGTGGAAACGCTGCAACGCGAAAACGGCCAGGTCACCGGCGTCACGCTGGCCAGTGGTGAACACATCGAAGCCGATCACGTGGTGCTGGCCATCGGCCACAGCGCGCGCGATACCTTCCAGATGCTGCATGAGCAGGGCGTGTTCATGGAAGCCAAGCCGTTTTCGATCGGCTTCCGGATCGAGCACCCGCAGTCGCTGATCGACAAGGCGCGCTTCGGCCCCAGCGCCGGCCACCCCATCCTGGGCGCGGCCGACTACAAACTGGTGCATCACGCCAGCAATGGGCGTTCGGTGTACAGCTTCTGTATGTGCCCGGGCGGCACCGTCGTGGCCGCCACGTCGGAACCGAACCGCGTCGTCACCAACGGCATGAGCCAGTATTCCCGCAACGAACGCAATGCCAACGCAGGCATCGTGGTGGGGATCTCGCCCGAGCAAGACTACCCGGAACACGTGCTGGCCGGCGTGGACTTCCAGCGCAAATGGGAATCGCAGGCCTTCGTGCTGGGCGGTGAAACGTACAGCGCGCCCGGCCAGTTGGTGGGCGACTTCATCGCGGGCAAGGCGTCGACGGAATTCGGTTCCGTGCTGCCGTCCTACACGCCGGGCGTGCACCTGACCGACCTGGCCACGGCGCTACCCGACTTCGCCATCACCGCCATTCGCGAAGCGCTGCCCGCCTTCGACAAGACCATCAAGGGCTTCGGCATGCACGACGCCGTACTGACCGGCGTGGAAACGCGCACGTCGTCGCCGGTGCGAATCAAGCGCGACAACGACACGCTGCAAAGCATCAACACCCAAGGGCTGTTCCCGGCGGGCGAAGGCGCGGGGTATGCGGGCGGGATCCTGTCGGCGGGCGTGGACGGGATCAAGATTGCTGAAGCGGTGGCGTTGAGCATCATGGGCCGCCAGGGGTAAGCAACCCCCATCGGCGGCTAAGGGTCAAGCCGGCCAAGGCGGGCCGCTACGACTTGTCCGCCTTGGCAAGTTGCGCCCGGTATTCGGGCACAGTTACGCCGCCTACCCCCCAGTTCTCCAGCTCCACCTCGTCAATCACCACGAAGGTTGACGCATGCGGCTTGCCCAGCACCTCGAACAGCAGGTCGCTGACGCCTTTGATCAGCGCCCGCTTTTGTTCGGGCGTCGTTGCCGCGGCACCGGGCGCTGTGCCCTCGCGGGTAACTTTGATATTCACGTAGGGCATGGTTGTTCTCCTTTGAACCAAACGTTGCCACGGATTGGGGGTTGGCCCTCAGGCGCCCGCCACCTGTCCACCATCAACATGCAGGATCTCGCCGGTCACAAAGCCGGCATCCTCCAGATACAGTACCGCCTGCGCCACATCGGCGATGTCCCCCAAACGCTTCATGGGGTGCAATGCCGCCAAGGCCTGATGCGTGTCGGGCGCATGCATGGGCGTCCTGATGATGCCCGGCGACACCGCGTTGACGCGAATATTCCGGGTTGCATATTCAATGGCCAGGCTACGCGTGGCGGCGGCCAGGCCCCCCTTGGTCAAGGACGCCAGCACCGACGGCACGTTGGAATTCGCGTGATCGACCAGCGTCGTGGTGATCTGCACGATGTGGCCACCGCCCTGCTTCAGCATCGCCTCCACGGCGTGTTGCGTCGTGTAGAAGAAGCCCGCCAGGTTCGTGGCAAGCATGTCTCGGTATTGCTGTTCGGTATAGGCGGTAAAGGCGTTGGCGATGAAAATGCCGGCGTTGTTCACCAGCGTGTCCACCCTGCCGAAGCGGTCCAACGCCTGTTCCACGACAGCCTTGCCCGTGGCGGGGTCACCGATATCCCCGGCGATGGTCAGGTAGTTGGGATCGTCCGACGGCTGGATTGACCGCGACGTTCCCACGACCCGGTAGCCGCGATCCAGGAATGCCTGGGCGATACCCGCGCCCAGCCCTTGCGATGCGCCCGTGACGATGGCGACTTTCCGTTCATTGCTCATGATGTTTCCTTCACAGATGGGGTTGATGTGAGAGGAACATTAGGCGTATTGGCGCTGATCGAAAATCCGCTATTCTTGCCCAATGGCTGATAAAAAACGCACAGAGCCCGACTGGCAGGACATCCGCGTATTCCTCGCGCTAGGTCGCTACGGCAGTCTCTCGGCCGCCGCGCGGGCGCTATCAACCAACCATTCGACAATTTCGCGGCGCCTCCAGTCGCTGGAAGCCACCCTGGGCGAAAAACTGGTCGAACGCCGGCCCGAAGGCTACGTCTTGACCCCCGCCGGCAGCCGCGCGCTGGCGGCGGCAAGCGACATGGAAGCCGCGGTCCACACCCTGGGACGCGCCGGTGCGGACAACGCGTTACGCGGCCTGGTCCGGGTCAACGCCCCGCCCGCGCTATCGCAGGGGTTTCTTGTCAGCCGGCTAGCCAGGCTGGGGCTGCGGCATCCCGGCATCGATATTGAGCTGGCCACCGACTTGCGCTCGGTAAGCCTTGAACGGCATGTCACCGATATCGCGGTACGGCTGGGCCGCCCCCAGGATGGTGACTTCATTGCGAAGCCGCTGGGGCACATCGCGTATGGCTTTTACGGCGATGCGGCGTGTTGCGAACGGATAGCAAGCGGCGCCGAACCGGTGTTTGTCGGCTTCGACGAGGCCAACGCCTATCTGCCCGAAGCCGCCTGGCTGGCACGGCATTTCCCTCGGGCACGTCTGGCTTTTCGGGCCAATAACCAGGCGGCGCAAGCCTTGGCGGCGCAGTCTGGCGTGGGCATTGCCCTACTGCCGCACTACCTTGGACGCACGACGCCAGGGCTGCAAGCCTGCACGCTGGATGATGCACCGCCACCGCGCGAAATCGTGTTGCTGACGCGCAGGCAAGACCGTAAAGATCCGCCCATCCGCACGGTTGTTGATTACCTGGTTGAGGTCTTCGACAACGAGCGCGCCTTGTTCGACGCCTGACTCCGCCAGCAAGGTGGCGCCAAAAATTTCCCCCTTGAAATTGCGTTGCTAAAAATCAGCAATTTTTCCGTCTGACTTGATTGAAGAAATCAATCAAACCCCACTCTTGAAGCCTGCCAACCCGCTACCACTTTTGCGCTATGGCGAGGCAGCGCAGCACAGGTTTCCCCAGCCGCAATGCCAGACGCCGTCTGAACCAGACCTTATCGGGAGACGAACATGGCAACGTATCCATTTTTCGATAGCGGCATCAGTTCCGCCCTGGACACCCTGCAGCAACTGGACAAAATCCTGCGGTCCTCGACCGCGCCTTCCAACCTGCGCTCCACCGCGCGCGGGGATTTTCCGCCCGTGAACGTGGGCGCCTGCGCCGATTCCATTGAAGTTGTGGCCTTCGTGCCCGGCGTGGATCCGGAAGCGCTTGAGGTCACCATGGAAAAAGGCCTGCTGACCATTTCCGGCGAACGGCGCGAAGAGGAACCTGCCGGGCAAACCACCCTGTATGCCCGCGAACGCGCGCGTGGCCGCTTCAGCCGCGTGGTGGAACTGCCCAGCGACGCCGACCCGGAAAACATCCAGGCGCGCTACACCGACGGCTGCCTTTGCATCTCGATCGGCAAGCGCGAATCGGCCAAGCCGCGCCTGATCTCCATCCAATGAACGCACGTTGACGACACAGGAGGACCATCATGGAAGAACGGAACCAACTGACCGCCACGCGCGGCTCGGAGTCCTTGGCCAAGGTCGCGAACGACAGCAACCGCCCCGCCACCCTGCCCGCCGTGGACATCTACGAGAACGCCACCGGCATTACGCTCTTGGCGGACCTGCCGGGCGTGTCCAAGGACAGGCTATCGATCAAGGTGCAGTCGAACGAACTGCTGATCGAAGGCGAAGCCGCGGTGCAGGTGCCGGCCGAGGTGCGGCTGGTGCACAACGAGCTGCGCGAACCGCTGTTCCGCCGCAGCTTCACGCTGGGCCATGACCTGGACAAGGACAACATCACCGCCAACTTGAAGCACGGCGTGCTGACCTTGCAGATCCCGCGCCTGCGCGAAGCGCAGCCGCGAAAAATCTCGGTCAACGTGACTTGATTTCCAGGCGGGTAGCCTTGCGCCCGGCGCATGCCGGGCGCAATATCAGGCACAACCCGGGCACAACCCAGGCACAACTGCGGCCGCTCCCGCAGCCGCGCGGTCGCGACGCATCAAGACGGTTGATAGCGTGCCGCCGCGCTGGCCATCTTGATGTCACCCAACAGCGCCTGCCGCGCGCCGTCCAAGGCCTCCCAGCGCGACGCCTCATGCAGCGGCGGGATCGTCACCGTTTCGCGCCGGTCAAAGCCAACTAGCGCGGCGTCCACCAATTCGCCCACATCCATCACTTCCGGCAGCGCGTTGATATCGATGCCCGCGCGTTGCCAGATCTCGGTGCGCGTGGCGGCGGGCAGCACAGCCTGCACATAGACGCCGGCGGGCGACAGCTCTTCGTGCAAGGCCTGCGACAGGAACAACATATAGGCCTTGGTTGCGCCGTAGACCGCCATGCCGAACTGCGGCATGAAGCCAACCACCGACCCCACGTTGACGATAGCGCCCGTGCCCGCTTGCACCAGGCGCGGCGCGATGGCGCTGGCCAGCCGCGTTGGGGCCGTCGTGTTCAACGCCACCAGTTGGCCGGCCGCCTGGGGCGTTTGCGCCACAAAGTTGCCCGTCTGCGCGGCGCCCGCGTTGTTGATCAGGATCTGGATGCGGACGTCATCGCGCAGCCTGGCCTCGACGGCTTCGATGTGGTCGTCGCGCGTCAGGTCTGCCACCAGCACGTCGACCGCAACGCCATGGTCTTGCCGCAAGCGCGCGGCCAGGGTGTCAAGCCGGGTTTGGTCGCGCGCCACCAGCACCAGATCATGGCCGCGCCGCGCAAAGCGTTCGGCATAGGTTGCGCCAATGCCGGAGGACGCGCCGGTAATCAACACTGTGGAGGAATTCATCTTGCAGCTCTCTTTGTAAGTGGGAATGGACCCCGCCGCGATGCGCAGCGGGTCAAGAGGAGTCAATGCGGCTCAGCGCACGTCAGCCAACGCCGGATAGTCGATGTAGCCTTCCGCGCCGCCGCCGTACAGCGTGGCCGGGTCCAACTGCGCCAGCGGCGCGTCCGTCTTCAGGCGCTGGACCAGGTCCGGGTTGGCGATGAACGGACGCCCGAATGCGAACAGGTCGGCATGGCCCTGGGCAAGCTGGGTAGCAGCCAGGTCCAGGCCATAGCCGTTGTTCGCGATATAGGTCTTCTTGAAGCGCCGACGCAGCGAATCGTAGTCAAACGGCGCCACGTCGCGCGGGCCGCCCGTGGCGCCTTCCACCACATGCAGATAGACCACGCCCAGCGCATTCAGTTGGTCGGCAATGTAGTCGTACTGCGCCTGCGGGTCGCTGCACGAGATGCCATTGGCGGGCGATACCGGCGAGATCCGCACGCCTGTGCGGTCAGCGCCAACCTCTGCGGCCACCGCCTGGACGACTTCAAGCAACAGCCGGGCACGGTTCTGCACCGAGCCGCCGTAAGCATCGTCGCGGTGGTTGGCGCCGTCCTTGGCGAACTGTTCAAGCAGATAGCCGTTGGCGCCGTGAACTTCCACGCCGTCAAAGCCCGCCGCGATGGCGTTGGCCGCCGCCTGGCGAAAATCGTTGACGATGCCGGGCAGTTCCTCCAACGCCAGCGCGCGCGGCGTCGACACCGGTACAAAGCCATTGTTCACAAACGTCTTGGTCTCGGCCCGGATGGCGGACGGCGCCACGGGCGCGGCTCCGTTCTCTTGCAAGTCCACGTGCGACACGCGGCCCACATGCCACAACTGCAGAAAGATCTTGCCGCCCTTGGCGTGCACGGCTTGCGTCACCTGGCGCCATCCCTCGACCTGCGCGGGCGTGTAGATCCCCGGCGTGTCTTGATAGCCCTGCCCCTGCCGCGAAATCTGCGTTGCCTCGGCAATCAACAAGCCCGCGGAGGCGCGCTGGCTGTAGTACGTGGCGGCAAACCGGCTGGGTACGAAGCCCGCCTCGGCGCGGTTGCGCGTCAGCGGCGCCATCACGATGCGGTTGGAAAGCGTCAGGGGTCCCAGTTGGTAGGGCTGGAACAAAGCGTTGTCGGTCATGGTCGGGTCCATCGAAGAGGGTTGAGCGCCAAGGCCGAAAGTGCGTGCTTGGCCTGTTGCGCTGGCGCTGGATGCGCTAACGGCGTTAATGATGATGATCAACATCTAAATCGTCAAGTACTTTGATGATGATCGACATCAATGTATATTCACGTCCTGGGCACTGCATTGATCAACGAGGCACGCGATGTGGGCCGCGAAGTGAGAAACAACGAATGAGGGACAGAGAATGAGAGTCACCAAGGCGCAGGCGCAGGCCAACCGGGCGCATATCGTCGAGACCGCATCGGCCCTGTTCCGAGAGCACGGCTACGACGGCGTGGGTGTGGCCGAATTGATGGCGGCCGCTGGTTTCACCCACGGCGGCTTCTACAAACACTTCCGGTCCAAGGCCGACCTGATGGCGGAGACGGCCGCGTCGGGGCTGTCGCAATCCCTGGCCATGACGGGCGACATGGACTTGGCCAAGTTCATCAGCGTCTACGTATCACGCGCGCACCGCGACGGGCGCAGCGCCGGTTGCACCATGGCCGCCCTGTGCGGCGACGCCGCGCGCCAATCAGACGACGTCAAGGCCACCTTTGCGGCGGGCATCGAAGACATGCTGGCCGTGCTGGGCCGGGACGACGCCGCGCCGCAGGACGCGGACCCAAAACGCGCCCGCGCCAAACGCATCGACTTGCTTGCCCACGTGATTGGAGCGGTGGCACTGTCGCGCGCCTGCCCCGATGATTCCCCGCTGGCCGACGAAATCCTGGAGGCCTGCCGCAGTGAATTGATTGCGTCCCTGACGCCGAAAGCCGCCGCTTGACGTTTCCGTTGCCCTGAATTCGTTGCCCTGTATTCGTTGCGTTGAATTCATTGCCCTGAATTCATTGCCCATTGGATGGAGCCAAACCCCATGCCCCCGCACTACCTGGAAGACCTGAGCCCCGGACAACGCTTTATCGGCACCGCCCGCGTGCGCGTCACCCGCGAGCGCATCAAGGCCTTTGCATCCGAATTCGACCCGCAACCCTTTCACGTGGACGAAGAGGCCGCCAGCGCCACGCTATTCAAAGGCCTGGCCGCCAGCGGCTGGCACACCGCCGCGCTGACGATGCAGTTGTTGGTCGCCAGCGAATTCAAACCCGCGGGCGGCATCATCGGCGCCGGCGTGGACGAAATCCGCTGGCCGCTTCCCGTGCGCCCGGACGACGAATTGCGGATTGAAAGCGAAGTGCTTGAAGTGCGGCCGTCCAAGACCCGGCCCCAGCAAGGCTTGGTGAAAGCGCGCACGACAACGTTGAATCAGAACGATGAAGTGGTGCAGATCTTCGTCAGCAATCTGGTGGTGCAGCGTCGCGGGGGCTGACCGCCAGCGCAAAGTCAGGCGAAACGCAAGCCGCCTTCCTTCATGCCCCCGACGCCATCGCGGGGTGTGACAAACACTAGTCGTTACAAACGCGCCGCTTTCGGCGCGATGCTTGTGCGTGGACAACGTTCTCCCTAAAGTTCGGTCGTTTACTTGTTAATTAATAGTTCATGTAAACCCTCGGTTTACATACGACAAGAACCCGTGCGCAACGACGCATCGGAGGAGACAACGTGAAAACATCCGCGCCACGCCGCGACGGGTTCCTGACCCTTTGCACGCTTACCGCCGTGCTGCTTACCGTCATCGCCATGGTTCTGTGGCCCGCCGAAGCGGCCGCCACCGCCACCGTGCTGTTTGACTGGACCACGCGCTCGTTCGGATCCCTTATCCAGATATTCGTCTTCGGCTGTGTCATCGCCTGCATCGGGCTGGCGTTCAGCAAGTACGGCAACGTGCGCTTGGGCGAAGGCAAGCCTGAATATTCCACGCTGTCGTGGATCTTCATGTTCATCTGCGCCGGCATGGGGTCGTCAACGCTGTACTGGGGCGTGATGGAATGGGCCTATTACTACCAGTCGCCGGGCCTTAACGTGCCCGCCGGCTCGCGCGAGGCGCTGGAATACAGCATCAGCTATTCCTTCTTCCACTGGGGCCTGAGCGCCTGGGCGGTGTACGCCCTGCCCTCGCTTGCCATGGCCTATCACTTTCATGTGCGCAAGAACACGGGCTTGAACCTGGCGTCCATCATCCAGGCCATCACGGGGTTTCGGGCCACGGGTCCGGTCGGCCGCGCGGTGGATCTGATCTTCCTGCTGACCATGTTCGGCGCGCTGACGGTGTCCATCGCCCTGACGGCATCCACCTTTACGCGCGGGCTGTCCAGCCTGCTGGGCACGCCCGACACCTTCAGCATGCAAGTGATCGTGATCGTCGGCGTGTCGGCGCTGTTCTCGGCCAGCGCCTATATCGGCATCGCCAGCGGCATGAAGCGCTTGAGCCATCTGGTCTGTTGGGGCGCATTGCTGCTGGCCGCCGTGGTGCTTGTTGTGGGGCCAACCCAGTTTTCCGGCAACAACATCGTCAACGGCCTGGGCCTGATGCTGCAGAACTACGTGCGCATGAGCCTCTTCACCGACCCGGCCGGCGACGGCGCCTTCAACCGAGGCTGGACGGTGTTCTATTGGCTGTGGTGGGTGTCGTATTCACCGGGCGTGGCGATGTTTGTGGCCCGCGTGTCCAAGGGCCGCAAGATCAAGGAAGTGATCTACGCGCTCTTGCTGGGCGGCAGCGCCGGATGCTGGTTCTTCTTCGGGGCGCTGGAAAGCTACTCCATGCACCAGTTCCTGTCGGGCGCCATCGACGTGCCGCGCATCCTGAAAGAACACGGTGGCGAAACGGCGGTGGAAATGTTGTTGAGCTCGCTGCCGGCCGGCTGGCTGTTCCTGGCCCTGTACCTGGCAATCATGATCGTCTTCCTGGCGGCCCACGTGGATGCCGTCGCCTACGCCGTGGCGGCCACCACCACCCGCAACTTGTCCGAAGGCGAAGACCCCACCCCCACCAGCCGCGTCTTCTGGTGCATAGCGCTGACGCTGGTGCCGCTTGCGATGTTGTTCACCAAGGCGTCGCTGGAAACGATGAAGACAGCCGTGGTGCTGACCGCCATCCCGTTCCTGTTCATCCTCGCCATCAAGCTGTTTGGCCTGTTCCGCTGGCTGATACAGGACTACGGCGACACCCCCGCCCACCTGATCGAAACGCCCGCCCAAGCGGCTTTTTTTCCCTGGAGATCATCATGAACCCCACCACCCCACTGCCCGCCAACTTCTGCGCCGACGAAGAAAACGCCTGGACCTTGCCCGCCTCGTACTACACGAAGGACGCCGTGTTCGACTACGAAAGGGAAAAGGTCTTCGCCAACGCCTGGATCTGCGTGGCCCACCGCAGTGAACTGGCCGCGCCCAACGACTACGTCACGCGCGAGATCATCGGCGAAAGCATCATCGTGCTGCGCGACCGCGACGGCATCCTGCGGGCGTTCTACAACGTCTGCCCGCACCGGGGCCATCAACTGATGCAAGGCAGCGGCCGCGCCAAGAATGTCATCACCTGTCCGTATCACGCCTGGACCTTCAAGCTGGATGGCGAGCTGGCCCTGGCCCGCAACTGCGACAACGTGCCCAACTTCGACCGCGACAAGGCCAGCCTGGTGCCCGTCCGGGTCGAAGAAGCCGCCGGCTTCGTCTTTATCAACATGAACCCCAACGCAGGCTCCGTTGAAGATCAACTCCCCGGCCTTGCTGCCCGCCTGCGCGTCGCCTGCCCGGTAGTGGACGACCTGCACCTGGCCGCGCGCTTTGTCACGGAAACGCCCGCCAACTGGAAGTCCATCGTCGACAACTACCTGGAGTGCTACCACTGCGGCCCCGTGCACCCCAGCTTCGCGGACTCTGTCCAGGTAGACAAATACCAGCACACGATGCACGGCAACTGGACGCTCCAATTCGGCCTGGCCAAGTCGTCGGAAAAATCCTTCAAGGTGGATGCCTCGGTAAAGGACCCCAGTTTTGCCGGATTCTGGGCGTGGCCATGCACCATGTTCAACGTGCCGCCGGGCGCCGACTTCATGACCGTAATCTATGAATTCCCCGCCAGCGCGGGCGTCACGTTGCAGCACTACGAGATTTACTTTCTGAACAAGGAACTCACCGACGAGCAGCAGACGCTGGTTGAGTGGTACCGCGACGTGTTCCGCCCCGAAGACCTGCGCCTGGTGGAAAGCGTGCAGAAGGGGCTGAAGTCCAGGGGCTATCGCGGCCAAGGCCGCATCATGGTTGATCGCCAGCGCAGCGGCATCAGCGAACACGGCATCGTACATTTTCACCGCAAGCTGGCGACCGAATACAAGGGCACCTTGTCTGCCGACACCCCCGCGTCGGCGCTCCACCGCGCCCCCGCCTGAACATGGCCACCCATCCGACCCTGCTCGTACGGGTTACGCGCATCGAGCCCGTGACTCCGCTGATCAAGCGCTACACCCTGGAAGCCCTGGACGGCGGCGCGTTGCCACCCTTCTCGGGGGGCAGTCACATCATCGTGCAACTGCGCGACGGTAGCCGTCAGTACAACAATGCCTACTCGCTGATGAGCTCGCCCCACGCGCTGGGTAGCTACCAGATTGGCGTGCGTCGCGAAACGCCGTCCAAGGGTGGGTCTGCCTTCCTGCATGACAAGGTGGCCGAAGGCGACACACTCAGCATCACCTACCCGAACAACTTGTTCGCCCTGGACAAGACCGCCCGTCACCACGTTCTGATCGCGGGCGGCATCGGCATCACCCCATTCATCTCGCAGTTGCATGACCTGCACCAGCGTGGCGCTTCGTATGAACTGCACTACGCCTTCCGCGCTGACGAACACGGCGCCTTTCGGGATGAGCTGGCCCGGCTTTGTGGGGATCACGTCCACTTCCATGTCGACAGCAAGGGCCAGCGGCTGGACCTGACGGGCCTGCTGGGCGGCATGGAACCCGGCGCGCACGCCTACGTCTGCGGTCCCGGTCCACTGATCGATGCCGTGCGCGGTGCCGCGCAAGCCGTCGGTGTTGAGTCGGCGCGCGTGCACGTCGAACAGTTCACCGCGCCCAAGCCAATGGGCGGCGCTTTCACCGTGGTGCTGGCGAAGTCCGGCAAGACAGTGGAGGTGGCCGCCGGCGAGTCCATCCTGAACGCCATCGAACGCGACAGCACCGTGCCGGTGGAATGCCTGTGCCGCGAAGGCGTATGTGGCACCTGCGAGACCCGCATTCTGGAAGGCGAAGCCGAACACGCCGACCAATATCTCAGCAACGCGGAAAAGGCCGCGCAGAAGACGATGTTGATCTGCGTGTCCAGCGCCAAGGGAAGCAGGATTGTGCTTGATTTGTAAGGGGAGGAGTAAGGGGAGGCGCGCCGACTGCCAAGGCGCGACTGTGCGCTGAATTCAGAGCTACGGAGATGCGCGAAAATGGCCGATAAATACCGCATCCAGTTGCCCACCTCACCCCTGTCGACACCATGACCGATACCCTTCAAGACCTTAGCCAGCAACAACGCGAATTTGCCCAGGCCCGCAATTGGGAGCAGTTCCACTCGCCCAAGAACCTGGCGTCCGCGCTGATCGTGGAAGCGGGCGAACTGCTCGAACACTTCCAGTGGCTGACGGAAGAACAAAGCCGCGCGCTTTCCCCAGAGAAACTCGAAGCGGTGGGCAGCGAGATCGCGGATGTGCTCCTTTACCTCATCCAACTCAGCAACGTGCTCGGTATCGACCCCGTGAAAGCCGCGCAGGCGAAGATTCCGCTGAACGCACAGAAGTACCCCGCCGACCGCGCCCGGGGTAGCAGCAAGAAATACGATGAGCTTTGAGTGGTTGGCCAGGCCGGCATCGTTCATGCCATCCTGATCTGCGATGTTTAATCGCGGGTCATTCGACGATGGGTGACGGGTCCCGATCCTCGAACGCGGACTGCACGGCCTCGATAACGCGCAAGGCGCGTATCTTGTCGTCGAGTATCGGATACTCCTTCACGAGTTTTCCCGAGATGCGCCACCCGTATTCCTTGACCGACCGGATTATGCGCACAGCGTCCGCGTCCGGCATTTCCAGTACGTCCTTGATGCGCTGCTGTGCAAGCTCGAACCGCACCAGCACACGCGCCTCGTCCGCCATTTCGTGGTGGATGGTGTGAGCCACAAGCTGAGCGGTGTAGATCGCGTGCTCGGTAAGGTCCGGGTAGCGCCAAGCCGATTTGGCGTCGTCGTAAGCATCGAACACAAAGTTTGACCTGACGCCGTCTTCGTATTCGACCATCTTGCCGAAATGATAGGCAGAGTCGTACCGCCGCATGAATGGGCTCGAGAACACGTCCAGCACGCGGTCATAACCATGGCCGAACTCGCGCACGCTGGTGATGGTCGCCGAAACAGGCAGGATCACCCCCGCCGGAATGGCCTCATCGCGCAAGAGTGTGTCGTTGATCAGGAAGCGGTGAATACGGCCGTTCCCGTCGCTCATCGGGTGGAGGTAGACGAACCCAAATGCGATGGCCGCCGCGCGCGCCAGCGACTCGCGTCCGCGGGTCATCTGCTCGAAGGCTTGCAGCCCTGTCAGCATCTCATCCAGCACCGAGAAATGCGGGCCGATATAGTGGACGATGTCCTCGCGCATGGTGGCCTGGCCGACGAAGACCGGCGATTGGCGCACACCCAGCCGCAATGCCGCAGCGCCGAGAATGTCCTTTTGCAGCACGATCAAGCTGTCGATACCTAGTGGCTCGTCCAGCTTGCCGCAGTGTTCGCCCATGACGTGGGCAAACCGCTTCACCCGATCTGTTTGGTCGGCCTCGTGCTCAATCTGGAAACTCGCCCGCGATTCCTTGAGCTTGAGCCAGACGACAGCGCGTCTCAGCACGTCTTCGCCAAACTGCCTATCCAATTCCGTGAGCGCCTCAAGCGGGTTGAACTGCAACGCTTGAGTCAGGACCTGAGAGCGACGAATGATGGGGCAAAAAACTGGCGTACCCGGCAGGTTGTTGTTGATCCGCCAACGACGATCGCGAGCGGCTTTGGTGCGCGTGACGTAGGCATCATCGGAGATGGCATCAACGTAGGCTCCGCCGGCCAGATCCGGGACATCAAGTTGCTGACCGGTGAGCCATTCGTAGAAAAAGCCAGCCCGGCGCGCATACTGTCCGAACGGCTCGGCTCGGCACCATTCCTCTAGCGGCTGGGGTCCGCTGGCCGTGAAGAGCCGGGCGAAGAATTCGAGATGGATCTCCTCGTACTTCAGCCCGAACTCAAAGTGCCCGGCAAAGGTGTCGGCAGGCCGGTATACAGCGGGATATTGGTTTTCGATTCCCTGGGGCGACTCTCGCGTCGCACGGACAGTACCAACGAGCGAGGTCACACGCAGCGGCTGCGCCGACGTAATGCCAAACCTGGCCTCCAGGGCTTTCAAACCGATCCGCATGTGATGAAAATCCGTCACGGGCCACAAAAAACGTTTATTTTTAGTGGAAAACCCAAAAAAATGATAACGGAATACTGTCACACATCGCCGGAGAATGCACCAAGAACAGCGTGCATCGCTATCAAGACCCTACGCCTCCCTCCTATCAGCGCATCCCTCCCGACCCCAGAATCACCTCGCCTGTCACCCACCCCGCCTCATCGGACGCCAGGAACGCGACGATCGACGCAATATCCTCAACCTTTCCGACGCGGCCCAGCGGCGTCTGGCCTACGTTCCACGCCTCGAAGTCCGAACCCATCACCCCGGCGGTATGAGTACCTTCGGTTTCTATCAGGCCGGGGTTGACCGCGTTGACGCGGATGCCTCGGGGCCCGAGTTCGCGCGCGAGCACGCCGGTAATGGCGTCAATGGCTCCCTTGGTGCCGGTGTAGATGGCGCTCTCGGCGGGCTGCACGCTCGTCACGTTGGAACTGATGTTGATGATGCTGCCGCCCTGGCCCAGATGCCGCGCGGCGGCGCCGGCAACCAGCAGCGTACCCAGCACGTTGATATCGAACTGCTGTCGGTACAGGGCTTCGGTGGTGTCTTCGATCTTGGCGAACTGGTAGATGCCCGCGTTGTTCACCACGATGTCCAGCCGCCCGAAGTGCTCGATGGCCGACCCGACCAGCGCCTCGACGTCCGCCTGCTTGGTGACATCCGCAGCCACCGCCACCGCCGTCCCGCCAGCGGCTTCGATGTCGGCCACCACCTTGTCGGCACCGCTTCGGCTTGAAGCGTAATTGACGATGACCTTCGCGCCATCCGCCGCGAGCCGACGCGCGATGCCCGCGCCAATGCCCTTCGATGCGCCCGTTATCAAGGCGACTTTGTCTTTCAACTTGCTCATGACTTGCGATTCCAGAATCGGCTGGGCCGGGATGGTCCAGCTCGGCGAAGCCGTCATGGTGATCGGAATAGAATTGTTTGCGAACTGCCATTTCTGTATATTTGCCGTTCAGTTTTGAACGGAAATCACAGCATGGAATGGAGCGACGTCCGGATCTTTCTGGCGGTGGCCCGCGGCCAATCCTTTGGCGAAGCCGCGCGGCGCTTGGGCGTGAGCCATCCCACCGTGGGCCGCCGGATCAAGGCGCTTGAAGACGAAGCCGAACAAGCACTGTTTCGCAGAACGAGAGACGGACTGGTGCTGACGGACGCGGGGGACGCCGTGATGGCGTTGGCGGAATCCATGGAGAATTCCGCGCTGTCTATGGAAAGACGGCTGGCGGGCAACCACCAGCGGCTTGAGGGAATCTTGCGAATATCGTCGGCCGAGTGGTTTGCGGGCTATGTGCTGGCGCCTGTCCTGGCCGAGCTGACCCGCCGCCATCCGGCCGTCGTGCCCGAGGTGATTGCCAGCTACCGGCTGCTCGATCTGTCACGCCGCGAAGCCGACGTGGCTTTTCGCATCGTGCCCTTTACCGAACCAGACATTGTTCAACGCCGCCTGATGACGGTTTCCTACGGCCTTTATGGTTCGGCGGACACCGCAACCACCATGCAGCACGATCCGTCTTCAGTGGGACTGATTCTGATGAATACGGCACAGTCCCACTTTCCGGATGTCGCGTGGCTGCTGGATAGGTTTCCGCAGTCACCCCGCGTTTTCACCAGCACAAGCCGGGCCGTTCAAGCGCAAATGTGCGCACGCGGCATGGGTATCGCCGTGCTGCCCAGACCGCTTGGCGATGCCGTGCCGGGATTGCAGCGCATCGAAGTGCCGGACCAGCCGCCAAGCAGGGATATATGGGTGGGCTACCACCACGACCTGCGGCACATGGATCGTCTGCGAGCGATGTTGGATATCGCGGATGCGCTGCTGTCGGATGCCGCGACTGAAGCACAACGCGCGCAGCCTTAACAGAACGCTATTTTTCGGACCCAGACGTTCGACCGCGACCTGACCTCTGACAAAGAGCCGCACTTCCATCGCGGCAACTTCTGCAGCGTGATCCGTTGCTCACACTGGCACGGTTGAGCGAATTTACGTCGTTCTTCCGTTTGATCAACGGGCCGGGCTGGCGTCGTCAAGCAAGGCCAGCGCGGGCCGAACCAAACCGCGCAACAACTCCGGTTCCGGTCGCGAACGCGCCAGCACGCGCAGGCCCATCAGCAAGCCGAGCAGCATGCGCGCAAGATCCTCTGCCGACTGCGTGGCGTTGATGGTGCCGGCCGCTTGACCCGCCTGCACGCAGCGCAGGAAGAAGGCTTCCATATCCCGCAGCACAAGCGCTAGCGCCTGCTGGAACTCGGCATCGTGCGGAGACAGCTCCAGCGCCGAATTCACGATCATGCAACCCTTGCGCTGTTCGTCCGCCAGCGATAGCTCGATGATCTCGTCAAAGAACGCGCCGATAGCCTCGCGAGGCGTCAATTGCGACTCAAAGCGCCTGACCCGTTCGCAAAAGCCACGCTCGACGTAATGCGCAAGCGCCCGCTGGTACAGAGTGCGCTTGTCGCCAAACGTGTTGTACAGGCTGGGGCCTACGATCCCCATCGCAGCGGTCAGGTCGCGAACCGACGTCGCCTCAAAGCCGCGCGACCAGAAGCATTCGATGGCGGCATCAAGCGCCGCCGCTTCGTCAAACTCTCTTGGGCGCGCCATGGGGTCTCCTTAGCGGCTGCTTCGCACAGCGAACAGGGAAAGGCGACGCCATCATAGTGCGCTGTGGTCCTTGACCGCGTCTTCCAGCGCGGGCTTGAGCGTCAGAAACCGTGCATCAACGGCGGCGGGATCCTGCCGGTTCAGTGCGATCATCTGCGCGCGTGTCTCGCCGCCTCGGATGACCTCGAAAGCGTCCGTCTCGATTCCCTGGACGATGGCCTCGGCCACCGCGGAAGCAGGCTCCCGCGAAAACCCCAGTTCCGGGCCGGCGCGGTTGGATTGCATCATGGGCGTGTCGGTCCCGCCCGGATAGGCCGTCAACACATGGATGCCTTCGCCTTTAAGCTCGCGCCGAAGGGACTCGCCGAAATGCGCCAAGCCCGCTTTCACCGCTGCGTAGGTCGTGTAGAACGGCGCGCCCACCAGCGCAATGCCAGAGGTCACGTTCACCACAATGGCATCACCGCTGGCCCGCAAGGCCGGGATCGCGGCGCGGGTCAGCAAGATCGGCGCAAGCAGGTCCACGGTCACCATCTGCTCGATGTCGGCCTCTGCCGTATTTTCCAAACGGCCAGCGCGCACGCCGCCCGCGTTGTTGATCAGGATGTCGAGCCCGCCCAAGGCCGCAACGGCCTTGTCGAGCGTGGCGATGCGTCCTTCGGTTGTTCCTACGTCGGCGCAAACCCCCGTGGCTGAATCCAGACCGCGCAGCGCATCATCCAGCACGCTTTGCCGCCGCCCCGTAATGACCACCCTGGCGCCGCGCGCCGTCAACGCATGGGCCAGCGCAAGGCCGATGCCGCTTGATCCGCCTGTGATCAGAACCCGTTTGTTCTTCAGATCCATCTCAGGCTCCTTGTGACGACGCGGGGGGAAAGTTCGACGGGAACAACGCCCGCTTGGTCTCGTCGTCGTTGACCGTTTTCCACTGGTGGCTTTTGCTAAGCGCCCGGGCGCGCGCAACGGCTGGGCGCGCATCCACACTGGCGAACCAGCGCTTCAGTTCCGGGAACGGCGCCAGCGGGTCTTCGGCGCCCTTAAAGACGCGGGAGGCCCGATCAAGCCAGCCCCAAGCCGAAATATCCGCGATGGTGAAGCTGTTGCCGACGATGAACTCGCGCCCCTTCATGTGCTCGTCCAGCACCTGGTAGTGCCGCTCGGCCTCGCGGCGGTAACGGTTGACGGCATAGTCCAGGCCATCCGGCGCGGCGAACTGAAAGTGCACCGCCTGGCCAGAGAACGGGCCCAGGCCCGATGCAATGAACAACAGCCATGACAGCAACTCCGGCCGATCCTCCGGCGTGCCTGTCAGTTTGCCGGTCTTGTCGGCCAGATAGATCAGGATGGCCGTCGAGTCGAACACGCGCGCTTCCTTGCCGCCAGGGCCGTCGGTATCAACGATGGCCGGCACCTTGCCGTTCGGATTGATGGCCCGAAAGTCTGGCGTGTGCTGCTGGCCTTTGCTGGTGTCCACCGGCACGGCTTCGTACTCCAGCCCGGTCTCTTCCAGGAAAAGCGCGATCTTTGCGGGGTTGGGCGTCGGATGAAAGTAAAAACGGATCATGGCGGGTTCCTCGCTACGGTGGTGGTCGATGGGACTGCGGCTTTGCGCTTGGGACGGGCGGCCAGAAGCACGCCGCCGACCACGGCAAGAAGGGCAACGCCCTCTTCCCACGACGGCAGCTCACCCAGGACGGGAATGGCGGTCAGCGCGGCAACCGCCGGGATCAAGGCGATGATGGCCGTGGCGGCCGACGGCCCCAGCAGCGCAACGGATCTGTTGAAGGACACGATGGCCACGCCGCTCATCAAGACGCCCTGATAGAACGCCTGCAAACCGATTTCGCCAGGCGACGCCAAGGCAAGGCGGCTGAGCCCGGCAAACAGGTAGACCGGCAGGAACAGCACGGCCGACCAGAAGCAAATCAACGCCGCGGCCTGCACCGGCGTCAACGCGCTGCGCCGAAACAGCAACGTATAAACGGCCCACATCGCGGCGGCAGTGATCAGCGCCAAGATGCCCACCGGGTTCGCAACACCGTGCGCAGAGGCTCCGCCCGCGATCATGCAGATCAGACCGATAACGATGGCCAGATAGCCGAGCGACCGCGCCCTGCCTGGTTTTTCTTTCAGGAAGACCCACGCAAACAGGCCAACGAAAACCGGCATCAATGTCGGCGCCACTGCCGCTGCCCGCCCGGCGGACGTTAGCTGTAAACCCAAAGCCACCGCCAGCACGAAGGGCATGCCCCACAGGCAGGCATACAGCAGTCCTTCACTCCATTGCTTGGCAGACATGCGCCTGGAACCCCGCCGCAATACGGGAAAGAGAATGAGGGCGCCAATACCGAATCGCAGCGCGGTGACATCCCACAAGCGCAGTTCGCGCGTCACGCTAAAGCGCGTCACCACAAACCAGCCGGCGAAGATCAGCACGCTAAGGGCGGCCCAGCAGAGACCTTGGAGGGTTTTGCGAGAGGATTGCTGGGGGTGAGACGTGGCAGCGGGTCCGATGGCGGCATCCTGGATGGGGTCGGCAAGTTGCGTCATGCGGTGGCCTCCCCCGGGGCAAGCTGGTTGACGAAGGCACTTGCGTTGCAGGTGCCGTGCAATGTCTGGGGAATTATATATCGGTCGCTATAAAACAAACCAGCGTTGATATTGGTGCCGTGCCGATGAACGGCTAACGCTGTGTTGCGAGGCAGTGGCCGTCACGCAGGTCAAGCAGATACAGCGATTGATCGCCACCGGCTTCAGTTTGGATAAAATCCGCAGCTTTCCGGATTGCATGTTGCTGATCGAAGGGGCGAAGGCATGTGCGGATATGACGGTCGCGAAGCGTAAGCGGCTGGCGATACTGAAGAAGCAGATAGCGGCGCTGGAAAAGCAGCGCCAGCGACTAAGGTCGATGTTGATTGAAGGCGGCAGGGAGGATTGAACCGCCGCGGATTGTGCGGAGGCCTGCACCTACCCAGTTCTTTCAGCTATTGCCTGGAACAATAAGCACGCCCAACCGCCCCGCAAGATCCAACAACGCGTCGTACGCCCCGACATCGTCCATCAAGCTGCGCGACTCACTATCCGGGCGCAGTGTTCCGTCGGCGATTCGATCCCCAAACAGAACCACCGCCCGAGCGGAGTCATCTTGTCGAGAAATCCAAGATAAGCCCTGCACCCGTGGATGCTTCGCGTGAAGCCTTGCCCCCCATTGGCGGGTGGCCGGGTACTGATCTTTTTCCGTATCGATAAGCTGCCTACGGGTCACGCCCAGTTTGCGCAACGGTACGCTAGCCAAATCGACGAGCTGCAGGTCCTGGGTGACTTCGACACATGAGTGAACCTGACCCTCCAGTTTGCGCTTATCCAGAGTTTTGAAACCTGGCGCGTGCGGAACATCGTGGAATACCGTCTCCATCATGGCGCAGTCCATGGTCGCACCACCGTAGAGCGTCGGAATCGGTGCGCCTTGGGCATCCCGAATAGGACTGAAGCGCGCGTTCCCCTGAGTGCCAGGGTTGAACTGGTCCGCCCGGTATTTCCCCTGGTGAACGCGGTGCAGGATAGTTCCAGCCTCTAGCGTTTTTATGGTCGCGTGAAGGACTTCAGGAGGTGTCGGCGTGGTGCTGTCGAGGTGACCTTCCACCGACATCAACACCGAATCGGCAGAACGGCTACGGCGGTTAGCCATGTGCGACCTCCTGCACCTCATCGCGAGCGGCATCGATCACCTGATCCGGCAAAGCAGCCAGCAAGTCCTGCGGCCGCTTACCTGACAGGAAGCTATTGGCGGACAGGAACCAATAGGCCATGCCCCAAGCATCCTTGTGCCCGTCAAATTCCTTAATGATCCTGGCCAGCGCTTTCAACGGACGGAAGCTGGCCTCCCGATCCAGACCATAGGCTGGGAAATAGTCAACGCCGTTGTGATGAATGGCAAATATCTGCCCCTGCTTCTTCCACTTGTTTGGCTGCGCGCTAGGGTTGACGGTGCTCAGGCCTGCCAACTGGGCCACTTCGGCTGCTGTGAGCCAGTCTCCACTTTCAAGAACAGCCATGCGAGCCCGAGCCAGCATCATCGCTTCCTTGAGAAGCTGGGGCGACGCGGGCTTGCGGGGCACCAGGGCATCAACCAAGCGCTCGACAAGCTCCCGATCCTGCCGCTTAAGGAAAAGCTCAAGCATCGATTCCGCGACGCTGGACATGTTCTGGGCAACAGTCGAAAGCGAGGCGTTATCGACATGTTCGAATGCAAGCACCACCACCTGATCGGCGTGGGATTTTCGGAGGTAGTCCTGTGCTTGCTTCGGGGTACCCACAAGGGTGGAGACCCCAGGATGGTCTTGTACGACGCCCATGGCTGAGCTCCGTCATAGTTATAAGAATTACGCCACCATAACATATCTTCTATAACTTAAATGGCGAGGAAAACCTTCAGTTGCTGGCTGCCATAGTCGTATGAGAGAAAATCCAGGACATCACTACTTGGCACGCCAAACCGCTTGGCAAGCGGTTTGCCTACCCCGGTGAAGTTCATTCATTGGCTTCTTGCGCCACGGCGGTCGGCGGGTCGGTGGCCGGATGGCGGGCCAGTTCGATGAAGGCCCGCACGTAGTCAATGGCGCTGTCCGCCTCGCGCGCGCCAAGAAAGATCTGCTTGGCGATGCCGCGTACGCCCAGCCGCACCGGCACCACATCCATCCGGGCCGCGTATTCCTCGACCAGCCAGCGCGGCAGAGCTGCCACACCGCGTCCGCTAGCCACCATCTGCACCATGATGTCGGTGGTTTCGATGGCTTTATGGCGCTTGGGCGTAACGCCGGCCGGCAGCAGGAACTGGTTGTAGATGTCCAGCCGCTCGATGTCCACGGGGTAGCTGATCAGCACTTCCTGCGTCAGCTGCTGCGGCTTCACGTACGCAGCCGTTGCCAGGCGGTGGCCCTTGGGCACGACCAGCACCTGCTCGTAGTCAAACACGGGCTCGAACTTCAGGCCCGGCTTGAACAGCGGGTCGGGCGTCACCAGCAGGTCGATCTCGTAGCCGAACAGCGCGCCGATCCCGCCGAACTGGAACTTCTGCTTGACGTCCACATCCACGTCAGGCCAGGCCGCCAGATACGGTGAAACCACCTTCAGCAACCACTGATAGCAAGGGTGGCATTCCATGCCGATGCGCAGCGCGCCGCGTTCGCCCTGCGCGAATTGGCCCAGGCGCTCTTCGGCCAGGTCCAGTTGCGGCAGCACGCGGTTCGCCACCGCCAACAGGTATTGGCCGGCCTGCGTCAAGCGCAGGCTTCGACCTTCGCGCAGCCAGACGTCGGTGCCCAGCTGCACCTCCAGCTTCTTCATGCTGTGGCTCAGGGCCGACTGGGTCAGGTTCAACACGCCCGCGGCGGCCGTCAACGACCCTTGCTTTTCGACCTGCTGGACGATGCTGAGGTGGATGCGCTCAAGCATTCAGATGATTCCTGCTCATGGATTAGTGAAATAAAACCATTTTACTTCATCGTTACCCTCCTCTAGCATGCGGTTCCAGCTTGATGCTGCAACTGCACAAACAGATGCGGCGCCGGGTAGATCCATTCATGTGAAGCAAAGATGACACGTCCACTCCGTCTAGTCGCAGTTTCCGGCGGACTGCAACGCCCCTCCAAGTCAGCGGCCCTGGCAGAACACCTGCTGGATCTGATCGCCGACGATATACCGTGCGAACAACACCTGGTTGAACTGGGTGAGCTGGCCCCGCAACTTGCCGGCGCCGTCTGGCGCTCGCAATTGCCCGACACGGTAGAGCGCGAACTTGGCGCGGTCGAACAAGCGGACATCCTGGTGGTGACAACCCCGGTCTATCGAGGCTCGTACACGGGGCTGTTCAAGCACTTCTTCGACTTCATTCATCAGGACGCCCTGATCGACAAGCCCGTCTTGTTGGCGGCCACCGGCGGCAGCGAACGCCATGCCCTGATCATCGATCACCAGTTGCGGCCGCTGTTCAGCTTCTTCCAGGCACGCACCTTGCCGCTGGGCGTCTACGCCACCGACAAGGATTTTGTCGACTACCGCGTGCAGGACATGGCCCTGATCGAACGGGCCCGACTGGCGGTACAGCGCGCATTGCCCTTGATCGAATTGATGCGCCATCCACGCACCGCCGCCGCACAAGAAGCGGTGGCAGCCTGACGCAAAGCCAATTCAAGCGCCGCCCGCAGCGGCGATAGCGTCCGCCGCCAAGCAGCAGCCGGACTCTGTAATTCTTTCGCCAAAATCAGCACACGCCAACACCATGAGCAACGCCTTCACATTCAACATCAAGAGCATTCCTTTTGATGAAAATTACCAGCCCTCCGACAACACGCGCATCACGACCAACTTCGCCAATCTGGCGCGGGGCACGAGTCGCCAGCAGAACCTTCGCAACACGCTGAAGATGATCGACCGGCGCTTCAATAGCCTGGCGCATTGGGACAACCCCAGGGGGGATCGCTACACGGTCGAACTCGACATCATCTCCGTTGAAATGAACATCGCCGCCAACGGCGGCAGTGATGCGTTTCCGCTGATTGAAATCTTGAAGACCAATATTGTTGACCGCCACAACAACGAACGCATCGAAGGGATCGTCGGGAACAACTTCTCTTCGTACGTGCGCGACTACGACTTCAGCGTGCTTTTGCAAGAGCACAACAAGAACAAATCCAGCTTTAGCTCGCCTGACGGTTTCGGCGATTTGCACGGCAAGCTGTTCAAGCACTTTGTCAGTTCCAGCGCTTACAAAGAGCATTTCAGCAAGCCGCCGGTCATCTGCATCAGCGCCTCAAGCAGCAAGACGTACCTGCGCACTGAAAATCAGCACCCCATCCTGGGCATTGAATATCAGCAGAACGAATTCTCGCCGACGGACCAGTACTTCGAAAAAATGGGCTTGCAGGTCCGTTACTTCATGCCCCCGGGCAGCGCCGCACCATTGGCCTTTTACTTTCAGGGCGACCTGCTGGGCCACTACACGAACCTTGAGCTGATCAGCATCATCAGCACGATGGAAACGTTCCAGAAAATCTACCGTCCCGAGATCTACAACGCCAATTCCGCCGCGGGGAAGGTCTATCAACCGAGCCTGAAGAATCAGGATTACTCGCTGACGCAGATTGTCTATGACCGCGATGAGCGCAGCCAACTCGCCGTGAAGCAGGGAAAGTTCACGGAAGAGCACTTCATCAAGCCCTACAAGCACGTGCTGGAAAGCTGGGCCGCCAACTACGCCCACTAATCATTCAAAAAACAGACGAGAACAACTGATCATGAAAAAACTACTGCCCACCTCCACCGCCGGCAGCCTGCCCAAGCCTTCGTGGCTTGCACAGCCTGAGAAACTCTGGTCGCCTTGGAAACTGCAAGACGACGAGCTGATCGAGGGCAAACAAGACGCCTTGCGCCTGGCGCTGCAAGAACAACAGCATGCGGGCATTGATATCGTCAGCGACGGCGAGCAAACCCGACAGCACTTTGTCACGACGTTCATCGAACATCTCGACGGCGTCGATTTCGAAAAGCGCGAGACCGTTCGCATCCGTGATCGCTATGACGCGAGCGTGCCGACCGTCGTGGGCGCCGTCAGCCGTCAAAAGCCGGTGTTCGTTGAAGACGCCAAATTCCTGCGTCAGCAAACCAAGCAACCCATCAAGTGGGCGCTGCCAGGCCCCATGACGATGATCGACACCCTGTACGACGCCCACTACAAGAGCCGCGAAAAGCTGGCATGGGAATTCGCCAAGATCCTCAACCAGGAAGCCCGCGAATTGGAAGCCGCAGGCGTGGACATCATCCAATTCGATGAACCGGCGTTCAACGTGTTCTTCGACGAGGTCAACGACTGGGGCATCGCCACCCTGGAACGCGCCATCGAAGGCCTGAAGTGCGAAACCGCCGTGCACATCTGCTACGGCTACGGCATCAAGGCCAATACCGACTGGAAGAAGACGCTGGGCTCGGAGTGGCGTCAGTACGAGGAATCGTTCCCCAAGCTGCAGAAGTCCAATATCGACATCATCTCGCTGGAATGCCACAACTCGCACGTGCCGATCGATCTGCTCGAACTGGTTCGCGGCAAGAAGGTAATGGTCGGCGCCATTGACGTGGCAAGCGATAAGGTGGAAACGCCGGAAGAAGTGGCCAACACGCTGAGAAAGGCGCTGAAGTTTGTGGATGCCGACAAGCTGTACCCGTGCACGAACTGCGGCATGGCGCCGTTGTCGCGGGCTATTGCGAAGGGCAAGCTGCTAGCTTTGAGCGAAGGCGCGGAAATCGTTCGCAAGGAACTGTTGGGCTGATACACCATGGAGTCAGACTGCATTTTTGCGCTGGCATCGGCGAAATTGCAGTCTGACTCCTTATTTCTCTACTGTTCCTTCAGCCCCAACGACTTGATCAATGGGGCGAACAATTTCTTCTCGTCCTGCACGCGCGCGGTGTAGTCGGCCACGCTCAGCGGTAGCGCCTCGGCGCCGGCGTCGAGGAACCGCGCCTTGATCTCCGGCCGTGCCAACACCTTGTTGATTTCGCCGTTCATGCGATTGACCACATCATCGCGGGTGCCGGCGGCGGCATACACGCCGAACAGGCTGTCCGCGAAAACGCCGTCAATGCCAGCCTCAGAAAAGGTTCGTATGTCGGGCGCCACGGCAGCCCGTTGTCGGCTCGCCACCGCCAGCACCTTCAGCTTGCCCGCTTGCACCATGGGAAAGACCGTGGCCGGTCCAAACGCAAAGTCGATCTGACCCGCGGCCAGGTCTTGAATCGCCGGCGCCACGCCGCGATAAGGCGCATGGGTGGCCTGCATGCCGGTAGCCTGCTTGAGCAGCTCGCCAGCCAGATGCGGCGTCGTGCCGTTGCCGGCCGAACCGTAGTTGAGCGGATTGGGCTGCTGGCGCGCGTATTCGACGAACGCTTCAAGCGTATCGACGCCCAGCGAGGACCGGACGAACAAGAACAACTGGCTGTTGGCCAACAAGGCGACCGGCCGCAGGTCACGCTGCGGATCGAACGGCATGCTGGTGAACATCAGCGGGTTGACCGATTCGGTCGTCGATGGATTGAGCAAGAAGGTATGGTTGTCTCCGCCATTGCGCGCGACTTCGGCGCCCGCAACGTTGCCGCCCGCGCCGCCCCGATTCTCCACGATAACGGTCTGCTTCAAGGCCTCGGCCAAATGCGGCTGCACCGTGCGCGTCAGCACGTCGACCAGCCCGCCAGGGGCCAACCCCACGACCAGGCGCACCGGCTTGGTGGGCCAGGCCTGAGGCGCCGTTTGCGCCTGGCTGCCCGTCGCCCAGCCAGTCAGCGCCAGCATCATCACGGCCAGGCAATGTCTACGCAACAGCATCCGATTCTCCTTCTGGGCCGCCACCGCGCGATCCTGCGTACGGTGCGTCAGGTGCCGCACCCCGGTGAACCGCCTTGATGCCTCATCACGGCGGTGCCCTGCATCTGCCGCTCATTCTTCACAAAAGTTTAAGCATAAAGAATCCCGGATAACCCTAGTTTGCCGGGGAGGAGCAAGCGCGGCTTGTCTAGACCGCTTTAGGCCGAACAAAAATTGGGTCTGATGATGAAGATCGGCTTTGCAGTCGTGCGGAGCGGGCCAGCGGGCCCACTCCAGAGACGCTTAAGACGTGAAGCCGCCGTCGACCAGGATGTCGGCGCCCGTGACATAGGAGGCCTGTGGGCTGGCGAGAAACGCCACGACGCTGGCGATTTCATTCGGCTTGCCGTAACGGCCCACCGCGATACCGGGGATGAGCAACTTGGCCCACTCGCTATCGACCGGATTCATGTCCGTGTCTACGGGCCCGGGGTGCACGGTGTTGACAGTGATGCCACGCGAGCCCAGGTCGTATGCCAAGCTGCGGTTAAAGCCAGTGATGGCTCCCTTTGTCAGTCCGTACACCGAGAGACCGGGCACACCGGCATACTTCGTTGCCGAACTACCGATGTGCACGATTCGGCCACCTTCCTTCATGTGGCGTACGGCTTCCTGCGTGGCAACGAACACGCCCGTGACGTTGACCGCGAGCATCGACTGATAGTCCTCGAACGTAATCTGGTCTATCGGGCTCGCCGACGCGATTCCGGCGTTGTTTACCAGAATGTCCAGACCACCAAATGTCTCGACCGTCTTGGTGATGGCCGCGCGCACGGCGTCCGGGTCCGCAGCGTCGGCTACGATGGCCATCGCGCGGCCACCGGCTGACTCGATGTCGGCGATTGTTTGCTTGGCTGAGTCAGGCGAGCCCCGGTAGGTGAAGGCGACTTGGGCACCGTCGGCAGCAAGTTGCTTGGTGATGGCCGCCCCGATGGAGCGCGAACCGCCAGTGACGAAAGCCGTCTTGCCTAGCAGCGGAAGCGATGGGGTAGAAGTTGTGTCATTCATAGGTCACTCCGTTTAAATGCCGAGAATTCGGTGGAGTGACTTTCGCGCTTTTATTGCTGAATGATTAGTACCAAATGGCTTGGATCATCTTCAAGCAATTATTTAATATCTGCATGAAGGTTGGTCTATGCGATCAGGACCGGCAGCCCGGTCAAGCGCCGACTGTCCATGTCGTCATGTGCACGCGTAATCTCATCGAACCGATAGCGAGCGGTTTCAAGGTCGTCGAAAATGCCGGAACGCACTGCGGCCCATAGCTCGTTGGTCGCAATCCCGACCGCCTGACCACGCACATATTGAGGGGCACCGCCACTTCGAACTGCGATGGCTCGTCGAGCGATATCTGATCGGTTTGTCGATGCTTGGCCCGACGCATAGCCGATAGCTGCTATGACACCGCCGTCCCGGACACTTGCAGCGCCCAAATCAAACATCGCCTGCCCTACAAAATCGTAAACCACATCCACCCCGTCCGGCGCGATCGCGCGGATGTTCGCCGCGATGTCGGGATCTTGTGAATGAAACGCGTAAGTGCTGCCAGCGCTTACCTTGGAAAGCTTGTTCGGAGACCCAGCTATGCCAATGACCGTCGCGCCGAGCGATTTTGCCCAACGGGAAAGAATTGAGCCCACGCTTCCTGATGCGCCGAGCACCAGCGCCACATCAGTCGGTTTGAGATCGTAGAGCCCACGAAGACCCATCCAGGCCGTTCCGCCCTTGGCCAAGAAAGTCGCTGCGACCTCATTGGTGATGTCGCCAGGCAGGCGAACCAACGGTGCCGTTGAAATCACCCTCTCGGTAGCGTATGCCCCCTCGGCGAAGAAGTAGGCGACACGGTCGCCGACCGAGAGCCCACTGACGTCGGGTCCTATCGCAGTGACTATCCCCGCTGCTTCAAAACCAGGGACTGCTGGCATCGTCATCGGATACTGCCCCCTCCGTATCATGGTATCGACGAAATTGAGACCAATCGCGTCTTGGGTGATCTGAACCTCCCCAGCACCTAGCGCCCGCAGGTCACTGTGGATGATCTGCAGGACGGCCGGACCGCCGAGGGACTGCATCTGAATAATTTTCGGCATGCACCTAGACCATTGATATCTAAACCTGAGCCCAATGCGCTTCTAATTCCCGCGCCACGTCCGTGGTCCGCTCCAACATGGGCCAATGGGAGCTACGAAGCTTGACTGCCGCCTGAGCGCGGGTAGCATTCGCCAGTTCATCGGCAAAACGGTGTGGCAGATAGGGGTCATCCAAACCCCAAATCACCAGCGCCGGTACAGTGATGTTGCTCAGCTCTGGCTTCCATTCCGCACCGACATGGACGGCTGATCGATATAGCGCAAGAATGCTCGACTTCATGGTTTCGTCGATATAGCGAACCATCTCTCGCGCCTCGTCCCTGGGCACCTGCGCTTGAACGAGCTGATCGGCGAACGCTTCCAGATCGAGATCTTCCATCCAGCGCTCGCCCTCCACCGGGGTTTGCCAGATCTTCGCCAGATCGTGCCAGGGATATGCGGGATCGACTGGGCCACTGATCCCCACCCAGGTGCGGACAAGATCGGGGCGAGTCGACGCGATCCGCGCGGTCAGCAAGCAACCCCAGTCGTGGCCAACCAAATCGACCGGTGTGCCAATCGCCTCCAGTTCCCTAGTCAGCCAATCGATATATTCCTCTTTTGTCGCCGTAAATCCATCGGGCACAGGTTTTCCAAAACCCGGCAGGTCGGGTGCAATTACGTCCTGCCTTTTGATATGTGAGAGAAGGCGGTTCCAGAGTCGATGGGTGTCGGGAACGCCGTGGACGAGTACCGCTGGCATGCTGCATCTCCGGCTTCGTTAGTGGTCGTGAATGAGTCACCCGCACTGTCGCCCATTTATTTCCTCTTGATTAGTGCCATATGACTTGAATCATTTTCAAGCACCCATTTAATATCCACGAATGGAGACCTTGGCCAACTTGGAGTCGTTCGTGCGCAGTGCTGAAAGCGGAAGTTTTTCGGCTGCGGCGCGGCGGTTGGCGCTAACTCCGGCAGCAGTAAGCCGGAACGTGGCCATGCTGGAGCGCAACCTAAAAGTACGGCTATTCCATCGTTCAACCCGCAAGCTGACGCTGACCGAGGCGGGTGAGGCATTCCTGAGCGCGATCGGCGGCAATCTGGAGTCTTTGCAAAACGCCATTGCGTCGGTATCAGCAGACGACGGACAGCCTGCGGGTGTGCTCAAGATCAGCCTGCCGCCAACCGTCGGGATGAGCCACATTCTGCCGCTACTGCCGGACTTCTTGCAGCGCTACCCTCGCATCAAGCCCGAGTGGCATTTCGAGAACCGCGCGGTGGACCTGATCGCCGAAGGCTACGACGCCGCTATAGGTGGTGGCTTCGAGCTCGCGCCCGGCATGATCGCCCGGACATTGGCACCAGCGCACATCATCGCCGTCGCATCTCCTGCCTATCTGGCCCGACGCAAGGCACCTGCTGACCCATCCGGGCTGATTGAGCTGGATGGAATCGTCATGCGTTCACTCAAGTCGGGCCGCATCCGTACCTGGGACATGCGCGACGCGCAAGGCGATCAGGTTGCCGCATTGATGCGCGAAACTTTAGTGGTCAACGACCCTGCCGCGCTGAGGGAGGCGGTGCAGCTAGGCTTGGGTGTCGCCATGCTGGCCGTCCCTGATGTTCTAGCAGGATTGGAGTCGGGGAAGCTTGTGCGCGTTTTGCCGCGCTGGTGGGCCGATGCGGGCGCAATCTCGCTCTACTATCCGAGTCGCGACCTGCTCCCGGGCAAGACGCGAGTCTTCATCGACTTCGTGATCGAGGCATTCAAACGTGAAGACTACGCACGGCGTTTTGCCGGTAGCTTGGGATAAGAACGTATGAATGCCTCGCCGTTAACTGGCGATAGTCCCCGAAGGACCTCAAATCACTCCCACTCAATCGTCGCAGGCGGTTTGCTCGACACGTCATAAACCACGCGATTAATCCCGCGCACTTCATTAATAATCCGCGAAGAAACCCGAGCCAGCAGCGGGTGCGGCAGCGGCGCCCAATCAGCGGTCATGAAGTCAAACGTCTGCACCGCGCGCAGCGCCACAACGTACTCATACGTCCGCCCATCGCCCATCACGCCCACCGATTTCACCGGCAGGAACACCGCAAACGCTTGCGACGTCAGCTCATACCAAGTCAGGCCACTAGCCTCATCCTTGGTGTTCCGCAATTCTTCAATGAAGATCGCATCGGCACGGCGCAGCAGTTCAGCATATTCATGCTTCACTTCGCCCAGAATCCGAACGCCCAGACCCGGACCGGGGAACGGGTGGCGGTACACCATCTGCGGCGGCAAACCCAACGCAACGCCCAGTTCGCGGACTTCGTCCTTGAACAGTTCGCGCAGGGGTTCCAGCAGTTGCAGGTTCAGCGTGTCCGGCAGGCCGCCCACGTTGTGGTGCGACTTGATGGACGTGGCCTTGCCCGTCTTGGCGCCGGCGGATTCGATGACGTCGGGGTAGATCGTGCCCTGGGCCAGCCACTTGGCGCTTTGCTGCTTGCCGGCTTGTTCCTGGAACACTTCGACGAATTCGCGGCCGATGATCTTGCGCTTGGCTTCCGGGTCAGCCACGCCAGACAGCTTGCCCATGAATTGGGCGGTGGCGTCGACGTGAATGATCTTCACGCCCATGTTTTCGGCGAAGGTCTGCATGACCTGCTTGCCTTCGTCCAGGCGCAACAGGCCGTGGTCGACGAACACGCAGGTGAGCTGGTCGCCGATGGCCTTGTGGATCAGGGCAGCAGCCACCGAGGAATCGACGCCGCCGGACAGGCCCAGGATGACTTCGTCGGTGCCGACTTGCTCGCGGATGCGGGCGACGGCTTCGGCGACGTAGTCGGGCATGTTCCAGTCGCCCTGGCATTCACAGATCTCGTTCACAAAGCGTGCCAGCATGGCCTTGCCCTGGACGGTGTGCGTGACTTCGGGGTGGAATTGAACGGCGTAGAAACGGCGGTCTTCGTCGGCCATGCCGGCGATGGGGCACGACGGCGTGGACGCCATCAGCTTGAAGCCCGGGGGCAGTTCGGTGACCTTGTCGCCGTGGCTCATCCAGACCTTCAGCATGCCGTGACCTTCGGGCGTGGTGAAGTCGTCCAGGCCTTCCAGCAGCTTGGTGTGGCCGTGGGCGCGCACTTCGGCGTAGCCGAATTCGCGGTGGTCGGAAAAACTGACCACGCCGCCCAGTTGCTGCGCCATGGATTGCATGCCGTAGCAGATGCCCAACACCGGCACGCCCAGTTCAAACACGGCGTGCGGCACGCGCATCGAGCCTTCTTCGTAGGCCGAGGCGTGGCTGCCGGACAGGATGATGCCCTTCAAGCCTTGCGCCATCTGCTCGCGCACGAAGGCGTCGTCGACGTCGCCGGGGTGCACTTCGGAATAGACGCCGGCTTCGCGGACGCGGCGGGCGATCAGTTGGGTGACTTGCGAACCGTAGTCAAGAATGAGGATGCGCTGGTGCATTGAGCTCTACCGATTAAATAAAACCGCACCGGCAGAACCGCGATTGTTAATGCGATTCTGCCGGTGCGTGATGCATGACATTGTAGTTGACTGTACGGATCAGTCGGCGCGGTAGTTGGGCGCTTCCTTGGTGATCTGCACGTCGTGTACGTGGGACTCGCGCACGCCGGCGGAGGTGATCTCCACGAATTCGGCCTTGGTGCGCATGTCGTCAATGGTGGCGGCGCCGCAGTAGCCCATCGAGGCGCGAATGCCACCCACCAATTGGTAAATGATGGCCAGCACGCTGCCCTTGTAGGGAACGCGGCCTTCGATGCCTTCGGGGACCAGCTTGTCGGCGTTGTTGGACGGGTCCTGGAAGTAGCGGTCGGCCGAGCCGTCCGTCATGGCGCCCAGGCTGCCCATGCCGCGGTACGACTTGTACGAACGGCCTTGGAACAACACGACTTCGCCCGGGGCTTCTTCCGTGCCGGCGAACATGCCGCCCATCATGCACGAGAACGCGCCGGCGGCCAGCGCCTTGGCGACGTCGCCCGAGTAGCGGATGCCGCCGTCGGCGATCAGCGGAACGCCCGTGCCTTCCAGCGCCTTGGCAACTTCGGAAATGGCATGGATTTGCGGCACGCCCACACCGGCGACGATACGCGTGGTGCAGATGGAGCCGGGGCCGATACCGACCTTGACGCCGTCGGCACCGTGTTCGACCAGCGCGCGCGCGGCGGCGGCGGTGGCGATGTTGCCGCCGATGACTTCAACCTTGGGGTAGTTCTGCTTGACCCAGCGCACGCCTTCCAGCACGCCCTTGGAGTGGCCGTGCGCGGTGTCGACGATCAGGACGTCAACGCCGGCGGCAACCAGCTTTTCCACGCGTTCTTCAGTGCCCGCGCCCACGCCAACCGCTGCGCCAACGCGCAACTGGCCTTGGCCGTCTTTGCTGGCCATCGGGTGTTCGGTGTTCTTGACGATGTCTTTGACGGTGGCCAGGCCACGCAGCTCAAAGCCGTCGTTCACGATCAGCACACGCTCAAGGCGGTGCTTGTGCATCAGGGATTGCGCTTCGTCCAGCGTGGCGCCTTCCTTCATGGTGACCAGGCGTTCCTGCGGCGTCATGATGTTGCGCAGGGGTTGATCCAGGTTTTCTTCAAAACGCAGATCGCGGTTGGTCACGATGCCGACCAGCTTGCGGCCTTCAACCACCGGCAGACCCGAAATGCCATGCTGGCGCTGCAACGCAATGGCGTCGCGCACTTTCATTTGGGGGGTGACGGTGACCGGATCGATCACGATGCCGAATTCGTGGCGCTTCACGCGAGCCACTTCACGGGCTTGGGCATCAGCGGACAAATTCTTGTGAATGATCCCGATGCCACCTTCTTGAGCCATGGCGATTGCCAGGCGAGCTTCGGTGACGGTGTCCATGGCGGCGGACACAAGCGGAATATTCAGGCTGATATTGCGGGTCAGGCGGGTGGCCAGGGAGGTGTCGCGCGGCAACACCTCGGAATACGCAGGCACCAACAACACATCGTCGAAGGTGAGCGCTTTTTGAACGAGACGCATGGGTAACTCCGGGCGCAAAGCAAGATTATACGCCGCCCGCTGATTTTTTCTAGGTGTCTACCCTAGGTTTATGCAGGGTTTTTTACAGGGCGCGGCGCAGCCGGGCCGGCACACGGAGCGCCGGAATCAGTGCCGGGTTATA
The DNA here is from genome assembly GCF_024806975.1 of Achromobacter sp. JUb104. Lineage (NCBI taxonomy): Bacteria > Pseudomonadati > Pseudomonadota > Betaproteobacteria > Burkholderiales > Alcaligenaceae > Achromobacter > Achromobacter sp. JUb104. The sequence continues at coordinate 1,103,556 of NZ_JANUEY010000001.1, read as the reverse complement.
GCCCTGCCAGGGGAATCCCACAATCATTTTTACCCGGATGTTATTGACAGACTATTTTTACCCGGATCATAATCCGCTTCGTGATTGATTTGAGATCAGACGAATCGGAACCCGACATCATGACTCCCCCCTCTACCCCGCACTACACCGCCTTTGACGGCCACCGCATTCTTGCCGCCGGACCGCTTGCCGAGGTGGCGTTGGCGGTGAAACGCGCCATGTCCACGAGCAGCAGCCAACCCCTGGTGTTCAACGACACCACCGGCCAGCAGACCGACCTGGACCTGCGCGGCGACGATGCCGCCATCATCGCGCGCCACGCGCCCCCAGTAGAAGCAGAAGCCGATGCAAGCGACCCCGCAGACGCGCAGCCGCGCGGACGTGGCCGTCCCAAGCTTGGCGTGGTGCCGCGCGAAGTGACGCTGCTGCCTCGGCATTGGGATTGGCTGGCCGCGCAGCCGGGCGGCGCATCGGTCGCGCTGCGCAAACTGGTGGAGCAAGCGCGCCGCGACAACGAAGCGCAAGATCAGACACGCCAGCGCCAGGAAGCCGCGTACCGCTTCATGTCCGCCATGACGGGCAACCTGCCAGGCTTTGAAGAAGCGACCCGGGCGCTATACGCGAGTGACCGCGAGCGCTTTGCGCAATGCATCGCCGCGTGGCCTGAAGATGTACGCGACTACGCAGTGCGCCTGGGCTGGGACACGAACCCAGCGACGGCGCCGCAATCCTAGACACATCGCCAATCAAGGATCACCTAAGCCTTCACCAACGACCGTTTTAAAGACAAGCCCACGTTAAAGCGCCACCAAGTTTCTGTACGATTCAGTTTCCCCGTTCTTGAACTGGAACACAGGCATGCCACAACTTGTACTGCTTCTGTTGGGAGTTCCCTATCTGCGCAAGCGATGGAAAGGTCTGTTCGCGGCCGGGTTGTTTTTTCTGGTTGCGGGCATCGTCGTTTTCATCGATGCGCTGGACAACGCGCTGTACTTCCCGCTGAACGCCTTCGCCATTCTCTTCATCATTGAAGGGCTGGCCACGCTGATGATCGCGACGACCGGCGTGGGCGGGCAGCGTGTGCTGCGCTATGTGAAGGGGCTGTTCGTGCTGCTGGCCGGCAGCTTGATCCTGGCCGGCCACCATCACGGGCACTTTGCCTTGTCGATGATCTTCGGCGCCTTGTTCCTGACCGACGGCGTGTTGCAATGCCTGGCGGCGTACGTGGTGCGCTACGAGCGTTGGCGCTACGCCTTTGCCGGTGGCATCACTGAAATTCTGCTGGCCATTTTCTTTTTCCAGCCCTACCCCACCAACTACGTCGGCACCGTGCCGTATTGCCTGGGGCTGTTCCTGGGCATCGCGGGCGTGAAGCTGCTGTGGTTGGCGCGTCGGGTCAAGCACCTGGCGTCAAACCCGGCGTTTGCGTCCAACGCGTCGCCGGACTTCATGCCCTCGGAACCCACGTCCGCACCCGCTCCCAATGCAAGCACTGCATTGGCGCCCCGCCCCCCCGGCCCGACCGTATGGGACGGCCCGCCCGACGACTCCGAGCCCGCGCTGACGGTGCATGTGTGGACCCCGTCCGGCTCGGCCAAGGCCCAAACGCGCAACCTTCCCTTGGTGGACCGCTACATCGCCGCCGTCGACATCAACGGCGTGATCTCGACGGGACACGCCGCGCTGGAATCGCCGGAAGGCATCTACATCAGCCTGTACCCCCGCGACGAAATCGACCGGTCGCCCGATGAATTCGGCAACCTGCTGCGCGCCACCGCCGAAAACGACATCCCTGGCGTCTATCAACCCGACTACCCCACGGAATCCAAGGCGTGGTGCCCATCGACCGTGCGCGTGCGTTTTCGTAACTACGACGCGCAGAAACTGGCCGACTTCTGGCAAGACTATCGGCAGGACAGCACCTACAACCTGACCCACCGCAATTGCTCCAGCTCGGTCGCGCGTGCGCTGGATGCCGCGTTGGACGGCGTGGTGGGCCGCTTGCACGGCAGCCAGGCCGGTTGGGGGGTGTTGCTGCGTCTACTGCTGACCCCGGAATTATGGGTAGCCTCGCAGATCCGCAAGCGCGCGCTCACGATGGCGTGGACGCCCGGGCTGACGCTGGACTACGCCCGCGCCATGAGCATGCTGGCCGACCCGCGCCCGTTTGGCTGGTGGAAGATGTCGCAATTGGCGCTGCGCCGCATCGCCGCGTTGCGTGCCAACTGGCGCCAGCAGGACCGCGACGCGCCGCTGCGCCGCCCGCCCGTCTGAGCCTCGCCTGCGCCACCATCCAGAATTCAACCTGTCGATGCGGGCAGAGGCCTGGGCACGTACCTTGCTACCCGCACCTTCACGCACGACATCCCGCCGCCGTTGCGCTTTAATGGACTCGTGCATGTCAACCAAGGACCATCATGTCCACGCCCAAGAACTTCCTGCTCTACGACGGAGACTGCCCCTTCTGCTCGAACTACGTGCGGATGCTGCAATTGCAAAAAGCAGTGGGCCGGATCGAGCTGCTCAATATGCGCGACCACCCCGACCTGGCCGTCGCCTACAAGGCGCAGGGCTATGACCTGAACCAAGGCATGCTGCTGCATCTGGATGGCCAGGATTACTGGGGCGCCGACTGCATCAACCGGCTGGCGATGCTCAGCACCGGCAACGACCTGTTCAACAGCCTGAACGCCGCCGTGTTTCGCAACCGCTGCCTGTCGACGGCGCTATACCCTTTCATGCGCACGGGCCGCAGCCTGGCGCTGACGCTGCTGGGCAAGCGGAAGATGCAGTTGTAGGTCTACGGAACGGATGTGCCCTGGCGGCGCGCGGGTGCCCCATCCACATCCACCACCCGTTGCAAGAACGCGTCCAGCGCCGGATTGTCGTGCTGGGCGTGCCAGGCCAGGTACATGTCGGCGTACAGATTGCGTTGACCGATCGGCCGGAATTCCACCCCTTCAAAGCGCAGTTCCCGCGCGGAGTCCGGCACGATACCCACGCCCAGCCCCGCGCGTATCAGCGCCAGCAGCGTATGGGTTTGCCCCGCGCGCTGCACGTAGTCGGGCTGCACATCCGCCAGCCCGAACGCCCCCACGATACGGTCATAGAAGTACTTGCCTTCACGCGGCGAATACAGCACGAACGGCTGGCCCTGCAACAGGCGCAGCGGCACGGTGTCGTGTTCGCATAGCGGCGAGCCGGCGGGCAGCGCCAACACAAGGGGCTCGCGTTCGATCAGGCGGGACTCAATGCCGGCTTGCTGCGGCACGCTGCGCGCCAGGATGACGTCCAGCTCGCGCGCCAACAGCAGCCGGTCCAGATCGGTGCTGACCGTTTCGCGCAGTTGGATTTCAACGCCTGCCAGCAGCTTGCGCGCCCGCATGATCATCGACGGCATCAAGCGGTACGACGCCACCGCCGTAAAGCCCAGGGTGATGTGCCCGGCGTCGCCCCCGGACGTGCGCCGCGCCGTGGCGGCCGCGCGCGCCGAAAACTCCAGCAGATGGCGCGCATCGCGCAGAAAGCGCCGGCCTGCCGCGCTAAGCAGCACCTGGCGGCTGTTGCGCTCGAACAGCGTCACGCCCAGATCCTGTTCCAGCAATTGAATCTGGCGCGACAGCGGCGGCTGCGTCATGCATAGCCGTTCGGCGGCGCGGCCGAAGTGCAGCTCTTCGGCCACCGCAATGAAACACTCCAACTGACGGAATTCCATCGATTCAATCCTTGAATTGATCAATGCTATTTATAGCTCGAACGGCTATCCATCGAAAGCCGTTTCTATACTCCGAAAAAATGGCCGCGCGCAGGCCCACCAAGTCCCAAAGGAGCATCACCGCAGCACGTTGATTTTTCGCGGCGCAAGCCGCTTGCCAACGCAAATTCACCCCAAAAAAGAGAAGAGACATGGAGACAACCCCCATCGCCCGCCCCCGCGTCCGGCTCATCGCCGCGGCGCTGGCCCTGGCCGCCACCGCCGCGTTGCCGTTCAGCACGCAGGCCGCCGGGTACCCCGAGCGCCCCATCAACCTGATCGTGCCGTTTTCGCCGGGCGGCGGCACCGACATCTCGGCGCGCCTCTTGGCCGTGGCGCTCACCGAGAAACTGGCGGCGTCGGTGGTGGTGGACAACCGCCCGGGCGCGGGCGGGCAGATCGCCGCGGACCTGGTGGCGCGCTCGCCGGCCGACGGCTACACGCTGCTATTCGCCAATTCCGGCATGCTGGCGATCAACCCGTGGATCTACAAGCTGCATTCCGACCCGGCCACCGCGTTCGCGCCCGTGTCGCTGTTTTCGGATCTGCCCTTCGTGCTGGTCGTACCCACCACCCTGCCCGCCAAGAACGTGGCGGACCTGGTGACGCTGGCCAAAGCCGAGCCGGGCAAGCACACCTTTGCCAGTTCCGGCACGGGCGGCGCGCCGCATTTGTCGGGCGAGATCTTCCAGCAGGCAACCGGCGTCGACCTGATGCACGTGCCGTATAAGGGCGGCGGCCCCGCCATGACCGACCTGATGGCCGGCCGCGTCGACATGCTGTTTGCGTCCGTGCTGGAAACCATGCCCTACGTCACTGCGGGCAAGCTGCGCGCGCTGGCGGTCACGGGCGACAGCCGCTCGCCCGCCATGCCCGATGTGCCCACGATTGATGAAGCCGGCGTGAAGAACGCGCAATCCGGCTCGTGGACCGCCGTGCTGGCGCCGGCCGGCACGCCGCCCGCCGTGATCGAAAAACTATCGCAAGCCATCCGCGACGTTGCCAACGACCCGGCCATCAAGACCAAGCTGGAATCGCAAGGCGCCGTGGCCCACGGCTCGACCCCGCAGCAGTTGCAAGCGCTAGCCGCCAGCGAACGCGCGCGCTACGGGCAGATCATCAAGACCCGCAACATACAAACCAATTGATAGGCACCCGGCCCGGCTTCCTCCGGGCCATTTCGACGAACCATCCCAATAAGCCGCACCCATGACCGATTCCCTGCCCTCCTCCGCCCCGCACCTGTTGATGGTCGGCCCCTTGCTGCCGGACCTGATTGCGGACCTTGAATCGCGCTATCACGTGCATCGCTTGTGGGAAGCGGCTGATGCCGACGCGCTGCTGCGCGAACACGGAGCGAACATTCGCGGCATCGCTACCAGCGGGCGCTTTGGCGCCACGGCCGAGCTGATCAACGCCCTGCCGGCGCTGGAAGGTATCTTCAGTTTTGGCGTGGGCTACGACACCATCGACCTGACTGCCGCGAAGGCGCGCGGCGTGGTCGTCACCAACACACCGGGCGTGCTGGACGCCTGCGTCGCCGACACGGCGCTCGCCTTGATGTTGGCCGCGCCACGTCGCATCGCCCAAGCCGACCGCTTCGTGCGCGCCGGCCGCTGGCCCAACGAAGGCTTTCCGCTGGGCACCCGCATGAGCGGCAAGCGCTGCGGCATCGTGGGCCTGGGCAATATCGGCTTGCAGATCGCCCGCCGCGCCGCCGCCTTTGACATGGAAATCCTGTACACCAACCGCAAGCCGCGCGCCGATGCCCCGGCGGAATATCGCTACGTGGCAGACATTGAAACGCTGGCCGCCCAGTGCGACTTCCTGGTGCTGGCCGTGCCGGGCGGCGGCGCCACGCAGCACATGGTGAACGCGCGGGTGCTGGACGCGCTGGGTCCGCAGGGCTGGCTGATCAACATTGCGCGGGGCACGGTGGTTGACGAAGCCGCGCTGGTCAGCGCCTTGGAAAACAAGCGCATCGCGGGCGCCGGGCTGGACGTGTTCGAGCACGAACCCGAGACCCCGGCCGCACTGCACACGATGGACAACGTGGTGCTGCTGCCGCACATCGCCAGCGGCACGCACGAAACCCGCCGCGCCATGGCCGATTTGATGGTGGCGAATCTGGACGGCTGGTTTCGGGATGAGAAAGTGCTGACGCGGGTGGTTTAAGGCGATGGCACGAAAGCGCCGGCGTCGCGGCGCTTGGGCCAAAGCGATAGGGCACAGCGCTTGGACTCGCCCTTATTCGCTGACCCACTGCAAGTCGGGTGACGGCGCGCCTTCCTGTTGGAAATGCAGCAGAGCCGCCTTCGCCATGTCCCGGTCCACGCATTGGTACTGCTGGTAGCTGCCCGCCTGGCCCCCCACCACCACTTCCTGATCGTGGTCTTCCGAGCGCGACGGGTCGATCAGCGTATAGATGCGCGCGTCGTCATCCAGTGTGATCGACACGACGAACGCGCCATCGCCGCCCCCGATCGCCATGACGGTTTCGTCTTCCGTCACGAAGGCGATGGAACTGAATTGCGCGCCGTCCAGTTGGTCCAGCGCGGCCAAGTTATCGGCGTGACTTGGGTCCTCGCGCTCGCTGACCGCGACGCGTTCGCCCAGACGGCGTTCTTCAATCAGTTTTTTTATTTTCACAGCGTTCCAGCCCCCTTGGTCATGGACGCGTGGCCACCCGCGTGGGCCAGCGCCGCTCTATTGCTGCCCCGTAATAAACAAGGCGCGAAAAGAAGCAGTCTACCGGGATCGGGGCAAGCAGGTGCGGGCCACGGTTTATGCCAGAATTGCGCCATGAAATTGATCATCACCGCCGCCGTTCTGCTATTGGCCACCGTGGCATCCATCGTTTATCGGGTGACCCGGCGCAGCCCCGACGACACCGGCCACCGCATCCGCAGCGATCTCGTCGCGGGCGGCTTGATGTTTGCGTTTATTGCGCCCGCCATTGGCGGCATCGCGGTCACGCTGGTGCTCAGCGCCATTTCACAGACCCCTAGAAACCTGATGATCATGGTTTTCGGCCTGCCCTGGTTTTATTTATTTGGCGTAATCCCCGCGCTGCTGTGCGGCGTCGTGGCCGGCGCGCTGAGGCCCGTGCGATCCACCTGGGCGGCGCTGGGCAAGATTGCGCTGGTCGGCCTGGTGTTTGGAATGGGCTCTTTCCTGCCGTTCTCCGGCCGCGATGCCGAAGTGCGCGACGTCCTCTTCCCGTTCTTCGTGGGTGGCCTGCCCGGGATGCTCAGCGGCTTTCTCTGCGCCTACTGGTTCTACGGCAAACCCGGCAGCGTGCGTCCGACAAGCGCAGACGCGTGACGTGAAACGAAGCGCCCCGGCGTGGTCAACTGCAAGCCGCGCCTGAGCGTCAACCGCTATCAGCGCTCTTCCTGCCGTTCCTTCTCTTCGGCCGCCGCCACATCCTCCAGCTTCACCGTCTGCGTACAGCCATTGGCTGCCGCACATTGGCCGGGCTGTTGCGAGCTTTTCACGCACTCGGCAAAGGCCAGCGCGGCGTCCACCGTCGGGAAGTGGTACGAATGTCCATCCGTGAAAGCGACCTTTCCTTCGACTGAGCAATCCATGCCTGACTCCGTTAGCGACGCAATTCTTCGTCGGCATAGCCAAACGGCCAGCGGCGCTTGTTCGGTTCAGGGGTCGGCTTTTCGTTATTCATGATGGACTCCAATATTCGAATATAAGAATCCTATCCGCGCAGTTGTAACCGCAACGTAAGGGTTCGCAAACAAGCCCTTCATTGCTACGGTGTGCGCGCATGTCATGAATAAGTGATAGCAGGCGGCAATCGCCCACAAGGGCGATATTCCCCTGACCGCATCCAGTGCTATCAATAAAGCGCCAAGGGAGAAACCGCCGTCCGTCGGCATAACAACATCCGGCCCGATACGGATTGGCGATCTGAGGGAGGGCTTTGTCATGGCCTCAGGCTCACGACTGTCTGACGTAATTGTCAAACTGCCGGACCGGTCGACCGTACGCATTGAACGTCGCCTGGTTATTACTCGAAGTGCCGACGCGCCGCCAGAACATCGCTATGTCTGCACGCTGGAATCAGGCGAGCAAGTGACTTGGCTGGGCGATGGCAAGTACCGTTTGCCAGACGGCGCCGTCGCGGTGGCCGTGGCACACAAGCGCCCGTAGTCACGACGGGCAGCGCAGCGTGGCCCTTTCACTTCAGTGATTTTCCTTGGCATGGTTGACCGTGTACTTGGGGATGTCGACCGTCAGGTCCTGTTCGCCGACGATGGCCTGACAGCTCAAGCGCGACTGCGGTTCGACGCCCCACGCGCGGTCCAGCAGGTCTTCTTCGCCCTCTTCCACGTCGTTAAGTGCATCAAAACCGCTGCGCACGATGCAATGGCAGGTCGTGCAGGCGCGGCTTTTTTCGCACGCGTGTTCAATATCAATGCCGTGATCCAGCAACGCATCACAGAGGGACGTTCCCACGGACACGTCCAGCACGGCGCCGGCGGGTGCAAGATCGGGATGGGGAAGAACGGTGATTTTTGGCATTTCGGGCCACCTTATGTGTTGGTCTTGGAAGATTCAAACCAGTACCCCAAGGCTAAAGATGCCCACGCTGGCAAGGTCAAGCGCCCGCTAGCGCAAATAATTGTCAAGTCCACACGAGTTACCGTGTCAAAACACTGTTATCGCCGCACAATCAATGCGCACGAATTCTCTGGACATCTCGTCCTTTGGGAGAACCATATGTGCGATTGCGCTGCTTGCGTTACCCCTTCCCCGGATTCCACCCCACGCCGTCGCCTGCTATTGGGCGCGGCAGGTCTTGCCGCTTTTGGCGCGACCGGCTGGGCGGAAACGGCCAATGCCGAAGTCCCGTCCAACGATATTGGCGGCGAAGAAGCCTTGAAACGACTGCTGGCCGGCAATACCCGGTATGCGGCAAACAAACCCAACATGCGGGACTTTTCAGCGGGCCGGGCGGCTCGCGTCAAAACGCAAAAGCCGATCGCCGCGATACTCAGTTGCTCTGATTCCCGGGTAGCGCCGGAGTTGGCCTTCGACCAGAACCCGGGCGATGTCTTCATCGTTCGGGTCGCGGGAAACTTCGTCAATGACGATGGTCTGGCCAGTTTCGAATTCGCCGCGAAGGTTTTGAACGCGCCGTTGATTCTGGTGCTGGGCCACAACAACTGCGGCGCGGTGGACGCCGCGATAAAGGTCCTGAAAGAAAACGCCGAACTGCCCGGCCATCTTCCACAACTGGTCAACGCCATCAAGCCCGCCGTGGATCGCGCCAGCAAGGGCGACCCCAAGAACCTGCTGACCGCGTCAATCGCTGAAAACGTCCGCCAGGCCGTCCAGCGCTTGCAGACGGCGCAGCCGGTGTTGCAAGGCATGGTCCAGGAAAAGAAGTTGATGGTGGCGGGCGGCGTGTATGACCTGGCGACGGGGAAGGTGACGTTGGTTTGATTAAGCGGGTTAATTGCTCGGGTTGATTGCGCTGGCTTAATCGCGCCGACCCGACCCACGCTTGCACGGTCGCGGCCTTTTCTGATGGAAGGCCGCGACCGGATAGCGAAAGCGGGCAGCCCCGCCCCGCTTGGTGATTGCCTAGTTGCTTACTGCTTTACCGCCAAGGGATGCTCAAAGAAGAACCGCAGCATTTCTTGCGTGGCATCCGGCCCGCTCAGGTCCGTGTACGACCCCTTGGGCGACCCGCCAGCCCAGGCATGGCCGGCGCCGTGCACTTCCCAATACTCCGCAACAACCTTGCCCTGCGCGTTTGTGTACACGCGCTTCGTGCTGTCACGCCCTTGGTTCGCCCCCGCCACGCGCTGGCTTTGCACGCGCGCATCCGCCCCGGCGCTGGCGGCGACGACCGCGCCGGCATTGGCCGGGTGCACGGTGGAATCGCGGTCCCCATGAAAAACAATGGTCGGCACCGGCGTGCTGGACGCCGCGCCCGGCCGGACCCCAATACCCTTCATGGCCGACAAGGCGGACGGCAGGTCCTTGGCCGCGCCCGCTGCCAGGCCCGAATGCACGCCCGCCGCCGCATACAACTGCGGATAGGTGTCTGCCAGAATCGCGGCCATCGCGCCGCCCGCCGACAGCCCCGCCACATAGACGCGCCGCGTATCGATGCCGTATTCGGCGATGACGTGGCGCGTCATGTCCGCCAATATCGACGGCTCGCCTTTGCCGGCCTGCTGATGGTTGTGCTTGAACCAGTTCCAGCACTTCTGCGGATTGGTTTCGCGCGGCTGCACCGGATACAGCACATAGAAACCCTGCTTTCGCGCGGCTTCGTTCATGGCGGTGCCGGCCGCGAAGTCGTCGGCGTCCTGCGTGCAGCCGTGCAGCATCACCACCAGCGGCCTCGCTTGCCCGTTCACGCCCGGCGGCACATACAACTTGTAGGCGCGCTGGCCGGCGGTATTGCGAAACGAACCCGCCGTGAAGAAATCACCCTTCGTGGCGGAGGGCTCGCCGGGCGCGCGATGGGTGGGTTGGGATGTCGGAGCGGCGCCATCGTCCCGTGCCGGGGACGGCGCGGCGGCTGGGGATGATGCGCTTGGCGACGACGCGGGAACCTCACGCGCCTCGACGTCAATCACATCGGCCTCGTCATAGCGCGGCGCGGCGGATGCCGCCGTGGGCTGCACGCCCAGCAAAGCGGCTTGAATGGCGGCAGTGGCCGCGGCCAGGTTGCCGGAACGGGTAAGCCGCGTGGCTTGGCTCATCAGTTGCTGAAATTCTGGGTGCATGGAGTGACCTTTGAAGCGGCAATAACGTGTCAGCGGATGCGCTGACTCAGGGCAGCCTTGACGGCGGGGCTGGCGTGCAAAGCCCCCAATACCGTCACGGATTCAATCGTGGCCAACGCCAATTCGGGCGTCACGTCCGGCGCAATGGTCGCCAGCCCCAGGATCCGGATTTGCAGCATTTCACCGGCCGCTTGAACCGCGAGCAGATCGTCGACCGTGTAGTGCTGAATTCCCAACACCAGTGTTTTCCGGCTGACCGCCTGCCGCACGGCATCGCCATGGGCGGCAAGCTGGTTGCGGATGGCGGTGCGGATCAGGTCGGTCCGGTTGGCGTAGAAGCCCTCTTGAACCAGAAGATCAATCTGGCCCAGGTCGACATAACCCAGGTTGATCGTGATCTTTTCGTCTGAAGGCTTGGGAGCGGAAGCGAGGCGTGGGGGACGTGGAGGCATGGAACAAAGCATAAAACCATCCAAGTGGATGGCCTATGGATGTTTCAACTTGATAGACCTTCGAACGCCGATCGGGGCGACGGGGATCTGTCCCTAAGTCCTTGAAATAACGAGAAGTTATGAAACTGCATAAGGAAATGCCCACATAGGGAATTTACTTATGCCTTTTAACTATTTGCAGCGCGCATACTTGCCGGGTCAGAATTCGCGCTGAGCATAAAGCACCCCAGATGGAACTTCGCCAACTCGAGGCCTTCGCGGCCGTCATGTCTACAGGTAGCGTCACCGCTGCCGGGCGCCTGCTTGGGCGTTCGCAGCCGGCCATCAGCCGCCTGTTGCAAGAGCTTGAAGCGGAAATCGGTTATGCCCTGTTCAACCGTAGCGGGCCGCGCGTCACGCCCACCGAGCAAGGCTTTCTGCTGTATGACGACGTGGAACGTGCTCTGGCCGGTTTGCAGCAGATTCGCAGCCGCGCCGAAGAAATTGCGCGCGGCCAGGCCAAGCCGCTGCTGCTAGCGGCAACGTCCGCGCTGGCTGCTGGCCTGGTGCCGGACGCGCTCAAGCGCATCGAATCCCAAACCGGCGCCGCGCGCGTGCAAGTGCGCAGCGCCTCGCCCGAACGGGTCGTGCACGCAGTGCTGACCGGCGCCGCGCAACTGGGCGCCACCAGCTTGCCGCTGGAGCATCGCGGCCTGACGGTGCATTGGATTGCCCAAGCGCCCTGCGTCGTGGCCTTGCAGGACGACGACCCGCTGGCCGCGCACGACGTGGTGCCGGTGGCGCTTCTGGCCGGACGCCGCCTGATCACCATGGCCAACCCCTACCGCCTGCGTCGCCGCCTGGACGCCGCGTTGGCCCCCGACGGCAATGCGCCCGGCACCATCGAAACCAATTCGTCCGTCAACGCCCTGGCCGCCGTGCGCGCCGGCTTGGGTGTGTCGGTGATGGAACCGATTACCGCTTACGGCGTCCCGATGCCGGGCGTGGCGATCCGGCCTATCGACCTGGACATCCCTTTCTTCTTTGGGGTCATCACCCCGCAGCCGCAACCGCAACCTCAACCGTTGACGCCCGCCTGCCAGGCCATGGCCGACGCGCTGGCCGAAGCCGCCGCCGCGCTGCTGCCCGGCTTTGTGCTGCACGACGCCAGCGAGCATGCCGCGCTGCTGCATTCTGTCTACGGTGATGACGCCCCTGTTTTGGACTCCCCCACACTATGAATTTGCCCGTTGCCACCCCGCCGCAAGGCTTGGATGCGCTGGAAGCGCGTCTGCGGCAAGACCTGTCCTGGCTGGAAATTCCCGCCAAGAACTGGGTTGCGCCCCGTCTGGTTGATGGACAACAGGTACTGGACGTTGTCGTCATCGGCGGCGGCATGGCCGGCCTGGCCGCGGCCGCATCGTTGACGCACCTGGGCATCACCGCGCCCATCTTCGACCAGGCGCCCGAAGGCTACGAAGGCCCGTGGGCCACCACCGCCCGCATGGAAACGCTGCGTAGTCCCAAGCAGCTGACCGGCCCCGCGCTGGGCTTGCCCGCGCTGACGTTCCGCGCCTGGTTCGAAGCGCAGTTCGGCACGGCCGAATGGGACGCGCTGGACAAGATTCCGCGCCTGCAATGGATGGACTACCTGCGCTGGTATCGCCGCGTCCTGAACCTGGACGTGCGCAACAACCATCGCGTGCTGTCCGTGCAACCGCGCGCCGACCGCCTGGTGCAACTGGACATCGAATCGCCCGCCGGACGCAGCACCGTGCTGGCCCGCCGCGTGGTGCTGGCCACCGGCCGCGACGGCCTGGGCGGCGCCTATGTGCCTGACTTTGCCAAGAAACTGCCGCGCGACCGCTGGGCCCATTCGTCCGACGTGATGGACTACGCCACGCTGGCCGGCAAGCGCGTCGGCGTCGTGGGCGCGGGCGCGTCCGCCATGGACAGCGCAGGCACGGCGCTAGAAGCCGGCGCCGCCAGCGTCGACCTGCTGATCCGCCGCAACGACATCCCGCGCGTGAACAAAGGCAAAGGCGCAGGCAACCCCGGCCTGACTCACGGCCACCTGACCCTGCCCGACGAATGGAAGTGGAAGATCCGCCACTACATCAACGCCGCGCAAGTGCCGCCCCCGCGCGGCAGCACCTTGCGCGTGTCGCGCTTCCCGAACGCCCGCTTCAACCTGGGCTGTGGCGTGCAAGATCTGGCGATGGTGGGCGATGACATCCACGTCACCACGCCCAAGGGCGTGTTCGTGCTGGACTTTCTGATCTTCTCGACGGGCTTTCGTATCGACTGGACCGTGCGCCCGGAATTCGCGCCGCTGGCGCCTCACGTGCGCAACTGGGGCGACCGGTTCACCCCGCCCGCCGGTGAAGAAGACCAGGAACTGCATGACTCGCCCGACCTGGGCGCCGTCTTTGAACTACAAGAAAAAGTGCCCGGCGCCTGCCCGGGCCTGGACCGCGTGCACTGCTTTTCCTACCCCGCCGCGCTGACGCAAGGCACGATCTCGGGCGACATCCCGGCCATCAGCGAAGGCGCCAAGCGCCTGGCGCAAGGCATCGCCGGCCTGTTCTACCGCGAAGACGTCGAAACGTACTACGCGAATATGGAAGCGTTTGCGGAACCGGAAGTGTTCGGTGATGAATGGACGCCCGCCCCGCCGCCTGCGGCAATCGCCACCCCGGCCTCGCAAGCGGAGACCGCGCAATGACTGGTTGGTTGATACGCCGCATTGCACAAGCCGCGGTGGTTGTATTTCTGATGACCCTGATCGTCTTCGTGGGCCTGCACGCCATCGGCAACCCCGTGGACATCCTCATCGGCCAGGACGTAGACCAGGTCGACCGCGCCCGCATCATCGCGGAACTGGGCCTGGACAAGCCGCTGTGGCAGCAATACCTGGCGTTCCTGAACGGCGCGCTGCACGGCAACCTGGGCAACAGCTTCGTCTACAACATTCCCGCAATTGAACTCGTCATCCAGCGCCTGCCCGCCACGCTGGAACTGGCGATCAGCGCCCTGGGCCTGGCCGTCATCATCGGCCTGCCGCTGGGCTTGATTGCCGGCCTGTACCCCGATAGCCGCTTTTCCAAAATGATCATGGCCGGCAGCATCGTCGGCTTCTCGCTGCCCACGTTCTGGGTCGCGCTGATGCTGATCATGACGTTCAGCGTGTCGCTGGGCTGGCTGCCCGCCAGCGGCCGGGGGCAGACGGTGGAATTCCTGGGCTTTCAGTGGTCGTGGCTAACCGCCGACGGCTGGCGCCATTTGATCTTGCCCGCGCTGAACCTGTCGCTGTTCAAGATTTCGCTCGTCATCCGCCTGACCCGCGCCGGCGTGCGCGACGTGATGCCGCTGGACTTCGTGAAGTTCGCCCGCGCCAAAGGCTTGTCGCCGTTTCGCGTGGTCTGTGTGCACGTGCTGCGCAACACGATGATCCCGCTGGTGACCGTGCTGGGGCTGGAGCTGGGTTCGACGATTGCGTTCGCCGTGATCACGGAAAGCATTTTCTCGTGGCCGGGCGCCGGCAAGCTGATCCTGGACAGCCTGAACGCGCTGGACCGCCCCGTCATCGTGGCCTACCTGATTGTGGTCGTGTGCCTGTTCGTCACCCTGAACCTGATCGTCGACATTCTTTATAAAGTGCTGGACCCCCGGGTACGGCTGGAGGGCTCGGCATGAGCACCACTGCAACCCCCGAGAAGGTTCCGGCCCTGCGCCGCGAATCGCCCTGGCGCCGCAACCTGACCGAATTCCTGTCGTCCAAGACGGCGGTGTTCGGCTTGGCCGTGGCCACCCTGCTGATTCTGGCCGCCATCTTCGCGCCGTGGATCTCGCCACAGAACCCGTATGACCTGCTGCAAATCGACGTGCTGGATTCCCGCATGCCGCCGGGGTCCATGAACGGCCTGGACACCTTCCACTATTGGCTAGGCACCGACGGCCAGGGCCGCGACTTGCTGTCCGGCATTCTGTACGGCCTGCGCATCAGCTTGATGGTGGGCGTGGGCTCGGCCGTTATCGCCGGCATCGTCGGCACGCTGCTGGGCTTGCTTGCCGCCTACGCGGGCGGCAAGGTCGACGCCTTCATCATGCGTTTGGTCGACCTGATTCTGTCGTTCCCGTCGATCCTGGTTGCCATGATGATCCTGGCCTTTCTGGGCAAGGGCGTGGGCAACGTGGTGCTGACGCTGGTGATTCTGGAATGGGCCTATTACGCTCGCACCGCGCGCGGCCAGGCCCTGGTGGAACGCCGCCGCGAATACGTCGAAGCCGCCCGCTGCCTGGACATTCCCAACTGGCGGATCATGTTGAAGCACATTCTGCCCAACTGCCTGCCGCCGCTGATCGTGATTGGCACCTTGCAGATCGCGCGCGCCATCACGCTGGAGGCCACGTTGAGCTTTCTGGGCCTGGGCGTGCCCGTGACCGAACCGTCGCTGGGTCTGCTAATTTCCAACGGCTTTCAATACATGCTGTCCGGTGAATACTGGATCAGCTTCTACCCCGGCATCGCGCTGCTGATCACCATCGTCGCCATCAACCTGGTGGGCGACCGCCTGCGCGACGTGCTGAACCCAAGGACTCACAAATGACCGACCGCACCGCTACCGGCGCGCCGGCCACGCTTGAAGTGCGCAACCTGCGCACGCACTTTCATACCCGCGCGGGCGTGCTGCCCGCCGTGGACGACGTGTCGTTCACGCTGGAGCGCGGCAAGATCCTGGGCCTGGTCGGAGAATCCGGCTCGGGCAAATCCGTGACGGGCTTTTCCATCATGGGTCTGGTCGACGCCCCCGGCCGCATCGTCGGCGGCGAAATCCTGTTCCAGGGCCGCGACCTGACCAAGCTGGCCCCGCGTGAACTGCGCCGCCTGCAAGGCAACCGCATCGCCATGATCTTCCAAGATCCAATGATGACGCTGAACCCCGTCTTGCGGGTGGATGTGCAGATGATCGAAACCGTGCGCGCGCATAACAAGATGAGCAAGCGCGAAGCCCGCACGCTGGCCCGTGACACGCTGGGCATGATGGGCATTCCCAGCCCCGAAGAACGCTTGCTGGCCTACCCGCACCAACTGTCCGGCGGCATGCGCCAGCGCGTGGCCATTGCCATCGCCATGCTGCACCGCCCCGACCTGATCATTGCCGACGAACCCACCACGGCGCTGGACGTCACCATCCAGGCGCAGATTCTGTCTGAAGTGCAAAAGCTCGCGCAGCAGCACGGCACCAGCCTGATCTGGATTACGCATGATCTGTCCGTGGTGGCCGGCCTGGCCGATGACGTGGCCGTGATGTACGCCGGCCGCATCGTTGAACACGGCAAGGTCGACGACGTGCTTGACCGCCCGCAGCACCCCTACACGGTGGGCCTGATCGACAGCCTGCCCAGCAATAACCTGCGGGGCCAGCGCCTGCGCCAGATTCCCGGCATGACGCCCAACCTGCTGCACCTGCCCGCCGGCTGTGCGTTTTCCGCGCGTTGCTCGCGTGCCACCGCCGCCTGTGGCCAGCAACCCGGCATCACTCAAGCCCTGCCCGAACACGACGTGCGCTGCTTCCATCCGACTATCCAGATCCACAACGAGGTGACGGCATGACTGTATCCGCCGCCCCCACGCCGCTGATTGACCTTTCTCAAGTCAGCAAGCGCTTTGGCGAAAGAAAGGTCGGCGCAGCCGGCCGCGCCATGCAGCGCATGGGCTTGTCCAAACCCCCCGCCGTGACCCGCGCCGTCGACAACGTGGACCTGATCGTGAACCCCGGCGAAGTCGTCGGCCTGGTTGGTGAATCCGGCTGCGGCAAATCCACGCTGGGCCGCATCGCCGCAGGCTTGTTGACGCCTTCCGGCGGTGAAGTCCGCATCAACGGCGTGCGCCCGTCCGACATGAACTCGGCCGCCGCCCACGCCGCGCGCCTGACCGTGCAGATGATTTTCCAGGACCCCTACGCCAGCCTTAACCCGCGCCTGCGCGTGGACGAGATCGTGGGCGAAGCGGCCCGCATCCACGGCCTGGTCGACAACGCGGGCTTTGACGACTACGTCAGCGCCCAGCTCGAACGCGCGGGGCTCGACCCCGCCCTGCGCCAACGCTATCCGCACCAATTCAGCGGCGGCCAGCGCCAGCGCATCGGCATTGCCCGCGCGCTAGCCGTGCAGCCGTCCATGCTGGTGTGCGACGAAGCCGTGGCCGCGCTGGACGTGTCCATTCAAGCGCAAATCCTGAACCTGTTCATGGACCTGCGCGAAGAACTGAACCTGACGTATCTGTTCATCAGCCATGACCTGGGCGTGGTGGAACACCTGTCTGACCGCGTCGTCATCATGTACCTGGGCCGCGTCGTGGAAACGGCCACCGTGGACGAAGTGTTCCAGCGCCCCAACCACCCGTACACGCAAGCGCTGTTGGCGGAAATTCCCAGCCTGAAGTCGCGCCACAAGATCTTTACCGCGATCAAGGGCGAGATTCCCAGCCCGCTGAACCCGCCCGGCGGCTGCCATTTTCATCCGCGATGTCCGCATGCGATGCCGCGCTGCAAGACCGAAGTTCCCACGTTGAAGGGAATCGCCATCAACCATTTAAGCGCCTGTCATTTGAACGACATGGCCTGAACCTAATTGGCCGCGTTGTCCTGAATGCCTTGAATTCCTTCAGTGGCCTGAATGACAACGCAGCCTTCGGAACACTTAACTCGTTCCCCCCCTACCAAGGACCCCGAACATGAAACGCTTGATTCTTTCGACCCTGACCGCCGCCATCCTCGGCGCCTCCGCCGCCGCGTCCGCCGACAACCTGTCGATCGGCTTCGCCGACCCGCTGTCGTCCCTGGACCCGCAGCTGAACAACCACGCCGGCGACCGCTCGGTGGCCCTGCACTTCTGGGACCTGCTGATCGAGAACAAGTGGAACAAGCTTCAACCCGGCCTGGCCGTTAGCTGGAAGCCGCTGGACCCCACCACCTGGGAATTCAAGCTGCGTGAAGGCGTCAAGTGGCAAGACGGCACGCCCTTCACCGCCGACGACCTGATCTATTCCTACACCCGCGCGCGCGCCGTGCCGGGCAGCGTGGCAACGTACGCCGGCTACCTGCGCACCATCGACACGATGACCGCCAAGGACCCGTTGACGCTCATCGTCAAGACCAAGGCACCCAACCCCGACCTGCCGCTGAACCTGGCATCTGTCCACGTCGTCAGCAAGCACGTCGGTGAAAAGTCGACCACCGAAGACTACAACTCGGGCAAGGCCATGGTCGGCACCGGCCCGTACAAGTTCGTGTCCTACACGCCGGGCGACCGCGTCATCATGGAACGCAACGACGGCTACTGGGGCGACAAGGCCACGTGGGACAAGGTCAACTACCGCTACATCAACAATGCCGCGTCGCGCACCGCCGCCCTGTTGGCGGGCGACGTGGACGTGATCGACAAGGTGTCGGTGTCGGACCTGGCCAAGCTGCAAAAGGCCGCCAACATCTCGGTGTACCCGTACGACGGCCTGCGTGTCATGCTGCTGCAACCCAGCTTCAACCCCGCGCCCAACCAATACATCACCGACAACAACGGCAAGCCGCTGGACAAGAACCCGCTGCTGGACCTGCGCGTGCGTCAGGCGCTGAACCTGGCCATCAACCGCAAGGCCATTTCGGACCGCATCCTGCAAGGCGCAGCCACCGAAGCCAACCAGTGGATGCCCAAGGGCACCTTCGGCTACAACCCCGACGTAAAAGACATCCCCAACGATGTCGCACAAGCCAAGAAGCTGCTGGCCGAAGCGGGCTTTCCCGACGGCTTCAAGCTGACCATGCACGTGCCCAACGACCGCTACCCGCAAGGCCCGGAAACGGCCCAAGCCGTGGCGCAGTTCTGGACCCGCGTCGGCGTGAAGACCCAAGTGGAAGTGGTGCCATGGGCCGTGTACTCGGGCCGCGCCAACAAGAACGAATTCGCCGTCAGCATGCTGGCGTGGGGCAACGGCACGGGTGAAGGCAGCTACGCGCTGGTCAACATCCTGGCGTCGGTCGACCCCAAGAAGGGCCTGGGTGCCTCCAACTGGGGCCACTACTCCAACCCCAAGGTGGACGCCGCGCTGGAACAGTCCACGTCGGAATTCGATGTGGCCAAGCGTGAAGCCATCCTGCGCGACTCGGTCAAGCTGGTGTCCGACGACGTCGGCATCTTCCCGCTGTTCCACTACAAGAACATCTGGGCCACCAAGAAGGGCTTGAAGGTGACGCCGATGACCAGCGACCGCACGGCCGCCATGATGGTCACCAAAGAACCCGCCGCCGCGGCCGGTAAGTAAGCCATGGCGCCGACCCTGACCATCACCCCCGCGGACGCCTTGATCGACGTGCCGCGCCAGATCCGGGTGGAAAACGTTGCACCCGGCCAAACGGTGGAAATCACCGCGCGCACCCGCCGCAACGGCGTGCTGTGGCAAGCCCAGGCCGCCTACACGGCGGGCGAAGACGGCGCTGTCGACCTGACCCGCGACGCGCCTATCTCGGGCGACTACACCGGTTTGTCGCCCATGGGCTTGATCTGGTCGCAAGCCCCGGTGGACTCGCCCAGCCGCGAACACTTCAACCATCCGGTGACCGATGCTTTGGTCACCGACGTGGTCGCCCGCGTGGCCGGTGCTGAAGCCGACATGCAGGCGCAAGCCACGTTCACGCAACGCTTGGCGCTGGACGGCGTCACGCGCCACGAGGTCCGCGAAGAAGGTCTGGTCGGCACGCTGTACCTGCCGGCAGGCAGCAAGCCCGGTTCGCACCCCGCCGTCATGATCCTGAACGGCTCGGGCGGCGGCATCAACGAACCGCGCGCGGCGCTGTATGCATCGCGCGGCTACGCCGCCTTTGCGCTGGCGTACTTCAAGGCACCCGGCCTGTCCGACTACATCTCGAACACCCCGCTGGAATACTTCCAGACCGGCCTGCGCTGGCTGCGCAAAAAGGTTCAACCCAAGCACGACTTCGTCGCCATCAGCGGCCAATCGCGCGGCGGTGAACTGGTGCTGCTGCTGGGCGCAACCTTCCCCAAGGAAGTGTCCGCCGTCGTCGCCTACGTACCCGGCGCCGTCGTCCACAGCGGCCAGAACGCCTGCGACCCCAAGATCGGCCGCGAAGGCCCGACCTGGCTGCTGGGCGGCAAGCCCATCCCCCACGTCTGGGAAAACAACCGCACCGCCACCTGGGCGCCATTTGATGAAGGCCCATCGCCGCATCGTCACGAGAAAGCCATCCTGACCGCGCTGCAAGACCCCGACGCCGTCGCCCGCGCCCGCATTCGCGTGGAGGACATCGAAGGCCCGGTCATGCTGCTGTCCGGCACCGACGACGGTTCCTGGCCGTCCAGCCTGTATTCAAAGATGGTGCAGGACAAGCTGGTCGACGTGAAACACCCCTACCCCGTCGAATGGCTCGACTACGAAAACGGCGGCCACTCGATCCTGTTCCCGTACGTGCCCACCACCCAGCTCGTCTACGCCCACCCCGTGTCGGGCAAGATCAGCACCAGCGGCGGGAATCCGAAAGACAACGCACGCGCCGACCAGGAATCGTGGGAAGGCGTGAAGAAGTTTTTGGACGCGGCGGTGAAGGCGCGCGCGGCTGCGGTTAATTCGGCTAGCGCGGATTCGACTCGTTCGGATTCCGCAAGCTCGCAGTCAGCTCCTGCACATTCGGCAAGCACTTCCGGCAACGCCGGCTGATCAGACACCAAGGAGAACATCCCCATGGCACAACAACCCATCGTCTATGACGCCGTCAATGATCTGGTCGACAAGCTCGTCGGCCTGACGCCCGGCAGCAAAACTTTTGAGGTTCGCCACCAACGCGAAAAAGTCGCCGCCGCCACGCAAGGCAGCTACGACGCCCTGTTCGACCCGGCACTGCCCGGCTTGTCGCTAGCCGAACGCCTGCTGGTCGCGCTGTACGCCACCCGCATCAGCCTGTCGCCGCTGCTGGCCTCGCACTACCGCGCCCGCTTGGCGGAAACGGACGCAGCCCCCGCCGACATCGCCGTCGCAGAATCCGGCAAGCCGTCAGACGCCTCCACCCCGCGCCTGGCTGCCGTGTTGGAATTCACGCGCAAGCTGATCGAAAACCCCGTCGAAGGCGACGAAGCCGCGCTGAAGACGCTGCCCGCAGCAGGCGTCTCCACGCCCGCGGTCGTCACCCTGTCGCAACTAATCGCCTTCCTGTCGTACCAGACCCGTCTGGTCGCGGGCCTGGCCGCGATGAAAGACCTGGAAGGCCAAGCCCCCCGCGCCGCCACCGTCCCGCCCGCGCCCTTCGAACCCAACACCGCCGCCACCGAACCCGGCGCCGTCATCAAGGCCCACGGCTTCACCAACGAAGTGCTGGAGTGGAAGGCATGGCTCGACGTCGTCAACGTGGACACCGCCACCCCGGAACAAGTCGCCGTCCTGGAAGAAAGCCACCCCAAGGCCAAGGTCTCGGACTACTACCTGTTCCTGGTCCACCAACCGGAAATCCTGCGCCAGCGCTCCACCGCCTTCAACGCCATCATGTACGCCCCAGGCGGCCTGTCGCGCGCCGAACGCGAGCTGGGCTCCACGGTCGTCTCGCGTGTGAACGGCTGCGTGTACTGCGCCTCCGTCCACGCGCAGCGCTTCGAACAACTGGCCAAGCGTAATGAAGTGATCGCGCAAGTGTTCGAAGACCCCTACACCGCCGGCACCACGGCGCGTGAACTGGCGATTGCCCAGTTCTCGATCCAGATCACCGAAGCCCAGGCCGACGTCAACGCCAACAGCATCCAGGCATTAAAGGATGCGGGCTTGAGCGAAGGCGAAGTGCTGGACCTGCTGCACTCGGACGCCATCTTCGCCTGGGCAAATCGTTTGATGCTGAACCTGGGCGAACCGGTTTTTGCCACCGTAGGCTAAGACCCACTTTTCCGCCGCCCTGTGGGCGCGCCAGTTTTCGTTAAACTGACGCTTTCCGCGCCACTACGCGCCCCGCCCCGCGCGGGGCGCTTTGCCTTTCCCCCATGTCAGAAAAAACCCACGACATCCGCCCCGGCCAGTCCGTCGAACTCCTCAAAGCCCTGCACATCCTGACCCGCGACGGCAAGATGAACCAGGACAGCCGCCGTAAATTGAAGCAGGTCTATCACCTGTTTCAGTTCATCGAGCCGCTGCTGAAAGACGTCCAACAAGAACGCGGCGCGGTCACGCTTGCCGATCACGGGGCTGGGAAGTCGTATCTGGGGTTCATCCTGTATGACCTGTTCTTCAAGGAACAGAAGGATGCCGTCGGGAATGGGTCCCATATTTTTGGGATTGAGACTCGTGAAGAACTCGTGAAGTCGTCAGAGGAACTGGCGAAGCGGCTGGGGTTTGGCGGGATGTCGTTCTTGAATCTGTCGGTGGCGGAATCGATTACGTCGGATAAGTTGCCGGCGACGATTGATGTGGTCACTGCGTTGCACGCTTGTAATACCGCGACCGATGACGCGATTCACTTTGCGTTGGAGAAGAAGGCTAAGTACATCGTCGTTGTGCCTTGCTGCCAGGCGGAAGTGGCTTCGGTGCTAAGGAAGAATAAGGGCAAGGCGCTGGCTGATCCACTGGCGGAGATTTGGCGGCATCCGCTGCATACGCGGGAGTTTGGAAGCCAGATTACGAATGTGCTGCGGTGCTTGCAGCTTGAGGCGCATGGGTATCAGGTTAGTGTGACGGAGCTGGTCGGGTGGGAGCATTCGATGAAGAATGAATTGATCGTGGCGCAGTATAAGAATCTGCCGACCCGGAAGCCTGCGGAGAGGCTGACGGAGATGTTGGAGAGGATTGGGTTGCAGGAGTTGAAGGATCGGTTTTTTGTGCCGGTTGCTGGGGCGGCCGTCGCTGAGTAGGTATTTGCTTGGCTGCTTTTGCATGAGCCGGAGATAAATTTAGCTGGTGGCGGGCCGCTGGTCCTTCCCTGATCAGTAGTCTGCGATTGCGCTTGCCTTGGAGAAAGCGTGATCAATTTGGCACGGAACCGCATCGCGTCCGTCGCCTATCGGGGCATACTCGCCCCGTGGTCCAAAGGATCGCCCGGGTTGACAGCCGGAAAGACAGAACAAGTGGCCGCTGCAATGGCGGCCTCCTTTCTTTCATCGCGTCAATTACACCGGAGCGTCGATATGAGCGACCACCCTTTTACCTATGACCGTTGGGCCTTGCCGGATGATCCGGAGTTTGGGGTTGTGCGGGTTGATGATTTGCGGAAGATCGAGCGGGCCTGCTTGGGGATTTGGGCTATTGCGAGGATTGTAGGGAATAGTGCGAATGAGCCGGGGGCTACGGGGGCGAGGCCGATGGATGGTTGGGTGGTGTCGAATTTGATGGGCGGAGTGGAGAGCCTGTGCGATCAGATCGCCGATCTAGCGGCAAGCTCAATGGATGAGCCGCCGTTAGATCCCTTATTCTCCAGGGCGGGGACTTCGGCGCAATAGCGCAGTCATGTCGGCAAGCGCAGATAATACTGTCCATTAGTCGGCTTGCGACCCAAAGCTGCCGCCGCGCGGCGCAAGTTCGTAGTTTAAATTCTCTTTGAATGTGCCTCACTCCTACTGGCATCGGAGGCTCCGGCGTAACATCGACTCACAGTTGACGAAGCTGATCCTGAGCACTGACATTATGTCTCATCAAACAGTCTCACCTCTGGTAGCGGATCGTTTTTTGCGCTCGCCAAGAGAGATTCCAGATCTGGATACTGCTCGTTGAGCCGGTGCATTACGATTGCTCTCGCCAATTTAGCGCAACCGGACCTAATTGCCGAAATGAATACCGCCTCTTTCGCCGGCGAGTATTCAGCCACGTAGGAAGTGCTCTTGAAAAGATCGGGAAGGCATTCTGCCACTGTCGCAACATCCTCGGCAGTTAGCCAGGACCTGCTGAGTAGTTCACGAACCACATCTATCAACGGGGTAATCACCGTCAGCCGACCCGTCTCAATTAGAGAAATCAGTCGAGGTATGAATTTCTCACCTATTTCATCGATACCCAATTCTTTAGCTTTGGCTACCGCACGTGCAGCGAATCCTACCTTTCTCACGTCCTTATCTCGAAGGCCTTGCCTGATTACTCTGGCCAGCTCATGATTAAACTCTGGCAGATGTTGAGCAAGATAGCAGAGCGCCAACGGGGTTGCCGGGAAACTGTCCTGTGACACGAACTGTTTGAACCGCAGCACCAGATCATGAGTTACCTGCTCTTTTCTCAGCCAAGGAAGTATGCTTTTGGCGAGAACCTCCGCAATTAGCGATCCAAGCTCATATGGATCCGAAAACACCTTAACTAGAGCTGAACCGTCATCGCTCGGCATCCTCCAGGCAACCAAGTCGTTGAAGCACGCGAGCGCCTGGTCCGGAGTTGGCGCCAATCTATTGTCACTTGCAGAGGTTTGCGACGCCCATAGTAGCTTACTAAGCTCGTTAACCTCTAGAGACAATGGCGTCTTGTACAAAGACTCCGTGACAAGTTGATCCGTTTTTACTCGATTAGGTGAGGGAAGAAGGCTAAATACGTGAGGGTAGAGGGTGGACCTTGGTAACTTGTCAGTTGGGGCATCGGGGCCATAAATAGCATTAGCCAAGAGGACATTCTCTTCCTCGGTAGTGAACCCCTCCTTGACAAGCGGCAGGAGGCGGGCAATCGTTGGGGTACTAATATTCGGTATTGAAGTCGATTTGTTGAGTTGCTCCAAAATTTCTGCCGGAATTCCCTCTGTCGGGCGGGTTATCAATGGGCGGGGGGAAATCGAATGCTTTGCGATGGAATCAATCATCTCGAAGATTCTCAATGTTATTCTTGGATTGTCTTTTCGAGGTCCAGGATAATTCACAATCAGGCTAGGCCACTCAGGGTTGTTTCTCTCACTTGTTAGCGGAAACCTCAGAATCTCCTCCAGCAATTCGCCATGTTGGCTGGTAGGAATAGTATGTAAGGAATAATTCAGCAAATTCCCATACGATCTGCCCACCCAAAGATGGTTAACAATTTCATTTTTTGCCAATCCAATTGCAAAGCGAAAAGCCTCTTTGGCTTCTTCTGCTGTGGATCTTACAACCAGCCTAGCATAGGCCTCTAACATGACCCTTAGCTTTGAAATAGCGAAAAGCGAGCTTACCTTGCTTGAATAAAATCTATTCATGAAATGCTTGATTGCATCACGGCACAGCTGTTTCATGTCATCAACCGTCTCCGCCGGCGCTGCCGCCACATTGACACGTGAAAGCATACGATTCAGGTTCGGCGAGGTGTCAACAGTGGCAAAGCGCAGCGAATGCCTCATGCTATCGTGCTGTGTCAGCTCGTCCAGGAAGGCGATTTTTTCGAATTGGGCCGAGAATAGGTTAACACCCTCATACGTCGGCAGCACCCCAGTCGAACGCATCAGTCCGTCAGCAACTAGAAGCACATGAACGTCATTGCTTAAACGAATAGCCTTTGAGTTATCTTTATACTTGCCCACCTGAAAAGATGGCTCAACTGAAGTTTTATTATCATTTTCGTCCAGTCGCGTTCTCACCTTCTCCTTCAGGTGTTCAATCTCGTCCCAAGGATCACACTTCCATCTAGATAAGATATTCTTGGGCAGGGAATTTGACTTGGCAGGATTGTTGCTGTCGACAACCCTTACCAACAGGTCTGCCCATGCAAGTCTTGATAGTATTTGTACTGAATTTGGGTTTTTTCTAAACTGGTCGATGAGTAAAACGTGGCTATCTTGGATTAATTTTACCGCGCTCTCCCTCTCGCCCAATTCAGCCAGCACGCCCGACTTTTTGAGTTTCCATTCCGGTGACTGCTCTGGCAGGTGAGAGGCGAAAATCTCCATTTCTGCAAAATTCAGATCGAGCCTGGCGCGATTAACTTTGAAGTATGCAACCTCTGCGGCAACTTCCGGCCAGAACGGGATACGTTCTTCAATATGCGCGATAATCTCATCTTCGAATCGTCTTCGTTCTTGTGATCCACTAATAGACCAGCGAGCGGTGTTAAGCAGCACCAAGGAGATCTCTAGCTGCTGCCTTAGCGTCAGTGTCGCGGGTTCATGGATGACCTTTAGCAATTGCTGTAACAGCACATCCGGCAGCGCGTCAAAGGTTATCCCATAGCGCCAGGAGAGTTCGTAGAGAATTTTCTCCCGGAGCTCAGTCGCGCAGGTGTCCAGAGTACTGGGGTTTATGCTCGCGACTCTATATTGAGACTGAAGACAAAAACGCAATCCATGCGGGCAGACCATCCAGTGCGGGTAACTTTTTCGGTCGGACTCCATCACCGATGCAGCCGTTGCGAGATCAAGTCCTTCAATCGATCGGGGGCGCCATTCTGAGGGGTGCGCCGGCTTGAGATTATTCAGCGTTTTGATGAATAGTTCAGTGGCTTGGAAGTGTCGCAAACCAGCGTCGTCCAGATGTTTGACCGCATCCCATAGGTCGATGGGCGCGACGTTAATGGATTCGAGATATTTTCTCTTAGCAGCTGAAAGGTTCAGTGCGCCCACCAAGTACACCCGGCGCGATTGACTCTGCAAATGATCACGAACCCAACCGGTCCACTGCAAGAAATTAGGATCTTCACCAGAGAAGCCGAGCAGGCATAGCTCATTCTCGATGAACACCTGACGAGAAAAATTCACAAACGCGGCGTGGGTTTCGGGGTAGCGCCGGTAGTCTTCTTGAGTGAATATCAGTTCTTCGGTGATATTCACCGTACCATGAAGCTTGGTGATTCGGGGAGGGGCGACGGCTGCCAAGTCGCTTTGCTTAGCCACTGTATTGTAAATCGGGGCATGAACACGTTCACTGGCTCGTTCAAGAAGGGTATCCCAATTAGTCGTCAGAACATCGGACCAAGGAAGCTGCAGCAGCTCGATGTGCAAGTCACCAGGCGACCAAGCAGAGTCATCGATCTCCGCTCTGATCAAGTCATTGAGTGTTTGCTGTCCGAATTGCGCTTTATACAATTCCGCCAAGCGCAGGGGGTCGAGATAAGCTAAATTCGGGTCACTAGGATCCAGTTCGGCTGCGAGCTTTCGCGAGAAATCCATCCAGAGCGGCATTAGGCGTGTGCTGTCACCACTATGTGCAGCGCACCGGCTAAAACCTGCCCCGACCATTACTGCGGCCCCTCGATACGAGGCATCCTGACGCCACAGCACACCTGCCAATTTCTTCAGCGCAGGATAATCCTGAAGCGCTTTTAATTTTTGTTCAGCTAGTTCCATAAATGAACGTCGATCCAAGGTAAGTATCCAGGAATAAAGGTGTCAGACTGCGCTTCCACGCATCATCCACTACGCAATTGCAGCTTGGCGTTTTATTGCCGGAGTGGTCCACTCGGTCAGGTTAAATGTAGATATCAGACTGAAAATCCGCCACTTACATCCGCGTTAGCCCAGACTGCAAGTCCGCAATCGCGGCTGGTGAAGTTGCAGTCTGGCATTCAAATTCGTTTATTCGGATAATTTCCATTCTCACACTTTCTGCATCCACGGAGGCACTCGGACAGTAGCCAACTCGCGTCGGCATGTCAGGTCCACAACGAGGAAGTCGAGCCAAGCCGGCTCCAAGCTCGGGTCCCCCCCCTTTCCTGCTGGCTGCTGGTGACGATCCTTTAGCCAAGTCATTATGCGGCGTCGTATCGCATCAGGCTCTCCGAAAAACTCAGCAAACGCATCTAGCGCAGCGCCTCCGGTGGTTGTCGATAGTTCGCTGTTTTGCTTGGCCTTAAGAAGTTCCTCAAATGCCTTGAAGAATGCATGCGTATCATGCAGCGGGCTGCAATGAGGCGGAAACGCATCGGATTGGAGAAGCAATTTGACTGCTTCTCGCGCCTCGGCATTGATTTCAATCCCAAGTGCGTTAACAATGCCGTCCGCATTAGGTGTCTTGTCCACTACTTCTACGACTGGCAAATAGGCCACTAAAGACATGGGCTGGGGCAACAACTGTGGCCTAGGTCTACCGCTAACAACGTGGACTGGATCTAAGTCCACGACCACCAAGGCTTGGTCAGCCTTGGATAATGCCCCTGTACCGTTATTTTGCAGTATGCCCTTCGACCAACCGTGATAAGGCGTCAGGAAATGCACGACGCCAGCCGTATCAGATGAGGGAGTCACTGAGTCGATACCAATAAAGCAGCTTCCGCCGACGCTTAGCTTGTTTGCCGCATTGCAAAAGACAGTGGCGGTTCCAGATGCCAGCACGCTGGCCTGACCAGCATGCCAGTAGTCATTACTGCGACTTGTGAATGCGGGCACCAGCAGTACTGAGCGACGCTCGCGATTCGACTGCGCGACCGTCAAGAACTCGCCAATTGCGTCGATGTCCCCACGCACTAGACTTTCGGCTTCAGCCGAATTCAAATTAAAGCTCTTTAAAACACTCGCCAAATCCCGCTGGAGCGGCAGCCGATTCGCTGGGCTAGTCAGTAGGAATAGCTCGGAGCAGATCAGCTCCATGCAGTAGCGCAGTTTCGGCGCCTCGTGTATCAATGCTCTTACCATCGCTGCGAGTTGTGTGCTGGACCACTCACCTTTGCGCGATAGAGCACGCAGATCCTGCAACTTCTTGAGCACCTTCTCTTCACCGTATAGCGGCGCCAGCTTGCCTAGATCTGGTCGGAAAAACTCGTGAGCAGCCACGGCCCGATATTTTTTGCCTCGCTGGAATTCCAGGGTTGCCGTGTCGCGCTCAAGCCCGAAGTTCTCGGCGAGGGCCCGGTCAGGTTGCCACAGCAGCGTCAATTTTTCCTGTAAATGGCCTACCTCGTCGGAGCTCACGCCAAAGTGACGGTACGTACCTGCCAACACTGCCAATCCAGGGCAGTGTTGGCGAAGCTCCTCTTTCAACCATTCAATCGTCTCGTGCCGAACTGACACCTCAGGCAATACCAATAACTCCACCTTCAATTCACGGCAAGCCTTCAGCGCTTCACTAAGCAAGGCCCGTCGTCGGTGCTCAGGCCACGAAAGGACACTGACACCCGTATTCCATTTGAATTCCGAGCTCCTTTTTGCAGCCCCATCTATCGAATACAGGTCACCAGTCTTGTCGAGCTTCCCGCGCAACGTCTCCAGGGAGGCGTTACTGATTGGGAAGCTTTTCAACCCTACTTCACTAATGGGATGGGAGTAAGTATCGTCTGCTCTCCATTGAAAGAGGGCAACACGAAAGTGGCTGCTGGCGCGCTCCTCATCGTGATCGCTAGTGACTACCTGGGTGCGCATCTTGCGGGATGTGGATTGTAGGGCGCCCAGCTTGCCAGCCAGGCCTTGATACATGACGTTCGTGTTTGGATCACTCACACCTTCAGCAATCGCTGGCCGTTCGACTCTATCGTCGGAACTCGGCTCCACAGCTTGATCAACTGGCGAGCTACCTGCTACGGTGGCCGACTCGTGGCGAGCGGCTTCTGGTTCGGATGCCGGCGTCCGCGCGGCTTCGTGATCTTGCGCTCTATCCGCCAACCCAGAAGGCAACCACTGCCCAAGTTTGTGGTCTAGCGTATGCACTGCTAACAGTTCGTCGTCACTGTTGCGGCGCGTCTCCGTCCAAACCGACAGTCTCCGTGTACCCACAAGCCGCCGCTCTACACGCTCCCGTCCCAGACCTGTGAACTGTGGTTTGGCGATTTGCCAACTGGCGTTGCGAGCATCGGTGAACTCGTCGCTATGCAGGCTGCGCCCAAATGTCTGAGCCTGTTGCTGAATCAGCCGCAGACCCAAGTTCTGATCTAATTTGCGCAAGGCAGCAGGTAGAGCCGTGGCCAGTGCATCACAGTTCTTAAGCGTGAACCTCGGCAACGCATCAAAGGGCCATGTGGTGTCGGATTGATCGTCTGCTTCCGGCTCACCAGCTTCACTTTGCCAGGCGCTCAATGTTGAATACACCTCTTTCAGTTCCGGCAAGTCGAACGCCTGCGGAAAGCTGGTATCGAGCAAGCCAATCAGGGCAAGCATCCAATGCCAAGGGCTCGCACGGCACAGGTCGGGCCAACTCGCTTCAAATAGCCACTTGCGTATGGCGCTGTAATCGAACTGCGGATCCAGGCGCGCCATGTTGGGCATGGTCCAAGTATCAGGAAGATTTAACTGCTCGGACATGCGACGCGGGCCCCGTTGCGCAGTCAGACCCCACAGCGCGGCCACACTACCGCGCAGTCCGATGCCAGTAGTGGCCAAGGACAATGCAATACGTAGCGGTGGCGCTTTCGTCTCGTCCGCTGCATCCCGCACTTCGGGTAACAAAGCCTGATTCATTGCCCGGTATAGCGCCAGCATCAAACCAAGCTCTGGCCTCAGTCCTGCAATGTCAGTTGAAGAGTGTTGAAGTTCCAGCCCTTGCAACGCCCATAATGGCAATCGGTCTAGCACCGCCGGGAATACGTGATGAAGCTCCAGACGCAAGTTGTCGTTGGAGCGCATTCGTAAGCGCAACGCCATGGCGCGAGTTTCCGCCTCGACCAAAAGCAAATGCTTGACCTGCTGGTCAAGCGTAGAGTCAGCCGGAAAGCCGCGCAACATCTTCAAGGCGCGCTTCACCGTACCAGGTAGCGCAGCCTTATCTGTTGGTTCGGTACCGATCCGCCCCTCGGAAACGTAGGCACCCTGCAGCTTGCGTAGCTGCTGGCGCAGAATGTACTGCTCTAATTGGTTTCGTTGGCTAGCCGACCTGACTTCGTCTTGCTCCTCAGGATCGACCGCTTCATCTATTAACTCCTCATCGCGGTGTCCAGTTTCCCCTCCCATGTCGGCTGCTACTCCCAGAACATCAGCAACGGCCCAGCCCACGCGCCAGAGGTCCGCCTGATCTTTCGGAACGATCACAGATTTGACTCGATCATCGTGGTTGTGAAACCACGCGTTTACGCCCAGAAGCTCCCGGTCGACGGGCTCGGCCACCAAATACAAGATCTCTCGGTCACCATCGACAGCCTTGAACAACTGCGGCTTAAAAGGAACGTAGACGCCTCCGTCGGTCTCAGGTGAGGCTTTCCTATGCATGGCCCGAAGTGCCTCGAACAAGCGTGCAGCCTTGTGTGTGATGGGCTCAGATGAGGTTGCGCATGTGCCTGCCAGCTCAACCCAAGAGAGAGCTTGCTTGCTCCTATCTATACCCAATCTGTCCGACGGAAGTTGGTGAGGCTCGAAACAAAGTGAAGTGGCGTCAGGCTCAACGGGTTCGTTGCTCTGGAAGGGTACCTGGACGAAATACCGGGTGTTGCTTGGCGATGCCGGTACGGTATAGCGATACAAATGCCTGGCGCTGCCATGTTTCGGCACATCCACCGCGTAAAGCGATGCGGCCGTTCCATCTCCTTCCTGGGTGTCTTTTACAACGGGCAGATGCGGGATGAAGAGTTGGTCCACACCGCCGTTGACCTTACCCATCAGCGTCGGAAATTTGGACAACACATCAAGCCTCTGGCCTCGTGGTGCACTACTTAGTACAAAGTCGATGGTCAAGCCGAGCGAGCTGTCACCAGGCTTTTCGAAGCCGGATGGCACGCCGCCCGGCCACAAGTGCAGGCAGACCTCCGTAACGCATCTATCACCCGAGTCGACGAAAGACCACTTCAGGCGGCGCTGCGCGATGGATGCCAAAGGATGCGAATCAACAGCATCTTCACAGTTGGTCGCGGTCCCGATGCGTTCAGCCGCTAGGCACAGCCACTCGATTGCGGATACGTCTCCCCCACGCTGTCCTTCAACGTTGTGGCGAACCAGCTGAGTGTTCGCCAGTCGTCGCGCCTTCTGTGTCACCAAACGTCCGCGCCTCTGAATATGTGCCAGGTTCTCCGCGGGTCGGACATCAGAGAAAAAGCCTGGTTGACTGACCAATGTCGCCAAGCGCTTGCGCTTTTCTCGATATTTTGGGAGTTCCGTCAGGGTCTGGTCGTTTTCCATCCAGGGGTTTGCATCTAACAGCTTGTCCAGACCTTCTACCGCATAAAGCATGTGGTAGCCGCGTTGCTCAAATGCGTTTGCCCAGTCGTGACCTTCGCAGATGCCATTCCACAATGCCCAATAACGCATCCACACATTCGATCCATGCTCGTCAAGTTCGAAAGCCACCAGCCACCACAGCCAGCGCGAGCACAAACCCAAGTCGTTGGGTCGAAGATCAGGCGCCTGCATGGCCGCCTTAACCTGTGCCTCAATACCTTGGGGGTCGGTCTTCAGCGCGGGGTGGCGGAGCATCTGCAGCGCACATTGTCGGTCCACGGCTGGCATGTCGGCTTCCAGCCCCCAACCTGCCTCACCATCGCCGATTAGGGGTCCGTCCACCAACGGCGGCTCCCAGGCAGGCACAGATGCGGCCAAGCCACGTCCCTCATTGAGCTGGCGCATAACTTGCGTAGGAGAACCGGCGCGAACTCGATCACCCTTGTGGATTAGATCAATCGAACGCTCAGCGGCTCGAACCTGCAACTTCTCGCGCAATTCGTTAAGTAGTGCCTCAGTATCGGCAAACAACACAATGTCGTCGACGTAGCGAGCGTATCCAGCCCGAGGACGGCGCACCCCGTCAGACCCCGTCTGCGCCGTGTCTCGGATGAAAAGACGAGCAACATGGTCAACCGGGAACAGCGCAATAGTGCCTATGTAGGCAGACAAGACGGGCCCCTGAGGAATGCCAATGGCCTCGTCACTTCGCTTGGTGGATGATTCTGTAACTGACCCTTCCTTCTGTGGATCTCGGAACTCATAACCGAAGAGCAAGTCGCTCAGCAGTTGGTCCAAGGCATTTTCCAGCTTCGCCGGTTCGGTCACATTTGACAAGCCGAGTACGTCAGCGAACCCCTCCGGAACACCGCTAGTTGCAACCACAGTGCGCAATGGTTCAAGCAGCGCGTCTCGCACCACGTACCGCTGGATCATGTCGTAGTAGCGCTTGGCGTCTAGGCGCAGCACATGTACACGCGGCCCAATGGCATGGCACTGCTTCGTCAGGCTGCCCATGAACTCCCGCCAGCATTGACCAAAAGGCCTAAACATCCCCTGGTCCGATGGCGTCTTATCGCCTTCTAGAACATCCATGTCGATCTGATATCCGAAGCTCAGCGTCCCCGGCTCATCCAAATCGATACGCGGCTCATTGAGTTCCGCAAATGGACCCGTCACCACTACTTCACCGCGCGAGGCATACCAACGCACAGCTGGAATACTTGCCGAAAATGTAAGCCCACTGGCGCTGAGCCGGTCATGTCGTTCTGTCAGCAACTCGTTGAGCAACAATTGCTGCAGCTGCAGGTCGGCCGGGTGAGGCATGACCTTTCGACGTGGATCGTCTAGCACCTTCGCCTCAGCACTTAGCTTCCGAGGTAAGTGGGCTGCATCATAAGGTGCGGCCTGACGCCATGCTGAGTCTTGTCCACTTATCGCTACTCGCATCCGCTCTAAAGCAGTCAGATCAAACAGCCGGCCATTGCCGCTTAATGTCAGCCACACCTCTTCATCACAGGGCAGCTCGCCGCGCCTCGCGCCTTGGTACGCCAACGTTCGAGCGAGGGCCGCGCGCTCATACACCCCCTCCAGATAAGTGCTGCGCCCTAACCGCGGCCTACCTGCCCCTTCTCGCGACAACAATTCGTGTAGCGCGTTTGCCCAACTCCACGAGCTGTTGGCCAAGCGCAGCAAGACATCATCGGGTGATCGGTTGCCATGGAGCTTTTTGACTCCCAGCGCCGCTCTAAACAAACTTCGCTCGCGCGCCGTAGCTGCCAGTTTCCCCCAACGTTGATTCTGCAAGTCGGATGCATCCTGGCTGCCCATGGCTGCAGCTAGCAATGCCGCCTCGGCAGGCAGATCGTAGCGATGCAACCACTCTGATGCATCCTCAAGCGAAGGAACGTCGCGCAGACAGGTGTCGGGGTCCTTGCCCAGATTCGGCTGAGTTCGCCATGGTGTACCGATCCAGCGAAGATCTACCCCACTCATACCTAGCAGATCCCGCACCAGTCGATCCGTACCTCCAAATCCGGCCGGATCATTGTCGAGAAATATGCTGAAATTCAACGGCGCTACGCTTGACGGCAAATCGTCGACCAATTTTTGCAGCAAGTTAAACTGCTCTTTGCTTAGGCTGATCCCCATTAACGCGACTGCTTGCTGGCCCAAGTACTGTAGCCGCAGAGCGTCTAGGAAGCCCTCGACGAGGTAAAGCGTAGCTGGCTCGCCGTTCTTCACCCTACTCTTCACCGCCTCAAAGGCCGCGGATGCGTTGAACAGGTGTTTGGCCTTTTCAAAGCCAGCTGTGAGCAGGTATTTGGCCCCTCCTTCAGGCAGCACATCCTGCAAAGCTCGGCCGGCGAAGCCGACCACGACAGACCGCTTGGCATCTGCAGAGCGAATTGGGATAACGACACGACCATCGTAAAAGCAATCCTGAAACTGATCGATAAAGTCCAATTTCAGCTGTTCGGCTTTGGACTTGGATCTCAGGCGCTTTATCAACCCCAGCTTCTGCAAACCATCGATCAACTCGGCGCGTTCGCCAATGCCCTTTGTTTGCAGACTTTGGACCAATACGGCACGCGAGATGCAGCGCAGGCCCTGGCTATACAGAAAGCTGTCATCGAACCCTCGATCTTCGCACCACGTCTTGAACTGCTCGGCGTCATGGTGGTTATCGAACTCCCGTAAAGCGAAGTCGAGCGCTGCTTCGCTTGTAGCTTGGCTCTTGGCTTGATCTGGCGAACGGCGACGCGGACTCTGAATGCCGAACTGCTGCGCCAACCACTGCACAGCCGGAAGAAACTCCAGCCCTTCAATTTGCTTGACCAGATCAATTGCACTGCCGTGTGCCCCACAGGCAAAGCAGTGGTAGTGCGGGGGCGAACTCCCGTCAGCAGGATAAAGATTGAGCGAAGGCTTGGTGTCCTGATGGAATGGGCACAACGCACGAGTCTGCGCGCCCCGTCGCTCAGTTTCGATACCAAGTCGCCGCGCCACATCCTCCAGCGGCGCCTTGGTCAGCAGGTCGCCAATATCGAAACGGTCCACACACTCTCCTGAAGGCTCGAAGTTATTCCGGCTAGCGATCAAATGTAACACGTTGTGTTTAGGACGCCAGTTGGCTGTGGGCCGCGCGCGTGGGGCGCACGGCTCCGGGTTTGAACATCAACGGTTCAGCCACGACCTCACTGTTAAAAGGGGGTAGCGCGCTCTAGAAGCCTTTATCTAGCGCGGCAGTCACTCTGTCTGTCGGCCCAAGTGGCCGTACCCGGCCATGTCGGGTGCTGTCTGAAGCGCCCTCAGTGATGGCTGCTACACGCAACCAACGAAGGTACGAGCGGCAGAAAACAGCGCTAAATGATGGGATTCTGAGGTGCGGACTTGCGGTTTACTCGCCAGTCAACGACCGTATTGGCCGAGGCACGCCGCACCTTCACTGTTCCTAAAAGGAACATAGGGATTAGCTTCAAAAAGGGGTCAAAGCGTCGAAAAGCCATCACGCAGGAGCATAATTATTTACCAGATCACTTTCTTGTAGATTCGCGACGATCTCTTCCCGGGATAGCGTCCACTTGCTTGGATACTTAGCTTCCGCGCGTCGTTATTCATGGTTTATGCTTCACCGGAGGTCTTGATAGCGCTTCAATGACGATATCTAAGGCAAGTAGCTTAGCGACGTGGAGACGTTGGCTTGGGATTATATTTTTCCCAGGAACCTAGTGCAAGATTGCAATCTGACTAATTACCTCCTGACGCATCCACATCATCGCTATCGCTTTTTTATTCGGCTATTTAGGAAAATGGTTTATCGAATTTTCGCTATTATGGCGCATTGAAATCTTACTGTTATCACCCAAACCGCTATTATGCGTAGCCCTAATCAACAAGCCTTGCCACAAGAATGGCCCGAGCATCTTGCCGAAGCAACCGTCGTGCATCCCGTCGATGTCGTCACACCTATTGGCCAGCCACTGCTTGACTTTTCCCGAATGGACGCAACGACATTCGAACAATTTTGCTGGTGGCTTCTTAAGAAGGATCAGGCTTTGGTGGGCTGTAAGCGGCTAGGCCAACCTGGAACAGAGCAACACGGCATCGACATTATTGCGCGTGATGAAAATCAACCCGACGAACTATGTGTTTTCGAATGCAAGGCCTGGAAGGACTTCGGCCCCTCAAATTTGACACAAGCTATTGAAGTGTTTTTGGCGGGAAATTGGGTGAAGTGGACTCGAAAGTTTACGCTTATTCTTGCCCAACAGAGTGTCGGGCGGGCGTTGGTTAATCGTTGGAAAAAAGAATCAGAGCGCTTGAAACAAGCGGGTATAGAAGCGGAGTTGTGGACTGCACACACGCTCACACTCAAAGTCCAGCTCTACCCAGATATTCTGACAAAGTTCTTTCCATGGGCCAGCGTTGAGCATCACGCCAATCTTTGGATGCAGCGCGTTGGCTTCTATGAGCTTGTGAGCAAGACATTCTTCGATCCCACCGAACGCGTACGAAATTGGGCACGCGAGCTAGCAGCCCAAGTTAATGCCCTTGGTGGATCCGATCACCCTATTGTCGACCCTACCAGCGCAGACACCCACCGGGCAGCGCATGCTCTGCCATATGCAATCGAAAAACAGAGTCCGACCCTCATCGTCGACGGGAAGCTACGCACGGTACATCAGGGAGGAAACTACTGGAACTTCAAGGGGCCTTGGTTTTCGCTCAGTGCATTGCTGCCGGCAGGCGATCTTACGCGAAGCTCCGCAGCCATCACGTTCAACAAGGCGAACATGAAGGGGTTGACTCTCACCTTCGACCATAAATGGCTTCTACGCTCGTTCCTATCGCGAACTGACACGCCTCTAAAAGAAATTTATCGTGGCTTCATCGTTGGAGAAATGCCGCACGATAGCGATACGTACCTTATCGACTTTCCACATTGCAGGTTTGCACTTGAGAGGGAAGGAGTCAGGGAAATCGCATGGGTGGCAGACATGCTCGGGACAGCCATACTCAGCGCCCTACGGAATATGGAGGCCAATTGGTCAGCCCGGGATTTTCCGTTGGTGGAATGGGCCGGGAGGAAAGTTGCGTTGGCCGCCATTAGTGTGGAACTCTGGAACGAGATCGGAAAATTCTCGGAAGAGCACGATGTGTCGAATGGCACGACCCATTGGCATATGTTCGACGGGAACAATCAAGTATTAAAGCCGTATCACGATCGCAAGACGGAGCTTTTCGACGCAGGCTACCACGGAGTATTTTATGCAGTTCCGATAAGTGGACTCTCATTTGACCGCGAGGTCATACTCCTATGGCAACCAAACAACCTAATTCATGATCAGGAATTTTCGCCCCGGACTTGGTGGGCGTGCGACTTCGCTCTCAAGTGGCTAACAGAGAGCCTTCTTCCTGAGATAAAGCGACGTATCTATCAACGCCGCTTCAAAGGACGATGGCAGGAGATTATTTTTCGCAAGCGCGCGAAGAGGCTTTCCGCGTTTCTGGACGAACACTTTACCGTCAGGAGTCTCTGTCAGCGTGGACTCAGCCAGGAAGGACAGCAACCGGGCGGCCCCATGGAACGGGCAACGGTGCTCCAACGATTTTTCCATGCGCCACCCCGGCCAGAACCGTATATCCTCCAAGAGGAAATGGTTCGACTTTACCAAGCGGCCGCTCTAATCGCAAAAGGTGGAAAGGGATATCCAAAGTTCGCTTGTTCGAAGCTATTGCTTCACGGCGATGCTGAGAATCATTTGGACTTGATTCGCCTAATCCATGAACATGTACAAAAGGGTGGGACCGTGGCCAATAGCGCTGTGGCTGACAATGTATTTCGAGCCATATTGGAACTACTGGGCGAATCTGACGAATGGTTACTTGCATCCGACAGGGAAGAAATCCAGGCCGCCATCGAACCCTTCGCTCGCATTCGCGACGAGGCGATGTTGATAGAACGACACACGCGCTGGAGCTGACATTTAAACAAACTCAATCGCAAACTAAATCGACTTGAGAATATCGACTACAACTTCTTTTCCAAGGGCAAACGCACGACGGTTCGCACGGACGCGGGGTTTGCATTTCCATCGTATTCACTGGAACGCAAAAGCACAAATCCGCTAAGCGCCTGGATCGTCGCCTTGGCCACCTAAGCAATTGTGAAACTTACTATGCCTTCCAATGCTCCGGACTCAGCCGCTTATGGTTGACAGCGAGTTGGATAGCTTCATCAGCGGGATTTCAAAATCCTGGCCCTGCAATCGCTCGAATTCGTCGGCCTCAGCTTGTCCAATCAAGTACGTGTACAAATGGCGATGGAAGGCGATACTCCGCAGCGACTGCTCCTTCCAATGAGGGACATTCGCGTGTGGTACTAACAGGCGGTAGGTAGATATTCTCCCAACTTACGCCCATTGTTTCAAATAGAGCTGGGGAACATAGTGATTGCTTTATGAAGCTGTTTAATCAAACATTCCTCGAGCAAGAAAGAAATCGACTACAGGACCAGCCCCTCATATTAACCGCACGAACATTAAGGCCGGATCACATAGTGACCTGGCATAATTCTAGCTAGAACACATGCTAGTTTTCTGCGATGACTAATTAGTCAGCAGCCTCCGCGATCTCCGTAAATCCTGCAATAGTTTCGCCTATTGCGGGGATAGCCGCGCCCAAGCCCCCATTACGCAGTTGAGAAGCTGCCGCTCCCGAAACAGCCGCTTCCGTCGAAGAAGATGCGTGAGCGGTTACAACGAGATTAATTCTATCTAACAGGCGGGCGAAGCCACTGAAACTGTCGGCCCCTCGGAGATTTTCGACTATGTGTTTTGCAAAATCCATTTTTCCATAGTGCGCCACTCCCGAGCTGTCATTTTTCAATGTAAGAGTTTTTCCGTTTAGTTTTGTGCTCCGAACTTCGGAAGAAAAATACTCTTCAATGCAGCTATCTGAAGGGCGAGCCCCCTTTTGAGCCATTTTTTTTGGGCCTCCGTCCACCACGGCCGTGGGGTGTGTTGCGATCAGGTAGAGATTTCCGAATACGTGTAGGTAGGGCTGACTTCCGTCGTACGCTTTTCCTGACAGCTCTTTTGCCGCTCCCATCACCTTTCTTCCTCCTTCATCATTATCTACGATAACGATTACAGGATTCTCTTTTCCCGCCCCCAAGAACAGTTGACATGCTTTCTTATAGGCAACCATAAAATTCTGCAAATTACCTGCGCCGCCATCCTTTAGTTTTAGGACTGTATCGACCGCCGCGCCGCGATACTTGTAGAACTTTATTAGCAGATCACCGGGTTCTGCCTTGGGCTTTACGAGTAACGGATAGCTCTCCCTCAGTGCCCTTATGGCACATCTAAGATATATGTTGTCAGTTATACCCTCACAGAGAATAATTGGCGCATCGTTTTTATAGAAAAACCTATAATACAGAAAATTCCTGTATAGCTTTTCTGCACTGGTCTCTTCTATTGCATCACCGCGGGACAAGGCGGCTTCACGGTGAAGTCGATCAATCGAAGCGACGAAGCTCATCATGCCGTGCAACTGAGGAATAGTTCCTTGCACAGACTGCATTGGGGAATCGTTGCCTTTAGTCAATGCAATTTTTGGCACATCGAAAGCACCAGTACTAAACAGTCTATGACCCATAGCCCTGACCGCTCTTCGATATTCTGACCTCACGTTGACTCGTCTATTAACGACTAGTCCTGTGACCTCTTGCCGACTATCTTCATATTGCATTCGGGTCTTACTCAGATTGACGCGATAGCCAGTTTTTTCAATTACTGAATTCAATGCCTTTCCCACCACCCAGGAATGGTCATCGCCTTCTATTTTTTTAGCAATTTCAGGGGGAAAAATTCGGCCGTTGCAGGAGAAGCTCAAATCATCAGCGTAGCGGGAATAGTTAACGCCGACTTTAGCAGCGAGGCCAGCTATTCGCGCATCAAGTATCCTCGCGACCAGATTTGAAATAATTGGGGAACACGGACTTCCTTGGGGCAACTTATTTTCAAAGCAGGCGATTGTCGCGATAACTGCCGCCACCCTGGGCTGGAGTTTAAAATTATTATCTTGTCGAAGGAGACCAAAGACTCGACCGAAATTTATCGATCCAAAAAAGTCCTCAAGATCGACATTGAATACAAAGCGCTTCCGACGGTGCTGTCGGGCATTGGTGCTGATCGAGCGTCCGGGTAAAAAACCATGGGCGACACGGCCTTTACGGCCCGGATGCCTCCCGGAGTTTTTCCCGTCGCCAATTTCCGCCCAACATTCCTGTAGCAGGCAGGAAAGCTTCTTCTGTATGGTTTTTAGCTCGTCCGCTGGCGCGCTTATGCTGCGTGTGCCGCCTTTGCGCTTGGGAATTTCAAATGCACGATAGAGCTGATCGCGCGGCTTGTGGTACAGGATGTATGCTAAGCCCGGCGCGGTAACTCCTAGGAGTTCGGCGAGGTCACGAAGCGTCGTTGCTCGACGAAGTTGCTCTAGTTTTGTCATAGCGTTAGCCATAGGAGCCCACCGACACTCTTACGCAGTTGAGACCACTAATGGCGTTGCTTACATTAACGTAACCGGGCAAAGCCTCGGCCATTTTGTTTCACGTGCCACGAAACATGGCACAAACTCTGTCGGTGGGCGGAAAAATAGTAGCACAATCGACACACACAGTTTCGTATTGGAGTGCTTGGTTTCAATGGCAGCCTGGCTGGAGCAGCGCACCCCATAATTTCCTACTTCGTGTCAAAGCCCAGCGCTATTAACAACCCGCCCCCACCTCCCCGCAATCCCCCCCGCCGCCGCCTTCATCCTCTCCACCACCATCTCAAACCTTTCCACCCCCAACCTCTCCGCCATCGCCGTCACCGTAATCGCGCCCAGCGCCACCCCTCCCTCCGTCAACACCGGCACCGCCACCGCACTAGTCCCCGGCATTAACCCCATTGCCGCATGCGCAATCCCTTCCCTTCTCGCCACCTCAACTCGTGCAATCACATCCTCCACCCGCTCCCCCATCACCTCCAGCCTGGCCGCATTCCCCCGCACCAACTCCACACTCTCCTCCCTTCCCAAACTCGCCAGCAACGCCACCCCCGACACCCCCACGCCTAACGGCCGTCTAACCCCCACCTCAATCGACAGCACCTGTATCGGATGCCTGCCCGTCCGCCGCCCAATACATATTGAATCGTGCCCATGTCGAATACTCAAAAACACCGTATCCCCCACCTGATCGGCCAGCTCGCTCATATACGGGTCCGCCAGCGTCAGCAGCGGAAAGCGTCGCGTCCTTGCCAGCCCCAGCAAACTGATCTCTTGCCCGATCAAATACCGTCGCGTTTCTGAATCCTGTTCAACCGCGCCCTCTTGCACCAGCGTCTTCAGCAGGCGATGCACGGTGGGCCGATTCAAGCCGGACATGCGTTCCAGATCCACCAGCCGCACGCCGCGCTCTTGTCCGCAGGCAATCAGCCGCAGCAGCGCCAAGGCTCTGCGTACCGTCTGCGCGCCGGATGCGCTTTTATCTTCGGATTCGCTCACACGGCCTCCGGTTTGATAATGGATTTTGGCGTCTGCTGAATACCGCGCTTGGTGACGATGGGGCCTAACGATGCGTAGTTGGGGCCGCCGATGCGGCAGATGGGGCGTAGTAATGCCGTATCGATCTTGCCGTCTTGCAGCAGGCCATCGCGAATATGGAACATCACCACTTCGCCCACGAAGAACTCCGCGCCGGTGTCGCCAAACGGGGTGACGCTATGAAAGCGGCATTCCAGGCTGATGGGCGCGGCGGCAAGTCTGGGGGTGTCGATAACGGCGCCGGGCAGCACGCTTAAACCCAGCACGTCGACTTCGCTGATTTCGGGCGGGTGTTCTTGGGCGCTGTCGT
Organism: Achromobacter sp. JUb104; assembly: GCF_024806975.1. Lineage (NCBI taxonomy): Bacteria > Pseudomonadati > Pseudomonadota > Betaproteobacteria > Burkholderiales > Alcaligenaceae > Achromobacter > Achromobacter sp. JUb104. The sequence goes on along the minus strand of NZ_JANUEY010000001.1, from coordinate 1,061,713 downwards.
GCAGGGGATCAAGCAGGGTTTCGTCGCCGACGTTGACGACAAAGTGGCGGTTGGCCAGGATGTTCTCGGCGGTGTCTTTGCGTTTGCCGGCTTTGCGGCCGATGTTGACGCCGATCATGGGGGGTTTGTTTGAGACGAAGGTGTAGCAACTGAACGGCGCCAGGTTGACGCCGCCGTGGGAGTTGACGCTGCTGATCCAGGCGATGGGCCGTGGCACGACGATGCCGCTCATCAGGCGGTAGGTTTGTTCGGGGTTCAGGTCGCTGGCGGGAAAGTGCATGGTGGGTCTGGCTCCGTAGTCCGGATATTGAACATTCAACAATGAATAAAACCGCGCGCGCAATAGGCGCCCAGGGTAATTCTGCGGCGAAACGCGGTCATGCCAGAAGCCGCCCGCAAAGCAACCTGCCAAAAGAGTCCAACATCCGGAACTTTTCTTGAAATTCGGATTGTTCAGCGGCGCGGGAATTTCTAGAGTGTCGTCAAACACAACAAACAAAACGTGATGACACGACCAGGAGACAAACCATGAATCGCAATACCCTTCGCGCCTGCGCCACGGTGGCGCTGACCGTTCTGACTTCCATGGCGCACGCCGCGTGGCCCGAGAAGCCCGTGAAGATCGTGGTGCCCTATCCGCCGGGTGGCAATGTGGATGTGGCGGCGCGGATGATTGCGCCGGGCTTGCAGGCGGCGTTTGGGCAGCCGTTTATTGTCGAGAACAAGCCGGGTGCGGGCGGCATGATTGCCGGTGAGCAGGTGGCGCGGTCCGAGCCCGATGGCTACACCTTGTTCATGGCGGCGAACGGGCCGCTGCTGTTCTCGCCGCTGATTTTCAAGCGGGATGCGTACAAGTGGGATCGGGACTTTGCGCCGATCAGTTCGGTGTCGTACACGCCGCTGGTGTTGCAGGTGAAGCCGAGCGTGCCGGCGAAGACGCTGGCGGAATTGCTGGCGCTGGCGAAGAAAGAGCCGGGCAAGCTGAACATGGCGTCTCCGGGTGCGGGGACCACGAATCATCTGGTCAGCGAGCTGTTGCAGTCGTTGACGGGCGCGCGTTGGACGACGGCGCAGTACAAGGGCAACGCGCCGGCCACAACCGATCTGTTGGGCGGCCAGGTGGATTTCAACTTTGATCAGATTTCGGTGGCGCTGCCGTATGTGAAGGAAGGCCGCTTGCGCGCCTTGGCGGTGACGACGGCCAAGCGCGTGCCGTCGATGCCGGACGTGCCGACGTTTGCGGAAGCGGGTGTGCAGGGCATGGAGGCGGCCACGTTTACGGGGCTGCTTGCGCCGAAGGGCACGCCGCCGGATGTGCTGAAACAGTTGAGCGAGGCGCTGACCAAGATCCTGGCGCAGCCGACGATCATTCAGCGTTTTGATGACCTGGGTGCCGAGGCGCGCGGTAGTACGCCCGAGGAATTCACGCGCTATCTGGCTTCGGAAGACGCGCGCTGGACGCCGATCATCAAGCGTGCGGGCATCACGGCGAACTAAGGCCAGACCGCAGCCGCCAGACCACCGCCTGGCCTGACCCGCCAGCAGCTTCGCCCTGACAACCGAACGCATCGCGACCTTGCCTGGTCATGGCCGCGATGCCGCCCCACCCTCTTCTTTCCACACGGAACCCGCCATGAGCAGACGCAGCATCTACGCCGAAGGCTTCAGCCACAAGAATCCCATTCCGGCCGCGTGCCGGATTGGGCCCATGCTGTATTCGGGCAGCATCCAGGGCACCGACCCCGCCACGGGCGCGTATGGCGCGACGTTGGAACGCCAGTGCGAACTGATGTTCGACCACGTGCGGCGCATTGTGGAAGCGGGCGGCGGCACGCTGGATCACATCGCGAAGATGACGGTGTGGATGCGCGACCGCAGCCAGCGCGCGGCGCTGAATGCGGTGTGGTTGCAAGCGTTTCCGGATGCGGAGAACCGCCCGGCGCGGCACACGATGCAGGCCGATCTGGATGGCGACAAGCTGATCGAATGCGACTTTGTGGCCGTGATCGGGTAAGGGAGACAGACGATGACTCAAAGCCAAAGTTCGCAGAATCAAGCCATGCAGAATCAAGCGGCGCAGGACCAAGCGCCGCAATACCAACCCTCGCAGTACCAACCCTTCAATCCCCGCCCCACTGCGCCCACCACCCGGCTGCCGCCTAACGCCTGCGATAGCCAGTTTCACGTATTCGGCCCTGCTGACCGCTACCCGGTGCGCCCCGGCGCGGCGTACGAGATGCCCAGCGCCACCATCGAGACCGCGCTGGGCCTGCATCGCCTGCTGGGTATCGAGCGCGGCGTGATCGTGCAGGCCACCACCTATGGCGCGGACCATCAGGTGGTGCTGGACGGCCTGGCCGCCGCCGGCCCGTCGTACCGCGGTTGCGCGAACGCGGTGGTGCTGGCCGAGCGTGACGACGCCTACATTCAGAAGCTGCACGATGCGGGCGTGCGCGGGGCGCGGTTCACGCGTCAGGGCTTGGGCATCAGCATGGCGCCCGCCGTGTTCGACCGCGCCATTGCGCGCATTCGTGAACTGGGTTGGTACGCCAAGTTTCAGCCGGAGCCCGACGGCATGATGGCGCAGGCGGCGCAGTTTGATCGGCTGGATATTCCGGTGCTGCTGGATCACATGGGGCGTGCCGATCCCACTGCGGGCGCAGCAGATCCGACTCGGCAGTTGTTGGAGTCCTTGCTACGTCGCGGCAACTTCTGGGTGATGTTGTCGTTGACGGAAAAAATCTCACGCAGCGGCCCCCCTTGGGACGACGTGACGCCGCTTGCGCAAGCGCTGATCGCCGCCAACCCCGACCGCGTGGTGTGGGGCAGCGACTGGCCGCATCCCGTGTCCACCAAGCCCACGCCCGACGAGGGCCAGTTGGTGGACCAGTTGGCGCGCTATGCGGGCGACGCCGCGACGCTTAAGAAAATCCTGGTGGACAACCCCGCTCGCTTGTTTGGATTCGACGAATGAAACTGCTGACTTATACGCATGAAGGCCGCACGCACTTTGGCGCGCTGCGCGGCCAGGACCAGATCGTTGCCTTGGATGGACATGGCCATGGTTATGACAGCCTGCGCGCTGCGCTGGAAGCCGATGCCCTGCCCGCGCTGGCCAAATTGGCGGACTCGCATCCCGCCACGCACAAACTTAACGAAGTGCGGCTGTTGCCGCCGATTCCTTCTCCAGAAAAGATCATCTGCGTAGGCGTGAACTACGGCAAGCGCAACGAGGAATATAAAGACGGCAGCGCACCGCCCGCCTACCCCAGCGTGTTCCCGCGCTTTCCGGGTTCGTTCGTGGGCCATGGCGAATCCTTGCTGCGCCCACCGGAATCCGAACAACTGGATTACGAAGGCGAGATCGCCATCATCATCGGCAAGGCCGGCCGCCGCATTGCGGCCGAAGACGCCTGGAGCCACATCGCGGGCCTGACCTGCCTGAACGAAGGTACGGTACGCGACTGGATCAAGCACGGCAAGTTCAACGTGACACAGGGCAAGAACTTTGACGCCAGCGGCTCGATGGGGCCGTGGATGGTGACAGCCGATGAGTTCGATCCCGCCGCGCCGTTAACGGTGACCACGCGCGTGAACGGCGAACTGCGCCAGCAAGACGCTACCGACAACCTGATGTTTCCGTTCGCGGAACTGATCCGCTACATCTCGATCTGGACCACGCTGCAACCCGGCGATGTGATCTCCACCGGCACGCCCATCGGCGCGGGCGTGCGCTTCACGCCGCCGCGCTTCTTGAAGCCGGGCGACGTGGTCGAAGTCGAAGTGGCCGGCATCGGCGTGTTGTCCAACCCCGTGGCCGACGAAGTCGCCGCGCACTGATCAGGAGCCTTCCATGCTTAACGACGAAGACCGCGCCCGCGCGGCCAGCCTGCTGCTTGAAGCCGAGCGCAGCGGCGTGCCCACCACGCAGTTGGATCAGGCGTTTCCCGGTATTGAGATTGCGGATGCGTATGCCATCCAGCAACGCAATATCGACCAGAAGATTGCTGACGGCGCCAAGCTGCGCGGCCACAAGATCGGCCTGACGTCCAAGGCCATGCAAAGTACCGTGGGCATTGACGAGCCCGACTATGGCCATTTGCTGGACACGATGTTCTATCAGGATGGGCAGACGATTCCCACCGACAAGCTGATCGTGCCGCGCGTGGAAGTCGAGCTGGCTTTCGTGCTGGGCAAGCCCTTGCGCGGCCCGGATGTGAGCCTGTTCGACGTGCTGGATGCCACGGATTACGTGGTGCCGGCGCTGGAACTGATTGACGGCCGCAGCAAGTATCCGCGCCGCATCGTGGACAACATTGCCGACAACGCTGCGTGCGCCGGCATTGTGCTGGGCGGCCGCCCGGTGCGGCCGATGGATATTGATCTGCGCTGGGTCGCGGCCTTGCTGTTGAAGAATGGCGTGATTGAAGAGTCTGGCGTGTCGGCCGCGGTGCTGGGGCATCCCGCGCTGGGCATTGCCTGGCTGGCGAACAAGCTTGCGCAGCACGACGCCGGGCTGGAAGCCGGACACATCGTGCTGGCGGGGTCTTTCACGCGCACCGTTGCGGTGAAGCGCGGCGATACGTTGCATGCCGATTACGGCAAGCTGGGCAGCATCTCGGTGCATTTCTCATAAGGCGGCGCGCATGGAACTCCCCATCAATACCTTTAAACGCGCGCTGCGTGAACAGCGCCATCAAACCGGGCTGTGGGTGACGCTTGGGAATGCGAACAGTACCGAACTGGTGGCGGCCAGCGGCTTTGATTGGCTTCTGCTGGATACCGAGCACACGCCCGTGGTGCTGCCAACCGTGATGGCGCAGTTGCAGGCGGCCGGCGCGTACAACAGCCATCCGGTGGTGCGGCCGTCTTGGAATGACAAGGTGCAGATCAAGCAGTATCTGGATATCGGCGCGCAGACCTTGCTGCTGCCGTATGTGCAGAACGCGGATGAGGCGCAAAGCGCGGTGGCTGGCATGCGCTATGCGCCGCGTGGCGTGCGGGGCGTCAGCGGCACGATGCGCGCGACGCGGTATGGGCGCGTGGCGGACTATATGCGCCGCTGCGAAGAAGAATTGTGTTTGCTGGTGCAGGCCGAAACGGGCGAGGCGCTGGAGAATCTGGACGCCATGATTGCGGTGGATGGGGTCGATGGGGTGTTTATAGGCCCCGCGGATCTGGCCGCCAGCCTGGGCTATCCGGGCGAGCCACAGCATCCCAAGGTGGTGGCCGAGGTGGAAAGCGCCATCAAGCGCATACGCGCGGCGGGCAAGGCGCCGGGGGTATTGACGGGGGATGAGACGTTGGCGCGGCGGTATATCGAGGCGGGCAGTTTGTTTACGGCAGTGGGCGTGGACGCGGCGATCTTGGTGCGGTATTGCGATCAGTTGGCGGCGCGGTTCGCACAGGTTTGACGGCTTTCGCTAGACGCTAGACGCGCGGCGGTCGTGGCTTATGCCACGGAAATAGCGCCACGTTTGTTACTCCCGGATCTCGGCATGTGGTGCAACACTATCCGTAAGCACCCTTACACGGCGGGCTGTCATGCATCCCGCCGTTCATCCTAGCCAAGAAGGAATCACCACCGGAGGTAACACCGCCATGACCGCTGCCACTGAACCCACGGGCCGCATGCAGACGCCCCCCGTCGTCTCTGCCGACGAATGGGAAGCCGCGCGCCAGCAGCTCCTGCTGAAAGAAAAAGCCCAAACCCGCGCCCGCGACGCCCTGGCCGCCGAGCGCCGCCGCATGCCCTGGACGCCTGTCGACAAGCCATACACATTCGACGGCCCGAACGGCAAGCTGACGCTGCGCGACCTGTTCGACAAGCGCCGCCAGCTCATCATCTATCGCGCCTTCTTCGAACCCGGTGTGCACGGTTGGCCCGAGTACGCATGCCGAGGCTGTTCCATGGTGGCCGATCAAGTGGCGCACCTGGCCCACTTGAATGCCCGCGACACCACGCTGGTCTTTGTTTCGCGCGCCCCGCAAGCCGACATCGCCCGCTTGAAAGCCAGCATGGGCTGGACGATGCCGTGGTTCACGATCACTGACAGCTTCGACGCAGATTTTGGCGTGGACGAATGGCATGGAACGAATGTGTTCTTTCGCGATGGCGACCGCATTTTCCGCACGTACTTTTTGAATAACCGTGGCGACGAGCAAATGGGTGGCACATGGAACTACCTGGACATCACGCCGTTGGGCCGGCAGGAGGCTTGGGAGGATTCGCCTGAAGGGTATCCGCAGACGCCGGCGTACACCTGGTGGAACTGGCACGACAGTTATGTGCCGGATGCGCCGCCGGATCACGAGTGGGTCGAGGTGTCCGAGGCCGCAGACAAGGCGCTCATGGAGCAATGCTGCAATAAAGGCAAGCCAGCGGCGTAGCCGCACCGCGTTACTTGGCAAGGGCGTTCAGCGTAAAGCGGGGACGCCCGTCATTTTTTATGCAGTCTGACTGCAATATTCCGATCGGCTCGTGCTAAAAAATGCAGACTGGTTTCGAATCAGGATGTCGATGACAACAATATCGAAACGGTGTGGCGCGGCTAGGCTGACGCACGTGAGGATCTGGAGAAAATGAGCACCATGAACACCCTCGTGCCCGCCCGCAGCGCGTTGCTGGTCATGCATTATCAGACCGACATCATCAATCTGTTCCCCTCGGTCGCGCCCACCTTGCTGGCGAATACGCGCACGCTTTGCGACGCGGCACGGCGCCAAGGGATCAGGGTTTACTTCGCGCAGATTCGGTTCAGCCCCGGCTATCCCGAGGTCAGTCCGTTAAACAAGAACGGGCAAGGCATCAAACAACTGGGGTTATTCACCGACGATCAGATTTCGCCGGAATTGGGCCGGCAGCCTGACGAGCCGATCATCATCGCCCATCGCGCCAGCGTGTTTTTTGGTACGGACCTTGAATTGCGACTATCGGCCCAAGGCATCGATACGCTGCTGATGGTGGGCATTGCGTCCACCGGCGTCATGCTGTCGTCGATCGCGCATGCAAGCGACGCGGACTACCGATTATTTACCGTCAAAGACTGCTGCTACGACCCAGATCCGATTGTGCACGAGCACCTGTTTTCGACGGCGTTCGCGTCGCGCACCACCGTGCTGTCGCTTGCCGACGCGCTGGCATTGCTGGCGTAGCGTGCTGATCACTTGGCCGGCGCAAATATCACCTTGACCGGGTTATCAGCCTTGTATGAAGCGGAACGAGGCCCGGACTTCGGATCAAATCCGGGATGCCATGCCCGGAGCTCCGCCTCCGAGAGCCATTCCAGTTGCAGTTGATCGTCAGGCGAAGACGACTGGAACTGCGCCAACGCATTCACCGCGGACTGGCAGTTTTCTGATACGCCGGACTTCAGGACCGAGACCTGGGTTTGCGCCGTAGATGACATGGAGCCCGGCTGAGCGCATTGGCGGACTTCAACGTGGTATTGGCCCTGGGGCGAAGGCAGATCTACAATGATTTTGTTTGGGCCGCATCCCGTCAGGAGCGCGGTCGATAAAGCCAGGAGTGCGAAACTTTTTCTCATCGAGCTACCTTGAACTTATCAATGGATTCAGTCTGCAATTAACACCGCCGAAATTGCAGTCTGACACTTTATCCGAGCCGATGGCAGCCCCTTACCGCGTCAATCGGGAAGCGCGTTCAGCGTGCCGAGGACGCCTTCGCCCACGTTGACTTTTATTGTGAGGAAGCGCGCTCCCGCTCGAGCGCAGCGCGAACTGTCTTCAAACGATTATGAATGGAGATGCGTTGTATCGCCGCTGACGCAGGGATGTCCTTCAGCATCTTCTCCAACTCTCGAATTTCTGAAGCGAGGAATTCATCGCGCTTGATCATGGCTCGACTCCTGGATCGACTTTGGCTTGGACGGGCACTTGAACGGTAACGACCTTCGATCTGCTTTGGGCCACATCAAAAGGTCAAATTGCTGTTCGATACGACCATCCATCATAGACCGTCGACACCCAAAAACACTCGCAATAACCGCCCATAAACACCGTGAAAGAGTCCTACTTTTAGCGTCACGGTCCGACTTCACCGACATCGCAATTGCCGTCCCGTCAATTCCCCGTTCAGCACATTACACGTACAAACTTCTCGCCAGTTATCTCGGCAATTGAACGCCCAGATGACCGCAGCGCCTATCCCCACCGACCATCACAAATGCCGATGGCTACACACCATCGCCTGGCCGGTCAGTTCGCCAATCAGCCTGGCGATGCCTCGCGCGCTTTCTTCATCCAGCCATTCCATGCGCACCATCCGAAACCCCATTGCCAGGCTATAGCGCCAGTCCAGTTCCAGGATGCGGTAGGCGCAACCATTTGCCTCGCAGTGCCATTGCGCAGCCGGGTCCTCATACGCCGCGCCGATGAAATCCACGTGCGAATCAAATGGCGGTAGCGATTCCAAGGGTTCGTCGGAACCGGGCAGGCACGGCTCGGACAGGTTTTCTCCGACCGCCACGCTGGGGTTCGGGCCGTTGAATGCCAGCAGCATTAACGGAAAATTCCTGGGGTCTGCGTCATAGGCCTCGCGGGTCTCGGCGCTTAGGTAGGGGCGCGCGGCGGGGCCAAGGCAGTATTGCGGGCTGTGCCAGTCGCTGTTTTCGTAATCGTCGTATAGCGGGTCAGGCGTAATGCCATGTTGCGCCAGCAGGCTCAGCGTTTCTTCGATGGTTGCGTCATGCCGAATCGGCAGGTTGGCGGGCAGATGGCCGGCCTGCACATAGCGCGCAAGCAAGTCGCCAGGTGTGCCCACGGGTTCCGGGTTTTGATATGAGCCTTCATTCAGGCCGGCCACGCCAAACCCCAGGTTGAAGATGGCGCGATACGGAACTTGCCGGCCGCGTGGCTCAAGCACGTATCCGCCTTTCAGCAGTTGCGCTTCCAGGGCCTGCCAATCGGACGGCGGCAGGTGAAAATCGCGTGGGCAAATGAATTGGTGATGTTCAGACATGGGGGATGCGCTTGGCGAATTCCGAGGTTAACGGTTTGCAATTCGTGGGCAAACCTCGAAAGTCTAAATGAAAAATTCCAGGTGAACGATAGTGCCCGGTCCGCCTAAACTTGCCCACATGAGTAAATCGTCATCCCCCTCGTCCGACCTCTTCGCGCCGCCTCGCAAGCGCTCCCCTGCCCGCGTGAATTCGCTAGCATGGATTCTGGAGCCCATGGAACGTGACGCCGCCTACCAACGCCGCAAGATGTTCGGCTGCGATGCGGCGTATCTGGATGAGTCGCTGTATCTGGTGGTGGCCGACCGTGAACCGCCCTGGGACGGGGTCATGGTGTGCACATCGCGCGAGCAGCATGCGGCGCTGATGGCGGACGTGCCGGGTCTGTTGGAGCATCCAGAGTTGGGTAAGTGGCTGTACCTGCCGCAAACCGACGAAGCGTTTGAGTCCCGCGCCGCTACGTTGGTAAGACTGGCATTGGATCGGGACCCGCGCATGGGGGTAGCGCCCAAGCCGAAAGCCTCGCGGCGCAAGTCGTGGCGTGCTGCTGATTAGGCTGCTGACCCGGTGACCGACCAAGCCGCTGACCAAGCCGCTGACTGCGTCGACGACAACGCCAATGATCAGCCGCCCGGTTCACTCAGCGACTTCAACACCGTCCACCCCGATTCAATATGCTTGCGCATCGCCAACATGGCCGCTGACGCATCTCCCGAGGCAAACGCTTGCAGGATCTCTTCGTGTTCTCGCACCGCATCCTGGCCGCGATTTGACGCGGAATTGATCAAATCAAATGGGTAACGCGCCCATAGGATCTGCACGAAGTGCAAGGTTTGCGGCAACTGCGCAATGTCGTAGAGCTGGCGGTGGAAGCGGTAATTGATGCCGCGCGCAATGGCGCGGTCGCCGGTTTCGAAGGCTTTGGCGAAGTCATTGGCCAGCACGCGCAGTTCGGTGATGTCTTGCGTGGTGATTCTTTCGACGGCGGCGCGCACCAATTGCGATTCCAGTAACAAACGCAGTTGCAGGATTTCGGCGGATGCGCCGGCATCGAACGGTACGACGCGCGCGCCTCGGTAGGAATCCCCGCTGATATAGCCTTCGGCTTCAAGCAGCTTGAGCGCCTCGCGCACCGGCGTGATGCTGAGCTTCAGTTGTTCTGCGATCTCGGCCTGCTTCAAGCGTGACCCGCGCGGAAATACGCCCGAGATAATGCGCTCTCGCAAGTAATCCGCGACTTGTTCCTCTTTCGTACGGTATTCCATTTATTAAGCCTGAGTGGCCCGGACTTGCCGGTTAAACCTTGGATTAAACCCGCCTGGGTAAAACCCTGATTACAGGCCGCGAAGCCCCTATGGGGCAGATTCTAACCGTTAAGCCATGGCGGCACCTTGGGATTCCGCGGCGATACGGCGGGCGCGTTCGACGACGGGTTTGTCGATCATTTTTCCGTCCAGGGCGGTGGCGGCGCCATGGCTGGCGTCGAAGGCGGCCAGCACGCGCCGGGCCCAGGCTTGTTCGTCGGCGGTGGGTAAATAGGCGGCATTGACGGCGGCGACCTGGCGGGGGTGGATGCAGAGCTTGCCGCCGAACCCAAGCTGCCGCGCGCGCCGCGCATCGGCCAGCATCTGGTCGGGGTCGTTGAATTCCAGGCTGACGCCATCGATGGGCGGGGCCAGGTCGGCATGCCGGGAGGCCAGCACGATGTCGGTGCGGATGGCGGTCATGGCATCGGCTTCGTCGGCAATGCCGCTGTCCACGGCAAAGTCCACGCTGCCAAAGGCGATGCGTTCAACGCCTGCCTGCCGCGCCATGGCGTGCAGGTCCATATAGCCGCGCACCGTTTCCAGCAAGGCGATGATGGGCCTGCCGGGTAAGGCCAGCAGGGTGTGCGCCACGGTGTGGGCGTCGGCCTTGGGCAGCATGACGCCCACGCCGGGCGCGGCGCGAACGGCTTGCAGATCGTCCTGATACCAGTCGGTGTCGGCGGCGTTGATGCGGACGATGGCTTGGCCGCCTTGGGCCAGCCAGGCGGCCACGTCGATGCGCGCTTGCGCCTTGGCGGCGGGCGCGACGGCATCTTCCAGGTCCAGAATGACCGCATGCGCGCCACTGGACGCGGCGCGGGCGTAACGGTCCGGGCGGTCGCCCGGTACAAACAACAGGCTGCGGGAAGGAGCGTTCACAGGCGCCTCATTCAAAGACCACATCTTTGGAATTGGTGAGTCGGCAAAAGCGTTGCAGGCTTTTGATGGCGTTGTCGTGCTCTTCCGTGCTTAGGCCGCAGCAGCAGTCTTCCAGCACCACCATGTCGTAGTCGCGGTCATGCCCTTCGCGCACGGTGGCCTGCACGACGGCGTTGGTGGAGATGCCCGAGCAATAGATCCGCTTGATGCCGTGCGCGCGCAACACGGCTTCCAACGTGGTGCTGTAGAAGGGGCTGACGCGGTGTTTGATGATGTCAAAGTCGCCCGGTTGTTGCCCCAGGTCGGGGTGCACCTGCGTGCCCCACTCGCCCAGCTTGAAGATGCCGTTCTTGCGCGCGCCCGAGAAGATGGGGGAATGGGGCGGGCATTCGCGGTAGTCGGGCGAAAAGCCCACGCGCACGAAGCCGATGTGCAGGCCGGCGGCGCGGGCCTTGTCCAGCGCGTGGCGGGTGTTTTCCAGGATGGCGCGGCTGCGCACCTGCTCTCCGTAGGCGGCGCGGCCGTTGGGACCGTCGGCATGGACCAGATCGTTTTCCATGTCCAGCACTAGGTAGATGGCGTCCTTCATTGATGGCTCCTTTAAATCAGGGGTGTTTGTTCACGCTGCGTTGAATGGCGCAAAAAGGTGGGGACTGGTTAAAGAATGACCTCGCGCCTTTCGAGGTCGGCGCGTTGCTGTGCGCCAAGCCCCAGCAGTTCTCCGAAAACATAATCCTCGTCCTGGCCCAGGGCGGGGGTCAAGCGCCGGATGCCGACCTGGTCCGCCCCACTGAAGCGGGCGGGTGCGCCAACCGCCAAACGGGCGGGGATGTCTGGCGCCTGCACGGTGGTGACGGCGCCGCGCGCGCTCAGGTGCGGGTCCGACGCCACGTCCTGCATCGTCCACGAGACGTGGGCGCATACGCCGGCTTGCTGCAAGCGTTCGGCGGTGGCGTCCGCATCACAGGTCGACAACCACCGTGTCAGCGTGTCGTCCAGTTCCTGGCTGTGCTGCCGACGTAACGCGGCCGTGGCGTAGCGGGCATATCCGGCGCCGTTGCCGCTACTGTTGCTGCTGCTGATGCCCTCGCTCTCGCCCTGCCCCAACGTGCGTACCAATGCCTGCCATTCGGCGTCGTTGCGGATGGCCAGTGTCAGCCAGCGGTCGGGCTGCGATGTGGGATACACGCCATGCGGCGCCATGTCCAGGTCCGCATTGCCCGGGCGTTCGGGGGTGATGCCCAGGCTGGCCAGCACCAGCGCGTCGCCGATCATGGCGGATGCCACTTCACGCGCGGCCAGGTCCACATGCTGGGCCTGGCCGGTGCGGCGGCGCTGGTGCAAAGCGGCAAGGGTGGCAAGCGCCGCATGCACGCCTGCCGCGTGGTCCATGACGTGGCGCATTTCTACGGGCGGGCCGTCGCGGTATCCGCTCATCCACCCCAAGCCGCCCCAAGCGCCAAAGAGCGGTGCGTAGCCTGCAAAGTGCGAGTCGGGGCCGCTTTGGCCGCAGGACGACAGGGACAGCAAGACCAGGTCAGGCTTGGCCTCGCGCAGCGCCTCAAAGCTCAGCCCCAGGCGCTGCATCACGCCCGGGCGGAAACTTTCGGCGGCCACTTCCGATAGCGCAACGATGCGCTTGGCCAGCGCCACGGCTTCGGGCTGCTTCAGATTCAGGCGCACCGACAGCTTGTTGGCCGACACCTGATCAAACGTGGCGGCCGACATGCGGCCATAGACCGCATGCGGCTTGCGAAACGCATCGGGCCGGGTAGCGCTTTCTATCTTGATGCACTCGGCCCCAAGTTGAGACAGCAGGTGCGTGCAGAACGGGCCAGCTGCGTGAATGGTGAAGTCCGCGATGCGCACGCCGGCCAGCGGCGCACGCAGGCGATCGGTCTGCGGGGAACGTGCCTGGGCCTGACTCATGCGGTGGCCTCCTGTGCCATCTCGTTCAAGGCGGGCACGGCGCCCGCGCGCGGCAATGGGGTACAGCGAAACTGAAACGGGGCGACCAAGATCTCGGCCTCGCGGCCACTGGCCAATACGGCGGGCGCAAAGAGACCGCGTGCGCGTTCCTGTTCGCCTTCTATCACTTCAGCGGGCAAGCGGTATTTGGCGGCGGGCACGCCCAATTCCTGCGCGCGCCGGACGATGTCTTCGACCGTGTGGCGCGCCATCCACTCCCGGATATGGCCATTGATTTCATCGCCCCGACGGCTGCGCTCCAGGGGGTCGCGCAGGCCCGGGTCCGCTGCCCAGGCTGGTTGGCCCAGCAGATCCACCAACGACCGCCACTGGCGGTCTTCCAGCGTCAGCAATTCGATGTAGCCGTCTTGCGCTTCAAACACGCCGCCGTAGCGGAAGCGGCGGCTTGCGCGGTGTTCCAGCGACCCGTCGCCCAGGCGTTGCAAGGCGAACGCGCCCACGGAGAGGACCGCGTCTTGCACCGACACATCCACGTATTGGCCGCCGCCGGACGGCACGGCCCACCAGGCCGACAGCGCGCATAGCGCGGCCATCGCGCCGCCCTGGTAGCCGCCGAAGTGGCCGTAGATTTTCAAGGGCGGCCGATCCGGGAACAGCTCGTGCGACAAGCCGTTGGGCAGCAGGAAGCCTTCGCCGCCCGCGTGCAGCAGATTGACCTCTTCGCCGTCCCAGTCTGCTTTTGGTCCGGTTGCGCCAAACGGCAGCACGCTGACGTGGACCAAGTCGGGCCAGTCGCGGGAGACCTGATCTGGCGACAAGCCCTGTGTCGCGCGCGCTTGCACGGGCGTGTCGTCGATGAGGATGTCTGCCCCCGCCAATTCGCGCGCCAGCAATTCGCGGCCTTCGGCCTGCGTCAAATCGGCTTCCAGGCTGCGCTTGCCCACGGCCAGATAGGCGAACAGCGCACTCTCATCGCTGTCGTCGATCAGCGGCGGCGCCTGCCGCAGCCGCGACCCGCCGGGCGGTTCCAGCATGACGACTTGCGCACCCATCACGGCAAGCATCCGTCCGGCATAGGCGGCCGCGACCGTGTTCGAGCGCTCCAGGACCCGGCAGCCGGACAAGGGCAGCGTGGTGGTGTGTTGCGGTTCGTAGGACTGCATAAGGGCTGTCTCGCAAGGTTACGGCCGTGGACCGGTGAAGGAATCACCGGTCCACGGGTCACGGGTCAACGGGTGAACGGATCAACGGGTCACGGGCAATTCAAGGTCCACGCCGGAGCCATCCAGGAAGGCCGGCAGGCGCACGTCGCGCGACGGCAGTGCCACGGTGGCGATCCCCGGCGTGGTCAGTTCGCCGCGCTGGTTCTCGGCGGCCAGTTCAATGTCGACCAGGCCGACGTTGTCCTTGACGTACTTGCGCAGCACCTTGCCCTTGCAGAACGTGGTGTCGCCCATGATGTTGAAGCGCCGCATTTCGGTGCGCACGCGCTTGATGACCCCGGCGTCGCCCATCCAGTTGGTCACCAGCGAGCACATCCACGACGAGCGTTGCGGGCCGTAGTCATAGGTGCCCGGCACGCCCACTTCCTTCGCGACCGATTCGCGGTGATGGCCGATGCCGGTGTATTCCACGCCGCCACCCGCTTCCGGATTGCGGAAGAAGTGGCCCGGGTGCTTCACCGCCGCCTGCAACACCACGCCGTGCGTGTGGCCGCGTCCGCATCCAACCAGGAAACCCATCGTGTCCATCAGCGACAAGGGGCCGCGCGCAATCGTGGGCAGTTCTTCGCCTTCCTGCACTTCTTCCCAATAGCGCACGTTGGCGCCACGGATGTTCTTCGGCTCGTCCAGCACCATCTGGTCGATGCGGTCGCGCTCTTCGTCGGCGTATTCGTGCTGGACGATTTCCTTGTACTTGCCGGTGTCGCGTGCCGCCTTGCGTTCGTGGCGCGTGCACGTGCCCAGGGCGCGGGCAACCAGTTCGCCGCGCTGGTTGTAGTAGCTGGCCTCGACGTACTGCAGCACCAGGCGGCCCGAGAACTTGCTTTCTTTTTCCTCCACGCCCACCACCCGTTCAATGGCGGTGATGCGGTCGCCGGGACGCACGTGGCGGAACAGTTCCCAGTCGTTGCCGGCATAGAAGCCATGCACGCCCGGCAGACCCCAGCGGGTGCGGCCCAACCAGCCGAATGCCATCGGGAACATCGGGTGGCCCAGCAAGGTGCCGTAGCGGGTGCCCGCTGCGTAGCCCGCGTCGCGATACAGCGGGTTCAGGTCGCCAATACCGTTGCACCAGTTGCGCAAGGTGTCGGCCGTGGCGTCTTGCAGGTACGGCCCTTCGGGGCGCAGGTGCAAGCCGATCATGGCGCGCGCGGCGGCGATGGCTTCGTCGGTGATCAGGCCTTCGGCGGGGGCGTTGCCGACATCGGATTGGGGAAGGTTCATGACATTGCTCACGGTTGCGACTCCTTTACCTATCGCTAGAATGCAGAATGCATTCTTCAAGTACGTAAAAAAAGGGGTTGATAAGGCGGGGTTATTCAAAGGTTCATTCAATACGGATGCCGGCCGCCTTGATGATGGCGCCCCACTTCTGGCGTTCATCGTTGACGAATGCATTCAACTGCGCGGGCGGCATCACCAAGGGTTCGACGCCGATGTCCAGCATCTTGCGGCGCATCTCGGGTTGCTCCAGCACCAGACGGATCTGTTCGCTCATTTGCCGGATGATCGGCGCGGGTGTGCCGCGCGGGGCGAACAAGGCGTCCCAGGCCACAACGTCGAAGCCGGGCACGCCCTGCTCGGACACGGGCTGCACGCCAGGCAGCATGTCGCTGGCCTTGAGCGACGTGATACCCACGGCGCGCAATTTGCCGCTGGCCAGATGCGGACGCGCGGCGGTAACGGTGTCAATCACCAGCGGGATCTGCCCGCCCATGGCGTCGGTCAATGATTGGCTTGAGGCCTTGTACTTCACCGCGAAAAGCGGCGCTTGCGCCGATTTCACGAACTCCGCGAACACCACCTGCGCCGTGGTGCTGGGCAAGCCGACGTTCAGCGTGTCGGGTCGGGCGCGGGCGCGTTGGATCAGTTCGCCCACGCTATTGGCGGGCAGGTCGGCGGCGGACGTGCAGATCACCATGGGCAGCAAGCCGATCATGGCCACACCGGTGAAGTCGGCGGTGGGGTCGTAGCCCTGGTTGGCGTACAGGAATTCGTTGGCCGCGTTGGTGGCGTTGGTGCCTAGCAAGAAGGTGTAGCCGTCGTTGGCGGCGCGAGCGGCGGCGGCCGACCCGATGTTGCCGCCCGCCCCTGCTCGGTTCTCGACCACGATGGGTTGATTCAAGCGCTTGGCCAGGTCTTGCGACAACAGGCGCGCCAGCACGTCGGCGCCCTGCCCCGGCGCATACGGCACGATGATGCGGATGGGCTTGTCGGGCCAGCTTGCGGCCAACGCGGCGGGCATGCTTGCCACGGCTGCCAGCGCAAAAATTCCGGTGATTGCCGTGCGCAGCCAGGTGCGGCGACTACTAGCGGTATCGCACGTTGTGCGACAGCTTGCATGGGTCGTTGCGCGCGGAGTCGCATGGGCCGTTGCGCGAACGTTCGCGCGGGAACTCGGGCGGGATGTCATCAAGGCGTCCTTTGTGTCCAGGGTCATGGGGATCAGCCGTTCAGCGCCAGGCCGGCTCGCGGCCAGCGTGCGGCAAAGAGTTGGCCGTGGCCCGACAGCGTGATGTACGCCGTGCGCCGGTCGCTGCCGCCAAAGCAGATATTGGTGCAATAGCCCTCGGGCGCTTCGTGGAATTCCAGCGCTTCGCCATCGGCGGAAAACACGCTGATGCCGCCCCGCACCAGGGTGGCCACGCAGATATTGCCGCCCTCTTCCACCGCCAAGGAATCAAAGCGCTGATAGCCGGGCAAGCCGTGCACCAGTTGCCCGCCGTTGGGTGACGGCCAGGCCGACAGTTGCAAGTGGCCTGGCGCCGACGCGGCATCTGGAATGGGATACGACCACAGCCGGCTGGTCTCGGTTTCGGATACATACAGCCGGCTGCCGTCCGGCGACAGGCCCACGCCATTGGGCGTCAGCACGGGATGCGCGGCACGGCGGATGCCGCTGCCGTCAAGCCGCGCGTAATACACGGCGCCGCGCAGCATCTTGTCTTCGAAGGTCTTGCCAAAGTCCGTGAACCAGAAGCCGCCATGCGCATCGAAGACGATGTCGTTGGGGCCATGCAGCGGCGTGCCGTCGCAGTGGGTGTATAGCGTCTGGACCACGCCAGTGGCGATGTCCACGCGCTGGATGCAGCCGCCGTCGTAATCCTCAGCGGGGCCGGTGGGCCGCGTGAAGCCGTCATCGGTGCGCCAACTGAAACCGCCGTTGTTGCAGACATAGCAGTGCCCGTCCGGCCCCAGCGCCGCACCGTTGGGGCCGCCGCCCAGGTCCGCCACCTTACGCAATTCGCCGTTGGGCAACACGCGGGTCAGCCGCCCGCCCGCGATCTCGACGACCAGCACGCTGCCGTCCGGCATCGCAACCGGCCCTTCGGGAAACGCCAGCCCGGTCGCCATGACTTCGCCTTGCAGCTTCAGTTGCTTCATGCCTGTGTCCTTCCTATGCGGGGTGGGTTTGCGACGGGGTTTGCGACGGAGTTTGGACCGCCGCTTGCGCGGTCTGGCGCGCGCCCAAGTAAGCGTCGATGGCTTGTTGCCGGCCTTCGCGGCTGCGCAGCGCCTGTTCGTCCAGCGTGCCCACGATATGGCCGTGGCGCAGCACCCAGGCCTGCACGGCCAACTTGGCCGCCACGTGGAAACTCTGCTCGACCAGCAAGGCAGCAAGTTGCTGTTCGCGCTGGATCACGGCCAGCCGTTCGTACACCCGCACCACCAACAAAGGCGCCAGACCCAGCGACGGCTCGTCCAACAACAGCAGGCGCGGGCCGGACATCAGCCCGCGCCCAATCGCCAGCATCTGCTGTTCGCCGCCACTGAGCAGGCCAGCGGGCGCATTGCGCCGTCCGGCGATTTCGGGAAAGAAATCCATCACCATCTGTTCGCGGCGCGCCCGGGTGCGGGCGTCCACGAAGTACGAACCCAGGATCAGGTTTTCAGCCACGGTCAGATCCGTAACGATGGCGCGCCCTTCCGGCACATACACGATGCCCCGCCGAAAGCGCTGCGCGGCGGACAGGCCCGAGATGTCATGCCCGTCCAGCCGGATGCGGCCTTGCGATGGCTCAAGGCCCGCGATGGCACGCAGCGTGCTGGATTTGCCCGCGCCGTTGGCGCCCAGCAAGGCGACCACGGTGGCCGCCCCGACCGACAGGTCGATGCCATGCACCACCGGACCCGCGCCGTAGCGCACCGTCAGGCCGTCGACCTCAAGCAAGCTTGCCGGCGTGTCATTCATCGTCGTCTCCCAGATAGACGCGCACCACATCCGGGTTCAGCCGGATCTGCGCCGGCTCGCCGGAAGCCAGCAAACGGCCCACGTTCAACACATGAATGGTGTCGCAGACTTCCATGATCAGGTCCATGTCGTGCTCAACCACGACCAGCACCAGATCGGGCGCGCGCAGGCGTGTCAGTGCGGCGGACAGGTCGCTGGTCTCGATGGAATTCAGTCCGGCGGCCGGCTCATCCAGCAACAGCACGCGGGGCTTGCCGGCAATGGCGCGCGCAATCTCGGTCAGGCGCAACACGCCGGGTGGCAGTTGCGAGGGATAGGTGTCTGCCACGTCCGCCACGCCCAATCGCTCCAAGGCGGCCAAGGCGCGATCCCGGTTGTGGGCGCGTTCCGCCTTGCCGCGCGGCAAAGGCAGGAAGGCGTCGAGCCAACCGGCCGATGACTGCCTGTCCAGACCCACCATGACGTTCTCGGCCACGGTCAGTTCGGGGCACAGGGCCACGTGTTGAAAGCTGCGCGAAAAGCCCAGCGCGGCGCGCCCGCTGGGCGGCACGCCTTCCAGCCGCCGGCCTGCCAGACTGATGCTGCCCTGCTGCGGCGAATACAAACCCGTCAGGCAATTGAAGAAGCTGGTTTTGCCCGCGCCATTGGGGCCGATCAAGCCCGTGATTTCACCGGCCTTCAGTTGCAGCGCGATGTGTTGCAGTACCTGGATGCCGCCAAACGACAGCGACAGGTCTTCCACGATCAGCGCCTCGCCGGCCGCCATGGCGTGTGCGTTCATGGATTGCCTCCGTGCAGTCTGGCGCGCATTTCGGCGGGCAAGGCATTGAAGCCCAGCACCACGATGAGCAGCGCGGAGCCATACAGAATCGGCACCCAGTCGCCCGCCCCCGCCAGCAGCAAGGGCATCATCGTCAGGAACAGACCGCCCAGCAAACTGCCTAGCACCGCCAGCGAATACAGGCTGACCACCGACCCGACCAGCAGGAAGATCGACGTCCATAAGGTGAAGCTGTTGGGCGACACCGTGGACGAACTGAACGACAGCATGGCGCCGGCGATGGCGGCAATGGCGCCGCTCAAGGCCATGCATGACAGCCGCGCCCAACTGCGGCGCACGCCGAATGATTCGGCCGCGTGCGGCGACGTGCGGATCAACAGCAAGGCCATCGCCTGGCGCGAGCGCCGGAACTGGCGCAGCAGCAGCGCCACCAACACCAGCCCCGCAAGCGGGAGGTAGTAGCGCTGGGTTTCCTTGGCCAGCCCAGGCAGCGCGTCCAGCTTCACGTACAGGCCTTCATAGCCGCCGGTCACCGATGAAAAGTGCAGCAGCACTTCGGGCAAGGCCAGGGCCAGCGCCATCGTGGCCACCGCCAGATAGATGCCTGACAAAAACCGCGATGGGAAGGCGAAGGCCAGGCCCAGCACGGCGCCGGCTATCGCCGCCACCGGCAGGCTGGCCAGCAGCGACACGCCCAGGTATTTCTCCATCAAGGCCACCGTGTAAGCACCCGCCGCCACGAATACGCCGTGGCCGATGGAGACCTCGCCGGCATAGCGCACCAGAAAGCTCACCGACATGATCGCGATGGCATTGGCGAAGCACAGCCCCAGCGTGTAGGTCCAGTAGCCGCCCGCGGCCAGGGGCAAGAGCGCCAGCGCAAGCAGGCCCGCCACGCCAATCACCGAGGACCAACGGCGCATCGCGGATACCGGCTGGCTGCCCTGCGGCACCGACGCCGGCAAGGAACGGGTAGATAGCATCACACTAGACACGGGCACCTCCGCGTATGGCCAGCACGCCCTTGGGGAAGACGTTAAGCACCAGCAGGATCGTCAGCAGCAGATAGCTGTTGTTGAATTCGGCCGCCACGTAGAACGACAGCAGGTTCATGATGACGCCGATGAAGATGCCGCCCAGCACGGCGCCCGGCAGGCTGTTGAATCCGCCTACGACGGCTGCCGCGAAAGCTTGCAGCATGAATGAGGACACGCTGGTCGAGGACAAGAACGTAGTGGGCACGATCAGCAAGGACGCAACCAGGCCAAGCAAGCCGGCCACCACCCACGAAAACAGATGCACCCGGCGCAGGTTCAGGCCACACACGCGGCTGGCGAAGGGGTTGGCCGACACCGCCCGGAACGCGATGCCGATGCGCGTGCGTTCGATCAGCAGGTACAGCAGGCCGATGGCCACCGCGGTGGTGCCCAGCACGGCCAGGTCATACGCCGTGACGTGAACCGGGCCCATCTGCCCGCGCCAGGCAGGCAGCGGCAAATCCAGCGACACCACGTTCGAGCCGAACAGAAGCTGGGTTGCGCCCTGGGCGATCAGCCCCACGCCAAGGGTAGCGATGGTGCTGGTCAAGTCCGACTTGAAAACCAGCGGCGCAATCAGGAAGTAGCTGACCGCCATCACCGCCACCATGATGGCCAGCGTCAGCAGCACGGCGGCGCCCCAGGCCATGTTCGCGAAGAGCCCGGCCGTGAAGCCGAACACCAGGAACGCGGCCAGCCCCGCCAGGTTGCCATGCGCGAAGTTCACCACGTTGGAGCTTTTGTAGATCAGCACAATGCCGATCGCGCCCATGGCGTACAGGCAGCCGCTGACCATGCCCGCCCAGATCAAGCCGATCAGGTCATCCATGAGCGCGGCTCCTTGGCGGCAAGGCGTCGGCTGACGCTGCTTGGGAGGCTTGAGCTGCTTGGGAGGCTTGAGATTCGGCCTTGGCCGGGCCTCCGCCCTGGTCGATCAGTTCAATCACCGATGGGAAGTACCGCCCCGAATACCCCCCGCTGACGGCGGCGGCGTAGTACTGCCGGGCCAGCTCGGCCACATGAGCCGCCAGGCCCGATTGCGCGGCCAGTTCCAGCACATAGCCAAGGTCTTTCAAGACGTATTCGGGGGGAAAAGCCTTGTCGGGAAACTGGCGCGGCAACATCGCCTTGCGGCCATGGTTGCGCAGCACGAAGCTGTCGCCGGAACCCTTGGATACGGCGTCCAGCAGCACTTCCGGCTGCACGCCGGCGCGTTCGCCCAGCACCATCATTTCAGCCAGCGCAACGGTGTGCTCGAACACCAGCGCGTTGTTGATCAGCTTGACCACCTGGCCGCAGCCCACCTCGCCACAGCGCGTCACGTCTGATCCGATGTAGCGCAGCAGCGGTTCAACCCGCGTGTACAGCGCCTGGTCCGCGCCCACCATGATGCTGAGTTCGCCGCGCTGCGCCGCTTCGCGGGTGCGCGCCACCGGGGCATCCACAAAGGCCACGCCGCGCGCGGCAAGCTGCTCGGCCGTGCCCCGGGCGGACGCCACCGTGGTGGTGCTCAAGTCGACGATCACGGCGGGTCGGCGCACGCCGTCGGTGAGGCCGCCGGGCGCCACGCACACCTGCTCTACCTGGGGGCCGCCCGGCAGGGACAGGAACACCACGTCCGCCTGCGCCGCCACCGTGGCAACCGAATCCGCGCGGCGCGCGCCGGTGCCTTCCAGCAACTGGAACGCCTCGGCGTTCATGTCAAACGCGATGACTTCACCCGGGTGCTTCAGCGCCATGTTGCGGCACATCGGGCCGCCCATCACGCCTAGCCCGATAAAGCCGATCACGGGATGCTTGTCTGTTGTCATGGTGGCGTCCCTTGCCTTAGTCCATCCACATGCCGCCGCTGATATCCAGCGACGTGCCCGTGATCCAGTTGGAAGCCGGCGAACACAGGAACAGCGCCGCCTGCGCGATATCGTCGGGGTTGCCGTAGCGGCCCAGCGGCACCGTGCCGTTGGCCGACGGCGCGCCGCCCCCCGTGACGCTGGCCCACATGGCGGTCTCGACCGGGCCGGGCGCCAGCGTGTTGGCGTACACGCCATGGGGCGCGCCGGCCTTGGCGATCCAGCGCATCATGCCGTGCACGGCGGCCTTGGACGCCACGTAGGCCGGGCCCGAGGCCACGCCGCCGTTCTTGGCCGCAATCGACCCTGCCGCCAGGATCTTGCCAAAGCCCTGCTTGCACATCAGCGGGAATAATTTGCGCGCCGGGTTCACCACGCCGCGCACGTTGACGGACATCACCGCGTCCCATTCATCGTCCGTGCTGTCCGCCAGCGAGGTGCGGGCGATGATGCCGGCGCACAGCACCAGGATGTCCACCTTGCCGTAGTCCGCGATGATCTTGTCGATGACCTGGTCGGTTTCAGCGCGCGAGGTCACGTCGTAGCGGCGGTAGTCGATGCCGCCGCCGATCTCTTCCTGTTCGACCCGGTCCGTGGCGATGACCCGCGCGCCGGCCTCGCGAAACGCCTTGGAAATTGCGCGCCCCATGGCGCCCGCGCCGCCCGTGATCAACGCCACCTGGCCTTCAAGACTTGCGGGGCCGCTCATATGCTGTGCCATCTTCTCTTGTCTCCTGATCGTTTTTTTTAGGGATCGCGCTGGACGTCAGCGCAGCGTCGCGGTGGCGGACATCGCCAACTCTCCATCTGGCCCGCGCGCCCACAGCGCCAGCGAGCCATCTTCATTCGTATGCCCTTCCAAGCGGAACGGGCGCGACACGAACAAGGGGCTGACGCCACGGAATTCAAAGCTGGCCAGCGCCCGGCCGTCGCCATGCGCCAGCGCCAATTGCTGCAACAGCGTGGCCGTCAGCGGACCATGCACCACCAGGTCGGGATAGCCTTCTTCGTTGCGCGCATAGGCCTGGTCGTAATGGATGCGGTGGCCGTTGAAGGTCAGCGCCGAATAGCGGAACAGCAGCGTCGTGTCGGGGTGTACGTCATGGCCCCAGCGTGCCTGGCCCGCATAGGGTTCCGGGGCGGCGGCCGAGGTAGTGCCGGCGGGCGTGGCCTCGCGGTAGACGATGTCCTGCTCTTCCACGATGCAGTCCGCGCCGTCGCAAAGCGTGGTGTGCTCAACGGTCACGAACCACAACGATCCGCGCTTGCCCACCTTGTTCTCGACTTTCAGGATGCGGCTGCGCCGCGTCGCTTCCGAGCCGATCGGCAGGTCAGCCAGGTAGCGGACGCGGCTGCCCGCCCACATGCGGCGCGGCAATTCGATGGGGGGCAGAAAGCCGCCGCGCTGGGGATGACCGTCCGTGCCCAGGCCGCTGCGCCGCGCGGTCGGATTGAAGTACAGCCACTGCCAGCCCGGCGGCAGCGGTTCGCCGTCGCCGGGCGCACTGTCCAGATCCAGCGTGGCCGCCATGGCCTGCACCACCGTTGCGTCCAGGCGCTGCGTACGCGCCTCTACACGGCCTACCCATTCTTCGTATGCGTTGGTCACGCCTGCACTCCTAAGCTAGTTTTGCGTCGAACACGTCCGCCGGATAGGGCTTGAAGTCCCGCACCAGTTTGAAGCTGCCGCCGGACACCGCTTGAATGATCCCTTCCTGGCGCGCGCCCCGGTGGTCGCCCGCCTTGAAGGTGACCTGGCGCGCCCCGCCCACGGTTTCATTCGTCATCGTTTCCATCACGTCAACCAGGCTGGCGCGCGTCAAGGGCTTGCCGCTGGCCAAGAGCATCTGAAACCCCTTGGCGAACAAGGCGCCGTTGCTCCAGCCGTTCAGGCCGAAGACGCCGATGGGGTCGTTCGGGTACAGCTTGGCCACGGTCTCGCGATAGGCCTTGATATTGGCGTCGTCGGCGTCCACGGGCATCAGCCACGATGAAAAATACGCACCATCCAGCAAGCGACCGGCCAGCTTGTAGGTGGTGGGGTCCGCGGTGAAGAACGGCGCCATCCATTTGGCCTGGAACCCAAGACGGTCAGCGGTCTTCAAGGCAGCGGCCAGATTGGCGTTGGACCCGAACAGGATCACCACATCCGCTTTGGCGTTGGCGATGCGGCGGATATGCGGCGTGAAGTCGGTGCTGCGCACTTCAAACGGAATCGATTCGGCGGCCTGCTTCTTGTTCGCCGCCATCAACAGGTCAAAGCCGCGCTTGGCCGAGCGACCCAGTTCGTCGTTTTCCCAAAGCAGCGCCACGCGGCCGGCGCCCAGGCCGTTGAACGCATAGTCCAGGTTGGACGCTGCCGACCAGCCGTAGTCGGGCAACAGTGGAAACACCAGCCGTTCCGCGAACAGCGCGGTCGCCCCGCCGATCGGGCCAATCATCGGCAGGCCCACTTCCTTGGCATAGGGAATGACCGCCACGGACTGCGCCGTGCCCACCGGCGCGGCCAAGGCAAAGATCTTGTTCTCTTCCACCAGGCGACGCGTCACGGCCACGCTGCGGGCCGGTTCATAACCATCGTCATACGTGATCGATTTGATCTTCCAGCCGTTCAACATGTCGGTGTCGTTGACCCACTGGAAGCAGGCGTCGGCCGCGCGGGAAAGAATCGCGTAGAACGGCACCGGCCCGGTAATGGGCGTGAAAGCCCCCACCGTGACCGTCTTGCTGGCCACGTCGATACCCGGGGAAACCGATTGGGATTGCGCGCGCGCCCAGCCTGGAAGCGAGATCGAGGCTGCCGCGGCACAGCCGGAAAGAAAAGTCCTTCTGAGCACGGTGATGTCTCCTGGTTGTTCTTCGATTGCCGCTGTCTGCTGCGCGACTAAGAATGCATTCTATATCTTTAACGGACCGACAAAATACGGGCTTTCCCTAAACAAAATAGATTTATTGCTCAAACTTTACCCATATAGAATGCATTCTTTTATCAAAACAGCCGGAGACACCATGCCTACCCCCCCTCTCGCGGGCCGCAGAATCATTGAACTGGGCACCATGCTTGCCGCGCCCTTCGCTTCCCACATCCTGGCGCAGCTGGGCGCCGAGGTCATCAAGGTGGAACCGCCGCGCGGCGACCCCACGCGCAGCCTGGTTCGCGGCGGGCCCAGCGGCACATTCATCGCTTATAGCCATGGCAAGAAAAGCGTCTGCATCGACCTGGCCCATCCTGACGGCCATGCCGCCTTCCTGAAAATCCTACGGACGGCCGATGCGCTGGTCCATAACCTGGCGCCCAAGGCCGCGCGCAAACTGAAACTGACGCGCGCCGACTGCCAGGCAGTCAACCCGCAATTGATCTACTGCCATATCCGTGGCTACGCCCACGGCCCGCAGGAAGACGATTTGGCCTCGAACCCCGTTGCCGAAGCATCAACCGGCGTCATGGAAGCCAACCGCGTCAACGGCCGCCCCAGCCGCCTGGGCCCCTCGTACCACGACCAGTTTGCAGGCGCCTATGCCGTCATCGGCATGCTGGCGGCCATGCTGCAACCCAAGACGGCAAGCGAAGGCGGCCACGTCGAAATCGGCTTGTATGAAACCGGCCTGCATGTGGCGTCGCGCGATCTTTGCGGGGTGCAACTGAAGACGCAGTTGCTGGGCCGCCCGGAACGGGAGCCGCATGGCGAATTCAGCATGCCGGGCTATGGCGCGTACCAGACGTCGGACGAACGCTGGATGTACCTGTTGATGCTTACCGACGCACATTGGTTGAAGTTCTGCCAGGCATTGGCATTGCCGCAGGCCGACGATGCGTCGCTGGCTGCGTTGAAAGACAGGAAGAAGGCGCGCGAGCGGGTGGAAGACATCGTCAAGACCGCCGTGGGCGCGCTTCGCTTCGATGAATTGGCGGCCCGATTGAAGGCCGCGGGCGTGGGCTGCACGGAAGTGCTGCCCTTGGAGCGCGTGCTGGATGCCGAGCAGGCGCGCCAGCCGGGCAAGCTGCGCGACGTCCGCTACCGCGACCTGAGCTTCGACGTGCCTGAATTTCCGCGACTGGACAGCAGTAATGATGGTGTCCAGACCCTGCCCCCGCCCGATCTGGGGGAGCACACGCTGGACGTGCTCTCAACGGCAGGCTTGTCGCCGGAAGAATGCAAGACCTTGTTGGAAAGCGGCGCGGTGTCCACCATCCGCGCCGGTGATTTTGCCTGGGCGCCGGTGCGTCGACAGGCGTGAACAAAACAGGGCGCACAGAAAGCACAACGCGCCCGACAATAACCAAGGAGACGGAAAATGCAACGGATCAATAGGATGTCGGGCCTGATCAAGGCCATGTTGGCGGGCTTGATGTGTGCGGCCGTGGGATCGGCCGCCGCCGCTTACCCGGAAAAGCCCATCCGTCTGGTGGTGGGTTTTCCGCCAAGCGGCGGCGCGGACTTCGTGGCACGCGAAGTGGCGCAGCGCTTGGGCCAGGCGCTGAACACCAGCGTGGTGGTCGACAACAAGGCAGGCGCCAACGGCACCATCGCCGCCGCCGAAGTGGCCCGCGCACCGGCGGACGGCTACACGCTGCTGCTGGGCGTCACGGCGTCTCAATCCATCAGCCCCGCCCTGTCGCCCAAGCTGCCTTACGACCCGCAGCGCGATTTCACGCCCATCACCGAAATCGGCTACACGCCACTGGTGCTGGTTGTGAATCCCAAACTACCCGTCAAGACGCTCAAGGAATTCCTGAGCTATGCCAAGGCCAGCAGAACACCCGTCCCGTACGGGTCCGCCGGCATCGGCAACATTACCCACATGACGGCCGAACTGTTCGTGCAATCGTCCGGCGTATCCAACTTCCAGCACGTGCCCTACAAGGGCAGCAGCCAAGTCATGACCGACCTGATCGGCGGGCGCGTGGACGCCTATTTCGACACCCTGCCCTCATCACTGCCGTTCATACAAAGCGGCCAGGTGCGGGCGCTGGCGGTCACGAGCGCGGTGCGTGCCGGCACGGCCAAGGACATCCCGACGGTGCAAGAAGCTGGGGTGCCAGGGTTTCAGACCACCACGTGGTTCGGTGTGCTGGCGCCCCCGAACTTGAACGCGGCCGTGACAAAGCGCTTGTACGAAGCCCTGCACAACAGCTTGAACACGCCTGAAGCGCGGCAAGCATTGGTGGCGCGTGGCGTGGAGCCGGTGCTGGATTCCCCCGCCCAGTTCACGGCGGAACGACGCGCCGATCTTCAGCGTTGGCGTGACGTGGCCCAAAAAGCCAACATCAAGCTGGACTAAGCCGATACCGCAGCGCCGCAATGCCGGCAAACCCGCGCGTCGCGCAGAATCCGCCCGGCGCAGTGCGGGCATTCCGTATGGGTCGGCAATACCGGTTCACGTGCATGGGCCGATCGGTCGGCAATGGCAAACAGAAACGCGCCGGCCAAGGGCGGGCTGATCAGGCAGGCCAGTATCGTCCAGCCGATGCGCTTGCGGCCCCGGCCGGCGGCCAAGCCGCCCACCACCAGGGCCAGGACGATCCAAAGGAGAATAAGCAGAAACATATTGCGATGGTAAACCGCGATAGCCTGCCGCGACGCGCTATCCGGGGCTTTCAAGGTCAGCGGTCAGACTCGCTCCCGCGCCCAAATTTTTCCCAAATACCGCTTTTGAACCCCGCACCAACGCCATCAACAAGAGTAATCTGCAAATTCGCCTGCAACCAAAAAGGAAGCGCATATGAATAAGATCTCTTCGACATGGCGTAGGACCACGGTGGCGGTGACGCTGGGCGTGGCGAGTGTGATGTTCGCGGGTTGCACAACAACCACCCCCGCCGACAAGGCCACGTCGGCCGAAAAGCGGCAAGAGCTGAACGCCGCCGCCAACGCCACGCTGACCAAGCTGTACGAGGGCTCGCCGCAATCCAGGCAGTTGGTGGAACGCGCGCGCGGCGTGCTGGTATTTCCGGACGTGCTTAGCGCCAGCTTCATCGTAGGCGCGCAACACGGCACCGGGGTGCTGCGGGTGAAAGGGCAAGACACGGGCTACTACAGCATCAGTGGTGGGTCGATCGGCTTTCAAGCCGGCGCCCAATCCAAAGCCATGGTGCTGTTGTTCATGACGGATGACGCCCTTGCCAAGTTCCGCGCCAGCAGCGGTTGGACCATCGGCGCCGACGCCTCCGTGGCCGTGGCCAATGTGGGCGCCAATGGCACCATTGATTCCAACACCGCCCAGCAGCCTATCGTGGGCTTCGTGTTGAACAACGGCGGCTTGATGGCCGGTGTGTCGGTGGACGGCAACAAGATCTCGCCGACAACGCTGTAATCCTCTGCCCCCTCGGGGCCGGCCGGTCGCTGCTTCACAGCATGGGCCGGTCCCCACATCCTGACCTCGGCGCGGCGCTGCCGCCCGTGGTCAGGACAACATAGGCGCCATATCAGGGTCGCCTTTTTTCATGGCGTGGCGATACGCATCGCGGGCGCCAATGCGCTGTAGGTACGTCAGGATGTTCGGATACGGCGACAAGTCGTAGGGATAGAACAGGCGCATCGTGGTCAGCGAAAACACAACAATGATGTCGGCGGCGGTCAGGACATTACCGGTCAGGTAATCGGTCTTGCCCAACTGTTTGTCGACCAGCGCCAAGGCTTGCTGGCGCCGCGCATCAGCGAACTGCACGGCGGGTTTGTCGGCGGGCACCTCGGCGCGGGCCAGCACCATGCAACGCATCAGGCTGGGTTGCAGTGAGCCGTTGGCGAAGTGGAACCAATACAGGTAGTTGGCATAGTCCGGGCTGGTGGGCGGCACCGTCAGGCGGCCGTCGCCGTAGCGGGTCAACAGGTATTCCACGATGGCGGTGGATTCGGCCAGCACCACGTCGCCGTCCGTAATGATGGGCGCGGTGCCCAGCGGGTGCAGCGCCTTGTACTCAGGCGGCGCCAGCCGCGTGACCGGATCGCGGTCATAGACCTTCAGGTTGTACGGGATGGCAAGTTCCTCGCACAGCCACACGATGCGTTCGGACTGCGATTTTCCAAGATGATGCACGGTCAGCATGAGCTTCCTTTATCGATAGGTAGGCCGGCGTGAGTACGCCCGCACTGCGACCTCGCCACTCTACGCCGCTTTACCGCGCCGAACAGCCAAGCGTATTCAGTCGGACACCGCCCTTTACGGATAGATACATAACGCCGGTAATCAGCAATTACCAAATGCAATCCGCGTGCTAATTTAAGCGCCCGTGGCCGCCCTTGCCCGTGGCGGACGTTCTTAGCCAACCATTCATGACCATGCAAAACACGCCTGATCGCGACTTGAACACCGCACTGCACAGCACCCAAAGCACGCGCACGCGGCTTTCCCGGATTCTTCCCCTGGCGTTCGGGCTGGCGTTGGCCGCGGCTTCGCCGATGCAGGCGGCGCACGCTGAGACCATCCGCGCCCATGGAGCTGCGCAGCAAGCCGCGCCGCAGCAGGCGGCCCCGCAGCAAGCAGGCCAGGCCACCCCGCAAGCGGGTTCAACGGGACTGGCGCCGGTCACCAAGACCGAAATCAAGAGCCAGACCGCCTACGAACGCCTGTTGAACAACAGCGGCGTCAGCGTGCAGTGGCTGTGGTCGGCCGAACGTGGCCACCTGAATGCGAAGGACGTGAACGACGTCGTGCGCATCGATGGCACGCAGGCCAATTTTGAAGGCACGTTGAAGATCAACGGTGAAATCGTGTCGATCGACAAAGACCGCTTCACCTTTCGCGGCACGATCCTGATTCTTGACGCCCCCGACAAAGGCCGCCGCTGCGAACGCACGGGCGACTACGAGTTTCGGGCCACCGGCAAGCGCAAGTACTGGCGCCTGCAGCAAATGGAAAGCTGCGACCGTTTGACGGATTACGTGGATATTTTTTATTGATTGGTGATGTGGGCCACACGTTAGGATGCTGCATTGAGATCTGCGCAGGCACCGCACCCCCACAAGGAGACCCCACATGATCAACGACCTAGACAAAAAACACCTGACCCGCTGCATCGAGCTGGCCAAGCGCGCGTTGGAGCTGGGCGATCAGCCCTTTGGTTCCGTGCTGGTGTCCGCCAATGGCGAGGTGCTGTTCGAAGACCATAACCACGTCTCGGGCGGCGATCACACCCAGCATCCTGAATTTGAAATTGCCCGTTGGGCCGCCAACCACGTACCGGCGGCGGAGCGCGCGTCTTGCACTGTCTATACCTCGGGTGAGCACTGCGCGATGTGTTCGGCGGCGCATGGCTGGGTGGGGCTGGGACGCATTGTGTATGCGGCGTCTTCGAAGCAGTATGCGCAGTGGATGAAGGAATGGGGCGTGGCGCCGTCTCGCGTAAAAACGTTGGCGATTCAAGACGTTATTGATGGGGTGACGGTTGATGGCCCCGTGCCGGAGTTCGCGGAGCAGATCAAGCTGGTGCATCAAGAGAACGTGCGGCGCCGGGCGTAGCTTCGACCGTGGGTTTTATCCCGGCACAGAATCGCTATCCAAACCACGACAGGACTTCCCGGCATGCCCTCGAACAGCGTTAAATGGATTGTCAGCATCGTCTTCGGACTGATTATCGGCAGAGTCAGCTACGGCGTGCTGCTGCCGATTTTCATGGCCTTGAGCCCGGGCGAGCAAAGCACCGCCTTGGCGGATTCCAACACGATGATCGTGGTCGGTCTGGTCGTCTGGCTTGTCGTCACCGTCATCGCCAGCCTCATGCTGGCGCGCATTCCCAACCTGCGCCGCTTGATCGGCTGGGGTTGCATCGTGCTGGGCGTGGCCTTGGTGCTGACTATTCCCGCCACGCTGCTGACGATGGACATCGGTACGCAGAACGCCTCCGCCGCGGATACGCGCGATGCCAACACCGCCCTCTTCTTCTGGGCGCTTATTTTTGGCCTGCCCTATGTCGGCGGCGGGCTGGCGCTGACAATTCTGGGCACGGTGCTGGTGCGCAAGAATCCGGCCACCAAAGACCCCGTCCTTAACTAATCCCCGAATCTGCCGTTGTTAGAAGATTGCGGCCCCCCGCATGCGCCATGCGCAGCCGGCATGGGTTCGCCTTTCCTTGAACCCACCTGCGTAGCGCATGACCTCATCCCCCAACACCATCGACACCCATCTCGCGCGTCGCGCGGAAATTCGGCAACTGCTGCAAAGCGGCCAGTTTGATGCACTGGACGCCATCCTGGAACCCGCCGCCTTGCGGTGGCTGGACAGCAAGGGAGAGTCCTTCGGGTACCGGTGGTTGTTGGATGAAATCCGCGATCCGCAACTGTCTGCCGCCGACAACCTTGCCCGCCTGCGCGCCTGGCGCGACGCGCGGCCTGCGTCGTATCACGCGCATCTTGCCTACGGCAACCAGTGGGAGACCATAGCCAGCAACATCCGCAGCAGCACCACCGCTGACTACGTGGACGATGAGCAATGGGTAGGCGCGATGATGGCTCGCGACCATGCCGTGGCCGCGTTCCTGCAAGCCATGGCCTTGCACGAGCGGCCGGCGGTGGCCGTGCAGCGGACCATGCGCGTCTGCGCGTACCTGGGCGAACCTGAATGGCTGGCGGGCTTGGCCACCGCCGCACCGGCCACACCCCAAACCTCGCTCCCACTTGCCCCCCCGGCCTCGCACGACGCGCTACAGGCGCACTGGCCCGCCGAGATTTGGGAACAAGGCCTGAGCCTGCTGGCCGAACACAGCGGCATGGGCCTGGCCGAGCTGCCCGCCTCGTTGCCACCCGGCCTGCCCGCGCGTCAGGCTGGCGATGACGACGATCCCAAGACCTATTGGCTGCGCACCGCGCTTGCCCTGCGTCCGAATGATGTGGGCGCGCTAAGCGCGTACCTGTACTTCCTGTATCCGCGTTGGGGCGGCAGCCACGCCGCGATGGACGCGTTCATCAACGGCCCCGTATGCGCCGGCCTGACCGAGGCCGAGCGCGATGAACTGCGGTTCCATAAGGAATTCGATTACCTGGGCTACACCGCCTTTCATCCGGAACCGGATGACGACGAGCAGATCGACGTGTTCCTCCAGGCGTTCGAACAATGGCTGACCTTGCAGCTTTCCGCCGGGCAGCGCGCCGTGGCCCTGTGTCACTACGCCAACTTCGAAACCACGCGCGCCCGCCACGTCGATGAAGACGGCGAGGTGCATTGGGATGCCGCGCTGCTGCAACACGCCTACGATCTGCTGACGCAAGTCTGCGCGACGGCCCCCGCCGATGTCGACCTGACGGACGAGGCCTACCCCGGCACGCTGTTCACCTTGCAGGCGTGCCTGTGGTTCAAGGGCATGCCCGACACGCAGGGCTTGTTCCGCCAGATTCTGCTGCGCGGCGCGCGCTGGGGGGATGATGTGGAAGCCGTGCTGCTGGCGGCAGTGGGCAGCCAGTTCGGCCTGTTTGGCTTGCAGGTCGGCGAGCTTGATACCCAGGCGCTGCTGGAACGCGGCTTTGCGTTGGACCGCGAAGCCCGCGAGTTCAACCTGCCGCAGTTGGGCCGCAACCTGTGGGGCGACGTATCGCCCGACGCCGCGTTGTTCCTGTGGCAGGAAGGCGCCGCGCGTGGGCGCTCGGATGCGCTGATGTCGCTAAGCGAACTGTATGCGGGCAAGATCGACGCCGACTACGCCGACATCGACAAGACCGCCGCGCGCGACTGGCTCACGCGCGCCGCCGAAGCCGGTCATCTGGTGGCCCGCAACAACCTGGCCTATGCCGCCATCGACGAAGGCCGCGACATTCCAACGGGCGAATACCAGACGTACCGGCTCTGGCTGGAAAACAACTGGAAGGTGGCCGATCGCGGTTCCCGCATGGAAGCGATGGCCGCCCGCAACCTGAGCTGGTTGATGCTGATGCACAGCGGGTCGGATGAAGACCAGCGCACCGCCCTGGACCGCGTGCTGCCCTGGCTGTGGGACCAAAGCGACGAGGGCGACCGCGAAACCGCCGCGCGCAGCTACGCCATCGCATTCCTGGAAGGACGCGGCTGCGAGCCCAATGCCTATCTGGCCAAGGTGTGGATTGCGCGCGCCTGCACGCTGTCGCCCGACAACGAATACTTGCAGCGCTTAAGCGGCGAAATCAATGATGACAGTGGCTGGTTTGGCGGCTGGCGCTTGCGGCGGCGCATGGAACAGGCCCGCACAAACGTGGACGCGCGGGGTCGCGAGCTGACGTTTGGGCGGGGCGAAGCGGACGCCTGAGCCTTGGTTTGTTCGCTTAGCTTGCCGGCGCGCACGCCGCGTCCCATTGCAGCATCAGTTGCGTAATCGCGGCGTCGAACACGGGGTACCGCACGCCGTCCCGGGCCGCGAGCGACACGCCCAACAGAAAGCTGTTGAACAAGGTACCCAGCACTTTGGCGTCCGTCGTCGCCGCAAGCTCGCCGCTGGCAATGCCGCGTTCCACGCAGCGGATAAAGCCCGAATGCGTGCGCTGGCGCGATGCCGCCAAGGGCTTGGCGACGGCGGCATGTTCAGGGGTGGGCGCGCTCATGACGCCCAGCGCCACCATGCAGCCTTTAGGGTGAGTGCGCTCGCACTGCATCTTCGCCGACCGGCGCAGCGCCAGTTCGATGGCGGTTTTGGGGGGAATATTGTCGTCCCACAGGCTATCGTTCACGCGGGCATAGGTGTCCAGATAGCGTTGAACGGCTTCCGCATACAGCGCCTCTTTCGACCCGAACGCCGCATAAAAACTGGGCGCTGAAATACCCCCGCCGATGCCGGCCTTCAACTGGCTGAGCGACGTCGCTTCATAGCCCTGCTCCCAAAACAGATGCAACGCCTGGTCGATCGCCTGCTCGCGGTCAAACGCGCGCGGCCTGCCCATTTGCGCCATTACGGTCTCCCTATTTTCGAACGCGACATCAATACTAATCGATACAAAAGTCGTTGACAACGCGAAAGCGTCCGCCTTACATTTGTACTGATCGGTATATAAAGCGGCCAATCTTTGCGCTCATCCACCGCGCATGGCCCGCCGCGTATATCGATCCGGCTACCTCTACCAAAGGACTTTTGCGTGAATCACTCAACAACTTCAACCGGGCAGCCCGCGTCTGACCGCCTGCCTGTCTCCGCGCTGCTGGCGCTGGCCATGACCGGCTTTCTTTGCATCGTTACCGAAACCCTGCCCGCCGGGCTGTTGCCGCAGATCAGCGCCGGCCTGGATGTCAGCCAGGCCTTGGCCGGGCAGATGGTGACGGCTTATGCGCTGGGTTCCTTGCTGGCGGCCATTCCGCTGACGATCGCCACCCGTGGCTGGCGCCGCCGCAACGTGTTGCTGATGACGATCATCGGCTTTCTTCTCTTTAATTCCGCCACGGCGCTATCGACGAACTACGGGCTGACCTTGGTGGCGCGCTTCTTCGCGGGCATGGCGGCGGGGCTGGCCTGGAGCCTGCTGGCAGGCTACGCGCGGCGCATGGTCGCCCCCTGGCAACAAGGGCGGGCGATGGCGTTGGCGATGGTGGGCACGCCAATCGCGCTGTCTCTCGGCGTGCCGCTGGGCACGTTGCTGGGGGCCACGGTGGGATGGCGCATGGCGTTCTGGATCATGTCGGCGATGACGCTGGCGCTGGTTGTCTGGGTACTGGCCAAGGTGCCTGACTACCCGGGGCAGTCTGCCCATGAACGCATGCCGCTGCGCCGGGTCTACACAACACCGGGTGTGCGGCCCGTGCTGGCGGTGGTGGTGGCGTGGATGCTGGCGCACAACATTCTGTACACCTACATTGCCCCCTTTGTGGCCCCCGTCGGCTTGTCTGAACGGGTGGACCTGGTGCTGCTGGTCTTTGGCATGGCAGCGCTTGCCGGCATCTGGATCACGGGCAAATTGGTCGATCACCATTTGCGCCTGACGGTGCTGACCAGCCTGGCCGCATTTGCCGCCACGGCACTGGTCTTTGCCCTGGCGCCTGCCAACCCCGCCGTGATCTACCTGGGCGTGGCGGTCTGGGGCATCAGCTTCGGCGGGGCCGCCACCTTGTTGCAAACGGCGTTGGCCGATGCGGCCGGTAGCGGCGCAGACGTCGCGCTGTCGATGAACGTGGTGGCGTGGAATGGCGCGATCGCCGGCGCCGGCGTGGCGGGCGGCATGCTGCTTGAGGCCTGGGGCGTAGGGGCGTTTCCGTGGGCGCTGCTTGTGCTGATCGCCCTGGCGTTCGCGATGGCGTGGTCGGCGCGCGCGCATGCGTTCCGGCCCGGATTACGGACCTCGGGCATGGCTGCCGTGGGGCATTGACCTCGCGCAGCGAGGGCGCGGGAGAGGCAAGGCGCGCGGCCGGAGAATCCTGGGTGGTCACGTCACTTGCAGTTTGATACGTTTCATCACCGGGCTGCCCGTCCCCGTCAGGCGACACAAGTACAATTCCGGCCACTTCCTGCTACCCGTACGCAACCCGTCCGCCTTCCCCATGTCCAGCCTCATCGTCCACGGTGGCACGCCCCTGCGCGGCCGCATCATTCCTTCGGCCAACAAGAACGCCGTGCTGCCCATTCTGTGCGCCACGCTCTTGACCGACCAGCCCTTGACGCTGCATGGCGTGCCGGACATTACCGATGTGCGGAAGATTCTCGACATCTTCCGCACGCTGGGCAGCGAGGTGAAGCTGGATGAATCCACGCGCACGCTGAACCTGCATCACCGCAACACCACGTTCGACGCCACGCAGCACCGGCTGCCGGAAGAGATGCGCTCGTCGATCATGCTGGTGCCGCCGCTGTTGGCGCGCTTTGGAATCGCGCGGCTTGAAGACAACGTCAAGGGTTGCACGCTAGGCGTGCGCGAGATTGATCCGCACGTGGACATCTTCCGCTCGTTCGGGGGTGAAGTGGAACGCGCCAGCGGGTCTTTGCTGGTGCGCAGCAGCGGCACGTTGAAGGCCACGCATCACTGGCTGGATTACGCCTCGGTCACCACCACCGAAAACTTCGTGCTGTGCGCGGCGGCGGCCGAAGGGGAATCGTCATTGACCAATGCGGCGTCCGAGCCGCACGTGCAGGAATTCTGCCGCTTCATGGCAATGATGGGCGCCGACATTGATGGCATCGGCACGTCGCGCCTGACGGTGCGCGGCGGTGCGCGGCTGGGCGGCGGTGAATTCACTTTTGAAGAAGACTTCCACGAGATCACGACCTTCCTCGCTCTGGGCGCGATCACGGGTGGCGATGTGGTGGTGCGC
Organism: Achromobacter sp. JUb104; assembly: GCF_024806975.1. NCBI lineage: Bacteria > Pseudomonadati > Pseudomonadota > Betaproteobacteria > Burkholderiales > Alcaligenaceae > Achromobacter > Achromobacter sp. JUb104. The sequence continues at coordinate 1,025,344 of NZ_JANUEY010000001.1, read as the reverse complement.
AACCGCACGCCGGGCAACTTCCCGCTGATCGACCGCACCTTCGCCAAGTTCGGCGTCACGATCGAGCACAAGGACGGCTGGTCGCGCGCGTTGCGCTCGGGCCCGCTGAAGGTGCAGACGCCCTTCACCAGCAACGTGCTGACCAAGGTGGAAGCCGCGCCGTGGCCGTACTTTCCGGTGGACCTGCTGCCGATCTTCATTGCGCTGGGCGTGTGCGCCGAGGGCAATGCGATGTTCTGGAACAAGGTCTATGACGGCGCGCTGGGCTGGACGGGCGAACTGACGAAGTTCGGCGCGCACGTGTTCTCGTCGGACCCGCACCGCGTGGTGACGTTCGGCGGCATGCCGCTGACGCCGGCCGTGGTGGAAAGCCCTTACATCATCCGCGTGGCGATCGCGCTGTTCATGGTGGCCAGCAGCATCAAGGGCCGCTCGGAAATCCGCAACGCGACGCCGATCCGCCGCGCGCATCCGCAGTTTGTGGAAAACCTGCGCAGCCTGGGCGTGCAGGTCGAATGGACTAGCGAGGAGTAAGGGCCGCCGCGCGGTTCAGGAATTCCAGCACCGCCAGATACGACCCCTCGTTGCCCGCCGCGTTCGCGGCCGGCGTGCCGCCCGCGTCCAGCAGCAAGCCCGACATCGCATGCGGCTTGCTGATCAGCGTGGCGGGCAGATAGGGGTAATGCACGTGGTGCCCCGCCCCCATGCACACGTGGTGAAACGTGGGCAGGCCATGCGCCTGGCGCTGGCGCATCACCATTTCGGAATACGCCGTGCTGGGCCAGAAGCCGTCGTCGGACGCGCTGATCAGCATGATCGGGCCGGGATAGTTTTCCACCGGAATGCGCGCGCGTTCAACGGCCGCGGCATCGCGCGTGGCGCTCAGGAAAGCGTGGGTTTGCCGATACGGCGGCTCGGACGCATAGGCCGCTTCCCAGTCGGCGCTGGCGTTGTCTTGCCACAGATGCGGCAAGGGTTCGCCATTCTTGGTCCATACCTGGGCGTCGCGGCCGGTGCCGGGTGACCCCGCGCTGACCACGCCATGCATGACGGGCGACGGCACATAGGCGGCCACCGCGCTGACCAGTTCGGGATACTGCGAGGCCACCAGCAAGGAGGTCTCGCCGCCCCGGCTGATGCCCGACAAGGCCACGAAGCCATCGCGCGGCGCCAGCTCGGCGTGCGCCCACCGCAGTGCGTGTTCGAAGTATTCCAGCGGCATGTCGTTCAGGTACTTGGGCCGGCCATCGTAGTTAAAGATGGCAAGCGCCAGGCACTGGAAGCCGCGTGCGGCGAACAGCGCGGCGCGGGGTGCGTTGACCCCGCCTGACGAGCCGTTCATGTAGATCACCAGCGGATGCGGGCCGGGTCCAGCGGGCGTATAGAGTTCGCCGGACACGGTCATGCCGCCGACCTGCTCGCGCACCGCGCGGTGCGTGACGCCCTCTTCCAAAAATTCCTGCACCAGCCGCGCCGACACGCTGCGCACGCCGTCCGTGGCCTCGATTTGAATAACCAGCGGTTCGGTGCGATCGGGCGGAAACACCACGCGGCTCATGTCTTCGCACACCATGGACCAGACGATGCCCATGGCCGCGGGCTCGGCGTAGCTGCCCGAAACGGGGCTGTCGCGGCCCAGGTCAAGGCTGCCGTCATGGCCAGCCACGAACACGGCTTGCGAGCGCCACGGCGCGCCGCACATCTGCATGCTGGCGGTGACGGTGATGAAGGCGTAGGCCGGAAAGCCGTCGATGCGGATGTCGCGGGCGACATCGATCAGGGCAAATTCCGGGGTGACGCTAATGTGAGCTTGGTCGGTCACGGGGTGTCCTTAGGCTTTCAGGTCGGTCTTGGGCACGCCGTTGGCCTTGATGACCTGGGCCCACATGGCGGATTCGTCGGCGATGACCTTGTCCAGGTCGGCCGACGAGGTGAATTCCACGGCCACGCCCTGCTCGGCGAATTGCTGGATCAGGCCGGGGTCGCGTGTGCCTTCGCGCACGGCGTTCTCAAGCACCGACACCACGTTCGCCGGCATGGCGGCCGGGCCCGAAATCATCATGCGCGTGTACAGCTCAAAGTCGTCGACGCCGGCCTCTTTCATGGTGGGCACGTCCGGCAGGCTGGTCAGGCGCTTGTCGGCGGTGACGGCCAGCGCCAGCAGCTTGCCCGACTTGATGTTGGGCAAGGCCGATGTGGGAAAGTCGAAGCTGCTTTGCACGGTGCCGGCCATCAGATCCAGCAGCGCGGGGCCGCTGCCCTTGTAGGGCACGTCCTGGAATTGCGTGCCGGTCTTGGACTGGAAATGCAGCAGCGCCAGGTGGTTGATGACGCCACGCCCCGCATGGGCGCAGGTGATGTCGCCGGGTTTTTTCTTGGCCAGCGCAATGAATTCCTGCACGTTCTTCACGCCCAGCTCGGGATTCACGATCAGCAGCATGGGCGATTTGCCCATGGAACCCAGTTGCTTGAAATCAGACGGTTGGTAAGGCAGGTTGTTGTACAGCAAGGGATTCAGAATCATGCCGTTGGTGCCGGCAAAGCCCAGCGTGTAGCCGTCTGGTTCGGCGCGCGCCACCGCCACGGTGGCGATGATGGCCTGCCCGCCCGGCCGGTTTTCCACGACGACGTTGTACTTGAGCGTCTTGCCCATGCGTTCGGCCAAGGCGCGGGCGGCGATGTCGGTCAGGCCGCCCGGGGCAAAGCCCACCAGCAGGCGCACGGGCCGCGTCGGAAACGTGTTCTGCGCCCAGGCGGTGCGCGCGGTCAGTGAGGTCAAGGAGAGCAAGGAAGCGGGCAGCGCGGCAAGCGCGCCCAGGGCATGGCGGCGGGACAATCTCATGGGGGGTTCTCCGGCAAGGCGCACAGGCCGCGCGCCGAACGGCAGCGGTCAAGTGTCGGTATTCTGTATTCGATCGCTTGTCGCCACCATTTAGGGAAATCCCGAAAGCACGCAACAAAAAAAATGCCGGCATCGCTGCCGGCATTGCTTTCCTGCGGTCCCTACAGGGCGCGCTACTTGAAATCCGCCCCCGGGTCGTCACCGCCATAAGTGCTAGTGCCGTAGGACGTATCCACCTCGATCTTCACCTTGGTGGCGTCGACCTGGGCTTCGTCGCTCTTGTAGTGCATCACCAGGCCCGGGAACGCCAACACCGCCGCCACCATGGCCAACTGGATGACGATGAACGGGATGGAGCCGCGGTAGATCTGGCCCGTGGTGACGGGTTCGATCATCTTGCCCGTGACCTTGTCCTTGTACCTGTCCTTGGGCGCGACCGATCTTAAGTAGAACAGCGCAAAGCCGAATGGCGGATGCATGAACGAGGTCTGCATGTTCACCGCCAGCAGCACGCCGAACCAGATCAGGTCGATGCCCAGCTTGTCGGCCACCGGGCCCAGCAGCGGCACGATGATGAACGCCAGTTCAAAGAAGTCCAGGAAGAAGGCCAGCACGAAGGTCAGCACGCTGACGGCGATCAGGAAGCCCATTTCGCCGCCGGGCAGGCTGACCAGCAGGTGTTCCACCCACAGGTCGCCGTTGACGCCACGGAAGGTCAAGCCGAACACCGTCGAGCCCACCAGGATGAACACCACGAAGGTGGACAGCTTGGTGGTGGTGTCCATGGCCTGCTTCATCAGCTTCAACGTCAGCCGGCCCCGGATCATGGCCATGAGGATGGCGCCCACGGCACCCATGGCGCCGCCTTCGGTGGGCGTAGCCACGCCGATGAAGATCGTGCCCAGCACCAGGAAGATCAGGAACAGCGGCGGGATCATCACGAAGGTGACGCGCTCGGCCAGGGCCGACAGCATGCCCATCTTGAAGATCTTGTTGGTGCCGGCAATGATGAAGGCGGTGAGGCCCCAGATCAGCAGCGACAGCACGATCTGCTCGTCCACCGGCGCCGTATCGGCTTCGATGTACTGGCCGACGAAGTACGCGGACAGCGCCGAGATCACCATCAGCACCAGCAGCGAACGCCCGCCGCGCGTGCCGTTGGCTTCACGGAACGAACGCGCCTCTTCGGGCAGCGCGGGCGCCGAGTTGGGCTTCAGGTACGACATGATGACGACGAACACCACATACGTGCCCGCCAACAGGAAGCCGGGCACGATGGCGCCACGGTACATGTCGCCGATGGAACGGCCCAACTGGTCGGCCAGGATGATCAGCACGAGCGACGGCGGGATGATCTGCGACAGCGTGCCGGACGCGGCGATGATGCCGCTGGCCAGCCTGCGGTCGTAGCCGTAGCGCAGCATGATGGGCAAGGAAATCAGGCCCATCGAGATCACCGATGCCGACACCACGCCCGTGGTGGCCGCCAGCATGGCGCCCACGAAGACCACGGCAATCGCCAGGCCGCCGCGCACGGTGCCGAACAACTGGCCGATGGTTTCCAGCAGGTCCTCGGCCATGCCTGATCTTTCCAGCACCAGCCCCATGAGGGTAAAGAATGGCACCGCCAGCAAGGTGTCGTTGGCGATGATGCCGAAGATGCGTTGCGGCAGCGCCTGGAACAGCGCCACGTTCAAGAGGCCCAGTTCAATGCCGACCAGTGCGAAGAGTATGCCGTTGGCCGCCAGGGCGAAAGCCACGGGAAAGCCCATCAACAGGAACACCACCAGCGTGGCGAACATGATGGGGGCCATGTTTGCAGTCAAGAATTCCATGGTCAGCGTCCGTCCTGTCCGTTCTGGTCGCGAGCGCCGTCTGGCTTGCTCCCGCCTTGCGCCGCCAGGGCGCGTTCTTCGCGCAGGCGCGCCTCTTCGGCGATTTCCAGCGCCAGCGCTTCTTCAGCGGAAATTTCGCTGGGTCGCTCGCCGGGATCGGGGCACTTGCCCATCAGGAAACCCACGCACTTGATCAGGTGCGACAAGCCGGCCAGCACCAGCAAGGCGAAGCCCACCGGAATCAGCAGCTTCACGGGCCAGCGCACCAGGCCGCCGGTATTGGACGACTGCTCGTTGGTCAGGTACGAATCCATGAACACCGGCCACGACAGGTAGGTGATGAGCAGGCAAGCGGGCATCAGGAAGAAGATGACGCCGAAGATGTCGATGTAGATCTGCTTGCGACGCGGCAGGCGGGACGACAGCACGTCCACGCGCACGTGTTCGTTGCGCAGCAGCGTGTAGCCGGCGGCCAAAAGGAAGATGGCGCCGAACAGGTACCACTGCAATTCCAGCCAGCCGTTGGAGCTGACCTGGAAGACCTTGCGCACAATGGCGTTGCCGGCGCTGACCACGACGACGACCAGCGTCAGCCACGTCACGCACCGGCCGACCACCGTGTTGATCGCATCGATCAAACGGGATAGGGCTAATAGGGCATTCATGTTGGATATCCGGACTGGCGCGGGGCTTGGCGCGCAGTCAATGTGCAACGAGAAGAGAGGAGAAAACCAGCAGGCGCGCGCGGATGCGGCACATCCACGCGCGCCGGCACAATCGGGGCGGCTTACTTGCCGCGGTTGATCGTGCCCATGTAGCTGTCATAGCTGCCTTCAGCCACGCGGAACCAGGGCAGTTCGTTGTCGCGGAAGTTCTTCATGCTTTCGTAGACTTTCTTGAACACCGGGTTCTTGGCGCCCATTTCGTCGTACAGCTTGACCGATTCCGCGAAGCACGCGTCCATGACGGGCTTGGGGAACGATTGCAGCTTGGCGCCCTGGGCGATCAGGCGGCGCAGCGCGGCGGGGTTTTCGGCGTCGTACTTGGCGATCATGTCGTTGGTCGCCGCGGCCGATGCCTGCGCCAGGATGGCCTGGTAGTGCTTGGGCAGCTTGTTGTAGGCGTCCTGGTTGACGTAGAGCGACACTTGCAGCGTGCCTTCCCACCAGCCCGGGTAGTAGTAATGCGGGGCCACCTTGTTGAAGCCCAGCTTTTCATCGTCGTAGGGGCCGATCCATTCGGCCGCGTCGATGGTGCCCTTTTCCAGCGCCGGGTAGATGTCGCCGCCGGCAATCTGCTGCGGCACCACGCCCAGGCGCGACAACACGGCGCCCGCGAAGGCGCTGACGCGGAACTTCAGGCCCTTCAGGTCGTCCACCGTCTTGATTTCCTTGCGGAACCAGCCGCCCATCTGCGTGCCGGTATAGCCGCAGGGGAAGTTGACGATGTTGTAGGTCTTGAAGACGTCGCGCAGCAGCGACAGGCCGTCGCCGTGGCGCATCCAGGAATTCATCTGGCGGGTGTTCAGGCCGAACGGCACGGCGGCGTCAAAGCTCAGGACCGGGTCCTTGCCGTAGTAGTAGTACGACGCGCTGTGGCCGCATTCGATCGTGCCGTTTTGCACGCCATCCAGCACTTGCAGCGCCGGGACGATTTCGCCGGCCGGGAACACGCGGATGGAGAACTTGCCGCCGGTGGCTTCGGACACGTACTTGGCGACGCTTTCGCCGCCGGAATAGATGGCGTCGGCGCTACGGGGGAAGCTGGACGCCAGGCGCCAGTTCAGGGTGGGGGCCTCCTGGGCGATGACGGGCGCCGCCAGGGTGGCGCCGCCTGCTGCGGCCCCCAAGGTGGCTTTCTTCAAAAAGGAACGGCGTTGCATGCAAGTCTCCCAACTTGGATAAAGTTTTTTTTCCGGGTCCCGGGGCGAATTGGTGGAGCCCCCAGGCGCGATCCTGTGGGTAACAAATGGTCGCGCTCATGAATTTGGCTGCGATCCTATCGGCAAATGCCGCCCGGGGCGTAGCGGGAAAACCCTTGCCGTAAGCTTCGTGAAATCTTTCGTCTTCGTAGAGCTGGTATGACCAGCGGCGGGCTTGATGGCGCGCACGGTCTTTCTGCACTGGTATGCGGGCCGGATCAGACGCGATACCGGCGCGCAGCGCTGAAATAAGCGGCCGCCGCTATATAACCAAAAAATATTTAGCGTGTTGCGCCGGCAGCATCTGGATACGTGCGCGGTTCGGGCCCCTGCTCGGGCCATTGCTGCGGCACGGGGCGCAATTCCGCGGTGTCATAGCCCAGTTCGCGCACCTTATCCACCAGGCGGGCGTAGTCGGCGGGCGGCAAGCTGGGCGTGCGCGCCATGATCCAGACGTAGTCGCGCTTGCTGCGGCCGATGATGGTTTGCTGATAGTCGTCGTCCAGATACGCGATGACGTATTCCGCCTGGATGGGCCAGATGAACTGCATGCCCCAGATGGCGTTGCCCGTGTCCGGCTCCACCGTGCCCACCGGCCGCATGGTTTTCACCTTGGCGTCGAAGCCGCCGTGGCGGTAGCGGAAGGTGGTCTGGATGCGGCCATCGGCCAGCAAGGCGTAGGACTCGACAGCGTTGTACGACTGGCGTTCGGGCCAGGTGGGAATGCCGGCGATCACATACCAATCGCCCATGAAGCGCTTGATGTCGACGTTGTTGACGGCGGGCATCGGCGGCGGGCTGCTGCACCCGGCCAACGCGGCAAGCGCGGCCAGCACCGCAAGTCCGGTCACCCTGGCAAAGCGTTTGGTTTTCGGCATGGCGCCCTCCTCTCGGTCTGGTTGCATGGTTGGGTCCGGCCTTGGTCAGGCCTTGGTAAAACCTATTCAGGCCGCACGAAGCGGTAATGCGCCACCATCCACGCCTGCCCGTCCTGGTAGCCGAACAGTTCGGCGCAGGCCATCCAGAACATGCGCCAGCGGTGGAACCACAGGCCCGCAAGCGGCGCGCCATAGGCCTGTTCCAGCACCTGCATGATGTCTGCCCGCTTTTTGTCCTGGTTGGCCAGCCAGTGGTTGGCGGTGCGCTCGTAATGGCGGCCGTCGACCAGCCAGCGCGCCTGGATGCGCAAGTCCTGCTGGAACCACAGCAAGGTGTCCGCTGACGGCATGATGCCGCCCGTGAAGAAATGCCGGCCCAGCCAATTGTCGGCGCCCTCGGTTTCGAACGGGTACATCAGACTGCGGTGCGCGAACAGGTGCACGAACAGCTTGCCGCCCGGGCGCAACCACGAGCCGATGCGCGCCAGCAGGTCTTGGTAGTTGCGCATGTGCTCGAACATTTCCACCGACACGCAGCGGTCGAACGCGGACGGCGGCAACTCCAGCGTATTGACGTCGCAGGTGATGACCTCGACGTTCAGCAGCCCTCGCGCGCGGCATTGCGCCTGGATGTGCTGCCGCTGCGAGGCGGAATTCGAGACCGCCGTAATGCGCGCCGAGGGATAGCGTTCGGCCATCCACAGCGTCAGGGATCCCCAGCCGCAGCCCAGTTCCAGGATGCGCTGGCCGTCCATCAGTTCGGCGCGCAGGCCGGTCAGTTCCAGCATGGCGGCTTCGGCCTGGTCCAGCGTTTCGCGGCCCGTGGGGTAATAGCAGCCGGAGTACTTCAACTGCCGGCCCAGGCACAGCTTGAAGAAGTCGGCCGGCAGCTCGTAGTGCTGGGTGTTGGCGGCGTCGGTGTGGATGGCGACGGGGCTGGTACGCAGCTCATCGATCAACTGCTGATAGCGCCGCGCCTGGCCCGCGGGGCCGTCCACCTGTTCCTCCCGCAGACGCTGGGCGCACAAGCGGCGGATGCCGTGGCGCATCAGCGCGTCGGGTACCAGGCCGCGTTCGGCCAGCCCCAATAAGCCGGGCGCCGGCCGGTCGGAAGCCAGGCGGGAATCGTTGAGTGTTGCGGTCGTCATCATTCGCCCTTTGCATTGGTATGCGTTGAGCCCGCCGATTCCCGCTTGGGAAACCACGGGAACAGCATCGGCGTGGTGCGCTGGTACTGGCGGTAGTCGTCACCCCGGGTGCGCAGCGCCTGCGCTTCGGTGTAGGGAATGCCGCTGATCCAGCGCAGGAAAATGAACATGGCAATGGGGCCCAGCCAGGCCAGCCAGGCCAGGTCGGCGCCCACCGCCAACGCCACATAGCTGAACCAGTGCAGCCATTCGAAGAAGTAATTGGGATGCCGGGAATAGCGCCACAGGCCCTGGCGGCAGGTGCGGCCACGGTTGGCCGGGTTGTCGCGAAAAGCGTCCAACTGCCGGTCGGCAATCGTTTCACCCGCCACGGACACGATCCACACCAGCAGGCCCAGCCACACCCACGGCGTCATGCGCGGCACGGGGTTGGAAGCGACCGCGATGAAGGGCAGCGACATGAAGACGACCAGCCCGGCTTGCGCCAGGAAGAACAGCGCAAACTTGCCCTGGTGCCCGTTCCAATGCGCCCGCAAGGCGCGGTAGCGGCCGTCTTCCTCGCCATGGCGCACGCGCCGCCAGATGTGCCACGCCAACCGCCCGGCCCACACGCCGCCCAGCACGGCTAGCAACACGCGCGGGATGGCCGCGCCGGGGCCGGTCAGCGCCAGCAACACGGCGGCCAGCGCCATGCCAGACGCCCACATCGCGTCCACAATGCCCGCGTTGTGATGGCGCCGCTGCCAGCGCCAGCCCACGGTCATCAGCACCACGGCCACCGCCGCCACCATCAGCGCCTGCATGCCGGGCGTCATGACGTAGCCCAGCGCGCCGTCGCGGGCATGGCGGCCGGCCGCGCCAGCAGCAGATGCGACACGCCGATAGCGCGTTCACGAAAGCCGCCTTCGCAATACGCCAGGTAGAACTCCCACAGGCGAATGAAGCGTTCGTCAAAACCTTGTGCGCGGACGGCGTCCAGCCGCGCCATGAAGCGATCCCGCCAGGCTTCCAAGGTGCGCGCATAAGACAGGCCGAAGTCTTCGAGGTGCACCAGGCTTAGGTCACTGACGCGCGTCTTGGCTTGCAGCATGGCCTGGATGGACGGCATGAAGCTGCCGGGGAAGATATGCCGCTTGATGAAGTCCACCGCCTTCAGCGCCTGCGCGTAGCGATGGTCTTCAATGGTGATGGCCTGGATCAGCGCCATGCCGTCCGGCTTGAGCAGTTCGCCCACCTTGGCGAAGTACGCCGGCAAGTAGGCGGCGCCGATGGCCTCGATCATTTCAATGGACACCAGCTTGTCGAACTGGCCGTTCAGGTCGCGATAGTCTTGCAGCAGCACGTCCACGCGGTACTGCAGGCCGGCGCGGCGTATGCGTTCGGTGGCCAGCGCGTGCTGCTCGCGCGAGATCGTGGTGGTGGTGACGCGGCAGCCGTAGTGGCGCGCGGCGTGCAGCGCAAAGCCGCCCCACCCCGTGCCGATCTCGACCACATGCTGGCCGGGCCGCAGATCCAGCTTGCGGCAGATTACGTCCAGCTTGCGGGTGGAGGCCTGCTCCAGCGTGTCGTCGTCGCCCGCCCACACAGCCGACGAATACATCATGTCGTCGGACAGGAACAGGCGGAAGAACTCATTGCCTAGGTCGTAGTGCGCGGCGATATTGCGCCGGCTGCCTGCGCGCGTGTTGCGGCGGCAGGCATGCAGCGCCCGCATCGCCATGCCGCCCAGCCGCGCCATGCCACGTTCCATGCCGTCGAGCAGGTCGCGGTTGCGCACCAGCAGGCGGATCAGGCCGACAAGATCATTGCAGTGCCAATGGCCGTCGCCATAGGATTCGCCGCCGCCCACGCTGCCATGGCGGGCGATTGCGCCGTAGAACGCCGGGTCTTGCACCCGCAGCCGCAGGGGTCGGCCGGCTGTTGCGCCCTGCTCGCCCGGTTCGACGTTGCCCGGTTCGACGTTGCCCAATTCGACGCTGCCCATTGCGTCGTCGATCAGCAGCCGCCCGCCTTGCAGTTGCCCCAGTTGGTCAAGCAGGCGCCGACGCAGCAGGCGTTCGGTCAGCGACAGGGCCTGCTCGGCCTCGGGCACGCAGGCATCGTTGAGCGCCAGGCGTTCGGAGTCGGAGGGGGATCTCATCAGTCTTCTCCTGGTTAGGCGGATTAAGCGCGCGGGATCGGGATCCAATGGGCGACAGAATTCCCGCTTGCGCGTGTCGATGCCCTATATACGTAGGCCCCGGCGAATTGGATTCACCAGGGAAAACCCGTAGCCGCGAGCCCAACCCAAATTCGCGTATCGGATGCGCGACGCGACTGCGCTACTTCAACGCGCTACTTGTCCGATCGGAGCGGCCCACCCGACGGATCCAAGACAAAACCCGCCAAGTCGTCCAGCACCGGCGCACGCCATCGCAGCGGACGCGCCAGCGCCCCGGCCAGCAGCGCATGCCCCAGGCCGTCGTAACGCACCAGCGTCACGGGCACCCGCGCGGCCTGCAAGGCGGCGGCCAGCCCTTCGGTATTGCGATGGGGGTCGACGGTGGTGTCGGCCATGCCCGCCATCAGCAAGGCGGGCGGCGCGTTGGGGGTGACGTGGGCAATGGGCTGGGAGTCGGGCGGCGTGCCCGGGAAATGGAACACGGGCTTCAGGCTGCTGGCCACGATGGGCAGGAAGTCATAGGGGCCGGCCATGCCGATCCAGCCGCGCAGCATCGACGGCGACGCGCCATGGCGTTCCAGCCAGCGCGCGTCCAGCGCGACCATGGCGGCGTTGTAGCCGCCCGCGCTGTGGCCGGCCACGAATACCCGGCCCGGGTCGCCGCCGTATTCGGCCACGTGTTGCAGCGTCCAGGCGACAGCGCGGGCGCAATCGTCCAGGAAGTCCGGGTAAGCCACGTCGGGGTATAGCCGGTAGTCGGCAATAACGGCCAGAATGCCGCGCGAGGCCAGCGCGTCGCCCACGAACTTGTAGTCGGCGCGCGAGCCATTGCGCCAACTGCCGCCGTAGAAGAACACGACCACGGGCGGCTGCTGCACACCGGGCGGCGCGTAGATGTCCAGGCGTAGTCTGGGGTCCGCGCCATAGGCCACGTCCGCCACCACGCGGTTGGCGTTGTCGGGCACCGCGCCGTTCAGCACGGCCAGCGGCGAACAGGCCGTAAGCGTCAGCAGCAGCAAGGCCGCCAGCGCGGCCACCGTGGCCGCGCTACGCATGGCGCGCCCGGGCAGAGAGGGAAACGAAGGGGAAAACGCAGAGAAAAATGCAGAGAAAAATGCCGGGCACCGCCGTCTCCTGTCGCATCAAAGGTGGTTAACCCTCTATACGAAGCAGACGGCGAAATGGATGCCCCTGGATAAACGCCCTGAAGGGGATGCCCTGAAGCGGACGCCCCTGGATCGGAACCCCTAAGCCTTGGTCATCAGCTTCTTCCAGCCTTCCAGGCCCAGCTTCTTCATCGTGTCGATGTTTTTCTCGTAGATTTCCGAGGCGTCCGGAAACGACTCCACCGCGCGGTCGATGCTGTCTTCCCGCAGCAGGTGCAGGATGGGGTACGGCGCGCGGTTCGTGTAGTTTTCGATATCGTCGACCTGCGTGTCGGCAAACTGGAATTGCGGGTGGAACGTGGCCACCTGCAATTCGCCCACCAGCCGCATGCGTTTAAGCAGGCGGTCGGACAGTTCTTCGAAATCGTTGAAATCCAGAAAATCGTCCAGCGCGTCGGGGATGATCAACAAGGTGGTGTCGATCTTCTCGGGGTCGGTCTCGGCCAGCAGGGCAAGCTCGTCCTGCAAGTCGGTCAGCACCCCTTCGGCGTCGGTGGCGTCGCTGACGGCAAAGCGGATCTGGTCCTTGACCTGAACCGCCTTGGCGAACGGGCAAAGATTCAGGCCGATCACGGCCTGAGTCAGCCAGTGGCGGGTTTCAGCCACCACATTGGCGTAAGCGTCGGAAGTCGAAATCATGCCGGCATGGCCGCCATGGTTTGCGCAACGGCCGCCGTCAGCTTCTTGCCGTAGGGCACGTGCAGGAATTCATTGGGGCCGTGCGCGTTGGACTTCGGGCCCAACACGCCGCACACCATGAATTGCGCTTTCGGGAAGCCCTTTTGCAGGATGCTCATCAGCGGAATCGTGCCGCCCTGGCCGATGTAGCCGCAAGGCTGGCCGTAGTACTGCTGCGAGGCGGCGTCCAGCGCCTGGGTCAGCCAGGGCACGGATGCCGGCGCGTTCCAGCCGGTGGCCGCGCCTTCGTTGGCCTTGAAGATGACCTTGGCGTTATAGGGCGCGTCGGCTTCCAGCAGTTCCTTGATTTCCTGCGAGGCGGCCACGGCGTCAATCAGCGGCGGCAGGCGCAGCGACAGCTTGAATGCCGTGCGCGGGCGCAGCACGTTGCCGGCGCTGGACAACGGCGGCAGGCCTTCGGCGCCGGTCACCGACAAGGTCGGGCGCCACGTGCGGTTCAGCAGCGCCTCTTCGGGTTCGGTCGTCATCGGCAGCACAAAACCGCCTTCGGCGCCGCAGCTCCAGGGGAAACGACGCCACACTTCGTCGCCCAGAATGCGCGCGGTGGCGGTCACTTGTTCGACGCGGTCGGCGGGAATTTCGCAATGCAGGCTTTGCGGCAGCAGACGGCCGGTGGCGCTGTCTTCCAGGCGGTCCAGCAGATGGCGCAAGATGCGGAACGACGACGGCACCACGCCGCTGGAATCGCCCGAGTGCACGCCTTCGTCCAGCACCTGCACTTCCAGCGTGCCGGCCACCATGCCGCGCAGCGAGGTCGTCATCCAGAGCTGGTCGTAATTGCCGGCGCCCGAATCCAGGCACACCACCAGGGCGACGTTGCCCAGGCGGTCGCGCAACGCATCCACATACGGCAGCAGGTCGTAGCTGCCCGATTCTTCACAGGTTTCCACAATGCCCACGCAGCGCGGACGCGGAACGCCCTGCTTGTCCAGCGCCATGATGGCGGTCAGCGAGGCGTACACGGCGTAGCCGTCGTCCGCGCCGCCACGGCCGTAGAGCTTGCCGTCTTCGTACTTGGGGGTCCAGGGGCCGAGACCTGCGCGCCAGCCCGAGAATTCCGGCTGCTTGTCCAGGTGGCCGTACAGCAGCACGGTGTCGCCGTTATCGCTGCGGGTGGCGGGCGCGTCAAAGAAGATGACGGGCGTGCGGCCCGGCAGGCGCACCACTTCCAGCTTCAGGCCCGAGACCTTCTGCGCTTCGACCCAGGCGGCGGCATCGCGCACCACGCGCTCAATGAACGCGTTCTTTTCCCAGTCGGCGTCAAACGCGGGACTCTTGGCGGGGATGGCGATGTAGTCGGTCAGCGCGGGGATGATTTCGTTGTCCCACTTGTCGTCCACAAAGGCCTGGAGGGCGTCGGGATCAAGGGTGGGCGGCAGTGCGTCGTCGGGGATACGGGCGTTCATGGCGCGGAATCCTGTAGGGGTGCGTGGGGGTGCGGAATGGGGTAATCCGCTATTTTATGCCTGCCGCCGGCAGAGCGGGGCGAGCGGGATGGGGGACGCGGTCAACGCGCCGCATACGCCTCAATGCGCGCCCACACGTCTCGTGCCAGCGCCTTGGCGTTGTCCACCGACTGATAGATGCGGATTTCCATGTGGATGTCGTTGCGGGCGCTGTCGGCGCGCACCAGCGTGCCGGCGCGCAGATCGGCTTCGATCAAGGTGTGCGGCAACCACGCCAGGCCGAAGCCTTGGCGCGCCATGGCGTGCAGCGCGTCGGCCAGGTCCGACTCGTACATCGTCTGCAACTGCCCGATCAGGCACAGGCCGCGCAGCTTATCGTCCAGGATGCGGCCCAGCGACATGCTGTCGGCATACGCCAGGAACGGCACCGGCGGGTCCGACGGCAGCTTGGGCACCGCGTAGCGGGGATGGCGGCCGCCCGGCGACACCGGCGCGCTGACGGCCACCAGTTTGTCGGCACCCACCCGACGCCAGCGGTAGCCGGGGTTGTCGATCTTGGCGTACAGCGGTTCGTGCGCGTGGCACAGCAGGAAGTCCACCTCGCCATCCGCCAACATGTCCACGCCGAAATTCAAGGTGGTGGTGACCACCTTGAGCTGGAACGCGGGCATGCCCTGCTGCACGCGCGCCATGACGCCGGGCAGCACCGAATGCGCCAGGGTCTTGCCCGACGCGATAGTGATTTTCCGGTTGCGTTCCTGCTCGGGTTTTTGCAGCGCTTGGCGGGTGTCGCGCAGGATGTCCAGCACATCGATGGCGGCGGCCAGCATGTTGCGCCCCGCCGCGTTCAAGCTGGACACCTGATGGCCGCGCTCAACCAAGGGCACCCCGGCCCACTCCTCCAGCGCCTTGATGCGGCGTCCGAAAGCCGGATGGGTCACATTGCGCGCCTCAGCCGCCTGAAACATGTTGCGCGACTTGGACAGCGCAACGAAGTCCTCAAGCCATTTGGTGTCCATGGGGTCTCTTTCAGAGGAAGGCGCGCCCGGGCGGGCGGTGATGGGTCTGTGCCGATTCGGCACAGGGGCCGCTCATTTTGCACAAGGCTGATACATCTGGCAACTAACATTCCGGCATCGTTTTCTGGAAGGCGCCGATGTCCGACACCCCCGTCCTGCTCAAATCCATCCGCAGCCATTTCGTGGGCGGCGCCGAAGCCGTGGCGGGCGGCGTGCCGATGCAGCAAAAGCAAGTGGTGGGCAACGCGCCCCGCCTGATCGACATGAACGGCGGCTACAGCGTCGGCCAGCTTTATGTGCAGGAATACCGGCTGGCCCAGCCGCGCCATCCCTACCCCGTGCTGTTGTGGCATGGCGGCGGCATGACGGGCGCGCAGTGGGAAAGCACGCCGGACGGCCGCCAAGGCTGGCTGTGGCGTCTGCTGCAATCGGGCTATGACGTGTTCGTGTCCGATGCGCCCGAACGCGGTCGCGCGTCGTGGGCGATGTATCCGCAGGTGTATGACAGCGCCCCCATCTTCCGGTCCAAGGAAGAAGCCTGGCGCTTGTTCCGCATCGGGCCGGCTGCTGGCTATGCCCCTGCTGGCCAACCGCGCCACGCCTATCCCGCGCAACAGTTTCCCGTCGACGCCTTCGACAGCTTCGCCAAGCAGTTTGTGCCGCGCTGGCTGACGCATGGCGAGATGGCGCTGGATGCCTACCGGCAACTGCTGGACCTGGCCGGCCCGTGCATCGTCATCGGCCATAGCCAGGGCGGCGGCTACGCCACGTTGCTGGCGCAGGAATACGCCAGCACGGTGCGCGCGGTGGTGGCGCTGGAACCCACCGGCACCCCGGCCACGGCCCAAGACGCCCTGCCTCCGCAGTTGCTGGTCTGGGGCGACCACTTTGGCGCGGACGACACCTGGCAGCGCTACCGCGCGCAGACGGACGCCTATTGGACCGCCCTGCGCGCGGCCGGACAGCACGCCGACGTACTGGACCTGCCCGCCACCGGCATCGCCGGCAATTCCCATTTCTGCATGCTGGATCGCAATAGCGACCAGATCGCCGAATTGATCGTCGATTGGCTCAATCGCAGCCTCGACTAACCTTCGCCTGGAGACACAGATGACATTCAAGAAAACCACCATCGCCCTGGCGCTGCTGACCGGCGCCACGCTGGCCGCCGGCGCCGCGTCGGCGCAACAAGCCGCCTACCCCAACAAGCCCGTGCGCCTGATCGTGCCGTTTGCCCCGGGCGGCACCGCCGACATCATCGGCCGCGTGTTCGCGGCGCAGTTGGGCACCGAGCTGGGCGCCACCGTGGTGGTTGAAAACAAGGCCGGCGCGGGCGGCTCGATCGGCACCCGCTACGTGGCGGATGCCGCGCCCGACGGCTACATCCTGCTGCTGGCCTCGTCCAGCACCCACGGCACGAATCCCGCGGTGTACAAGACGCTGACGTATGACGCCGTGCAGGACTTCACGCCGATCACGCAGTTGGTGACGGTGCCGGGCGTGCTGAGCGTCACCAAGGACTTCCCCGCCACCGATTTGAATGCGTTGATCGCGACGTCGAAGGCGAACCCCGACAAGTACACCTACGCCTCGTCCGGCGCGGGCGGCCTGGGCAACCTGGCGATGGAATTGATGAAGTCGATGACGGGCGCCAAGCTGATGCACATTGCGTACCGTGGCGCGGGCCCCGCGTTCACCGATGTGATCAGCGGCCAGGTATCGATGATCTGGGAACCCGTGCCGGCCTCGCTGCCGTATATCAAGAGCGGTCAGATTCGCCCCATCGCCATCGCGGCGGATGTGCGTTCGCCGGAATTGCCCGATACGCCGACCTTCAAGGAAGCCGGCCTGCCGCGCTACGAAGCCAACGCCTGGAACGGCCTGCTGGCGCCCAAGGGCCTGCCGGACGATGTGAAGAAGGCGCTGCACGACGCCTCGGTCAAGGCCCTGAACGCCCCCGAAGTCAAAGCCAAGTTGGCCAACCTGGGCGGCACGGTTGTCGCCGGTACACCTGACGCCTTCCAGGAAGTCATCACCAGCGACGTCAAAAAATGGAAGCACGTCGCGGCGGACGCAAACATCCGCCTTGAGTAGGATGGGTGAAGCGCGGGAACGACGGCAGAAGAACCCCACCGTTGAACGCGCGCAACCCATCAAGCAGCGGTGATTGATCCATCATCCGGGCCATGTCATCACGGCCCAATGATGGGTTTCGCGCGATCGGCGTTTTCTTTCTGCTGAACGCTCGCGCGCGCTGCACCCATCCTACAAAGTGACACGTAGGATGGGTGTAGCGCGCGAAAAACGGCAGAAGAGCCCAAACATGGAACGCGCGCAACCCATCAAGCAGCCGTGATTAACCACCAACCCCAGCCACACCAAAACAGCCCAAGAATCACCCCCCAATCATCACCGGCTCAACACCCCGCCCCAACGCCGGCGCATCCGCATCAATCACCTGCCCACCGGCTTGCAACTTAAACACCGCCACCGCCTCACGCAACTGCTGCGCCTGCGCCTCCAATGACGCCGCCGACGCCGCGGCCTGCTCGACCAACGCCGCGTTCTGCTGCGTCACGCTGTCCATCTGCGACACCGCCTGATTCACCTGCTGAATGCCCTGCGACTGCTCTTCCGACGCGCTGGAAATCTCGTTGATGATGTCCGTCACGCGGCGCACGGATGTCACGATCTCCTGCATCGTGGCACCCGCGGCTTCCACCTGATCCGACCCGATCGACACCTTCTGCACCGACTCGTCGATCAGCCCCTTGATCTCTTTGGCCGCCTGTCCGCTGCGCTGCGCCAGGGCGCGCACTTCGCTGGCCACCACTGCAAAACCCTTGCCCTGCTCGCCGGCCCGCGCCGCTTCCACGGCCGCGTTCAGCGCCAGGATGTTCGTCTGGAATGCAATCCCGTCGATCACGCCCACAATATCCGCGATGCGCTTGGAGCTATCCGCGATGCCGCGCATGGTGCCCACCACGTCGCCCACGGCCTTGCCGCCGCGCGTGGCCACTTCGGACGCCGCCGTTGCCAACTGCGAGGCACTGCGCGAGCTATCGGCGTTGTTCTTCACCGTGGACGACAGTTCGTCCATGCTGGCGGCCGTTTCTTCCAACGATGCCGCCTGCTGCTCGGTGCGCGACGACAGGTCGATGTTGCCCGCCGCGATTTCGCGCGAACCGGTATGGATCTCTTCCACGCCCAGGCGCACGGCCGACACGGTGCGGCTCAAGCTGTCCTGCATGCGCTTGACGGCGGCATACAGCACGCCGATTTCGTTGTTGCCACGTTGCTCGATGCGATTGCTCAAGTCGCCGCCGGCAATGCGGTCGAACAAGCGGCCCGCCTCGTGCAGCGGGCGGAACACCGACCGCGCAAAGATCGCGTACAGGCTCACCACCAACACCGCCACCACCACCAGCAGGCAAATCAGCACGACAATCGCGCCGTTGATGCGCGTGGATGCATCGCGCGCCACGCGCTGGCCGACGTCATCGGCGTAGTCCACGTAGCTCTTGATGGCCTGCGTGAACGCGGTGCCCAGCGGCGTGACTTTCTCAAGGTTCAGACGGCTGGCGTCTTGCGGCTTGCCCGCGCGAATCGCCGCCACCATCGGCGCGATCGCATCGCGCTGATAGACGTCATAAGCGGCCAACGCGGCATCGAACAGTGGCTTACCCTGTGCCGACGTCTCGGGCTGTTTGCGCGCCATCTCTATCAAATCAGACGCCCTTTTCGTATAGCCATCCAGGCGCTGCATGCTGGTCAGGCTGTCGATGGACTTTCCTTCCAGCAACGCGCTTTGCGCGGCCAGCAACACCAGGCGGGCGCGCAGCAATTCGGCGCCCGCGCCATCCACTGCGTTGGCACGAACCAGATTGGTGTCCAGCAGCACTTCGATGGACGTGCGGTTGGACGTCAGTTGCTGATGCACGGCTACGCCGGTCAGCAGGAAAAGCGCGAAGAAGACGCCCAAGGCGGTCGTCAGGATTGCGCGGATACTTAAATTCTTGAACATGAAAAGGCCACTCCGGGGTTGCAGTACGCTTCCTCGCTTAACGGCATCTTGCAACGAAAAGTTAAATATCTCAGAGCGTTACAAAAGTTTGACAAGGCGCTTCAGGGCGCGAGGCTAATCGCCCCGCAAGGCCCGCCGTTGCTGGATGTGCGTGATCCGCAGCCCCCACTCCCCTCCACCCCTGCTTGCGGCGTTGAAAAGGATGAACTACGGTCGGTCGGCAATTCAGATGCGAGCAGCCGGGGACCTTTCAGTTAGATCGACTGAGCAATTACGGGGAGGCATCAAGATGAAGTTGCAGCAAGTGTTCGACTTTCTTGCCGTCACGCAACATGGCAGCGTGCACGCGGCAGCCCGGGCCACCGGGCAAACCCAACCAGCCTTAACCAAGTCCTTGCGGCGGCTTGAACGCACGCTGGGGCTGCCGTTGTTCGACCGGCACGCCAAAGGCATGCGGCCCAACGACTACGGCAAACGCTTTCTACCCCACGCCCAACACCTGGTTCATGAAACGAAGCGCGCCCGCGACACCATGTCGCAAATGCGTGGTGAACGGCTGGGCACCGTGCAGTACGGCATCTCGGCGGCGGCATCCGTGCTTCTATCCACGTCCGCCATCCACCGCTTTCGGCAGCGATACCCCGAGGTAGAACTCAGTTGCCGCAGCGGCCTCTATCACACCCTGACGCCGCTGCTGCGCGAAGGCCAACTGGATTTCGCCATTTGCTCGCTGAACGCGGACGACACCGATCCGCAGCTCAAGGCGCGCGTGCTGCTGACCAGCCCATTGGTAATGGCCGCCCGTCGCGACCACCCCTTGCGGCAGGCGCGCAGCTTGCATGAACTACGCGAGGCGGTATTCGCGGTGGCGGGGCCGCCCGGCCAACCGGGCGCATCCGTCTACCCCGTGTTCAGCCAAGCGGGCTTGGGTACCCCACGGGTAGACATGCAGACGGATGGCTTGATCGACACGGCCGCGCTGGTGGCGAACAGCGACCGCATGGCCTTGTTGCCCACCGCGTTGATCACCACCGATCTGTGGCGCGAGCAACTGGACATCGTGCCCATTGCCGAGCCTTTGCCCAGTTATGTGATCGGCCTGATCCAACGCACCGCGCAGCCTTTGACGCCGGCGGCGGAAGAACTGTCGACCCAGTTTGAACGCGAAGCCGCCGACCTGCGCACGGCTTCGCCTTGACGGACTAACCTACCGCCCGCGTGTCTGGATGAATTACTTCAGCCAGGCGCGCGCGTTACGGAAGATGCGCATCCAGGGGCTGTACGCGCCGCCCTTGTCTGCGTTGCCCCATTTCTCGGGCGCCCAAGACATCATGACGTTGCGGGTCACGCGCTCGGGGTGCGGCATCAAGACCGTGAAGCGGCCATCGGCCGTGGTGACGGAAGTCAGGCCGCCGGGACTGCCGTTCGGGTTGAACGGATAGGCTTCGGTGGCTAGTCCACGGTTGTCGATGTAGCGCGCGGCGGCCAGCACGCGGCTGGCGTCGCCTTGCTGCGAGAAGTCGGCATAGCCTTCGCCGTGGGCCACGGCCACCGGAATACGGGCGCCTTCCATGCCGGCAAAGAAGATGGACGGCGACTTGGCCACTTCCACCATCGACAGGCGCGCTTCGTACTTTTCCGATTGGTTGCGCGTGAAGCGCGGCCAGTGCTCGGCGCCCGGAATCATCGGGGCCAAGGCGGCCATCATCTGGCAGCCGTTGCACACGCCCAGCGCGAACGTATCCGGACGCGCGAAGTACGCGGCGAACTGATCCGACAACTGGCTGTTGAAGCGGATGGTGCGCGCCCAGCCTTCGCCGGCGCCCAACACGTCGCCGTAGCTGAAACCGCCCACGGCCACCAAGCCTTGCATTTGCGCCAGGTCCACGCGGCCGGCCAAGAGGTCGGTCATGTGCACGTCGATGGCTTCGAAGCCCGACGTATCGAAGGCCCAGGCCATTTCCACCTGGCTGTTGCAACCCTGCTCGCGCAGGATGGCCACGCGCGGACGCTTGCCGGTGTTGATGAAGGGCGCGGCGATGTCTTCTTGCGGGTCGAAGGACACGTTCGGGCTCATGCCGGGGTCGGTCGTATCGTTCCAGACGTCAAGCTCGGCTTGCGCGCAAGCCGGGTTGTCGCGGCGGGCCATGATGCGGTAGGACACTTCGCTCCAGGCGCGGCCCAGTTCAGCGCGCGGCTGACCCCAGACCTTCTTGCCATCGCGATAGAACTCGACTTCGTCGGCACCGTTCAAGCCGCCAATGACGTGCGAGTGAGCCGACAGGCCGGCACCACGCAGCACTTGCATGACGGCATCGCGTTGCGAGGCCGGCACCTGGATGACGGCGCCCGCTTCTTCCGAGAACAGCGCCTTCAGCGTCAGTTCTTCGCGTTGCACCTTCACTTGATCCGGGCGGATCTTGTAGTCGCCCCAATCCGCCGATTGCGGATCGAAGGTCAGCATGTCCAGATTCACCGACACGCCGGTGCGGCCGGCGAAGGCCATTTCGGTCAGCGTGGCGAACAGGCCGCCGTCGGAACGGTCGTGGTAGGCCAGGATGGTGCCGGCTTCGGCCAGCGTGCGGATCGTGATGAAGAACGCGCGCAGGTCTTGCGGCGCGTCGATGTCCGGCACGGTTTCGCCGATCTGGTTGTACGTCTGCGCCAGGATCGAGCCACCCATGCGGTGACGGCCACGGCCCAGGTCAATCAAAATCAGTACGCTGTCGCCCGCGTCGGTGCGCAGTTGCGGGGTCAGGCTGGCGCGCACGTCGGCAACGGGCGCAAACGCCGTGACCACCAGCGACACCGGCGCCACCACCTGGCGCTGCTCGCCGTCCTGCTCCCAGGACGTCTTCATCGACAAGGAATCCTTGCCCACCGGAATGGACAGGCCGGTGGCCTGGCACAGTTCGCTGACGGCGGACACGGTGTCATACAGCGCGGCGTCCTGGCCGTCGACGCCGCAAGCGGCCATCCAGTTGGCGGACAGCTTGATGTCTTCCAGGCGCGCCACGTCGGCGGCGGCCAGGTTGGTCAGCGCTTCAGCCACGGCCATCCGGCCGGACGCCGGGGCGTCGAGCATGGCGATGGGGGTGCGTTCGCCCATGGACATGGCTTCGCCACGGAAGCCTTCGTAGTCGGCCAAGGTAACCGCGCAGTCAGCCACCGGCACTTGCCACGGGCCGACCATCTGGTCGCGGCTGGACAGCCCGCCCACGGTACGGTCACCGATGGTGATCAGGAAGGACTTGTTGGCAACGGTGGGGTGACGCAGCACGCGGTAAGCGGCTTCGGTCAGGTCGATGCCGGCCAGGTCCAGCGGCGCGGACACGCCAGGCAGGCGGCGCACGTCGCGCGTCATGCGCGGCGGCTTGCCCAGGATGACGTCGATCGGCACATCCACGGGACGCACTTCGGCGTCGCCTTGCGGGCGAATCGTGTCCAGGCCGGGCAGGCCCTCGCCGTCCACCACGCGCAGTTGGCGTTCTTCAGTGGCCACGCCCACCACCGCATACGGGCAGCGTTCGCGGCGGGCGATGGCGTCAAAGCGTTCCAGGTCTTTCGGCAGAATCGACAGGACATAGCGTTCCTGCGATTCATTGCTCCAGATTTCAGCGGGCGACAGGCCCGACTCTTCCAGCGGCACGCGCTTCAAGTCGAAGATGGCGCCACGGCCGGCATCGTTGACCAATTCCGGGAAGGCATTGGACAAGCCGCCCGCGCCCACGTCGTGGATGGCGATGATGGGGTTGTTCTCGGCCTGCTGCCAGCAGCGGTCGATGACTTCTTGCGCGCGACGTTCGATTTCCGGGTTGCCGCGCTGGACGGAATCAAAGTCCAGTTCGGCCGAGTTGCTGCCCATGCTGATGCTGGAGGCGGCGCCGCCGCCCATGCCGATACGGAAGCCCGGGCCGCCCAGTTGGATCAGCAGCGCGCCGGGGGGAATCACGTCTTTATGGGTCAGGCCCGCGTCGATGCTGCCCAGGCCGCCCGCGATCATGATGGGCTTGTGATAGCCCCAGCGCGTGCCGCCGGCGGTTTGCTCAAACGAACGGAAGTAGCCCAAGAGGTTGGGCCGGCCGAATTCGTTGTTGAACGCGGCGCCCCCGATGGGGCCGTCGATCATGATGGACAAGGGCGAGGCGATGCGCTCGGGCAGGCCGTGGTGGTCGGCTTCCCAGGGTTGCAGCGCGTCGTCGAAACGTAGGTGCGACACGGTGAAGCCGGTCAGGCCGGCCTTGGGCTTGGAGCCACGGCCGGTGGCGCCTTCGTCACGGATTTCGCCGCCCGCGCCGGTGGACGCGCCCGGGAACGGGGCGATGGCGGTCGGGTGATTGTGGGTTTCCACCTTCATCAAGGTGTGCACGGTGGTGTCGCGGCGGATGTACTTGGCGCCGTCAGCGCCCTCGCCCGTCACGCCCGGTACGCCTGCCTGGAAGCGCTGCGCGGGGCCGCCTTCCATGATGGCGGCGTTGTCCGAATACGCCACGACCGTGCCTTCGGGCTGCGCCTTGTGCGTGGCGCGGATCATGCCGAACAGCGTGTTGGGCTGCGACTGGCCGTCGATGACCCATTCGGCGTTGAAGATCTTGTGGCGGCAGTGTTCGCTATTGGCTTGCGCGAACATCATCAGCTCCACGTCGGTGGGGTCGCGGCCCAGGTCGGTGAAGGACTTGGCCAGGTATTCGATTTCGTCTTCGGACAGGGCCAGGCCCAGCGACACGTTGGCTTCGGCCAATGCCTTGACGCCATCAGCCTGAACACCGACGGTGCGCATGGGCTTGCCGGCCAGCGTCTGGAACAGCGCCTGGCCGTCGAAGCTGGCGTCAACCACGGTTTCGGTCATGCGGTCGTGCAGGCAGTCGGCCGCGCGCGCCAGCATGGCGTCGTCAAACGACTTGGTGCCGAGCAGGCCGCGTTCCGGGGTGATCACATAGCGCACGCCGCGTTCAATGCGGTGTACCGACGACAAGCCACAGTTGTGGGCGATGTCGGTGGCCTTGCTGGCCCACGGGGAAATGGTGCCCAGGCGCGGAATGACCAGCAGCGACAGGCTCTTGGCGGGCGCGTCAGCCGTGCTGGGCGTGCCGTAATCCAGCAATTGGGTCAGGTGTTGCTGCTGTTCGGCCGTCAGGGCGGCGTCGGTGCTGACGAAGTGCTCGTAGCGAGCGGAGATGTCGGCCACCGGCAGGCCGGCTTCCTTTAGTTGCGCCAGCAGGCGATCACGACGAAAGGAGGACAGGACGGAGGAACCAGGCAGATGCTGAACTAGGGACACGATGCGGGCGCCGTATAAGGATGGGAGCAAAACGGGATTTTACCTGTTTAGGGGGTTTTCCCGGAGCCGTTATTCGAAAAGCTTGCAAAGCCCTTGTTTTCCCTAGTGTTACAAAAGAATTCTGACGACGATGAACCAGGATGGTGCATAGCAATATCGGCTTGAAGCCACGGTGTCATCGCGAAATATCCACCGTCTTACCGCCGCGCCACAGAATCGTCTGACGCAATGCAGCATGTTGTTGTCGCCCCGCACCACGGGAAAACACGAACACCCTCGCCCCAAGGGCGACGGTAGGATGCAGCGACCCAATTCATAAAGCGGGCCCCGCGCCCAAGCCGTCGCCGCACCCATGTCCCGCCCTGAAGCCTCCGTCGAGCCCGTCGAACCGATCATCCCCGTTGAACCCGATCCCGCCGTAAAGGTGCCGCTGGCCATTGAAGAATGGCTGGCCGTGATTCTGCTGGCGACGCTGGCGCTGATCACCTTCGCCAACGTGCTGGTGCGCTATTTCACGGACCAGTCGTTCGCCTGGACCGAAGAAATCTCGGTGTTCCTGCTGATCGTGCTGACCATGGCGGGCGGCAGCGTGGCGTTCGTGCGCAACCACCATATCCGTATTGAGATCCTGGCGGATTCGGGTTCACCGCGCCGCCAGCGCATCATGGCCTTGATTTCCAACGGATGCGTGCTGGCGTTCTTCGTGCTGCTGACCGTGCTGTCGGTGAAGCTGGTGTCGGACGAATTCATGTACGAAGAAACGTCCCCCGCGATCGGCGTGCCCACTTGGTGGTATTCGATCTGGCTGCCGGTGATGGCGGCGGCAATCTCGCTGCGCACCTTGGGCATCATCCGCCGCATTCTGCAGAGCGCGGGCAAGCCATGATTGTGTCGCTGCTGTTCATTGTCTTTGTCGTCCTGATGTTGATCGGGGTGCCGGTGGGCGTGGCGCTGGGCATCGGCGGCACCATCGCCATCGTGCTGTCCAATCTGGACACGCCCTGGTATGGCTTGTTGGCCGTGCCGCAGAATTTCTACGCGGGGCTGGCCAAGTACCCGCTGCTGGCCATCCCCATGTTCGTGCTGGTCGGCTCCATCTTTGACCGGTCCGGCGTGGCCAAGCGGCTGGTGGATTTTGCGATTGCCATCGTGGGCCGTGGCCCGGGCATGCTGCCGCTGGTGTCGATTGCGGTGGCCATGTTCCTGGGCGGCATCTCTGGGTCTGGCCCGGCCTGCGCGGCGGCGGTGGGCGCGGTGATGATCACCGCCATGTCGCGCGCGGGCTACCCGGGCTCGTTCTCGGCGTCGGTGGTGGCGGCGGGCGCGGCCACCGACATCCTGATTCCGCCGTCGGTGGCGTTCATCATCTATTCGGTACTGGTGCCCGGCGCGTCCGTGCCCGCGCTGTTTGCCGCCGGCATGATTCCGGGCCTGCTGGCGGGCTTTGCACTGATCATTCCCGCCGTGTGGTTATCGCGCAAATACAAGATGGGCGCACTGGAATCCCACCTGCCGCGCCCGCCCTTCTGGGCCAGCCTGCGCGATGCTTCATGGGGCTTGGCCGCGCCGGTGCTGATTCTGGGCGGCATGCGCCTGGGCTGGTTCACGCCTACCGAGGCAGCGGTGGTGGCCGTGTTCTACGGCTTGTTCGTGGGCGGCTTCATTCACCGCACCATCAAGCTGCGCGACCTTTACACCATCTTGCGCGAAGCGGCCGAACTGTCCGCCGTGATCATGCTGGTGGTGACGCTGGCCGGCATCTTTGCATGGGCGCTGTCCACGCTGAGCGTGATTGACCCGATCACCAACGCCATCGTCAATTCCGGCTTGGGCGAATGGGGCGTGCTGTCGCTGTTGATTCTGCTGCTGATGACGGTGGGCATGTTCCTGGACGGCATCTCGATCTTCCTGATTTTCGTGCCGCTGCTGATGCCGATTGCCAATGCCTACGGCTGGGATCCGGTGTGGTTCGGCGTGGTGCTGACCTTGAAGGTGGCGCTGGGCCAATTCACGCCGCCGCTGGCCGTGAATTTGATGGTGTCGTGCCGCATTGCACGGGTGCCCATGGAGTCCACGGTGCGGTGGGTGGTGTGGCTGCTGGCTTCCATGTTCCTGGTGCTGGTGGCGGTGCTGGTGTTTCCGCAACTGGCGCTGTGGCTGCCGCATAAGTTGGGTTATTGATTTGGATTATTGAAGCGAAAGCAGGTCCGTAGCGATCTTGATTACAACAACAGACACACTCGCAAAGAGAGGAGACATCGTATGAACTTCCGCAACCTGATTGGCGCCGCGCTGTGCGCGGCCGCCGTGGTCGGCATGACGCCCGCGCATGCGCAGAACTACAAGTCCGAATACAAGCTGTCCATCGTGGTGGGCACGACGTTCCCGTGGGGCCAGGGCGCCGAGATCTGGTCCAAGCTGGTGCGCGAGCGCACCGATGGCCGCATCAACATCAAGGTGTACCCGGGCACGTCGCTGGTCCAGGGCGACCAGACGCGCGAGTTCACCGCCATCCGCCAAGGCGTGATCGACATGGCGGTGGGGTCCACCATCAACTGGTCGCCGCAGGTCAAGCAGTTGAACCTGTTTTCGCTGCCCTTCCTGATGCCCGACTACGCTGCCATCGACGCGCTGGTGCAAGGCGACGTGGGCCGCGAGATGTTCAAGCTGATCGAAAAAGCCGGCGTGGTGCCGCTGGCCTGGGGTGAAAACGGCTATCGCCAACTGAGCAATTCCAAGCGCGAGGTGAAGACGCCCGCCGACATGAAGGGCATGAAGCTGCGCGTGGTGGGTTCGCCGCTGTACATCGACACGTTCACGGCCCTGGGCGCCAACCCCACGCAGATGAGCTGGGCCGACGCGCAGCCGGCGCTGGCCAGCGGCGCGGTGGATGGGCAGGAAAATCCGCTGTCGATCTATACGGGTTCCAAGCTTTATACGGTGGGCCAGAAGTATTTGACGCTGTGGAACTATGTGGCCGATCCGCTGATCTTCGTGGTGAACCGCGAGGTGTGGAATTCCTGGTCGGAAAAGGACCGCGACATCGTGCGCCAGGCCGCGCTGGATGCCGGCAAGCAGCAGATCGTGATTGCACGCAAGGGCGTCACGCCAAGCGACCCGTCGCTGCTGAAGGAAATCGAAGGCCACGGCGTGACGGTCACGTCCTTGTCGAAGGCCGAGCACGAGGCGTTCGTGAAGACCACGAAGCCGGTTTACGACAAATGGAAGAAGCAGATCGGCGAAGACCTGGTCAACATGGCCGAAAAATCCATCGCTGCGCGCAAGCAGTGAAGAGCGTTGACGCCAACGTACTGATTTAGCAGCAAGCCCCAGGGGAACGACGGCGCAAGCCGCCAAACCGAGGCAGGGACGTCAGAGCCCTCCCAACCAAACAGGCGCCAGCCAAAAGCTGGCGCCTGTTTCCTTTTTGGAAATCCCTTGCGGAATCGTAGGATGGGTGAAGCGCGGAATGCATTCCAAAAGGAATCGGATAGGGATCGCGCGTAACCCATCGGGCGGAGGCTGCGCTGTGGCTGAACCCGTTAAGAACCCCACCGCTGCTTGATGGGTTGCGCGCGTTGTACAGCTTTATTCTTGTTTAAGGACTCTCGCGCTTCACCCATCCTACGGGTATGCCTCGGGCATCCTACGGGTATCGCACTTCCATGATGTCCAACTCTTCTATTCCCCCGGGGGTGCGCAGCACTACCGTGTCGCCTTCCTTTGCCTTGATCAGCGCGCGGGCGACGGGGGAAATCCAGCTGATTTTGCCGGCCAGGGGCTCGGCTTCGTCGACGCCGACGATGGTGACGGTGTGCTCTTCGCCGGCCTTGTCGCTGTACAACACCGTGGCGCCGAAGAATACCTGGTCGCGGTTGGGCTGCAAGGCGGGGTCGACGACTTCGGCGATGTCCAGGCGCTTGGTCAAAAAGCGCATGCGGCGGTCGATTTCGCGCAGGCGTTTCTTGCCGTAGAGATAGTCGCCGTTTTCGGAACGGTCGCCGTTGGAGGCTGCCCACGACACCACTTGCACTACCGACGGGCGCTCTACGTTCATCAGGTGCGTCAGTTCGGCGCGCAGGCGTTCGTAGCCTTCGGGGGTCATGTAGTTCTTGGTGCCCACGGGCAAGGCTTGGGCTTGCGGCAGGTCGTCGTCGTCCTCGTTGTCGGACTCTTTAACAAAGGCTTTGTTCATAGCGGCTGCGCCGCAGTGGCGCGATCCCAATATCAATGGCTTGCAGGATGGGCGGCGTTGGTGGCCGCCCGCGTCAGGCTTGCAGGTCGGGCGACGTTGGCCACCCGCATCAAACTTACAGAATGCGCGGCGTTAGCCGCCCGCGTCAGAACCAGTCGTGCCAGACCGGCTTCAGGTCGGACGGCAGCGACGGCAGGCGGCCCAGGTCGATCCGGCTTTCCTTGGGGCTGTGGAAGTCAGACCCGCGCGACGCCAGGAAGCCGTAGCGGCGCGCCACCTCGGCATATTGGCGGGCCTCTTCCACGGTGTGGCTGCCGGTGGTGACTTCGATGCCCTCGCCGCCCAACTGCAAGAATTCGTCGAACAGCGCGGCGAATTGCAGCGGCGTGTACTTATAGCGGCCCGGGTGCGCGATGACGGCGCGACCGCCCGCGCCACGGATCCAGCCCACGGCTTCGGCCAGCGTGGCCCATTGCATGGGCACGTGGCCGGGGCGGTCGTCGCCCAGGTGCTTGGTGAATACGGTTTGCACGTCGGGGCAGTAACCCGCCTCGACAAGATAGCGCGCGAAGTGGGTGCGGCTGATCAGTTCAGGGTTGCCGGCGAACGGCAGCGCGCCTTCGTAGGCGCCGGGCATGCCCATTTCGGCCAGGCGGTCGCCGATGCGCTTGGCGCGTTCGGCGCGGCCCGAGCGGGTCTGGCGCAAACCCGCGACCAGCTCAGCGTTTTGCGGATCGAATTGCAGGCCCACGATGTGTACCGTCAGGCCCGCCCACGTCACCGAGATTTCCACGCCGGTGGAAAACCGCATGCCCAGGTCTTGCGCCGCGCTGGCGGCTTCGGCCAGGCCGCCCACTTCGTCGTGATCCGTCAATGCCCAGACGTCGACGCCGTTGGCGTGCGCGCGCTGCGCCACGTCGCGAGGCGCCAGCGCGCCGTCGGACACAGTGGAATGGCAGTGCAGATCGATGTTCAGGGTGGGCGATTTCATCGGGCTATTGTAGAGAAGCCCCGGCACCCTGAATAGCGCCGGGGCGTCCCCCTAATCGCCCCGCGGACGTTCAGGCCAGCAGAAACGCCGGCACGGGGTCCACCGGGCTGTCAGCGATCAAGGTCGGCGCGTGCCCTACCTCGGCACTTACTCAGCCCAGCAGAAACGCCGCCACCGGCTCCACCTGGCTGTCGGCGATCAAGGTCGGCGCGTGCCCTACCCCCGGCACTTCCAGCGCTTGGGCGCGGGGGTTGCGTTTCAGCATCTCGTCCACGGTGGCGGGCGTCAGCAGGTCGGACTTTTCACCGCGCACGATCAGAATCGGGCACGGCACGGCGTCGTAGGACCGCCACAGAATCTGTTCGCCCGCCGCCAGCTCTTCCGGTGTTTGAGCGGCCAGCGCCTGGGCCAGCGCCAGGTCGTAGTGCTTGACCCATTTGCCGCCGAATTCCGGGTACAGGTACTGGGCCAGATCCGTCCATTGCGCGTCGGTATGCGGCCCGAAAGTCTCGGAATTCGCGCGCATGGTGGCCACCGCTTCCTCGAACGAGGCAAACTCACCCGGCTGGCCCACGTACTGGCCGATGCGCGACAAGGCGCCGGTTTCCAGACGCGGCCCCACGTCGTTCAACACCAGCTTGTCCAGCTGGATGCCGTGGCCGGGAGGCAGCATGCCCGCGTGCGGGCGCATGGCCTGCATGGCGGTGGCGAACACCGAAGCGCCCGACAGCGCCATGGCGATCAAGCCGCCCATCGACGTGCCCACCCAGGCCAGCGTGGCGGGCCGCAAGCGCGCAATCAACGTCACCATGTCGGACACGTATTGCGGCACCGTGTAGAACGCGGGGTTGGCCAGCCAGTCAGAGCGGCCACGGCCCACGACGTCGGGGCAGACCACCCGGTAGCGGCCGGCCAGGCGGCGCGCCAGCACATCGAAATCACGTCCGCTTCGGGTCAGCCCGTGTACGCACAGCAGCACCTGCTCGTTGGCGGGGTCACCCCATTCCCAGTAGGCCATCCGGTGCAAGCCGGCCGGGCTGGCGCAGGTGACGAATTCCAAGCGGGGTTGCAGGCTGGCGTCCAATCTAAACACTCCACGTATCGGCGGGCGCCGCAACGGCGGCCCACCAGGGCGCACTAGTGTAATCGCGTCAGCCGGACAATCGCATGACGGCGGCGGCGCGGCCGGGTGCAATTCAGACGCTGCGCCCCGTGCTGGACACTGCGCCCGCGCCTCGCTACGATCACCCCATTCTCATCGGCGCCCCCTTGTCGCGGCGGTACGGAATTGCCGTTAGCTATCAGGCCGATCCAATCATTAAATTGGAATCGGCCGCCGGTTGGGGCGAGAGTTATGAGCTTCAGGCATTGCCAGATCAGTCATCCCAAAATTGATATGGAGTCCGTATGCAGCAAAGCAGTCCTGTCTCTCCGCTAACCGCTGACCACTCGTCGCCCGACGTCAGCCCCCCTCCCCCCGAACCGCCAAAAGTGCTCCAGGACGTGCTGTCCCGGGCCGACGTGCAAATCAACGGCACGCGCCCCTGGGACATCCAGGTGCATGACAGCCACATGTACGAACGCGTCTTTGCCAGTTGGTCGCTGGGGCTGGGCGAGTCCTATATGGACGGGGAATGGGACTGCGAACAACTGGACGAACTCTTCACCCGCCTGCTGCGTGCCGACATGGGCTCGGCCGCGCTGGGCGTGGCGCGCATCAAGCTGATTGCTGAGCACCTGCGCCACAAGCTGTTCAACCTGCAATCCAAGCACCGCGCCTTTGAAGTGGGCGAACAGCATTACGACGCCGGCAATGACGTGTTCGAAGCCATGCTGGACAGCCGCATGATCTATTCCTGCGCCTACTGGGAAAACGCCCAGACGCTGGAAGACGCCCAACTGGCCAAGCTGGACATGATCTGCCGCAAGCTGCAACTCAAGCCCGGCGAGACGCTGCTGGACATCGGCTGCGGCTGGGGCGGGCTGGCCAAGTTCGCGGCCGAGAACTACGGCGTGACGGTCACGGGCGTGACGGTGTCCAAGGAACAGTTGGCGCTGGCGCAGGAACGGGTCAAGGGCCTGCCGGTGCAACTGCTGCTGCAAGACTACCGCGACCTGCAAGGCAGCTTCGACAAGGTCGTGTCGGTGGGCATGTTTGAACACGTGGGGCCCAAGAACTACGACACCTACTTCAGCAACGTGCAACGCCTGATGGCGCCGGACGGCATCTTCCTCTTGCACACGATCGGCATCGCGGCCACCAGCCAAAGCACGGACCCATGGATCGACCGCTACGTGTTCCCCAACGGCAAGCTGCCGTCCGCGCGTGAAATCGCCACCGCCGTCGAGCACCGCTTCATCATCGAAGACTGGCACAACTTCGGCACCGACTATGACCGCACGCTGATGGCTTGGTGGGACCGCTTTGAGCGCGCCTGGCCGGCCTTGCAGTCACGCTACGGCACGCGCTTTTACCGCATGTGGAAATACTATCTGATGTGTTGCGCGGGCTTTTTCCGGTCACGCGAAGGCCAGCTCTGGCAAGTGATCCTGACGCACCCGCAACGCCCCGAGGTGTACCGCTCGCTGCGCTGAATGCGCGGATTCAACTGCATTCCCATCACGGGGCGCGTCCAAGAGACATCAAGGGCGCGCCCGGCGCGGGCTTTCCTACGCGTCTGCCCGCGATTCTGCCCGCGCGTCTTCCAGGATCATGTCCGCGGCGCGCTCCGCGATCATGATGGTGGGCGAATTGGTGTTGCCTGATGTGATCAGCGGCATCACCGAGGCATCCGCAATGCGCAGCCCCTCCAACCCGAAGACACGCAGGCGCGCGTCCACCACCGCGCCGCTGTCCGCGTTCTTGCCCATGGCGCAGGTGCCCACCGGATGGAAGATGGTCGTGCCGATCTTGCCGGCCGCCTCGCGCAATTGCTCGTCCGTCTGGTAGTCCGGCCCGGGCAACCATTCCTCAGGCTGATAGCACTGCAAGGCGGGCGCGGCGGCAATGCGCCGCACCAGCCGGATGGAATCCGCCGCCACCTGGATGTCTGCTTCCGTGCTCAGGTAATTGGCCGCGATGACGGGCGCCGCGCCATCGGGCGTGCCCGCCGCCCCTTGGGCATGCACGCTGCCGCGCGAGGTTGGCCGCAGGTTGCACACGCTGGCCGTGAAGGCATCGAAGGCATGCAGCGGTTCGCCAAACGCCCCCAGCGACAAGGGCTGCACATGGAATTCCACATTGGCGCGCGCCTGGCCGGGGTCGGACTTGGCAAACGCGCCCAACTGCGACGGCGCCATGCTCATCGGCCCGCGCCGGCGCAACAGGTATTCCAGGCCGATGCCCGCCTTGCCCAGCCACGACCCGGCAATGCGGTTCAGCGTCTTCACGCCATTCACCTTAAGAATCACCCGCAGTTGCAGATGGTCTTGCAGGTTTTCGCCCACGCCGGGCAAGGCGTGGCGCAAACCAATGCCGCTTTCGCGCAGGCGCGCGGGTTCGCCGATGCCGGACAGTTCAAGCAGATGCGGGGTGTTGACGGCGCCCGCCGCCATGACGACTTCGCGGCGAGCGCGCACGGTAATCGTCCGCGGCGTGCCACGCTCCTTGCCCTTGCCTTCAAGCCGCACTTGCACGCCCACGCAACGCTTGCCCTCGAACACCAGTTGTTCGGCTTGCGCGCCCGTCATCACGTGCAGATTGGGCCGCTTCATCACCGGCCGCAAAAATGCCTTGGCCGTGTTCCAGCGCCAACCGCTGCGTTGGTTCACTTCGAAATAGCCGCTGCCGAAGTTGTCGCCACGGTTGAAATCCTGAACCCGGGGGATGCCTTCCTGTTCGGCCGCGGCGGCAAAGGCTTCCAGGATGTCCCAACGCAGCCGTTGCGCCTCGACCCGCCATTCCCCGCCCGCGCCATGGAATTCGTCGGCGCCACGATGATAGTCTTCGCTGCGCTTGAAGACCGGCAGCACCTGGTCCCAGCTCCAGCCCGGGTCGCCGGACAGCGCGGCCCAGTCCTCGTAGTCTTCACGCTGGCCACGCATGTAGATCATGCCGTTGATCGACGAGCATCCGCCCAGCACCCGGCCGCGCGGATAAATCAAGGAACGCCCGCCCAGCCCGGCTTCCTTGACCGTGCGGTACATCCAGTCGGTGCGGGGGTTGCCGATGCAATACAGGTAGCCCACGGGGATGTGGATCCAGTGGTAGTTGTCGCGGCCCCCGGCTTCCAGCAACAGCACGTTCGTGTTGGGGTCCTTGCTTAAGCGGTTGGCCAGCACGCAGCCGGCCGAGCCCGCGCCCACGATGACGAAATCGTATGTCTCCATCAACCGTATGTCTCCATAAGCATTTTTTATCTGCTTTTGTGTGTTTTGCGGGGCATGACTTGTCGTGCATTGCTTGCCGTTCGTCGCTTGCCGTTCATCGCTTGCCGTCACCCGCGTCTGCATGACTCTGGCGCAGCCGCCCCCAACTGTCCAATGAAAAGTTGAAATTCGGCTTATAAGCATCTTTAATAATGCTCACCCCCTTTCCGCAACGGACAGCGCCATGGACTTGAAGCACATCCGCACCTTTGCCGCCGTGGCGCGGGAAGGCAACCTGACGCGCGCGGCGGAACACCTGCATGTGACCCAGCCCGCGCTAAGCCTGCAATTGAAGAACTTCCAGGAATCGCTGGACCTGACGCTCTTCGCGCGCACGGCGCAGGGGCTGGCGCCCAACGCGGATGGCCGGGCGCTGCTGCCGTCCGCGCTGCGCATCCTGGACGCCATGGAAGATTTCCAACGCGCCATCGGCGCCCTGCGCGACACGGTACAAGGCGAACTGCGCATCGGCACCATCCTGGACCCGGAGTTCCTGCGCCTGGGCGCCACGCTGCAATACCTGGTGGAACACTATCCGAAGATCCGACCCACGCTGCGCCATGGCATGTCAGGGTCCGTCGGCCGACAGGTGCGGGCGGGTGATTTGGACGTGGGTTTCTATTTGGGGCCGGCCGGCGCAACGGGCGGCGCCCCCTTGCTGGAAGTCCTGCCCCTGGCGTCGTTTACCTATTACGTGGTGGCGCCCAAGGGTTGGGGCGCGCAGGTAGCAGGCCGAGGCTGGCAGGAGATTGCCGCCCTGCCCTGGATCTGGACCCCGCCGGATTCCGTGCACCACCGCTTGCTGGCGGCCAAGTTCGACGCGCTGGGCATCGCGCCCAACGCGGTGGCCGAAGTGGATCAGGAAGCGTCCATGCTGGACTTGGTGCGCTCGGGCGTGGGGCTGTCCCTGGTGCGTGATTCGATAGCGCTACGCGAGTCCCAGGCAAATGGCTTGTTGTTGTTACCCGGGCTGGCGATCCCCGCCGAGCTGTCTTTCATTACCCAGGCCGCCCGCCAAGGCGACCCCTTGGTGGCGGCCGCCTTTGCCGCCGTCAGGGCAGCGTTTGGCTAAGGGGCTTTGAGGGACTTTAAGGGGCTTAGGATCACTGCAAAGTGCGCCCCCGTTCCCGATACCGAACGCGCCATCGGAAAACTTGGCGCCAACGATGATCAGCGCCACGCTCAACGCAGCCTAAGCGGCGTCATCAAGGATGGCGCCACGCCCTGGTCGATCAGTTCCACCGGCAAGGCTTGGCCGGTGACCAGCGACGCCGCCAATGCAGACACCCCCGCCGCCGACTGAATGCCATATCCGCCCTGCGCCGCCAACCAGAAGAACCCACGCTGGGCATCGTCAAAACCCACCACCATGTCGCCGTCCGGCACAAACGAGCGCAGCCCGGCCCACACGTGCGAGGGCCGTCGGATGCTCAGCGTGGTGGCCGCTTCGATGTGATAGATGCCGGTCGCCACGTCCAGCTCTTCGGCCACCACGTCGTGCGCGGCCACCGGATCCGCGTTGGCGGGCGA
The DNA here is from genome assembly GCF_024806975.1 of Achromobacter sp. JUb104. Classification (NCBI taxonomy): domain Bacteria; kingdom Pseudomonadati; phylum Pseudomonadota; class Betaproteobacteria; order Burkholderiales; family Alcaligenaceae; genus Achromobacter; species Achromobacter sp. JUb104. The sequence goes on along the minus strand of NZ_JANUEY010000001.1, from coordinate 989,880 downwards.
ACCCAGCAACTGGCCCGCATCGGGCTTGAAATAGAAAGACTCGTCAATGCCGACCACGGCCGGCCAGGCGCTGCAATCGACCCCTTCCGGCGCGGGGAACGTGAAAGCGCTTCGCCGGCAAGGCTGCAAGCCCACCGGCGCCACGCCGCAACGCTGCGCCACATCGTCGGCCCAGGCGCCCGCGGCGTTGACGACGATGCGCGCTTGCAGCCGCGTGCCGTCTTTGAGAAGCAGCGTCCAGGTTTCGCCCGATTTTTCGCCCGACTCCAGCTCGGCGTTGCACCGCAGCACCACGCCATGCCGCCGCGCGCCCGCCAGAAAGCCCTGATGCAGCGCATGCACGTCCAGGTCACGGGCATCGGGTTCAAACATGGCGCCGCCCGCCACCGCCTCGGGCCGAATGCAGGGCACGCGGGACAAGGCCTGTGCCGCGTCCAGCAACTGCACGTTGCCGGCCAACGCCTGCGCACCTTCGTAGGTTTCCATGAGCGTGTCGCGCTGGTCCGCGCTGGCGATGTACAGGCAGCCGCGCTCATGCAGCAGCGGGTGCTCGGTGAAGCCTTCGGGCGGCTGCTCATAAAAGGCACGGCTGGCGCGCGTCAGCGCCTGGATCTGGGGCGTACCATAGGTTTCCATGAACATCGCGGCAGAGCGGCCGGTGGCGTGATAACCGGGTTGCGCTTCGCGTTCCAGCAGCAGTACGCGCATCGGCGACGACGATTCCGCCGTCAAGCGGTAAGCCAAAGATGCACCGGCAATACCGGCCCCGATGATGACAACGTCGAACTGCTGCTCACTCATGGTGTTTCCATAATTCTCGGATTAGAGAATTCTCGGATATGACAAAATATCCGTCAACGAAAAAAGGCAGGCTAGTATTGCGCCAGCCCGTGCCGCTAAGGGAAAGCACCAACATGCCGATCATCCGTCCGCCCTCGCCCGCCACCAACATCCTGGCTGACCGCAGCAGCCTGGGCATACGGCTGCGCGCGCTGCGCCGGGCGCGCTCCATGACCCTGAAGGAGCTGTCGGCCCTGACCGGTGTGGCGCTGTCCACCTTGTCAAAGATGGAACTGGGGCAGGTGTCCATCAGCTATGCCAAATTCGCCGCCGTGGCGCGCGCGCTGGACGTTGACATCGCCGCCTTGTTCGGCCCGGTCACGGCCCCGGGAAAAGACGCCAGCGACGGCCCCGCCCCCTCAGCCCTGCGCTGTACGCTGGCCGAATCGCCGGGCTACATGACGGGCACCTACGACTACAAGCTGTTGGCCGGCCAGTATCCGCAGCGCAGCATGACGCCCATGTATGGCCGCATCCTGGCCCGCGAGGAGTCGGAGTTCGAGGACTACATGCGCCACGCCGGCCAGGAATTCCTGGTGGTGTTGGAAGGCGAACTGGAAATCCGCTTTGAAAACGGGGAATCGCTGGTGCTGACCAAGCACGAGACGGCTTACTTCGACAGCGGCGTGGGGCATATCTATTTGTCGCGCAGCCCCAAGCCAGCTGAGGTCATGGTGGTAATGACAGGCGGCCAATAACGGGCACGCGGCTTGCTGGCTTCCTGCGTCACTTCAGCAGGCAGCCCCCATGACCGCACCCAAGCCCGATGTGCGCAAAGGCCAATACACCGGCCCGCTTGCGCGCGACACCTTCAGGCTGCGCTTCATGCGCCGCTTCTACGACCCGGCTTTTCAGACGGAACAGGATGCGCTGAACCGCCTGGAAGCCATCGCCTGGGACGCTTACCAAGGCGGCCGCAAGGCCCCCATCACCGTAAAGGCCGGCGCGGCCTACGCCGACCCGGACTACGACCTGTCGGTGGAATGGAAGGAAGCGCACGACCGCCTGGCGCAAGCCGCCAATACGCAACGCGACCCCGCCACCCGCTCGCGCGTGCTGGTGGTGGTGGGCGCGGCGCGCAACGACGGCACCTGTCCGGGCGAGGTCTCCAAAACCTGGCGCCTGGCCCAGATCGTCAGCGCAGAACTCGCCAGCGCCGACGTGCAAGCCGACATGCTGGACCTGAGCCGGCTGACATCCGAATACCAGTACCAGATCCATCCCTGTAAAGGCTGCGTCTCCACCGCCATGCCGCTGTGCCATTGGCCATGCAGTTGCTATCCCAATCATTCCCTGGGCCAGGACAACGACGCCATGAACGACATCTACGAACAGTGGGTGGCGGCCCATGGGGTGATCTTGCTGGCGCCGACCTATTGGTACCAATCGCCCAGCCCGTTGAAGCTGATGATCGACCGGCTGGTGTGCGCCGATGGCGGCAACCCCGACCCCACCTCCACATCCGGCAAGGACGCGGCCAAGGCCAAGCGTATTGAACTGGACGGCTGGCCCTATCCCAAACATCTGGCGGGGCGTGCTTACGGCCTCGTCGTGCATGGCGACGTGGCCGGCATCGAAGGCCAGCGACGCGCCTTGAGCGACTGGCTGGACTGGATGGGCCTGATCGACGCCGGGGCGATGTCGCGGCTGGACCGCTACATCGGCTACTACCAGCCCTACGCCACCAGCCATGCCGACCTGGATTGCGACCAGGCCGTGCAGGAAGAAGTGCGCAACGTGGCGCGCGCGATGGCGCAGTGCCTGCCGCGCCTGCGCGCAGGGGAACTGGCGCCCCCTGATAAAGGGCTGCGCGAGCCTCGGCCCAAGTAAGCGTCACGTTGCTTATGCGGCGACAGGGATTGAACAGCAATGAGGATTGGCAAGTGATGCTCATGCAAGATAAACCACAACCGACGACGACGGCCCCACAGCGGCAAGAAAAGCCCGACGAGACGGCGAAAGCGACCACCAAGGACTCATCGCGGCTTCCCAAAAAATCGAACGCCGTCACCAGGTTCTTTGACCATTTCGCGGCGCATGTCACGCATTGGGCGGGGTCGCCCATCGCGTTTGGCACGGCCTTGTGCGCCGTGCTGCTGTGGGCCGTCACCGGCCCCGTCTTCGGCTATTCCGAAACCTGGCAGTTGGTGATCAACACCGGCACCACCATCGTCACGTTCCTGATGGTGTTCCTGATCCAGCAAAACCAGAACAAGGACAGCCGCGCGCTGCACCTGAAGCTGGACGATCTGCTGCTGGCCATGAAAGGCGCCGACGAACAATTGGTGGATGCCGAACAACTGGACGAAGACAAGCTGCTGGCCCTGGCTGCCGCCTGCACGGCGCGCGCGCGGGCCCAGGCGCGCGGCGGCCGTCGCAAGGGTCGCAAGGGCCAACCCGGCGGCAATGCCGGCAGCAAAGCCCACAACAACGTCGGCAGCAAATCCCACCGCCCCAAATCCGTCAGGGGCGCCAAGACCACGGTGCGCGCCAGCCTGCGCGTGCGGCGCGGCGCGCTGCGTGTGGGCAAGGCCGCGCGCCACTGACGCGGCCAAGCCCCCATGTTGCGCTGCGCCAAACCAGTGCGGCGCGCACAACGGCTTGCACCGCTTTGAGGCATCCGACGATGGCAGTCGCTTCCTGCCCCACCCCGATCCGCCCCACCCCGATCGGCTTGCTCCCCGCCCGCATTCCGCAATTTCTCCTATGACGCCCCGCGTCCAAGCCTTGGCACACAGCTTCCCGGCCCACTCTCCGACCCAACCTGGCATGGTCTTTGCTTAAGTTGTTCATGCAGGCCGCAAGGCCCGCAACACAATTCAAGCAGTACCGGCAAAGGCGCCCCGACCGAAAGGTCCAGGGCGCTTTTTGTCTTTTGAAACCCAAACCACAAGCCTGGGGATATTCATGAAAGCAGCGGCCACTCCCGATTCCTTGCAGACCTTGGTCGTCATCGGCAACGGCATGGTGGGCCACCATTGCGTCGAACAACTGATCGCCCAAGGCGCGCTTGAGCGCTATCGCATCCACGTCTATGGCGAGGAAACGCGCCGCGCCTACGACCGCGTCCACCTGTCCGAATACCTGAATGGCCGCGACGCCGAATCCATGTCGATGAGCGATGCCGCCTTCTATGAACGCGACGGGCTCACGCTGCATCTGGGCGAGCCGGTGCTGGACATCGACCGCCACGCGCAAGCAGTCATCACCGCCAATGGCCGCGTCGGCTACGACAAGCTGGTGCTGGCCACCGGCTCTTACCCCTTCGTGCCGCCCATCGCGGGCGCCGAGGGGGCCTCGCGCCTGGTGTACCGCAGCATCGACGACCTGGACCTGATCCGCGAGGCCGCCCAAGGCGCGCGCCGGGGCGTGGTGGTGGGCGGCGGCCTGTTGGGGCTGGAAGCCGCCAATGCCTTGAAGTCGCTGAACCTGGAAGCGCATGTGGTGGAATTCGCGCCGCGCCTGATGCCGGTGCAGTTGGACGAGGAAGGCGGCGCCGCCTTGAAGGCGCGCGTCGAGGCGCTGGGCGTGGGCGTGCATCTGTCGCGCGCCACGCAGGACATCAAGCCCGGCACGCAATATCGCTACCGCATGCGCTTTGCCGAAGGCGCGCCGCTGGAAACCGACCTGATCGTGTTTTCCGCCGGCATCCGCCCGCAAGTGGCGTTGGCGCGCAAAGCTGGCCTGACGCTGGCTGAACGCGGTGGCGTGGCCATTGACGACCATTGCCGTACCAGCGACGACAACATCTATGCCATCGGCGAATGTGCCGCCTGGAACGGCAGCGTGTTCGGCCTGGTGGCACCCGGCTACCAGATGGCGCGCATCGCCGCGGCCGAACTGTGCGGCGCATCGGAACACACGTTCACCGGCGCCGACATGTCCACCAAGCTCAAGCTGCTGGGCGTGGACGTGGGCTCGATTGGCGACGCGCATGGCAAGACGCCGGGCGCGCGCAGCTATCGCTTTATCGATGAAGCCGGCGCCAGCTACCGCCGTCTGGTGGTGTCGGCCGACGGCAAGCGCGTGCTGGGTGCGGTGCTGGTGGGCGACAACCGCTACTACGACACGCTGCTGCAATACGCGCAGAACGGCATTGCGCCGCCCTTGGATCCGGCCAGCCTGATCCTGCCCGCCAGCAGCGCCGCGCCCGCGTTGGGCGTGGATGCGCTGCCCGCCACCGCCACCATCTGCTCCTGTCACAACGTCAGCAAGGGCGCGGTCAGCGCCGCCATCGACGGCGGCTGCACGGACCTGGCCGGCGTCAAAAGCTGCACCAAGGCAGCTTCGGGCTGCGGCGGTTGCGCGGCGCTGCTCAAGCAAGTGGTGGAACACGAACTGTCGAGCCGGGGCGTAACGGTCGACAAAAGCCTGTGCGAACACTTCGCCTATACGCGCCAAGAGCTCTACGCCATCGTGCGCGTGGGCAGCATCGAAACGTTCGAAGAACTCCTGGCCAGCCATGGCAAGGGCCACGTCGGCTGCGACATCTGCAAGCCCGCCGTGGGCTCCATCCTGGCCTCGTGCTGGAACCGCCCCATTCAGGAACCGCGCCTGGTGCCGCTGCAAGACACCAACGACACCTTCATGGCGAACATGCAGAAGAACGGCACCTACTCAGTGGTGCCGCGCATTCCTGCCGGCGAGATCACGCCCGACGGTCTGATCGCCATCGGCGCCGTCGCCAAGAAATACAAGCTGTACACGAAGATTACGGGCGGCCAACGCATCGACCTGTTCGGCGCGCAACTGCACGAGCTGCCCGACATCTGGAGCGAACTGATCGCCGCCGGCTTTGAAACCGGCCACGCCTACGGCAAGTCGACCCGCACCGTGAAGTCTTGCGTGGGCAGCACTTGGTGCCGCTATGGCGTGCAAGACAGCGTGCGCATGGCGCTGGACATCGAACACCGCTACAAGGGCCTGCGTTCGCCGCACAAGCTGAAGTTCGCGGTGTCGGGCTGCACTCGCGAATGCGCCGAGGCGCAAAGCAAGGACATCGGCGTCATCGCCACCGAGAACGGCTGGAACCTGTACGTGTGCGGCAACGGCGGCATGCGCCCGCGCCACGCCGAACTGTTCGCCACCGACCTGGATGACGCCACGCTGATCCGCATCATCGACCGCGTGCTGATGTTCTACATCCGCACCGCCGACAAGCTGCAACGCACGTCGGTGTGGCGCGAGTCGCTGGAAGGCGGGCTGGACTATCTGAAAGACGTGGTGCTGAACGACAGCCTGGGCCTGGCCGCCGAGCTGGAGGCGCAGATGCAACTGGTGGTGGACCGCTATGAATGCGAATGGGCCAACACCGTCAGCAGCCCGGAAAAGCTCAAGCGCTTCCGCACCTTCGTCAACGAGCGCGGCGGCGACCCGGACATTCAATTCGTGCAGGAACGCGGCCAGCCTCGCCCCGCGCGAGCCGCCGAGCTTGATCGTAAGCCCACGCGCGTCATCCCCATTGCCGAGGAGATCGTCTGATGAATGCTTCAGCCCTTGCCCCCGCCCCCGCTACCCCGACGCTGGCCTGGCGTACCGTCTGCACCCGCGATGACCTGGTGGCCGATTCCGGCGTGGTCGTCTTGCTGGACGGCCAGCAGATTGCCCTGTTCTACGTGCCCGCAGCCGACGGCAACCCGCTCTACGCCATTGAAAACCGCGACCCGAAATCCGGCGCCAACGTCATCGGACGCGGCCTGGTCGGCCACCTGGGCGGCAGCCTGGTGGTGGCCTCGCCGCTCTACAAGCAGCACTTCCGGCTGGCGGATGGAAGTTGCGTGCAATACCCCGAACAGCAATTGCGCACCTGGCAGGCCCGGTTCAACGGCGACACCGTTGAAATCGCCTGACCGCGCGTTTCCCTTTTCACAGTCATCAACACGATAGGTAAATCATGTCCTACCTGGTCCCTTCCGAATTCGTCACCAAGATGGTGGACGCCGGCGAATCCAAAATCTACATGGCCACGCGCGACGTGCTGATCCGCGCCTTCATGGCGGGCGCCATCCTGGCTATTGCCGCCGTGTTCGCCGTGACCGTCACCGTGCAGACCGGCTCACCCATCCTGGGCGCCGCGCTGTTTCCGGTGGGCTTTTGCATCCTGTACCTGATGGGTTTCGACCTGTTGACCGGCGTGTTCGTGCTGACCCCGCTGGCGCTGTTCGACAAGCGCCCGGGCGTGACCTTCAAGGGCATCCTCAAGCACTGGGGCTTTGTCTTTGTCGGCAACTTTCTGGGGGCATTGACGGTGGCCGTGCTGATGTCGATTGTGTTCACCTACGGCTTTTCCGTGCCACCCAACAAGGTCGGCGAAGTCATTTCGCACATCGGTGAAAACCGCACGCTGGGCTACAAGGAATACGGCGCGGGCGGCATGCTCACCATCTTCATCCGTGGCGTGCTGTGCAACTGGATGGTGTCGCTGGGCGTGGTCGGCGCCATGATTTCCACGTCGGTCAGCGGCAAGGTGATTGCCATGTGGATGCCCGTGATGCTGTTCTTCGCGATGGGCTTCGAGCATTCCATCGTCAACATGTTCCTGTTCCCCTCGGCGATGATCATGGGCGGCAATTTTTCCATCATGGACTACATGATCTGGAACGAGATCCCCGTGGTGCTGGGCAACCTGATCGGCGGCCTCTCGCTGACCGGCCTGACCTTGTACACGACGCACATGAAGACGGCCCCCAAGCGCCGCTTCAACTGATCACGCGCCAGGACGTCAGCCGTAATGGACCGTCGCGAGCCCGAGCCCGGGTTTAAGCCCAGCGCCGCCTCTTTGCAGGTGGCGGTGGGCCAACACACCGAACCCGGCAGGAAGCCCGTCAACCAGGACTTCCACGGCCTGTGCGTACCGGGCGAGCCCTTGCTGGGCGCCAAGGGCGTGGCGGTGGCGCTGGCCGACGGCATCAGCAGCAGTCAGGTCAGCCACATTGCCAGCGAGACCGCCGTGGCGAGCTTCCTGGAAGACTATTACTGCACGCCCGAAACCTGGTCGGTAAAGAAGTCGGCCCACAAGGTACTGAGCGCGGCCAATAGCTGGCTGCACGCGCAGACGCGCCAGCGCCATCACCCCGACCAGCCGCGCGACGCCGACCGGGGCTACGTCTGCACCATGACCGTGATGGTGCTGAAGGCCACCACCGCGCACATCCTGCATATTGGTGACGCGCGCATCTACCGGCTGCGCGCGGGCGCGATGGAGCAATTGACTGACGACCATCGCGTCTGGATATCGCAAGACAAAAGCTATCTGGGGCGCGCGCTGGGCCTGACGCCCCACCTTGAAATCGACTATCACACGCAGCCGCTGGAAGCGGGCGACGTCTTTCTGCTGGCCACCGACGGCGTGTATGAACACATCAACGCAGACGACGTGACACAAGCCATCGCCGCGCATCCGGACACGCTGGACGCGGCCGCGCACAGCCTGGCCCGCCTGGCATTCGATCGCGGCAGCGACGACAACCTGACCGTGCAGATCGTCCGCGTGGATGCGCTGCCCGCGCGCCGCGCCGATGAAATCGCGCGCTACAGCCTGAACCTGCCCTGCCCGCCCTTGCTGACCGCCGGCATGGAATTCGAAGGCTTCCGCATTCAGGACGAGCTGCAAGCCAGCCACCGCAGCCACGTCTACCTGGCGCAGGACATCGACAGCGGCGATAAGGTGGTCATCAAGATCCCCTCGCTGGACCTGCGCCACGACCCGGCCTATCTGGAACGGCTGCTGACCGAGGAATGGATCGCGCGCCGCATCGACAGCCGCCACGTGGTGCGCGCCTGGCCGATGCCGCGCACGCGCCGTTATCTCTACACGGTCAGCGAATACCTGCCCGGGCGCACGCTGACGCGCTGGATGGCCGAGCATCCGCGCCCCACGCTGGACCAGGCGGTGACGCTGATTGAACAAGTTGCCCGCGGCCTACAAGCGTTTCACCGGCTGGAGATCGTGCATCAGGATCTGCGGCCCGACAACATTTTGATCGGCGACGACGGCGTGGCGCGCATCATCGACCTGGGCTCGACGCAGGCGGCCGGCTTGTGGGACGGCGCCACCCAAAACGACGACGCGCCGTCCATGCTGGGCACCGCGCAATACGCCGCGCCCGAGTACTTCCTGGGCGAAGCCGGCACCTCGCGGTCGGACCTGTATTCGCTGGCCGCGATGCTGTACCAGATGCTGTCCGGCCGCCTGCCCTACGGCGCGGACGTGGCGCGCGCCCGCAGCCGCGCCGCGCAGATGCGGCTGACCTATGTATCAGTGCTGGACCGCGACCGCGAACTGCCGGCGTGGATCGACGGCGTGCTTAGCCGCGCCCTGCATCCCGACCCTGCGCTGCGCACGCCCGAGCTATCCGAATTCACGCATGCGCTGCGCCATCCGCCCGAGGCCGCGCGCCGGGGCGAACGCCTGCCGCTGCTGGAACGCAACCCCTTGGCATTCTGGAAAGGCCTGTGCCTGGTCCTGTTTGCCATCGTCATCTTTCTTTTGCTTGATCGCTGAATTCAGGAGCACACCATGTTCGGAAGCACCGCCCTGTCCCCCTCCGTCTGGCTGATTGGCGCCGGCCCCGGCGACCCCGAATTGCTCACCCTGAAAGCCGTGCGCGTGCTGGGCCAGGCCGACGTCGTGCTGGTCGACGACCTGGTCAACCCGCAGGTGCTGGACTACTGCCCGCAGGCGCGGCTGGTGTATGTGGGCAAGCGCGGCGGCTGCCGCTCGACCCCGCAAGAGTTCATTCAGCGCTTGATGCTGCGCTACGCCCGCCAGGGCCTGCGCGTGGCGCGCTTGAAGGGCGGCGACCCCTGCATTTTTGGACGCGGCGGCGAAGAAGCCCAATGGCTGAGCGACCACGGCGTGGGCTGTGAAATCATCAACGGCATCACCGCCGGGCTTGCCGCCGCCACCGCTTGCGGCATCCCCCTGACCCAACGCGGCATGGCCCAGGGCGTTACACTGATCACCGCCCATTCCCAGGACGGCGCCACGCCGGATTGGACGGGGCTGGCAAAGAGCGGCACGACGCTGGTGGTCTATATGGGGGTAGCCAAATTGCACGACATGAGCAGCCAGTTGCTGGCGGCCGGCATGGCCCCCGACATGCCCGTGGCGATGATCGAACGCGCCTCGCTGGCGGACCAGCGCGAATGCCGCTCAACGCTTGCCAGCATGGCCGAGGACGCCGCTGCGTTCCAGTTGCGCAGCCCCGCCGTGCTGGTCATCGGCCAGGTGGCGGCGTGCCAGGTGCTGGAAGTGGCCGGCGCGGTTGGTGTGGCCTACCCCGCCGAGGCCGCCGACCTTGCCACCCCCGCGCTCCCCTTCGTCCAGCCCCGCTTTCCCCTGCCGTCCGCCGAACCGCTGCTGCGCCGCAGCGCTTGATCACAACCCCACCTTATGGTCGAACGCCACATCCCGCCGCCCCTGCGCTTTCTGCTTGCCGCGCGGCGCAGTGAACTCCACGGCCTGGAAAGCCTGGCCGTCACCTGCGAGCTGACCGTGCACATCAGCGCGCTGGTGCACGCCCTGCAAAAGGAACGTGGGTATTCGAACCTGACGCTGTGCAACGCGCCCGACAGCCAGCAAGAAACCCTGGCGGGGCTGGTTCAAGACGCGGCCCGCGTGGAAACCGACGTGCGCGGTTTTCTTGATGGCATTGCCGCCAAGACCCCGCACGGCAGCGACAAGGCGCGCCTGCTCAACTGCATTGCCTTCGCCCTATTCCGCCTGGACGAATTGCCCGGCCTGCGCCGCCAGGTGCGCGACCACGCCGTGCCCGCCGACGACGCCGACGTGCGCTTCACGCAGATCATCAGCAGCCTGCTGGCCGTGGTGTTCGAAGCCGCTGATTCCGCGCTGGACCCCGGCGTCACCCGCATCCTGGTCGCCCTGCTGAACTTCATGCAGGGCAAGGAACTCAGCGGCCAGGAACGCGCGGCCGGCGTTATCGGTTTTACGGCCGGCTTCTTCACCGAAACGCAGAAGGCGCGCATGCTGGGCCTGGCCGCCCACCAGGCCCGCAGCTTCGACATCTATGTGCAATACGCGCAAGACGCCGCGCTGCAATGTTGGGAACGCATCCAGCAGCAACAAGGCCAGCCGGTGGAGCGCATGCGCGACATGGCGCAACGCACCTCTGCCGAGCAGCGCGTGGACGGCGCCCTGGCCGAGCTGTGGTTCGACCTGTACACCGCGCGCATCGACGCCATGCGTGAAGTGGAAAGCCTGTTGGCGCAGGCGCTGGCGCAACAATGCGAACGCCGCATTGCCGAAACCCGCCAGGAACTCGACGACCGCCAACTGCTGTTGGCGCGCTATGCCGACCACGCCAGCGGCCGTGCGCCCAGCATGGTGTTCAGCGTGCAAAGCCGCATCGTGGACACGCCACCCGCGGACGGCGTGGGCAGTGTGCTGGAACGCTCGGTGCTGGAAATGATGCGCGAACAGACGCTGCGCATGCAGCGCACCGACGACGCCTTGAATACGGTGCGCGGCGCGCTGGAAGAAAGAAAGCGCATCGACCGCGCCAAGCGGCTGCTGATCAGCCAGTACGGCCTGACCGAACAGGCCGCGCATGAACGCCTGCAACGCGCCGCCATGGACGGCGGCTTGTCGCTGGCGGACGTGGCGAGGCAGGTGATCGGGCAATTGGGTGGCAACTGAAAGGCGGGGGTGACGGAATCCAGGGCTCAAGGATCCAGCACTACGGTATCCAGCGCTACCGAAACACCCGCTGCGTCCAACTCACCAGCACCCCCGTCAAGGCCAGCACCGCCAACGCACGGAAGTGGTCTAGGTTGGCCAGCAGCACCGATTGCTGATCCAGGATCTGCGCAATCCGCGCCAGCGCCATGCGCTGCGCCTGCGCGGGGTCGGCCACCGCCGCATACACATTGCTGAGCTGCGCCTTGGCCGCTTCAAAATTGGCATTGCCCTCGGCAATGCTCTCCTTCAACACGTTGTAGTGCTTGGTGGTCAGCCACTGCTGGCTGACCGTGGCTGCCATGATGCCCAGCGCCTGCCCCACCTGCGCCAGCATGTTCTTGACCTGCTGCGCGTGCGCGAACACCGCCGCGTCATGGGTCAGCCCCGAAAAAGTATTCATGGCCGTGGCCGGCATGATGATCATGATGAACACGCCATAGCAGGCCAGCGCGGGCAAGACGTCGGTCCACGGGTCGGCCGTGGGCGTCAGCCCGGACATCAGCACGCCGAACGCCGTCAGCGCCACAAAGCCCGCCACGAAGAACTTGCGCGGCGACGGCCAGCGCGCAATCAACTGCGCCATCACCACAAAGGTCAGCACCCCCGCCCCCAGGCCCATCGAGAAGAACATGCCCGTGTTGGACCACGACAAGCCCAGCGCGCGTTGCAGCATTTGCGGCACCAGATAGCCGTTGGCGCCCAGCATCAAATAACTGAACATGAAGAGCGCCAAGCCGCTTAGAAAGCGCACTTCTTTCATGCCGCCCAGCTTGAGCAAGGGCGCGCCGGTGCGCGTTTCGGATCGCACGAAATAGGCCAGCGCGGCGACCCCCGCCACGGCGAACAGCACCAGTTGATGGCGGTCACTGAAGAAGTCGTAATAGGACCGTTGCAAGGCATGCAGCAGCAGGAAACTGCCCACGCCCAATGCCGCGATGGGCGCCAGCCGCGCCTGCCCGGCAACGGTGGCCTGCCCTTGCCTGCCCGGCATGGAAAGCACCACAGGCACCATGGCCAGCACCGACAGCCCCGCCACCAGCCAGAACATCAGCGGCCAGCCATCGTGATCAACCGCCGCCGAAGCCAGCAATGGCCCCAGCGCCGTGCCGGTACACAGCCCAGTGGCCAAGGCCTTGATACCGTGAAAGCGCGCCGGACCAGGCGGAATCAAGTTCACCGTCAGCCGCGACGAGGTCAGCATCGCCGCGCAGCCAATCGCCATCAACACCCGCCCCGCCAGGAAACCGCCCTGGCCCACCGACAGCGCACACACCACCGCCCCCACCGCCGCCGCGCCCAGGGAAGCCAGCAGATAGCGGCGCTGGCCCAGGTGGTGCACCAGCCAGCCTTGCAAGGCAATCATCACCACCGCCACGCAGGCGTAGATGACCGCGATGGCCGTGTATTCCTCGGGACTGGCGCCGATCTCACCCATGATGGGCGTGGCGCCGAAGGTGACCATGCCGTTTTGCAGGAAGTCGATGAAGGTAAGCGCGCCGATGGTCGCCAGCAAGGCGGGCGGCGGAGATGGCGCGGGAGAAGCAGCAGCAGCAGCTTGCATGGCTGTGGTCCATATTTATGCCCAGGCCGTATATGCCTAGGCAGGTAAATGCTTAAAAAAAAAGCGGGGGCGAAAAAACGGCCCCTATGCTCAGTTCGTTCTCAGTCGGTTTTCGGTTCGTTTTGCGCATTGGCCAGCAAGCGCGACAACAGCAAGTGCAAGGTCTGCGCATCGTCCTCCGAAAACCCCGCCAATAGGCGCCGCATCACCACGTCCGTCGCCGCGAAGGCTTGCGGCAAGGCGGCTTGGCCCAATTCGGTAAGTTCGATCAGATGGCTACGGCGGTCGGCTTCGTTTTCCACGCGGCGGATAAAACCCTTTGCCACGATGCGGTCCAGCAGCCGGGTCATCGCGCCCGAGTCATAGGCCAGCACCCGGCAGAAGTCGCTGGGCGTGCGGCCCCAGCCCCGGGCCAGGCAATTCAGCACCACGTACTGCGGCATGGTCAGCTCGAACGGCGCCAGTTCGCGCGCCAGCGCATCGTGGATGCCATTGCGCACGGACGTGACCATGAAACCGAGTTCACCGGTGTAGAACCTGTCCAGCACGGAAGGGGTAGCAGAAGCCATGGTGTCTCGTTACGGGGTGACGCGAGGATGGCGATGGCATCGGGCAACAAGCCCTGTGGATCGCGATTGGGTGATTTTATCTGCCTAGGCAGTTAAATTGCAAGCGCAGGTTTTGGCGACTGGCATCAAGCGCGCCGGCACGATAGGCAACAGCGCCCGCATCAAGGCAAATTCTCCCGGAAGATCACCTGGCTACGCGCCAGTTCCACCCCATTCATCGCGCTGCGCTTGTCGCGCAAGTTGCTGAAAATGCGCACGCAGCTCATCAGCGCTTCCATCGGGCTTTGCGTGATGACGGCGTCCATGGTGCCGTCGATCAGCAGCGAGCGCGTGTCCGGCGTCAACCCGTGGCCGATGAACACCACGCGGTGCTGCAAGCCGGCCTCTTTCAAGGCCCGCGCCACGCCGTCGGACGCGCCGCCGATGTTGTAGATGCCCGCCAGGTTGGGATATTGCTCAAGCAGTTGGCGCGTCTGCTCGTAGTTGCGCTGCGCGTCGTCATAGCCTTCGCGCAAGTCCACCACCTGCATCGCCTGGAACTGCTCGGCATACAACTGCAAGAAGCCGCTTTCGCGTTCCTCGTGCGCGCGGTAATGGCGCGAGCCGGCAATCAAGGCCACATGGGCGGCGCGCGGGCCGATGAAGCGTGCGATCAGGTAACCCGCCGTGCGGCCGGCGGCGCGGTTGTCCAGCCCCACATAGGCCGTGCGCGCGCTGTTGGCCAGGTCTGAAATCAAGGTCACCGTGGGCACGCCCTGCTGCGCCAGCGTGTTGACCGCTTCGCGCACCACGGGGTGTTCCAGCGCCATGAACGCAATGCCGTCGGCACGCTTGCCGTGCTTGGCCAAGGCCTGGGCCAGCGCGTCGGGGTTGAAGCTTTCCACGTATTCAATCTGGCACTTGGCGTTCAGCGGCGCGAAGTGTTCGTGCGCGTAGCTGACGGTATCGCCCAACATGCGCAGGTAGCGGTTGCTGCCGCGCGGCAGCAGGAACACCAGCCGCATCGGCTCGGCGGGCACGGCGGCGGCCAGTTCCTGTTCGGGTAGATAGTCCAGTTCAATGGCGGCCTTGAAGACCTTCTGCGCGGTGTTGGCGCGCACCCCGGGGCGGCGGTTCAACACGCGGTCGGCCGTGGCGGTTGACACGCCGGCGCGCGCCGCCACATCGGCCAAGCGGGCAAGCTTACGGTCGGGCGAGGGTCTATTCACATCAAAAACCATCATGAAAGAAGTTTGACGATGATAGCGGCAATTCACTATTGTCCAGTCTGCCGCATGGGTTTGGCGCTGTTGTGGCACATCAAAAAACATCATAAGACCAATTTTGGAGACAACCATGAAGCTGCTCACACGCCGTAGTGCCTTGCGTCGCCTTTGCGCGGTGCCCGCCGTTGCCCTGGCCGGCGGATTCCCGCTGATCGCCCGCGCGGCCGACTACACGCTCAAGTACGGCAACAACCTGCCGGTGACGCATCCGCTGAACATCCGCGCGCAAGAAGCCGCCGAACGCATCCTCAAGGAAAGCAACGGCCGCGTCGACATCAAGATTTTCCCGAACAACCAACTGGGCGGCGACACCGACATGCTGGCGCAAGTGCGCTCGGGCGGTATCGACTTCTTCACGCCGTCGGCGCTGGTTATCGCCACGCTGGTGCCGGTGGCCGCCATCAACGCCGTGGGCTTCGCGTTCAAGGACTACAGCCAGGTCTGGGGCGCCATGGACGGTGCACTGGGCGCACACGTGCGCGCCGCGATCGCGCAGCGCAAGCTCTACGCCTTTGAAAAAATGTGGGACAACGGCTTTCGCCAGACCACCAGCAGCAAGGCACCCGTGACGACCGCTGCCGACATGGACGGCCTGAAGATTCGCGTGCCGGTCAGCTCGCTGCCCATCTCCATGTTCAAGGGCCTGGGCGCCGCGCCCGCCAGCTTGCAGTTCAGCGAGGTGTATTCGTCCTTGCAGACCAAGGTGGTGGACGCGCAGGAAAACCCGCTGCCCATCATTCAGGTGGCCAAGCTGTACGAAGTGCAGAAGTATTGCTCGCTGACCAACCACATCTGGGACGGCTACTGGTTCATCGCCAACGGCCGCATGTGGGAAGGCCTGCCGCAAGACCTGAAGACCATCGTGGCGCGCGGCATCAACGAAGCCGGCCTGGCCCAACGCGAAGACATCAAGAAGCTGAACGCGTCGGTGCAGTCGGACCTGGAATCCAAGGGCCTGCAATTCAACCAGCCGGCGCCGGACACCTTCCGCCAGGCGTTGCGCACGGCGGGCTTCTACAAGGAATGGCAGGGCCGCTTCGGCAACGAAGCCTGGTCGCTGCTGGAACAAAGCGTCGGCAAGCTGGCCTGAGGTCGCGTCATGTCTTCCCTGTCCGCTCCCCACGCCGCCGCCCCGACGCTGCCGGCCAACCCCTTGCGGCGCGCCGCCAACGCGCTGGACAGCGTGCTGGGCGGCGTGGTCGAACACGTTGCGGCCGCGATCGTACTGGTCGAGATCTGCGTGCTGTTCGCGGGGGTGGTCGCGCGTTACGTCTTCCATAGCCCGCTGGTCTGGTCCGACGAACTGGCCTCCATCCTGTTCCTGTGGCTGTCGATGCTGGGCGCCGTAGTCGCCTTGCGGCGTGGCGAGCACATGCGGATGACGGCCCTGGTCAACAACGTCAGCCCCGCGCGGCGCGCGCAGTTGGAAACGGCTGCGCTGGCCGCGTCGCTGGCGTTTCTGGTGCTGATCCTGGCGCCCGCCATCGAATACGCGCACGAAGAACACTTCATCACCACGCCCGCGCTGGAACTCAGCAATGCGTGGCGCGCCGCCGCCATCCCCGTGGGCATGGCGCTGATGGCGGTGGTGGCCTTGCTGCGCCTGTTGCGCACCACGCCGGTACGCCAGGTGTTGGTGGCCTTGGTCGGCGTGGCGGCGGTGGTCGCCCTGTTCTGGTTGGCCCAACCCCTGTTCCAGGGCCTGGGCAAGCTGAACCTGGTGATCTTCTTCGTGGGCATCGTGGCGGCCACCGTGTTTTCGGGCGTGCCGATTGCGTTTTCCTTCGCGCTGGCCACCTTCTCGTATCTGGCGCTGACCACCAACACACCCATGGAAGTGATGGTGGGCCGCTTGGACGAAGGCATGTCGCACCTGATGCTGCTGGCCGTGCCGCTGTTCATCTTCCTGGGTTCCCTGATTGAGATGACCGGCATGGCGCGCGCCATGATCCAGTTCCTGGCCAGCCTCTTGGGCCACGTGCGCGGCGGCTTGTCGTACGTGCTGATCGGCGCCATGTATCTGGTGTCGGGCATCTCGGGTTCGAAGATCGCCGACATGGCCGCCATTGCGCCCGTGCTGTTCCCGGAAATGCGCAAGCGCGGCGCCAAGCCCGGCGACCTGGTGGCCCTGCTGTCGGCCACCGGCGCGCAGACGGAAACCATTCCGCCGTCCATCGTCCTGATCACCATCGGTTCGGTCACGGGCGTGTCGATCGCCGCGCTGTTCACGGGCGGCCTGCTGCCCGCCGTGGTGCTGGGCCTGGCCCTGTGCTCGGTGGTGTGGTGGCGCTATCGCAAGGAAGACCTGAGCCTGGTGCAACGCTTCAGCCTCAAAGAGATCGGCCGCTTCTTCGTGATTGCGCTGCCCGCCGTGGCCCTGCCCTTTGTGATCCGCGCCGCGGTGGTCGAAGGCGTGGCGACCGCTACCGAGGTCTCCACCATCGGCATCGTGTATTCGGCGGTGATCGGCATCCTGATCTACCGCCGCTTTGACTGGGCGCGCCTGCGCCCCATGCTGATCGAGACCGCATCGCTGTCCGGCGCCATCATGCTGATTGTCGGGTGCGCCACGGCCATGGCCTGGGCGCTGACGCAGTCCGGCTTCTCGGGCGACTTGGCACAACTGATGGCCGACATGCCCGGTGGCAGCTACGGTTTCCTGGCGGTGTCCATCGTGGCCTTCATCATCCTGGGCAGCGTGCTGGAAGGCATACCCGCCATCGTGCTGTTCGGCCCGCTGCTGTTCCCGATCGCGGTGCAGGCCGGCGTGCATGAAGTGCATTACGCCATGGTCGTGATCTTCGCCATGGGCATCGGCCTGTTCGCACCGCCCTTCGGCGTGGGCTACTACGGCGCCTGCGCCATCAGCCGCGTCGATCCCAACGAGGGCATCGGCCCCATCTGGGGCTACGTCGCGGCGCTGCTGATCGGGCTGATCGTCGTGGCCGCCTTCCCCTGGTTCTCCATCGGCTTCCTGTGACCTGACGCGGCCCGCGCGTGAATCCGCGCCGGGCCGCCTCCCCTTCCGTCTCCCTCTTTATAAAGATCCATCATGAGTCGTTTTCTGGGCGAAATCCGCCAACTCGGTTATGTGGTGCACGACATCGAAGCCGCCATGGACTACTGGAGCACCACGCTGGGCGTGGGCCCCTGGTACTACAACCCGCGCGTGCCAATCGTCAACTACCAGTACGACGGTGAAAGCCACCAGCCGCACAACTCGGTTGCGCTGGCCAACTCCGGCTTCGTGCAGGTTGAACTGATCCAGACGCGCAACGACGTGCCGTCCATGTACCGCGACTTCCTGCAAGCCGGCCGCACCGGCCTGCAACACGTGGCCTACTGGACCGAAAGCTACGACGCCGACCTGGAACGCCTGCTGGCCCAGGGCTTCAAGCCCAAGATGAGCGGCGAAGTCGGCGAAAAAGGCCGCTTCATTTATTTCGATACCGAATATCACCCGGGCGCCGTCATCGAACTGTCGGAAGTGGCCGGCCCCAAGGGCCGCCTGTTCGACCTGATCCGAGAAAGCGCCAACGGCTGGGACGGCAAGGACCCGGTCCGCCCGTTTCCGGACTTGTCCCGTCTTTGAAGCCTGCCGACGTCGGTTGAGGCTTGCTGAAGCCTGGTGATGCCTGCGGGTGCCAGTTGATGCCTCTGTCGCTTGCTTATCCCTGCTGAAGCCTGCTGTCCCTTGCTGACCCAACCTTGCCGCCCGCCGCCCCCCTTTGAATTCCCAAGCTTATGAATTCCCAGTCCTTTAGCGCGACCTATCTGATCGAAACCCCGATGGACCCCGCGCGGGTCGCCGAAGTGATGGCGGGCGAGCAGTCCTGCGGCACCTTCACCCGCGTGCAAGGCGAAACCGATGAGCTGCGCGCCCGTGCCCGTGCCCGCATCGAAGCCATCGACCTGCTGGACACCACCGACACACCCAGCCTGCCCAACGCCTGGCTGGCGCGCCAACCGGGCGGCATGCCGGGCAAATACCAGCGCGCCCGCGTGCGCATCGCCTTTCCCGTGGCCAACGTGGGCGCCAACCTGCCCACGCTGGCGGCTACCGTCGGCGGCAACCTGTACGACCTGGGCGAAGTCACCGGCCTGCGCCTGGAAAGCATGGAGCTGCCCGCCAACTACCGCGCGCAGTTCGACATGCCGCAAGTGGGCATCGCCGGCACGCGGCAACTGACGGGCGTGGCAACGGGCCCGCTGGTGGGCACCATCATCAAGCCCAACGTGGGCCTGTCGCCCGAGCAGACCGCGCATCTGGTCGCCCAACTGTGCGCGGCGGGCGTGGACTTCATCAAGGACGACGAAGTCTGCGCCAACCCGGCGCACGCGCCCCTGGCGCAACGCGTCGCCGCCGTCATGGCGGTGGTGCGCGCCCACCGCGAACGCACGGGCCGCCAGGTGATGGTGGCCTTCAACATCAGCGACGAAACCGACGCCATGCGCCGCCACGCCGACCTGATCGAACGCGAAGGCGGCAGTTGCGTCATGGCCAGCCTGAACTGGTGCGGTTTTTCAGCCATCCAGACCCTGCGCCGCAGCACGCCATTGGCCTTGCACGGGCACCGCAACGGCTTCGGCGCTTTGTCGCGCGCGCCTTTGCTGGGGATTGGTTTTCAGGCGTATCAAACCCTGTGGCGGCTGGCCGGCGTGGACCATATGCACGTGCACGGACTGCAAGGCAAGTTCGCGCAGGAAGACAGCGAAGTCGTGGAATCCGCGCGCGACTGCCTGGCGTCGCTCACGCCCGGCATCGACGACCCGGTCATGCCCGCGTTCTCGTCCGGCCAATGGGCCGGCACCGTGCCCGCCACGTGGGCGGCGGTGCGTACTGACGATCTGATGTTCATGTCGGGCGGTGGGATTTTGGCGCATCCGGATGGGCCGGCCGCGGGCGTGCAGAGCATTCGGCAAGCGTGGCAGGCCGTGCGGGATGGCGAGGCGCTGGAGGACTTTGCGCGCAACGCGCCGGAGTTGAAGCGGGCATTGGAGTTCTTTGGCGGGCGAGCATGACTGCGGATGTCGGCTGCCTAGGCACGCCCCGCGTCTGCTGGTACGGCGACGATTTCACCGGCGCCACCGACACCCTGGCCGAAGTCGCGCGCGCCGGCTTGCGCGGCTTGCTGTTCCTGGGCGTGCCCACGCCCGAGCAACTGCGCCGCGCCGGCCCGCTGGACGCCATCGGCATCGCGGGCGCCGCGCGCGCCATGTCGCCTGCCGATATGGAAACGGAACTCCGCGCCGTCGGCCGCTTCATGGCCGGCACCGGCGCGCGGGTGCTGCACTACAAATGCTGTTCCACCTTCGATAGCGCACCACACGTCGGCAGCATCGGCGTCGCCATCCGCGAACTGCGCCGCCACATGCCCAACCGGCTGGTGCCGATTGTGGGCGGGCAACCCAGCATCGGACGCTATTGCAGCTTTGCGCAATTGTTCGCCCGCGCCGGGGCCGCGCCGGAGGTCTATCGCATTGACCGGCATCCGGTCATGAGCCAGCATCCGGTCACGCCGATGCATGAAGCTGACCTGCGGCTGCATCTGGCGGCACAGGGGCTGGATGGGATTCGGTCGGTGCCGCACATTGCGTATCCGCGTCTGCGGAGTGCCGACGATGCCGCTGAAGTGGATGGCTGGATCGACGGCTTGATCAGCAACGATGACGGCCCCGTGCTGTTCGACCTGACCGACGATGAACAACTGGCCGTGATCGGCAGATTGATCTGGCGCGCGGCGGCGAGTGCACCGTTGTTGGCGGTTGGCCCCAGCAGCGTGCAACAGGCACTGGCGCGCGCGGCGGCGTTCGAGCGTGAAGGTGAAGTGACGGGGCGTGACGGCAAGGTTGCTGGGGGTGATGCCAAGCTTGCTGAGCGTGATGGCAAGGATGCTGGGCGTGACGGCAAAATTGCTGGGCCTGATGTCGCTGCTTCGGTAAGCAGTCGCCTGGCCCCCCTGCCCGCCGCCACCGGCCCCGTGCTGGTCATGGCCGGCAGCCTGTCACCCGTTACGGCGCGGCAGATTGCCGCAAGCACGCGCTACACACATCAGCCCCTGCAAGTGCAAGCGCTGCTGGAATCCCCCGCCTACGTGGCAGAGCAAGTCCAGTTGGCGGCCGCAGCCTTGGCGCAAGGCCACAACGTGCTGGTCCACACCGACCGCCCCGAACAAGCGGTGACCAGCGATCAGGCCGCCTCCACCGCCCGCGCCACCGCGCAACTTGCCGCCGCCATCATCACCGCCAGCGCGCATGCCGGCACCCGGCTTGCGCGGGTCGGCATCGCGGGCGGCGACACCTCAAGCCAGGCCACTTTGGCGCTAGGCTTGTGGGGCTTGGCGTTTCGATGCGTACTGGCGCCCGGCGTCACCGTCAGCGTTGCTCGCAGCGACAACCCGGTGGTTGATGGTGTGGAGTTGATGCTTAAGGGCGGGCAAATGGGCGGCGATGATTTGTTTGATCGGTTGGTTGCTGGCGCGGGATAAAGACTGGCGGGGGCTGCTGGTTGGAGACGGCTAGCATGGAAACCTTGCCGAGCTGCTTGCCCTGCGGTCCTCGTTGAACCTTGTCTCAGCGCTTGCGGATAGCACCCTATCCATCCGTCATCGGCCATGCCAATACCGTGCGCCCTCACCTCGCTGCGACCATACCCGCAGCCCGCGCCCGCTGGATTCCGCCATCACCGCGCCATCCCGGTCGCTACGCCAGAACACCGCGCCCGCGCGTAGCCAGCGTCGTTCCACCGCCGGGGCGGGATGACGAAAGCGATTCAAATGGCCAGCCTGGGCGATCGCATGCGTAGCCTGCACCGCACGTACCCAATCGCGCCCGGATGACGATGCCGAACCATGGTGCGGGGCCAGCACCACGTCGGCCCGTTCCACCCCACGCGCCACCAGTTCACGTTCCTGCGCCACGCCGATATCGCCCGTCAGCAGCAACGAATGGCTGGCGCCCTGCACGCGCAACACACAACTGTCGGCGTTCTTATCAGCCGGCGCGCCGCTGCCGCCGATGGCAGGATGCAGAAATGTGAACCGCACGCCATCCACCTCCCACGACTCATCGCGTCGGCAACGCAACATGCGATCGGGCAGCGTGGACGGCGCATCAGGTGCAGCTTGGCCCGGCAATGGCCCCGTCGCATTCCCGGTAACCGACCCCGTCACCTTCCCACTCCCCGCCCCCGCCCCCGCCACCGCCACCGGCCACACGCTGGCATCGCGCCGCACAAACGCCGCCACATCAAACGACGCATAACTCAGCCGCACCGGCACCGCCGCCAGCACCGCGCGCGCACCGCCCACGTGGTCCTGGTCGGCGTGCGACAGCACCAGCACGTCCAGCGCGGTAATGCCACGCGCTTGCATGAACGGCGCCAGTACCCGCTCGCCTGCATCGCTACCGCCGTAATGACGCGGTCCCGCATCAAACAACAGGGTCTGGCTAGCGGTCTCGACCAGAATTGCACTGCCCTGCCCCACGTCCAGCGCGCTCATTCGCCAATGGCCTGGCTCGGGCTTGTCCGGCCGCCAGCACAGCAAAGGCAGCATGCACACCCACCCCAATTGCCGCGCCGGCCAACCGCGAGCCTGCAAGGCCCAGACCATACCCGCCACGGCCAACAACAGCCACGGCCACGGCGCGGCCGCCACCGCAAAGCTCGCCCAGTCCGCATTGCCCACCCACACCACCGGCACCATCGTGGCATCAAAAGCGGCCAACCCCACCTGCGCCGCCCAAGCCGCCGCCGCTTGCGCGCCCGGCACCACAGACAGCGCCGCGCACAACAAGGCCAAGGGCGTCACGATGAAGGTCACCGACGGAATCGCCACCGCGTTGGCCAGTGGCGAGCCCACCGACACCTGGTACACCAGAAACGCCAGCAAGGGCGTCAACCCCAAGGTCACCAGCAACTGCAAGCGCGTCGCCTGCGCCAGCCGGCTTGCCCAACGCTGGCGCCACCCGGCCTCGGCGTCAAACGGCAGGTCGGCAATGCGCAGCAATATCGCCACCGCCCCAAACGACAGCCAAAACCCAGCTGACAGCGGCGCCCACGGGTCCAACGCCACCACGCCCGCCCCCGCGCACGCCAACACCCTGCCCGCCGTCAGCGGCAGCCGCGACATCGCCGCCGCCAACACCACCGACAACATGAAGAACGTGCGCCGCGCCGGCACGCCCCAACCCGCCAACAGGCAGTACAGCAAGGCCACCACGGCCGCCGCCGCCCCACCCGCCACGCGCGACGGCATGAACTCCGCCAAGCCCACGCCCCGCCATCGCGCGCGCCGCCAAGCCGCCGCCACCAGCACGCCCGCGATGCCCGCGATGGACGTCACGTGCATGCCGCTTATCGATACCAGATGCGTAATGCCGCTGCGGTTGAAGATGCGCCAATCATCGCGTGCCACCCCCGCCTGATCCCCAATCGCCAACGCAATCAGCACCGGCGCATAGCGATGATCCCCCAAGGCTTTGCGCATGCCCACACGCACATGGTGCCGCGCTCGTTCGATGGCTACGCCCGCCGACGCCCAAGGCCGATCATCCAACAACCGCGGCCGCCCACGCACCGTGCCCACCGCCCGCAAACCACGCGCGAACATGCGCGCTTCCGCATCCGGCCCCGCCGGGTTCAGCACGCCATGCGGACGACGCAAAACAAGCGCCATCCGCCAGATCTGGCCGGGCAGCAAGGCGGGCATGGGCGCGGTGGCGCCGGGCGGCGCTTGCCAGGTGACCTGGATGCGAGACGGAATGCCCGGGCGCGCGGGCTCGGCCAGTTCGGCGATGAAGCGATGGTGCCTGTCGTCGCCATCCGGTAATTCGGCTACGCGCAGGATCAGGCGGGAGACTTGGTCTTGGTGCAGGTCCGCCAATGAATCGTCAAGGCGATGGTGTGCTTGCAGGCAGGCGTTAAGCGTGCCCGCGCAAAGGCCCAGCACCAGGGCGGACGCGATGCGAGCAAAGTCGCCTTGGCATCGCATGCAAACTGCCGCCGCGATGCCGCCAGCCACTGCCACCAGCGCCAGGACAAACGCACCCGGCAGTACCGCAAAGCACTGCACCCACGCCGCGCCACCCACGAACGCCAGGCAAAAAGAACGACCGGTGATGTCCCTCTCCCAAAACCAGGAGCGTAGGACGCGCGGGCAGCGCGCCCATCACCGAATGAACGGTTCCATCCACCTCGGCATGCCGCAACACCAGTCTTGCCGATCCGGCGCACAGACTTTAATATTAATGCGTTTTATTATCATTCCGATATTCCAAGAGCCGCTTCAATACGGCCCTCGCCGTGCATGGCGTCGCGCCTCACAGCCACCGCCAAACACCCTATCCAGCAGCCCTCCCCTCTCTCTTGATGTCGCCCCTTCACGCCCCCGCCCTATTCGCCGGCCTGGCTCTGCTTGCCCCTTGCGTCCTTCATGCACAGTCCCCAGACGTCGTCCAACTCCCCTCCGTCCGCGTAACCGCCGATCCAGCAGCCGACGGCAGTTTCAATCCCGTCCAGCCGCCCTCCGTCAACAAATCCTCCGTGCCGCTGTCACAGACCCCGCAGTCGATCACCGTGGTCCCACGCGCCGTACTCGACAGCCAACAAGCGCAAACCCTCGCCGACGCCCTGCACAATGTGCCGGGCGTGGTGGCCAACCAGTTTGGGCGGCGGGGGTGGGATGACCTGATCATTCGTGGGCAAGTGGCTTCCGATTCCTTGTTCCTGGACGGCCTGCGCACGGCAGCCTCCAACCGCGTTGCCGAGCAACTGTTTGGGCTTGAACAAGTGGAAGTGCTTAAGGGCCCGGCTTCTCTGCTCTACGGCTTGGTGCTGCCCGGCGGCCTGGTCAACATGGTCAGCAAGCGGCCCCAGCCCGAGGCTTTCGCGAATGTTGAAACTACCATCGGTAGCCACGATTTCTATCAGGGAACCCTGGATATGGGCACGCCGCTGTCAGAGAACGGCAAGGCGGCTTTCCGCTTGAACGCGCTGGCGATGAACTCGCATGATGCCACCGACTACGTTTGGTTCAAGAATCGATGGATCGCGCCGTCGCTGTCGCTGGATCTTGGAACGCGAACGGACTTCACCATCCTTACCAGCTATCAGGAACGTCGTTATGTGCGGCAGCAAGGCTTGCCGGTGGTCGGGTCCGTGCTTGAAAACCCGAATGGCAGCATCCCTCGTGATCGCTTTATCGGCGAGCCGGATCAGGACCCGTATCGCGGATTCCAGAGCCGGGTGGGCTATGCCCTGACGCATCGCTTTGACAATGGCTGGACGGTCAACCAGAACCTGCGCTGGCAGGAATTCACACTTGACGGCCAACTGGTGGCGGCCGGCACGCTGGCCGCAGGGGGCCGCAGCCTGCGGCGTACCGCCACCGACCAACATTGGGACGGCGATACGTTCTCGATGGACACGAATGCGCAGCGCCGCTTTGATACCGCTTGGGGCAAGCACGAGATCACGGTCGGGGTCGACTATCTGCGCACGCGCGAGAACGCGCTGCAAACCAATTGTTCCGTCGGCGCATTGAACATGTACGACCCGGTTTACGGAAGCCCGATCACCTGCCCCGCGAATCCTCGCACCGACAGTCAAAGCACCGTGCGTTCCCTGGGCTTTTACTTTCGTGACCAGATCCAGATTGGCGATCGTTGGCGCCTGATTGCGGGCCTGCGGCGTGACGATGCCGCCAGCTATTCCACGGACAGGCTGACCGGAAACCGCCAGGACAACCCGGCACAGAAGACAACGGGGTCGGGCGCAGTGATGTATGAAATTGCGCCCGGGATACGCCCCTACATCAGCTACGCCACCTCGTTCTATCCCAACGTAGGCACCGATGCCAACGGCCAGGGCTTTGCACCCGAGACCGGCCGCCAATGGGAAGCCGGCGTCAAGTTTGACCTAAATGACGGCAATACCAGCCTGACAGTAGCGGCCTTTGATCTGCGCCGTCGCCAGGTGCTTCAGTCCGACCCGATCAACGATGGCTACAGCATCGCCGTCGGCGAGCAACGTACGCGAGGCGCCGAGCTTGGCTTTGTGTCGGACCTGGGCAATGGGTTGAGCTTGATGGGCGGCTACGCCTACATTGCGGCCGTCATCACCGACGACGGCGGACAGGCGGCCTCCACCGAAGGTAGCTGGCTGGACAACGTGCCGCGCCACAGCTTCAACCTGACGGCGCGCTACCGCTTGCGCGGCCCGGCGCAAGGTTGGGAACTGAATGGTGGCATGCGTGGTGAAAGCCCGCGCCATGCTTATGGATACGTCATCCCGGGTTATGCGGTGGCCGACGCGGGTATCGCCTACAACGCAGAACGTTGGCGTGCAGCGTTGACCGTGCGCAACCTGTTCGACAAGGATTATTTCGCTGGCGGCCTGCGCAACGCCGTCGCCTTGGGTGACGGGCGCACAACGATGCTTACGCTGGGATATCGGTATTGATGGACAGGCCGGGGGCAGCATCCTCCGGCCTGCCTCCCTACCGCCTCGCTACAAACTCGAGCCCCCATCCACCACCATCAAACACCCCGTGACGTAAGCGGCTTCGTCAGACGCCAGGAACAGCGCCGCATTGGCAATGTCCCAAGGGCTGCCCTGGCGACCCATCGGGCACCTTGCGTCCCGCGTCTTATGCCCTGCTTCCGCCGCCTCGGCGCTGGCATACAACGCATCCGCATGCGGCGTTCGAATCATGCCGGGGATGATGCAATTGCACCGCACCTGGTCCGGGGCATACTGCCGTGCGACGACCCGCGTCATGTGATTGACGGCAGCTTTGGCGGTGCTGTACGACAGGAACTGCATCGGGCTCCATTTCAGGCTGGCCGTTGACGATACGTTGATGATGGCCCCGCCACCGCGTGCCTTCATCTGCGGCAGGAAGGCGCGCGCCATTGCCATGGAGCCGCGCACGTTGACCGTCATGACGCGGTCCCACTCTTCGTCTTGCACGGCAAGCAGGTCGCCCTGGATTTCGATGCCGACATTGTTGTGCAGGATATCGATGCCGCCAAGACGCCCCGCCACGTCGTGCGAGACCCGCTCGATCTGTGCCGAATCCGTGACGTCCAATTCAAGCGCTTCCGCAACACCGCCCTCCGCGCGAATCATCTGCACGGTCTCTTCCGCGGCCGCCAGGGACCGGTCGGTGCAGATAACGGTTGCGCCTTCGCGCGCGAACCGGATCGCACAGGCTGCGCCGTTGCCCACCTGATCGGCGGCGGAAAACGAATTTCTTAGCGTGCCCGCGCCTGCTACCAGGGCCACTTTTGATGCCAAACGCATAGCCAGAAGCCTCCCGGATCAGTCGCGCGTGAATTCGGCGCCACCCTTGGGGCGGATATAGCGGGGCACGGGCAGCCCGGCCTTCTTCGCCGCGTCAAGAATCGAATCTTCGATGGCGCCCGCGTCGCGGATGTTGGCGAACTGGCCATCGATGAAGTTGATGTTGGCGCCGAACACCACCATGAAGCCTTCTGCCGGTTCCGTGGCGTCCTCGGGCACCGAAAACGTATGGACCGAGCCGCCGGGTTCGTACAGATAGCTGCCGGCCTTCTGTACGTAATCCGGATACTCCAGGTAGTTCCACTGGCCCTTGGTGGTGTAGAAGTGGACGACGCCGGTATGGAAGTGCGTGGGCAGGCGCGTGCCCGGGGCGAACTTGCCGTACAGCACCCACACACCGTTCTCCCGGTCCAGAAACAGGGGGATGATCGATGAGCCCGGGGCGGCGCCTGGCACTTCTACGCCGTCTTCAATGTTGACGGTCAGCAGGCGATCTTGATGAGTGATGGTGTACGGAAGTGTCATGAGCGTTCCTGATGTTGATGAAGGGTCAAGACGGCGCCGCGGGCGCGCACGATTCGCGCAATATCAGCTGCGTCTTGATAACGATGCGATCGCCTTGGGCAGACGCCGTCTGGCGATCCAGTTGCTTTAAAACCAGTTGTGCCGCGCACGTGCCCACCGCCTCAAGATCCCAACTGAGCGAGGTGATGGCAGGGCTGAATAGCTGCGACAGATCGGTGTCGCCGATGCTGATCACGCTGATGTCGTTGGGCACCGAGTCTCCGGTATGGCGCAGGGCTTGCAGCACGCCGGACAGGATTCTGGTTCCCAGGCAGACAAATGCCGTGGGGCGGTTCGCGTGCGACAACAGTGACATTGCCTCGGTGAACGCGAACTGCATCGCGGACCGTTCCGCCCGGATCAGCGCCGGGTCGGGAACAATGCCGCGCGCGTCGAATGCCTGGCGAAAACCCGCGATACGTTCTTTACCGGTGCGCAGGTCCGTGCCCGGCGTCAGCAGCGCAATGCGCGTGTGGCCCAGGTTCAGCAGATATTGCGTCGCCTGGAATGCGCCCGCCGCATGATCCACGTGGATACCAACGGAGGACTCGCCGAACTCTCGGTCCAGCGCCACCACGGGCAGCTCTTGCGACAGCTTGTCGATGAGCTCGGCGGATTCCTTTTCGCAGGGGCCCAGAATCAAGGCGTCGACGCGCCGGCCGCGAAAGATGTCGACCAAGGACGCTTCGCGCCGCCTTTCGTTGTGGGTGCTAGCCACCAGCAGTGAATAGCCTTCGGCCTGTAGCGCGGTTTCTGTCGCGGTGATGATGCGTGCGTACAGCGGGTTGGCCAGATCGGACACCAGCAGCCCGATCACGCCGGATGACTTCGTGCGCAGGCTTCTTGCCACGGCGTCCGGCCGATAGTCCAGGCTGCGCACCGCCTGTTCGACCGCCGCGATGGCGGCTTCGCTGACGCGGCCGGTGCGGTTCAGCGCGCGCGATGCCGTGCCCAGGGAAACCCCGGCTTTCTTGGCCACGTCGCGGATGGTGATTCGGGCGATTGGGTCTTTCATGATTGTGGTTTTGTCTGTGCCGAAAGTGGCTAACATACACCGTCTTCGGCACTCGGCCGCCTAGGTTCGCGGGCGTATCGGCGCGGATCCATCCCACGATGCGCAAGCTGCTGTGATCTCGTCGAAATACTCGCCTTTGCCGCCCTTCATTTCCGACACTTCGATCATGCCGCTGGGCAAGTCAGGATGGACGAAGTAGGCAAAGCGGCCGCGCAAGCCCATTCGTCCGCCGTGCCCTTCCTCGTAGCCGTTACGCAGCAGCCGGCCGCAAAACTCGTCGAAATGGTCCAGCGTCCAGAACGCCACATGCTGCGCGCACTCGCCACTGTTACGCAGGGAATCCAGATAGAGCGACGGCGCATCATCACGCTGTTGGATCAATTCGATTTGCAGGTCGCCTGAATTCGCCAAGGCAATGGACAGGCGCGGCGGCTGCGACACTTGGCCGCGATATCGGAATTCGGTCGTGCCAACCTCTTCCTTGTAGAACCACGGGCCAACGCCAAGCACCTCGGACCAGTGCTTCATGGCTTTTTCTATGTCGCGGACCACGTAGCCCACTTGCCGAACGCCACCAAAAATTCTGCTCATCAAGGTTCCTTAGTTCATGTGGGCGCCGCCGTTGATATCCAACGTCGTGCCGGTGATGTAGCTGGAAAGGTCGCTGGCCAGGAACAGGCAGCCGCCGGCCACTTCGTGCGGGCGTCCGGCCCGGCGCAGCGGCCAGACTTGGGCGGCGTCGTCCTTGCTTTCATCCGAGCGCCCGGTGCGCGAGAAATCGGTGGTGATCAGGCCCGGGGCAATCGCATTGACCCGGATCTTGTGCTCGCCAAATTCCTTGGCCATGGCGCGGGTAATGCCTTGCACGCCCGCCTTGGCCGCGCAGTAGTGCGCGCCGCCGAAGATGCCGCCGCCGTTCTGCGCCGACAGCGATGAAATCGAGATGATGCTTCCCGCCGCGCGCTGAATCATCAATGGGATGACGGCTTGGCTCAGGTTGAAGACGCCGGTCAGGTTCACCCGCAGGATGCGTTCGAAATCCGCAGGGGTGATGTCGCGAAACGTGGCCTTCTGGGTGATCGCCGCATTGTTCACCAGCACGTCGACCCCGCCGCCCGACCACGCCGCGATCTGGTCGACGGCGGCGCGGCAGTGCTGGTCGCTACCAACGTCACAGGCCAGCGCAAGCAGTTGGGCGGGCGCTGCACCCAGGTCAGCCGCGCTTTCCTGTATGCGCGCCTCGTCCACGTCAAGAATGGCCACGCGGGCGCCATGTTCCAAGAAGAGTCTTGCGGTGGCTTTGCCAATGCCCTTTGGGTGCGCCGCCCCAGAAATGACGGCAACGCGGTCTTGTAGCAGTTTCATCAACGTCTCGTGTCGGGAAGCAGGCGACGAGATCACTCGCCGCCAAGATGGGGAAGCCGCTTACTGCGGCTGGATGCCGGCCTCTTGCGCAACCGCGCGCCACGCTTCGATGTCGGCAATGTTCGCCTTTTCATGGGCGGGTCCGGGCACGTAGTTGGCCGAGATACCCAGCCCAAGCAGCTTGGTGATCACTTCCTGCTCTTTCAGGACCTTTTCCAAGGTGCTGGATAAGCGTTCGACGATGGGCTTGGGTGTGCCCGCGGGCACGTACATGGCCCAGTTAAGGTCGCGATCAAAGTCGATGCCCTGTTCCTTGTAGCTGCGAATTTCCGGCACGCTGGGGGAACGCTTGGTACAGACCGCAAGCCCTTTCACCTTATGCTGCGTCACCATCGGGGTAGCCGTTGCCATGTCGACGAAACCAAGATCAATGTGCCCGCCCATCACGTCGGTCATGATCTGCGTGGTTCCCTTGTAGGGCACGTGCTGCATCTTCAGCTTGCCCTTCTGCACCAGGATCTCGCCGCAGAAATGGCCGGTGGAGCCCACGCCCCAGCTTGCGTATTGCACCGGCGTTTTACGGGATTCCGCCAATTTCCTGATCCCCTCGATGTCATTCGCGGGAAAGTTGTTGTTGGCGACCACCATGATGGCGGAGTTTCCGATGGCGCCCAGCGACGTGAAACTCTTGATCGGGTCGTACGGCAGCTCCTTGTAGACCAGGGGCGAAAGTATGTGCGTGGTCATGCCGCCGATCGTGATCGTGTAGCCATCCGGCGCCGAGCGGGCGACCGTCGCGATGCCGATCGTGCCGCCCGCGCCAGGCTTGTTCTCGACGATGACGGGCTGCTTCAGTTCGACCGAAAAGCGCTCCGCCAAGATGCGGCCCAAGGTGTCGCCGCCCCCGCCCGCCGAGAACGGCAACAGCATGCGGATGGGGCGATTCGGGTAGTCATCGGCGTGAGCGACGCCCATGCCGAACACGGCAAGCATCGCGGCTGCAACGGACAGCTTTTTCATTGTTGTCTCCTCGGGTTTATCTCTGGGCGCAGTGCCTCGTTGGCCCGCCCTGATTTTTTATGCTGAACAAATGGTTCTTACAGTGGGTCTCTCATGGCTACCCGCCTCCTGAACGGGATCGCCGGCACCGCTACAGCAACCCGAGCGAACGCAGCTTGGCGTTCTGACAGGTGTAGGGACGCTCGCAAATAATCTTGGCGGAGTCGGGCGCGAATTCGAATGTCGCGGCCATGCGCACGCGAAACTTGCGCCCCGTGGGCTCGTAGGTCTTGCCGTCGACGGTGAACGGCCCGGCATGCGTGCCGGACAGCCAGAACTCCACCAGGACGATATCCGTCCCGTCGGCTGCGCCCACCGCAATGATCTCGTTCTTCAGATCTGGAAACGACGCGCGCGACGAATGGAAGTACCCCATCACTTCGCTTTCGCCGTCGAAGACCGCGCCGCTTGAGTGCATCTCGTACCGGGGGTGCTCAAAGGTATCGATGACCTTGTCCCATTCCTGGACACACTCCAAGGCCATGTGGTCTACGACGGTTTTCACCCGTTCAGCCTGCAACTCGGTGTTCATGCCTATCCTTTTTGTGGAAACGTTTCCGCAAATTATGGAGGCAAGAATTGCCTAGAAAAAGCTAGGGATTACGATAGTTAGTGGAAACGATAACGCAGCCAGAGCGGCCGTTTTATGGGCGCCGCCGGCAAGCTGCTGACGGCGTACTTGTAAATGGCAAGTCACCCGCCGGCGTCAAGAAGATGGCCAAGCTGCTGCAGGAAGCCGCGGCCGAAGCCACGCGGTCTTTGGCCAGACGTTGGGCGGACATTGGCCGTCTGCAAAATAACAAGCAGCGCGGTCCCGATACTGCCGGCTGAAAAGCAGCGCCAGCCCCTACACCGCCGTCCCCGCGTTCGGCCTGACCACATCCACAAACCGTTGCAGCAACGGGGCCGCGTCATCGCGCCGGTAAGCCAGCAGCAAGCGGCTGGTGGCGTCGGGCGTATCCAGGCTGCGATACACCACGCCGGGGATGCCGGTGCGTGCATAGGTGTCGGGCAATACCGAAATGCCCATCCCGGCGGCCACCAACCCAACGATCGTTGCCCCTTCGCGGGCCTCTTGCATCAGGCGCGGCGCGAAGCCCGCGCGGCTGGCCAGCACCATCACGTGCTCGAACAAGCCGCAACCCAGCCCGCGCGGAAACAGAATGAAGGGTTCATCGGCCAGCGCCGCCATGGGCAAGGGGCTTTGCGTGTCGGCCAGCGCATGCCAGGCCGGCAGCACCACCACCAGGCGGTCCGTCCACAAGTCCAGCGTCTGGATGTTGGGCGGTGGGCAAAACAGCAGCGACGGGCGCAAGAACCCCACGTCGATGCTTTTGTCTGCCAGCGCTTGAAGCTGCTGCCCGGTGGACATATGAATCAGGTCGGCGCGGGCGGCGGGATGGCTGCTGCGAAACGTCTGCACCACGCGCGGAAACGCTTCGGCCATAGGCACCGAGGCCGTGAACGCGATGCGGATTTCACCGGCCTCGCCTTGTGAGGCCAGCCGCACCACTTCGGCGGCGCGGTCCAGATTGCCCAGCGCGCGCCGCGCCTGTTCCAGGAACAAGGCGCCCGCCGTGGTCAGGGCGACGTTGCGTTTATCGCGTTCCAACAGCACCGCGCCCAGTTCGGTTTCCAGAGCCTTGACCTGCAAGCTCAGGGGCGGTTGGCTCACGTGCAGGCGCCGGGCGGCGGCGCTGAAGCTCAGCTCCTCGGCCACGGCAACGAAATAGCGAAGTTGACGGAAGTCCAATTTATTTGAAAACCAAATAAGTCGTTGGCGGAAAAAGTATTGGACGATATTAGTCCTGCCCCAGCACCATGTCGACACTAGAACAAGCACACAGGAGACATTGATGCAGAAGACATATCTCGCCCGTTTTGGCGTGGCCCTGGGATTGGTTGCCGGGCTGGCGGCGCCGTTGGGCGCGTATGCCGCGGACACCTTTCCCGACAAGCCGGTGCGCATCGTCGTGCCGTACGCGGCGGGTGGCGGCGTGGACATCGTGACGCGATTGATCACGCAGAAAATGGCCGAAGAACTCAAGCAGCCGGTCATCGTCGACAACCGCCCCGGCGCCGCCACCAACATCGGCATGGAGCACGTGGCGCGCGCCGAGCCGGATGGCTACACCTTGCTGACCGCCTCGAACACGCTGGCCAGCAATGCGGCGCTGTTCCCGAAACTGAACTTCAATCCCGCCAAGGACTTCGCCCCCATCGGCGCCATCGGCTTCGCGCCGCTGGTCGTGGTGGTGCGTAGCGACGCCAGCGCCAAGACCTTGAAAGACCTGGTCGCGCAAGGCCGCGCCAACCCCGACAAGCTGACGTATGGCTCGGCGGGCAACGGCAGTTCGGGCCACCTGGGCAGCGAACTCCTCAAATCCGAGGGCGGCTTCAAGGCGCTGCACATTCCGTACAAGGGCGGCTCGCCCGCCGTGACCGACCTGTTGGGCGGCCGGCTGTCCTTCATGTCGATCAACCCGCTGGAAGTGGTCTCGCACGTCCAGGCCGGCAAGCTGCGCGCATTGGCCGTGCTGAACCCGCATCCGGCCAAGCTGCTGCCCGACGTGCCCACCGCCGCATCCCAAGGCCTGTCGGGCGCGGATGCCACCGTGTGGTGGGGCCTGGTCGGCCCGGCCGGCATGCCCGAGCCAGTGGTCAAGCGCTTGAACAAGGCATTGCAGGCCGCGCTGGCGGACCCGGCCTTCCAACAACGCATGAGCGAAATCGGCGCCGAAGTCACGCCAGGTAGCGCCGCGGACTTTGGTCGCTTCGTGGCCGATGAATCGGTGAAGTGGACCAAGGTGATCCGCGACGCCGGCATCAGCGCAGACTGAACGGCCTTTAATTTTCAGGAAGAAAGCATGAGCAGCACAACTCAAAACGGCCTGATCGTCAGCGCCCATTCGGCGGATTTCGTCTGGCGCGCGGGCGGCGCCATTGCCCTGTACGCGCAGCGCGGCTTCAACATGACCGTGGTGTGCCTGTCGTTCGGCGAGCGCGGTGAATCGGCCAAGCTCTGGCGCGAGCCGGGCATGACGCTGGAAAAGGTCAAGACGGCACGGCGCGAAGAAGCCACGCGCGCTGCATCGATATTGGGCGCGTCGGTGCGTTTTCTGGACTGCGGTGATTATCCGCTGCGCGTCAGCGACGACGCCTTGTTCCAGCTTGCCGACATCTATCGCGAACTGCGGCCGGCTTTCGTGCTGACGCACTCGCTGAAAGACCCTTACAACTTCGACCACCCGCTTGCCACCCATGTGGCGCAAGAGGCGCGCATCATCGCCCAGGCGCACGGGCATCGGCCGGACCAGCCCGTGCTGGGCGCGCCGCCCGTGTTCCTGTTCGAGCCGCACCAGCCTGAGCAATGCGAATGGAAGCCCGAGGTGCTGCTGGACATATCGTCGGTGTGGGACGTGAAGCGCCGTGCGTTTGAAACCATGGCCGCGCAGGAACACTTGTGGGAGTACTACACGCGCGTGGCCTTGCAGCGCGGGGTGCAGGCGTCGCGCAATTCCGATCTGAAGATCACGCATGCCGAGGGCTATCAGCGGATATTCCCGCAAGTGACGGGAGCCTTCGCATGAGCGCGCGCGCCATCGCCGTTCGAAACATTGCGCGTGCGGAACCCGCCGTGATCGATCGCTTGCAGGCGGCCGGCGTGTCCACCGTGCATGAAGCGCAAGGCCGCTCCGGGCTGCTGCAACCGTATCTGCGCCCCGTCTGGCGTAGCGCGGCCATCGCGGGCAGCGCCGTCACCGTGCTGGCCCAACCGGGCGACAACTGGATGCTGCACGTGGCGGTGGAACTGTGCCAACCCGGCGATGTGCTGGTTGTGGCCTGCACCACCGAGAATCACGACGGCATGTTTGGCGAACTGCTGGCCACGTCCTGCGCCGCGCGCGGCGTGCGTGGGCTGGTCATCGATGCCGGCTGCCGCGACGTGATGGCCTTGGAAGCCATGCGCTTTCCGGTCTGGTCGCGCGCGGTGTCCGCCAAAGGCACCGTGAAGGCCACGCCAGGCAGCGTCAACGTGCCGGTGGTGTGTGCCGGCGCGCTGGTGCGGCCGGGCGACATCATCGTGGCCGATCAAGATGGCGTGGTGGTGGTGGAACGCCAGCACGCCTTGTCGGTGGCGGATGCCAGCGAGGCGCGTCTGAAGAAAGAAGACGCCACGCGCGCCAGGTTGGCCGCCGGCGAGCTGGGCCTGGACATCTACGGCATGCGCGACAAGCTACGCGCGGCGGGGCTGGTGTATGTGGATGGGCCGGATCAGGCCGAATAGCAGGAACGCGCCAGCCGCCAGCCAGTCGAGCAATGGCGCGCCAACTTGACAGCCCTGCTTGCGACGCCAGAACATACGCCGATCCCTCGAAACGCGTTGCAAGGACCTTCTGGCATGGCTGAATCCCCCACTGACACCGCTGCCCTGGCGCGGACGTGCCAAAGCCTGTACGCCACGCTGCGGCAAGACGCGCCTCTGGTGCAATGCCTGACCAATTTCGTGTCCATGAACATCGCGGCCAATGTGTTGCTGGCGATGGGCGCGTCGCCCGCGATGGTGCACGCCACCGACGAAGCGCCGGAGTTCGCGCGCGTGGCGGGCGCCGTGGTTATCAACATCGGTACGCTGTCCGCGCCCTGGTTGGAAAGCATGCTGCTGACCGCCGCGTCCGCGCGCCAGGCCGGCATTCCCTGGGTGCTGGACCCCGTGGCCCATCACGCCACCGCCTTCAGGCGCGACGCCGTGCGGCAATTGCTGGCCTTGCAGCCGACCATCGTGCGCGGCAACGCGTCGGAGATCATTGCGTTGGCGGGCGGCCACAGTGCCGGCAAGGGCGTGGACGCGCGCGACGCCGTGGCGCAGGCGGAACAATCGGCCCGCGACATCGCCACCGCGCATCGCACCGTGGTGGCTGTGACCGGAGAAACCGATTACGTCACCGACGGCCAACGTTCGGTGCGCGTCACGGGCGGGTCGCCGCTGATGCCGCGCGTGACCGCCACCGGCTGCGCGTTGACGGCGCTGGTCGGCGCCTTTGCGGCAGTATCGAAAGACGATCCGTATACGGCGGCAGTCGCCGCCTTGTCCTGCTTTGCCATCGCGGGCCGGCGCGCGGGCGCACTGTCGGAAGGACCCGGTTCATTCGCATGGCGCTTCCTGGATGCGTTGGCGTCGCTGGAGACCGACAGCCTGACCAGGGAATCGCCGCTGCGCTAATACGGGCTGCGTTTGCGCCCCCCACGCGATTCATGTCACGCCCAGGTCACACACCATCCCCACACTCGGATTCCTTCATGACACGGAGGAATGACGGTGAAGCCACACGTACGAAAACTGTTCGCGGTATCCGCCAGCGTTGCGCTCATGGCGGGCCTGACCGCCTGCGGCGGCGATGACGACGATGACGATGACACCGGCGCGGTGACCCCGCCCGTTGCCAGCGTGCCGCAAGGCGCCGCGCTGGAAGTGGCGATTCTGGCCACGACCGACCTGCATGCCAACGTGCTGGGTTACGACTACTACAAGCTGGCCGAAGACAAAAGCTACGGCGTGGACCGCAGCGCGACGCTGATCGCCAACGCCCGCAAGCAGCACGCCAACACGCTGCTGTTCGACAATGGCGACACCATCCAGGGCACCGCGCTGTCCGACTACCAGGCGCTGGTGGCGCCCGTGCAGTGTTCGGACATGATCGCCATCTACAAGCAGATGAACCTGCTGGCCTACGACGCGGGCACGATGGGCAATCACGAATTCAACTACGGCCTGCCCTATCTGTCGCAGATCACAAACGTGGACTTCGGCCTGGCGGGCATCGGCAAGGGCACGGCCCAGACCAACCCCGCCGGCGCCAAGGACTGCGCCGCGCCGACCTTTCCGTTTGTGTCGGCCAACGTGGTGTCAGCCGCCAGCAAGCAACCGATTTTCAAACCCTGGGTGCTGTTGGACAAGACCTTCAAGGCCACGGATGCCGCCGGCAACGCGATCGACGTACCGTTCAAGGTGGGCGTGATCGGGTTTGCCCCGCCGCCGATCCTGCAATGGGACAAGGCCAATCTGGAAGGCCATGTGCAAGTCACGGGCTGGAAAGAAACCGCGCAACGCTACGTGCCCGACATGAAGGCGGCGGGCGCCGACATCATCGTGGCGCTGGCGCATGGCGGCATCGACATGAAGACCGCCTACGACCCCGCAATGGAGAACGGCGCGGGCTACTTGAGCCAGGTGCCCGGCATCGACGCGCTGATCACCGGCCACCAGCACTTGCTGTTTCCGGACACCAGCGCCACGTCGACATTCGTTGGCCAGCCCGGCGTGGACCCGGTGCGCGGCCTGGTCAACGGCGTGCCGGCCGTGCAAGCGGGCCAGTGGGGCAACAACCTGGGCCAGATCACGCTGAAGCTGGCCTACGACAAGGGCTGGCGCGTGCAGCAGGACGCGACCACGGTGCAGCGCATTTCCACGCGCCTGACCGCGCAAAGCGGTTCGACGCCGGCCACCTACGTTGCCCCCGACACCGCCGTGCAGCAGTTGGTGCAGACCGAGCACGCCGCCACCATCGACTACGTGAAGACGCCGATCGGTCAAAGCCAGTTCGACATGGCGACCTATTACGCGCTGACGGGTGACGTGTCGGCGCTGCAAATCGTCAACATGGCGCAGATCGACTACCTGACCGACTACATCGCCAAGAACAACCCGGCCTACGCCGCCCTGCCCATCCTGTCGGCCGCCGCGCCGTTCAAGGGCGGGCGCAATGGGCCGGGCGACTTCACCTTCGTCAAGCAAGGCAATGTGGCCATCAACAACGCGGCCGACCTGTACCTGTACCCGAACACCTTGCAGGTGGTGCGCGTCACGGGCGACACCGTGCGATTGTGGCTGGAGAAGACCGCCGAACAGTTCAAGCAGATCGACCCTGCCCAGGTCGCACCGCAAGACTTGGTCGACACAAGCTTCCCCACGTTCAACTTCGACGTGCTGTACGCACCGGGCAATGCGCTGAAATACGAGATCGATGTGAGCCAGCCCAAGGGCTCGCGCATCTCGGGCCTGACCTACCAGGGCGCGCCCTTGGATCCGGCGGCGGAGTTCCTGGTGGTCACCAACAACTACCGCGCTAGCGGCGGCGGCGACTTTCCCGGCCTGGCGGGCGGCAAGGGCGACATCGTGCTGCAAGCCCCGGACGCCAGCCGCGACGTGCTGATCAGCTTCATCAAGAAAAACCCGACGCTGGATCTGGCCACCTACGGCCTGGACCGCAGTTGGCGCTTCAAGCCGTTGAGCGCGTTGGCGGGCCCCGTGGTGTTCTGGTCGGTGCCGGGCACCCTGCCGATAGCGGTAGCGCACGGCGTGACCAATGTCAGCGTGTACGACGCCACCCCGGACGCAACGACGCAGTTGTCGCGCTACGCGGTGGATCTCAGCCAGTAAGCGCGGCAGACATGTAGATGACAGCTTGGGGTGCTTACAATAGCGCTGTTGCGTTGCAACATTCCTCGAATCACCCCTAGCCATCCCCATGTCTCACCCTGCTTCCCCGCAGCACCGGCCCGCGCTGGTGCTGCTTGCCCTAGCTGTGGGCAGCTTCGCCATCGGAACCACCGAGTTCGCCACGATGAGCCTGCTGCCCTATTTTTCGCAGTCATTGGGCATCGACGCGCCCACGGCCGGCCACGTCATCAGCGCCTATGCGCTGGGCGTGGTGGTCGGCGCGCCGATCCTGGCCGTGCTGGGCGCGAAGATGCCCCGCCGCCGCCTGCTGATCGCCCTGATGGGGCTGTTCGCCGTGGGCAACGGCCTGAGCGCCATCGCGCCCGACTATCACTGGATGCTGTTCTTCCGCTTTCTCAGCGGGCTGCCCCACGGCGCGTACTTCGGCATTGCGTCGCTGGTGGCCAGTTCGCTGGTGCCGGCCAACCGCCGCACCATGGCCGTGGGCCGCGTGTTTCTGGGCTTGACCGTCGCCACCATCATCGGCGTGCCCATGGCCAACTGGCTGGGCCAGGTGGTCGGGTGGCGCTGGAGCTTCGGCCTGGTGTCGCTATTGGCGGTGCTGACCATGATCAGCGTGGCCGTCTACGCCCCCGACACGCCCGCCGACCACAAGGCCAGCCCGCTGCGCGAGCTGAGCGCGCTGGGCCGGGGTCAGGTCTGGATCACGCTGGCGATCGGCGCGGTGGGCTTTGGCGGCTTGTTCTCGGTGTACACGTACCTGGCCGACACACTGACCGCCGTCACGCAAGTCGCGCCCAGCACCGTGCCCTTCGTGCTCAGCGCGTTTGGCGTGGGGCTGACGGTGGGCAACATGGTGGTGCCGATCTTCGCGGACCGCGCCGTGATGCGCACGGCGGGCTTGCTACTGGTGTGGTCGGCCGTGGTGCTGGCGTTGTTTCCGCTGATGGCGCACAACGTCTGGCTGATCACGCTGAACGTCTTTCTGGTGGGCGTGGGCGGCGCACTGGGCACCGTGCTGCAAACCCGCTTGATGGATGTGGCGGGCGACGCCCAAGGCCTGGCCGCCGCCCTGAACCATTCCGCCTTCAACACCGCCAATGCGCTGGGCCCCCTTCTGGGTGGCCTGGCGATTGCCGCCGGCTACGGCTGGACGTCCACCGGCTGGGTGGGCAGCCTGCTGGCCCTGGGCAGCATGCCCTTGTGGCTGTGGGCCGTCATGCTGGAGCGGCGCCACCGCGCCGCGCGCCAGGCTCAACTGGTCGCCAGCACGGAATCGGCATAACAGGCCCTGCACTGCCTAGCGGTAATACACGCAGATGCGCTTGCCACCGATGTCATGCACATCGATCGGCAGTTCATACAGGGGGCTCAGCACCTCGGGCCGGATCAGTTCCGCCGGGGTGCCTTGGTGGGCCACGCGGCCCTGGCGCATCGCCACGATGCGGTCCGCATAGCTGGACGCGAAATTGATGTCGTGCAGCACCAGCACCACGGTCTTGCCCAGATCATCCGCCGCGCGGCGCAAGGTGCCCATCATCGCCACCGCGTGCTTCATGTCCAGGCTGTTCAAGGGTTCGTCCAGCAACACGTAGCGCGTGTCCTGGCACAGCACCATCGCCACAAAGGCGCGCTGGCGCTGTCCGCCCGACATCTCGTCCAGATAGCGGTCAGCCAGCGGTTCCAGGTTCAAGTACGCAAGCGCGCGGTCGATGTGGGCCTTGTCGTCCAGCGTCAGCCGGCCGCCCGTGTACGGAAACCGGCCGAACGCCACCAGGTCCCTCACGGTCAGGCGCAGCGGCAGGTGGTTGTCTTGTCGCAGGATAGCCAGGCGGCGCGCCAGCTCGCGGCTGTCCGCGCGGGTCACGTCCAGCCCGTCCACCCGGATCTGCCCGGCGGACACGGGCAGCAGGCGGCTCACCATGGAAAGCAAGGTGGACTTGCCCGCGCCGTTGGGGCCGATGATGGCGGTTACGCCCTGGGCCGGCAGTTGCAGGGTGACGTCATCCACCACCACGCTATCGCCGTATTGCTTGCTGACTTTTGCGATGTCTATCATCGGCGCCCCTTGCGCAAGATCAGGGCAAGGAACATCACCCCGCCCACGAATTCAATGACCACGCTGACGGTGGTGCTCAAGCCCAGCACACGCTCCAGCAATGTCTGCCCGCCCACCAGGAAGATGACGCCCAACAGCGTCGCGGCGGGCACGGTGTATTTATGCTTGTCGCACCCCATGGCCTGATAGGCCAGGTTGCTGACCAACAGGCCGAAGAACGTTACCGGCCCAACCAACGCCGTGGACACCGACACCAGCACCGCAATGGCCGCCAGCGTCAGCATCAGGCTGCGGCGATAGTCCACGCCCAGGTTCACGGCGATGTCGCGCCCCAGCGCCAGCACGTCGTAGCGATGGCGCAAGCGCCACACCACCAGCGTCGCCACGCAGACGGCTGCCAGCGCAATCGGCAAGAGCGACACGCGCACCGTGTTGAAGCTGGCGAACATGCGATCTTGCAGCACCAGGAATTCGTTGGGGTCGATCAGGCGCACCACAAAATTGGACAAGCTGCGAAACAGCAACCCGAAGACAATGCCCACCAGCATCATCAGGTGCAGGCTGCGCACCGCATCCGAAAACAGCCAGCGAAACAGCAGGCAGGCAAACGCGGTCATCGCGCAGACTTCCAGCAGAAACGCGGCCACGGGATGCTCGGCCGCAACCGCGGCCTGGCCGAAGCCGAACACCACCACCGCCTGAATCAACAGGTACAGCGCGTCAAAGCCCATGATGGCGGGCGTCAGGATGCGGTTGTGCGTGACGGTCTGGAACAACACCGACGACACCGCCACGGCGTACGCCACCAGCAGCATCGCAAGCAGCTTGCCGCCACGAAACGGAATCACGAACGACCACTGGCCGTTGGCGCCCAAGGTCATGAACGCGATCACGCAAAGCAGCGCGGCGGCGGCCAGCCACAGCAGGCGCGCGCGTTGCGGTGCGCGTGCAACAACGCGGGCAGCGCCCGAGAAAGCGGTATCAACCAAGGCGATTCCTCCGCAGGCGCAGCAAGCCCAGGAACAGGATGCTGCCCACCACGCCGACCACGGTGCCGATCGGGATTTCGTAGGGGTGAATCACCAGCCGGCCGATGATGTCGCAGGCCAGCACGAACACGCCGCCCAGCGCCGCCACCCACGGAATGGCGCGCCGCATGTTGTCGCCCAGCACCAGGCTGACGGCGTTGGGCACGATCAGCCCCAGAAACGGAATGCCGCCTGCCGTCACCACCACCACCGCCGAAATGGCCGACACAATCAGCAGGCCCACGAAGGTCAGCCGCGCGTGGTTCAGGCCCAGGTTGGACGCGAACTCGCGCCCCATGCCCGCCACCGTATAACGGTCGGCGGCGGCATACGCGGCGCATGCCAGCGCAAAGCCGATCCACAGCAATTCATAGCGGCCGCGCAACACGCCCGAGAAATCGCCCGTGGTCCAGGCGTGCAGCGATTGCAGCAGGTCGAATCGGAAAGCCAGGAACGTGGTCGCCGCGTGGATGACGCCGCCCAGGATCAAACCGATCAGCGGCACGATGAAGGGCGTGCGCAGCGGCACGCGGCGCAGCAGCGCCAGGAACAGCAAGGTGCCCGCCAGCGCAAAGCCCGTAGCGGTAAGCATCTTGCCGATCACCGGCGTGTCGGGCGCCAGCAAGGTGATGACCAGGATGCCCAGCGTGGCTGATTCCACGGTGCCGGCGGTGGTGGGTTCCACGAAGCGGTTGCGCACCAGCATCTGCATGATCAGGCCCGCCACCGCCAACGCCATGCCGGCCAGCAGCAAGGCCAGCGTGCGCGGCACGCGGCTGACCATCAGCAGGCGCCAGGCGCGCTCGGCCTCTTCGCCGCCGCCCCATAGCGCCGTGAGCGACAACGTGCCCGCGCCCAGGCTGACGCTGGCCACGCACAGCGCCGCCAGCAGCATCAACACCGCGGCCAGGCCGCCCCAACCGCTTAGCACCCGCCGCCAGTTCACAAACGCCCTTCTTGTACAGCCGCGATGTTGCTGACATTCAGGTTGCTGACTTTCATACCGCTGACTTTCATACTGCTTACTTCCATGCTGCTTACTTGCCCGCCGCCAACGCCGCCGCGATGTCGTCCACGTTCTGCTGCATGGCCGTCAAGCCGGCGCTGCCCAGCAAATACCAGTTGAAGCCGTTCAGATACACCACGCGCTTGTTCTTCCACGCCTTGGTGGGACGCATCAGTTCGTTGTCCAGCATGCGCTGCGCCGACACACCTTCCCGGCCAATCGCGGCATCGCGGTCAATCACGAAGAGCCAGTCCGGGTCCATCTCGGCGATGAATTCAAACGAGACGGCCTGGCCGTGGTTCGACACATTCAAATCCTTGGAGGCCGGCTTGATGCCGAACGCATCGTGGATGACGCCAAAGCGCGAACCCGGGC
Organism: Achromobacter sp. JUb104; assembly: GCF_024806975.1. Taxonomy (NCBI): domain Bacteria; kingdom Pseudomonadati; phylum Pseudomonadota; class Betaproteobacteria; order Burkholderiales; family Alcaligenaceae; genus Achromobacter; species Achromobacter sp. JUb104. The sequence goes on along the minus strand of NZ_JANUEY010000001.1, from coordinate 946,706 downwards.
CATAGGCGCTCATCTTGCCGCCGGTGGTCAGCACGATCAGCGCCGTGCCGGCCGTGGCCGCCTGGCTATGCAGCGCGGAGATGGACGCGCGCAAGGCATCCAACTGCTGCTTGGCCTGCGCCTCTTTGCCGTAGATGGCGGCCAGGGTTTCGGTGTTGCGCGTCACGCTGCCCACCAGATCGCGCGGGTTGACTGTCAGGTCAACGGTGGGCGCCAGCTTGGACAGCTCATCGTATTTGGGCGCCGACCGGCCGGCCACGAAGATCACCTGCGGCTGCGCGGCGTGGATCACCTCGTAGTTGGGTTCAAACAGCGAGCCGACTTTCAGGTAGCGCTCGTCGGCGTACTGCGCCAATTGCGGCGGCAGTTTGGCGACGGTGGGCACACCCGCCACTTCCACGCCCAACGCGTGCATCGTATCCAGCACCGCCATATCCATGACGATGGTCTTCTTCGGATTGGCCGGCACGTTGGTCGCGCCGCGCGCATGCTTGACGGGCACGGTGGCCTGCGCCGCGCACACGCCAACCGCCGCGCTCAGCGCCAACGCGGCGCCCGCCTGTAGCAACCAACGGCGGGCACAGCCCTTTTTTTCCAACATCGTCATAGAGCCCTCTGTGTATTGCGGGGGGACGAGAAGCGCCCCCCCCCTTGTTCATTGCGATCAGAATTTCACGCCCACGCCCAGCCAGTAACGGCGGCCGTCTTCCACGTACTCGTAGTCGTCATACGTGACCTGCTTGTCGAACAGGTTGTAGATGCCGGCATACACCGACACGGTCTTGTTCACCGCGTACGACGCGCCCATGTCCACGAAGGTGTAAGACGGCGCCACCACGGATGACGACGACGCGCCCGTGGTCGGCTGGCTTTCCTTGCCGCGGTAGTTCACGCGCGCCCAGGCTTCCAGCGCATCGGACGCCTGCCAGTTCACCGTGGTGGTGAACAAATGCTTGGGCAGTTGGTTCAGCGGTTCGCCCTTGTACTGGCCCGACTTCTGTTCCGACTTGGTGAACGTGTAGCTGCTGGTCAAAGACAAATCGCGCGCCAACGGCAGCTTCATGCTGGCTTCGACGCCACGCGACACGGCCTTGTCCACGTTCATGTAGGTGGTGGGATTGGAGCCGAACTGGTTGGGGCCTTCCGTGCATTGCGACAAGGGGCAAGCCACGCGGGTGATCTTGTCCTTGAAGTCGTTGTTGAACAAAGTCAGGCCGGCGTTGAAGCCTTCGCCGTCGTCATACAGGATGCCGATTTCCTCGGTAACCGACTTCTCGGGCGTCAGATCCGGGTTGCCGTACATGTTGCCGCCCCGGCTGACCTGGCCCCAGCCCGCCACCGTCTGGCGCAGGTCCGGTGCGCGGAAACCCGTGGACACGCCGCCCTTCAAGGTCCAGCGCTCGGCCATGTGCCACACGCCATACAGGCGCGGGCTGAAATGGGTGCCGAAGTTTTCGTCTTCGTCCATGCGCAGGCCGGTGGTAACGGCAAACGATTCGGTCAGGCGCCATTCGTCTTCGGCAAACAAGGCCCACTGATAGCGGTCGATCTTGTTGGGGCCACCCGACAGTTGGTTGCCCGTCTGGTCATTCAAGCGCTGGCTCAGGTAGGTGCCGCCCAGGGTCAGCATGTGCGAGCCCAACGGTAGGGTCCAGCTCGTTTGCAGGTTCAGGTTCTTGACCTTCATCTGGCGCGAGCGGTTGTCGAATTCTTCCTGCTGCACATAGCTGTCCGACACACCCCAACCCCAGCGCCCGGTGTGCGACAGCGCCCACTTGTTGCTGCGGTAGTCGTTCTGGCCCGACGCCGGGCAGCCCGTGCGCGGGCACGCCACGCCCGGCGCCAGCGGGGCCACCGTCTTGCCCAACGTTTCCTGCATTTTCTGGCGCATCGTGGTGGCTTCCAGCACGATGTCGTGATCGCGGTTGGGCGTCAGCGCCAGCTTGGCTGTGACGCTATCCGAATTGCGCTTGCGAAAGCCGTTGACGATGTCGTCTTCGTCGCGTTGCGAGGCCTGGCCGTAGATCTGCAAACCCAGCAAATCGTTCTTGATGGGACCCGCCAGGTAGAAGTTGCCCTGGTAGATGTCGCCCGATTTATTGCTTTCCTGAATGGTCGTGTCCATGCGGATCTCGCCGCCCCATTCATCGGGAACCTTGCGGGTGATGATGTTGATCACCCCGCCCATGGCGTCCGAGCCATACAGCGACGACATCGGGCCGCGCACCACTTCGATGCGCTCGATGGCGGCCAGCGGCGGCGTCCAGCCGCCTTCCACGCCGGCGGAATCCGAGTTGGTGCGGGTTTCACGAGAGCTCTGGCGCTTGCCGTCGATCAGGATCAGCGTGTATTGCGGGCCCATGCCACGCAGGCTGATGTCCTGGCGGTCACCGCCACCCGTGATGATGACGCCCGGCACTTCCAGCAAGGCGTCGTTCACGTCGCGGTAGAACTTCTTGTCCAGGTCTTCGCGGGTGATCACGCTGATGGACGCGGGCGCATCCTGAATCTGCTGTTCGTAGCCGCTGGCCGTCACCACGACGGTTTCCAGGGTCTTGGTTTCGCTGGCGTTCTGCGCCAAGGCCGCCCCCGGGCCCATGCCCAAACCCGCTGCGCAAAGTGCCGCCGCCAACTGCGTGCGCGGTGTCAAAACACGGCCGCCCAAGGCCAGATCGTTGCTGCTCATGATGGTCGCTTGCTCCCGTACCAGACCTTGCCGCGCCCCTTGCGCTGCCTTGGGCCTGCCTCTTATTTCTTAATGAAAACTATTCTCATATTAGAATTGAGGCCTTCGGAACCCGGCAAACACCTTTCCGCAACTTTTATCTTCTTCGCACTTCTTGACACTCCGGCGGGCGGCCATCGGCCACACTACCGGGTGCGGAACCCTCTACGAATGCTTTATTCCCAATCAGCGGTAGCGCGCCGCATCCTGCTTATCGACGACGACGTCGAACTGGCGCAGATGCTGCAGGAATACCTGGAACCCAATCATTGCCTGCTCAGCCTGGCCCACACGGGCGCTCATGGGCTTGCCCTGTTGGCGCAGCAAGACTACGACCTGATCCTGCTGGACCTCATGCTGCCGGACGGCAATGGTCTGGACCTGCTCAAGCAATACCGGCAACGGTCGCGGCGCCCGGTCATCATGTTCACGGCGCACGGCGGTGAAACCGACCGCGTGCTGGGGCTGGAGTTCGGCGCCGACGACTATCTGGCCAAGCCCTTCAGCCCGCGCGAGCTCAAGGCGCGCATGACGGCGGTGCTGCGGCGTTTTGAAGAAATGCCGGAAACCACCCGGCCCAACCTGACGGTGGGCGCCTTGTCGCTGGACCCCGCCACGGGCCGCGCGCGGCTGGACACCGAAGACGTGCCGCTGACGGGCGCCGAGCAGCGCATCCTGGAACTGCTGATGCGCGCCCCTGGCCAGGTGGTGGCGCGCGAGCAGATCGGCCTGTACGCGCTGGGCCGACGGCCTGACCGCTACGACCGCAGCATCGACACCCACATCAGCGCCTTGCGCAAGAAACTGCATCTGGACCAGGCCAACGGCACGCTATCGATCCGCAACCTGCGCGGCCTGGGCTATGTGCTGGCGGGTTCGGCCTGATGCCCTGGTTGTTACCCACGCGGTCGCTGTTCTGGCGCGCGTTCCTGACGTTCTGGTCCGCCATGGCCATCATCCTGGTGTGCGGCATGCTGTTCACGGCGGCCGTCGCCTGGTATCGCATCAATTCGCTGGACGGCCTGAACCCCGCCAGCCTGACGCACGACGCGGAGCAGGTGGCGCGCATTCATGGCGAAGGCGGCCTGCAACGCTGGGTTGAAGCAATGGACCAGCGCTATTCCGCGCTGAAGATCTACATCCTGGATGCGAACGACACCGAAATCCTGGGCCGCACGCTGCCCGCCCGCATGCACGATTGGCTCAGCGCCTATCGCGCCGCGTCGGACCGGCCCACGCAGGCGGAACTGCTTGCGCCCGAGGCCTCGGGCCAACGCGTGTCATGGTGGCAACCCCAGCTTCTGGTGCTGCCTGATGGCTCCGAACGGCTGATGCTGTTTTTGCCCTTCGATTCCTCGCACTGGGAGGTGCTGGGGCTGTCGCCCGTGGCGCTGGCCTTGCTGCTGTTTGCGCTGGCCGTCACGGCGCCCTTCTGCTGGGCGCTGACGCGCCACGTCACCGCGCCCTTGACCCAGTTGCGCCACACTACGCATGCCTTGGCGGCGGGCGACCTGGACGCCCATACACCAGCCAAGCTGGCCGGACGCAAAGACGAACTTGGCCTGCTGGCTCGCGACTTCAACGCCATGGCGGACCGCTTGAAGGCGGTGGTGGATACGCGCGAACAATTGCTGCACAACATCGCGCACGAGCTGCGCTCGCCGCTGGCCCGCCTGCGTCTTGCCAGCGAACTGGCGCGCCGCAAGGACGAACGCCAGGACCTGCAACTGGACCGCATCGAACGCGAATGCGAGCGGCTGGATGCCTTGGTCGGCAGCACCTTGCGGTTGGCCCGCTTGGGCGCCCTGCCCGAACCGCGCGACTTGCTGGACTTGACCGACATCGTCAGCGCGGTGGTGGACGACGCCCGCTTTGAAGCCGGCGAACAGCAACTACGCATCGTGTGGGATCCGCAAGCGCCGGTGCCCATCATCGGGGACCGCGACAGCCTGTCCAGCGCCATCGAAAACGTCATGCGCAACGCGCTGCGCTTCGCGCCCGCCCACAGCGCCATCCGGGTGCGGCTGCTGGAAAGCGCCGACGTTGTTGGCGTAGAAATCGAAGACCGTGGCCCGGGGGTCTCTCAGGAAGACCTGGAATCCCTGTTCGAACCTTTTTTCCGCGCCGCCTCGGGTGCGAACACGCCCGGTTCCGGCGCGGGCCTGGGCCTGTCCATCGCCCAGGCCGCGGTGGCCGCGCACAAGGGCCGCATCCGGGCGCGCAACGTCTCGCCGCAGGGCTTGAGCGTGCGCATCGAGCTGCCGCGCGAGGCGCGGCCGCCCTTGCCCGCCGGTATCAGAACGTGATGTTCGCCGATACCCACAAGCGGCGGCCTTCCAGCACCTGACGGTACGAGTTGGTCCAGTTGGCGTTCGCGGCCGGCGTGGTGGAACCCACCTTCGTCGGGCCGTAGTTCACGAAGTTTTTGTCGAACAGGTTGAACACCGACGCCGACAAGGTCACATTCTTGTTGACGGTATACGAGCCGCCCGTGCTGGCCAGCCAGTACGGGTCGTAGAACACCTGCTCTTTTTCCCAGTTCATGTTGTTGAACTGCTTGGCGCGGTATTCGCCGCGCGCCCAGACATTGAACTGGTCGTTGATGCGCCAGTTCAGGCCCAGGTTCAGGGCGTGGCGCGGTTGTGAGCCCAGCGGTTGGCCTTCCTTGTCGCCCGAGGTCACTTCGCTGGCGGTCAGCGTGTAATTGCCGTTGAACGATACGCCGCCGGCCAACGGCACGCGGCCGCCCAGTTCAAAGCCCTGGATGGTGGCGGTATCCACGTTCACGCGCTGCGAGAAGTCGGCCACGGGGATACCGTTGCGCTCCCAGACGCCCAAGTCCAGGCACCCGGCCACCGGGCCGCCCACGGCCAGGCAATTGGGCACACTTTGGCTGTCGATCTTGTCCTTGAACTTGGTATGGAATGCCGTCAGGTTGCCGGACAGACCCTCGCCGTCGTCAAACAGCAGGCCCAATTCAGACGCGGTGCTGCTTTCCGGCTTCAGTTGCGAGTTGCCCAGCAAGGGCTTGGTGCCCTGCGCGCCCAGGCCGATGATGCCGTCGGTCATCAGGTTGATGTCGGGCGTCTTGTAGCCCTTGCTGACACCGCCCTTGACCGTCCACTTCGGCGTGGCGTTCCAGACCAGGTAACCACGTGGGCTCCACTTGCCGCCGAATTGCTCGTTGCGGTCGTAGCGGGCACCGGCCGTCAGCGCCAGGTCGTCGACAATACGCCATTCGTCTTCGGCAAACAGCGCCCATTGATATTGGCGCTGGTCCAGCGGCGCGGACACCAGCGTGTCCTTGAAGTGCTGCTCGCGCCACTGCCCGCCCACGGTCAGGTTGTGCCGTTCGTTGAACAGCGGCGTCGTCCACTTGGTGTCGAACACCCAGTTGTCGTATTCCAGGTCGCGCTTGTCGCCGTCTGTGGAGCGGCGCGGCCAGTTCATGGGGTTGGTGCGGCCGATGGTGTCGGTGGTGTCATAAACAATGCTGGTGTCGGAACTGACCGAACCGCTGTAGCGGCCCAGGTGCGTCAGCGCGTAACGCTGGCGGTTGAACTTCAATTCGGGCTCGTAGCCGCCGCCCTGGCGCTTGGGCGCGATGCTGCTGTTCAGCGTGCCCAGTTCCTCGTTGCCGTTGTCATAGGTTTGCCAGTTGCTGTCTACGTCGAACAGCACGTCGTGGTTGCGGTTGGGCGTCAGCGCCAGGCGCACGCCCACGTTCTGTTGCGTGCTGTCGCCCAGGCCGGAGAAGGCGGCGATGTTGCCGGTGTAGTTGCCGCTGTCGGCTTCCGCCTGGTTGACGGCGTAGCTGCCATGGGCGCTCATGCGGCGGTAGTGGCCGCCGCGCAGGGTCAGGCCCAGCTTGTCGGTCTTGATGGGGCCGCTGAGGTAAAACGCCGCGCCGTAGTTGTTGCCGTAGGTGTTGTCGCCTTGCGCGGTGCCGTCCAGCGTGATCTGACCGATCCATTCCTGGCTGGTCTTGCGCGTGATGATGTTGATCACGCCGCCCATGGCGTCCGAGCCATACAGCGTGGACATGGGGCCGCGCACGACTTCAATGCGTTCGATGGCGGCCATGGGCGGGATGAAGTTGGTGTCCACGTCGCCAAAGCCGTTGGGCCGCGCGCCCGAGCTGTTCTGGTTCAACCGCTTGCCGTCAACCAGCACCAGCGTGTAATCACTGGGCAGGCCACGAATGCTGATGTTCATGCCGCCCGCCTTGCCGCCGCGTTCCACCGTCACGCCTTCCACGTCGGCCACTGCATCGGCCAGGTTGTGGAACGGCTTGGTTTCAAGCTGTTCGCGCGTAATCACGGAAATGGACGCGGGCGCGTTCTTGATTTCCTGCTCGAAGCCGGCAGCGGTGACCACCACGGTATCCAGTTGCGCAACGCCCAGGGTGTCTTCCATGCCCCGGTTGGCCGTCTGCGCGTGGGCCGCGCCGGTCATGGCGATGGCGATAACCAGCGGCGCCAGGCGGAAGGATGGAAGGATTGTGGGGCGATCGACCCCGAGGCCGGTAACGCTTTTCTGAGTAGACATAAGGAATCGCAGGGAACCGCCCGGGCCGGGCGGCGCGCATCGCGCTGATTGGGATTTTTAAAGAACGCCAATGATAGGCATTCCCAATAAGCGATCCATCCTTTTGCCAGCTTTCATTCAGTTTTTAGAAAGCTTTCAGAAATTTCTTAGATCTGTGATGCATTAAGACGACAACCACTGTCATCTGCGTTAAACATTCAGGGACGGATTTAGTCGTCGTCAGTCAGAATTGCAGCCGGCAGGCGCGGCAATACCCGCATCGCATTGGCCGTGGTGGCATGCGCCACCTGCGCGGGCGTGATGCCGCGCAGCTCCGCCAGAACGGCTGCGATACGCACCAACTCACCCGGCCGGTTGCGGCGCTGGGGCGGGTGCAGCCAGGCAGGCGGAATATCCGGCGCATCGGTTTCCAGCACCAGGTGCGCCAGGTCCACGTCCACCGCATGGCGGCGGATCTGCAGGGCCCGTTCATACGTCATGGCGCCCCCCATGCCCAGGGCAAATCCGTGATCAATGAACGCTTGGGCTTGCTGCGCGCTACCATTGAAAGCGTGCGCGATGCCGCCGATGGGGCCATGGCGGCGCAGGTATTTCAGCAAGATGTCTTGCGACCGGCGCACATGCAGCAAGACGGGCAGCTTGAATTCCGCGGCCATGTCCAGCTGGGCGGCATAGAACCGTTCCTGCCGTTCGCGCGCCTCGCCGGCGGAAATCTCGGGCACGAAAAAGTCCAGGCCGATTTCGCCGATGGCCACAAAGCGGGGGTCGCCCAGGCAATGCTTGATGGTGTCGCGCAGCACGTCCAAGTCGGACTCTTGCGCGCGCTGCACGAAGAGCGGATGGATGCCCAGCGCGTAGGCGCCGCCGGCGATCTGGCCGGCAAGTTTTTGCACCACGGAGAAATTGGCGCGTTCGATGGCGGGGATGACGATGGACCGGACGCCGGCTTCGCAAGCGTGGTCGGCCACCTGCTGGCGGTCGGCGTCGAATTCCGCGGCGTCCAGATGGCAGTGGGTGTCGATCAGCATGGGCATGGCCTCCTTGGCGGAATTATGCTCCCCTGCCCGGCTTATTCCGGTACCAGCCTGCCGTTTTCCATCAACAATTGGCGGTCGGCGCGAGCAGCCAGTTCAGGGTCGTGCGTGACGATGGCAAACGCCGTGCCCGACTCCTGGTTCACGCGGGTCAGCAGCTCAAACATCTTGTGCGCCGTGTTGCGGTCCAGGTTGCCAGTGGGTTCATCGGCCAGCACACACACCGGGCGCGTCACCAGCGCGCGCGCCAAGGCCACCCGCTGGCGTTCGCCGCCCGACAACTGACCGGGAAAATGGTCTTCGCGCGCGGCCAGGCCCACCAGCGCCAGCACCTCGCGCGCGGCCTCGCGGGCCTTGTCGCGGTTTTCGCGACGCACGATCAGCGGCATCGCCACGTTATCCAACGCCGAAAACTCCGGCAGCAGATGGTGGAACTGGTACACAAAGCCCAGGCTGCTGTTGCGCACCGCGCTCTTCTTGGCTTCCGACAGGCCCACGGCCAATTTGCCGTCCACCGATACCGAGCCGCTGTTGGGCACGTCCAGCAGACCAAGAATGTGCAGCAACGTGCTCTTGCCAGAGCCCGACGCGCCCACGATGGCGACCATTTCGCCGCGCGCCACCGTCAGGCTGACATCGCTCAGCACGTCGATGCGGGTAGCGCCATCGTCGTAGAACTTGACGATGTTTTCGGCTTGCAGCGCGGGGGTCAAAGCGTCTGCGTTGGGAATCTTAATCATGACGCAGCACCTGTGCCGGTTGCAGGCGCGAAGCGCGCCAACTGGGATACAGCGTGGCCAGCAGCGACAGCACCAAGGACGTCAAGCCAATGGTGACGATGTCGCCCACTTGCGGGTCGGACGGCAACGCGCTGATGAAATAGACCTCGCGCGGCAGGAAATGCACGCCCAGCATGCGTTCGATGAACGGCACGATCACGTCCACGTTGTAGGCGATGACGATACCGCCCACCACGCCCAACAAGGTGCCGATCACGCCGATCAAGGCGCCCTGCACCAGGAAGATGCGGGCCACTTCGCCCGGCCCGGCGCCCAGCGTGCGCAGGATGGCGATGTCCGACTGCTTGTCCTTCACGGCCATCACCAAAGACGACAGCAGGTTGAACGCGGCCACGGCGACGATCAGCGCCAGGATCAGGAACATCATGCGCTTTTCGGTCTGCACGGCGGCGAACCACGTGCGATTGTTGCGCGACCAGTCGCTGGCCATCACGTAGGGCGGCAAGACCTTCTTCAATTCGACCGCCACCTCGGGCGCTTTCTGCATGTCGGCAATGCGCAGCCGCACGCCCGCCGTGCCGCTTTCACGGAACACGCGTGCGGCGTCCTGGTTGTCCACGAACGCCAGCGACGAATCGTATTCATAGTGGCCCGACGAGAACACGCCAACCACGGTGAACTGGCGCATGCGCGGCGCAAAACCGGCCGGGCTGATCGAGCCCTGCGGCGCCATCATCAGCAGCGTGTCGCCCACTTTCACGCCCAGGCCGTCGGCCAGCTCGTTGCCCAGCACCACGCCGAAGCCGCCGGCTTTCAGGTCGGTCAGCTTGCCCGATACCATCTGGCGCGGCAGGTCAGATACGTTGCCTTCGGTGGCGGGGTCGATGCCCCGTACCTGCACGCCCCGCAGCGCCTGACCGCGCACCAGCATGCCCTGCGCCGCCACGAAGGGCGCGCCGGCCTTGACCTCGGGGTTCTGCTTGGCGGCGGTGGCAAACTGCTGCCACTGCTCAAGCACCCGCTCGGGCAAGGCGCCGGGGATGTAGAGTTCGATGTGCGGCAGCACCGACAGCATGCGATCGCGCACTTCTTTTTGAAACCCGTTCATCACGGATAGCACCACGATCAGGGCGGCAACGCCCAGCGCGATACCCGCCATGGAACTGGCGGCAATGAAGGAGATGAAGCGATCGCGGCGCCCGCGTCGCTGGCGGATTCGGGCCATCCCGGCATAGCGGGCGCCTATCCAGAGTTCGTAGGGTATTTTCAGCACGTGCGCATTATTGCATTAACGGCCTGGAAATCGCGCCGCGGATGTGCGGTTCCACGACCAGCCGTGTCAAGCTATGGCAGGCGCCAACGCCCCTTAGTTCCCGCCGCCTTGCCAGACTACAATCCCGCCCATGCTGATCGTCATTCCGGGCGCCCTGCCCGCCCTTCCCGTTGCCGCCGAACTGGCCAAACTGCTACCCGAGCGTGCCCCCACGCTGCACCACTGGCTGCTGGCCGGCTCCGCCCGCGCCACGCCGTTTGATGTGCGTGCCCACGGCTGTACCGCGTTCGAATCCTGGCAACTGAACCGCGCGGGCTACCAGGCCGAACCCGGCCTGCTGCAAGGCGCGGGGCTGGGGCCCTTGCTGGCGGGCGACCAAGCCCCTGCCGGCCAGGCCGTGTGGCTGGCCGAGTTGGTCCATTTGGCATTGGGGGCCGACCAAGCCAATTTGCTGGACCCCGGCCAAATGGAATTGCGCGCACAGGAATCCGACGCCCTGCTGGACACGGCGCGCCCGCTGTTTGACGGCACGGGTTTCGCCGTCCACGCGCTGTCACCCCAACGCTGGCGCTTGACGCTGCCCGAGGGCTTGCGTCCGCAGACCGCGTCGCCGCAGGTAGTGGCCGGCCACCGGCTGAACGAATGGTGGCGCCAAGACGCCGAAACCCGCCCCTGGCGCCGGCTGCTCAATGAAATTCAGATGGCGTGGCACGAACACCCCGTCAACGACGACCGCGCCGCGCGCGGCCTGCCCCCGGTCAACGCCTTGTGGCTGTACGGCGGCGGCACGCCCTGGACGGCCACGCCTGCCGGTGCCGAGTACGTGCTGACCGGGCTGGACGCCCCGCAACGGACGGGCGACTGGTCCGGCTGGCTGGACGCCTTGGCCGAACTGGATGCGCAGCACCTGCGCCCGCTGGCCGGCAAGCATGGCCTGCCCGCCGCCCCCACCGAACTGCTGCTGCTGGGCGACGACCGCCAAGCCGCGCTGACCCTGAAACCGCGCGGGGGCCTGCTTGGCTTGCTGCCCGCGCCCAAGAAAAACTGGAGCGCCTGGTGGTCTCACCCCGCTTAACGACCCGACCCGCCGCCCTGGAAGCCTGCCGCATCCTGGAAGCGTCGGGCATCCATCCGCTGCTGGCCCGCCTGTGGGCCGCGCGCGGCGTCACGCATCCTGATCAAACCAAGCTGGCGTGGCCGTCGCTGCTGCCGCCCGCCGGCCTGACCCATTCCGCGCACGCGGCCGGTGTGCTGGCCGACGCCATCCAGGCCGGCAAGAAGCTCTTGATCGTGGCCGACTACGATTGCGACGGCGCCACCGCCTGCGCGGTCGGCCTGCGCGCCCTGTCCGCCATGGGCGCCGATGTCGACTTCCTGGTGCCCAACCGCTTTGAAACCGGCTATGGCCTGTCGCCCGCCGTGGTCGAGCTGGCCGTGCGCCACCGCAGCGGCAAGCCCGACATCATCATCACCGTGGACAACGGCATCGCCAGCGTCGACGGCGTGGCCGCCGCCAACGATGCCGGCATCGGCGTGGTCATCACCGACCACCACTTGCCGGGCGACACCTTGCCCGACGCGCTGGCCATCGTGAACCCGAACCAGCCCGGCTGCGGTTTCCCGTCCAAGAACCTGGCGGGCGTGGGCGTGATCTTCTACATGATGCTGGCCTTGCGCGCCGAGCTGCGCCGCCGTGGCGTCTACCCGGCCGATGGCGGCCCGCGCCTGGATGCTCTGTCGGACTTGGTGGCCTTGGGCACCGTGGCCGACGTGGTCAAACTGGACGCCAACAACCGCCTGCTGGTCACGCAAGGCCTGCAACGCATGCGCAGCGGCCGCCTGCAACCTGGCCTGCGCGCGCTGTTTGCCGTGGCCGGCCGCGAACCGCGCAGCGCCAATGGTTTCGACCTGGGCTTTGCGCTGGGCCCCCGCATCAACGCGGCCGGCCGCCTGGCCGACATGAGCCTGGGCATTGCCTGCCTGACCACCGACGACGAAGCCCAGGCGCTGGAAATGGCGCGCGAGCTCGACAACATCAACCGCGAACGCCGCACCATCGAAGCCGAAATGCGCGAGCAGGCCCTGGCCGCCATGGAAGAACCCAACGCGTCGGCGGGCGCCACGGTCTGTGTGTTCGACCCCGGCTGGCACCAGGGCGTGGTGGGCCTGGTGGCCTCGCGCCTGAAAGAAAAATTCTGGCGCCCCACCTTGGCCTTCGCGCCCGCGGGCGACGACGAAATCCGGGGGTCGGGCCGTTCGATTCCCGACGTACACCTGCGCGATGCGCTGGACCTCGTATCCAAGCGCCATCCCAACCTGATCCGCAAATTCGGCGGCCACGCCATGGCCGCCGGCTTGACGCTGGGCCGCGCCGACTTCCCCGCCTTCGCCCCCGCTTTCGACGCGGCCGTGCGCGAACTGACCGGCCGCGACACCTTCGAACCGGTCATCGAAACCGATGGGTCCTTGGAGTCGGGCTACGCCAACGCCGAAGTCGCCGGCATGCTGCAACAGCAAGTCTGGGGCGCGGGCTTTGCCGCCCCCTTGTTCCTGGACGAATTCACCGTGCGCAACCAGCGCCTGGTCGGTGAAAAGCACCTGAAGCTGTCCCTGGAACGCGGCCACCAGCGTTTTGACGCGATCTGGTTCGGCCACGACCAGTCGCTACCGGAACATATACAGGCGGCGTACCGGCTGGAACAAAACGTGTGGAACGGGATGGTATCGGTGCAGTTGGTGATCGAACACGCTGGGTAAAAAGCGGATTCACATCCGTAGGATGGGTGAAGCGCGGCAAAGTCCGCGCAAGAACGAAGGTGTAGAACGCGCGCAACCCATCAAACAACGCCGAATTCTCATGGGTCGTACCTAAATTCTCATGGGCCGTACCTACACGGCGGCGGCCGGCTGATGGGTTACGCGCGTCCCGCACCTGAATTCTTGCCCGCGCATTCCCGCGCTTCACCCATCCTACGAGCTGCGCGCCCGCTCGCCCCCATCCGTCCCCCCCGTCTTACAACACCCGCCCGCGCTATTGCCCCATCCACGGTAAAATGCCAGGTTTCGCACAAAAGTCATCAGGAATCATCATGGAAGCCGAACGTCAGAACCAGCTCGCAGCCCGCCTCGCCGATTACGCGGAGCGCGAACAGGCTCTACGGAGGTATCTTTGACTACGATGCCAAAGCTGAACGCCTGCACGTTGTAAACGCCGAGCTTGAAGACCCGGCGGTCTGGAACGACCCCAAGCACGCCCAAGACCTGGGCCGTGAAAAGAAAGCCCTGGAAGACGTGGTGGAAACGCTCACCGGTCTGGGCACGGGCCTGGCCGACGCCAATGAATTGTTCGAACTGGCCGAGGCCGACGACGACGATTCCACCCTTGAATCTATTGAAAAAGACGCCGACGCGTTCCAGGAAAAGCTCGAAAACCTGGAATTCCGCCGCATGTTCTCCAATCCGGCCGATCCGCTGAACTGCTTCCTGGACATCCAGGCGGGCGCGGGCGGCACGGAAGCGCAGGACTGGGCCTCGATGCTGCTGCGCCAGTACCTCAAGTACGCCGAGCGCAAGGGCTTCAAGGTTGAAGTGCTGGAAGAATCCGAAGGCGACGTCGCGGGCATCAAGTCGGCCACCATCAAGATGGAAGGCGAATACGCCTTTGGCTACCTGCGCACCGAAACCGGCGTGCATCGCCTGGTCCGCAAGAGCCCGTTCGATTCCTCCGGCGGTCGCCACACGTCGTTTGCCAGCGTCTTCGTGTACCCGGAAGTCGACGAATCATTCGAAGTTGAAGTGAACCCCGCCGACCTGCGCGTGGACACCTACCGCGCGTCCGGCGCGGGCGGTCAGCACATCAACAAGACCGATTCCGCCGTGCGCCTGACGCACATCCCCACGGGCATCGTGGTGCAGTGCCAGAACGACCGTTCGCAGCACCGCAACCGCGCCGAAGCCATGCAGATGCTGAAGTCCAAGCTCTACGAACTGGAAATGCGCAACCGCATGGCCGAACAGCAGAAGCTGGAAGACTCCAAGACCGACGTGGGCTGGGGCCACCAGATCCGTTCCTACGTGCTGGACCAGAGCCGCATCAAGGACCTGCGCACGAACGTTGAAATCTCCAACACGCAAAAAGTGCTGGACGGCGACCTGGATCCCTTCATCCAGGCCAGCCTGAAGCAAGGCGTTTAAGTTTGTCGCGATACTTCCGCTAACCGCACCCAGAGGTCCACGAATGTCTGACACCATCGCAATCCTTACCGGCGCTTCGCGCGGCATCGGCGCCGCCATGGCGCGCGGCCTGCTCAAACCGGGCACCCGCCTGATCACGCTGGCGCGCCGCGAAGACCCTGAACTGGCCGCCTACGCGCGGTCGCAGGATGTGCAACTGGAACAACTGTCCGTGGACCTCTCGGACCTGAAGGCGGCGGAAACCGCGGCCGAACGCATCTGCTCGGCCCTGCCGCGCGATGCCAAGCGCTATCTGCTGATCAACAATGCGGGCACGGTCCACCCCGTGGCCGGCACCGACGCCCTGATCGACAGCGCGGCCATCACCGCCGCGTTCAATCTGAACGTCACCGCCGTCATGCTGCTGACCGCGCGCTTTTTGGCCGCCGTCGAAGACCTGAAGGCAGACCGCCGCGTGCTGAACATCTCGTCCGGCGCGGGCCGCAACCCGAACGCCGGCTGGGGCGTCTACTGCGCCACCAAGGCCGCGCTGGACATGTATTCGCGCGTGGTCAAGCAGGAACAAGGCGATGACGGCGCGCGCATCGTCGCGCTGGCCCCCGGCATCGTCGACACCGACATGCAGGTCGCCATCCGTTCCAGCGACCCCGACAGCTTCCCGGCGCTGGCCAAGTTCCAGGACTTCCACGCCACCGGCAAGCTCGCTTCGCCCGCCAACGTGGCCGCCCGCATCCTTGCCTACCTGGATCGCGAAGATTTCGGCACGACCGAAATCGACGACATCCGCAATTACGACTGATCCCCTTACCATGACCGACCACTCGACCACTCCGGCACCCGCCCAGGATGAAAACCGCTTGATCGCCGAACGGCGCGCCAAGCTGGCCAAACTGCGCGAAACCGGGGTCGCGTACCCCAACGATTTCGTTCCGGACGCCCGCGCCGCCGCGCTGCACGACAAGTACGACGGCGAAGAACAGGAAGCCCTGGCCGCTGCCGCCGTCACCGTCAAGGTCGCCGGCCGCATGATGCTCAAGCGCGTCATGGGCAAGGCCAGCTTCGCCACGCTGCAAGACAGCACCGGCCGCATCCAGATCTACCTGGACCGTGGCACGCTGGGCGAAGACAACTACGCCGCGTTCAAGCAATGGGACATCGGCGACATCATCGCGATCGAAGGGTCGGTCTTCAAGACCAACAAGGGCGAACTGTCGGTGCACGCCGCCACCGCCCGCCTGCTGTCGAAGTCGCTGCGCCCGCTGCCGGACAAGTTCCACGGCGTGGCCGACCAGGAACTGCGCTACCGCCAGCGCTACGTTGACCTGATCATGACGGACGCCACGCGCCGCACGTTCGAAGCGCGCAGCAAGGCCGTGGGCAGCATTCGCCAGTTCATGCTGAACGCCGGCTTCCTGGAAGTCGAAACGCCCATGCTGCACCCCATTCCGGGTGGCGCGGCGGCCAAGCCGTTCGTCACGCACCACAATGCGCTGGACATGGAAATGTACCTGCGCATTGCGCCCGAGCTCTACCTGAAGCGCCTGATCGTCGGCGGCTTCGAGCGCGTGTTCGAAGTCAACCGCAACTTCCGCAACGAAGGCGTCAGCCCGCGTCACAACCCTGAATTCACGATGATGGAGTTCTACGCGGCCTTTGCGGAATACCGCTGGCTGATGGACTTCACGGAAGAACTGATCCGCCAGGCGGCCATCTCGGCCACCGGCAGCGCCGTGCTGACGTATCAGGAACGCGAGCTGGACTTGTCCAAGCCGTTCGACCGCCTGACCATCTGCGAAGCCATCCTGAAGTACGCGCCGGGCTACACCCAGGAACAACTGGACGACCCCACCTTTGTACGCGCCGAATTGAAGAAGCTGGGCGCGGATGCCGACGGCCCGGTGCTGTCGCGCGCCGGCCTGGGCGCGCTGCAACTGGCGCTGTTCGAAGAGACGGCCGAAGCCAAGCTCTGGAACCCCACCTACATCATCGACTACCCGGTTGAAGTGTCGCCGCTGGCGCGCGCTTCCGACACGCGCGAAGGCATCACCGAGCGCTTCGAGCTGTTCATGACGGGCCGCGAAATCGCCAACGGCTTCTCGGAATTGAACGACCCCGAAGACCAGGCCGAACGCTTCCGCTCGCAAGTGGAAGCCAAGGATGCCGGCGACGAAGAAGCCATGTTCTACGACGCGGACTACATCCGCGCGCTGGAATACGGCATGCCTCCGACGGGCGGCTGCGGCATCGGCATCGACCGCCTGGTCATGCTGCTGACCGACAGCCCCAGCATCCGCGACGTCATCCTGTTCCCGCACCTGCGTCGTGAAGACTAAAGGCTGCTTGGCCAAGGCCGCATCATGATCTTCAAGATCCTGATGCTGCTGCTGATTGCGGCGGGGCTGATCTACTGGATCAAGCAACCCCGCCGCGTCTTGCCGGCTTCGCCCTACGTCTCCGCGCGGCCGCGCCGGCCGGTGTTCATTGCCTTGTGCATCGCCGCCGCGATCTCCGCGGTGGCATCGCTGCTGTCCGCGCTGCTGTGGATGGGTGGCGTGGCGGGCGGCGTCACCGGTGGCGGCTATCACGGCGAGGCCGACTTCCTGCTGCCCGTGGCGGGTTCTTTGCTGGCGCTGGCCGTGGCCTGCGCCGTGGGCGCCTATATCAAGCGTCGGTAGCCTAAGCCGGCAAGGGCAAGGGCCAGGCCCCCGCGCCCGCGGGCAAGGCCGGCAGCGACGCCAGCAACATCGCATCAATGAACTCGGCGGGCGCCAGGCGCCCGCCCGGCTTGTACCACTGCACCGTCAGGTTCATCGCCCCCAGCACGCAACGCTTGATGACGCGCGCATCGCCCTTGATCATGCCCGCATCCACCGCGCCGGCCACGACGGACTGCCACATCGCCTCGTAGCGATCGCTTAACGCCTTAACCGCCGACTGGCTGGGCGCGGACAGGCTGCGCCATTCATACACCAGCGCGTTCATGGCGTCGCCCCCCGCGCCTTGCAACATGCTCCACATGTGTACGCGAAACAGCGCGGCCAGGCGATCGGCCGGCGCGTCGTAATGCGCCAGCGCCCGCTCGCCGCCGTCGATCACTTCCTGGATGCCGTTGTTCATGACGGCCACCAATATTTCTTCTTTGCTGCGAAAGTGGTGGAACAGGCTGCCGGATTGCAAGCCCACGGCGCGGGCCAGTTCGCGCACGGTGGTGCGCTCGTAGCCATGCTTGCAGAACAGCCTGCCGGCCGTCAGCACCAGCTCGCGGCGGCGCTCCGACTCCGTGCCTTCATCGCGCGGCACGACGGCCGCGGTCTTGTTCATGACAGCTCACAGTCTCTGGATGATGGTCGCCGTGGCCATGCCATGGCCGATGCACATCAGTTGCATGCCGATCTCGCCCTCGGTCGCTTCAAGCCCGGCCAGCATCTTGGCCATCAAGCCCGCGCCGGTCGCACCCAAGGGATGGCCGTGCGCAATGGCGCCGCCCCACGGATTCACGCGCGACGGCTTGGCATCGAGCTCGCGCTGCCAGGCCAGCACCACGCTGGCGAAGGCCTCGTTGATTTCGATCCAATCGATGTCCTCCAAGGCCAGGCCGGCGCGCGCCAAGGCCATGCGCGCAGCCGGAATCACGCCCGTCAACTGCATCACGGGGTCCGACCCGACCACCACCCGCGCCAGGAATCGGGCACGCGGCCGCAGCCCGTCTGACAGCGCCGTGTCGTGGTCGGCCAACAATACCGCCGCCGCCCCGTCCGCCAATTGGCTGGCGTTGGCGGCGGTGACACCGCCCTGCCCCGCCGGCCGCATCGCCGGCGCCATGGCCGCCATGCGCGCTGCGTCAGTGGTTTCGCGTATGCCTTCGTCGCGATGCACTGCGGCCTGCGCACCCGGCAGCAATTCCGCATGCAGCCCGGCGCGCGCGGCGGTCCAGGCGCGTGCATGGCTTTCGCGCGCCCAGTCATCCATATCTGCCTGCGACAAGCGCCAGTGGTCGGCAATGCGTTCCGCGCTTTCAATCTGGTGAATCAGGGCATGGCGTTCCAGCAGCGCCGGGTTCAGCGATTCAAAACCCTTGAATTCGCTTTGCCCCAAGGTCACGTCCAGGAACATCGGCACGCGGCTCATGCTTTCAACGCCGCCGGCCACCACATAGCGCATGTCGCCCGCGGCGATGGCTTGCGCGCCAAAGTGCACCGCCTGCTGGCTGGATCCGCACATGCGGTTAAGCGTCACGCCCGGCACGCTTTCCGGCAAGGTCGACAGCATCGCCGCCAGGCGCCCCACGTTCGCGCCCTGCTCGCCCGCCTGGCTGACGCAGCCCGCGATCAAGTCCTCGACCTTTTCGCCGGGCAAGCCGGCGCGCGCCAGCAAGCCGTCCACCGTCTGCGCCAGCAGCGTATCGGGCCGCGTGTCGGCCCACCATCCGCCGCGCCGGCCAAACGGCGTGCGCACCGCTTCCACGATCACGGCTTCGTTCATGCCATCGTCTCCTCAACGTAGAGCATTTCAATTTCTTTGGCGTAGGTGCGATAGATGCTGGCGCGGCGCACTTTCATCGTGGCCGTCACCTCGCCATCGTCATGATCCAGTTCCTTGGTCAGCAGGTGAAACCGCTTGATTTGCGACACGGGCGCAAGCCCCGCGTTGGCGCGCGACACTTCCTGCTGCACCAGTTCGCGCACTTCCGCCGTTTCGGCCAGCGACCGGAAATGCGTGAACGCAATGCGGCGCGACTCGGCCCACTTGCCCACCGTGTCGAACTCAAGCTGGATCAGCGCCGACACGAACTTGCGGCCATCGGCAATGACGATGCATTCCTTCACATATGGGCTGCCCTTGACGGCGTTTTCAATTTCAGATGGCGTCAGGTTCTTGCCGCCCGCCGTGATCATGATGTCTTTCAAGCGGTCCACGATGCGCACGCGCCCGTCTTGTTCCGCCACCACGTCGCCCGTGTACAGCCAGCCGTCGCGCACGGTATCGGCCGTGGCATCCGCGTTCTTGTAATAGCCCTGGAACACCATGTCGCCGCGCACCAGCAGTTCGCCGGCGTCACCCATTTTCCATTCCACGCCCAGAATCGGTTCGCCCACCGTGCCTACTTTCACGCGGTCGGGATGCTGGCCGAAGATCATGCCGGCCGATTCCGTCAGGCCATACACTTCCAGCAGCGGCACGCCCAGGGTGCGGAAATAGCGCACCACGTCAGGCGGGATGGGCGCGGCGCCGGTCATGGCCACGCGCACGCGCCGCAAGCCGATGAAGTTCTGCAAGGCGCGCAGCACCAGCCAGTACCACAGCGTATGGGTCCATCGTTCGCCCATGCTGTACTGCGCGGGTGACTTCTCCAGGAAGGGCGCGCAGCGCGCCAATGCCTGCCGGTACAGCCACTGCTGCAAGCGCCCCGCTTCCTGCATCTTGATCGAAATCGATGCGTGCAGCTTTTCCCAGATGCGCGGCACGCCCAGGAAGATCGTCGGCGCGACTTCGCGCAGGTCTTCCTGCACCGTGCGGATGGATTCGCCAAAGTTCACCTGCGACCCCAGATACAGCGGCACGAAGGTGGACAGCATTTGCTCGGCCACGTGGCACAGCGGCAGGTACGACAGATGCACGCTATGCGCATCCATCGACAGCCGGTCGGCGATACCCGGCGCCACACCGCGCATATTGCGGTAGCTGAGCATCGCGCCCTTGGGCTTGCCGGTGGAGCCGGACGTATAAATCATCAGCCCGGTTTCATCCAGGCGCTGCGCATCCAGCGCGGCGTTCAAGGCGGTAAGTTCGGCGGCCTCGCGGCGCGCGCCCTCGGCTTCGATCTCGGCAAAGCTCACGATCCGTTCGCGCTCGGCCGGCGCGTAGGAACGCAAACCCTTGGTTTCGATCATCACAATGCGGCGCAGCAGCGGCAAACGGTGCGCCACCTGCAGCACCTTGTCGGTCTGTTCCTGGTCTTCGCACACCACCAGCTCAACGTCGGCGTGCTCCAGCACATAGCCCATTTCCTCGGCCGGGCTGGTTGGATACACACCCACCGCCACGCCGCCCACCGTGCCCGCCCCCAACTGGGTCAGCAACCACTCCACGCGGTTCTCGGACACGATGGCAACCCGGCCGCCCACGCTCAGGCCCAGGGCGCGCAGGCCCAGCCCTACGTGGCATGCCCGCTGCCAGTAGCCGGCCCAGTTCAGCGGCTTCCAGATGCCAAAGTCCTTTTGCCGGATGGCTATGGCCTCGGGCTGCCGCCGCGCCTGTTCGCGCAGCATCTGCGGCAAGGTCAGTTCGGGCCAAACGGCGGGGTCAATCAACGCAACCATGGCCTTGTCCTTCATGACAGCCAGCGCTTGCGGCGCTTGTAGTGCTTGATGTCGCGAAAGCCGCGCGCGTCGCCCGTGCCGCCCACGCCCAGATAGAACTCGCGCACGTCCGGGTCGGCGGCCAGCTTGTCAGCCGAGCCGTCGATGACCACCTTGCCGGTCTCCATGATGTAGCCGTAGTGCGCCACGGCCAGCGCCACCGACGCATTCTGCTCAACCAGCAGCATCGACACGCCCTGCTCGGCGTTGATGCGGGCGATGATGGAAAAGATGCTCTCGACCAGCATTGGCGACAAGCCCAGCGACGGTTCGTCCAGCAGCATCAACCTGGGTTGAGCGATCAGCGCGCGCCCGATGGCCAGCATCTGTTGCTCGCCCCCGGACAAGTAGCCCGCCAAGCCGCGCCGTCGTTCGAACAGACGCGGAAAATAGCCGTACACCAGGTCGAAGTCCACGCGCGCGTCGGGCCGTCCCGTCAGCGCGTAGGTGGCCGCCACCAGGTTTTCCTCCACGGTCAGGTCTTCGAACACGCGACGGCCCTCCATGACGTGCGCCAGGCCCGCGCGCACCAGGTTCTGCGGCTTGGTGCCCGCCGTATCACCGCCGTTGAAGGCAATGTGCCCGCGCACCAGTTCCCCGTCCTCCAGGTCCAGCAAGCCGGACACGGCCTTCAGCGTGGTGGATTTGCCGGCGCCGTTGCTGCCCAGAAGCGCCACGATGCTGCCGGCCGGCACCGACAGGGACAAGCCGCGCAGCACCTGCACCGCCTTGTTGTAGACGACCTCGATATTGTTGATGTCCAACACCGCCGCGGGCGCGGCGGCGGTGGTCGATGCCGATGTCTGTGCCAACTGCGCGTGTTGTCCCAGGTTCACAGCCGCCTCACTTCAGCACGATCCAGTCGGACGCCGGCACCATCTGCTTTTGCTTCACATCGGCGCGATAGATGCGGCCCACCGGAATGGAGTTGCCCTTTATCGTGACCGGCACGCCAATCAAGCCACCTGTGTCGAAGTCCTTGATGCCATCCAGCGCGGCCTTCATGTTGGCGCTGGTCAGCTCCTTGCCGGCATCCAGCGTGCGCTTGGCCACTTCCGAAAACAGCATCGCCGCCAGGAAGCCCTGCATATAGCCGGTGCTTTGGTACTGCGGACGCATTTCGCGGATCTTCTTCAACATCGGCGCATCGCCCTCGGTGTCGTAGTAGTAGCGATAAGGCATCACGCCCATGAAGCCCTCGGCATCTTCGCCCATCTGCATCACGGTGGAGTTGTCCATGGTCCAGAACGTGCCCATGTAACGGGTCTTCAAGCCCATGCGCTTGCCCTGTCCGACGAATTCCGGAATGGGCGCCAGCACATAGCCGTGGAAGATGGTGAAGTCCGGGTCTGCCCGGCGCAGCTTGATCACTTCGGTCGACACATCCACGCTGCCCGGTGGCGTCATGATTTCGGTGGCGACTTTCAGCCCCAGCTTTTCCGCCACGGCGCGCGAGCTGGCAATGGGGTCGCGGCCAAACTCGGTGTCGGAATACACAAAGGCCACTTTCGCGCCCGGCTGCTCCTTGGCGATGTAGCGCAGCAGAATGCCGAACATCTCGGTGTAGTCCGGCCCCAGCATGAACTGCGCCGGATACTTGGCGGGGTCGTTCAGTTCAGTCGCGAACGACGCACCGGTCATCAGGATGTCGCCGGTGCGGTTCAATTCCGCGTTGATGGTCTTCGAAAAGCCGGTGGAATCACCGTAGTAGAAGTTCACCTTGTTCTGGCTGGTGATTTTCTTGAAGGCCGCCACCGACGCATCCACCTTGTAGGCCGTGTCTTCCGGCACGTAGCGCAGCTTGCGGCCCTTGATGCCGCCTTGTTCGTTGATGATCTTTACATAGTCGGAAATGCCGGCGTGGATGCCCTGCCCGGCAAACGCGAACACGCCGCTCAAGGGAATGGACCCGCCCAGCACGAGGTCGTCCGCCGCCTGTGCTGCCGGCGCCGCCGCCAATGCCGCCGCCAGGCCCAACGGGGCCAACAACTTCGATAAACCGCTGCCTATCCGGATGCGCTTCATGATGTGTCTCCTTGGGTCTTGTAGGTGTTGCAATGCGTTTTGCAATCGGCCAGTCAGCGTTCAGGTCCGGAATGGCCACAGGTGGAAGAAGCGGCGTACGCGCCGCCAGATTTCCGCGAGCCCATGCGGCTCGAAGATCAAAAAGCCCACGATCAGCAGGCCGAAAACAATGGTGCGCACGGGCGACACCAGGCGCAGCGCGTCGCCGCCCACGGGCAGCCAGCCCACGATGAGCTTGAGCAGTTCGGGCACCATGGTCATGAACACCGCGCCCAGAATGGCCCCCAGGATCGACCCCATGCCACCCACGATGATGGCGGCCAGGAAGAAGATGGACATGATCAGCGGAAAGCTCTCGGGCGTGACCACGCGAAAGAAGTACGCCCACAACCCGCCCGCCACGCCCGCATAAAACGACGACAGGCCGAACGACAGCAGCTTGTACCGCAGCAAGTGGATGCCCAGCACTTCAGCCGAGATGTCGCGGTCGCGGATGGCGATGAACGCGCGCCCGATGCGGGTGCGAAACAGGTTCGCCGCGCCCAGCACCATCAGCACCGTTACCGGCACGATCAGCCAATAGATCTTGAAGGACGTATCCAGGTCCACGCCCAGCACGCGCGCGGGCGGCACCTGCAAGCCGCTGGTTCCGCCCGTGAATTCCCAGTTCGCAAAAATGAAGTGCGCAATGAACGAGGCGGCAATGGTCGAAATCGCCAGGTACAAACCCTTGACGCGCAGCGACGGAATGCCCACCAGCAAGCCGCCCAGCATCGCCACCACGCCGCCGCCCAACAGGTTGACCAGCACCGGCGTGCCCAGCCGCAGTTCCATCACTGCCACCGTGTACGCGCCCAGCCCCATGAACGCGGCCTGCCCCAGGCTGACCAGCCCGGTATAGCCCGTCAGGATGTTCAAGCCCGTGGCGCTGGCGATGTTGATGGCGACCAGGCACGCCAGGTACAGCCAATAGGCGTCCGCCACAAAGGGAAACAGCACGAGCGACGCCGCCAGCAAGGCCAGCCAGACATGCTGGGTGCGCGTGTCGAACAGGGCTTCGTCGGCCAGATAAGTCTGCTTCGCGGTTGCGATGCGCATGGGTCAAAGCCTCTCGATTTCACGGGTGCCGAACAAGCCGTAGGGCCTGACCATCAACACCACGACCAGCACGATGAAAGTGGCCAGCAGCTTGAATTCGCCGCCCAGGTAGGCGCCCGCCCAAGCCTCCAGCAAACCGATGAACACGCCACCCACCAGCGCGCCCGCCACACTGTCCAGCCCACCCACGATCACCACTACCAGCACCGACAGGCCAAACACGCCCATCGACGAGGAGATGCCGCCGATGGCGCCCACGATCACGCCGGATACGGCGGCCAATGCGCCGGCAGCGACCCACGCCAGCGAGAACACGCGCGGCACGTTGATGCCCATGGCATAGGCCGCGCCCTGGTCGGATGCCGTCGCCCGGAGCGCCACGCCGCCGCGCCAGTAGCGAAACACCACCAACACCAGCAGCGCCAGCACCACCGCCACCCAGAATCCGTAGAACACCTTGGGCGCCACGAAGGCTTCGCCGATCATCACGGGCGAGCGCGGCATGAATTCCGGCAGGCGGCGCTGGTCGGCCGTCCAGATCAGTTCCACCGCGCCCACCAGAATCGACGCCAGCCCCACCGTCACCATGAAGACCGAGATCGGGGCCTCGCCCAGCATCGGCCGTATGGTCAAGCGCTCGACCAAGGCGCCCAACGCGCCCGACACCACCACCGCGCCCACGATGGCCAGCCAGATCGGCCACGCCATGCTTGTTGCGAAGGCATAGAACACGTACGCGCCCAACATCAGGAATTCGCCGATGGCGATGTTCACGACGCGCGTCGCCTTGTAGACGATGACGAAGGCCAATGCCGCCAGCGCATACAGGCCGCCGCTGCCCAGGCCCGCCAGGCTGACCTCCAGGAAGAACAGCGCGTCCATCACGCGGCTTCCCGCAGGCGGCGGCGCAGGTCGCCCACATCGCCCGCGCCCAGATAGGCTTTGATGACTTCCGGGTTCGCCTGCACCTCGGCAGGCGTGCCGTCCGCGATCACCTGCCCGAAGTTCAGCACCACCACGTGATCGGACAGGTCCATCACCATGCCCATGTCGTGCTCCACCATCAGCACCGTCACGCCCCATTCAGATCGCGCATCCAGGATGAAGCGCGCCATGTCGTCCGTTTCTTCGCGGTTCATGCCGGCCACGGGTTCGTCCAGCATCAGCACCTTGGGCTGCATCGCCAGCGCGCGCGCCAGTTCCACGCGCTTGCGCAAGCCATACGACAAGGCCGCCACCGGAGCGTGACGGATATGGTCGATTTCAAGAAAGTCGATGATGCGTTCTTCGATGTCGGCCCGCAGCGCCATCTCTTCGCGGCGCGCCCGGCCCAGATAGAACAAGGCGTCCAGCACATTGGTGCGCAAGTGCGCGTGCCGCCCCAGCTTGATGTTGTCCAGCACCGTCATGCCGCGAAACAGCGCGATGTTCTGAAAGCTGCGCGCCAGGCCCAGCCGGGCGCGCTCCGGCGCCGCTACGCGGGTGATGTCCCGGCCTTCAAATCGGATGTGGCCCGTGGCCGGTTTGTAGAAGCCGGAAATGGTGTTGAACAGCGAAGTCTTGCCCGCGCCGTTCGGGCCGATGACTGTGGTGATGGTGCCGGGCGCCACGCTAAGCCCCACGCCGGTCAGCGCCTTGACGCCGCCAAACGCCAAGGTAACCCCATCCACCTCCAGCAAAGGAGCGTGCTTGGACTGATCCACCATTTGTCTCCTCGCTGATTGATCGCGAAGTTTTTTTGCCGCCTTGGGCGGACATTTTTTAAACGATGAATCGGCAACCCGCGAGGCAGGAGATGCAACGAACCTGTCTTTACCTACGCCAATCCAGCGCTGGAAAATCGTTCTATGCGGTAGCACTATGCGTTACGCTAGGTCTGCTTAAAACAAAACCAAGCAAGCGCTCGGTTCAGACCATAGCATCGCGGTTTTTGGATCGACAGTTGGTACTTACCCGATAACGGAGACAAGCCATGACCCAGGAACTTCCCGCGTTTCAAACGCTGCTGCTAGCGGTCGATGGCACCCTTGCCACCGTCACGCTGAACCGCGCTGATACGCTCAACGCCATCGACGTCGCCATGGCGCGCGACCTGCAACGCGCCGCGCAGTGGATCGAAACGCAGCCTGCCATCCGCGTCGTGCGCCTGTGCGCGGCGGGCAAGGCATTCTGCGCGGGCGGCGACATCAGTATGTTTACGGGCGAACCCGCGCAGGTCCGCGCCACCTTGCAGGATCTGTTCACGCCGCTTAACGATTTCGTCGCGCGTATCGCACGCATGAACAAGCTTTGGCTGGCGCAGGTGCATGGCGTGGCGGCGGGCGCGGGCCTGTCGCTGGTGCTGGCATGCGACCTGGCAATTGCCGAGGACGACACCCGCTTCATGACCGCATATCTGAAGCTGGGCGCCACGCCCGACGCCGGCATGACGCACGGCCTGGCCCGCGTGCTGGGCCCCAAGCGCGCCTTGGACCTGCTGCTGCGCCACGACCCCTTCACCGCGCGCGACGCGCTGGCCTGGGGCATCATCACCCGCAGCGTGCCCGCCAGCGAATTCGCCAAAGCCGCAGAACGCTACGCCGAGGATTTGGCGCGCCACGCGCCCCACGGCATCGCGGGCGCGAAAGACCTGCTGCGCTCAGCCGAGCATGCCTCGCTGGAAACGCAGTTGGCCAATGAAACGGCGCGCTTTCTGGACTCGGCCGCGCGCGCGGACTTTGCCGAAGGGGTGCGCGCATTCCGTGAAAAACGCGCGCCGGCGTTCAAGGGGTAAATCGGATAAACCCCATTCAGATAAGCCCCGTTCAGATAAGCGCCGTTCAGATAAGCGCCATGCGCTTTTCCACGGCCTGCGCCCAGCGCCGCGCCACGGTGGGCGATGTCGCGCAGGTTGCCGATTCCGTCACCACGCGCACGGCGCGCTCCAGCAATTGGATGTCGGCCTCGTGTTGGCGCGCCACATGCGGGTCTTCGAAGAAGATCACGCGTTGGCATTGATGTTCAAGCACCAGCTCGGCGATCTGGGCGTCGCCACCAAGCGGTCCGCTCAGGTAGCGATGCACCCAGGGCTTGTCTTTCGGCCACCCGCGCGACCAAGCCAGGTCATTCAGCCGTCCGCCCGTCGTGCCCGTCGCCACGCGGCGCGCAAATTGCGACAGCACATCGAAATGCTCGCTTGCGAACGCCACCATCTCGTCCTTGAGCGCATCGTGGGCAATCATGGCCAAGGTCTGGCCAGAAAAATTGAACAAGCGCGACACGGACGCATCCGGCGCCAGTCCCGCGTGCAGGCGTTCGACTTCCATCCATTCGATCGCGCCCGCCAAGGTCGAAATGAACGGTCGACCGTGGGTGATGCACTGCCGCTTCAACGCCAGCGCCTCCGGAAAAATCGACGACGGATCCACGGGGTCGATCAGATAGATTGCCCCGTCAAAGGGCGCCTGCCCATCACGTCCTTCGGTCACGCGGGCCACCAGCTTCATCAGCCCGCCTTCGCGTCCATAGGGATAGCGAACCAGGCCGCTATAGCCTTGCAGCATGCCTTCGCGCACGATGGCGTCATGCGTGCGGCCGACGGTGTGCAGTTGCACGCCAAGCTCGCGTATGGTGGACGAACACGCGCGTAGCCAGGTAAACAAGGCGGCGTCGGGGGTTTCGTGGTGCAGACGGTTGGCGGCCAGGCCAAAGCGCAGTTGGGCAGCGGGCATCAGTAGACTCGAACAAGTAGGGGTCACAACGTGCGGATCCCTGATGATACCGTGGCCGCCCTTGCCGCGGCATGACGGCCGCGCAAACAAAAACGCCCCCTGTCGGGAGCGTTGTTCGCGTCGGCGGGTCAGTCCGCTTCGTCTATCCAGGCCATCTGGATGGCCTCAAGGATTTTCTCGCCACAGTGGGCGGGGTCGTCGTTGAATTCAGGCAATGCCATGACCCATTCGCGCAACTGCGTAAAACGCAGCGTCTTGGGGTCGACGTCGGGGTGCGCGTCGACCAGGGCGGCGGCTATGTCGTAGGTATCGGTCCACTTCATCAATGGCCCTCTTTGGCGTGGTTGATGGTGTACTTCGGAATTTCTACCGTCAGGTCCGTGTCGGTCACCAACGCCTGGCACGACAGGCGCGACGTCGGCGTCAGGCCCCAGGCCTTGTCCAGCAGGTCTTCTTCGTCATCCGTTGCGTCTTCCAACGCGGAATAACCTTGCTTGATGACCACGTGACAGGTCGTGCACGCACACGACAATTCGCAGGCGTGCTCGATGTCGATGTGGTTGTCCAGCAATACACGACAGATCGACACGCCCTTGGGCGCGTCTTCAATCACGGCGCCTTCCGGGCAGTAGTCGGGATGAGGCAATACAGTCAGTTTCGGCATAACGTCTTTTCAGGCAATCTCATCAAGTTTGCGGCCGGCCAACGCAGCGCGAATGCTGCGATCCATGCGGCGCGCGGCAAAGTCGTCGGTAGCGGCCGACAAGGCTTGCACCGCGGCTTTTACCGTTTCCACATCGTCCGCGGCCTGCGCGTCGATGGCAGCCTGCAGGCATTCGTCGACGCGCTTGCGTTCGTCAGCATCCAGCAAGTCACCGTCCACAGCCAGCGCCGCCTGCACCGATTCCACCAGCTGGCGCGCGTCCACTTGCTGCTCGCGCAACATGCGCGCGCGGGCGTCCGTATCCGCCTGCGCCACGCTGTCGGCCAGCATCTGCGCAATCTCGTCGTCGCCCAGGCCGTAGGACGGCTTGACCGAGACCGCGGCCTCGACACCCGTGCTTTGCTCGCGAGCAGTCACGCTCAGCAGCCCGTCGGCGTCCACCTGGAACGTCACGCGGATACGCGCCGCGCCAGCCACCATGGGAGGAATTCCGCGCAGTTCAAACCGTGCCAGCGAACGCGAATCCGCCACCAGGTCACGTTCGCCCTGCACCACATGAATGCTCATGGCCGACTGGCCATCCTTGAACGTGGTGAACTCTTGCGCGCGTGCCACGGGGATGGTGCTGTTGCGAGGAATCACGCGCTCAACCAGACCGCCCATGGTTTCCAGGCCCAATGACAGCGGGATCACGTCCAACAGCAGCCAGTCTTCGCCCGGCGCGCGGTTGCCGGCCAGCAAATTCGCTTGCAACGCGGCGCCCAGCGCCACCACTTGATCCGGGTCCAGATCGGTCAGCGGCTCGGTACCAAACACCTGGCCCACCGCAGCACGTACCACGGGCATGCGCGTTGCGCCGCCCACCATCACCACGCCACGCACGTCAGCCGGTTTCAGCGACGCATCGCGCAAGGCGCGACGCGCGCAATCCAGGGTGCGTTCGATCAGCGGCTGTGCCAACGCCTCGAACTCAGCGCGCGTCAACACCAGGTCAACGGCACGCCCGTCCGACAGCGGCAGCTTCAAAGTGGCGCTATCCGCCGTCGACAAGGCTTCACGCGCGGCGCGCGCGGCCATCAACAGGCCACGGCGGTCAGCGGGCGAAAACTCACCGGCGGCCAGCTTGGCCACCGCATGGTCGGCGATCAAGGCGTCGAAATCATCCCCGCCCAACGCCGTGTCGCCGCCAGTCGAAATCACTTCGAAAACGCCTTGCGTCAGACGCAAAATGGAAATGTCGAACGTGCCGCCGCCCAGGTCGTAAACCGCATAGACGCCTTCCGAAGCATGATCCAGGCCATAGGCAATGGCCGCGGCCGTCGGCTCGTTCAGCAGGCGCAGCACGTTCAGGCCCGCCAGGCGGGCGGCATCGCGCGTTGCCTGGCGTTGTGCGTCGTCAAAATAAGCGGGCACGGTAATCACCGCGCCAACCAGATCGTCGCCCAGCACGTCTTCGGCACGCTGCCGCAACACCGCCAGAATCTGCGCCGACACCTCAACGGGGCTCAGGTGGCCCTGCACCGTGCGAATGCGCACCATGCCGGGCGCATCCACAAATTCGTAAGGTGCCCGCGTGGCGCGCGCCTCGTCCAACGAACGGCCCATGAATCGCTTCACGGACACCACGGTGTTCAAGGGGTCTTCAGCCTGCTGCGCCAGCGGCTCGCGGCCGGTCGTGACTTTGCCGCCAGGAAAATAACGCACCGCCGACGGCAGCAAGGCATGGCCTTGCGCATCTGGCAGCACTTCAGCCACGCTGCTGCGCACCGCCGCAACGAGGGAATTGGTAGTGCCCAGATCAATGCCCACCGCCAGCTTGCGCTGGTGCGGCGCGGGCGACTCACCGGGCTCGGATATCTGCAATAAGGCCATGATTGTGTTCTTCTGGTCAGTGAGCGGCGGTGTGCTGGCGCCCGCTGCGGCAGGCGCCCCAACACAGGGTTCGCTATCCGGCGGGCTGGGCGTCTGCCAGCTCTTGCGCCAGCTTTTCCACGAACATCCATTCCCGCACTTTCAGGCCTGCGGCCGCGTAATCGCGCTCGTCGTCGAGCAGGCGTTTCAGCGTGGCGCGCATCGAAACACGCGCCTCTTCCAGCTCTGCCCGCAACGCCGCCATCGCATCAGTATCGTCGCGCGCGTCATCCAGCATCTCGCGCCACGTCATCTGCTGCATCAGGAAAGCCGTGTCCATGGACGTGTTGCTCTCAGTCTGCAAATCCACGCCTGCCTGTTCGCACAGATAGCGCGCCCGCAGCAAGGGATCTCGCAACACGCGGTAAGCCTCGTTGGCGCGCGCCGCCCACTGCATGGCGACGCGACGTTCCGCGGCGCTAGCTGTGGCGTAGCGATCAGGATGCACCTGCGCGGCAACAGCGCGCCAAGAGGTTTCCAAGGCTTGCGCGTCCAGATCAAAACGGGCGGGCAAGCCGAACAGCGTGAAATGGTCGTCTACAGCCAAGACTTACACCGTGAACGACTCGCCGCAGCCGCAGGTCGCCTTCTCGTTGGGGTTACGGAACTTGAAACCTTCATTCAGGCCTTCGCGGGCGTAATCCAGCTCGGTACCATCCAGGTAAGCCAAGCTTTTCGGGTCAATGAAGACCTTTACGCCAAAGCTCTCGAACACGACGTCTTCCGGCGCCGAGTCGTCCACGTATTCCAACTTGTAGGCCATGCCGGAGCAGCCCGTCGTCCTAACGCCGAGCCGCAAGCCAATCCCCTTTCCGCGCTTTTGCAAGTAGCGGCCGATGTGGTTGGCTGCCTGTTGGGTCAGGGTGACGGACATGATCAGCCTGCCACCGCTTCAGCCGGCGCCGAGTGCTTTTCTTTGTAGTTCTGCACCGCGGCCTTGATTGCGTCTTCGGCCAGGATGGAACAGTGCACCTTCACCGGCGGCAAGGCCAGCTCTTCGGCAATCTGCGTGTTGCGGATGTTCATGGCCTGATCCAACGTCTTGCCCTTGACCCATTCGGTCACGAGCGAGCTGGACGCGATGGCCGAGCCGCAGCCGTAGGTCTTGAAGCGCGCGTCTTCGATCACGCCGGCTTCATTCACCTTGATCTGCAGCTTCATGACGTCGCCACAGGCGGGCGCTCCGACCATGCCGGTGCCCACCGACTCGTCCGACTTGTCGAACGAACCGACGTTGCGGGGGTTTTCGTAGTGATCCAGAACTTTGGTGCTGTAAGACATGTTATTTCTCCACGAATTTCTTGGCGCGGGCGCTTAGTGCGCAGCCCATTGCACGGTGTTCAAGTCAATGCCTTCCTTGGCCATTTCCCACAGCGGCGACATATCGCGCAGCTTGCCAACGCGGCTCTTGAGCAATTCAATCGCGTAGTCCACTTCCTTTTCAGTCGTGAAGCGGCCCAGCGTGAAACGAATGGAACTGTGCGCCAACTCGTCATTACGACCCAGGGCGCGCAGCACGTACGACGGCTCCAGGCTGGCCGACGTGCAAGCCGAACCGCTGGACACGGCCAGTTCCTTGATCGCCATGATCAGGGACTCGCCTTCGACGTAGTTGAAGCTGACGTTCAGGTTGTGCGGTACCCGCTGGTCCATGTCGCCGTTCAAATAGACCTCTTCGATCTGCGACAGGCCGTTCCAGAGACGGTCACGCAACATGCGGACTCGCTCGTTCTCGGTACCCATTTCTTCGCGAGCCAGGCGGAACGCCTCGCCCATGCCCACGATCTGATGCGTGGCCAGCGTGCCCGAGCGGAAGCCACGCTCGTGACCACCACCGTGCATTTGCGCTTCGATGCGGATACGCGGTTTGCGACGCACGTACAACGCGCCGATACCCTTGGGACCGTAGGTCTTGTGCGCCGAAAACGACATCAAGTCGACTTTCAGCTTTTGCAGATCGATTTCCACCTTGCCGGTCGCCTGAGCAGAGTCCACATGGAAAATGATGCCCTTCTCGCGGCAGATCTCGCCCAGCGTTTCGATATCCTGGACGACGCCGATCTCGTTGTTCACCATCATGACCGATACCAGCACGGTGTCGGGGCGCAGGGCCGCCTTGAAAGTGTCCAGATCAATCAGGCCGTCGTCCTTTACGTTCAAGTAAGTGACTTCGAAACCTTGGCGCTCCAATTCACGACAGGTATCCAGCACGGCTTTGTGCTCGGTCTTGACGGTGATGATGTGCTTGCCGCGTTCCGCGTAGAAATTCGCGGCGCCTTTGATGGCCAGGTTGTCGGATTCCGTTGCGCCGGACGTCCAGACGATCTCGCGCGGGTCGGCGTTGACCAGCTTGGCAACTTCTTCACGGGCGCGCTCAACGGCTTCTTCGGAATCCCAGCCATAAGCGTGGCTGCGCGATGCCGGGTTGCCGAAGTTCTCGTAAAGCCAAGGCACCATCTTGTCCACGACGCGTGGATCGACGGGTGTCGTGGCCGAATAATCAAAATAAATCGGGCGGGTGGTCATATCTACAACTCCTGATACTGCTTATACGGTGGCATTGGCCGCAACGGCCGTGGTCGGGGAATTGGCGGCAGCATTGGCGCCCCCTACCCGATTGACACGCACCGCGCAGGCCTGCGCTTGATTGCTGGCTTCCTGCAATTGGCGCACGCGCTGCTGATCGACCAGATCTTGCAGGGACACCGAATCCAGGTAATCGACCATCTTGCGATTCAACGTGGCCCAGAGCTCATGCGTCATGCACTTGCCCGGCTTGCCGTCATTGCCGCTCGTACAGTCCCGTTTGCCGCCACAGCTGGTGGCGTCCAGCGGCTCATCGACCGCGAAGATGATGTCAGCAACGGTCACGTTGCGCGCAAGACGCGCAAGCGAGTAACCGCCGCCCGGGCCACGTACGCTGTCCACGAGCTCGTGGCGACGCAGTTTCCCGAATAGCTGTTCCAGATAGGAAAGCGAAATGTTCTGACGCTGGCTGATGGCCGCAAGAGTGACCGGGCCGCTATGCTGGCGCATGGCGAGATCGATCATGGCAGTCACGGCGAAACGCCCTTTGGTAGTTAGCCGCATGGTGGGTTCCCTGTGATTCGGCAATGGCCGCCGGCGAATCCAGCGGTCAATACCCGAGTAATTGGGTCAAGTATAGCCTATTCCCGACTAATTTGGTATGGCTCCAGGCCAGAAAAAACCGCGCTGATGCGCGGTTTTTTCACTGCCATGTACCCCAAGAGCCGCACTGCTGGCGGCTCTACGTAAAAAGCGATCAGGCCGCTTGGTACTGGGTAGCGCGCTTGCGGACCAATTCCAGGACTCCCTGGCAGGCATCTTCCAGATAATCGAGAACCTTGCCAAAGCCATCGGCGCCACCATAGTACGGATCGGGCACGGTGGCCTCTTCGAACTCATTGGCAAAGCGCATCAGCAACATCAACTTGTGCTGATAGATTTTGGGGCACTGTTGTTGCATGGCGGACAGATTGTCCCAATCCATGGCGAGGATAAGATCAAAGTCGCGGAAATCTTCCGCGGTGACCTGACGCGCCTCACAGTGCGTGATCTCGTAGCCGCGCTTACGCGCCGCAGCCTGCGCCCGGGCATCAGGCGCCTCGCCAATGTGAAACGCGTGCGTGCCCGCGGAGTCGATGCGAACCACATCGCCCAAACCCGCGTCGTTCACCAAATGGCGAAACACGCCCTCTGCGCTCGGCGAGCGACAGATATTGCCCATGCAAACGAAAAGTACCTTGGTCATCATGGGAGTAAGTGTGCGGGAAAACCCGAGATAAGGCAAGCTTTTTTTGCAAATGAACAATTGGCCGCAAGCCACTATTCATTTTACCTTTGTCTTGGATAATCAATAGATTACAACGGACTTTAAAGGTTAAAGCTCACTAAAGAATCGGTCTGAAGGTGTGCATTGCGAAACTGACACCGTCAAGCCAATGAATTTGCCCGTTTTCAGCTTGCAGTAAGCAAGCTGCCCGCCCGATTGCCGGCGCAAATGGTCACACAGCTCCGTCCAAAAGCACGCGTTGCTTCAACGCGGTAAGCGCATCTCGCGCAGCGGCAGCCTGCTCGAATTCCAAGTTTCGGGCGTGGTCCATCATCAGTTTTTCAAGGCGCTTGAGTTCGCGAGCCAGGGCCTTTTCGTCCTTCAGGAATTCGGCCGGAACCGCTGCCTCCAGCGCATCGTGCTGCACCGGCGCTACGATGCCATCGATCAGCTCGCGCACGGCCTTGCGAACGCCGCGGGCCGTAATGCCGTTGTCGATGTTGAACTGTAGCTGCTTAGCACGTCGGCGACTGGTTTCCTCCATGGCGCGCTGCATCGAATCCGTAATGCGGTCCGCATACAGAATCGCGTGGCCATTCAAGTTGCGAGCGGCTCGGCCGATGGTTTGAATCAAGCTGCGCTCGGACCGCAGGAAGCCTTCCTTGTCCGCGTCCAGAATCGCCACCAGCGACACCTCCGGAATATCCAGGCCCTCGCGCAACAGGTTGATCCCCACCAGCACGTCGAACGTTCCAAGACGCAAATCGCGAAGAATTTCCACGCGTTCGACCGTGTCAATGTCGGAATGCAGATACCGAACCTTGACGCCATGCTCGCTCAGGAAGTCGGTCAGATCTTCCGCCATGCGCTTGGTAAGCGTCGTCACCAGAACGCGCTCGCCCACCGATACCCGGGCCTTGATCTGGCCAAGCAAATCATCCACCTGCGTGCGCGCCGGCAACACTTCCACCAACGGGTCGACCAGACCGGTCGGCCGCACAACCTGCTCCACAACATTGTCGGCATGTTCTTTCTCGTACGCAGCGGGAGTTGCCGACACGAACACGCACTGGCGCATCCGCACCTCGAATTCCTCGAGCTTGAGCGGCCGGTTGTCCAGCGCCGACGGCAGCCGGAACCCATATTGCACCAGGGTTTCCTTGCGCGATCGGTCCCCACGGTACATGCCGCTGAGCTGGCCGATGGTCACGTGGCTTTCGTCGATGAACATCAGGGCGTCGGAAGGCAGGTAATCAATGAGCGTGGGCGGAGGCTCCCCCGCCGCCGCACCCGACAGATGGCGGGAGTAATTTTCGATGCCCTTGCAGAAGCCCAGTTCCTGCAACATTTCCAGGTCGAACCGCGTCCGTTGTTCGAGGCGTTGCGCCTCGACAAGATGGCCGTCGTCGACAAACCGCTTCACCCGTTCGCGCAGTTCTTCCTTGATGGTTTCAATCGCACGCAACACCGTATCGCGGGGGGTTACATAGTGCGAACCGGGGTATACGGTGAAACGGGGCAACTTCTGGCGGATGCGGCCGGTCAGCGGATCAAAAAGCTCCAGGCTTTCGATCTCGTCATCAAACAGCGTCAGGCGCAGCGCCAACTCCGCGCTTTCCGCAGGGAAAATATCGATGGACTCGCCTCGCACCCGGAATACGCCACGGGTGAATTCAGCGTCATTGCGCGTATATTGCATCGCCACCAGGCGCGCCAGGATTTCCCGCCGCGAGATCTGATCCCCGCTGCGCAGAATCAGCACCATCGCGTGGTAGTCGCCCGGGTTACCGATACCGTAGATGCACGACACGGTCCCCACGATGATCGTATCCCGCCGCTCGAGCAGGCTCTTGGTGGCCGACAGCCGCATTTGCTCGATGTGTTCATTGATGGACGAATCCTTCTCAATAAACAGATCGCGCGTCGGCACATAGGCCTCGGGCTGGTAGTAGTCGTAGTAGGAAACGAAGTACTCGACCGCGTTCTTTGGAAAGAACTCGCGCATTTCCGCGTACAACTGTGCCGCGAGCGTCTTGTTCGGTGCCAGCACCAACGCGGGACGCCCCAAGCGGGCGATCACGTTGGCCATGGTGTAGGTCTTGCCCGAGCCCGTAACGCCTAGAAGCGTCTGGAACATCAGGCCGTCTTCTATCCCTTGCTGCAAGCCGTCAATGGCGGCGGGCTGGTCGCCTGCTGGGGGATAGGGTTGGAACAACTGGTACGGGCTGCCTGGATACTCGACGAAACGGGGTTCGACGCGGGGTTCGACGCTGGTTCCAGGCACGGCCTCAGACGCTGCCGGCACCACAGAATCCGTAGCGGGATTCTGAGCCAGATCTCCCGCGCCGCTTGGGTCTATTGGGCTGTTTGGCATGCTAGACTGTTCCAGGGTAAACCCCCCATTATCCACAGCACCTCGTACTGCGTCCACCCATCCTCATCAGAAGCCCATGAGCAACCTTTTCGATTCCGTCGAACTCGCGCCGCGCGACCCCATTCTTGGTCTGAACGAACAATTCAACGCGGATACGCGCCCGGGTAAAGTCAACCTGGGCGTGGGCGTGTACTACGACGATCAGGGACGGATCCCCCTGTTGGGCGCCGTTCGCAAGGCCGAAACCGCCCGCATTGAAGCCGCCGCCGCTCGCGGCTATCTGCCTATTGAAGGCATCGCCGGCTACAACCAGGGTGCGCAAGCGCTGCTGTTGGGCAAAGACTCCTCGCTGGCCGCGGCCGGGCGCGTCCTGACCACCCAAGCACTGGGCGGCACCGGCGCACTGAAGATCGGCGCTGATTTCCTGCGCCAACTGCTGCCCACCTCCAAGGTGCTGATCAGCAATCCCAGCTGGGAAAACCACCGCGCGCTGTTCGAACGCGCCGGCTTTGAAGTTGGCACGTACTCGTACTACGACGCCACCACCCGCGGCCTGAATTTCGAAGCCATGCTGGCCGATCTAAAGGCAGCCCCGGCGCAGACCGTCGTTGTGCTGCACGCATGCTGCCACAACCCCACCGGCGTGGACCCCACGACCGAACAGTGGAAGCAAATCGCTGCGGTAGTAAAAGAAAACAACCTGGTTCCGTTCCTCGACATCGCCTATCAGGGCTTTGGCGAAGGTCTGACCGAAGACGCTGCCGTCGTGCGCATGTTCGCCGATCTGGACATGACCATGTTCATCAGCTCGTCGTTCTCGAAGTCGTTCTCGCTGTACGGCGAGCGCGTCGGCGCCCTGACGGTCGTCGCTGGCAGCAAGGACGAAGCCGTTCGCGTACTGAGCCAACTCAAGCGCGTCATTCGCACCAACTACTCCAACCCGCCCACGCACGGTGGCACGGTGGTGTCGACGGTTCTGAACACCCCTGAGCTCTTCGCCATGTGGGAAGAAGAACTCGCCGGCATGCGCGACCGCATCCGCCTGATGCGCAAGCAGTTGGTCGAGAAAATCAAGGAACACGGCGGCAAGCAGGACTTCAGCTTTGTTCTGGAACAGCGTGGCATGTTCTCGTATTCGGGCCTGACCTCGGCGCAAGTCGACCGCCTGCGCGAAGAACATGGCGTTTACGCCGTGTCCAGCGGCCGCATCTGCGTTGCCGCACTGAATAGCGGCAACATTGACAAGGTCGCTGCCGGCATCGCCGCTGTGCTGTAACCTCGCCCGCCAGCGGGTCCTTGCGACCCGTGCGTGACAAAACGGAGCCCTCGGGCTCCGTTTTGCATTCCGCCAGGCACCAGCTTGCTTTTTTGCGCTGCGTCCCCCAGAATGGCGCTGTATATATGTACAGTCCGCTCGCACCGGATCATCGCCATGGCCAGCAAACTTACAGATCGCCAGCAACAAATTCTGGACCTTATCCGGCAAACCGTCACGCGTACGGGGTTCCCACCGACGCGCGCTGAAATTGCCCAGGCCTTGGGTTTCCGCTCGCCCAACGCCGCGGAAGACCACCTCAAAGCACTGGCCCGCAAGGGCGCCATCGAACTCACCGCTGGCGCTTCGCGTGGCATACGCCTGAAAGATGGTGGGTCATCGCCTGCACAAACGTCTTCACCCCTGCCCTCACTGTCGCAATTACTGCTGCCATTGGTAGGGCGCGTAGCGGCAGGCAGCCCTATTCTTGCGGCAGAGCACGTGGAACGTGAAGTTGGCGTTGACCCGCACCTGTTCGCGCAAACGCCCGACTACCTGCTGAAGGTGCGCGGCATGAGCATGCGCGACGCCGGGATCCTTGAAGGCGACTTACTCGCCGTTAAGAAAGCGTCCGAAGCCCGCAACGGCCAGATTGTGGTGGCCCGCATTGGCGATGAGGTCACGGTCAAGCGCCTGCAGCGCATTAACGGTCATATCGAGCTTCTGCCTGAAAACCCAGACTTTCAAACCATCGTGGTCGAAGCCGACCAGGAATTTGCGCTGGAAGGAATTGCAGTCGGCTTGATTCGTACGCACGCATTGCATTAAGCAAGCGACACGCATTCGTCTGCGCAATAAAAAACCCCGCCACGTTCAGAACGTGACGGGGTTTTTATTTGGCCGCCCTCTTCTACATCTAAGAGCGGCCAAATCCAAGCAAGCAATCAGTGCTTAAGGACGGGGTCGGTTGAACCGGGTTCCGCCGGTTTGGCCACCAGCGGCTCCTTCACGGCCTCTTCCTCTGACAACGGCTCAGGCAGACGCTCCAAGGCCAGCTCCAGCACCTTGTCGATCCAGCGGACCGGGACGATCTCAAGATGGTTTTTGACGTTGTCCGGGATCTCCGCCAAATCCTTGACGTTTTCCTCCGGAATCAAGACCGTCTTGATGCCGCCGCGATGAGCCGCAAGCAACTTTTCCTTCAAGCCGCCGATCGGCAACACCTCACCGCGCAGCGTGATCTCACCGGTCATGGCGACATCGGCGCGCACGGGAATGCGCGACAACGCCGAAACCATGGCCGTGGTGATCGCGATACCGGCGGACGGACCGTCCTTCGGCGTCGCGCCTTCCGGCACGTGCACGTGCATGTCGTGCTTTTCGAAGACGCTGTCGGCAAAGCCCAGACGACGCGCCCGTGAACGTACCACCGTGCGCGCAGCCTCAACGGATTCCTTCATCACGTCGCCGAGCGAACCCGTGCGCTGGATGACACCCTTACCAGGCATGTCTGCGACTTCGATGGTCAGCAAGTCGCCACCCACTTCCGTCCAGGCAAGTCCGGTCACCTGGCCGATCTGGTTTTCCTTCTCGGCCATACCGAACGTGTAGCGGCGCACACCCAGATAATCACTCAGGTTGTCGCCCGTAACGTTGACCGGCTTCACCTCAAGGGTTTTGCCTTCGGCCTTGGCGCGATCATTCTGGGTCAGCAATTGCTTGATGACCTTGCGGCAGATCTTGCCCACTTCGCGTTCAAGCGCCCGCACACCGGCTTCCCGGGTGTAGTAGCGCACGATGTCGCGCAATGCGCTGTCGTCAACGGTCAGCTCGCTGTCTTTCACGCCGTTGTTCTGCATCAGCTTGGGCAGCAGATGGTCGCGGGCGATATGGATCTTTTCCTCTTCCGTATAACCGGAGAGCCGGATCACTTCCATACGGTCCAACAGGGCCGGCGGGATATTCAGCGTGTTGCTGGTGGCCACGAACATGACGTCGGACAGGTCGAAGTCGACTTCGATGTAGTGGTCCTGGAACGTGTGGTTCTGTTCCGGGTCCAGCACTTCGAGCAGGGCCGACGAGGGATCGCCACGGAAATCCATGCCCAGCTTGTCGATTTCATCAAGCAGGAACAGAGGATTGCGCACGCCGACCTTCGACATGTTCTGAACGATCTTGCCCGGCATCGAGCCGATGTACGTACGACGATGGCCACGGATCTCGGCTTCGTCACGCACACCGCCCAGCGCCATGCGCACGAACTTGCGGTTCGTGGCCTTCGCGATGGACTGCCCCAGCGAGGTCTTGCCCACACCAGGAGGGCCAACCAGGCACAGGATCGGCGCCTTTACCTTGTCAACGCGCTGTTGAACGGCAAGATATTCAAGGATGCGTTCCTTGACCTTTTCCAGACCGTAATGGTCGTTGTCCAGCACCGTCTCGGCGTTGGAGATCGAGTTGTTGATCTTGCTCTTCTTCCTCCAGGGGAGGTTGATAAGCGTATCGATGTAGTTGCGCACCACCGTGGCTTCGGCAGACATCGGCGACATGAGCTTGAGTTTCTTGAGCTCGGCATCGGCCTTTTTGCGCGCCTCTTTAGGCATGTGGGCAGCGATGATCTTCTTTTCAAGCTCTTCGATGTCCGCGCCTTCTTCGCCCTCGCCCAACTCTTTCTGAATGGCCTTGACCTGCTCATTCAGGTAGTAGTCGCGCTGGCTCTTTTCCATCTGCTTCTTCACACGGCCACGAATCCGCTTTTCGACTTGAAGGATGTCGATTTCGGTTTCGAGCTGGGTAAGCAGACCTTCAAGGCGCTCGGACGTGCCGACGATCTCGAGCATCTTTTGCTTTTGCTCGAGCTTCAGCGGAAGATGTGCGGCGATCGTATCAGCCAGGCGGCCCGCATCATCGATGCCAGCCAACGAGGTCAGGATCTCCGGGGGGATCTTCTTGTTGAGCTTTACGTACTGTTCGAACTGGGCGACGATCGCGCGGCGCAGGGCCTCGGTCTCGGAGCCTTGCATGGCGTCCGGCTCGATAGGCGTCACCTGGCAGGTGAAATGCGAATCGGCATCCTCGATGCTGCTGATGCGGGCACGCTGGGTGCCTTCGACCAGCACCTTTACGGTACCGTCGGGCAGCTTGAGCATCTGCAGGATGCCTGCAACGCAGCCGATCTCGTAGACGTCTTCAGGGGTGGGGTCATCCTTGCCGGCGGACTTTTGGGCCACGAGCATGATGCTTTTGCCCGCTTCCATCGCAACCTCGAGCGCGCGGATAGAGCGCGGACGGCCGACGAACAGCGGGATGACCATGTGCGGAAACACCACGACATCACGAAGTGGGAGCAGGGGCAGGTCGATCGGGTCGGAAGGCAGGGTCTGGCTGGCAGACATAGGAGGTTCCTCGGTATGACTCGGCGTATCGGGGACAGGGTGCTCGGGGTGTCCCCGAGCTATCCACGTCAGTTACGTCTGTTATGGGAACAATAGCCGAAAATTCAAGATCCCGGCTGCCGGATAGTCTAAAGGCCAAAAAAAATGCCCCGAAGGGCAGTCCTACGGCAAAAAAACCCGTTACAGGAACGGGCTTTTTTGAAATATCAGGCAGCCGCGTCGCGGACTTCGCCGCGCTCGGGCTTGTCCTTTTCGCCGGCTTCGTCAGCGTAGATCAGCAAGGGCTTGCCCTCGCCTTCAATCGCGCCCTCGTCCACGACGACGCGCTTGACGTTACCTTGCGACGGCAGCTCGTACATGGTGTCCAGCAGCGTCTGTTCGATGATCGAACGCAAGCCCCGGGCACCCGTCTTGCGCTTGAGCGCCTTGCGAGCAATGGCCTTCAATGCCGCCGGGCGCAAGTCCAGTTCAGCGCCTTCCATGGCGAACAGCTTCTGGAACTGTTTCAGCAAGGCGTTCTTGGGCTCGGTCAGAATCTGCACCAGGGCAGCTTCGTCCAGTTCGTCCAGCGTGGCAACCACGGGCAGACGACCGACGAGTTCCGGGATCAAGCCAAACTTGATCAGATCTTCGGGTTCGACTTCAGAGAACAGTTCGCCCACGCCACGCTCGGACTTGGCTCGCACCGACGCCGAGAAACCGATGCCCGATTTCTCGGTGCGGTCGCGGATGACCTTTTCCAGCCCGTCGAAGGCGCCGCCCACGATGAACAGGATATTGGTCGTGTCGACCTGGACGAAGTCCTGGTTGGGATGCTTGCGGCCGCCCTGCGGGGGCACCGAAGCGACCGTACCTTCGATCAGCTTCAACAAAGCCTGCTGCACGCCCTCGCCCGACACATCACGAGTAATGGACGGGTTGTCGGACTTGCGGGAAATTTTGTCGATTTCGTCGATGTAGATAATGGCGCGCTGCGCCTTCTCGACTTCGTAGTTGCAGTTCTGCAGCAACTTCTGAATGAT
Organism: Achromobacter sp. JUb104; assembly: GCF_024806975.1. Taxonomy (NCBI): domain Bacteria; kingdom Pseudomonadati; phylum Pseudomonadota; class Betaproteobacteria; order Burkholderiales; family Alcaligenaceae; genus Achromobacter; species Achromobacter sp. JUb104. Next base: position 904,586 of record NZ_JANUEY010000001.1, on the reverse strand, counting down.
GTTCTCGACGTCTTCACCGACATAGCCGGCTTCGGTCAGCGTCGTGGCGTCAGCCATGACGAAAGGCACATTCAGCATGCGCGCCAGCGTCTGCGCCAAAAGCGTCTTGCCGGAGCCCGTGGGGCCGATCAGCATGATGTTGCTCTTGGAGAGTTCGACTTCGTCACCCTTGATCTCGCCGTGACGAATGCGCTTGTAATGGTTGTAGACCGCCACCGCCAGCATGCGCTTGGGCGAGTTTTGCCCAATGACGTACTGGTCGAGGAAAGTCTTGATTTCGGCCGGAGTAGGCAGCTCGGAACGAATCGCCGCGCGCGCGGTAGCCTGCGCTTCTTCGCGGATGATGTCGTTGCACAGATCTATGCACTCATCGCAGATGAATACCGACGGACCCGCGATCAGCTTGCGGACTTCATGCTGGCTTTTATTGCAAAACGAGCAATGCAGCACTTTTGCGTCTGCCGATCCCTTTTTTTCAGGCATATTTGTTTCGTATCTCAGGTAAAGATGCGCCAGACCGGTATGAAGTCCGGCGCATGCGCTTACTCAAACTTGATGGCAGCGGGTTCGGAACAACCGGGAAGTCAGCCTTCCGAACGGGAGTTCATTACCTTGTCCACCAATCCATACGATACCGCATCTTCGGCGGACATGAAGTTGTCACGTTCCGTGTCCAGGCCGATGCGCTCAATCGACTGGCCGGTGTTGTCGGCCAGAATCCGGTTAAGACGTTCGCGCAGGTCCAGGATCTCGCGAGCCTGGATCTGGATGTCGGACGCTTGGCCCTGGGCGCCACCGGACGGCTGGTGGATCATGATCCGCGAGTTGGGCAACGTGAAACGCTTGCCCTTCTTGCCAGCCGCCAGCAGGAACGCGCCCATGCTGGCCGCAAGGCCCGTGCACAGGGTGGATACGTCCGGCTTGATGAACTGCATGGTGTCGAAAATGGCCATTCCCGCGTACACCGACCCGCCGGGCGAGTTGATGTACAGGGAAATGTCCTTGTCAGGATTCTCCGATTCCAGGAACAGCAACTGAGCCACAACCAAGTTGGCCGTTGCGTCATTGACTGGACCCACCAGGAAAATGAGCCGTTCGCGGAGCAGACGCGAATAGATGTCGTAGGCGCGCTCGCCGCGCCCCGACTGCTCGATAACCATGGGAATGTAGCCCAGGCCGGTGGGGGTCACCGAAGACCCGCCATTCATTGCCGCATAGAAATCGGTGAATCTCTGCATAGTGTTACGCCATCCCCATCAACTGATCGAAAGGCACCTTTTCGTCGGTGACCTTGGCCTTTTCCAGCACGTGCGCGACGACATTGTCTTCCAGCACGATAGCCTCGATTTCAGCACGACGCTGGCGGTCAGCCAGGTAATAGCTGACAACCTGAGCGGGTTGTTCGTAGTTTTCCGCGAATTCTTCAATGCGCGCACGAACTTGCTCGGGCTTGGCTTGCAGTTGAGCTTGCTTGACCAGTTCCGACACCAAGAGGCCCAGGCGGACACGGCGTTCGGATTCGGTCGAGAAGGCTTCTGCCGGGATCGGCACGGACTCGGCGTTGGGGATACCACGCTGCTTCAGCTCTTCGCGGGCAGCGGCGACACGGCCTTGCACGTCGTTGTCGACCAGCGCCTTCGGCACGTCGAACTTGCCGGCTTCGACCAGGGCGTCCATGACGCTGGACTTGGTACGGCCAGCCGAACGGACCTTGACTTCGCGCTCGATGTTGCTGCGGATGTCAGCCTTCAGCTTTTCGACGTCGCCTTCGGCTTGGCCGAGCGACTGGGCGAATTCGCTGTTCAGTTCGGGCAGGACGCCTTCAGCCACTTCCTTGACGGTGATGGTGAATTCGGCGGTCTTGCCGGCAACTTCAACGCCTTGGTAGTCGTCCGGGAACTTCAGCTCGAAGACCTTGGTTTCGCCAGCCTTCAGGCCGCGGGCGGCTTCTTCGAATTCCGGCAGCATGCGGCCTTGGCCGAGCACGAACGGGAAGTCTTCGGCCTTGCCGCCTTCGAACGGCACGCCGTCGATGGTGCCGGCGAAGTCGAGCGTGACGCGGTCGCCGTCTTGCGAGGCGCGGCCTTCACGGGCTTCGAACGTGGCGCGCTGCTTGCGCAGGACGTCCAGGGTTTGTTGAACTTCGGCGTCGGTGACGGCGGTTTCGTAACGGGTGACGGCCAGGGCCGACAGATCCGGGACGGCGACTTCGGGGTACACCTCGAACGTGGCGGTAAACGCCAGCGTGTCGTCGGTGACGCCTTCAGTCTTGGGTTCCAGGTTCGGGGCGCCAGCGACGCGCAGCTTCGCGCCGTCGATGGCTTGTTCGAACGCACGGCCAACTTGGCTGTTGATCACGTCGTAGCGGATGCTGGGGCCATGACTGCGCTCGAGCATGGCGAGCGGAGCCTTACCCGGGCGGAAGCCGGGGACCTTGGCGGTGCGAGCCACGCGCTTCAATTGCGCCTGGACTTCCTTTTCGACGTCGGCCACCGAGACGGCCAGATCAACACGGCGCTCCAGGCCGGAGAGGGTTTCAACCACAGGCTGCATTAAAAGACCTATTTTCCGAGAGATGAGATTACGGGCGGATAAACGCGCCATTTTACCGGAAACTTCCGGAACCCTGACGCAAAGGGGCGCGAGCCCCGGATTTGCCCGGATACTCGCGCCCCGTTTTCCGCCCGGAAAGGGAGGGCGAACGTCGCTTTGACGCCTTATTTGGCCTTGGCGATGCGGTCTTCGATGTGTTGAGCGCGCTTGGCCGAGGACGGGTGCGAGCTCATCATATCGCTCTTGCCGCCATCCAGCTCGGCAAGCTTCTGGAATGCCGTCACCAAACCGCGGGTATTGAGCTTCTTGGCCTGCAACTGGTCGAACGAATAGTCGTCCGCCGCGCTTTCCTGCGATTGCGAGAACTGCGCGTTGATGAACTTCTCGGTCAGATCGCCCAATTGCGACGAATTCAGCGCGGCAACCGTGGCGCCACCGGCAGCACCCGCCGCATCGCGCGCGGCCGACACCGTATAGGCGGTCTGCATGGCCTTCTTGCTATGGCCCAGTGCGACGTGGCCGATTTCATGGCCCACCACGCCCATCACTTCGTCGTCCGTCATCATGTCCATCAGGCCGCTGTAGACACGGATGCAACCGTTGGCCATGGCCCAGGCGTTGACGTCTTTGGTGAGGTAGACCTTGTAGCTGGCCTTCTGGCCGTTAACACTGCCACCCAGCGCCTTGGCGATCTTCTGCAGGCGCGCGTCGTACTTGCTGCCCGGAGCCGCGATCTTTTCCTGTGCGTCGCTTTGCGCGCAAGCCTTGTCAGACAGCGTCTTGATTTCGGCATCGCTCAGCGTGGCAGCTTGCACGACCTTGCTGCCGGCGCCCACCAGGCCGCCGATGTCGAAGGCGTGCGACGTGGAAAAAGGGGCAAGCGCAACAGCCAACGCGGCAACGGTGTAGCGGATCTTCATGGGAACAAACTCCTCTTGGCTAACTCTATGCGAGCAAGGCGGCAATTCTATATATGCCGAAAGCGCTCCAAGCGTTTCGCCACACAGTTTCGCAAATGCCAGTTTCGCTTACACAAAAGTCGGGCAAGCGCAGCCCAGGCGTGCTAACAGCATCGCTATGTGCAAGGGCAAACTGTCATAAAAATCTGCTGCCGGCGTTACGCCGGGGTTGTTAGAATTGCCGCCGCACTTTTATCGCATACCCACATACGGCTCGCACCCAACATGATTGAAAATCCCCCTCCCCGCCTGGGCATGCTGCCCAATCTGATCTTCAGTTCCCGCTGGCTGCAACTGCCGCTGTACCTGGGCCTGATCGTGGCGCAAGGCGTCTACGTCATGCTCTTCCTGAAAGAGCTGTGGCACCTGGTGACGCATGCCAATAGCTTTGGCGAAATGGAGATCATGCTGTTGGTGCTGGGACTGATCGACGTGGTCATGATCTCGAATCTGCTTGTCATGGTGATCGTGGGTGGATACGAGACATTCGTGTCGCGCCTGCGCCTGCAGAATCATCCGGATCAGCCGGAGTGGCTGAGCCATGTCAACGCCAGTGTGCTCAAGGTGAAGCTGGCGATGGCCATCATCGGCATTTCATCGATCCACCTTTTGCGCACGTTCATCGAGGCAGGCACGATCGGCACCCCCAATGCACGCTTCACCGAGGCGGGTGTGATGTGGCAGACCATCATTCACGCACTGTTCATTCTGTCCGCGCTGGGCATCGCGCTGGTGGACAAACTGTCCACCTCGCCCACCCAAAAGCACTAAGACCCGCTCACGGCGCTTGGCGCCAGTGACAAAAAAAGCCTCCACACGTTGCGTGTGGAGGCTTTTTCATGGGTCGAACACCGGGGTGCGCCCGGCACGCCACCCCTAAAGTATCAGGCTGCGACCTTGATGTTCTTGGCGCTTGGACCTTTGGGACCGGTACCGACCTCGAAGGTGACGCGCTGGTTTTCCTGCAGCGACTTATAGCCTTCGCTGCGGATTTCGGAGTAATGGGCGAAAAGGTCTTTGCTGCCGTCGTCGGGCATGATGAAGCCGTAACCCTTTTCGGCGTTGAACCACTTAACGATGCCGGTTGCCATGGAGTGTCCTTGAACCTAAAAGATGCGATTGCTCGCGGGGCGCCAGATCATCAAGGATGGGAGAGGAAGCAACCGCAGCACCACTGACGGCGACAAGTTGACGCAGACCGCGTCGCTTGAAAATCTCGCTGAACCCAGTGTATTGGTGAACCTTGAAAAACGTCAAACACGCGAATGGTCGAATCGAGATGGCTTGAGGGCCGCTACCAACCGCACGAAATTGACGAATATTTTCACCTTGGCAGGAATGGATACACGTCGATACCCGATAAGCGGGCAGTCACGCCCCAGCACCGCGGTTTGCGTCAACCGGCGAAGCCGCCCTCGGCAAGGAAATCTTGTTCAGCTTGGGTCGTCTGCCTGCCTAGCGCGGCATTGCGATGCGGAAAACGGCCAAAGCGCTTGATGATGTCGCGATGCAGAACCGCCCATCGCAGCGTATCCGCGTCCAGCGGTTCCATCAGAGCCACGCCACGATTTTGCATCGCCAGACTTTCCGAATGCTCAAACGGCATATAAAAGAACTGCCGCAAAGGCCTCGCCACCGCCAAATCGTGGCCCGCGGCGATGGCTCGCTCCGCGAAGTACTGAGCTAAAGGATCGGTGGCAAACATATGCGCCGTGCCGCGAAAGGCGTTGCGGGGAAACTGATCCAGCAAGATCATCAAGGCGAGCGCGCCGTCAGCATCTTCCTGCCAGGCATCCAACTGCCGAGAAGCGGCTGCCCAATGCGCGGCTTCGAAGCGCCGGCGAAACTCGGCATCAAACGCATCGCTCTTGGTGTACCACTGCTGGGGGCCCGCATCGGTCCAGAAAGCCACCACATCCTGGGGCTGCGGCATAAGGGGCTTGGGCGTGGGAGATGTCATGGGGAAACGATCCTGGAGGGCCTACGGCGCGGCGCTGGCCACACGGGCGCGGGCTTGCTGCGTGAACGTGCAAAGCATAGCGCGCAAAAACAAAAAAAGCCCCCGAAGGGGCTTTTTTGCGAAAAATCAGACCTTTACAGGACCTGAATCTTCGTGGCTTGCGGGCCCTTGGGGCCATTGGCCGTCACAAAGCTGACGCGCTGGTTCTCTTCCAGAGACTTGAAGCCAGAACCCTGGATTTCGGAGAAGTGAGCGAACAGATCCTTACCACCCGCTTCCGGGGTGATGAAGCCATAGCCTTTTTCCGAATTGAACCACTTAACGACGCCGGTTTCCATACTGTATTTCCTAGAGATAATGGGCAAATGCCCGGAGGTCACGAATCAATCAAGGAGGGGACAGTAGAACAATAACGCTGAGCCGGAAAAGGCACGGCACTGAACGAAAATCGCAACGCTTGTGATCGTGTGCCGACACTATCGTTATATTCCCCTCGCAAGTCAACATAATCCTAAAAAATACGTGCCAATAATGCAACAAAGAGAAACTGCGTTGAAAATTTGCACGTTTTCATAGGCAAAACTTGTCCCTGCATAGGTGTAAACACCCATACAACATAAAAAAACAATCGGGGCTTATTTAAATGCTGTCGTTAACGCGCATGTCATTCATACGCCTTTTGGATCAGCACTTTGGTTTGCCGTCAGGCTTACTGGTCGATAGGTAAACCCAACAGATCGAGTGCCGCGCCAAAAGCATCGGAACCCGAGCAAAGGAAAACCGCCACGTCGCCGGGATTCATATTCTCCAGGACCTGGTCGATTTGTTCTTGCGCATTATCAACATTGTCGACATTTGAAGCGTGTATATCCGCTCCAGCCTCGACTTTCTCGATGGGGACGATGTCAGCGATCGCATTGAGATCGGTTACGCCCACCACCACATAGACGCTGATGGGCTCGCCATCCAGCGTCGTGAGCAGCTCGACGCCGCCCGCTACGTCGGCAAGGTGCCGACTTACTATTTCCATGTTCAATCTTCCTTGATCAGCGGGCCTGGCCCGCTTGGACGCACGCACCGTGAAGGTGCAATCTCACGCCCAGGCGCGACTATAACAGCCTTGGCCTAATGTTTTTTGACATTCGGGCCCAACGACTGCCGAGCAGCCCCAGACGTGGCGGCCACGCGACGGCAGCGCACCCCGGCGTCGGTCAGGACGGCGATGAGCGGCTTCTGGGCAGCCAGGAAAGCGTCTTTCTCGTCGCCAGTCAGCTTGCAGATGAACATCTGCGCCTGCAACTGGGTCCGGCGCGCGCGTCGGTTGTCGGCCTCTTGAGCCAGCCAGTCGCCGATCCAGGCGGAAGCGGCCTCGGGGTCGGCCTGCAGCTTGACGTGGCCCAACAGGTCGAAAATTGTCACGCCGTCGATGCGTTCGTCTTCACCGCGCGTGAGGTAAAGCTTGGCAGCCTGGCCCGAATATCCGGGGACCACGGCAAGGCAATCGCGTTCAGCGGGTTTCTTCATAAAGTTCTGTACGTAGGTGTCGGTTGTCTAGAACCATGGACTGTAACCCGGCCTTGCGCCCCGTCGCATTGGCGCCAGGGAACTCTGCTATCGTCGGCCTACTATTTTCCTTACGGTGAACATCATGCAACGCGATTTCGATCTGGTCGTCACGATTTTGGGCGCCCTGCGCGACGCGCCCGGCCCCAACCTGAGCACGCACGACATCAAGATCGTCGCACTGGCCCCGCACCCGGAAGAACAGGGCTTGCAGGTCATTGCGCATCATCTGGACCTTTTGGCCGATGCCGGCCTGGTCAAACAGGTGAGCGAAACGGCGGCCAATGCAGGCGCGGCGCGTTGGCGCATCACCTGGAAGGGCTACGACGCCCTTGAGCAGGATGAGGATGACGAGGACGAGGACGACGGCGAGATTTTCGACGCCGAAGAGTAAGAAGAAAGCCTGGAGCTCAGCGGCGCTGCAAGATGCGCCGCGTGAGCAAGGATGCGGCGGTGCCGATCACCAGGCTGAACATGAAGGCGGCAATGGCCAGCATGGCCGCCAAGTCGCTGAAGCCGCCTTGGCGCGCCAGCACTACCACGGCGACGCAGATCGTCGTGGCCAGCGCAATCACCCCCAGCAGCACCTGCTTGACCGAGCGCAGACGGCCGCAGAGCGAGCCACCCACCAGCGCGGCCGCCACCATCGCGGCCATGGACCAGAACAAATATTCGTACTGCATCAGGCGACTCCCCCTGGGGTGTTGAGGCGCCCGCATTATAGGCGTGCGCCCTGCGCCTCAATGCTCCCAGAAGCTCGTAGGGACTTCCCTGCCCTGCTCGAGCCAATCCCCGCTTACCAACCGCGAAACCGCTCCCAGTGGGCCACCACGCCCGGCTCGCCTTCCCGCACGACGTGGTAGGCGTCATGCTGGGCGCACGTGGCGCAGGCGTGATTCGGAACGATACGCAGCTTGGTGCCCAAGGGCAGGTCCGGCAAGCTGGCGGCACTGCCCGCGCGCAGCTTGATGATGCCCTGCTCCTGGTTGGTTTCCGCCAACAGCAAGTCGGGGTAGACCTTGCCCTGCGCATCGCACACCAAGCCGTACAACTGATCCACCGGCTGTTTAGCGGTGCCGCGGTCGCGCGACATGGCCATCCAGCCGGCGTCGACCAGAATCCAGCCTTTGTCCGGCTGATGTCCGATGACGGTAGTCAACACGGTGGCCGCGATGTCATCCACGGAACACACGCCCAAGCCGGCCATCACCAAGTCAAAAAATACGTATACGCCCGCGCGCACTTCCGTCACGCCCGCCAAGCTGCGGGCGAAATGCGCGGTGGGCGTGGACCCTACGCTGACGACGGGGCACGGTAGCCCGGCTGCGCGGATGGCGTCGGCGCAACCGACCGCCGCGGCGCGCTCCTGCTCGGCCATGTCGGCGATTGCCTCAAGGCTGCGGCAGCCATAGGATTCGCCGGCGTGGGTCATGACGCCGCGCAGGCAATCCGCCTGGGCAAGCACCTGGGCAATTGCCAAGAGGTGTTCGTGGTTGTCGGGTTGCACTCCCGCGCGATGGCCGTCGCAGTCGATTTCGATCAGCGCTGGGAGGGGCATGCAGGACGCCTTGGCCTGCGCGGCTACCATCTCTGCCGCGTCGATGCTGTCGACCACAATCGTCAGGTCCACGCCGCGCTCCCGCAGGGCAAGCACCCGCGCAAGCTTGCCCGGCGACACGCCCACCGCATAGAGCAGATCGGTAACGCCAGCGGCCGCGAACTGCTCGGCTTCCTGCAGCGTGGACACGGCGGCCGGCCCCTGCGGGCTGCTCATGACACGGCGCGCGACATCAATGGACTTGGGCGTTTTCAGATGCGGGCGCAGTTGCACCCCGTGTTTGGCCATCAGCGCATTCAAACGCTGAATGTTGCGCGTCATGCGCGTTTCGTCCAACAGCAGGCACGGGGTATCCAGGCTGTCGAGCGGGGTTGGATTGCTGGCGGAAGTCATGGGCAAGCCTCGGAGAATGCGCAGAAGGTACGCGGAAAATCCGCGGAAAATACGGAAAGTTCTGAATCGATGTCTCGAAGTATGGCGTGCTGCCGCTCCAGCATGTTTAATGTGATCTTAATTTTTTATTAATTCCAAACTAAATGATCACGAGCGACGACCTGCGATTTTTCCTGAGCCTGGCCGCCACCCCGTCGCTTGCGCAAGCAGCGCGCGCCCTCGACGTGACGCCCCCCGCTGTCACGCAGCGGCTGCATGCATTGGAAAAACGCCTTGGCGTCCGGCTCGTGAATCGTTCCGGGCGGGGCACCGCACTGACCGACGAAGGCCGATTGTTGGCGTTGCGCGCGGGGCAGATTTGCGGAGAGCTTGGCGATCTGGCTGATGAATTGGCAGGCCGGCGCGGTGTTGTTGCCGGACATCTGCGCGTTGTCGCCCCCTTGGGCTTCGGACAACGTTATCTAGCGGGCCTGGTGGCCAGCTTTCGCACAAGTAGCGAGAACATCACCGCCAGCCTGTTGCTGTCGGATGGGCCGCCCAGAATGGCTACCGACGACTGGGATGTCATGGTGCACATCGGCGAACTGCGCGACTCCACGCTGGTAGCCTACCCCTTGGCGCCCAATCGCCGCATTCTGTGCGCCTCCCCCGCGTATTTGGGACGCCACGGCGCCCCCGCGAAACCGGAAGACCTGCGAGACCATGATTGCATCGCCTTGCGCGAAAACGATGAAGACGTAACGCTGTGGCGCTTCAAGCGTGGCCGGGGCCCTGCCGTTGGGGTTCGCATTACCCCCGTTCTGTCCAGTAACACGGGGGCCGCCGCCCTGGAATGGGCCTTGGCTGGCCACGGCATCGTGGCGCGGTCTGAATGGGATGTCGCCGAGCACCTGAAGGCGCGTACGCTGGTGCCACTATTGGCGGGTTGGAATTTGCCGGATGCCAATGTGGTGGCGCTGGTGAAGTCGCGCCAGGAACAGTCGGCCCGAACCGCGGGCTTTTTGGCGTACCTGCGTGAGGCCTTTGCGACGGTTCCCTGGCGCGACCAGCCTTAAGGGCTGGACAGCGCCGCGCAACGTTAATCCAGCATGGCTTCCGCTTCGATTTCGATCAGCCATTCAGGCAGCGACAAGCCGCTGACAATCACCCACGACGACGGCGGAGGCTCGGCCGGAAAGCGGTCGCGCAGCGCTTGGGCGATGACTTCCTGATCCTCGCGCGCCGTTTCGCAAATGTAGATGCGCAGCATGATCACCTGCGCCATCGTGCCGCCCGCGGCCGCCAGCACGCGCGCGATATTGTCGAGCGCGGCCTCGGTCTGCTCTTGCAGGCCGGGGCCGACGGTTTTTTCGTTGATGTCAACGCCGACCTGGCCCGACAGCAGCATCCTGCGCTGCCCGGTGACGATCACCGCTTGGCTGAACCCGTATTGAACGGTGTTGAAAACGGTATCGGGATTGACGACGGTTCTGGACATGCTGCGCTCCTGTGAACGGCGCGCCCCGCAGCGCGCCAAAGCGGCCATTCTAGCGACAGGTGTGGCGCTACGCCGCGCTTGCCGCCGCGCGCGACCGCCCGCCAGGCAAAGCCACCAGCAGCACAACCGCCCCCGCCACGACTGCCGTCCAGAAGCCCGCTTGCACGCCGTAGTGGTCCACCACCCAACCCGCCATCGCCGCACCAGCGGCCACGCCCGCCCCCAACCCCGTCACCAGCCAGGTCAGCCCTTCGGTCAGGCGCTGGCCCGGCACGCTGCTTTCGACTAGCGCCATGGCGATGATCATGGTCGGCGCGAACGACAAGCCGGCCAGCAACACGCCCAGCGACAACGTGATCAGGTCGTTCACCAACAACAGCGGCACGGTTGTGAATGCCGTTACCGCCGCCGCGATCGACAGCATGCGGGCAAGCGGCATTTGAAACTTCATGACGCCAAATACCAACCCCGCCACGCACGACCCCAGCGCATAGGCCGACAGCACAAGGCTGGCGCCCGCCGGCACGCCCTGCGCGCGCGCGAAGGCCACGCTCAACACGTCGATGGTGCCGACGATGACACCCATGGCCGACATCATGGCCACCAGCGCGCGCATGGATGGCATGCGCAACACCGACGCCTCGCGCCCCGCCTGCCGGACTTGCACCGCGGGCGCGGTGGCGCTCTGCAGCACAAAGGCCGTCACGCCGATCGCCAGCAGCAACGCGGCGGCAAGCGGCCCTGCTTGCGGGAAGAACGCCACGCTAAGCCCCACGGCCAAGGGCGGCCCCAGGATGAAGCTGAGTTCGTCCGCTACCGATTCCAACGCATAGGCCGTGCGCAGTTGGGGCTGATCGCGGAATATTTCGGTCCAGCGCGCGCGGATCATGGCGGGCATGCTGGGCAAGGTGCCGGCCAAGGCGGCAAATAGAAACAGCGTCCAGTCGGGTGCGTTCCACTGCACGCAGGCAGCCAGGCAGATCAACGCCGCCACGCAGACGGCAGCCGCCACCGGCAGCACCCGGCCTTGCCCGTGGCGGTCTACCAGGCGTGAGATGCGCGGCGCCAGCAAGGCGGTGGCCAAGGCAAAGGTCGCGGCCACGGCGCCGGCCAGCGCATAAGAGCCGCGAACCTCGGAAAGCATCGTGATGATGCCGATTCCGATCATCGGCAAGGGCAGACGCGCAATTGCGCCAGCCAAAACAAAGCCGATTGCGCCAGGCGCTTTGAACAACTCACGATACGGATTGGGCACCGATAACCTTTTGAACATTGAGTAGACGGGCAGATCGTATTCACATACATTGCGTATGTCAATTAAGATACGCACCGTATGTCACTGGAGACCCGCATGCCCCGCACCCGAGCAGAAATGATCGAGTCCACCCGTAGCAAGCTGCTTGCCACCGCCAGGCAGGCCTTTGAGCGCGAGGGCTATGCCGCGACATCGATGGACGATTTCACCGCCGCGGCAGGGTTGACGCGAGGAGCGTTGTATCACCATTTTGGTGACAAAAAAGGCCTGCTGACGGCCGTGGTCGGACAGATCGACGATGAAATGGACCAACGCCTGAACGCCATTTCAGACAAGGCGCCAGACACCTGGACCGCGCTGCGCGAACGTTGCCGGGCTTATCTGCGGATGGCCGCGGAACCCGAGATCCGCCGGATCGTACTGCAAGACGCCAGGGCGGTCCTGGGCATGGCCCCCTACGCGGCACAGCAACGGTGCGCCGCGTCCTTGGCTGCGTTACTGCAGCGCTTGATGGACGAATCCGTAATCGAATCTGCCGACCCGCTAGCGCTGGCGCAACTGATCAACGGTGGCCTGACGGAAAGCGCATTCTGGATTGCCGACGCGGACGCGGCGTCGGATTCACTGCGGCTGGATCGCGCGCTGCACGCCTTGGACCTGCTCTTGCGTGGCTTGCTGCGGCATACATAACTCACTTATTATCCAAGCCACAACTTGTTTAAATAATTCGGAGAGCCTGTGACCACCACCCCGACCCTTGAGTCCAGCGCATCCTGGGGCGACTTGCTGCAGGGCGCCAATGCGCTGCGATCGATCGCCCTGGCGGGTGGCGTGGCCCTGCATGCCATCAACGTGTACATCGTCACCACCATCCTGCCCAGCGTCATCAAGGACATCGGGGGGCTGGAGTACTACGCGTGGAACACGACCCTGTTCGTGGTGACCTCCATCATCGGGTCGGCACTGTCCGCCAAGCTGATCGAAACGCTGGGGCCTCGCAACGCCTATCTCTTTGCTGTTGCCGTGTTCAGCGCGGGCGCGATCATCTGTGCGCTGGCGCCCGGCATGCCGGTGCTGTTGGCGGGGCGCAGCGTACAAGGACTGGGCGGCGGCATACTCTTCGCCTTGAGCTATGCCTTGATCCGGCTGGTGTTCGACGCCCCGCTCTGGTCGCGTGCCATGGCACTGGTGTCGGGCATGTGGGGCGTGGCGACGCTATCCGGCCCTGCGATTGGCGGCATTTTTGCGCAAACGGGACACTGGCGGTTGGCATTCTGGGCGCTGCTGCCAGTAGCGGCCGCGCTGGCCTTGATCGTCGCATTCAAGGTGGGTGGACGGGCGTCGGTGCCGCCCGCGCCGCCCTCTTCCTTGCCGCTGCGCACGTTGGCGCTGCTGGTGGCGTCGGTGTTGGCCGTCACGCTGGCAAGCCTCTCGACGCAGTGGGGCTGGAACGCGGCGGGCATCGCGGTGGGGTTGGCCATCGCGGCGTCTGTTGCGCGCGTCGATTCGCGCGCCCGCAACCGCTTGCTGCCCACGGGCGCCTACTCAATCAGCGCGCAGCTAGGCGCCTTGTATGCCGTGATGTGCCTGGTGGTGGCGGCCATCGCCACCGAGATATTCGTGCCCTACTTTCTGCAGGTCATCCACGGCATGACACCCCTGACCGCCGGCTACATGACGGCCGCGATGGGCGCGGGCTGGACACTTTCCGCCATGCCCAGCGCCACACGCTCGGGGGCCGCCGCCGACCGCCTGGTGCGCATCAGCCCCGTCGTGATCCTGGCGGCGCTGATCGGCTTGTCGGTGATGACGCCGCAAGCATCCATCCTGGCGTCTGCCGCCGGGCTCGCCGCCTACATTGTTGCGCTGATGGGCGTGGGTTTCGGTATTGGCCTGGCCTGGCCGCATCTGCTGACAAAAGTGTTCACCGCCGCGCCCAAGGGCGAGGAAACGCTGACGTCGTCGTCGATTACCACCGTGCAGCTTTACGCCGCCGCGGTCACCGCGGCGCTGGCGGGCGTGGTGGTCAATAGCGCCGGCCTAGCCGACCCGGGTGGCGTCGAAGGTGCCCGGCACGCGGCACGCTGGCTCTTTGCCGCCTTTGCGCTGGCCCCCGCGTTGGCGTTGGCGCTGCTGCCCCGAGTGACCCGCGCGGCCTGACGCGCTCCGCGCGCGTGCGCCGCAGCAGGCATTGCCATCAAAATTCGCACTATTCGGACCCGAAATACAGCAAAGGCGGTATAGAACGTCACACGGGTCTTTGCTACGCTCACAGGCACCTGAAGAAGGTGGCGCCCATGAGCAACAAGATTCGAGTCCTTTGCGTTCAACCGTCGTCCATCACCGCGCGATTCGCCTTCATGGCGATCGCCCTGCGGTGGTCTTTGGGCGCTACCCCGCGCCCTACTCGGCTGATGATCGGTCCGCATGACCTGGAACCGATCGGATCGGAATCGGCCTTCTGGCGTTTCGCAATGCGGCATGCGCTCTTCGGTCAGTCATTCCTGGTGACACGCGGTGGCCACTGGGATGTGACGGCGTCGGTAGACGGCGACGAGGTCCACGCGTTTGGCCGCAAGTTTGCGCTTAGCCAGTGCCTGTATTAGCCGTTTCTGGATGATGCGCGCGGCGTGCGACTGATGCTTGGGGTGAAGCCCGGCGTTGATAGCCAACGCAGAGGGCCGGGGTCAATGCCCTGTTCACGCACCTCAGCCGGGCTTGCGTTGAAAGGTCGCCATTTCCTCGGCCGTCCAACGCTGTCGCGCCTCGTCTTGGCAGCACGAGCGAAAAACCAAGGCGCCAACGTCCAGGAATCGGTCCACATCCGCATCCGTCAGTTTGCCTTGCACCTGCAACAGGCAATCCGCATACGCCGACAACACGCCATCCCAACCATCCAACTGGTCGGGCGCTACGGGCTGAGAAATCATGCGCGCCATCATTTCACTATGGTCCATTCGATGTCCCCCCTGGATACCGCACTGACGCCGCACCGCGACGACCGTGCGTGCGCAATACCCAGCAAGTGGCATGCCCAACCCCATCCGCCGTGAATGGCATCCGGTCAGGAAGACATCTGGCGCCTACCGCCGCGGCGCCGCATCCGGCGCCCTGCCCCGTAAAAGCGCGTCCGGGTTTGTTTGAAGATAATCGGACAATTCCCGCAACGAGCGGGCCGCGCGGCCCAGCTCACGCAGTGCGGTTTCAGTGCTTAACGGCAACCCCGAATCCGGCGTCAGCAGTGCGCTCAAGACGACCAACGACCGGTTGGCTTGGCGCAGCATTGCCTGCGCCTCGGGAGCCAACTGCGTATCCAGCCGCTTGACCAGACGGGACGCGCCACGCAGCGCACCCGCCAACTCCGTGCCGATGGCATCAAACGGCACCTTGTCGACTTTGGTCAGAATGCTGTTCAACTGCTGCTGCAACTGATCCAGGTTGTTGGGCACCGTGGGGATGAACGGCCGGTCTTCCATCTTGAATGTCGCCGGCGGCGCATCGGGAAACTCGGCCAGCGCCACATAGAGTTGTCCCGTCAACAGATTGCCGATACGCAACTGCGCCCGCGTACCGCGCGCCACCATCGCCGTCAGCAGTTTGCCGCTTGGGTGGGCGGTGTCGGCGCCCGAGAATTCCCTGATACGTCGGAATGTCTGTCCGCCCAGGCGTTCGGGATACACCGTGGCGGAAACTTCCGCAAAGAACTGTTTGGTGGCGTCGTCGAAATCCAGGTTGATCGCATCGACCTGCCCGATGAGCACCCCGTAGGCGTCAATGGGCGCGCCGACCGCCAAGCCGCGCACCGACTGATCAAAACGCATGCGAATACGCAGCGGCACGCCATCTGGCTGGGCACGGGCGGCCGCTTCATTGGGAAAAATGGTGTAGGTTGCGCCGTCAGCGGCAGCCTGGGGGCCGTCCTGGTCCAAGGTATCAAAGGCCACGCCGCCGATGAACACCGACACCAGGGATTGCGACCGCATTTGCAGGCCACGCGAGTCCACGCTGAAATCCACGCCGCTTGCATTCCAGAAGCGCGTGCTGGGGTTGACGTAGGCGTCATTGGGCGCGTCGATAAAAACTTGCACGTCCACGCCACCGCCACCCTTGGATAGACCGTAGTTCACCACCTGCCCCACGGGAATGCGGCGGTAATAAACGGGCGAGCCGATATCCAGGGAGCCCAGATCCGTCGCATGCAGCGTGAAACGCTTGCCGGCGCGGTCCTGAGCCACTTCAGGCGGCACTTCCAGGCCCGTGAATTCGGTTTTCCGTTCGCCCCGCGCACCCTCTTTGCCTTGGTTACCCACCGGGTCCAGGCCAATGTAGGAGCCGGACAGCAGCGTGCCCAGGCCGGAGACACCGCTAAGGGTCAGGCGCGGCCGCACCACCCAAAACACGGTGCCTTCCCGCAGCAGGCTGGCGGCGTCATTATCGACGCGTATCGTCACCACCACGCCGTTGCGTTCCGGATTTAGGCTGACGCGCTCCACCAGCCCAACCGTGACTTCCTTGTACCGGACCTGCGTCTTGTTGGCCTCAAGGCCTTCAGCCGTCTGGAAGTGGATGGTAGCCGTGGGCCCCGCGTTGAGCCAGGCCTGCACCACCAGCAGCAATCCGCCGATTACGGCAATCACGGGCACCAGCCATATCCACGATATGCGGCGTGCCTTGCGCGGCGGAATTGCGGGTGCTGCGGAACCAGACTCGGCCATCGAGGATATCTCCTTCGTGTACGCAGCAGACCCAATCGCCCGCCAGCAAGCGCCTGGAATAGCGGGTAGCATGGCCCTCCTATTTGGAGGAAGTCAACGTGAATATCGCCATCCGCCCCGCGACCCCTACGGACGCGGCCCAGATCTACGCCTTCATCACTGAACTGGCCGTCTACGAACGCGCCGCGCATGAAGTGATCGCAAGCGCCGACGACGTCGCCCGCACCCTGTTCGCCCCCGGGGCGCCGGCCAAGGCCTTGATGTGTCTGGTGGACGGCAAACCCATTGGGTACGCCGTCTATTTCTACAGCTATTCCACCTGGCTAGGCAAGAACGGCATTTACCTGGAAGACCTGTACATCACGCCCGAGCACCGCGGTATTGGCGCCGGACGCGACCTGTTGCGCCACTTGGCGCAGGAAGCCGTGGCCAACAGTTGTGGCCGACTGGAGTGGAGCGTGCTGGACTGGAACCAGCCGGCCATTGACTTCTATGTGTCGATCGGCGCGCGACCGCTGGATGAATGGGTGCGCTACCGCCTGACGGACGATGCGCTCAAGCAATTCGCCGAGGGCCGCCGCCAGCCCGTCTAGAACTCGGGCAGATCGAACAGCGTGTGCAGCGTGGAGCTGGGCGCGGGCACGGACGCAAGCCGCTCGCGCCCGTCGTCAGTCACCAGCACCCGGACGGGGCGCAGCGCAACGCTGGTGCCGTCCACGCTGATGGCGGTTTCGACATCCGCCCCGGCCTTGATCGCGTCGATCACCTCGGAAGCCGACGCGGTGCCGGGTTCGGTGACCCAGCCCGGTACGCCGCGCTCGGCCTGGCCCCAGCGCACATAGGTGATGTGCCCGCTGACGGGCTCTTTTCGAACGGCGACGATCACGTAAAAAGACATCCAGGCCTCCCTAAAGTGGTGTGGCCAGGATCGTATAGCAAGTTGCCGGTGGTGGCATACCCGCCCGCGTCAGGGTTCGATATCGATGGCCGCAAAGGATTTCACCAGATCGTCCAGTTGCTTAAGCTGGGTCAGGAAAGGTTCAAGCTTGTCCAGCGGCAACGCGCTGGGGCCGTCGCACTTGGCGTTCTTGGGGTCGGGATGGGCTTCCAGGAACAGGCCCGCCAGGCCGACCGCCATGCCGGCCCGTGCCAGTTCGGCCACCTGCGCGCGTCGGCCGCCGGACGCAGCGTCCAGCGCCGAGCGCTGCTGCAAGGCGTGCGTCACGTCGAAAATCAGCGGACGGTTGTTCGTCACTTTCTTCATGACGCCAAAGCCCAGCATGTCGACCACCAGATTGTCGTAGCCAAAGCTGGTGCCGCGGTCGCACAGGATCAGCTTGTCGTTACCGGCCTCGGTAAACTTTTCAACAATGTTCAGCATCTGGGTCGGGCTGAGGAACTGCGGTTTCTTGATGTTGACCACGCGCTGAGTCTGCGCCAGCGCCACCACCAGGTCAGTCTGCCGGGCCAGGAAAGCCGGCAACTGCAGGATGTCGGCCACTTCCGCGACCGGCGCGGCCTGCCAGGGTTCGTGCACGTCGGTAATGACCGGCACGCCGAATTCCTTTTTGACCGCCTCGAAGATCTTCATGCCCTCTTCCAGGCCCGGCCCCCGGTAGGAATGGATGGAAGAGCGGTTGGCCTTGTCGAACGACGCCTTGAACACGTAGGGAATACCCAGCTTGCGGGTGACGCGTTGATATTCCTCGCACGCGCGCAGCGCCAGATCCAGGGATTCCAGTACGTTGATACCGCCAAATAGCACGAAGGGGCGATCATTGGCGCAGTGGATCGACGAGGAAATAACGACTTCTGGGGCGGTCATGATGGGCGAATCCTGTATAAATTTTGCGAGTGACAGTGCGTAATGTACAACTAGCCCAAGCCGAAAAACGCGCTTGCGGCCCAAGCCGGCCGTGCGGCGCGGGTCATCGCCCTGCCAGCCATGCGCGGCGTTATCGCTGGACGCGGTGGATATCCCTGTCCACAATGACCCGTCGCGGCCCGGCCATTGCGCCGGCCAGCATTTGAATCAAAGGCGGGCTCATGGGTTTCTTAGACACGCTGTTCCGGCGCACGCCCTCGCCGGACCAGTTCGCCAAGCTGTTCGTGGCGGCGGCGCGCAAGCAAGGCTTCGAGGGCGACGTGGCCTACAAGGCCGATGAATTCCGCCTGCTGCTGGGCGAAGGTTCGTACTTCAACCTGCATAACGCCTACCATGCCTACTGCAACACGCAGGGCGCGCAGCAAAAGCGCGCCTTGCAGGGTTTTGTCTCGGCCTTGGCCGGCAGCAAGCAGGCGACGCCGCAGCTGGCCACGGTGATCAGGCCGATGCTTCGCGCCGTGATCCGCAGCCGTACTGCGCTGGAAGACGTGCGCCTGCATCACGTGCGTACCGAAGGCGACGATAGCGCCTTCCACCCTGCTTTTCAGCCGTTTGGAGACGATTGCGTGGTGCTGCTGGCGCTGGACCACCCCGACGCGATCTCTACCCTGACCAACGGCCCCGAGGCCGCCTGGCAGTTGACGTACGACGAGGCCCTGGCCATTGCCATCGATAACCTGCGCGACGCGCCGGACAACTTCACCGAACTTGCGCCCGGCGTGTTCCGTGGCGCATGGGGCGACGGCTACGACATCAGCCGCGCCCTGCTGCCCGACATGATCGAACGCGTGCCGGTGCGCGGCCGGCCGGTCTTCATGATGCCCACGCGCGACGTGTTGCTCGTGACCGGTGACAACGACCCCAATGGCCTGACCACGATGGTTGAACTTTGCCATCAGGCGCTGACGCAAGGCCGTTCGGTCAGCGCGCACATGTACCACTACGAAGAGCGGCAAGCGCTGCGCTATGTGCCCAGGGATTCGTCGCTTGCGCAACGCCAGGCGCATCTTGCCCGCCTGCTCGACAAGTCCGACTACGACGCGCAGAAGGCCACGCTGGACCATATCCACGAAGAACAGGGCATGGATATCTATGTGGCCAACTACAACCTGTTCACGGCGGACGACGACCCGGTCATGTCGTTCTCGTTGGCGTCATGGACGCGCGGGGTCGACACGTCGCTGCCCAAGGTAGACCGCCTGGCCCTGGTGCGCCCCGAGGCCGAAGACGAGCTCGGCGAAGTCCGGGTGGTGTCTTGGGAACAGTCGGCACATCTGCTGGAGCCCCTGCTGACCAAAGAACCTGGGTACCCGGTTCGGTATCGCACGCGCGGCTTCCCCGAAGACGCCCAGCTTGCCGAATTGGACGAAGTGCCGTAATCGTGCGCCAACGCGCTGATCGGTAACGCCGGAGGACACCGCCCTCGCACGGTCGGCGGCGGCCTCCCGGCCCATCTCAACCCTTGATCTGCCTGGCCTCCAGGCTCCACAACGCCGGGTCGCTTGTGGATACACCCACCGCGCCGTGCTTGATGGCGATGCCGATGTCCGTCTGGTTGCACACGAACCCCGAAGCAACGATGGGCGGCAGGGCTTTCAAGTCTTGCTTGGCCATGTGCGTCAGCATGGGCGCCGGCATCAGCTGAACCAGGTTCGGGTCGCTTTGCTCCAGCGCCTTGACGCTGCGCGGCCAGGTCGAGCGGTCGGTCACGAACACCTTTTGCATGGTGACCATGCCCGCCCGGTTGGCGCGCTGGATGGTGGCCACGCGGGTGGATACCAGGCTGGCCACGCCGATATCGGCCAGGTATTCCACCCCGCCCTTGTCCTGCGACAGGCCCTCGCAACTGTCGATATTGACGATGGCGAATTTGCCCGCGCGGTTCAAGGTGGCGATGACGGGCGCCAGCTTGCGCAGTTCAACGTTGGCGACGATACCGATTTCGGCCACGCTGCCCACGAAGGTGTTGATCTGCTCAAGCCCGTACAGGGTCGCAATGACCGGGTGACGCGCCAGACATGCCCCAAATGACCTATCCATGGTTATCGATCTTCCTGACCGTAAAAGCGCTGATCGCTCAAGCCCAGCTTGCCGGGATTCAGCAGGTTCTGCGGGTCCAACTGGCGCTTGACGGCAAGCATCAGGTTGAACGCGCCGCCCAACGATTCCTGCATGTACGGCGCCCGCAACAGGCCCACGCCATGATGGTGGCTGAGCGCGGCATTATATTTAATCAGCACGGCGTTGGCGGCATCCCAGGCGGCGCGATACCACGTGGCGCGCTGCTCCACCGCGACGTCGCCGCGCAACGAAAAATACAGGCAGGCGCCATCGACGTAGGCATGCGACTGATGCGCGGACCCTGCCAGCGTGCCGGGCACCGCATTCACCGCCGCCACCACCTCGTCGTAGATGGCGGACAGGTCGCTCCAGCGCCCCGACATCTCTAGCGTATCGGCGACGAAGCCCGGGCTGCGCTTGAAGCCTTCGGCGCTTTTGCCGGTCAAATAGCGCGTTTCCAGCCAGCGTTCGAAGATGGCCTCGCCGTCGAGCTTTTCGCCCAGCTCCTCGCAGACGCCTTCGCTGATCTGCATGACGGCGTCCACCATCAGGCGCGCGCCCTCGTCGGCCACCAGCAACACGTTCAGGTCAGGCCGGTTGAACTGCACGCCACTTTCCAATTCGTCGTACAGGCGCAGCGCCGCGGGGTTTGCGCCGCGCTGCATGATCTCGCGGCAGGCCTCCAGGCCGATGGCAAAGGTCTTGAAACCGTAGGCGATGGCGCGGCCATAGTCGGGCAGCCTATGCAGCTTCAAACGCAGCCGCACAATCACGCCCAGCGTGCCTTCCGATCCGATGAACAACTGTTGAAGGTCCGGCCCCACGGCCGCGCGCGAGTAGCCGCCCACCGTGACCAGGCTGCCGTCCGCCAGCACCACGTCCATGGCGAACACCATGTCTTCGATCTTGCCGTAGCGTGTGGACAGTTGCCCCGCCCCACGGCAGGCTGCCCAGCCGCCCACGGTGCTGATGCCGAACGACGACGGCCAATGGCCCATCGTCAACCCATATTCTTTCTGGATGGTCTCTTCAAACACGTCGCCGAACATGCCGGCTTCCACGTCCACGATCTGGCTGTCGCGGTCCACCCCGATCAGCTTATTCAATTGGCAAACGTCCAGCACGATGCCGCCGCGCACGGGCAAGGCCGCGCCCGTGACGTTGCTGCGGCCGGCGGACACGGTGACCGGAATCCCTCCGGCATGCGCAATGCGCATGACCGCCTGCACCTGCTCCACCGACGACACCGCCACGATCACCGCGTGCGGCGTGGCGGGCTTGCCGCCCGTCTCCGACACCATCGACCCGGCCCACCAGTCCCGGGTCCAGGCCACCACGTCGCCCGTGGCGGTCAACACGTTGTCAGCCACGTGGCGCAAGGCGTCAAGCTGCGCGTCAGTGACGCGTACGGGGTCGCGCTGCAAACCGGCTTCAGCGCCGGTGCCTGCCAAGGTGGCGGCATAGGCAGGCGGCGTGTGCGCGCCCACCACGTAATTGCCCCGGTTGTAGCCGCGCTTGATGGCTTCTTTACTGATCATTGTTCCTCTCCCATGAGTATGGATTTTTCGAGCTTGATGGCAGCCAGGTAATCACTGACCTGCTGCGTGATGGTGGCTGGCGGCAAACCGAGTTCCGCCTGCAAGATCTGTCCCACCCGGTCGGCCGCTTGCGCCGAGGCGTCGCGCGCCATCAGGCGGGTACGCATGCGCCGGGCCAGTACGTCTTCGACCGTGCCTGCCATTTCATGGCGCACCGCGTAAAGCACTTCGGCTTCGGTGTAAGGCAGGCCCTGGACAATGGGCGCCAGCAAGGCCGGCGACGCCTGCATCAGGTCGCTGACAAAGCGCGCCTCGGTGCCGTAGCGTTCGCCCAGATGTGCCGACATGCCACCAGACGCCACGATGGCTTGCGGGTCGTAGCCGGCCGCCCCCAGCAAATAGGCCTTCTTGGTCTGGCAGGCATTGCGCTGCCCCAGCACCTGCTGCGCGGCGTCGATGGTCTGTTCCGCCATGTGCCGCGACGTGGTGAGCTTGCCCCCCACGATCGTGACCAGGCCGTCGGCCGACACGCGGATCTCGTGGTTGCGCTTGATCTCCAGCGTCTTGCCGCCTGGCGGCGCCACCAGCGGACGGCAACCCGCGATGCTGCCCACCACGTCTTCGGCTTGCAGGTCGGTCTTCAACGCCGAGCGCGCGCCTTCCAGCAGGAAGTCGAGCTCGCGCCGCGTGCAGTAAACGTCATCCAGATTGCCGTCGTAGTCTTCATCGGTCGTACCCAGGTACGACACGTCGCCCCAGCGCGTGATGGTGGCGCGGCGGCTTCGGCCGGGCACGGGGATGGTGACGGTGCAGTCGTTGCGGATCTTCATCCACGGCACGGCTACGTGCACGCCCTTGGCCGGACGCACATGCAAGGCGGGCTCATCGCCTTTTTTCGCGCCGGTCCAGTCGCGCAGCCACACCCCCGTGGCCATGATCACCACACGGGCCCGCGCGCGGATTTCGCGCCCGTCCGCGTGCACGATCACGCCATCGACCTTGCCTTGCGCGTCGCGCGTTACCGCCACCGCCTTGGCGTGGTTGGCCACCGCCGCGCCGTGAAAGGCGGCGGTGCGCGCAACCGTCAGCGTCAGGCGCGCGTCGTCCACCCGTGCGTCGTAGTACAGAAAGCCGCCCAGCAGGCCGTCCTCTTTGAAGGTCGGACAATGCGACAGAACTTCCGCCGCGGTCAGCTTCTGGTGCAGGATGCCTTCGCGCCAGCCGCCGGCCATGTCGTAGGTCCACAGCAGGCTTTCAAACGCCTTGGACAAGCGCTTGTCGAACACCCCGTCGCGTTCCAGGATGGGAAACAGGAACGGCAAGCGCTGCACCAGGTGCCGCGCATTGCGCCGCAAGCGCTGGCGCTCGTGCAGGGAATGGCGCACGAGGCCCAGGTTGCCCTGCTCGATGTAACGCAGGCCACCATGCACCATCTTCGAGGACTTGGACGACGTGCCCGAGGCAAAGTCGTCTTTCTCGATGACGGCGACACGGTATCCGCGCAAGGCGGCATCCAAGGCCGCATAGGCGCCCGTAATGCCACCCCCCACGATCAACATGTCGAATTGTTCACTGCCCAACCGGTCCAAATGTTCCTGCCGATTCAGGCGTAATGGCTCGGTGCTGGTCATGTCGGCCCGGTCCTTTCTGGGCTGTCTGGATAGCCACCCGATCATTTCTGCAATGCCTCCTGGTTGTCTTGCTTGAACTGTTTTACGTGCCCCAATTCCGACCCGACGCGGGCGTGCCACAGGGCACGTCGACGCGCGCGTTCACCGGCATCGACAGCGGGTTCGAACACGGCGTCGGTCACGATGGTCTTGCGGGCTTCGTGCAGCGAGGGCCACAGCAAACCGGACGCCCCCGCCAGATAGGCGATACCGCGCAGGCTGGCGCGGTCCGCTTCTTGCATGCGGCGTATGGGGATGCCGATCAGATCGGCCTGGATCTGCAACAAGGGATCGCTGCGCGACAGGCCGCCACCCACCACCAGTTCCGACACCCGAACGCCCGACGCTTCCTCATCCGCCTCGATGCAACTGGCGACCGAGTGCGCGATGCCTTCCAGAATGGCGTAGGCCACTTCGGCCTGCGTGGTGGCCATCGACACGCCGGTCAGCGAGGCGCGCGCGGCGGCTTCCATACGTGGCACGCGCAGGCCGGTCAGGGCCGGCACGAACGTCACGCCGTTTGAAGAGTCCACGGTTTGCGCCAGCGCGCTGATCTCGTGCGCGTCCTTGAACCACTTCAGCTTTTCGCACACCCAGTTCAACGCCGACCCGGTCGTCGCCACAAAGGTCTCGACCGCAAAGTGCGACACCCCGCCCTGGCGGCGCGCCGTCATCGTCAGCGAGCCGTCGGACATGCCCGCATTCGCGGGCGGCTCGGTACCGATGATCAGGTCCACAAAGCTGCCGGTGCCATGCACGCACATCGCCTGCCCACGGTCCAGGCAGCCCAGGCCGATGGCGCCCGCGTGCTGGTCGCCGGCAGACGCCAGAATCGGCACGTCGATGCCAAGGACCTCGGGGCGGGTGCGCCCGAAGTCATCGGCGTCCTGACGCAGCGTGGGCAACAGCTCGTGCGGGAAGCCCAGTTCCTGCGCCCATTCCAGGTAGTAGCGATGGTCGGCCAGCACGTAGGCGCCCGCGGACGTGGCGTTGGTCGGCGTGGTCACGCATTCGCGCCGTTGCGAAAAGTGCCACAGCAACCAGGTGTCCACGGTGCCGAACGCCAGCCGCTTGTCGCGCCACGCATCCACCACCTGCGGCGTATCTCGCAGATGGCGCGCGGCCCACAGATACAGCGAGCGCACGCCCACCGGCCGACCGACGCGCTCGCGCAGCCGCGCATCCCATTCCGGCGCCAGCCGGTCCAATTCATCCACAAAACGGGTGTCTTGCCAGACCATGGCCGGCACCAGTGCGCGGCCCGTATGCGTATCCCACAGCACGGCCGTGGCACGCTGCGTGGCCAGCGCCAGCGCAACGATCTCCTGCCCGGCGCGCTGGGCATCCGCGATGGTGGCGCGGCAGACGTCGATGGTCCGGTCCAGGATGTCGTTGGCGTCCTGCTCCACCACACCCGGCCTGGGCGAGTCCACATGCAACACCGCGTACTGCAGGCAAGACACCTGCCCATCGGCGGACACCGTGGCGGCACGCGTGCCGGATGTGCCTTCGTCTATGGCCAAAATCACATTCTTGTTTGTCATCGCGAGGCTTTCCCAATGGCGGGGTCCAGGGCGGGCAGCACAACGTCGTCCTTGAACTGCGGCGCGCCGGCTTCGTTATCGGGGTTGATGGCGGTGCGGGTGGGATCCCACTTGATCACGAAGCAGATGATGCTGGCGACAAGCGGCACGATCGACAGGATCAGGAAGGTCTTTTCCAGCCCGTAGTTCTCGCGAAAAAGCGGGAACACCAGCAGCCCGATCGCGGCGCCCGTCGAACCCAGCGCGCCGATGATGCCGTTGGCGCCCGCCCGCAATTCGCTGCGAAACGACAGCGACGACAGGCTCTTGCCATTGGCGCCCGGACCGCCGGAGTGGAACAGGATGAACAGCGAGGGCACGATGACGGCCACCCACAGCGGCATCTTGCCGTGGAAGGTGCCCAGGATCAGCAGCATCAGGAACACCGCGGCGAAGCCGAACGCCGACGCGCGCCGCAACCCCAGCTTGCGGCCGATGTACGGCGACAAGAAGCCGCCAAAGATGCCGAACACGTTGAACACCAGAGCGCCGATGGTGGCGAAGATGAAGTCCTTGCCGAACAGGGCGGCGCTGATCAAAGGCAAGTACCAGCCCACGGCGAAATACTGGATCGACTGGCCGATCTGAACGGTGGCCGCCAGAATCGTGCGCGGCAGGTAGACGCCACGGAAGATCAGCAACACGTTGGCCATGCCGCGCTTGGCCTGGTTGGTCACCGGCACCCGTTCATGCACCGGCGCGGCGGCGAAGGGTTGGCCATAAATGCGGGTCATGGCGCGCGCCGCCTGTTCGACACGCTCTTTGCGGGCCAGCCAGATCGGGCTTTCGATCATGTAGCTCAGTTGCAGCACCAGGATGACGACGGCGAAGACAGCGGTGGCCGCCACCGAATAGCGCCAGATCGAATCGCCCACGTCCCAAGAGAAGAACAGCATCGCCAGCAGCAGGTTCGTGCACACGGCCGTGTACCACATGCCCTGCCAGGTGTTCAGCCGGCTTTTGAATTTCAGCGGCGTGAACTCGGCCAGCACAGCCATCGCAATGGCGAAGTCGATGCCGTAGGCCGCGCCGACAAAGAAGCGGCCCACCAGGATGACTTCGAAACTGGGCGCAAACATCACCAGCAGCGCGCCGATCACGGCCAGGAACTTGGCGATGATCAAGGGCCGGATGCGGCCCCAGCGGTCAGCCATCCACCCGCCGATGGGGTTGAAGGCGATGGCGACCCACGCCGCGAACGACGTCATCAGCGCCACCTGCCCGGCGGTCAAACCCAGGTCGCGCGTCATGGGGCCCAATGCCGCGCTCAAAGCGGAATTGGCGAAGGCATCCAGAAACAGTCCGCCCAGCGCCAGCCACCAGATAAGGCCGGCCCGGCCAGTAATACCGGGGCGTGAATCGATATAAGCGATGACATCGTCGATGCCACGTATTTTTACGGTCGATGATTGCACAGTCGTCTCCTCTTGGAATTATTTCTGTAAGAGGTCGACGCAAACTGCGCGCAATAAAAGACCACCCTACAGATGGTCTTTTATCTAAATCTGTGCGGTGACTTTATGGGTTGCGCACAGGGGTGTCAAGAAGAAGGCGTATCGGGATAAACCCTGTTTCCCGACGCTTTTGTGCGCTGGGAAAAAGTATCCAAAGCACCAGAAAAGTATAAGGAACGCGATTAATTTATATGTTTTTTTCTTTATTTTTCAATGACTTGCATTAATTTTGCAAGCAGGCAAACTACGCGCATTCTGAAATTCCACCCAACAAGCCGAAAGAGGATTTCCATGCGCTTAATCACCGATCAAGAACTCAGCAATATGTCGACCGAGAACAAGCGTCGTCGTCATATGGAACTGGATAAGAAGCTTGAAGTGGCGGCCAGCCGTGGCTGGGCCTGCGCCCACCGCATTGAAGCCACCCGCGCCAAGGTGCACGCGGCGATCCAGTCGGATGTGGAATTGGGCCGCGATGTTGAGCAGCGCACGGAAAAGCGGCGCGACCGCGTGAAGTTCAAGAACTGACCGGCTGAATCCGGAGGTTCGCGACAGCTCCGCAGGATTCGCGCCTACTCCGCAGGATTCGCGACAGTTCCGCGGCCAGCTCCAAGCTGGCCCAAAAACAAAAAACCCCCTGGCTCAACAGCCAGGGGGTTTTGTCATATTAGTGGTGCGAAGGAGGGGACTCGAAAAGCTATTATTGGCGCGGCTTTCCGGGTATTTTGGGGCCAATTTGGGGCCACTCGATCAAACTTCGTCGTGGACAAATTCCAGTCCCGAAGCGACTCCCCAGTCCGTCAGCATCGCTCGCCAACGACGCCGTAGCGTGGCCATCCATTTTAGCGCCATGGGCAACCACATATACTGGGCGTTCAATAGCGAGGGTTCTATGTGCAGCCACTATCAGACGCTGAAAGACGCCGAATTGCTGCTCAAAAAGTTCGGCGCGCCCACAAAGCCGTCCGCCGTTGGCAAGTACGACATGTGGCCCAGGTATCAGGGCGTGTTTGTGCGCAGGCCCGTGGAGCATGACGCGGGCGACGAGGCGGTGCCGGAGCGCGAAGCCGTGGCCGGCCGCTGGGGTCTCATCAGCGCAATGACCAAGCCCGAAGGGCTAGACAAAGCCGGCAAGCTGTCCACCTTCAACGCTCGCAGCGAGACCGCCCCCAAGTCCTTCACCTTCAGCAACGCATGGCGTCGCGCACAACACTGCATCATCCCGGCGGATGCCATCTTCGAACCGGACTGGCGTTCCGGGTCGGCAGTGCCCACCCGGTTCACACGGGCTGATGGCGCGCCGCTCGGCATCGCGGGCCTTTGGGACCGGTGGCGCGATGCTGCCGGCCAATGGCAAGAGAGCTACACCATGCTGACCATCAATGCGGACGATGACCCGCTCTTTCGGCATTACCACCAGGCCGGCAAGGAAAAGCGCATGGTCGTCATCCTGCCGGAAGGCGCCTACGGCGACTGGCTGACCGCGCCGACCGAGGCGACCCGGGACTTCCTGGTCCCCTTCCCCTCCGACAAGCTCGTCGCAACTCCGGTGAAGTGACCCCGTTTTTGCTGCAATATACTGTTTTTTTATACAGTATTTAGGCTGCAAACGATGCTCTGTACCGTCACCCGCACCCATTGCCTGGGCGAAAAGCGCCCCGACCGCGATCCCGGCCCCACCATCACCGGCACCGTCCGCATGTACTCGATCATGCGCGATGACTTGAAGCGCTACGTGCGCGTCATGACCATGGACAGCCTCGCCACGTTCGGCGCCACAAAGAAAAGTCCCATTCCCGACCTGCTCCAGCCGGAACTGCTAACGTTCGCGTCCGACCGAGGCATGATGGTCTGCGGCTTCGAAGAAATCGACGGCAAACGCTACTACCAAGGCTGGTGGATGCAGTGGATTGGCGAATGATGCGCCCGACCCTTCTCAAGTAGTCTTGCAACACTATTGCGAACGTCATTCCAAGTCGGCAATACTGGCCTCTCCAATCACCATTCTTTTGGAGGAAATGGCAATGCAACGCGATGACATCCAGAAGCTCGGCGCGCAAGCCGCCCGAGAGGGTCTTAGCCTGTTGGATTGTCCTTATTTACGCACTTCGGAGATGCCAGGCCACTGCGGTGGCTCGATTGCCGAGTGGCGAGAAAAAGTGGAGGCATGGGAAGCCGGTTGGCGCAAAGAGGTGCGGAGCCGCCCGTCTGCCGTCAGGAGCCGGGCTCACCGCTTAGTCACCCAACACCGAAGTCCGCCGATAGTCCTCGGCGCGAGCTAACGTTCGATAAAACGAGGCCCCCACTGCCACCAACCTAGCGCATTCGTCCGGACTCAATTTCGGGCTGACTTCGACGACACAGTTTGCGAACTCTGTCAGTACGTCAGCCCAGTCGTCAAAATTGCGACCAGGGGAAGTTTGAACGATCATCTTTGCAAGTAGTTCGTCTCGTAGCATTGGTCGTACCTTTCAATTTCCGCACCGAGCGCGTGTGCAGCAATTTCAATGCCTACGGCGGGCCCTGCCCGACTGGCGCCCCAGCGACGGGGCGCTTTTTCTTGCCAAAGCCTGGCGCTAGCTTGGCCCTCAACCTCATGGCTGATATGCCGAACTGTTAGGGCGGTGCTAACAATGAAGTGCCACGGGAGAACGCGCTGGCCGTTGGCCTACAAAATCCATCCCGATGCGGACGCGCGAGCTTTAGAAGGAGACATTTATGGCGTCCGGCTCCCGCCTGTCCGATGTCATCGTTAAGCTGCCCGATCGATCCACCTTTCGGGTAGAAAGGCGCCTAGTTATAAAGCGCAGCCCTGATTGCGCGTCGGTCCACCAGTACGTTTGCACCCTCCCATCAGGCGAGGCTGTCATGTGGCTAGGCGATGGCAAATACCGACTGCCGAACGGCTGCATCGCCGTAGCTGTGGCCCACAAGCGGCCCGTCGACTGATACGCAGGAACACCGCTTGCTGCTCCGCCCGTTCCTATAAGGAGGATTCGCATGTCAGACGATCTTACGAACCGAGGCCCACAAGACCGGGCTCGGATCAACGTGAACGAAGACCACGAGCTGCGCTACTGGACCAAAGAACTGGGCGTGAGCGAACAGCGACTGAAAGAGGCGGTGAAATCAGTCGGCGTCTCCGTCGAGGCAGTGAAAGAGCATCTTAAGAAATAGCTACGGCGCGGCGCGCACGCCTTCATACGCCCCCTCGCACGTCAATCCTGCGATGCGGGCGCGGTCTGCAATGCTCGCAAGTTCTTCAGCTCGGTCGCTAACCCTGCCGAGCATGTGGGCGAGCAAATCGACGGCGGCCGCCCCTGTCGGGCTTCCGTCGGCAGCGGCGGGATCTCGGGCGACTGCGGCGCGAGCCAACGTGTAGGCGCGGGCGCGCAGCCCGTCACGCTCAGCGCGAGCACCAGCAGCATCAGCCGCCGCGACCGCGGCTTGTTTCGTTGCATCATCACGAGATTTCTCCACTGCGGCAATGCGCCGCTTTCCTTCTTCTAAAGCCGCGTTGACGGCTGCAACAGTGGCCTGGGCGTGATCGGCCCGTTCTTCCGCATTCTCCCGGCGCAGTTCCGACAACTGTGCGTCGTACCGCCAGCCCTGCGCCTTCCAGGCCGCGCCACCGGCAACGATGGCGCCCACCACAAGGGCCACGGCATAGCCCTTCCAGCCCACTAATGCGCCTGTCAGCTTAGCCAGCGCGTTCATGGCGCCACCTCGGCGACAGCTTGGCGGTAGAGGTCCGGCCAAGTCTGCGGGTGCGGCTTACCGGGGCGCCAGGTGCGCAGGTACAACGCCCAGGCGGAATCAGCGTCACCCACAGCCGGCAGGCGGCCCGGATCGCTCCATAGAAGCAAACGCGCCAGGCCAGCGGCCAGCACATCGTCGTTCTCGATTGCATCCCAGACTTCGGCATCGCGCGCAGGCACACCCCGCGCCTGATACAGCGCCGCAGCTGCCGCGTGTGTTGCAGGGTGCAAGCGGACGCCATGCACCATGCCCCCACCCTGCTCTGCCTGCCAGAAGCTCTTGGCTGGCCCAGTAAGGCGCGGCGGGTTGCCAACGAGTTGGCGGCGATGTTCGAACCGGCTTTCCTGCAACCCGATGGCCAGCAGCATCACGCGCGCGGCCGGCGTGTCCATCTGGTCCGGCAGTAGGGATAGCGCGGGTTTGATTGCAGTCTCGATAACGGTTTGCAGATCCACAATCACCCCTCCCCACCAGGCCGCACGCCCAGAATCTTCGCGCGGACCTCGGCCACCCACTCAAGCAGCCCCTTCTGGCGCATGCTTGCCATCCATCGCATGTACGCCCCCAATACCCACCATGCAGGAAGCCCAGCCAACAGCATGCTCGGCCCCAACACGTAGAACTTCGCCAGTAGCGCGTCATCGCTACCTGCCCCGTGGTGCGCAAGCCAAGTCATCGCCTCCATGAGGCCGGGCTTCCACGCAATGACCGCGCCAGCCAGAGCCGGGCCGAACAGGAATGAACACGCCACAGTCGATATGGTGCGCACCGTAAATTCCCGCGCCGAACGCGGCGGCATGATGAGCAGGCCAAGCATGGCCGCAACCGCTGCCGGCACGCCATACGCGGCCGCGACCTTCAAAGCCGCGAGGCCTCCCAGCCCCGTAGAACCTGGTTCCATAGTTGCACTGCTCCTGTAGACGGTGCGCATGATTGCCTCCCGTTTGGACGAAAAAACGCCCGCCAATGTGGCGGGCAAGAATCTATGGCCGGCGCTACGCAGGCAGCGCGTAGTGGCTTTCAGAATAGGCGGCCAAAATCGCCCGTTCTTCTGCCGTCAGCACCGAATGAAAGACAAACAGGTCGTAGAGGCGGCCACCGAATGCAGCGTTGGTCACTGAAGAACCAGCCGCGCTAAGATTGCCGCCAATGAGCATGCGGCTGTTGGTGTTCATCGGGTTTCCCGGCGCATTCGTGGGAGCCTCTACGCCATCCACATAAAACTTCAGGCGGTTGGCAGCGGGGTTGGCGTTTGGCTGGCGAGCCGCAAGCATGAAATGCGGACCTCCGGAGGCCGGGTAACCCGATGCCGCAGTCACCACGGCGGCGCCAGCTTCCCGGACCCACACCGTCTTGTCCTCGGTGCCGACATAGAAAATCGCCGATGCCAGCGACCCAGTTCCACCGCCCTGCTCGTTGCCGAACACCCCTTCGTTTGCAGCCTGCGCCGCCCCGCTTGGTTGTCCGATCCAGCCAAACGTCCAAGGACTCGGGCCAAGCGGCCACAAAGCGGCGTCCGCAGGCGTACTCAAGATCGTGCCCAGGGCGGCATTGAACTGGAGGTAGGACTTACCGTTTTGCCCGCCCGGAGTCAGCACGGGCCAAGCGGCGCGCCGCAATGTGAGCGGGATATCGTTCACGCGGTCGCGCCAAGCTCCATCGCCCGCAGCAGGGTTGAACATCGTGTCCGCGCGCCACCAAGCCTTCAGGCTGGGGATGCGCGACACCTGTACCTCTAGGTCCGACACAGCGACGACAGGCGCGGTAGCCGGGGCATTAACGCCAATATGGCGAGTGATAAGGGACGTCATAAATTATCTCGCGTTAAAGAGTTCGGCGTGTTGCTTGATGATTTGGAACACCAGTTTGTGACCTGCCTCGTTGGGGTGAAGCGGGTCGGCCTCGCTAAAGAGTTGCTGTCCGGCGTCGAGGGCATCCCGCATCTGCGGATACAGGTTCAAGAAGCTGACTCCAAACAGCCGCGCCAGGTTCTGTTGGCATCGCGCCAACTCGCGCTGCGTGTAGAACTTGCCCTCTTCCTCGAGGGTCGCGTACCCGGCGACCATGGTGACCGTGGCATGGGGTCGATTCGTCTGCAACCACCTGAGAATCTGCGCCATGTTGCTCTGATGCCAAGTCGTATTGGCAGGCGGCGTGGAGGCCCCGCGGTCATTCGTCCCAAGAGCGATGATGAAGTCCGTCGCGCTCAGCGCAATCCCTTCCGTGAGCAATAGGCGATCGGTCGCGGGTGTCGGCAGCCAGGACGCTGAGGATGTGCCGCTTATGCCCTGGTTCACAACTCGGATTACTTTATTGCGCCGCATTCCTTCCACGTTCAGGCTCACGCCGGAGGTGTTAGTAATCCGCACGCGGGATAGGTGATAAGCGGGCATGCTGATCACCAGCGCGTTACCCCATGACTCCGCCGCATCGTTGAATGCCTGCTCGGCGACCCGGACCCCGTCCACGGCCACAGTGAACAGTCGCGTGGCCGCGTCCGCGACCATCCCATAGATCAATTCGAAGCTCTCGGCCAAGCAGTCGAACTCGACGTATCCAGCCGGCGGAACAACAAGAGCCGCCGCCGCCACCGCTGGCTCGGCTGTCGCCACAGTCTGTCGCGGAATCGCCGTTCCATCACCATCACGCAAGACGATAAAAAATGCGTCCGAAAAACCTGCAACTTGGAGCTGGGAAAACGACCCAGAGCCGCCGGCAGCAGCCCCAGGCGCTACCTCTACAACGGGCTCGGCGTCCAATGCGATGTTCAGATAGCGACGCCCAAGGTAGTAGCGCAGCAAGTTTGCCCAAGACGTGGCCACCAAGCTTGATCGAGGATCCGTAAGCCGATGATCGCGAGGGCTGGATGGCCCGGTATTGGAGGCGCCAACACCCCACGTGATACTGTCCCCGATCAGGTGTGCATTCACGTCCTGGGCAACATTCGAGCACCGCAGGACCATCTCCTGCAGGCCGCTTTCCGCGACGGCCGCGCCACTAACAAGCGCGTCGACCTCCAATTGCAATTCCGAGATCCAGGAGGGGTCATAGATCTTTTTGAAGTCCGTGGCCGAAGTCATTTGCCAGCGCTGGCCACCCCGAGTCCAGAAACTGATTGCCCGGTCCCCCTCTCCGACGTTTACCTCCAGGTAGTCGCCCACGGTAGGCGCGGCCACAGCTACACCTTTGGCCTGAAGACTGCCGTCCACTTGCAAGCTGCCCGTCGCGCGTAGTTTGGCGTCTCGGTCCATCCCGAACAGCAGTTTGCCAGTGCTCTTATCCGTGTGCGCGAACGCCCACCCGTCGATACCCAGTTTGGCCTGGTCTGACGTCAGTGTCTCCAACGACTGAACACGCTCCGCGTTTCCTTCAGTCTGGTCCCGCACACCTTGCAGCGCCAACGTGCTTGCGGGCTGGATTTCAGACCATACCCAGTCCGCACCATTCCAAACATAGTCGCCATTGTTTTCAAGAGTCGAATCGCTCGTGACTCGTCCGGTGCTGGGCACGGGGCGACCGATATCTGCCTGCATGGCCGCCTTCGTCAGATAGGTCTTGATGTCCGCCGCAGCAGAGGCAGCGTCCAGGGCTTCCACACGAAGCGTATGCAGGTTTTTGACATCGCTGCCGGCGCGATTGATGTTGGGCGCACCCACAGCACCGTTCGCAAACTCGCCCAACGTACCGGCATCCACGCTGCCGTTGAGCAATTCCTGCTTGGTAAGAAATACAGCCATTTGGCTCTCTCAGTAAAAAAGCCCCGCACTGGGCGGGGCTCGTCTGGGGATGGTCAAGAACTATGCGTGAAAATCGAAATCGTTCTGGTAGTACCTAGCGTCGTAGTTAATCGCCTTCAGCGGAATGGTTCCGTCGTCATTGGCAGCATCCTTCTCGGTCAAGATGAAAGCCTTGGCGGCCCGCGTATCGCTGGCCTCCGTGATGATGTAGCCAGTTGCGTTGTAGCCCTCGCCTCGGCAAACGATCGGCGTGCGCGGCTGGCGCTCCAGCAGCGCCAGCCGCACGGCACCACCAGGGCTTACGCCCATGCTTTCGACCAAGCCGTCGCTGTTTTGCAGGAAGATCACGTAAGGGCCGACGCCCCATTCGAACGGCTGGGACAAGGTCACCAAGCGCCCGTTTTCGTCATCGACGTCCGTGATGTCGCCGTCCTGGCTACTCGCCAACGTATTGTCGGCGCATAGGATCCGCTCACTTACGCGCAGCAGATTAGCCTCCGGCAGCCCATCGAACTCCGTGGATTCATCGTGATAGCGGATCTTGTTCCACCGCCGGTAGGCATGGATGGTGGCTTGCGCTTCCATCCGCACGCCCACGGACTCCACGCGAAGCGGGTTCACGGCCGACCTGTCCGCCGGCAAGTAGATCGTGACCGGCGCGTCGTTCGCCGGGTCAATCCATTGAAACTCGACGCCGTCATACTCGTCGTCGCTTCCCTCGGTGCGCTGCTCTGATCCTGGCAGCTTGTTCCGGTGGCAGAACAGCACGGTTGAATCCTCGGTGGCGCGCTCAAAGAACAGCCGAATGACGCTTCCGCGACGATAGGCCCTGCAATACACCGCCTCCGCGATCATCGAAAGCGTCTCCTCGAAACTGAGGTTGTCGCTGTCGATGGTGTAGTCGAAGCGCGCCACGTCCACACCGAAGTAATCGCGAATGTCTTGCGCCGTTGCATAGATATTGTCAAAGTCCACTTCGGCCGGCGGGCGGTTGCCGATGAGTGGATCAAGGCAGACCGCCGAAATGATCTCGGCCACGTTGGTGGTCGGGTAGAGCTCGGTCGTGAACGTCGAGCCAGAAATCCGCTGCGGCAGTTTGCGGGTCACCAGCAGGTTCAGCTTGCGTTCCTTGACCGCCAGCGCGCCGTCCGTGGCCAGGGTCACAGACTGCACCGTCGTGACATCGCCGAAGTGCGCCTGCTCGACCGACGAGCAGGCATACAGGTCGCGCCACTTGATTTCGTCAACCACTGACCCCTCAAAGTCGGTATCAGAATTCGTCAACCGCCGCGCCCGGAACCGCCAGCGCGCGCTGGCCGCACCCGTGAGCTGAGCGTCCAGCGTATCCGCCCGAACCGAGCGCGTTACTGCGGACCCCAGAATGGTCCTTTCGAAGGCCAACACATCCCCGTAGGGCGTGCCAGCGGCATCCACGCGCTGGGCTTCTATGCGATAAGTCACTTCACGGCGGTACTGCTGGCGGCCGTTGTCCTTGTACAGGCCATTTAGCGCGATCACGTTGGAAATGATGCGGGTAATGGGCCGCACGCTCTCCACAATGAACCAGCCGATCCAGCGCTCGCCGGTGGTGGTGATCGTCGGGTTAAGCACAGACGACTGACCACCGTAGCTCTCTTGCATCACAGTCCAGTTGGGATTTACTGCGGAAGGGGTGTTCAACGTCAACAACGCAGACGTCACAGTGGTCACGGCATAGGTTCCGGACAGATCGAATTGAACAATGTCCGACGGCCTTGTGAGCGCGGGGGCCCCCTCCACGTCAGTGGGGGCTGTACGAAAGGCATTCCAAGCCGCTGAGTTTTGAGACACATCAATCCGCAAACGCGTCACGTCAGTCCCAGGCAGGTAGCTGACACTCAACACGCCATAGATGCCCGTAACGTTGCTATTTGCGGTATACGTGAAATCGCCGTCCCCACCCGTGGTGTCGGTCCACGTCACGTATCCGTTAGAAAGCGTGAGAATTTGGCCTTCCGACCATTCGGCTGCGTGGTTCCCAACGATGTCAACTTCACCCCATGACGGCGACGTCGAGGGATCGGTCCGAAAAATGGCGCCTGCTGGAGGCGTGTAGGTAAACGTCCCTTGCGTCTGCCGGGCGTTCTGCACCGCGATCACGTCACCAGGGATAAACAGCTCGGAAAAGTCTAGATCCGCATCCTGCGACACAATCTCGTTCGGCGACCTGAACACCATGCCGCGCCGGATTACGCTGCCATAGTCCTGCGGCTGTAGGGACTGCCCGTTGACGCTGTTCGCACGCTTTGCCGTCGTCACCGCCAAATTGATCGCGTTCCCAATCCGCAGTTGCGGAGCATGGCCGCTGTTCGCCGACGTGAACGGCGCGTAGACCTCCACCGATGCCCCAGGGATTTCCGCGATCAGCGTGGTGTCGTCGCGCACGTCGTACACCTCGTGGGCGCCGCGCCCGACGCACATGTACGAGACTTCCTTTTCTACATGGTTCTCAAACACCAAGTAGGGTTGTGCGAGCAAGTCCGGGGTTGATCGGACCTGCCCATAAATGTCAGGCACCCGGCCATTGACGCGCACCTGGTTGGTGCGCTCCGAGAGACCATTGTTCGGCGATTCCTTCTGTACATTGCGAGCGGTCTGGTTCGGCGGATCCTGTGCCAGGATGGACGTCAAGATCATGGATGCGGCGGTCGTGATTAGCGCCACCGCCAGAGCAGGCAGGAACTGCGGCCCCAGCGGATAAGCTTCTACCACGAACGGGCCAGGAAGTGCCCGCAGATCGGTGATATCCGCCGGCCTCTCGGGCCGCACGGAACGCCCGGTAGCCATGTCAGTGATGCGGCAGCCAGCCGGCAGGCGCGGTCCCAACTCCGCCTTCAGGAACGCATGCAGGTCCGCCACCTGATACGTCTCGCGCTTCCCGTCAGGAGCCCGGTATAGGTGAACTGTCGTCATGCGTAGAACCTCATATTGCGATACAGCGCCGTCTGCGCCTCAACCGGGAAGAACGAAGCGCCCGATTCATTGATGTGAAGCAACCGCCCACGCACGCACACGGCGATATGGGCGTCGCCGTGAAGAGTTTCCATGAGCGCGATGGAAGGCAGCACCGAGGGGCCTAGCAGCTTGCGCATGCCGCGAAACAACCTCGACAGCCGCCCGGCTGCAAAATCCTCTTCTGTGACCTGATGCAGCCGCCGGTCGCCAGTCAAATGCTCCCAAGCGTCCGCAGCGAAGTGCAGGCAGTTGTAGGTCTTCCGGTCGTAGACCCTGCACAGCAGGAAGTCGATGCTCATAGGTACCCCAGCAGCATCGGGAACAGGTCCGTGCGATACAGCATCCCGGTCTTCGTGACGTTCGTCTGCGGCGCCATGCTGTCGCACTGCGCGCCGTCGCGGTTCCTGACGATCTTGCGAGCCTGTAGCGTGACGGGCCCAACCATCGGCGTTTCCAGGTCATCCGAACGGTAGGCCCGGTACCGGACTGTAGGGGGAAACGTGCGCAGTGTGCCCGCCTGCCGCGCGCGCTCGATCTCGTCAGGTAGGATCTCGCCCAGATCCCCCAGCGTGACCGATATCCCGAAATCCAGGTTGCCGCGGTCGTCCAACTGCCTGAGTCGCATGGGCACGTACTGCCAGAAAACTAGCTCGCCGGACTCTAGGCGAGCCCAGAATCCCCCTCGATACTGCGACTGGAGCCGCCAAACCTGCGAGAAGGCCGGCTGGCTTATTTCCAGAGTTTCCAGTTCGGCGGTACTCTGCGGCGCGCCGAAGTAGAAGTCGATGTATTGGGCGTCATTGTCGTCAAGCATAGGGCAAGTCCTCGTTCACCAATTTCGACAATAGGTCCAGGATCTCCTTTGCCGCCGGAACGCTGCCGTATATCGACAGCATGGTCACCAGCGAGCCCCAGTAATCCAGGGTGGCGTCATCAAACTCAGGCAGCGAGTCAACCTCCAGTTGGAACGTTACTGTCCAACCGTTGCCGCCGATTGGCACCGGCCGGGCCGTCCCGGGCATGAAATGCGCGACATACCTTCGGCTGGTGCTGCTGTCGATGATCAAGTCCGCATAAAATGGGCCGCCACCCAGCCGTCGCATGTTTCGCCAGAATCCCATCAGCACGTCGTACTCCTCTCCGAAGACAACGTACGTGACGGGAACCATGTGCGGAGCGCCTTGCACGCCGGCTCGATAGCGGCCACTTCCGCCTTCCAGGCTGATACGCTGCGAGCCATCACCTAGGTTCGGCCCATAGCCGGCCTGAAGCGGCCGAAAAGGCATTACAGGAAAGTTGCTCATCGCTTTCGCTCAGTCTTGAAGTTCTTCGTCATAGCCCGCGCCCCCCTCGAATTGGGCCGACCGAGTTGCGACTCGATCATTTGAGGTCCCTGCGCAAAAACCTGGTCGCGCGCAATCAACACGACATCGTCACGGGTCAACTGTTCGGCCGTATATTCTTGGGGTGTACCGTTGTTATGGATGGTTATCCGTGGTGGTTGCCCTGCACTGGCTGACGGGGCAGACCTCATCAAGGGAGCAACAAAGCCGCCCTCAAAGCCCCCAAATGGCAACCCGACTCCTGCGTTCATGGCGTCAAGCGCGCCGCGACCGATCCGCGCTGTCGCAGCGGCATTCAATACGTACTCCTGCCCATGCACCAAGCCCGTGATTTGATCGCGTGGCTTATCCCCGGTATAGCCACCGCCGTCAAGGAACATAAGTCCATCCCCAGCGGCACCCACATCAGCGGCTGTTGCACTTCCTATGCCCGCTGCTCCCCCACCCAAGGCGCCGACGATGCTGCCGACCATGCCCACAATCGCCTGCCGGGTTGCAATTCGCGCCAGATCCGAGAGCACTGAAGTCGCAAAGTCTTTGAACGACAGCTTCCCCGTGGTGGCGAACCGGACAATTGCATCCTCCATGCCCTGAAAAGCACTGGAGAACATGCCCTTGGTCTGATCGGCCACGTTCGCGGCGGAGTCCAGATAGTTGTCCAGCGCCGACGTGGCGCCGTTCTTCCAGTCCCCTTGTGCCTTACGCACCTGATCGAAGTACTGCTGCTGCATGGACAGCCGCAGACCCAAGTGTTCTTGCAAGAGCGCCGTCTCGCTCCGGTAGGTTTCCTGCGAGATCTGTCCCGACGCCATTGAGCGATCAAACTGCGCCTGCTGGCGCTGGTGGTCCCGCAAGATCCCCTGCCGCGCACGCAGTTCCTCTTGTGCACGGTCGCCCAGACCCACGCCGGCCACCTGGTCGACGTACTGCTGCTGCTCAAGGTCGCGTGACGAAGCAAGGCTGGCACGCAGCGCATCAACCTTGGCCGTTTCCTGCTTGGTGCGAAGCTCCTTTTCTGCCGCCACGTTCAGATCGAGTTGGCGGCGCAGCAGGTCCTGCTGAGCAAGCAGGCTCTTTTGATCTGCCGTCAGAACCTTCTTGTCCTTCAGGTCGGCAATCTGCTGTTCAAACTCGGCCCGCTTCTGCCCCCACGTCGCAAGCTTCCCCTCGCTTGTAATCTGCGTCTGAAGGGACGCTTCAGCTTCGCGGTACTGCTGCAACAGCTTAGTTGCGGAGTCTTCCGTATTCGCCTTGACGGCGGGGTCCTTGTACTTCTCGTTGATCTGGTCGATCAGCTTCTTTTGCGTCTCCAGGGTCGCGCCCGTGAGATCAGCGTCCTTCTTGACTTGCGCAATCTCCCTTTCGCGCTTCTGGCGGTTGGTCTCCGCTTCCTTGGCGAGAGCTGACAACCGGGCTGCGGCGGCTATCCTCTCGGCTTCCTGGCGTTTCTGCCAGCCCACGATCGCCGCTTGGTCGGCCTGCTGCTGAAGCATTGACGCTTCAGCATTCAGGCGGCTGCTCTCCCGCTCCAGCGGGCGAGCGCGCCGGCGCCCACCGCGACCACCATCCCCGAAGAACGCCTGCGACTCGTCCGTTTGCGGGGTCGCGTTCGCGCGCATCTGCACGAGCTCTGCATTGACAGCGCGTAGCTTGCTCGTGAGGTCATCAAAGCTCGGCGCGCGCCCCAGGCTCTTCATCGCCTCCCAGGCGCCGCTGGCCCCCTGCTTGACCGCATCCCAGGCGGTTTCCAGCGTGCCCAGGTTCTGCCGCACCTCCTCGGCCTGCCGCTTCGCCGCGTCCGCATATGTGCGCTGTGCAAGCGCGGCGGCTTCCTGCGTGCGCCCTTGCCGCTCAAGGCTGGCGATCTGCTGGTAGATCTCCAGCGTCAGGAAATGCTGCTGCTCATTCAGAGCGGCGATCGCCTCGGCCGGTTTGCCGCGCAGGGATTCGAATTCCTGCACGGTGTCGGCGATGGCCTTGCCGGTTGCGCGGTTCATCGCCACCGCAGCGACGCCGACAGCCTCCATGTTCTGGCCGGCGATCTTGCCAGAGCCTGCGATGAGGTTCAGCGCGTCCACCGCCTTCCCACGCGAACCAGCTACATCGGCAATTCTCGTAGCAAGGTTCGACATGCCCGCCGCCGTCTGACCGACAGCATTACCACTCAGGATCAGAGTCTTGGTGAACTGTTCCTGTTCGGCGCGGCCCGACGAGAGGGCAAGCGTAAAGGCTGCGACTGCCGTCGCCGCAATTGTCCAGGGGCTCACAAGGCGCGCAAGGGTACTGCCCAGCGCCCGTGCTGCTGGAACGATGCCTCCGAACATATCTTTCAACTGGCCGCCCTGCTGAAGCAAGACGGTAAGCGGCTGTTGGCCGCCCTGAAGCGACACAACGATATCGGTCAACTGCGCCGGCACGCCGCGAAGGGCCGCCGTCTGCTGTGCTGCGCTAACCCCGTACTGGTTCAACTGCTTCGTGGCGCCGGCCGCTGCGGTACCAGTCGCGGCCAGCTTGGTCTTGAGTTCATCCAGGATCGAAGTCGGAACACCGCGCAGAGCCGCGTTATAGAGGATCTGCTCCTTTCGGGTCATCCCGATCATGTTGGCCTGATTCACCAGCGCGTCAACACGGCGGCGCTCCGCAGCGGCCAGCTTGGTGTAGTCCGCCTGCGCGGCCTGCGACATGTCGCTGGTGCCGCGCTTGGCCGACGCAATCGCACTATCGAACTGGGAGGTATCGACGACGATGTCGAGCCGCGCAGTGCCAATGCTTTCCTGTGCCATATTTAGCTCTTGTGAAGAAATTCCAGGGCGGCACGCTCAATTATTCGCAGTTGGCCCATGACCCGCCGTTGCTGCTTTTTGCGAAAGCCGCACAGCTTTAAATCGGCATACAGCACGGTGTAGTCCAACCCAATAGGCCCCCCGGAGCCGACTCGCCATTGAGTTTGATTGCGGACGAAAAGCGCAAAGGCGTCAGCAAGATCCGGCCACACCTCGATTGGCGGCCTCTTGAAAAGTGCAGCCTTGGATCGGATTCCCGCTCGCGCGAGCGCATCGGCGGAAGGCGGCGCCCAATAGAACGCCGCCACCGCCGCCTTTAGTTTTTTTCCAGTTCGACCTGTAGTGCCCTGTTGTAGGCCTGCACGATGGCAAGGTCGGCGCCCGGCTGGTGCTGGCGCAGCGCGTTAATACCCGACTCATCCAGCGGCATGTCCGCATTCCAGCGGGCAACCAGTTCCAGCAACAACCCGCCCGAGGTGAGCTTGCCCTTCTCGACCTTCGCCATTAGCGCTCGATACTCATCGTCGGTCTTATGTCGAAACGCCAACTCCAACTTCTGAGTACGGCCTTGGCCCGTGATGGTCACCGTAGCTTCAATGACGGGATTCCCTTTAATGATGAACGTCATGGTTTACGCCTCGTCGTAGGTCACGGAGTCAGTGCTCAGCGACAGCGTGAAGCCGTTCTGCAGGTTGACGTTCTGGCCGCCAGTCGGATCTTTGCGAAAGGACGGATAACCGTAGTAATAGGTGACACTTCCATCCGGGTACATCGTTTCCAGCACGATGGGCTCGCCCAATCGATCCGCGACGATCAGCGCCTTGTACCAGGCCTTCTTCCGGTCATGGTCAATGGTGTAGGTCAGCACCGTCGGCGTTTTGACCGTAGGCTTCTGACGCTGCTTTTTCGTCGGGTCTTCCACATACTGGAAAGTGTGAAACTGTTGTTCGCCGCCCGTAATCTGCACGTCGGTGATCTGGTCTAGCGACACCCAGTCGGTCACCTTGCGGTAGGAACCGGCGCCACGGCCTGCTGGGTACAGCCGTAGCGCCGTGGTGTCGGCGCCTTCGATCTTGAAGCCGTCAGCGGTAGCACCGATGGCGCGATATACCGACTCGTTCAGCGCGGCCCAATCCGAGCCGAGCACGAGGATGTCGCCATCTTCTGGAGGGGTTCCGACAGAGGCGACCGGGTCCTCTCCGTTCGTGATGGCGCTGATCGCCACTGCCGCTGCGAGCGCGGTAGAAAAGCGGAATTGCGAGCCGTTGATAAAAATGGAAGACATGGCTTTCCTCAAAAGAAAAACCCGGCGCGCGGCCGGGTCTAGTGTTTAAGCAGGGTGGAAAAATCAGGCGGGAAGAAACCAGATACCAAAATCCTGGCGGGTGCCGTACTTCTTGATGGCCTCTTCGTAGAGGCTGGTGTGCGCGCCGTAGGGTTCCACGGCTGGAAAGTCACTTTCGCAAAGCAAAGTGCCGATTTGGTCGGCAATGGCGTTCGCCTCGGCGCGGGTTGCGGACCAAACGTAAAACTGCACGCGCTGATGCCGCTTTTCGCGTCGTTTTCCCTCGACGTACCACTGATCTTTCCCGCCAGCGCCTTGGTAAACGATCAACGGAAACACGGGCTTGTCCGGCGTAACGTCGGGGTAAGTGCGTCCGGCCACCAAAGGCCCCAGGAGCGCATTCAACTTCGCTTCAAGGCCCATCGGTGCCCCCCTGGCCCGCCAGCAATTGCGGTAGCCGCTCGCGCCCCCGCTGGATCATTGCCGCACGCGCCCGTGCCGAGGCCGCCTCGTATGCCGGCCGCAGGAACGGATAAGCGGGCACCCATTTCGGAGTCGCCAGCCTGCGGCGCTTGTCCGTGACATAGCTCCCATCCGGCTTGCGGATCACCGCGTAGATTTGCCAGTGCCCGAACTCCACCAGGTGCCCGTGGGGTGCCTTGCTCTTGTTCCAGGTGACGGCGTACTGGACTTCCTTTTCGGTCGAATACTTGTCACGGAAGGCCAGATAGATGGCCCCGGCCAGCACCCCGTTGTGGGTGTTGACCCGCGTCTTGGCCTCATCGCGCAGCACCTCGCCCCCCGCAACAGCCATAGAGCGCGCCAGGCTGACCCGTGCCGGTCCCAATAGACGATCCAGGCCCGCCGTCCAGCCGGTGCTATCGAACTTCGCCTGAATGCCGCTAGCCATCGTTGCCCCCCTGCTCACAGATCAGGAATGCCCTCTTTCGGTCCCTGAAGTCGCGGGTGATACCTTTGACTTCGAAAATCGTCCCGTCGTGAATGACGCGCATTCCCTCATCAATACCCAGCGCCTTGGCCGCATCGAAGCTCACGAGGAAGCTGTAACGCGCGATTGACGGCGACACGTTGCCCTGCAAGCTGGACCGAATAGCACCGAGGCCGGTTTCATTCGCGATGCCCGCCCAAAGCGAGCCTGCTTCCTTCCAGTCATCCAGCGGCTGGCCCGCTTCATCAGTCGCGCCGGAGCGGCGCTGCACCAGAATTCGGCGATTCCGCTCTCGAGCCGTCATGGCAATACTCGCGTGTAGGGAAAGACGAGGCGCGCGAATCCTGGGTTCTCATGGAGTACCTTTTCGCCCGCAGCCTCGGGGTTTTCAAGCATGTCTCCCACCAACATGACAATCGCGAGCTTTAACGGCTCCGGCACTGGCCCCGGCTTGCTTGTGAACAGAATCGGGAAAGCGCCGGCTTCGCTGGTGGCTTCACCGGGCCAGATAGGCAGCGGGGACTCTCGGCCGCCGACCGGCGTCCATTCATACGATGCCTCGGCCAATGCAAAGCCCGTTCTGCGTTCGACCAGTTCGCGCGCGGCGGTAATGACGCCGGGGATATCCTCGTCCAGTGCGTCGTGGTCAATATGCAGAAGCCGCTTTACCTGCGCCATGCTCACGGGTTCAACCGACGCGGCAGTAATCAGGCGCAGCATGGTCAGCCTCCTGCCGATTCAACCGCTTTCGGGTGGGGGTCGATGTAGCCAGCGCCTTTCAGCGCGGAAACATGGTCGGCGTCAAACTCGCGCACTTCGCCGCACTTGCCGTAGATGCT
This sequence comes from Achromobacter sp. JUb104, assembly GCF_024806975.1. Lineage (NCBI taxonomy): Bacteria > Pseudomonadati > Pseudomonadota > Betaproteobacteria > Burkholderiales > Alcaligenaceae > Achromobacter > Achromobacter sp. JUb104. The sequence continues at coordinate 860,273 of NZ_JANUEY010000001.1, read as the reverse complement.
GTCGTGCAACACCAGAGCTTTCACCCGTTCCCGGGTGTCCGGCTCGGGAGCCGGCGCATCGGGCGGACCCGGCAGTGTCGCCGCCGGTTCGGTGCCTCCGGCCTCACCAACCCCAGGCGAAGCGGCAGCGGGCGACGTTGCGTCCACTTGGTCAGACAGAGCGGACGGGGCCGGCGGATCGCCACTCGGCGCGGCCTGGGCTGTCGTTTTTCGTGCCATGGTTTCTTCCTTGAAAGAGAAGGCCGGCAGGATCACCCGCCGGCCTGCGATCACCCGGGGCCGCTTAAGCGGCGGCGCCGTGCTGGAACAGCTTCACTGCGCCGCCCACGTCGATCAAATTGCCGCCCGAGCGCATCCACGCCAGGAAGCCAACCTGGCCTTTCTTCACGTAGGCCGAGTCGTTGAAGCGGAACAGCGTGATCGCCATCACGTCGCGGATCTTGTACAGGCTGAAATCGCCGAACGCGATGGACTTGGCGGCGGCCGCCGGCACCGGCATGTGCTGGTTGATTTGGATGTCACGATTCAGCAAGCGATCCGGCGCGCCGCCGGGGTTCCCCTGCTCATAGCCCGGCACGAAGATCGGTCGCCCCTGATCATCCTTGATCTTGCGAATCATCTTCAGCATGTCGTCGTGGAACATCCATTTCGCGCCCAGGCGGTACGCCGGGTCCACGCTGTGCTCGATGTCCACCAGGTCGTCGTAGGTGATCACCGGAATTGCCGAGACGGCGCCGATCTTGCCGACACCGGCGGCGGTAACCACGCCCATGGGGCCGGACGTGCCGGCTCCGATCGTGTAGTGGCGGTTGGTGACGCGACCGAGGCGGGTATTCAGGCGCTGCGTGATAAAGCCTTCGATGTCGGACGAGCTGTCTTGCAGCAGTTCCCAGGGCACGGTCACAACCTTGGAGCTGAACTTGTAGACCTGCAGGCCCTTCGTGCCGAAGCTTACGTCCTGGTCGGTCGCCGACTGGTTCTCGGCAACGATTTCGCCTTCTTCGTTGGTGCCGTCGCTGGTCGGATATTGCATGGGCTCGCCGCCCCCCGTCGTGAAGACGTTGGCCACGGCGCGCATGCCGCCGAACGCCTTCAGCGCATCCAGGATGGAACTGGCCACAGTGGTGGGCACGGTGTAGCCACCCTGCTCCGGGTTGACCGCCGGATTGCCGCTCATGGCGCCGCGGATATGCGTCCAGTCCTCGGCGCTCAGTGCGTTGTCGCCACCACGGCACCACTTATCGAACAGTGCCACGTCGGTGCCGCGATTGCCCTTGGCGCCGGGGCGGGCATCATGTTCACGCACGCCAGCGTCATGCAGGTCGCTTTCGGCCGTCAGGTCCATCATCTTCTGATGGCGCTCGATGGAGGCGTCGATACGGTCGATTTCAGCCGTGTTGTCGTCGTACTTCTTCTGGTGGTCGGCGTTCCAGTTGGCGCCGGGGTTGTTGTCCAGCAGGGCGCGAGTTTCCTTGGCCAGCGCGTTGCGGCGCTCCCGCTCGGCTTGAAGATTGAAAGCCATAACTTAGGTTCCTTCAGTCGAAAAAAAACCGCCCGAAGGCGGTGGGTTGTCCTGCGTGCGGGAGCCGCTTATGCAGGGGTGGCCTCGATCAGCGAAAACCGCCTCTCAAGATCATTTCGCAAGGCTTTGACCTGGGCATCATCCACAACGGGAGATTTCGGCTTGGTCAGCGCCTTGGGCGCATTCTGGTAAGCCGCCAGATTCCATGCGTTGGATGTGGTCGACTTCTTCGCAGCGGCGTCAACAATGCGATCGACAAAGCCATGCTCCAGCGCCTCGTCGGCGCTGAACCAGGTCTCCGCGTCCATCCAGGTCTTGACCTGATCCGCCGACTGGCCGGAGCGGGCCACGTAGTCAGCCATGATCGCGCCGTCCACCTTTTCAAGCAGATCGGCAGTTTCCCGCATGTCGGCCTTGTTGCCGATGGCAACCGTCCAGGCGTTGTGGATCATGAAGAACGCCCCCTGCGAGATCTCTACTTCGTCGCAGGCCATGCAAACGTCGGTAGCTGCGGAAGCAGCCAGGCCGTCCACGTGGGCGACTACCTTCGCCGAATGCTGGCGGATGGCAGTCATCATCGCGCGCGCGTCGAACACGTCGCCCCCCGGCGAGTTAATGCGCAAGTGGATCGTTTCGGCCGTGATGCTGGAAAGGGCCTTGGCAAATTCGGTCGCGTCGATATCGCCCCACCAACCGCCTATAACCCCATGCAGGTAGATCGTATGCTCACCGTTGCTCGACTCGGCGCGCAGCGGCTTCGATCCAGAGGCGTTGTCACGCGCCATCTGAAGCAGTTTCGGAATTTTCATTCTGGGTTTCCCTGTCTTGATCGTTGTCGTGCTCGGGTTCGGCTTGCGCTTGCTCGCCCGCCCGCGTCGGGCGGTCAAACTCGCCGCCCAACGGCTGGAGGTTCTTCACGCGGCGGACCTCATCTACGCTCATCCAGCCCTGCGCACCTGGCCCACCCAATGCCTTAGCGAAGTACTCCGCCTGAGCCTTGGAATCGCCGGCCATGAGCCCATCTGTGTTGTGCTCGGTGAAATACCGCGCGGTGCGGAATAGCTTTCGGTTCAACTCGCCCTTGATCCGCTTCAAGTGAGGGGCCAATGTGTATTTCACAAAGCCGATACCCATCTGCTCAATACCGCTACCCCAGCTGCTGGACTTCGTCATTTCGCCGATCATGTGCGGCGGGACACCAAAGGCGCGCGCCATGTCGATCACCTGCCATTGCCGGGACTCCAGCAGCTGCTGGTCCACCGCCGACATAGTCAATTCCTTGATGTCCAACCCTTCGGTCAGAATCAGCGGAATACGGCGGTTCCCCTGGATACCTCCATACTTGGCAACCCAGGCGGCGCGGAAGTCTTCCTGCATGTCGAAAGACATGGCTGCTGGCGCCTTGATGGCGACCTCGGGCTTGCCCCCTTCGCTGAAGAACTTCCCAGCATGCTCGTCACCCTGGATGGCGATGCCAATGCCGTTGCGCGCGCCCCACTGAATTACGGACATCGAACTGATGCCGTTGAATCCGAATCCGGGAATGTGGATCACGTCATCCTGATCGACCGTGAAGAATCCCTTGTCATCGTAGAAGGTGTATTGCAACCGCCGCAGCTCGCGCGGGCTTTCGCGCTCCTGCTCCCGGATCTCCACACGAGAGCGGGGCCAGGGGATAAGGTTCGTCATGGTGCCGGCACGATTGCGGACGATGTATGCAATACCATCGCCCCGCAGCAGCATCTGCGTCACCAAGAATTCCCACGCCGCAGACGCCACCCAGGTGGGGCAAAACTGCTCGTTCAGCGTCCACCAATACGCGTGGTCCACTTGCTGACGTGCCCCGCCCACGCGCTCAAAGACGGGAAGCGGCAGTTGGGCGATCGATCCGGCGATCAGCGAGACACACGCATACACGGCCGACACCCGCATTGCGGTCTGGTCATTGACCACAGCGGCGGCCGCTGTCCGAGGATCACCAAAAATCTCAAACATGCGGATGTCGGACGATGAGACCGTCCCGCCGTCGGCGATATTGCCTATTGCTGGCTCTTGTCGGCTGTCTGGCTGTACTGCCTGGCCGTCCGAGCCGAAGAATCTGGAAAGTAGTCCCATCACATCACCACGAATCCTTGTTGAATTTTCTTGGGGCCGGCCAATGGGTTCAGCGCCATCAGTTGCGCGGCATCGAAAAGCGCCATCAGCGGGTCAATCTTTGCCGTGCCGCTGGCCTGCTTCGTGATGAGAATTGAATTCGCGCGCTGCTCGATGCGCGCATTGCTGACGGCCCACGCCATCATTGGGCGTCCGCCGTGAGAAAAGGCCCCCTCCGCGAGCTTGCGCTCCACGGTCTTGATGGTGCCTCCAAGGCGCCAACCTTGCGAAACACCGACAAGAACGTTGTCTGGGATGCCCGCATCTGCAAATGCTTCCGCAAATGTGATGCCACTAGGGTCAACCCCGACCCCTTCCTTTTCGGGGAATAGCCCGGCGTCATACACCCTCTTGACGATCTCGGCCAACTCGGCCACGTCGTCCCCAATCCGGTTGACGATGACCAGGTCTTTGTCCTGCTCGAAGTCCCGCAAACGCGGCGCTATTTCCTTTCTGCGCTCCAACACGGACGGATGCGCCCAAGCTCGCCCCCAATGCAACCAGCGCCCCGTCCCAGGCTCTCGGCCTACCAACCCAAGCCCCAATAAGTCGTCTAGGCCGCCACCGTCGATACCTCCTGTTATGACCTCCACGCGAAGCAGGAAATCATCAAGGTGGCGCAGACTCGGGTCGCCATGCGCTTGCCAGTGGTCCGCCCCAGCCCAACGGTCAGACCGCAGATTCAGGCCGATTTCGACGTTGAGGTGCTTTGCCAAGAACTGCTGGAACGCGCCGTCCGTCCTGGCGCGCAGCAGCTTGAGCTGATCCTCCAGCCACTCGGCGCTGACTGAGCGGCCGATATTGGGATTGGTGAAGTAGAAATTGGCCGGGTCAAGATAGGCCTTTGCCTCCAACATATCCTCCGGGAACTCGTACAGAATGCCCAATGTCTTCGGGTCGACCACCTTCCCGTCACGGACATCGCGCCAGTACGCCAGCTTCTCTTTAAAGACGCCTGCGGGCGGGTCATCGCTTTGAGTGGTCAGGTAGATCACCCAGCCTTCATCACGCGATATTTGGCCGCCAAGCGCCTCAAGGAACATCGCCACAGCGTTAGCACGCTTGCCGAATAGCCACAATTCGTCCACCAAGATGCGACCGGACTTCTTGCCCGACACCGTGTCAGTGTCGGCAGCTACCACCTTAAGGCTATTGCGAGTCGTGCGATGGGTAATGGTGCGGATGTGGTCCTGGACGTGGAACATGTCCGACAGCTCCTCATCCGCCCGAACCATTGCCGCCGCCGGCTTGAAGCTGTTGTCTGCGACTTCCTTGGTTGGGGCCAGGATCAAGTGTTCCTCTTCCTGGCGCCAGCAGATGATTACCGCCGTCAACATGATGCCGGCGGCAATAGTCGATTTCGTGTTCTTCTTGCTGATCAGCAGCCCATATTCCCGGATACGTTGCTTTCCGGTTTCGACGTCATATCCGCCGAAGATCGCCCGCACAAAGTCAAAAACCCATTCTTCGGAGCATTCCCCGAAGGTCTGGTGTCGGTACGTCCCAATGGCTTCGTCATAGACTTGGGCCAGATCAACGACCTTGAGCTGCTTGAAGATGCCCAGCGCATATTCGGCCTGGTCGGGATAGACGGGCGGCGGAATGATCGACTTGCGCGTGCGCAGACGTTCCGCCCAATCCGGGCACGCGGTTGTCCAGGTCATGACCTAGCCTTTCCCGACAACGCGCAGATGCGTAGGCGGCGGCGGTGGCGCAAACCGACCGCCCGCCGCCTTGGTCGCTGCCTCCTGTTTGGCGCCCTTCTTGCCCTGTTCAGCAATCTTTCCGTGCGTGAACGGCATCAGAGCCTTCGCAGCCTCCATCCGCAGCTTTGGTTCTTCGCCGAGGTCGTTCATGATCGCCACAAGCACGGCACGTGGGTCTGAGGTCAGGCCCAGCGCCTTTAGGCCCATGCTTTCGCCGGAGTCGGCGGCGCATGGTTCGTCACTGGTAACGTCAGCCGGCGGTGCAGAACCCGGCTTTTTGTTAACCGAATTTTTGTTAACTGTTTTGTTAACTTGGGCAGTCCGCCCCAGAGCGGCCAGCACATGCTTGTCACGCATCAATCGAGCGGCTGCTTGGGCCGCCCCGTTTTCGCTGTAACCCGCATGGATAGCGGCTTTCGCACCGGATAGACCCGACAGCAGCGCGTCGACGAAGCGGCGCTTTTTGTCGGTTAATGCCATAGGTTTTGGTTAACAAAAGTGGGTTAACAATTTTCCGAAACGGGGAAATTTTCTGTGCGTGAGGGAACAGGTGGTTTCCAACGGGAAAGCCCGCCCAACTTTCGACGCCCCCCCGGGGGCCTCGGGTACTAAAGAACGACAACTGATTTCGATCGGATCGCTCTCCATACTGCGCCGCACCAAGAACTGCCAACAGCCAAGTTCATGGTTACGAGAAATCTGGCAGTCGGAGCCGGAACTCGCATTCGGCACGTCCGAAAGACCGCGTAGGCCGCGATCCATTTCCATTGGATCGCCGCGTTGCGAGGGTTGGTAACAAATTGGCGTATATTCATGGTCGGTAAATCCTCAGACTGGAACTCAGCAAGTTATGAACCCCGCCTCTCGGTTGTTGAACTTTGTGGAAGATGCTCAGCGGCACGACATCCCAGGTGTCCAAGCGAACGTGCAATGGGCCCAGATCTTTCTAAAAAAAAAGGCCAATCCAAATTCCGAGGAACTCCACTCAATTTCGCAACGGCTCGACTCCATTCAGAATCAGCTGAATGACCTTGCACAGACTCTCAACGAATTAAGCCTTCCTGGAAACCTCTATCTCCAGCCCATTGCACAGCTGAAATCCGCGACATCGGCCGGTTCGTTGAACAAGCAATGGGATCAAATTCGAGGCGCTTTCAGCGGTGAGAACGTTATGGCACTACGGTGGGCCGCCCACACAATAGGCATGACCGAAGCGCCTGCATCTGATGACGAACTGAAGCAGTTCAATGAACATCTCGAAGCCATGAGGGCCACACTCGAAAGCGGGAAGCTACCGCGGTCCTTGCGGCAAATGATCAAACGCCAGCTCGATTCCATGAATGCAGCATTAGCTGATTACTCCATTTCGGGTATCGCGCCATTGCGGCAGTCCTTGAATGCCGCAATGGGCGAGTTCACACTCGAGAAAGAGACCATTGCCGCTGCTGTCGCAACGGCGACCGACGAAGAAAAGCGAGGTATACAAAAGCACTTTGACACCATCAAACGTGGCGCCGACCTCGTGGAGAAAACAGCAAAAGTTGCTGGAGCGGGCCAGCAGCTTCTGGGATATGCAAATAAGGCGGTCGAAGCTTTAGCTGGATTTTTCTGACCGCCTTATCACGCCCTCCCATTTGCTCTATATCCCATGTCCTGCCGCGTCTTGGCGTCATGGCAGCCGACCTTGCGTCCGTGCGCGTCACGGGACACGCACAGCACCTGGGTGTTTGCGTCGGTGTCATCGCCGCCATCGAATAGGCTTACCTTGTGGTCAAGCTCGAAGCCGTTCGGGTACAGGGTCAATGTTCCGCAACGCGCGCAGTGCGGATCAGCGGACCAAACGCGCAACCGACGGTTTTGCAGCTTGCGGCCTGTCATGCGCTTGGCGCTGGGCGTGGGCGCTGCGGTCAACCTTGAACCAGCCATTACAATGCGCGGCTTAAGTGTCTTTAGCTTCATGCCTACGCTCTCACAGCCCGAACTCGCGCAGCGTAGGCGCGCGCCACTGCCGCTATTGCATCCAGGCGGAAGACATACTGAGCCATGTAATACGCTCGACGCTCCCGCCGCATACCAGTCTCAAGCTTCGGCAAGCCCTTGAGCTTATGCTGGTACATTCGGCTGCAATCTTCGAGTGCCTGCTGCGCAGCCATACAAAACTCCGGATCAGCGCCTGCGCGCCTCGCCTGTGTGATGTCTCGCCGTGCGCTTGCCATCATTTCTCGCGACATATCGAATCCTCCTAGACCACTACCGACATCGAGCCAACAGTGACAAAAGCTGAGTGCGAACGGGCCATCCGACAGCTGTGCCATCAATGGAAGCGCACCGACTATGCCGGTCTTCCCGATCAGAACTTGCGGTTCTCAGACTTCCGAGCCTGGCTGGAACAATCCCATCCAGAACTGCTTCGGTTCCGTTCAGTGATGCCCGCCGTGGACGTAGCCGAAATGTGGTTCGATCAGGAGTTCCGGCAAACGTGGCGGAACTGAATTAACCCTCAGCGCCAACCTTGCCGGGTGCCACCAACTGCACACCGCACGGCGCGATGATCCCTTCCCCACACGCCATGCCCAGCGCGCGGCCCTCGGCGAAGGTTGGAGTTTTATAGCTGCAATGCAGAAGCCCCGACCGGAGAATCCGTACCGGGGCTTTGTTATATGTGAAGCGGGCAGAGGGCATCGATTCCTCGCCGCGCTGTGGGCTCGGCCAAATCAACCGACGGCTTTTGACTCAAGCCGATATACACTCGGCCGATAGACTCCGGTCATCAGGCCGATCAGGAGACCAGAAGGCAGACGCAGTGCTTAAGTCGCGGATCCCTCACCGCTACGAATTGGAGCCAAAGCACATGGGCCACGCCGCCCCTCGCACAACAAAATTCCTGGTGGAGTTGGTTGGAGATCAGGAGACGGTAAACGGCATATGTTCCAGATGCCCAGAAGGCATTTCCCTCGAAGAGAATTTCGTGGGCTGGAAGAAGACTCCAAACCCGCTGATCCAAGTGTTTTTTGTTGCGGATCAAGACTTGGGAGCGGATACGGCGGCGTTACTGTTCGCCTTGGCCTTAGAAGACCTGCCTGCGCGAGGCGGCACCTCTTTGTGGGTGCTGGTAACCGTGGGCTTCGACGTCGACCTGGCAACCATTGAAGATCATTTCCATCGTATCGCTGAGTGCAACTGGGTAGACATTCGGTACTCAACGGCGCCAGGCCCCGTCATTCAGGTCAAAACCACAAATATCACCGCGCTTTTAAAAGGCGCGGCAGCGGCCAGCCGCGAGGCTGACCAATGAGCGCTCGCAGTCAGGTCTGCGCTTGCGGCGGCAGCGAGAAACGCAAAGCCCCAGCTGTCCTGCCCCGATGGGCCTCGTTCGAAACGACCTGGGAATGCGTCCGGGGCCTAGTGTCGGGTGCACGATTCGACGATAAAGTGCTGACGATTGCGGCCGTCTAACTCTGCGGCCGCAAGCCAACGTGGAGTGACGCCTCGCCCTGTCCATGTGTGTCCCGTCTCAGGATCTCGGTACTTGGGCGCTACTTGGGAACGCCTATCCAAGCGCGGTACCTGAACATCCGGGGGTTTCGGCGAAAGACGCTGATACGCGGCCGTTATCTCATCCGGCATGATTTTGGATTCACGCATCAAACGAACAATTTCGCGGACAGCCAACGCTTTCCTCTTTGCACGTAGCGCGTACACGCGATGCTCCAACTGACCGATTTCTGCGGACAATACTCTCAGCGACTTTCTTTGCTTCATGGCGGCTCCCTCTGACCGTGTGACGCACTTTATTACTCACGCAATTTAGTTGGCAGTCGGGGAGAACCCTGATGAATGATCGGCTTTGCCACTTGAGAATCTCCATGTAACCTGGCCGCCGCCTGTATAAGTGCGTCAGCCTTGGGTCGATTACTGCTTACCCCGTGTTTCGGCTGTTAGTCAGGGACTCGCGATTCTCCTGCTGTCGCCGTCTTCTTCAGCGGCAATGCAAAAGCCCCGACCGGACGACCCGTATCGGGGCTTCGTTCGATTGGGACCGGACGAGACCAAAAGTCCGATTCACAAACCCACCGTGCCGGGCGAAACTCGAAGACTAAATCCTGTTTAAAAAGGAGCGAGCGAGTGCCGGCAAATCACAACAAGCGCTTGATTGCAGTAATTGCAATGGCTGAAGACGGAACAACCTACCGTATCGAGAGAAGATGTAGAAGTTTGACCGGTGACGAAGGACCGGATGCATTTTTCTACTGTTGCCTCCCTGATGGGCAGCCAGTCGGATGGCTTGGCAAAGGAATCTACAAAATGCCCGATGGGAAGATCGCCAAGGCCGTGGGCACGCACTCGTCTTGGAATTAGCCCTGGAGCGGGCTGGCCCGATCGAACCTGCGTATGAGGCTTGGAAGGCCGGTAGCTCCCCTTGAGCGTGCCCGCAAATCTGGGACAAACCCTAATCCCTGCCCCGCGAGGGCGGCGGATGTGGGCTAAAGACGTATTGACCGTCATACGTCAGAGTGACCAAATGAGGACGGGGCGGGATCGGCCACCTAGTCAAATGGAATCGTGCCATGCATACGGTCTACACAAAGCGCACTACCGAGTTGATTGCGGTAAGCCCAAATGGAACCACGTACGTTATTGAGCGCCGATGCCGATCGCTGCCTTGCGACGATGGGGAGCAGGCGTTTTTTTATTGTTGCCTGCAAGACGGGAGTGCTGTGTCCTGGATGGGTCAAAACCATTACCAGCTATCGGATGGCACCACTCTTCTCGCAGTTGCCTGTCGCCTCACCGACCCCAACTAAAGCCCGCTAGAAATGCAAAAAGCCCGCTGCTTTCGCTGGCGGGCATTTAAAGCCAAAACGGCTGTCAATCGGAAGACATAGCGCCGTTTATGGAAGCCTCGATACGATGAACGAAACTTCGTTTTGATGGTTAGGATATCGACTATTTTGGAGCGCGGCGAAGTCTTTCTTGGAGATTCGGTGTCGGTAAGCGTCGTGCAACTCCACCATAAACTGGTTCGCCTCGGCTTCTGTATCGATGGGCATGCGCTTGTAGTTCGGGTCTGCTTTGATCTGGTCCACCAGACCGTTAAACCAAGTATAGAAGGGCTTGTCGTCCACCGCCGCCGCAACGCGGGGGTCAGTATTTGTCGCACACCCCTGTATCGCAGGCACAACCAGAACGCATGCTAGGAGGGCGGCGCGCCCGAACTTGCTCACTTTCATTTTCATGCTCACATCCCCGAGGAATTCCAAGTAGGAGCATTGAAGATACTTCGATATGAGCGCGGTCAGAAGTAAAAAAAACCCGTCAGCAATGAAAAAACCCGCTGCTTTCGCTGGCGGGCTTTCTATGTACGCACTTATTCAAAGTGACTAAACAGGGCGAACTTTAGCAGAGAAAATTCAACCTCGCAAGATCTCAATCACAAAGGCCTTTTGCAGACAGCAGATCCGCCGCGTGCTCCATCGCCAGCGCTTCGACTCCCTTCTGGCCCGCGCTGCGTTCGCCACCTTTCTGCTTCGTGGTCCGCGTGCCATACAGCCAAAGCTTGATCTTCCCGTTGTGGTTGGTTGCAGTCGCGGCGCTGACGCCCGCCCGTTCGGCGGCATCTGACAGCTTCACATCCTTGCCAAAGTAGCGCGCCACAATCGCGTCACGCAGCACACGCGGTGTCGGATGCGCCGACAAGGCACCACACGCAGCCGCGTCAGAGATTTCGCGTACCGCCGCGAGCCAATCATGCCGATCAACGGTGCCCTGGCAGCATTTGCAGCGGTCCGTTCGGGGCACAAAGCGCGCAACTAGGATGGCTCGGTACAGGCGGGGCAACGGATCCAGCGCCCCGAAGACAAAGGCGGCCTGCCCTGCCCCGTCAGTGCCGCCCAAGCCCTTACCCTCTGACGGCGCCCGCGCCATGCGAGCCATCATGGGCTTGTCATACACCTGGTCGGTGTGGTTATAGGCGAAGGTCAGCGCCGCATGAGCGGTCGCAAACAGTCGGCTGGGTTTCGCCTCCACGACCGGGGTCGAAGCCAGGCGGGAAAGGGTCAAGGTGGTCATCAGATAATCCCCGGGGAATAAGTCACTTTCGCGGGCAGCATTTCCCGCATCCATTGCATTGCCGCTTCCCATCCGAGGATTACGGTGTGCCGCCCCCGGACAGGAAAAATCTTTGGGTTCACGTCGTGGGCATCGACCATCACCGATTCGCCACGCGCCCCGGTTTGCCTGTAGATCAACACCGGTACGCCTTGTTCGCCGGCCTGCTGCTGCGCCTGACGCCACCATGCGGGCAAGCAGAGCGTGTTGGCGTGCTTGCATTCGATGCTGATGCGCGCGAAGGCCGGATCGTCCGCCACCACATCGCTATCACCAACCGCGTTGCGCACGCGCCGCCGCCAAACCTTGCCGGTTGCCTCGGTCAGCATGTTGGCCACCTTGCGCTCATACGACGCGCCTTTGTTGCGTGCCATTGCGCTCATGCTCGCGCCCCCTGGTCGGGGTAAGCGTCCATCGCGGCCTGCGCCATGGCAATCACCGTGGGCGAGTACTGCGTGCCGCCCTTCTTCACAGCGTCCAGAATGCGCTTTGCCCCTCGGCGGGGGTCGCGTCCCGACTCGTTCAGGATCGCGCCCGCCCCCATCGCCTTCAGTGCCTTGGCCGCTTCTTCCGGCGTGGCTTGGGTAGCACCCGGCGCGGGCAAGGCGGCCGCAGGCGTGGGGACCGGGTGCCATTGGCCGCGCGCCATCTCGTCACCGAATGCCCGTTCCCACCGCGCCTTCAGCACCGCATAGCCGCAGTTCAGCAAATCATGCGTACCAACGGCCACCGCTGCCCAGTAAATCGCCGGATGCGCCCAGTTCCCAATTTCGCCACGGCGGCGCGCGGTCATTCCGGCCACTGCGTCATGGAACGCAACCTCGGGCGTCATCCAGGGGCGGCACAAGCGGATGAACTCGGGCAGCGTGGGCGGCCAGTCACGGCTCAAACATGCAACGATGCCCACGCGGGCCTCGGCTTCGGTAAAGCCGGCCAGCATCTGATTCCAAGATTGCTTGACCTCGCGAGGTGTGAGCCCTTCCCACGCCTGAGCAAACTTCGTGCCGTACATGAGGCGCAATTCAGCGACCACCAGATCGCCAATGCCATTGCCAGCGGTCGGATTAGTGAGTTGTGACATCGATGATCCCCATGTCGATTTCGGTTTGCGGCACGCCTTGCGAAAGCGACGCGCCCATTTCTTCATTCCAAGACGCCCGGCGTTGGGCCGCGCTCTGCGGGCGGCTGGGCCGTGCTGCACCGGAGCGCAGGACACGTTGCAGGTAGGCAACCGGTTCAATGGCCTGGTCGTCCACGCATTGCTGGATGGCCCGCACGATGTCGGCGTCGTCGTGGCCCTTGCGGAACATGCCCAGCATGGAGCGGGCTTGCTTCTCGGGCTGGCCGGCAGCGATCAGCAAGGGCAGGCCCAAGGCGAAAATCTTCTCTACGGCTGATGGCGGCTGCGGCGGCGTGCCGCCCGTTCCGCTAGGAACGGAATAGTTATTGGTTCTTGGTTCTTGGTTAGGGTTACGAGTGGGTTCTTGCTGGCCCCCGACTGGGTTTGCTTTCGCATCCGTTTGGGTTTCTTCTGGCAACCCATCAGAAACCGACTGGGTTTCGTTGGGTTTCTTTTTGGGCCTTCCGCCCGCCTTCCCGTTATCCCGGTTGGTTTTCGCCTTCTGCTGGTACGCGGCGATTTCGCTATCCGCTCGCTTATTGCGCCATGCCCCATCCACAAGCTCGAAGAACTCTTGCAGGATCATCGGCACAGCCGCGCGCTCTTCCTCGCTGCGCGCCCCCACCCACCGGCAGACCTGTGGCAGATCGTCCTTGATGGGCTGTTCCTCGGCGTAGTAACGACGCAGCAGGCGGCTGTAGATGGCGTCTTCAACCAGGCTCAAGTGCATCGTGGCCTGGGCGTAGTCGCCGATGTTGTGGCTGTAGTAGTTCATTCGGTGACTCCATAGAGCGCTTGAAAGCCGCGCTCCGCTTCCTCGGGCCACTTGCCCAGGTCGATGATTCGCTGGCGCGTAAGGCGCAATCCAGGGATGAAATAGCTCAGCTTCATTTCTCTCGGAGCCTTGGACTGGTCCAGGAAGAAGTGGCAACCGCCGCAGGCGAACGCGATGGCCCAGTCATGAGCCTTGATGCCCTTCCCCTTGCCGTCTCGCGTCCGATTCGAATGGGCCGATACCGTGCTTTCAGTTCCGCCCCAGCAGTAGCTTGGAACCCGCGTGAGGCATTCCTCGCCCTTGGCAAGCGCCAACAGAGCGGGGTTGCGATAGACGGTCTTGGGCTTCTTCTTGCGCTTCTTGCGCGCCTTGATGGCGGCACGGGGCGGCGGCATTGGGGTGGTCCGAATCGGCGCAGCACGCATCATCGGCGCGCTGCGCTTCATGGGGGTCTTGTTCTTCAGGGGCGTACGGCGCGTCAACGACATCCCGCCCCCGATGCAGCTTTGACCCGCCACCAGTACGGGAACTTCCAGCCGTTCATACGCCGGGTGACCAATCCTGCTTGGGTCGCGTCGAACAGGAACGACTGAACCGCAAGAGCGGCAGCATCAGCACGCGATGTGCTGGGCCACGGGTCCACGGCCACCAGGGCGGGCTGGACGATTCCCTGCAGCGCCTTGATATCGACGCGGCGCTGGGTGTCGATAATGGCCTGCTTGACCGCTTGCACGGTCGCAGACGGCACGCGGTAGCCCCGGAACATGTGCAAGCAGTCAGCCATAGATCCCGCTCCAATCTACGAACGGGATGCGAACCGCTGTATGGAACAACGTGGCCGCTTCGGCGTTGTGGTCCAGATCCGCGCGGCTGGTGATACCGCACACGTCGCGGACGAACTGCGCGGCGTGCTGCTGGGCCGACACGCCATCGGGGGCGGCGCCAACGCGGGAAACAACCCACCGCTGAAACTTCGCGCCGTTGCACATCATTGCAGCCGCGCGCGACAGCGCCGCCCCCTTACGCTCCGTGGACGCGATACGCGCCCGCACGGGTACACCAGAAGTTCCACGCTGCATCATTGGTCGGCCATCCCGCTAAGGCGACGAGCCACACCAGCCACCGCTTCCATCAAGGCACGGCCGGCCGCATTCACGCGCATCATTTCCTGCTGATCGACACCTCCATCTGCCAAAGCGTCGTAGACCTCCTGACCAAAGGAGCCGTGGGCGACCATCAGCGCGGCCACCTGTTCCAACACGGACACGTCGCTTTCAGCGCAGTTGTCGGGTGCCTTGACCAGCAGATAGCCGTTGCTGTGCGCAAACGCGGCCAAGATCCGCGCGTCACCCGTCATCCGCACAACACGGTCAGCTTCAGCAAGCGTGAGGTGATGCGTGGTGTTGTTCGGGTTGACCTTGTTGCGCAGCACGGCGGCCGAAATCCCAACCAGCGGACCCAGCGACTCGCTGCCGCCCTTGTATTCATGCACCGTCAGATCGGCCGCAGTGGTGATGTTCATTTCTTCGATTCCTGAACGTATCTATTGCTAAGCAGCGGCTTTACGATTCGCCGCATGGAAAAACAACAAGCGCCCTACACGTCCAGCGGTCCAATCTGGATCTTGTCGCTAGGCTTTGCCAGTGCCGCCGGCTGCGGTGCCGGCTGGGCCGGCGTCGTCGCGCTGTCCATGCGCTCTCTCCTGAAAATGGGTGGTCAGCCCCTTAGAATGGTTGCTCTCACACAAAACTCTCGCCCCTATTGGAGGGGGCTGACCATGGCTGAAAACATTCCGCTTTTCCCTGTCGCGAATTGGACGGCTGGACCCGTCCCACAACTTGGCTTGGCGGTAATCAAGTTCGATTTCCTGACGAATCCAATGCAACGCCCGGAAGAGGCCAACCCCGGCCGGCACTACGCTTTAACGCCTGGGCAGCTTCGAGACCTGATAGAGCAAATGCAGTCGGCACTTCAGAAGCTGGAAAGCGAGCTTCCTCAAGGCCAACCAGGGCCGACGCACTGACAAGAAATTCGCTTCTCGCATCAGGCTCCGCGCCCCCGGATGTCGAGCCGATGCTGTCATTGACTCCCGACATAAGGGGCACCATGGACATTGCTTCCGCCTTCAGCAGCCTCAGCGCCGCCATCGGCCTGGCGCAAAACGCACTCAGTGCACGAGATGAGCGCAAGATCTCCGACGCCAAGCAGGAAATCACACGGGTATTGATCGAGGTTCAGAACTCCTGTCTGGACCTCCAACAGAAACTGTTTGCGAGCGCCCAGGCGGAACGCTCGGCGGAAGACGAATGCCGCGCTCTTCGCCAACGTGTCGCTGAGCTGGAAAAGCAAGCGACTGACAGGGACCGATATGAGATGAAAGAAATCCATCCAGGCACGTTCGTCCTTCGCCTGAAGGAATCGGCCGCAAATGGAGAGCCACCGCACAGCCTTTGCCAACCCTGCATGGACAACCTTGGTAAGAAGGCGGTACTCCAGATCGCATACGGCTGGCATTCGAAGCTCGCGTGCCCTGAATGCAAAACCGAATACCAATCCGCACCCAGCGCTCGTGCGACAGTGGTTTCGTTTTAGGCAGCGGCTATGCATGGGAGGGCTCCCGCCGAGCGACAGCCGAACACGATTGGATGCGTGCATTGATGTCATGCCGCCCTCGCCCCGCCGCTTTCCGCCAACCGCTTCTTGAGCCGGCGCGCAGATTTACGAAGCACGTCCCATCGGAACGTAGGCAGTAGTTCCTCACAGCGCACGCCCGTCGCCTCTTCGATTAGGGGGCAATGTTCGGAAGGTAGCGGTCGCTTCAGATGAACCCAGTCATGAGCGCTGACGGGAGTGACCCGAAGAATTCGAGCGAGCGCCGCCTGACCGCCGGCTACATCGCATGCCCGGGATAGGGCTTCGTGTCGTTTTTTCATGTCCATGCCGCATTATTAGGCGACGCCTAATTAATGTCAATAGGAATTGCCTAATGCGGCACCACAAGGCGAAAGTTAGGCAATGCTTAATGGAACTGACCTAGGCGCCGCGATAAAAGCGGCAATTGAAAAGAAGATTGCTAGCGGCGCAGTCGCGTCGCAGGCTGCGATCGCACGCCATTTCAATGTGAAGCCTCCCTCCATCCATGACTGGATCAAGAAGGGGTCGATATCGAAGGACAAGCTTCCGGAACTATGGCGCTACTTCTCGGATGTGGTTGGTCCTGACCACTGGGGGCTAAAGGCGTGGCCCGACATGGGTGCAGCGACGCCAGAAGCGACGGCGCCTGAGCCCCAGCCCTGGCCCTTCCCAGACATTTCGGAGAGAGATGTGCGGGCGTTGCCCCCGGCCCACATCAATGCGTTGCAAGGTGCGCTCGCGGTAGTGATTGCCCAGCTCAAGCTCGGCGTGAAGGTCACCGAGACGCCAAAGGCCGCATCTCGCCTGATCAACATGGACAACGCGAGTGACGAATTCCCGATGCGGGCCAGCTCGGATTCCCAACATTGGGAACGCGGCGCTGCGGCACGAGAGGTCGGCGCCACGCTCCGCCTCAATCAGATGCCAAATGTGGGCCACGTGCCGCATGCCGGCTATTCGGCTAACGATCAAGAATTCCTCTCGATCCCTGAGTTGGACGTGCGCTTGGCTGCCGGGCGTCTGGGTATCGAGAACTACCACGAGACGGAAATCGGCGGAATTTTGTTCCGCCGATCCTTCCTGGAATCGTTCAGGCTGCCCATCGAGCGCATGAAGATCGTCTATGCGGATGGCGACAGCATGGAGCCGGTAATTCGCAATGAAGGGCCAATGCTGTTCTTCGAAGAACCGATAACGAACGTTCGCAAGATCGACTCACGCACCGTGTACGCGATCAACTTAGGCGGCAAGATGGTAGTGAAATGCATCCAACGAGAGCGCGATGGAACGCTACTAGCCAAGTCCTTGAACCCCGCGCACCCTCCCTTCCCCCTGAAGCTGGACAACGGTCAGGACGTGCGGATAGTCGGTCACATCCTTTGGTCGCCTTACGACCTTAGGAACGGCGTGGATGAGCGGTTATTGCGGAGCTAGGCGCTAGATATGAATGAAAATTCCAAACCGAACGATCGCCCCACCTACGAAGACATGCAAAAGATCTTCGCAGATCTAGGCAACGATCCAACCCAGCAGACCGACCTAAGTCGCCTAATTAGTCAGTATCAGAAATTACACGCATCCCAAAAAGTGCTGGCGCGTGAATACATGAAACTCCGGCAGGCCATAGTCGACTTTGGTTCGGGAGTAGTGCCTATTTTAGAAGCAGCCGTCAGAACCAATTCAGACACTATCCGCGCAGACGCAATCGCCCCTTTGGTTAGACAGTTGTTGGCTGAATCGCTGTCTCCTCCGGGAAAAGAAGGTGATGACGCATCATGATTGAATCGGCTGATGTGAAGGAGACGCGGCAATTACTTGACCGCTTAAAGGCGCAGGCACCGCTGCCGAACACCGGTGGCCCGCCAGCACCTCCTATTGCCGCCAATGGAAACGGAGGGGATAATGGCGGTATGGAAGCGCGTGTAGCCAAATTGGAAGCGTCGGTGGATTACATCCAGCGCGAGATATCCGAACTGAAGACTGAGGTTCGGGGGATCCGTTCGGACGCTCGTACCGATTTTCGGTTGCTTTTTGGCGCGCTGATCGCTGTAGCTTTAGGCTTAGCGGGGCTAATGGCGAAGGGATTTGGTTGGCTAGCATAGCTAGTGTCGTGTTTTTGGAATTGCCACCTCCGGGTGGCTTTTTTATTGCAGCGGCTTCCAGCGCGGATCTGGGCCGCCCCGCATGCACGAATCGTAGACCGCCTTATAGACCGCCATTGGGTGGCCGATGTCGCTAGCGCCACCGAAGTACACATTGTTGACGATGCCCTTCAGCTCGGTCTCCGAGAACTTGAAAGACTTGTCCGCCTTCATCTGGGCATGCGCCTGATCTGGGTAAATCCTAACGTTCCTCGAGCCGGCCACAACCTTGTGTGCGGCTGCAAGATCAATGCATCTCTGATTTCGGGCGTTCGCATCAGTCTGCCCGAAACCCGCCGGTGCCCATAGCCCGCCGGGAAGCGCAATGGCCCAAGCTGCGCTTCCAAACTTCCTCATGATGGTCTGCTGTTAGCGCGTTCGTACTTCACGCGAGCACCCACACGCCTCAATAATTAGGCATAGCCTATTGACAATAAATTAGGCGACGCCTAATATTCATCTACGCGTTGCAAACACTGCGCCGCAAGAAGCCCTCGGCCTCGTATCCCAGCGAGAGGACGTTACCGCGACAAAGTCGGGTGGGCACGGGAAGCAGGACGGCAGCATGCTCTTTAACAACTTAGGCCGCCCGCCCCCGAGAGGGAGGAAGGGCGAAACAGGACAACCAGGCGCCAGCACGCCCCCGGACCCTGTGTGCTTGGGCTTCAACTGCCAAGCAACGCCCAGCCGGGCGTGGCGACGATAACCCCGGCGAGCTTTACTTCCGCTGGGACCGTTCCTTAGCCCTTTGATAGCAAGCTCTATACACCTCGTTTTCAAAGTCTCTAATGACTCGCTCTTTAGCCGCTTCGGTGGAATACCTTGGTTCTTCAAAGGCCCATTCCACCAAAGCTCTGCTCAATTCTCCATCGTCCGCTCTGTCAGGCTTGGAAAAGAGGTCCATCAGCTCCGACATAGGCATACCAGCCTGCCGTGCCTCCATTACGGTTTTCCCCAGACTGGACGTAACAGCGCATGCCTTCCTGTCCTCCGTGCTAACCGAAGCGCCAAACGCCGACGAACAGACGGCGAGGGCAACCCCCGCCGCAAATAGCTTTAAGTGCACATCCACTCCCAAAAGTCGCTTTCGGCCTGAGTGTAACCAGCGGCTGAAAAGCGGGTTTCGGTCAGCGCTGCAAGTCAGCGCTTACCGAAGCTCTCCCACACCCAAGCGCATGCCCGCGCAAAGGAACCGCCCCATGGAATTAAAGATCAGCATCGACCTGGAAGCAGCACTGGCACAGGCACTCGCCCCCGAAAAGCTCCAGCCCATTCTGGACAAGCACATCATTGGGGCCATCACCGACGCCATTGATGACGCCACGGGCTACCGCAGCACTTTCCGCACCGCAATCAAGGAACAATTTGCTGGCGCACTGCCCCACGGCATCGAAATAGCCGATGTCGCCAAGTTCCAGCACGTATTGAATGAAGTTCTGCGCAATGCGGTTCACGGCCAGAACGCAGCCGCGCTAAACACCGCGCTGGAGAAGGCTGTCGCTAGCGTGATGCCCGACGTACCCGCCACGGTCAAGCTGTCCCAGCTGTTGGAGGATGCGCGACACGGCTTGCACGTCGAGGAACGCGAGGCGTTTTACGCGCTGTTTGAGCAACAGTACGGGTTCTCGCACATCTACCTTGATCGCGAAAAAAACAAAGGGAGCCTTTACGGCACCGGGACCAGCGAGACCAAGAAGTACGCCGCAGATTACAGACTTGATTTCGATAAGGAGGGCCGCTGCTACTCGATGAAGCTGGGCGGCAAGCAAATCACTCCTGGGAGCCTACCCAATGCTGTTGGCGGATTCGAAGCCACCCTGCTCGCCCTCTACGTCGGCCGCACGCGCCTCGAATTCGACATGGATGCGGACGACGTGGAATCGGCTGCTTCCGAGCAGTACGACGACTGATCCCCTGCACTGAGGAAATGACGTGGAATACCGCGAACTTTCGAACAAGGAAGTGAAGGTGCGCAAGCCGCATAAATGCGGCTGGTGCGCTGAGCGCATCGAAGCCGGGGAACGGGCGCAGGCGCGTTCGTACATCTGGGAGGACGGCCCCCAATCCGACCGCATGCATCCGGAATGCTACGCCGCGATGCTGAACTATCCCGAGCCGTCCGACCTATGGGACGGATGGATGCCTGGACAGTTTCAACGCGGCACCCAGGATGAAGCCTGACAGCCCCCCGCTCATGCCACGCGTGCGGAGCCGCTTACCGAGTGATCACTTCTTGCATAGATAGTTGAAAAGGTCACTTTTGCTCGACCCTGGGACGAGATCAAACCAATTCGACGGGGTGTTGTTGATGTCCCGGATCGAGGTTTCGCTTTCGCCCAACACACGCATCTTTCTGGCTTTGCAGTTAGTCTCGGTGCGCGTAAAAACAACGCTGTCGACACCGTCTCGCCTCGCAACGGCCGTGATGATTCCACCCTTCGTGGACTTCTCCAGCAAGTAATACTTGCCCTTATCACCCGGCATGCTTCGCGGGATGCGGACCTCAGCGGCAATGGACACCTGGGTAAGCACCAGCAAACCCACGGCGACACTCGCCAAAACGCTTTTCATTTTTTGATCTCGCTTGATTCGGCAGGACGTGGCACTCAACCCACCACGGAATCCTGTTTATAGCATTTTGTAACCCACCTAGCCTTAGTCAAGGCGCGCATCTACCAGGAGCTTCCCCATGGTCACCATGCTCATCCGCTTCATCGAAGAACTGATCGACATCCTCAACTTCGGCAATGCCATCAACAGGTAAACCACCGCATTTCCACGCTCAAAATGTCACTCAGGCCGCACCGCCACGTAGTCAATTCTAGGTAAAGACAAATTCCACCGCATTGACTATCTTCTGCCCAAGAAAAGAGGTGTTGCTGACAAAGTGAGTACGCAATGCAGAGCATTTACGCGTGGATGGGCGTGCCCGATGCCTTTTCAGGTATCGTGTCGACGACGTTGTTCGTCGTCGCTATCGCACCGTGGCTAGGAGGGGTCGAGATCGGACCTCTAAAGATTCCGAAATTGCCAGAAAGCTGGGGTTCAATTCCAAAGTTCGTCTCACCCATTTCGTTGTTTGTCTCCCTAGTTCTATACGCCCCTCTATTACCGTACCCAACCCTTCCGCCAAAATACGACGAATACACCAAGGACTTCTTCGCAGATCAATCGTCACAATTTTTGCTCGGCGCTAAACCTTTCAGACTTTCGGAAGGCGAGGCGGAGGAGATCAAAAAACTCCTTGGCTCACAAGTGCTGAGCGGCGGCAAAGTATGGGGCGAGATCCGCTTCGCAAGAGACGGAAGGACTGCCAGTTTCGGCCATCGAGGCAAGCCCAATGGAACCATCGTTATCCAAGGGCATGTCCGTGATCCGCAGAATCGTCCGGCATTCTCGAGTATCGGCGAATGGCGTGACTCCACAGGTAAATCGGGAAAGCTCATGTTTTCCTACACCACGACGACGCCATACAAACCCACTCCCGAGCTGAAATGGGGGGACAAATTCGACATGTGCACGGCTACGCAAGAGTGGAACTTTTTGCTGCCATACGACAGCAACATAAGTGCAGCGCTGACGCAGCAAACTTCGCTTAACTGAAACTATGCACAGCGGCGGCGCGCCACACTCGCGATTGCCTCTCCGGTCGCCCGCCACCGCTTAACCTCCGCGCAATTCTGCGCAGATCTCCATGCCTACGAATATTCCCGCCATCTGGTGGGGCCTGGCCCTGCTCGCCTTGGCGGCGGTGGCCCTGGTCCCCGCCTGCGAATACCTCAACCGCCGCTATGTCGCGGCCGATCCTTGGAAAGCAACATGAACGCAATCACTGCAACCGCGCCTGCCGCGCGCCGCCGCAAGCTGCCGTCCATCACGCAAGCCGTGTGCAAGCTGACCAACCTCATTGCCCCACGTGACCACGCAGGCCGAGGCAATTGGAACAAAGACGCGGACATTCCCGCTGTGTGGGCATGGGCCGCCGGTGTCGGCTTCGCGGGATTCGTCCTCTTCGGGCGCCCGATCCTCGGCTGGCTCCTGAGCTTCGCGATATGAACGGGATCGAATTCATTTTGCGGGATCGCGCCGGCTGGGTGCCCAAGCTGCCTATCCCGCGCAGCCGATTCCGCTGGGTTGATTCGAAGCCCAAGCCGCTTACCCGCTTGGAGGTCGCGTTCATCCGGTCCGTCAAAGGAGCGCTTAACAGCACTGAATTGGCCCATTGCTACCAAGTAACCCCGCAGACCATTCGCAACATCTGGGAAGGCCGCCGCCATCCTCTCCAACCCTCCGGAAAGCGGCCTGGCCGCCGCCCCAAGTCCCTCAAGGTGCCAGCATGACCGATTTCAGCGCCCCCGTGTCGTTCCGACAAAAGATCCTCAATAAAGAAATCAAGCGCGCCCACGCAATGCAGGTCCGGTATGAGGATCTGCACGTGGAACCCGGATTCAATCTCCGCGCCCCCATAGAACGCCTGGGCGGCAAGCTGCGCCAGCAGGCAGAAGCGGCCGAGGAAAGCTTGTTTCGGCACATCATGGCCGGGGGGCAGTACCCCGCACTTGAGGTTCGCCCCCGCGCCGAGGGTGGCGTGTGGATCGTTGACGGCCACCGCAGACACAGGAACATCGGGCGGGCAATTGCTGCCGGCGCTCCGCTCCAGGACAAGGAAGGCTTCGTGATGATCGACGTCGTTGCGTTCGAAGGCAACGATGCCGAGCGGACGAAGCGCGTTATTTCAAGCTCGAAAGGCCAGGGCCTGCTCACTCTGGAAACCGCCTTCGGCTATGCACGTTTGGCGCGATTCAAGTGGGACTGCGAACGCATCGCCGCCGAGGAAGGAGTCTCTTCCGTGTGGGTCGGCAAGCTCTTGACGCTGGCGAACGCAAATACCGACGTTCATGACCTCATCCTGGCTGACTTGGTCAAGCCCACCGTAGCAATTGCCGCAGTCGAAAAATATGGCGAGGCTGCCGGCGAGTTTCTGCGTAATCGGGGAAAGACCACTGTCGGTGACATCAAGGGCCGCCCCCTGCCCCGCAAGGTCGTGTCCCCGCTCATCAGCGGCGTTGATGCCTTCATCAAGGGACTGGACGCCAACCAGCGCGCCACCCTCCTAGATATCCAGAAAGGCCGCGTAGCCAGCGAAACCATCACTATCCCGGCCGCATCCCTCCTGGATCTGTTCCAGGCCCATGGCGCCGTCGAGACCGTCCGCGCCAAACGCGCCGAGAAGGCCGCCAAGGACGCCCAGCAAGCCGCCCCCGATACCCAGGCCCTTATCGCACTCGATCAGGAGAAATCCACCGCATGAACGCACCCGTCAGCGATCTCATGGGCGCAGCTTTGGGCACGTCAGTGACTCCATGCGCCGTCAATAGTAGGCCAGCCGCGTTCGCCCGTTCTGCAATCTGCCTCATCCAGTGATGAATGAACTCCGTCGTCATACGGATTCTGATTTTGATGTCCTGATAGAAGTCTTTGTCCGTACACGAGCCGATTTTTCGGTGGTCTTTGGTCTTTTGCTCAACTTCGGCCAACACCTGCGCCAGATCGCTGAGCATGTTGATGCCGAATGCGTCCGCGATCCTCTGTTTCGCGGCGATGATCCGATTATGAATGGGGGCCATCGATTCAGCAGTGGGCGTCCTACCGTTATCTTGCCAATTGGAAATTAGCCCCTCTAGCGCACGAGCGATCTGTTCCGTTTCATTCGCCATAGCCCAATTGAGCATTTCTCGACTTTGGACGCCCTCTCGCCGACGATCACGGTTCTGCCACCAAGGCACAGCAATAGCCAAAAACGCAGTGGCACAAGTGCCAATTGCGGACAGGGCTTCCCACCATTTGACCGATGTGTCTAGCGACGCAATCACGATTCCCCACATTACCCCGGCGAAACCAGCACCGAGAAACCATAAAACAAGCAACATCGCGACCTCGCCGTCAGATACCCAACGGAATTAGATCATGACCGACCAAAACCACACCGCCCCCGCCGCCCGCCCGCTCAGCGACGAGTACGTCAATGCGGTCATCCAGAAGTACGGCTACCAGAGCATCGAAGCAGTCGGCGCCCGCCTCTACCAATGGATCGGCCTGCACGGCGGCGAGAACGGCTTGACCCTCCTCATCTACGAGGCGCACAAGGCACTGTCCGCGCTGCGCGCCCCTGTAGCCGGGGAGGCGCAGCCGGTGGCGTGGCGTGCCCTCTGGACGCTGCCGACGCCCGGGGCGACAGCCTGGCGCGACACACGCAACGTAGCACCGCCCGACGAGGCAGAAATGCGCGCGAAGGGCTATAGCCTAGAGCTGGCGTTTGCCGCGCCCCAGGCCAGCAAGGCGGTGCGCATCCTATTCCCCTCCTACCTGCGCAAGATGTGGTCAGGCGGCGAGGTGCAGGCGTGGCTGGACAACTATCAGGGCATCACGCCGCCGACCGCCAGCGCTAAGGGAAGCCTGGAGCGCTACCGGAATTGGCGGGCCGAACAAGCCGAGGCAGACAAAGACGGCGTAAGAAGCAAGGGACGTCAATGACACTCACACTTGAACAGCACGAACTTCAACAGATGCTGGTGGAAGCCGCAAGGATCGGCGCGAACTACGCAATTGAGGACATGGTGTGCTACCACCTGAAAGATGCCTGCACGCGCCTTGGCGTCAGCTACAACACGCTGCAAAAGCGCATTCTCGAAGGGAAGATTCGCCCGGTGGACGGGCGTATTACCGGCGCGGAACTCCGTCGGTATCTAACCCAATCGCGCAGCAATGCTTGATGCGTGAGGGTTGTAGTAAACCATCGCCATCTTCGGATCGGTCCATCCAAACATTTTGCACAGGTCCAGCACGTCAATCCTCTTGGAAATCATCGTTGCTGCGGTATGGCGGCTGTCGTGGAAGGTAAATCCTTCCACCTCCGCGCGCCCCCGGTACTTCCTAAACAGTGCGTCCAGCGAAGCCGACTTGACGCCGAACACCAGATTGTCGTCCCACCCTTGCATTCTTTTCAGAATTGCGACCGCCCGCGTGGATAGAGGCACATCACGCGGACGGTCGCTTTTTGTTTTTGGAAGGTGGACATGCTGGTCGTAGACATGCTCCCAGGTCAGGCCGCAAAGCTCGCCGGCGCGCATACCAGTGCGAAGCGCCAGAAGGAAACAATGTGCGATGGCCTCGCCCATGCTGGCAACGCGGGCGCGACGGTCATACCCCATCGCGCGGAGCATCTTTCGAATCTCCCAGATATGTATCGTCCGTTCGCGGTGCTTGCCCTTAAGTGGCTTTCTGATGCCCCGACATGGATTTAGGTCAACCCACTCCCATTCAAGGCGCGCGGCCTCAAATACGGACGCCAGCAGGCTCAATTCGCGCAGCACGGACGAGGGGCCAACCTTTTTGCTTCTCGCGTCCCGGAATGCCGCAACGTGCTGCGGCGTGACCTTGGATATCGGAAGGTCCAAGGGTAGAAGGTAGCTTTCGAAGGCGGCCAGGCGAACCTGCTCCCACCGCTCGCCCTTTCGGAGAGGTGAAATCTCATCGCTGTATTTTCGCAACGCTTCGCGCAACGTGTGCAAGTCGCCGGCCGGTTTTGTGGCCTTGTCGCGGATTTCCGCCTCACGCCTAGCACCCCATTCGACGGCTTCGCGCCGCGTGGGTAACACCTGGCTATCGCGTTGGCCCAATAATTTGACCTGGACCCGATACCCTTTTGCCGTCTTTTGGATGCTTGCCATGTGGGGCCTGAGATGGGGCCAGGATGGGGCCGGAAGCTGCGAATTCTTGATTTTTAGCAGTCAACCGATCACCCACCCTTCCCGCTAAACCGTTGATTTTAAAGACCCTGATTATAGGGATTCAACGATTCTCAGTTGTATGGTGCGAAGGAGGGGACTCGAACCCCTACACCTGTTACGGCGTCAGGACCTAAACCTGGTGCGTCTACCAATTTCGCCACCTTCGCTAAAGGTCAAGCCCGCTATTGTAGCTTGCTTGTTAAAATCTTGCGTCATGAATCCGCGCCTCGATGCTTTACACCCCTACCCGTTCGAAAAATTGCGCGCGTTGCTGGCCTCTGCCAGCTCGCAGCCGGACGGCCTGACGCCTATCAATTTGTCGATTGGCGAGCCCAAGCACGCCGCGCCCGAGCGCGTGGCGGAGGCGATCCGCAACCACATGGAAGGCTTGTCGGTCTACCCCTCTACCAAGGGCGATCCGGCGCTGCGCCAGGCGATATCCGACTGGTTGGCCCGCCGCTACAGCATTCCCGCGCCCGACGCCGACACCCAGGTGCTGCCGGCGCTGGGCTCGCGCGAAGCGCTGTTCGCCTTCACCCAGACTGTGATCGACCCGTCGGCCGGTTCGGTGGTGATCTGCCCCAACCCGTTCTACCAGATCTACGAAGGCGCCACCCTGCTGGCGGGCGCCACGCCCTACTTCGTCAACGCCGACCCGCTGCGCAATTTCGCCAGCGACTGGAACCAGGTGCCCGACGCCATCTGGAAGAAAACGCGGCTGGTGTTCGTGTGCTCGCCGGGCAACCCGGCCGGCAACGTCATGTCGCTGGACGAATGGGAGACGCTGTTCAAGCTGTCTGACCGCCACGGTTTTGTCATTGCGTCGGACGAATGCTATTCCGAGATCTACCTGGACGAAGGCGACGCCCCGCTGGGCGGCTTGCAGGCCGCGCGCCGCCTGGGCAGGGACGACTACCGCAACCTGGTGTGCTTTTCCAGCTTGTCCAAGCGCTCCAACGTGCCCGGCCTGCGTTCCGGCTTCGTGGCGGGTGACGCTGCGCTTATCGGCCGCTTCCTGCTGTATCGCACGTATCATGGCAGTGCCATGAGCCCGCTGGTGTCCGCCGCCAGTATCGCCGCCTGGACGGACGAGGCGCACGTGAAAGACAACCGGCGCCTGTACCGTGAAAAGTTCGATGCGGTGGTGCCCATTCTGGAAAACGTGCTGGATGTGTCACGGCCGCAGGCTTCTTTTTACCTGTGGGCGGCCACGCCGGGCTCGGATACGGCGTTCGCGCGCGACCTTTACGGCCGCACGGGTGTTACCGTTCTGCCGGGCAGTTTTCTGGCGCGGGAGGCACATGGCGTGAATCCCGGCCAGGGCCGCATTCGTATTGCGCTGGTGGCGCCCTTGGCTGACTGCGTGCAGGCAGCCGAGCGCATCGCCCATTTTGTACACACTTCTGTTTGATCAACCTTTAAAAGCTGAGCCGCTATGACTCTCGACCTGCAGACCACCATCGAAAAAGCCTGGGATGACCGGGCCAACCTGACGCCCGCCGACGCCAGCGCCGAGGTGCGCGAAGCGGTGGAACACACCATTGACGGGCTGGATCTGGGCCGCCTGCGCGTAGCTGAAAAAATCAACGACGACTGGGTTGTGCACCAGTGGATCAAGAAGGCCGTGCTGCTGTCGTTCCGCCTGAGCGACAACGCCATCATGGGCGAAGCGCCGCTGCAGTTCTACGACAAGGTGCCGCTCAAGTTCTCGGAATACGGCGACAACGCCTTCAAGCAAGGCGGCTACCGCGTGGTGCCGCCCGCCGTCGCCCGCCGCGGCGCCTTCATCGGCCGCAACGTGGTGCTGATGCCGTCCTACGTGAACATCGGCGCCTACGTTGACGAAGGCACCATGGTCGACACCTGGGCCACCGTCGGTTCGTGCGCCCAGATCGGCAAGAACGTCCACCTGTCGGGCGGCGTCGGCATCGGCGGCGTGCTGGAGCCGCTGCAAGCCAACCCCACCATCATTGAAGACAACTGCTTCATCGGCGCCCGTTCGGAAGTCGTTGAAGGCGTGGTCGTGGAAGAAAACTCGGTGCTGGCCATGGGCGTGTTTCTGTCGCAAAGCACCAAGATTTATGACCGCGCCACGGGCAAGATCATGTACGGCCGCGTGCCCTCGGGTTCGGTCGTTGTTCCCGGCTCGCTGCCGTCGGCCGATGGCTCGCACAGCCTGGCTTGCGCCGTCATCGTCAAGCGTGTCGACGCGCAAACGCGCGCCAAGACCAGCATCAATGATCTGCTGAGGGCGTAATGAGCACGTCTGCCGTACTGGATCTGGTCAAGGACCTGATCGCCCGTCCGTCGGTCACCCCGGCGGATGAAGATTGCCAGGCGGCGCTTGCCGCCCGGCTGGAGCGCATCGGCTTCACGTGCGAAACCATCGCACAAGGCGGCGTCACCAATCTGTGGGCCCGGCGCGGCAGCGCCGCGCCGCTGACCGTGTTTGCCGGTCACACGGATGTGGTGCCTCCGGGTCCGCGCGAAAAGTGGGATAGCGACCCGTTCGTACCCACCGAACGCGACGGCTGGCTGTACGGCCGTGGGGCGGCCGACATGAAAAGCTCGATCGCTGCCTTCGTGGTGGCGGCCGAGGAATTCGTGGCGGCCCACCCCCAGCATGGCGGTTCCATCGCGCTGTTGATCACGTCGGACGAAGAAGGTCCGTCCATCGACGGTACCGCCATCGTTTGCGACGCCCTGAAGGCGCGCGGCGAAAAGCTGGATTACTGCATCGTGGGCGAGCCGACTTCCGGCGATGTGCTGGGCGACACCTGCAAGAACGGCCGCCGTGGATCCTTGTCGGGCAAGTTGACGGTAAAGGGCATCCAGGGCCACGTGGCGTACCCTCACCTGGCACGCAACCCGGTGCACCAATTGGCGCCGGCGCTGGCCGAGATTGTCAGCATCGAATGGGACCAGGGCAACGAGTACTTCCCGCCCACGACGTTCCAGGTGTCGAACCTGAATTCGGGCACGGGCGCCACCAACGTGGTGCCGGGCGAAGCCGTGGCGCTGTTCAACTTCCGATTCTCGACGGCCAGCACGCCGGAAAGCCTGAAGGCGCGCGTGCATGCGGTGCTGGACAAGCACGGCCTGGAATATGACCTGGACTGGGATTTGGGCGGCGAGCCGTTCCTGACCCCGCGCGGCTCGTTGACGGATGCGCTGGTGCAGGCGATTCACGCTGAAACCGGCGTCACCGCCGAACTGTCCACCACCGGTGGCACGTCCGACGGCCGCTTCATCGCCAAGATCTGCCCGCAGGTGATTGAGTTCGGTCCTGGCAATGCCACGATCCACAAGGTGAACGAACGCATCGAAGTGGCGTCGCTGGAGCCGCTTAAGAACATCTATCGGCGCACGTTGGAAAACCTGCTGGTACCCAAATAAAACGCCGCTACGCGGACGCTCTGCCCCCCTTTCAGAGGGGGGTGTTTTTTCCCGGTTCGGCACGCTGAATCGGGAACAAAAGGCCTGTTATGTATCAATCCGCCCGCCAAGAATTGCACACCCTGCGCGACCTCATCCGTTATGGGGTGTCGCGCCTGAACAGCGCCCAGGTGGCGTTGGGGCACGGCAGCGACAACGCCTGGGACGAGGCGGTCTACCTGACGCTGCACGCCCTGCACCTGCCGCTGGACACGCTGGAACCGTTCCTGGATGCCCGTGTCGTCCGTGAAGAACGCGACCGCGTGCTGGACCTGCTGGAACGCCGCGTCACCGAGCGCGTGCCCGCCGCCTACCTCACCAACGAGGCTTGGCTGCGCGGTCACCGCTTTTATGTGGACAAGCGCGTCATCGTGCCGCGCTCGCCCATCGCCGAACTGCTGGACCAAGGGCTTTCACCCTGGGTGCAGGACGCGACCGCCGTGGAAAACGTGCTGGACATGTGCACCGGTTCGGGCTGCCTGGCCATCCTGTCGGCCATGGCCTTCCCCTACGCCCACGTGGATGCGGTGGACGTGTCCGCCGACGCGCTGCAAGTGGCCCGCCGCAATGTGGACGACTACGGTCTGCAAGACCGGCTGGACCTGCACGAAAGCAATCTGTTCGACGCCCTGCCCGCGCGCCAGTACGACGTCATCATCTGCAATCCGCCTTATGTGAACAGCGGCTCCATGGATGTGCTGCCGCAGGAATACCGCCATGAACCGCATCTGGCGCTGGCCGGCGGCGAGGACGGCATGGACCTCGTGCGGCGCATTCTGGCGGCGGCTCCCCAGTACCTCACGCCCGACGGCGTGATCGTGCTGGAGATCGGCCACGAGCGCGACTTCTTCGAAGCCGCCTTCCCGCAGTTGTCGCCCGTGTGGCTGGATACGGAAGAAGCGTCGGACCAGCTTCTGCTGCTTACCCGAGAGCAACTCAGCCTGTGATACGCGCTACTGGATTGACCCTGCGCCGTGGCACGAAAGTGCTGCTGGATAGCGCTGAATTTGTCGTGCACCCGGGCGAGCGCGTTGGCATCGTTGGCAAGAACGGCGCGGGCAAGTCCTCGCTGTTCGCGCTGCTGACCGGCGCGCTGGACCTGGACGCCGGCACGGTGAACCTGCCTGCGGGATGGCGTATCGCCAGCGTCAAGCAGGAACTGGACGCCGACGACCGCCCTGCCCGCGAATTCGTCATTGACGGCGACACGCACCTGCGCGAATTGCAGGCGCGCCGCGCTGAACTCACGGACGACCAAGGCACGCAGATCGCCGAAGTGGAAGCCGCGCTGATCGAAGCGGGCGCCTGGAGCGCCGCATCACGCGCCGAACAGTTGCTGGCCGGCCTGGGTTTCAAGCCCAGCGAATGGATGCTGCCGGTCGAGAGTTTTTCCGGCGGCTGGCGCATGCGCCTGGCCTTGGCCAGCGCGCTGATGGCGCCGTCCGAACTGCTGCTGCTGGACGAGCCCACCAACCACCTGGATCTGGACGCGATGCTGTGGCTGGAGAAATGGCTGGGCGCCTATCCGGGCACCGTCATGCTGATCTCCCACGACACCGAGTTCCTGGACGCGGTGGCCAAGTCCATCCTGCATTTCGACCACGCCAAGCTGGTGCGCTATCGCGGGGGTTATGGTGATTTCCTGACCCAACGCGCCGAGCGCCTGCGCCAGACCAACATTGCCTACGAACGCCAGACCCGCGAAACCGCGCGTCTGCAAGGTTTCATCGACCGCTTCAAGGCCAAGGCGTCCAAGGCCAAGCAGGCGCAAAGCCGGGTCAAGGCGCTGGCGCGCATGCAGGTGCTGGCGCCGCTGCATGCGGAAGCGGGCATCGACATCCGCATCCCTTCGCCTGACCAGGTACCCGACCCGCTGCTGACGCTGGAGCACCTGTCCGCCGGCTATACGGACGCGGACGGCAATGCCATTCCCATCCTGCGCGACGTCACCTTGATGGTGCGCGCGGGCAGCCGTGTGGGGGTGCTGGGCGCCAATGGCGCGGGCAAGAGCACGCTGATCAAGACCCTGGCGGAAGAAATCCCCGTGCAAGCCGGCGAACGCCGCGCCTCGCGCGGCTTGGCCATCGGCTATTTTCACCAGCATCAGTTGGACATGCTGGACGTGGACAGCACGCCTATCGCCCATCTGGCGCGCCTGGCGCCGGAAACGCGCGAACAGGAACTACGCAATTACCTGGGCGGTTTCGGCTTTTCCGGCGACACCGTCACCAGCAAGGTCGGCCCGATGTCCGGCGGCGAAAAAGCGCGCCTGGCGCTGTCCTTGATCGTCTGGCAAAAGCCCAACCTGCTGCTGCTGGACGAACCCAGCAACCACTTGGACGTGGAAACCCGCGAGGCCCTGGCTGCCGCGCTGGCCGACTTCGGCGGCAGCATGCTGCTGGTGTCACACGACCGGCACCTGCTGCGCACCACCGTGGACAGCTTCTGGATCGTCGCGGACGGCGCGGTGCGCGAGTTCGACGGCGACCTTGAAGACTATCGGGATTGGCTGGCTGCCCGCAATGCCGGTGAACGCGCGGAAGCCGCGCGCGAAAGCGCTGAAGGCAGCGAACCCGTCGTGGACCGCAAGGCGCAACGCCGGGCCGAGGCCGAACAGCGCCAACGCCTGTCGGCGCTGCGCAAGCCGCTGGAATCGAAGCTGGCCAAGGTCGAGGCCGAGATGGAAAAACTGCGCACCAAGCTGCACGCGCTGGACGCCATCATCGCCGACGCGGACCTGTATTCCGATGCGCGCCGCGCGGAACGCCAGAAGGTCATGGCCGAGCATGGTGAACACGCCAAGCGCATGGACGATCTTGAAGAGCAATGGCTGGAAATCCAGGGTTCCCTGGAAGAAATCGACCAAAGCGAAGCCTGACGAGGGGCATGGAAGGGGCATGTGGGTGGCGACTCTGCACGCCGTCCAAGCCCCTTTCCCTCAACTATTAATAATAAGCATTATCATTTATACTTCGTCCCGAATTTGACTCCTTCTGGCGCCGGACGCCAGCAACATGTCGACCCTTACGGACGTATTTCTCCGCCACTACCGCGAACTGCTGGGCTTTCTGTCGATGCGCACAGGCTCGCGCGATGTGGCCCAGGACTGCGCCCAAGACACCTGGATCAAGCTGGCGGAATTCAACGACCGCACCCGCCCGGACAATGACCGCGCGTACGTATTCCGGGTCGCCGCCAACATCGCCACCGACTGGCACCGCCGCCGCACACGTGAAATGACGGCCACCGCGGACTACGCCGCCGCCCTGCCCGTGGCGTATGCCGCCGACACCTTCGACGTTGCCTCTGCCCATCAGATCTTGCGGCGCCTGGAAGCCGCCCTGCTCACCCAGCCGCGCCGCAGCCTGGACGTCTTCGTTCTGCATCGCCACGAAGGGCTGACTTATCGCGCCATTGGAGAGCGTTTCGGCATTTCCATCAGCGCGGTTGAAAAGCACATGATGCGCATCCTGCTAGCCTGCGACGTGGCGTTGGCTGAGTGATGTTGGCCGACTGATGGCGACCTCCCGCATCCGTCCCGGCGACCCCGTGGAAGAAGCGTCGCGCTGGGTCATCCGGCAAAGCGGCCAGCGTCTGGACGATGCCGAGCATGCGGCGTTTGAAGCCTGGTATCGCGCGGATTTCCGGCACGCGGCCGCCTATGACCGCTTGTCGCGACTGTGGCGGCGCATGGGTGAAATTGATCGGGGCAAGCTCAGCAAGCGCCCCGCGCGCAAGCTGCGGGCAACCGCGATGCTGGCGCTGCTGACGGCCGCGTTCTCGGGCTGGTTCGGGTCAAGCAGCCCGACGCAGCAGGCCGATTATGTGGCCGGCGCCGGCGTCTTGGCGCTGACGCTGCCTGATGGCTCAAGCGTCGTGCTGGACGCGCACAGCGCGCTGGCGCTGGACTACACCGACGGCCGACGACAAGTTCGCTTGCTGGCGGGCCGCGCGCAGTTCGAGCCCGCGCCTCGGCAAGACGGCATGGCCCCCTTCTCGGTCCTCACCCGCGACGCCTCGGCCACGGCGCTTGGCACGCGGTTCACGGTGGACCTGCAAGACGACGGCACCCGCGTTGCGGTGCAAGCGCATCAGGTGGCGGTGCATTGCCTGCCTTGCTTTGAAGACCAAAGCGCGACCTTGTCGGCGGGCGAAGCCGTTGACGTATCCGATGCGGGTATCAAGCGCAGCGCCGAAGCGGGTACGGCATCGCCCGGCTGGACGCGCGGGCTGTTGAGCTTTGACGACGTGCCCTTGCAGACCGCGGCGCAGGCGCTGGCCCGCTATAGCGGCAAACACATCATGGTGATGGGCGATGCCGCCCGGGCACAGCGCGTGTCGGGCACCGCCAATGTGGCTGACGCCCGCCGCGCGCTGGAATTGCTGTTGGCGCAGACGCCGGTGCGCGTGACGGACTTGCCGGGTTTGCTGATCTTGCGTTGAGGGCGCCCCGGCCGCGCGCACGAAGCCGAAGCCGCACCAGCCCCAAGATCGGCGTCCATGTCTACATCCGTACTTAATCGGTAAATGAGAATCGATATAAATTATTCATCACGATTTTGATGAGGGGTTTGGGCAGTGCCGACGTCCTACGGCTGACATTACTGCTTAGGACTTACGCATGGCTTCCCGCTTTTTCTTCCGCCGCCTGCCTTCCGGCGCGGCCGCCGCGGCCACCTTGAGCATGGCGCTGACCTTGGTGAACCCGGCGCTGGCGCAGACGCGCGCCACCGCTGTCGCGTTCGACATTCCGGCCCAGGCCTTGGGTTCCGCCCTGCTCGCGTTGGGCCAGCAAGCCAATCTGGAAGTGTCCTTCGTGCCGGCGGCGGTCGTGGGCAAATCGGCGCCTGCATTGCACGGCACCTTGTCGCCGCTGGACGCGCTGGACCAGTTGCTGCGCGGTTCGGGACTTGCCCTGCGCAATGACGGCCCGGGCCGCTACGTGATCTACGTCGACAAGACCAACCAGTTTTCAGCGCTGCGGCTGGACGCGGTGAAGGTCTATGGCGAACACAGCGACGAGCGCGTCTACACGCAGGAAGAAATCGCCACCACGCCTACGGCTAACCAGGACTTGACCTCGCTTGTGGCCACCCACCCCGCCGTGCGAACGAACGCGACGGCCAATGGCTCAACGAACCGCGGCTCGATGAATGTGGAAGACATTTCTTTCCACGGCTCCAGCCCATATCAAAACCTGTTCCAGATCGACGGCATGGATGCGACCAACCGCGTTGATCCCGCCAGTAAAAACCTGAACCTGCAGATCGGCAATATTCCCAGCAATTCGCAGTCGTACTTCGTGGACACAAACCTGCTGGGCGAAGTGCGCGTGATGGACAGCTTTGTGCCCGTGGAATACGGCCGCTTCACGGGCGGTGTGGTCGATGCGCGGCTGCGCCGGCCGTCCGGTGAAAACCATCTGCAACTGGACTACCGTTGGAACACGTCAAAAATGACCCAGCAGAAGATCGCCGAAGGGGATGAAAAAGGTTGGGGCCAAGGCAAGCCGGGCTTTTCGCCGGAATGGAAGAAGCGCTTCTACACCGCCATTGGCGACATCGCCATCAACGACAAGACCGGCGCGGTACTCAGCATGTCGCGACGCGAATCCAGCATCCGCCGCTGGAACATGGGCGTGGACGCCGACCAGCCCATGCAAGGCGAAGACAACTACACCGACCGCATCGACAACTTCCTGGGCAAGTTCACCGTGCGCGCCACGGCGGACACCATTTCCGACCTGACCCTGAAGTTCAGCGACCGCCGCGAAACCCTGGCAAGCGACACGTTCCGCAACACGGAATGGGACAACACGCACGCCGCGCGCGGCGTCGGCTGGAACCTGGATCACGCTTTCCAGGGTGGGCGCGCGTCCGTGCAGGCGGGTTGGGACAATGCGCTTAGCAACCGCTCATCAGATGCCACCGAGCTGGTCACGCACAAGTTTCCCTCCATTCCCCAATTCACCACGGGCGGCTACGGCAAGGAACAAAAGGAACAGGACACCTGGACATTGAAAGGCCGGATAGACCTGGACCCGATACGCACGGGGCCCTTCATGCACACGCCCTATGTGGGTGTGGACATGCAGCGTGTGGCGGTGAATTTCGAGCGATTCAGCGATTCGTATTCGTACATTGCAAACCATCTGGCCAACGGAGGCGAACGTCAAACCAGCAAGGTGCATAACCTGCAAGGCACCGTCGCAACGAAGTACAACACCGCGTCCGTCTACGTGTCGGACCGTGTGGAGTTGGGCCGCGTCGCCTTCACTGGCGCGCTGCGTGCCGACCGCGAGACGTTTCTGGACAACACCAATGTGTCGCCGCGCACACGGCTGGACTGGGACGCTTTCGGCGACGGCAATACGGTGATCAGCGGCGGCTGGGCCCGCTATTACGGTTCCGACGTGCTGAACATTGCGTTGGAAGAACGGATCAACACGCTGCGGCGTCAGGTGCTGGACCGCAACGGCAACCCCGTGGCCGATGGCTCCAAGCCCTACTACGTGTCTTATGAAGGGTTGCGCACCCCCTACGACGACGAATGGGCGCTGTCGGTCAGGCAGCGCATGGGCGGCATGGAAGGCGTGGCCGCCTACGTACACCGCAACGGACGCGACCAGGTCAGCAAGTCTGGCGACAGCA
The DNA here is from genome assembly GCF_024806975.1 of Achromobacter sp. JUb104. Classification (NCBI taxonomy): domain Bacteria; kingdom Pseudomonadati; phylum Pseudomonadota; class Betaproteobacteria; order Burkholderiales; family Alcaligenaceae; genus Achromobacter; species Achromobacter sp. JUb104. The sequence continues at coordinate 824,238 of NZ_JANUEY010000001.1, read as the reverse complement.
TCCAGGGCTATCGCTACCTGAACGACGGCAAGTCCACCACCGACACCATCAGCCTGACGCTGCGCACGCTGGAACCGTGGCGGCTCATGGACACGCGCTGGACGGCGCGCGCCGACTGGAGCTATCAGAAGCGCCGGGTCAACGCCGATCTGGTCGAGGGCTATGAGGGCGGCGCGCGAGACCCGGATGAATACATTCTTTACGACGGCGAGCGCATGCGCGCCATCGACCTGCCACCGACGACATTCCATCAGCCGCAGAAAGCCTCGTTGAGCCTGACCGGCATCTGGCCCAAGGCCGGGCTAACCTGGGACAACAGCGTCCAGTGGCGCAGCTCGCGGATGTCATCGATTTACGTGGGCTTTGGCCCGCGCCCGGAATCGCTACAAAGCTACCGCAGCGCCCGATTGGCCTCGTACTGGACCTGGGACACCCGCCTGATTTGGGAACCCACTTTCGCGCGCAACGTCGCCTTTACCGTGGACGTTCTGAACGTCTTGAACAAGACGCCGGCCATTACCGCCAGCAACCCGAATCTGTCGACCAACCGCAGCACGTACCAAGTTGGCCGCGAGATCTGGGTACAAGCGAGTTACCGCTTCTGATGCGCGGTGTGCCTATTCGCCGTGGCATTGCGGGCGCGGCGCTCGTTATCGTCATGGCTTGCGGCGCGGCCGCGCGGGCGGAGCCGGCTGCGGCTTGCTTCAGCGGTGGCGAATGGGACGGTGCCTGCCTGCGCGCGCAATACGCCGGCCCGCCCAGCGATTGGCCCGCGCCGGACATTGATGCCGGCATCACGTGGACCGAATGGGCCACCGTGCCGCCGCCCGGCGCACCGCCGACATCATGGCTGGCAGCCAACGCAGACCAAGCGCAGTTGGCGCAAGACATTCAACAGCCTGATGTCGTGGCCTTGGGGCAGATGCTGTTCTTCGACGCGCACCTGTCACGCAAGGGCCAGGTGTCTTGTGCTTCCTGCCATCAACCGCAACGCGCCTTCTCGGATGGGCGTCCGCTGGCAATCGGCGAAGACCGCCTGATGGGTCGGCGGCGTTCAACGCCCTTGTTGGCGGCGCCTTTCGCGCCCAGCCTCTTCTGGGATGGGCGAGCGGCATCGCTGAAAGCCCAGGTGCTGGGGCCGGTGCAGGACAGCCGCGAGATGAATCATGACCTGGGTGATGCCATGGCCCGCCTGCGAACCCTGCCGCCGTATCCCGAGCAGTTTCTGAAGGCGTTCGGGCCGGGTGGCGGGATTGATGGAAAGGCGGTCGATACCGCGGCGGTCGACACCGACCGGCTGGCCCGCGCGCTCGCCGCTTTCGTCGCGACGATCCGCCCGCAAACCACCCGCTTTGATGCGTTTCTGAATGGCCAGCACGATGTCCTGGACGAGCGCGAACTGTTGGGCATGCATCTGTTCCGCACGCAGGCGCGATGCATGAACTGCCACAACGGCCCGCTACTGACGGACCATCAATTCCATAACATCGGGCTGTCGTTCTATGGCCGCCGCAATCAGGATCTCGGCCGATTTGAGGTCACGCGCGACCCCGCCGATCTTGGCACGTTCCGCACACCCAGCCTGCGCAATGTCTCGCGGGCCGGGCCTTGGATGCACAACGGTCTGTTCACGGATTTGAAGGGCCTGCTGCGCATGTACAACGCGGGCATGGGTCGGGACCCGGCGCCGGCCGACCCGACTGACGCCTACGCGCCGCGCAAGTCGGAACACATCCGGCCACTGGATCTCAGCGCGGACGACATCGACGCCCTCTTGGCGTTCTTGAAAGTCTTGTAGGGAAAGGAGAAAGCGGCGTCCCGGGCGCTTGCACGGCGCAAGCTCGGGAACGCCGCTGGCCTGCCGTTATGAGTACGGGCGCTCGCGCAGGCGGGTGTGGTTATCGACCACGGTGTCGATCACTTCACGCAGGATGGTTTCGGCCAAGGCGGGCGGCACGCCCGCTTCTTCGGCCAAACGACGGATGCGCTCGACCTGCTGGGATTCCCTGACAGGGTCCACCAGGTCCATACCGTGATTGGTCTTCAATTCGCCAAGCATGTCCGTGCAGCGGAAGCGCACGCCGAGCAGCAGCATGATTTGCTGATCGATTTCATCGATCTCGGCACGCAGCGACGCCAGCTCGGCTTTTGGGGATTCATTCGTGGCCATGTTTAACCCTGAACAATATCAAGCTTCGCAATGCCCAGCGCCAAAGTCTTGGCGCCCACATCGCGAAACTGGATTTCTGCCTGGGCGTCCTGACCGGCCCCGCTCAAGCCAATAATCGTGCCATCGCCAAACCGCGCGTGATGCACGCCCTGACCCACACGATACTGCTTGTCGCCCACCGTGACACCGCTTGCAATGCCGCGAGGTTGACGCGGCGCAATGGTATTGGTGGCCTTGCGGCCGAATGCGTCACCACGGTTGCCGCCGCCCCAGCCCGCGCCCGTGCTGCTGAGCGGCGCCAGGCCGGCCTTGGGGGACAGCCACTTCAGATGCTCTTCGGGAATTTCGTCCAGGAAGCGCGAGCGCATCGCATAGCGCGTCTGGCCATGCAGCATCCGGCTTTGCGCCAGGCTGATGTACAGACGCTGCCGGGCGCGCGTGATCGCCACATACATCAGGCGGCGCTCTTCTTCCAAGCCAGACTGTTCCAGGATGCTGTTCTCGTGCGGGAACAGCCCCTCTTCCAGGCCGGTGATGAAGACCGCGTCAAATTCCAGGCCCTTGGCGGCATGCACCGTCATGAGCTGGACGGCGTCCTGGCCTTGTTGGGCCTGGTTGTCGCCGGCTTCCAGCGCGGCGTGCGACAGGAATCCCGCAAGCGGGGTCAAGCCGTCGGACGCCACGATGGGCGCGTCGACCACGCCGGGCATCAGCGTCGACGAGGCGGCCTGCTCGGGCACCACGCCGGCAGGCATGCCGTCGTAGTTTTCTTCCGACGCGAACACGGCAGCCGCCGTGATCAGTTCGTTCAAGTTTTCCAGCCGCTCGGCGCCTTCGCGTTCCGCCTTGTAATGGGCGTTCAGGCCGCTGGCCTCAAGCATGTGCTCAACCATTTCCGGCAGCGGAAGGTCGCGCGTTTCTTCGATCAGGCGATGGATCAGTTGGGCAAACTGGGCCAGGTTGGACCCGCCCTTGCCGCCCACCAGCGCCACCGCGCCGTACAGGCTGGTGTCGTGCGCGCGGGCCGCGTCGGCCAGTTGCTCCAGCGTGCGCGCACCAATACCGCGCGTCGGGAAATTGACGACGCGCATCCACGAGGTGTCGTCGTGCGGGTTGGCCATCAAGCGCAAATATGCCAGCGCATGCTTGATTTCCTGGCGTTCGAAGAAGCGCAGGCCGCCATACACCTTGTACGGGATGCCGGCCGAGAAGATGGCGTGCTCGATCACGCGGGATTGCGCGTTACTGCGGTACAGCACGGCGATCTCGCGGCGCAGGCTGCCGTCATGGATGAGCGAACGGATTTCGTCCACGATCCATTGGGCTTCCATGCCGTCGGAAGGCTGTTCGATGACGCGCACCGGTTCGCCTTCGCCCTGGTCCGTCCACAGGTTCTTGCCCAAGCGGCCGCTGTTGTGGCCGATCAGCGCGTTGGCGGAATCCAGAATGTGGCCGAACGAACGGTAGTTCTGCTCCAGGCGGATCACGGTGCCGTGCGCGTAGTCGCGCTCGAAGTCGGACATGTTGCCGACGTTCGCGCCGCGAAAGGCGTAGATGGACTGGTCGTCGTCGCCCACGGCGAACATCGCCGCGCCACCGCCGGCCAGCAGGCGCAGCCACTTGTATTGCAGCGTGTTGGTGTCCTGGAACTCGTCCACCAGAATGTGGCGGAAGCGGCGCTGGTAATGCTCGCGTACCGGCGCATTGCGCGATAGCAGTTCATAGGCGCGCAGCAGCAGCTCGGCGAAGTCGACCACGCCTTCGCGCTGGCACTGGGCTTCGTAAAGCTGATAGATCTCGATCAGGCGGCGGCGATGGGCATCGTAGGCCTCGACGTCTTGCGGACGAAGGCCTTCTTCCTTGGCACCGTTGATGAAGCGCTGCACGTCACGCGGCGGGTACTTTTCATCGTCGACGCCATTGGCCTTCATCAGGCGCTTGATGGCGGCAAGCTGATCGGTGACATCCAGGATCTGGAAGCTTTGCGGCAAGCCGGCGTCGCGGTGATGCGCGCGCAGCATGCGGTTGCACAGGCCGTGAAAAGTGCCGATCCACAAGCCGCGCGTATCGATCGGCAAAATCGCCGACATACGCGCCAGCATTTCGCGGGCGGCCTTATTGGTGAACGTGACTGCCAGCAGCCCAAAAGGCGAGGCCTGGCCGGTTTGAATCAGCCAGGCCATGCGGGTAGTGAGTACCCGGGTCTTGCCGCTGCCCGCCCCGGCCAAGACCAGGGCGTGCTGCGGTTCTAACGTTACTGCGGCGCGTTGTTCAGGGTTGAGCTTCTCTAGCATCATGCCGCGTAGCGGCGCAGATGTTGAGCAAATTGCTCGAGCCCGGCGATGCCGCTTTGCTGGGCGCGCTGGCACCAGGCCTGCAGGTCATGAAGAAGCTGTTCGCTGCTGGCGCTGGAGCTTTCCCAGATGCGGCCGAGTTCACGACGCATTTGCACCAGCGTCGACAGCGACTTGTTCTGGGCAATGGCGCTGTCCACGGCAGCCAGGGTTTCCGGCTGGAGGATGTCCTCGTTGCGGTGGAGGGCACTACGCACCTGACGCAGCTTGGTATAGCCGCAATCCGCGTTGCCTTCCTGGCGCGAGGCCTTCAACTTGTTCATTTCTTCGCGAGCGGCGCTCTTGATCACGTCCGCATAGCGGGCCATGACTTCGTAGCGGTGCGTGATCACGCCTTGCAGGGTGCGCAGATCGATGCCGGTGCGGGTGTCGTCCAGCTTCAGCTTGGGCGCAACCTTCTTGATCTTGGCCAGGCCAAAGAACTTCAGGATGTTGATGTAGGCCCAACCGATGTCGAATTCGTACCACTTGGCCGAAAACTTGGCCGACGTGCCGTGGGCGTGGTGGTTGTTATGCAGCTCTTCGCCGCCAATCACGATGCCCCAGGGGAACACGTTCGTGCTGGTGTCCGGGCTGTTGTAGTTGCGGTAGCCCCAGTAGTGGCCGATACCGTTGACGACGCCAGCTGCCCAGAAGGGAATCCAGGCCATCTGAACCGCCCACACCGTGACGCCGACAGCGCCGAACAGGGCGACGTCGATGGCAAGCATGGACAACACGCCCCACAAGCTGTGCTTGCTGTAGACGTTGCGTTCGAGCCAGTCGTCAGGCGTGCCGTGGCCGAACTTGGCCATGGTTTCCTTGTTGTTCGATTCTTCGCGGTACAGCTCCGCGCCGCGGAACAGCACCTTCCAGATGCCGAACAGCATGGGCGAGTGAGGATCGCCTTCCTTTTCGCACTTGGCGTGGTGCTTGCGGTGAATGGCAACCCATTCCTTGGTGACCATGCCGGTCGTCATCCAGAGCCAGAAGCGGAAGAAATGCATGACGGCTGGATGGAGATCCAGACCGCGGTGCGCTTGGCTGCGATGGAGGAAGACGGTGACCGCAACAATCGTGATGTGCGTCACGACCAAGGTGAAAACGACAATCTGCCACCAAGTGGCTTGGGTCAGACCGCCGGCAATGAAGGAGAGGATGTAATCCATAAAGCTGTTATGAGCCTCGCTTGTTAAGTGCCTGAAGTTTAGCTTACCTTTGCCGTCTTATGACAAGGTAGTTTCAAAATAGTTTTTGAGCGAAATCAAGGACTAAGCCCTGCTTTTAGAGCAAAAAAAGCCACGCTCGCGATCACTTCGGGCAGATCGCGAGGCTAGCCTTGCGGACATGCGGCGCTTTGGGCCGGCTACCCCTGGTAGATGGGGGTATTCGCAAAGACACCTGGGTTTGGCCATATCCCGCAATTAAAGTTCCTGTCAGCGAGGGGGCTGGGGGAGTAAGGGGGCTTCTGCCGCGATTGTTTTTCCCAGGGCACACGCACCGGGCAAAATTTCACCCCTAAAATGCCGCAGAACTGTCTCATTTGCCCCACTGATGTCACCGACAAAAACCCGTCCCTTATTGTTTTCGGCCCTTGCCTTCCTTGCGCTGGCGCTACACGCCCCCGTGTCCGCCCAGTCAATAAAGTCGGGCGACGTGGCCGTGTTGGCGTCGTACTACGAAATTCGAGGGTCGGACTGCCTGGCGCTGCGGGCGCCCTACGTGGTGATCACGGAAAAGCCGCGCCTGGGTAAGGCCAGCATCGTGCAGACTCGCGGGCAATCCAGCGATTCCGGCCGCTGCGCCTATAAGTCGGTAGCCGTATCCCAGGTGGTCTATATCGCCGACCAGCCAGGCTCGGACACCCTGGCCTGGCAGGTGAAATACCAGAACAAGACCTTGGGCACCCGCCGTTACAGCGCCACGGTGGGCGTCACGCCGGCCAAATAGCCGGCGCGCGCTACCCCGGGAGGCCTCAGGCCGGCTTGCCTGGCACGTCGGTATCGGCCTCGGTGGCAGCCTCGGCAGCGGCCACGGGTTCCGTCACCGGTTTGACCTCAGCCGCTTCTGCGTCGACCGGCGTGACGTCTACGCCGGTTTCCGCCAGCACGTCCTGGCCGTCGTCTTCCGCCAGGTCAGCGTCAGCCGCTACGCCTTCCGCTGCCGGCTCCGATGCCGCGCCCTTCTTTTTGCGCTCGAACACCGCCGCGAAAAAGCCGTCGGTGCCATGCACGTCGGGACGCAATTGCAGATACGGGCCTTCCAACTTCAGCGTTTCGCAGCGCGAGGCCAGGATCTCGGCCGCATCCAAGCGTTCGAAATCGGGGTGACTGGCCAGGAAACGTTCGGCCTGCACTTCGTTTTCTTCCGCCAACAGACTGCAGGTGGCATAGACCAGACGTCCACCCGGCGCCACGCAACGCGCGGCGCTGTTCAGAATGCGCTCTTGCAACTGCCCCAGTTCAGCTAGCGCCTGGGGGTGCTGACGCCACTTCAAATCCGGATTGCGGCGCAAGGTGCCGATGCCGCTGCACGGCGCATCGACCAGCACGCGCTGGGCCTTGCCGGCCAGGCGCTTCACTCGGGAATCGTTTTCGCTGTCGATCACGACAGGCACCACGTTCGACAAGCCGCTACGCGCGAAACGGGGCTTGGCGCGCGCGAGACGGGCGGCCGAGACGTCGAAGGCGTACAGGCGGCCGGTGGAGCGCATCAACGCGCCCAGCAGCAGCGTCTTGCCGCCGGCCCCAGCGCAGAAATCGATGATCATTTCGCCACGGCGCGGGGCGACCAGCAGCGCCAGCAACTGGCTGCCTTCGTCCTGCACTTCGATGCTGCCGTTTTCGAACTGCGGCCAGCGGTTGATGGCAGGGCGCCCTTCCATGCGGATGCCCCACGGCGAATACGGCATCGCCACGGGTTCGTAGCGGCCGGCGCTTTGCTGAAGCTCGGTCAACATGGCATCGCGTTCGACCTTGAGGGGATTCACGCGCAGGTCCAGGCTGGCCTGACGGTTCAGCGCTTCGACGAGGGTGTCCGGGCTGTCCATCAGCGCCAGGCGCTCGTCCAGCCAATCGGGAATGCTGCCGCGAATGGCCCGCGGCAAGGTTGCCAGGTCAATCTGCGACACGCGCTTGAGCCATTCGGCTTCGGCGGCGTCCATGCCCTCTTCCAGCGCCTCGGCGCCCAGCGTCGCGTTCAAGCCCAGGATGGCCAGGCGGCGCGATGCGGGACCCACGCCGCTTTCGCCGAACTGGCGATAACGGCGAAGGTGGCGCAGCACGTCATAGACGGCCTCGGCTACCTCGGAGCGATCACGCGCGCCCAGGTTGGGGTGGTGACGCAACCAATGCGACAGCGCGGCATCGGCAGGATAGGTCCATTGCAGGATTTCGCCCAAAACGCGCTGGACCTGATCGATGCGGATGGCCGCATAAGACTGGCGGGGACGATTGAACTGCGGCTTTGGCGCGTTCTGATCACGACTGCCCTGATGGGCATCGCCACCACGGTGGCCAGCATATTGGCCGCGTTCGCCACGGTCGTCGCTGCGCGGGCCGTCATAGGACGGACGCGAATCCGAACGGTCCTGACTTTCACGGCGATCCGAAGCATAGGAACCACGATCACCGCCACGGTTTTCACCACGCGGGCCATTGCCGTACGACGGGCGCGAATCCGGACGACCCGAGCCTTCACGGCGCTCTGACCCATAGGAACCGCGTTCGCCGCCACGGCTATCACCACGCGGGCCATTGCCGTACGACGGACGCGAATCCGGACGACCCGAACCTTCACGGCGCTCCGAGCCATAGGAACCACGTTCGCCGCCACGGCTGTCACCACGCGGTGCGTTGCCATATGACGGACGCGAATCCGGGCGGCCCGAGCCTTCGCGACGCTCAGAACCATAGGAACCGCGTTCACCGCCACGGCTTTCGCCGCGCGGGGCGTTGCCATACGACGGACGCGAATCCGGTCGACCCGAGCCTTCACGGCGATCCGAACTATAGGAACCGCGCTCACCGCCACGGCTTTCACCACGCGGGGCGTTGCCATATGACGGACGCGAATCCGGTCGGCCCTGACCTTGACCCTGGCCTTGTCCCTGGCCGCCACGGCGCTCCGAACCGTAGGAACCACGCTCGCCGCCACGGTTTTCACCACGCGGGGCGTCGTAGGACGGACGGGGCGCGGGGCGTCCCTGGCCTTGGCCTTCGCGGCGGTCGCCGCCGAAGCCGCCGCGTTCGCCACGACCTTCGCCGCGCGGGGCGTCAAACGACGGACGGGGCGCCGGGCGGCCGGCATCGCGGCTGGGGCGCTCTTCACGCCCTCGTTCGGCGCGTTCGCGCACCGGCGCCTCGCGGGCTTCGCCCTTGGGACGCGAAAAGAAGGACCGACCGTCGCGCCCTTCGGAGGCGGCCCTCGGGGAGCCTGCCGGACGAGAACGCGGAGATTGGGGTTTAGTCATGGTGTGTTCCAGTGGGGCGGAGGAGTTCCGCCCGATAAAAGCGATTCAGGGCCGCTCAGGCGGCCGGCGACCAGGTGAAAAGGCGTGCGGGATCCCCCTGCACGTCCACCCGGTGGTCGTTTGTCAGGGTAACCCGGCCTTCGGCCAACCAGCGCACGGCTGCCGGAAAAGCTTGATGTTCCACGGCCAGCACGCGGTTGGCCAGCAGTTCCGGCGTATCCCCAGCCAGAACCGGCACACAGCCCTGGGCAATGATGGGGCCGTGGTCCAGGACCGGGGTCACGAAATGCACGGTGCAGCCATGCACACGCACGCCGGTCGCCAAGGCTTGGGCATGCGTATGCAGGCCAGGGAATGCCGGCAACAGCGATGGGTGGATATTGACCAGGCGGCCAGCGTAATGGTTGACGAAGCCAGGCGTCAGTACGCGCATGAAACCGGCCAGAATGACGTAATCAGGCGCATAGCGATCGATTTCGGCGGCCAGGGCGGCATCGAAAGCCTCGCGGCTGGGGTAGTCCTTGTGATACAGCGCCGCATTGGGAATGCCTTGGGCGGCGGCCCACTCCAGGCCGCCTGCGTCCGGCCGGCTGGCGATGACGGCGGCGATTTCGGCCGGCCAGCCCTCGTTGCGGCAGGCTTCGGCCAGCGCCTGCATGTTGCTGCCCCGCCCCGATATCAGGATGACAAGGCGGCGCTTGGAAATTTGTGTGTCCGGCAAGATAAAGAATCCAATAATTACCCCCAACGCGCCCCGACAGGGACGCGATTTGCGTGGCGCAACGGGCTTGTCCGCCTTCATCCAAGCACGATAAAAACCGTCGGCGCGTGAATGATTGGAGGGGATTGGAACAAACCCGGAATCCAAAATTGTAAACTCTCGCTCGTGAAACCATCGCTGCGTATCTACCGATCCCTGCCTCCGCCCGACCGGCGCGCTCCTTGCGCGCTGACGATCGGCAATTTCGACGGCGTCCATCGCGGGCATCAAGCCATGCTGGCTCGCGTCTGCCAGGCCGCCCGCGAGCGCGGTCTTACCCCTTCCGTGATGACGTTCGAGCCGCATCCCCGGGAGTATTTCGCCACGCTGAACCAACGCCCCGAATTGGCGCCTACCCGAGTCTCGGGCTTGCGCGACAAGCTGTCGGCGCTGGCGCGCTACGGCGTCTCTCAGGTGGTGGTGCAGCGCTTCAACGCCCGGCTGGCTGAAATGTCGGCCAATGCGTTCATCGAAAACCTGCTGGTCCAGGGCCTGCAGACCAAATGGCTGCTGGTGGGCGAAGACTTCCGTTTTGGCCACAAGCGTAGCGGCGACATCGACCTGCTACGCGAGGCCGGCATGCACCACGGCTTCGAGGTGCAGACGCTAGCGGACGTGACCGACCAGCAGGGCCATCGCATTTCAAGTTCCGAGGTGCGCACGGCGCTGGCCGTGGGCGATCTGGACCGCGCCCGCCACCTGCTGGGCCATCCCTTCCATATCAGCGGCCACGTCATCCACGGCCAGAAGCTGGGCCGCACCCTGGGCTACCCCACCATGAACCTGCGCGTGGCCGAACGCTGCGCCGCGCGCTCGGGCATCTACGTGGTGCAGGTCTATGGGCTGGCCGACCGGCCCTTGCCCGCCGTGGCGAGCCTGGGCGTGCGCCCAACCGTCGAAGACCGTGGCAGAGTGCTACTTGAGTCACACCTGCTCGAAGACACGATCAATGCTTACGGTAAACTCGTACGCGTCGAATTCCTGCACAAGCTGCGGGACGAAGAAAAATTTCCTGACCTCCCTTCCCTGACTGCCGCCATCGCCGAAGACGCGCGAAACGCGCGCGCTTATTTTGCCGTTCATGGACTATAAAAAGACCCTCAACCTGCCCGATACCCCCTTCCCCATGCGGGGCGACCTTGCCAAGCGCGAGCCCGCCTGGATTTCGCAATGGGAGGAAAACCACGTCTACCAGGCGATCCGAGCAGCCAGCCGCGGCCGGCCCCGTTTCGTGCTGCATGACGGCCCGCCCTATGCCAACGGCGACATCCACATCGGCCACGCGGTCAACAAGATCCTGAAGGACATCATCGTCAAGAGCCGCAACATGGCCGGCTATGACGCGCATTACGTGCCAGGCTGGGACTGCCACGGCATGCCGATCGAAATCCAGATCGAAAAGAAATTCGGCAAGCACCTGCCCGTGGCGGAAGTGCAGTCGAAGGCTCGCGCCTACGCGCTTGAGCAGATCGACCGCCAGCGCAAGGATTTCAAGCGACTGGGTGTGCTGGGCGAATGGGATCGCCCGTACATGACCATGAACTTCAGCAATGAAGCCGACGAGATCCGCGGGCTGGGCCGCATCCTGGACAAGGGCTACGTGTTTCGCGGCCTGAAACCCGTGAACTGGTGCTTTGACTGTGGTTCCGCCTTGGCCGAAGCCGAAGTCGAATACGCCGACCGCGTCGACCCCGCCGTTGACGTCGCCTTCCCGTTCGCTGAACCGGCCAAGCTGGCCGCCGCCTTCGGGCTGGACTCGGTGGATGACGGCGCCATCGTCATCTGGACCACCACGCCCTGGACCATCCCGTCCAACCAGGCGTTGAACGTGCATCCGGAAATCGAATACGCGCTGGTGCGTGTGTCGCCGGCGCCCAAGTTCGGCCCGCTGCTGCTCGTCGCGAAAGACCGCGTCGAAGCCTGCCTGAAATCGTGGAACCTGGAAGGCGAAATCATCGCCACGGCCCCCGGCGAGGCGCTGTCCGAAATCGAATTCCGCCATCCGCTGGCGCAGTTCAACGACGCCTACGACCGCCGCGCACCGATCTACCTGGGCGACTACGTCACGGCAGACTCGGGCACGGGCGTCGTGCACTCGGCCCCGGCCTACGGCATTGAAGACTTTGTGTCGTGCAAGGCGCACGGCATGAAAGACACCGACTTCATCAGCCCCGTCATGGGCGACGGCAAGTACGTGGACAGCCTGGCGCTGTTCGGCGGCCTGTCCATCTGGGATGCCAACCCGAAGATCGTCGAAGCGCTGACCGAAGCCGGTGCGCTGATGCACGTCGAAAAGCACAAGCACAGCTACATGCACTGCTGGCGCCACAAGACGCCGATCATCTACCGCGCCACCAGCCAATGGTTTGCCGGCATGGACGTGGCCCCCAAGGACGGCGGCCCGACCCTGCGCGAATCGGCCTTGGCCGGTATCGACGCCACGGCCTTCTACCCGTCCTGGGGCCGTGCCCGCTTGCACGCCATGATCGCCAACCGCCCGGATTGGACCCTGTCGCGTCAGCGCCAATGGGGCGTGCCGATGGCCTTCTTCGTGCACAAGGAAACCGGCGAGCTGCATCCGCGCACGTCCGAACTGCTGGAGCAGGTGGCGCAGCGCGTCGAGCAAGGCGGCATTGAAGCCTGGCAAGCGCTGGAACCGCGCGACCTGCTCGGCGACGAAGCCGACCAATACGAAAAGAACCGCGACACGCTGGACGTCTGGTTCGATTCCGGCAGCACGCACGCAACGGTGCTGGGCGGCAAGGATGGCGACTTCGCCGGCTCGCATGGCGCTGAACTCGGCTGGCCCGCCGACCTGTACCTGGAAGGCTCGGACCAGCATCGCGGCTGGTTCCATTCGTCGCTGCTGACGGGCTGCATGCTGTACGGCCAGCCGCCCTACAAAGCGCTGCTGACGCACGGCTTCGTAGTGGATGGCCAAGGCCGCAAGATGAGCAAGTCGGTGGGCAACGTGATCGCGCCCCAAAAGGTGTCGGACTCGCTGGGCGCGGAAATCCTGCGCTTGTGGGTCGCCTCCACCGACTACTCGGGCGAACTTTCCATCTCGGACGAAATCCTGAAGCGCGTGGTCGAAGGCTACCGCCGTATCCGCAACACGCTGCGTTTCCTGTTGGCCAACGTGGCCGACTTCGACGCGGTGTCGCAGGCCGTGCCGTATGGCGATCTGTTCGAAATCGACCGCTACGCGCTGGCGATGACGGCGCAGATGCAGTCGGAAGTGCAGGCCAACTACGAACGCTACGACTTCCACCCGGCGGTCTCGCGCTTGCAGACGTTCTGCTCGGAAGACCTGGGCGCCTTCTACCTGGATATCCTGAAAGACCGCCTGTACACGTCGGCGCCCAATAGCGTGGCGCGCCGCTCGGCGCAGACCGCGCTGCTGGACATCACGCAGACGCTGCTCAAGCTGATGGCGCCTATCCTGTCCTTCACGGCCGAAGAAGCCTGGAAGGAACTGGTGGGCTCGGCGCTCAAGCACCAGGCCGACGCCGCCCGCACGACGATCTTCACCGAGGTCTATCACGCGCTGCCGCCGTTTGCCGATGCCGACGCGCTGTCGGCAAAGTGGACGCGCCTGCGCGCCATCCGCGCCGAGGTCCAGCGCAAGCTGGAAGAAGTGCGCACGGCGGGCGACATCGGTTCGTCGTTGCAAGCCGAAGTGGATCTTTACGCCAGCCGCGACGACCAGCAATTGCTGGCCAGCCTGGGCGACGACCTGCGCTTCGTGCTGATCGTGTCGCGTGCCACCGTGCATGCGGGCGAAGGCGACACCCGCATCGAAGTCACGCCGTCGACGCACAAGAAGTGCGAACGCTGCTGGCACTGGCGCCTTGACGTGGGCCAGGACGCGGACCATCCCGAGATCTGCGGCCGCTGCGTGTCCAACCTGTTCGGCTCGGGCGAAGCCCGCGACAAGGCGTGAACATGGCCCGCCCCTCCGATTCGGGAGTGACGGGCACGGCGCCCGCCCGCGCCGCGCCGGCGCGCGTGGGCGGCTGGCTGGCGCTGGCCTTGTTGATCATCGTGCTGGACCAATTGACCAAGGTGTACTTCAACACCTCGTTCCAATATGGCGAGCGCGTCAACGTGCTGCCGGTGTTCGACTTCACGCTGATGTACAACCGGGGGGCCGCGTTCAGCTTCCTGGCGTCCGAAGAAGGCTGGCAGCGTTGGCTGTTCACCGGCTTGGGAATCGTGGCGGCCGTGGTCATCACGATCATCCTGCGGCGCACGCATGGCCAACCGCGCTTCAGCCTGGCGCTGACGCTGATTCTGGGCGGCGCCGTCGGCAACGTCATCGACCGAGTGGCCTATGGCCACGTAGTGGACTTCCTGCTGTTCTACTGGAACGAGTCCTACTTTCCCGCCTTCAACCTGGCGGACGTGGGTATCAGTTGCGGCGCCGTGCTGCTGGTGCTGGACGAGCTTTTGCGCGCCCGCAAGAAGCCGCAGGCTTGACGACTTCGCGCCGGGGCAGTCCTGCCCCGGCCATCCCCTCCCCCTGGCTTTTGCCGTGTTTGATACCCCCTGAATGCATGGCGAACGGCGCAATGCCGCAATGCAGAATAAAATCACCCTCCATTCCTCGTTTTCACGGCGCTGAACCCGCCGCCACGCCCTCATGCTCGATCTCGCCCGCAAACGCATCGTCCTCGGTCTGACCGGGGGCATCGCCTGCTACAAAATCGCCGAGCTGGTGCGGCGCATGACCGAACAAGGCGCCACCGTCGACGTGGTGATGACCGAGGCGGCCACGCACTTCATCACGCCCGTGACGATGCAAGCCCTGTCGGGCCGGCCGGTATTCGTGGACGCCTGGGATGCGCGCGTGCCCAACAACATGGCGCACATCGACCTGACGCGCGGCGCAGACGCGGTGCTGATCGCGCCCGCCAGCGCCGACTTCATGGCCAAGCTGGCGCACGGCATGGCCGACGACCTGCTGTCCACGCTGTGCCTGGCGCGCGCCTGCCCCTTGCTGGTGGCGCCCGCCATGAACCGCGAGATGTGGGCCAACCCGGCTACCCAACGCAATGTTGAACAACTGCGCGCGGACGGCATCAGCGTGCTGGGCCCGTCGGCCGGCGAACAGGCTTGCGGTGAAACCGGCGACGGCCGCATGCTGGAATCGCATGAACTGCTGAGCGACCTGATTGCATTTTTCCAGCCCAAGCTGCTGGCGGGACGCCACGTGCTGCTGACCGCGGGCCCCACGTCCGAACCGGTCGACCCGGTGCGCGTGCTGAGCAACCGCTCGTCGGGCAAGACCGGCTACGCGCTGGCCCGTGCCGCGCGCGAAGCCGGTGCGCGCGTGACCTTGATCACCGGCGCCACCTTCCTGCCCGTGCCGCGCGGCGTGACGGCGCTGTCGGTCATGACCGCGCGCCAGATGCATGATGCGGTCATGGCCAGCGCGGCCGATGCCGACATCTTCATTGCCGTGGCCGCCGTGGCCGACTGGCGCGTGAAGAACGTCAGCACGCAAAAGCTGAAGAAGACAAGCGAAGGCGGCGGCGCGCCGCTGATGGAATTCGAACCGAATCCGGACATCCTGGCCGAAGTGGCCAAGCTGGAAAACGGCCCGTGGTGCGTCGGCTTCGCGGCCGAAACCGAAAAGCTGGCCGAGCACGCGGAAGCCAAGCGCCAGCGCAAGGGCATCCCGCTGCTGGTGGGTAACCTGGCGCACAAGGTCATGGACGCGGACACCACCGAACTGGTGCTGTTCGACGAGCAAGGCGCGCACCCGCTGCCGGCGGGCGACAAGCTGGAAGCCGCGCGCCGCCTGATCGCGGAAATCGCAGCACGCTTTCCGGCCTGATTTCGTTTAAGCCCGGGGGTTCGTCAGCCAGGCTTTCTGGCTGATTCCGCACTTAAAAAAAGAAGGGGCCCGCGTGGGGCCCTTCTACTTTTACTGCTCGAGGCTGATGTTCGCGGCCTTCACGGTATCGGCCCATTGCTGGCGGTCCTTTTCCAGGAATTGCGCCGTCTTCTCCGGCGTCATTCCCGTGACCGGCTCGGAGCCCAGCCCCGCCATCTTCTCGACCAGCGTCGGGTCCTTCAGCACGTCTTGCAGCGCGGCGTAGTAAGCGGCCAGCACGTCGGCCGGCAAGCCCGCGGGCGCGAACACGCCCTGCCACGTCGGCATGTCAAAACCCTTCAGGCCCTGCTCGTCCAGCGTCGGCACGTTGGGCAACTGCGGCGCGCGCTTGAGCGACGCCACGGCAATCGCCTTGACCTTGCCTTGCGAGGCCAGCGGCGCGGCGGTCGAAATGTTGTCCATCGTCATGGCGATGTGGCCGCCCAGCAGGTCGGTGATGACGGGCGCCGCGCCACGGTATGCCGCGTGCGGTACCTTCACGCCCATCTTGTACAGCATGGTTTCGGCGATCAGGTGGTTGGAAATACCCACGCCCGCCGTGCCGTACGTGGCGGTCGGCGTCCTCTGGAAATATTCCTTAAGCTCGGCCAGGTTGTTGGCCGGCACGTCCTTGTTGACGATGACCACGTTGGGCTGCACGGCAGCCAGCGTGATCGGCGTGAAGTCAGACGGCTTGTAGTTCGTGCCCTTGGGATTCAAGACATGCGTGATGGCCATGGATCCTGCGGCCGCGATGCCAATGGTGTAGCCGTCAGCGGGCGACTGCGACAGGCGGTACGCCATGATGTTGCCGCCGGCGCCGGCCAGGTTTTCAACCACGACCGACTGACCCAGGCGCTTGGACAGCGGGTCGGCAAGCAGGCGCGCCAAGGTGTCGGCCGAGCCGCCGGGTGCAAAACCCACCAGCAGCCGCACGGGCTTGGTGGGCTTCCACGCATCGGCGGCGTGTGCGGGCGCGGCCAGCACGGGCAGGACCGTCAGGGCAGCGACGGCGGACAGGGCGCCAACGGCGCGGTGCAAGGTACGGCTGAACATGAAAAACACTCCCAACATTAAATTGACGAAGACAGCTTCGTCTCCCCATGCCGCTCATCCGGCGTGGCGGCGGCAAAAATCCGCCACCGCCATGCCGTACTGAAACGTCGGCGGCTTTATTCCAATAACTGCGACAAGGCCTGTGCCACGATGCGGTTGGACAACAGCACCGGCCGGCCCGAGGCCTGGGCCACGGCATCGCGCATGCGCTGGCTGTAGCCCATGCAATGCATGACGATCAGGTCGCACGATGCCAAGGCCTGCCCCGCTTGCGCAAAGTTGCGCGCGGCCTGATCCGCATCGGCCTCGTAAGGCGATGCGTGCACGATCTGCGTGCCGCAAGACAGCGGCACCGCCAGATGAAAGAAGTCGACCTGTTCGGCCAAGGGCACCACCAGCCCCACGTTGCGGCAATGCTGCGACAGGCCCGCGACCAGATGGTCAACCACTTGCTGCGGCTCGACCACCAGCGTGCGCATCGGCGCGATGGCGGTGCCGGTACACAGCGGCACCAGCGCGTCATAACCGGCGCCGTCCGCCTGGCGCATCACGTCGGCCAACCGGGCTTCGGCGGCGGCGGCGTCCAGTTCGATTTGCGCGCCATCGCGCATGCGGGTGGCGAAACGGTAGGCGCCGTCGCGCGGGGCCATCGCGGCCAGCGCGGCGGCATCCAGGCCGTCCAACGCACCGAACTCATCGATATGCACGGCATCGCCCAGCAGGCGCGCCATTTCAGGCACGACATCGCTGCGCGGTGATTGGCCAATCGTGAAGAACGCGACGCGGCGGGTTTGGGCTGCGCTCATGCCGCACCGCCGTCTTGGCGGCCGACGGTTTGCAAGTGCGCCATCGACCCGTAGCGCGCCTGCAAGGCGGCCCACTCGGCGTCATCGAAGAACGTCATCTTGCGCTGGCCGTACAGCTTGGCGATTTCGATGCAGAAGCGCATCGCCACGTCGGCATCCACGGCGTTGGTCACGCCGGTGGCGCAACCGGGCACGGTGGTTTGCGCGGTCAACGCCACGCCCACGACGGGCGCGTCGGTGACGATCGTCGGCTGCATCAGCGAATTCACATGCCACAGGCCGTTTTCGTAGGGCGTGATGTCTTGCGTCGTCAGCGGCAGGGTCACGGGAAGTTCACCGCTGACCCAGCCCATCACGTCCAGCATCGTTTCCGGAATGCGCAGCAGGTAGCCCTGCTTGGCCACAGGCGTCAGCGCCACGCCGCGCTTGTTCACCAGGCGGTTGCCGCGCGTGGTGTCCACGGACAGGATCGCGTCCATGCGCGGGTCCACCTCGTGCGACATCATTTCGCGCATGGGAAAAGGCGAACGCATCATCGGTACGGGATGATGCGGGCGGGTGCCGGCACGCGGGCAGATGTGCGTGCGGATGCGCACCGTGCCCGGCATCACGTCGCCCTGGCGCGCCATTGCCATCAGCTTGAGCGCGGCGGCAATGGCCACCACGGCTCCATCGCTATCGGACACCAGGCCCGTCACGGCGGGCCGCGCGCCAATCCCGCCCAGACGGCCGACGATGCCGAGTTGCGGCGCGGAGGCATCCAGGCCGGGAATGACGATGGACAGGAAATCGGTCGCCGCGCCGTCGCGTTCCAGGCGGGTGACTTCCACCTCGCAATCGCCGGCGTCGCGCAGCACCTTGGCCACCGCGTCGCCGGTAATGTGCGCCGAGGACAGCAGCTCGATGGTGTCGATCACCTGCTTCATGCCGGAATCTCCAGCGGACCCGGTTGGAACACGCGCGGCTCTTCGCGGCCCAGGAACAACGGGGCGTCGTGCGGGCCGATCAGCGAGACCTGCTGGCCGCGCACGCGCAGGCCCGATCCTTCGGGCAGCCCAAGCACCGGCATTGCCGGGTTCAGCGTGCAGAACTCGGCCAGGCGCTGGGCGCGCGTTTCGCCACGGTGTCCGGGCGGATGCGCGTTGGTGTAGTGCGGGTTGATCTGGAACGTGATCAAGTCCAGGCCGTCGAAGCCACCCGGGTCGGTGATGGGCATGTCGTTCGTGGTGCAGATGGTGGGGCACGTCAGGTTGGAACCGGCGCTCCAACCCAGATACGCCGCACCCGCGCGCACGCGGCGCTTGACCACGTCCAGCAAGCCTTGGCGACGCAATTGCCCCAACAGGTTGAACGTGTTGCCACCGCCCACGATGATGACGGCGGCATTTTCCAGCGCAGCCACGGGGTCCGCTGCACGATGCAGGCCTTCAATGGCCAAGCCCGTGTCCGCCAGGGCCGAGGCCACCAACGCGGTGTAGTCGTCCCAACCGCGCGTGACGCCGGCAAACGGCACGAACACGGCCGGCGCGCCGGGCGGCAGCGTGTCGATCAGTTCGCGGATGTCCGGCAGGGCATGCACCAGATAGCCGGCGTCGCTGCTGGAATTGCTGAGTAGCAAAAGGTTCATGGAAAAGATTCCGTCAACAAAGCAAAAGGGAAGAATTCAGGTAAGCCAGTAGGGGTCGTTCAATTGGCGCCCCAGCCCGGCCACTTGCGTAAGCACCGCGTCGCGCAGGCGCGCCACGCGCTCGGCATCGGCCTGGAAGGATACGAACGACAGGCACAGGCCGCGCAACTCACCCGTGGCGGGATCGCGCACGGCGGCGGCCACGGCGCCGATGCCG
Organism: Achromobacter sp. JUb104; assembly: GCF_024806975.1. NCBI lineage: Bacteria > Pseudomonadati > Pseudomonadota > Betaproteobacteria > Burkholderiales > Alcaligenaceae > Achromobacter > Achromobacter sp. JUb104. The sequence continues at coordinate 804,920 of NZ_JANUEY010000001.1, read as the reverse complement.
GGCATGGCCTGGTCGATGGCGACGCCGCAGTGATCGGCGCGCGTCTGCTCGACCAACCGCGCCAGGTCGCCCACGGTGGCGGGGCAATCACGCCCTTCCATGGGCAAGGGCTGCGCGGGGTCAGCGCCATACAGCGCCTGGAATTCGGCATCGCTCAAGCGCGACAGCAGCGCACGGCCCATCGCGGTGCCCGAGGCATTGCGACGCGAACCGGGCGGCGACAGGACCTGCACGGGATGCGAGCCGTTCAAGCGCTGCAACACCACGGTTTCGCGCTGGTTCAAGGTGGATAGATAGGCAGTCAGGCCGCTGTCTTCCGATAGCCTTGCCAGCACGTCGCGGCAAGCTTCGTCCAGCGGTGTGGCGGCCATGCCGGCGCGTACCGCCTGGGCCAGCAAGGCGCCGGGGCGATACCGGCGCGTGGCCGGGTCCTGGTCCAGCAAGCCGTAGTGCTGCATCTGGTTCAGCACGCGCGACGCCGTGCTTTTGGGCATGGCCAGGCGCGCCGCGACATCGGTGAAGCTCAGTTCCATGGCGCCGTCCGCGTAGAGCGACAGGACGCGCTGGACTCCGTCTAGAATGCTCATGTTTGTTCCATAAATTGGAACTAAAGTTCCTTAATAGAGAACAAGCATAATGCAGGGCCGGGAACGCGGTCAATACGGGATGTTGCGGCGAACAAATGCCCCCGTATCAGGCGGGGGCTTGAACAGCCGTAAGTTAATTAAGGGAATGCAGCTGTTGTGAACTACCGGTCGGCCAGCGTGGACCACTGCGCCAGCGGCAACGGCGGCTGCGCATGCAGGATGCGCGCCAGCACCAGCTTCAACTCTTCCCAACCACCCCGCTCGCTTGGCCAACTGGACGGCGTGACCGGCTTCCAGCCGCCCTCCGGCGTGCGCTCCGCCATCTTGAAGCGGAAGGTGTAATGCCCCGCCATGCCCATGCGCAAATCGCTCACGACCAAGGCGTCGCCGATGGCGTCGTAACGCAGCCAATCGTCCGTAAACCATTGCAGGCGCTGGTGCAGGGGGACGTCATCCAGCGCTTGCGCCAAGTCCAGATGCAGCGGCTGACGCAGCCATTCGGGCGGGCCCCGATCAAACAGGCTGCTGACGGCTTCGTAGTAGTGGCCATCCGGCGTCTTGGCGATGACGCGCCAGACCAGGGTATTGAACGGCATCGACACAGCCCGCAGTTCGGTCACGGCGATGCCCTGTTCGCGCATGGCCTCGCGCACCCGGTCTTCGGCGGCCATGCGGCTGGCCAGGCCAAAGCCCAGGTACGCAGTGCTGAAGACCAACACGCCTGCCAGGAAGCGGCGCGCGCGCTGCGTCATCCCGACGGCAATGGCGTAGAACACCGCCAGCAACACCGGCACCGTGTAGACGGGATCAATAATGAAAATGGCCGACCAGCTTTCGGGAATGGTGGTCATCGGCCAGAAAAGCTGCGTGCCGTAGACGGTGAATGAATCCAGTATCGGATGCGTCACCAGCACCAGCCATATCGTCAGGAACAGCCGCCGCCCGCTATAGGGTGCCTGTGGCCAATATTTGCGTATCAGCCAGGCAAGCAGCATGGCCAGGCCGGTCAGCACGAATACCGAATGGGAGAAGCCCCGGTGGTAGGTCATGAGGGACACCGGATCGGGGTACCGCATCAATACGTCAAGATCAGGCAGCGTTCCCAGCGCCGCCCCATAGATCAACGCCCTGCGCCCCTGGAAGCGCCCCAGCAGCGCGCCTTGTATGCCCGCGCCCAGCACGGCTTGTGTTACCGAATCCATAGTTTCCCAGTCGAATCTTCCATCAACCGCATCAATCAGACAGCCTAGATAACATTTGGCCATCAAGCCAGGCGTTAAGATACCCGATTGCTTTCAGCTAATTTTCAGACTTCGCCTTCATGGATCAATATATCGACAAGATCGGCCTCTTCATCGAGGCCAACCAGGTGTGGGCCGGCCCCATCACGTTCCTGCTGACCCTGGGGGAATCGCTGGTACTGGTGGGCCTGTTCATCCCCGCCACGGCGCTGATGCTGCTGACGGGCGGCCTGATTGGCGCGGGCACGCTGGACCCCTGGGGCGTGGTCGCCTGGGGTATTGCCGGCGCCATTGTGGGTGACGCGGTGTCGTATTGGCTGGGCCGCTGGGCCGGCCCTGGCGTGTTGCGCCGCTGGCCGCTCAAGCAGCAACGCACCGGCGTGGCGCGTGCGCGGCTGTTCTTTTATCGCTATGGTTTCGCCTCGGTGCTGATCGGCCGCTTCCTGGGGCCGATCCGCTCAACCATTCCCACCGTCGCCGGCGTGATGGGCATGGCGCACCACCGCTTCCAACTGGCCAATGTCATGTCGGCGCTGCTGTGGATGCCCTTGATGCTGGCGCCGGGCTACATCACCGCGCGCAGCCTGGGTACGGCGGAAAACGCACAGCAAATCGCCATGATGATCGGCGCGGGCCTGTCAGTGCTGCTAGGATGCGGGCTTCTGCTGGCCATGGTGCGCAAGCGCCGTCAACCGGCTCGGCAACGGGCGGGGCAAGGCCGCGGCAACTGATCGGAGAATGGCATGGCGATTGACCTGGAGCCGAAAGACGGCGATTTCGCGCGCTACATTGAAAACCTGTCGAGCGCGGGCGGTGTCACGCCCGGCAAGGTGCCCGAAAAGGGCCGTGCGTCGCGCCAAGCCAGCGTTGCCGTGCCGGTCCCCGTACCGGCCCCCGCGTCGGGCGACTCCTTGTCCACCGCCCCCTGGGGCAACACGGCCCCGCCCGCGCGCAACACCGGCTCCCCCGGCGCCACCGCCCCGTCAGACGCGGCTGAAATCTCGATGGCCCAACGCGCGCGCCAGCGCAAATTCGGCGTCATCCTGACCGTGGGCGGCGTGCTGGCAGGCTGGGCGGCCGCGAATATTGCCTTCCGCGTGCTACGCACCCCCCATTTCGAGCTGGACGAGTTGATGCCCGCGGTATTTCTGGGGTTCTTCGCGGTCATGCTGCTGAAGGCTGCCGGCAGCGCACGCAAGGCGCGCGGCACGCCGCTGAGCAAACTGCCGCCACTGAAAACGTCGTCCTACCGCAAAGACAACTGACGCCGCTGGGCCGCCCGGCATTGGTGCTAACATTTCCGCCGCCGTCGCAAAGACCCTCAAGAATTACGGAGTAAAAGTGAATAACGTTGTCGGATTGAACCAGGCCCAAGCGGCCACGATGCTGAAGCTGCAAGACCACTTGAACAGCATGATCAATCCCGACTGGGTCAATGGCGGATCGCGTTTCCTGCGCGCCGCTTTTGTTGAGTCCGCCGAAGCGCTTGAGCACTACGGCTGGAAGTGGTGGAAGAAGCAAACCATCGACCTGCCCCAGGTGCAGATGGAACTGGTGGACATCCTGCACTTCTACCTGTCGCACACCATCGTCCAAGCCCAAGGCCAGCAAGCCGATGCCGCGCGCGCGCTGATGGCCGACCTGGCCACGCCCGCCTCGGTCACGCTGGACGGCAAGACCTATTCGCTGGGCGCCCTGCCCGTGCCCGAACTGCTGGAACTGATCGGCGGCCTGGCCGTCTGCGGCCGCGCCAGCTACAAGGTGCTGGAACAGACCATGACGGCGTGCGAAATGAGCTGGAACGACGCCTACACGCAATACGTGTCGAAGAACGTGTTGAACATCTTCCGCCAGCAGCACGGCTACAAGGAAGGCACCTACATCAAGATCTGGAACGGCGAAGAAGACAACGTCGTGCTGGCTCGCCTGCTGTCGCAACTGGACCCCACCAGCGCGGATTTCGCCGACGCGATGGCGCGCGAACTGGAACAGGCCTACGCGCGCCTGTAAGACCACCGCACACCGTGCCGGGTAAAAAAAAATCGCCGCTTCAAGCGGCGATTTTTCATTGCAGGCACGGCGATTCAGCTTCAGCGCTGGCCGAAGCGCGTCTCGCCAAACAGTTCCTTCAGTTCGCGCGGTTGCGAACGCCAGTACTGGTGCGGCGCCGCCACTTGCCCGCCCAATTGCGCCGCCGCGTGCCAGGGCCAGCGCGGGTCATACAGCATGCCGCGCGCCAGCGCGACCATATCCGCCTGGCCGTCGGCCAGGATGTCCTCGGCCTGCTGCGCCTCGGTGATCAGGCCTACCGTAATCGTCGGCATGCCCACCTGGCGCTTGATCTCGGCCGCGAACGGCACCTGGTAGTTTGGCCCCACCGGAATTTTCTGCTGCGACGAAACACCGCCGCTGGACACGTCAATGAACTCGCAGCCGCGATCCTTCAACTGCTGCGCGAAGACCAGCGTCTGCTCAAGATCCCAGCCGCCCTCCACCCAATCCGTGGCCGATACGCGCACACCCAACGCAACCGAAGACGGCGTGGCTTCACGCAGCGCCTGGAACACTTCAAGCGGAAAGCGCATGCGGTTTTCAAGCGAGCCGCCATAGGCATCCGTGCGCTGGTTCGCCACGGGCGACAAGAACTGATGCAGCAGGTAGCCGTGCGCGGCGTGCAGCTCGATGGCGTCAAAGCCCAGGCGGATGGCGCGGCGCGCGCTGTCCACGAAGGCATCGCGCACGCGCGCCAGGCCGGCTTCATCCAGCGCCAGCGGCGGCGGTTCGGATGCTTTGTGCGCAATGCGCGACGGCGCCCAACCCTGCCAGCCGCCCTCGGACGGCGGCACCAGTTGGCCACCGTTCCAGGGCGCGTCGCTGGACGCCTTGCGGCCGGCATGGCCCAACTGGATGCCCAGCTTGATGGGCGAATAGCGGCGTACCGCGGCCACCACGCGGCCCAACGCCGCCTCGGTCTCGTCCGACCACAGCCCCAGGTCTCCCGGCGATATGCGGCCATCGGGCTCCACCGAGGTGGCTTCGGTAAACAGCAACGCCGCGCCGGACAAGGCCAGATGACCCAGATGGATCATGTGCCAATCGGTGGCACAGCCGTTTTCGGCCGAGTATTCGCACATGGGTGCGATGACGATGCGATTGGCCAGCGGGACATTGCCGACCGACGTGGGACTGAACAGGTGACTCATGGACGCCTCCGGGCATGGGATGCGAAAGCATAGCGCCCGCGCTTGACGCAAAGCGCAATCCCATCGCCCCCGTCAGGGTTAAACGCCCCGGCTATTGGCCTTCGATCACCGAATCCAGGAACTGCCGCGTACGCGCTTCTTTCGGCTGGCTGAACAGCACGGAAGATTCCGCGTCCTCGACGATGTTGCCCTGGTCGAAGAACAGCGTGCGGTCGGAGCTGCGTTCTGCGAATTTCATCTGGTGGGTCACGATGATCATCGTCATGCTGCGGCGGGCCGACAGCTTGCGCAAGATTTCCAGAATGCCGCCGACCAACTCGGGATCAAGCGCCGATGTCACTTCGTCGAACAACATGATTTCCGGGCACATGGCCAGCGCGCGCGCAATGCCCACGCGCTGCTTCTGGCCGCCGGACAACTGCGCCGGGTAGACATCCAGCTTGTCGCCCAGCCCCACCATGTCCAGGTATTCCACGGCGCGTTCGCGCGCCTGGTCCTTGGACATGCCCAGCACGTGTATAGGCGCTTCCATGGCATTGCCCAGCGCGGTCATGTGCGGGAACAGGTTGAAATGCTGGAACACCATGCCGATCTTGCCGCGCACGCGGCGCAGATATTCGGAATTGACGCCCACGGGCCGGCCCTGTTCGTCCGTCCACATCGTCTGGCCATCGATTTCGATATCGCCGCTGGTGGGCTGGTCCAGCGTCATCAGCACGCGCAGCAAGGTGGACTTGCCCGACCCGGACGGCCCGATCACGGCCACCGTCTGGCCCGCCGGAATTTCCAGATTGATGCCGCGCAGCACCTCCAGCTCTCCGTAACGCTTGTGCAGATTCTTGATGGTCAAGCTGGCGCTCATCGCTTTCCTCCATATCGTTGCAGGCGGGCCTCCAGGCCGCGCACACCCCACGCCGCCACCAGGCTCAAGGCCAGGAACAGCACGCCCACGAGCGTCAGGGGTTCGGTGTACCGGAACGTCGCGGATCCGATCATCTTGCTTTGCTGCAGCAGTTCAACCACCGTGATGGCCGACAGCAGCGGCGTGTCCTTGAACATCGCAACCAGATAGTTGCCCAGCGCGGGCACCACCGGCGGAATCGCCTGCGGCAGCACCACACCCACCGCCGTGCGCCAGCGCGACATGTTCAACGCCGTGGCGGCTTCCCACTGCCCGCGCGGCACTGCTTCAATGCCGGCGCGATAGACCTCGGCGCAATACGTGGCGTAATGCACGCCCAGCGCGACGATGCCGGTCGCCAACGGCGACATCTGCACGCCGGTCAGCGGCAACACGTAGAACAGGAAGTACATCTGCACCAGAAGCGGCGTGCTGCGGATGAACTCGATCACGAACGCCGTGGGCAGCGACACAATGTGCAAGCGCGAGCGCCGCAGCATGGCCAGGACCAGGCCCAGCGTAATCGCCACCAGCATGCCCAATAACGTCGCCTGAATCGTGATGACCAGCGCCGAACCCAGCGTCGGCAGGATCTCCAGCGCGAAAGACCAATCAAATATCGGTGTCATCGGACGCGGACCCTCCGCTCAAGCATGCGCACGCCGGCCGTGATCACCAAGGCCACCGCGAAATACATCAACAGCATCAAGGTGAAGATCTCGGTGGTACGCAGAGTTTCGCTGCGCAGCAGTTGGCCACGGAAGGTCAGGTCGGTGATGGTGATCAGCGACACCAGCGCCGTGTTCTTCATCAGTTCGATCAGCAGATTGCCCGCGGGCGGCAGCATGGCCGGTATCGCCTGGGGCACCACGATGCGCCGCATGATCTGCGCGCGCGTCAGGTTCAGGGCGATGCCCGCTTCACGTTGGCCGGGCGGCACGGCCCGGATGGCGCCACGCACCACCTCGGCGCCGTAGGCCCCGGCATTCAAGGCCAGCACCACAATGCCCACCAGCATGGCCGGCAACTGGACGCCGAACAGCGGCAGCACGAAATAGAACCAAAACAATTGCACCAGGGCCGACGTGCCCCGAAAGACCTCGACGTACACCGATGAGAGCCAACGCACTGGCCGCAACGTTGACAGGCGACCGATGCCCGAGGCCAGCGCCAGGGGCACCGCCAACACGACGGCCCCCGCCATGATCTGGAGCGTGACCCCCAGACCCTCAAGCAGGGGCGGCACCAGCGCCGCGATATGTTCCGAGAGAAGTTGCATCGGCGCTCCTTACTGGCCGGCGCAGAGCTTGGCGGCCGTCACGCCCTGTGGCAGTTCATCTTCGGTAAAGCCAAAAGGCGCCACCAGTTTCTTGTGCTCGTCCGTGCCGATGAATTTTTTCAGTTCGGCGTTGAAAGCCGTGGCAAAGTCCTTGTCGTCGGTGCGGAACGCATAGGCGCCGTAGCCGCGTACGCCCTTGCCGTCGATCACCGGGTCGGTGAACGGGTCCGCCTTTTCCAGGTCGCTGCCCTCCTGCGTCTTGCCCATCAGGTCGTTGACCGTCAAGCCCGTGGCGGCGTAGGCATCGGCGCGGCCCGCCTGCACGCCCGACAAGGCGCTGACAGCGTCTGGAAACACCACGATCTGGCCCGACGGAATCTTCACTTTTTCGGCGTATTCGCCCTCGATGGCGCCCACCACCACGCCCAGCTTCGCATCCGGGTTCTTCACCACGTCTTCATAGCTGTGCAGGTTCTTGGGATTGCCCTTTTTCACCAGGAAGGCCTCTCCCACCCCATAGGTCGGGTCCGAAAACGCCACCTGCTTGCAACGCTCGGGCGTCACGTACATACCGGCGGCGATGATGTCGAAACGCTTGGCGGCCAGGCCGGGAATCAAGGAACCGAACTCGGTCAGCACCCCTTCCACCTCGTTGATGCCCATGCGCTTAAGCACCACGCGCGCAATCTCCACGGATTCACCCGTGACCTTGGCTTCCTTGCTGTCCATGTACGCAAACGGCGCCTCGTTGGCGTAACCGATGCGGATTTTGCCTGCCGCCTTGGCGGCTTCCAGCGTGTTTGTGGCGCTTGCGGGCGCCCCGCCAGCCGCAGTGGGCTTGTCGCCCCCCGAGTCGGAACACGCGGCCAACACGCCCAGGCCCAAGGCCAGCAGCAAGCGTTTGGATTGAAGCAAGGTCATGGATTTTTTCTCCCAAATTTATTTCTAGGTGCATGGCTTCACTAAAAATAATACGCTATTAAATGATTTCGACACGAATCATATAGTCGTAAAAAAAGCAGGCCTAAGCCTGCTTTTGGGTGCCGATGCCCTATGGAGCGTCAGCAGACGTTACGAAACGTAGGAAAACATGGCTACGCTATTGTGCGTACGAAAAGCGGCCGTTTTTGACGATGCCCATCACCCGGGCGCGCTCGTCAAACCCTTGATGATTGTCCTTCGAAATATTCAGCACGCCATTGGGCACGACCAGATCGCGCGTGTTTTCCAGCGCATCGCGCAACGCGGCGCGGAATTCCGGCGTACCGGGCTTGGCGCCTGTTTTCAGCGCGCGGCCCACCGCCGAATCCAGCAGCATCCAGGCGCCATAAGCGTCACCCGCAAATTGCGTCAGCGTATTGGCGCCGTATTGGCCTTCGTACTTGTCGGCAAACGCCACGGCGACTTTCTTCACCGGATTGCTGTCGGGCAGCTCGCGCGCCACCACGCCCGGGCCGGTCGGGAACAGCGTGCCTTCCACATCCCGGCCACCAACCTGCAGGAATTCAAGCGTGCCGATGCCGTGGGTCTGATAGACGGCGCCGGTGTAGCCGCGTTCCAGCAAGGTCTTTTGCGGCAAGGCCGAGGGCGTGCCCGCGCCGGCAATCAGCACGGCGTCCGGCTTGGCCGAGATTACCTTCAGCACCTGCCCCACCACCGACGCGTCGGTACGCTGAAAGCGTTCCTGCGCGACGATCTTCAGGTCGTTGCCGGCCGCGGCGGTGAACTCTTTCCACCAGCTATCGCCATAGGAATCCGCAAACCCGATGAAGGCCACGTTCTTCAGGCCCTTCTTCTTCATGTCCTCGACCAGCACGGTGGCCATCAGCGAATCGTTCTGCGGCATCTTGAACGCCCAGGCCCGCTTGGGATCGGACAGGGGTTCCACGATGACGCTGGAGGCGGCCAGCGCAATCATCGGCGTCTTGGTTTCAGCCAGCACGTCCAGCGCGGCCAGGGCAGCCGCCGTGGTGTTGGGGCCCACGATGGCGTCGACCTTGTCTTCGGATGTCAGCTTGCGCAGGTTCTTCACCGCGCGGCTGACGTCGGTGCCATCGTCCAGCACCACATAGCGCGCCGGCTCGCCGCCCAGCGTGTCGGGCCACAGGCGGATCGCGTTGTTGGTCTGGATACCAATGGCGGCGGCGGGGCCGGTGGTGGACACATCCACACCGATCACGATTTCGGCTTGGGACGTCAAGGTGGGCAGCACCAGCGCGACGGCGCAGGCATAGCGAAGAAAATTGCGAGGCATGACAGCAGCTCTTGGGGTGGTTAAACAGATGCCGCTATTTTGCCTGATGGACCGCGTCGTACCGCGCACGATCCGCACAAGATAGCCGATGCCGTTACATCGGCTTGCCGTTGCGCACCGGTGGATTCCGCGCCCGCCCCCCGGCCTCGTCTTATCATCGTTCATGCCTTGCACGGCAAGGCACGCCGCCTTGCCGGCGGTCGTATTTTTGCACCGGGCGCGCCCGCGACGCACGCGCCCATCCCTTAAAGGAGTCACTATGAAGAAAACCGCATCCGCCGCCTGGTCGGGCGATCTGAAGACTGGCAAGGGCACGATCTCCACCCAAAGCGGCGCACTCAAGGCCCAACCTTATGGGTTCAACACCCGCTTTGGCGACACGCCGGGCACGAACCCCGAAGAACTGCTGGGCGCCGCGCACGCCGGCTGCTTCACGATGGCGCTGTCGAACATCCTGTCCGAATCCGGCATGGTCGCCACCAGCCTGGACACCAAGGCCGAAGTCACGCTGGACAAGGTGGACGATGGCTTTTCGATTACCGCCGTGCACTTGACCGTGGAAGCTGTCATTCCGGGCGCCACCGCCCAGGCCTTCGAAGAGGCCGCGCGCAAGGCTGAAACCGGCTGCCCGGTTTCCAAGGTGCTGAACGCCAAGATCACCATGGAAGCAAAGCTCAAGTCCTAAGCGCGACACCGGCTGATGGGGCTGGCCCAGGCCGGCGCCATTGGCCCACGTGTCTGGGATACCCGATCGGCCCGCCCGGTCGGTCCACCCGATTGGCCCACCCTATCCCAAGCTTTTCCAAAATCAATTTGACGGCGGATAGTCGCTTCTAGAAAATGAGAACCATTCTCAGGAGCGCCGCATGACCGGATTCATCTACGCGATCTCAGGCGGCAAAGCCGCTCTGGCCCAGGACGCCCAAGTGTCGGCGAATCTGCGCCGCATGGTGGGCTCGGGCATTCTGGTGGCCGTGGGCTACATCGACCCGGGCAACTGGGCGACAGACATCGCGGGCGGCAGCGGCTTCGGCTACGGCCTGCTGATGGTCGTCATCACCTCGGCATTCCTGGCGCTGGGCTTTCAGATATTGGTGTCGCGCCTGGCGCTGGCTACCGGACAAGACCTGGCCACGCTGACCGCGCGCCATCTGCCCGCGCGTTGGTCCAAGGCCGCGTGGCAGGCGGGCGAAGCCGCCATTCTGGCCACGGCCCTGGCCGAACTGATCGGCGGGGCCATCGCGTTGCGGCTGTTGTTCGACCTGCCCCTGATCGCGGGCGTGGCCGTCACCGGCGTGGGTACGTTTGCCGTGCTGGCCTTGACGCGCGGCAACGCCGACCGCCATGAACGGGTCATTGCCGTGCTGCTGGGCGTGGTGGCCGCGTCGTTCGTGTTCCTGCTGTTCAAGGCGAATCCCGCCTGGACGGCCGTGGCGCACGGCGTGACGGAAACCGGCCAAGCCTTGCGCAATCCCCAGGGTTTCCTCATTGCGCTGGGCATCCTGGGCGCCACCTTGATGCCGCATAACCTGTACCTGCATTCCGGCTCGCTGGCGGAACGCGCGCAGTCGCTGCCGTCGTCCGCGCGCGGCATGGCGATGCGCGTGGCCCGCAACGACACCATCGTGTCGCTGGGCGTGGCCATGCTGATCAATTCGGCAATCATGATCGTGGCGGCGGCCTCGTTGTCCGGCTCGGGCCTGATCGTATCCAGCCTGGATGACGCGCACGCCGTCATCGGCCACAACCTGGGCATCGGCGCCGCGGTCGTGTTCGCGGTGGCGCTGTACGCCGCCGGGCAAAGCTCCACGATCACCGGCGTACTGGCCGGACGCATCCTGTCCAAGGGTTTCCAGATTCGCAGCAACTGGTCGGATCGGCGCCGTGCGCTGGTCACCCGCTTGATTGCGGGCGCGGCGGCTGTCGGCCTGCTGATCTTCACGGGCGGCAAGGATCCCGACGAATTGCTCGTACTTAGCCAGGTCATCCTGAGCCTGGCCCTGCCCTTCGCGCTGGGCCCGCTGGTGGTGTTGGCCTGCCGCAAGGGCGTGATGGGCCACTATGCGCTGCGCGGCGCCTGGGCCTGGGCCGCCATCAGCGCCACCGTGGGCATCGTGATCCTGGACGGCTACCTGCTTGTCGACATGGTGGTCTAGGCCAAAAAAAACGCCAGCGTCTGCTGGCGTTTCTTTGGCTTGCCGCTTGCGCCGTTGTGGCGGCGGGCGGGCTCGCGCCTTAGTGGTAGGCGGAGACGACCGGATGCTGCTTTCGGCCAACGTCCATGTCGTGCAGAACTTCGCCGACAGCGCCGCCGAAGGAGGCCACGCGCACCTTCAGGCGCAGCCACAGGCCACGGTTGAAGGGACCGGACAGGGTTTCCGCTTTGACGGCCTCGCGGATCAAGGACCGCTCCAGCGCATCCGACATACGGGCATTTTTCAACGCGGTATCGCTCATGATTCTCTCCTTGAGAAAGCGCGATGTGGAACAACACGACTTCATGTTAGATCCGCGTTTGTTGCGTCGCAATAAAAACTTCAAGCATTTTTTTAATCGTTGTGCAATGGGTACAAACACCACCAAAGCGGTGCAGGCGGCACCACGTTAAGCACTAGTCTTGTGCAGCGCCGTCCCCCATTCAGCCGACTCGATGCGCCTGAATCAGCTTGTCGGCCATGTCCGCCACTCGCCCGGCCGGGCCGCCCTCGCCGAATAGCTGGCTGGAAACAAAGGCGCCTTCAATCAACAGCAGCAAGCCGTCGGCCAAGGCCTCGGGGTTGTGTGCGCCCATGCCTGCCGCCATCTCGTTCAAGCGGCGCCGCAGCTCCAGCTTGTGCTCCACGGCCACCGCGCGGGCCGGATGGTGGGGTTCGGGGTATTCGACTGCCGCGTTGGTCAGCCCGCAACCGCGGTAGCCGTTTACGACCGCACGCTTGCCCAGGCCGGACAGGTAGTCCAGCAACTGCGCGCGCGGGTCGCCCGGATGTGCGTCGCAAGCGGCGTTGAAACGCGCCCAGAATTCGGCGTCATAGTCGCGCAGATAGGCCGCCGCCAATTCGTCCTTGGACGAAAAACTGCGGTACAGGCTGGGCTTGGTCACGCCGGCTTGGTTGACGATGGCGTCCACGCCCACGGCGCGGATGCCATCGCGGTAGAACATTTCGCGCGCCGTCTTGCGGATGCGGTCGGCCGCAAGCAGCGGCTTGGCGGCGGGTTGTGCCGCGGTATCGGGCGGGATATCGGACGCGGGGTTGGGCTTGGTGGCCATGCTGGACTCCTGAAAACGGCGCAAAAAACACATCCATCAAAAAGCGCTTGACGATGTTACTGACCGGTACGTACTATTCGCAAACTCGCAAATCCAGATACGTACCGGTAAGTAACATGAGTATAGCTCACCCCCCAATCCCCTTCCGCCGCGCCGGGCAAAAGTACGCTTTTGTTGTGGTCGCAGTGATATTCCTGGCCTTGCTGATATCTGCCGGGCTGCGCTCCACGCCCAGCGTACTGCTGGTACCACTGGAAGATGCCTTTGGCTGGAGCCGCAGTTCCATTTCATTCGCCGCCGCCGCGGGCATCTTTCTTTATGGGCTGGTCGGCCCCTTCGCCGCCGCCGCGATGGAACGCTTTGGCTTGCGCCGCGTGCTGATCACCGCGCTGGTCCTGATGTCCGCCTCCAGCGCGGTCAGCGCGTACATGACCGAGCCCTGGCACCTGCTGATGAGCTGGGGCGTTTTCTCGGGCTTGAGCTCCGGCGCCGTCGCCTCCGTGCTGGGCGCCACGATCGTAAACCGCTGGTTCACCAAGCATCGCGGCTTGATGATGGGGCTACTGACCGCTAGTACCGCCAGCGGCACGCTGGTATTCCTGCCCATTCTTGCCACCTTGGCGTCTTCCGGAGACTGGACGCGCGTGGTCTGGACGGTGGCGGCGGCCGCCGCGGCGATGGTGCCGCTGGCCTGGTGGCTGGTGCCCGACCGCCCGGCCAACGTCGGGCTAGTGCCCTTCGGTAGCGACCCGCACGCCCCGCCCGCCCCCGTTGCGCCGCGCACCGGCATGTTGGCCGCCACGTTCGGCGCCCTGGCGCGCGCGTCCAAGACGCCCACCTTCTGGTTCCTGTTCGCCACGTTCTTCATTTGCGGCTTCACCACCAATGGCCTGGTCGGCACGCACCTGATCGCGCTGTGCGGCGACCACGGCATGCTGGAAGTGCAAGCCGCCGGCCTGCTAGCGTTGATGGGCATCTTTGACCTGGTCGGCACCACGGCATCCGGCTGGCTGACCGACCGCTACGACCCGCGCAAGCTGCTCTTCGTCTACTACGCCCTGCGCGGCCTGTCGCTGATCTACCTGCCCTACTCCGATTTCTCGTTCTACAGCCTGTCGATCTTCGCCATCTTCTTCGGACTGGACTGGATCGCCACCGTGCCGCCCACCCTGCGCCTGACCACCGAAGCCTTCGGCGAACGCGACGCCGGCATCGTGTTCGGCTGGATTGTCGCGGGCCACCAGTTGGGCGCCGCCAGCGCCGCCTGGATGGCGGGCGCCATCCGCGAAGCGCAAGGCAGCTACCTGATGGCTTTTGTGATTTCCGGCATCACGGGCTTGATCGCCGCGCTCATCGCCCTGCGGATCGGCAAAAAGCGCGTGGTGCCGCAACCCGCCTGAACGCAATCCAGAGGCGCATGAAAATGCCCGGCATCCGAACTGAACCGGATGCCGGGCATTTTTCCATTGCAACGCAACGGGGTTGCTAGGCCGAGGCTTCCTCGACTTCGCCCAGATACGCCGCCCTGACCTTCGGGTCGTGCAGCATCTGCTTGGCGGGGCCGGACAGGATGATCTCGCCCGACTCCATCACATAGCCCCGGTGGCTGTTTTCCAGCGCCAGGCGCGCGTTCTGTTCGATCAGCAAAATCGTCACGCCCTCGCTGGCAATGGTGCGCACCACCTCGAACACCTTTTCGACCATCAGCGGCGCCAAGCCCATCGACGGTTCATCAAGCAAAAGCAGCTTGGGGCGCGCGATCATGGCGCGGCCCATGGCCACCATCTGCTGCTCACCGCCCGACAAGGTGCCGGCCGCCTGCTTGCGGCGTTCGGCAAGCCGGGGAAACAGCGTGAACACGCGGTCGGTGTCCTGGCGAATCTGTGCGGCGTCGCGACGGATGTACGCACCCATCGCCAGATTCTCTTCGATGGTCAGTTGGCCAAAGATGCCCCGGCCTTCAGGCACCATGACCAGGCCCCGGCGGACCAGCTCATGCGATTTCGTGCCACCGATCGACTGCCCGCCGTAGACGATTTCGCCGCCCGCCAGCGGCACCAGGCCGCATATGGCGCGGAGCGTCGTGCTTTTGCCCGCGCCGTTGGCGCCGATCAGGCACACCAGTTCGCCGGCGTCCACGCGCAGGTCGATGCCGCGCACGGCACGGATACCGCCATACGCCACTTGCAGGCCGCGCAATTCCAATAAGGGTTGGGATGCCGTCATGATGCCGGGCTCTCCTTGTGAATCAGCGGGTCTTGCGCCGCGCCGGCGCCCAGATACGCTTCGATAACCTTGGGGTCGCGCTGCACCTGGGCGGGCTTGCCCATGGCCAGCACCTTGCCGTATTCCAGCACCAGCACCCGGTCGCACAGGCCCATCACCAGCTTCATGTCGTGCTCGATGAGCAGCACCGTGACGCCGTCGTCGCGGATCTTTTCGACCAGCTTGCGCAGCACCACCGTTTCCGATGCATTCATGCCGGCCGCGGGCTCGTCCAGCGCCAGCAACTTCGGGTCCGTGGCCAGGGCGCGTGCAATTTCCAGGCGGCGCTGATCGCCGTATGGCAAGGAGCGCGCGACGTCGTTGGCGCGATGACCGATGCCCACGTAGTCCAGCAGTTCCTGCGCCCGCGCCTCGATGGCCGCTTCTTCCGCCCGCGTGGCGCGCGTGCGCAGCACCGCGCCCAACACGCCCGCCTTGGTGCGCAGGTGGCGCCCGATCATCACGTTTTCAATGGCCGACAAATTGGCAAACAGGCGAATGTTCTGGAACGTGCGCGCCAGCCCCGCGTAGGCGACCTCATGCGGCTTCTTGCCGGACAGGGATTCTCCGTTGAACGTGCAACTGCCGTCTTCCGGGATGTACAAGCCGGTCAGCACGTTGAACAGCGTGGTCTTGCCCGCGCCGTTCGGGCCGATCAGCCCATAGATTTCGCCCTGTTCAATATCGAAACTGACATCCGACAAGGCTTGCAGGCCGCCAAAGCGTTTGCCCAGCCCCTGCGCTTGCAGCAGCTTGCTCATGCCGCACCTCCTTGCGTCTTCGACGACAGCTCGCGCTTGCGCACGGCCGACGGCCACAAGCCCGCCGGGCGGAACAGCATGACGCACACCATGGCCAAGCCGAACAGCAGCATGCGAATGCCTTCGGGGTCCAGCACCACGGCGCCAAACACCATGTGCTGGAAGGGCTCCACCACCGCGCGCAGGAACTCCGGCAAGGCCGCCAGGATCAACGCGCCCAGAATCACACCGGGGATATGCCCCATGCCGCCCAGCACCACCATGCACAGGATGGAAATCGACTCCATCAGCGAGAAGCTCTCGGGGCTGACAAAGCCCTGCATCGATGCGAACAACGCGCCCGCCACGCCGCCAAAAGACGCGCCCATGGCGAACGCCAGCAGCTTGATGTTGCGGGTATTGATGCCCATGGCCTTGGCCGCGATCTCGTCTTCGCGGATGGCTTCCCAGGCACGGCCGATGCGTGAATTCTGCAGGCGCACGCACACCACGATGATGATCAGCGTGATGGCCAGCAGCAGGTAGTAGTACTTTTCAGGCCCGGTGAAGCGCATGCCCAGCAAGCTTTCCGTGCGGCCGAACGAGAACTCGCCCACCTTGAAGGTATCGATGCGGTTGATGCCCTGCGGCCCGTTGGTGATGTTGATCGGGGCATTCAGGTTATTCAGGAAGATGCGAATGATCTCCCCGAAGCCCAAGGTCACGATGGCCAGGTAGTCGCCCCGCAATTTCAGCGTTGGCGCCCCCAGCAGCACGCCAAACAGGCAGGCCACGGCCAGCGCAATCGGCAAGATCGCCCAGAACGGCAGGTGCAGCCCGAAATGCGGCGACGCCAGCAGCGCCCAGGTATACGCACCCACCGCGTAGAACGCGATGTAGCCCAGGTCCAGCAAGCCCGCAAAGCCCACCACGATGTTCAGGCCCAGCGACAGCATCACATACAGCAGCGCAAAATTCAGGATGCGCACCCAGCTCTGGCCGGCCATGCCGATCACAAAGGGCAGCACCGCCAGCACAATGCCGATCAGCGCAATGCCGATCAGGTTGCGGGTCGACAGCCCGCTGTTTTTTTTCAGGGATACGTTCATGCCCGGTCTCCCACGCGTTCGCCCAAGAGGCCGGAGGGACGGAAGATCAGCACCAGCACCAGCACGAAGAACGCAAACACGTCCTGATAGTGGCTGCCCAGAAAGCCGCCTGTGATGTCGCCGATATAACCCGCGCCCAGCGATTCGATCACGCCCAGCAGCAGCCCGCCCACCATGGCGCCCACCATGCTGCCGATGCCGCCCAGCACCGCGGCGGTAAACGCCTTCAGGCCCAGCATGAAGCCCATGGTGTATTGCGACACGCCGTAATAGGTGGCGACCATCATGCCCGCCACGGCGGCGAGCGCCGAGCCGATCAGGAACGCCGCCGAAATCACGGTGTTGATGTTCACGCCCATCAGCCCCGCCACTTCGCGGTTCTGTGCGGTGGCGCGCATGGCCGTGCCCAGACGGGTCTTGTGCACGATGGCCAACAAGCCGCCCATGATCAACGCCGCAATCACCACGATGGCGATCTGCAGGGTGCTCATGCGCGCGCCGGCAAACTCGAACACGCGCGGCGACAGCACTTGCGGAAAGTTCAGGTAGTTGCGGCCCCAGGCCATCATCGCCACGTTCTGCAAAATGATGGACACGCCAATCGCGGTGATCAGCGCCGCCAGGCGCGGCGCGCGGCGCAGCGGCCGGTAGGCCACGCGCTCGGCCGTCCAGCCCACCGCCATGCACAGCGGCACGGACACCAGCAGGCCCACGCCCAGCACCACGAAGGCGGACACGCCGGGGTCGCCACCGATCAGCGAAATGGCAATCGTGGTGGCCGCCATGGCGCCGATCATGACGACATCGCCATGCGCGAAGTTGATCAGCCCGATGATGCCGTACACCATGGTGTAGCCAAGGGCGACCAGGGCGTACACGCTGCCTAGCGTGACGCCGTTAATCAGTTGTTGAATGAAGATATCCATAGGGGCCGCGAAAATAAGCCTGGAAAAATCGCGCAACGCAGCGGCCCCTCGTCTTGACGGACGGGACGCGGCGGGCACGGCGCCACGCCGAGCGGCGCAAGCGCAAAGAGTGGGCGGACACCGGCCAAGCCGGCCCCGCCCGGGGTTCAGCCTGCCTTAGTTGGCTTGGCTGACCATCGTTTCAACCATCTCCCACTTGCCGTTCTTGACTTCGTAGATGGTGACCGAGATTTCCTTGAGATCGCCTTGCGCGTCGTAGGAAATGTGCTCGCTGGTGGCGCCCTTGCGGTTCAGCTTGGCCAGCACCGGCAGGTACTTCTCGGGGTCGGACGACCCGGCCTGTTCGATGGCCGTGATCATGTTCCAGGCGCCGTCATAGGCGTAAGGCGCGTAGACGCCGGGGGCCTTCTTGAAGCGGGCTTCGTAGCGCTGGGCAAAGTCCTTGCCCGCCGTCATCTTGTCCAGCGGCACGCCGGCCAGGGACGCGAAGGTGCCGTCGGCGGCATCGCCCGCCAGCTTGATGAAGGTGTCGCTGCGCGTCATTTCGCCCGACACCAGCGGGGCCTTCAGGCCCAGCGTGGCCAACTGGCGCTTCATGGGACCGGACTGCGCGTCCAGGCCGCCGTAGAAAATTGCGTCGGGCGCGGCGCCCTTGATGTTGGTCAGGATGGCCGTGAAGTCGTTGGCCTTGTCGGTGGTGTATTCGCGGCGGACCACTTGGCCACCGGCGGCCTTCACGGCCTTTTCCACTTCGTCGGCCAGACCTTGGCCGTAGGCCGTGCGGTCGTCGATGATGGCGACCTTCTTGGCCTTCAGGTTCTGCACCATGAACTTGCCGACCGCCGCACCCTGCTGGGTGTCGCTGGTCATCATGCGAAACGTGGTTTCGTAGCCCTGCTTGGTGTATTCCGGCGACGTCGCCATGGCGATCTGGGGCAGACCGGCTTCATGGTAGACACGCGAGGCGGGGATGGTGGTGCCCGAGTTGAAGTGGCCCAGGATGCCCACGACTTCCTGGTCGACCAGTTGCTGCGCCACCTGCACGCCCACGCGCGGATCAGCCTGGTCATCACGCGACACCAGCACGAACTTGGCAGGCTCGCCGTCTACCTTGACGCCCTTCTTGTTGGCTTCTTCCAAAGCCAGGTTCAGCCCGTTCTGCATGTCTTCACCGTAGTGCGACTGCGGACCGGTCAGCGGGGCGGCAAAGCCAAGTTTGATGTCGGCGGCCGATGCGGCGGCCGTCATGCCCACAGCAGCGATGCTGGCGGCGAGTAGCTTCAAAGTCGTGCGGAACTTCATGGGGAATCCTCCGGGGTCTCGGATGGCCGTGTACTGATAGCGGTACTTAAGGCCTTGTTATACCTGAGCTTTTAGCCAGGCTTTTGGTTTTTCTACTACCGCGGGCCCGGCGGTGGCCGGGTCCCGCGACTGCATGTTCTGCAAGGTCTGGATGCCGGGTTGCGACATCCAGACTTGAGGTGCGACCGGATTTTCGTTCCAGTGCAACCTTGCCCGATATTGGAGATAACCCTCAGTCATCGAGGGTTACCCCTCGGTCACCCTTAACCGATCGTCATGAGGCTGGCGTTGCCCCCTGCGGCGGCCGTATTCACGCTGATGGAACGTTCGGTCAACAGGCGTTCGGGCACATAGGTAGCGCCCGCGGCCAAGGCATCCGACGTCAGCCCATGCACCGCCAGGATGGCCCCAGGACGCTGCGCGATGCGCTGGTTAAGCGCTTGCAGCGCGTCGCCATCTCCTTCAAACAGCACGGCCTGGTAGTCGGCCTGGTCGACCTCGTCATCAGCAAGAATGCCCGCCTGGCCTTGCTGCTCGGCGTCCAGCGTGGACAGCAGCGCCTGCGCGGCCGGCGTATCCGCGAACCAGGCATGGTTGCCCGTCAGACGCGCCACCGACCACTGCGCCCGCGCACCGGCTTCGGTGGCGGCCACGCAATACACGGCCCCGCGCGGCTCGACCATATAGGTGTTGGTTTCGCCCGTGGGGCCGGGCAACGCAATGCGTTGCGGCAGCGGCGCGGCGGCATCCAGCGCGGGCGGCAGGCCCGCCGGGCGCGTACCCAGCAAGCGGTACATGTACAGCGGACCGCCCGCTTTGGGGCCCGTGCCCGACAGGCATTCGCCGCCAAATGGCTGCACGCCCACCACTGCACCCACGATGTTGCGATTGACGTACACGTTGCCGGCATGCACTTGCCCGGTCACGTGCGCAATGGTTTCGTCGATGCGGGTATGCACGCCGAAGGTCAGGCCGTAGCCCGTGCCGTTGATGGCATCCAGCAGCGCGTCCAGCTCGTCGCGCTTGTAACGAACCACGTGCAGCACCGGGCCGAACACTTCGCGCGTCAGTTCGCTGATGTGATCGATTTCGATGATGGTGGGCGCCACGAACGTGCCATGGCGGCATTCGCCATTCAGTTCGACCTGATCAACACGATGCCCCGCCGTGCGCAGCGTTTCGATGTGGCGCTGGATGCCGTTGCGGGCTTCGGTATCGATGACGGGGCCCACGTCCACCGAGAGGCGGTCCGGGTTGCCCACGGTCAGTTCGCGCATGGCGCCGCGCAGCATCGTCAGCACGTGGTCGGCGTTGTCTTCCTGCACGCACAGCACGCGCAGCGCCGAACAGCGCTGGCCGGCCGAGTCAAAGGCCGAGCTCAACACGTCGAACACCACTTGCTCAGACAGCGCGGACGAATCCACCACCATCGCGTTCTGGCCGCCCGTTTCGGCGATCAGCGGAATGGTGTGGCCGTCGTCATCCAGGCGGTCGGCCAGCGTGCGCGCGATGATGCGCGCCACGTCGGTGGACCCGGTGAACATCACGCCGCGCACCGCAGGGCTGGCCACAAGCTGGGCGCCTATGGTTTCGCCCCGGCCCGGCAGCAGTTGCACGGCGCCGGCAGGCACGCCGGCCGCGCGCAGGATGGCCACGGCTTGCGCGGCGATCAACGGCGTTTGTTCGGCAGGCTTGGCCACCACGGTGTTACCGGCAGCCAGCGCGGCCGCGACCTGGCCGGTGAAGATGGCCAGCGGGAAGTTCCAGGGGCTGATGCACAGCACGGTGCCCAAGGGGCGATGCGTGTCGTTGCTGAATTCCTGCTCGGCCTGGTCCGCGTAATAACGCAGGAAGTCCACGGCTTCGCGCACTTCGGCAATGGCATTGGGCAGCGACTTGCCGGCTTCGCGCACGATCAGGCCCAACAGGGTCTGCATCTGCTCTTCCAGCAACTGCGCCGCGCGGCGCAGGCACTGGGCCCGCTCGGCCACCGGCGTCGACTGCCAGATGGGCGCGGTATTGGCGGCGGCGCGCAAGGCGATATCGGCTTCTTCCGACTGCGCCTCGATCACGTGGCCGACCACATCGCGCAAGTTGGCGGGGTTGCGCACTTCAATGGCGCGCGCCGCGTCCCAGGCTTGCTCGCCCTCGCCCAACATCGGGCCGGCGCGCCACGGCGTGCCGGCGCTGGCCAACAGCGCGGCCGACAACGAACCCAGGCGATGTTCGTTAGTCAGGTCCAGCCCGGCCGAGTTAGCGCGAGCACCCTGTTGCACGTTGCCGTACAGCTCGCGCGGCAACGCAATCTTTTCGTGCGGCGCGCCCAGCGGCACGATGCGCGACGCGGCTTCCACGGGGTCGGCCACCAGCGATTCAACCGGAATGGTGTCGTCGCCGATCAGGTTCACAAACGAGGTGTTGGCGCCGTTTTCCAGCAGGCGGCGCACCAGGTACGCCAGCAGCGTTTCGTGCGTGCCGACCGGCGCGTAGATGCGGCACGGGCGGTTCAGCTTGCCTTGGGCCAGCGGGCCGACCACTTCGTCGTACAAGGGTTCGCCCATGCCGTGCAGGCACTGGAATTCGTATTGACCGGGGTAGTAGTTCTGGCCCGCCAATTGATAGATGGCGGCAAGCGTATAGGCGTTGTGCGTGGCGAACTGCGGGTACACGGCCTCGGGCGCGCCCAAGAGCTTGCGCGCGCAGGCCAGGTAGGCCACGTCGGTGTACAGCTTGCGGGTATAGACGGGATAGCCTTCCAGGCCGTCCACCTGGGCGCGCTTGATTTCGCTATCCCAGTACGCGCCCTTGACCAGGCGCACCATCACGCGGTGGCGGCTGCGGCGGGCCAGGTCGATGACGTAGTCAATGACGAACGGCGCGCGCTTCTGATAGGCCTGGATGACAAAGCCGATGCCGTTCCAGCCTTCGAGTTCCGGCGCGAAGCAAAGCGCTTCAAGCAAGTCCAGCGAGATTTCCAGGCGGTCGGCTTCTTCGGCGTCGATGTTCAGGCCGATGTCGTAGCTGCGCGCCAGCGCCGTCAGCGCCTTCACGCGCGGCAGCAGTTCGGCGATGACCCGTTCGCGCTGGCTGCGCGAATAGCGCGGATGCAGCGCCGACAGCTTGATCGAGATGCCCGGGCCTTCATAAATGCCACGGCCGGCAGCGGCCTTGCCGATGGCGTGAATGGCCTGTTCGTACGACGCGTAATAACGCTCGGCGTCTTCGGCCGTGGTGGCGGCCTCGCCTAGCATGTCGTAGGAATAGCGGAAGCCGCGCGCTTCCATCTTGCGGTTGTTGGCCAGCGCTTCGGAAATGGTCTGGCCGGACACGAATTGTTCGCCCATCATGCGCATGGCCATGTTCACGCCCTTGCGCACCAGGGGCTCGCCGCCCTTGCCGATCAGGCGCGTCAGCGCCTTGGACAAGGATTGCTCGCTGCTCACGGCAACCAGCTTGCCGGTAATCATCAGGCCCCAGGTGGCGGCGTTGACGAACAGCGATTGCGAACCGC
Source organism: Achromobacter sp. JUb104 (assembly GCF_024806975.1). Taxonomy (NCBI): domain Bacteria; kingdom Pseudomonadati; phylum Pseudomonadota; class Betaproteobacteria; order Burkholderiales; family Alcaligenaceae; genus Achromobacter; species Achromobacter sp. JUb104. The sequence goes on along the minus strand of NZ_JANUEY010000001.1, from coordinate 782,334 downwards.
CCATGTGCGACTTCCAGTCGCCACGCGCGACCTTGTCACGGATCAGCGCGTCGCGGGTGGCGCGGTCGGGAATACGCAGCAGCGCTTCGGCCAGGCACATCAGCGCCACGCCTTCCTGGCTGGACAACGAGAATTCCTGGATCAGCCCTTCGACGCCGCCACCGCTGCGCTTGCCGCGCAGCTTCTTGACGAGATCCGACGCCATGGCGTGGACCTTTTCCAGGTTGGGCACGCGGGCCTGACCCAGCAACAGCGGCACGCATTCCGGTTCGGGGCGGCGATACGCGGCGGTAATCGCGGCGCGCAGTACGGACTGCGGCTGCACGTCCTGGCCAAACTCGTAGAACGGGGGCGTGGGCGCGGCGGGCGCATCGCCCGACTCGTCGTCGGCGCTGGCGTCCAGACCCAGATGCGACATCTCGGCGGGCAAGTGGCCCCGCTCGATTTTGTCCAGATAAGAAAGAATGGCCTGCTTATGCAGCCAGTGGGGCGTGCAGTTGAGCTTGTTGGCGGCGGCCTTGAGGCGGTCGCGCAGTGCGTCATCAACTTTGACGCCGAGGGTCGTGCTGGCCATAAGAGATTGCTTCCTGTCGCATGGCAAAGGTGTTACTGGGTCCGAACGAAACCCAGTATGGGTAGGACCGTATGCTAGACAGGTTGCAACCTTGTTTGTATTAAGGTTAACCCTAGGTTAACCACTTGAGTTCATGCGGGTTTCTCCGTCGGGTTCTCAGTCCTTGAGGGCTGAGCAGCCCAACATCTGCACGGATGCCGACCCTGCGGGGGTCTGGCCGCGTATGGCGGAAGCCATCACGCCGGCCAAGCCCGCCACCGCTTTTTGCTGTGCGGCGATCAGTGCGGGGATACCGGTTTCGGACACGGTTTCCGTCACCACGCTACGGCACAGCAACCCGGTGCCCTTGGCATTGACGGGCCGCACGCGCCAGGTGGCATCCAACTGCGCCATGCTGCCCGACACCATCTCAAAGCGCTGCACATCGGTCTGCACCCGCCACACCGGCGCCCCCGGCCCTGGCTTGACCATCTGCACGTCCAGGGCGCCCAGTTCGCGCTTGAGCCCATCCGACAAGGCGCCGCGCAATTCGTCGCCCAACGGCGAACTCCAGCGCTCGGAATACAGCGCCGACACGCTGCCGTCGCCGGTGCGCACCATCAACTGCGGCTGGTCGGCTTGCGTGGACAGGCTGACGGGTTGCACCTCGATCAGGAAGTCGGCGGATCCGGCAGGCGCCGCCGATGACGGCGCCGTCGGCCCCTGCAAGGTGTAGTAGTGCACGGGCGGCGAAGAACCGCAGCCCGCCAGGGCGGCGCCAAGCGCCAGCACGCACAAGACAGGACGCATCGAAGATAGAGTCATGGTTTTTTAGTTCCTGACAGGGCCTGAGCCGGGAATCGGATCATCACCACGGCCACGCAACAAGGCTTCGGGGTTCGCTTGCAGGAAATCCGCCAGCGCGCGCAACGAGCGGGCCGCACGGCTCAGTTCCTGCATTGCCTTTTCGGTATTGACCGGCAGCGATGCATCCGAGGCCAGCATCGCATTGATATTCGCCATCGACTGCCGAGCCTGTTTCAGCATGCTTTGGGCTTCGGGCGCAACCTGCTTGTCCAGCCGGTTCATCAGCTTGGACGTGCTGGCCAGCGTGGTGCGCAAATCTTCGCCGATCTTGTCGAACGGAATCTTCTCGATCTTGGCGACGATATTGCTGACCTGCTGCTGCAACTGATCCAGGTTGCCGGGCACCGTCGGAATCACCGCCGGGTCGGACGCCTTGAACTCCACCGGTTTGGCGTTCGGGAAGTTGTCCAGCACCACATACAACTGGCCGGTCAGCAGGTTGGACGTGCGCAGTTGGGCGCGCAGACCGTATTTGATCATCACGCCCAGCAGCCGGGTACCCGCCTCGTCTCCGTCCTTGATCGCGCGCTCACGCACCTCTTCATACACGCGGCCCAGGCGTTCCGGATACAGCGTGGCGTCCACCAGCGAGAAGAAGCGCTTCGTGGCCGGGTCGAAATCCAGATTGATCTGCGTGACGTTGCCCAGCGTGATGCCGTTGAAATCAATGGGTGCGCCCACGGTCAGGCCACGGATCGACTGATCAAAGCGCATGCGGATGGGGAAGGCTTCGCCGTCCGGGTTGGCCTTGGCGGCGGCTTCGGTCGGATACAGGTCAAAGTTGGCATCGGCCGGCGCCGGGTTGCCGCCGTCGCGCGCGCTTTGCACGGATTCGAACGCCACGCCGCCCACCGCCATGGACACCAGCGACTGCGTGCGCACCTTGAGGCCGTCGGCATTGACGCTGAAGTCCACGCCGCTGGCATTCCAGAAGCGCGTGCCGTTGGTAACGAACTTGTCGTTGGGCGAATCCACGAACACTTCAACGTTCACGGCCGTGCCGGTCTTGTCCAGCTCGTAGCCGATGACGCGCCCCACGTTGATGCGGCGGAAGTAGACGGGCGAGCCGATGTCCAGCGAACCCAGGTCCGAGGCTTTCAGCATGAAGCGCTTGCCCGCGCGGTCATGCGTGACCGCGGGCGGAATCTCCAGGCCTTCGAAGTCCAGCTTGGTGGCCTTGGCGGACCCGTTCTTGCCTTCGGCCGCATCCACGCCGATGTAGGCGCCCGACAACAAGGTGCCCAGGCCCGATACGCCGCTGACGTCCAGCCGTGGCCGCACCACCCAGAAATTGGTGCCGTCGCGAGCCAGATCGGACACTTCCTTGGCAAGCTCGGCTCGCACCACAACCTTGCTGCGGTCGTCGTTGAAGCCGATGGACTTCACCGTGCCGATGTTCACGTCCTTGTAGCGCAATTGCGTCTTGCCCACCTCCAGCCCTTCGGCCGTATTGAATGAGATGGAGATATCCGGGCCGGCCTGCATCCAGGTCCGGATGACGAGCGACATGCCCATCAGCGCGGCCACGATGGGCACGAGCCAGATCCATGAAATCCGGCTCTTCTGCTTGCGCGAGATGGTCGGTGACTTGTACTTCTCTTCACCGGCATCGGGTGCTTGGTCGGACATCTACTTTCCTTTTTTCTTCTTGCGCGGGACCCGCTGTTGTTGCTAACCCACTTCCCTGCTGGTCTGGGTCGGCGCCTGTGGCGCCGCTGGGGCCGGACGAGCCCGGCCTTCGATCTCGGGTGCATCGATTTCGCTATCGCCTTCCAGATCCCAGCTACGGCGCAGATCGAAGCTCATGGCCGCCAGCATGGTCAAGATCACCACCACGCCAAAGGCCGCTGCCCCGGCGCCGGCGCTGATCTCCATCAGGCCCTGAAAATCGGCCAGGGCCGCCAGCAATATAACGACAAAAACATCCAGCATCGACCATTGGCCAATGAACTCGACCATCTGATACAGGCGGGTACGGGGCCGCAGGTTGGTCGTGCTGCGCCATTGCTCGGTCAACAGCAGCAAGATCAAGGCCAGCAGCTTGGTCAGGGGCACGGCCACGCTGGCGATGAACACAATCAGTGCGATGTCCCATGATCCCATCTGCCATAGCTCAACCACGCCGCCAAGAATGGTGTGAGCGCTGTCGCCCAATACCGAACTGACCTGCATAACGGGCAGCACGTTAGCCGGGATATAGAACACAACCGCCGCAAGCAGCAGCGCCCAGGTGCGCGCCAGGTGGTCCGGCTTGCGGTAATGCACCACGGCATGGCAACGCACGCAGTGGTGTTCTTCTTCGGGATCGGCATCGCGCGGCAAGGCCTGCACCTGGCCGCAGACATGGCAGCCTGCCAGGACGGTTTCCGGGCTGCTTTCGGGAATGTGGACGGGAGCCACGCCTGCTGTTTCGGCATAACGCCACAGCACGTGCGGCGACAGGCGTCCCAGCATGGTCAGGAAAATGGTCAACAGGCCAAAAGCGCCGAGCCCGATACCGGGTTGCACCGCCGCCATGCCCGCCAGCTTCACCACCGCAACCAGCACGCCCAACAGGAACACGGGCACCATGCACCACGGCCGCAGCACGCCCAGCAAACGCATTGCGCCACGAAAACCCACCGGTTCGCGGCCTTGAGACAAGGGGCCCAGCACCCACAGCAGCAGGGTCAATTGCAGCAGCGGCAAGGCAAAACCGGCCAGCCCCGTCATGACGGCGACGACCCAATGGCCTTGGCGCCACGTAATGGAAATGGCGTCCAGCAAGGACGCCTGTTGCACCATGCCCTGTACGGACATGGAAGCGACCGGGTAGGCGTTGGCCACCCCGAAGACGATCAGGGCAGTAAGGGCAAGCGCCAGCCAATTGGACAAAGTAAGCCCGCTGTAGCGCCAGAGTATGGCTCCGCAGCGGGCGCAATTGGCGGTCTCGCCAGGTTCAAGCTGATGTCGGCGATAAACGCTTGCGCAATGTTCGCACTCAATCAGCGGCTGGCTGTCCGCAGTCATCAATCGATCAGTTCGACTTCCTGCTTATCCGGCGCAGCAGACGAAGGCGGTTTCCCGTTGTCGTCGAAGTCCAGCGTCACCTTGCCCGACTCGTCTAGGTCCACCGTGACCGAACCGCCGTCGACCAACTTGCCAAACAGCAGCTCGTCGGCCAGCGCGCGGCGGATGGTGTCCTGAATAAGACGTTGCATGGGACGCGCGCCCATCAGCGGGTCGAACCCCTCCTTGGCAAGGTGTTCGCGCAGTTTCGTGGTGAACACGGCTTCCACGCGGCGCTCGTGCAACTGGTCTTCAAGCTGCATGAGGAACTTGTCCACCACGCGCAGGATGACCTCGCGGTCCAACGCGGCAAACGGAATGATGGCGTCAAGGCGGTTGCGGAATTCAGGCGTGAACATGCGGCGGATTTCCGCCATTTCGTCGCCCAGCATCCGCGAATTGGCAAAGCCGATCGACGGGCGGTTCAAGGTTTCGGCGCCCGCGTTCGTCGTCATGATAAGGATGACGTTACGGAAATCCGCCTTGCGGCCGTTGTTGTCGGTCAGCGTGCCGTGGTCCATGACCTGCAGCAGGATGTTGAACACATCCGGGTGAGCCTTTTCGATTTCGTCCAGCAGCAGCACGCAGTGCGGCTGTTTGGTGATGGCTTCGGTCAAGAGGCCGCCCTGGTCGAACCCGACGTACCCGGGCGGCGCGCCGATCAAGCGCGACACCGCGTGGCGTTCCATGTATTCCGACATATCGAAACGCAGCAGCTCGACACCCAGCGTGAACGCCAGTTGCCGCGCCACTTCCGTCTTGCCCACGCCCGTGGGGCCGGACAAGAGGAAAGCGCCGATGGGTTTTTCCGGCTTGCCCAAGCCCGAACGCGCCATCTTGATGGCGGCGGCCAAGGCATCGATCGCGCCGTCCTGGCCGAACACCACGGTTTTCAAATCGCGGTCCAGCGTGGCCAGCTTGCTGCGGTCGTCGTTGGAGACCGACTGCGGCGGAATACGGGCGATCTTGGACACGATGTTCTCGATGTCCACCTTGCCGATCACCTTCTTCTGACGCGAGCGCGGCAGCAGGCGCTGCGCGGCGCCGGCCTCGTCGATGACGTCGATGGCCTTATCGGGCAGATGACGGTCATTGATGAACCGTGCGGACAATTCAGCGGCCGCCGACAGCGCAGCCGCTGAATAGCGGACGCTGTGATGTTCTTCAAAGCGGCTCTTCAGCCCACGCAAAATCTGCACGGTCTGTTCGACGCTGGGTTCCGGCACGTCGATCTTCTGGAAGCGACGCGACAGCGCGTGATCTTTTTCAAAGACGCCGCGATATTCCGTATACGTGGTCGCGCCAATGCACTTGAGCTGCCCGGAAGACAAAGCCGGCTTCAACAGATTGGACGCATCCAGCGTGCCGCCCGAGGCCGAACCGGCGCCGATCAGCGTGTGGATTTCATCGATGAACAGGATGGCGTCGGGGTTGCCGCGAATTTGCTTCAGCACGCCCTTCAGACGCTGTTCGAAATCACCGCGGTACTTGGTGCCGGCCAGCAACGCGCCCATGTCCAGCGAAAAGACTTGAGCGGCTTGCAGGATTTCGGGCACTTCGCCGCGCGTGATGCGCCAGGCCAGGCCTTCCGCGATAGCGGTCTTGCCCACGCCAGCCTCGCCCACCAGCAGCGGGTTGTTCTTGCGGCGGCGGCACAACACCTGAATGACGCGCTCGACTTCGTGCTCGCGTCCGATCAGGGGATCGATGCGGCCCGCCAGCGCGGCGGCGTTCAGGTCGGTGGCGTATTGGTCAAGCGGCGACTGACGCGATTCGCCCTGCTCTTCACCATTGGTCTGCTGCTCTTTCTGCACGGCGGCGGACTCCACCTGGGGCTGTTTGGTAATGCCATGCGACAGGAAATTAACGACATCCAGGCGCGTGACGCCCTGCTGTTGCAGGTAGTACACGGCGTGCGAGTCCTTTTCCCCGAAAATGGCCACCAGCACGTTCGCGCCGGTCACCGGCTTCTTGCCGGTGCCGCCCGCGGATACGTGCATGATTGCGCGTTGGATCACGCGCTGAAAGCCCAGCGTCGGCTGCGTATCGACCTCTGCGCCGCTTGGAATCACCGGGGTGTTTTCCGAAACGAACTGGCGGAGGTTGCGGCGCAAGTCGTCCAGGTTCGCCGCGCAAGCGCGCAGAACCTCGACTGCCGAAGCGTTGTCAAGCAGCGACAACAGCAGATGCTCGACGGTAATAAATTCATGCCGGGCCGAACGGGCCTCGACGAAAGCCATATGCAGGCTGACTTCAAGCTCTTGAGAAATCACGCTTCCTCCGTATTGCATCGAAGCGGTCAAATACACGATTCATATTCTATGCCGATCATGGCGTAACGCCAGCGATTTCAAAAACCACTCTATCGTGGCGGCCTTGTGCGTCCATGACGGTAAGCGTATACCGGCCGTCTTGCGCCAGCACTAATTTAAACGGATGACTCGACGCGCCATGATTCACCACGAGCCCGTCAAGCATCCACCATACTTCGCCTTCGGCGCCTTGCACATCTACGTCCAGCGCCACTTGCCGGCTGCCCGGCACGGGCCGAAGCACCGAACCGGTGGCCACGCCACCCACGCGCAAAGGCCCCTGCGTGGCGTCGGCATAGCCGGCAAATGACGGCGGCGCCGTGTCGTTCAGCAGCCACGCCGCGCGCTGTTCAGGGCATTCCCCCGACGGCACGCTGCCCAGCCGATAACCCAGTGGCCAACACGTGACCGCCGCCTGCACCGTTTCGGGCCGGCTACGGACCTGCTGCGCGCCTTCCGGCAACGCGGCCACAATATCTTGCAGTAACGGCGCCGCCACATTCGCCCCGAAAAAACCGGGGTTCGGCGTGCCATCCGGACGACCGACCCAGACGCCTAACGTCCATCGGTCGGTCACCCCAATTGCCCAGGCGTCCCGGAATCCGAAACTGGTTCCGGTCTTCCAGGCCAGTCGCCGGGCCGGGCTGCCCGACTGGTAAAAAGGCCGGTCGGGATGCCCGCCGCCTTCGAGGATATCGCGAACGATCCAGGCGGCTCCAGGGCTCATCATACGGGACTCGATTCGAGGCTGCTCCGTCCGAAGGCGGGGCCGTCCCGAGACGCCGTCACGGGCCAAAGCCCGATAAGCGCCCACCAGTTCTTCCAATGTGGTGCCACCCCCGCCCAAAATCAAGCTTAAATTTGGGGCTGCCCCATCCGGCAAACGTAACCGGACGCCGCCGGTCAGCATAACCGACGCGAAACTGGCTGGGCCGACACGGTCCAGCAGATCCACCGCAGGCACATTCAACGACCGTTGCAATGCTTGCGCGACGCTGACAGGGCCCGAAAATGCCGCTTGGAAATTACCCGGTGCATAGCCGCCAAATGACAGCGGCGCATCGATCAGCAGGCTTTCGGAATGAATCAGCCCTTCGTCCAGCGCCTGCGCATACAGAAACGGTTTAAGAGTAGAACCCGGCGAGCGCACGCCGCGCACCATATCCACGTGGGCGTAACGGGTATCGTCGGAAAAATCAGCAGAACCCGCGTAGGCCTTGACCTCCAGCGTATCGTTATCCATCACCAGCACCGCCATGGACACCTTGGGCGGCAGGCTATCCACGCGGTCCAGCAACATTTGTTCCACCGATGCCTGCATGTCGGCATCCAGCGTCGATCCAACCAACGGCGGCCGTTGACCCGCACGGCGCGCGGTCGGCGTCGCGCCCGCTTCCTGCAACAGACGCTGCGCGGCCAGCGGCGCCAGCCAGCGCGCGCGCAGTGGCGGCGCGACCACGTTTTCAATCTTGGCGTCGGCGACGTCGGCCGGAGCCCAGCGGCCCAGTTCGGCCATGCGGTCCAGCACCTTGTCGCGCGCGGCCTGGGCCGCCTCGGGATGGCGATCGGGACGCAGGCGCGACGGCGCTTGCGGCAAGGCGGTCAGCATGGCGGCTTCGGCGGGGCCGAGATCGCGCGCGGACTTGCCCAGCCAGAGCCGTGATCCCATCTCCACGCCTTCCACAATGCCCCCCATGGGCGCGTGGGTCAGGTACATGGAAAGAATCTCGTCCTTGCTGTAGTGCATTTCCAGTTGCACCGCGCGCCAGGCTTGCCGCAATTTGGCGGACATGGAACGCGACGGCTTGCCTGCCAATTGCGGGTCAATCAAACGCGCGACCTGCATGGTCAACGTAGAGCCGCCCGACACGATGCGGCGGTTCGTGGCCCATTGCCAGCCGGCGCGCGCCATCGCCACGGGATTGACGCCGGGATGCCAGTAGAACCAGCGGTCCTCATACGTGAGCAAGGTGTCCAGATAGCGCGGCGAGACTTGGTCCGGCGTGACCGGATAGCGCCAGATGCCGTCACGGCTGGGGTAGTTGCGCAGCGGCGTGCCGTCGGCGGCAACGATCACGGCGGCCCCGCCCGAGTCGATGGCGGGCAATGGAAACAGGCGGTCAAGCACGAATAACAACGCGGCCAGCGCAAATAGCACGCTGGCCGCGATGATGCCGCGCCGCCGCCAGCGGCGAGCGCGCATGGCGCCCGCCGTGGAGGAGGCGGCGGCGGTCAAGGACGCTTGGCGCCGCGATCGCGAATTTCGACCGTGCTCCACTGCTCACCCACGCCACGGATTTCCGGGCGGTACATATCTTCCGCCACGGTCGAGGGCACCGCGTAGCGGCCCGGCGTCACGACGCGCACCAGATAGAACACGTCGACCTTGCCGCGGCCCAGGGACACGGCGGCCACGTAGCGGTCATCACGGAATTCACGATGCTTGATGTTGGAGTCGGCCATGGCTTCGGCCACGCGGCGTCCGCCGATCGTCCATTCCTGCATCTCGGGGCTTTGCGACAGGTTCAGGTTTTCTACTTCAAAACCCGCCGGCACGCGGTCCTCGATCAGCGCATCGGGAATGTTCTGGTTGGCGCTGGCTTGCACCCACACCACCAGCATGTCGCCGCTTTGCAGCGTGCCGCCATCCCACGGTTTGCCGTCCGGACGATACCAGCCACGCTTGAGCTGGATCACGTCGTTGCGCGGCTTGGGCGCAACCGTCGGGCTGCCCTGGATGTCGTACTCCAGGAACAGGGACTGCGCGCCGGTGTTGACGATCTGCGTGTTGGCAAGGTCAGCCGCCGACAAGCCCACCGTCTGGTCGCTCTTGCCGCCATCCAGCGGCTTGCGCGCGCCATTGACGGTCAGCATGGCTTCCCACGGCGTGCCCTTGTCGCCGCCGATGGCGCGTGCCGCCATCAACAGCGCCATGCGTTCCTGCGTGGACAGGTACGAACGGTTGCCCAGGCGCGAAGTCAGCTGCGTCAGCAGATTTTCAAGGCGCTCGTGCTTCAGCCCGTACTGGTTGGCCAGCGCGTACGACAAGGCGTAGTCGCGCACGCTGCTGCCGTAGTCGCCCAGCCATTCGTCGTAGTAGCCGTTGTAATTGCGACGCGGGAAACCGTATTCGCGCGTCATCGCGGCGTCCAGCGCGGACTTCATGCGCCCTTCGTCGCCCATCAGCTTGAACGCGGCCGCCAACTGGATCAGGGGCAGCGGCGAACGCGCGCGCTCTTGATAGTTGTCGAACAGTTGGCGCACCGTCGACAGCGGCGCCTTCTTGTCGCGGGCCAAGGCCAGCACGGCGGTCGACAAGCCGGCAAAGCGGCGATGGTCTTCGCGCAGGATGTTGGCATCGCTGCCGTCGATGCGGCCGGCTTCAACGTTGCGGCGCAGGTTCACCGACCACGTGCCGAAGGTGTTGGACGTCTGCTGCACTTGCTCCAGCAGCCATTGGCGCGAACGGTCGAGCGTGGCTTCGGGCACTTCAAAGCCTTGGTCGCGCGCGTCTTGCAGGAAGCCCACGGCATAGGCCGTCAGCCATACATCACGCGAGCTGGAACCGCTCCAGAGGTTGTAAGAACCCACCGCGTTGCGCATGCCGGACAGGCGGCCGATGGCGCCGGACACCTGGGCGGCGCGCTCCACCTGCGAGTGCGGCTTCAGGCCGAACTGCTTGGCGACGGCGTCGTCGATCAACACCCAGGGCAAAGCGCGGCTGATGGTCTGCTCGGCGCATCCGTAGGGATACGCCAGCAGGCCTTCAACCAGCTTGTTCACGTTGAACGGCGGACGGTTCGACACGGTCAGGCTGACCAGCGCCGAATCCGGGTAATACGAAGACACCCACGCGGCTTGCGCCACATTGGTTTCGCCCGGGTTCAGGCGCAGGCGACGCACCTGGCGTTCACCCGCGTAGGCCGGCTGCACCTGCAGCACCGATTCGCGCACGATGTGCACGGGTTTGGCGCCGCCCTGTCCGTCGATGGTCAGGCGCATCAGGCCCAAGCCATACGAACCGGTCGTGGTCGCGTTAAAGCGCAAGGTGGTGCGCTGCTTGTCTTTCAGCGTCACCGTGCGCACGCCGTCGGTAATGGCGAGCGGGTCCAGCGCTTCCAGCTTGATGCTGATCTTTTGCTCGGCGCCGCTCAGGTTGGTCAGGTCCAGCGCAATGGCGGCCTGGTCACCCGGCGTGATGAAGCGCGGCGTATTCAGTTCGGCGACGATCGGCGCGGCCACCACCATTTCGGTGTCGGTGCTGCCGTAGTTGTCCGCCGTGAACGCCACGGCCATCAGGCGCAGGGTGCCGTTGAAGTCGGGCAGATCCAGCGGAATATCCGCTTCGCCCTGCGCGTTCAAGGTGACCGGACCCGAGAACAGGTCGACCAACTTGACCTTCTTGGGCAGGCTCTTGCTGTCGCCGCGCATGGCGGCGTCACCGCCCCACTTCAGCTTGCCCTTGGTGCCGTCCATTTTCTCGATCAGCTTGCCGTACATGTCCAGCAGTTCGGGCGCGTAGCGGTGCTTGCCGAAGAAATAATCCAGCGGGTCGGGCGTGGCGTACTGGTTGATGTTCAGAATGCCCACGTCCACCGCGGACAGCGTCACCGTGGCTTGCTTGCCCTGCGCGCCGTCGACCTTGACGCGCACGGTGGTCTTGGTTTCGGGCTCGGTCTTGGCGGCCGCGCTCAGCTTCACATCCAACTTGCGGTCGGCGCTGGCAATCGGCAGGAACGCCAGGCCCAGTGCACGGGCCGGCGTCACACGGTCGCCTTCGCTACCCGGACGGAACACGGCGGCAGCCACATACAGGTCGTGGCGCTTCCAGTCCTTGCTGATCGGAATTTCAACTTCGGTGCCCGTCGCCTTCACGGCAACCCAGGTGGACCACAGCATGCGGTCGCCTTCCACCGTGACCAGCGCCTGGCCGTCGTGCGGCGGCGTCAGCGTGACCTTGACGGTGTCGCCCGGCTTGGCCGGCACGCCTTCCAGCTTCATTTGCACGCGGTCGGGGCGGTTGCCCATCGCGTCGGCGTCCTGCGCGTTCCAGCCCGCATAGAAGCGGTAGCGCATCGTTTCGCCGGTTTCCGGGTCGGCGATTTCAAGACGGTAACGGCCCCACTTGACCGGCACGGTCAGTTGCGCGCGGTCGTTCAAGGCGATTTCGCGCGAGTCCACCAGTTCTTCGGTTTCGGTATAGCCGCTGTTCCAGCCGCGCTGGTCGTCAAAGCGCCAATAGTATTGGCGTTCTTCACGGAACAAGCGCATCTGCGCCTGGGCCAGCGGAACGATCTCGCCTTGCGCGTTGGCACGGATGACTTCAAACGCGGCGGGTGCGCGTTCGCGCGCCACATCGCTGTCAAACTGCGGACGCACGGCGATCAGCTTGTCGGCGGGCCAGACGCTGCGCTCGATGGAACGCACCACCGGGCGACCGCCCGATTCCAGCAGGCTGGCCGACACGCGCACCTTCATGGGCGAGTGCGTACCCGCCACGCTGGGATTCACGCTGATCCGGGCTGCGCCCTTGTCGTCCAGCGCTTCCTCGGGCAGTTCGCCGAACGTGCGACGCGTGTCATCGGCAACATCACCGAAAATAAAGCCCGGCCATTTCTGCGCCAAGGCGAAACGGTCGCGCTTGACCTGGAAGCTGGACAGCAGGCGGTTGCCGGCGGCAGGCGCGCCGTAGAGGTAATCGCCCTGCACATTGACGATCAGTTCCTCGTCCGGCGACAGCACCTCTTGATCAGAGGTCAGCGCCATCTTCATGCGTTCAGGCAGGAATTCCTCGACCTGGAACTTCCACGACGCATCCGGCGTGCGCGAAGCGGGGTCCACTCGCAGTTCAAGCAGCCACGAACCCGTCTGGGCATCCAGCGGCAGGTCGATGGCGCGCTCAACATAACCGACCAGATCTTTCTTGGGCTGCCACAGGGTGGTCTGCACCACGCGGCCATCGGGGCGCTTGATCGTCGCCGTCAGCGGCGCGGGCGTCAGCATGCGGCCGTCCAGGTCGCGCGGCAGCACCGACACGTTGAAGGTCTCGCCCGGACGGTACAAATTGCGGCCGGCGTAGACGAACAGATTATTGGGGCGCGACACATGGCCGCCCGTATCGAACTCAGACAGGTCCAGCGCCGGTTCGCCCAAGGCCAGCACGGTCATTTCCTTGTCGCGCGAGGCGCGGATGACGCGCGCATTGGTGAAGCTGCCGTCAAAACGCACATGGCCCTGCGCGTCGGCAGCGGCCTTGGCCAGCGTCTTGCCCGCGCCGTCCACCAGTTCGAACACGGCGCCCGGAATGGCCTGGCCCGACTTCAGCGACACGGAATAGGCTTCCACGCGGTCGCTGTAACGGCGCGCATGCAGGCCGATGTCGCTGACAAAGAAATAGGTAACCTGGTATTCGTAGCGGAACCGGCCCGGTTGGCTCATGACCGCGATATAGATACCCGGCTCTTGCAGTTCCTTCACGCCTTCAACCGGCAGGAAGGTAACGTGGCGGCGGTTCGGCTTGTCGTCGGTGATGAACCGGCCTTGATAGACGCTGGTCGTCAGCGAATTCAGGCGATCCAGATCCCAGTTGCTGACCGAGCCTTTCAGGCTGCGGTTGTCGGAATAGCGCCAGTTGTCCTCTTCGTCGTAGCCGGCTTCATCTTCGTCGGATGCGCGCGCGGCGTTGCGGCCGATGCCCAGCACCGTTTCGAACAATTCCGGCACGCGATCCGGCGCCACGCGCAGAAACTGCACGTCGACCTCGGGCACGTTCACGGTCGCCACCGGCAAACCGCCGTTCTGGCCGGCCGGCAGCACCACGCCACGGCTGGCGAAGTAGAACGACGGCGGCATGGCCTGCGTATTCACTTCGCAGTTCGAGGTTTCAGCCAGCACGACCTTGTCACCGACGCCGGGCAAACCCGAACGTACCGTGATGGCGTATTTGCGCTGCGGCTGGATGTAGGGGAAATACACCATGCGCGGGTTCTCGCCCACGATCCAGCTGCCTTTCAGAATCTTGCCTTTGGGCGCGGAATCACCAGGCTTGACCGAGGCCGGCTGGTCACCCGCATTGGCGGCGGTTTCGTTGTCTTCGTCGGCCTTGCCGGACGAGGCGCCCAGGTCGGTGACCTGAAGGAAATCATCCAGCTTGGCCTTGGCATCCACCGGCTGGGTGAACGTGACCGAGAGCGACAGCGCGTCGTTGAACTGGCGCGGCTGGCAGGTCAGCGCCGCAAAGGGATCGGGTGCGCCCACCGTCGCGCTGGCGCCCAAAGCGGGCTTGCCGTCACCAGCCGCCGCGGCCGGGGCCGCAGGAGGGGCCTGCGTCGCGGAGGAAACCGCCGGCGCCTGGACCGGGGCCGCGCCCTGCTTGTCCTTACCGCCCATCCACCAGCCCACGCCGATGGCGCCCGCCAACACCACAACGCCGGCAACCGCCAGCCAGGTCTTACTAACCTTTCCACTCACGGCAAACCCCTCCGCCTACTCGAATACAACGCTCCTGTGCGGCGGAGCTGCCGACCTGCTGCTCCGCGCGCTTCCCCACACGCGGAACCTGCCGTGTCTTGCACAGCACAACGCCGCCTTCGAGGGCGGCGTCTTTATTCTGGGTATTAAACGGGTTCCATCACACATTGCAGCGGGTGCTGACGCGCCCGCGCATACTGTCCTACCTGGGCAATGCGGGTAGCCGCGAGGTCTCGGGGATACACCCCGCATACTCCGCGACCTTCGTGATGCACTTGCAACATGATCCGCGTTGCCTCTTCATGGTTTTTATTGAAGAATTTTTGCAGGACTTTCACGACGAATTCCATCGGCGTGTAGTCGTCATTCAGCAGCAGAACCTGATACATCGGAGGCGGCGCGGCGCGTGCCGGTGCCTTCTCGACGGCCAAATCATGCTGGGTATCCAAGGTAGAACTCATAGGGCGGCTATTCTATTTAAACTGGGGACGCCTAACGCGCAACTTACTTAAAATTACACGCAGAAATACGTAGTTTCCATACTTGACGACACGAAGAAAAGCGGCGCATTATCAGCGCATTCTGGGGTTTTCAACTCATCGAAAATCTGACAGGAATTCGGAGGGGGGGACAGAGGTCTAGACCGCGATGCCCTTCTGTCAACATACGATTCAATGAGGCAGTCCGCATGTCTGATACGACCGCAACCGCCGTCCAAGGGGACAATCCCAAATCGACGGGTACCGTCAAGTGGTTCAACGATGCAAAGGGGTTTGGCTTCATTACGCCCGACGACGGCGGTGAAGATCTGTTCGCCCACTTTTCGTCCATACAGATGAATGGTTTTAAAACCCTGAAGGAAGGCCAGAAAGTGGCTTTCGAAATCATTCAGGGGCCTAAAGGCAAACAGGCGCTTAATATCACGGCGGCCTGAGGATCCCTTAAAGTGCAGCGGTAAGGCTGCACCATTATCCAGGCGGGGCTTTCGGGCCCCGCCTTGTTATTTTCTTTTTACTGCGCCAGTCATGCTGAAGAATGTGAAGTTATTGCCTGTCAACCCTACGTTGTTCAAGACAGCGTTCTTTAAACCAGCATTTCTGAAAGCACTGTCGGCGGCACTGGCCGCCACGGCGCTTGCGCTGACCGCGGGCGCCCAAGCGCAAACCGGTCCACAACCGCCCTTGCCCACCACGCAGCTTTCGGCGGGCATCCATATTATCCGCGCGGAAGTCGCCGATACCGACGCCACCCGCCAAAGCGGCCTGATGTTCCGCAAAGAACTCCAGGGCAACGACGGCATGCTGTTCGTGTTCGAGCGGCCGGACGTGCAGTGCTTCTGGATGCGCAACACGCTCTTGCCGCTCTCGATAGCCTTTATCGCCGACGACGGCACGATCGTCAATATCGACGACATGGCGCCCCAGACCGAAGACCCGCACTGCGCAAGAAAGCCGGTGCGCTATGCCCTGGAAATGGCCCAAGGCTGGTTCGACCAGCACGGCATCAAGGCCGGCCGGAAAGTCGACGGGCTGCCCTGATCGGCGGCCCCAGGGCGCCAGCGCCCCCTTCAGATACGGCAAGGGAGCCCCACGGGGCTCCCTTTTCGTTTCCGCCCCTGTCAAAGCAGCGGAAAAAACAACACTTCAGGCTTAGACGCGCTCGATGATCAGCGCGATGCCCTGGCCCACGCCGATGCACATCGTGCACAGCGCGTAACGGCCGCCCGTGCGGTGCAGTTGGTTGATGGCCGTGGTGGCCAGACGCGCACCAGACGCACCCAAGGGGTGACCCAGGGCGATCGCGCCGCCGTTGGGGTTCACGCGCGGGTCGTTGTCGGCAATGCCCAATTGACGCAGCACAGCGAGGCCTTGGGCGGCGAACGCTTCGTTCAGTTCGATCACGTCCATCTGGTCCAGCGTCAGGCCGGTTTGCGCCAGCACTTTCAGCGTCGCGGGCGCCGGGCCGATACCCATGATGCGCGGCGCAACGCCGGCGGTGGCCATGCCGACCACGCGGGCGCGCGGCGTCAGGCCGTGGCGGGCCGCGGCCTTTTCATCGGCCAGCAGCAATGCGGCGGCGCCGTCGTTCACGCCCGACGCATTGCCGGCCGTGACGGTGCCGCCTTCGCGGACCACGCCCTTCAGCTTGGCCAGCGATTCCAGACTGGTTTCACGCGGGTGTTCGTCTTTGGAGACGACGATGGGGTCGCCCTTTTTCTGGGCGATCGACACCGGCACGATTTCGGCGTCGAACACGCCTTCTTGCTGAGCGCGAGCCGTCTTTTGCTGGCTGGCCAGCGCGAACAGGTCTTGGTCTTCGCGGCTGATCTTGAAGTCGTCAGCGACGTTTTCGGCCGTTTCGGGCATGGAGTCCACGCCGTACTGGGCCTTCATCAGCTTGTTGACGAAGCGCCAGCCGATGGTCGTGTCGAAGATGGCGGCGCTGCGCGAGAACGCGCTGTCGGCCTTGCCCATGACGAAGGGCGCGCGGCTCATGCTTTCCACGCCGCCGGCCAGCATCAAGCCGGCTTCGCCTGCGCGGATGGCGCGGGCGGCGGTGCCGATGGCGTCCAGGCCCGAACCGCACAGGCGGTTGACCGTGGCGCCGGGCACTTCGATGGGCAGACCCGCCAGCAGCGTGGCCATGCGAGCCACGTTGCGGTTGTCTTCACCGGCCTGGTTCGCGCAGCCCATGATGGCGTCGTCCAGTTCTTCCCAGCGCACGCCGGGGTTGCGCGCAATCAGCGCCTTGATGGCAACGGCAGCCAGGTCATCAGGGCGCACGCTGGCCAACGCACCGCCGTAGCGGCCGAAGGGAGTGCGGATCGCATCACAAATAAAGGCATTCACGGTCATGGGAAGCTCGAAGTGAAGTGAAAAATTCGGGATCGGACGATCTTAGCGCACCGCATTTCGCGCCAAGTTGGTGCACAGTCGAGGTGTCCGCTACACGGACGGTGTCCGGTAGGTGTTCACCCTGATTGCGTGGCGCGGGCCGGTCGGCCCAACGCCGTCAGGCTGACGGCGCCTTGGACGGCGCGACGCCCGACTCGGCTTGCGCCGCGCGGCCCGCCTCTACCAAGGCTTGCCGACGGAAACGCCCCGCCGCCAAATGGTAGAACGGTTGCGGGCAGAACTGGCGCGACACGCCAGAGGCCAGCAACGACCCCACCAGCAACCAGAACAGCATGGGCTGGCTGCCCGTCATTTCCATCACCACCACGCTGGCCGTCAACGGCGCCTGCGTGGCCGCCGCCAGGAAAGCCGCCATCGACACGAGCACCAGCACGCGCTGGTCAACGCCCTCGCCCGCAAGCTCCCAGATGTGCTGGCCTATGCCCGCGCCCGTGGTCAGCGCGGGCGTGAAGATGCCACCAGGAATACCTGCCCAATAAGACGCGACGGTAGCCGCCAGCTTGGCCAGGCCGAAGCCGGCCGGCGCCGTGTCGTGGCCCGACAGCAGGTCGGCCGCCACGCCGTACCCGGTGCCGTAAACACTGCCGGCCGTGCACAGGCCGATCACCGCCAGCACCAGACCCATGATGAAGGCCGTCCAGATAGGATGCGCGCGGATCCAGGCGCGCCAGGCGGCCGGTGCGGCGCCGGATGCGCCTTTGCCGAGCAGCCGCGCGAAGATGCCGCCCAGCGCGCCGTTGATCGCGCCGCAAATGACGATCCACATCACCATGCCATGGGCCAGCGGCGCGCCGCCGAACACGCCGAAGTACGGGTTGTTGCCCTGCACTGCCACCACCAGGAAGCCGGCGGCCAGCACACCGATCAGGACCAGGCGCTGCCAACGCAGCACCGTGCCGCGCCCCAACTCTTCGATGGCGAAGATGACGCCGGCAAGCGGCGCATTGAAGGCAGCAGCCAGCCCGCCCGCCGCGCCGGCGGCGATCAGTTCATTGGAATGGAAGCCGCGCAACTGCACGCCGCGACGCTTCCAGAAGTCGCCCCAGGCCAGCATCAGCGCGGCGCCCACTTGCACCGACGGGCCTTCGCGCCCGATCGACGCACCCGCCAGCATGCCGAAGAACGACAGTGGGATCTTCCACAGTGTTTGCGCCAGCGACACCAGGCTGCTTTGGCTGGGGCCGGGAGGCAAGGACAGCGCGCCGATGACTTGTGGAATGCCGCTGCCCGCCGCGTTCGGCGCAAAGCGCAGCGTCAGCCAACGCAGCGCGGCCAGGCTGAATGGCAGCACCAGCAAGGCAAGCCAGCCATTGTGGCCCACCCATTCGCGGTTCCAGTCCAGCGCGTTGTCGGCCAGATACGCAAACCCCAGCGACATCATTGCGACCAGACCCGCACCGCCCAGCAGCAGCGCCATTTGCAGGCTCTTGCGCGACAAGCGGTTGATCTGGCGCACCTTGCGCCGCATCAGGCGGCGGGCGGCGGTGGTGGTCCGGCGAAAAGGTTCGGTCAGGCTCATGGGCTGCTGGCGTGCGGCGCAAAGTGAGTAACCTTACCACTCTCACCTGACCCGCAGCCCACAAGTGTCAGCAGAAAATCACACCGCCGGAAGCAGTCGAGCTTGCGCGATATGCGCCGAGCTCGCGCTCGACCCCGCGCCCGCTTCGACCTTGAAGCGGCGCACTTCCTGCGCCAGACGCCCGGCCTGCTCCTGCATGCTGGCGGCCGCTGCCGCCGCCTCTTCGACCAGCGCGGCGTTCTGTTGCGTCACGGAGTCCATCTGCGACACGGCCTGGTTGACCTGGCCAATACCCGCCGATTGCTCTTCCGACGCGCTGGCGATGTCGCGCACCAACACCGCCACCTGACGCACGCTGTCGACCACTTCGCGCATGGTGCGACCGGCTTCGTCGACCTGGCGCGTGCCGCCTTCGACTCGCGCGGCCGACTCATCGATCAAGGCCTTGATTTCCTTGGCGGCCACCGCCGAACGCTGCGCCAAGGTGCGCACTTCGCCCGCCACCACGGCAAAGCCACGGCCTTGTTCGCCCGCGCGCGCCGCTTCCACGGCGGCGTTGAGCGCCAGGATGTTGGTCTGGAATGCAATACCGTCGATCACACCCGTGATATCGGCGATGCGGCGCGAACTATCGGAAATGGCGCTCATGGTCTGGACCACGCCATCCACCACTTCACCGCCACGCACCGCCACGGTGGACGCATGCGTCACCAGACGGTCGGCCTCGGTGGCGTTGTTGGCGTTTTGCTGCACGGTGCTGGTCAGCTCTTCCATCGACGCCGCGGTTTCTTCCAGCGACGAGGCCTGCTCTTCGGTGCGTTGCGACAGGTCGGAGTTGCCTTGAGCAATTTGCGACGACGCCGATGCGATGCTTTCACAGCCGTCGCGCACGTCCGCCACGATGCGGGCCAGGCTTTCGTTCATGGCCTTGAGCGCGGCCATCAGCTCGCCCGTTTCGTCGCGCGTGGCAACCTGGATGTTGGTGGTCAGGTCACCCGCGGCCACCTGGCGCGCGGCCTTCACGGCTTGCTCCAGCGGGCGCACGATGCCGCGCGTCACCAGCCAGCCCAGCAGCATGCCCACCACCACGCCGGCCACGGCCAGGATGATCATTACCGCGCGCACGGTGTTGTACAGGTTCGTGGCCACATCGACGGATTGCGCGGTGGACTTTTCCTTGCCCACGGCCAGGTCGGTCATCAGGTCGTCAAGCTTTTGCGACGAGGTGATGACGCGCTTTTCGATCTCGGCAACTTGCGGATCCGTCTGCGTCAGCGACTGCGATTTCGCGGCGGCGAAGAACGCTTCCGATTCCCGCTTCCAGACCTGCTCGGTCTCGACGAACTGCGCCAGCAGGCGTTTGCCCTCTTCTTCGTGGAAATTCTTGGCGGCCTTGTCGCGCAGCACGTCCATGTTCTTGACGGCCTCGTCGAACTGCTTCTTCAACGCCTGACGGTCCTGATCGGTGCTGGCGGCCAGATAGCCGCTGCGGGCACGGCCCGCGTAGATCAGGTGCAGATTGGATTCTTTCAGATCCGAGATGCCCCGCAGCTCGGTGTCGTACAAGCGGTCATTCAATTCGTTGATGCGAGACAGCCCCCAAACCCCAAATGCCCCGATCGCACCCCCAATTACCGCCACGAGCAAAAACGCGCCCGACAGGCGCGCCCCGATGCGCAAGCCTGAAAATAAGCGAAACATGCTTCCCTTCCCTGTAGTTACCCCGGTTGTGAGCGGGCATGCCGCAATCCGTTGGCCCCGTGGTTCAGCCCCCCGACCGTTGGCAACAATAGAGGCAGGAAACCCTAGGGATAACCCTAGATAAAAGCATGTTTCGTCGTCATTTCCCTGGAATGAAATCGACAATCGACAGGGTTTTGTAAGCTGAATTTTTCCTGAATTGGAATAAAAAAACCCCTTGGCGATGCGCAAGGGGTTTTTTGGTGCAAGCCAGCGGCGTGGAAGCCGAGGCTTGTTTCTTTACCGATCAGGCAAAGTTCTTGGCGGCGAACTCCCAGTTCACCAGGGCCCAGAAGTTTTCCAGATACTTGGGACGCGCGTTGCGGTAGTCGATGTAGTACGCGTGTTCCCAGACATCACAGGTGAGCAGCGGCGTGTCGGCCGTGGTCAGCGGGGTGGCGGCGTTGCTGGTGTTGACGATGTCAACCGAGCCGTCGGCCTTCTTGACCAGCCAGGTCCAGCCCGAACCGAAGTTGCCGGCTGCCGACTTGTTGAACGCTTCCTTGAAAGCGTCGAAGCTGCCCCACTTGGCGTTGATGGCGTCAGCCAGCTTGCCCGAGGGTGCGCCGCCGGCCTTGGGGGCCAGGCTGTTCCAGTAGAACGTGTGGTTCCAGATCTGGGCGGCGTTGTTGAAAATGCCACCCGAGGACTTCTTCACGATGTCTTCCAGCGACAGCGTTTCGAATTCCGTACCCGGGATCAGGTTGTTCAGGTTCGTGACGTAAGTCTGGTGATGCTTGCCGTAGTGGAACTCCAGCGTTTCCTTGGAAATGTGGGGAGCCAGGGCGTCGAGTTCGTAAGGCAGGGGGGGAAGAGTATGTGCCATGTGTGGGTTCCTTCTGTTGAGTGCACGATCAAGCCGGTCAATTGTATCGGCAACTAATGAGGATACCGCGTTAACCCCGTGCCCGCGCGGGGTTAACGCGCCGCATCCGCCAGAGCAATGGTCTGCGTTGGAATGTCATTGGCCGGCATGCCGCGCCAAGCAGGGCTTAACCGGCGTCGCGCGTCTTGCGGGTCTGGCGCACATCTACCTGCGCGCCGCCTTGCGCAAAGCTAAGGTCCAGCGCCTGCCCGGCTTCCAGGGCGGCGGCGTCGCGCACGATGCGGCCGTCGGCGTCACGCGCAATGGCGTAGCCGCGCGCCAGGGTGTTGCCCGGATCCAGCGCGCGCAATTGCGCCGTGGCCGAGGCCAGGCGGTTGCGGCCCTGCACCAGCAGGCGGGCATGCGCCTGGCCCAGATGGCGCGCCGCGTTGGCCAGGCGGTCGGCCGCGCGGCGGGTGTCGGGCGCCCGGTGCGACAGGCGCTGTGTCAGCAGATTGACGCGAGCGGTACGCCGGTCTTGCGGGCCGGACCAGGCGGACGCCAGGCGAAAGCGCAGGCTGTTCAAGCGTTCGCGCTGATGCTCCAGCCGTTGCGCGGGCGACACCAGTTGCCCCGCCGCACGGTCCAGGCGCTGGGCGGCGCGCTCCAGGCGGCGTTGCTGGCCGCGCGCCATGGCCTGGGCGGACTGCATGACCTGGCCCAGCAATTCAGAGCGCGGCACGCAGGCAAGTTCCGCCGCGGCAGTGGGCGTCGGGGCGCGCACGTCGGCCACGAAGTCCACGATGGTGAAGTCGGTTTCGTGGCCCACGCCGCTGATCACGGGAATCTCGCTGACTGCCACCTGGCGCGCCAGGTCCTCGTCATTGAAACTCCAGAGGTCTTCGATGCTGCCCCCGCCCCGCACCAGCAACAGCGTGTCCACTTCGGCACGCGCATTGCCAAGGCGTACCTGGGCAGCCAGACGGCTGGCGGCGTCCGCCCCCTGAACCGGGGCCGGATAGATGATGACCGGCACCTGCGGCGCCCGGCGAGCCAGCGCCGACAGCACATCCCGCAACGCCGCCGCGTGCAGCGAGGTGACGACGCCGATCGCGCGTGGCAGCCGGACGGGCTCGCGCTTGCGGGCCGGATCGAACAGGCCTTCGGAGGCCAGTTGCTCTTTCAACCGCAGAAATGCTTCATACAAGTTGCCCAGCCCGGCGCGGCGCATGGCATCGGCCTGCAACTGGTAGTCGCCACGGGGCTCGTAAAGGGAAACCCGGGCGCGGATTTCGACCTGATCGCCCGCGCGCGGCACAAAGCCCACTGCGTTGGCGCGGCTTCGGAACATGACAGCGCGCACAGAGGCCCGGCTGTCCTTGAGCGTGAAGTACCAATGCCCGGATGCCGCCTGCGTGAAGTTGGAAATCTCGCCTCGCACCCACAACGCCGGAATGCTGCGCTCCAGCAATTGCCCTACTGCTTGGTTTAGCTGGGCAACTGTCAGGATATCCCGCGTGAATGCGTTGTTTGTGACTGCAAGTTCAATTGTCATGAGGCTTCCCGATGCGTATCTGTCCACAGGCCACGCGGAGCGGGCCGCCATGATACCGTTTCCAGCGAATTTTGCAGCGACCGCCCCGAAAGCCAATAAAAAACACGCAAGGCACTGATTTAAATGAGGTTTTTTATTAAACCCGGCTGCGCGATTTTGAAGCAAACAAGCGCAAGCCCTGTGCCCACAAGCGTTCCGGGGAAGTTTTGCACAGAATTATCCACAATTTCTGTGGATAATTCCGGGGGTTCCCCGCCTTGCCACAAACCCGCCGCGCCGTTACAGTTTCGGCTTGATCTGATTCCACGGCGCGAGCGCTTCGCTGCCCTGGCCCCCGGGAGTTGAACGCTTTGCTTTCCATTTTGCGCGAGGCCGGCTGGCCTATCTGGCCCCTGCTGGCGACATCCGTGCTGGGACTGGCGCTGATCTTCGAGCGCTTCTTCTCCCTGCGCCGCAGCCTGATCCTGCCCCGAGGGCTGAACGATCAGGTGGTGGACATGCTGCGCAACCGCCAAGACACCCCTGAAGCCATCAACCGGCTGGAACGCAATTCGCCGCTTGGCCGCGTGCTGGCCGAGGTGATGCGTCACCGCCATCTGCCGCGCGAAGAACTGCGCAGCGTGGTCGAAGACACCGGGCGCGCCGTCGCGCACGACCTCAGCCGCTACATCCCCGCCATTGGCACCATTGCCGTCGTGGCCCCGCTGATGGGCCTGTTCGGCACCGTAGTCGGCATGATCGAAATTTTCGGTTCGTACACGCCCGGCGGCGGCGACCCTGCCCAACTGGCGCGCGGCATCTCGATTGCGCTGTACAACACCGGCTTCGGCATCCTGATTGCCATTCCCGCCATGATCGCGCATCGCTACCTGCGCGGTCGGGTCGACGGCTACCTCAGCGCCATGGAGCAATCGGCCTCGCGGCTGGTCCGCGCCTTGTCGCCGACACCCCCCGTGCGCGAGGGGCGTTCATGAATTTCCGTGGTGCCCGCGGCGAGCGCGACGAGCTGGACATCAACCTGATTCCGCTCATCGACGTGTTGCTGGTCATCCTGATCTTCCTGGCGGCCACCACGTCGTTCACGCGATTCACGCAGTTGCAGGTGACGTTGCCCCAGGCCTCGTCGGAACAGGACACGCCCCCCGCACTGGAAGTGGCGGTCAGCCAGGACGGGCGCTACGCGCTGAACGGCACGCTGATCGACGTCTCCACGCCGCCGGAAATCGCCGACGCGCTGCGCCAGGCCGCAGCGGGCAAACCCGATGCGCTGGTCATCATCAACGCCGACGCCCAGGCCACCCATCAATCCGTGATCAACATCATGGAAGCCGCCCGCCTGGCCGGCATTGGCCGCGTCAACTTCGCCGCCCAGACTTCCCGGTGAGCACCCCGCGTTCGTCCCCTTCGCTGCTGGCGCGCCAGTGGCAGCACGGCGGCTGGCTGTCGGCCCTGCTGCTGCCGCTATCCGCCCTGACGGCGTGGGCCGTGGCCAAAAAGCGGGCCGCCTACCAAAGCGGCGCCAAACCCAGCTACCGCGCCCCCGTGCCCGTCGTGGTGGTGGGCAACATCTATGTTGGCGGTACCGGCAAGACGCCCGTGGTGATTGCCACCGTGCAAGCGCTGCGCGCACGTGGGTTTACGCCCGGCGTGGTCAGCCGGGGCTACGGCGTGAAGATCGGCGCGCAGGCCCGAGTCGGCGTCGGCGCCTTGGAGCCCGCCCGCTTTGGCGACGAACCCGCACTGATTGCTCGCGCCACGAACGCCCCGGTGTCCGTGCACCCCAAACGCGCGCTGGCGGCCCAGGCCTTGCTGAAAGCCCACCCCGAGGTGGACGTGATTGTCTCCGACGACGGCCTGCAACACCTGGCCCTGGCCCGTGATGTGGAAATCGTGGTGCAGGATGAGCGCGGCGTGGGCAACGGCCGGCTGCTGCCCGCCGGCCCCTTGCGGGAACCCGCCAGCCGCTTGCGCGAGGTGGATGTGGTCGTCACCAACATCGGCACGCCAGATGGCAGCCCGGCCGACACGGGCAACGCCCGCCCCCGCCCGGTGCGCATGTGGCTGGAACCTGGCGACACCCGCAACATCGAAAACGGGGCAACGCGCCCGCTGTCCGCCTATGCAGGGCAAGCCCGCATCGTGGCGGCGGCCGGCATCGGCAATCCGGAACGCTTTTTCACGACGCTGCGCGCGGCGGGGATCACGCTGGACGCGACACTGCCCCTGCCGGACCATCACGATTACGCCGATTCCCCTTTCCAGGCGATGACGGCGGACACCATCCTGGTCACGTCCAAGGACGCGATCAAGTGCGCCGCGTTGCACGACGCGCGCCTGTGGGAGGTGCCGGTGCAGGCAGCGTTTTCGGATCCCCAGCTGTTCGATTGGCTGGCGCAACGTCTGCGCCAGCCCGCCCACGCTTAAAAGAACGCGGGCTTGGCGGTGCCCCGGCGCTGCGCATGGTCCTGCAAGGCCTTGCCGCGCGCTGCAGCGGCGCGCATGCGGATCAGGGCCAGGGGCGCATGCACCAGAACCAGCAGCGCGGCCAGCAGCAACCATGCCATATGGGCGACGGACGGCCAGGGGTTGTCCAGGCTGCGCGAGGCATCCACCGTGATTGCCGGCGCACCGGAAGCATCACCGTCCACGCCCACCACCAGGCCGCCAACCTTGAACGGCATGGCGCCATCCGGCAGGAACATGCGCACCTGCTGTTGCCATTCGGCCAGGGCGTCCGCCGTGCGGGTCCGCTTCAACTCGGGCAACAAGGCATACGGGCCCGGCAGCACGTTAAGCACAAGCCCCCCTTTTTGCGTGTCCATTGCAAGGTCCGACGCGCGGTCCAGTGCAGCCCGGACGGCGGGTTCGGCGCTGGCACGGGCCAGGCGCCGAGCCTCTTCGACGGAGCGGGACAACATCAAGCCTTCGTCGCCACGGCCTTTCGCCGTCAAGGCCCCCGCTTCCACCAACTTGAGCAACTCGAGCCATTCTCGCGGCTCTTCCCTGGCCAACGTAACGCTATCGACAAAGGCGCGCTTAAGCCGATCGCAAGCGGCGATAGCCTCGCCGGAAACGGCCTCGCAGGCCGTTTCGATGCCCAGCACCGTGTTGCTCAGTCCGACCACATTCACCACCGACACCGACCGCGCGTTGTACAGCCCCATCTGGTTATTACGCATTTGGCCGAGGACTTGGCCCTTCACCAGCATATCCATCATCGGATTGGGTTTGGTCCTGAGGAAATCACCGGAATACAAACGCAACAGCGGCTCATCAATCTCCAACTGCGCGGCTTGAGGCTGGCCCCCACCCCAGCGCAGCCGGCTGCAATCGAATGCCGCCCCGCCCCCGCTGAACTCATCGGCTCGGACCAGTTCGCACCGCGCGCGGCCTTGCAACGCCACCAAGGTACCGAAGCCCGGAAGATCTTTCTTGAACTCCGCGGCCGAGTCATAAGAGCGCGGCTGCGCGCCGCTGACCCAGGCGCGCGTCAGTGCAGCATCCGCTTTCAGGTTGTCGGCCGTGATCCACAACGCCGCGCCGGCCAGCAGTCCGACCAGCGTCAACGTCACATGCCGCCCCCAGTAGACGCGCGGGAACAGGCGTTGCTCTTCGTCCAGAGAGTGACTGCCGCCCAGACGCACGACGGAGTAGTCCTGCACCCGCATGTCGACGTCGACGCGGCCGTCGTCCGGCAGCACCAGGTTGCTGCGCCAGTGTTCCGGCAATTTGATCGGCAACTTGTCGCCCAGGAAAAGCTGCGTGGACACGGCCTGCGTGTTGTCCGGATTGGTCAGCACGATAGCGTTCAGTTCACCGCGCGCACGATTGACCTTCTGGGGTGCGTCGGGCGCGCGACGTCGCCAAGTCAGCCACAGGGCCAGCACCGCCAGCGCGGTCGCCGCGCCGGCAAACGCCAAGCCGCCATCCGCCGCCGTCACAGCCAGACAAATGAAGGCCAGCAACCAGACCACCGACACCCAGAAGGCGACGCCCGGTTGCTGGCGCTCGGCGATTTCGGCAGGCGTTTCGTCGCGTTGGCTCAGAATTTCCACCCGTACCACATCGGCCAGGCTAGGTTCTCCCTTTTCGCCGAGCTTTTCGCCCTGCTCGCCCGCCGGGCCTGCATCGGGCTCTTGCGGCACCACGTCCTGCAACGCTCCAAGCTTGCCGCTGGACCATTGTTGGTCCTGCTTCTGACGGCGTTGATCACGTTCCCGGCCCCCGGCGATGTCGAATTCACCGTTCAATGCCACGACGATGGCGAATTTCTCGGTCATCACGACTTCAGCAACGTTATCCTCGCGCAGATAATTCCGCGCGTCGTACGGCAACACCACATCGACGCCGCCCAGCGTGTCATGCATGGTCGACCCGCCCTGGCCGGTTTCGAGCCCATGTCGCACGAATGCGCCCTTCAGCGGGAACACGCGGTCATTGACCAGGCTGGCCGTTTTCTTGGGATTCGCGGGGAACACAAGGAATGGCTGCACCAAGGCGGCCTCTTCGGACGTCATTGCCCGCAGCGACTGACCCTCATGCTTGAGCTCACGCAGCGCGCCTTTGTTATCGCTGCGCCGCATCATGTACGTGATCCAGCTGATCAACGACCAAACCAGAATGATCAGCATCAACCCTAGCTTGAGGGTGTTGGAATCCATCTTGCTATCTTCCTCCGCATAGAACGCGGCGGATGATAGCGCTGATGCGTCCCGTATTTTGAGACGGATAATTCAATTCATGACATTAATTAACCAAGCGCGTATGCACGCAATTCCGACTTCGCGAAAATCAGACCTGCTCCCCAGGCAAGCGGGTCCTGCCCCACGCAAACTGTTTTAGAATCGCGGTCATGGAATCCCGACTTCTCGACATCCTCGTCTGCCCCTTGTGCAAGGGCCGCCTCGAACACGACCGGCAGCAAGCCGAACTGGTTTGCCGTGCCGACCGTCTGGCTTTCCCGATTCGTGACGGTATTCCCGTCATGCTGGAGTCGGAAGCCCGCGTCCTGGACGAAACCGTCTCCTCCTGACCGCCGCACCGTGAGCTTCATTGCCCTGATTCCGGCGCGCGCCGCCTCGACCCGCCTGCCCGACAAACCGCTTGCCGACATCGCCGGCAAGCCGATGGTCGTGCGTACCGCCGACCGCGCCGCCCTCTCGGGCGCGTCGCAACTGTTCATTGCCACCGACGACGTCCGCGTCCAGGCGGCCGCGCAGGCACATGGCCTGACCGCCCTGATGACGCGCGGCGACCATCCCACCGGCACCGACCGGCTGGCCGAAGCGGTGGAACAGTTGGGCCTGCCCGACGACGCCATTGTGGTGAACGTGCAGGGCGACGAACCGCTGATCGAACCGGAACTCATCGACGCCGTCGCCGCCAAGCTGCTGGCCTGCCCCGAGGCGGATATCGCCACCTGCGCCTGTCCGCTGGCCGACGCCGAGGCGCTGTTCAATCCGAATGTGGTGAAGCTGGTGTGCACCGCGGATGACCGCGCCATGTATTTTTCGCGCGCCCCCATTCCCTGGGCCCGCGACGCGCTCGCCAGTGGCGAACGGGTGCTGGCCGACGGCCTGCCCGCTTGGCATCACATCGGCCTTTACGCCTACCGCGTGTCGTTTCTGCGCCGTTTCCCGACGCTGCCGCAAGGCATGCTGGAACGGTTCGAGTCTTTGGAACAACTACGCGCCATGGAACATGGCCATCAAATCGTCGTACACCGTACGTTCAACCCTCCCGCGGCAGGCGTAGATACCCCGGCCGATCTGGAGCGCGTGCGACGGTTCTACAGCAAACAGATGTAAGGGTTATTCCCATGGCGCAGCCCCGCATTGGCTGCTGCGTTGCGGCATAATTCCCCGGATCACAAAAAATAAACCCCATCAGGAGCACTCATGCGTCTCATCTTGCTCGGACCTCCCGGCGCCGGCAAAGGCACCCAGGCCGCGTTTCTCACCCAACACTTCGGCATTCCTCAAATCTCCACCGGCGACATGCTGCGAGCCGCGGTGAAGGCAGGCACGCCCTTGGGTATTGAAGCCAAAAAGGTCATGGATGCCGGCGGTTTGGTTTCCGACGAGATCATCATCGGCCTGGTCCAAGACCGCCTGAAGCAGCCCGACTGCGCCGGCGGCTACCTGTTCGACGGCTTTCCCCGCACCATCCCGCAGGCCGACGCGCTGAAAAGCGCCGGCGTCAAGCTCGACTACGTGGTGGAAATCGAAGTGCCCGAAGAAGACATCATCGAACGCATGAGCGGGCGCCGCGTGCACCAGCCCAGCGGCCGCAGCTACCACGTGCGCTTCAACCCGCCCAAGGTCGAAGGCCGCGACGACATCACCGGCGAAGAACTGATCCAGCGCGACGATGACCGCGAAGAAACGGTGCGCCATCGCCTGTCCGTCTATCGCGAACAAACCCGTCCCCTGGTCGATTACTACTCGACCTGGGCGCAGCAAAACGCCGCCGAGGCCCCCAAGTACCGCAAGATCTCGGGCGTGGGCGCCGTCGACGAAATCAAGTCGCGCCTGTTCGAAGCCGTCAAGAGCTGATTGGCGCTTTGATGGCCCAAAGGCCTTCGGCGCCGGCTGGACGCAATGCGCTCCGGCATCGGCCCGAAGGCCTTGTCGCATTCGGCGCCTGCCGCGCCGCTTTCATCCCCTTGAATTGAACTGGTGGTAGAGACATGGAAATCGCGAACAAGGTATTCATCGTTACGGGTGGCGCGTCCGGATTGGGCGCGGGCACCGTGCGCATGCTGGTCGAAAACGGCGCCAAGGTCGTCATTGCCGACGTGCAGGACGAACCCGGCCAGGCCCTGGCCAAAGAGCTGGGCCAGCGCTACGTGCATTGCGACGTCACCCAGGAAGCCGACGGCAAGAGCGCCGTGGCCGCCGCGCAAGAGCTGGGCGCCCTGTTTGGCCTGATCAACTGCGCGGGCGTCGCGCCCGCCGCGAAGATCGTGGGCAAGAACGGCGCGCATCCGCTGGACCTGTTCCAGAAGGTTGTGTCGATCAACCTGATCGGCAGCTTCAACATGATGCGCCTGGCCGCCGAAGCCATGAGCGCCAACACGCCCGAGCCCACCGGCGAACGAGGCGTCATGATCAATACCGCATCGGTTGCTGCATTCGACGGCCAGATCGGTCAGGCGGCTTACGCCGCCTCGAAGGCCGGCGTGGCCGGCATGACGCTGCCGATCGCCCGCGACCTGGCCAAGACCGGCATTCGCTGCATGACCATCGCCCCGGGCATTTTCGGCACGCCGATGATCTTCGGCATGCCCCAGGAAGTGCAAGATTCGCTGGCCGCCAGCATCCCCTTCCCCGCCCGCCTGGGTCGCCCGGAAGACTACGCCAAGCTGGTCCACAGCATCGTCACCAACGATATGTTGAACGGCGAAACAATCCGCCTGGACGGCGCCATCCGCATGCCGCCGAAGTGATGTAGTACAAAGGCCGGCCCACGAAGTGGGCCGCCTTTTTATGTGACAGTCTTCACGTTTCACGCAGTCGTTTCGGGCCGGCCCGCACTTTTTTACGTAGTACCCATCCATGAGCCTGTTTCGTTCGGCGGCCACTGTCAGCAGCTTCACCCTGCTGTCCCGCATTTCCGGCCTGATCCGCGACATCCTCGTCGCCCGCGCGTTTGGCGCCGGCCCCATCACCGACGCCTTCTGGGTCGCATTCCGCATCCCGAACCTGCTGCGGCGCTTGTTCGCCGAAGGCGCGTTCGCCCAGGCGTTCGTGCCCATTCTGGGCGCCGCGCGCAACCAGCGGTCGGAAGAAGAGGTCCGCATTCTGCTGGATCGCGTGGCGCTGCTGCTGACCGCCGCGTTGATGCTGATCACCTTGATCGGCATCGTGGCCGCGCCCTGGGTGGTGTCGGCCATGGCCA
This sequence comes from Achromobacter sp. JUb104, assembly GCF_024806975.1. Classification (NCBI taxonomy): domain Bacteria; kingdom Pseudomonadati; phylum Pseudomonadota; class Betaproteobacteria; order Burkholderiales; family Alcaligenaceae; genus Achromobacter; species Achromobacter sp. JUb104. Next base: position 751,651 of record NZ_JANUEY010000001.1, on the reverse strand, counting down.
GCGGCCTGCGCGGCGCAGCTCGCGATACCGAATTCGGGGCCGCCGTCTGGATGACGCGGATGATGTTCCCCTACATCTTCTGCATGTCCCTGATTGCCTTCGCCTCGGGCGTGCTCAACACCTGGCGCCGTTTCGCTGTGCCGGCCTTCACGCCGGTGCTGCTGAACCTGTCGATGATCGCCGCCTGCATCTGGCTGGCCCCGCGCATGGATGTTCCCGTCTATGCGCTGGCGATCGGCGTGATGATCGGCGGCGTGGCGCAACTGGCCGTACAGTGGGTCGCCCTGGCGCGATTGGGCCTGACCCCACGCTTTTCGCTGCGCTTTCGCCAGGCCTGGGCCGACCCCACCGTGCAGCGCATCCTGAAGCAGATGGCGCCCGCCACGCTAGGCGTGTCTGTGGCGCAGATTTCCTTGCTGATCAACACCAATATCGCCACGTGGCTGACGCCGGGCAGCGTCACCTGGCTGTCTTTCGCCGACCGGCTGATGGAGTTCCCCACCGCTTTGCTGGGCGTCGCGTTGGGCACCGTGCTGTTGCCCAGCCTGTCGGCCGCCCACGCCCGCGACGACCAGGGCGGCTATAGCGCCTTGCTGGACTGGGGCCTGCGTCTGGTGCTGTTGCTGGGCCTGCCCGCCGCCGTGGGCATGGCGTTGCTGTCGGACGGCCTGGTGGCCACCCTGTTCCATTACGGCGCGTTCGCCGCGGACGACGTGCTGCAAACGCGCCTGGCCGTGATTTCCTACTCGGCCGGCTTGATCGGCCTGCTGGCCGTGAAGATTCTGGCCCCCGGTTTCTACGCCAAGCAGGACATCCGTACCCCGGTCAAGATCGCCATCGGCGTGCTGATTTTGACGCAGTTGATGAACCTGGTGCTGGTACCCATCATGGCCCATGCCGGCCTGGCGCTGGCCATCGGCCTGGGGGCCTGCCTGAACGCGCTGGCCCTGCTGATCGGCCTGCGCCGCCGCGGCGTGTATCAACCCGGCCCCGGCTGGACGGTGTTTGCGCTGCGCCTGCTGCCGGCGCTGGCGGCGCTGGCCGCCCTGCTCTGGTACGCAGACGGCAAGATCGACTGGATCGGCTTGCAGGCCCATGCGGGCTTGCGGGCGGCGTGGCTGGGTGGCGTCCTGGCGGCAAGCGGCGTGGTCTACTTCGGAATGTTGTTACTCTTTGGGTTCCGACTTAAAGACTTTGGCCGTCGTCCAAAAGCCTGATTTCATCCCTGCGGGCGACATTCCCACCAAAAAGCCGGCTTCGCGCCGGCTTTTTGCATTAGATTCGTCAAGAATTGACAAGCGGCCCGTAATCTTTGGTAAAAAACCTTTATTATTTACAAATTGCCATCGAAAGGATTCCCGCGCGGCTTGCGTGCGGGAAGATGAAGTGAAGTACGCCCAAGGACAACCCATGGCGGACCAGGTGATCAATTGGTTGCTCTTGCTGCGCTCTGGCAAGGCAACCGCGCAGGACTACAACGACTTCCTGGCGTGGCGTGCGGCTGACCCTCTCCACGAGAATGCCTGGCAGCAACTGACCGGCACGCTCGCAGGGTCGACGTTCGGACGGCTTGGTGACGCTTACCCCGCAGCGGGTTACGCCACCGGAGCCGCGCCTGCCGCGCCGTCGCTGATCCCTCCGCCCCCGGCCATCGTGCCGCCCCGACGCCGTTTTCTGACCGGCGCGTTGGCGCTCGCCAGTACCGGCGCCTGCGCCGCCTACGTCGGCAACGCCTTCTACCCGCTCAATAACGTGGCCGCGGACGCCGCCACGGCAACCGGCGAACGCCGCCGTTACCTGCTTTCGGATGGCAGCCAACTGCTGCTGGACGCCCGCAGCCGAGTCGACCTGGACTTCACCCCTGCCTACCGCCAAGTCCGCTTGCTGGACGGCGCGGTGACGGTTTCGGTTGCCCCGGACGCGCGCCGCCCCTTCCTGGTACAGACGGCGGAAGGCACCGTTCGCGCGCTTGGCACCCGCTACATGGTGCGCCAGCAGGCACAGCGCACGGTGGTGGTGGTGCATGAGCACGAAGTCGAGGTCGAAACCATGGCTGGCGCCCACGGCACCGTCCGCGCCGGCACCGGGGCCCGGTTTGATGTATCCCGCATGGACATCCCGCGCGCCGAACTGATGGCCGAAGCGGCGTGGGAATCCGGCTGGGTCGACGCCCGGGGCCGCCCGTTGGCGGAAGTGATCGCCGCGCTGCGCCCCTACCGCACGGGCACGTTGCGTGTGTCCATGGCTGCGGGTGGTTTGCCCGTGTCGGGGCATTTCCCGCTGGACGACACCAATGCCGCGCTCGACGCGCTGCAAGAGATGATGCCCATCAACGTGCGGCGTTTTACGCCCTGGTTCGTGTCCATCAACGTCGCCACCTGACAACGCTATGCCGCGCGCCTGTGCCTCGGGCTCGCTTCGTTGTATACTCGGTACCGTATTTTTATCCAGTAGGCGCCGCGGGTTTTCCTCAAGGCTTTGGTTCTAGGCTTTAGCAGGGATTATCCGAAAGGGTTCACTAGCTAAAACACTTTAGCTAGAACTCTTTAGCCCAGGGACTTTTCTTCCCCAGCGCCCCCCGCCCGGTTGACGGGCGCTCCATCGACAGATCTGACATTAAAAGCTTGCAATCCCACGGGGACTTGCTAAAATGTTGGACTTTGCCGAATTCAACTTATATAGCAACATGGCCAATACCGCCCAAGCCCGCAAGCGCGCTCGCCAATCCGTTGAGCGCAACAAGCACAATTCCAGCCTGCGCTCGATGCTGCGCACCGCCATCAAGCGCGTTCGCCAATCTATCGCCGCTGGCGACAAAGCTGCGGCTGGCGACGTGTTCCAGAAGGCCTCGAGCGTGATCGATCGCGTGGCTGACAAGAACATCATCCACAAGAACAAGGCTGCTCGCCACAAGAGCCGCCTGGCTGCCGCCATCAAGGCGCTGGCCTAAGATTCTGCCGCCCCGCTTTTTGGGGCGTCATGAATACGGCAAATGAAGAAGGATGCCCCCGGGCATCCTTTTTTGTTTTCTGCTGGTTTTGCAACGGTTTTGTCGAAATCCAGTTTCGCCTAATGCGCGCCGGCATACGTATCCGCCAGCCTGGCCTTGATGGCGTCAGCGGCATCGGATAGCGCTGCCATGAACCCATCCACCAGCGGATTGGCCGGACGATGCTCCGGAAAGACGGCGTTGACGCGAAACGGCAATGAGCGGCGCAGCGGCCGGATGTGCAAGCCGCGACCCGCGAAATCCAATGCCGTCAGCGGGTTCACGATAGCCAGGCCCAGCCCGAGTCGCACGAACGTGCAAACCGACACCGCTGTGGGCGTTTCAACGATGGACCGCCGCAATACTCCCGCTTCCGCAAACGCTTCGTCGATCTGTAACCGATAGGGATCGTTGGCCGACAGGCTGACAAAAGCGTGCCCTTCGAAATCCGCCAGATCGATTTCCGCGCGCGCCAGCAGCGGATGCCCGTCCGGCAGCACACATACCTCATCCACCTGCAGCAGCAGCCGAACCCGCGTGCCAGCCGGGGCGGCGTCGTGTTCGGTCAGGCCCAGATCGTAGCGCTGCGCCGTCAGCCACTCTTCCAGAAACGGCGATTCCTGCGTTTCCACTGACAGGCTTACCCCCGGATGCAGGCCATGAAAGCGCCGAAATGCGTCGGGCAGAATGGAATGCGAAAAGGCAGGCAAGGCGATCACCGACAACTGCCCGCCCCGGAACTCGCGCAGCCGCGCCGCGGCCGACACCACGCGCTCCAGGCCCGCATAGGACTGCCGGATCTCGTCGTAGAGCGCCAGGGCGGGCATGGTGGGTCGCAGGCGGCCGTGTACGCGCTCGAATAGCGCAAAGCCAATGCCCTGCTCCATGCGGGCCAGTTCGCGGCTGACGGTGGGCTGCGAGGTGCTCAAGAGCTCGGCAGCCCGTGTCACGCTGCCGGCGATCATCACCGCCCGGAACACTTCGATATGCCGATGTGTCAGCACGCCACGCCCCATATCAGGAATGAATGGATCTTCAACATATAAGCATTTTACTGGATGCCTTGAAACCGGCATCATTCCGCCTGCTTTCAACTCTTCAATTCAAGGTCAGCCCGTCATGGCATTCGATCCGCGCCAACTCACCCAACTCGCCACGCAGCATGGCACGCCGCTATGGGTGTATGACGCCGCCGTCATCCGCGAACGCATTGCGCAACTGCGCCGCTTCGACACCATCCGCTATGCGCAAAAGGCGTGTTCCAACCTGCACATCCTGCGTCTGATGCGCGAGGAAGGCGCGGTGGTCGACGCTGTATCGCTGGGTGAGATCGAACGCAGCCTGGCCGCCGGCTTCGACCCCAAGGGCGAGCCCGAAGGCATGGTCTTCACGGCCGACCTGATCGACCACGCCACCTTGGCCACTGTGCTCAAGCACGGCATCACCGTGAACGCCGGCTCACTGGACATGCTGGACCGCGTGGGCCAGGCCTCGCCCGGCCATCGCGTGTGGTTGCGCATCAACCCCGGCTTTGGCCACGGCCACAGCAACAAGACCAACACCGGCGGCCCGCAAAGCAAGCACGGCATCTGGATCGACGACGTGGCGCAAGCCGTGTCCATCGTGCGCCGCCACGGGCTGAAGCTGGTCGGCATCCACATGCATATCGGCTCGGGCGTGGACTACGGCCACCTGTCCAGCGTGTGCGACGCCATGGTCGACGTGGTGCGTTCGCTGGACCATGACATCGAAGCCATCTCGGCTGGCGGCGGCCTGTCCATTCCTTATCGCGATGGTGAACCGCGCATCGATTGCGACCACTATTTTGAACAATGGGATTCGGCCCGCAAGCGCGTTGAACAGTTGCTGGGCCATGACGTCCGGCTGGAGATCGAACCGGGCCGCTTCCTGGTGGCCGAAGCCGGCGTGCTGGTCACCGAGGTGCATGCCGTCAACCACCGCCCCGAGCGCGACTTTGCCCTGGTGGACGCGGGCTTCAACGATTTGATGCGCCCGGCCATGTACGGCAGCTTTCATCGCATTTCGGTACACGCGCGCGACGGGTCGGACCCGCAGGGCGTGGCCGAAACGCGCATCGCCGTTGCCGGACCGCTGTGCGAATCGGGTGACGTGTTCACGCAGGAAGAAGGCGGCGTGATGACCGACCAGTTGTTGCCGCAGCCGCGCATTGGCGACTTCATGGTCATGCACAACGCTGGCGCATATGGCTCGTCGATGTCATCGAACTACAACAGCCGGCCGCTGGCGCCCGAGGTCTTGCTGGACAACGGCGAAGCGCGTTTGATCCGCCGTCGCCAGACCGTCAGCGAATTGCTGGCGCTGGAGGACTGAGCACTAAGACTCAGCAAGAAAATCAAACCACACGCCCCGCCTTGTTCGCGGGGCGTGTCGCATCAAGCCCTACGCAATCAAGTCGGGAATGCGTCGCGCAAGGCAAACGTGGCTTGCTTGAACACGCCCAGGTCCGTACCCACGGCAACAAAGTGCATGCCCATGTCCAGATAACGCCGCGCATCCGCATGCACGGGTGCAAGGATTCCCACGGCCTTGCCCTGGGCGGTCACACGCTGATGCAGATGGCGGATGGTTTCTTGCACTTCCGGGTGGCCGGGGTTGCCGATGTGGCCCAGCGCGGCGGCCAGGTCCGACGGGCCGATGAACACGCCATCCACCCCTTCCACGGATGCAATCTCGTCCACCGCCTCGATGCCCGGACGGCTTTCAATCTGCAGCAGCACGCAGATGTTGTCGTTGATGGTTTGCAGGTAGTCCGGCACCGTGCCATAGCGGTTGCTGCGCTGCGCGCCCGCCACGCCGCGCATGCCCTGCGGGGGATAGCGGGTAGCCGCCACCGCCAGGCGCGCGTCAGCTTCGGACTCGATGAACGGAATCAGCAAGTTGTAGAAACCGATATCCAGCAGGCGCTTGATCTGCACCGGATCATTCCACGACGGCCGCCCGACGGCGGCGCTGGCGCTGCCCTGCAACGCCTGCAACTGTTGCAGGAACATCGGCACTTCATTGGGCGAATGCTCGCCGTCCAGAAGCAGCCAGTCGAAGTCCGCCAGCCCGACCAGCTCGGCCGTGATGTGGCTGGACATGCACATCCAGAATCCGATGAGCCGTTCGCGGGCAAGGATGCGTTGCCGGAAGCGGTTGGGTAAGGGAGAGTTCATTGCTACCTTCGTCTGTGCAAGATAAAAATCCGAAAACCTGAAAGAACAGGCCGGGCCGAAACCCGGCCGCCCCACGTTAATCCATGCGCGCGCCAGACGCCTTGGCCGCCTTGCCCCACTTGCTGATTTCGTTATCGACAAACGCCGAGAACGACTTCGGGTCGTCGCCCACTACGACAAAGCCCACGCTTTCCAGCTTTTGCCGGATGTCGGGCGACGACAGCGCCTTGACCGTGGCCTGGTTCAAGCGCTGGATCACGGCAGGCGGCGTCTTGGCGGGTGCGGACAAGCCAAACCAGGATTCCGCCGAAAAGCCCGGGTAGCCCGATTCTGCCACCGTGGGCGTGTCGGGATAGGCCGGGTTGCGCTTGGCGCTGGCCACGGCCAAGGCGCGCAACTTGCCGGAAGTGACTTGCGGCAGCAGCGTGTCCTGATTCAGGAACATGACCGAGACGCGCCCGCCGATCATGTCGGTAATGGCGGCGGCGCCGCCCTTGTAGGGCACATGCACCAGGTCAATCTTGGCGTCTTGCTTCAGCATTTCCATGGCCAGGTGGCCCGACGAGCCGCTGCCCGAGCTGGCATGCGTGTACTTGCCGGGGTTCTCGCGCGCCAGCTTGATGAAGTCGGCAAAGGTCTTGCCGGGAAAATCCATGTTGGCGACCAGCACATTCGGGCCTGTGGCCAACAGCGAGATATGCGCGAAGTCGCTGTTGCGATACGGCATGTTCTGGTAGATGGCGTAGCTGATGGCGTTGGAGCCCACGCCCGACAGCAGCAAGGTGTAGCCATCCGGTTCGGCCTTGGCCACGACGTCGGAACCGATGTTGCCGTTGGCCCCGCCCTTGTTTTCGACGATGACACTCTGGCCCAGTTCTTTGGAAAGCTCGGCCGCCAGCAGCCGGCCCACCGAATCGGTGCTGCCGCCGGCCGGGAACGGCACGACCAGCTTGACCGGCTTGCTTGGCCAGGCGTCGGATTGCGCCATGACCGCCGCGGGCAGCAGCGTCATGGCGCCAAGCGAGGCCACGGCCAGCACGGTAATTCGTCTGCGCGCCGAAGGTTTGGGTTGTTGCATAGTTGTCTCTTCCGTATGGTTTTTCTTAGGATGTGAGCCCGGTGGCCGGGTCTGCTGTTATGGGCAAAACAATTCGGGCACAACAAAGTCAGCGCAACAAACAAACCGCTTGCGATCAGATATCGTCCAGCAGATAGGGCGTGCCCGCGCGTTCGCAGATGCCGCGCAGGCGCTCGGCCAATGCCGCCGAAATGGGGATGCCGGCGCGCAACCGGCGCGCGCGCTCGGCCGCTTCGGGTTCGCCCGCCACCAGCACGGGCTCATCGGGGTTGGCCGGCGGCGTGTCGTGCAGCGAATCAATCATGTCGTCCATATCGGATTCGAATGAGCCTGCCGCGCGGAACGCATCGGGGTTCAAGGCCAGGAAGAAATGGCCCACGTCATCCGGCTCGCCTGGTTTACGCGTCGGTGCGCGGCGCGCGGCAAACGCGCTGCCGCTCAGCGTGCCGCCAAGTATCTGCGCCATCATCGCCAGGCCGTAGCCCTTGTGGCTGCTCATGGCGGGCGTGCCGCCCAAAGGCGTCAACCCGCCTTCGGGATGTTTGAAGATGAATTGCATCGCGGCATCGGCATCCGTCACGGCGCCGCCCTGCCCGTCCACCGCCCAGCCCGGCGGCAGCGGTTTACCCAGGAAGTCATACACCTTGACCTTGTTCGCGGCGACAGTGGTGGTGGCCATGTCCAGCACGAAAGGCTCGTTGTGCGCAGCCGGTGCGCCGAACGCAATGGGGTTGGTGCCCAGCATGGGCATGGCGCCGCGCGTGGGCACCATGATGATGCCGTTGGCGCTGCTGGTGACCAGCCCGACCACGCCGCGCTCCACCGCAATGCGCGCATAGACGCCGGCCGCGCCGAAGTGATGCGAGTTGCATACCGACACCGCGCCCACGCCGTGTTCCAAGGCTTTGTCCACGGCCAGGTGCATGGCCTGCGCGGCCACCGGATAACCCAGGCCACCCATGCCGTCGATCAGCGCGCTGGCGCCGCCGTCGCGCACCACCTTTGCGCGCGCGTCCAGCCGCAAGGAGCCCGCGCGCCATTTTTCCTCGTAGGAAGGCAGCATCGAAATGCCATGTGAATCGATGCCCAGCAGATCCGTCTGCGCCATCAGGCCGGCGGTGGTGTGCGCCAGGTCCTCATCCATGCCCCATGCTTGCAGCACCTGCAAGATTTGTTCACGCACCTGCTCTACCGGCACGTCCCTGGCTGTTGCTCCGTTGCCTTGCACTGGTTTGTCTCCGTTTGATGTTGTGTGGCGGGCGCACCCCGGCGCGCGATCGATCAGTCGCGGTCGCGGTCCACCAGCCGATGGCGCGCCTGGCCCAGATGAAACTGCATGGCCACGCGCGCGCGCTCGCTGTCCTGTTCGCGGATGGCGTCCAGGATGGTGGCGTGCTCGTCCACCACACGCTGCGCGCGCTGGCGCGAACCGGTGCGCGTCAGGCTCAACGTGAGCCGCATGAAACCGTTGATGGATTCGTGGATGCTTTCCAGCACGCCCAGATAGAAGTCGTTGCCGCTGGCCTCGGCGATGCTGGCATGAAAAGCCAGGTCGGCTTCGGGCGACACCTGGCCGTGCGTCAGGCTGTCGGCAAACGCGGCATGCGCGTCGGCGATTTTCTTGAGTTGTTCGTCGGTGCGGCGCAGTGCCGCCAGCCGCGCGGCATCGCCCTCCAGGGCGACGCGCACCTCTTGCGCGCGCAAATACGCGCTGACGTTCTGCACATCGTTGAACGTCTTCAGGCGCGGCGCGGGCTGATGGCTCACAAACGTGCCCAGCCCCTGATGCGCGGTGATGAGCCCATCGGCGCGCAAGCGCAGCAGCGCTTCACGCACCACCGGCCGCGACACCCCGAAGCGCTCCGAGATCTCGTTCTCGGACGGCAGCTTGTCGCCCACGTTCAGGCCACCCGACACGATCTGTTCAAAGATCTGCCCGTAGACCTGGTCCGCCAGCCGCACCCGGTGTCCGCGTTCCAGCACATGGGAACCGGATGCGTCGGCCTGTTCGGGCGCTTGCGGTTCGGATGATGTTGTTGTTTTGGATCGGGCCACGAAACCTCCTGAATGCGTAAGGCCTGCCCGCCTTTACGCGGACAGCGCCCATCGTACCGCCAACACGCGGAACGATGAGCGAAGCGCGGCCATGCCGTTCACGCTCAAGCCGCCACGGCTTCCTTGTCCCAGGCGGCCAAGGCACGCGCCACCGGGGCCACGCGCTCGCGCTCGGCGCTGGAAATGCCGGTCAGCAGCGGCAGCATGGGGCCCATGTCGGCCACGCCGGACAAGGTCACGGCGTCGTGCAGCACGCGGATGGGGCTGATGCCGTCGCGGCAGTCTTCCAGGCCCATGTAGTGTTGGCGCACGGCCTCGGCTTCGTCGTAGCGGCCTTCGCGCAGCAGATGCAGCAAGCGCATCGATCCGCGCGGCGCCACGCAGACGGAGCCCGACGTAAAGCTCTTCAAGCCGAAGTCGCGGTAGTGCACGATGGCCGGGCGTTCGCCGATGCCGCTAACGACCCAGCGCGAATCCACCGATTCCAGCAGCGACGACAGATACGCATCCTTTGCCGGCTCGTCGCGAACGACGGCGTACTTGAACGCCACGATGCGGCCTTCTTCAATAAGCCGGGCGGCGGTTTCGGGCGCCAGGTAGTCGGCGGACTTGATGTACATGACGGCCGGCTTGCCCAGCGCGTCGGTGAAGCGGCGCACGCCATCGGCCAGGCCCGCATCCGTATAGGGGAACGACATCGGCAGCAGCATCGCGGTGGGAAACGCACGCGATCGCAGGATGGCCGCCTGGTCCATCATCTTGCCGTAGTCGGGCCCCACCGAGGGCAGGATCCACGTGTCCGAACCGGCCAGGCCAGCCAGCATGTCCACGATGCGCGCGTATTCGCTGACGCCCACGTTGTAGAAATTGGCGTTGCCGCCGTACATGACGTTGCGCACGCCGCCCGCTTCCAGATGGCCCAACAGCGCCTTGTTGGCGGCCTCGTTCAGGGAAAGATCGTCATGGCGGGCCAGGGGCGGCACGGCAATGACCGAACGCTGCAAGTCCTGCGCGGTGACCGGGGAAGTTTTCATGGACGGGGCTCCTGGCTGATCCAGTTGTCAGATAAGTAAGGTGAAAAAAGTATACTTGGTTGACAAGCATAATCTCAATACCTATATTTGTTTGACAAGTGAAACGGCATCACAAAGCGGGGTGCGTTGCGGCACCTTGCGGTTGAAAAGAAAGCGCGGCCACGCGCACACCCAAGGAGACAAGACCATGCACGCCCCCATCGCGCGACGCCGGCTGATCGCGGCCGCCACCTTGACGGCCATCGCCTTGGCGCTACCCGCCGCGCAAGCCCACGCCGACTACCCCGAACGCGACGTGAAGATCATCGTGCCCTTCCCCGCCGGCGGCACCGCCGACATTGCCGCGCGCGTCGTGGCCGCGGAACTGGGCAAGACCTGGAACAAGTCAGTGGTGGTGGACAACAAGGCGGGCGCGGGCGGCAACGTCGGCACGGCGGAAGCCGCGCGCGCCACCGCCGACGGCTACACCTTGCTGATGGGCACCGTCAGCACGCATGCCATCAACCAGTCCGTCTACAGCAAGCTGCCCTACGATCCGGTGAAGGATTTCATGCCGGTCACGCTGGTCATCCCCGTGCCGAACATTCTTGAGCTGAACCCCAAGTTCGCGGACAAGCACGGCATTCGTACCGTGGCTGATCTGATCAAGTACCTGAAGGCAAATCCGGATACCGTCAACATGGCTTCCACCGGCAACGGCACGTCCACGCATCTGTCGGGCGAACTGTTCCAGACCATGACGGGCACGCGCATGACGCATGTGCCGTACAAGGGCAGCAGCCCCGCGCTGACCGACGTGATGGGTGGCTCGGCCGACCTGATCTTCGACAACCTGCCCTCGTCCATGGGCTATATCAAGGGCGGCAAGCTGCGCCCGCTGGCGGTGACCACCACCGCGCGCTCGCCCGCCCTGCCCGACGTGCCGACCATGGCCGAAGCAGGGGTGAAAGGCTACGAGGCCTCGAGCTGGTTCGGCTTGCTGGCGCCGGCGGGCACGCCGCCTGCCATTGTCGAAAAGATTCAGCGCGACGTCGCCGCCGCCTTGCAACAGGAGCCGGTGCGCGCGCAGTTGCAGGCGCAAGGCGCCACGCCGTCGGGCAACACGCCCACGCAGTTCAAGCAATTCATGGCGCAAGAGACCGTCAAGTGGGCCGAGGTGGTGAAAACCTCGGGCGCGAAAGTCGACTGAACCTACGCAAATTCGGCCCGTGCGCAACGCGTGAGCGCCGGGCTTTTCATCACCACGCGAACCAGGAGACAACATGAATAAACTGTTCTGCGCGGCCGCCGCGGCGGGCGCTGTGCTACTTGCCGGGCCCACGGCCCAGGCCGCGGACTACCCGGAGAAGCCGGTCACCATGATTGTGCCGTTCGTGCCGGGCGGTTCGTCCGACATCACGGCGCGCTCGGTCACGCCGGTGCTGTCCCAGACGCTGGGCCAGACCTTTGTGGTTGAGAACAAACCCGGCGCCAACAGCGCCATCGGCGCGCAGGCGCTGGCCCGCAGCACGCCCGATGGCTACACGATGATGGTCGGCTCCATCGGCACCTTCGCCATCAACGAAGCCCTCTACAAGAATCTGTCCTACAACCCCAGCAAGGACTTCGCTTACCTGACGCAGGCGGTGCGCAACCCTAATGTGCTGGTGGCGGCTACCAAGTTCCCCGCCAGCACCGTTGCCGAACTGGTGGCCTATGCGAAGAAAAATCCGGGCAGCGTGTCTTACGCCTCGTCCGGCACGGGATCGTCGGACCACCTGTCCGCCGTGCTGTTTCGCCAGCGCACGGACAGCACCGGCGTGGACGTGCCCTACAAGGGCGGCGGCGCGGCCATTGCCGACCTGATCGGCGGACAGGTCAACGTGTCGTTCCAGAACCTGGGCGCGGTGCAAAACCACATCAAGGCCGGCAAGCTCAAGGCTTTGGCCATCACGGGGGATACGCGCGCGGCCGACCTGCCCGACGTGCCGACGCTGGCTGAAGCCGGCATCAAGGACATGGTGGTGTATTCGTGGCAGGGCTTCGCGGTGCCCAAGGGCACGCCGCCAGCCGTCGTGGACAAGCTGTCCAAGGCCTTGCAGAACGCGCTGCGCGACCCGAAGACCAAGCAGACGCTGCAAGGCTTGGGCTTTGAAGTCGTGGCCAACACGCCGGAACAGTTCGCGGCGTTCCAGCAGGCCGAAGTGAAGCGGTGGAAGGACGTCATCCAGAAGGCCAACATCCAACTGGAGTAGGCGACGCCGGGCCGCCGGACCGCCGGACCGCCACATCGTCATGGGGGGGTGTCTTCGGGCATCCCCTCAGCGGCTTTCAAGCTTGAATCAAGTAGCATGACCGTTTTCGCCATCCACTCGTACGACAACATGACCACCAAGCATCGCATCATCCAGGTCGGCTCGCTGGCCGGCTCTCCCTCCGCCAACAAGAACCTTGCCGACCGCTACGACGTCGTGGAATTGTGGAAGTTTCCCGACCGCAAGGCCGCGCTGGCCGAACACGGCAAGGGCATCACCGCCGTCGTCACGTCGGCCAATTTCGGCGCCGACGCCGAACTGATCAACGCGCTGCCCGACCTCAAGGCCATTTGCAGTTGGGGCGTGGGTTACGAAACGATAGACGTGGACGCCGCCAAGAAGCGTGGCGTGCAGGTCAGCAACACGCCCGACGTGCTGACGGATTGCGTGGCTGATCTGGCTTGGGGCCTGCTGATCGCGGGCGCGCGCCGCATGGGCCAGGGTGAACGCTTCGTGCGCGCCGGCCAATGGGGCCAGGTGCATGGCAGCATTCCGCTGGGCCAGCGTGTCAGCGGCAAGAAGCTGGGCATTGTGGGCCTGGGTCGCATCGGCGAAGCCATCGCCAAGCGCGGCGCGGGTTTCGACATGGACGTGCGCTATCACAACCGCAGAAAGCGCGACGACATCGCTTATGGCTACGAGGCATCGCTGGTAGACCTGGCCGCCTGGGCCGACTTCCTGGTCGTCGCGACGGTGGGCGGACCCAGCACGCGCCATCTGGTGAACCAGCCCGTGCTGGAAGCGCTGGGCCCCAAGGGCATCATCGTCAACATCGCGCGCGGCCCCGTCATTGACGAAGCCGCGCTGGTGGCGGCGCTGGAAGCCGGCAAGCTGGGCTGCGCCGCGCTAGACGTGTTCGAACACGAACCCAAGGTGCCGCAAGCGCTGATCGACAGCGACAACGCCGTGCTGCTGCCGCACATCGGCAGCGCCACGCTGGAGACACGCCTGGACATGGAAAACCTGATGCTGGACAACCTGAAGTCCTACTTCGACACCGGGCGCGTGATCACGCCGGTGGAGTAAGCGTCAGGAGCTTTGCGCGCCTGGACCACATATCGCGCGCAAATGAAAAAGCCTCTCGGCGCCCATACCGAGAGGCTTTCGACTTTCCGGCCCCAAGAGGCCGGTAGTCTTCCTGCAAAGGAACTAGCGGGGTTTTACCGTCCCTGCCTTACTTCGCCGGCGTGGTGCCGGATTGGCCCATACTTGAAGCCGCGCCTGATTTCGCGCCCGCGTGTTTGGCGGAGGCTTTGTCAGACTTGTGATGCTTGTGCTGCGCGTGGGTCTTGGAATCACCCGCCTTGGCTTGCGCATCAGCGCCCGCCGCGAACGCAGAAGGCGCCGCAGCAAGACCGAGGCACAAGGCCGAAGTGGATAAGAACGCAGCGATACGGGAGTGTGTCGTCATTGCATGAACTCCTGGATAAACAAGGCCGAAGCCCGTTCGGCAGTGGGCGGCAACATCGCCGCTTATGCCGTACTCCGTTTGAAGAGCGAGCATGCGGAAGGTTCAATGCGGAACCAGAAAATTTCGGCTGCTAACGCCTGGAAATAACGCTGTCGATACGCTGTCAGGGCACTATCGGCGGGCTGTCGACGCATTGACGATGCGTTGTCGCTGCGTTGGCGCTGCATTGGCGCTGCGTTGTCGACGTCCGATCAACGCCCTTCCTACGATTCGAACACCAACAACGCGACGGTCGCAAACAGCAGCAGCGCGAAGCAGACTCTCAGTTTGCGTTCGGGCAGCTTATACGCCAAGCGCACGCCGACCGGCACGAACAGCAAACTGCCGATCGCCATCGGCAGGCCCACCATCCAGTTGGCCTGCCCGGCCCAGGCGTAGGTGATCAGCGCAATGGTCGAACCGGGAATCACCATGCACAGCGCCAAGGCCTGCGCCGTGGTCTGCGACATGCGGAACACCGTCGTGATGATGGGCACGGCCAGCACCGCACCGCCCACGCCGAAGAAGCCACCCAAGGTGCCGCACAACATGCCCAGCACGCTGGCGCGCCGTGGCGTGAGGATCGGGACCGGGCGCGACGGCGCGTGCTTAGTCGAAGGAGGTTCCGACCGCTGTTCCGACCGAGGTTCCGACCGCTGTTCCGACGTCTGCTCGGGCCGCTGGCGGCGGGCGGCAACGCGGACGGCACGCCAGGTCTGCCAGACGTAGAACAACGCAACAAAGAACAGGAACACGGCGAAGCTCTGGCGCAGCACGCTGGAATCAATGCCCAGCGCCAAGCGCGCGCCCACCCAGGTGAACACCACCGCACCCGCGGCGCCTGCCGCGGCCACGCGCCTGTCGATGCGCGCTTGCTGGTTGTACTTGCGCACCGCCACGGTAATGGCGGGCAGCACCATGATCAGCGCGGTGCCCTGCGCCAACTGCTGCGACATGCCCATCAACAGCACCAACGCGGGAATGGCGATGAGCCCGCCGCCGATGCCCAGCGCACCGCCCATGAAACCGATCAGGCTACCCGCGGCCAGGCAGACGGCAATAATCAACAGACTCACTTCTTGCTTGCTCCAGCAGCTCTTGTCTTCATGACCAGGAAATCAGCGCGTCAGCGCAGTTTGTCCAACGCGGCGTCCAGGCGGTCCACCGCCCAGATCTCCAGTCCGTCAATGGGTTGACGCGGAGCATTGGCCTTGGGGATGAGCGCAATCGAAAAACCCAGCTTGGCCGCTTCACGCAGGCGTTCCTGCCCGCGCGGCGCAGGGCGGATTTCGCCGGCCAGACCGACTTCGCCAAAGGCGATCAGGCCGCGCGGCAGCGGCTTGTCGCGCAGCGATGACATGATGGCCAGCAGCACCGGCAAGTCCGCCGCGGGCTCGGTGATGCGCACGCCGCCCACCGCATTGACGAACACGTCCTGGTCAAACGTGGTGACCCCGGCGTGCCGGTGCAGCACGGCCAGCAGCATGGCCAAGCGGTTGCCTTCCAGCCCCACCGTCAGCCGACGCGGGTTGGGCGCGTGCGAACTGTCGACCAGCGCCTGAATCTCGACCAGCAGCGGGCGCGTGCCTTCCTGCGTGGCCATCACGCAAGAGCCCGCCACCTGTTGTTCGTGCTGCGACAGGAACAGCGCTGACGGGTTGGCCACGCCGCGCAGGCCACGGTCGGTCATGGCGAAGACGCCCAGCTCGTTGACTGCGCCAAAGCGGTTCTTGAACGCACGTACCAGCCGGAACGAGGAATGCGTATCGCCTTCGAAATACAGCACCGTGTCGACGATGTGTTCCAGCACGCGAGGGCCGGCCAACGCGCCGTCTTTCGTGACGTGGCCGATCATGACGATGGCGATGCCGGTCTGCTTGGCCAGGCGCGTGAGTTGCGCCGCGCATTCGCGCACCTGCGACACCGACCCCGGGGCGGCGCTCAATTCGCCGCTGTACACGGTCTGGATGGAGTCGATCACGGCCACGGTGGGCTTTTGTTCAGACACCGCCGCCTGGATGGCTTCCAGCCGGATCTCGGCCAGCAAATTGACGTTGCCGGTTTGCAGGTCCAGCCGGCGCGCGCGCAACGCCACCTGCTCGGCCGATTCCTCGCCGGTGACATACAGCACGTTGGTGCTTGCCGACAACGAAGCCAGCGCCTGCAGCAGCAGCGTGGACTTGCCGATACCCGGGTCACCGCCAATCAGCACGACCGCGCCGGCCACCAGGCCGCCGCCCAGCACGCGGTCGAATTCATCCAGCCCGGTGGGCTGGCGCGGCGTTTCGCGGGCTTCGATTTCAGACAGGCTGCGAACCGGGCTGGCCGAGGCCAGTGGCGCGTAGCGGTGCGCGGCGGCGGCGGGGGTGGATGACTCCACCGTCTCTTCCAGCGTGTTCCAGGCATTGCAGTGGGGGCATTTGCCCTGCCACTTGGGGGTGGTGCCGCCACAGTCGGCGCACACATATACGGTTCGGGATTTGGCCATGCGCGAAAGTGTACCGGCAACCTACTTTGCCTGGGGCCGAGGCCGACGTTTCAGGATGCGGAACGGCGAAATTTACCTGCCGGAAATGCCGCGAATCGCGCATAATCGACGGATACAGCGCCCGGCAAAGATCAACGCATAGGCTAATTGCCACCGGACGCCACCGTGAGGAGTAGCGCATGAGCATTACCTATCGCCCCCCTTTCGACGAAGACGATGCCCGGGATCTGCGCGCCCTGTACCGCAAGCTCGGGCCCGGCAGCAGCCCTGAACTGGACGCCGCGGTGCGCCGCAGTTGGCACCCTGGACATAGTTGGCACCCCGCTTGGGCCGCCGCCGCGTGCGCCATGCTGGTTGCCGGCCTGTTCGCGTGGACCAATATGCGCGAAGCCGTCCCCCAAAACGAAACCGACACGCAGGCTGTAACCCAGGCTGCCGGCGGTCACGCTGGGTCTTCTTCGGCGATGACCCTGGCCTCGGCCCCGCCCATGGCCCCAGCAATCACCGAAGCCATGACCCCGGCCATGGCCCAGCCCGACCAGGCCGTGGAATCCGTCCCCGCCGTGGCCACCCAGGCAAGCGAGCCCGCTGCCGTGGAAGTGGCGGCGTTCAGCGAACAGGACATCGAGGCCCGCGTGGCCCACATCCGGCAACTGATGCAGGACGACCAGCAAGACGCCGCCGTGCTCGCGCTGCGCGAACTGCAACAGGGTGCCCCGGACCTGGCATTGCCGGATGATCTACAGGAACTGGCTCAGCAAAATCCCGCCTGACGGTGCTTACCCAACCCCGCGCGGTGGCCGCTTGCATGGCAGCGCCCACCGCGTTGTTGTGCGCATGACGCACTGAAATTTGTGGTCAAAAAATGGGCGGCTTCTTGCTAACATAGCCGCCATGAGTCCGAGCTTCCACCACCGCAATCTTCCCCACCTGCTGCTATACGCGCGCGAAACCCTGATGGCGCATTTCCGTCCCGTGCTGCACGCGGCCGGGGTCACCGAACAACAATGGCGGGTATTGCGCACCCTGAGCGAAACGGGCGCGATGGAACCCAATCAGATCGCGCGCAGTTGCCAGATCCTCAGCCCCAGCCTGACCCGCATGCTGGCCGGCATGGAAGAACAAGGCCTGATCAAGCGCGTGCGCTCCAGCGCCGACCAGCGCCGCCAGGAAATATCCCTGACCCCGAAAAGTCACAAGCTGATCGATCGCATGCGCCCGCATGTGGACGCGAAATACCAGGAAATCGAGGCGAAGATCGGCAAGGAATTGCTGGACCGCCTGTACCACGACGTCGACACCATGGTCGCACTGATCAAGCGGGATGCGCCGTCGTCGGCGGACGCCGCTGATTCCGGCGATTCCGCCTGAAGCGGGTTCAGTCAGGCACCGGGAAGATCGCGTTGATCTGGCCCGTGCCGGAACTGGTGAAGTAGTCGGTCACCACCTCTACCGGCTTGTCGTAGCCGTCCCACCCCAGCAAGCCCAGCAACATGGCCGTGTCGTGCATGCCGCCCTCGCCCACGCAAAGTTCGGCGTATTCGGGAAGCATGGCGCAGAAGGTTTTCCAGTCGCCCTGGCGCCAGAGTTCAACCACGCGCAAATCCACCTGGCGGAAAAACTCGCGGCTGATCTGGTGCATGGCGGCTTCGGGGCTGTTGTTGTCGTTGAAGCGATGCGACAAGGACCCGCTGGCCAGCACCGCCACGCGGCTGTCGCCGGCGTCGATGGCCTGGCGCAAGGCCGCGCCAAAGCGCCGGCTGTCTTCCAGCGCGTGCCAGGCGCACCACGCGGCCACCGACACCACCTTGAAGCGGCCGTCGCCGTTCATGTAGCGCATGGGCACCAGTGTGCCGTATTCAAGTTCCAGGCTATCGATTTCGTGGCTGCGCGTGCCCACGCCCGCCGCATTGGCGCATTCGGCGATGCGGCGGCCCAGCTCGGGATTGCCGCCATAGGCGTAGTCCATGTCCTTGATGAAATGCGGCAGTTCGTTGCTGGTGTAGCGCCCCTTGAAGGCGTGGTTGGCGTTCACGTGATAGCCGCCGTTCACCAGCCAATGCACGTCCAGCACCACGATCGTGTCCACGTCCAGGTCCCGGCAACGCTGGCCGATCACGCGGTGGCCCTCGATGGCGGCCTCGCGGCAGCCATGGTGCCTGCCGGGTAGCTCCGACAGATACATCGACGGCACATGCGTCACCTTGGCCGCCAGTGCAAGCTTACCCATGATGGTTGTCTCCTTTACGCATTCACACACCCCACTTGGGGATGTGGTGGCTGCCCATCGACACGCACACGTTCTTTATTTCGGCGAATACCTCGTAGCTGTATTCCCCGCCCTCGCGCCCCGTGCCGGATTCCTTGGTGCCGCCGAACGGCTGGCGCAGGTCGCGCACGTTCTGGCTGTTGATGAACACCATGCCTGCCTCGATGCCGCGCGCCAGGCGGTGCGCCCGGCCGATATCGCTGGTCCAGATGTAGGAGGCCAGCCCGTACTTGACGTCGTTGGCCAGCGCCAGGCCTTCGGCTTCGTCCTTGAACGGGATCAGGCAGGCCACTGGCCCGAAGATTTCTTCCTGCGCGCAACGCATCCGGTTATCCACGTCGGCCAGCACGGTCGGCCGCACGAAATTGCCACCCGCCAGGTGGGCCGGCAAGCCCGCCGGCTTGCCCGCGCCGCCCGCAAGGATACGCGCCCCTTCCTGTTCGGCAAGCTGGATGTAGCCGGTGACCTTTTCCCAATGCTGGCGCGTGATCATCGCGCCCACGTGGGTGGCCTCGTCGGTAGGGTCGCCCACCATCAGGCGCTGCGCGCGCTCGGCGAATTTGCGCACGAAATCATCGTAGATGCTTTGCTGGACAAAAATGCGCGAACCCGCCGTGCAGCGTTCGCCGTTCAGCGAAAAAATCGTGAACAAGGCGGCGTCCAGCGCGCGCTCGACATCGGCGTCGTCAAAAATCAGCACGGGCGATTTGCCGCCCAGTTCCATCGAATATTTCTTGATGCCGCCCGCGCTGGCCAGGATCTTCTTGCCCGTCACCGTGCCGCCCGTGAACGAGATGGCGCGCACGCCCGGGTGACGCACCAACGCGTCGCCCGCCTGGGCGCCGTAGCCCTGCACCACGTTCAGAACGCCCGCGGGGATGCCGGCTTCAAGGGCCAGGCGGCCCAACTGGTCGGCCGTCAGCGGTGACAGTTCCGACATTTTCAACACGGCGGTGTTGCCCAAGGCCAGGCACGGCGCCGTTTTCCAGGTGGCCGTCATGAACGGCACGTTCCAGGGCGACACCAAGGCGCATACGCCCACCGGCTGGTACAGCGTGTAGTTCAGCATCTGATCGTCCACGGGATAGGTGTGGCCGTTCATGCGGGTGCAGACTTCGGCAAAGAAATTGAAGTTCTCGGACGCGCGCGGAATCAGTTGCTTGCGGGTTTGCGAAATGGGCAGGCCGGTGTCCCGCGTTTCAAGTTCGGCCAATTGGGGGACGTTGGCGTCGATCAGTTCGCCCAGCCGGCGCATGAGGCGGGCGCGCTCCTTGGCGGGCGTGTTGGCCCATTTGGGAAAAGCCTCGGCGGCGGCGGACACGGCGGCGTCGATCTCTGTTTGGCCGCCCGCGGCGACCTCGTCGATGGCTTCACCCGTGGCGGGGTTATAGGTGACGAATCGGTCGTCGCTATCGACCTCTTTGCCGTTGATCCAATGCTTGATGCTCACGTGCGGCTCCTCGTTTTGATCGTGGTCCACGGCGTTGTCGGTCGCCGCCACTTTTAATTAACACGTTAACTTTATGCCGGCAAGATGGCGCTGTCAACGACGCTGTGTTTGCCCGACGCGGCCCTATGCATTCGTTGCCGCCGATTGTCTTTCCCGCTATTCTAATTAACATGCTAACAATTTTGGCGGATGACTCCATGCCCCATATCTGGATTGAGTATTCGGGCAATCTGGCCCTGGATACGCACGCACTGATGCGCACGGTGCAGGACGCCGCCGTCGGCGACGGCAGCCTGTTCCCCCTGGCCGGCGCACGCACCCGTGCCCTGCGCGTGGACGATTGCCTGATCGTCGACGGCCACCCCGACAACGCCTTTGTCCACGTCGTGCTGCGCATTGGCCATGGTCGCAGCGATGCGCAAAAAGCCGCCTTGGGTGAACGCGTTTTCAAGGCGCTGAGCGCCGCGCTGGCGCCGCACATGGCCATGCGGCCGCTGGGCATTTCGATGCAGATCGAAGAAGCGGACGCGGTGCTGAACTACAAGCAGAACAACTACCGCGACTACCTGGCCGCGCGCGCCGCGCAGGCCAACGCCGCCCTGGCCGGACCGCCCCGCACCGTGGTCGGCGCCGCGCTCAATACGCGCCAGTCGCTGGACGCACTGGGCGACAGCGTCAACGCGCCGCCCTACAAAGCGGCGCCCCACGCGCCCGTGCTCTACATCAAACCGGCCAACACCTATGCGCGCGACGGCGACACCATCGCCCTGCCCGCCGACGTGGATGAAATCGAGGTCGGCGCGTGCCTGGGCGTGGTGTTCTCGCGGCGCGCCACGCGCGTGAGCGAAGCGAACGCGCTGGACCATGTGGCGGGCTATCGCGTTGTGGCGGACTTGTCGGTGCCGCACGCCAGTTACTTCCGCCCCGCGCTCAAACAGAAATGCCGCGACGGCTTTTGCCCGATGGGCGACACGCTGACGCCGGTCTCGGCCGTGGCGGACCCCGATGCGCTGGACATCGAAGTGAGCGTGGACGGCGTGGTGGTGCAACGCGCCACCACGGCTGATCTGGTGCGCCCCGTGGCGCGGCTGATTGCCGACGTGACGCAGTTCATGAGCTTCGAGGCCGGCGACATGCTGCTGGTGGGCGCACCCCACGACGCACCGCGCGTGCGCGCCGGGCAACGCTACGACATCCGCATCGTGCAGGTGGGTACGCTGGGCAACATGCTGGCCGCCGCCGCAACCTGAGGAATCTGCCATGAAACACGCCACCATGAAACACGCACGCATCGCCTATGAAGGCGCCATCCACCGCGTCACCGAGGCGGACAGCGCCCCCGGTCACGTCCTGCTGCCGGATGGGCGCGTTCTGGCCGAAGACGCCGTTACCTGGTTGCCGCCCATTGAGCCCCGCACGACGTTCACACTGGCCATCAACTACGCGGACCACGCCAAGGAACTGGCGTTCAAGGCCCCCGACGAACCGCTGGGCTTTTTGAAAGCCGCCAACACCTTCGTCGGCCATCGCGCGCGCACGCTGCGCCCGGCCGACGTCGCGTTCATGCACTACGAATGCGAATTGGCGGTGGTCATCGGCAAGACGGCGCAGCGCGTCAAGCGCGCCAATGCCTATGACTACGTGGCGGGCTACACCGTCGCCAACGACTACGCGCTGCGCGACTACCTGGAAAACTGGTATCGGCCAAACCTGCGCGTGAAAAGCCGCGACACCTGCACGCCGCTGGGGCCTTGGCTGGTGGATCGCGACGACGTGCCCGACCCCATGAACCTGAACCTGCGCACCACCGTCAACGGCGTTGAAACGCAGCGCGGCAACACGCGCGACATGGTGTTCGACGTGCCCGCGCTGATCGAATATTTCAGCAGCTTCATGACCTTGTCGCCCGGCGATCTGATCCTGACCGGCACGCCGGACGGCATCGTCAACGTGATGCCCGGCGACGAGGTCGTGACTGAAATCGAAGGAATCGGAAGACTGGTCAATACCTTGGCCGCCTTCCCGTCATAACACCCACTTCCGGACTCCCCATGCTAGACACCCAAACCGTACGCGCCATTGCCGCGCGCCTGCACGAGGCCGAGCGCACGCGCACGCAAATCCGCCAGATATCGCTGGACCACCCCGACATCGACATCGCCGATGCCTACGCCATCCAGCGCGCCTGGATGGACATCAAGCTGGCGGCGGGCCGCGTCAAGCGCGGCCACAAGATCGGCCTGACCTCGCGCGCCATGCAGCAGTCATCGCAGATCGACGAGCCTGATTTCGGCATGCTGCTGGACGACATGTTCTTTGAAGACGGCGGCGCCATTCCGGCCGGCCGCTTCATCCTGCCGCGCCTGGAAGTGGAGCTGGCCTTCGTGCTGGGCAAGCGGCTGCAAGGCCCGAACGTGACGCTGTTCCAGGTGTATGACGCCGTTGAATACGTGATCCCCGCGCTGGAGATCATCGATGCGCGCTCGCACGGCATCGACCCCGACACCCAGCGGCCGCGCAAGGTGTTCGATACCATTGCCGACAACGCCGCGAACGCCGGCGTGGTGATGGGCGGACGGCCGGTGAAGATGGGCGATATCGACCTGCGCTGGGCCGGCGCGATCCTGTCGCGCAATGCCGTCATCGAAGAAACCGGCGTGGCCGCGGGCGTCTTGAATCACCCGGCCAATGGCGTAGTATGGCTGGCTAACAAGCTGGCCGCCCACGACGTGGCGCTTGAGGCGGGCGAGATCATTCTGTCGGGCTCGTTTACCCGCCCCGTGGCCGCCCGGCCGGGCGACACCTTCCACGTCGATTACGGCGTGCTGGGTTCCGTCAACTGTCATTTCAACTAACACGGCACGCCGTCCATGGACATCCTGACCAATACCTTCAAAGAAGCCCTGCGCAACCGCGAGCCCCAGATCGGCCTGTGGGCCGGACTGGCCAGCGCTTATACCTCTGAAATCATTGCGGGCGCCGGCTTCGACTGGCTGCTGATCGACGGCGAACATGCGCCGAACACCTTGCAGACCACGCTGTCGCAACTGCAATCGGTGGCGGCGTATCCGGTGGCCCCCGTGGTGCGGCCGGCCTGGAATGACCCGGTGCAGATCAAGCAGATTCTGGACACCGGCGCGCAGACCTTGCTGGTGCCCATGATCCAGTCGGCCGAGGAAGCCGCCGCCGCCGTGGCCGCGGTGCGCTATCCGCCCGCCGGCATCCGGGGCGTGGGTAGCGCGCTGGCGCGGTCGTCACGTTGGAACCGCATCCCCAACTACCTGGAACGCGCCAACGACCAGATGTGCGTGCTGGTGCAGATTGAAACCCCGGCCGGCATCGACGCGCTGGACGACATCCTGGCCGTGGACGGCGTGGATGGCGCCTTCATCGGCCCGGCCGATTTGTCGGCGGGCATGGGGTATCTGGCGCAACCGGACCACCCCGAAGTGCTGGCCACCATCGACCAGGCCATTGCGCGCATCGTGCGCTCCGGCAAGGCCGCCGGCATCTTGCACAGCGGCGTGGCGCAGGCCAAGCATTACCTGTCGCTGGGTGCAACCTTCGTGGCGGTCGGCGTGGACGCCGTGCTGCTGGCGCGCGCGGCGGAAAAGCTGGCGGGGGAATTCAAGGACGTGAAGAGCGTGGTGGCGGGCAAGGGGCCGTACTAAGGCAAAAAAGCCAAGGCAAAAAAAATGGCGCACCGTCAAAACGTGCGCCATTTTGTTTTCGCCCCAGTGCAATCAGGAGCGTCCGGCAAGGCTGCCGCCGCCGTCCACGCCCAGCACCTGCCCCGTAATGAATCCGGCATCATCCGACAACAAGAAAGCAATGGCCGCCGCCACTTCGGCCGGCGTGCCCAGGCGCTTCATGGGCACCGAGGCCAGCGCGCGCTTTTCACCTTCGCTACCCGCCGGGCGGGTGGCGCGGAACATTTCCGTTTCGATCGGGCCAGGGGCCACCGCATTGGCGGTGACGCCGTATTCCGCCAGCTCAAGCGCCCAGGTGCGGGTGCAGCCCACCAGCGCATTCTTGGCGGCCGAATAGGCCGTGCGGTCCAGGCCGCCGTAGATGGCGCGGCTGACCACGTTCACGATGCGGCCGGCGCGGCGCACCTTCATCGATTCGATAAAGGCCTGCGTTACCTGCACCGCCACGCGCACGTTCAGGTCCAGCACGTTGTACAGCGTGGCCAGGTCGATTTCACCCAGCGGCTGGGGCGACGCGATGCCCACATTGTTGACGACCGCGTCCACGGGAAACTTGTCGCGGATTTCGCGCAAGACCTCTTCGGTGCGGCCGGCATCCGCCAGGTCACAGGGGTAGAGGTAGCCGGGAAAATCCACGTCGTTGGTATTGCGCGCGATGCCAACCACATGACAGCCCATGTCGGACAGCCGCTGCGTGAGCGCCCAGCCTATGCCCTTGGTGGCGCCCGTTATGAGCACGCATTTGTCCTTCATGGATTGAAACCTCGTAGTCAGATTGCTCGGTCAAAAACGGGCGCGTGGGCGCCCGGTGTTCCAAGTAGACACCATCCTGAGATGGCTGTCTTGTAAATTGCGTAGCAATTCTTGCGCACCGGACACCCGCCGAAAAAGAGCGGCGGGCGGCGCGCGCAATGCGAAAAACGCCCGTCAGGCGTCGCGGCTGACCGGCACGCGCGGCGCCAGGGCGCACAGCAATTCGTAGCCGATGGTGCCCGCGGCCTGGGCCACTTCGTCCACCGAGGGGCCGTCTTCGCCCCACAGCACCACGGGCGCGCCGACACCGGCGGCGGGAATCGGGTCCAGGTCGACGATCAGCATGTCCATCGACACGCGGCCAACCAGTTGGGTGCGAATGCCGGCCACGACGACGGGCGTGCCGGTGGTGGCGTGGCGCGGGTAGCCGTCGGCGTAGCCGCAAGCCACGACGCCCACGCGCATGGCGCGTTCAGCGCGGAAGATGGCGCCGTAGCCCACCGAATCGCCCGCCTTGAGTTCTTGCACGGCGATGATCTCGGAACTGAGCGTCATGGCGGGGCGCAGGCCGAAGGACGCGGCCTCGGCATCAGCGAAGGGCGAGGCGCCATACAGGCAGATGCCCGGGCGCACCCAATGCGTCTGCGTGGGCGAGCCCACCGCGATGTCGGCAAAACGCAGCGTGGCCGCGGAGTTGCAGACGCTGATGGCGCCCGGCATCTTATGCGTCACCGAATTAAACAGCGCCAATTGCTCGGTCACGCCCTGGGGGCCGTCCGCGCAGGCGAAGTGCGTCATCTTGCCCACCGACCCCAGCGTGCCCTGCTGCTGCAACAGCATGGCGCGTTCATGCGCGGCGGGGTAAGAGGCGGGGCTGAAGCCCAGCCGGTTCATGCCGCTGTTGAGCTTGAGCATGACGTCCACGCGCCGAGTGAAGCGGGCGCGCGCCAGCATGTCGAGTTGTTCCCGGTTATGCACCGTGGTGCTCAGGTGGTAGCGGTCGATCAGATCCAGGTCGGCGGGTTTGAAAAACCCTTCCAGCAGCAGGATCGGGCCGCCCCAGCCCGCCTCGCGGCAGCGCACGGCTTCGTCCAGGTCCAGCATGGCCAAGCCCTGCGCCTTGGAAAACCCCGTCACGGCCTGCTCGATGCCGTGGCCGTAGGCGTTGGCCTTGATGACCGCCCATATCGAAGGCGGCAGCCCCGAGGCGGCCTGTGCCGTCTGTTCAAGGTGGCGGTGCACGGTGGCAAGATTGTGCGCAAGCGCGGAAACGGAGACAGTGGCGGATATGGGGCGCGGCATGGTGTGAGATCCTGTGGCGCTTAAGTCTAACTGATCGCCGCCGGCATCGGCACGGCATCTCGCCCCGAAAGGCGACTACTCTAAAATGGTGCGAACCCGCTCCGGGGCCGCCCTTTGCACCACGACCCATGTCCATCGATCACTACGAGAACTTTCCCGTCGCCTCGCTGCTGCTGCCGCGCAGGCTGCGCGGCGCCGTGACCGATATCTACCGCTTCGCCCGCGCCGCGGACGATATCGCCGACGAAGGCAGCGCCACCGACGAAGAACGCCTGGCGCAATTGGCAGCCTATCGCACCGAGCTACACCGCATCGGCGCCGAACCGGGCAACACGCCCCCGCCGGGCCTGCCGCCGCTGGCCGACATCTTCACGCCGCTGGCGCGCACCATCGCCCGGCATCAACTACCCATTACCCCGTTTTACGACCTGTTGTCCGCTTTCGAGCAGGACATCACCGTCAAGCGCTACGAAGACTACGCCGCGCTTGCCGACTACTGCACCCGTTCGGCCAACCCGGTCGGCCGCCTGATGCTGCACCTTTTCGACGCCGCCAGCCCGCAAGACGTGGCCGAAAGCGATGCCATCTGCACCGGTTTGCAACTGGTGAATTTCTGGCAGGATGTGCGGGTCGACTGGCACAAGCAGCGCGTCTACCTGCCCCAGGAAGACCTGCGCCGCCACGGCGTCACCGAAGACGACCTTGCCGCCTGCCGCCTCACGCCGCAGTGGCGCGAACTGATGGCCTTCCAGGTTGAACGCACGCGGGCACTGCTACACTTCGGCGCTCCGCTGGCACGCCGCCTGCCCGGCCGCATCGGCCTGGAGCTGCGCCTTGTGGTGCAAGGCGGGCTGCGCGTGCTGGAGCGTATCGAGGCAAGCAGCTACGATGTATTCATGAACCGCCCCGAATTGGGCGCCAAAGACTGGGCCATCATGCTGTGGCGCTCTATCAAGTAACAGGCCCTGCCTATCTATGACCCCTGACGAATATTGCCAGGAGAAAGCCGCCAAAAGCGGTTCCAGCTTCTACTACTCATTCCTGTTCCTGCCGCCCGAACGCCGCCGCGCGATCACGGCGCTTTACGCCTATTGCCGCGAAGTGGACGACGTGGTCGACGAATGCACCGACCCGTCGCTGGCCCGCATCAAGCTGGCCTGGTGGCGCACGCAGGTCGACCAGATGTTCGACGGCAAGCCCGACCACCCCGTCACGCGCGCGCTGCAACCGCACCTGGAAAGCTGTTCGATCACCCGCGAGCGCCTGCTGGCCGTGGTGGACGGCATGGAAATGGACCTGGACCAGACGCGCTACCTGGACTGGCCCGGCCTGCGCAAGTACTGCTGGCACGCGGCCGGCGTGGTCGGCGAGCTGTCCGCCGGCGTGTTCGGCTACAGCGACCCCAAGACGCTGGTCTATGCCGAAAAGCTGGGCCTGGCGTTTCAGATGACCAACATCATCCGCGACGTTGGCGACGATGCGCGCCGTGGCCGTATCTATATTCCGGTCAACGACATGCAGCAGTTCGAGGTCAAGGCGTCGGACATCCTGAATGGCGAATACTCCGACCGTTTCAGCGCCTTGATGAAGTTCCAGGCCGACCGCGCCCGCGAACTCTATCGCGAGGCCATGAGCAATCTGCCCGAAGCGGACCGCCGTTCGCAACGCCCGGGCCTGATGATGGCCGCGATCTACCACGCGCTGCTTGATGAAATTGAACGCGACAACTGGCAGGTGCTGCACCAACGCATCTCGCTTACGCCGCTGCGCAAGCTGTGGCTGGCCTGGAAAACCTGGGTGGGCGGCGGACGCGGACTGGTCCGCCGGTTGGCGCGGTGAAGGCGGCGGTTATCGGTGCGGGCTGGGCCGGCTTGGCGGCCAGCATCGCCCTGCGCGAAGCCGGCGCCAAGGTCACCGTGTTTGAAGCCGGCCACACGCCCGGCGGCCGCGCCCGCCGCGTATTCCATGAGTCTTTCGACGCCCCGCTGGACAACGGCCAGCACCTGCTGGCGGGCGCGTACCGCCAAACGCTGGCGCTGATGCGCCGCGTGGGCCGCAACCCCGACGCCCTGCTGATGCGCCGGCCGCTGCGGCTGGCCAGCCTGGACGGCCGCTTCCGTTTGTCCGCGCCCCGGCTGCCCGCGCCCTTGCACATGGCGGTTGCCATCCTGCGCGCACGCGGCCTGACCTGGGCCGACCGCTATGCCGCGCTGCGCCTGATGCGTGGCCTGAAAGCCATGTCGTGGTCGCCCCCGCGCGACTGGACCGTGCTGCAACTGCTGCACTATCACGCGCAATCCGATGTGCTGATCCGCCTGCTCTGGGAACCGCTGTGCCTGGCCGCGCTGAACACGCCTTGCGCCACCGCCAGCGCCGCGCTGTTTGCGCGCGTGCTGCGCGATAGCCTGGCCGGCGACCGCGAAGACAGCGACCTGCTGCTGCCCTGCACCGACCTGTCGGCACTCTGGCCCGACGCCGCGGCGCGCCAGGTCACCATGCGCTATGGCAACACGGTGCGCCAACTGCATCCCTCGGCTGACGGCATTGTCGTCAACCAGGAACGCTTTGATGCCGCCGTGCTGGCCGTGCCACCCACCTATGCCGCCCGGCTGCTGGACGCGCCCTTGCGCGAGGCCGGTGCCATCGGCCTGCTGGAAGCGCTGAAGGCATTCGACTACCTGCCGATCGCCACGCTGAACGTACGCCTGGCCGAACCCTGGCGCTTGCCGGAACCCATGATGATGCTGCGCGAGGAAGCCGCGCGCGGGCACGTCGGGCAGTGGGTGTTCGACCGCGCGCAATTGGCGGGCGACACCAAGGCCGGCGAACTGGCCGTGGTGGCCAGCGCCGCTACCCGCATCGCGGAACGCAATCGCCGCCAGGTCATTGAAGCCTTGATTGATCAAGTCGCTGAACAGGCGGCGCGCCACCCCGCGCGCCTGCCCGCCATGCCGGAAGTGACGGCCGCCGAACTCCTGATTGAAAAGCGCGCCACCTTCGCCGCGGTGCCTGGCTTGACCCGCCCGCTGAATACCACGCCGTGGCCGACCCTGGCGTTGGCGGGCGACTGGACGGATACGGGCTACCCCGGTGTGTTGGAAGGCGCGGTGCAAAGCGGCCTGCAGGCAGCTCGCGTGTTGAATCCCCGCGCGGATTGAGTCGCGCCGCTATTCTTTCAGCGCAATAGATGCACGGTGGCGATGCCCGCCGCCGTCAACGCCAGCGACCCCACCAGGCTGATACCTGCATAGCCCAATGCGGTGCCATAGGCGCCGCGCTCCAGCATGGACACGGTTTCGGCCGAGAACGTGGAAAACGTGGTCAAGGCGCCCATGAAGCCGGTGATGACCCCCAGCCGGATCCATGTTGGCCATTCCGGGTGGCCCGCCACCAGCGCCAGCGCCACACCCACCAGATAGCCACCCGCCAGGTTCACGGTGAACGTGCCCCAGGGCCAGGACTCCACGTTCAACCACATGCTGACCAGCCAGCGCGTCCACGCGCCCAGCACGGCGCCCAGGCCCACGGCCAGGAAGTTCAGCGGAATCAAGGTTTGGTAAATGGACATGAGCGTCGGGGCGTCCGGGCGGGCCGGGCGCCAAGCAAAAGACCAGCAGCAGCATAACCCGCGCTTCCTCAAATCTGGCTGAAAAACTCAGGCTCTTCGCCGCTGTTCGGCCCTTGATCCCCCAGGGGTTTCGCGACCCCGCCACGTCGTAATCGATTGAAATTTCCTTGCTCGCGCAGCCCTGCCTTTTATAAGAGTAATTCTCATTAAATGTTAGAATCCGCCGCTTCAAACCGAATCCCGCATGGACAGTCAACCCACTCCGAAGCGCCGGGCCTACTGGCTCAAGACCTTGCATCAATGGCACTGGATCAGTTCGGCGCTATGCCTGCTGGGCATGCTGCTGTTTGCCATTACCGGTCTCACGCTGAACAACGCCTCGCACATTGAATCGAAGCCGGTGGTTACCACCCGCCAGGCGCATTTGCCCGAAGCCGTGCTCAAACAGTTGACGGCGCCGCCCAAGCAGAAGAAGGCGCCCTTGCCGCCCCCCGTGGCGCAATGGCTGGACGACACGTTCGATGCCGGCGCGGCGGGCAAAGCCGCCGAATGGTCGGCCGACGAGGTCTATCTGTCTTTGCCCCGCGCGGGCGGCGACGCCTGGTTGTCCATCGACCTGGCCAGCGGCGACGTCGAATACGAACGCACCGATCGCGGCTGGGTTTCCTACCTGAACGATTTGCACAAGGGCCGCAATACCGGCCTTGCCTGGAGTTGGTTCCTGGACATCTTCGCCGTCGCCTGTCTGGTCTTTTCGCTGACCGGGCTGGTGCTGTTGAAGATGCATGCCGGCAACCGTGGCGCGACCTGGCCCATGGTGGGGTTGGGCGTGGTGATTCCCGTCGTCCTGGCGCTGCTCTTCATCCACTGATTCCTTCGATCCGCCCCTGGAGATTTCCATGCGCAAACTGTTGTTGTCGGCCCTGCTGGCCGGTGCCATCGCCCGAACGGCCAATGCGGCCGACATCGGCCTGTCCATCGAAGTGCCGCGCCTGGATGTGGCGGAGTACCACCGCCCTTATGTGGCGATCTGGATCGAAAACGCCGACCAGAGCGTGGCCGCCGACCTGGCCGTCTGGTACGACGTGGCCAAGAAGAACAACGAAGGCACCGAGTGGCTCAAGGACATGCGCCAGTGGTGGCGCCGCAGCGGCCGCAACCAGCAGTTTCCGGTGGATGGCGTCAGCGGCGCGACCAAGCCCGTGGGCAAGCATGCACTGAACTTCGACGCATCCTCGAAGCCGCTGGCCTCGCTCAAGCCCGGCCAATACGCCGTGGTGGTGGAAGCGGCGCGCGAAGTTGGCGGCCGCGAATTGCTGCGCATTCCTTTCCAGTGGCCGCCGCAAAAGGCGGAGCAACTGACTGCGCAAGGCGAACACGAACTGGGCGCTATCGCGCTCAACCTCAAACCCTGATGCCCACCCCTTGCCTTCAAGGAACACGAACATGAAATCCGCCGCCAAACTGGCCGCCGCCCTGGCGCTGTGCCTGCCCTTCGCTGCCCACGCGCATGATGTGTGGATGGTGCCGTCGTCGACCGTGCTGTCGGGCACCGATAGCTGGATCACCGTTGACGCCGCAGTCGGCAACGACAAGTTCTATTTCAACCACGCGCCGCTGCGCCTGGACGGCCTGGCCGTCATCGCGCCGGACGGCAGCGCCGCCGAGGCCGAGAACATCAACCGCGGCAAGCTGCGCAGCACCTTCGACCTGCAACTGAAGCAAAGCGGCACCTACCGCGTGGCCGTCGTCAACGACGGCGTGTTCGCGCGCTGGAAGGAAGACGGCAAGAACAAGCGCTACTTCGGCAAGGTGGAAGGCATGGCGCAAGCCGTGCCCGCCAACGCGCAAGAGCTTGAGGTATCGCAAAGCCTGGGCCGCGTGGAAACCTTCGTCACGGCGGGCAAGCCCAGCACCGTCAAGCCGGTGGGTCGCGGCCTGGAACTGGCGCCTGTCACCCACCCGAACGACTTGTTCACGGACGAAGCGGCCACCTTCCAGATGCTTTTGGACGGCCAGCCCGCCGCCAACCTGGAAGTGAACGTCGTGCCCGGCGGCAGCCGCTATCGCGACAAGGTCGGCGAGATCAAGCTCACCACCGACAAGGACGGCAAGTTCTCGGTCAAGTGGCCGCAACCCGGCTTGTACTGGATTGAAGCCGGCATGGAAGACGCCAAGGTCAGCGTGCCGCAAGCGAAAAAGCGCCGCCTGTCCTACGCCGGCACCGTCGAAGTGCTGCAACCCTAAGCAGGACGATCGCGTGCCGGTTGTTCCGTCCTACGCGCCTGGCGGCACGGCCGCCCCCGTCGTGCGCGTGGCCTATGGCGCCATGCCCTCACCCCTGCCCGCCCTGGCGGCGCTGGCGGGGGTGACCATGGGCACCACCTGGTCAGCGCGCATGGCCTTGCCCGCCGGGTGCCGCGAGGACGCAGCGCGGCGCGCCATCCAGGCCGCGTTGGACGAGGTGGTGGCGCAGATGAGCACCTGGGAATCGGTGTCCGACATCACGCGCTTCAACCAGGCCGCGCCCGGTTGGCTGGCACTGCCGGATGGATTCTTCCATGTGCTGCGCCATGCCATGCTGTTGGCCGAGGACAGCGGCGGCGCCTACGACCCCACGGTGGGTCCGCTGGTGAATGCCTGGGGCTTTGGTCCGCACCAGCGCGCCTTCGAACCGCCCTCGCCCGCCGCCATCGACACCGCCCGCGCGCGCTGCGGCTGGCAGCGCGTGCGGCTGGATACCGCGCGGCAGGCGGCGTATCAGCCGGGCGGCGTGTATCTGGACCTGTCGTCCATTGCCAAGGGCTATGGCGTCGACCGCGCCGCGCTGGCGTTGGACGCGCTGGGTATTACGCAGTACCTGGTGGAAGTGGGTGGCGAACTACGTGCGCGCGGCAAGCGGCCCGACGGCCAGCCCTGGCGCGTGGCGATTGAAGTGCCCGATGCCAGCGACGACCACGCGCTGGCCTTGCCGCTGCAAGACCACAGCATCGCCACGTCGGGTGACTATCGACGCCACGCCGGCAGCGGCGACGCGCGCTATGCCCACACCATCGACCCGCGCACCGGCCGGCCGGTACGCAATAACGTGGCGTCGGTATCGGTGCTGCACCCCGAATGCATGCAGGCCGACGCGCTGGCCACCGTGTTGACGGCGCTGGGCGAAACGGACGGCCTGGCCTATGCCCGCCGCCACAACCTGGCGGCCTTGTTCATCCTGCGCGACGCCCACGACTACCGCGTCGTTGCGACTCCGGCATTCGAGGCGTTGGTCCAGACCCTGCCCCCGAGCCCGCCCCAAGCTCTGGCCCAAGCGCGCTGATCCAATGAGCACTACCCGCCTGATCGCAGCCGCATGCGTCATCACGCTATGGCTGCTGCTGTGCCTGTGGGCATGGCGCCGTGCACAGCAACACAAGGCGCGGCAGGCCCTGGCGCTGCAAGCCCTGAACGCTCCCACCGCCGACGATGCGCTGCTGGTCGCTTACGCAAGCCAGACGGGCTATGCCGAAACCTTGGCGGCGCAAACCGCCGAATCCCTGCGCGCGGGCGGCTTGACGGTGCGCGTGGCCGAGCTTGGTCAGTTGGACCTGGCCCGCCTGTCCGGCTACCGCCGCATGCTGTTCGTGGTCAGCACCTATGGCGAAGGCGATCCGCCCGACTCGGCTGCCGCGTTCGCCAGCCAGATGCAGGCGCCGCCCACGCGCGCGCTGGCCGGCGCGCAAACCGCCGTCCTGGCGCTGGGCGACAGCGAATACGCGCATTTCTGCGGCTTTGGGCATCAGCTTGATGACTGGCTGCATGCGCAAGGCGCCACGCCGCTGTTCGACCTGGTGGAAGTGGACAACGACGACCCTGCCGCGCTGCGCCACTGGCAACATCATCTGGGCCTGCTGGCCGGCCGTAGCGACCTGCCCGACTGGCAAGCCCCGGTCTACGAACCCTGGCGGCTGGCGGCGCGCACACTGCTGAATCCCGGCAGCCAGGGCGGACCTTGCTACTTGCTGACGTTGACGCCGCCGACCGGCCAGGCAGCGCACTGGCAGGCCGGCGATATCGCGGAAATTGGTCCGCGCCTGGAGCGCGGCGGGCCGCTGCAAACGCACCGCGAATATTCCATTGCGTCGCTGCCGCAAGACGGCGCCATCGACCTGCTGGTGCGCCAGATGCGCAGCGCGGATGGCGGGCTGGGCGTGGGTAGCGGGTGGTTGACCCACGTGGCCCAGGTCGGCGAACAGATCGACCTGCGCGTGCGAAGCAATCGCAACTTTCATGCGCCCGACGATGCGCGCCCGATGATCCTGGTGGGCAACGGCACCGGGCTGGCCGGGCTGCGCGCGCTGATCAAGGCGCGCTGCGCGGCGGGCCATCGTCGCAACTGGCTGATATTTGGCGAGCGCAACGCCGCGCACGACGCCTTCTGCCGCGACGACATCAGCGCCTGGCGCGAAGACGGCACGCTGGAACGGGTGGACGCGGTCTATTCGCGTGACCAGCCCCAACGCCGGTACGTGCAGCACGTGTTGCGCGAGGAAGCCGACAGCTTGCGGCAATGGGTGTCGGCGGGCGCCGCGATCTATGTCTGCGGCAGCCTGCAAGGCATGGCCGCTGGCGTGGACGCCGCGCTGGAAGACATTCTGGGTGCGGAGCCCCTACAAGCGCTGCTACACGCCGGCCGTTACCGGCGCGACGTGTACTAGCCACGCTTTGGTACGTGCCCCGACCCGCGTTGCTTATTGCAGCTTGATCTGCGCGCGGTCGATC
Organism: Achromobacter sp. JUb104; assembly: GCF_024806975.1. Classification (NCBI taxonomy): domain Bacteria; kingdom Pseudomonadati; phylum Pseudomonadota; class Betaproteobacteria; order Burkholderiales; family Alcaligenaceae; genus Achromobacter; species Achromobacter sp. JUb104. Next base: position 717,250 of record NZ_JANUEY010000001.1, on the reverse strand, counting down.
ACCGTCTTCCAGCGGTCGCGTTCGGTGCGTATCTGCTCGCCGAATTCAGCTGGACTATTACCCAGCGGAAACGCGCCCGTCTCTTCCATCTTGGCGGCGGTGGCCGGGTCCCGCATGGCTTGTGCAAAGGCCTGCGCCAACTTGTCACGCACGTCGGCCGGCATGCCCGCCGGGCCCACCACGCCGTACCAGGCGGTAACGTCGTAATCCTTGTAGCCTTGCTCGGCAAACGTCGGCACATCCGGCAGACGCGGGTTGCGCTGGGCGCCCGTGATGGCCAGCGCGTGCAGATGCTTGCTCTTGATGTAGGGCAGCGACGACGGGAAATTGTCGAAGATCACCGGCACCACGCCGCCCACCGTGTCGGTCAGCGCAGGCGCCGAGCCCCGGTACGAAATGCTGTTCATCTTGCCGCCAATCAACTGCATGAACCAGATCATGCCCAGGTCATTCACGCCGCCCGCGCCGGCATTGGCGTAGCCGTCCTTGTTCGGATTGGCGCGCACATGTTCGACGAATTCGGCCAGGGTCTTCGCCGGGTATTTCGGGTTGACGCTAAGAATGTTGGGACTGGTGACCAGGTTGCTGATAGGCGTGAAGTCCTTGACCGGGTCATACCCCAGCTTGGGAAACAGGTGCGGCGCGGTGCCGTGGGTGCTGACGGTGGCCAGCCCCAGGGTGTAGCCGTCCGGCTTGGCGCGCGCGGTGGCCATCATGCCGATGGTGCCGGACGCGCCCGTGCGGTTTTCCACCACGATCTGCTGGCCCAGGATCTCGCCCGCCTTCGCCGCCGCCACCCGCCCGACGATGTCGGTGGGGCCGCCGGCGGGAAACGGCACGATCAAGGTAATGGGATGGTCCGGAAACGCGGCGTGGGCCGTGGGCAACACGGCGGCCAGCGCCACGGCAATCAATGTCTTGCGCATCATGATGGGTTGATCTCCTTGGGGTTGTTGTTGTGAGCGGCCTCGCGCCGCAATATCTTGCCGGGCCGTGTCATGCCCGGCGTGGCGGGAAACACCGGCTGGCCATTGACCAGCACGTGTTCAACGCCAATGGACGGCAGCGTGGGCGCGTCCCAGGTGGCACAGTCGGCCACCGTATCCGCGTCGAACACCACGATGTCCGCCCAGGCGCCGACGCTGAGTTGCCCGCGTTCGGTCAGGCCGAACACGCGCGCGGGCAAGGCCGTCATCTTGGCCACGGCCGCTTCCAGCGTCAGCAGTTGGGCTTCGCGCACATAGCGGCCCAGCACCCGCGTGAAGCTGCCCCATAGGCGGGGGTGCGGATGCGCGTCGTTGGGCAGGCCGTCAGAACCGACCATGCAGCATTCGTGCTTGAAAATGTGCTGCACTTCGGCCTCGTCCATCGCGAAATAGATAGCGCCGGCGGGGCAAAGGCGTTGCGCGGCTTCGGTCTTATCGCAACCCCAGCGCGCCGCGATATCGGCCAGCGTTTCGCCACTGCATTCGGGATGCGGCACCGACCACGTGATGCGGATGTCACCGATGCTGTCGGCGCGCTCGGGAATCAGGATCGTTGAGCTGCCCGGGTACGGATAGATGTCGAGCGCCACGTCGATACCCTCGGCGCGCGCCCGGTCGATGTTGGCCAGCGTGGCGCGGCTTTTGCCCCAGTTGCGCGGCATCATGCATTTGTGGTGCGACAGCACCGTGGCGCAACCCGTGTTGCGGCCCACGGACAGCACTTCGTCCACCGCGGCTTCGACCTCGTCGCCCTCGTTGCGGATGTGGCTGGTGTGCAGCGCGCCGTGGGCCGCGGCCACACGTGCCAGGCCGTCCAGTTCCGCTTGCTCGGCCACGCCGCCCGGCTGGTAGGCCAGCCCCGTGCTGAATCCCACCGCGCCCGCCGCCAGCGCATCGGCCAGCATGCGCTGCATGGCGTCCTGCTCGGCCGGGTTGGGCGCGGTGGTGGGGTCGCGCATGGCGGCCAGGCGCAGGTTGGCGTGGCCGACCAGCGCCGCCACGTTGATCATGGGTTGCTGCGCGCGCAAGGTGTCGAAATAGGCGTGCATGTCGGCGAACAAGGGCGTTTCGCCCAGCAGCGCAAGCGCCGCCGCCGTATTGCCGGGCAAGGGCGCGGGCGCGCCGCTGACCCCGCAATTGCCCACCACCACCGACGTGATGCCCTGGCTGGTCTTCCATTCCAGGCCCGGTTTTTCCACGAACATCAGGTCATCGTGGCCGTGTGAATCAATGAAGCCCGGCGCCACGATCTTGCCGTGCGCCGCCACCCGGTGCGTGGCGCTTACGCCCGACAGGTCGCCGATGGCCGCGATACGTTCTCCGGCCACGCCTACGTCCGCGCGCCGCCTGGGGCCGCCCAGGCCATCGATGACCCAGCCGCCTTCAATAATCAAATCCCACTGTTCCTGCCGCATGATTGTCCCGCCTGGATGAAGCCCCTAGTATCGTCGGCGCGATCAATCTGGAAAAATTGTTTTTATTGATCTATCTATCGTGATTTGAAATGAATCGCCTACCCAAGCACGTCACCCTGAAGCATCTGACCGCGTTCGTCGCGGTGGCGCAGGAATCCAGTTTTACGCACGCGGCCAAGCGCTTGTTTCAGACCCAATCATCCGTGACCAGCCTGGTGCGGCAATTGGAAGACGCCTTGGCCACGCAGCTTTTTGCGCGCACCAGCCGGCGCGTGCTGCTGACCGCGGCGGGCGAAGAATTCCTGCCGCGCGTGATGCGCTTGCTGGCGGATTTTGATGGCGTGATCGAAGACGTGGTGCGCTTTGGCGCGCTTGAGCGCGGGCGCGTGGGCGTGGCGGCGGCGCCATCGGCCATCACGCAGATCATCGCGCCCGCCGCCACGGCCTTCGCCGCGCAATACCCCGCCGTGCGCCTTTACCTTAGCGACGATAATTCCGGCCGCATCCAGCGCAAGGTAGCCGCCCGCGAGGTGGACTTCGGCCTGACCAGCCGCTGGGCCGATGCGCCGGGGCTACGCTTTGACCCCTTGCTGGAAGACCGCTTTGGCGTGCTGTACCGCGCCGATGACGACAGCCTGCGGCCGGGCCGCGACGGCACCATGCGATGGTCGGACCTGGCGGGGCGCAAGCTGGTGGGGGTGGTGGACGAAACCGGCATCATGGCGCTGCTGCGCGCCCGCGCCGACCTGCCGATTGAGGCGGGCGCGCCGTTCTATGAAGCGTCCAGCACTACGTCGCAGGCGGCGCTGGTCAAGGCGGGGTTAGGGGTGGCCCTGCTGCCCGCGTTGGCCGCCGAACGTGTACGGGAACCCGGGCTGGCCTATGCGCTGCTGGCGCGCCCGACGGTCGTGCGTACGGTGTGCATCATCCGGCACAAGGAATATCCGCTAAGCCCGGCAAGCCAGGCGCTGATCCGCGCTATTCATGATTACCTGCGCACGGCGACGCTGCCCGCCGGCTGCAAGCGGGTGCGAGAAATTCCCGGCAGGCCGAAGCCGGAGCCGGGTCTTAGTCAATAGGCTGAATCCACCGCATGCATCAACAGCCTGAATCAAAAGCTCAGATTCTTGAACTCGCGCGTGGCGGCGGTCAGCGCCTGTTCGGTGGGCAGGCGTTCCATGGAACTGGCGCCGTAGAAGCCGTGGCAATGCTTGCAGGCGCGCAGCACGTGGGCGGCGTCTTGGGGCGTGGCGATGGGGCCGCCATGACACAACACGATGATGTCGGGCCGCACCGCCAGCGCGGCGGCGGCGATGCGGTCGATGGCCGCCACGCAGCCGTCCAGCGTCTGCGCGGTTTCCGCTCCGATGGAGCCGCCCGTGGTCAGGCCCATGTGCGCCACGATGATGTCCGCGCCCGCCTGCGCCATGGCCACCGCGTCGTTCTCGTTGAACACGTAGGGCGTGGTCAGCATGCCCTTCTGATGCGCCAGGTGGATCATGTCGACCTCCAACGCGTAGCCCATACCGGTTTCTTCGAGATTGGCGCGGAAGGTGCCGTCGATAAGGCCCACGGTGGGAAAGTTCTGCACGCCCGAGAAGCCCTGCCGCTTCAGGTCGTCAAGGAATACATCGAAATCGCAGAACGGATCCGTGCCGTTCACGCCCGCCAGCACCGGCGTCTGCTTCACCACGGGCAGCACTTCGCGGCCCATGTCGACCACGATCTCGTTGGCGTTGCCATACGCCAGCAGGCCCGCCAGCGAACCCCGGCCCGCCATGCGGTAACGGCCCGAGTTATAGATGACAATCAGGTCGATACCGCCCGCTTCCTCGCACTTGGCCGACAAGCCCGTGCCCGCGCCGCCGCCCACGATGGGCGTGCGCGCGCGCACCATGGCGCGAAACTTTTCCAGCAGTTCATTACGGTCAAAACGCGGCATGGCGGCGATCCTTAGCGGGTAGCGATTTCAAGAAATTGGTCGACCGCTGTCTGGGCGAACAAGGGGTCGTTGATATGGCAGGGCACGCGCACCAGGCGGCGGTTTGGCGTCTGCACCACGTGCTTTTCCAGCGCGGCGAACAGCGCGGCATCCGCCTCGGGGTCCCAGAATGCCTGGCCCGGCGCATCCAGCGCCGACACGCCGCCTTCCGGTATCAAAAAGCGCACCGGCCCGTTGCATTGGTTCAGCTTCGCGGCAATCCATTCGCCCTGCCGCGTGTTCTCTTCGGCCGTGGTGCGCATCAGCGTCACCTGCGGGTTATGCGGGTAGAACGTGCGGCCCTGATAGCGTTCGGGCACGGTGTCCATGCCGCCGAAGTTCACCATGTCCAAGGCGCCGCACGAGCCGACATACGGCGCGCCGGTGCGGGCCACGGCGCCCAGGCGGTCTTCGGTGCAGGCCAGCACGCCGCCAAACAGGAAGTCGCAGACTTCGGTGGTGGTCAGGTCCAGCACACCGGCAAGCAGGCCGCTGTCCAAGAGCTTTTCCATCGACTGCCCGCCCGTGCCCGTGGCATGGAATACCAGGCAGTCGTAGCGCGAGTCCAGCAGCGGCGTCACCTGCTGCACGCAATCTGTCGTGACGCCGAACATGGTGATGCCCACGGCGGGGCGGCTGTCGTCGTCGCCGGCGGAGGCATTGGCGGCGGCCATGCGGTGCGCCCCCGCGATGGCGCCCGCCGCGTTGGCCAGCACGCGGCGTGATATGCGGTTCAGGCCAGCCACGTCCGTCACGGAATACATCATGGCGATATCCGACGGGCCGACATAGGGCGCGACATTGCCCGAGGCCATCGTGGACACCATCACCTTGGGCGTGCCGATCGGCAGCGCGCGCATGGCGGGCGTGATCAGCGCGGTACCGCCCGAGCCGCCCAGGCCCAACATGGCGCCGATGCCCGCGTGGCTGGCCACGTAGCGTTCAAAGGCCAGCGCCATGGCCGCGATGGCCGTGCCCCGGTCGCCGGTGAATACGGCGTCCACCCCGCCCGGGTGGCTGGCCGCCACGTCGCGCGCCTGGATCTGCGCCGTGCTGGCGGCGCCTGTGGTGGATACGTCCACCGACACCACGTCCAGCCCTTCGCGCTTGAGCAGGTTCACCACGTACTCGGCTTCCTGGCCCTTGGTGTCATAGGTGGCGGCAACAAAGACCTGCTGATTTGAATGCGTCATGGCTCCTCCGTGGGCGGCTACACTCGGTGCGCGCCTCGATATGTGAGGCCTAAATGTAAGGTCCCGATGAAGGTCCAAACAGGCCAGTAGAATCAAGAAATGAGACGAAAGAATCATACTGAGACACCAGTCTCACGTCAAACCTCGACCCCTGCCCGCTCGCCCTCGGCGGCGCGCCTGATCGCGCCCGCCAGCCCGCAGGCGGCAGCAAGCGGCGAGCCGCCGCACGGCCCGCGCGCGCGCATGCGCAAAACCTTGCTGGACGCCGCCCAGCAGTTGATGGCGCAAGGCATCACGCCATCGGTCGCCGAACTGGCCGAACACGCCCAGGTGTCACGCGCCACGGCGTATCGCTACTTTCCCAGCCAAAGCGCGTTGATCGCGGCGGTGGTGGACGAAAGCCTGGGGCCCATCCTGGCTTGGGATTCCGACGCGCCCGACGCCGCCACCCGCGTCGACGAACTGCTGCGCTTCGCCTACCCCCGGCTGGCCTCGCACGAGGCGCCCTTGCGCGCGGCCATCATGGTGTCGCTACAGCAGCACGCCGAAGCCAATGCAGGCAAGCCCGCCGCCGACCCCAGGCTGGTGCGCGGCCACCGCGTCGACATCCTGAAGCGCGCCATCGCGCCCTTGGCAAGCGAGCTGACCCCGGCGCAGCAAGAGCGCGTGGCGCAAGCGCTGTCGCTGGTCTACGGCACCGAAGTGTTCCTGGTCTTGAAAGACATCTGGCACCTGGACCTGCCCGCCGTCACGGACGTGGTGCGCTGGACCGCCAACGCCATCATCCAGCAAGCGCTGGCCGAGGCACGCACGCCGAATGCGTAGCGAGTGCGTGTAGCAGCTGCGCGTAGCAATGCGTGTGGCGCATGGGTGTCGTAGCGGCATGTAGTGGCGGCATGTAGTGGCTGCGTGTAGTAGCTGCGTGAACGCCCACGCCTTGCTGTCACGGCCGCGTCACCCGCCACGGGCATAGTTCCGCGTTTTGCGGCCTGCCTTCGCGGGCCGCGCGACGTTGGAGTGTGTCCATGCAGTTCGAAGTATCCCGCTTGCGCCGGGCCATCATGCCCTTGTCCCTGGCTTGCGTCACCCTGTTGAGCGCCTGCGGCGGTAACGATGACGACGATGAAGCCGTCGTCGAACCCACGCCCCCGGTCGTCACCGAGCCCGCCCCGCCCGTGGACCCCAAGCCCGTCGAAACCGGCGCCTGGACCACAGGCGACCTGCACGTGCACACCTACCAATCGGACGACGCGCAAGTCAGCCTGGAAAGCGCGCTGGACCAGGCTTTTGACCGCTACAAGCTGGACTGGGCCGCACTCTCGAACCATCTGCGGCTGTCGGGGCGCGACCATACCGGCACGGCGCTGGCCGGCGGCGCCATTCCGTTTTCCACTGGCATGGCCTTGTATGAAGTGCCCTTCATCAAGACCGCGCAGGCTGCCGGCCGCTATGCCGGCAAGATTATTTTCTCGTCCTTCGAATGGGACATGCCCACGCATGACCACGTCAACATCGGCATTGGTACCGATGACCCGCTGTCGGACAAGTCGCTCACGGCCGTGGCCGAATTCGAATACCTGTTCACCAACCGCGACCCCGCCCTGTTCGCCCCCTTGCTGGTGTCGCGCCTGTCTGGTGAAACCCGTGCCTACACCACGCATGCCGATTCCTTGGCGGCGTTGAAGTGGCTGCGCGACAAGCATCCCGACAGCTACATGCTGTTGAACCACCCCTCGCGCTACGCGGGCAAGTACACCGTGGCGCAATTGCGCGAGATGAACGACCTGGCGCCCAACGTCTTCTTCGCCATCGAAGGCATGGTCGGCAACCAGATGGAGCCGGATCGCGGCGGTTATGCCTCGGCCTACACCAACGCCTTCCTGCCCAACCGCACCTATGGCGGCGTGGACTACCTGGTGGCGCATCTGGGCGGCACCTGGGACGCGCTGCTGGGTGAAGGCCGGCGCATCTGGACGGTGGCGGATTCCGACTACCACTTCCGCACGGCCTCGGGCCTGTATAGCTCGGGCTATGCGCCCGGCGAATACGCCAAGACGCATGTGTGGAAAGACGGCGACAACATGGCGGCGGTGGTGGCCGGCCTGAAGAGCGGCCGCGTATTCGGCGTGTTCGGCGACCTGATCGACGCCCTGGATTTCCAGGCACAAGGTGCGTCCGGCACCGTGCACATGGGCGGCGAACTGCAAGCCACGAAGGGCGAAAAGGTGGAAGTCACCATCCGCTTTCGCAGCCCGGACAGCAACAACTATGAATACCCCATCGAAAGCGGCAACCCCACCTACGTCAAACCCACCGTCAACCACGTGGACCTGATCGTGGGCGACGTGGGCGCGCGCGCCGCCGCCGGCACGCCCGATTACGACGCCGACACCAACCCGTCCACCCGCGTGCTGGCCCGCTTCACGCGCGCCGACTGGACGGTGGACGCCGACGGCTACAACGTCATCAAGACCACGGTGACGGCGGACAAGAGCCAGTATCTGCGCCTGCGCGGTACCAACCTGGGCGTGGACGTGGCCGGCGAAACCGCCGCCGGCGAGCCGCTGCCCGACGCCAAGGTGGACCTGGCCGACAACGTTGCGCGCTTCAACGCCATCAACGCGCGCAACTACAACGACCTGTGGTTCTACTCGAATCCGGTGTTCGTGACGGTTGCGCAGTGAAGTAGCCTCCGTCAGTAAAACCCAGCCGCGCCGGACGCGGCACAAAAAAAAGCCTGGCATCTTTCAATGCCAGGCTTTTTGCTTACTGCTTTTGCTTACTGCTTACTGCAAGGTTCGGGTGAAGATGAATTCGCCGTCTTGCCAATCCACCGGCACCACGTCGCGTGGCCCGAACTTGCCTTCCAGGATCATGCGCGCCACCGGGTTTTCGATCTGCTGCTGAATCGCGCGCTTCAAGGGGCGTGCGCCAAACACCGGATCGAAGCCGGAGCGAGCCAGCTCGGCCACCGCGGGCTCGGTGACTTCCAGCCGCATTTCCTGCTTTTCCAGCCGCGCGGCCAGGCGGCGCAACTGGATGCGGGCGATGGACTCGATGTGCTGCGCTTCCAGTCCGTGGAACACCACCACTTCGTCGATACGGTTCAGGAATTCGGGGCGCAGGGTTTCCTTGAGTTCACCCCACACCACTTCCTTGACCACGTCGTAAGGCTGACCCGCCAGGCTCTGGATGTGATGCGAGCCCAGGTTGGACGTCATCACGATCACCGTGTTGCGGAAGTCCACCGTGCGGCCCTGGCCATCGGTCAGGCGACCGTCGTCCAGCACTTGCAGCAGCACGTTGAACACGTCCGGATGCGCCTTTTCAACTTCATCCAGCAGCACCACGCTGTACGGCTTGCGGCGCACGGCTTCGGTCAGGTAGCCGCCCTCTTCGTAGCCCACGTATCCCGGCGGCGCGCCAATCAGCCGCGCCACGGAATGCTTCTCCATGAATTCGCTCATGTCGATGCGGATCATGTGGTCTTCGGAGTCGAACATGAACTCAGCCAGCGCGCGCGTCAGCTCGGTCTTGCCCACGCCGGTGGGGCCCAGGAACAGGAACGAACCGTAGGGCCGCGACGGGTCCGCCAGACCCGCGCGCGAACGCCGGATGGCGTCGGACACCAGGCGCACGGCCTCGTCCTGGCCCACCACGCGCTTGTGCAGGAATTCCTCCATCTGCAGCAGCTTCTCGCGTTCGCCCTGCATCATCTTGGACACCGGAATACCGGTGGCGCGCGACACCACTTCGGCGATCTCTTCCGCGCCCACGCGGGTGCGCAACAGACGCGGACGGCTACCGTCGCCTTCGGCGTTTTCGGCGGCCTGCGCGGCGCCCACTTCGGCGGCCTTCAGGCGTGATTCCAGGTCAGGCAGCTTGCCGTATTGCAGTTCGGCCAGCTTGTCGAATTGACCCTTGCGTTGCAGTTCGGCCATTTCGGCGCGCACGCTGTCGATCTCTTCCTTGATGGCCTGGGTGCCTTGCACGGCGGCCTTCTCGGCCTTCCAGATTTCCTCGAAGTCGTTGTATTCGCGTTGCAGCTTTTCCAGTTCGTCTTCGATGACGCCCAGGCGGCGCTTGGAAGCGTCGTCGGTTTCCTTCTTGACGGCTTCGCGCTCGATCTTCAACTGGATGATGCGACGGTCCAGCTTGTCCATCACTTCCGGCTTGGAATCGATTTCCATGCGGATGCGCGCACCGGCCTCGTCGATCAGGTCGATGGCCTTGTCGGGCAGAAAGCGGTCGGTGATGTAGCGGTGCGACAGCTCGGCCGCCGCGACGATGGCCGGGTCAGTGATTTCAACGCCGTGGTGGATTTCATAGCGTTCCTGCAAGCCGCGCAGGATGGCGATGGTGGATTCCACATCGGGTTCGTCGACCAGCACCTTCTGGAAGCGCCGTTCAAGGGCCGCGTCTTTCTCGATGTACTTGCGGTATTCGTCCAGCGTGGTCGCGCCGATGCAGTGCAGCTCGCCGCGCGCAAGCGCCGGCTTGAGCATATTGCCCGCGTCCAGCGCGCCTTCGGCCTTGCCCGCGCCGACCATGGTGTGCAGCTCGTCGATGAAGACGATGTTGCTGCCGTCGTCCTGGCCCAGCTCTTTCAGCACGGCCTTCAGGCGTTCTTCGAATTCGCCACGGAACTTGGCGCCGGCCAAGAGCGCGGCCAGGTCCAAGGACAGCACGCGCTTGCCGCGCAGGGTCTCGGGCACTTCGTCGTTGACGATGCGCTGCGCCAGGCCTTCGACGATGGCGGTCTTGCCCACGCCGGGCTCACCGATCAGGACCGGGTTGTTCTTGGTGCGGCGTTGCAGGATCTGGATGGTGCGGCGGATTTCGTCGTCACGGCCGATGACCGGGTCCAGCTTGCCCTGACGGGCGCGCTCGGTCAGGTCCAGGGTGTACTTGGACAAGGCTTCACGGTTGGACTCGCCTTCGGCGCCCGAGACGTTTTCGCCGCCGCGCACGGCGTCGACGGCGGCTTCCAGGGCTTTCTTCTGCAAGCCCGCTTCACGCAGGATGCGGCCGGCCTCGCCTTTGTCGTCGGCCAGCGCCAGCAGGAACAATTCGCTGGCGATATAGGTGTCACCCCGGCGCGCGGCTTCCTTGTCGGTGCGGGTCAGCACCGCGTTCAAGTCGCGGCCCACCTGCACGTTGTCGTCGCCCTGCACTTGCGGCAAGGACTTCATGGCGGCTTCCAGCGCGGGCTGCAGGCGGTTGACCGCCACGCCGGCGCGCGCCAGCAGGCTACCTGCGCCACTGTCCGGATCGGACAGCAAAGCCGACAGCACGTGCACGGGCTCGATATAGGGATGATCGTTACGGGCGGCCAGACTTTGAGCGTCGGCCAGGGCTTGCTGGAACTTGGTGGTTAGTTTGTCGAATCGCATAATGGTCGTTTGGCTTGTTGGAGAGCCTGACCGATACGTGCCGGCTGGCTCGATATCCTGAATATGCGGCCGGATGAGAGAATTTCAACACCTGCCGCCCCATGGTTTGCATCGACGTGCTGGGCTTCGACGGCTTGAAGAACCGATTTATGAGCATATACGTTTTTATCTACGGCACCCTACGCGCGGGCGAAATCAATGATCTGGCGCAAGCCGCCGCGCGGCGCGGCCTGCCCCCCGCCCAATGGACGGGACGCGCCACGGTGCCCGGCATGCTGGTGGATTTTGGCCAGTGGCCGGGGCTGATCCCCGTGGCTGATGGGCGCCGGGTGCGCGGCGATGTCTATTGTGTGGACCCGGCCCTGATCGCCCTGATGGACGAGATTGAGGAATACGTCCCCGGGCAGCCGTGCTGCTTTGTGCGCCGCGAGATCACAGCGCGGCTGGAGACGCCGCTTGATGGTGCTCTCGACCTGCCCTGCCAGTACTATCCGATTGATCCAGCGCACCGGGCGTTGGCCGTGGACATTTCGGAAGACGACTGGGTCGCCTACCGGCAAGCGCGTCCGGCACCCCTCGGCCCGTAAGACACCCGTAGTAACAACCGACTACAATGGATTTTGTCTTCACGCTTGTACACCCGTGCGCGCCTTCCCGGCGCGCCGGGCACTATAAAGGTCATCGTATGCAAAAACGGGTTCCCGTTGCCCCGGATGCCGCCCACTGTTCCACGTGTATGTTGGGTCACGTGTGTGTGCCCGTGGGCATGGCCGCCGCCGAAGTGGAAAAGCTGGACGAACTGGTGCAAGAGCGCGTGCGCCTTGAAAAAGGCAAGATGCTGTATTCGCTGGATCATCCCCTTGACGCCGTCTATGGCGTGCGCTTTGGCAGCATCAAAACGCAACTGGAAGACGCCACCGGCCAAATCCAGATCACCGGTTTCCACCTGCCCGGCGAAATCGTCGGCATGGACGGCATGCTGGAAGGCAAGCACGTGTCGGCGGCCGTGGCGCTGGAAGACTCCGAGGTTTGCGTCATCCGCCTGAACGAAGTGGACCGCGTGGCCGCGCACCTGCCCTCGTTACAACAACAGTTCCGCCGCCTGATGAGCCGTGAAATCACGCGCTCGCATCAAATGCTGGCGTCGCTGGGGTCGATGCGCTCTGAACAGCGCCTGGCGGCTTTCCTGCTGAACCTGTCGCAGCGGTATGCCTCGCTGGGTTATTCGTCGACCGAGTTCGTGCTGCGCATGAGCCGCGAAGAAATCGGCAATTTCCTGGGCCTCACCCTTGAGACCGTCAGCCGATTGTTCTCTCGTTTCGCGCGCGAAGGCCTGATCAAGATCAATCAGCGCGAGGTCCGCATCCTGGACTTGCCCGCCCTGAAGCAACTGCTGGGCCAAGAGAGCTGCTGAACGCCCTTCGCGCCATGCGTTGCGCGCCCGCACCTTCCTTATTCCACGTAGGGCCTGGCGCCACGCGCCCGGCCCGTGGGCGTCGGCTGGACGCGGCGTTGGTGCTGTCCGCTACACTGGCCGCGCTGCTGGCCCCCTGGGCCGTGCATGCCCAGACCCCACTGCCTCCACCATACGACTACGACGAGCCCGTCCCCACGCCCCAGCGCGCCGCGCCCCTGCGGTGGCAGACCGTGGAACTGGGCAAGCCAGGCCACCGCTACAACATGCCGGTCTACGCCAATCGCAACCTGGCCAAGGATGACCTGCGGGACATCAAGCAGATCGTGATCGTGGTGCACGGTGTCAAGCGGGATGCCGACAGCTACTTCGAGACCGTCGCGCAACTGCTCACGCACAACCCGGATCGGGCGCGCAACACGCTGATTCTGGCGCCGCGCTTCTCGGGCTCGATCGACTCCGGGTTTGGCGGCGTGGCGGCATGGCGTAAAGCCGACTGGGAAGACGGCGGCGAAAGCGTCAAGGCCAGCGGCCGGCCCGCCCCCGTCACGTCCTTCCAGGTGCTGGACGATCTGCTTGGCAGCCTGGATGACCGCAAGCGCCTGCCCACCCTGGCCGGCATCGTGCTGGCCGGCCATTCGGCGGGCGCGCAGTTGGTGCACCGCTACGCCATCCTGAACAATATCGACGGCACGCTGCGGCGCGACGGCTTGTCGCTGCGCTACGTGGTCGCCAACCCCTCGTCCTACCTGTACCTGAGCAACGAGCGGCCGCGTGCCGACGGCAAGGGCTACGCCCGCTACGAGCGCGGCATCTGCCCCACCTACAACCAATACAAGTACGGCACCGACAAGCTGCCCGCCTACGCGGGCGACACCGACGACAGCCGGCTGTTCGTGCGCTATGCCTCGCGCGAAGTCACCTATCTGTTGGGCGGCGCGGACAACAACCCCGAACACCGCCTGCTGGACAAGACCTGCGGCGCCGAGGCGCAGGGCGCCACCCGCCTGGCCCGTGGCACCGGCTACGTGCAATACGAACATGTGCTGGCCGCACGCGGCGCCAAGCCCGTGCCGCTGCATCACAGCAGCTTTGAAGTGGGCGGCGTGGGGCACGACAGCAAGCGCATGTTCGGCTCGGTCTGCGGCGCCCAGGCCCTGCTGGGCTTCGGCGCCCAGACGGGCGAGCGCGCAGCCGCCTGCGACATCATCAAGCCGCGCGGCAAATAGACCTAGGGAAATTCCTGACGGCTTCACCTTGACGCCGGCGTTGTGGCGGGCAGATACTTAACCTTATGGTTAACTTAAACGACGACACGCTGGATAGCGTTTTCTCTGCCCTGGCCGACGGCACCCGCCGCCGCGTGCTGGCGGACCTGGAACAAGGCACCGCGACGGTCAGCGAATTGGCGCGTCCGCACGCCATGTCGCTGCCGGCCTTCCTGAAGCACCTGCGCGTGCTGGAAGACGCGGGCCTGATCGCACGCGCCAAAGACGGCCGCGTAGTCAGTTGCACCTTATCGCCCCAACCCATGCAGGCGGCATCCGACTGGCTGGCGCGATACGAGAAGTTCTGGACCGGCCAACTCGATTCGCTGGCCCGCTACCTGTATCACGACGAGGAGATCCACCCATGTCCACCGCCCCCAGCAACACCCCCGCCCCCGGCCCCGCCCAGGGCAACACCCCCATCGAGCTCCGGCTCACCCGACGCTTCACCGCCACCGCCGACAGGCTCTGGCGCGCGTGGACCGACCCGCAAGCGCTGATGAAATGGTTCGGCCCCGCCGGCACCCAGCGCGTGCTGCAGGCCGACACCGACGTGCGCGTGGGCGGCGCCTATCAAGTGGGCTTTGTGACCGAAGACGGCCAGGCGCATTACGCCAGCGGCGAATACCAGGAGGTCGAGCCGCAGCGCCGCCTGGTGTTCACCTGGGCCTGGCGCGATACGCCGGACGACACTTCGCTGATCACCCTTGAATTCACCCCCGTGCAGGGCGGCACCGAGCTGGCCTTCCTGCAAACCCCGTTTGTCGACCAAGCCACCCGAGACGGCCACGAAACCGGCTGGGCGGGCGCCATGGACCGGCTCGCGGATCACCTGGCAAGCCCGGTCTGACTTGCCGCTTGCCCCACTGGCGGGTCGCAAGGCCCGCCCCGTTGCGGGTCTCAGCGCCCGCCACTCAGGAGACGCACCATGCACACCGATCACGCCGTTGTATCCCGCCCGGAATGGGAAGCTGCCCGCGCAGCCCTGCTGGTCCGCGAGAAAGCCCTGACCCGCAGCCAGGACGCGCTGGCCCGCGACCGGCTCGCCCTGCCCTGGATGCGCGTTGAAAAGCGCTACCAGTTTCAAGGCGAACACGGGCCGCTGAGCCTGGCCGAGCTGTTCGGCGGCAATAGCCAGTTGATCATCTATCACTTCATGTATGCGCCCGAATGGGACGAAGGCTGCGTGGGGTGTTCATTCCTGGCCGACCACCTGGACGCCGCGCTGGTGCACCTGCGCCATCATGACGTGACGGTGGTGGCTGTATCGCGCGCGCCGCTGGCTAAACTGAACGCGTTCAAGCGGCGCATGGGTTGGCGCTTTACCTGGCTGTCATCCGAAGGTTGCGACTTCAATGGCGACATGCACGCATCGGTGCCCAACGCCGACGGCAGCATTGAAGACCGGCCCGGCGCCAGTGCCTTTGCCCGGGATCCCGCCGGCAACATCTTCCTGACGTACTCCGCCTTTGAACGTGGCGTGGAAAGGTTGGCGGGCGCCTACAACTATCTGGACTTCGCCCCCTTGGGCCGCAATGAGAACGGCCCGAATTTCGACGTGACTGACTGGGTGCGCCATCATGACCGGTACGACCACGCCAACGCCGCCAACTGCCACGTCTGCGGCTAAACGGCTGCGCGCGATAACCGGCCCATGGCTTGCCTGTGTAGCGGCCATGCTGATCGGCCTGCTGGTCGACACCCGCCACACGCCCGCCGCCTTGCTGGCCAGCGAATGCGGCGCGCCGGGCGGCTTGCTGGACATGGCGTGGCGGCACGCCATGCTGATGCCAGTCACCAGCGCCGCCATGGCGCTGGCCGCCCTGGCCCCCTGGCCCGCCGCGCCCCCGTTGACCGAACGTGTGCTTTGCGCCGGGCTCATGGCCGTCGGCATGGTCCTGGGTGCAAGGTTGGGCGTGGTGACGGCGCTGGGCGCGGGCGCGCCGATATTTGCCGGCCTGGTGCTGGGCATGGCGGTGGGTATGGCGCTTGGGTCGGCGGCCGCGCTCTTACCTTTGGCCGCCACTGGCCGTGTTTAGCGGCGCGCCCCGGTCAGCGGGCGCTCCACCGGCGCGGCGGGCGCCATCGGCGCAGCTAGCGGCGCCTGAATCGTCAGCGCGGACGTGGCCTGCGCCACGCAGGGCAAGATCCAGCCCTCTTCCTTTTCATCCCGCGACAGCCCCGGCCATTCCACGGAATACGTCACGGAACCCTCCAGCATCAAGCACATACAGGCGCGGCAGGTACCGTTGCGGCAAGAGCTGGGCAGTTTGATACCGGCCGCCTGCGCCGCAAGCAGCACCGAACTGCCGGCGTCCGCGTCAAAACGCAGGCCGGCCGGTTCGATCAGAATGGAAAATGCGGCCATGACGACGAATGTGCGGACGACGCCTTAGCCGGCGTTGTCCTGCCAGTCCAGCTTCCAGGCGCCCGACAGCACATTCTGCATCCACAATACGCAGGTCAGCGTCTTGGCGTCGGTGACCTCGCCCTTGCTGCATGCGGCCAGAAGCTCGGCGGGGTCCGCGCTGATCACGTCCAGGAACTCGTCCTGATCCAACTGCCGAGGACCGGCGCGCAAGCCGCGCGCAAAGAAGATGTGGATGATCTCGGTGGAATAGGCGATGGCCAGGTGCAAGGCGCCGGCGTGCGCCCACTGGTCGGCGGTGTAGCCGGTTTCTTCAAGCAATTCGCGCTTGCCGCACACCAGCGGGTCTTCGCCCGGATCCAGCTTGCCCGCCGGAAACTCCGTCATCACGCGGCCAATGGGATAGCGGAACTGGCGTTCAAGCAGCACCCTGCCGTCGTCCAGCAACGGGATCACCACGACGGCGCCCGGATGCACGATGTATTCGCGCGTCGCGGTGTTGCCGTTGGGCAGGCTGACGGTGTCGCGGCGAACCTTCAGGAAACTGCCTTCAAACGGCGCTTCGCGGG
The DNA here is from genome assembly GCF_024806975.1 of Achromobacter sp. JUb104. Taxonomy (NCBI): domain Bacteria; kingdom Pseudomonadati; phylum Pseudomonadota; class Betaproteobacteria; order Burkholderiales; family Alcaligenaceae; genus Achromobacter; species Achromobacter sp. JUb104. The sequence continues at coordinate 700,663 of NZ_JANUEY010000001.1, read as the reverse complement.
TCACCAGCGTTTCAACAAGATGCGTATCGCTTTCAGCGGATGGGCGGGTCATGACGGCGTCTTAGTCTCTTGAAACAGGCGGGCGGCAAGCCGCCCCGGGGCAAGCCTTGCAGCTTACCACCGCCGCTGGACGCCGCACGGCCGCTTGCCCGGCCGATGGCTCAATCGAACTTGCGTTTGGCGTCCAGCGCCAGGCCGGCGCCAATGCTGCCGAACAGGTCGCCTTCCACGCTACGCGCGCCCGGCACCAGCGCGGATACGGTTTCGCGCAAACGCGGCACACGGCTGGAACCGCCCGTGAAGAACACCGTGTCCACATCCGCGGTGGCCACGCCCGCATCACGCAGCAACGCGCCCACCGTGGTCTCGACCTTTTCGATCAAGCGGCCCACGCAGGCATCGAACGACGGGCGTGTCACGTCCACCGCCAATTCCGGCGCAATCCGCGACAGGTCGATGCGTGCCGACGGGTTTTCCGACAGCGCGATCTTGGCCTCTTCCACCTGCACTGCCACCCAGTGGCCGGCGCGCTGCTTCACCAGGTTGAGCAACAGGTCGATCTTGTCGCGGTCGCCGGCTTCGGCGCGAATATAGGCAAAGTGCTCCGCGGCCTTGCGGGTGTACGCCTGGTTGATGGTGTGCCAGCAAGCCAGGTTGCCGTATTGGGTTGACGGCACGTCCTTGCCGCTGCGCAACTGGCTGCCCAGGCCCAGCAGCGGCATGACGTGCGCCAGGCTCAACTGCTTGTCGAAGTCCACCCCACCGATATGTACCCCGCCGTAAGCCAGGATGTCGTCCCGCCGATCTGCCTTGGCGGCGCGGCCCGGCCCCAGACGGATCAAGGAAAAGTCCGATGTACCCCCGCCGATGTCGATGACCAAAACCAACTCTTCGCGATCAATCTGCGATTCGTAATCAAAGGCGGCAGCCAAGGGTTCAAACTGGAATTCGATGTCGGTAAACCCCACGCTGCGCGCGATTTCGCCCAGCGTGTCTTGCGCGGTCTGGTCGGCGGCCGTGTTGTCATCCACGAAGAACACCGGTCGGCCCAGCACGGCCCGCGTGAAATCGCGGCCGGCGGCTGTTTCGGCGCGCCGCTTCAGTTCGGCGATGAAACGGGTCAACAGCACGCGAAACGGAATCGAACGCCCCTGGACTTCCGTGGACCCATCGATCAACGAACTGCCCAACAGGCTCTTCATCGACCGCATCAAGCGCCCGTCATAACCCGCCAGATAGTCGGAGATCGCGGCGCGGCCATAGCTGACCTCCGCGTCTTCATCGTGGAAAAAAATGGCCGACGGCAAGGTGGTCTTGCCGTCTTCCAGGGCGAGAAGCGCGCGCTGGTCGGGGCGGCTCCAGCCTACGGTGGAGTTGGACGTGCCGAAGTCGACGCCGCATGCGGTGGAGATCATGGAGAATTCTGGGGCTGAAAGCAAAACGGCGGACAAGTGTACTCGCTTCGCCGGGACGGGGGCGTCATGCGCGGTTCAAGCTCATCCGGCCCCTTCATTTGGTGCCTTCATTTGGTTCTCCTCATGGGGTTGCCCTGCTTCACTGCGAAGCTTGGGTTTGCGCCAGCCCCGGCCGTCATTTGGCCAGGATAATGGCCGCCCTCAGCTTTTCAACTCAGTTCTTCAATATGCCGTCCAGCGAATGCAGAACGATTTCCGTGGTGCTGCCCAGGCTTAGCGCAAAGGCCGCATAGACGCCCGCCAGCACAAGAACGGCGCTGACCCATGGGGTCCACCATGGCCATTGGCGGCCCACACGATAGCGGCGCGACGCGACGTTGGTGCTGGCATCGGTCAGGGTTTCCGGGGTTTCGCCGCGCAGCTCGCGCAACATGCGGTGCAGCTTCACGATGATGACCTGCAAGGCCTCGTTCTGGTTGTGCTGCAGCCCGTACTTGCCCTTGAAACCCAGGCACAGGCACAAGTACTTGAACTCGAGCACGTCGCGGTACCGGGGCGCGTCCATCATCATGCGCGACAGCACCGTGAAGAATTTCTCGCCGCCCCAGGTCTCGCTATGGTTGATGCTCAGCAACGAGCGCTCGGCCCATGGCGAATGCGCGCCCCACGCCGTTCCCATTACGGCCTCGTCGATGAAGGTACACAGCGCATAGCGGTAGGCCAGTTGCGTGGCGCCGTCATAGCCGTACTGGCGGATCTCTTCGGCAAGCGCTGAGATCTGGTCACGCACGGTGGCGTACAGGTTTTGAATATCCTGGTATTCAGACAAGCCGCGCAGCCGGATCACCAGCCCGAACAGCGGCAGCGCGCCGTCCACCAGCGGGTTGTAGCCGTGCCCGCGCAACTGAAAGCCCAGGTCTTCGTCCCGGTCGATATGGCCGATCGTGTCAAAACCGATGCGCGCCTTGTCGATCACCTCGGCGGTGGTGCTGGTTCGGAGGAATTCGGATTCGACGCGCTCGGCGGTGGCGGGAGTATTCATGTCATTGGCTCCTGATGGCCCACAGTTGCAATTCCATCTCGGGGTAATCGCCGGCAATGTGCAGGCCGAAGCCGGCGGTATCCCGTAGCATTTGCCAAGACGGATGGCTGCGGTCGAATTGGAAATAGGTGAAGCCCGCATGGAACGGCAGATGGCGGGGCGCCACCGGCAGCGGCTGTAAGGGAATGCCGGGCAACTGCAGGCTGACGAGTTCGCCCAGCTTTTCCATCGAGGCCACCTTGGTTTGCTGCATGAACTGCTGGCGCAACCTGTCCAGTGGCATGCGCGCGCGCACGGCCAGCACAAAGTCCGCGTCGGCGTACAAGCTGCGGTCATGGACCGCCGCGGTCAACACGCCATATTGCTGGCGCTCGATGGGCAGCGACACCGCGCGCGGTTGCAGCACCGTACTGAGCGCGCGCCGCAAGGTGTCTTCAAGCATCCGGAACGACTGCCTGGGATCGTCGTGCTGGTAGGCCGGAAACTCTTGCGGCAAGCGCCCTTCTTCGGTAAACGTCACCAGCTCGCCGCAGGCCTGACTGAAGGCGACGTATAGCTGTTCAGGGTGTACATGCCGCAGACGGGACAGGTGCGAAAACCACGGATGCAAGCGGTTCAACACCAACAGCAAGTTGAAGTCGGTTACGTCCGCCACACCCGCCTGGCCCGGTGATCCGATGCGTTCCGCGATGTTCTTCGCACGTTCGCGCATCAGGCCCGCGATCTCGCCCAGGTAGCGCTTGAGCGGCGGGATGGCGTTGAGCGACATGCCGGTGGGGTAGAAGGCGTCGTCCAGCAGCAGGCTGCCATCGGGCCGACGGTCCAGCAGCCGGCACAGCGCCACGCCCGTGAACGCGCTTCGGTCTTCGCGTTCAAGCGTCAGTTGCAGGTTGGGCGCGGCCAGGTCCATGGCCACGTAGTCGCCTTCCTGGCTGTGCGTGTCGCGCACTTCTTCGCTGCGCATCACGTAGCGCGCCTTGGCGTAGGTGTCCGGCCATTGCACTTCCAGTACCCCGTCCGACCGCAACGGCAGGGTCAGGTATACCGTCTGGTTGACGGAAGAGGTATCAGTGACGGCCAACGGCACGGGCGGCGGCTGGTCATTGGGAATGTCGAACACCGTGCCGTCCGGCATGACGCCGCGTGCACGCACGATGGCGATCTTGCCAAAGCTCAGGTATTCCTGGTTAAGCTCCAGCTCGGTCAAACCATAGAGATGTTCACTGACGCCGCCAATGCGCTGGTTCGCATGGTGTTCCAAGGCACGGGCTTGCTGCTGGAAATGTTGGGGTTTGACGAACAGCCCCTCGTTCCAGATGACGGGGTTGCGTGTAGTCATGGTTGGGATCTCGGTTGCGGCGGACGGTAGCTTTCATCGACGATGGCGACACGGTTGCCGTGCAGCGTCATCAATAGTGCGTACCGGCGGCCATTGGGTTCCAGCCTGAACGCCTGCTTCCAGACCGCGCCGTTCTGATCATGGAAATCCGCCACGATCGCGACGTAGCGCGTGGCCTTGTCGATACGGGCGAAGTCGATGAACTTGAACTGGCCGGGCTGAAGTACGTAGTCGTCCTCGGTGATGTAGGTGCTGCCCAGCGCCTTCTTCAAGTCCTTGGCCAGTTGTTCCGGGTCAACGTTGAGCAGCAGCGAATCGTCTTTAAGCTGTAGCACCTTGAAGGCGATCGGCGTGGCGGCGCCGCGCGGCGGCGGCGCGGGTTCCGCGGGGGGCAGGCTGTGAGCACGGCTGTATTGGCCCAGCCCCAGGGCCAGGCCCGATACCGGCCCTACGCCCGCCCCTTCCTGCGCGGACGTGGCAAGCGCACCTTGCGGCGAGGGCGCAGCCAGCCCACCGCCCACGGGCAAGGGCACGCCCGAGTAACCTTGCTCAATCACCTGCGGACCCGACCCAAACTGCCGGCCGGGCAGGTAATCCGTGGACACGCCCAGCTTCAGCATCAAGTCCCGCATCACGATGGTGTCTTCGGCAGGCGGGGCCGGCTCCGGCTCGGCCGGATCGCGCAAGATCGTCGACGGCCCCGTGTCCACCCGCCGCAGGGGATGCAGGGATGGGCGCCCGTCTTCAAGCTCTTCCAACAACCCGCGCAGGCTCTCGATCAAATCCTGGCGATCATCGCTTTTCAGTCTGACCTCGTAGGGACCCGCTTCGCGGTTGGATGCCGTGGCGGCGCTGGTGGCGGCTTCGTCGTCGTCGGGCATGCTGGCGGGGTTGGGGTTGACGTCTGGCGCCGCGTACAGGCTCAAACCCACCTGTGACGGGTGCTCGTCGGGCGGCCCGATCGGGATGGAAGGATCCATCAGGATCTGGCCGGTCTTGGTCAGCACGTCGCCCACCGACCCGCAAGCAGCCAGCAAAGACGTCAACAGCAGCAGGGGCACAATCCGCTTCATTCGGCCTCCGCCCGCAACACCCGGTCGTAGGCTTGTTCGAATACGTCCCAGAACAGCTTCTCAAAGCCGCGTTGGCGCGTCGAGGCCAACTCTTCGTAGTAGTGCGTGTACATCTGCCAGGCCCTGTCGTTGGCATTGGCCGCCGCATTGCCATTGGCGTCCGCCTGCGGCTCGTGCTCGGGTCGGTAGCGTTCAAAGCGTTGCAGCAGCAAAGCGGGCGACAGGCTGCGCAACACCGCCTGCAGGCCCGCTTCAATGGCCTGCGTCACCGCGCCGTGATGCGCGCGCAGTTGGGCCAGGCTTTCATCCATGGCAGCCTTGGGCGACAAATGCACCACGCTGCGGTCGCTGGCGAACATCGCTCGCACCGTTTCGGGGTAATCCAAACCCAGCCGCAGCGGATTGTCTTCAATGGGTTGCAAGTTGCGCCCCAACAGTCGACGTGGTTGCGCGTCGCCGCCGTGCGCCGCATAGACGTCGGCAATGCCCTTGATCGCCGCATTCAGCGCCTGCCCGGCTTCACGCAACAACGCCTGCCCCGCTTGCGCATCCAAGGGGCCCAGGGGCACTTCAAGGCCCTGCATCAATAGCTCGGCCGCCTCGCTCGGGTCGCCGACCATGGCTTGCCTGTTGTTCAAGCGATACGCAAGGGTCGACGGGTTTCCAGCTGACTTCGGCATGGGGGATACTCCGGAAAATGGCAGGGGCGAACCGGTAACGGCTTCGAATCGGGTCGTGGCTAGATCGGCCTGGGTGGGCGCGGCGGCACCACCGCGCCGCACGTCCCAAGGCTCCATCAAGACGGGCGCGTGCGCGGCGGCACGATCCGCCTCATCCAATGCGCGCAAGGGGTCGTTGTCGGCACGCGCATCGAACGGTGCGCTTAGCGCCATGAAATCGCGGTCAGATGCAAGGGGCGTAGCGTCAGCGTCAAAAACGTAGGATCCGGTCGGCAAACCGTCATGGCCGCCCGACTCCCCTACCAGCAGTTCATCCAGCTCGTACTGCGCCAGATGGCGAGAGGCATCAAGCTGTTCCTGGTGCGGGCTGTCCAGATGCACGGTCACGTGGAACGGGCCGATGTGCAGGACATCGCCTTCGCGCAGCCGGGCGCCAACCATTTTTCCCAGCGGGGCATTGGCGTCGTTCATGCGGGTCAAGCCGCTGCGGTCCACCACGCAGAAGGCGGCATCCTCGTAGACGATTTCGCTGTGTATGGACTCAACCCGCCCCGCTTTGTCGGTCAGCATCCAGTTGGCCCCTTGGCCGCCGATGGTGCCTCCCGCGGGGGTGAAACTGTGGCGCGGCGTGCTGCCGTGCTCGAGCGCGCCGGGGTTGGCGACGACGAGCGCCAAGCGTGGCACAGGCGGTGGCTGCGACGAGGCATGGGTTGGTGAAAGGGGTGGTGGAGCGTCGGTATAGGTCATAGACGGGCCTTGATGCGGACAGTGAATGGCCGGCGCACCGCCGTGTGCTGGACAAAGCTGGTCCAACCCAGGTGGGCGCCGGTTTCGCGACCCAGGTTGAAGGGCGGCACCTGGTCGTGCCGCAGACCCAGCTCCAGGTCGTAGGCGGCCGGGTCGCGCAGCAGGAAGTCGATCAGCTTGCGCAGTCTTTCGTAGTTTTCGCCGCTGGGCAGGAACTCGCGGAATCGGGCTTGATCCAGGTTGCCGATAACAATGGAGAACTTGCTGTAGCGCGTGCGGACTCGCGCACCGACCACGAAGCTGTCGCCCAGCACGCCATTACGGCGCCCCAGGCGCAACTGCTGGCCAGACGCCACATGCATGTAGCGCAGCTCGAACTCCCGCACCCTCACCTGCTTCAAGTCAAAGCAATGCGCAACGATGCCCGCCACCACCTGCGGCGATCGGCTGCGGCTGGCGATCACGCCGGCATAGCTCAGCAAGCGGCTCCAGGGTATGGGGGTTGCGCCGCGCAACTCGACGTCCCCCAAGCCCACCATCGAAAACACATAGCGCGAGAAGCGGTCGTGCGCCTCGCGGCGAAAGCGCACGTAATAGCGGTACTTGCGCCAGGCCTGATGCAACAGCGTCAGTAAACGGTGGTTGAAGAAGTCCAGGAAGGCCGGGCGTATGCCCACGCCTTGGCCGTACTCATAGGCCAGGCGGTCCAGGTAATGGCCGGGCAGTGGGGAATCCGGGCCATGCAGGCCAAAAAATGTGGCCTGTACGTGGTAGTCGGTGCGCGCGCCGGCCGGCATGCGCTCGGCCAAGGCCACGTCGGACGCGGGAAACCCCAGGCCGGCATAGCTGCTCAGGCGTACACGCTGGCGCTCGGGCTCGTGGCTATCCCGCGACTCCAGGTCGTCGTCGTGCAGGCCGTGCAGTTGCTCCAGCAACCTGAAGAAGTCGTAGTTCTTCGCATCGGCCAGCAAGCGGTCCGCTAGATCAGCGGTTGTTTTCCGGTCTGCAATGGCCATTCGTAGTGCTCGTTGTTACCGGTATTGGTGGCTTCCAGCAAGTGGAAGGAATTGATGCTGGCGTACAGCGCAAAGAAGTGGCTCAGCACCGTGCCGAACAGATACAGATCGCCTTCGCACAGGAACGCGGACGGGTCCAGTTTCAGTTGTGTCTTCAGGCCACGGATCGGCAGGCCCTTCATCAAGAGATCCGTTGGCTGCGTAACGGCATCGCCGATGCCGTCCAGGCGTTTGCTGCCGGCACGCGCATGCTGGATGTCGTGCAGCGCCGCGAAGTCATAGGCGCGCAACACGGCCTTCAGCGGTTCAGTCGACAACAAGGACAAATAGTTCAGCGACAGGTTGGAGATCAACGTCCACTGCAACGCGCCGTCCAGCACCGGGCGGTAAGGCGGCGTCGGACGCACGATGTTGCTGTACGTGGCAAAGGTGGGCGTGGTCTGCGTTTGCACGCAGATGTCGCCCACACCCAGCGCCAGGGGCAAGTCGCGGTTGGTGCAGGTCAGCGCGAGCGATACCGTTTCGTCTTCGTCGATGTAATCGGTTTCGTCACCGCGAATGAAGGCGATGCGATGCGCCACGCCATCTTCGCCAACCGCGTTCTCGATCCGGCTTCGGTAGTACAGCGCGTGCCGGCCGCGCGCATGCTCGATCTCGTGTTGCAACGATTCAAAGGGGTGGAAGGTCCGCAGGAAGCGCCCGCGCTGCCCCTCCGCGATCCGCTGCCAACCGGTGACTTCGTCAATGCTGAAGATCTCGCAGGCGTCGCCGCGATAGCCGCCCGGTAGCAGCCGCTGGTCCACGGCTCGTCCGTTCAGGTTGATGGGTTCGGCGTCCTGCTCGAACAGGTTGACCGCCGGCGCGCAGTACAACGCCAGATCGCCAATGCGCAGACGTATGTCGGCGGGCATGGGGCGGTTGAAATGGAATTCAAAGCGCACGCCCTGGGCGGTTGCTTCGGGCCACAACGAGCGCAGGCCGCTCAGGCTGAAGAACAGGAAGCGGCGCGGAAAAATGAAGTACTCCTGAAGGATCCGATAGCCGTCGAACACATTCTTCGGATACGGAAGCAGCGATTCTTCAGGCGAAAACCCGGGAAACGTCACCTGGCGCGGGGCAATAATGCGTGTCTGCCCGTGAGCCTCCAGCCGGATCTCACCCAGATAGCGCGATAGCCATAGATACAGCGTCATGGCGGTGGTGTCGTCGCCGCTCAGGTGGAAGTCCAGCTTGTCGCAGTCGAAAGAGTCGATGGCGTTGCCGGCCAACGGGGCAAGGTCGATGCGCATGATGGACTTTTCGCGCGTGTGCGCGTCACTCACGTCCACGATCTCCAGCGGGTAGATCACCACGTCCGTGCTGGTGCGGAATTCGCACCGGGTTCCGTCGACAGGCAAGGAATGCACGCGCGTGCCCTTGGGTATCACTTGCCGCGTCGTGATGGCCCGTTCAACGGGGTCGAAGCGCATGATGGTTGCGCTGGGCAAGGGCCGCAAATAGTTCGGCCAAAGCAGTTGCAGCAGCGAATGCGTCAGTTCGGGAAGGTCATCTTCAATCTTCAGGCGCAACTTGGCCGTCAGGAACGCAAAGCCTTCAAGCAGCCTTTCCACGTCGGGGTCGGCCGCCTCGTCGCCCAGAAACTGCGACAACTGCGGATTGTCGCGAGCAAACTCGCGCCCTAGCCGCCGAAGGTAGTCGATCTCTTCGCGGAACTTTCCTCGCAACGGCATGTTTTCCCGTCTCCGTGGCACCGGGGTCAAACGACCCGGGTATACCGGTCTTGATGGTGAATCACCAGATCTATCTCTACCTGCTCTTCCTGATTGAAGACAGGCACCAGGCACTCAAGCCTGAAGTTCAAGCTAAGCGGCTGCGCGGGGTCAGGCCGCGAATGCACGCTCAAGACCTTGACCCGGGGCTCGTACGCGGCCACCGATGCGCGGATGTCCTGGCTGACGTGCAGCAGCAAGTCGGCGCTGCCCATCGCCGCATCGTTGAAATCGTGCAGGCCCAGGCCGGGGCTGCTCATCGAGCAGCCCCGACGGCTATTCAAGATGCGTTCCAGGTGGCGCTTGATCGCGTGGATGCGTTCGGCCGCCAGCTCGTGCCGGCTACGGGTGCGCCGGGGCGCGGCGTCCGGAACCAGCCGTTCGAACAAACTGCCTTGTCCCCGCGACCTGGGCATCTTGGGGGCTCCTTATTCCTTGTCGAGCCGACCGACAAGCGACAGTTCGAAGTTGGCGCCCATGTACTTGAAGTGCGGACGCACGGCCAGCGACACCTGGTACCAGCCGGGATTGCCCTCAACGTCTTGCACCATGACCTTGGCGGCACGCAGCGGACGGCGGCTGCGCACGTCGGCCGACGGGCTTTCCTGGTCAGCGATGTACTGCCTGAGCCACGTGTTCAACTCGCGCTCAAGATCCTGGCGTTCTTTCCAGCTGCCGATCTGCTCGCGCTGCAAGACTTTCAGGTAGTGCGCCAGGCGGTTGACGATGAACATGTACGGCAGTTGCGTGCCCAGCTTGAAGTTGGTCTGCGCGGCCTGGCCTTCGGGGGTCTTCTGGAACAGTTTGGGCTTTTGCACCGAGTTGGCCGAGAAGAACGCGGCGTTGTCGCTGTCCTTGCGCATGGTCAGCGCGATGAAGCCTTCTTCAGCAAGCTCGAATTCCTTGCGGTCCGATATCAGCACTTCGGTCGGAATCTTTGCCTGTAGCTGCCCCAGCGATTCGTACAGGTGCACGGGTAGGTCATCCACCGCACCACCCGACTGAGGCCCGATGATGTTGGGGCACCAGCGGTACTTGGCGAAGCTGTCAGTGATGCGGCTGGCCAGCAGATACGAAGTATTGCCCCACAGATAGTTCTCGTGGGCGCCGTCGATCGTCTCGCGGTAGTTGAAACTGGTGACGGGATTTTCCAGGGGATCGTAAGGCTGGCGCAGCAGAAAGCGCGGCATCGTCAGGCCCAGATAGCGCGCGTCTTCTGATTCGCGCAAGCCCCGCCACTTGGTGAAGCGCGGGCCTTCGAAGATATCGCGCACTTCCTTCAGGTTGGGGAGTTCCTGGAAGCTCTTGATGTTCAGGAATTCAGCCCCGGCCGCGGCCAGGAACGGTGCGTGCGACATGGCCCCCACGGAAGCCACGTAGGCCAGCAGTTTGATGTCGGGCGAAGACGGCCCAAACGTGTAGTTGCTGACAATGGTGGCAACCGGTTCGCCTCCAAACTGGCCATAGCCGGCCGTGTACACCTGCTTGTAGAGGCCGCTGCGCGTGATGTCGCCCGCGGTCTCGAAGTCTTCCAGCATCTCTTGCTTGGTGACGTGAAGGATCTCGATCTTGATGTTCTCGCGGAAGTCCGTGCGATCCACCAGCAACTTCAAGCCACGCCAGGCGGACTCCAGCTCCTGCAACGGCGGTTGATGCAAGATCGCGTCCATTTGCAGACCGAGCTTGCGATCGATCTGCGCAATCATCTGGTCCACCAGTTGCTTGTTGACCTGCTGTTGCGGTTCCTGGGTTCGGAGTATTTCCGAAATGAACGCAGCGACGCCGCGTTCGGCCACCGCATAACCCTCGTGATTGGGTTCAATGCGGGTCTGGGCCATGATCTGCTCCAGCAACCCGATCGTCTGTTTATCTTCCAATTTGGCGGCGGCTTGGGCCTTCATGCTCGTATCCTTTTATTGCGGGTTGGCATTGCGAATGGGGTCACGGCTCAGGCGGCCGGCTTGTCCAACACAAGGTTCAATTCCTTGGCCAGCGCGACGCGCGCCTTGTCATCGGCCAGCAGCGTTTGCAGTTGCTTGCGAAACGCCGGCACGTTGCCCAGCGGGCCCTTCAACGCCACCAGCGCTTCGCGCAGTTCCAGCAGCTTGTTCAGTTCGGGCACCTGGCGCGCAATGGCATCGGGTGCGAAATCGTTCATGCGCCTGAAGCTCAACGACACGTTCAGCGTGTCGTCTTCCTGACCGGCCTCGCCAAGGCGCGACGGCACTTCCATCGTCAAGGCCAATCCGGCTTCGGCAATCACGTCATCGAAGTTGTCTTTGTCGATACGCACCGCCTGGCGCTCTTCCAGCGCGGTTTCCTCACTGTGGCCTTTGAAGTCCCCCGTGACCAACATCTTCAAGGGCAGTTCGATCTCGGCTTGCTGGTCGCCAGTGGCGGGAACGTACTTGATGTTGATGCGTTCCGGCGGGGCGACGGAGACCATTTTCTTCGACATGAAAGCTCCTGTTGTAAATCGGGAGAAGCCGCTCAGGGCAACCGCGATAAGTGGTGCAACGATGCTAAGAGGGCTGGCTGAACGGTCGCAATAGGAGGAATTCGAAAACGGCAAAACATTTGTGAACGCACGCGATTGATCCACGTACTAGCCGCAATTCAAGCCGCTTTCTGATTCCTCCTATGGATAAAAACGACGTGGCATGGTCTCGTTGCGGATTACCACTTTGTTCGAAGTGTGCGACTCATGATCCGAATTGAGCTTTCTTCCCTGATAGATCGCTTGAATCCCATTTGCCGCCAGGCCGTGGAAGAAGCCGCCAGCCTGTGCATCAGCCAACACTGCGCAGAAATTACCGTTGCGCACGTGCTGTACAAACTGGTCGACCAGCCTTTGTCCGACATGCGCGTGCTGATTTCGCATGCGGGTTTGGACGCCGACGAAGTGCGGCAGGCGCTCGCGGACGCAAACCCGTATCGAGAGCGGGACGCGGCGCCTGATCAGTACCCGACGTTTTCACCGCTGTTGATTGAGTGGCTGCAAGAAGCTTGGCTACTCGGTTCGCTGGAACTTGCGCAGCCGCGCTTGCGCGGTGGCAGCCTGATGCTGGCGGCGCTGCTGAATGCGGGGCGGTATCTACCTCTGCCGGCCATCACCCTGTTCGAACACATCAACCGCGAAGCGCTGCGCAAGTCGTTCCAATCGCTGTTTGCGCAAACTTCGGAATCACCGGATACCGCGGCCCAAGCGCCCATGGCGCCGGAGGACTCCGCGGACACCGCGCTTGCAAAGTACGGGCATGATTTCACCGCGCAGGCTCGGGCCGGCAAGATCGATCCGGTGTTGTGCCGCGACGCCGAAATCGACCTGATGATCGACATCCTTTCCCGGCGACGAAAAAACAATCCGATCGTCGTGGGCGACGCGGGGGTGGGCAAGAGCGCGGTGGTTGAAGGGCTGGCGCTGCGCATCGTTCAGCAGCGAGTGCCCGAACCGCTGCGCCACGTTGCGCTTTGGGGGCTGGACCTGGGCGCGCTGCAGGCGGGCGCTTCGGTCAAGGGAGAATTCGAGAAGCGCCTCAAGGGCGTCATCGATGAGGTCAAGGCTTCCGCGCAGCGCATCATCCTGTTCATCGACGAAGCGCATACGCTCATCGGCGCCGGTAACGCGGCGGGCGGCAGCGACGCCGCCAACCTGCTCAAGCCGGCACTGGCGCGTGGCGAACTTCGCACCATCGCCGCCACGACCTGGTCGGAATACAAAAAGTACTTTGAAAAAGACCCCGCGCTGGCACGCCGCTTTCAGTTGGTAAAGCTGGACGAGCCCACGCAGGAACAAGCCGTTCATATCCTGCGCGGCCTGCGCAAGATTTACGAACAGGCGCACCGTGTGTATATCGGCGACGATGCCTTGCAAGCCGCCGTGACCCTGTCGGCGCGCTACCTGTCTGGCCGCCAGTTGCCCGACAAGGCCATCGACGTGCTCGATACCGCCAGCGCCCGCGTCGCCACGGCATTGGCCGAACCGCCGCGCCGCCTGACCGCGCTTGAACACGAGCAGATGCAGATCACGGCGGAACTGACGCAGTTGCGCCGCGACGCCCGCGCGGGTCGCGAGCCCAACCCGCGCCGCGTCACCGCGCTGGACGCCAGCGGCGCGGACGTCTCCGAACGGATCGCGCAACTGCAACAGGCCTGGGAACAACAGAAAGCGCTGGTGGACCAGATCGTCAACCTACGCGCCGCATTGCCGGATGACACCGGCGAGGACGATGATTCTGCGCACGCTGCCCCGGGATTCGCTCCAGATTTAGCGCCAGGCCATTCCAAAGATCCTTCCCACGACCTGGCCCGCAAGGTGGCCGAATTATCCAACTTGCAACGCGAAGGCGCCTTGTTGCACGCCGACGTGGGGCATGAACAGGTTGCACAGGTCATTGCCGACTGGACCGGCATCCCCACCACCACCATCAACCGTGGCCAGATGGAACGCCTGACGCAATTGCCCACCGTGCTGCGCGAACGCATCAAAGGCCAGGACATGGCCATCGACCGCATACACAAACACCTGCTGACCGCCACCGCGGACTTGCGTCGGCCCGGCACGCCGTTGGGTGCGTTCCTGCTGGTGGGCCCCAGCGGCGTGGGCAAGACCGAGACGGCGCTGGCCTTGGCGGACGCGTTGTTTGGCGGCCGGCAGTTCCTGACCACGATCAATATGTCCGAGTTCCAGGAACGGCACACGGTGTCGCGCCTGCTTGGCGCCCCGCCCGGTTACGTCGGCTATGGCGAAGGCGGGGTGCTGACCGAGGCCATCCGGCGGCAACCCTATTCCATCGTGCTGCTCGACGAGGTCGAGAAGGCGCACCCCGAGGTCATGAGCCTGTTCTATCAGGCCTTCGACAAAGGTGAGCTTGCCGACGGCGAGGGCCGTCCCATCGACTGCAAGAATGTGCTGTTCTTCCTGACCTCGAACCTCGGGTTCGATCAGCACGATGACGCGCTTGCCGACTTGTCCGAAGACGCGCTGCGGGCCCGCCTGGCCACGTTCTTCAAGCCGGCGCTGCTGGCGCGGATGCAATTGGTTCCCTACCGCTACCTGGACGAAGACGTGCTCGACCAGATCATCCACGGCCGCCTGGAACGCCTGCGCGCGCAATTCGCCACGCGATACGACGCCACCTTGACCATTGACGCCAGCGCCCGCGACGAACTGCGCAGCCGTTGCACCCGCCATGAAAATGGCGCGCGCCTGCTGGACGCCTGCATCGATGACGAGTTGCTGCCGCCCTTGTCGCTGGCGGTGTTGCAGCAACTGGCCGCGGGCAAGGCATTAAGGGATGCCCGGCTGCATTGGGCGCAGGGCGCATTCGCCGCCCATCTGGATTGAGGCGCGACATGGACGCGCTAGCCGTAGCGGACACTGCCCGCAACATGGCGATGGCCACCCGGCCCGACGCCTTGGCAAGTACCTTCGCGGCCGCCTGCGCCGCCTTTCTCGGAACCGGCGCTGTCTGCCTGTATGTACGCGACGCGACGGGCGACACGCTGGTGGCGTTGGCGATGGCGGGCGTCGACCACGCCGCCGGCGGCTCGTTGCCCGACATCAGCATGGACGCGCTGGACGACCCGCTGGTCTATGCCCTGACCAGTGGCAAGCCGTGCCAGGTTGAACAGATGTCCGCGCTGGTCGGCGTGGGCCTGGGCTTTGAACGGCTGCGCGACCGCCTGGGTACGCAGCATGCGCTGCTGGCCCTGCCGATGCTGGACGCTAGGCGGCAGCCCTTGGCGGTGCTGGTCTTGGCGGGGCCGGCGTCCGCCGTGTCACGCTGGCGCGCCGACCCTGTCTGGCGCGCCCTGCATGCCGCGCACGAATCCTTGTTCGCCCGCCTGCATGCGCAGGCTCATGCCGCCGACGACGCTCGCTACCAACGCAGCCTGCGTCAAACACCCGCCGCGGATTCAGGCAAGCAGCGCGCCTCGCGCCTGTTGGCGGCCGAGTTCATCGGCGTCAGCGCGGCGGCTCGAACCATACGGGAGGACATGCTGCGCTTTGCCGATTCGACGCTGGCGGTTCTGCTGACCGGCGAGACAGGTACCGGCAAGGACCACGCCGCCTGGCTGATTCATCAGGCTTCGCCGCGCACCGGAAAGTTCGTGCCGCTCAACTGCGCGGCCATCCCGCAAGAGCTTATCGAGGCTGAACTGTTCGGCAACGTTCGCGGCGCCTTTACCGGCGCCGTGCAGGCCCGTACGGGCCTCGTTGCCGAGGCCGATGGCGGCACCCTGTTCCTGGACGAAATCGGCGACATGCCCATGGCGCTACAGGGCACGCTACTTCGTCTGCTCAATGAAAAGAAGTACCGGCCGCTGGGCGGCACACGCGAACATAGCTCGGATTTCCGGCTGATCTGCGCAACCCACCGCCCGCTGCCGCAACTGATCCGCGACGGACGCTTTCGCGAAGACCTGTACTTCCGCATCCGGCAATTGACGCTGGCATTGCCGCCCCTGCGCGAGCGCCCGGAAGATATTCCCGCATTGAGCTTCCACACCGTGCTGCAGCACAACCGCGAGCGCCAGACCCGTGTCGCCGGCCTTGCCCCCGACGCCCTGGCGCTGCTGGCGGCCCACGCCTTGCCCGGCAATGTGCGCCAGCTTCGCAGCCTGGTGTTGGTGGCGGCCGAAAGAACGCCGCAAGGCCAGCCCATACGCGCAGACCTGCTTGATCTATCGCAGGCCGAGATGCCCGCCCTGCCCCAGCACGGCACGGGCGCCGACCTGCTGCATGGCCTGCTTCACACCGACAACCTGCCCCAAGCGCTGGACGCTTTTCAAAGCCTGGTCATCCGGGCACGACTGAGACAGGTCAATGGATCTCGCAGCCGGGCCGCGCAAAGCCTGGGCATCCCCAAACGTACGTTGGCGCGCCGCTGCCAGGCGTGGAATCTAGACCGGGAGGACCACACTTCATGAAACCCGTTATCACCTTGCTTGCGCTGTTGATGACCGCGCCGGCCAGCCACGCGGCGCTGGCCGCAGATACACCCACGCGCCATTGCACCCAGATCATTTCCGGCGTCGAACGGCTGGCCTGCTTCGACGCGGCCGCGGGCACGCCGCCCGCCCCCAGCAGCCCAAGGAGCGCCATGCCACCGGATGCCGATTCCGCCAGCGCCACGTCCGCCTCCGTCGCCTCCAACAGCGACGCGACGCCGCATCCCGCTGCATCGGCCGACCTGCTGCCGCCATCGTCGCGCGCGTCCGACATCATTCGGCAGAACGAGTCATCGCGATCCGATGGCGACTCGACGTTCCTGCTGACGGATTCGAACGAGCCGCCTGCCGGCCAACAGCGGGTGGTGATTTCAGCGCCCGCGCTGAACACGCGGCCGCCCATCTATCTGGCCATCACATGCTTGTCCAATATCTCTCGCTTGCAGTTGTTGGCCGAGAAACCCTTCGAACGCCACCAGATGACCGTTCAGCTGTACATGGATGATCGGCCCTTGTCCGCGGCGCGACCGTGGCGCGTACTGGACGAAGGCAACGTTGCGGACGCCGGACGCGGCCTGGTCGCCATTGACCAGTTGCGTCCCTTCGTGGCGGGCCAGCGCCTGCGCATAGAGAGCGACTACGCGCAGCTCAACGGCCTGACCTTCGACGCCAGTGGCTTGCAAGCGCTGTTGTCGCGCCAACGCGAGGCTTGTCACTGGTGACCCACTACGCCACGCTAGACATCGAGGCCTTGCTGGCGCCGCTGGACGCGCGCCAGCCGGCCGGCCATTTCGATGAAGAAGACGAAACCTTCCAAGCCATCGACCACGAAATGATCAAGTTGGGCGGCCTGCAAGAGGCACGCCTGGATTGGCTCTACGTCGATGAAGCCGCTCGCCAATACCTGGGCGGCCAGTGCAAGCATTTCCGCGTGGCCGGGCACTTGATTACGGCCCGCCTGAAAGCAAGATCGTGGCCGCGCTGGTCGGAGGCGGTTGACGTGCTGGCCGGCATGGTCGAGCACTACTGGGAAACCGGCCACCCCAAGCCCGGCCCCACCGGGTACCTGGGCAAGCGTCGGCTGGTGGCGCTGTTGGCCGATCGCTTGCGCGACGCCTTGGACGCGCTGCCGGCGGACAGCTTCAACAAGGCGGACCAGGCCCGTGCACAACAGGCGCTGGACCGCCTCCAAGCCCGCGCGCCCGACACCAAGCTGGATCAGACGCAACTGACTCGCCTGGAAGCGCAGTTTTCGCGCTGCGTCGAACAAACCCGCTTTCCCGACACAGCGACGCCGGCCCACACCGCCGGCCAGCAACACGGCAAGTCCGGCAACCAGTCTGGAAACCCTTCCAGAAGCCAATCCGGAAGTCGGGCCGGCTCTCAGGCCCGTTCTCAGGCTATCGACGAAGCCTTCTTCAACACACCCAACACGGCGTTGCAGCCCGGCGACGAACGCGAAAACCGGCGGTCCTTGCTGAGCGTGGCGGAATTCATCAATCAACAGGACGTCTATGACCCAACCGGCTATCAGCTACGCCGCTTCGCGCTCTGGGCGCATCTGCACGCCGCGCCCACTACCCGCAACGGCACGCGCACCGAATTGATGGCGGTGCCCGTCGACATCGTGGACGGCTACGGCGAGGCATTGGCCGGCAACGCGGTGAACCCCGCGCTGTTGCAGCGCGTGGAAAAAAGCGTGGTCGCGTCGCCTTACTGGATACGGGGCAGTTTCCTGGCCGCGGGTATCGCCGCCCGCCTTGAAATGAAGGACGCCGCCGCCGCCATCCGCCTGGCCACCGAACGCTTCGTGCGCCGCATTCCCGCCTTGCAGGATCTTTGCTTCAGCGATGGGCGCGCCTTTGTCGACAGTGAAACCCTGGCCTGGCTGAGTGGCGCCGACGGCAGCACG
The DNA here is from genome assembly GCF_024806975.1 of Achromobacter sp. JUb104. Lineage (NCBI taxonomy): Bacteria > Pseudomonadati > Pseudomonadota > Betaproteobacteria > Burkholderiales > Alcaligenaceae > Achromobacter > Achromobacter sp. JUb104. The sequence continues at coordinate 682,716 of NZ_JANUEY010000001.1, read as the reverse complement.
GCCAGCGCCGGCCCCAGGCAAGCGTTTGCCGAATTGCGCGAGGAACTGGTCGCGCAACTGGACAGCGACGGCGTCGAGACCGTGCTGCTGCGGTTGCAAGACAAACAAGGCCATTCGGAATCACCGCGCCAGCGCGCGTACGCCGCCGTGATCGCGGCCGACTTGCTGGCCTCGCGCGGGCTGTCCTGGTTGGCCGAAAACCTCTACACGAACGTCGCCATCACGCTACGCGCGCTGCCTGCCCATGAATGGGAACCAGAGCTTGCCGAACAATTGAACAAGTACATGCCCGTGCGCCCCACCGCCGACGCGGAACGCAAGGGTTAAGGAGTCATGCGATGAAAAATATCTGGTCCATCATCAAGCGCTACGGATTGCCCGTGGCGGGTCATTTCAAGAGCGCGATGCCCATCCTGGCGCTACTGGCCATTGTGTTTCTGCTGATCGGAGTCTGGTGGTTGGGACCGCACTGGACCTGGCGCGGCCAGCAGCCGCTGGCCGACCTGCCCATGCGAATTGTGTGCACGTTGGTGATCCTGATGGTGCCGGTGCTGGCCTGGCTCTGGTCGCTGCGACGCCGCAACCGCCGCCTGGAAGCCGAACGCGGCGCGGTAGCGCAACGCCAGGACGACCCATTGCTGCGTTTTGTACAGGCGCAAGAGCGCGCGCTGGATCAAAGCCTGGCGCTGCTACGCACCAATCTGAAAGGGCGCAACGCCCTCTACGAGCTGCCCTGGTACCTGGTGCTGGGCCAGGAAAACACCGGCAAGACCAGCTTCATCAACCGGTCCAGCCAGAGCTTTTCACTTAGCAACGAAATCAAGGCGGGAGTGCGCCGCAGCTTCGCCGACCCCGACCTGGCCTATGACATTGATTGGTGGATGGGCGACGAGGCGGTGCTGATCGACCCGCCCGGCGAACTGGTCAGCCAGGCTGACGTTGCGCCGGTGCCGGAGACGGATGTTGACGCATCCCCCGATGCCAACGCACCCGTGCAGCCTGCCGCCACCACCCCTGAGCCGGCGCGCTCCGCCGCGCGGGTGTCGTTGCCACCGGGCGCCCATGCGCGCCTTTGGGCTGGGCTGGTGGACTGGCTGGGACGCAATCGCAGCCGCCGCCCCTTGAATGGGGTGGTGCTGATGGTGGACCTGGTCACGCTGCTGAACCAGAAAGCCAGCGATCGCAAGGCGCTGGCCATTCTGCTGCGCACGCGCCTGGCCGAACTGAGCCGGCATCTGGGCACCCGCCCGCCGCTCTATGTGGTGTTGAGCAAGTTCGACTTGCTTAATGGTTTTGAACCGTTCTTTGCACGCTTGCCCCGCGCCGTGCGCGAGGACATCTTCGGCTTCACCTTCACGCTGGACTCGGTCCATGACTACGACGCCTGGCTTGAAGAACTGGCCGAGCGCTACGACGGCTTCATCCAACGCCTGAACGAGCAGATATTCGATGCGATGGGCGACGCTGCCACGATGGAGGCGCGCGAGGCCCTGTTCTCGCTGGTGCGCCAGTTGGCCGGCATGCGCCCCGTTTTGCTGGGTTTCCTGGAAGAGGTCCTGGGCAGTGACCGCTACATCACGCCCGCCTTGCCGCGCGGCGTGTACTTCTCATCGGTCTACCAGCAGGGACTGCTGTGCGACGCCTTCGTCAACGCCGCGTCGCAATCTTATGGCCTGACCAAACCGACCGCGCACGCAAAACCCAGTGGCCGTTCCGTCGTCTATTTCGCGCAGCAGGTGTTCCAGCGGATCATCTACCCCGAGGCGGGCCTGGCGGGCGACAACCTGAAGGTGATGGCCGACAAGCGGCGCACGCTGATGGTGGGGTTTGGCGTTGCCGCATTGGGTTGCCTGCTGATGGGCGGGGGCTGGTATCACTATCACGACGTGAACCGGCAGATGGCGATGTCGGTGCTGGAGAAGAGCCGCGAGTTCAGCGCGCACAAGATCGACAGCGGCAGCGACCCAACCGGCCGCAACCTTTTGCAGCCGCTGGACCAGATCCGCAGCGCCGTCGCCGTGGTGGGAGACTACCGCAAGGCTTGGCCCGTCGTCTCGGAACTGGGCTTGTACCAAGGCCGCAAGATCGGGCCAAAGGTGGACGAAGCTTATCTCCAGCTATTGTCCAGGCGCTTTCTGCCGGAACTGGCCAACGGCGTCATGAACGCCATCAACGGTGCGCCTTCCGGCAGCAACCAGCAACTGGCGGCGCTAAGCGTCTACCGCATGATCGAAGACCGCCAGAACCGCCGTCCGCCCATCGTGGAAGACTGGATGACGCAACAATGGCAGGCGGCCTTTCCCGGCCAAGGATCGGTACAGAACGGGCTGATGCGTCATCTGGACTACGCCATGAAGTATGCCGATGCCGAACTGCCCCGCAACCAGGCGCGCATTGCCGAGGTGCAGCAGCGCCTGCGGCAGATCCCCATGCCGCAGCGCGTCTACATGACCATGCGCGAGCAGGCCGGCAAGATCCTGCACTCGCCGCTGGACCTGCGCAATGAAGTCGGCCCCGCGTTCGACATCGTCTACAAGGATCCCACCGCGACGGCCGGGCAGGATGGCGCGTCAACCCGCATCGACCCCTTGTTGACGGCGGCCGGGTATCACGGTTACTTCGCGGCGCATGGCAAGGACTACACCGACCTTGCCATGATCGACCGCTGGACGCTGGGCGAGCGCCAGCGGATTGATTATTCAGAAGCCGACAAACAGGTGTTGGCCGAGCGGGTGCGCGCGCTGTACAGCAGCGACTACATCGATACCTGGCAACGCGGCCTGAACCAGCTTGAGGTCGTTGACTTCAACGATCTGAGCCAGGCCGTGACCGTGTTGGGCAACGTGATCAGCCCCGCGGCGCCGCTGCGCCGGTTGGTAGAAACAGTGCGCGACAACACCGTGTTGAGCCCGCCATCGCCCGGCGTTGCCGCTGCCGGCCAGCCGCGCGACACCGTCGAACCCGTGGCAGCCAACGCCATTACCGGCGCCAACGTGCCGCAGGTGGCGGCCATCGCGCGGCCCTTCGCGCCCTTGGCGGACCTGTTGGTGGCCAAGGGCGACAAGCCGTCCTACCTGGACGAAAGCATGGCCGCCATCAGTCGTGTCCACGACACCCTGAAGACCGTGCACGACAGCCCCGAACCCGGCAAGGCCGCGCTTGCGGTGGTGCTGGACCGTTTTGCGCTCAAGGGCGCGGACCCGATCGGCAACCTGCAGCGCGTGGCCGTCGGCTTGCCCGAGCCCTTGAACCGGCAGGTAAAAAAGCTGGCCGACGAATCGTCGCAAGTGCTGTTGATCGAAGCCCTGAAAGAGCTTGAGCGGCGCTGGGAGACGGACGTGTACCGCTACTACCAGGAACGCCTGGCTGGACGCTATCCGTTCAGCCCGAATAGCCGCATCGACGCATCGCTTGAGGACTTCACCGCGCTGTTCGGGCCGCAAGGCAGGCTGGCGCAGTTCAAGGAGCAATATCTGAAACTGTTCTTCGACGACAACCTCGAAGCCCTGTATTCAGAGCGCCGGGGCGGGTATCTGGTTCGGATGGATGTGCTGGCGCAGCTTGAGGCCGCCGACCGCATCCGCGACGCCTTCTTCAACAGCCGGGGCGCGCTGGGCGTGCAGTTCAGTATCCAGCCGCTGGGGCTGACTTCCAGCCGTCGCAGCAGCGTCCTTAGCGTGGAAGGCCAGTTGATCAGCTACAGCCATGGCGCCAGCAACAGCGTGGGGCTGATCTGGCCGAACAACCTGGGCGACTCCACGGAAAGCCGCATCACGCTGGTCAGCGCGGCCGGCACCAGCAGCGGGCTGGCGTATCGCGGGTCCTGGTCGATGTTCCGTTTGCTGAGCCAGGCGCGGCTGGATAGCGCAACGGCCAATAGCGTCGATTTGAGTTTCTCGGCAAACGACGGCGCCATGCGCTACCGGATCACCGCCGAAAAGGCCAACAACCCGTTCACGCAAGCCAGCTTCGACGGCTTTGCGCTGCCCGACACCTTGCTGGCCGAAGCATCCAAACCCACGCCGCCCAAGCCCGCGCCGGTTGCGGCGCCACGGGCTCGCCCGAAAACGCCTGCCTCGAAGAGCCCGCCCCGATCGCCCCCGAAGGCCGGCGCGGCGGCGCCCAGGCTGGCTGATGAGCCAAACGTCTTGCCGCACCATGCGCCCGCCTGACGCGCCGCGCTACTGCTGGCGGCGCTGCTCCAGTTCTTTCAGGCACTGCGCCACGCCGGCCTGCATCTGCGCGTTGGAGACGGCGGCGCGGTCTGATACTTCGCGGCAGCGCACGTATTCGGCCTGGCTTTCCGCCGAATCCCGGATCACCACGGGGCCGGTGCCTGGCGCGGGGGTAACCGTCATGCGCAGGGTCGACGGCGGCGACTGGCTGCCATCCTTGGACGGCTGGCTGGGAAACTGCATTTCCTGCGTGGCCGGCGCGGCATTCTGTGCATGCGAGACGCTCACGGCTCCCAAGGCGCACGCCACGGCAAGCAGGCAAGCCGGAACGGAATATTTCTTCATAAAGACCTCTCTCTTGAATGGGCAGGCGCCCCGGGGCGGCAGGCGTTACCCGCTGGCCATCCACAACAGCGTAGCGGGGGATGCCCCCAGAGGCGCGCCGCTTATCGTAGCGCCGCCCGCCGCCACCCGGCGTGCCAAGACGCTACCGGCAACGGCAGAGATGTTTCTCTCGGTTTCGCGGGCTTCCCGCGTGGCCAAGCCTGGCTTGCTATCGCTTCGGCGCCGCGCCCGGCCGCGAAGCGCGCAGCGGCGCCAACAAGGACGACAGGCCGTTGTGGTCCAGCTCGTGCATCAGCGCCAGGAGGCGGCCGAGTTCGCCGGGGGGAAAGCCCTTGCGCGCGAACCACGCCAGGTACGGGCCGGGCAGATCGGCGATCAGGCGTCCCTTGTACTTGCCGAACGGCATGTCGCGAGTCACCAACAGATTGAGCAGTTCGGGATCCATGGCGCGCAGTCTACCTCAGCCCCATACCAGAGCGCCGCCTGCCTGCCAAGACCACGCTGCGCACCTTACATCCCGTTTCAGCACACCCTATTCACTGTCCGTATCGTGAACCCGTTTACCAACAGGAGCTCGCCATGATGAAAACCACCCTGACCTGCACCCTGAGCCTTGCCCTGCTTGCCGGCTGCGCCCCCTTTTCGTCGCCTGACGCTCGCGACACGCCCGCCGATGGCCACACCGCGCGCAACGCGCTGGACTGGCCGGGCAGCTATGAAGGCACCCTGCCCTGCGCCGATTGCCCCGGCATCAAGACGCGGCTGACCTTGATGAAGGGCGAGCGCTATGAACGCCAGACCCAATACCTGGACCGCGAGCCGCAGCCCGAGATCGTCACGGGCACGTTCAGTTGGGAATCAGACGGCAGCACCATCCGGCTGGACGCCTCGGGCGATAGCCAGCGCTACTTCGTCGCCGAAAACCAGGTGATCATGCTGTACCGCGACGGCACCCGCCCCACCGGCCCGCTGGCCCCGCACTACGTCCTGCGCCGCGCGCAATGATTCCGTTCCAGCTATTCTTGATGCAAACCGCGCCCCAGGCTCCCACCCCGGCGCCCCACCCTCAAGGAAGCCATGAAGACCGACCACGAGTTGCTTTCCGCCTTTGCCCCTACCGGCACGCTTCGCGCCTCCATCAATCTGGGCAATCCCATCCTGGCGAACACCGACCCGGCCACCGGCCAGCCCGGCGGCGTGTCGGTGGACCTGGCCACGGAACTGGCGCGGCGCCTGGACGTGAAGCTGGATCTGGTGGTGTTCAAGTCAGCCGGAGAATCCGTCAACGCCGTGGCTACGGAACAAGCGGACGTGGGTTTTTTTGCCATTGACCCGCTGCGCGGCGAGCAGATCGCGTTCACCGCCCCCTATGTCGTCATCGAAGGGGCTTACCTGGTGCGCCAGGACTCGCCGGTCACCGCCATGGAGCAGGTCGACCGCGACGGCGTGCGCGTGGTGGTCGGCAAAGGCAGCGCCTACGACCTTTATCTGACGCGCGAATTGAAGCAAGCCGAAATCTTCCGCGCCCCGACTTCGCCCGCTGTGGTCGACACCTTCTTGCAGGAAAACCTGGAAGTGGCGGCCGGCGTGAAGCAGCAGCTTGAAGCCGACGCCGCGCGCCTGGGCGGGTTGCGGCTGTTGGACGGCCACTTCATGCTGATTCGCCAGGCCATGGGCGTGCCCAAGAGCCGTGGCGACAAGGCCAGTGCGTATTTGGCCGCCTTTGTTGAAGCCATGAAGAAATCCGGGTTTGTGGCGGACGCCTTGTCGCGCCACAAGATCCAAGGCGCTGCCGTGGCGCCGTTGCAGGTCAATGGCTGATCATCCAGGGTCTTGCGCCCGCGAATGATTTTGCGCCATCGGCGCTGGTGCGCGTCTTGCCTGATGCGCGCCCGCCTCCACAACAACCGCAGTTCATGCCATGCCCCGACCGCGAACTGCGCGGCTCATTCGCGCTGCGTTCGTTCACGGCACGTGCGCGGTTCACGGCGGACGACAGCGCGGAGATCGCCGGCGCGCCGCTGATGATGCGGCCCGACGCGGCGCCGCATTGCGGGCAGGCCGCCGGATCGCGCCACTGCGCCAGCGGCCGCAGGGCGGCAAAATCGCCGCACGCGCCGCAGGAATAGTCATACATGGGCATCGCGGCTCTCCTTTAGCGATCGCGCGAGAGCGGCATGTCCACCCCGCCCTGGATGTGCTTGACCGGCCCTGACGCCGAGGGCTGAATGTCGAAGTCGAAGATCTCGGTGGGCAGCCACAGCGTGGCGCAGGAGTTGGGAATGTCGACCACCCCGCTGATATGGCCCTGCACCGGCGCGCAGCCCAATAGCGAATACGCCTGCGCGCCCGAATAGCCGAACTTCTTCAGGTATTCGATGGCGTTCAGGCACGCCTGCCGGTAAGCCACGTTCACGTCCAGGTAGTGCTGCTTGCCTTCTTCGTCGACCGAGATGCCTTCAAAGATCAGGTAGTCCTTGTAGGCGGGCGTGATGGGGCTGGGCTTGAAGATGGGATTCTTGATGGCGTATTTTTCCATGCCGCCCTTGATGAGCGACACGCGCATATGCACCCAGCCCGCCATTTCAATGGCGCCGCAGAAGGTGATCTCGCCATCGCCTTGCGAGAAGTGCAGATCCCCCACCGACAGGCCGCCGCCCTGCACATAGACCGGAAAGAACACGCGGGCGCCGCGCGACAGGTCCTTGATGTCGCAGTTGCCGCCGTGCTCGCGGGGCGGCACCGTACGTGCGCCTTCGGCCGCTGCACGATCGCGGTCGGAACCTTGCAAGGCGCCCATGTGGGCGGTCTTGGGCGCGGGCGGATTGGCCAGCGGCGGCACGCGGTTGGGGTTGGTGTCGATTAGCGCCTGTTCACGCCGGTTCCACGTGTCCAGCAGCTTTTTATCGGGCAGGCAGCCGATCAGGCCGGGATGGATCAGCCCCGCGAAGTTCACGCCGGGAATATGGCGCGACGACGTGAACATGCCGTGGAAATCCCAGATGGATTTCTGCGCATACGGAAAATGTTCGGTCAGGAAGCCGCCACCGTTGTTGCGGCTGAAAAAGCCATTGAACCCCCACAGGCTGTCGGGCTTGGCGCCGATGTCCAGCAGGTCAACCACCAGCAAATCGCCGGGCTCCGCGCCTTCCACGCCCACCGGGCCGGAAAGAAAATGCACGGTGGAAAGGTCTACGTCGCGCACATCGTCGGCGCTGTCGTCGTTCTTGATCGCGCCGCCCGTCCAGTCATAGGTTTCCAATACGAAATCGTCGCCGGGCTTGACCCACACGGCCATCGGAATAGCCGGATGCCAACGGTTGTGGATGTGCTTGTTTTCGTAAGGGGACTGGTCCAGATCGACCTTGATGAGGGGTGTGGTCATTCTCTTTCATCTCCAACGTGACGTGTTGATAAAACAGAACTTCAGCCGGAAGGCAGGCGCCCGATTCCGTTGCGGTTCGGGTCTTTTGAATCAGGAAGCCGTGGTCGATGGTAGACCCGTTCCCGCGAATCACCATACTGGTTTTCCATGCAGTGGCAGGCGTGCGGCGCAACAGAATCGCGAGCGCTTTTCGCACCAGTTATGATGCACGCCACGCCACACCAAGGTTTTTCGCATGGCAGCAAAGCACCGTCGGCCACTGGCCATTTTTTTGATCTTCGCGGCTTGCGCCGCCGCACCGGCGCGCGCCGATAGCGACTGTGTTGCCCGCATCGACGCGGCAGAAACCAGCTTGAAGCGCAAGCAAGACGTGCAGCGCACGCACGAAGCGGCCAACAACCTGGAACTGAACCGGGATCTTTGCCAAGGCCGCCTGGACTTGCTGGATGCGCGCTACGCGCTCAGCGATGATTTTGAAGCGTGCCGCCGCCAGGGCGCCGCGTTCCCAGACGCCGTCGTACGCAGGCTGACCCAGGCGTCCGAGGAACTTGCCGACATGAAGGCCGCCTGGATCCGCACCTGCGGCAGGCACATGCAAGACTGAGGGCTGAAGCCTCGCGCCTGGCGTCGCCACGCCGTGAATCAGCGCGGCGAGGCCTTTGGCATCAGATGGACATTTCCATCTCGGTGTGTTGCGGGAAGAAGATGGCGCGGCTGGGATCGAAGCCGTAGCGCGCCTCGAATTGGCAGGCGTCATTGGCCAGCGCCAGGACCGACTCAAGAATGAAGTCGGCCTTCTCATCCGACAGCAACACGCTGAAGTTCAACCTGACAAAGCCGGGCTTTTCGATTTCGCGACCATCCAGAATGGCTTGGCGCATCTGCCGCGACTGGGCGGGGTCGATGTCCAACAGCCGGTGCACGTACGGCCCCGCGCACGCGCAGCCTCCACGCGCCTGGATGCCGAAGCGGTCGCTGAGCAGGCGGGTCACCAATTGCTGGTGCACGAACCCGCCCTGGGCATTGCGCACGCGGAACGAAAAGATGGGCAACCGGTTGGCGCTAAGCGAGCCCAGCAATTCCAACTGGCCCGCGCCCTGCCACGCGGCAAGCGCGCGCTGCACGAAGTGCGCGTTGCGCTGGCGCATGAAATCGGCGCCCAGCGCGTCCTTCACCAGCAAGACCAGCGCGGCGCGGATATCGCCCACCACGTTGGGCGTGCCCGCTTCCTCGCGCGATTCCAGGCTGCCGCTGTAATCATGGCCCTCGGGCGACACGAACTTGACGGTGCCGCCGCCCGGCCAGGTCGGCGTGGTGTCGAGCACCGCGTCGCGCCGCACGATCAGCACGCCCGATGCGCCCGGCCCGCCGATGAACTTGTGCGGTGAAAAAACAATGGCGTCGATCTGCGCGTCCGGGGCGGGCGACATCTGGATGGGCAGGTAAGGCGCGCCGCCCGCGTAGTCCCACAGCATTTTCGCGCCCGCCGCCTTGACCTGCCGGGTGATGCCGGCCACGTCCGCCACGATGCCGGTCACGTTGGACGCGGCCGACAAGGCGCAGATCACCAGCGTGCCGGCGGGCGCGGCCAGCGCCGCGTCCAACGCCGCCACGTCGGGGCCGCCTTGCGCGCTTTCAGGCACTTCGACGATGTCCGCGCCGCATTCGCGCCACGGCAAGATATTCGAGTGATGTTCGTAGGGGCCGATGATGACGCGAACCGGCTTGCCCGCCGCCACCGCCGCATCCACGCCGAACAGGTGGACCAGGCGGTTGATGCCCGCCGTTGCGCCCGAGCCCGCAAAAATCACCGCATGCGCGTCGCTGGCGCCGCAGCAGCGGGCGATTGCGGCGCGGGCCTCGCGGCGCAGGCGCGTAATGAAGCCGCCGCAGTAGGACGCTTCGGTGTGGGAATTGGCGTAGTACGGAAGCACCTGTTCCAGGACGAAGCGCTCGACCTGCATCAGGGCACGGCCCGATGCGACGTAGTCGGCGTAGACCAGGGGCTTGCGGCCAAAGGGGCCATCGATAAAGGCGTCTTTGCCGATCAGGCCGTCGGCAAGCGCGGCGGCGATATCGCCGGTTTTCAGGCTGTCTTGAAACTGCTGCAACGGTCCTGCGGTGTCGGAGGCCGTGGCGGTAAGCGTAGTCATGATGGTCTTCCAATTGATCCGAAATATCATACGATGGAAGCCAACAACGAACATCACCGTAATTTTGCGTAAATCTGCTGCAAATGGGTCATATGAACGACCAACTGGAAAAAATAGACAAACTTGATCTAAGCATCATCTCTTGCCTGCAAAAAGACGGTTCGCTGTCGCAGCGTGAGCTGGCCGATCGGGTGGGCCTTTCGCAAAATGCATGCTGGCGCCGGCTTCAACGCCTGAATGCCTGCGGCATCATTCGCGGCACCCGGGCCGAAGTCAGCCTGGTGGCGCTGGGGCTGGACCTGACCGTGTTCGTCATGATCCGCACCAGCCACCACGCCAAAGCCTGGGCCGACGGTTTCCGCCAGCACGTTGAACGCCTGCCCGAAGTGACGGAGTTCTATCGCATCGGCGGCGACTGGGATTACCTGATCAAGGTCGTCTGCCGGGGCATGGCCGGCTATGACCGCTTCTATCAGAAGCTGATCACTGATTTTGAACTGTCAACCGTGACGGGCTTCTTCAGCATGGAAGCTATTATCGAAAACCGTCCGCCGGATCTGCGGCTGCTGGAAACCTGACGTTGCCCGCCCGACTGCCGGCCCACCGCGACAGGCGGGAACTTTGACGGCCGATTCAGTTCGAATCTCTTCGCCCTCACCATGGAGACCCGCAAGGCCATGATTCTTTAAGCCCTCCTTCTGATCCCCCTTTGCCGCCCGCCGCGCAAAGCGTTTCATTATTTCGGAGAGCTATCCATGGCCCGGTCTTCCAGCGCGCCGCCTTCGGCGCAATCCCCGACGCATTCGTCCTTCGTCACGTCCCCTGCCGGCACGTCCCCTGCCGTCGCATCCCCCGCCCTCGCGTCCTCCTTCCTCAGCTTGCAACGCATCAGCGTGGCGCTGCCCGACGGCCGCGTCTTGCTGGACGACGTCAGCCACGACTTCTCCACCGCGCGCCATGGCCTCATCGGGCGCAACGGCGCGGGGAAATCGGTGCTGCTGCGGGTGATGCTTGGCGCGCTGCCCCCGCAGTCCGGCCGCGTGGTGCGCCACGGGCGCGTGGCCCATGTGCCGCAGACGCCAAGCTACTGCCCCGACACCACGCTGGCCGATGTCGCCGGTCTGGGCGCCGTTGTCCGCGCCCTGTCCAACATCGAAGCGGGCAGCATCGATCGCGCCGATTTCGATCTGGCTGAAGGTCATTGGTTGATCCATCAGGATTGGGCGCGCATGCTTGCCGACGCCGGCCTGCCGGACTGGCCGCTCGCTCACCCCGCCCATGTGGCTAGCGGCGGCGAACTGACCCGCGTGGCCCTGGCGGGCGCGCTGCTGCAAGGTGCCGACGGCCTGCTGCTGGACGAACCCACCAATCACCTGGATGCCCGTGCGCGCGATTGGCTGATCGAAAAAACCAGCGCATGGCGCGGCGCGCTGATTGTCGTCAGCCACGACCGCCGCCTGCTGGATGTCATGGGCAACATTGTTGAACTCAACGGCGGCAAGCTTAGCGGACACGCCGGCAACTACAGTGCCTGGCGCGCCCAGCGGGACAGGCAGGATGCCGCCGCCGAAGCCGCCCTGGAGCATGCCCGCAACGAACGCGCGGCCGGCTTGCGCGCGTTGCGGCAACAGCACGACGCACAGCAGCAACGCAGCGCGCGCAATAGCCGAAATGCCCGCGAGACCAATCAGGCGCCCATCCTGCTAGGCGCAAAAAAGGCCAATGCTCAAGCCCATGCCGGCCGCGACCGGTTACGCCGCCTGCAAGCGGGCGCTGCCTTGGAAAACGCTGTCAGGCAGGCCGCCTCGCGGGCGCCCACTGTGCCAGGCGTGGCCTTGGCCTTGCCCGACACCACGGTGCCTGCCGGACGGCGCGTGCTGCATCTGGAAGACGCCCGGCTTCCCTATCCGGAACAGGCGCAACCGATCAGCTTGAGCCTGGCCGGCCCTTTTCGGCTGGCGATCCAAGGGCCCAATGGCTGCGGCAAAAGCACGCTGCTGGCGATGCTGGCGGGCGATATGCCCGCCCGTTCCGGCCGCTGCGATGTGCGCGTACCCACCGCCATGCTGGACCAACGCGCGAGCGCATTGCCCGCGCATGCGTCGCTGCTGCAAACCTTGGACGCCCTGGGCACGCCGCTATCGCAGGGCGAATTGCGCAGCCGCCTGGCCCTGCTGGGCCTGGGCCCTTCCCTGGTTCAGGCGCCCGCCGCCACCTTGAGCGGCGGCGAACGCATCAAGGCCGCGCTGGCCGCCGCGCTATGGCGCAAGCAGCCCGCCCAATTGCTGCTGCTGGACGAACCCACCAACCATCTGGACATGGCGTCGGCGCAGGCGCTGGAAGACGCGCTGGCGCAGTATCCCGGCGCCATGGTGGTGGTGTCGCACGATGCCGTGTTCCTGGAACGGATCGACCCCACGCATTGGTTGACGTCCAACGACGATGGCACCTGGTCACTGCGAGACGCCGAGCCTGTCGCGGATCGGTCAACGGCCTGACGCGGCGCTTCGCAGCTCGGCGTGAAAGGTCTTTCCTGCTGACGCCCTGGCCTTTCTAAGAAATACATATACGTGCCGGAAGGCGTCATCAACCGGGTGTACGTGATGTTCCACGCCGGCAATCGGTGGCACGAACGATTCGAAGAACTCGCGCGCCACGGGCAACACCGGAAATGGCGCGCGATCGGGGCGGTCGTTATAGCCCAGCACAAACAGGCCTCCGGGCTTCAGTACCTGCTCGCATTGCGTCATCAAACGCCTGAAATCCGATGCGCTGTTGATGCCATAGCCCACCAACCCGTTCGCCACCACCACATCAAAAGCGTTCGGGCCGTAGTGCTCGGCCATCCTGGTGGCGCAGCCCGTCCAATGCCTGTCCGGCTGCCCATAGACCGCCTTGCGGGCCTCGATATCCAGCGAGTGAAACTGGCAACGCAACAACCGGGGGTAGTGCCAGTTGTGCTTGTCCAGGCCCACGAACAAAGTCTTGATGTCGTGGTCGGATTCGGCGGCCAGTTCATTCAGGTAGCCGAACACCGATTCTTCCAGGAAGTCGCGGTTTGGCGCCCGCAGCCGGAAATCGATGTTCATGCGTTCGGCGGTCCGAGGGGACAACTTGAACAGTGCCCGCTTAAGTAGAGTATTCAGATCCCGCATCCCTTGCTCCCGTTTTTAGCCCCAACGTCAGGCGATTAACAAAGGCCCAGCAAAAGGGACAGCAGCAAAAATCGCGCCGCGCTTATGCACTGCCTGGCAGCCCTTATTACCCAGGGTTATCCCGAATGCCTCCATAACAACAAATCGTCAATAATTCGCCAACGTTTTATCATCGATCCGTCCCTACACACGCCTGTCATGTCTGCATCCATCCGGGACGCCATCGTTTCTTCCGCCCATCTCGCCACGTCCGCCCCGCAGTTGTCCGAGGTGGAGTTCGGCCTGATCATCGCGTCCCACGCGTTTAATCGCTGGATGGTGCGCTGCATGGCTTGCGCGGGCCTGCCCGACCTGACTTCGCTGGACATCCTGGTGTTGAACCACGTGTTCCATCGTGGACGCGGCAAGAAGCTGGCCGACATCTGCTTCACGCTGAACGTCGAAGACACCCACCTGGTGAACTACTCGCTGAAAAAGCTGGAGCGGCTGGGTGTGGTCCAAAGCGCCAAGACGGGCAAGGAAGTGATCTACACCACCACCGACGCCGGCGCTGCCGCCATTGCGCGCTACGCCGAAGTGCGCGAGCAATGTCTCGTCAAATCGTTCATCGACTCCCCCGCGGCGGACGAAGCCAGCCACCAATTGGCCAACACCTTGCGCGCCCTCTCGGGCCTGTACGACCAAGCCGCCCGCGCCGCCACCTCGCTGTGAGAATCCACGTTGTCTAGCACCACCGCTTCTTCTACCGCCCCGCTGTTGTCCGTGCGCGGCGTATCGGTTGACTTCAATACCGACAACGGCGTGTTCCGCGCTGTCGACAGCCTGGACTTCGACGTCAAGCCGGGCAGGACGCTGGCCATCGTGGGCGAGTCCGGGTCGGGCAAGTCGGTAACGTCCATGGCCATCATGCGGCTCACGGATTATTCCAACGGCCGCATCGCCACGGGCCAGATCCTGTTTCGCGACAACGATGGCCGCGAAACCGACCTGACCCAGGCCACCGACGAGCAGATGCGCGCCATACGCGGCAACGACATCGCCATGATCTTCCAGGAACCGATGACGTCGCTGAACCCGGTGTTCACCATCGGCGACCAGATCGTGGAAGCCATCATGCTGCACCAGCAACTGTCGCGCTCGGCCGCGCGCCAATCGGCCCGCATGCTGCTGGACAAGGTGCGCCTGCCGGACGCCGAACAACTGCTGGACCGCTATCCGCACCAGTTGTCGGGCGGCATGCGCCAGCGCGTGATGATCGCGATGGCGCTGTCATGCCAGCCGCGCCTGTTGATCGCCGACGAGCCCACCACCGCGCTGGACGTCACCATCCAGGCGCAGATTTTGAACACCATCCGCGAATTGCAGCGCGACCTGGGCACCGCCGTCATCTTCATCACGCACGACATGGGTGTGGTGGCCGAGATGGCCGACGACGTGGTCGTGATGCTGCGCGGCAAGAAGGTCGAGCAAGGCACTGTTGATGAGATCTTCAACGCGCCCAAGCATCCGTACACGCGCGCGCTGCTGGCCGCCGTGCCGCGCCTGGGCAGCCTGACCGGCCGCGACCTGCCGCTGCGCACGCCGCAAACCGTGCTGGACGGAGACACCCTGCGCGAAGTGGGCGAAACCCGCGAGCAAGACACCGCCAGCTACGACGAACCCGTCCTGCGCGTGGAAAAGCTCACCACCCGTTTTGACGTCGGCCACAACCTGTTCGGCCGCGTCACGCATCGCGTGCATGCGGTGGAAGAGGTCAGCTTTGATGTCTACCCCGGCGAAACGCTGGCGCTGGTGGGTGAATCGGGTAGCGGCAAGTCCACCATCGGCAAGACCTTGCAGCAACTGGTGGCGCCGACCTCGGGCGCGGTGCGCTACAACGGCCAGGACATTTTTTCGATGGATGCCGCCGGCCGCCAGCGCCTGCGCCAGGAAATCCAGTACATCTTCCAAGACCCCTACGCATCGCTGGACCCGCGCAAGACGGTGGCCTTCAGCATCGCCGAACCCATCCGCACGCACGGCCTGTTGCACGGCGAAGACGCCATCGCCCGCCGCGTGGGCGAGCTGCTTGAACAAGTGGGCTTGAAGCCCGAGCACGCGACGCGCTATCCGCATGAGTTCTCGGGCGGCCAGCGCCAGCGCGTGTGCATCGCGCGCGCCTTGGCCAGCAACCCCAAGCTGATCATTGCCGATGAATCCGTCTCCGCGCTGGACGTGTCCATTCAAGCGCAGATCCTGAACCTGCTGATGGACCTGCAAAAAGACCGTGGCTTGTCGTACCTGTTCATCACGCACGACATGGCGGTGGTGGAAAAGGTGAGCCATCGCGTGGCGGTGCTGTACCTGGGCCAGATCGTGGAACTGGGTACGCGCCGGCAAATCTTTGAATCGCCGCAGCATGCCTACACGCGCAAGCTGCTGGCCGCCGTGCCGGTGGCCGAGCCCGGCCGCCATATTGATACCTCGCTGATCGAAGGTGAAATTCCCAGCCCGGTACGCCGCGTCGGCGACGAACCGGCCATCATTCCGCTGACTGAATTCGCGCCCGGCCATCAAGTGGCCCGCGCGGCGTAGCAGCAGCCCCCTTTTTTTCTCGGTGTGATCCGAGTTCCCGTCCCTGGAGCGACCATGCAATTTTTCCGCACCACTTTCACCGCCACCGCCCTGACCCTGGCGTTGGGCGGCGCACTGCCCGCCGTCCTGTCGACCACGCATGCCGCGGGCACGCTCAGCGTGGCCATCAACCAGGACCCGGGTAGCTGGGACCCCATCGACACCTTCGTGACCTTCTGGGGTTCGGTGGGCGGCAACCTGTACGACGGCCTGACGATGCGCGGCGCCGACCTGAAGCTGCAACCGGGCCTGGCCACCAGCTGGGAATACCTGGACGAGAACAAGCGCCTGCGCTTCAAGCTGCGCGAAGGCGTCAAGTTCCACAACGGCGAACCCTTCAACGCCGAAGCCGTGAAGTTCACGTTCGAACGCCTGCTGGGCGCGGAAGGCGCCAAGGGCCCGCAAAAGTCCAACTACGACTCCATCGGCGAGATCAAGGTGGTGGACGAATACACCGTCGATTTCATCCTGAAGCAGCCTGACCCCGTGCTGCTGACCAAGCTGGCCGGCTACGGCGCCATGATCGTGCCGCCCAAGTACATCAAGGAAAAGGGCGAGGACTACTTCAACACGAACCCGGTCGGCACCGGCCCGTTCAAGTTTGAAAGCTACCAGCCCAAGGTCAACGTGACGCTGGCGCGCAACGACGAGTACTGGGGCGGCAAGCCCAAGCTGGACAAGGTTGTGTACCGCTTCATCAGCGAACCCGGCACGCAAGTGGCCGAGCTGCAAGCCGGCCGCATCGACATCGCCACGCTGATCCCGCTGGGCCTGATCGACACCGTGAAGAAGTCCGGCAACGCCGACGTCATCTCGACGGGCGGCCCGGTCGCCTACGCGCTGCGCTACAAAACCACGGGCGGCATCACCCAGAACCGCGACGTGCGCCGTGCGCTGATCATGGCCGTGGACCGCGAGGCCATCGTCAAGCAGTTGCTGCTGGGCCAGGCGAAAGTCATCGCCAGCTTCCAGGGCCCGCAATCGTTCGGCTACAACCCCGAGCAAAAGCCCCTGCCCTTCAACCCCGCCGAAGCCAAGAAGCTGCTGGCAGCCGCTGGCGTGAAGCCGGGCGCCACCGTGCAGATCGACGTGCGCGGCAGCGATTCGAACTTCCGCGAAGTGGCCCAGGCCGTGTCGGGCTACCTGCAAGGCGTGGGCGTGCGCGCCACCATCAAGCCGTATGAAACCGGCGTGCTGTTGAACGACATCATCCCGGGCGGCAAGACGGGCGAGATGTGGCAAAACCAATGGGGTGGCTGGA
The DNA here is from genome assembly GCF_024806975.1 of Achromobacter sp. JUb104. Taxonomy (NCBI): domain Bacteria; kingdom Pseudomonadati; phylum Pseudomonadota; class Betaproteobacteria; order Burkholderiales; family Alcaligenaceae; genus Achromobacter; species Achromobacter sp. JUb104. The sequence goes on along the minus strand of NZ_JANUEY010000001.1, from coordinate 665,629 downwards.
CGTATGACTACGACAACACCGCGTACCTGATGTATCACACGGGCCAGAAGTGGAACCCGTATGACAAGGACGCCAAGTTGAACGGCATGCTGGAAGCGCAACGCACCGTCTATGACGTGAAGAAGCGCGAAGCCATGCTGCAGGAAATTGCCGCGTACGTCGCCGACCAGGCGCTGGAAATGCCGCTGTACAGCCTGAACACGATCGTCGGCGTGAACAAGCGCGTGAAGAACCTGGAAGTCCCTGGCGACATCCGCTTCCGTTTCCTTGAAACCAGTGTCGATTAAGCATTAACCCAACGATCCGCCCCGGTGTGAAGCCGGGGCGGCGCCTCATGACCGGATTTCTCATCAAACGCGTGTTGCAGGCGGTCTTCGTGATCGTCGCCGTGACACTGCTGGTTTCCTATGCCGTGCGCTTGACCGGCGACCCCGCGCTGATGCTCAGCCAGGGTTCGGGCAGCGTCACCGAACAAGACCTGGCCAACATCCGCCAGGCGCTGGGGCTGAACCGCCCCTTCCACGAGCAATACCTGTCGTACATGCAAGGCCTGTTGCATGGCGATTTCGGCCGCAGTTTCATGGGCGGCACGTCGGTCGCCAAGCTGATCGGCGACGCCCTGCCCGCCACGCTGATGCTGGCATTTACGTCGCTGATCGTGTCGATTCTGATTTCGCTGCCGCTGGGCATCCAGGCCGCCATCAAGCGCGGCAAGTCCACGGACCAGGCCATCCGCATCCTGTCGCTGGTGGGGCTGTCGTTTCCCAACTTCTGGCTGGCGCTGATGCTGGTGCTGCTGTTGTCGATCACCTTCCCGCTGCTGCCGCCTTCGGGCTGGAGCGGCCCGGCCAGCCTGGTGCTGCCGTCCTTGACGATGGCCATCATTCTTAGCGCCACCAACATCCGCCTGGTGCGCACCACCATGCTGGAAACGCTGTCGGCGCAATACATCATGGTGGCGCGCAGCAAGGGCCTGAAAGAGCGCGTGGTGCTGTACAAGCACGCGCTGCGCAACTGCGCGATTCCGCTCATCACGTATCTGGGCCTGCAATTCGGCGGCCTGATCGGCGGCATCGTCGTGATTGAAATGGTCTTCAACTGGCCTGGACTGGGCACGCTGGCGTTTGACGCCATTTCCGGCCGCGACTATCCGGTGCTGCAAGGCACGGTCACCGTGCTGGCTGCCGTCATCGTCCTGGTCAACCTGATCGTCGACATTGCCTACGGCATCGTCGACCCCCGTATCCGCACGCGCTAAGCCTTATGCAGACAACCACATCCCCCGCCGCGCCCCAGGCCTTCAAGCCGCGCAGCCGCTACCGTTCGCTGGAATTCGTGCTGGGCGCCATCCTGACCGGCGTCATGATCCTGCTGGTGCTGACGTCCGGCTGGCTGTTTCCCGACGGCGGCGAATCCATGGACCTGGCCTCGCGCCTGATGGCGCCGTTCACGTCGGCCGCGCATCCCTTCGGCACCGACCCCTTGGGCCGCGACGTGCTGGCCCGCGTGATCGTGGGCGGCAAGATCTCGCTGATGGTGGGCTTTGCCTCCGTCATCGGCGGCGCGCTGCTGGGCATTGTCATGGGCCTGATCGCCGGTTACTACCGTGGCTTCTGGGACATGGTCGTCATGCGCTTTGCCGACGTGCAACTGGCGCTGCCGTTCATCCTGGTGGCCATCACGTTCATCGCCATCCTGGGTGGCGGCCTGTTCAACGTGATCTTCTTCATGATCGTGTCGCAGTGGGTGCAGTATGCGCGGCTGGTGCGCGCCCAGGTGCTGGCGCTGCGCGAGCGCGAGTTCGTGCTGGCCGCTCGCGCCTTCGGCGTGCGCGACCTGGCCATGATCCGCCATCACATCGTGCCCAACCTGCTGGGTCCGCTGGTTATCCTGATGACCTTGAACGTGGCCAACAACATCCTGCTGGAAAGCAGCCTGACCTTCCTGGGCTTGGGCGTGGACCCGATGATTCCCAGTTGGGGCGGCATGCTGGCCGATGGCCGCACCTACATGCAGACCGCGTGGTGGGTCAGCGTCTTCCCCGGCTTGGCGATCATGCTGACCGTGCTGGGCCTTAATCTGTTGGGAGATTGGTTGCGAGACCGCCTGGACCCGACCGGAAAGGTGTAAAAGATCAGATGCCCCGCAAGGGGCATTTGTCTCTTTGCCGGATGCCGCAAGAACCCCGAAGGAATACGACGCATGTCTTTGCTTGAAAAATCATTTGACCGCACGCTGGACGCCTGGACCCATTCCTATCTGGCGCCCGTCTGGCGTGGCGCGGTGGTGGAAGGCTGGTTGTTTGAAGGTGTTGATGCACGCCGCGCGGCAGAGGCGCGGTTGGCGCAGGCCGGCGTCAGCGCGCGCTTTCGTAGCGCCTACAAGCCGCTGCTGCATTACTTCCTGGAAGAAGTCGATCGCGACGGCCTGGTGTCGGCGCTGGTGCGCTATCCGCTGCACGAACACGCGCTGGCCAAGCGCTTTACGCTGGAAGCCTACCCGCTGGTCGCGTTGCTGGAAGGCGTGCGCGTCGTGATGCAGGAAGGTGCGTCCGACCTGCACTATGACGTCACCCTGAGCTACGCCGATGGCCGCACGGTTGAGTCCCGCGTTTTCGCGCCCAACGTGCTGGGCGCGGCGCAAGACGGCACGCCCGAACTATCGCCCACTGGATGGCTACGCGTGCGCGATGCCGACGGGGCGGTGCAGACCGACGGCGCCCAAGCCACCGAATACCAGCAAGTGTTCCGCAGCATCGTCGACACCGTGCGCAATCACGCCTGGGGCGCGCACGAACCGTATTTCGACCGCCTGGAAATCCGGGTGGACCTGCCCGGCATGGACTTCGCGCTGCCGGTGGACGAAGAAATCGTCAGCACCTTCGAAGCCCTGCACGAAGACGTGTACTTCACGCTGCTGGAACATTTTCAGCATCACTCCGGCAGGCCGTCGGGAGACCGTGGCTTGCAGCCGGGCCAAATTATTCCGGACATCCGCCGCCACGACGGCGCGGCGCGCGTGCAGATTTCGCTTGAGCCGTTTGCCCCGGTCGCACCGGTTACGCCCGCGATGCCCGATGGGCCGCTGGCACAGCGCCGCGAGCCGCTGACGGCCGCCCAGATTGCGGGCTGTGTGGCGGCATTTGGCGGCGACACCTTCCAGGCGGTATCGCGCCAGGGGCGCCCCGTGCTGGGCACCTATGTGCGCGGCCCCGGGCCCGCCGTCTTCATCTCGGGCGCGCAGCACGCCAATGAAACGTCGGGCATTGTCGGCGCGCTGCGCGCCGCGCAGACGCTGGCCGAACGCGGCGACGCGCACTTTGCGCTGGTCGCCGCCGAAAACCCCGACGGCTACGCGCTGTTCAACCGCCTGCGCGAACATCATCCGCGCCACATGCTGCACGCCTCGCGCTACAGCGCGCTGGGCGACGACATCGCCTACCGCGAACATGCACCGTTCTTTGAACGCGACGCACGTCATCAGGCGCAGGCGATCAGCGGCGCGCAGTTGCATATCAACCTGCACGGCTACCCCGCGCACGAGTGGACGCGCCCCCTGTCCGGCTATCTGCCGCGCAACTTCGAGCTGTGGACGATACCCAAGGGGTTTTTCCTGGTGTTGCGCCATCATCCGGGCTGGCGTGAACGCGCGCACCGGCTGATCGAAGGGGTCACCGCGCGCCTGGCCGCCAACGTGACCGGGCTGGTGGAATTCAACGCCCGCCAATTGGAACTCTTTCACGCGCATGCGCTAGAAACCGGCTTCGAGGTCATGAACGGCATTCCGGTACAGATCACGGAGACGGATCGCGAAGATCTGCCGATGGCCTTGATTTCCGAGTTTCCGGATGAAACCGTCTACGGCGACCGCTTTGTCTTCGCGCATACTGTGCAAATGGAAACCGTCCTGGCCGCGACCGACCTGTATCGCTCGGGACTGTAAACACCAACAAGAACATGAATATCCGAGAACGCAACCACGGCGACGACCTGGCCTTGGCGGACATCTGGCTCCGCTCGGTCCGCGCCACGCATTCCTTCCTGACGGAAAAGGAAATCCAGGCGATGTACCCGCAGGTCCTCAACACCTATCTGCCATCGGTGCGGGTGTGGGTCTGTGAGGACGGAGACGGCGAGATCGCCGGCTTCATGGGGCTGTCAGGCAACAAAGTCGAAATGCTGTTCGTAGACGCCAGCAAACGCGGCAAAGGCGCCGGCCGCCGCCTGCTGAATTTCGCGCGTTCGCTGCACGGCACCCTGCTGGTGGACGTGAACGAACAGAATCCGCAAGCGCACGGGTTTTACAAACACTACGGTTTCGTCGACACCGGCCGCTCGGCCCACGACGACGCTGGCCGCCCGTTTCCGATCGTCCATATGAAGCTGGCGGGTTGAGGCAGACGATTGCGATGCGCTGATTTCCGCTACATGCCAATCGTAGGATGGGTGAAGCGCGAAAGACTGGCCAATAGAACACGAACGCCGGACGCGCGTAACCCATCGAACACCGGTGCCATCCAATCGATCGCCACCATTGCGATGCGCTGCATGATGGGTTTGCGCGCTGGGTATCTGCTTTCTTCTATTTACCCGTGCGCGCCACACCCATCCTACGTGCCTTCCGCTTCATGCCTTAGCCGCCACGCTTTCAACGCTTGGCGGTACTTGTCCATGGCTTCGTCGTACATGTCGTACACGCAGGGGATGCAGCCGCTGTTGCAGCATTCTTCCGGCGCGGGGCGTTCGGGGGGGACGGGCTGGGGATCGTCGTCGGGAATCGGGGTGGTGCTCATAGCCGAATGTTAACGCCGGGGCTACCGCGTGTAGTCGGTAGTACTTTGACGCGCCTGCCAATCCGCGCGACGGATCTCGTAGCGCACCTTGACATTGGCGCCGTTGCCCGCCGCTTCGCCCACATAACGCATGCCGCTCTTTTCCAGCACGCGGCGTGACGCCGTATTGGATTGGATCGCCACCGCGCACAGCGCGTCGACCGGCAGCAGCTTGAAGCCCAGCGAGACCAGTGCCGCTGAAATTTCCACGGCATAGCCTCGGCCCCAGCATTCCGGCGCAAACGCATAGGCAAGCTCAATGGCGCCCTGCTCATCAGACACCGTGTACTTCAAGCCCGCGCGTCCAGCCAGCGTGCCCGTTTCCCGATCTTCCAGCACATACATGCCGTAGCCGTGATCCATCCAATGAGCCTCGTTCTGCGCCAGGTACAGCCGGCTGGCCGCCCCGTCGCGCGTGCCGCCCATCGTGGCCATCACATCGGGATTGGCGTGCATCTGCTCAATGAACGGCAGATGCGCCTGGCTCATCCGCTGCGCGCGCAGCCGAGGTGTCAGGAAAACGTCAGGAAAACCAGCGGACGGCATGACATTCTTCACGAAGAGAGGGCGGGGATCCATCATAGCGGTGCTTGACCGCGTATGGCATCCACCGCCCATCAACGACGAATGCCGCGCCGATCAGACGCTGACATTCGCCGTGCCCTGATGCGGGCGGCAGACTTACTGGGACGGGCGCGCGCGCAAGGCGTCAGGCTTGTCGGCCTTGAGCGCGTCCAGGATGCGCTTGCCCACGCGACCATCTTGCGGCAGGCCGCGGCGCTCTTGTTCGGCGCGCACGGCATCGCGGGTTTTGGCGCCGGGAATGCCGTCTGCTTCGCCCACGTCGTAGCCACGTCCGTAAAGCGCCTCTTGCAATTCCTTGATCTGGGCGCGAGACAGGCCGGGGTCATCCGTAGGCCAGGCCGTGATGATGCCCGGACGGCCCTGCAAGCGGTTCAGCAACAACGACACCGCCAGCCCGTAACGGCGCGACTGGTTGTAATGCAGGATGGCGTCGAAGTTGACCGTGGCCAAAAACACCGGCCCCTTGGCGCCGGTGGGCGCAAACAGATAGGCCTTTTCGTCATTACCCGACGGCAGCTTCAAGACCGAACCATCACCCTGTTTCAACCCGGCTTGCGCCCATTGCGCAATGGTGCGGCGGTCTTGCGAGCCCACGTATTCCGCGTCGGGTTCAGGCGGGATCGCGGCAGCCACGTCAGCCGGCACCCGCACTTCCACCACGGCGGGCAGGCCGTGCGTCCACTTGGCGCGGCGCTTGCGCAGGTGGTTGGCGGTGGAGGCCAGCGCGTCGGGCAGCGAATGGTAGAGGTCGATGCGGCCATCGCCATCACCGTCTGCCGCCAACTCATAGAAAGACGTCGGGATGAACTGCGTCATGCCGAACGCACCGCTCCAGGAGCCAACAAAGCTGTCGGCCGGCACGGTCCCGTCGCGCAGCAGCCGCACCGACGCATAGGCGTTCTTTTCCCACAGCGTCTTGTTCTCGGTGCAAGCGCGCGTCAGCCAGGCGTTCAGCACATCGGTCTTGCCGATCTGCCGGCCGTAGTTGGTTTCGATACCAAAGATGGCGACCAGCGTTGCAGGGTCCACCTGGTATTGCTGGCCAATCGCGGACAGTTGCGGGCCCACCTTCTTCATCACGGCCAGCCCGTCGTTGACGCGCTCATCGTCCACGGTCTTGGCGATGTAGTCCCACCAACTTTCGCGCCCTTCCGGCTGACCCTTGGCCGACGCCACGGTCGTGGGCAGCAGCTTGGCATTGGCGGTGTACTTGTCCCAATCCGCAACGGTCAGGCCATTGGCCGTGGCACCGTTACGCAACTTGGCAATACACGCCTTGGTGTCAAGCTCGGTCGGGATGATGACAGTGGGGGCTGCTGCGGCGGCGGCGGGTGCAGCGGGTGCGGCAGTGGCGGCAGGTGCGGGTGCGGCAGCGGCGGCTGAGCCCGAAGGTGCGGTGGTGGGCGTTGCAGACCCCGCGGAAGGCGTCGTTGCCGTCGTCGTTGCCGGCGCGGCTGCTGCGGGGGCAGCCGTCGGGGCACCAGATTTTGCCGCTTCCTGCGCGGCAACCACATCATCAAAACTGCGCTTGGGCGTCAAGGCCGGTTGCGGCTGTGCCGGCGCAGGCGTGGTCTGCACGCGCGACCCGGTGGCGGACGCGGGCGACTGTGCCTGGGCGGTGCCCGCGGCGGCCGTGATGCAAGCCGCAAGCACAACACGGGAAAGCGAATCGATTCGAGGGCGTGATGAACGCTGACGCATGGTATTCCTGAAAAATCGAAGTCAGCCAGGATCGTACCGCGGCCCGCTGTTGAAATCGAACGCGCAACCCCGAACCTGCAGCCGGTCGTAACGTTGCGCTACCTCTTCCTACTTAAGGAATCGGGGCTTAAAAAAAATTAGCCCGCGCAAGATTTTCCAAGCCTACCGAGCCGCCGCCTGCCCGCGCAGTTGCGCCAGGCGCTCGATGGAAGCCTCATGCCCCTGGGCGGCCGCCGTCTCGTACCAGCGCAGCGCCTCTTTCATGTCCACCTGTTCCAGCATCAGGCCCTGCATGAACTGCGCCTCGGGGTTGCCGCGTTGCGCGTCGGCCAGCAAGGCTCGCAGGGCCTGGGCGTCTTCGCGTGGCGACTCGCCATAGACGTGCGCGTTGCTGCCCACCGGGTCTTCGATCAGCCCACGCAGCGAAGGCGGTGTGTTGGCGAACTGATGGCGCCAGAACAAGGCGACCAGCAGCGTGAACGCAATCAGGAGCAGGGTCGAGATAAACAGGCTTTTACGTGTCATGAGTCAGAAGCTAATCGGCAAGCCGCAGCCGCGGCATCACCCAGTTAAAAATATCAGCGCGCAACCGGTGCGAACCAGTACTGCGACACGCTGCTTTCGTTGGAATACCAGGGCAACATTCCGATGCTGTCCGACTCGCGTTGCACGGTTACGAGCAGGCCGCCGGCTTGCGCACGGAATATTGCCACGTGCCGCCTGACGCCCATGGATTCATGCTGACGCCAGTCGTGCCGCACGCTGACCCACAGCCGGCCTTGCGTGCAGCCCGTATAGCGGCGGATGTCGTCGGGCAGATAGAAGCCGCCCTCGCCGGACTTGGCCGCCGGATCCTCGCCGCCATCCAGCATGGGCAATCGCGCCGCTGAGCGCGCGCCCTGCCCGTCCAGGGCCAACACGTTCCACCCCTTGCCGTTGGGCGACAGCGACACCGTCGCGGCGGGCGTCGAGCGCCATTCCGGCAAGAGCGTGTCACGCATGCCGGGCAGCGCCAAGGGATACAGGAAAAAAGTGCGCAGGTCTTTCAGGGAATAGGAGGGTTCACCCGACCGCAGTTCACCCTGGGCGCGGTAGGTGCCGCCCAAGTCCGGGCATTGGGCCGGGTCCGACGCCAGCACCACCGGCGTCACGCTCTTGAAAGACGGCCACTTGACCGACACCTCATCCACGCGGGAAACGCCGCAGCCGCTCAGGGCAAGCACCATCAGGCCGGCCCCCGCATACTGGGCAAGCCGCCGCGCGCGGGGTGTGGAAATAGCGGATAGGGATGGATGCATGTTGTGCCTTTCTTGCCGCCGCACGGGCGGCCTACGCAGCGTGCGGCGCGATGGATTCGAGGCCTCGCTTGGCGACGAACTATATCTGAATCCCGCATCGCCGTTGCCAAGCGTTGCGGGGCAGAGAATAATCGGCACATCGCCACCGGCCGCTTCCCATGACACCGTTCCGAGGCAAACTCCGCATCCGGCACCTGGAAATCGTGCTGACCGTCTCCGAATTGGGCAATCTGTCCAAAGCGGCGGCGCAGTTGCACAGCACGCAGTCGGGCTTGTCGCGCGCCATCGCTGAAATCGAAGAGCTGGTTGGCGCGCGCCTGTTCGAGCGTACGGCCAAGGGCACGACCTGCACGCCGCTGGGCGACGCCATGTGCCGCCATGCCCGCCTGCTGCTTACCGACTTCCGCAAGGCCGAGATCGATCTGGCCGCCGTGTCGCGCGGCGACGAAGGCAGCCTGACGGTCGGCTGCTTTTCCATGTTCGCGGGCTGGCCGGTGGCCGAAGCCGCGCGTTCATTCCGGCAGGCTTATCCGCGCATCACGCTCACCATCGAGATCGGCACGCACGAGCGCCTGATCGAAGACCTGGACGCGGGCGCGGTGGACGTGCTGATCAGCCGCTTTTCGTCCACCGTGAACCCGCAGGTGTATCGATCCACCACCTTGCTGGAAGACCCCGTCGTGCTGGGCTGCGCCACGGATCACCCCTTGGCGGGGCTGCCGGACTCTACGCTGGCCGACTATGTGGCTTACCCCTGGATTACCGCGTTGCCCGGCAGCCGCATCCGTGGCGAACTGGAAATGTCGCTGCGCCAGGCCGGTTTGGCAATTCCGGATATGATCGGCGCCCTGTCCCTGGAGTTCGGCCGCGAAATGCTGCTGGACGGGCACTACCTGTGGATGCTGCCCGGCAGCGTGGCCGCCGTCCGCCAGGCGCGAGGCGAACTCGTCGTGCTGCCCGCGCGCCCCGCCATCAAGAAATCGCCCCTTGCCGCGATATGGCGGCGCGATCGCCCCAGCACCCGCCAGGCGCGCGCCTTTGCGGCGCACCTGGAGCAAGCCATCCAGGCGGATCAGACCGCGCTGGCCGCCTAGGCCGCCGCGCTCAGCCCCCCACGCTTAGGCCCCACGCTCAAGCCCCCTTTGAATACGCCCCTTTTTTATCGGAGCACCTATGTACGACTGGCTCAACGCACTGCCCAAGGCGGAACTGCACCTGCACCTGGAAGGCTCATTGGAACCCGAGCTGCTGTTCCAGTTGGCGCAACGCAACGGCGTGGCGCTGCCCTGGCCCGACATCGATGCCCTTCGCGGCGCCTACAACTACGGCAACCTTCAGGAATTCCTGGACCTGTACTACATGGGCGCCAACGTCTTGCGCACCGAACAGGACTTCTACGACCTGACCTGGGCGTATCTCCTGAAGTGCCGCGAGCAGAACGTGGTGCACACCGAACCCTTCTTCGACCCGCAGACGCATACCGATCGCGGCATCCCCTTTGCCGTCGTGCTGGAGGGCATCAGCCGGGCGCTGGAAGACGGGCGCAAGCAACTGGGCGTCTCCAGCGGATTGATCCTGAGCTTTCTGCGCCACCTGCCCGAAGAGCAGGCCATGCGCACCCTGGACGAGGCCCTGCCCTACCGCGACGCCTTTATCGCCGTCGGCCTGGACAGCAGCGAAATGGGCTATCCGCCGCGCCTGTTCCAGCGCGTATTCGACCGCGCCCGCGCCGAAGGCCTGCCCGCCGTGGCGCACGCGGGCGAGGAAGGCCCGCCCGAATACATCTGGGAAGCACTGGACCTGCTGAAGGTGCTGCGCATTGACCACGGCGTGCGCGCCGCTGAAGACCCGAACCTGATCGCGCGCCTGATCGACGAACAGATCCCCCTGACCGTCTGTCCGCTGTCCAACACGCGCCTGCGCGTGTTCGAACACATGCGCGATCACAACATTCTGTCGCTGTTGGAGGCCGGTGTGAAGGTCACGGTAAATTCCGATGATCCGGCTTACTTTGGCGGCTATGTGAACGAGAACTTTCAGGCCTTGCATGAGCATCTGGGCATGACGCAGGAACAGGCCAAGGCGCTGGCGGACAACAGCCTGGATGCGCGGATAGTGAAGTAAGGAGGGACGTGGGTGCGGTGGTGGTGGTGGTGGCGGTGGCGGTGGCGGTGGCGGTGGCGGTGGTGGCCGTGGTGATACCTGACACCGCCCTTCACGGCGCACTCCGAGATTCGGCATCCATCGCCTCCGGCCATTCAACCCTTGGCGCCCAACGCAGCGCCAGGTTGTATGCCGGCACGTCATTCGCGTCACGCGGTTCGATATCGCACGGTGGCAAGGCTTCCGGGCCTTGCTGCATATAGGTGCAGACGTAGGCCCAGAGATTGTCCAGGTCTTGGTTGTAGGTGCTGAGGTGGAAACGTTCGAGGACTTCGTTGGTGCCGGGCTTGACGATGGCGAGTGATACGCCCCACTTGATGATCAGGCTGCCACTAGATGAGGCGCCCCATTGTTCCCAGACTTCGGCTCGAACGTCGTCCCAGTCGTAGCTGGCGGTAGTGACGTACCAGCGTGAGAAGGGCTTCCACCAGACCATGTGGAAACCGTAGACGTAGATTTTTCGGCGGAGACGGTTGAAGCGGATGGGGAGGTCGCGGGGCTGAGTTATATCAGTCCGATATATAAGCACGGTGATCCATGTGCATAAGGCCATGGCAAAGAGCGCAGACGCCAGGATAAAAAGGTCAATGGATTTGAAACTCGATAGTCCATCGAACAACTCGCTGAAAATCATGCGCGGCATTTCAATAAAGGCCCCGTAGCCGGTAAACGGGATAGCGAATAACAAGACGCCGCGAATGCTAGACGAGCGCCTGGAGAGTTCCAAGTAAGTGTTATCAACGTGGTTTGGCGCACTCTCTTTCAGACTTGGCATCACCACAGGCGTTTCATTCGGCCCCGGCAAGTCGCGCTGCCATCCTGGACACGAAGGAACGAGTTTGGACCGCGCCATCACGCCACCTCCGTCATTGTGACGCTGGCATATCCGGCAAGATCGTCCTTGTCACACCAATAGATGTCGGTCACCACAAGCGAACCGACGACGTCCATAGGCCCTGGCACAAGCGTTGGACGGTGATCAATCCACGCGCGTCCTGAAATACACCTGCGGCGAGAATCTATCAGCACTGTTGGAACACGCTCGATACATCCCTTCACGGCGCACTCCGAGATTCCGCATCCATCGCCTCTGGCCATTCAACCCTTGGCGCCCAACGCAGCGCCAGGTTGTATGCCGGCACGTCATTCGCGTCACGCGGTTCGATATCGCACGGTGGCAAGGCTTCCGGGCCTTGCTGCATATAGGTGCAGACGTAGGCCCAGAGATTGTCCAGGTCTTGGTTGTAGGTGCTGAGGTGGAAACGTTCGATGACTTCGTTCGTGGCGGGTTTGACGATGGCTATTGAGACGCCCCATTTGATCATCAAGCCACCACCAGAAGTGGCGCCCCATTGCTCCCATACTTCGGCGCGAACGTCGTCCCAGTCGTAGCTGGCGGTGGTCACATAGCGGCGAGCGAAGGGATTCCACCAGACCATATGGAAGCCGTAGACGTAAATTCTGCGACGGGCGCGGTTAAAGCGAATAGGTAGATCGCCCGGTGTAGAAACGTCCATGTGGAACAGAAACGCTGCAAGGTACAAATAGGCTGCTGAACAAACGGCCATTACCAAAATAGCCAGCAATCGATCCGTCATGTCTCCAGACGAGAACCATTCATAGCGAATCGCGATAGTTAGCTGCCAAATGAGGAAACAAACGCACAGCGGAACGGATACAACGAAAGTTCCTCGGATACTGGAAGAACGTCTGGACAGTTCCAAACAGATGGCGTCCACGTAATTAGGCGGGGTCACGCGACTAAGCGGAGCATCGGGCAGATCGTTCGGTCCGGGCAAATCGCGCTTCCACCCGGGACACGCAGGAATGAGTTTGGATCGCGCCATCACGCCACCTCCATCATCGTGATGCCGGCGTATCCGGCAAGACCGTCCTTGTCATACCAATTGATGTGGGTCGCCACAAACGAATCGACGTCCATTGGCCCTGGGACAAGCATCGGACGGCGGTCAACGCACGTGCGCCCTGCAATAGGGCTGCGGTGAGAGTCCATCTCCGCTGTTGAGGCGCGCTCGATGCAACCCTTCACGGCGCACTCCGGGATTCGGCATCCATCGCTTCCGGCCATTCAACCCTTGGCGCCCAACGCAGCGCCAGGTTGTATGCCGGCACGTCATTCGCGTCACGCGGTTCGATATCGCACGGTGGCAAGGCTTCCGGGCCTTGCTGCATGTAGGTACAGACGTAGGCCCAGAGATTGTCCAGGTCTTGGTTGTAGGTACTGAGGTGGAAACGTTCGAGGACTTCGTTGGTGCCGGGCTTGACGATGGCGAGTGATACGCCCCACTTGATGATCAGGCTGCCACTAGATGAGGCGCCCCATTGTTCCCAGACTTCGGCTCGAACGTCGTCCCAGTCGTAGCTGGCGGTAGTGACGTACCAGCGTGAGAAGGGCTTCCACCAGACCATATGGAATCCGTAGACGTAGATTTTTCGGCGGAGACGGTTGAAGCGGATCGGGAGGTCGCGGGGCTGATCTATCTCCGTTCGATACATGAAAGCACTGGTCCAGGCACATACGAAAAGTGTGAACAGCCCAACCGAAAAGTTAAAAAGATTGAATGAAGCAGAGCCGGAGTGTGCGCGCAACACCCCACCGAGAATGTTGCGTGGGACTTCAACGGCGGCAAAATAGCCGAGGATAAAACTAGCGATAAGTAAAATGCCGCGTATGGATGATGAGCGCCTGGAAAGTTCCAGGTAGATGTCATCAATGTAATTCGGCGCATCCTCTTTTACGCTTGGCGTCACAGCGGGCTTTTCATTGGGGTCAGGCAAATCACGCTGCCATCCCGCACACGGAGGAATGAGTTTGGATCGCGCCATCACGCCTCTCCAATAGGTCTGCGCCGAGAATCTATCCGCACTATTGGAACCAGCTCGATGCAACCCTTCACGGCGCACTCCGGGATTCGGCATCCATCGCCTCTGGCCATTCAACCCTTGGCGCCCAACGCAGCGCCAAGTTGTATGCCGGCACGTCATTCGCGTCACGCGGTTCGATATCGCACGGTGGCAAGGCTTCCGGGCCTTGCTGCATGTAGGTGCAGACGTAGGCCCAGAGATTGTCCAGGTCTTGGTTGTAGGTGCTGAGGTGGAAACGTTCGATGACTTCGTTGGTGCCGGGCTTGACGATGGCGAGTGACACGCCCCATTTGATGATCAGGCTTCCACTGGATGACGCGCCCCATTGTTCCCAGACTTCGGCTCGAACGTCGTCCCAGTCATAGCTGGCGGTGGTGACGTACCAGTGGGAGAAGGGTCTCCACCAGACCATGTGGAAACCGTAGACGTAGATTTTTCGGCGGGCGCGGTTGAAGCGGATGGGGAGGTCGCGGGGTTGCGCGACGTCTGTCCGGTACATAAGCGCACTGGTCCAGGCGCATAGCGCCATCATGAACAGCCCGGAGGAAACCAAAAACAGATGAAATGAACTAAAACTCACACTGTTGGTGAACAGCACACTCAAAACGATGCTGGGAGCTTCAATGACGGCGCAATAGCCGATGAAGACGGCAACAAAGAGCAAAATTCCGCGTATGGAGGAAGAGCGCCTGGACAGCTCCAAGTAGATGTCGTCAATGTGATTCGGCCCATCCTCTTTTACGCTTGGCATCACAATGGGCTTTTCATTCGGGCCCGGCAAATCGCGCTGCCATCCCGCACACGAAGGAATGAGTTTGGATCGCGCCATCACGCCACCTCCGTCCGAGTGATGCTCGCATAACCGGAAAGATCGTCCTTGTCACACCAATAGATGATGCTGACCGTGGCACTCTTGATTCCGTGCAAAGGCTCGAGCGAGTAACTGCACGCTAGCATTGGCGCTTGCTTAGTCGGCAACACATGGTCATTAGGCGTCAACCACCGAAATTCATCGAGCCTGGGAGCACTTAGGACGCTGTTGTGATGGACGGACTCAAGGACGCCTTCTATCGCCGCCGGAGTATGTCGCCCGACTTTGTCTACTCCGAAGCGCGTTACAAGAAGCCGGAATTCATAGCGCGACACCTCCGGATCGAAGCCAGGCAGGACGATTCGATAGCCGAGCTCCGAGCCCGACTCCATACCGCCCGTTGCCTGGATATGCAGTATGTCGGTCGTCAGTAGCGAGTCGACATCCATTGGCCGCTCGACCGAACGAAAACCGAGGATCGCCTCCATACCGATAAGTGCGGCATTCAGCTCCGAGATTGCGGCATCCATTTGATCTGCCGTTGCCCAGCGAGACTTTTCCCCAGCACGACCGAAATAGGAGCGGCGAGCCCACAATTCCAACGCATCCGAATCTTGTTTTTTTTTGGCTACGCGTCCGAAGGCGAATGCTAGAAGACCGAGTGCAATCCCAATGCCCAGTGACCCCAACAATGCCTCGCCGGTCAAGACACCATGCAAGCTAAAACCCGCCCCGGCAAAAGAGGCTAAGGCAGCGATTCTGTATGTCCCGGCCGCATCGCCATCCCCCACCGCATCAGTACGCATCGCCGCCCCCAAACTTCCCACCCCATCCGCCACTCCCCCCAAAGCCGCAATCGCGCCACCCGCTTTTACTAACCCCTTCCCCAGCCCAATCGCCTTCGCAACCATCCCCGCCTCGGCGCTCGCAACCCTGCGCATAAATGGCTGCACAGCCTCTCCCGCCACGCTAAGCGCCAATCCACCGGCCTCCACACCCGCGCCCAGCATGCCGATGCCCGCCCCGTACAGCGCGGCCATCGCCTCCGCATGTTCCGCGCCTACCGCCTGGCGCGCGGAATCCAGGCTGGACCGCACACTGTCATGCAGAAAATAAAGGCTGACCAGCGATAACCCGCCATATCCCGAACCCACAGATAAGCGCTTCAAGCTGGCGAAGCCGTTCTTGGCGAACTCCCGTGCGTGCTCCGCACTGAGTTCCAAACCGATGAGCAGTTGCGCCGCGGGCGTCTCCAGGTGTTTGATGCCCACTGACAGCTTGCGCATCGCACTACCAGATATGCCGCGTGCGCTGTGTGTCACGCCGCCGATTGCCTCCTGCACGTCTTGCATCACGTCGCGAGTCACGTCCGCCGCGCCGGTCTTCAGTTCTTTTATTCGCTCGGCGATCTGTTCCGCGCTGCCTTCCATCCAGATCGTCACGTTGACCAGTATCTTGTGCAACGCGGGGTCCGGGACGCTGATCAGGCCGGAAAATATGAAGGCGCGTACTCGGCGGCCGGTGTCTTGGTTCAGGGACTCGCCGACACGTTGAAGTTCGTCGGCGTAGATTCCTAGCAGTTCGCTGACGGTCAGCTGGATCACGACCTGCGTCATCTGCGCGCCACGGTACAACCATGCGCCGCCGACGTGCACGGCATCAATCGCCGCGCGGGTGCCTTCGTTCAGAAGATTGTGCAGCCGGCTGCTGGCGCCATGCATGGCGGCCAACAGTTGGTCTGCCGCGCCCGCCGCCAAGCCTTCACGCCAGGCACCGACCTCTTTGCTACTGACCACGCCTTTTACCGCGTCGAAGTACTTCTTGGCGGCATCGTCGGCCGCGCCGCCCGCGCCCGCGCTGAACAAGGGCAGAAAGCTGGATTGCAAATCGCTGCGCTGGCCGTTCAACGCCACATAGACCGCGCTGTGCGGATCGGACAACAGCTCCTGCCATGCCTGCGACGTGGGGCCCGGCTTGGGGGCAACCGCCGGCGCGCCCGTTCTGCTGACAACAGGCGCTTCCACCGCGTCGGTAATACCGCCGTCCAGGCACGCGCTGACCATCAGCAGGCGCAAGCGGCGTGATCGTTCGTCGATGTCGCTGTAGTCCAGATCGACTATCCGCCTCCAGGCGGCGCTGCGCACAACCCCCGCCCAGTCTTTGCCATAGGCATCGATGTCGTCCTCCAGACGTTTGCACTCCTTGTCATAGCTCGCTTGAAAACTGGCGCGGCCCTGCCGGCCTCGCTCGGACGGCGGGTCGGTTTCCCAATAGCGTTCCTTCAGTCGACCCATCCGCCGTGCCACCTTGTGCGCCACGCGTTCGCGGCGCTCCTGTGCGGGGTCCCAGAAACTCGGCCCCATGCCGGATGCGGTGGGTATCAGGTCTTGCAGGTACGTAGGGCTCGCCGGTATCTCGGCATCGGCCTGGGCGGCGTAGAGCTGCTCAATGCCCAACAAACATTGCGACGTCAGATAGGCATAGCGCCGTTGCGGCTCTTCCGCCCACATCCGCTTCTGCGTGTACGCGGCCAATCGAAAGTTATTCAGTTCCTGCGCCATGCCCACCGGGTCTGGCAATATCAACCCCGGCACGCCTTGCGGCAGGCGATGCTGGCTTTCCATCATCTTCAGATAGTTGCGCATGCCCGTGGCTTGCAGGGCGCGCGAATGCCAGCCATGCACGCTGCCGAAGTCGCGCACATCCAAGCTGTACTCCGCCACGTGCGTATGTAGTGGATGCGCGTGTTCCAGTGCCAGCGCGGCGCCACCCGCCGTGGGATCTTGCCGCAGGGTGGTCAGGTCCACGATCACGAAGCGTAACGGGTGGACGGTTTTCCGAGCCTGAGCCGCCGGCGTGGCGCCAGACTTGTACGCATCCAGCACGGCGGTGGGCCACGGGTCTTGCGCATACGCGATCCAGGCCGTCTTGTACTTATCCACGTCAATGCCGATGAAGGACGCCGGCAGGTCGTGGGCATGCTGCACACATCGTTCAGACAGGGGCTCGGGGGCATCCCTGCCCATCTCGTAGGGGTCGAACAGGCGTAGGTGGCCGGCGTCGGTGACCTGATAGGCCTGCCAGACATTGCCGTCCAGCAACACGTACACATAGCCGCTACGCAGCACGCGCAGCGACTGTTGCAGGCCGGGATGGGTCAATGCGCCGTGCTTGTTCAGGGCCGGCGTCTTGGGAATGGGGGCCTCGCGCAGAAGCAGAACAGGAATGCCAGTGCGCTCGCAGGCTTTGCAACTGCCCAGCGGCAAAGGCAGCATCTCCTGAACGGTAATGTCGAGTTGCCGGCTGAGCGTCATGAGGTGGTTTCCGCGAGGTTCAGGTGATGGGCGATGCGCTGCCACGCAAGGTCGCCACAGGCCGCCAGCGCGGTGGCGGCACCGCCGGGGGACGTTCGGCTCAAGGCCAGGCGCAGTGGCTCGTAATGCAGCAAGCGCGGATGTATCGTCTCTTGATGCAGCGCCAGCACGATGATGTCGCGGCTATCCGTCAAGCCAATCTGTCGCGCCTGCCGGATCATGCGAAAGGCTTCTGCGGCGGCCTGGGGTGG
The DNA here is from genome assembly GCF_024806975.1 of Achromobacter sp. JUb104. Lineage (NCBI taxonomy): Bacteria > Pseudomonadati > Pseudomonadota > Betaproteobacteria > Burkholderiales > Alcaligenaceae > Achromobacter > Achromobacter sp. JUb104. The sequence continues at coordinate 647,789 of NZ_JANUEY010000001.1, read as the reverse complement.
CAGCGGCGTCTGGCCCTGCCAACGCCGTGGGGCGTACGCCAAAGGCTGTTGCAATGACCGCCGCCATGCGGCCAACAGCGTTGCGATCAGCACCGCGTCCTGTTGCGTCTGGCGGGCTAGCGCCGGCAGAGGATCGGCCTGAGCGCTTGAGGCGTCCGCGGCAGCCGGTCCACCCGGTGCACCATTCACGATGGCAAACGAGCCCCAACTGGTGGGCAACAGCCACGTGCGTATTGGCCAGAGCCGATGGCCCAGCGACTCCCGGGACATCGAGGCGGCCAGCAGTTCCAGCCGCAACGGCTCGAACCACGGCGACATGCCGCCCACAGCGCTGCCTGAAAAATCCATGCAGCGTGCGGCGACATGTTCGGCCAAGGCGTCGGCGTCGAAGGGGCTTAGCAGCAGACCGCAGATATAGCGTCTGCGGTGCACGACGTCGGCCAGTGCGTGTTGCGATACCTGACGGATAAATGCCGTGGCAGGCTCCTGGCCGGGACCCGCCAAGCGAATCAACACCGGGCAGGCGCTTGGCGTGTGCGCAAGATCAGGCCGCGCCACCGTGGTCAGGGCGTCAGCGCCCAATGCCTCCATCAACGACGCCAGGCTAAGGAGCTGCTCTGGCGCGCAGTCGGCCAGCGGGTCCACCAGCAGATAAATGGCATCTTCAGCATGACGGCGTTCAGCGATCAGGCTGGACATGACAGCGGCTGTCATCGCGTGCGTTCCATGCAGTCTTCTATCAGCCCCTCAACCACGCTACCCGCCATCGACAGCGAATTGCCGCCTCCATTCGCCTGCGAAATCGGGCCTTTGAGGTTGATGGCAAGCGCTTCAAGCGTGATGCCCGAACCGTTGATCGTGATCGTGCCGCCCGGCCCCTTGATCACCACGCATTGCGCTGCCTGCAATTCCAGCGTGACCGTCTTGCCTTCGATCCGCTCGCCGGCATGCACCTGGAAATGGCCTTGCACCTTGTGCTCCACGTGGCCGCCGGTTTCTATCCAGTGATTCGCGGCCGTCTTGTCGCGGCGGTTGTTGCCCACGTCTTCCGTGCGGTCGCGCCCGGTGGCAATGGTGTGGTTGCGGTCGATGGTCAGGAAGTCGTTTTGCCCGATGGCGTGACGCCGGTCCTGCCCGATGTTGACCTGTTCGTCGTTGCCCACCGTTTCACGGCGGTCGTGGCCGATGGTGATGGTTTCATCGTGCTCGACCTGTTCGGCACGGTCGTTGCCGACGAAGGTAGTTTCGTTGTGGTTCACATGGATGTTCTGGTCTTTCTGGGCATGGACGTAGATCTCTTCCTGATCGCGTTCGTCTTCAAAGCGCAGTTCGTTATAGCCCTCGCCCTTATGCGTCTGGCTCTTGATCGTCATGCGCGTCTTGTGGCGCGGCAGTTCGTAGGGCGGCGGGTTGATCGACCGGTGGGTTCGACCCGTGACGATCGGCTGCGAACTATCACCGTCCAGAAAGCTGACGATCACTTCCTGCCCGATGCGCGGAATGGCCATGTGGCCCCAGCCGGCGCCCGCCCAGTTCTGCGATACGCGAATCCAGCACGAGCTGTGTTCGTTGTTCCTGCCCAGCCGGTCCCACGGAAACTGCACCTTGATGCGGCCGTATTCGTCGCAATAGATTTCTTCGTTGGGCGGGCCGACCACGCTGGCGATCTGCGGGCCGTCGACCACGGGCTTGCGGCTGGGCGCGGGCTTCCAGTCGACCTTGTCGGGCACGATGTCGGCGGTGTAGCCGTAGCGCGTGCCGTGTTCCGCGCCCGCGCTGTCTTCTTCCTGGCTGGTGTGCTGCACGCCGTGATGACGCATGCGTACCGGCCGCCAACCCTGGTTCCAATCTTCGCGCGGGTGGCCGGTCAGGTCGAAGGCCACGCCGGGAATCAGGCGGGCGTCGTCACCCTGCACCTGCGCCATGCGCGCGTCGCGGCGCAGGCCCAGCAAGCGGCTTTGGGTAAAGGGCTTGCCGGCCTCGTCGCGCTTGTAGCGGCCGGGATAGTCATAGCGTTCGTAGCGGCGGTCTTGGTGCTGAAGGTCGCTGGCAACGTGCGTGTGTTCCTGGTCGTACTGCGGGTGGGTGTAGGTGTAGTCGCGCTGGGTTTGGCGCGCGGTGCGCAGTTGCTCGGTGTAGGTGAAGCGGCGCAGCGCGGGCTGGGCCGGGTCGCCGCCCGCCAATGGTTGGTAGACGATAGGGCCGCCGGCGATTTCGCCGTGGATGTAGATGCGGTCGCCGTGGATCAGGCCGTGGCTTTGTTCGGTATGCACATAGCGATGGAAATAGCCTTCCTCGGCGGCCAGCCGGGTAACGAAGTCCAGGTCGGTTTCACCGGCTTGCACGCAGTATTCGCGCGGCAGGTGCGGGTTCGTGGTGACCTGTTCATAGTCGGTGATGTGGTGGCGCTTGAAGACATCGGCCAGGATTTCCGGCACGGACAGTTGCTGATAGATGCGCCAGTCCGAACACAGCGCCAGGCGAGACAGCGAGGGTTCCAGCACGGCGCGGTAGCGCGTGCGCCGAAAGCCCGTGTCGCCTTGCTCGAAGGCGGTGACGATGCCATGGACGTGACGTACCGCCGTATCGCCCCGCCACAGCGTGAAGAGCGCCGTCTGGTCCAGCATGGCGCCGAAGTCGATGGCGGGGTTGAAGCTGGACAAGTCCAGTTCCAGCCGATAGGTCTCGGACAGGGCTTCGTCCAGCGTGAATTCAATGACGTCGAATTCCACGCCGCGAGCGGACGACACGAAGGTAAAGCGCAGATCGGATGAGTGGGGCACGGTGGGTTCCTGGGCAGGCGCACCGCAATACTCGCGGCCCACTCATCAACGCAACATCCATGCCAGCTTTCCATTGTCGGCATTAAACGCAATGGATTCATTGACTTACGATTCAGGAGTGGCATCCTCCGCCAGAAATTGGCCGCAAAACCGCTGAAAACGCGCATTTTTCGGGGGAAATCAGGCCAGATTTGACCCGCTTGTTGCTAAGTGATTGATTCATATGAATATGCACCGGGCCAGATTTGGCCCGATCGGGTCAAATCTGGCCCAGCAGGCGGATATACCGCGATTTCGGCCGCGATCGACGCGATAGCGCCCCCGCCCCCTGGCCATGCGTGTTCCGCATGGCCTTGATCAAATCCGGCATGCCTTCCCTGCCCCGATCGTCCCTACCATTAAGCCTTCCGGCGACGGCGCCCTACGCGCCAGCCACATCACAACAAGGCAAGGGGCAGATATGGGTCAACCCGTCCAGGCGGCGCTGCGAGCCGGCACGCTGACCGGCGTGCGAGAAGCCAGCGGCGTGTGTCGCTACAGCGCCATTCCCTATGCGCAGGCACCCGTGGGCAGCCTGCGCTTTGCGCCGCCGCAGCCGCCAACGTGGCGCGGCGAGCGCGACGCCACCCGGCCAGGGCCGGTATCGCCACAACTGCCCTCGCGGCTGCGCGAGGCCATGGGCGATTTCGATACCCCGCAATCCGAAGACTGCCTGCACCTGACGGTGTGGACGCCCGCCGCGGACCAACAGCGCCGGCCGGTGGTCGTGTGGTTGCACGGCGGCGCGTGGCAAAGCGGTGGCGGCGCGCAGGATTGGTACGACGGGGCAGGCCTGGCGGCGCGCGGTGATCTGGTGGTCGTGGCCGTCAACTATCGCCTGGCTGCGTTGGGTTGGCTCTATGTGCCGGGGCAGACCGCCAACGTGGGCCTGCTGGACCAGGAGGCCGCCATTGATTGGGTGCTGGACAACATCCAGGACCTGGGCGGTGACCCCGAACGCATCACGCTCATGGGCCAATCGGCCGGCGCGTCGTCCATCTGCGCGATGTTGGCGCGCCGCCCGCGCTTTTCGCGCGCGATTCTGCAAAGCGCCGCGCTGGGTCGGGGGTTTCGTACCGCGTCCCAAGCCGACGCGCTGGGCCGTGCCTTTCTACAAGCCGCCGGCGTCGATACCCTGGAAGCCGCGCGGGCGCTTCCCGTGTCGGCATTGCTGGCCGCGCAGCAGGCGCCCGCCGTGGCCGACGCGCTACGCGCCGAAGGCAGCAGCCGCAGCCAATTCGGCCCCGTTTTGGATGGACAGGTATTGCCTGAAGACATTGCGCCGGCACTGCGCCAGGCCACGTCGCGCGCGGATGTGCTGGTGGCGTATACCCGCGACGAAATGGCCGCGTTTCCGGGCCATGCCGTGGATGCGGCCAGCAGCAAGATGGGTGACGAGGTTTTCGGCGCGCCTTCCCGCCTGTGGGCGCAAGAGGCGTTGGCCCAAGGTCGCCAAGCCTGGTTGGCGCGCTTTGACGTGGCGCCTTCTGTGCGCTTCGGCGCCTGCCATTGCATTGAATTGCCCTTCGTGTTCGGCACGCTGTCGGCTTTTGCCGATGCGCCCATGCTGGCAGGGTTGGGCCAAGCTCAAGCTGAACAGTTGGTGGCGCAGACCCAGCGTGCATGGATAGCGTTCATACGCGGCGATGCACCTGACTGGCCGATGGCGCCGCATCAGCAACTGCTGGCCTGAACCATCGGGCGGCGCAGCCAAGCGAATAGACAAAGCAAACAAACCAAACCACAAAACAAGGGGAATTTCATGTTCAAGCAAACCGTGCTGGCGCTTGCGCTGCTGGCGCCATTGGCCGTTCAGACCGCGCAGGCCGCCTATCCCGACAAAGCAGTGAAGATCATCGTATCGAATCCGCCGGGGGGGCCGGTGGACGTGATGCTGCGCGTCCTGGCCAGCAAGCTTGGCGCGGCCTGGGGCCAGCCCGTGGTGGTGGAAAATCGGCCCGGCGCGTCCGGCATCATCAGCACCAGCGCGCTGGTCAAGTCCGCGCCCGACGGCTACACCCTGGGCATGGTGGTGGCCTCGTCGGTCACCATCGTGCCCTTCGCGGTCGACAGCCTGCCGTTCGATACGGAAAAAGACCTGCAACCCATTTCACTGGTGGCGCGCACGCCGTTCATTTTCATCGTGCCCAAGGACAGCCCCATCAAGACCTGGGACGACTTTGTGCGCGAGAGCAAAACGCGCAGCCTGAGCGTGGGCTCGTTTTCGATCGGCACCGCGTTCCACCTGGTGTGGGAACAGACCGCGCGGCGCGCGGGGATCACGGCCTTGTACGTGCCATCGTCGTCATCGGGCAAAACGCAAAATGACCTGATCGGTGGCCAGCTGGATGTGGGCCTGGATGCGCCCTCCAGTTCGAAGGGCTTGATCGACAGCGGTCGGCTGCGTGCGTTGGCCATTACCAGCCCGCAACGTTTCGGCGGCTTGCCCGACACGCCGACGCTGAAGGAATCCGGCTTGAAAGACTACGCGCCGCAACCCTGGATTGGCCTGATGGCGCCAGCGGGCGTGCCGCAAGACCGCGTGGCGCTGATTCAGAAAGCCGTGTCGGACATCTTGAAGCAACCCGAGATGCGCGCCCAGATGGAAACGCTGGGGATGATACCCATCGGCAGTACCCCTGCGGAACTCGCGGCCACGATCAAGGCGGATCGCGCCGATATGGCGCCGCTGATCAAGGAGCTGGGGATCAAATTGCAGTAGCGAAAATTTCACGGCTCGGAATCAAACGGGCCGGAATTTAAGCATCCGTAACAAACGCGCCAGCCGCGCCACGCTTGGGTAAGATCCTCAGCCAATAACAGGTTAACAACCACGAGGAGACCACCCCATGCCGTCTTGCAAACCGCTGTTCCGGCTGGCGCCGCTGGCGCTCGCCGCCCATCTTCTTTTCGCTGGCCCGGCCGCCGCGCAACCGGCGCCCGGTACGCAAGGCCCGTTGATGCCCGCGCCCAATGCGGCGCTGTCCGAGCAGATCGAGCAGCGCGCCCGCGCCATTGAGGACAAACTCATCGCGTGGCGCCGCGACATTCATCAGCACCCCGAATTGGGCAACCAGGAAACGCGCACCGCCAAGCTGGTCGCCGACCATCTGCGCGCGCTGGGCATGGACGTGAAGACAGGCGTGGCCGGCACGGGCGTTGTTGCCGTGCTCAAGGGCGGCAAGCCTGGCGCCGTCGTCGCGCTGCGCGCCGACATGGATGCGCTTCCCGTCAAGGAACAGGTGGACGTGCCCTTCGCGTCGAAAGCCAAGGGCACGTATCTGGGCAAGGAAGTCGACGTCATGCACGCCTGCGGCCACGACACCCACACCGCCATCCTGATGGCCACGGCCGAAGTGCTGGCGGGCATGAAAGACCAGTTGCCCGGCAGCGTGAAATTCATCTTCCAGCCCGCCGAGGAAAGCCCCGCCGACTTCGAACCCGATGGCAAGAAGATCTGGGGCGCCAAGATGATGGTGCAGGAAGGTGTGTTGGAAAATCCCAAGGTGGACGCCATCTTCGGCCTGCACGTGTCCAGCGCCTATCCGGCGGGTTGGCTGTCGTGGCGCAGCGGCCCCGCCATGGCGGCGGCGGACCAATTCTGGATCGACGTCACCGGCAAGCAGACGCACGGCGCACGCCCCTGGTCGGGCATTGACCCTATCGTCGTCAGCTCGCAGATCATCCTGGGCTTGCAGACCATTCCCAGCCGCCAGCTCAACAGCATGCTGGAGCCCGCCGTCATCACCGTGGGCGCCATCCACGGCGGCAACCGCATGAACATCGTGCCGGACAGCGTGGCCATGACGGGCACCATCCGCACCTACGACGAAGGCATGAAGAAAGACATCCACCAACGCATCGCCCGCACCGCCGACATGATTGCGCAAAGCGCCGGCGCCCGCGCGGATGTGCGCGTGGTTGAGCTCTACAACGCCACCGTCAACCCGCCTGCCTTGACCGAGCAAATGGGCGCGACGTTGCGGCGCGTGGCGGGCGAAGGCAACTACGGCCTGCAACCCAAGTCCACGGCGTCGGAAGACTTTTCCTTCTATCAGGAAAAGGTGCCGGGCATGTTCTTCTACTTGGGCGTAACCCCCAAGGGCACCGACGTGGACAAGGCCGCCCCCAACCATTCGCCGCGCTTTTACGTGGATGAATCGGGTTTGATCAACGGCGTGCGCGCCTTGTCCAACCTGACCATCGACTACCTGGCCCGCGCGCAACAAGGAACCTGACCTACGCCTTGCGGCCATCCCGCATTGACGCCCGGCCAGGCCCTGGATACATTGGCCGGCAACCCTGCGCCATCGACATCGATGGCGTTGTCTTTTTTACCCCGAGTGCGTTTGCGTTTGCGTCTGCGTTTAGGTGTACGTGTACGTTTACGGCGCGGGGCCAATCCGCATCAACCCAGGAATTTCCATGAACAGCTACCGCGTCGGCATCGCCGGCTTCGGCGCCATCGGCCAGGCCGTGGCGCAATCCCTGGATGCCGGGCTACCCGGCCTGACCCTTGCCGCCGTTGCGGTGCGCGACCCCAATGCCCCGCCCGATTTTGCTTGGACCCAGGCAGCACCGGTCTTCACCACCATCGACGCGCTGCACGAGCATTGCGACGTGGTGGTGGAATGCGCGCCCGCGTCGGTGTTCCGCAACATTGCCGAGCCCGTTTTGCGCGCCGGCAAGAAGATGGTCGTGCTGAGTTCCGGCGCGCTGCTGCGTAACGATGACCTGATCGAACTCGCCCGCGCGCACCACGGGCAGATCCTGGTGCCGTCGGGCGCCATCCTGGGGCTGGACGCCATCACCGCCGCCGCCGAAGGCGTCATCCACTCCGTCACGATGATCACCCGCAAGCCGCCGCGCGGCCTGATGGGCGCGCCCTACCTCACCGACAACAACATCAATCTTGAAGGCCTGACCGAACCGCGCCTGATCTTCCGGGGATCGCCGCGCGAAGCCGCCACGGGCTTTCCGGCGAACTTGAACGTGGCGGTAAGCGTGTCCTTGGCGGGCATCGGGCCCGACAAGACCACGCTGGAAATCTGGGCCGACCCGTCCTTGGAACGCAACGTGCATCGCGTGGAAGTCGTGTCGGATGCCGCCATGTTCTCGATGGAAATCCAGAACATTCCGTCCGCCAACCCCAAGACCGGCCGCATCACCGCGCAAAGCGTCATCGCGGCGTTGCGCAAGCTGACCGGGCCGTTGCGCGTGGGCACCTGAGCCGAATCACGCGGCTTCGCGCAGCGCGGGCTCGTCCTGGGGCGGCGCCATCGGGCCCGCCGTCCACCCGCCCGCGCCGTCCAGATGCAACCGATGCGTATGGAACGGGTCCAGCGTGCTGCGATGCCCCACGCTGACCAGCATGCAGTCAGGCAAGGCGCTGCGCAGCAGGCCGTACAGCATGTGCTCCAGCCCTTCGTCCGTGGCGGACGTGGCTTCGTCCAGGAACACGATGGCCGGGCGGTTGAACAGCACGCGCGCGAAGGCCACGCGCTGCTGTTCACCAATGGACAGGATGCGCGACCAATCCGCTACCTCGTCCAGCCGGTGGCTCAGATGCCCCAGGTTGACCAGGCGCAGCGCGCCCGCAAGCCGCGCGTCATCTTGCGGCAGCGCTTGCCCGGGATAAGCCACCGCGCTACGCAGATCACCCAGCGGCAGATATGGCCGCTGCGACAGGAACAAGGCGGATGTCCCCTCGGGCCGCCGCACATGGCCTTGCGCATAGGGCCACAAGCCCGCCAGCGCACGCAGCAAGGTGGTCTTGCCGCAACCGGACGGCCCCTTGATCAGCAAGGTCTGCCCCGGACGCAAACGCAGGTTCAAGCCTTGCAGCAAGGCGTGGCCGTCGGGGCGCCTGACCGTCACGTCGTTGATGTCCAGGCCGTCGGGCAAGGGTTCCGTATCCACCGAGGGCAACGCACGCGCGGCTTCGTTGGCGTCCAGAAAACCATTCAGCCGGTCCAGCGTGGCGCGGTACTGCGCAAAGCTGTCGTATGACGTACGAAAGAACGACAGCGCGTCCTGCACCTGGCCGAACGCCTGCGAGGTTTGGATGACGTCACCCAGCTTGATCGCCCCGCTGAAAAAGCGCGGCGCTTGCAGGATGAAGGGAAACACCACCGCCACCTGGCTTACAGACAGGTTGAAGCCGTCGAACTTCAGACCCCGATAGACGCGCGCCCACAGATTGGCGATGTAGGCGCTAAAGCGCGTCCACAAGTTGCCGCGCTCGACCGCTTCGCCTTGATAGAACGCCACGTTCTCAGCGTTTTCGCGCAGCCGGACCAGCGCATAACGGAAGTTGGCGGTCAGCCGTTCAGACAGGAAATTCAACTTGATCAGCGGCCGGCCGATCTTGAAGGCGAACCACGTGGCGACGATGACGTACAGGAACACCACGAACACCATGGCACGCGGAATTTCCACGCCCGCCACCGTCAAGGGGCCGGACAAGCCCCACAAGATGCCGGTGAACGCCACCAAGGACACAATCGCGCTCAACGCGCCGATGGCGAGCGTGCGCGACCCGGTCACGAACATCGAGATGTCTTGTTCGATGCGCTGGTCGGGGTTGTCCACGGGCTCATCCACGAAGTGGCCCCGGTAGTACGCGCCCGCGCCCAGCCAGTCCCGCGTGAGTCGGTCGTTAAGCCACACGCGCCAATGGATGTCGAAGGCCTGGCCCACGTAGCTGTCGGCCAGCGCGCGAACCACGTGCACACAGGCCAGCACCGAAAAAATGCCCAGAAAACGCCAGAACGCGGTCTGGTCCAGCGCTTGCAGCGCGCTGTAAAAGCCGTTGTACCAAAACGAAAACAGCACCGTCATGCGCACGGCAGCCATGGCCAACAGCAGCAGCAAGGCCAGCGTCAGCAAAGGTCGCCAACTGCGCCGGGGCGTCAGATACGGCCAGGCCAGGCGCCAGAACTTGCGACCCCAATCGGTCGTGCGCGCCAGCACCACGGCCACCACGGCCAGCGCCACCGCCGTGATGCCAAACGCGCTCGCCAGCCAGATGGCGCTGTCCACCAATTGCCGCTGCCAGTTCAGATCCATCGACACGCCCCTATCAACACCGATCCTGGTTAGACGGGGCCTTTGTTCGGGGTTCCACGAAAAATGCGGTCTTAAGCGTCGCTTAAGCGTTCTGGCTGGGTAGCTGAAGGCGGAATGAAAGGATGGGACGCATCAGCGCGTGCCCAGGTCCAGATTGGCGAACACATCGGCCAAGCCAGGCACCGAGCGCGCGGGCCAGATGGCGCTCAGGTCGAAGCTGGGTAGCGCTTGGCCGTCGCGCACTTCGCAAAAGCGCACGCCGCCAAAATTCATTGTGCGGATCCAACTGGGCAGCAAGGCCACGCCGCATCCACCGGCCACGCAAGACAGCACCGTCAGCGTGCGGTTGGCCTCTTGCGCCACTTGCGCGTCGTGGCCGCCCTTGCGCATGGCGTCCAGAATGCCCGCATAGAACGCCGGCAGTTGCGCCTGCGGATACATCACCAGCCCGGCTTGCGCGATCTGCGCCATGGATACCGTGCCGTCGTCAGCCACGTCGAACTCGTCCGGCACGGCGGCCACCAAGCGGTCGCGCAGCAGTTGCCGTTCGCGCATGCGCCCGCCCACCGCTACCGGCGTGTGCATCAGGCCGATGTCGATCTCGCCCGTTTGCAGGGCATCGGCCTGCTCGGCATTGCTCATCTCGCGCAGAATCACGCGCACGCCGGGCGCCTGCCGCCGCATTTCGCGCAACGCACGCGGCAAGGTATCGAACAACGCCGACGACACCAGGCCCACCGTCAACTGCCCTGCGCTGCCGCGCCCGATCTCTTGCGCGCGGTGCGCCGCCGCGTCGATGCGGGCCACGCTGATGCGCACGTCTTCCAGAATGGCCAGCGCAGCCGGCGTGGGCGCGGCGCCCAAGCGCGATCGCTCAAAGAGGCGCACGCCCAGATCTTTTTCCATGCGGCTTAGCGCCTGGCTAAGGGCGGGTTGCGCAATGCCCAGCCATTCAGACGCGCGGCTCACGCTGCCGTGATCCACCACCGCCAGGAAATACCGCAGGTGCCGGGTTTCCATATTGATCCGATATATAAATTGCACATTTAACCAATAGCAAACTATACCTCGACTCCCTAGAATCCGGCCTATAGAAGAGCGCGCGGCCATGCCCGCGCCACGGACAGGAGACTGATTTGCCCCCGCTTTCGACCGGCGCCGCCGTCGACACCCACGCACACGTATTCCGGCAAGGCCTGGCGCTGGCCGGCACGCGCCGCCATACACCGGACTACGACGCCACCCTGGCCGACTACCTGGCCCTGCTGGACGCGCACGGCTTGAGCCATGGCGTGCTGGTGCAACCCAGCTTCCTGGGCACCGACAACAGCCACATGGTGCAAGCGCTGCGCGCGGCGCCCGAGCGATTGCGTGGAGTGGCCGTGGTGGCGCCGGACATCACGGACGCGCAGCTACAAGCGCTGGCCGACGCCGGCGTGGTGGGTATCCGCTTGAATTTGATTGGCCTGCCCGCCCCCGCGCTGCACGCCGCCCCTTGGCAGGCCCTGCTGGCCCGCGTGAATTCGCTGGGCTGGCATGTGGAAGTCCATTTGCAGGCCGCGCGTTTGCCCGAGGTCTTGCCCGCGTTGCTGGCGGCGGGTTGCCGCGTGGTGGTCGACCACTTCGGCCGTCCCGATCCGACGCTGGGTGTGTCGGACCCTGGCTTTGCCTACCTGCTGCAACACGCCGACAGCGGCCAGGTCTGGGTGAAGCTGTCAGCCCCCTACCGCAACTGGGTGGGCGCTGAATGCGCCGCGTCTGGTCGGCAGGCCACGCAGCTTTTGCTTCAGGCCTACACGGCCGAACGCCTGATGTGGGGCAGTGACTGGCCGCACACCGAACATCGCGACGTAGCGTCCTACCCCGCGGCCACGCAATGGCTGGACGCGTGGATCGAAGACCCAACGCAACGGCGCAGCGTGCTCACGGATACGCCGTTGCAATTATTCCAATTCCAAGGAGACAAACCATGAACTCATTCTTCAAACGACTGGCCCACCGTGGCAGCGTGCTAATGGCGGCAGGCCTGCTGGCGGGCGCCGCTGGCGCCGCTTCGGCGGCCTATCCCGAACGCCCCGTCACACTGGTGGTGACGTACCCGCCGGGCGGCACCGTGGACGTCGTCGCTCGCCTCATCGGCCCGAAGCTGGCCGCCGAACTGGGCCAGCCCGTGGTGATTGAAAACCGGGGCGGCGCGGGAGGCATGATCGGCGGCGCCGTCGTGGCCAAGGCGCAGCCCGACGGCTACACCTTGATGCTGGACGCCTCCAACCACGCGCAGAATCCCGCGCTGCATTCCAAGATGCAGTTCGACACGCTGACCGCCTTTGCACCTGTCTCGCTGCTGCTGCGCGTGCCCAACGTGCTGGTCGTGACGCCCTCGTATGAAGTGAAGTCGGTGGCTGACCTGATCCGTCTGGGCCAGCCCGATGCCAAGGAACCGGTGTACTTCGCGTCGGCCGGCCCCGGCTCGGCGCAGCACCTGGCCGGTGAGTTGTTCAACCTGCTTGCCAAGACGCATCTGCAACACGTGGCCTATAAGGGCGGCGGCCCGGCCATGATCGACGTCATGTCGGGCCAGGTGCCCGTCATGTTCGCCAGCATGGGTTCGTCGTGGCAGCACGTGAAGAACGGCAAGCTGCGCGCGGTGGCTGTCGGCGGTTCGGAGCGTTCCAAGGCCGCCCCCGATCTGCCCACCATCGCCGAGTCCGGCGTGCCGGGCTACGAAACCTATGAATGGAACGCCGTGTTCGCGCCGGCCGGCACGCCGCCCGCCATCGTGGACCAGGTGTCGCAAGCGCTGGCCACGGTGTTGAAGGACCCCGCCATTGCCGCGCAGTTGGCCGGCATCGGGGCGGAACCCATCGGCTCGACCCCCGCCGAACTGGACACCTTCCGCCGCGCTGAAATCGCCAAATGGCAGCGCGTCGTCAAGGAAGCCAATCTGAAACTGGATTAAGACCCGCCTGGCCTGCCGGCACGATAGGCCGGGTTGGCCGGGTTTGCTGAACGCCGCCGGACTTGCGGCGCCCTACGGGGCGCCGTTTTTTTTGGATGCGCGCTCGGGGCTATCATTGCGGCTTGGGAAAAACACATCGCAAAGAGCTGCAAGATGGACAAGATTCGACTCGACAAATGGCTGTGGGCCGCGCGCTTCTACAAGACGCGCAGCCTGGCCGTGCAAGAGATCGGCAAGGGCCGGGTTTTCGTGAACGACCAGGCCGCCAAACCGTCGCGCGAAGTCTCGGCCGGCGACCGCATCACCATCCGCAAGGAAGACCCCGCGCTTCAAGTGCGGGTGGTCGCGGTCAGCGGCGTGCGCGGCCCCGCGCCGGTTGCGCGCCTGTTGTACGAAGAAACGCCCGACAGCATTGCCGCGCGCGAACGCGCGGCGGAAATGCGGCGCCTGGCGCCGGAACCCGCATTGGGCATTGAAACCGGCCGCCCCACCAAGCGCGACCGCCGGCTGATCGACCAGATGCGAGGCAAGTAGGCATCATGAAACGCAGCTCAACCGGCGGCCTGGTCTATTCCACCGAAACCGGCCGCATGTGCCCGACATGCCGCCAGGCGCTTGCGCAATGCCTATGCAAAGCCGCCGCCCGCGCCACGCCCACGGGTGACGGCGTGGCGCGCGTATCGCGCGAAACCAAGGGGCGTGGCGGCAAAAGCGTCACGGTCGTGCGCGGGCTGGCACTGGACCCGATAGCGCTTGCGGCCCTGGGCAAGCAACTGCGCACGGCATGCGGCTCGGGTGGCACCACCAAGGATGGCGTGATCGAGGTACAGGGCGATCACTGCGAACGCATCATCAACGCCCTGACAAGCAGCGGCCATCGCGCCAAGCGCGCGGGCGGCTGAACCGGACGAGACACTCATGAATGATCTGGCAATAAGCAGCGTGGCCAGTTGGCACGCGCATGTGTACTTCGACGCGGCCAGCCGCGACGCCGCGTTGGCGTTGCGCGAACGCGTGATTGCGCAGTGGGACGGCAAGATGGAAATGGGGCGCTTCCATGAGCGCCCCGTCGGCCCGCATCCGCTATGGAGCTACCAGATTGCGTTCGCCCCCGAGCACCTTGCCGGCATCGCCACCTGGCTCACGCTGAACCACGGTGCGCTGGACGTGTTCATGCATCCAAACACGGGCGATTCGCTGCGCGACCACCGCGATTGCGCGGTGTGGATCGGGCACAGCCATGTGCTGAACCTGCACGCGCTGGGCGGCTGAGCCGACAGGTGTGGGGCGGCTGACCCCACGGGGCGTGGGGCAAGGCCTTACAGCGCGCGGCCCACGATCAGCGGGTCCAACGCCAGGCCGGGCTCACCGCTCTTGCCCTCGTAGGGCAGGCGGTTCAGCACATAGCGCATCGCGTTCAAGCGCGCGCGCTTCTTGCAATCCGACTTCACCACGATCCACGGCGCGTCCGCGGTATCCGTATGCGCGAACATCGCCTCTTTGGCGCGCGTGTAATCGTCCCACTTGTCCAAGGACGCCAAGTCCACCGGGCTCAGCTTCCATTGCTTCAACGGATGCACCTTGCGCTGCAGGAAGCGGCGACGCTGCTCTTCGCGGCTGACCGAAAACCAGAACTTCACCAGGTGGATGCCGCTGGATACCAGGTGGCGTTCGAAGTCCGGCACCTGACGCAAGAAGTCCAGGTATTCCTGCTGCGAGCAAAAGCCCATCACGCGCTCAACCCCGGCGCGGTTGTACCAGGACCGATCGAACATCACGATCTCGCCGGCGGTCGGCAGATGCTGCACATAGCGCTGGAAGTACCACTGGCCCTTCTCGGTGTCCGACGGCTTTTCCAGCGCCACCACGCGCGCGCCACGCGGATTCAAGTGTTCCATCATGCGCTTGATGGTGCCGCCCTTGCCCGCCGCGTCGCGCCCTTCAAACAGAATCACCACGCGCTGCCCGGTGGCCTTGACCCAGGCTTGCAGCTTCAGCAACTCCACCTGCAACTGGTACTTCTGCTTTTCGTAATTGCGGCGCAACATGCGGTGGCGATAGGGGTAGATACCTTCGCGCCAGTCCATCGCCAGCTCTTCGTCGGGATTGCGCCGCGTGGCGGGCGCCTGCGTATTAGCCTCCAACAGCGCGCGATGCACGGCGCGCGCGTCGTCGGCCGACAGTTCCTCGATGACGGAACGCAGCGCTTCATGGGCTTGCGCTTCCGGGCCTACGGTATAGCGGCGGGCAATGTCCGCCAGCACCGACACCGTTTCCTGCCGCGCGGCGTCTTCCCGGGCCACCACCTGGGCCGCCGCCTGCGCTGCTGCCTGGGTCGCTGCCTGGGTCACTGACTCGGTCGCTGCCGGGGTCATTGCTTGCTTACCTCGCGCCACCCGTGCCTTGCCGGCCTTGTCAGGGGACGACCCCGTGGCCGCAGCGCTTCGGGTCGCGGCGCTGCGTTTGGCGACGCTTGGCGACGCAACGCGGCGCTTGCGCGGCGCTGCGGCAACATTGTCCGGGGTGGCTTGCGGTGTCTTGTCTGTCATCGATCCTGTCCTTGCTGCGCTTGTCGTCTGCCCCCGCCGGCCAGCCCAGGAAGAGCGGCCCGTCTAAGGCAAGGCGCAACCCTACCTGCTTGCATGCGGCGTGGAATTGACGAGAATCAAAGGTTGTAACATTCTTTACAACACCAGGCGCCGCTACACTGCCGAATCCTCATCGCTCCCTGCTTCTCATGTGGTCACGCATCAAGCGCTTTCTGTCCGGACCGCCCCCGCCTGAAGATCCTTTCCGGCAAACCGTGAGCTTCGACGAGGCCGGATTCACCCGGCACTGCGAGCTGGCGCGCGCGATGGGCTTGCAAGCGTTCTGGCCTTGGGCGGACGTGCACGAGTTCGGCTTTTCATTCCAGCGCGCGCTCTATCCCGACCCCTGGTATGGCGACTACATGGAAAGCCTGTGGTACCTGTGGGTGCGCTGCGAAGACGGCGACATGATGCGGGTGTTCATTGATGACCGGCTGCTGGACGCCGACCACTTGCCGCCCGCGCTGCTGCGCAACCTGCCCGGGCTGGACATCGGCGTGTTGCACGCCGGGCTGGCCACCGCGCGTCGAGGGCTGCGCCATTTCAAAGGTGAAGGCGAATGGGCGGCCTGGCGCCGCGATGCCGCCGGGGCATAGCGCGGCAAGCGGGCGCTTGGCACGGCACTTGCTGACGTTGAATCCTTCAATCGCCTTCATTGACGTCGTCAAACCCGCTGACTACAGTCAAGCCCAATGACCCCATTTGTCGGTGCGCCATGAACTCCCAGGAAAACACGCTCTCGCCATGGAAGCGCTTACGCGCGCACCGTGGCGGGCGCGTCGCGTTAAGTGCAGGCTTGATCGTGCTGGTGGCCATCGTGGCCACGCAGGGCTATGACCGCTTGGGCGAACGTGCACAGGAAAAGGTCGCCACCGCCGAAATCCGCAAAGTCGCCGACACGCTCAGCCAGATGGTGGCGGGCGCCGAAGGCGAGCCCGACACGCTGCCGTCCATCGACCCCACGCCCAAGGCCAAGGGCTTCTATGGCGAACTGGAACGGGCCGTGAAGACCGTGGCCAGTGAACGGGTAGCGCAGCACAAGGCCTATCTGACCGAACTGAAAGACATCGGCATGCCCCGGCTGCTGGATGCGCACCGGCTGGCGCTGGACACAGGCCTGGTGGAAAGCCGGATGATTCTTGAGCAGGCCGAACGCCTGGTGCCGAAGTATCGCGACCAGAGCATACGGGTGCTGCAAGACATGCCCGAGTTGATACGGTCGCTGGCCATCCGCGAACCCGAAAAGCAGAAAATGATGAGCACCCTGACCTCGACCCTGGCGCGCCGCAGCGACAGCCTGGGCAAAGTCTGGCTGCTGGAAACGCGCATCCTGCACGAGTTCGGCCAGATGATTTCACTGCTGGATGACAACCGCCAGTATTGGTACGCCGACCACGACGAACTGATGTTTGAACGCGACGGCGATTTGAAGCGGTTTCACCAGCACATGGTGCAGATCAACAAGATGGCGCTTGAACAGGAACAGTTGGGCAAGCAGCAGTTGGCAAACCTGTTTGCGGTACTTCCTTAAGCCTTCCTGCGACGCGGCCCCGCACCACCCCGTCAGAACGGCTTGACCACTACCAGCGTCACGATGACCGCACACGCGATCACGGTGAATGGCGCATAAAGGTCCACCAGCGGCGGGCGCTTGAGCGAGCCGTTGACCATCCGGCGCAACGACGCGCTTTGCAGGCCCAACAAGGCCGACAGCGCCAGCGCGCAGCCCACCTTGACCCAGATCCAGTTCATGGCGAACCAGCCGAACGTCACGGCCAGGTGCAGCCCGATCAGCCAAGACACCACCATGGCCGGCGTGGTGACCCACAGCGTCCAGCGCCGCAGCGCGCCCAGCATCTTGCGTTCTTTGGGTGCTTCGTCGCTGTCCTGCTGTTGCGACGACAACAGGAACAACGAGACGAACAGCGAGCCGACCATCCACGTAACCACGGCCGCCACGTGGGCCATCTTCAAGAGTTGATAGGTCATGGCGCGGGCTTGTCGCTGCTTGCTTCGGGCGCGGGCTCGGCTTTTTCGTTGACGGTGGGCGGGCCCGAGGGGCCGTTCGCCGTGGCCGGGTTCAGCGTGTCGGCCGGCGCGTCGGGCGACACCACGGGGTCGGCAGGCGGCTCGGCGGGCTTGGACGCTGCCGGCGGCGTGGACGGTACGGGCTGAGTGGCTCCGGCCGGGCTGGGCGGAGCCGAATGGGGCACAACCTGCGGCACAACCTGGGGCGCAAGCTTGGGCGAAACATGGGGCGCCGCGGCGGCCTCGGCATCGGGCAGGAAACGCTGCAAGAGCTGGAAAAACCCTTCGTAGAACTTCGGCCGCGACACCGTCTGGCTGGCCGTCTTCACCAGCGAATCGTCGCTGGAACCAAACGGCATCGACACCTGCCCCAACACGCTGACGCCCACGCTGGCCGAGCTGCTGGTGCGCTTGATGGAATAACGGTCTTGCACCGCATTGGCGAACACCGTGGCGCGCTGGTTGGCGCTGCCGTCCGAGGCGCAGTCGATATTGAAATTGATCTGCGTGTGCAAGCCGTCTTCACCCTGGAAGTTCTTGTGGCCGGACACCCGCGCCGGGTCGAAGCGATCGATGTTGTAGCCCTGGCTCAGCAAGGCGCGGCGGCCCGCGTCGCAGGCCGTGGTGCTGGCGGTGGGGAAGGTGCGCGAGAACACGTCGTTCTGCGTGAAGTCTTCGCGTTCGTAGGCCGGTTTGGGGGAGGTGCATCCCGCCAGGATCGCCGTCAGGCAGACAAACAGGGACACAGGCAGACGACGGGTAATGCAGGGCATGAGGGGTCCAGCTTTTGGCGTAAAGCGGGCATTATCGACCAGAAAGAAACCGCTGGCGAATGGCTGGCGGCCGGATCCCCCTGGCCGGTGATGCGTTGAAACAGTTAATTCACCCGGATACACCTCACCTCGTGTCCCGCCGCCACGGGCACGATGTCCGGCACCGCCGCCTGGCAGCGCGGCTCGGCAAAACCGCAACGCGGCGCGAACGCGCATCCGGGCGGCAAGGCTGCCAGGTCGGGCGGCGACCCCGGAATGGTCTCCAGCCGTTGGCCCTTTTGCATGGCGCCATGCGCGCGGCCCTTCAGCAGCGCCAGCGTGTACGGATGACGCGGCGCGCGCAACAGGTCCGCCACGCTGCCCTGCTCCACGATGCGCCCGCCGTACATCACCGCCACCCGGTCGGCAATTTCCGCGGCCGCGCCGATGTCATGGGTCACGAACACGATGGACAGCCCCAGTTCCCGTTGCAGCTCGCGCAACAACAGCAGAATCTGGATCTGCACCGTGGCGTCCAAGGCGGTGGTGGGCTCGTCCGCCAGCAGCACCTTGGGGTTGCAGGACAAAGCCAGCGCAATCATGGCGCGCTGGCGCATGCCGCCGGACATTTCATGCGGATAGGCTTGCAGCCGGCGCTCGGGGCTGGGAATGCGCACGCGCTCGAACAGCGACAAGGCACGGGCACGCGCCTCGGCGGCGCTCTTGCCGGTGTGCCGGCGCACCATCTCTTCAATCTGGCGGCCCACGGTGTAGACCGGGTCCAGCGCCAGCAGCGGCTCCTGGAACACCATCGACACCACCGGGCCGCGCATGGCGGCAAGCTCGCGGGCGTTCATCGCCAGCACGTCTCGGCCATCCACTGTCATTTCGCCGCTGATGCGCGTGCGGCGCGGCGGGTGCAGCCGCATCAGCGCGCGCAGGGTCACGCTCTTGCCCGAGCCCGATTCGCCGATCAGCGCCACCGCTTCTCCGCGCGCCACTTCCAGGTTCACGCCATTTAAGGCATGCACCGTCTTGGCGCCCGCCTGAAAGGCGACTTCCAGGTTACGGATGCGGACCAAGGGGGATGTAGTCGCGGTCATGTCAGCGCTCCGGAAGCGGCATAGCCGGAATCGGGTTGATGGATCAGGCAGCGCACGGCATGGTCGCCCTGCTGCGTCATGGCCGGCGCCTCGGCCGCACAGGCGGCGCGCGCAAACGCGCAACGGGTGTGGAAGCGGCAACCAGAAGGCGGGTCGATCGGGTTGGGCGGGTCGCCCGACAAGGGCGCCGATTCCGTGCGCTGTCCGGGTTCCATCGACGGCATGGAACGCAGCAGCGCTTGCGTGTAGGGATGGCGCGGCGCGTCGAACACCTGATCCACCGGCCCCAGCTCCACGACTTCGCCCAGATACATCACCATGACGCGGTCCGAGATGTAGCGCACCACGTTCAAGTCGTGGCTGATGAACATATAAGTCAGCCCGAAGTCGTCTTTCAGGTCCAGCAGCAGGTTCAGCACCTGCGCCTCGACCGACTTGTCCAGCGCGGACACCGCTTCGTCCAGAATCACCAGACGGGGGTGCAAGGCCAGCGCGCGCGCGATGTTCACGCGCTGGCGCTGGCCGCCCGACAATTCGTGCGGGTAACGGCCCGCAAAGCGCTGCGCATCCAGGCCCACGCGGCCCAGCAGCCCGCGCGCCACCGCGATGGCATCGCGCTTGGGGCTGCCGTGCACCAGCGGGCCGAAGGCCACGGAATCTTCGATCGTCATGCGCGGGTTCAGCGACGAATAGCTGTCCTGGAACACCATCTGTGTCTGGCGACGGAATTCGCGCAGCGCCAGCGCGCGCGAGCCCACCGCCATGCCGTCGAACACCAGTTCGCCCTGGTCCTGTTTGATCAGCTGCATGACCAGCCGCGCGGTGGTGGACTTGCCGCAACCCGATTCCCCCACCACGCCCAGCGTCTCGCCCTTCTTCACGTCGAAGTCCACGCCGTCCACCGCGCGCACCGAGTTGCCGCCCCGGCCGCGCGAGAGCGGATCGCGCTTCAGCGGAAAGTGCTTGATCAGGCCGCGCACGCTCAACAAGGGCTGGGCGGGGCCGCCCACGTCTTCGTGCGCCACGCGCACTGCGTCGATGACCGCATTCATTCCTTGACCTCCATGGCCGAGCGCAGTCCGTCGGACAGCAGGTTGAAGGACATCGACGTGATGAAGATCATCACGCCCGGCAGCGCCGCGACCCAGGGCTGGGTGTAGATGGCGGTGCGCAAGGTGTTCAGCATCAAGCCCCATTCCGGCTCGGGCGGGCGCACGCCCAGGCCCAGGAACGACAGGCCCGAGGCCAGGATCATGGACACCGAGATCAGGCTGGTGGAATACACGAAGATGGGGCCCAGCACGTTGGACAGCACGTGCGCACGCACGATGGTCAAGGGCGATGCGCCCGAGGCCCGCGCCGCGTCCACGTAGTCGCTACGCCGCACCTGCGTGGTGACGCTCTCGGCCACACGCACAATCTGCGGAATGAAGACGATGGTCAGCGAAAGAATGGCGTTGAAGATGCCCGCGCCCAAGGTGCCCGACAGCGCAATGGCCAGCAGCACCGACGGAAACGCATAGAACACGTCCACCACTCGCATGATCAGCGTGCTGGTCCAGCCGCCCGCGTAGCCCGCCAGGATGCCGATGGCGCTGCCCACCACGAAGGCGGCAATCACCGGCACGATGCCCATGAACAACGACAGCCGCGCCCCGAGCATCAGCCGCGACAGCATGTCACGGCCCAGCTCGTCGGCGCCCAGCGGATAGCCCTCGGTGCCGATGGGCCGCAGGCGCTTGAGCATGGACGCATGGAACGGGTCCGCCGGCGTGATCCACGGCGCCAGGATGGCGATGATGATCAGCGCCAGGATGACGCCGCCTGCGGCCAGCGCCACGGGGTCGCGGCGCAAGCGGCGCAGCACGTTCGACCAATAGCCCGGCGATCTCGCCACGGGCGCCACGACCGCTGTGGCGGCCAGGCTGGCAACGGAATCGGTCATGTCAGCTCCTTTCGATGCGAGGGTCGAACAGGCCTTGCAGGATGTCGACGGCCAGGTTCAAGACCACGAAGAACAAGGCCAGCACCAGGATCGTGCCCTGCAAGAGCGGCAGGTCGCGCTGGAAGATGGCGGCGTTGAGCAGGAAGCCCGTGCCCGGCCACGAGAAAACCGTTTCGATCAGGATGGAGCCGCCCAGCAGATAGCCCAGTTGCAGGCCCATCACCGCCAAGGCGGTGGGCGCGCAATTCTTGACGACGTGCAGGAACACGCCCAGGTCGGTCAGGCCGCGCGCGCGCAGGCCCACCACGAATTCCTGCGACAGCGTCTCGGCCACCAGCGCGCGCACCGTGCGCGCGATGATGCCCATCGGTATCACCGACATCGTCACGGCGGGCAGGATCATGTGGCGGAAATGCGCCCAGTCCGGCACCCATTCGCCCGACCCGCCCGGCCCCGCGCCCGTGGGCGGCAGCCACATCAGTTGCGTCGAGAAAATGATGACCAGCACCATGCCCAGCCAGTAGTGCGGCACGCTGACGCCGATGACCGACACGAAGGACGCCACGCGATCCATCGGCGAATTGCGGAAGTAGCCGCCGACAAAACCCAGGAAGGCGCCGACGATAAAGCCCAGCAGCGTGGCCAGACAGGCCAGCCGCAAGGTGTTGCCCACCGCCTTGAAGACCTCGGCGGAAACGGGGCGGCCGGTGGCGATGGACGTACCCAGGTCCCCATGCAGCGCGCGCCACAGCCAGCCGGCGAATTGCTCGATCAAGGGGCGGTCAAAGCCGTAGAGCTGCATAAGTTGCCGTTGCAGGTCGGCCGACGCATCGGGAGGAAGAATGGACACCAGCGGATCGCCAGGCGCCAGATGGATCAACAGGAAACAGAGCAGCGCGACCCCCACCATGATGGGCAAGGCGTACACGATGCGCCGCAAGATGTAAGACAGCATAGGCGTCACCGGCTAGGGCGCTGGACGCCGCGCGCACAAGTCGGCGGGCGGCATCCAGCGCGTTCAGGATCAATCCATCGACATGGTGGCGATATCGATGAACCAGCTCTTGGGCTGCACCACGCCCTTGACCTTCGGCGAGATCGCGCGCGGGCCGACGTCATGCGCAATCCAGACAAACGGCGCCTCTTCGACCACGCGCGCATGCAGCTTGGCCAAGGCGGCGTCGCGTTCGGCGGGGGTGAAGGTGGTGCGCGCATCCTTGATCAAGCCGTCGATTTCGGCGTTGCCGAAATAGCCCCAGTTGTTGGAGGCCGGCGGAAAGGTCTTGGTGCTGACAAAGCGCACGATCGCGAAGAACGGGTCCATGGCCGCGAAGCTGACGTTGATGGCGTCGCTGCCGTTGGCGGACGGGTCCTTGGCGCCCTTGCGCCAGTTGGTGAACAAGGTGTTCCACTCCACCACGTCAAAGCTCACGTCGAAGTAGCAGTCCTTCAGGTTCTGCTGCACGAACTCGTTCATGGGCAGAGGCTGCATCTGGCCGGAGCCCGATGCCGACGTCTGCACCTTCACCTTGATCGGCTTGGCTTGGGAATAACCGGCTTCGGTCATCAGCTTGCGCGCCGCGTCCGGGTCGTACTTGATGTCGAACTTGGGATTGCCCCACCACGGATGGCCCGGCGGCACCGTGCCCTTGGGTTCGGCCATCATGCCGCCCAGCAACTGCTTGAGCTCGCCCCGGTTCACACACAGGTTGGCCGCTTTGCGCACGCGCGCATCCAGCCACGGCGAACCTTCCTTGAACGACAACTGCCACGGCCACACGTGCGGCTGTTCATTGGAATAGATGATGAAGCCACGGCTCTTGATGGCGTCGAAGGCATCCGGCGCCGGCGCTTCAATCCAATCCACCTGGCCGGACATCAAGGCGGCCGTGCGCGAATTGGCTTCGGGCAGCGGCAGCATCACCACGCGGTCGATCTTCGGGCGACGCTTTTCGTCCCAGTACTGGTCGTACTTCACCACTTCCAACCGTTCGCGCGGCACGAACTTGGCCATCTTGAAGGGGCCGGTGCCCGAGGCATCGGCGGCAAAGGCGGCCCAGGCCTTTTGCGAACGCTCGGCCGCATCGGTGACCGACGCCGGCACCTCGGCCAGCTTCTTCTTCCACTGCGCGGGCGACGCCATGTACAGATTGGTCAGGTTGATCGGCAGGAAGGAATCCGGCTCGGACGTCGTCAATTCCACCGTCAGGTCATCGATCTTTTTCGCGGACTTCAAAGTCGGCATGCGCGAGGCCGTCACGCCAACCTGGCTGGCGTCGAACTGCGGCGCGCTCTTGTCCAGCACCTTGCCCACGTTCCAGACCACGGCGTCGGCGTTGAAGTCGGACCCGTCATGGAACTTCACGCCGGGGCGCAGCTTGAACACCCACTTGGTCTTGTCCGCCGCGTCCACGTCCCACGACACGGCAAGGTCGGGGATCAGCACGCTGGGCCCGTCCTTCTTGGACAAATCCCATTGCGTCAGGCCGTCGTACATCGGAATGCCGGTGAAGCGGTTTCCCTCAAAGCCTTGGTCGGGCTGGCCCAGCGTGCGGGGGATGTCGCCGGCGGTCATGCCGATGCGCAATACCTTTTCGGCATGGGCCGCGCCAGGGGCAATCACTGCAACGCCGGCCGCCGTCAACGCAAGCGCGGCGGCATAGGACTTGAGGCGGAAACTCCGTGTCTGCATGTGGTTCTCCAATGTCTTGCAAAAGGCCTTCCCCGCGAGGGTGCGGCGCGCGTGAACAGGGTTAGTACACAGATTTTGTATAAGCAATATCCGTGCCATTTTTGGAGGTGGGAGGCAGAGTCAGGGATAGTCCCAAGGTGGGGCGTGATGATGCTGGGTGCGGCGTGGCGCGCGGTGCCCAGCCCGCCCGCCGTGCGAACGCATCCGTGCGCGCGTGGAAGATCAAAGCAAAGGGAATACCAGCGGGTGCGGGGCCACGTGGGCAAGAGACGGGGGGGCTAGAAGCCAGATGGGCGGCAGGCACCAAGGCGGCGCGACGTGCGCGCCCCGTGCGCCGCCTTGGTGCAGCATGCACATGTCCGCGCATCAGCGCGTCGGCGCATCAGCGCGTCGGCGCATTAGCGCATCAACGCATCAGTTGGCGACGCCCGCTTGCGCCAGCATGGCGCGCAGCAGGACATTGCATCCTGCCTCCAGATGATCCGGGCGCGCGTCTTCGATTTCGTTGTGGCTGATGCCGTCCTTGCACGGCACGAAGATCATGGCGGCAGGCGCCACGCGGGCAACATAGACCGCGTCGTGCCCGGCCCCGCTGACCACGCTCATCGCCGACAAGGACAGCTCGCGCGCGCCCTCGCGCACCGACTCCACCAAGGCGGGCGCGAACGGTTGCGGCGCAAAGTACACCACCTGCTCGATCTGCGCCGTGACGCCACGGCTATCGGCCGCGGCACTCACCGCCGCGCGCAAGGCTGCGTCCATGGCCGAGAGCGTGTCGTCGTCCGCCGCGCGCAGGTCCACCGTCAGGCGCACGCGCCCGGGAATCACATTGCGGGAATTGGGAAACACATCCATCCAGCCCACCGTTGCACGCGCATCCGGCGCGTGCGCCAGGGCAATCTGGTTCACCGCCAGCACCAGCTCGGACGCCGCCAGCAAGGCATCGCGGCGCAGCGGCATGGGCGTGGGGCCGGCATGCGCCTCGACGCCCGTCAGCACCACGTCGTACCAGCGTTGGCCCAAGGCAGCGGTCACCACGCCAATCACCGTATCGGCGGCTTCCAGCACGGGACCTTGCTCGATGTGCGCCTCGAAGTAGGCGCCTACGCCATAGGCAGGGACGCCGTCCTGCCGCGCTGGCGGCACGGCAACCTGGCCCGCATAGCCGATGGCCTCCAGGGCCTGGCTGACGCTCACGCCCTCGCGGTCCTGCTGCGCCAGCGCATGCTGCAAGGTAAAGGCCCCGGCATACACGCCCGAGCCCATCATCACCGGCACAAAGCGCGAGCCCTCTTCATTGGTCCACACGGCCAGTTCCAGCGGCGCTTCCGTCTGCACCCCATGGTCATTCAGCGTGCGCAACACTTCCAGCCCGGCCAGCACGCCGTAGTTGCCGTCGAACTTGCCGCCCGTGGGCTGGGTGTCGATGTGGCTGCCGGTCATGACGGCGGGCAAGTCGTTGTTGCGGCCCGGGCGGCGCGCGAAGATATTGCCGATGGCGTCCACGCGCACGTCACAGCCGGCCTCTTCTACCCAGCGCACGAACAGGTCGCGCCCCTGGCGATCCAGGTCGGTCAAGGCCAGGCGGCACACGCCGCCTTTTTCAGTACCGCCGATCTGCGCCAGATCCATCAATGACTGCCATAGGCGCGCGCCATCCACGCGCAGGTCGGCCAGCGTTTCGGTAGCGGGGGCAAGGCTCATGGGGACTCCTGTTGACATGGCGGCCGCGCAAGCTCGCGGCACGGGTTCTGGTTAGGATTCGCCCGATTCTGCGCTGTGTACCAGCGCCCTGCCAAGCCCCATTTACAAGACGTTGGCCTGGCCGTGCTCTTGCGTAAGGCTCTGCCGATAGCTGGCGCAGCCCGCCGCCAGCAGCAGCACGCACAGCACGGTCGCCCCCGCAATCAGCAGCGACAGCGATTGCCCCACCGCGCCGGGGGTGCCGAACAGCCGGTCGGTCAGCAAGGCCACCGCCGTGGTGCCGAGCCCCAGGCCGATCAGGTTGGAGATCAGCAGGAACAGCGCCGAGACCTGCGCGCGGATCTGATTGGGCGGCAGGATCTGCATCGCGGCGGTGGACGTCGGCATCGGAAACGAAGCGAAGAACATGGCGGGCAGCAGCAAGCCCACCGACAGCCACAAGCTGTCCACCTGCGTGAACGCCACCGCCGGCAGCGCCATGCCTACCGCGCCGATCACGCCCGCGCGCAACGGCGCGTCGCGATAGCCCCGCTTGGCCAGCCCGTCCATCAACCAGCCGCCGCAGAAGACGCCGGCCGTGTTGGCCACCAGCACCACCACGCCCAGCATGTAGCCGGTATCCACGGGCGACATGCCGAACCGGCGCATGTAGAACGCGGGCGTCCAGCTCAGCAGCGCGAACAGCACCATGGCGTAGAAAGAAAAGCCCAGGTAGTGGCAGAAGAAGGTGCGCCGGTGCCGGCCCAGAAACTGGAACGTGTCGCGGATGCTGGGCTTTTGCGCCTGGCCGTCGGCGGCGCGGCGCAGGCCCAGGCGCTGCGGGTCGCGCACGGTCAGCAGAATCAGCAGCGCCACCAGCAAGCCGGGCAAGCCCACGATAAAAAACGTGACCTGCCAGGGCCGCATCGCACCCACCCAGGGCACCACCACGCTGTCCACGCTTTTCAGCAGGTTGATGACGTAGCCGCCGATCAGGAAGGCCATGCCGCCGCCAATGAACGAACCTATCGAATAGACGCCCACCGCCCGGCCCAGCTTGTCGCGCGGGAACATATCGCTAAGCATGGAATAGGTGGCGGGCGACAAGGCGGCCTCGCCCACGCCCACGCCGATGCGCGCCAGGAACATGTGCGCAAAGTTGCGCGACAGGCCACAGGCAGCCGTCGCCAGGCTCCAGAACGCCACGCCGATCGCGATGATCTTCGGGCGCGAATAGCGGTCGGCCAGCAAGGCGATGGGAATGCCCATGACGGCATAGAACAAGGAAAACGCCAGGCCGTGCAGCAGGCTGAACTGCGTGTCGGACAGTTGCAGATCGTGCTTGATCGGTTCGATCATCAGCGCCAGGATCTGCCGGTCGACGAAGGAAAATATGTACGCTAGCATGCATATCACCACGACGTACCACTCGTAGGCGTAGCGTCTTTTGGCCAGTGGCGGCAGCGTGGCGTCAGTCATGTTTTTCCCTTGTCTTGTCCTTGTTTTGTCCATCGTTTGTAGGTCTTTGCGCCGCTGGACTCTATACGCCGCGCGCAACGACTGTTCCCACCGCGCAGGAAAGCATGTTCAACGACACCTATCCGCTGAACCGCCATTGCTTGCTGAACTCGGGCAACGCCGCCGAGGTCAAGGATCAGGTCAGCCAACATTTGTGGTCGCACCGCATGTGCGTCGCCCAGGGAAAACCCTTGCAGTCGCGGCTGTACGGCGTGTTCTTCGGCAACGCCGCGCTGTTTGATCTGCACTACGGCGCCGAAGTCGAGATCGACGCGGGCGACATCGCCAGCTACTACCTGATCCGCATCACGCTGCAAGGCTCGGGCCTGGTCACGCTGGGCAAGCGCAGCGCGGCCATGCAAGCGGGCAGCCTGACGATTTCGTCGCCGTCCGAACCCAGCATCATCAGCATCGGCCGCGACTGCCGCAACCTGATCCTGCGCGTGGAACGCCAGGCGCTTGAACATCAGCTGCAACGCCTGCTGGACCGGCCCATCAAGCACGCGCTGGTCTTCGACCTGGCAGTCGGCCCGGATTCCCCCGGCCTGGCCGCCGTGCGCGAAACGCTGGACTATCTTTGCCGGCTGTACCAGCACCCCGCCATCGATGGCGTGACGCAGACGCTGGCGGCGGGCTTTTCCGACTATCTGCTGGCCTTGCTGCTGACGCAGTTGCCGCATAACTATTCCGACGCGCTGCGCGCCGACCATCGCCAGCCCTTGCCGCAGCATGTGCGCCGCGCGCGCGACTACATCGAGACCCATGTCGATGAGGCGATCTCATTGGCTGACTTGGCGGCGCACTGCGGCGTGTCCGTGCGCACGCTGCAAAACGGCTTCACGCAGTTTCTCAAGCAGAGCCCCAGCGACTACGTGCGCAACCAGCGCCTGACGCTGGTGCATGCCGCGCTGGAACAGGCCCGCGCGGGCGACAGCGTGACCGACATCCTGCTGCGCCACGGCGTAACCAGCTTCGGCCATTTCGCCACCCACTACCGCAAGCGCTACGGCCGCCTGCCATCGGACACCCTGCGCCAAAATCGTAGGATGGGTGAAGCGCGAGACGCTATCCAAAAAAAATGGAATGGAGATCGCGCGTAACCCATCGCGCGGGGGTGGTACTGTGGCTGCGCGGGTTAAGAATTCCGCCGTTGCATGATGGGTTGCGCGCGTTGCGCAGCATTCGCGCGTAACTCATAGCTGCCTGCCCTCGGACACCTTGCGCCAGCATCGTAGGATGGGTGAAGCGCGAGACGCCATCCAAAAAAAATGGAATGGAGATCGCGCGTAACCCATCGCGCGGAGGTGGTGTCGTGGCTGCGGGGGTTAAGAATTCCATCGCTGCTTGATGGGTTGCGCGCGTTGCGCAGCATTGTTCTTTTTTAAGGATTCTCGCGCTTCACCCATCCTACGGGTTGCGCGCGTTGTAATCCCTTGCCGGATCTGAACGGCGCTTGCGCGTTTGGCGCAGCCCGCGCCACGCACCACCGCTAGGATCAAGCCTTCATCGAAGGAGCTTGATCATGCGAATCAGCGTCATAGGCGGCGGACACGGCTGCTACGCGGCAGCCGCCGAACTGGCCGAAAAAGGACACGAGGTGCGCTGGTGGCGCCGCGACGGCGCCGCCTTCCGGGGCTTGCGCGATGCCGGCGCGTTGACGGTCACCGACTATCGCGGCACCCGTCAGGTTCCCTTGGGTTCCGGCCCCGGCCATCTGGCGCTGACCGACGCCTTGCAAGACGCCGTGGCCGACGCGCAAGTGCTGGTCATTCCCCTGCCCTGCACCACCCACGACGCGCTTGCCCCCGCCTTGGCGCCGCTGCTGCAAGACGGCCAGGTGGTGTTCCTGCCACCCGGAACCTTCGGCAGCTACCTCTTCGCGCGCGCGCAGAAAGACGCCGGCAACCCCGCCCGCGTCGCCTACGCGGAAACCGGCACCCTGCCCTATCTGGCGCGCAAGCACGGCAACACGGTGGTGATCAGCGGCTACGCCACGCGCCTGCCCACGGGCGTGTTTCCCAGCCGCCTGGCCGACAACGCGCTGGCGCTGCTGGGCCAGGCCTACCCCAGCATTGAACCCATTGAAGACGGGCTGGCCGGCGCGCTGATGAACGCCGGCCCCATCATTCACCCGCCGCTTATTCTGATGAATGCCGGGCCCTTGGAGCATTTCGACAAGTGGGACATCCATAACGAAGGCACGCAGCCGTCCATCCGCCGCGTGACCGACGCACTGGACGCCGAACGCGTGGCCATCCGCGAGGCGCTGGGCTACGCCGCGCCGCACTTTCCGCTGGCCGACCACTACGCCAGCGAAGGCGACGAATGGATGTACGGCCGCGGCGCGCACGGCAAGCTGACCGACAGCGGCGACTGGCGCGAAACCATCGACCTGCACACGCACCGCTACATGCTGGAAGACACGCGGCTGGGCCTGTCATTCCTGGTATCCACCGGCCGCTGGGCGGGCGTGCCGACGCCGGTGGCGCAGGGCCTGCTGAATATCGCCAGCGCCATCACCGGCCGCGATCTCTACGCCGAGGGCCGCACGCTGGAACGCCTGGGCCTGGACCGCTTGTCGCGCGCCGGCATGGCGGAATTGCTGGAACAGGGGTGCTGAACATGGAAGACAGAATCTGCGTGATCGGCGCCGGCCGCATGGGCGAAGGCATCACCTTGTCGTACGTGCATGCCGGCCGCGACGTGACGCTTATCGACATCAAGCCCAGAACGCCCGCCGAACAAGCCGAGCACCACGCGCGCGTGCGGGCCAACCTGCGCCGCGAACTGGGCACGCTAAGCCGCCTGGGTTTACTGGACGCCGACCAGGCCGACACCGCCATGCAGCGCGTGCGCCTGTGCGGGCGCGACGACGCCATTGCCGATCTTCAACACGCGCGCGTCATCTTCGAAGCCGTGCCCGAACGCCTGGACGCCAAGCGCGACGCCTTCGCCTGGTTGGGGCAGGTCTGCGCGAAGGACGCCGTCATTGCGTCAACCACCTCAACATTTCTGGTGACCGAGCTGGCGGAACTGGTGCAACACCCGGAACGCTTTCTGAACGCGCACTGGCTCAACCCGGCCTATCTGATTCCGCTGGTTGAGGTCAGCCGTGGGCCGCGTACAAACGATGCCGCCTTGCAAGCCTTGCTGGACGTGCTACGTCAGGCCGGCAAGGTGCCCGTGCAGTGCGCGCCGTCGGCGGGCTACATCGTGCCGCGCATTCAGGCACTGGCGATGAACGAAGCCGCCCGCATGGTCGAGGAAGGCGTGGCCAGCGCCGAAGACATCGACACCGCCGTGCGCCTGGGATTCGGATTGCGCTTTTCGGTGCTGGGCTTGCTGGAATTCATCGACTGGGGTGGCGGCGACATCCTGTACTACGCGTCGCGCTACCTTGAAAGCGAGATCGGCCCGCGCTTCGCGTCGCCTGACGTCATCGCCCGCAACATGGAACAAGGCCGCAATGGGCTGCGAGATGGCAAAGGCTTCTACGACTACGCCGGCGTAGACGTGGATGCCTACAAAATGGAGCGCCTGGGACAGTTGTGCAAGCGGTTGGAAGTGATGGGGCTATTGCCGCGCGCGGGTGGTGCGCGCTAGCCAAGCCCTCAGTGCGCGTCCGCCTCAAGAATGCGATACGCCAGGCGCACGCGCGCTTCGTTCGGAATATTCCGATTCGCCAGGATCACCACGCCGACCTTCCTGGCCGGCACGAACGCCACGTAGGCGCCAAAGCCGTTGGTGGAACCGGTCTTGTTGATCCACACATCGGCGCGCGGCGCTTGCGGTGGGGTCAAGGCCTTGGCCGGTTGGCTCTGGCTGTTCATCGTGCCGGCATTGGCGGCAACCAGCGCTTCCAGCGTCACCGGGTACGCCAGTTGTTCCCACGCCAGGTCTTGCGTCATCGGACCCAGGTCGTAGTAGCCCACGTGCGTATCCGCCAGCGCCTTGGCAATTACGGTGTCACCAATGACGCGCTTGGCAATCCTCGCTTCCCGCGCGGCCTTGGCGCTGAATTCGCGCGGGGCAGACGCCACACCCATGTTCGCGTCCACAAAACGGATCAGGTCGCTGGCACTGGTCTTCACGCCGTACGCTTCGTCGGCCAGCACACCCGGGTTCACGCGCACGGGCGCGTTCTGCTTGTTGTAGCCCTGCGCGTAGTCGCCCATCTTGGCGGCCGGCACGTGGATATACGTGTTGGACAAGCCCAGCTTGGGCAACAGCGTCTTCTCGATAGCTTCAGCATAAGGCTGGCCGAGGCTCTTGGCCGCCACCACGCCCAGCATGCCGATGCTGGGGTTGGCATAGGTGCGGTACGTGCCCGGCGCGTAGCGCGGCGTCCACGCGGCCAGGTAGGCCATCAGTTGGGCGTCGTCCGTCACAACGTCCGGCACTTGCAAGGGAAAGCCGCCACCCGTGTGGGTACCCAGGTGGATCAGGTTCAGTTTGCCGAATGCCGTGCCTTGCAAGGTCGGCAAGAAGCGCGCCGGGCTGTCGGAGAGCGACAGCTTGCCCAACGCTTGGGCATAGGTTGCCAGGGTGGCGGTAAAGGTCTTGCTGATGGAGCCTAGCTCGAACAGCGTGTCGCGGCTGACAGGCGTGTGCGTTTGCAGCGAGGCCACGCCATAGTTCCGGAACTCATGGTGCCCATCGCGCGTGACGGCAATGGCCAGACCGGCAACGTCGTACTCCTGCATCAGCGCATGCACGGCGTCGTCGATATCGGCGCCAGGAGGCACCGGCTCGGCACGTACGGGCTGGCCCGAGGTGGCGGATTGATCAGCCTTCATAGGCGACGAGCCCGCCTGAACGCCGGACACGGCCACCAAAGAAAACACAGCGCCGCCGGCCACGGTAGCCAGGGCTTGCAAGACGGCGCGTCGCGCGGCGTGAAACGTCATTCCTATCGTCCTCTTGGTTTGCGCCGGTCCAACAACGCAGGCGGCGAACGCGACATAGTACTAACCCTGAATCAATTACGACAGGAACTTGGCTATTCTCTACCCCGTCGATTCAAAACCGCGTAGAAGAGATTGGCCCTTGCGGCCGGCGCCGACGGAGCAACCGCCCCGGAAACTCTCAGGCAACAGGACTGCGCGCGTCTAGACAATCTGGAGAGAGGCGCCGTGCGCGCCCACCGAAGGGGAACCCCGCCGCACCCGTCGGCCGGGTGAAGCTCTCAGGTATCAAAGACAGATGGGGTGCCGCATCCGTATTGGTTGCGGCCACACCCTCTGGAGCCACCATGCCCCGCATCGCCATCATTGGCGCCGGTATCACCGGCGTCACGTCCGCCTATGCCTTGTGCAAATTGGGATACCAGGTCACCGTCTACGACCGCCAGCGCTATCCCGCCATGGAAACGTCCTACGCCAACGGCGGCCAACTGTCCGCCAGCAACGCCGAGGTCTGGAACAGCACCGCCACCATTCTCAAAGGGCTGCGCTGGATGCTGCGCAAAAACGCGCCGCTGTTGCTGAACCCCCGGTTCAGTTGGCACAAGTATTCGTGGCTGGCGCAGTTCATGGCGCAAATTCCCAACTACCGCGACAACACCATCGCCACTACCCGCCTGGCCATCCAGGCGCGCCAGCACTTGTTCGACATGGCCGAGGCCGAAGGCATCGACTTCGACCTGGAACGCCGGGGCATCCTGCACATCTACCATGACGCCGACAGCTTCAAGGCGGCGCACCGCGCCAACACGCTGTTGCAAGCCGGCGGCCTGGACCGCTACGCCGTGACGGCCGACGAAGCCCGCGCCATCGAACCCACCCTGCAAACCGGATGCCACGGCGGCTTCTACACGCCATCGGACGCCACAGGCGACATCCACAAGTTCACCCGAGGCCTGGCCCGCGCCTGCGAACGCCGTGGCGTGAGCTTCGTGCAAGACGCCGACATCGGCGCCATCCGCCCGCACAACGGCGGTTACGGGCTGGACGTACTGCGCAACGGCGGCACCGAACGCGAACCGCACGAGGCCGACGCCATCGTGGTGTGCGCGGGGTCCGCCAGCAGACAATTCGCCAAGCTGCTGGGCGACAGGTTGAACATCTACCCGGTCAAGGGCTATTCGATCAGCGTGCACCTGGACGACGCCGACAGCCGCGCAGCCGCGCCCCACGTCAGCTTGCTGGACGAAGCCGCAAAGATCGTCACCAGCCGCCTGGGCGACCGCTTCCGCGTAGCCGGCACGGCCGAGTTCAACGGCTTCAACCTGGACATCCGTGCCGAGCGCGTGCAACCGCTGATCGACTGGACCCGCAAGCATTTCCCCGGCGTGATGACATCGCGGGTCGTCCCGTGGTGCGGCCTGCGCCCCATGACGCCCAACATGCTGCCGCGTGTGGGGCCGGGCAAACGCCCGGGAGTGTTCTACAACACCGGACATGGGCACTTGGGCTGGACCTTATCGGCGGCGACGGCGCAGGTGCTGACGGAAAGCGTCAGGGCGGCGTTTTCTGGGTCACCAACAGCGCATACGGGTTGATGGCCCCGCCGTCATAAATTCCATAATGCAGATGCGGCGGGGTTCCTTGGGCATTCCCCGTATTGCCGACATAACCCAGCACATCACCCGGCGCCACCAATTGCCCGCGTTCAATGTCGGCGTAGCCGTCCAGATGCGCGTAGTAATGCCGTTGGCGGCCGGGGCCCAGCACCCATACCACCTGGCCGCCAAGGTTGTTCGTGCCCACCTGCATCACGACGCCTTCGGTGGTGGACAGCACGGGCGTGCCCCGGGGGGCAAAGATGTCGATGCCTTCGTGGCGCCGGCCGTTCGACCGCGCGGCGCCCCAGGTGTCGGAAAGGCGTCGCGAGGAAACACCCTGCACCGGCACGGGCAATGACGTCGGCGCTTCTTGCCACGCAAGCCGCGCCATATGCCACGGCGCGCGCGCAGCATCGGGCAGGCGGGGCCACGCCCAAACGGCCAGCGCGGCCAACAAGGAAAGTACGACGATGCGCCTGATGAAGCGCAAGACAGGGTTGGCGTTCATGAACGGTTCGACGCTGAGCGGGCGGAGGGGTTCCCCGGTGTCTGAGGCGACTACGGCAGTTGTGACGGCTGCGATAGCCGCGATGGATGCAATGACGCCAATGGGTATGAAGGCTCAGGCGAACACCAGACACACCGGCGTGGGCACCTGGGCCACCACGTCGGGGTTGTCCAGGCGCCCCGTTGCGGCATCGATGCGCAAGCGCAGGATCGAATCACCTTTCTGGTTCAGCGCGTACAAGGCGCCGCCGTCCGGCGCCATGGTCAGTGCGCGCGGAAAGCGCAGCCCTTCCGTCCAGACTTGCAGCGGCGTGAGCGCGCCGTCCGCGCCTATGCCAAAGACGCCGATGCTGTCCGCCTGCGGATGATCGTTCTGGACGCGGCGGGTAGACACATACAGATAGCGGCCGGATGGATGAATGAGCAGTGACGCCGCGTTGGCCGTGCCAGTAAAGCCCGCCGGCGTGGCCGGGACGGTGTGGCGGTGTTCCAGCACACGGCCCGCGATGGAGTCATACCCGTAGCACGACACGCTGGCATCGAGCTCATTGACGACATACAGCAGCGCGCCGTCGGGATGCAGCGCCAGATGGCGTGGCCCGCTGCCCGCAGGCAGTTCGGTGCGCGCGGAGAGCGACAAGTTGCCGTCTGCCAGCGTAAACGCATTGATGCGGTCGCTGCCCAGGTCAGTAGCCAGCACGCGCTGGCCGGTGGGGTCGAACAGCACCATGTGCGGGTGGGCGGATTGCTGTTCGGGACGCGGGCCAGAGCCGGTTTCCTTGACGATGCCTGACACCGCGCCCAACGAACCATCGCGCTGGATGGGCAGCACGTTGTAGGTGCCGCCCAGGTACTGCGCAGTGACCAGATGCTTGCCGTCGGGCGATACCGCCAGGTGCGCTGGCGCGGTGCTGGATAAGGACAGGGGCTGCCGGTTCAACAATCGCAAGCTGCCATCCGCGGCATCAATGGCGTAGGCCTCGGCCGTGCCCCGGGGCAGCCCTTGCCAGTGTTCGATCTCGTTGATGGCGTACAGAAAGCGCCGCGTGGGATGCACGGCCAGATAGGACGGGTTGTCGCTTTCCATTACCTGGACCAGCCGCCAGCCTTGCGCGCGCATCGCAAACACGTGGATGCCCGCGGACGGTGGCCCGCCTGCCGTGCCGCCCGGCGCATCGTGCGTGTAGGTGCCCACATAGGCAAAGCCGGCGGGATCAGCGGGGGATGTAAGGGATGTGGAAGATGGGGCCGATGCCGACGCGCCCATCGCGGACAGCCACGGCGCCGCCGCGCTCGCGGCCGACAAACCACCGGCAAGCTGGATGAAGGATCTGCGCGGCGCGCTGAAGAAGGTGTTCATGGCAGGCTCCGGCAAGGCGAATCGTGCGTCATCACGGGCGCACCGACATCGCATGGTGGAAGACATTATTCGGATCGTAGCGGCGCTTGACCTGTTGCAGGAACGGATAAAGCTCGCCCTTTCCGTAATACAACTGCGGCCAAAAATCATGCGCGAGCATGTCGCGGTCGGGGTAGTTGATGTAGCAGCCTTGATACCTATCCCCCGGATACGGCGTGCCCGCGAATCCCGACAATGGCGAAGGGGCCGCCGGGTCCGTATACACGTCGCGGTAAAAATCCGTCATCCAGCGCAAATGGATGGCGTCCTGGTCGGCATGGGTCCAGTAGGTTTGGTATTGCAGCTTCATGACCGATTCACGCTGATGCACGGCGGTGTCGCGCAGGCGTTCGGGCCGGTTGATGGCGCCGCCGTAAGAGTCCACCTGCAACAGCGACTGGCGCAGGTCAGCGCCGGGCATGTCGCGAGTCAGATGCGTGTAAATGCGCGCGGACTCGTGCACGCTGAAGTTGCGTTTCATGTAGGCGGACTTGTATTTGCCGCGCTGGTTGGGGCCCGAGCCATTGAGCGTTTGCGTGGCCGCCAGCCAGTCGTAGCGGATAACCGTGTGCGGCTCGCTGCAAAGCAGGTCGCCGCCCATGCGCGGGCGTGGCAGGCCTGGCGTGGTGGCCCGCGCGGCAACCGGCGCGCAGGCACGGAAGCGGTCCAGAAAATCTTGCAGCACCGTCAGGTCTCGGCAAGTGCCGTCGGGGTTGCAGAACTGCACGATCATCACGATCTGCCCCGCCGCCTGATGCGTGAGCTTCAGCAACGAGAACATGCCCCAGGTGTCGGCGGCCCTGCCCCGCGTTTCCCAATAGCTGCCATAGATGTCCAGCAGTTGCGCAAAGCGCCGGGGCGTCATGCCGGCCCAGTCGAATGCAACGGTGGCGATGGCCACTTCGCGCGGAGCCTGGGGCAACGTGGCAAAACCATAGCTGGTGATCACGCCGAAGTTTCCGCCGCCCGCCCCTCGGCAGGCACGAAACAGGTCGGCGTCGCGCGTGGCGTCGACGGTGCGCGGCACGACGTTGCCGCCCGCGTCCACGGTCAGGATGTCGACCGCGCTCAGCCAGTCGCACGCCAGCCCTTGCAGGCGCGACAGCAGGCCGTAGCCGCCGCCCGTGATGTGGCCGCCCGCCGCCACCGAATAGCAAGAGCCGCCGGGCAAGGACACGCCATGACGCTTGTACAGGTCCAGGTCGCCGTTCCAGTTTTGCGAACCGGCGGCAATGCGCAGCAGCCCGTCGGATGACGGAGGCACGCGGTCCAGCAAGCTGAGGTCAAGGATGGCGCCGCCCGGATTGTTCGAGACGAAGTCCTCATAGCAGTGGCCCCCGCTACGTATCGTGGGGCGCTTGCCCTGCGCCACGATGCGGGACAGGGCACGGGCCGCGTCATCGGGTGTTTCACAGAGTTCGATGCGCGCGGCCGCATCTTCGGGCTGGGCGGGCCACCGCAGGTTGAAGCCCTTTTTCAGGGTCTTGTAGCGGGGATCGTCGTGGGTCACGCTGATGCTCATGTCGGCTTGCCTCCCGGGCCTGGGAGTCAGGCCGCGACGCATCAAGGATAGGCCGAGAGCGCCCCGAACATCTGTAAGAGGAGTCCGATTTTCTACTGATACCGTCCGCGATATCCCACCGGCGACATGCCGCAGTATTTATTGAAAATATCGCGAAACGCCTTGGTGTCGTTGTAGCCCACTTCATACATGACTTCGGCCACACTCTTGCGCGAACTTTCCAAGCGTTTCTTGGCCGCTTCCACGCGCACGCGCTGCAGGTATTCCACGATGCTGTTGCCCGTGGCCTGCCGAAAGCGCCGTTCCAGCGTGCGGCGTCCCATGGCATGGCGGCCAGCCAAATCTTCCACGGTGATTTTTTCCGTGTAGCGGCCTTCGATATAGGTCTGCACGGCGCGCACCACCTCGTCGGCGTGAGCCTTCTGGCCCATGAACACCGCGAACGGCAATTGGCTCTGACGGCTCCAGTCCAGTTGGAAGTACTTGGCGCACCAGATGGCGGTGTCGCGGTCGGTATATTTTTCGATCAGGTGCAGCACCAGATGCGCCGCGGAAAATGCGCCGCCGCTGGTGTAGACGCCGTTCTCGGCCATGACGACGCGGTCGCTGATCCAGCGGACATTCGGGAAAAGGCTGGCGTACAGGTTCTGCGCCACCCAATGCACCACCGCCTGCTGTCCGTCCAGCATGCCGCCTGCGGCCAACAACGCGGCGCCCACGCACAAACTGGCCACTTCGCCGCCGTTGCGATGATGGGTCGACAACCAATCGATCAGCTCGCGGTTGGACTGCACCACGTCGGACACCGTGCCCAACAAGGGCGGCGCGATGCAGATGTCGATCTGCGGCGCATCAGCCAGCACCAGATCGGCCTGCACCTTGATGCGCCCTTCATCCAGGCTGACCTCGCGCGTGAGCGCCAGGGTGCGCACGTGGAATTGGGGTTCGCGCCCTTGCGCGGCCAGATAGTTATTGGCCACCAGGAAGCCGTGGCGCGCGGTTTCCAGGGACGCAATGTTGGTGCCCGTGGGCAGAAGAAACGCGACGTTTTTCATGACGCTAAGCATACGCCCGCGCGTTGACGCAATCTACCCGCAAGAATGTCGCAATCCCCTATCTGAAAGCGTCGTCTATCCCGATAAAGTGGCGTTTACGGCCTGGGAGGCCGGACGGCGGCAGGCGTGGCCAGCGGGCGCGCCCCGCCGATACAACAACAGCGACCAAAGGAGTGTGCGATGGAAGAATACGTAGATGGTTTCTTGCTGCCGGTGCCCAAGGCCAATCTGGCCGACTACAAGAAGATGGCAGAACAGGCCAAGGTGGTTTGGCTGGATCATGGCGCGCTGGATTACCGCGAATGCGTGGCCGATGAACCGGGCGGTGAAAACATGCGCTCGTTTGCGGAAGCCGCAGGCGTGAAGGATGGGGAAACGGCAGTCTTCGCCTGGATTCTGTATGCAAGCAAGGCCGACCGCGACCGCATCAACCCGTTGGTCATGGCCGACCCCCGCTTGGCCAATATGAGCGGTTGCGAAAACGTGTTCGATTTCAAGCGGATGTGCTGGGGCGGATTCAGCACTTTGGTAAGCAAATAAAAAAAGTGGCGCGGCGTGTCGATATCGGCACTGTCCGTTCGTCGTATAGGCAGGGACCCACCGGTAAAGCCTCTCGTGACGCCGCTCCGTCCCCCATCCATCACTCAACAGTTTTCGGAGACGCATCATGGCAACGCCCGCCACCACGCCCATTCCCGCCGGCATGCACACGCTGACCGCGCACATCATCTGCGAAGGCGCTGCCGACGCCATCGCCTTCTACAAAAAAGCCTTCAACGCCGAGGAGCTGGCGCGCTTGCCCGGCCCGAACGGCAAGATCATGCACGCGGCCGTGCGCATCGGTGATTCCGTGCTGATGCTGATGGATGATTTTGCCGAATGGGGCAGCCTGGGGCCGAAGGCGCTCAAAGGCACGCCCGTCACGCTGCACCTGTACGTCAACGACGTAGACGCCGCGATGAAGCAAGCGGTGGACGCCGGCGCCACCCTGGCGATGCCGGCCGAAGATATGTTCTGGGGCGACCGCTACGGCCAGGTGGTGGACCCGTTTGGACACCGCTGGTCAATCGCCACACACAAGTTCGATTACACGCCCGAAGAAATCCAGCAGAACATGGCCAAGATGGGCGAGATGTCGGGTTGCGGCGACGCCGCCAAGAAGTAAACCTGCCTGGCAGGCGGCGGGCAAACGGAGGTCTGCACGGTCTGCGTTCGCCCCGCCCTCGCCCCGCGTGTGCCCTGCCCCTGCGCGCTACTTATTGCGGGTACGGCCCCAGGAAATTTAGCTTGGCTAGCTTCACGCCCGCATTGCGCAGGATCGCGTAGGCGGTCGTCACGTGGAAATAGAAGTTTGGCAGCGCAAAGCTCAGCAGATACGTGTCGCCCTTGAACTCGGGCTTGAAGTCGCCGAAGTTGATGACGATCTGCCGGTCCTCGGCGCCGTCGAACTGCTCGGGCGTGACGCTTTGCAAATAGGCAATCGTGTCCTGGATACGTTGCTGCAATTGCGCAAACGTGGTTTCTTCATCGGGAAACTTGGGTGCCTGCCCTTGCGACAAGCGCTGCACGGTGAACTTGGCCGCATCGCTGGCGCGCTGCACCTGCCCCGACAAGGGGTACATGTCGGGCGCCAGACGCGCGTTGACGAGCTCGGCGGGGTCGGTGCCCGTCGCCTCGGCATGGGCCAGGCCTTTTTCCAGCAAGCTGGCCAGCACGGTCAAGCCGCGGATGAACACGGGCACGGATGCCTGATAAACAGAAAGCGTCATGGCAGGAATTTCCAAAGGGGTTCGTCTGCTTGGCGCGCGCGGAAGGCGGCAAACGCCAGGGATGCGGCGATCTTACCGCCGCCGGATGCCATTTCCCTGGCGCCCGACCTCGACATATCCATTCCCGAAATCGGAACAATCCTGCCTAGGATTTTGGCTGGCCCGCACCCACGCGGCGCAAGCCCTGGAAGAACCGCCACACCAGCGCCGACGCATCCGGCCCGCCCCGGGCGTGGTATTTCACGGAGGCGTCGCCCCCGCTCCAGGCATGCTCCAGCCGCGTGATCTCGCATAGGCGCAACACGGCTTTACGGCCGCGCAGCAAGTCCACCCGGCGATACGCCTTGTCGGTGCCCAAGCCCAGCACGCGCTCAACCGGCACGTCTTCGGGGCGCAGGTCGTTCAGCGCGCGGAACTGTTCGAACAATTGTTTGGCGTTGCGCGGCGCTACCGCAGGGTCCAGTTGGCCTTGAAGAATCAGCGCGGGCATGCCCAGTTGAAACACGGCCGGGTCCGACACGGCTGCCAGCATCGGCAGCAAGGGCTTGACCGAGCCGCGCCGCATGGTGCTGATGCCGGCCGTGGCACTGTGGGCGTCGCCCACCACCGGCCCGGAGTGCATCGCCACCGCCGCGATCAATGACGGATGGCGCAAAGCCACCAAGGCCGCCATGCCCGCGCCCGCGGACAGGCCCGCCACATAGACACGCTCGGGGTCCAGCCCGTGCCGCGCGACTTCCGACTGGATCAGCGCCGCGATCAAATCAGCCTCGGCGCCGCCGTGGGCGTCATCGGGCTGGAACCATCGCCAACAGCGCTGCACCTGGCGCGTCATGGATTGCTGCGGATACAGCACCATGAAGCCACCAGCGTCCGCCCATTGGTTCATCCGGGTGCCCCGCGCGAACGCCAGTGCGGTCTGGCGACAGCCATGCAACATCACCACCAAAGGAATGCCCGTGGGCGGCGCGGAAACCGGGGTATAGCGCGCAAAGCTCAGTTGGCGCCCCTGTCCATCAGAAAACTGCCGGGAGCCTTCCCAGCGCCCGCTACCCAGCGAGGGGGCCACGGGCTGACGTGGGGTAGCCGTGGCCGGCGCTGCCTTCGCCGCCGCCTTGCGCGCCGACGTGACCCGCTTGCGGGCCGGCTTGGGCGTCGCCATGCGCATCGCCGTGCGTTGCAGCTTGCTCAGCTTCTTTGCCGCTTTGAAAAACAGATTGGTAAAACTGCGCGCCATTGGTAGGCCTCGGCCAGTAAACCTGCTAGAACCTCCCGGCCAGGCCGGGGCCGCCCATCAGCCATTGCAAACGGGACACCAACGCGACGGCGATGGTCAGAACGCTAAGAGTATCTGTTGCGCTGACGCCGATGCGCCAACGCGGGTGCGAGCCCAGGAAAAAGAACAAGGCGTCCGCCTCTGCGGGCTGTTGGACAGCCGCATGAAATGTATCACAGGGTAACTATCGAAGAGGGTAGGTTCCTGACGCGGGCACGTGTTTGGCTTGCTCAAGATCAAGCCTGTAGCCCCTAGATGTGAAGGCTGCGGGCAGAACCCAAGTGCGTTGATATAGGAACACGTCGTCAGGCGTCAGCTTGGCCACGGCAGATCTCGGCTAACGGTTGCGCCAAGTTCGAGCGCCGGGATCCCAAATACCTTGGGTGCGCGCCGGCCCTCTGAGATCAGCCAGGACAGGACCGAAGAAACCTCGCAAGTCGGACTGAAGGTCTCGGAACGATGGCGGCCTCTGCGTTGGAGCTGTCCGACGCAGAAAGCCAGACCACAGCCCGCGTTCCTCGGCAATGGTGGCAAAAACGTCGGTGAGTCCCAACGGCATTTCTGGGGGCAGCACAGTCGCTCGGTTATGAAGCGTCCCACCGACTGCCTTGACCACATTGACCAGATCGAAGGAGAAAATCCGGGTAGTGATCCAGACATCGTAGAAGTCCTTGATCCGGCTATTGGCTTCACCAAACCGGATCATCGCCTCGAACTTTTCAGCGACCACGGTCTCGGGTGGATACATCAGGATGTTGGCCGGTGGGAGATCGGGCAGCAAGCTTGGAAAAATCCCGCGCTTGGGCTCTGGATGAACGCGGTCACCGAATCCGATATCGATCTGCAATGGAATCCTTGCCCCCGCCAAGTCCGCCGCCAAGCTGATGCAGGCCCCTTGGTATTTGTCGATTTCGCGAACGGCCCCGACCTTCAGCGTAGCCCCGTCGAACACAATGCCATCACTTGGAAATCTTACCTGGCAGATGCGAGCGAATCGTTCGCTCAACGCCTCGGGATGAGGATCACCCTGGCCCAACAGATCAAGATCGCCCGTAGACCGGAAGACATGCTCAGGCCATGTCACGAACAGCATCGCGCCTTTGAGCACATAGCGTTTGGCCTCCTCGGTCTGGCCAAGGCGGAACAGCAAGCGCTCAACGGCGTAACGGGTCAGCACCCGCTGAAAATCCTCCCCGTGCCGTTTGGCGTGGGCGAGCAGCTTGGCGCGAATAGAGACAGCGGGATTCTTGGAAAGCTTGTCGTTCATTGCATGGCCAGAATGTAGGGCGCCATCCGTGAGGCCACGCGGTCAATGGTTGCGAATTTCATGAGTTCGCCAGGCGTGGCCTTGCGCTGGCGCAGGGCGTCACGCAGGGCTTCTATGGCCACGTCCTCGCCAACGTGGCGCCGGTGCTTGAAGCAGTCGGCCACTGTCTTGGCAACGCAGTAAATGGGCACGTTCACCCCTTCGATGTCGATGTATTCGATACCCGCAGTCAGGGCTTCGCCGGTAGCGCGTACGATTTCGAGCCGCAGCCTCGCCGGACTGGGTGCGCGGGCCTTATGGGGAATGGTCATCCAGACCGCACCAGGTAGCTGCGTCGTCAGTCCGTGCATGCGAAGCGCGCTGATAAGGCTTACTACCCCTTGGGGGACCAGGCGAGCTGCCTCGGCAAGATCATGGGCAACATCTTCACCGACGCGATCCGGCGTTTGGTAAAGCCCACGGCCGAGGCGGACGAGGTCTCCGCTGTCGGTCAGCCGCTTCAAATAGACAAGGGGAATGCCTGCCGCCGTCAGATCCCGCGCGCGCGCGATTCCCCGCTCTCGCACCAATTGGAGGACGCGGTCGCGATTGGGGATGGGAGGTTTGACCGTACGGCTATGCACTGCCACGTTGTGTTATCTCGCGTTATGTCGTGGGACAGGGTGTTATTTATTGAAGGCAAAAATATTTTATTGCCCACAAAAAATAACATCCTGATTGCCTAAGATCAAGCGCGACCCGCCTTCGCCCTAGCCACCACCCCGCCACCCATTGAGCCCACCGCCCAAAGCGCTTATGGTTGTAGCCTTGCATCAATAAGACGTATTCATGTTTCCCAACGACCGCCCCCAAACCTTCGGCGAAGAAATCGCCAACACCATCAGCCACGGGATTGGCGCCGTGGGCGCTTTGGCCGCCGCGCCCATCCTGATCGTGGCGGCAGTCCGCCAGGGGGATGCCGCCTTCATCGCGGCGGCGGCGGTGTTCGCGGCGTCGATGTGTTTGCTGTATCTGGCATCCACCATCTATCACGCCTTGCCGCTGTGCCGGGCCAAGCAGATCTTCAACGTGCTGGACCACTCGGCCATCTATCTGCTGATTGCCGGCACCTATACGCCGTTTGCCTTGGGCGCCCTGCGTGGGCCCTGGGGCTGGACCTTGTTCGGGCTGGTGTGGGCGATGGCGTTGCTGGGTGTGGGGTTGAAGGCCAGCAAGCGGCTGAATCGCCCTGCCCTGTCCACTGGCCTGTACCTGGCCATGGGGTGGTTGGTGATCATCGCGGTCAAGCCGCTGATCGAAAGCGTGCCCTCGGGCGGGCTTGCCTGGCTGGTGGCGGGTGGGCTGGCGTATACGGGCGGCGTGGTCTTCTTCGTGTTTGACAACCGCTGGCGCTACAGCCATTTCATCTGGCATCTGTTTGTGCTGGCGGGCACGGTCTGCCACTTTTTTGCGGTGCTCTGGTACGCGGCCTAGCTTCACCCATACCTGCCCCGCGACGCCCCACCTTAGCGATGCCGCAGATAGTCGGTGGGCGCGCGCCCCAACACGCGGCGGAACATCGTTGAAAACGCCGCGGGGCTTTGGTAGCCGAAGTCCAGCGCAATGGCGGTGACTGATCCACCGGCCGCCAGGCGGGCCAGCGCCAAGACCACGCAAGCGCGTTGGCGCCATTGGGCAAATGCCATCCCCGTTTGCTGACGGAAATATCGGCTGAACGTGCGCGGGCTCATGTGCAGCCGGTTTGCCCAGGTTTGCGGCGGCATGCGCGCGTCCGGCGCGGCGATGAAGGCGCGGCAGAGCGGCCCTAGCTTCTTGTCGCGCGGCAGCGGAATGTGCAGCGGCAAGACAGGTGCGCGTTCCACTTCGTGCAGCAGCAAGGCCGCCAGCGCGCCGTCGCGGCCCGCGGGGTCATAGGAAGCGGGCATATCCACCGCGTCCAGCAGCAACTGCCGCAACAGCGGCGACACGTCGATAACCTCGCACACGTTCCGATCAACGCGCGCCGCGCCCGGTTCGATATACGCGCTGCGCGTGCTGACGTCCCACATGCGCACCTGATGCGTCACGCCGGCGGGAATCCACACTGCGCGCTGCGGTGGCACCACCCAATTGCCGTCGCGCGTGACCACATGCATGACGCCGGTTGCGCCATACAGCAGTTGCGCGCGCCGA
The DNA here is from genome assembly GCF_024806975.1 of Achromobacter sp. JUb104. NCBI lineage: Bacteria > Pseudomonadati > Pseudomonadota > Betaproteobacteria > Burkholderiales > Alcaligenaceae > Achromobacter > Achromobacter sp. JUb104. The sequence goes on along the minus strand of NZ_JANUEY010000001.1, from coordinate 603,162 downwards.
TGCGCATGCGCGGGCAGCACGTGACCGGGCGGGTAGTCGTTGCCGATGGCGACCACCGCACGGTCCAGCGCGTCGTAGCGGTCGATATGGGTATTGCGCATTGCAAGAGGACGGGTTTGGCCGAAACTCAAACATTATTGTCCAAAGCGCGATAACCAGCCACCGAACCGCGCCGTATCGTCCTGGTGTTCTTCAGGATGACAACCATGCTTTATCTACTACTGGCGCTATTCGGCGGACTCAGCGGTGTCACGACCGTGCTGTTCGGCTTTGGCGGGGGCTTTGTCGTGGTGCCCGTCCTGTATGGCGTACTGACCGCGATGCATGGCGCAAATTCAGGTGTAACGCCGGGCGCCATCGATCTGATCGGCCAGTCCGCGATGCATATCGCGGTGGCCACTTCCACGTGCGTGATGGTGGTGAACTCCGTTGCCGCAACCCGCAAGCATCAGCGCGCGGGCAATCTATTGCGGGCGTACATCTGGCCGCTGGCGGCGTATATCGGCCTGGGTGCGCTGCTGGGCGCGTGGGCCGCTACGCTTGCCAGCGGCGATCTTGTGCGCTGGGCCTTCATTGCCTACCTGGCCGTGACCATCCTGGACTGCCTGCTGCGCCAAGGCTTTCTGGCGCAAGCCGACGCCCGCGCGCCCGTGCCGCTGGGCCGGGGCGTTGTGGTGGGTGGTGGCGTGGTGATCGGCGCCATCGCCACGTTTCTGGGCGTGGGCGGCAGCGTGATGACGGTGCCGCTGCTGCGGCGACGGGGCCTGCCGATGGCCCAGGCAGCGGCGATGGCAAACCCCTTGACCTTGCCGGTGGCCATCGTGGGCACCGTGGCCTACATGGCGGCGGCACGCGGTCTGCCGGCCCCGCTTGCGCCGTGGATCATCGGCTATGTCGACCTGTTGGCTTTCGCGGTGCTGGCGTTGGGCTCATTGGCAGGCATGCGGCTGGCAGCCCCGCTGATTCCCCGCATTCCCGACCGCCTGCACGCACGCATCTACATCGCGCTGCTGGCGCTGGTGTTGGTGAGCATGCTGCTGATCTGACTGGCCGTCTTCGACGCCCTGGCGCCAAACGACGGACCATGACTTCGTAGGATGGGTGAAGCGCGCGGTGTCGGTGGCAAGATCGCCGGGGCAGCATCGCGCGTAACCCATCTGGCAGCGGTCCGATTGATATTCACCGGTGGCTGATGGGTTGCGCGCGTTGGGCGCTTGGGTCTTTCTGGGCGTCTCCTCGCGCTCCACCCATCCTACGATTGGTCCGCACATTCGTGGGCCGCAACGTCCCCCACCCGCATACCTGCCGAAACATCGCGGCCAGCAGCCACTACGAAACCGCGCAAAACGTTTCCGTGGCCCCCGCAGGGGCCGCCCTCCTACAGGGGACCCGCCCGCTCGTGGCCTGCCGACACAGGAAAACACATCGCGAAACTTGCCCCTGGGCGCTTACGGTCTTCATCATGGTCGGACACTTAACCGGAACACGGAGGTTTCATGCAGCGTTCCACTTACGCATTCCTATCCGCCGCCATTCTGACGACGGCGCTGTCCGGTGCTCCCGCGATGGCGCAGAACGCCAGCCAGCCGGCGGCTCAGCCGCAGATGGCGCCCGCCATCACCCAACCCACCGATCAGCAACTGCAACGCTTTGCCTCGGCATCGCAGAAGGTGTCCGGCGTGGTCGACGAATACCGTCCCAAGGTCGACGCCGCGAAAACGAACGACGACAAGCAAAAGGTTGTTCAGGAAGCCGACGCGAAGATGGTGCAACTGGTGCGCGCCGACGGCCTGACGGTTGAAGAATTCAACGGCATCGGCCAGGCCGTGCAGCAGGACCCGCAGTTGAAGCAGAAGGTGATGAACCTGAGCCAGGGCAAGTCCAAGTAAGGTCATGAGAGCATGACCGGCCGAACCGGGGATTGTTCGGCCCGCGCCACGCGCTTTCAAAGTGCGTGGCGCTTTTCATTTCAAGTGCGGGGCGCTTTTCGTTTAGCGTGCGTGGCGCCTCTCAGTTCAACTGCGCGACGCTTTTCGCTTCGAGTGCGTGGGCCGGCCGCCCGCTGATCAGGTCTTCAGGCGATAACCCGTCTTGAAGATCCAGCGCACGCCGATCAGGCATGCCAGCAGGAACACCAGCGTCATGCCCACGCTGACCCCCAGGCTGACGTCCGATACGCCATAGAACGCCCAGCGAAAACCGCTGACCAGGTAGACCACCGGATTGAACAAGGTGGCAGTCTGCCAGAACGGCGGCAGCATCTTGATGGAATAGAAGGTGCCGCCAAGGAAGGTCAGCGGCGTGACGATCATCAGCGGAATGATCTGCAGCTTCTCGAAGCCGTCGGCCCACACGCCGATGATGAAGCCGAACAGGCTGAACGTCACCGCGGTCAGCACCAGGAAGCCCAGCATCCAGAAGGGGTGGGCAACCTCGAACGACACGAACAGCCGCGCCGTGGCCAGCATGATCAGCCCCAGGATGATGGACTTGCTGGCGGCCGCCCCCACATAGCCCATCACGATCTCGACATACGAGATGGGCGCGGAATGGATTTCGTAGATGGTCCCGGAAAACCTCGGCATATAGATGCCGAACGAGGCGTTGGCGATGCTTTGCGTCAACAGCGACAGCATGATCATGCCGGGCACGATGAACGCGCCGTAGCTGACGCCGTCGATCTCGACCATGTGCGAGCCGATGGCCGAGCCGAACACCACGAAATACAGCGACGTGGAAATGACGGGCGACAACACGCTTTGCATCAGCGTGCGCCAGGCGCGGGCCATTTCAAACAGGTAGATAGCGCGAATGGCGTAGAAGTTCATGATTGACCGTGTACCAGGCTGACGAAGATGTCCTCAAGCGAGCTTTCCGATGAACTCAGGTCGGTGAATTCGATCTGGAGCCGGCTCAGGTCCTGCAGCAACTGCGAAATTTGCCCGCCGCCCTGGTTGTCATAGGTGTAGACCAGCTTGTAGCCGTCGGCGGACAGGTCCAACTGATAGGCGTCCAGCGCGGTGGGAATGCCCGGCAGCGGCGCCTTCAGCGTCAGGCTCAGTTGGCGCTTGCCCAGCTTGGCCATCAGCGCGTCCTTTTCTTCCACCAGGATGATCTCGCCCTTGCGGATCACCCCGATGCGATCGGCCATTTCCTGCGCTTCTTCGATGTAGTGCGTAGTCAGGATGATGGTGACGCCGCTTTCACGCAGCCGCCGCACCATTTCCCACATGCCGCGCCGCAATTCCACGTCCACGCCCGCGGTAGGCTCGTCCAGGAACAGAATGGCCGGCTCGTGCGACAGCGCCTTGGCTATCATCACGCGGCGCTTCATGCCGCCCGACAAGGCCATGATGCGGCTGTCCTTCTTGTCCCACAGCGATAAATCGCGCAGCACTTTTTCGATGTAGGCCGGGTTGGCCGGCTTGCCGAACAAGCCCCGGCTGAACGTGACCGTGTTCCACACGCTTTCGAACGCGTCGGTGGAAATTTCCTGGGGCACGAGTCCGATCTTGGAACGCGCGGCGCGAAAGTCCGACACGATGTCATGGCCATCGGCCAGCACCCGGCCTTCGGACGGGTTGACGATGCCACAGATGATGCTGATCAGCGTCGTCTTGCCCGCGCCATTCGGCCCGAGCAAGGCGAAGATCTCACCGCGCTGAATGTCCAGGTTGACGCCCTTGAGCGCCTGGAATCCCGAGGCGTATCGCTTGGATAAACCTTGAATTGAAATAACCGGCTGCACACAAGCCCCCAACGTAATCGATAGCCGGGGATTTTACTCTTTACCCCAGGGCCGCTTGGTCGGCCTGGTGGAACGCTGTGTTTAAGATCTGGCGGCTACCGCCCCCAGCGCAGCACCAGGGGATCCAGCCGGCGGGCGGTTTCCAGCAGGCCCTGGCGCACCTCGTCGCGCATCGGCGGGAACGGTTGCCGGGGCGCGTCGCAATCAATCACCCCGCCCGCCTTCATCAAGGCCTTGGCCGTCAGAATGCCGCCCTGGCGGTTTTCGTAGTTGATCAGCGGCAGCCAGCGTTCATACAGGCGGTAGGCCTCGTCGCGCTGGCCCGCGCGATGCGCCTCGATGATGGGGCGGATGCCGTCGGCAAAGCCGCCGCCCGTCATCGAGCCCGTGGCGCCGGCATCCAGGTCCGGCAGCAACGTGATGGCCTCTTCGCCATCCCACGGGCCTTCGATGGCGGCCCCGCCCAGCGCAATCAGGTCACGCAGCTTCGAGGCCGCGCCCGCGGTTTCGATCTTGAAATACGACACCTGTTCGATCTCGCGCGCCATCTTCGCCAGCAGCGCGGCCGACAGCGGCGTGCCCGCCACCGGCGCGTCCTGGATCATGATGGGAATATCCACCGCGTCCGACACCTGCTGGAAAAAGGCTTCGATTTGCGCTTCGGGCACCCGGATCGTCGCACCGTGATAAGGCGGCATGATCATCAGCATGGCGGCGCCCTGGTCTTGCGCGCGCCGGCTGCGCGCCGCGCAAACGCGCGTGCCGAAGTGCGTGGTCGTCACAATGACCGGCACGCGGCCGCCCACGTGTTCAAGAATGGTCCGCGTCAGGACCTCGCGCTCGTCGTCCGACAGCACGAACTGCTCGGAGAAATTGGCCAGGATGCACAGGCCATCCACGCCAGAATCGATCATGAAGTCCACCGCGCGCTTCTGGCTGGGCAGGTCCAGCTCGCCCGATTCGGTGAACGTGGTGGGCACCACCGGGAAGATGCCGCGATAGCGCGGAGCCTGGGATGTCGCGGTCCTGGTCATGGTCATGGTCATGGTGATGGCGGCCTACTCGATGATGTTGAAATCGTTCAGGTATTCGGTCTTCAGCGTCAGCCCCAGGCCCGGCGTGTTGTCGTCCAGGTCGATAAACCCTTCCTTGGCCACGGGCTCGCCGTCGAAGATGTAGTAGAACAGCTCGTTGCCGACTTCCACATCAAACATCGGAAAGTACTCGCTCATGGGGGAAGCCAGCGTGCTCATCGTCAGGTGGTAGTTGTGCATCTGGCCGGCATGCGGAATGACCGGCACGCTGTAGGCTTCGCACAGCGCGTTGATCTTGTGCGCCGCCGTGATGCCGCCCACGCGGTTGGTGTCGTACTGCACCACCGACACGGCCTTCCTGTCCAGCAGTTGCTTGAAGCCATACAGCGAAAATTCGTGCTCACCGCCCGAGATCGGAATCGAGGTCAGTTGGTTCAGCTCGGCGTAGCCGTCGATGTCATCCGCAATGACGGGCTCTTCCAGCCAGCGCGGTTCATACTTTTCAAGCTTGGGCAGGATGCGCTTGGCGTATTCCAGGTTCCAGCCCATATAGCATTCCAGCATCAGATCCGTGTCGTAGCCGATGACTTCGCGAATGGCCTCCACCGATTTCAGGTTCTCGACCACGCCCTTCTGCAAATGCGCGGGCCCGTAGCCAAAACGCATCTTGAACGCGGTAAAGCCCTGGTTCAGATAGGTCTGCGCTTCGTCCTGCATGGCTTTCAAGTCGGTGCGGTACAGCTTGGAGTAGTAGACGGGAATCTTCTCCTTGGTGCGTCCGCCGAGCAGCTTGAAAACGGGCTTGCCCACCGACTTGCCCAGGATGTCCCAGATAGCCAGGTCCACGCCGGAAATCGCCGCCATCGTCACGCCCTTGCGGCCCCACGCATGCGTGGCGCGGTACATGCGCTGCCACAGGTATTCGTAGTCCCAGGGGTCCTGGCCCACCACCAGGGGCGCCAGGTACTGGTCGATGATGGCCTTGGCCACGCGCGGGGCCAGCGCCACATTGCCCAGCCCGACGATGCCGTCGTCCGTTTCCACTTCCACCACCGTCCAGCCGTGAAAGCGAAACGTGCTCATGGTTTCCTCGCGTGAATAAAGCAGGTCCATGGCGTTGGAGCAAAAGTTGCCTTGCGGCGGCACGGTCTTGCCGGTCCATTCAAAGACACGGGCGCGGACGGATTTGATCTTCATGGTGGGGTCCTGTTCAAACGATAGAGGTTCGATGCGATGCGCCCATGCGGCAGGCGATCAGGAACGCCTGCCAGGTGGCGTCCACATTGGCGCGGCCAAGGCCGGCGATGTCGTAGGCGGTGCCGTGCGCGGGCGTGGTGATGGGTATGGGCAGGCCGCCCTGCACCGTGACGCCGCGGGAAAAGCCCAGCAGCTTGATCGCGATCTGCCCCTGGTCGTGATACATGGTGACAATCGCCTGGAACTGTCCGGCCTGCGCCTTCAGGAAAATGGTGTCGGCGGGAAACGGCCCCTGCACCGGCAGCCCTTCCTCGTTCATTTGCCGCACGGCCGGCGCAATGATGTCGACTTCTTCGCGCCCACATGTGCCGCCGTCGCCGCCGTGCGGGTTGAACGCCGCCACCGCCACGCGCGGCGCGGCAATGCCGTTGGCCTGCAAGGAGCGATAGATGAGTCGCGTGGCCGCCTTGATGCCTTCGATGCTGAGCGCGGCCGCGGCGTCCTTGAGCGGAATGTGGGACGACACGCGCGACGTCCACAGATCGCCCAGCGTATTGAATTCACAGAAGTAGCCGGTCACGCCCAGGTACTGCGCAAAGTGATGCAGCTCGTCGTCGTGCCGCAAGCCGCCCTGCTTCATGGCGAACTTGTTCAAGGGCGCAAAGCAGATGGCGTCGATATGCCCATCGCGCGCCGCGTCCATGCAAGCGTTAAGCACTTGCAGCACCGACGCACCGCCGGGCGCCTCGGCCTGCCCCACGGTTACCTGGTCGGGCCGCACGGTGTCCATGGCCAGCCATGCGGGCTGGCGGGTATCGGCGCGGCCCCGCACGGCAACCATGCTGTCCACGGCTTGCGTCGGCACCTGCACGCCCGCCACGCGCTGGCCTTCGCGCCACAGCCAGGCATCCCCCACCAGCACGATGTTGGCGCGTTCGCACGCCTCGGGCCGGGCCAGCAGGCGGGCGATCAGCTCGGCGCCGATGCCGGCCGGGTCGCCCAGGGTCAGGGCAATAACGGGTTTTTGCTGCGTGTCCATTTCAGGTCATTCCACGGAAATGTTGTTCTTCTTGATGATGCTGGCGTAGCGCTGGTTTTCAGCTTTATGGAACTGCGCGAACTGCGCCTGGCTCATCGGCGTAATGTCCGCCCCGATCGCCAGCAGCCGGGCCTGCGTTTCAGGCAGGGCCAGAATCTGGTTCACGTCGTCGTGGATGCGCGTCTGGATGGCGGCGGGCGTATTGGCTGGCATGTAGATGCCGTACCACGCGCTCATCTCCACGCCGGGCACGCCGGCCTCGGCCATCGTGGGCACATCGGGAAGCTGGGGATTGCGGCGGGCGCTCAGCACCGCCAGCGCGCGCACCTTGCCGCTCTTGATGTGCGGAATGACGGACGACGCCGTTTCAAACGCGATCTGCACCTGTCCGCCCATCAGGTCGACCATGGCGGGACCGCTGCCGCGATACGGTATGTGCGTAATCTGCACGCCCGTGGCGTCCTTGAACAACTCGGCGGCAATGTGCTGCGTGCTGCCCGCGCCGCTGCTGGCGAAATTGAATTCACCCGGACGGCGCTTGATCAGCGCAATCAGCGCCTGCACGGACTCGGCCGGCACTTGGTTGTTGACCACCAGGATGTTCGGCACCGCCCCCACGAACACCACCGGCGTCAGGTCGCGGTCATTGTCGTAACCCAGCTTCAGCAGATGCGGGGCGATGGCGTGGGCGGTCGACACCCCCATCACCATGGTGTGGTTGTCGGCCGACTTCGCCGCCTGGTCTGCCGCCAGCGTGTTGGATGCGCCCGGCTTGTTTTCCACCACCACGGTCTGTTTCAGCATCGGGCCCAGGCGGTCGGCCACGGCGCGCGCCATGGCGTCGGTACCGCCGCCAGGCGCGGACCCCACCAGCAGGCGCAGCGGCTTGTTCGGCCAGCCGGTGGTTTGCGCCTGGGCGGGGGCCAGGGTTGTCAGGCACAGCGCGGCGGCCGCCAGGGCGACGCGGATCTTATGGATCTTCATGGTTTGTCTCCTTGATGTTTCTTCGCCGCTTACGGCTTTTGTTGTGAAGCCATCTTAGAAACATCGCCTGTTTCCGTAAAATGAAACTTTTGCACCAATCGTTCACTACAGGCGATCAATCATGGACCGCACTTTGAATGTTCCCGCCCTGCTCTCGCGGCTGCGCATGCGCCAGATCGTGCTGTTGCTGGCCATCGACGAACGCGGCACGCTGCGGGCAGCGGCGTCGCAACTGAACATGACCCAATCGGCCGCCAGCAAAATGCTGCACGAACTGGAATTGGCGCTGGGGCAGCCGCTGTTTGAACGGGTGGGACGCGGGCTGGCGCAGACGCCGGCCGGCGCCTGCGTCATGGGGTATTTCCGGGGCATGCGCGGCACCATGTCGTCGCTGGCGCGCGAGCTAGACGAACTGCGGCTGGGCAGCGCCGGCAAGCTGTTCATCGGCAGCATCATGGCGGCCTCGCCCGGGCATCTGACCGATGCGCTGCTGCGCTTGAAGCAGACTTATCCGCTGCTTGCCGTGGAGATCGTCACCGGCACCAGCGACCTGCTGATCGCCCGCTTGAACGAGGGCAAGCTGGATGTGGTGATCGGCCGCATGCTGACCTTGTCGGATCGCAACTACGTGTTCCGGCCGATCGGCGACGAGGCGCTGTCCGTGATCGCGGCGGTGGACCATCCGCTGGCCATGCCGCAGTCCGTACAGAAACGCCTGGACTTTGAGGCGATGCTGGCGTATCCGTGGATTCTGCAACCGCACGGCAGCCCGATGCGCGACGTGATCGAACAGGAATTCCGGTCGCACAACGTGGCGACCCCGCCCGGGCTGATCGAATCGGCGTCCATCCTGACGACCACCAACCTGGCGATGAAGTCGCACATGCTGGGCGTGATTCCGGAATCGGTCGCCAGCCGGTACGCGGCGCATGGCCTGTTGGCTATCCTGCCCTACCAGATCCGGCAGACGCTGACCGCCTTCGGCAGCATCGTGCCGCGCGACCGCCCCTTGAGCGCGGCCGGGCAGCACTTTATCGACCTACTGCACGACAATTAACGATGATGCCTGCGCGTTAGCGGAAAATTAGCGGGATTTAGAAAAATTCACCAACGCCGCGACGTACAATCGCCGATTGCGCCACGCGCGCGTTTTATCCGAGGTTTCCCCGTGAGTGCTTTGCCCGCCTGCCCCACATGCCAATCCGAATACACCTACGAAGACGGCGGCCTCTACATCTGCCCGGAATGCGCGCATGAGTGGTCGGCCCAGGACACCGCCGCTGCCGTCGCTGCCGCCGATGAAGCCCGCGTCTACCGCGATTCAGCCGGCAACGTGCTTCAAGACGGCGACACCATCACCGTCATCAAGGACCTGAAGCTCAAGGGCTCAAGCGGCGTGGTGAAGATGGGCACGAAGGTCAAGGGCATCCGCCTGGTCGACAGCGACCACGACATCGATTGCAAGATCGACGGCTTTGGCCAGATGAGCCTGAAGTCGGAATTCGTGAAGAAGATCTGACGCCAGGCGCCCACCCGGGCGGCACCGCGCCGCGGGGGTGGGCGGCCGGATCAAGGCGGCCGGATCAAGGCGGCGGGGTCAAAGCCGCCCTCTCAGAGCCGCCCTCTCAGAGCCGCCCTCTCAGAGCCGCCCTGTCACAGCCGCCGCATCACAGCTGCCATAGCAATGCTGAAAGTTCAAAGGTCTTCGTCTTCCGCCGCCTTCGGCATCAGATACGCCGTGAGCGTGCTGGACATGCCCGCCATCACCCACAGCACGAAGAACGACACGGTGTAAAAGCCTACGCGCCCCGTGGGCACGTGCCCGAAGATCGCCACATCCAGGGGGTCGATCAGCGCGAATATCAGCGCGCTGCCTATCCCGGCCGCCAGGAACGACGGCCACAGAATCCACATCAATGAACGCAGGCCCATCTGTGCTCTCCCTGCTTAAGGCTTGGCTTGCGCGGCGCCCGCGCCCTCGCTCGCCTGGGGTGCGACCTGTTCGATGACCAGGCCGCGCTTGACCACGCCGTCCTGGATAGGCTCGTGGATGAAGTTGCTGTAGGCGAAGTAGATCGTGACAAAGCATCCGATCATGGCCGCGAACGGGCCGGCCATCAGAATCCAGGGCCAGGGTTCCTGGTACCAGGGCTTCGGGGTCGGGGCGTGTTGGGCAAGTGTCATGAGCAGTCCTTGGCGGGCTTAATCGGGTACGTAGAAACTGGCGGGCTCGTCGGTATGGATGGACCGGTTTTCGCCGTCGTGGCCGCGCGCGCGCAGCGTGATGGGATGGGCGCCGGGTTCAACGCCCGCGGGCGCCCGGATCACCATGGGCACCAGCTTGTTGGCCGCCGCTTCCACGTCAACCGTGTCCGAGCCCTGACGGCCGGCCATCACTTGCAGGCCCGGCATGCCATCGGCCGACAGGCGCAGCCGCATTGGCGTGTCCGACGTATTGATGATCTGCAAGCGGTAGACGTTTTCAATCTGGCCACCCGCCACTTCGCGCCCCAGCGCGCCTCGGTCGCGAATGACGTCCACCCGCAAGGGGTTGCGCATCGCCAACGACGCCACAAACGCCACGGCCAGGATCAGGATCAGCGTGCCGTAGATCAGCACGCGCGGGCGCAGCAGGTGCGAGCGCGCGCTCTGGGCGCTCAGGCCGTCTTGCATGGCGCGGTCCGACGTGTACCGGATCAGGCCGGGTTCGTACTGCATCTTGTCCATGACCTGCTCGCAGGCGTCGATACAGGCGCCGCAGCCGATGCACATGTATTGCAGGCCGTCGCGGATGTCGATGCCGGTGGGGCAGACCTGCACGCACAGGCTGCAATCCACGCAATCGCCCAGGCCGGCCGCCTTGTGGTCGACCTTGCGCGAGCGCCCGCCACGCGGGTCGCCCCGGCGCTTGTCATAGGTCACGACGAAGGTGTCGGGGTCCACCATGACGCTCTGGAAGCGCGCATAGGGGCACATGTACTTGCACACGGATTCACGCATGAAGCCGGCGTTGCCCCAGGTGGCGAAGCCGTAGAACAGCATCCAGAACCATTGCCACGGACCCAGTTGCAGCGTGAACAGTTCATGGCCCAGTTCGCGGATGGGCGCGAAATAGCCGATGAAGGTGGACCCCGTCCACCAGGCCAGCGCGATCCACAGGAAGTGCTTGGTGATTTTCAGGCGCGCCTTGCGCAGGCTCCACGGCGACTCGTCCAGGCGAATGCGCGCAATGCGGTCGCCTTCGACCTTGCGCTCGATCCACATGAAGATTTCGGTGTAGACCGTTTGCGGACAGGCGTAGCCGCAGAACAGCCGGCCCGCCACGGCGGTGAACAGGAACAGCGCCAGCGCCGAGATCACCAGCAGCACGGCCAGGTACACGACGTCTTGCGGCCACAACACCAGCCCGAACAGATAGAACTTGCGCGCGCCCAGGTCGAACAGCACCGCTTGCCGGCCGTTCCATTGCAGCCAGGGCAAGCCGTAGAAGATGAGCTGGGTGATGAATACGAAAGCGATGCGCCAGCGGGCGAAGATGCCGCTGACGGATCGCGGATAGATCTTGCTGCGCACGCCCGCCAGCGTCTGCTCCAGGGTTTCAGCCCCTGGGCGTGGCGGCCGCGTGTGCGGGCGCCAGGGCGGCGGGTCGCCGCCAGGCGGCGTGCCCACGCTTGCGGTTGACCCATCATCCATATGCTGCTCCGTACGGTAAATCCGATGATGTGGGGCCGGCCGTGCGTGGCCCGCCCCACCTAAGCGCCACTGGCCGGATTACTTGGCCAAGGGCGTGGTGCCGACCGCGACGGTACCGACCGCCGCGGTATCGACCGCCGCGGTATCAACCGCCTTGGTATCAACCGCCGCGGTGCCAACCGCCGCGGTGCCGACCGCCGCGGTATCAACCGCCTTGGTATCAACCGCCTGCACGTCTCCCGCACCTTCCGGCTTGTTCGACAGGCCCCACACCCAGGCCGTCAACACCTTGATCTGTTCAGGGTTCAGGATGTGTTCGTGCGCGGGCATGCGGTTGTCGCGGCCGTCCAGGATGGTCTTCACGATCGACGCTTCCGACGACCCATACAGCCACACGTCGTCGGTCAGGTTGGGCGCGCCCACCAATGGGTTGCCCTTGCCGTCCACGCCGTGGCAAGCCACACAGAAGTTGCCGAACTCGCGCTTGCCGCGAAACACGCGGATCGGGTCCGCCGTCAGGCCCGACAAGGAACGCACGTACTGCGCGATATCGCCCGCCGCCTTCGCATCAATGGCGGCCTTCCAGGGCGGCATGACGCCGTGGCGGCCTTCCTTGATGGTCTTCATGATGACTTCGGGCGAACCGCCGTGCAGCCAGTCGCCATCGGTCAGGTTGGGAAAGCTGGGGCCACCCTTGGCGTCCGAGCCATGGCATTGCGCGCAGTTGTTCAGGAACAGGCGCTGGCCGATTTCACGGGCGCCCGCGTCCTGTGAAATCTGCGGCACGGTCATGGTTTCAAAACGCGCGTAGATGGGGCGCACGGCGTTTGCCATCTGGGCCTGGTGCCGCGCCACTTCTTCCGTGCTGCTATAGCCCAACTGGCCCTTGTACGACCCCAGGCCCGGCATGAAGAACAGATAGCCCAGCGCGAACAGGCAGGCCAGCAGGTACATCCACGTCCACCACGTGGGAACGGGGTTGTTCAGTTCGGTCAGGTCACCATCCCAGACGTGGCCGGTGTCTTCCACCTGCCCGGCGGCGGGCTTGGCGCCCAGCCAGCGGCGCTGCGTGTACAGCAGCCACACGCACCAGAGCACGCCGCCCACGGCGACCACCGAAATGAAAATCCCCCAGAAGCCATTGACGAAATCGCTCATGATCGATTCGCTCCATCTTGTTGTGCCTGGCCGAATTCATCGGGCAGGGCGAACGGCAACATGGCCGATTCGCGGTTGGCGCCCTGGCGGCCGCGCGAGCAGGCCCACCAGACGATGCCGAAAAAGGTCGCCATGGAAATGGCGGTAACGATTGCGCTCAGGTAAGCCACCATGATCAGCCTCCCGTGGCCGGTTGCGTAACCGCCTGCGCGGCGGGCTGCACGGCGGACTGCGCGGCGGACTGCGCGGTCGGCGCGGCCGATTCAGCGGCCTTCCTGGCGTCTTCTGCCTTCTTGGCCTCTTCCGCCTTCTTGGCTTCGGCGGCCAGCTTGGCGCGGCGCACGCCCACGCCCAGGCTTTGCAGGTAGTCGACCAGCGCATCCTCTTCCGTCTTGCCTTCGATTTCCTTCGGCGCGGCGGCGATCTGTTCGTCGGTGTACGGCACGCCCAGCGTGCGCAAGGCACGCATGCGGTCGGACACGTTCTGACCGGTGATCACCGTCTTTTGCAACCAGGGATACGCGGGCATGTTCGATTCAGGCACCACCTTGCGCGGGTCGCGCAGGTGGATGCGATGCCAGTCGTCGGAATAGCGTTCGCCCACGCGCGCCAGGTCGGGCCCGGTGCGCTTGGAGCCCCACAGGAACGGGTGGTCGAAGACCGATTCCGCCGCCGTCGAATACGAGCCGTAGCGTTGCACTTCGGCGGCCAGCACGCGCACCTGCTGCGAGTGGCAGCCTACGCAGCCTTCACGGATGTACACGTCGCGCCCCATCAGCCGCAGCGGGCTGTAGGGGTCGACGCCCGCCACGGGCTGGGTGGTGCTGTGCTGGAAGAACAGCGGAATGATCTGAACCAGGCCCGCGAAGGACACCACAAGGATGCTGGCGATGATCATCCAGCCGATGTTCTTCTCAAGCGTCTGGTGAGAAAAGAAGCCGGTTTTATTGTTGGCCATGATGTCCTCTCGTCAAGCAGTGGCCGGCACGGCGGGTGCGGCGGGCACGTCGGGCGCAGAGACCGACGGGCGAGCGGCATGGGGATCGTCTTCGGGAATGGCGGGGTTGACCGGCAGCGCACCGCGCACCGTCATCCACACGTTCCAGGCCATCACGAACACCCCCGACAGGAACAAGGTGCCACCCAGCAAACGGATCAGGTAGTACGGCACGCGCGTCTTCAGTTCTTCGACGAAGCTGTAGACCAGGGTGCCGTCGCTGGCGGTGTCACGCCACATCAGGCCCTGCTGCACGCCGGCAATCCACATGGCGGCGATGTACAGCACCACGCCGATGGTGGCGATCCAGAAGTGCAGTTCGATGGCCTTTACGCTGTACATCTTTTCGCGGCCATACAGGCGCGGGATCAGGTAGTAAAGCGAGCCGAAGGAAATCATCGCGACCCAACCCAGTGCGCCGGAGTGCACGTGGCCGATGGTCCAGTCCGTGTAGTGCGACAGCGCATTGACGGTGCGGATCGACATCATCGACCCTTCGAACGTGGACATGCCGTAGAACGACAGCGCGGTGACCATGAACTTCAGGATCGGGTCGGTGCGCAGCTTGTACCAGGCGCCTTGCAGCGTCATGATGCCGTTGATCATCCCGCCCCAGGACGGCGCCAGCAGAATCAACGAAAACGTCATGCCCAGCGATTGCGTCCAGTCAGGCAGCGACGTGTACAGCAAGTGGTGCGGACCCGCCCACATGTATGTGAACGCCAGCGCCCAGAAGTGGACGATGGACAGGCGGTACGAATAGATCGGGCGGCCGGCCTGCTTGGGCACGAAGTAATACATCATGCCCAGGAAGCTGGTGGTCAGGAAGAAGCCCACGGCGTTGTGGCCATACCACCACTGCACCATGGCGTCCTGCACGCCGGCGTAAGCTGAGTACGACTTCCACATCGACACCGGCATTTCAATGTTGTTGAAGATGTGCAGGATGGCGATGGTGAGGATGTACGAGCCGAAGAACCAGTTGGCCACGTAGATGTGCTTGGACCGGCGCTTGATGATGGTGCCGAAGAAGACGATGGCGTAGGCCACCCAGACCAGCGTGATCAGGATGTCGATGGGCCATTCGAGTTCAGCGTATTCCTTGCTGCTGGTGAACCCCATCGGCAAGGTGATGGCGGCGGCCACGATGACGATCTGCCAACCCCAGAACGTGAAGGCGGCAAGCTTGTCGCAAAACAGCCGCGCCTGACAGGTGCGCTGGACCACGTAGTACGACGTCGTGAACAGCGCGCTGCCGCCAAAGGCGAAGATCACCGCGTTGGTGTGCAGCGGGCGCAGGCGGCCGTAGCTGAGCCATGCGGTGTCGAAATTCAACTGAGGCCAAATCAGCTGCGCGGCGATAAAAACGCCCACAGCCATGCCGACAATCGCCCAAACCACCGTCATGAGCGCGAACTGCCTCACGATCTTGTAGTTGAAGGTGTCGGCCTTGCTTGCGATTGCGGCGCAATCGTTCATCACCCTTCCCCCAAAGTAACAAATAGCTCCAGGCTTGAATGATGGGACCGGGTCTAGAAGTCGGCGTTGATATGGATCAAGCGCGCGTGGGGCAGCAAGGGAACGCGGCAACGCCGCAACGCATCAGCAAGGGTTTGTTATGAATTGAAGCCGTCGCCACTGGCGCGGCCGCTGTCGTCGTCGCGCAGGATCGCCGTGCCGGCGCTGTCGGTATCGTCGTACTGGCCGTTGAACACGGCCCACCAGAACGCTACGCCAATGGCCAGCACGAATAGCAGGGACAAAGGCAGCAGCAAGTACAGGATGGTCATTGCGCTGCTTCCATCTTGGCGGCTTCCATCGTTGCCACGTCCAACGCGCCCACGGGCGCCGCGCTGCCGGACCAGTCGCGGCGGCAGAGGCGCCACGAGTTATAGGCAACCGCCAACGACGACACCAGCATCGTGATGGCGGCCAGCCAAGGCTGCACCCAGCCCATCAACGCCAACGGCGTCATCAGCAGATGCCAGACGAGCGACCCGTACAGGTTCTGCCGCGCCTTGTGGCGCGCCTGTTCCAGCAGCGCATCCAGCGCGGCGTCGGGCATGGTGGGATGCGCCGCCAGCGCCGAGTGCGCGGACGCCATCGCCGTGGGCACCGCCATCGACATCGCGCAAGGGCAGCTCATGACCAGCAGCGCCACCATCACGGGCAGGCTGTGGGCGGGGTCGATATAGGCCCAGCCGATGGCGGCGGCCAGCGCCAACGCCACCTGCGCCAGCACGAAACGCGACGCCAGGCGATCGGCGCGCGCGCCCAGGTCCAGCCGCTGCGCCTCGACGCGCTGATGGCGCACCCCGCCCGCCGCGCCGCCAAACGATTGGCGGGCGCACAGTTCCAGGTAGCGCGCGGTCAGCAGGAACGCCACGAACATCGTGACGGAATCAAAATAGACTTCACCGCGTCCCGTCCAGGTGGCGTGCACGCTGGGAATGAACGCGGCGACGATGCCCAGCGCCACCGGCACGTCCATGCCGGCGCGGCCGTGGCGCAGGTTGTCGCCGGCATGGCGCCAGATGGGCCAGGCGGAATACAGCACCACGGGAATGGTCAGCGCGAAGCTGGCCCAGTTCATCAGCACGATGGCCCAGTCCAGCGTTTCCAGGGCGTCGGCGGGCATGCTCTCGTGGCGCAGATAGCCGGGCCAGGCAAACATCATCACCTGCATCATCGCCAACCAGGCCAGCGACAGGCGCACCAAGGCATGGCGGCGCTGCTGGCGGTCGGTATCCGACAGGCAGGACGGGACGGCGAAGATCGATTTTGCTCGCATGCGCCGATGGTAACGAGCGCCCTCGCCCAGCACCTTGATCTGGATCAAGCCGCTTTTCGTTGCGGCTGGTCTGGCTTGCCTGGCTTGCCCACAGATCGCATCAAGGGCGCTGCTGGCGCAGCACGTCCACCACCGCGCGAGTCAACACGGCCAGGTCGTCGCCATCGATCGTCAGCGCCGGGGTCAGGTAAACGACGTTGCCAAAGGGGCGCACCCACACGCCCGCCTCGACCAGCCGGCGTTTCAAGGCTTCGCGGTCGGTGATGCCGTCCAACTCCACCACGCCGATGGCGCCCAGCACGCGCACGTCGCGCACCCAGGGCAATTCGCGGCAAGGTTCCAAGCCGGTCGCCAAGGCCTGGGACAGCGCTTGGGCGTGCGCCAGCCGGGGTTCGGACTCGAACAGATCCAGCGAGGCATTGGCGGCCGCGCAGGCCAGCGCATTGCCCATGAACGTGGGGCCGTGCATCAGCGCATGCGCCGGGTTGTCGGACCAGAAGGCGTCGAACACCCGGTTGCTGGCCACCGTGGCGGCCAGCGGCAACGTGCCGCCCGTCAGCGCCTTGGACAAGGTGATGATGTCGGGCTTGATGCCGGCCTGCTCGAAGGCGAACATCGTGCCGGTGCGTCCGAAGCCGGTGAAGATTTCGTCGAAGATCAGCAGCAGACCGTGGCGGTCCGCCAGGCGGCGCAAGCGGCGCAGCACTTCGGGGTCATGCAGCAGCATGCCACCCGCGCCCTGCACCAGCGGCTCGACAAGAATGCCCGCCAGTTGCGGCGCGCGCGCTTGCAGGAACTGGTCCAGCGCCGCGTAGGAGGCGTCGTCGCGCGGCAGGTCCACGATGTCGTGCTCGGCCAGCATGCCCCGGTACAGGCTGTGCATGCCGTCGTCGGGATCGCACACGGCCATGGTGCCGAACGTATCGCCGTGATAGCCGCCCCGAAACGCCACAAAGCGGCTGCGGCCGCGCTCGCCCTGGTTCAGCCAGAACTGCACCGCCATCTTCATGGCGACTTCTACCGCCACCGACCCGGAGTCGGTGTAGAAGACGCGGTCCAGCCCCGGCCCCAGCAAGCCGGCCAGGCGGCGCGCCAGCGTCAGCGCGGGCTCGTGGGTCAGGCCGCCGAACATCACATGCGGCATGGCGTCCAGTTGCGCGCGCACGGCCTGGGCGATGTGCGGGTGGTTGTAACCGTGACAGGCCGTCCACCAGGACGCCACGCCATCGATCAGGCTGCGCCCGTCCGCCAGTTCCAGCCGGCTGCCGTGGCTGCGCACCACGGGCAGCGGCGGCGTCACCGTTTTCATTTGGGCATAGGGAAGCCAGATATGAGGTTGGCCCTGGGCCACCCAGTCGGGCGTGTGCATGGTTAAGCTCCGAAAAAACAGGCGCGTTCGCAGGGGCATTCCTGGCGTCCCGAACGCCGGAAAACGCCCTGCGCGCCTCCACTACAATGGCCCGCATTCTACGGCTTGGCGCGGGCGCTTCCCTTGCCCGGCCGCTGCCGGAACGATTGATGTCAAAGCTGGATTCTCTGTTTTCTTCCGAGTTGGCCGCCGCCGACACCCGCCGCGTACGCCGCCGCCTGCGCACCGCCACGGCCGCGCCGCCCGGGCGCATCGTGCTCAATGGCGCGCCCGTGCTGAACTTTTCCAGCAATGATTACCTGGGCCTGTCCAAGCACCCGCTGCTGATCGAACGCGCCCGGGAATGGGCGGCCCGCCACGGCGCGGGTGCCCAGGCCTCGCGGCTGGTATGCGGCAACCTGGACTTGCATGAACAGGTGGAGGCCAAGCTGGCTCGCCTGAAAGGCACCGAGGCCGCGCTGCTGCTAGCCTCGGGTTGGCAGGCCAATGCCGCCGTGCTGCCAGCCCTGCTGCGCGCCGCCGCAAGCCGGGGCGAGATCGAGCTGTACGCCGACAAGCTCAATCACGCTAGCCTGCACCAGGGTTGCCAGGCGGCCGGGGTCAGGCAGATCCGGTTCCGACATAACGACCTGGATCATCTGGAAAGCCTGCTCGCCGCTCGCGTGCAGGCCGGCGCGGGCAAGCCCGTGGCCCGCTTCATCGTCACGGAAAGCGTATTCAGCATGGACGGCGACCGAACCGACGTCGTCCGGCTGGCCGACTTGGCCGACCGCTATCAAGCCTTTGTCTACCTGGACGAAGCGCATGCCACCGGCGTACTGGGGCCGGGCGGCATGGGATTGGCGGGCTTGGCGCCGGGGCGTATCGACCTGGCGATGGGCACGTTCAGCAAGGCGCTGGGCGGATTCGGCGCGTATGTGGCCGGGTCGCGCGCGCTGTGCGACTACCTGGTCAACACCTGCTCTGGCTTCATCTACACAACGGCGCTGCCGCCCGCCGTGCTGGGCGCCATGGACGCCGCGCTGGACCTGGTGCCCACGCTGGACGCCGAGCGCGCCCGGCTGGCCGCCGCCGGTGACGGGCTGCGCGCCGCGCTGCAAGGCATGGGCTTGGACACCGGCGATTCCTCCACGCAGATCGTGCCCGCCATCGTGGGCGACGAAGCGCGCGCGCTGGACATGGCGGCCGCCCTGGAACGCCGGGGCCTGCTGGCCGTGGCCATCCGCCCGCCCACCGTGCCGGCCGGCACCAGCCGACTGCGCCTGACGCTTAGCGCCGCGCACCGCGACGCCGACGTCGCGCAACTGATCGATGGCATCAAGGCAGTGCTCGCATGATCCGCACACGCCCCACCCTGCTCTTCGTACACGGCTGGGCGTTCGACGCGTCTGTCTGGACGCCGCTGCGCGCCGAGCTTGGCGACTGGCCACACGCCGTTGCCGACGCCGGTTATTTCGGCGCCGCGCAAGCGCCGGCAACAGCCATCGGCCGAGTGATAGACCCAGTCGTCGGCCATGTTGCAGATCCAGCCATCGGACGGGTCATGGACCCCGCCACCGGCCCCCTCGTCGCGATCGGCCATTCGCTGGGCGTGCTGCGCTTGTTGCGGGATCTGCCGCCCAACTGTGTGGGCCTGGTGTCGATCAACGGATTCCCGCGCTTTGGCGCCGCGCCGGACTTTGACGCCGGGGTGCCGCGCCGCATGCTGGACCGCATGATGAAGCGGCTGTCCGCCGACCCCACCGCTGTGCTGCAAGACTTTCGCGAGCGTTGCGGAGACGCTTCCGCCTTCGGTGCACCAAACCTGCAACCCCTGGCCCGCGACCTGGAAGCCTTGCGCGACGAAGACCAGCGCCACGCCTTGGCGGCGCTACCCGTGCCCTTGCTGATTTTGGCCGGACTGGACGACCCCATCGTGCCCGCCGCCATGACGCAAGCCGCGTTTGGCGGCCGCTTGGGCGACGAACGGCACGATTTGGAACACGGCGGCCATTTGTTGCCGGTGTCGGCCGCGCCCTGGTGCGCGCGCCACATCGCCGGTTTCATTGACCGCCTGTCGCGTGCCGCCTGATGCAAGCCACGCCACGTAACACCCGGGTCGCCGCCCGCTTTGGCGCCGCTGCCCACCGCTATGAAGATCACGCGCCCATCCAGCGCATTACCGCCGAACGGCTGGCCAGCGACATCGCGTGCCTGGGCTTGTCTACGCGTCCTCGCATCCTGGAAATCGGCTGCGGCACCGGCTTGCTGACCCAGGCTTTGGCGCGCCGGCTAGGCGAGGCGGACTGGACCATCACCGACATCTCGCCCGCCATGCTCGCCGCCGCCCAGCGCGGCCCGGCGCTACCCGGCACGTCGCGCTTCCAATTGATGGACGGCGAGCACCCCCAGGCGCTGGATGGAGAGTACGACCTGATCTGCTCCAGCCTGGCCGTGCAGTGGTTCACCGACCTGAACGCCGGCCTGGGCCGGCTGGCCGCGCTGCTGGCGCCCGGCGGCCATCTTGCCGTGGCGACGCTGGCCGATGGCACCTTCACCGAATGGCAGCGCGCGCATCAGGCGGCGGGCTTTGTCGCCGCCACGCCGCCCTACCCGCCGTGCCCGCTCATCCGCCCGGCCATGAGCAATCTGGCCGGTAGCGTGCGCGGCGAACGGCTGATACAAAATCATCCTGATGGCCTGACTTTTCTGAAAGGCTTGAAAGGCATCGGCGCCACCACGCCCGCGCCCGGACGCCCGCCGCTATCCGCGGCGGCGCTGCGCCAAGTGCTGGCGGCGTTTGACGAACAAGGAGCCACGGTGACGTATCACCTGGCCTACGGTATGTGGAAACAATCAACGCAACGCCCCGCCGGGGTTTTCGTGACCGGCACTGACACCGGCATCGGCAAGACGCTGGTGTCCGCCATCCTCGCGCGCGCCTGGAACGCCGACTACTGGAAACCGGTGCAGACCGGCGTATCCGAAGAACGGGGCGACACCGACACCGTGGCCGAACTGGCGCAACTGCCGCCCGAACGCCTGCACCTGCCCGCCTACGTGCTGCAAGCGCCGCTGTCGCCCTGGGCCGCCGCCACGCTGGAAGACACGGTCGTCGACGCCACCAGCATCGTGCCCCCCGCCACCACCGCGCCCTTGATCGTGGAAGGCGCGGGCGGCCTGTACGTGCCCATCGACGACACGCACATGATGATCGACCTGATCGCCCGCCTGGACATGCCCGTAGTGCTGGCGGCGCGCAGCGGCCTGGGCACCATCAACCACACGCTGCTCAGCCTGGAAGCCCTGAAGCGCCGCGGCATCCCGATTCTGGGCGTGGTGATGAGCGGCCCGCTGTCCCCCGGCAACAAGGAAGCCATCGAACGCTTCGGCGACGTCCGGGTACTGGCAGAAATCCCGCCGCTGTCGCACGTCGACGCGGCAACGGTCGCGAGGCTGGCGCAGGGTATTCCGGCGCTAGAGGAATGTTTGGCGGCGCTGGGCGCGGCGCCGACGGTAGCGGATTAGGGGTCGGGAAGTACGATCTTGGAAACCCATGCAAAGGCGCCTACTCTATGGCGATGGATACCAGACCCCTTCTCCTCCGAAAGAATCAGGATCGACACCAACTGCGACGGCTTATGCTGGAAGGAGCCTCATCTGCTCGAGCTCCGGCAGCCGACGCCGCGTATTTTTCTGGTTTACGGACGCGCGTCGTCATGTATGTAACGCAAGCGCGAACATCACCCCAACGCCCCCCCTTTCCGTAACGTCTCGGCCGTCTCCGCCGATATCCCCGCTTCCGCCAGCACGGCTTCACTGTGTTGGCCGAACGCGGGCGCGGCGCGCGGTGTGTCGGGCGTGGTGCGGCCGAACTTGATAGCTTGGGCGAAGCCGCGATAGCTGCCGACGACCGGGTGTGTAAAGGTCGAGATCATGTTTTCGGCTTGCACCTGCGGGAAGTCGAACATGTCTTCAACGCCGCGCGCGGCGGCACAGGGGACGGCTTCGCCAAACCAGGCTTCCCATTCCAGCGCGCTACGGGCGCGCAACGCCTCGTGCAGGCGTGGCACGATTTCGTCGCGGTGTTCGGCGCGCTTGCGCACCGAGTCGTAGCGCTCGTTGGCGGCTAGTTCGGACAAGCCGGTTTTTTCGCACAAGGCTTGCCAGAAGTGCGGCGTATTCGCAGAGATGTACAGATAACCCTCGCCCGTGGGATGAATGCCCGTAATACCGCCCGAGCGCATATCGCGCCCGATGTTGCGCGGTTCGCCTTCGGCCCAGATCAGCCTTGCCGATTGCAGCGCCAGCGCGCTGCGCAGCAATGACACGCCCACGAACTGGCCACGCCCGCTGCGTTCGCGCTCGTACAGCGCCGATGCCACGCCCGCCGCCACCATCGACGACGCGTAGTAATCCACCACCGATCCGTACAGGATTTCGGGCGGGCCATCGACCTTGCCCTGCAACGCGCACATGCCCGTCATGGTTTGCAGCACCTGGTCGTATCCGGCCTTGTCCTTCAACGGGCCAGATTCGCCGTAACCCGACACGGCGCAATAGATCAAGCGGGGGTTCAGCTCGGCCAGTTGTTCGTAGGCGATGCCCAGCCGCGCCGGCACGCTGGGCCGAAAATTGTGGACCAGTACATCCGCTTGCCGGGCGAGTTCATGCAGCACAGCGAGCGCGTCGGGATTTTTCAGGTCCAGCACCAGCCCGCGCTTGCCCCGGTTCACCCCCAGGAAGGCGCGGCTCTCAGCGTCCAGCGTTGACGGATACTTGCGCAGGTTGTCGCCCGTGGGCGGTTCAACCTTGATTACGTCCGCGCCCTGATCGGCCAGCAGCGTGCAGCCATAAGGCCCGGCGATGTAGGCGCTAAGGTCCAGTACGCGAACGCCGGCAAGCGGGCCACCTGTTGAAGCTTGTTCGGCCGCCATCATTGCTTTTGCTCCGCGCCATCCAGCCCCAGCGACGAGGCCGAACGCAAAATGTCTTCCGCGCGGCGCAGAAAGGGACCGTCGATCATCCGGCCATCCACCACGAACGCGGCCACGCCTTTATCGGATGCCTCGCGCGCGGCCTGCACCACGCGGGTAGCGTGGGCGATTTCGTCGTCCGTCGGACGAAACGCGGCATTGACCAGCGGCACTTGGCGCGGGTGGATGCAGCTTTTGCCCAGATAACCCAGGCTGCGCGCCAACTCGGCCTCGGCGCGAAAACCGGCTTCGTCCTCAATGTTGGCAAAAGCGGAGTCATAAGCGAACACGCCCGCCTCGGCCGCCGCCATGCGCAGCGCAAACATGGCCTGCTGCACGGCGACGTTCTGGCGGCGGCTGATGCCGGCCGGTTCGAACAGATCCCCCAAACCCAACTGCAAACCGGCCACGGATGGATGCGCCGCCGCCAGGGTGGCCGCAAGACGCAATGCGCGCGGCGATTCAATGTTCAGCAATAAGCCGACCGGCTCATCCACTCCATTGGTGGCGCGCGCCTGCTCGATGGCGCTGGCTGCCGCCACCACGTCGGCCTCACTTTCCGCCTTGGGCAGGTTCACCAGATGCAAGCCCGGCCGCACCACCGCCTGCACATCTGCATGGAAATGCCCGCTATCCAACGCATTCACCCGAACGATCAGGGTCTTGCCCGACGCGGCGGTTTGCGGGTCGGCCAACATGCGGGTTAGGTGCTCGCGCGCCTCGGCCTTGCGCGATGGCGCCACGGAGTCCTCCAGGTCGAACGACAACGCGTCCGCGGGGCCGTTCAGGGCCTTGGAAAATAACTCGGGACGGGATCCTGGAACGAACAGTTTGCTTCTCATGCTTGCGCTCTTGTGACGAAGGTTGAATCAGGGCCGTGCTTACTGGATGGAGATGTTTCGATCGCGCGCCACCTGCTTCCACTTGGCGGCGTCGGCCTGGACCAAGTCAGCGAATTGGGGCACGGTCAGCTCGGCGGGCACGGCGCTTTCCTCGGCAAACATGGCGCGCATCTTTTCGTCGTTAACGATGGCGCGGATATCGGCGTTGAGCTTGTCGACCAGGGGCGCGGGCGTACCGGCCGGGGCCAACACGCCCCACCACAGTTCCACCGAGTAGCCGGGCTGGCCTTCACCGATGGTGGGTAGGGCCGGGTAGAACTGCGACCGCTTGGGCGACGTGACGGCCAGCACGCGCAGCTTGCCGCCTTTAAGCAGCGACGCCGTGGACGCGAAGCTGCCGATCACGAAATCAACACGGCCGCCAGCCAGGTCGTTCAGCGCGTGCGACATGCCCTTGTAGGGCACGTGCGTGAACGCCGTCTTCTCGCCTCCGGCCAGAATTTCGCTGGCCATCTGGTTGACCGAGCCCAGGCCGGCGCTGCCATAGGTCAGCTTGCCGGGTTCCTTGCGGCCGGCGGCCAGCAGGTCGGCCATGGACTGGTACGGCGAATCCTTGCCCACCACCAGCGCCATCGGGCTGCGCGCCAGCATCGCCACCGGGGCGAAGCTGCGCACCACGTCGTACTTCAAGTTGGTCTGCACCGCCGCGTTGGTGGTCAGCGTGGAAGAAGACAGCATCAAGACCGAGCCGTCCTTGGGCGCGCGCGCCACGTATTCCGCGCCGATCGCGCCACCTGCGCCTGGCCGGTTTTCAACAATGACCGTGTTTGACAGCCGCGCGCCAAGCTTTTCGGCCAGCACGCGGGCGAAGACGTCATTGCTGCCGCCGGGCGGAAACGGCACCACCATCGTGATCGTAGGGGGGACGGCAGCGGACTGCGCGGTGGCCGTCGCGGGGGCACCCACAGCGGCAAACGTCAGACTCACGGCCAATGCGGGTATTGCCGCGCGCAGCTTGTTCAAAGTCGGGTTCATCGTATGTCTCCTCGGTGTCGGTCTGTTCCGGCGGGCGTGGCACGCCCGTCCCGCAGCCGCTTTTCGTTGTGGTCGACTCAAATACTAGGACTGGGCACTGATGATATAAAGCGAGGATTCTTAAAGCACTACGTGAGAATTTCTGATGAAGATCGAGTCTTTCCGTACGCTCAATGCGGTATTGCGCGGCGGCAGTTTCGCGGCGGGCGCGGCGGACATGAACCTGTCGCCCAGCGCCGTGAGCCTGCAGATGAAGCAGATGGAGGAGTACTTCGGCCAGCCGCTATTTGACCGGTCGGCGCTACAGGCCAGGCCGAACGCGTTTGCCGCCGAAGTTGACGCGGTGCTTCAAGACGCGCTGGCCCGGCTGGATGCACTGCGCCGGCGCAGCACTCCTGCCGTTGAGGGGCGCGTGCGGCTGGGCACGATCGAACCCTTGCAGGTCACGCTGCTGCCGCCGCTGCTGCGCAAACTGCGCGAACGCTACCCCTTCTTGGATGTGCGGCTGGTGCGCGGCCGTGCCACCGAACTGACCGAGAAGCTGAAGAAAGGCGAAATTGATGCCGCCATCATCACGCAGCCCGAAACGGGGGGCTCCAGCCGCTTGGCCTGGACGCCGCTGTTTCGTGAAACGCTGGTGCTGATCGCGCCGCCGGATTCCGATGAAACGCGCGTGGCCGAATTGTTCCTGCAGTACGAATGGATCCGCTTCGACAAAACCACCATCGGCGGACGCCTGGCCGCACGGTATGTGGCCCAGCACGCGCCGCATGCGCGCTGCCGCATTGAAATGCAGTCTTTGGCGGCACTGACCGCCTTGGTGTCGGCGGGCTTGGGCGTGTGCGTGTTGCCCGAACCGGGCCGCAACCTGCTGGATGTGCATCCCGTGCGGGTGCTGCCGCTAGGCAAGCACGCCCCGTACCGCCAGATTTCATTCGTGTGCCGGCAGGCGGACGAAGAGAATCGGCTGGTGCAGGCGTTGCTGGAAGGCGCGCGTCCTTGATCCGCGAGCCTTCCCCCGCCCCGCGCTAGCTGGTCTGTTTCGCCATGTCGATGAACGCCCGTAACGCTGACGACACGCGACGTTGGCGCGGGTAGTACAGCATGAAGCCCGGTATCGTCGGGCACCAGTCATCCAGCATCCGCACCAACTGCCCCGATTGCAGCAGGTCGCGCACGTAGTGTTCCGGCACGCAGCCGATGCCGATGCCGTCCGCCGCCGCGCGCACTTCCGCGTGCACGTCGCTAAGCGCGATGCGGCCGGTCACGTCGACTTCCATAGCAACGCCATCCTTTTCGAATTCCCACTTGTAGAAGCGCCCGCTGGGAAAGCGGTAGCGCACGCACGCGTGGTTCAACAAGTCGTGGGGATGGCGGGGCAATTGCCGTCCTGCCAGGTAGGCGGGCGAAGCGACCACCGCCGCGCGCAACGCCGGGCCGATCTGCACGGCCACCATGTCTTCGGGCACGGCCTCCAACAAGCGCACGCCCGCGTCAAAGCCAGATGCCACGATGTCGACAAAGCTGTCGTCCTCGGCGATTTCCAACTGGATGTCCGGATAGGCGGCCAGGAAGCGCGCGGCGAACGGCATCAGCAGCATGTAGGACGCGGCCCGCGACGTGTTGATCCGCAACGTGCCGGACGCGGCGCCGCGAAAGTGGTTCATTTCTTCAAGCGCGTCGCCCAGGTCGACCAGCGCGGGAAGCAAGCGTTCGGCCAGGCGCTGCCCGGCGGCGGTCAACGCGACGCTGCGCGTCGTGCGATTGAACAGGTTCACGCCCAGTCGCTCTTCCAGGTTGCGGATGGCGTAGCTGACGGCGGACGTGGACAGGGCCAGTTCCTCGCCCGCGCGGCGAAAGCTGCAATGCCGGGCCACGGCGGCGAAGGCGGCCAGGTGGGACAGGTTATCCGCCTGCATGATTGTGCAAATTCCTTCAATAAAACATGCGGAAATTCTAGCTTGATCCGGCGGATGGCGAAGCATATTGTGAACGCCTGCTTAACAAATTCCTGCGAATCGATCATGACCCAAGCCCGTGGCTACGCCGCCCACAGCACTGACACCCCGCTCGTTCCCTTCAGCTTCACGCGCCGCGAACCTGGCGACGACGACGTGCTGATCGACATCCTGTACAGCGGCATTTGCCACTCCGACCTGCATCAGGCGCGCGGCGATTGGGGCAATTCGATGTACCCGATGGTGCCGGGCCACGAAATCGTCGGCCGCGTCGCGCAGGTGGGCAAGAACGTCACCAAGTTCAAGGCGGGCGATTACGCCGGCGTGGGCTGCATGGTGGATTCCTGCCAACACTGCAAGGCCTGCCGCCTGAACCTCGAGCAATACTGCGAGCAAGGCGCCACGCTGACCTACAACGACAAGGAACGCGGCAGCGACCAATTGACGTTCGGCGGCTATTCCGACCACATCGTCGTCAAGGAACACTTCGTCGTTCGGGTGTCCGACAAGCTGGACCTGAAGGCCGTGGCGCCGTTGCTGTGCGCCGGCATCACCACCTATTCGCCACTGCGCCACTGGAAGGTCGGCCCCGGCCAGAAAGTGGGCGTCATCGGCTTGGGCGGCCTGGGCCACATGGGCGTGAAATTCGCGCACGCGATGGGCGCGCACGTGGTGATGATCACGACGTCCGCCGACAAGGGCCGCGACGCCAAGCGCCTGGGCGCCGACGAAGTTCTGGTGTCGCGTGACGCAGAGGCGATGGCCGCGCATGCCGGCTCGTTCGATTTCCTGTTGAACACGGTGCCCGTCAGCCATGACGTGAATCCGTACCTGGCCTTGCTGACGCTGAACGGCACGATGGCACTGGTGGGCGCGCTGACGCCGCTGGATCCGATCCCGGGCGCCAACCTCATCCTGGGGCGTAAATCGATTGCCGGCTCGGCGATTGGCGGCATGCAGGAAACGCAAGAGATGATGGACTTCTGCGCCGAACACGGCATCGTCAGCGATGTCGAGATCGTGCCTATCCAGGCCGTGAACGACGCCTATGAGCGCCTGGCCAAGAACGATGTGAAGTACCGCTTCGTGATCGACATGGCCTCGCTTGAGAAAGAGGCGGCCGCCGCCTGACGCGCAAGCGTGCTGACCTGGGGAAAAAAAAGGGTGCCCGAAGGCACCCCGAATCCACCCTACAACAGCACCTACAACTGCAACTGCAAAGCAATCAATCTCGTCACCCGGTCAACCACTTACCGGGCGACGGATCATGCGGTAGTGCGATAACGCGATAACGCGATCAAGCCACCTTCTGTTCCTTGCCGTGTTCAAACTGGGCCTCTTCCGTGGACCCGGTCAAGGCGGTGGTGGAAGACTGGCCGTTTTCGATCGTTTGCGTCACGGCGTCGAAGTAGCCGGTGCCCACTTCGCGCTGGTGCTTCACGGCGGTGAAGCCCAAGTCGGCGGCGGCGAATTCCTTCTGCTGCAATTCCACGAAGGCGCTCATCTGGCGGCGGGCATAGCCGTGGGCCAGTTCGAACATGCCGTAGTTCAGCGCATGGAAGCCGGCCAGCGTGATGAACTGGAACTTGTAGCCCATGGCGCCCAGCTCGCGCTGGAACTTGGCAATGGTGCCGTCGTCCAGGTTTTTCTTCCAGTTGAACGAGGGCGAGCAGTTGTACGCCAGCAGCTTGCCCGGGAATTGGCGATGGATGGCGTCCGCGAACTTGCGGGCGTATTCCAGGTTGGGCGTGGACGTTTCGCACCAGATCAAGTCAGCGTAGGGCGCATAGGCCAGGCCGCGCGAAATCGCTTGGTCGATGCCGGCCTTGGTGCGGAAGAAGCCTTCCACGGTGCGCTCGCCGGTGATGAACGGGCGGTCGTTTTCGTCGACGTCGCTGGTCACCAGGTCTGCCGCGTCGGCGTCGGTACGAGCCAGCAACACGGTGGGCGTGCCCATCGTATCGGCGGCCAGGCGGGCCGACACCAGCTTGGCGACGGCCTCGCGGGTGGGCACCAGCACCTTGCCGCCCATGTGGCCGCACTTCTTCACGGAAGCCAATTGGTCTTCGAAGTGCACGCCGGCCGCGCCCGCGTCGATCATGGCCTTCATCAGTTCGAAGGCGTTCAGCACGCCGCCGAAACCGGCTTCGGCATCCGCCACGATGGGCGCGAAATAATCAATGTAGCCCTCGTCGCCCGGGTTCTTGCCTTCCATCCACTGGATCTGGTCGCAGCGCGACAAGGAATTATTGATGCGGCGAACCACTTGCGGCACCGAGTTGGCGGGGTACAGCGACTGGTCGGGGTACATCTCGCCGGCCAGGTTGGCGTCACCGGCCACTTGCCAGCCCGACAGGTAGATGGCCTTCAGGCCGGCCTTGACCTGCTGCATGGCCTGGTTGCCGGTCAGGGCGCCCAGCGAATTCACGAAGGGCTCGCTATGCAGGGATTCCCACAGCCGGGTCGCGCCACGTTCGGCCAGCGTGTGCTGCACGCTGATCGAGCCGCGCAGGCGGATGACATCCTCGGCGCTGTAGTCGCGCTTGATGCCTTGCCAGCGGCTGTTCTCGGCCCAGTCTTTCTGCAAATTGCGGATTTCGGTTTCGCGAGTGCTCATGGTGATGCTCCTGGTCAGTGATAGGAAAACTTCAAAAGATTCGCGTCTTGCATTGCGTGAATCGTTGGACAAAGTCTATGCCTGTGCTGCAGGGCAATGTGGGCTTATGTCTTATAGAAGATGAAAAATGTTTTTCTTTAAAATCAATGAATTAAAACTTCCATTTCGTATTGCGGAACGACTTTGCCATCTGTGAAATGCGCTTTGGTTGCGTAGCAGCAGGAACTTTCACATGACGAGACTTACATTTCATAATGCGAAAATTTAGCGTTTTTCCGACCGCCTACAATGCCGCTATTCCTCCGATTTCCTTGATTTGCCATGACCCTGTCTCACGGCCCCCTGGGCCAAAGCGTGGCCTACGCCTCGCAATACGATCCCTCGCTGCTGTTTCCCATCGCGCGCTCGCACAATCGAGCAGCGCTGAACCTGGAAGCCGGCAAGCTGCCCTTCACCGGCGTGGATATCTGGAACGCCTACGAGCTGTCCTGGCTGGACGCCAAGGGCAAACCGCGCGTGGCCATGGCCACGTTCTCGGTGCCTGCAGACAGCCCCAACATCATCGAATCCAAGTCGTTCAAGCTCTATTTGAATTCGTTCAACCAGACGCGCCTGGTGAATTCGGCTGCCCTGCGCGGGCGCCTGGAACGCGACCTGAGCGCCGCCGCGGGCGCGCCGGTTGGCCTGGATTTCTTCCTGCCGCAACGTTTTTCAGAATTGCGGATGGCGGAGATGGACGGCATCTATATCGACAAGCTGGACATCGAAATCGACACTTACGAGCCCGCACCCGAGCTGCTGCGCACCCGGCCCGGCGATGTGGTCGAAGAAACGCTGGCCTCGCGCCTGTTGAAGTCCAACTGCCCGGTAACCGGCCAGCCCGATTGGGCCAGCGTGCAGATCCGCTACCGGGGCGCCCCCATCGACCGCGAATCGCTGCTGCGCTATCTGGTGTCGTTCCGCCAGCACGCCGAATTCCACGAGCACTGCGTGGAACGCATCTTCAGCGACATCCAGGCCGCCTGCGCCCCGGAACACCTCACGGTCTACGCGCGCTACACGCGCCGTGGCGGGCTGGACATCAACCCGTGGCGCAGCAACGTGGAAACGTCGCCCCCGGCCGACGTACGCACAGTCCGCCAATAGGCCCAGCTCACGACCAGTTACAGATTCACCTTCCGCCGACGATATCGTCTAAGGTTCCCACGGCATCAGGCGGGCCGCCCGGCCCGCCGCCACATCCGAACCTCAGCCATTTCACTTCCCCCAGGAGGCGGCAATGCAAGTCCGTGATTGGTTTGTCGAGCGTCAACCCGAATTCGCGCAATGGCGGCAAGACCTGCACGCGCATCCGGAATTAGGTTTTCAAGAACACCGCACCGCCGAACTGGTCGCGGCCAAGCTCAAACAGTGGGGCCTGGAGGTGCATAGCGGCATCGGCCGCACGGGCGTGGTGGCGGTGTTGCGGGGCGAACGCCCCGGCGACCGTCGCATCGGGCTGCGGGCCGACATGGACGCGCTGCCCATGCAGGAGAAAACCACCCTGCCGTACCGCTCCACCCACGAAGGCAGCTTCCATGGCTGTGGGCACGATGGGCACACGGCCACGCTGTTGGCGGTGGCGCAACACCTGTCGCAGAACCGTGACTTCGCAGGCACCCTGAATTTCATCTTCCAACCGGCCGAGGAAACGCTCGCCGGCGGCGCGGCGATGATCGAAGACGGGCTGTTCACGCGCTTTCCCTGCGACGAAATCTATGGCCTGCACAACAATCCGATGCTGGGCAAAGGGCGCGTCGCCGTGCGCGAAGGCGCGCTGCTGGCCGCCTGCGACGGCTTCACCATCCGCGTGCATGGCGTGGGCTGCCACGGCGGCATGCCGCAGCAAGGCAACGACCCGGTAGTAATCGCCAGCCAGTTGGTGGGCATGCTGCAAACCGTGGTCAGCCGGTCCTTGGATCCGCTGGTGGCGGGCGTGGTCAGCGTGGGCATGATGAACGGCGGCACCGCGCCCAACGTCATCCCCGACCTGATGGAACTGCGGGGCACGGTGCGCACCATGAGCATCCCCGCCCGCGAAACCGCCTTGCGCCGCGTGCGCGAAATCTGCGACGGCCTGGCCCTGTCCAACGCCACCCGCATCGACTGCGAGTTCGGCCTGGGCTGCCCGCCCACCATCAATGCACCCGGCCCGGCCGCCACGGTCGCTGCCGCGGCGGCGCGCGTGGTCGGCATCGACGCGGTGGACGACCGCGTCACGCCCTTGATGGCCTCGGAAGATTTCTCCTACCTGCTTCAGGAATGTCCTGGCGCCTACTTCTTCGTTGGCCAGGACGGCCACTTCTGCCATCACCCTGAATACGATTTCGACGACGACATCCTGCCCATCGGCGCAGCGGTCTTCGTAGAGATCGTGCGCGACCGCCTGGGCTGATCCCCCCTTTTCTTGCTGTCGAGTCCACGGGCCGCGTTGCCATGCAACGCGCTCGTGTCCCCTTGCGCCTGTACGGCGTTCGCAGGAGTCCAAGATGACGTCTTCGTCTTCCCCCGCTTATCAAGTTTCCGCCGCCATGCGTCGGCGCGTGGTCATTGCCTCGGTGCTGGGCAATGCCTTCGAGTGGTTCGATTTCGCCATCTACGGCATGTTCGCCGCCGTGATTTCGCGCCTGTACTTCCCCACCGGCGACAGCGCAACGTCGCTGCTGCTGGGGCTGGCCACCTTTGGCGTGGCCTTTGCGGTGCGCCCGATCGGTGGCCTGGTGCTGGGCATGTACGCCGACCGCCACGGCCGCCGCCGCGCGTTGTCGCTGATGATCCTGATGATGGCGGGCGGCACCGCCCTGATCGGCCTGCTGCCCACCTATGCATCAATCGGCGTGGCGGCCAGCGTGCTGATGCTGGTGGCGCGGCTGATCCAGGGGTTTTCGGTGGGCGGCGAGTACGCCAGCGCCAGCGCCATGTTGGTGGAATTCGCACCCACCGGGCGGCGCGGCCTGTACGGCAGCTTTCAGATGTGCTCGCAGTCGCTGGCGTTTTCAGCCGGGGCCGGCGTGGTCTACCTGCTATCTTCGAACTTGTCGACGGCGGATCTGGAAAGCTGGGGCTGGCGCGTGCCGTTCCTGTTCGGCATTTTGATCGGGCCCATCGGTTATTACCTGCGCACTCAGGTAGACGAAACGCCTGAATTCCGCCGCTTTCAGGACCAGCTCGTCAAACCCGAACGCACCACGCTGCGCACGCTGTTTTCGCGGTATCCGCGTGAACTGATCGGGTCGTTCTGCATCGTGGTGACGGGCACGGCGTCCAACTACGTCATGTTGCTGTATCTGCCCATCTTCGCCGTCACGGAATTGGGGCTGACGATGGGCGACGCGCAACTGAGCAGCGCCTTGGCCGCCGTGCTGCTGCTGGTGCTGTGCCCCTTGTCGGGCGCGCTGTCGGACCGCCTGACGCGCCGCGCCCTCATGCTGCCCGCCACCTTCGCCTTTGGCGTGGTCACATGGTTCATGATGGCGCGCGTGCTGCATGCGCCGTCCTTCGCCACGCTCTTGCAGGCGCAATTGTTGGCGGCGGCCTGCATGGGTTTCATGTGGGGGCCCACGCCCGCGCTGATGACCGAGATCCTGCCCGTGAACTTGCGATCAACCGGCGTGTCGCTGTCGTACAACCTGGCGGTGATGCTGTTTGGCGGCTTGGCGCCCTTCATCAACACCGCCCTGATCCAGCAGACCGGCAACCTGATGGTGCCGGCCTATTACGTGGCGCTGTGCGTGTTGATTGGTTTGATTGGGCTGATGCTGCTTGGCCCGGGCAAGCCAGGGGGAGACGGCGTCCAAGAAAAGTCAGGACCGGGTGGCGACACCCGAAACACGTCAGGACCGGGCGACCGCGCCCCCCGCCAGCACGGGATCGGCGCGGCGCGCCTGCACGGCGATCCACTGCGCTAGCAACGCCGCCGCCGCGAACGCCACGCCCGCGCCCACCCACGGCCCCTGGCGGAATCCTGCATCCAGCAGCAGGCCGAACGCCAGCGGGCCCAGGGCCGAGCCCACGTCCATGCCCGAATACACCAGCCCATAGACAGAACCGGTGGAACCCTTGGGCGTGACGCGGCGGATCAGCATGTCGCGCGAAGGCGCCGCCACGCCCGAGCAGAAGCCGGCCAGGCCCACCACCGGTGCGGCCAGTGCGCCGGGCACCAGGCCCAGGGCCAGCACCACCAGCGTCAAGCCGGCCAACAACAGCGCCACCATCACGGTGCGCTCGGTGCGCGGGTTGGCCGACACCAGGAAGCCACCCGCCGCCATGCCCACGGCCGACGCCACCATGTAGCCGGACAACGCCGAGCTGGCCACCACTTCAGACAGGCCGTACAACTGGTCCAGCAGCGGAATCGTGTAGTTCTGCACCGACGACAACGCGATCGACGTGCAGGCAAAGAACAGGAACGCGCCCCACAGCGCGGGCTTGGACAGCAGCGTCGCCAGGGTAGTCAGCACGCCTTCTTGCGGCTTGGGCGCGGCATTGGATGCCGCGGTGGCGGCCTGGGCTGCGTCCTTGCCGTCATCCTTTGCTTCGGCGTCCAGGGATATGGGCCCACCAAGCAGATGGCCGCCCAGCACGGTCAACACCAGCACCACCGCCACCAGCCCCGCGGCGCTATAGGCGGCCACGCGCCAGTCGGCCAGCAAGGTGATGGTGGTCATGAATATCGGCGTCAGCGCCCAGCCCAGGTTGCCGGTCAGCCCGTGCGCTGAAAACGCGTGCCCCAGGCGCGACGGCGTAATGCGGTGGTTGATGATGGAGTAGTCGGCCGGATGGAACACCGAATTGCCGATGCCGCCCACAATGGCAGCAAACATCAGCATGGGGTAGCCGTTGGCCGAGCCGATCAACACGCCCGACAACACAAAGCACGCCAGCCCGAACCACAGCACGGGCCGCGCGCCGATGCGGTCCACGACGAAACCCGAGGACGCCTGGCCGATGCCCGACACCACGTAGAACGTAGCCACCAGCGCCCCCACCCGCGCGAAGTCCAGGCCAAACGCCGTGGCCAGGGACACGTTGAGCAGGGGTAGCACCAGTTGGAAAAAGTGCGATGCGGCGTGTGCAACGCCGATCAACAGAATGGTCTTCCAGTCGCGCCGGCGGACATCGGCATCCGAGGGCAAGGGGGTGGTGGCGGTGTGCATTGCAAAAGGCCGCGCAAGCGGCGGGTAGCGCACGCAGTGATGCGGTGCGCGGGTTGTCTCCGGCAACGGCCGGGAGCCCGGCCGTTGAGTTCATGGCGAATGCGGCGACAAGGCCGGGCCGGATCGTGCCGGCCATCGCTCTTGGACTGTATTGGCGGCCGCCATGCGCGAGCCCGGCCGCCGTCTGCAAATCAGGATACTGCCAGGGCGCTTACAGCGCCTTTTCGCGAATGGCGGGCCAGGCGCGCTGCAGGTAATACAGCATCGACCAGACCGTCAGCACCGCCGCAACAATGATCAGCACGTCGCCCAGCAGCTTGGTGCTGATGCCGTAGACGGGCTGGTTGTACAGCAGGCAGGGAATCGCCACCATCTGGGCGGCGGTCTTGAACTTGCCCAGGCGGTGCACGGCGACACTGGCGCTGGCGCCGATCTTGGCCATCCATTCGCGCAAGGCGGAAATGGTGATTTCACGGCCGATGATGATCAGCGAGATAAAGGCGTCGACGCGGCTCAGGTCCAGCAGGACGATCAGCGCGGCGCAGACCATCAGTTTGTCGGCAACCGGGTCCAGGAAGGCGCCGAAGGCCGAGGTCTGGTTCCAGCGGCGGGCCAGCCATCCGTCGAACCAATCGGTCAGCGCCGCAATGATGAACGCCCACGCCGCGAAGGTGTCGCGCGTGGGGACCGACATCCAGCTCTCGGGCAGGTAGAACAGCCCGACCACCAGAGGAATCATGGCGATGCGCAGCCACGTCAGGATTATGGGTACGTTAATTGGCATAGTGTCCGTATGCTACATCAGCCGGATGACGCTGGCTGTATCGACGCGGTGGGGTGGCCGCGCTTTGGCCGGCGCCCGGCCACTGCACGAGCCGATATCGGCTAGCCACGCAGCGCCTCGTAGATGCGTTCGGCCAGGTCTTGGGAAATGCCGTCCACCGATGCCAGGTCTTCAATGCTGGCGGACGCCACCCCCGAAAATCCGCCGAACCGGGCCAACAGGCGCTGGCGGCGCCGGGCGCCCACCCCTTCAATTTCTTCCAGCCGCGACACATTGCGCGTCTTGGCGCGGCGCGCCCGCATGCCGGTGATGGCAAAGCGGTGCGCCTCGTCACGCACCTGGGCAATCAGCATCAGCGCGGCGGACTCGCCACCCAGCGCCACGGGGGGCCGCTCGTCGGCGAACACCAGGGTTTCCAGGCCAACCTTGCGCCCTTCCCCCTTGGCCACGCCGACCAGCGTCTGGATGTCCAACCCCAATTCCGCAAACACCTTGCGCGCCACTTCGACCTGGCCCTTGCCGCCATCGATCAGCACCAGGCCCGGCATCTGGGCGTCGCCATCCGCCACCTTGGCGAAGCGGCGCGTCAACACCTGGCGCATGGCCGCGTAATCGTCGCCCGGGGTGATGCCGGCAATGTTGTAACGGCGGTAGAGCGAGGGCTGCATGTCGTGGTGTTCAAACACCACGCACGATGCTTGCGTGGCTTCGCCGGCCGTGTGGCTGATGTCGAAGCATTCAATGCGCAGCGCATCAAGCGCGGCTTCATCGGTGTCCAGGTCCAGCGCCTCGGCCAGCGCCAGCGTGCGGCCGGCGCGGGCCCCGGATTCGGTCAGCGCGCGGGCCAGCGCCATCTCGGCGTTCTTGCCCGCCTGTTCCAGCCACGAACGGCGCGCGCCCTGCGGACGGGTCAGCAGGCGTGACGGTCGCCCGCCCGCCTGTTCGATCAGCAGGTTGATCAAGTCGGGGTCGGGCAAGGCGTGCGAACAGACCAGCACGGGCGGCATGGCGTTGTCGGTGTAGTGCTGGGCAACAAAGGCCTCAAGCACCTGCGGCGCGGCTTCGCCCTCGGCGTGCGTCGGAAAGAAGGGTTTGTCGCCCAGGTGGCGGCCACCGCGCACCATCGCCAGGTTCACACAGACCTTGCCACCCGCTACGGCCACCGCAATGATGTCGGTGTCTTCGCCGCTGGTGTTCTCCATGGTCTGCTGATGCAGGACGCGCGCCAGCGACCCCATCTGGTCGCGCAGCGCGGCGGCTTCCTCAAAGCGCAGTTCACCCGCCGCCTGCTGCATGCGCGCTTCGATTTCGCCCATGACGTCTTTTGCTTCGCCATTCAGGAAGCGCACCGCGCGCTGCACGTCGCGCTCGTACTCCTGGGCCTCGATGGCGCCCACGCAAGGCGCCGAACAGCGCCCGATCTGATGCAACAGACAGGGGCGCGAGCGGTTGGCGAAGACGGTGTCTTCACAGGTGCGCAGGCGGAAGACTTTTTGCAGGATCTGGATCGTCTCGCGCACCGCCCACGCGTTGGGGAACGGTCCGAAGTACTGGCCGCGCTTGTTGGTCGCGCCGCGATAGTAGGCAATGCGCGGCCATTCGTGGCCGGTGATCAGCAGATAGGGGTAGGACTTGTCGTCGCGAAACAGGATGTTGTAGCGCGGCTTCAGGCTCTTGATGAGGTTGTTTTCCAGGATCAGCGCTTCGGCTTCCGAGCGCGTCACGGTGACCTCCAGCCGCGCCACTTTCGACACCATCTGGGCGATGCGGGGGCTGGCAAGGTTCTTCTGGAAATACGACGAGACGCGCTTCTTCAGGTCGCGCGCCTTGCCGACATACATGACTTCACCGGCTGCATCCAGGTGCCGGTAGACACCTGGAAGATGCGGCAGGTCAGACAGGAACGATTTGAGATTGAAGTCGTCGGGCATTCTGATAACGGCCTTCGGCCTGCAAGGTATCCCAGTCGGGCGCATCGAAACGCGGCATCAGGCGGCGGATGCGTTCAACCGATTCGGGCGCGTGGTCGAACTTCAGGCGCGACAGCAAATCGTCGGCCAGGTCCGGCCGGTTGCACACCAGCACCATGTCGCAACCCGCGTTGAGCGCGGCCTTGGCACGGGCCAGGATATCACCCGCCACCGACGCGCCTTCCATCGTCAGGTCGTCGGAAAACACCACGCCGTCATAGCCCAGGCGCTTGCGCAGGATGTCTTGCACCCACTTCTTGGAAAAGCCCGCCGGATGCTTGTCCACCTTGGGGTAGATCACGTGCGCGGGCATCACCGACGGCAGCACGGCGTCGCCCAGCCAGGCGTAGGGTGCGGCGTCGTCCTTCAAGATGTCGTCCAGCTTGCGGGGGTCGACGGGAATTTCGTGGTGCGAGTCCGCGCCCACGTAGCCGTGGCCAGGGAAGTGCTTGCCGCAGGCCGACATGCCGGCCAGCGCCAGGCCCTGGATCAGCGCGCGCGACAGCATCGTGACCACGCGCGGGTCCGAATGGAAGGCCCGGTTGCCGATCACCTGGCTGGCGCCGTAGTCCAGGTCCAGCACCGGCGTGAAGCTCATGTCCACACCGCAGGCGCGCAGTTCGGCAGCCAGCACGTAGCCGGCCTCGGTCGCCAGGCGCATGGCCTGCAAGGGGTCACGGTCCCACAGCGTGCCCAGGTCGCGCATGGCGGGCAAGGCGGTGAAGCCGTCTTCGCGGAAGCGCTGCACGCGGCCGCCCTCGTGGTCCACCAGGATCAGCAGCGGCTCCTTGCGAGCCTTGTGGATCTGGCGGGTCAGCTTGGTCAGTTGCTTGCGGTTCTCGAAATTGCGGGAGAACAGAATCACGCCGCCCACCAGGGGGTGGCGCAGGCGGGTCTTTTCTTCTTTGGTCAGCGAGGTTCCCGCCACATCGACCATCACGGGGCCGGGGGGCAGGACTACCTTGGATTTTTTCTTGGCCATGAGGGGTCCTAATTCAGGGCTTGCGTTCGACCACCACATAGGCGGCGGCCATATCGGATTCGTCGGTGATGGACACATGCGCCGCGCCGAACCGTTGACCATACCAGTCTTGCAGTTCAGGCGCGATGACCAGCACCGGGCGCCCGCCCGGCGCGTTCAGCGTCTGCACGCGCCGCCACGTCATGGGCATGCGCATGCCCAAGCCGATGGCCTTGGAAAATGCTTCCTTGGCGGCAAAGCGGGTCGCCAAAAAGCGCACGCCGCGCACCGGGTCACGGGCACGGCGCGCATGGAACTTTTGCAGTTCTTCAGTGCCCAGGATTTTTTCCGCGAACCGGTCGCCATGCCGTTCCAGCGCACGTTCAATCCGGTCGATGCGCAGCAGGTCCATGCCGATGCCAGCGATGGCGCCTGCCGGGGCGGGGGCTGCGGTGGGGGCCGCGCTGGCGGCTGCTGCGGGAGCCTTGGAGGAGTCAGACATAAACGTCACCCAAAAACAGCGGCACGGGATGCGTGACGCAAGATGGTGGCATCCGTCATCCGGCCAGCGGTCACAGGCCGCGCAGCGCTTGCAGGCGTGCCTGCACCATCACCGCCTTCATGTCGCGAACCGCTTTTTCCCAGCCGTCGAACACCGCCTGCGCCACGATGGCGTGGCCGATGTTCAGTTCAGAGATACCGTCAATGGCGGCCACCGGGGCCACGTTGCCCAGGTGCAGGCCATGGCCGGCGTTCACGCGCAAGCCATGGCGCAGCCCTTCGACCACGGCCAGGCGGATGCGTTGCAGCTCGGCTTCGGCCGCATCGCCCTGCGCTTCCGCATAGGCGCCGGTATGCAGTTCAATGACCGTGGCGCCGGTCTTGGCCGCCGCGGCAATCTGCACCGGGTCCGGGTCGATGAACAGGGACACGCGTATGCCCGCTTCGACCAGCAGGCCCACGGCGTCCGTCACGGAGTCCATGGCGCCGGCTACTTCCAAGCCGCCTTCGGTGGTGAGCTCGGTGCGCTTTTCGGGCACCAGGCAAACGTCCTGGGGTTTGACGGCGCAGGCAATTTCCAGCATTTCCGCCGTGATCGCGCATTCCAGGTTCATGCGCGTGCGCAGTTGCGGACGAATCGCGTACACGTCGGCGTCCTGGATATGACGCCGGTCTTCACGCAGATGCAGCGTGATGAGGTCGGCGCCGGCGTCCTCCGCGCGAAGCGCGGCGGCCACCGGGTCCGGATACACCGTATGGCGTTGTTGCCGCAAGGTGGCAACGTGATCGATATTTACACCAAGTTCTATCATTGCGTGGTCGTCGACACTTTGGTCGGTTCTTTCGTGGTTTCTTCCCAGCCGCCGCCCAAGGCCTTGTAAAGCTCCACGCGGTTGATCAGCGCGGCCAAACCGGTCTGCACCAGCGACAACTGGGCATTGAAGAAGTCTACCTGCGCGGTCTGCACCTGCAAGAAGCTATCGATGCCGTTGGTATAACGCAGGTTCGACAGTTCCAGGGTGCGCGAAGACGATTCCTGCAAGGCGCGTTGGGCGTCCAACTGCGCGCCGTAGGTGGCTTCGCCCGCCAGCGCGTCGGACACTTCCCGGAACGCCTGCTGGATGGTCTGCTCGTATTGCGCCACGGCGATGTTGTCGCGCGCCTTGGCCAGGTTCAGCCCTTCGCGGATCGTGCCGCCGGCAAACAGCGGGGTCGTGATGGACGGCGAGAAACTCCAATAGCCCTGGCCGCCCTTGAACAGGTCACCCAGCGACGGACTGGCCACGCCCAACAGACCGGTCAGGGAAATGGTGGGGAAGAACGCCGCGCGGGCCGCGCCGATGTTGGCGTTGGCCGACCGCAGCTGGTTTTCCGCCGCCAGAATGTCAGGGCGCCGTTCAAGCAGGTCGGACGGCAGGCCCGACGGCACGGTGGCCAACAACTGGTCGCGGCCAAAGGTGGCGGGCGGCGGCAGGTCTTCGGGCAAAGGCGCGCCCACCAGCAGCACCAGCGCGTTCAGCGCCTGGGCGCGGGCCCGGGCCAATTGCGCCAGGTCAGACGACGCCGTGTCCAGCAGCGTCTTGGACTGGTTCAGATCCAGTTCGGACGCCACGCCGCCGTCAAAGCGGCGCTTGACCAGGTCATAGGATTCCTGGCGCGACGCCAACGTGCGCTGCGTCAGGTCCAGTTGGACTTCGGCCGCGCGCAGGTTGAAGTACGCCTGCGCAACGGAACCGACCAGCGTGATCTGCACGGTCTTTTGCGCCTGCTCGGTCGACAGGTACTGCTGGTACGCCGCTTCCGACAGGTTGCGCAGACGGCCGAACAGATCAATTTCAAACGTCGTCAGGCCAATGCCGGCCTGGTACGAGCTGGAAATCGAGCTGGAATCCGGCCCGCCCGCGCGCATGTTGGCCGGCAGATGCTGGCGCTGGCCCTGGATGCCGGCGCCAATGCTGGGCCACTGCGCGCCGCGCTGAACCCCATACTGGGCACGCGCTTCTTCCACGCGCTGCACCGCCACGCGCAGGTCGCGGTTGTTGACGAGCGACAGCGCGATCAGGCTTTGCAGGCGCGGGTCGCGGAAAAATTCGCGCCAGCCCAAATCGGCGGCGGGTATGCCGGCTTCGGGCAAGACCGCTGACGCCGGCTGCGAGCCGAGCGACGTGGGGTTGTTGTAGCCGCCGTACTGCACCTTGGGCTGATCGGGCCAGACGCCCGTGATCGGTGCGTCGGGACGCTTGTAGTCGGGCGCCAGCGAGCAGCCGGCCAACGCCACCGCCACGAAGGCGGACAGGGCGGATTGCTTGATCATCAGGGCTTTCATGCCTTGCCCTCCGGGCCACCATTGGGTTGTGCGGGAGTGTGGGCGGTGTCCGTTGCGGGCTGCCCTTCTGCGGCCTTCTTGGCAGCCTGCTCTTCTTCCCAGGCCTTCAGTTCGGCGCCCAGCAGGCGCGGGCGGGTCTTGAACAGGCCCAGAACCACCACGAAGAAGGTCGGCACGAAGATCACGGCGAACGGCGTGGCGGCGAGCATGCCGCCCAACACGCCCAGGCCCACCGCGCGCTGGCTGGCGGCGCCCGCGCCGGTGGCCATGGCCAGCGGCACCACGCCCAGGATGAACGCCAGCGACGTCATCAAGATCGGCCGGAACCGCAGCCTGGCCGCTTCCACCGCCGATTCATACAGCCCCATGCCCCGGGCGTACTGATCCTTGGCGAACTCCACGATAAGAATGGCGTTCTTGGCCGCCAGGCCAATCACGGTCACCATGCCCACCTGGAAGTACACGTCGTTGGACATGCCCAGCGCGCTGACCAGCGCCACGGCGCCCAGCATGCCCAGCGGCACCACCAGCATGACCGACAGCGGAATGGCCCAGCTTTCATACAGCGCGGCCAACACCAGGAACACGATCAGCAGCGACAGGCCCATCAGGATAGGCGCCTGGTTGCCGGCTTGCCGTTCCTGGTAGGACAGGCCCGTCCATTCGTAGCCGAAGCCTTGCGGCAACTGCGCCACCAGGTTCTGCATTTCTTCCATGGCCTGGCCGGTGGTGTAGCCCGCGGCGGCGGCGCCGCCGATACGCATGGACTCGTAGCTGTTGTAGCGCACCACCTGCACCGGGCCCTGGACCCACTCGGCCGACACGAAGGTCGACAAGGGCACCATGCCGCCCTGGCCGTTGCGTGCGTTCAGCTTCAGGACATCGGACAACTGCATGCGATACGGCGCATCCGCCTGCACCCAGATGTTCTGCATCCGGCCCATGTTGGGGAACTTGCTCAGGTAGGCCGAACCGACTGCCGTCGAAATCAGCGATGCCGCTTCATTGAAGTCCACGCCCAAGGCGGCGGCCTTGTCGCGGTCAATGTTCAGCGTCAGTTGCGTGCCGGCCGCCAGGCCGGTAATACGCACCTGCGACAGCACCGGGCTCTTCATCGCCATGCCCATCAGCTGGCCTGTCGCGGCGGCAAGCGCCGCGGTACCGGCCGCGCCACGGTCTTGCAGACGCAAGTCGAAGCCGGTGGCGTTACCCAGGGACGAAATGGCCGGCGGCACCAGGGTGAACACCTGCGCATCGTGGATGCCCATCAACTGCTTCTGGAAGGCATTGAAGGCAATGGCGCCCGCCGAATCCTGCTTCTCTTTACGGTCCTTGAAGTCTTTCAAGGTGGTGAACGCAATAGCTGCGTTCAGGCCGTTACCGTTAAAGCTGAAGCCCTGCACGGCGATGATGTTCTCGACCGCGGGAATGCTGCGGAAGTATTCCTCGACCTGTTCGATCACTTCAACCGTGCGGTTGGCGCTGGCGCCCGTGGGCAGTTCGATGTTGCTGATGACGTAGCCCTGGTCTTCCTCGGGCAGGAACGACGACGGCAGGCGCAGGTACAGCCAGCCCAGCAGCAGCACCAGCACCAGGAAGGCCAGCATCATGCGGCCGCCCTTGTGCAGAATGCGCGACACCCAGTTCTGGTAACCGTGGGTGGTGGCGTCGAACTTGCGGTTGAACCAGCCGAAGAAGCCTTTTTTCTCGTTGTGGTGCCCTTTGGGGATCGGCTTGAGAATGGTGGCGCACAAGGCCGGTGTGAAAGTCAGCGCCAGCAGGGCCGAGAAGAAGATCGACACGGCCATGGCCACCGAAAACTGACGGTAGATCACGCCCACGGACCCGCTCATGAAGGCCAGCGGCAAGAACACCGTAACCAGCACCAGCGTGATACCGATAATGGCGCCGCTGATCTGCGGCATGGCTTTCTTGGTGGCCTCCTTGGGCGGCAAGCCCTCGCTGGCCATGATGCGTTCAACGTTTTCGACGACCACGATGGCGTCATCCACCAGAATCCCGATGGCAAGCACCATCGCGAACATGGTCAATACGTTGATGGAAAAGCCCAGCCCCAGCATCACCGCGAACGACCCCAGCATGGCCACCGGAACGACCAGCGCGGGAATCAGCGTGTAGCGCACGTTCTGCAGGAACAGGTACATCACCAGGAACACCAGCACCATGGCTTCAGCCAGGGTGTGCAGCACCTGCTCGATCGACACCTTCACGTAGGGCGCGGTGTCGTAGGGAATGGCGTACTGGATGTTGCCCGGGAAGTACTTGGACAGCTCTTCCATCTGCTGGCGCACGCCCTGGGCGGTGGCCAGCGCGTTGGCGTCCGGCGACAGCACAATGGCGAAGGCCGCCGTCGGCTTGCCGTTCAGGCGAGCACCGAACTGGTAGTTGTCGGCGCCGACTTCAATGCGGGCCACGTCACGCAGCAGCACCTTGGAACCATCGGTGTTGGCGCGCAGCACGATCTTGCCGAAGCCGTCCACGGTGCTCAACTGACCGTTTGCCGTGACCGTGGCCGTGATGCGTTGCGATT
Source organism: Achromobacter sp. JUb104 (assembly GCF_024806975.1). Taxonomy (NCBI): domain Bacteria; kingdom Pseudomonadati; phylum Pseudomonadota; class Betaproteobacteria; order Burkholderiales; family Alcaligenaceae; genus Achromobacter; species Achromobacter sp. JUb104. The sequence continues at coordinate 559,457 of NZ_JANUEY010000001.1, read as the reverse complement.
CCGGGTTGGGCGGCGCGCCGATGCTGCCGCCCGAGATCAGGACGTTCTGGGCCGCGATGGCCTGGTTGACCTCGTTCATGCTCAGGTTGAAGCCCACCAGCTTGGCGGGGTCTACCCAGACACGCATGGCGCGCGGCGCCGCGAACAACTGGAACTGGCCTACGCCGGCCACGCGCGAAACCGGGTTCTGCACGTTGCGCGTGATGTAGTCGGCCAGCGCCGTCTGGTCCAGCGACCCATCCGCCGACGACAGCGTCACGATCATCAGGAAGCCGGTACTGGTCTGCTCGTATTGCAGGCCCTGCTGCTGCACGGCGGACGGCAACTGCGCAATCACGTTCGAAACGCGGTTCTGCACGTCAACCTGAGCCAGGTCAGGGTTGGTGCCCGGCGCGAAGGTCGCGGTGATGGTGGCCGTGCCGTAGGAATCGCTGACCGACTCGTAGTAGATCAGGCCCTTGGCGCCGTTGAGCTTGTCTTCGATGATGCTGGTGACCGATTCGGCCACCTCGTTCGCCGAAGCGCCAGGGTACGTGGCGGTGATCGTGATGGCCGGCGGGGCCACATCCGGGTACTGCGCCACTGGCATGTTCGGGATGGCCAACACCCCGGCCAGCAGAATGAACAGGGCAACTACCCAGGCGAAAATTGGTCGATCAATAAAAAATTGCGGCATGTGGGCTGACTCTGAAAGCGATGCTCACCAAAGAGGAACGCGGCGCTTGTGACGCCGCGTGCCGCTTACGATTTCTGGCCTGCGGCCTTGTCCTGCTGAGCGGGCTCGGCAGGCTTGGACGGCGCGGCGGGCTGGCCGCCCGGTTGGGGCTCGGGTTTCGCGGCGGGCTGTGCCCCGGGCTGTGCGCCGGATTGGGCCGCGGGTTGACCCGCGGGTTGACCCGTTTTAGGCGCCGCGCCGTTCTTGGTCCATTGGCTGACCTGCACCGGCGCCCCGGGACGAATCTTCTGGAAACCTTCCACCACGACCACGTCACCGGCATTCAGGCCACTGGTGATCAACCAGTTGTTGCCCAGCGCGCCGCCGGTGGTGACGGGCAACTGTTGAATCTTGTTGTCCTTGACCAGCATCAGGCTTTGCGAGCCGTCGGCGGTGCGTTGCAGCGCCTGCTGCGGCACCATCAGCGCCTTGTCGTCCACGCCCTGCTCCAGGCGCACCCGCACATACATGCCGGGCAGCAAGATGCCATCGGGGTTGGGCACTTCGGCGCGCAGGTTCACCTGACCCGTGGACGGATCCACGGTAATGCCCGTGAACAACAGCTTGCCGGGGTGCTCGTATTCCGTGCCGTCTTCCAGCATGACCATGGCGCGGGCAGTGTCCTTGCCTACTTGCTGCAGCTTGCCGCTGGCGAACGCGCGACGCAGCGAGGCCAATTCAGCGGTGGACTGAGTGAAGTCCACGTAGATCGGGTCAAGTTGCTGCACGGTGGCCATCTGCGTGGCCGAGGTGGATTCCACCAACGCGCCTTCGGTGACCAGCGGCTTGCCGATGCGGCCCGTGATGGGCGAGGTGACGTCGGTATAGCCCAGGTTGATGGCGGCGTTGTCTTGCGCGGCCTTCGCGGCGGCGACGGTGGCGTCGGCCTGCCGGAACGAGGCCACGGCGTTGTCGTATTCCTGCTTGCTGACCGCGTTGGCCTTCACCAGCGGGGCGTAGCGGTCGGCCAGCAGCTTGGCGCTGAACAGGTTCGCTTGCGCCTGCTTCAGTTGTGCCGTGGCCTGATCGTAGGCGGCCTTGTAGGGCGCCGGATCGATCTTGAACAGCAGTTGGTTTTCCTTGACGTCGCCACCTTGCTCGAAGGTGATCTTCTGCACGATGCCCGTCACTCGCGCGCGGATTTGCGCATCGCGCACGGCATCCACGCGGCCAGGGAGTTCAGAAACGATGGGCGCGCGCTCAGGCTGAACGGTGATGACGCTGACCTGGGGCATGCCCGGATTCATATGCGGCTCTTCTCCGCATCCCGCCAACACCAGCGCGAGGATGCCACCGGAAACAGCCAGACCTGAAACACGTTTAGGCAAAAACCGCATTGAAACCCCCGCGTAGCGTAGTGAACCGCTTCAGTTAATCGCATCAATCATTAACCGCATCAATCGGCTGAATCAGGCTAACGAATCATCAAGCGCACCCGCGTCAACCATGACGGTCAAACACGACCTCCCGCGATCAACCTCGGTCAGGCGCTATCAAACCAAGCCCAAACATCAGCCACGACACGTAAACAGCCCAATAATGTAACTCAGTTATTGGGGAAATTACGTATTTTTCGGCCGCTTAAACGATGCATTGCGCTGCATTAGGAGACAAACCGGTAAGCGCCTCAAAGGTTTGAAAGCTCTCGGAGATTGCCCAGGAACACATACCCCACGCCGTGCACAGTATGCAGCGGCAAGCGAATGCCTGTCTGCAAGACTTTGCCGCGCAGTCGGCAGATAGCCACATTCAGGGTGCGCAGGTTGGTGCTCGCGCGCAATGCCATCAATTCGTCACGCAACAATTCCCGGTTTGGATTGCGCAGCAGGCAGATGAAGCACGCGCGTTCGATTTCAGTCAGGTCGATACGCACGCCGCTGGGCGCCAACAGGGTCCAGCCCCGGTACAGCAGGCTCCACCAGCCATCAAGGCGGTCATTCGCCAACGGCAGGGGCGCGGCGGTCTGGGGCAAGGCGGAAGCGTCCGGCGGCTGCGATGCCAGGCGGGAAAAAACGTCGAGCGCGTTCATGGCGAGTCTCCACCAGGACGGCCCTCGCCAACAGTGGCGGCGGCCGGATCCCGGAACAAGGTTGCTGTTTGTCCTTGAAGACTACCGGCCTTGCGGCCTTGTGACGCGGGTTTGACGCGCGATGGGCCCGAGTATCAGACCAGTCCTACGAAACCCTAGCTAATTGCGCGTGCCGTTCCGGTGGATATCGTGCGTGACAAAGCAACTGTCTTGTGTGGGACGGGCCAGGATGCCGGGTTTGGCAAGCGTCTGGCGGATGTCGGACAAGCCGGACTCCCAGTGTTCGCGCATGGCCTCGGTGCCGAATTCATAGTCTTTGGAATAGCGCTCCCGGTGCTTGGATTCGTAGATCAGGTTGATGATGTTGGTGGCCGGCGTGTGCGACAACTTGCGGATATCGGCCAGCTCGGGCGCGTTGCGATCAGCGTCGGGCAGGCGTTCAAGCAGGCGCTGCAAGCCGTGGCGCAGTTTCAGCACGCGGCGCAACTGGTCGGTGACCAGGCGTGTGCGGCTGGAATACTGGATGTCTTTCTGGCGCTCGGCCACCTCTTCCAAGGTCGTGGGCAGGCCGCCGCGCGCGGGCCAGAGGTCAACCTGGAAGGCCAGCGTGTCGCGCATGTTTTCGGTGGTCAGCACTTGCGCCAGCGGCGTGTTGGACACCACGCCGCCATCCCAATAGTGTTCGCCGTCGATCTCCACGGAAGGAAAGCCCGGTGGCAAGGCGCCCGACGCCATGATGTGTTCGGGGCGCAGCGTGTCTTTCAGGCTGTCGAAATACGCGAAGTTGCCCGACTGCACGTTCACCACGCCGAAGCTGGCACGGACTTCGCCGCTGTTGAGCAGGTCAAAATCCACGAACTGGCGCAGGGTGGCGGCAAGCGGTGTGGTGTCGTAGAAGCTGGTGGAGGCCGCGCCCCGGCCCTTGGCCAGGTAAGGCGGCGGAAAGCGCGGCTTGAAGAAGCCCGGCTGCCCCGAAAACAAGGCCTGGAACGCGGACACCTGGCCGTTCATGGCCGGCGAGCCGAAGCCGAACGGGATGCCTTCAAACATGCCCGCCAGCGTATCGCCCCATGGCACCGACGCAAAACCCGCGGGCCGGCAGATGCTTTCCCAGAAACCGCGCAAGCGATCAACGCGCTCATCTTCGCGGGAGCCCGCGATGATGGCCGCGTTGATCGACCCGATGGAAATGCCCGACACCCAGTTAGGCCGGATGCCGGCCTCGTGCAAGCCCTGGTAGACCCCCGCCTGGTAGGACCCCAGCGCGCCCCCGCCTTGCAGCACGAGAGCGACGGTGTCGTAGGACGGCGTATTGCCGGTGTCTTTGGACAAGGCATTGCGGCGAGTGGTCATGCGGCTACCTCGGGTCAGGGTTTGCTTTTGTCCGGCAGTTGCGGCGCGGCCACGCCGGCGCGGAACGGATACTTGGAGAAGATCTGGGCCACGGCCTTGTCCACGCTTTGCGGCGTGTTGGCGCTATCGGGGTTCTGCACTTCGCCCACGGCCACGCCTTCCCACACCAGTTGCTTGCGGCGGGCGTCGACCAGGTCAATGTTCAACGTGCCCTCGGTGTATTGATAGACGTCGTCGCCCCAGCCGTAGCCGGGCCAGCCGCCGTAAAAGCCCGAGCGGTAGCCGTAGTACGGTCCCATGGGCGGCGCGGCGGGCGTGACCTGCGTTTTTTGCTGGAGCTTGGCGCCGAAGTTCACCAGCAGGTCGGGGTTGGATGCGTTGTAGGTGTAGCCGCGCATTTCCATCTGGCCGCGCGTGGCGTCCTTGAGGCGCTCGGTGAGCAAGGTGCTGTAGCCGGCCTTGTCGGTGCCCAGGGGCGTCATGTAGCCGAAGGTTCGGTACTGCGCAAAATTGGCCTGATGGTCGTAGTCGCCTTTGATCGTGGGCCCCGAGGCGCAAGCCGCGAGCAATGCCGTCATGGAACCCGCCGTCAACCATTTCACCGCTTTGATCGCTTTCATGTGGATGTCTCCGAGAGCACAGGGCCACCACATAGTGCCGCGAAGCCCGTAAAGTTTCAACAGAATCTCATTCGCATCCCGTGCCGACGCCCCCCCGGCCGCGCCTCGCCGCGCCCTGCCCGTCCATTACACTCGGGGCTGACTTTTTGACCCTGATGCTGACCACCATGTTGGAACTCGACGGCTCGATCTGGTTTCGTTCCGGCGCCCAGACCTGGGGCGGAAAAAATCGCATAGACCTGCTGGCGCAAATTGACGCCACCGGCTCCATCACGGCCGCCGCGCGCGCCGTGGGTATGAGCTACAAGGGGGCCTGGGACGCCATCGACGCCATGAACAACCTGGCGGGCGAACCGCTGGTGCTGCGCGCGGCGGGCGGCAAAGGCGGTGGCGGCACGCAACTGACCGACCGCGCGCGCCGCCTGATCGTGACCTTTCGCGCCCTGGAGTCCGAACACCGTAAATTCATGGACAAGCTGACGCACGCGGGGCTGAACGCCAGCGGCGACATCGACCTGATGAGACGCTTCATGTTGAAAACCAGCGCACGCAATAAATTTTTGGGCACGGTGACCGAGATCCGCACCGGCGCCGTCAACGACGAAATCCAGCTTCGCATTGCGGGCGGCCATCTCATCACCGCCACCATCACGCGCGACAGCACGGCGGAACTGGGCTTGGAGCCCGGCAAAGAGGCGATTGCGTTGGTCAAGGCGTCCGCCGTCATCATCGGCGCGCCGGGTCCGGGCTTGCGGCTGTCGGCGCGCAACCAGTTGCTGGGGCAGATCTCGGCCATCCGGCCGGGCGCGGTCAACAGCGAGATCCTGATCGGCATGGAAGGTGGCGCCACGCTCGCGGCCATCGTCACCAATGACAGCGTGCAGGAACTGGGGCTGGAAGTGGGTGCGCCCGCCGTGGCCATCTTCAAGGCATCCAGCGTGATCCTGGGCGTGCTGGACTAGGCGCGGGCGCCTGCCGAGGCCACAAGCGCGGGCTTAATGCTTGGGATCAAAGCTTGGGATCAACGCTTGGGATCAAATCCCCACGTCATCGCGGCGGCTGCCGACCTTGCCGTCGCGCACTTCAAAGACCTCGTCGGCCAGGGCGTCGACATCCGCCGGGTCATGCGTGATCAGCAACATCGGCACGTCAAGCTGCCGCTGCAAGGTACTAAGCTCCTGGCGCATCCGGCCGCGCAGGTGCGCGTCCAGCGCCGAGAACGGCTCGTCCAGCAGAAGGATGTCGGGTTGCAGCATCAAGGCCCGCGCCAGCGCCACGCGCTGCTTCTGGCCGCCGGATATTTCGCCGGGATAACTGCCCACGATGGCGCCCAGCTCAAAGGCATCGACCCAGCGTTTGGCCTCGGGCCCCACTTCGCGCCGGGGCGGATTGCGCCAGCCCCGGCGTAATCCAAAGGCGATGTTCTGCGCCACCGTCAAATGCGGAAACAGGGCGTAGTCCTGAAACAGATACGCCACGCGCCGCGCCTGCGCGGGCAGGCAGATGCCGGCTTGTGAGTCGAACAGCACCCGGCCGTTGATCTCGATGCGCCCGGCGTCCGGGCGCAGCAGCCCCGCCACGGCGCGCAAGGTCAGGCTCTTGCCCGCGCCCGACGGCCCGAACAGAGCGATGCGCTTGGACGACGAGGTAAACGCCGCGTCCAGCTGAAAGTGCCGGTCGCCTGACACCATGCGTCGGGAGATCTGGATGTGGATGCTCATCGCCCGCCCCCATCGCGCCGGCTGGCGCCCACGGGCAGCAGCTTGCCCGCCGCCACCAAGACCACCACGCAGGTTATCGACGTGACCAGCACCAGCAGATTGGCGGTGCGGTCGTCGCCCGCCTGCACGGCTTCGTAGATGGCGACCGACAGCGTCTGCGTGCGGCCCGGCAGGCTGCCGGCGATCATCAGCGTGGCGCCGAATTCGCCAAGCGCCCGAGCAAAGGCCAGCAACACGCCCGCCACGATGCCACGGGCGGCCAAGGGCAGCGTCACGCGGAAGAACACGCCGGCTTCGCCCACGCCCAGCACACGCGCCGCGTTTTCCAACTGGACGTCCACGTTTTCAAACGCCGCGCGCGCTGACTTGAATACCAGCGGAAACGCCACGATGGCAGCGGCGATCACCGCGCCCTGCCACGTGAAGACCAGTTCAATGTTCCACTTCGCCAGCGTTTCGCCGATGATGCCGCGCCGGCCCAGCAACACCAGCAGGTAGTAGCCCAGCACGGTAGGCGGCAGCACCAGCGGCAGCGTCAGGATGGCGTCCAGCAGATCACGGCCCGGCCAGCGCCAGCGCGACAGGCCATAGGCAGCGGCGGTGCCGGCCACGGTGGCCAACAGCGTTGCCCAGCCGGCCACTTTCAGCGACAGCAGCAGCGGCACCCAGACCGAATCCGTCATCGATTCCCGCCTATCAAACAGCAATCACGGTTGCTGGAAACCATACCGCGCCAGGATCGCCTGGCCCGCGGGCGACCGCACATAGGCCACGAAACGTTCGGCTTCCGGCGCCGCCGCCTGGCGCGCCGTGATGGCAATCGGATAGGTCACGGGCGTTTGCGAGGGCACGCGCACCGCCACCTTGACCTGCTCGGGCATGACGGCGGCGTCGGTGGCAAACACGAAACCGGCGTCGACCTCGCCGCGCGACACGTAGGCCAGGCTTTGGCGCACGTTTTGCGCCAGCACGCCCTTGGCTTGCACGGCGTTCCACAAGCCCGCCGCTTCCAGCGCGCCCTGCGTGTAGCGCCCCACCGGCACCGACGCCGGGTTGCCGTAGGCGACGCGCTTGATGTCATCGCGGGTCAGATCTTTCAGCGACGTGATGTTGGCCTTGCTATCGGCCGGCACGATCAACACGACCTGGTTCGCCGCGAAGTCCACGCGCGATGCCGGCTTCACGGCCTTTTCTTCCACGGCCTTGTCCATCGCCTTCTGGTCGGCCGAGGCGAACACATCCGCCGGCGCGCCCTTCAAGATCTGTTGCAGCAGGACGTCGGACGCGCCGAAGTTCAGCACGACCTTGGTGTCCGGATGTTCCTTTTCGTAGGCCTGCGCCACGTCCTTGAAGGCGTTGGTCAGGCTGGCCGCGGCCGATACGACCAGGTCGGCGGCCTGCGCGCCAGGCATCCACAAGGCGGAAAGCACCAGGGCCAGCGCCGGCAGCGCACGTTTGCAAGACATAGTCTTCCTTGGAAATTACGGGTTCGGTAGCGAAATATATAGCGGTATATAACGACCGTCAATTTGGCGCGCAGGCGTGGTCTGCGCCCGATCAAGGATTAAGGCTTAAAGGAAAAAATCGGGTTCAGCCGCGCTCGACGGTTGTGACGCGCAGCGTTTCCGGCGCCAGCGCCGCTTGCAGGCTGGCCAGCGCCAGCTCGGGCTGGGCCGCGCCGCACATGAAGATGTCCAGTGCCGCGAAGCAATGTTCGGGCCAGGAATGGATGCTGATATGGGATTCGCTCAGCATGACCACGCCGGTCACCCCGGCGCCCTCGCCAAAGTGATGGAAATGCGCGCTCAGCACATTGGCGCCCGCGGCCCGCGCCGCCGCGACCAATTGCGCTTCAAGCCCCTTGGCGTCGCGCAGAAGGTCGGCGGCTACACCGCGAAAATCGGCCAGCACATGGCGGCCGGGCGTGGCGTGCACCGTCACTTGTGCGACCCGCCCGACGACCAGCCCGACCCACCCGACGAACTGCCCCAACTGCTGCTGCTACTGCTACGGCTGCCGCTGCCCCCGCTCATGCTCACGCCCGGCGAGCTGGCGCCCGTGGCCGCCATCACCACCACCAAGGCATAGATGCCATACAGGAACTTGCCCATCGTTCTACTCGTCCTTTCCGGAAAGCTTGTCCGCCAGCTTGGCGGGGAACCACAGGAACGCCAGCCCGATCAGGATCGGCACGAAGCGGCCGTTCAGGATGTTGCCGAAGTTCAGGAACACCATGCCGATCGTCGCGATCCAGGCCCATTTGCTGTATCCGCCCGGCTTGCCGCCCAGCGGCAGGGACTTCTGCTTGGCCAGCTCGGGGTTGCCGAACCATTCCGCCAGTTGCGCCGGCGCCACCGGCGCCGATGCCGACCAGCCCAGCTCGGACTCGCTCAGTTCGCGCGTCAGCTTCAGCGTGCCGGCCTTGTAGTCGGTGATCTTCGTGGTGTCGCCCGCCTTGACGCGCCAATTGAACGCGCCCAGCGGCATCTCGACCCGCGAGGTGTAGTCGTACAGCTTCTGGTACAGCTTTGAGCGCCAGCGCACGCTGGTGGCGTTGTTCAGGCTGGGCCAGGTGTCGCAGACTTGCACGCGCTCCCAGCCCTCGTCCGTTTCCACCAACCAGATAAAGCCCTTGGCCGGGTTGAACAGCAGGTATTCGATCCAGTCGGACGGCTCGTCGGGATCGGGATCGGCGCATTTCATCAAGCCGATCAGCGTATAGCTGACGCCGCTGATCTTGGCCACCGCGCCCAGCGACAAGGTGGTGCTAATCGACTTGACCTTGCGCGCCTTCGCGATGACTTCGGCGGTGGGGCCGGAACAATCGACCGCGGCCGCGCAGGACGGGCACACCACATGGGTAGCCATGGCCGCCACGAAACTGATGGGCGCGCCGCAGTTGGGGCAGTCCAGCGCCTTGATCTGGCCGCGAAAACGGCCGGCCGTCTCTTCCACCTGCTCGTTGCTGCGCAACGATGCCGCCTGCATGGCGGACAGGTCGAAGGCCTTGCCGATATAGAGCTCGGGTTCGGGGCCGTCGGAAAAATCCAGCGTGAGAAAGGCGTCCAGGCTGCGGAAATCCGCTACCTTGGCTTCCCAGCCCTTGCCGGGCACAAAGGGCAGTTCGCCTTGCGCGCCGCCGGCCTGCGCGCGGCGCACGTCCGCCGCCACGAAGCGCTGCCCGTCCAGCTTGAGCACATCACCCGGCGCGATGTCGGCAAAGGCCGGCAGCCCTTGCGTGGACTTGACCGTGCGCCGCCGTGTGACCGCGTACTGGCCCGAGGCGTCCGACAGCCAGCCGTCGGCGCCGTCTTCGAACCAGACGTACCACTCGTTCCAGAAGCCGTCGTCATAGCGCAGTTGAATGCGGCCGATCACATCGAAGCGCTTGCCGTCGACGCTGCCCGCCGCGCCCAGGCACAGCGGCGAATAGTCTTCCAGCACGTCGGCCATTTCGCCAATGCGCTTGACCGACTCGGCATCTTTCAACAAGGTGCTGCGGCATGCGCCGCAAACCGCCATGACCGAGGCGGTAGAGGTGAACTTGACCGGGGCGCCGCACTGCGGACACAGAACCTGCTGCATGGGGCCTTAGCTGGTCAGTTTCTTCAGCACTTCCGCCTTGGCCGTGTCGTAATCGGCGGCGGTGATCAGGCCTTTATCCAGCAGGTCTTTCAACTGCTGCAAGCGCGCGACCGGGTCGGGTTGCGAAGGCGCCGCGGGTTGCTGGGGTTGCGCCGGTTGCTGGGGCTGGGCTTGCCCCACGCCCAAACCCGCCGCCATGGTCTGCCCCAGCGCCGCGCCCGCCGCCAGGCCCGCGCCCACGCCGGCGATACCGCCTTCGTTCTGCGCGGCCAGCGGTATCGCGGTGGCCGTCTGGTACTGGGTGAACTTGCCCAGGTCGCCCGCCATGCCCATCGAAATCCGCGTGTCCAGCGCCTTTTGCAGTTCTTCGGGCAAGGACACGTTTTCAACCGTGAAGTTGTCCAGCTTGACGCCATAGCGGTCGAACACCGGCGCCAGTTGTTCGCTGATGCTTTGCGACATCAGCCCCTGGTTGCCCGCGATATCCAGGAACGGCACCTTGGACCCGCCCAGCGCCGTGGTCATGGCGGCCACCACCATGTTGCGCAATTGCGCTTCCAGGTCGTCCACCGTGTATTCGTCGCGCGTGCCGCTGATTTCGCGATAGAACTTGGCCGGGTCGGCAATCTGGTACGAGTACACGCCGAAGGCGCGCAGCCGCACCATGCCGAATTCGCTGTCGCGCAAGGTCACGGGTTGTGCCGTGCCCCAGCGCCGGCCCAGTTGCAAGCGCGTGCTGAAAAAGATCACGTCCGACTTGAAGGGCGACTCGAACAGCTTGTCCCAGTTCTTCAGGTAGGTCAGGATCGGCAGCGTCTGCGTGGTCAGCTTGTACATGCCGGGGCCGAACACGTCGGCCACCTTGCCTTCGTTCACGAACACCGCCATCTGCGATTCGCGCACGGTCAGGCTGGCGCCGTACTGGATTTCAAAGTCCTGCATCGGATGGCGCCAGGCGAGCACGCCGTCGCGATCCTCGTTCCATTGCAGGATGTCGATGAACTGCTTGCGAATAAAGGAACCGAGACTCATGAAAAGCTCTCCCGTGTCAGATCGGATTCGATGGCGCCCGCCTTCAGGTCAGGCAGGCCGCATTCACGATGCCGGCGGCCAGCGAGATCGAACCGATCAGGCCGCCCATGGCGATGTTGTTTTGTTCGATGGCCTCGTTCATGCCCTGGACGGCCTTGTTGACCACCACGTACACAACGATCTGCACCAGCATGGCGGCCAGGCCCCACACCAGGAACATCACGAAGCTGGCATGCACGGCAATGCTTGAGCACAGGGTGAAGCTGAAGCCCACCAGCGCACCGCCATACGACAGCACGGCGGCGATATTGCCTTCGCGGATCAGGTCGAATTCCTTGTAGCGGGTCACGGCGGTATAGACCGCGGTGAAGACGCCCAGCATGACAAGCGCCGAGACGATATAGATCAGATAGGTCACCGCCGGATGCATCGCTTCTCCCATTGCCACCCTCCTAATTGCGCGCAGTATATACGCGGCGTTCGATATACTGCGAACGCATTTTTCGCCCCGGACACCTCATGCGCGACCGCGTTCTCATCCTATCGGTATTGATCGTTGCTTCCTGCGGTTTGGGCTATGAGCTCATCAGCAGCGCGCTGGCCAGCTATTTACTGGGCGATTCCATCCTTCAGTTCTCCTCCGTCATCGGCTGCTATTTGTTCGCCATGGGCATCGGCTCGTGGTTGTCAAAATATGTAAGAGACGAAGACGTTTTGAATCGGTTTATCGACGTCGAGCTGCTGGTGGCCCTGTTGGGCGGCGTCTCGGCGGCCGTGTTGTTCCTGGTGTTCGCCTGGCTGTCCGCACCCTTTCGCGCGGCGCTCTATGTGGGCGTTTTCGTCATCGGCTTGATGGTGGGCATGGAGATTCCGCTGGTGATGCGGGTGTTCAACCAGCGCAAGGCCGAATTCCGGGAAATCGTCAGCCGCGTGCTGACCTTCGACTATCTGGGCGCGCTGGCCGTGTCGCTGATCTTCCCGCTGCTGCTCGCGCCCAAGCTGGGGCTGCTGCGTACCAGTTTCCTGTTCGGCATCCTGAACGCCAGCGTGGCCTTGTGGACCACGTGGCTGTTTCGCGCCGAGGTGCGCCGCCCCGGGGAAAAGGCGTTGCGCGCCTGCGTGGTGATCGGCTTCCTGGGGCTGGGCTTCTTCTATTCCACCGCCATGACGACCTGGGCCGAAAAAGGCCTGTATGGCGACGACGTGGTGCATGCCGAAACCACGCCCTACCAACGCCTGGTGGTAACGCGCTGGCACGACGACCTGCGCCTGTACATCAACAACAACCTTCAGTTTTCGTCGCGCGACGAACATCGGTACCACGAATCCTTGGTGCATCCGGGCTTGCAGACGCTGCCCTGGGCGCGCAACGTGCTGGTGCTGGGCGGCGGCGACGGGCTGGCGGTGCGCGAAATCCTCAAATACAAGAACATCGAACACATCACGCTGGTGGACCTGGACCCGGCCATGACCGGGCTGTTCTCGCGTTCCGAGCCGCTGGTCGAATTGAACCAGGGTTCACTGAAGGACCCGCGCGTCACCGTCATCAACGACGACGCCGGCCGTTGGCTGGAAACGCACGCCGAGGTCTACGACTTCATCGTGGTGGATTTTCCCGACCCGTCCAATTTCGGCCTGGGCCGCCTGTACTCGGTGCCCGTCTATTACCTGATGGCGCGCCACCTGGCGGAAAACGGCTACATGGTGATCCAGTCCACGTCGCCCTACTTCGCGCCGCGCTCGTTCTGGAGCGTGGACGCCACGCTGAAGGAAGCGGGGCTTAACACCTGGCCGTATCACACCTATGTGCCGTCGTTCGGCGACTGGGGCTTCATTCTGGCCAGCAAGCGGCGCGACTACACACCGCCCGACAAGATCACCGTGCCCACGCGCTATCTGGATGCCGTCACCACGCGCGAACTCTTCCACTTTCCCGCCGACATGCCGGCGCTGGCGATGCCGCCCAACCGCTTGAATGAGCAGTCGCTTGTGCGCTATTTCGACGAGGACTGGCGCAAGGTCATCCGCTGATGCGCCGCCGCAGCTTTCTTCTGGGCGCGGCCACGGCGGCGGTGGCGGGCGCGGCAGGGTACGCCCGGTCGCGCATCGTCGAGACGCCGGCCGACGTGTCCTATCCCGGCATGCAGGCCGGGCATGCGCTGCGCGACGGTGCCGCGCTGCCCGCGCCCACGGCCAACTATCGGCATCAGGTGGTTATCTTGGGCGCGGGGGTGGCGGGCCTGTCCTGCGCCTGGAAGCTGGCGCGCGAAGGGTTCACCGATTTCGTCGTGGTGCAAGGGCCGGAATTCGCCGGCAACGCGGCGGGCGGGCAGCGCGACGAACTGCACTATCCGCTGGGCGCGCATTACCTGCCGCTGCCGTCGATGGCGTCCACCCACGTGCGCGAGATGCTGGCCGACTTCGGCATCATCGAACGCGGCGCGGGCGACATCCGCCCGTACTACGACGAGTCCATCCTGGTGCATTCGCCGCAAGAACGCCTGCTGCGCAACGGCCATTGGGAAGACGGCCTGCTGCCCATGACGGGCTTGCCAGACGCGGACGTGGCGCAACACCATCGCTTCCTGGCGCTGATCGAACGTCTGCATACCCAGGTAGGCAACGACGGCCGCAAGGTCTTTTGCATTCCGCTTGTGCTGTCGTCTGAAGACCCCGCCTGGCGGGCGCTGGACACCATCACCTTCAAGCAATGGCTGGACCGCGAAGGCTACACGTCGCCCGCCTTGCACTGGTATCTGAACTACTGCTGCCGCGACGATTACGGCGCCAACTACGACGTGGTCTCGGCCTGGGCGGGCCTGCACTATTTCGCCAGCCGCGACGGCCATGCCGCCAATGCAGGCGAAGGCGCGGTGCTGACCTGGCCGGGCGGCCTGTCGGTGCTGGCCGAGCGCATGCGCCAATCCATCGACGCAAAGCTGGGGCACCCCCGCTGGCTGATGGCCGGCACGGCCGTGCGCGTGGCCGACACGCCCGCCGGCCCCTTGACGACTTGCCTGACCGGGGACGCCAAGCCGCGCGCCTACACGCTGCAAAGCCGGCGTACCGTGTGCGCCATGCCGCTGTTCGTGGCCCAACGCCTGCTGCCCGACATCCGCGCCTATGGGTATGACCCGGCCGTACATGCCTCGTCGCATGCGCCCTGGTTGGTGTCCAACTTCGTGCTGGACGGCTATCCCATCGAGGCCCCCGGCGAACCGCTGTCCTGGGACAACGTGGTCTACCAGGGCCGGGCGCTGGGGTATGTGGTGTCCACGCACCAACTGCTGCGCGTGACACGCTCGCCGCGCAGCGTCTTCACGGCTTATCACGCGCTAAGCGGGCAGTCACCCAGCGCCGCGCGGCAATGGCTGGCCACCGCCAGCCCGCAAGACCTGCGTGACGAAGCCGCCGCCGACCTGCTTGCCGCCTATGGCAAGGAGTTCTGGCGCAACGCTCGCCGGCTCGACATCACCGTGCGCGGCCACGCCATGGCCTCACCGCTTTGTGGTTATTTATCCAACGCCGGGCTTGCCGCCTTGCGCGAAGTGGACGGCCCGGTGCTGTTCGCGCATGCGGACTTGTCGGGCTATTCCGTCTTCGAGGAAGCGTCGTGGTGGGGCGTAGTGGCGGCGGGCCGGATTTTGGGACAAGCCGCGCTAGGTAAAGGAACAGGTACAGCTACAGGAACAGGAACACATGGATAAGCACGTCATCGTCTTGGGCGCGGGCATTGTGGGCGTGTGTTGCGCGCTGGAGCTCTTGCGCCGGGGTGTGCGCGTGACGCTCGTTGACCGTCAGGCGCCCGGCATGGAAACGTCATTGGGCAACGCGGGCGTGCTGGCGCGCAGTTCACTGATGCCGTTCAACCACCCCGGCTTGTGGGGGCAACTGCCCCGGCTGATGAAGAACGACAGCGTGCAGTTCCGCTATCGCGCGTCGTATCTGGCCAGGAACCTGGGCTGGGCGACGCGCTTTTTGTTGAACGCGCGGCCGTCGGTATTCAAGGAAACCGTGAATGCGCTGGACGGTTTGATCCGGCTGTCCGCGCCCGAGCATTTGAAACTGTTGCTTGATGCCGGTGCTCGCCATCGCTTGCGAGACACGGGCTGGGTGTTTTTGTACCGCAGCGAGGCGGCGTGGAACGGCAGCGCGTTGGCGCGCAACACCTTTGCGCAGTATCAGGTGCCGACGCAAACCTTGAATGCCACCGAATTGGCGGAGCTGGAACCGGCGTTGTCACCGATCTTTCACCGGGCGCTGTGGATCCAGGGTTCGTATTCGGTTGACGACCCGCATGCGGTGGTCACGGCCTACGCCGACCTGTTCCGTGCAAAGGGCGGCACGTTCCGGCGCTTGCAGGCCGCCAGCATCCGCCGCGACGGCCAGGGATGGACGGTGCTTGGCGCGCAGGCGTCCGAGTCGGTGTCGGCGGACCAGTTGGTGGTGGCGTTGGGGCCGTGGTCGAAGGCGATGTTGAAGAGCACGGGCATTGAGCTTCCCATGGCGTTTGAACGCGGCTATCACATGCATTACCGAGGTGAAGACGGGGCAAGCGTCACGCGCCCGGTGTACGACACGGGCGGCGGGTATGTGTTGTCGCCCATGGCGCGCGGGCTGCGATTGTCGACGGGTGTGGAATTGGACGCCTGCGACGCCGCGCCACGCAACACGCAGTTGGACATGGCGGAAGCGCGGGCGCGTGAAGCGTTTCCGTTGGGCGAGCGCTTGGACCCCAGCGCGTGGCTGGGCCGGCGCCCTACCCTGCCGGACAGCCGGCCGATGATCGGGCAGGCGCCGAAACACCCTGGGTTATGGCTGGCGTTGGGCCACCAGCACATCGGTTTCAGCACCGCGCCGGGCACGGCGAAGATTTTGGGTGAGTTGATGTTCGACGAGGGCGAGGCATCGCGCCACCATGCGTTTCGGCCGGGGCGGTTTATTTAGGTGGGGGTCGTTTGACGATCGGGTAATGGGCAAATGGCGATCGCCATAAAGGAAAGCCGGTGTCCTTCGTAGGATGGGTGAAGCGCGCGATGAACGGCAACGTATCGCCGCCGCCCCAACGCGCGCAACCCATCATTTACCGCCCCAACGCGCGCAACCCATCACACGCCGCCCCAACGTGCACGTTCCGCACGCCAACGCGCCGCCCATGTCACGCCGCCGTCCTACCCCAACAACAACGCATCATCCGACAGCTTTTCCCCGCGCACGCGCTCGAACATCGCCAGCAAATCCGGCACGTCCATGCCGCGGCGCTCGTCGCCAGATACGTCCAGCACCACCTGCCCTTGATGCAGCATCACCGTGCGGTCGCCCACGTCCAGCGCCTGGCGCATGCTGTGGGTCACCATCATGGTCGTCAACTGGTTTTCGGCCACGATGCGCGCCGTCAGTTGCAGCACGAAATCCGCGGTGCGCGGATCCAACGCCGCGGTGTGCTCGTCCAGCAGCAAAATCCGTGACGGCTGCAAGGCCGCCATCAGCAGGCTGACCGCCTGACGCTGACCACCCGACAACAACCCGATGCGGTCGGTCAGCCGGTTTTCCAACCCCAAGCCCAACGTAGCCAGGCGCTCACGAAAACCGTCTTTCATCGACGCCTTGACCGCGCGGCTGTAGCCGCGACGCACGCCGCGCATCTGCGCCAGCGCCATGTTTTCTTCAATGGTCAGGTCTTCGCAGGTGCCCGCCATGGGGTCCTGGAACACCCGCGCCACCCGGCCGGCGCGCGCCCAGACGGGCTGGCGCGTCACGTCCACGCCGTTGATATCGATGCTGCCCGAATCAATCGGCAGGTCGCCAGACACCGCGTTCAGGAACGTGGACTTGCCGGCGCCGTTGGACCCGATGACGGTCACGAACTGGCCCGAGGGAATGTCCAGCGACAGGCCGCGCAAGGCGCGGGTTTCGATAGGCGTTCCCGCGTTGAAGGTAATTTTCAGATCTTTGGCGGACAACATATCAGCGCCCCTTCTTGCCGACGAGACGGCGCTTGAGCATGGGGATGACCAGGGCAATCGTGACCAGCACCGCGGTGACGAGGTTCAGGTCTTGCGCCTTCAGGCCGATGAAATCGCTATTCAACGCCAGCGCGATGAAGAAGCGGTAGACGATGGCGCCGATGATCACGGCCAGCGTCGCCAGCACCAGCTTGCGCGACGGCAGGATGCTTTCGCCGACGATCACCGCGGCCAGGCCGATCACGATGGTGCCGATGCCCATCGAAATATCAGAACCACCCTGCGTCTGCGCGAACAGCGCGCCGGCCAGCGCCACCAGTGCGTTGGACAGCGCCATGCCGCCCAGGATCATGCGGCCGGTATTGACACCCTGTGCGCGAGCCATGCGGCCGTTGGAGCCGGTGGCGCGCAGCGCCAGACCGCTTTGCGTGGCGAAGAACCAGTCCAGCGCCAGCTTCACCAGGATCACGATCACGATCAGGATCAGCGGGCGGGCGACGTAGTCGGAAATCCAGCCCGGCTGCAAGATGGTGAACACGGTGGGTTCGGTGATCAGCGGCACGTTGGGCTTGCCCATGATGCGCAGGTTGATCGAGTACAGCGCGATCATCATCAGGATGCTGGCCAGCAGGTCCATGATCTTCAGCTTCACGTTCAACCAGCCCGTCACCAGCCCCGCCGCCGCGCCGGCGATGGTGGCGACGACCGTGGCGGTAAACGGGTCGGTGCCCGACGCGATCAGCGTGGCACAGACGGCGCCGCCCAGCGGAAAGCTGCCGTCAACGGTCAGGTCGGGGAAGCGCAACAGGCGAAAGGAGATAAACACGCCCAAGGCCACCAGGCTGAAGATCAGCCCGATCTCCAACGCGCCTAACAACGAGAACAATGACATGGGTTAAATCCAATCAGGGTAAGGATGGTGCATATTAAAGACTTGAAACGTCGGATTTCTTGCGTTCCGGCATCAGTTTTACCCGAGCTTTCGCAACAAACGTTTCTCGGTTCGTCGGGGACGGGGCCGCCGCGCACCCCAAAAAAACATAACAAAAACCCCGCGCACGCCGCTTGAGCGTGGCGGGGTCTGGCCGGAATCGCTTTACTTCACGACCACCGCGGCCGACTTGATCACGTCGTCGGACAGCGTCACGCCCTGTTTGGCGGCGGCGCCCGGGTTCACGTAGAGCTCAAGCTTGGAGATGACTTCCGACGGGATGGCACCGGGCTTTTCGCCCTTGAGGATGCGCACCACCACCCTGCCGGTCTGCATGCCCAGGTCGTGGTAGTTGATGCCCAGCGCCGCGATACCGCCGCGCTTGACGCTGTCGGTGTCCGAGGCGATCAGCGGGATCTTGGCGTCGTTACCCACCTTGACCAGCGATTCATAGGCCGACACCACGTTGTTGTCGGTGTTGGTGTAGATGACGTCGACCTTGCCGATCAGGCTGCGCGCGGCCGAGGCCACGTCCACCGAACGCGGGGCGGCGGCTTCCACCAGGCTCATGCCCGACTTGGGCAAAATTTCCTGCAGCTTCTTCACCACCACGACCGAGTTGGCTTCACCCGGGTTGTAGACGATGCCCACGCGCTTGGCGTTGGGCACGATCTTCTTGATCAGTTCAACCTGCTTTTCCAGCGCCAGCATGTCCGACACGCCGGTCACGTTGGTGCCCGTGGCGTCCATGCTCTTGACCAGTTGGGCGGCCACGGGGTCGGTCACGGCGGAATACACCACCGGCACGTCCTTGGTGGCGGCCACGACGGCCTGGGCCGAAGGCGTGGCGATGGCGACGATGGCGTCCGGGCGGTCACCCACGAATTTGCGGGCGATCTGCGCGGCGGTGCCGTTGTTGCCCTGCGCGCTTTGGTACTGCCACTTCAGGTTCTTGCCGGATTCAAAACCGGCTTGCTTGAGGGCGTCTTGCACCCCGTCACGCACGGCATCCAGCGCCGGGTGCTCGACGATGGCGGTCACCGCCACCGATTTTTGCTGCGCGGACACCGGCGCGGCGATAGCCATTGCCAGCGCCATGGCGCCAACCGTCAGAAAATGTTTTTTTCCGATCAGCATACTAAGCTCCTTGAACCCTTGGTTTTTGTTCGTTACTACAACTGCGCCGGCGGCTTCCCGCCGGTCGGTCAGCCGTAAAGCCGTATAGTCTAACTTGCCGCCAGACAAAAGAATTTGCGGGGAATCCCTGAAATGGTGCATGCCAATCAGGCATGCCCCAAGCCAGGGCGCGCGGCGCCAATATACTAAATATCGCCACCCGGGCTCTTGCTGCCCGCGCTTCATGCAGCAGCCCGGGGCAACCCGTCAGACGCATCCAAAGGCCTCACCATGATCAAACGCGCGCTGGGCCGTTCCGGCCTGCAAGTTCCCCCGCTTACCTTCGGCGGCAACGTCTTCGGCTGGACCGTCGACGAAGCCGGCGCCTTCTCCCTGCTTGACGCCATGGTGGACGCGGGTCTGAATTTCATCGACACCGCCGACGTGTATTCGCGCTGGGCTCCCGGCAACCAGGGCGGCGAATCCGAAACCTTGATCGGCAAATGGCTCAAGCGCTCGGGCAAGCGCGACCGGGTGATGATCGCCACCAAGGTCGGCATGGAAATGGGCCCTGACGCGGTGGGCTTGTCGCCCGCGTACATCCGGCGTGCGCTGGAGGCCTCGCTGGCGCGGTTGCAGACTGACTACGTGGATTTGTACCAGTCGCACAAGGACGACCAGGACACGCCTCTGACCGACACGCTGGCCGAATACGCCAAGCACATTGAAGCCGGCAAGGTGCGCGCCATTGGCGCGTCGAACTACACGGCGGTGCGCCTGTCCGAAGCGCTGATCGCGGCCGAACGCCACGACCTGCCGCGCTACGAAAGCATCCAGCCCGAATACAACCTGTACAACCGCGCGCCCTTCGAATCCGGCCTGCAAAGCCTGGTGAAGACGCAGCAGATGGGCACGATCAACTACTACGCGCTGGCCAGCGGCTTTCTTAGCGGCAAGTACCGCAGCGCGGCGGATGCCGGCAAAAGCGCGCGTGGCCAGAAGATCGTGGACACGTATCTGAACGAACGCGGCATGCGCATCCTGAAAGCGCTGGACGAGGTCTCGGAAGACGCCGGCTGCACGCCCGCGCAGGCCGCGCTGGCCTGGCAGATCGCGCAGCCGGGTATCACCTCGCCCATCGTCAGCGCCACGTCCCTGGCGCAGCTTGACGAACTGGTCAAGGCCGCCAGCTTGACGCTGACGCATGACCAGTTGACCAAACTGAGCCAGGCCAGCGAGTGGCGCTGACGAGGACCAAGCGCCGCTAGCGGCAACGTAGCGGCGCCCCCGTCAATCCAGCGTCACGCCGGAATCCTTCACCACTTTGGCCCAGCGAGCCACCTCGCTGTCGACGAACTTGCCGAAGGCGGGACCCGTCATGTTGGGCACCGCCGAGCCATTGCCGGCCCAGGTTTCCTTCAACTTCGGCGTGTTCAATGCCTTGGTGATTTCAGACGCCATCTTGTCGACCGCCGCTTGTGGCGTGCCGGCCGGCGCCCAGATGGCGTACCACGTGGACACCACGTAATTGGGCACGCCCGCCTGGGCAGCGGTGGGCACGTCGGGCAAGGAAGCCGACCGCTCGGTGGCGGCCACGGCAAGAGGCTTGATCGCCCCCGCGCGGATATGTCCGGACGACGAGCCCAAGCCGTCGAACGCCATGTCCACCTGCCCGCCGATCAGCGCCGACAACATAGGCCCCGCCCCTTGATAGGGCACGTCAACTAACTTGATGCCAGTCTGCATGGCGAACAGCTCACCCGCCAGATGGTGCGTGCTGCCCTTGCCGGCCGTGCCGTAGTTGATTTCGCCGGGATGCTTCTTGGCATAGTCGATGAGTTCCTGCAGCGTCTTGACCGGCAGCTTGCCGGGGTTGATCACCACCACTTGCGGCGGTTGGGCCACCAGCGCGACGGGCACGAAGTCCTTCTGGATGTTGTAGCTGAGGTTTTTGTAGAGCGAAGGAGCCAGCGCATGGTGCGCGCCGCCCATGAAGAAGGTGTAGCCGTCGGGCTTGGCCTTGGCCGCCACACCGGCGCCCACCGTGCCACCCGCGCCGCCCTTGTTGTCGATGACGACCGTCTGACCCAACTGCATGGTCAGTTGCTGGGCCAGCGGGCGGGCGAAGGTGTCCGTGCCGCCGCCAGCGGGGAACGGAACAATCAAGGTGATGGCGCGCTCTGGCCATTGCGCGGCGGCCGAGCCGCCGAAACCCAGGGCTGCCACGGCGAATACGGCCGTGGCGATCTTGCGAACTTTCATAATGTCTCCTCTTGCTGCATCACGGGGACGGCGCGGTTGTCTGCGTCTCGTCTCTTGAATTTTTTATTGAATGAAGCTGCCAGGACTGCATAGCGGGGATGGGGTCGGCATCGCCTCCTTTGAAGAAAAAAATGCCGGCCCCTGAAGGCCGGCACTGATGGTTGGCGTCACAGCGCCTGATAGGTTTCGCGCAGCACGTTCTTTTGCACCTTGCCCATGGTGTTGCGCGGCAGTTGGTCGATGATGTGCACGCGCTTGGGCACCTTGAAGTTCGCAATGCGCGACTTCAGTTCGCGCTGCATCGCGTCGGCGTCCAGCGACACGCCTTCCTTGGGCACCACCACCGCGACGACGGCTTCGCCGAAGTCCGGATGCGGCACGCCGATGACGGCCGATTCGGCCACGCCGGGCATGTCGTCGATCAGCGTTTCGATTTCCTTGGGATAGACGTTGAAGCCGCCCGAGATGATCAGGTCTTTGCTGCGGCCCACGATGGACAGGTAATCGGACGGCGCGTCACGGCCAGCGGATTCGCCGCCCCAGCGGCCCACGTCGCCCGTCTTGAACCAGCCGTCTTCGGTGAATTCCTCGCGCGTCTTTTCCGGCATGCGCCAGTAGCCCGAAAACACGTTGGGCCCGCGCACCTGCACGTTGCCGATCTCGCCCGGCGCAAGCGCTACGCCCGCGTCGTCCACCACCCGCACCTGCACGCCCGGCAGCGCGCGGCCGACGGTGCCGGCCAGGCGTTCGCCCAGCTTTGCGTCGTAAGGGTTGGACGTCAGCATGACGGTTTCGCTCATGCCGTAGCGTTCCAGAATGGCGTGGCCGCTGCGCGTCTTGAAGTCCGAGAAGGTCTCGGCCAATAGCGGCGCCGACCCCGAGATGAACAAGCGCATGTTGGCGCACACGGCGCGGTCAAAGCGCGGGTCGGCCAGCAGGCGCACGTAGTAGGTAGGCACACCCATCATCACCGTGCTTTGTGGCAGATAGCGCAATGCCTGATCGGCGTCCAGCTTGGGCAGCCAGATCATTTTGGCGCCCGCCAGCAAGGCCCCGTGCGAGGCCACGAACAAGCCGTGCACGTGGAAGATGGGTAGCATGTGCAACAGCACGTCGTCTTCGCGCCAGCCCCAGTATTCGTGCAGCACCTGCGCGTTGGCGGCCAGGTTGCCGTGCGACAGCATCGCGCCCTTGCTGCGGCCGGTGGTGCCCGATGTGTACAGGATGGCGGCCAGGTCTTCCGGCTTACGCTCCACGGTCTTGAACGTTTGCGGCAGGCTGCCCGCGGCGTCTAGCAGCGTGCCCGTGCGGTCTTCGTCCAGCGTGTAGACGTGCGCGCAGCCGGCCTTGTCGGCGGCGCGCTGCACCCAGTCTTGGTTCTTGCTGGCGCAGACCACGACGGCCGGCTCGGCGTTGCCCAGGAAGTATTCGATCTCGGCTTCGCGGTAGGCCGTGTTCAGCGGCAGGTACACCAGGCCGGCGCGCAAGGTGGCCAGATACAGCAACAGCGCTTCCGGCGACTTCTCCACTTGCACCGCCACGCGCGACCCGTCGGGCAGGTTCAGCGACGTCAGCAGGTTGGCCAGGCACGCAGTGGCGCGGTCGATGTCATCCCAGGTGTATTCAAGGTCGGGCGTTTCCAGCGCGACTTTGCTGCGGTCTTTGGGAAAGCCGCCTTGTAGGACAGCATATAGATTGGCGTTGCTCACCTTGGTCAGTCTCCGGAAAAGGATGGATCTACGCCGGCCAGGAATGCGCGCACGCCTTCCTGGTGGTCCCGGCTTTCGGCATAGGAGAAATAATCTTGATATTCGTCTTCGGTCAAGGCGCCACCTTGGGCAAGCCTGGCCGACAGGCGTTTATTGATGCGGGCGGCCAAGGGCGCGCCCTGGCAGATGCGTTCGGCGCTGCGGCGCGCCGCATCGGCAACCTGCTCATCCGGCACGATGCGGGTCAGCAGGCCCAGGCCGTGGGCCTCGTCGGCGCCGAACACGCGGCCTTCCAGCAGGATGGCCAGCGTGGCCGCGCGCCCGACCAGCGCCAGCAGGCCGCGCATTTCATCGGGCGCCATGGGAAAACCCAGGCGGTTGATCGGCACGCCGAAACGGGCCGACGCGCCCGCGATGCGCAGGTCGCACTGGCTGGCGATTTCCAGCCCGCCGCCCACGCACACGCCTTCAATCTGCGCCACCACCGGATGCGGGCAATTGGCCACCGCTTGCAGGGCCGGCGCCAGGATGTCGCGGTGATAGCGCTGCACGCCCGCCATGTCGGCGCGCTGGGCGGGGAATTCGCGGATGTCCGCGCCCGCCGCGAAATTGCCGCCTTCGCCGCGCACGATCACGCAGCGCAGGGCGTCGTCGGCCGACACGCGCGTGAACACGTCGCGCAGTTCGCCCCACATGCCCACCGTTATCGCGTTCAGGCGCCCCGGGTGCGATAGCGTCACCCAGGCCAAGGCCCCTTCGCGTTCCAGCCGCACGCGGCCGGTCACGTCTTGCGTCATGTCCCCTACCCTTTTTTTATTGATATGTCTTGCCGTCGTCGCCGGGCAATGGCGGTCAGGCCACGCGCCCCACGCCTCGGCTGACCTGGGGCTTGCCTTCGCCCAGGCGCGCCAGGTTGGTGTCGAGCTCGTCAAGGTCGTACAGGTAATTGACCATCAGCGCGCAAGATTGCTTGAGCCCCTTGGTCGATGTATCTGCCGCCCAGTTCAAGCGTTCAATGCGGGCGCCGTTGCCCAGGTGAAAGCGCGCCACCGGGTCCAGCGGCAAGCCGTTTTTCATGGATTGCAAATAAGTCGCCGCCAGGCGGAATCCCGCGCGCTTGACCACGTCGGACGCCGGGCCTTGCGCGGCCTTGGCCAGGCGCGACACCCAACGCTGCCCGTCCGGCACGCCTTCGCGCTTGCGGTCCTTGGCGCGCGATTTGTCTTCGCGCACGATGGCTTCCACGGCGTCGGCGTCCAGCTTGCCCAGCCAGTCGGCAAAACCGGGGATGGGCGACAGCGTGGCAAAGTTCTTCAGCTTGGGCAGTTCTTCCAGCAGTTGCTCAACCACGCGCTTGAGCAGGAAGTTGCCGAAGCTGATGCCCTTCAGGCCGGGCTGCGTATTCGAAATGGAATAGAAGATGGCCCAGCGCGCCTTGTCCAGATCCTGCGGCGGCAGCGTGCTGTCCAGCAGCACCTGCACGTTGTCGGCCATGTTGCCGGCAAACGCCACTTCCACGAAGATCAGCGGCACGCCCGGCATCTGCGGGTGGAAATAGGCGTAGCAGCGGCGGTCGGGCGACACGCGGCGGCGCAGGTCATCCCAAGAGGTGATCTCGTGCACGGCTTCGTACAGGATCAGCTTTTCCAGCAGCGAGGCGGGCGAATCCCAGGTCAGCGGGCGCAGTTCCAGCAAGCCCACGTCAAACCATGCCGACAGCAGGCCTTCCAGTTCCTTGTCCAGCCCCTGAATGCCGGACACCTGCTTGCGCCAGCGCAGCATGTCAGCCCGCAGATCCACCAGGAAGCGCAGGCCGTGCGGCAAGGCGTTGAAGCGTTTGAACAGGCGCGTGCCCTCGCCGCCATCGGCCGGGAAGGTGGCGCGCACTTGCGCCAGCGCGGCCAGCATCAGCCGGCGGTCCTTGCCGTCGGCCGCGCTGTACTGCTCACACCAGCGGCGCGCCAGCTTATTGGCGGCTACGTCGGTCAGGCGCGCTTCGAACAGGCGGCGCACTTCGGATTCGCTGGGCAAGCGCCCGCGTTCCCACAGCTTGCCCAGCCGCGTCATCAGGCTGGCGCCTTCAGCCGCGGCGGCGGCATCGATCAGTTCGGGGTCGGGCTCAGGCGTGCGAGCGCCCCGCGCGGGCGCGAGATTGGCGGGTACGGACATGGGCGGGCTCCTGGATAACGATGGGATCGGTCAAAATCGGGTCGGCGGCGTCTTCATTGGCCAATGCGCGCAGGGCTTCCAACTGCCGCATCAGATGGGTGTGGGCCAGCGCCTGGGCGGCGTCGCTGTCGTGCGCTTTGAGCGCATCGAAAATGGCCAGGTGCTCGGCGCAGGACTGCTGGATGCGCCCGGGCCGTGCCAGGCTGCGGTGGCGCGACAGGCTGAGCACCTTGCGCAGGTTGCCCACCATGTCCGACAGCCATTGATTGCCGGCCAGCGCCTGCACGGCTTCGTGGATCAGGTAATTGGTTTGGTAGTAGGCGTCGATACGGCCGGCGCGTGCGTGGCCGGCCAGTTCGGCATGCAGCGGCTCAAGCGCCGCCAGCTCCGCGTCGCTGGCCTTGCGTGCGGCCTCGAAGGCGCAGCGCCCTTCCAGCATGGCCATCAGCGGGAAGATGTCTTCCAGGTCTTGCGTGGAAAGCTCGTTGACGAAGCAGCCGCGCCGGGGCTCCAACCGCACCAGCCCTTCGGTGGCCAGCACCTTCAGCGCTTCCCGCAGGGGCGTGCGGGAAATGCCCATTTCGCCGGCCAACCGCAGTTCGTCGATCCACTCGCCATTGCACAGCGCACGCGCGTGAATCATGGCGCGCAGGCGATCCGCGACTTCCAGGTAGAGGGCTTGACGGACGATGGGTTGGCTCATGGGATGGCGGCGGGGGGGTGCGCGAGCACTGCGCCGTAATTCATAATTATGAACAGGCCCATGTTAAATCCCGACGCGGAAAAAGGTAAACCCCTGGAAAACCCCTTCCGCCCCCGAACCCCATCCTAAAGACGAAAACGCCCCCGGCAGAACACCGGGGACCGATCAGAAATGCAGCACGCCGTCCACGGCGTGGCGGGTCAGCGCCCGTGCCCAGCGGCGCGCCGGCAGCCCGTACTTGGATTCCACCACTTCCGCGCGTTCCAGCAATTCGGCGGGCGTGACCGACAGGCGCGGCCCCGAGAAGGCCAGCACGATCTGGTTGCCCGCGTCCACTTCCGGCAGCAACACCACGCGATCGTCAAACGCCTTGGACAGGTTGTCGATGTTCTTGCCGAAGCTTTCGTGGCGGCCGAACAGGTTCACCGCCACCACGCCGACCTCGCCCAGCACGCGCCGGCAATCGCGGTAGAACTTCACGCTGTCGCGCACGGGGCCTTCGGCGGCGGCGTCGTACAGGTCCACCATCAGCACGGGGCAACGTCCGGCGTTGGCGGGGTCGGCCACCCACAGGCCGGCGTCCATGTGTTCGACTTGCAGCCGGTTCGATCCGGGCAGGCGGAAGAACATGTGGCACGCGGCGGTCACACGCGGGTTCCATTCCACGGCCAGCAGCGGGCTGCGCGTGTGCTTCACGCAAAAGCGCGCCAGCGAGCCCGCGCCCAGGCCCAGCATGCCGATGGCCTCTTCCTTGGGCGGCTCCAGAAACAGCAGCCAGGCCATCATCTGGCCGGTGTATTCCAGCACCAGCTCGGCCGGGGTCTTGACGCGCATGGCGCCCTGGACCCACTGGGTGTTGAAGTGCAGATAGCGCACGCCGTCCAGTTCGGACAGGGTCGGCTGGTCGAGTTCGGAGGGGAAGTTCGATTTATTCATGGCGGCGATTGTAGGGCGGACGCCGGGCGGGCGTCTCACAAGCGCGGCCCATGCCCCGCTGCCTTATCAGGCCGCAACCCGTTCCGCGCCGGCGCCTTCCCAGATCCGCTCCAGCCATTCGGTGCATGACGCCTCCGCGTGCAGGCTCGCCGCCAGTCGCAACACCCGCTTCAGGTACAGGTGCGCGTCGCATTCCCAGGTGATGCCCAGGGCGCCGTGCACCTGAATCGCGTTGTGCACGGCGCGCCGGCCGCCCTCCACCGCCAGCAGCGGCACATATAGGCTGTCGCGGTCCGCCGATGGTGCGTCGGCATCGTGGGACGCCGCCGCGGCCATGCCGGCCAGCCGCGCGTCGTCCAGCGCCATCCAGTCGTCGGCCAGGCGATGCTTGATCGCCTGGTTGGCGCCGATGGCGCGGTCGAACTGGCGGCGCTCGCGTGCATACGCCGCCGCCATGTCCAACGCCGCCGACGCCGCGCCCAGCAGTTCCGCCGAGCGCAACAGCGTCATGCGGGTTTTCAAGCGCCGCCACATGCGCGCGTCGACTTGTACTTCGATAGCCTCCTGCACGTCGGGGCACGCCACCCGCGCCACCGGCATCGTCGGGTCCAGGCCTGCGGTGGCCGAAGCGCCCGCAGTGCCCCCGATGCCCGACAAGGGCGCATGGCGTTCCAGCCGCAAGCTGCCCGGTCCCAGGCAGCGCAATGCCAAGGCCGACACGCCTGCCCCCGCGCCCTCGATGAACGCCGATCCGTCCGGGCGCATCGCCGCGTCCGCGAAGTACATCTCGCCTTGCATCACGGCTTGCGCCCATTGCGCCACGGGCCCTGCCGGGATCGACTCGCACAAGGTCGGCAGCACCACCATGTTCGCCACCAGCGGCAGGCTCAACAAATGCCGCCCCGCCGCTTCCGCCACGACCCAGGCTTCGCGCATGCCCAAGCCCAGCCCGTCGTGCCCGGTCGGCGCGAGCAGCGCGGGCCAGCCTTGCTCGGCAATCTCGCGCCACAGCGCCAGGCGGGCGTCCGCCGGACACCCCGCCGCCGCGCGGGCGACGCTTGGAGGATGGCGGTCAGCCAGAAAACGCCCTGCCGCCTCTTGCAACATGCGCTGATCTTCATTCAAGGAAAAAGTCATGGTGATCGTCGTGACAAAGTTCTAGCTCGAGGCAAGGTGCAAGCTCGTGCCCAGGTTCTAGCTCGAGGCAAGGTGCAAGCGCGTGCCATTCAGGCCTTCGGCAGGCCCAGCATCTGCTCGGCGATGATGTTGCGCTGGATCTCGGACGTGCCCGCCAGAATGGTTTCGGCGCGCGACCACAGGTAGGCGTGCGTCAGCTCGGCGGCCTGTGCATCGGCGTCGTCCGCCAGGCATGCCGCATCGCCCAGCATCTGCATGGATAGTTCCAGCAACCGCTGATGTGCCTCGCTCCAGTGGATTTTGGTGGACGAGCCTTCCGGCCCGGGCGGGTCGCCGCGCATGGCGCCTTCCAGCGCGCGTTGCGACTTCAATGCCAGCACGTGGCTGTCGGCCGCCAGCCGCGCCCACTTGTGGCGCACCGCCGCCGACGAGGCCGGCACATGCCCGTAAGCGTCCGGGCGCAGCGCCAGGCGGCGCACCGCGTCCAGCTCTTGCCCAAACCGCACCAGGCGCGGGATGAAATAGGTGCCGCGCTCAAAGCTGGCGGCGGCCATCGCCACCTTCCAGCCCTGGTTCTCCTGCCCCAGCAGCAGGTCTTGCGGCACGAAGACATCTTCAAAGAACACTTCGCAGAATTCGGCGTCGCCCGTCATCTGGCGGATGGGTTCCACCCGCACGCCGGGGCTGCGCATGTCCACCAGCAGGAAGCTCAAGCCTTTGTGCTTGGGCGCGCTGGCGTCCGTGCGCGCCAGCACGAAACACCACTGCGCGCGGTCGGCAAACGACGTCCATATCTTGTGGCCGTTGACCCGGTAGCCGCCCGCCACGGCTTCGGCGCGCGTGCGCACCGAGGCCAGGTCGGACCCGGCCCCGGGTTCGGAATAGCCCTGGCACCAGACCTCGCGGTTGGACAGGATGCCGGGCAGGAAGCGGCGCTTCTGGGCCTCGCTGCCAAAGTGCAGCAGCGTGGGCGCCAGAATGCCGTGGCCGATCAGGTTGACGCCCAGCGGTGCACCGCAACGCGCATGCTCTTCATGGAACACGGCCTGGCGCGACAGCGGTAAATCCTGTCCGCCATAGTCCCTGGGCCAGCCCAGGCCCGACCAGCCGCTGGCGCACAGCGCGTCTTCCCAGGCGCGCCGGAAATCCAGGTCGCGCGGGGCCGCGCCGCCCGGCCAGCCGCGCACGAAACTGGCGTAGGCGTCGTTCAGCCACGCGCGCAGTTGCAGGCGGAAGGCGGCGTCGTCTGTAGCCACGCTGGCTTGCGCGGCTTGTTCCTGTCGACCCATTCCTGCTACTCCAGGCGAATGTTGGAATCGCGCGCCACCTTGGCCCAGGTGCTTACGTCTTGCCGGATAAAGGCGGAGAAGGCCTTGGGGTCGCTACCGATGATGTCCAGCCCCAGGCCCTTGAACTGCGCCTTCACCTCGGGCTGCGCCAGAATCTGCGCGAGGTTCTGGTAGAGCTTGTCGATCGCTGGTTGCGGCGTGCCCGCCGGCGCCACCAGTCCCAGCCACGGCATCGCCGAATAGCCCGGCAGACCGGAGGCCGCCACCGTCGGCAGGTCCGGCACGGAAGCCGAAGGCTTCGTCGTCGTCACCGCCAGCGCGCGCAGCTTGCCGTCTTTCACGAAGGGGCCGGACGAGGCCCAGGCGTCGAACATCACCTGAATGCGCCCGGCCACCAGATCGTTCAGCGCGGGCGCGCTGCCCTTGTACGGAATATGCGCCATCTGCACGCCGGCCATGCTGTTGAAGAGTTCGGCCTCAAGGTGCGTGGAGCTGCCGGCGCCCACCGAGCCATAGCTGACCTTGCCGGGGTTGGCTTTCAGATAGGCGATGAGCTCGCCCACGTTCTTGGCCGGAATCGACGGATGCACCTCCAGCACATGCACCACCGACGCCACCTGACTGACCGGCGCGAAGTCCTTGATGGGGTCGTAATTGACCTTGGCGTAGATGCTGGGCGCGATGCCCAGCGACGATGCAGCCATCAGCAGCGTGTAGCCATCGGGCGCGGCGCGCGACACATAGTCGGACGCAATCATCGTGCCCCCGCCCGGCTTGTTTTCCACGATGACGGTCTGACCCAGCTTGGCGGTCAGCCGTTCGGCCAGCAGGCGGCTCATGATGTCCGCCGCGCCGCCAGGCGAAAACGGCACCACGATACGCACGGGGCGGTTGGGATACGGGTCCTGGGCGTGCGATGGGCCTGTGACGCCGATGCAGGCCAGCGCCACGCCGGCCAATAGTCTTTTCATCATGCTTGTCTCCTCCTGGGGGATGCGCTTGCGCGGTTTGCGCGGTTGCACTACGGGGTTGCGGGCAGGATCAGCGCGTCCAGTACCGCAACGCCTTGTCCCGCCTCTTTGATCAGCAAGGGATTGACTTCAATTTCCGCCACGTGCGCGGGCGCGGCAAACATGGCGTTGCCCACGGCGACAATACTTCGGCAGGCCGCCGCCAGATCGGCTCGCGGCTTGCCCCGGTAGCCGTCCAGCAGCGCAAACGCCTTCAGCTCGCGCAGCATCTGCATGGCCATGTCTTCGTCCACGGGCAACAGCCGGTGGGTGGTGTCTTGATAGATTTCGGTCAGCACGCCGCCCAGGCCCACCGTCAGCACGGGGCCAAAGACCGGGTCGCGCGTGGCGCCCACGATCAGCTCGGCCACGCCGCGTTCCATCTTCTGCACCAGCACGCCGTCGATGCGGGCATCCGGTTGCGCGGCGGCCGCCGAATTCAGGATCTGTTCGTGGGCCGCCTTGACGGCGTCGTCATCCGCCAGCCCCAGCGCCACACCGCCCACTTCCGTCTTGTGCGCGATGTCGGCGCTAAGAATCTTCAAGGCCACGGGGTAGCCCGCGGCGCGCGCGTCGGCCACGGCTTCGTCGGCATTGCGCGCCGCGCGAGCCTGGGCCTGCGGCAGGCCGAAGGCGGCCAGGTAGGCGCGAGCATCGGCTTCATTGCAGGGCAGCGCCGGCACCACCGCCGCGTCCAGGCGCGGCGCGGGCGCGGTGCGATGGCCGCCGCGCGCGTCGCACCACAGCAGGTAAGGCGCCAGGGCGGACACCGCCTGCCCCAGGTCTTCAAACACGGCCACCCCGGCCTCGCGCAAGGCGGCGCGGCTTTGGGCCAGGCCGGTATCGATGGCGATGAACAGGCGCGCATGCTGGCGCGACGCCTCGGCCAAGGCATCGGCCATGCGGTCCAGCATGTAGCCGGGTGCGTAGACGACCACCGCGTCGATGGCGTCGGTGGTGGCCAGGGCCTGCAACACCGTACGCACAAAGTCGGGGTCGTTGACCACGTTGCCGGTCACGTCCACCGGGTTGCCGACCATGCCGTAATCGGGAATGCCGCCGCGCAGCACGGCCTGCAAGTCTTCGGGCAGATCGGGCAAGTCCAGGCCCGCGCCGATGAACTTGTCGGCCAGGATCGCGCCCAGCGCCCCGGACATCGTCAACACGGCCACCCGCTTGCCGGCGCTGCGATGGCGCAGCGTGGCCAGGCTGGCCAGGTGCGCCATCTGCGCAAAATCCGTGGCTTCAATCACGTTCAGTTGGCGAAACGCCGCCGCGTACACGCGCCGGTCGCCGGCCAGCGCCGACGTGTGTGAACGCACGGCCTGCGCGCCCTTGTCGGTGTTGCCGGCCTTCAGCGCAATCAGCAGCTTGCCCTGGCGTTCCAGTTCACGGCAGGCGCGCACGAAGCGTTCGCCGTCCCGCAGTTGTTCGATATAGCCCAGCACGATTTCCGTGCGCGGATCGCCCGCCAGGTATTCCAGGTACTGCGAGAAATCCAGGCAGGCTTCATTACCGGTGTTGATGAAATGCGAGAACGGCAGGTCAAGCCGGCGCGCGATGGCGTACACCGCCGCGCACACATTGCCGCTCTGCGTCAGCAGGCTGACCACGCCCGGTCCGGACTGCGCCGGCGCGGTCTTGAACACCGACGCAAACGCCGTGTGCGCCTGCGTGTTCAAGTTGGCAAATCCCATGCAGTTGGGCCCGGCCACGGCCATGCCGCTTTGCGCCACGAAGGCTTCCAGTTCGTCTTGCAGGCGCGCGCCCTCACCGCCCGCTTCCGCAAAGCCCGCCGCATAGACGATGGCCGCGCGCACGCCCTTGGCGTGGCAGCGGCGCAGCATGGGCGTGACGTCGGCCGCGGCAATCGCCAGCACCGCCAGGTCCACCGGCTCGGGCACGGATTCGATGTCGGGCCAACAACGTTTGCCGAACACTTCCTGGTACTTCGGGTTGACCGGATAGATGCCGCCCGCGTAGCCAAAGCGCGTCAGCAATTCCAGCGGCATGCCGCCGATGCGGCCCGCGTTGGCGCTGGCGCCGATCATCGCGATGGAATGCGGATCCAGCAGGCAATCCAGCGCGGGCCTCATGCCGTTTCGCCCTTCTTGTTGCGCTGAATGGCTTGCGCCAGGCCGCGCTCGCGCACCGCCTGGAATTCTTCGCTCAGGTGCGACAGTTGATGCGTGTCGAAGTGGGCCGACAACGCGGTGCGAAAGCCCTGCGCATCGGCGGTACGGTTTAACGACCGCTTGATCAGCCGTAGCCCGAACGGCGGCGCCTGCGCAATGCGCCGCGCCAAAGCCAGCGTGGCGTCGTCAAGCTCGGCCTCGGGCACCACGCGGTTCACCATGCCGATGCGCAGCGCTTCCTGGGCGTCGACCTTTTCGCCGGTGTAGAGCATTTCCTTGGCTTTGCGCAGGCCCATCACCCACGGGTGGATCAGCACTTCGGTGGCGGCGGCCGCCAGCGTATGGCCGACCGGGTCGGAGAAGTACGCGGTGTCGGCGCACACGACCAGGTCGCACATATTGGCGATCATGAAGCCGCCGGCCACGCAGGCGCCCTGCACCTGGGCCACCGTGGGCTTGGGAAAGTCCCAGATGCGCAGGCAGTAGCCGTAGTAGCGGCGCGATTCGTATTCCCAGCGTTCTTCCACGGTGAAGTCCGCGCGCTTGGCCTGTGCTTCCTTCAAGTCGTGGCCCGCCGAGAAATGCGCGCCGCGCCCGGCAAGCACCACCACCCGGACGGCGTCGTCCTGCTCGGCGCGGGTCAGGGCGTCGTCCAGCTCATCCAGCATCTGCTGGCTTTGGGCGTTGCGCGCGGACTCGCGCGCCAGGCTGATGCGGCAGACCGAGTCGTAGTGCTCGACGGCCAGGGTGGCGTATTCCATAGTCTCCTCGTCTCTTGCGGGGCCCGCGCTCGTGGGGCCCGGGTCGGTTGGATTGCAGCGCTTGCACTGCATGGATTTGATTGAATTAACGCACCTGGAATCCTAGAATACAAAATATTCAATCAATTTTTCCCACAATATGAACAAGACGATGAGCACCGGCGGAACCCAGAGCATGCGGCGGGCCTTGGGGCTGCTGCGGGTGCTGGCGCAGCACCAGGAAGACGGCATCGACCTGCAAGGCGTCATGGCGGCAAGCGGGCTGGAACGCTCGACAGCCCATCGCCTGCTGAGCTGCCTGCTGGAAGAACAATTCGCCGAACGCGACGGGCGCACCCGGCGCTACCGCCTGGGGGTGGATTCCATGCAGTTGGGCTTTGCCGCGCTGCGCCGCACGCCGCTGCTGGACGCGCTGCGGCCCTTCGCCCAGAAGCTGGCGCGGCTGTCGGGCGATACGGTGTTCCTGGTGATCCGTCAGGGCGACTACGCGCTGTGCCTGCTGCGCGAGGCGGGTTCGTTTCCGGTGAAGGTATTCACCATCGACCAGGGCGAACGCCGACTGCTGGGCGTGGGCGCGGGCGGCCTGGCACTGATGGCCAGCCTGGCGGATGAAGAGATTGCGTCGCTGTATGCGCGGCACGCGGCCAGCTACGCACAGATCGGCGTATCAAGCACTGCCTTGATGAAGGCCGTGAAGCAGACGCGCGCGGCGGGGTATTCCGAGATCGTCGACACGATCACGCCGGGCGTGTCGGGGGTGGGGGTGGCGTTTCCGGTATCGGAACTGACGTGGGTGGCGTTCAGCTTCGGCGCCATCAGCAGCCGGCTGGATGCACCGCGCCGCGCCAAGATGGGGGCACTGCTGCGTGCCGAATGCCTGGCCTGGGCGCAGGACTATCTGGGTCATGCCTGATGGACACGCGCCCCGCGTGATGGCGGGGCGCGTGTCTGGTCAAGCGCAGTCACTCGACTGCAAGCGCATTCATTCAGCGAAATTCAGGCGCTTGCGGCCGGCAACTTAAATACGCTCGAAAATGGCCGCGATGCCCTGCCCGCCGCCGATGCACATCGTCACCAGCGCGTAGCGT
This sequence comes from Achromobacter sp. JUb104, assembly GCF_024806975.1. Taxonomy (NCBI): domain Bacteria; kingdom Pseudomonadati; phylum Pseudomonadota; class Betaproteobacteria; order Burkholderiales; family Alcaligenaceae; genus Achromobacter; species Achromobacter sp. JUb104. The sequence goes on along the minus strand of NZ_JANUEY010000001.1, from coordinate 525,190 downwards.
CCGCCCACGCGCTGCAACTCGTGCAGCGCCTTGACGGTGATGATCGCGCCCGTGGCGCCAATGGGGTGGCCCAGGCCGATGCCGCTGCCGTTCGGGTTGACCTTGGCCGGGTCCAGCTTCAGTTCGCGCGACACGGCGCAGGCTTGCGCGGCAAAGGCTTCGTTGGCTTCGACGACGTCCAGTTGATCCACCGTCAGGCCGGCCCGCTTGAGCGCGGCCTGCGTGGCGGGCACCGGGCCAATGCCCATGATGTCCGGGTCCACGCCCGAATGCGCGTAAGCCACCAGGCGCGCCAGCGGCTTGATGCCACGCTTGGCCGCCACCGATGCGTTCATCAGCACCACGGCGCCCGCGCCGTCGTTAAGGCCCGACGCATTGCCCGCCGTGACGGTGCCGTTCTCTTTCTTGAACACGGGCTTGAGCGCGGCCATGGTGTCGGCCGAGACGTCGCGGCGCACGTGTTCGTCGGTGTCGAACACGACTTCGCCCTTGCGCGTCTTCAACACCACCGGCACGATCTGGTCGCGGAAATAACCGGCGTCGATGGCGGCGGCCGCGCGGCGATGCGACTCCACGGCCAGCAGGTCTTGGTCTTGCCGGCTGATGCCGAACTTGGCCGCCACGTTTTCGGCGGTCACGCCCATGTGCATGCGGCCGAAGGGGTCGGACAAGGCGCCGGTCATCATGTCCAGCATGGTGCTGTCACCCATGCGGGCGCCCCAGCGTTGCGAGGGCACGATGTACGGGGCGCGGCTCATGCTTTCGGCGCCCGCGCCGATGGCGATGTCGGCATCGCCCAGCATGATGGTTTGCGCGGCGGACACAATGGCTTGCAGGCCCGAGCCGCACAGGCGGTTGACGTTGAAGGCCGGCGTTTCCTTGGCGATGCCGGCGTTCATGGCCGCCACGCGCGACAAGTACATGTCGCGCGGTTCGGTGTTGATGACGTGGCCCACCGCAACGTGGCCGACCTCGTCGCCCTTGACGGCGGCGCGTTCCAGCGCGGCACGGATGACGGTGGCGCCCAGGTCGCAGGGCGGCACATCTTTCAGCGCGCCGCCAAAGTCGCCAATGGCGCTGCGGACGGCCGACGCGACGATAACTTCATTCATGGTGTTTCCTCCTTGTGGTGTTTCCATCTGATGTTTTGCATCATACCGCCGGCCTAGCGCCGCCGCGCCGCAAGGAATTGAGCGACGGCATCGGCGTGCGCGTCGGTCTTGTGGGCCAGCGCCTGATACGCCGCCGACAGTTCCAGCAAGGCGTCCAGCCGCGAATGCTGGCTTTCGCGCAAGAGCCGCTTGGTCAGCCGCACCGCCTGGGGCGAATTGGCCGCCATGCGGGCCGCCAGCGCGCGCGCGGCGGGCAACAGCTCAACGGCCGGCACCACCCGCGACACCAAGCCCCATTCCAGCGCGGTGGCCGCGCTGATGGCGTCACCGGTGAACGACATTTCGGCGGCGCGCGCCATGCCGATCAGGCGCGGCAGAAACCAGGCGCCGCCGTCGCCGGGAATGATGCCCAGCTTGACGAAGCTTTCCGCAAACGTGGCGGCTTCCGACGCGATGCGCACGTCGCACATGCAGGCCAGGTCGCAGCCCGCGCCGATGGCCGGCCCGTTCACCGCCGCAATCGTCGGCACCTCCAGCGCGTGCAGCGCCAGCGGCAGGCGTTGTATGCCATGCCGGTATTCCTGGCGCAGTTCCACGCCGGCGACCTCGGGGCCGATCTGCCGCTGCATCTCGTTGATGTTGCCGCCGGACGAAAATGCCTTGCCCGCCGCGGTCAGGATCAGCACGCGCACGGCCGGGTCGCGCTCGATGCGCGCGAACACGGCCAGCATCTGGTCCACGATGTCGCTGCCGGTCAAGGCATTGCGGGTGGTCGGGTCGTCCAGCGTCAGCGTGGCCACGCCGTCCGCGTCCAGCTCGAAATGCACGAGTTCCGTCATGTTGTGCTCCTGACATTAAAGTTCTTGGATCGCCTGCGCGCGCAACGGCGAAAGCCATCAGCGTAGGCCCCGCGCCTGGGCATCGTCCAATATTAGTTTTGGGTTGGCTGATACGAAATCGGTATCAAAAACCTTGAAAATAATATTGGACGCCTGTCTGCGCGCTCAGTGATAGTCGGTGGATGCGCCCGCCCCGGGCATGCCCCCATTCGGTTTACCGCCATGATCGATACGCTGGAACTGACCACCATTCCTTCCGCCGACGAGGCCTTGCGCGCTGAGGTTCGCGCCTTTCTGGCGGACACGCTGGACGGCCTGGAGCCCGACGAGCGCGCGCGTTCCTGGATGGGTTTTGACGCAGGCTTCAGCCGCCAGCTTGCCGAACGCGGGTGGCTCGGCCTGACGCTGCCGCGCGAATACGGCGGCGCCGAGCGCGGCCACTTCGCGCGCTTCGTGCTGTCGGAAGAATTGCTGGGCGCGGGGGCACCGGTGTCGGCGCACTGGATCGCCGACCGCCAGAGCGCGCCCTTGATCCTGAAATACGGCTCGCCCGCGCAACGGGCGTTTTACCTGCCGCGCATCTGCCGCGCAGACGCCTTCTTCTGCATCGGTATGAGCGAACCCGGGGCCGGGTCCGACCTGGCCGGCATCCGCACCCGCGCAGACCCAATCAACGCGGGAGGCGGCGGCTGGCGCTTGAACGGCAGCAAGATCTGGACGACCAACGCGCACCGCTCGCACTACATGATTGCGCTGGTCCGCACGTCGGGCACTGCCGAAGACCGGCATCAAGGCTTGTCGCAACTTATCGTGGACCTGTCGCTGCCCGGCGTGACCGTGCGCCCCATTCAAGACCTGACGGGCGATGCGCATTTCTCGGAAGTGTTCTTCGACAACGTCGAACTGCATGCCGACGCACTGATCGGCGAGGAAGGCGCGGGCTGGGCGCAGGTAAACGCGGAACTGGCCTTCGAGCGCAGCGGCCCCGAACGCTTGTATTCCAGCATGGCGCTGCTGGAATGCTGGCTGACGCATTGCCGTGGCCTGTCGGACAACAGCGCCAACCGCGCCACGCTGGGCGCGATCCTGTCGCAGATGGCGGTGCTGCGCGCTTTGTCGCTGGCGGTGGCGGGCAAGCTGGCGGCCGGCGCCAGCCCGGCCACCGAGGCCGCGTTGGTGAAAGACCTGGGCACCGAACTGGAACAGCAAATTCCGCAACTGATCGGCGACGCGCTGGGCCGCCAAGCCGATGTACCGCCGCCCCTGCCGCTGCTGCGCACGCTGGCCTACCTGGAACAGATTGCCCCGACCTTTTCCCTGCGCGGCGGCACGCGCGAAATTCTGCGCGGCATCATCGCGCGCGGCCTTGGCCTTCGATAACTACTGGACGCCCCCATGGACACCCTGCTTGGCGATGCCGCCGAACGCCTGTTCGCTCAAACCTGCACACCCGCGCTGCTGCGCGCCGCCGAACAAGGCCTGCCCGTTGATTCGGCATGGCAGGCCTGCGAGGACGCGGGCTTTGCCGACGCGCTGGTGCCGGAATCACAAGGCGGCGCCGGGCTTGCCTTGGCCGACGCCTTACCCGTGGCGCTGGCGGCGGGCCGCCACCTGTGCCCCTATCCCATCGCGCATACGATGCTGGCGCGCGCCTGGCTGGCGGCTATCGGGCAGACACAGAAGGCGCGGCCGGCGGGCGCCATCGCCATCGCGCCTTATGGCCTGGCGATGGATGGCAAGCGCATCACGGGCGTCAACGTGCCATGGGTTCGCGTGGCCGCTTATGTGCTGGCAGAGATCAACGGGCAAGCCTGGCTGCTGCCCGTGCAGGCGGGCTGCGTCCAGCACAACGGCGTGCACGGCTCATTGGACGGCGAGGCATCATGGGCGATGGCGGATGCGCAATGCCTGGGCAGCGGGCCGGCGCTGGATACGCTGGCGGCCGTCGCCTATGCAGGCCTGATGGCCGGCGCGATGGAGCGGGTGCTGGACATGACGCTAGCGCACGCCAACGCACGCACGCAGTTCGGCCGCGCCATCGGCCGCTTTCAAGCCGTGCAGCAGCAGATCAGCGTGATGGCCGAACAGGTGTGGGCGGCGCGCATGGGCGCCCAACTGGCGTTTCAAGGCCGCGACGGCTTGCCGCAAGCCATGCTGGCGGCCGTGGGCAAGGCGCGCGCCAGCCAGGCGGCGCCGCTGGTGGCCGACATTGCGCATGCCGTGCATGGCGCCATGGGAATCACGGCGGAATTCGACTTGCAGTTGTATACGCGCCGCTTGCGTGACTGGCGGCGGGCGGCAGGGTCGGAATCCTACTGGCATGAACGCATCGGCGCGCATGCGCTGGCCAGCAACGCCAGCGCGCTGGACACGGTGCGCACCACGCTGCAAGGCATGGCCTAGGTACTGTTGATACCGAAAGGCTTGGACGGATGGCGACGACGATAGCGTCCACGTATCATCGAAGGCCGCCGCCGCCTTGGACCGCCCTCATGGATTTCCGTCATCTACAGCAATTCCTGGTGCTTGCCGACACCTTGAATTTTCACCGCGCTGCGGAAAAGCTGCATATGTCGCAGCCGCCGCTATCGGTGTCAATCCGCAAGCTGGAAGAGAGCGTGGGCGTTGCTCTCTTCGTGCGCGGTCGCCAAGGCGTGCAACTGACCGAGGCCGGCCTGGCGGCGCTGGACGAAGCGCGCCGCGCCTTGTTCCATGCCGAGCAATTCCGGTTGGCCGCGCGTGCCGGCGCGGCGGGCGAAGGCGGCACGGTGCGCGTCGGTTTCGTGGGGTCGGCCACGCACCCCATCCTGCCGCGCGTGCTGCCCTTGTTCCGCCAACGCTATCCGGGCGTGACGGTGGTGCTGCGCGAAGCCACCTCCATCCGCATCATGCAGGACCTGGCCGACGACGCGCTGGAAGTCGGCATCGTGCGCGTGCCGGTGGCCATGGGCTCGAACGTTCGCCTCGCCCCGCTGACCACCGAGCACTTCGTGCTGGCCGTGCCCAAGGGCCATGCCTTGGCGCGCCGGGGCCGACTTCGGTTGGCCGACCTGGCCGACGAGGCCTTCATCATGTACACCGCGACCGAAGCCGCGGGCTTGCGCATGGCGGCCATCAACGCTTGCCAGTTGCGCGGCTTCACGCCCCGCATCACGCAAGAGGCGGTGCAGGTGCAAACCTTGTTGAGCCTGGTCGAAAGCGGGCTGGGCGTGGCCCTGGTTCCCGCCGGCGCCCGCCGCCATCCCAGCCCGAACGTGGTCACCAAGACCCTGTCCGATTTTCCGGCCGATGCCTCGATCGGCATTTCCCTGGCCTGGAATCCCGCTACCGAACGCAGCGCCGCGCGCAACCTGCGCGAGCTGGCGGTCCACGCATTCCGCCCCCGGCCAACCAAATAACCGCGCCGCGCTTGCGGCAAGGTGGCCGGCAGGCTTAGGATGGAGCATGACCGCGCGGCGGCGCCCTGACCGTTATCCCAGGGCGCAACGCGCGGTCCGCGGTTGAACCTTGTCAGCGATACGGGAGCACATCGTGAAAACAGTGGCTGAGATTCTCAGGGAAAAGTCGAACCATTCCGTGGTGACGGTTTCACCGGATTCCTCGGTGTTCGACGCCATCAAGACCATGGCCGAACGCAGCATCGGCGCGGTGGTGGTCGTGGAAGGGGAAACCGTGCTGGGCATGCTCTCCGAGCGCGATTACGCCCGCAAAGTGGTCCTGCAGGATCGTTCGTCGCGCAGCACCAAGGTGCGCGACATCATGACCGACTCGGTCTATTACGTGGGCCCTTCCGACACGCGGGAACACTGTATGGCCATGATGACCGAACGGCATTTTCGCCATCTTCCGGTCATCGACAACGAAAAGCTCATTGGCCTGCTGTCCATCGGCGATCTGGTCAAGGACGTCATGAGCGAACAGAAGTTCATCATCCACGAACTGGAACGCTACATCAGCGGCGGCCACGCTTAGGGCGGCTTGGCGCAACCCCACGCTGGCGGCTACCCCGCCGCCAGTATCCGTGCCGCCGGCACGATCAAGCCCATGCCGGCCGCCAGCAACAACACGAACACCATGCGCTTGACGGTCTTCATTGACCCGGACGTGCTGAAGCGCCGCGCGGCCCACGTCACGCCGATCACGACGGGCAGCGCGTACACGCTGAGCCAGAACGACGAGGCCTCGAATGCGCCCTGCGCCGTCACCAGCGTCAGGCGCACCACGGCATTCAGCGAAAACAGCACCAGCAGGCTGTTGCGGATGGCCACCAAGGGCAAGGGCTGGCGATACAGGTGATACACCATCGGCGGCCCGGCGCTGGAGAACAGGCCGCCCAACACTCCGGATATGCCCCCAAAGAACCAGAAAGACGCCTTGGACGACAGGCATTCCAGCGGTTTGGCGCGCGCCACCAGCAGCACGGCACAAGCCAGGATCGTGATGCCCAGCAGCAACTGCAACAACACCGTCATTGACCCGCTGATCCACGTCAACGCGGCAACGCCCACGCCCACGCCGACAAAGCTGGCGATCATGGCGGGTCGCATCAGCGACCAGTTCACTTGCGGCTTGGTTCGCGCCAGCGTGACGGCGGCATTCACCAGCGACAGCACGCTGACCACATTGGCGACTTCGGCCACCGAGGCCAACTGGAAGACGCCGGACAGGCCCAAGAGCACGAGTCCGAACGCAAAGCCGGTCATGGTCTGGGCATAGGTGGCGAGCGCCACGCAGGCCAGGAATAGCAAGTGATGGGTGAGGGTCATGCGGAGGGGGGCGGTGTAGTCGCGGCGATGATATCACCCGGGCATCGGCGACTTTGGCCCCGGCAGAACGCCATGGCGGTCAGCCGCCGTCAACGCCGGGCACATATTGTCACAACCGGAAGCGCACCCGCACCCCGCGCGCGATGCCCTGCCGCTATCCTTCCCGCCCTGTCCCCCTGTCCGCTTTGCCCCGGCCAACCCCGCACAGAATGACGCCTAAACACACCACGATCAACACGGTCACGCTGACCTGCTCAACCTGCGGCAGCGCGCAGTTCACCAAGCTCGCCACCAACGAATACCGCTGCAATCACTGCCACGCGCTGACGCTGGTGGAAGACGACGTTGCGCAGCGGCTGGAGAAAATCCTGGCGGGCATGCAGCGGCCCGCCCACCCCGCGCAGATCAAGCCCCGCGTGGTGGCGATCGTCGCCCTGGTGGTGGCGGCGGTAGTGGCCATTCCGCTGGTGGCGTCACTGTTGACCTCAAGTCGCCCGTCGGCGCCCTACCGCGCGCAACCCGTCACGCCGCCCATCGATGCCACCAAGGTCAAGCTGACGGACGTGCGCGAAACCCAGACGCACGGGCGCAAGCAGTTGGTGATGATCATGCGCAACGAAACCGGCCAGAAGATCGACCCGCCCCGCGTCACGGCGACCTTCTACCAAGGCGAGCTGACGCTGTCGTCAGCGTCGGCATCGCCGTCGGCGCGCTCGTTGCAGCCGGGTGAATACGTGCCCGTGCTGGTCTCGGTACCGGACAAGGCCTACTCGCGCTACACGCTTGAGGTGGCCACGCCCAGGGCCGCGCGCGGCAAGAACAACCAGGTCACGCCCAGCAAGGTGCAACTGGTGAAGAACGACGGCGCCTACCGCCTGGTGGGCCTGGCGAAAAACGAGGGCGACGCGCAGGCCGGCAGCACGCAGATCACCGTCATGCTGTACGGCGAAGACGGCACGATGATCGGCACCGGCAACGGCTACGCCACGGCCAACCCGCTGGCGCCCGGCGCGCTGACGGCGTTCGACGTGCGCTGCGAAATGCTTGGCGACGGCAAGGTCGCGTCCTACGACTACATGGTGCAAAGTGAAAGCTGATCGTCGCGGCGCCCCGCCGCTGTCCTGGCCGGTCAAGGCCGTATCGGTGCTGATGATTCTGACGGCCGCCCAGGCGTCCTCACGCGCGGAAACGCCCAAGGATGCCGATTCCGCATCCCGCATCGTGCGGGTCAGCCCGGCCGAGGTGCGGGTGATCGACCATGTGCGCCTGACCACCGAAGAACTGCTGGACCCCGGCTTTGCGCTGTTCGATACCAAAGCGCTGACCTTGTCCCCGCCGCGCCGGCTGCTGGATGAAATCGACCGCCCGCTTATGTACGCGGAAGTCGTCAATACCAGCGCGGACTACGTGGCCCTGTCGCCCAAGGCGCAGATCACGGTGTTCGATGGCTCGACCCCGTTGAAGGTACGGCAGGACTGGACGCTACCCGCCTATCTGTACCCGGGCGAGCGCGTGCCGGTGGCGCTGGTGGGCGGCAATTACGACCGCTATACCGAGGTCAAGACCGACTGGATGCCCGCCAAGCGCGCCGCCCTGCCCGGCCCCCGCCCCAAGCTGGACATTTCCGTCGACAACACCGAAGCCGGTGTCGGCACCGGCACGCTGAACTTCAGCTACCGCTACCGTTACAAATACGTCACCGTGACGGGCCGCGTGCGCAATGAGGACCAGGCGGAAGTGAACAACGTGCGGGTGTGGGTCAGCCTCTATGACGCGCAGGACAAGCTCAGCGGCGCCAGCTTCAAGGAACTGCGCCTGCCCAAGCTGCAACCGGGCGAGAGCGCCCCGTTCGAGGTCATCGTCAAGCAGCACGGCGGGAATTTTGCACGGGTGGGCGTGGTGTACGACGTGGCCGGGCGATAGTCGGCGTCTGGGCTGGCGTCTGGGCTGGCGTCTGTGCCGGCGTCTGTGCCGGCGCCTGCCCGGACCCAGCATGGCGCCCCCCCCGTCTCCACAATGCAACAGCTATCGGCTCAGGTCTTATATAAGATATAAGACATTTGCTAGCGCCTTCTGTTGCCTCTACAATTCCGCCCGACAACCCTTCTTCCAACCCGACTTTTGAGCAGGCCTCACATGCTGGATAACTACCGCCAACACGTTGCCGAACGCGCGGCTCTGGGGATTCCCCCGCTGCCCCTGACGGCTAAACAAACCGCCGAACTGATCGAACTGCTGAAGAACCCGCCCGCTGGCGAGGAGCAGAACCTGGTCGAACTGCTGACCCACCGTGTGCCGGCCGGCGTGGACGATGCCGCCAAGGTGAAGGCGTCCTACCTGGCCGCCGTGGCGCTGGGCACGGAAGCTTGTGCGCTGATCAGCCGTGCCAAGGCGACGGAACTGCTGGGCACGATGCTCGGCGGCTACAACATTGGCCCGCTGGTCGACCTGCTGGACGATGCGGAAATCGGCACCATCGCCGCCGATGCGCTGAAAAAGACCCTGTTGATGTTCGACGCCTTCCATGACGTGAAGGAAAAGGCCGATAAGGGCAACGCCAACGCCAAGTCCGTGATGCAAAGCTGGGCTGACGCCGAATGGTTCACCAGCCGTCCGGAACTGCCGGAAAGCCTGACCATCACCGTCTTCAAGGTGCCTGGCGAAACCAACACCGACGATCTGTCGCCCGCGCCCGACGCCACCACCCGCCCCGACATCCCGATGCACGCCCTGGCGATGCTGAAGAACAAGCGCGACGGCGCGGCGTTCGAACCGGAAGAAGACGGCAAGCGCGGCCCGGTCAAGTTCATTGAATCGCTGAAGGAACAAGGCCACCTGGTTGCCTACGTGGGCGACGTGGTCGGTACGGGTTCGTCGCGCAAGTCGGCCACCAACTCGGTGCTGTGGTTCACGGGCGAAGACATTCCCTTCGTGCCGAACAAGCGCTTTGGTGGCGTGTGCCTGGGCAACAAGATTGCCCCGATCTTCTACAACACGATGGAAGACGCCGGCGCGCTGCCGATCGAGCTCGACGTTTCCAAGATGGAAATGGGCGACGTCGTCGAACTGCGCCCCTACGAGGGCAAGGCGCTGAAGAACGGCGAAGTCATCGCTGAATTCGAAGTGAAGTCCGACGTGCTGTTCGACGAAGTGCGCGCCGGTGGCCGCATTCCGCTGATCATCGGCCGTGGCCTGACCAGCAAGGCGCGCGAAGCACTGGGCCTGGCCCCGTCGACGCTGTTCCGCCTGCCCAAAGACCCGGTCGATACCGGCAAGGGTTACACGCTGGCCCAGAAGATGGTTGGCCGCGCCTGCGGCCTGCCGGACGGCAAGGGCATCCGCCCGGGTACCTACTGCGAACCGAAGATGACCTCGGTCGGCAGCCAGGACACCACCGGCCCGATGACCCGCGACGAACTGAAAGACCTGGCTTGCCTGGGCTTCTCGGCTGACCTCGTGATGCAGTCGTTCTGCCACACCGCAGCCTACCCCAAGCCCGTGGACGTCAAGACGCACCACACGCTGCCGGAATTCATCAGCACCCGTGGCGGCGTGTCGCTGCGTCCGGGTGATGGCGTGATCCACTCGTGGCTGAACCGCATGCTGTTGCCCGACACCGTCGGCACCGGCGGCGATTCGCACACGCGCTTCCCGATCGGCATTTCGTTCCCCGCCGGTTCGGGCCTGGTAGCCTTTGCCGCCGCCACCGGCGTGATGCCGCTGGACATGCCGGAATCGGTGCTGGTCCGCTTCAAGGGCAAGCTGCAACCCGGCGTCACCCTGCGCGACCTGGTCAACGCCATCCCGCTGTACGCCATCAAGCAAGGCCTGCTGACCGTTGCCAAGCAAGGCAAGAAGAACATCTTCTCGGGTCGCATCCTGGAAATCGAAGGCCTGCCGGACCTGAAGGTCGAGCAAGCTTTCGAACTGTCGGATGCGTCGGCTGAACGTTCGGCCGCCGGCTGCTCGGTGTTCCTGAACAAGGAACCGATCATCGAATACATCAACAGCAACATCGTGATGTTGAAGTGGATGATCGCCAACGGCTACGAAGACGAACGCACGCTGGGCCGCCGCATCAAGGCCATGGAAGCCTGGCTGGCTGACCCCAAGCTGCTGGAGCCGGACGCCGACGCCGAATACGCCGCCGTCATCGAGATCGACCTGGCCGACGTGCACGAGCCCATCGTGGCCTGCCCGAACGACCCGGACGACGTCAAGACGCTGTCGGAAGTTGCCGGCGCCAAGATCGACGAAGTGTTCATCGGCAGCTGCATGACCAACATCGGCCACTTCCGCGCGGCGTCCAAGCTGCTGGAAGGCAAGCGCGACATCCCGGTCAAGCTGTGGGTGGCTCCGCCCACCAAGATGGACGCCACGCAGTTGACCGAGGAAGGCCACTACGGCGTCTTCGGCACCGCCGGCGCCCGCACGGAAATGCCGGGCTGCTCGCTGTGCATGGGCAACCAGGCACAAGTGCGCGAAGGCGCGACCGTCATGTCGACCAGCACCCGCAACTTCCCGAACCGCCTGGGCAAGAACACGAACGTGTACCTGGGTTCGGCCGAGTTGGCCGCCATCTGCTCGAAGCTGGGCCGCATCCCGACCAAGGACGAGTACATGACCGACATGGGCGTCATTAACAAGAGCAGCGACCAGATCTATCAGTACCTGAACTTCGACAAGATCGCGGACTACAAGGACGTGGCGGACGTGATCGAGGTCTAAGCCTTGCACGCTAGCCAGGTGTCTTGACCTGCTTGCAGCAGGAACGACGGCCCCGGAGCAATCCGGGGCCGTTTTCTTTTGGGGCGGGTTTCGGAAGGCGGACTTCACAGGGCGAGCTTTCGGCATCAGGTGCCGGCATCGGGTTTCAGCGGTTCCTGCCTGAACGCCCAAGCAAGCGTCCGAACAGGAAACTTTTCCCCCGATACGTTTTCATACAATCGCGGTACTTTGTGACCCTTGCCCCGGCGCAGCGATCCGTTCGCGCCATGACCCGAAGGAGGAAGCCCGCCAATGACCCGGCTTTTGCTGCCGCCGCTGCTACTGCTGGCGCTTGCCGGTTGCGCCACGGCGCCGCCATCCAACCCCGAGAACATTTGTGCGATCTTCCGTGAAAAGCCGGACTGGCACGACGCCGCCCTGAAGGTGCAAAAGAAATGGGGCGCGCCCGTGCCGGTGCCCATGGCGATGATGTATCAGGAGTCCTCCTACAAACAGGACGCCGTGCCACCCCGCTACTACTTCCTGGGCTTCATCCCCTGGGGCCGCGTCAGTTCCGCCTACGGCTACGCGCAAGCCAAGGACGAAACCTGGGCCGACTACAAGCGCGAAGCCGGAAGCTGGGGCGCCAGCCGCGACGACTTCGCCGACGCGCTGGACTTCATGGGCTGGTACATGAGCAAAAGCCAGCGCATCAACGGCGTATCCAAATGGGACGCCTACGCCCAATACCTGAACTACCACGAAGGCTGGACGGGCTACCGCAACCGCAGCTACGACCGCAAGGCATGGTTGAAAACGGTATCGCTGAAGGTCAAGGCGCGCGCGGAGAAATTCACGTCGCAGTACAAAAGCTGCGAAGCGGATCTGACGCGTGGGGGGTGGTTTTGGTGAGCGTGTAAGGCGCTATGCTGGCGCTGATATCTGTTAGAGGAGGCAGGCCAATGAGCAGCCAACCATTCACCAGCGTGTGGGATGCTATTGAAGACACTCCCGGTGACGCTGAAAACATGAAACTGCGCTCGGGATTGATGGTGGCGCTGAAAAATCACATCGCTCGTTCTGAAATGAGCCAGCAACAAGCGGCGCAACTGCTCGGGGTTACGCAGCCGCGCGTGTCGGATCTCATGCGCGGCAAGATCAACCTGTTTGCGTTGGATGCGCTGGTCAATATGGCGACTGCTGCGGGCCTGCACGTGCAGATGACAATTCAGGAAGCAGCGTGATCCGCGGTTGATCTTTCTATCCCAAAGCAAAAATCCCGGCACGAAGCCGGGATTTTTTTTTGGGGGTATGCCGGCCGAAACTGGCCGCCTCGATCAGAAGTCCATGCTTGCCGACAGCAGGAAGGTGCGCGGGCCGCCGAGCACCAGGTAGCCGTTGCCGGGGTAGCCGCCCACCGAAGACCAGTAGTTGCGGTTGGCGATGTTTTCCACGCGGGCGCGCAGGGTGACCAAGTGGCCGCCTACGTCCGTCATGTAACGCACGCCGGCGTCAAAGCGGGTCCAGCCGGGGACTTTGAGCGTGTTGGCGTCATCCGCGTAGGACGAACCGGTGTAGACGACGCGGCCGTCCACCGCCAGGCCTTGCACGCCCGGGATGTCCCATTCCACGCCCATGTTGGCCTGGAAGCGCGGCACGCCGATCACGCGGTTGCCGTCGACTGACGCATTACCGGTAGAACGCTGCTTGGCGTCCAGCCATGTGAGCCCGCCAAGAACTCGAACAGAGTTGATAGGTTCACCATATACCGTCAACTCCACGCCCTGATGGCGGTCTTTACCTGAGGCCGTGAGTTCGTTGTTAGCGTTGTATGCAGACCGCGGTTTGTCAGTGGAGAAAAGTGCAAGGCCTGCACCCAACCCGTCGCCTTCATACTTGGCGCCGATCTCCTTTTGTTTGGAGACGTAGGGGGACAACACCGTGCCAACGTTAGGTACCGGCTTGCCGTTAGCGTTCGCGGGGGCCGTATCCCCCTGCACCAAAGCTTCAATGTAGTTGGCATACAGTGAGACACTCGGGGTCACCTTGAATACCACACCAGCAGCCGGCGAATTCCGGCTCTTGTCGTATGCGCCTGTCTCGTTGCCTCCGTTGCCAGTCCCGTTATCGTAGGAATAGCTGCGCGTCGACATACGCTGATGGCGGACCCCAAGTGTGAGTAGGACCTTGTCATCCAGGAACGACATCGTGTCGCCCAGCGCGTAGCTGCTCATGCGCGTACGACCTTGCAAGGCAGGGTCGTCAAGATCGTTGCCATAGACGGCCTTAGTGCTGAAGGGCGGACGGTCATAGAAAACCGGATCGTAGATATTGGTAGCGAACTTATTCGTGGAGTCAAACGCATAGGCATTCTTCTTCTTAAGATCAAAGAAAGAGGCCGACACGACAAACTCATGGCCTACCGGGCCGGTACGCACCTTTGCTCGTAAGCCCACCTCGCCCGTATTAACACTATCTTCCCGGGTGTTATCAAAGCGATAGAAATTCCCGTCGCCGGTACTGGCGTTGGTCAATGTGACATTACCAAGCGAGTTGGCCTCGTCGCTTCGGCGAAAGCCATATGCCGCCCAACCAGTCAATTTGTCGCTGAAGTCATGCTCAGCGCGCAGAGTGCCGAATACGTCACGTTCATTAGAGTACGACCACGGTTGTGCGTAGTTGGAGCTTGCGTCCGGCGCATCTGGGACATGATCTTTCAATCCTGTCATCGAAATATTCGGACGCGCGCGCTTCAGCTTGTTTTCCTGCCAGCCGATATCCGCCGACAAGCGCGTGTCCGCCGAGCGCCAGTCCAGGCCCAGCGACACCAGGCTGGTGCGCGAATGTTCGTCGTCAATGCCCGTGTCGCCGCTGCGTTGCGCGGCGTTCAGGCGGATGCCGGTGCTGTCGTCCGGGCCAAAGCGGCGGGCGATGTCGGTGGAGATCTGGAACTGGCCGCCGCTGGCAACGCCGGTGGTGACGCGGGTCAGCGGCTCGTTCGGCGCGCGCTTGGGTACCAGGTTGATCACGCCGCCGATGCCGCCGCCGCCAGGCGTGGCGCCTGTCAGGAAAGCCGTTGCGCCGCGCAGCACTTCCACGCGCTCGAACAGTTCGGTGGCGATGTACTGGCGCGGCAGCAGGCTGTACAGGCCGTTGTAGGCCACGTCGTCCGAACTGAGAATAAAGCCGCGAATGAAGTAGGACTCTTGGAAATTACCGAAGCCGCGCGCCACGCGCACGCCCGAATCGTTCTGCAAGACATCGCCCACGCTGCGGGCCTGCTTGTCCTGGATCAGTTCGTTCGTGTAACTGGTGATGCTGAACGGCGTGCTCATGTTGTCCAGCGTGCCCAGCACGCCCACCCGGCCGCCCGTGGCCACCTGCCCGCCCGCGAACGCCGGGGCCAGGCCGCCGGCCGAGGCGTCGGCGCTGGCCTCTACCTTGATGGCTTGCATCGACACCACCGAGCTGCTGTCCGTGGCAGGCTGCGCTGGGACAGGGGTGGCGGTTTGCGCATGGACGACGCCCATGCATGGCAGCGTCGCGGCCACGCAAGCGAGAGTTCGAATTTTCATTTCGGGATCAAGAGAGGAAGGTGGGGCGCGTCGCCGCGCAAACAAACACACAATCCCGATTGGGTCACGCACGGAAAACGGCTTATCAGTGGGCACTACCGCGAAAGCCTGCCATCAGGCCCTGACCGAGCCCGTTCACCAAGGGGGTCTTGAGGTCTTGAGTCGCAAATGTTATCAAACCGATAATCATTCTCAATATTTCCCCGTTTTTTACGTTGATTGACGTTGCCGTCACACAACAGACATCCCTGATGGTCGCAGGGTTAAGCCGCGAGCGGCTTGGCGCCGCGACGACTGGGCATTGCCGTCGACGGCGCGCTGCCCGCGCTCGCTGCACTCACCGCGCTGTCCGTGCTGCCCGCGCTACCCACCAGCACGAAGTGCGCGGGCGCCCTGCCCGCCATCAAGACCAGCACGCCTTCCTCGTCACCGGCCGAGGCCGACGCGACCAGCGCCGATCCTGCGTCCAGCACCGCGAAGTCCCGGTCGCCTGCCGCTTGCCGGGGCAACGGTGGCGCCCCGATCCGGCGATGCCGGGCGCGCACCCCTAGCTCGCCGGACACCGAGTAGACCCACGCGTTCCAGCCCGGCGCCAGCGGCACCAACTGGGTGGCGCCGGGGCGCAGCCAGACGTCCAGGATCGTCAGGGGCGCGGGGGTAGCCAAGGGCGACTGCGA
This sequence comes from Achromobacter sp. JUb104, assembly GCF_024806975.1. Lineage (NCBI taxonomy): Bacteria > Pseudomonadati > Pseudomonadota > Betaproteobacteria > Burkholderiales > Alcaligenaceae > Achromobacter > Achromobacter sp. JUb104. The sequence continues at coordinate 509,514 of NZ_JANUEY010000001.1, read as the reverse complement.
TCCGGCATGGCTACCCGCCGCCACCCGGATGCGGCCGGCGTCGGTCTTTATCACCGGCATCTCCCAGCCGCGCAGCAAGGCGGACGTGGCGGCCAAAGGCTGGGGGTTTGATTCGGATTCGGATTCGGATTCGGGGCCGGCTGCCGCTTCGGACTGGCCATGCAGGCCCAACACCATCCGCAGGCCGTTCAACCGGAGCTCAGCGCCCGGCGACGCGGCCTCCCCTGCCGCCCGCGCTCGCATGACGCCGGCGTCTTCCCGAGTCCAGAACAGATCCCCCGCCTGCAGTTGATGGTCTTCGCCGTTGCCGCCCAGGCTTTGCATGAGGCCTCGGCAATCCTCCAGCATCAGCGTCGCCACCAACAGGCCGGGCCGCGCGCCGGGTACCGACGGGAACACGGCGTCCGACGCGGTCATGGCGAAATAGTCCACCTGGATCAAGGGTGACGAAGCCGGGGAAGGCGCCCGGGAAGAAACCGCTGAAGGCTCGCGGTAAAAATCGGCGTGGCAAAACGGACGAATCGTGCAGGAATCGCCGGCCGATTGCGGCTGGCTGGCAACGACGTTGCTGAGATGAATAGTCAAAAAACTGCTGCCTGATTGGGATGACGCTTGCGGGGCCAGCGTGTGGGAATGACGCTTGCCGTGCCCAAGCGCGTGTGAAACGACGTTTGAAGTGCCGAAGCTTATTCGTTCCACCAGGCGGACAGTAGAGGCCAATTTCAGGAATAGTTGTCCTGCCATGCAGGACAATCCGCCCCCCGTCCCGCCATCCAGCCGCCGCCCCCGCCCATGCCCCCGCCCCTGTATCACCTTGACGATCTGCTGCTGTTCAGCGAAGTCGTCGCAAAAGGCGGCTTCTCGGCTGCCGCGCGCGTGTTGAACATGCAGCGTTCCAAGCTCAGTCGGCGCGTGGCCGAACTGGAAGCGCGGCTGGGCGTGCGGCTGCTTCATCGCAACACCCGGCGGGTGGCGCTGACCCCGATGGGCGAGCAGATCTACGTGCACGCCCAAGCCGTGGCCCGCGAGGCCCGCATCGCGTTCGACCTGGCGGCTTCCATGGGCGACACGCCCAGCGGCCTGTTGCGCATCACCGCGCCCTCGCCGCTGGCGGTCACGCTGTTGGGCGATATGGTGGCGCGCTTTTGCCTGGCGCACCCCGGCGTGCGCGTGCTGCTGGACACGCGCGACGAGATCATCGACCTGGTGGGCGAAGGCTATGACCTGGCGTTTCGCGCCATGGGTGCGCCGCTGACGGATTCGCGGCTGATCGGCCGCGAGCTGGCGGTGGCGCCCCTGACGCTGGTCGGCACGCCGGCACTGGTAAAGGCGGCCGCGCCGCGCCATCCGCGCGACCTGGCCGCGCTGCCGCTCCTGGCGCATGCCACGCAAGACAATCTGCACACCTGGCGCTTCACCGGCCCGGGCGGCGAAGCGGCGTCACTGGAGTTTCAGCCGCGTTGCCTGAGCAGCAATATGGCAACGCTGCGTTCCATGGCACTGACGGGGCTGGGCGCGGCGTTGATACCGCATTATCTGTGCGCCAACATGCTGGCCCAGGGCAAGCTGGTCGAGATACTGCCGGGCTGGCGGGCCGCACCGTCGCGCATCTACGCCATCATGCCCGCGCGCCGGGGCGAGCCCCTGGCCTTGCGCCGCTTCCTGGAAGTGGCGGCGGCCGAACTGCCCGCCCTGCTGGCGTAACGCGCCCTGCTCAGTCCAGCTTGATGTGGTTCGCCCGGATCACCTCGCCCCAGCGCTCGCGGTCTTCCGCCACGTAGCGTTCGGTCTCGGCCTGATCGCGCGGCGCCTGAATCACCAGCCCCAAGGCCTGAAAGCGTTCGCGAAAATCCGGCTGGCGCATGACCTTGGCCACCGCGTCCCGCAGGGCGTTGGCCTCGGCCGCCGGGGTTTCCGCCGGCACCGCAACCCCGAACCACGTGGCCGCGCGAAAGCCGGGAAAGCCGCTTTCGGCCACCGTGGGCACGTCGGGCAGCACCGGCAGGCGGTCGGCCGTGGTCACCGCCAGGGCCTTGATCTTGCCCTCTTTGACCAGCGGCAGCGATGTGCTGATCACGTCGACCATCAGTTGTGTGTCATTGGCCATCAGCGAACTGAGCGCGGGCGCGCTGCCGTTGTACGGAATGTGCGCCACGTCCATGCCGGTGCGCGATTTCAGCAGCTCCGTCGCCAGTTGCAGCGGGTTGCCGATGCCGACCGAGGCGTAGTTCAGCTTGCCGGGACGCGCTTTGGCCACGTTGACGAATTGCGCCAGCGTCGCGGCCGGCACGTCGTTGTTGGCCACCACCACCAGCGGCAGTTCAGCCACCACCGACAGCACGCTGAAGTCGCGCGCCGCGTCGTAGGCGATCTTCTGATAGAGCATCGGGTTCAGCACCATGCTGGCGTTGCTGGCCAGGAACAAGGTGTAGCCGTCGGGCTGCGAGCGCGCCACCTGCGTGGCGGCGATCATGGTGTTGGCGCCGGGCTTGTTTTCAACGACCACGGGCTGCGCCAGTTCCCGCGACAGGCGCTCGGCCAGCACGCGCGACAACTGGTCGGCCGCGCCGCCCGGCGTGTAGGGCACGACCAGCTTCAACGGCCGGTCGGGAAACGCCGCCACCGCAGGCGACGCGGCGGTGGCGCAAACCCACATCGCGGTCGCGGCGCGGCCGATCCAACGATTCATCTTCAACATGCTTGTCTCCCGAGTCTGTGGCGACTCTGATTTTTTTGACGTCTATCGTGGTGTTGCCCGGCATACGGGCGGTGCTGCTGGCGGCCCGGCGCTTACACCTTGCGCGCCTGGCCCTCCCAAAACTCGGCGCGCAAGCGGCGCTTGGCGATCTTGCCGTTGTCGTCACGCGGCAGCGCCGGGCGCAGCAACAGTTCGCGCGGCACCTTGTAGCGGGCGATGCGGGTGGACAGCCATTGCATCAGGTCCTGCACGTCGATAGCGGCGTCTGGCGCAGGCTGGATCAGCCCCAGCAAACGTTCGCCGAATTCCGCATCCGGCACGCCGAACACGGCGCAATCGGCCACGCCCGGGTACTGGGTCAGGTGGTGTTCGATTTCGGCTGGATAGATGTTCACGCCGCCCGAGATCACCAGGTCTGATTCCCGGTCGCACACGAACAGGTAGCCGTCTTCGTCCACGTAGCCCAGGTCACCCAGGCCAATCAGCCCGTCGCGTTCCACCGCCTGGCGGGCTTCGGGATGGTTGCGGTAGGTGAAGTCGGCGTAGGCCGGCTGCCGCACGTAGATGCGGCCGACTTCGCCGGGCTCGCAGACGTGGCCGTCGTCGCCGTAGACGCGCACTTGCGCCGGCCCGATGGGCCGCCCCGCGCTGCCGGGCTTGGCCAGCGCTTCGTGCGAGTCGATCACGGTCACCATGCCCGCTTCGCTGGACGCATAAGTTTCATGGATGACCGGCCCCAGCCAGTCGATCATCGCGCGCTTGAGTTCGGGCGCGCAGGGCGCCCCCGTCGACGCCACGAAGCGCAAGGAGGACAGGTCGAACGACGCCCGCGTGCGCGCATCCAGCTTCAGCAGGCGCACATACATGATGGGCACGAGGTAGACGGTGTCGATGCGGTGCTGCTCGATCAGGCGCAAGACTTCAAGCGGGTCGAACCGCGCCGTCAGCACCAGCGTGTCGCACACGCGCAGGGCCACCTGGGCGAAGACGCTGGGCGCGCTGTGGTAGATCGGCGCCGGCAGCAGCGCGCGGCAGCCCGGCCGCAGGCCGTAGGCCTGTTCCACCACGGACTCCACCGCCGCCAGATGCTCGGCCAGGCGGTCCACCGGGAAAGGCTGGCGCACCACGCCCTTGGGCCGGCCGGTCGTGCCCGAGGTGTACGCCATGTGGCCGCGCGGGGCGACCACGGGGCCGTCGTAGCGGGGCTGTGCGTTGCGCCAGGCGTTGTAGTCGGTGCTATCGCCATTGCCGTTGCCGTTGCCGTTGCCATTGCCGCTGACACTGCCATTGCCACCGCCACCGCCACCGCCACCGTCTTCGCTGCGCGCGGCGGTCACCGCATCGCCATTTCCCGCGACCCGCAGCGCGGGCAGGCCGGTAGGCAAGGCGGCGTGCACCTGACGCCACAGATCGTCCTCGGCGATCAACACCTTGGCGCCGCTGTCGGCCACCAGGAACGCCACCTCGTCAGCCGTGTAATGCCAGTTGATGGGGCAGTAATAACAACCCAGCCGTTTGCAGGCCTGGATGATTTCCAGGTACGGCATGCCGTTGCGCAGCAGCACGGCGATGACGTCGCCTTCGCGTACGCCCATCGCCGCCAGGCCCGCCGCAACCTGCTCGCCCCGGGCCACCAGCGCATCGCGCGTCAGGCTCACGTCCCCGGCAATGATGCGTGCCGTCATGCCGGCTTCCCCGCGCGTTGCGCCTTGTCTTGCGCGGTGCGCGCTTCGATGGCGGCGCGGGCGGCCGCCCAGTCGTCGTCTGACCAATCGAAGTACTGCTTGAAGTAGGCGCCATTGGCCAGGTAGTCGCCCCCGTCCAGCGCAATTGTCTGGCCGTTGATCCAATCGTTGCCCGGCCCCAGCAGAAAGGCCGCCAGTTCGCCGATGTCGTGCCCGGTGCCCAGGCGCCGCATGGGGTTTTGTTGCGTCAGTGCGTCCTGGCCGTCGCCATTGGGGCGCAAGCGCGCCGTCGCGCCTTCGGTGGGAATAACCCCCGGCGCAATGGCGTTCAAGCGGATGCCATGCCTGCCCCACTCCACCGCCAGCGATTTGGTCATGGCGTCGATGCCGGCCTTGGACATGGCCGAGGGCACCACGAACGGCGACCCGGTCCATACCCAGGTCACCACAATCGACACCACCGCGCCGTGCGTGCCGGACGCAATCCAGCGCTTACCCACCGCCTGCGTCATGTAGAAGGTGCCGCGAAACACGGTGTCGGCAATGGCGTTGAAACCGCGCGCCGACAATTTTTCGGTGGGGCTGATGAAGTTGCCCGCCGCGTTGTTGACCAGGCCATCCAGCCCGCCGTGCGTGGTCCAGATGCCTTCAACCATGGCATCCACCGCGTCGGCGTCGCGGATGTCAACGGCATGCGCGTAGGCCTGGGCGCCGTACTTGGCGCGCAGCCCGGCGGCGGCTTCTTCCACCACGGCCTGGCGGCGGCCACACAAATGCACGGTGGCGCCCAACGAGGCCAATTGTTCGGCCATGGCCAGACCCAGCCCCGTGCCGCCTCCCGTGACGAGGATGCGCTGGCCGCGGAACAGGTCCGCGCGGAACATGCTTTGCACCATGGTTTGTCTCCTTTATCTGATCGCAATGCGGTGTGGGAAGCAGATTATCAACGCGCCAATGGCGCGACAATCCTTCAGTCTGAGTAAACTCTGTTTCCCCAGAGGCAACAATCCAAGACAGCCATGTCCGCCTTGCCCGCGCTAGACCTGAACCTGATCCAGCTATTCGTGACCATCGTCGAGGCGGGCACGCTAAGCGAAGCGGCCTTGCGCCAAGGGGTGACGCGGTCGCACGTCAGCCGCAATCTGCAAAAGCTGGAACGCGCGTTCGGCGCGCAGTTGATCCGGCGCACCACGCGCCGCCTGGAACTGACGCAGCAGGGCACGGTGCTGTACGAACATGGGGCGCGCATGGCGCGCGAGGTGGAATCGGCGCGACATGCCTTGCAGAAGCTGGGCGCGGAACCCACCGGCCACGTCCGCCTGTCCCTGCCCACCGGCCTGGGCGAACTGGATGCGCTGCGCCCCCTGCTGGTGCGCTTTGCGCTGGAGCATCCCAGCCTGAGCCTGCGGGTCCTGTTTTCCAACCGCGTCAGCGACCTGATTTCGTCAGAGATCGACGTGGCGTTGCGGGTGATTTCTCAGCCCCCGCAAGACTACGTTGCCCGCGAGCTGGGCGACGTGAAATGGCATTTGTGCGCCGCCCCCGATTATTTGCAGCGCGTGGGCATGCCCACGCACCCGCGCGACCTGGGCCGGTTCGACTTCCTGTGCCCGCCCGGCCCCAAGCCGCAGACCACGCTGCGCTTGAGCCGCAAAGGGCAAACCTATGAAGCCAAGCTGGCGCCCCGGCTGCAATCCGAATACTTCCCTTTTCTGGCCCAGGCCGCGCGCGACGGCGCGGGCATCGCATTACTGCCCGCCTATATCGTGCAACCCGACCTGGAAACGCAGCGGCTGCGGGAAGTGCTGCCCGCCTATCGAGCGGAAGGCCCCGGCGACAAGCTGTTCATCCTGACCTCGCCCACGCCTTACCCATCCACCGCCCAACGCGCCCTGGTCGCCTTCCTGAAACGGGAACTGGAGCCGCTGCTGCGCGCTTATTTGAATTGATCCGGGCAGCCGCTTCCTGGGCAACACCCGCCGCCACGCCGCTGTAGGACAACCCTGGTAAAACCACGGGGTCTTGCGGGCTTGGTCCATGTCCGCCAAAGTAGGGGTTTTGCAGTCGCTGAACGGGACCTGACCGGACTTGGGCTTGAACTTTGACGTGCGCACCAAGTCTTATATAAGATATAAGACATACGGCCGCGCGCGGGCTTGTGTCCCCTACAATGACAAACGCGCAAAAACGCCAGAAAATGCCGCCTGCGCTTGGGCGAATACAGCCGGGCAAAACCACGGAGTCCATCATGCCGCACAACACCCTAGACACTCTCAAGAATTTCAAGATCGGCAATAAATCCTGTCAGTACTATTCGCTGCCGGCGCTGGGCAAGTCCCTCGGCATCGATGTGCAGCGGCTCCCGGTATCGATCCGCATCGTGCTGGAATCCGTGCTGCGCAACTGTGATGGCAAGAAGGTCACGGAAGAACACGTCAAGCAGCTCGCCAACTGGCAGGCCAATGCCCGCCGCGAAGACGAGATCCCTTTCGTCGTGGCGCGCGTCGTGCTGCAGGACTTCACCGGCGTGCCGCTGCTGGCCGATATCGCGGCCATGCGCTCGGTGGCCGACAAGATGGGCAAGAGCCCCAAGAGCATTGAACCGCTGGTGCCGGTTGACCTGGTCGTCGACCACTCGGTCATGATCGACTACTTCGGCACCAAGAATGCGCTGGACCTGAACATGAAGCTGGAATTCAAGCGCAACCAAGAGCGCTACCAGTTCATGAAGTGGGGCATGCAGGCGTTTGACACCTTCGGCGTCGTGCCCCCGGGCTTCGGCATCGTCCACCAGGTCAACCTGGAATACCTGGCGCGCGGCGTGCACCAGGACAAGAAAAACAATGTCTATTACCCCGATTCGCTGGTGGGCACCGACAGCCACACCACGATGATCAACGGTATCGGCGTGGTGGGCTGGGGCGTGGGCGGCATCGAAGCCGAAGCCGGCATGCTGGGCCAGCCCGTGTACTTCCTGACGCCCGACGTGGTGGGCGTCGAACTCAAGGGCCAGTTGCGCGGCGGCGTCACCGCCACCGACCTGGTGCTGACCATTACCGAAATGCTGCGGCGTGAAAAGGTGGTGGGCAAGTTCGTTGAATTCTGCGGCGAAGGCACCGCCAGCCTGACCGTGGCCGAACGCGCCACCATCGGCAACATGGCGCCGGAATACGGCGCCACCATGGGCTTCTTCCCGGTTGACGAACGCACCATCGATTACTTCCGTGGCACCGGTCGCACGGAAGATGAAATCGCCGCCTTCGAAGCCTATTTCAAGGCGCAGAAGATGTTCGGCATCCCCGCCGCCCAAGACATCAACTTCACCAAGCTGCTGACGCTGGACCTGTCCACCGTGGCGCCGTCGCTGGCCGGCCCGAAGCGCCCGCAAGACCGCATCGAAATCGGCAACGTCAAGAACACGTTCATCGACCTGTTCTCCAAGCCGGTCGCGGAAAACGGCTTCAACCAGCCGGAAGAAAAGCTGAACCAGACCTTCACGACCAGCACCGGCACCAAGATCAAGAACGGCGACATCCTGATTGCCGCCATCACGTCCTGCACCAACACATCGAACCCGAACGTGCTGCTGGCCGCCGGCCTGTTGGCCAAGAAGGCCGTGGAAGCCGGCCTGAAGGTACCCAAGCACATCAAGACGTCGCTCGCCCCTGGGTCGCGCGTGGTCACCGACTACCTGACCAAGACGGGCCTCTTGCCCTACCTGGAAAAGCTGGGCTTTGACGTGGCCGCCTACGGCTGCACCACCTGCATCGGCAACGCCGGCGACCTGACGCCCGATCTGAACGAAGCCATCACCGGCAACGACCTGGTCTGCTCGGCCGTGCTGTCCGGCAACCGCAACTTTGAAGCGCGTATCCACCCGAACATCAAGGCCAACTTCCTGGCCTCGCCCCCGCTGGTGGTGGCCTACGCGCTGGCCGGCACCGTCACGCGCGACCTGATGACCGAGCCGGTTGGCAAGGGCAAGAACGGCGATGTCTGGCTGGGCGACATCTGGCCCACGTCCGAAGAAGTCGAAGCGCTGATGAAGCACGCGCTGGACCCGAAGGTGTTCGAGGCCAACTACGGCCAGGTCAAGAGCAACCCCGGCAAGCTGTGGGAAAACATCAAGGGCGTGGCCGGCGATACCTACAACTGGCCTGACTCCACCTACATTGCCGAACCGCCCTTCTTCGAAGGCTTCGACATGACGCCGGCCGCGATGCCCACCGTCAAGGGCGCGCGCGCGCTGGGCGTGTTTGGTGATTCGGTCACCACCGACCACATCTCACCCGCAGGCTCCATCAAGGAAACCTCGCCGGCCGGCAAGTGGCTGAAGGAAAACGGCGTCATGAAGGCCGATTTCAACAGCTATGGCTCGCGTCGCGGCAACCACGAAATCATGATGCGCGGCACCTTCGCCAACGTGCGCATCAAGAACCTGATGATCCCGTCGCTGCCGGACGGCAGCCGTTTTGAAGGCGGCGAGACCCTGTTCCAGCCCACCGGCGAACAGATGTCCATCTACGACGCGGCCATGAAGTACGTGGCGCAGGGCACCCCCACCGTGGTGTTCGGCGGCGAAGAATACGGCACCGGCTCGTCGCGCGACTGGGCGGCCAAGGGCACGCAACTGCTGGGCGTCAAGGCCGTGATCACCCGCAGCTTTGAACGCATCCACCGCAGCAACCTGGTGGGCATGGGCGTGTTGCCGCTGCAATTCAAGGGCGCTGACAGCGTGGAGTCGCTGGGCATCACCGGCGAAGAAACCTACGACATCTCGGGCCTGGAAAACGGCATCAAGCCGATGCAGGACGTGACGCTGACGATCACCCGCAAGGACGGTTCGAAGCAAGACGTGACGGTGCTGCTGCGCATCGACACGCCGATCGAGGTCGACTACTACCTGCATGGCGGCATCCTGCCCTTCGTGCTGCGCCAACTGCTGGCGGCCTGACCCCGCCACTCGCTTGCGCCCCGCTCGCGGCGGCGCAATGCAAAAGCCCCGAAGCCTTGCGGCTTCGGGGCTTTTTACTTCGTAGACAAGCAGCGTGTCAGTCGTCGAACTGATAGGCGTCCATGGCCAGCGCGCTGTACGAGATCTCGTCATTCAAGCGCGTGGCCGACGCACCGCCCGCGCCCAGCGCCACATACAGCGGCATCAGGTGATCGTCATGCGGATGGGCCTGCGCTGCACCCGGCGCCCGCGCCTGCCAGTCCAGCAGCGCCGACACGTTGTGATCGGCTAGGTTGCGCGCGTACCAGTCCTGAAACTCGGGCACATAAGGCGCCGCCGGCGCGTCTTGCGGCATGCGCACGTGGCGCAGATTGTGCGTCAACGAACCCGAGCCGATGATCAGGATGCCCTCGTCGCGCAGCGGCGCCAGCGCGCGTCCCAGCGCCAACTGTCCGGCAGCGTCGCGACCCATGTCCAGCGACAGTTGCACCACCGGCACGTCGACATCGGGATACAGGTAACGCAACGGCACCCAGGCGCCATGGTCCAGCGGACGGCGCGGGTCGCGGTCGGCGGTAATGCCGGATTCGGCCAGCAGCGTTTGCACGCGCGCGGCCAGTTCGGGCGACCCGGGCGCCGCATATTGCAGCGTGTAGAGCTCGGGCGGAAAGCCACCGAAATCGTGCCAGGCCACTTGCTGGTCGCGGGTGGACAGCGCAAGGCCTTCACCCATCCAATGCGGCGACACCACCAGGATGCCGCGCGGCTTGCGGCCCTGGGCCTGGCTCCAGGCCGCCAGCACGGGGCCGGTCAGCCCAGGCTCAACGGCCAGCATGGGCGAGCCGTGGGAAACGAATAGCGTAGGCCAACGCATGGCGAAGCCTCCTGAAAATAAGTCGATGCCCAGATTTTCGAACGTTTCCGATCAGCAATAAACCCCTAGGGCGGGGATGCTCTGTTGCCAATCCGGCATCAATATGGACAACCCGCGCCGCCGCCGTGCCCGGCCGCCCCTGGCCTTGCAAACCCTAGCGGCCACGCCGACGCGCGCGGCGGGCGTTAAACTACGTCGTTACACACTTACTGGACGTCCCTCGAAGTTATGGCCCGATCCCGCAGCCAATCCGCTCCCCGCATGACCCGCGACGCCACCCGCCTGGTGGCGCTGTCCCAAGCGCTTAACCGTTCGGGCAGCCGCGTTGAAGACGTGTTCTGGGAGAACCAGCTTGGCGAAGCGATTCCCAAGCTGCTCAAGGCTGGGCAGGACGCCCCGCTGGAAGCGGCCCTGGACCACCTCGCGCAAAGCGACATAGGCGCCTACGAAGTCTTGATCGAACAGGCGGAAACGCTGTCCGAGTCGATGAAGATCGAAAAAGATGGCGTCGTGCACGACGTGTTGCTGATCGTCGCGCCGATTGTCGCCTGGACCCGCTACACGATCCCCACCGGCCCCGTCTCCGCCAGCGTCCAGCAGGCGCTGCTGGCGCAACTGCACGGCCATGTGCTGTCCAGCCAGGCGCGCACCGCGTTGATGCCCATGCTGGTCAGCGTGGACCAGATGCCGCGCACCTTCGGCGAAACCTGGCAGTGGCTGCAACGCCTGGGCTCGCAAGCCCTGGGCGGCGAAGCCACCAAGCCCACGCTGAACACCGAAGTTGAAACGGCCAACATGCTGGCCGACACGCGCTACATCATCGGCGCCGTCGCCGTGCCCGAAAACGCACCTATCTTCCGCTGGCAGGAAAGCCTGGGCGAAGCCGACGCCACGCGCGACGCCTGCCAGGAACAATGGGCCGCCCAGGCGCAGCCCACGTTGGCCGCGCTGCTGCCCGGCTGCGGCTTCGAAGCCCTGTTGCCGGACGCCTACTACGTCAGCAACCGCGAAGCCGACCGGCGCGTGCGCCCCCTGTCGCTGCGCGCGGCTGTCAGTTGGCTGGAAGGCGCGGTCAACCTGGAAGCCTCGCAATTGCGCGCGGTGGTGGCCGGCTGCGGCGAAAACCGCATCGACGAATACCGCATCAGCTTCACGGCGCGCAACAGCAATGACGTGTATTACGGCTGCGTATGGCCCTTGTATGGACGCGAGGAAGAAACGCCGTCCGACGAAGGCCAACCCGACGTGGTCGATGAAATCGCGGCCTTGCTGAAGGAATACGGCGTCACCGAAATGCGCCGCATCCCGGGCGTGCTGCCGGCGGAATATTGCGAAGATTGCGGCGCGCCCTACTTCCCGAATCCGCTGGGCGAATTGGTACACGCCGAATTGCCCGAGGACGCCGAAGCCGCGCCGGCCAAGTTCCACTAAACGTCCATGCAAGCGGATATTTTCTGCCGGGTCGTCGATAACTATGGCGACATCGGCGTGTGCTGGCGGCTGGCTCGCCGGCTGTCCCAGGGCTTTGGCTGGGATATCCGCTTGTGGGTGGACGACCTGGCCAGCTTCGCCCGCATCCAACCGGGTATAGCCGACCACGCCGCGCGGCAACGCTGCGCGGGCGTGGATGTCGTGCACTGGTCCGACACCCCCGACCCCGCCCTGGGCGCGCGCGATGTCGTCATCGAGGCCTTCGCCTGCGATCCCCCGGACGCCTTTCTGCAAAGCATGCGCCAAGCGCATCCGGCCTGGATCAACCTGGAATATCTAAGCGCCGAGGCCTGGGTGGAAAGCTGCCACGGCCTGCCTTCGCAGCGGCCTGATGGGCTGGTCAAGCACTTTTTCTTTCCCGGATTCACCGCCGCCACCGGTGGCCTGCTGCGCGAACCGGGCTTGAGCGCGGAACGCGACGCGCTGCAAGCGTCGATGGATCTGCAAGATGATTTTCTGCGCGCCCTGGGCGTGGACGACGCCGTGCTCGCGCGCCGCCGCGACGGAGCGCGCACGGTCAGCCTGTTCTGCTATCCCACGGCGCCGGTACAGGCGTTGGTCAGTGCCCTGGCGGCTGACTCACGGCCCAGCGTGTTGCTGGCGCCCGTGGGCGTTGCGCCGGGCCTGGAAGCCGCCTGCGCGGCACCCGGCGCCCCGCTGCTGGCCCGCCTGCCCTTCGTCGCCCAGCCGGATTTCGACCGGGTGCTGTGGTTGTCGGACCTGAATTTCGTGCGCGGTGAAGACTCGTTTATCCGTGCCGCCTGGGCGGCGCGTCCGCTGGTGTGGCAGATTTACCCGCAGGATCAGAACACGCACCTGGAAAAGCTTGAAGCCTGGCTGGCACGCTATCCGGCCCCGGAATCCGCGCAGTCGCTGATCCGGGCCTGGAACGCGCCGCAAGGCGAACAAACCGTCGCGGCGGCCGCTGCGGCGCTGGCGCCTGACGCCTGGCACGCCTGGGCCACGGCCGCCCGCGACTGGGACGCCAAGCAGGCGGCGCTACCCGATCTGGCTGAAAATCTGGCCAGATTTTGCGCAGACTTGGCCAAGAAACGTTAGAATAGAGAGTTTTCTGAGCTGCCCTGAATTTTGTCGGGCCTCAACATGACGCCTCCCGGGGTGTGCAAAAAGCCGCAAGTACAGCGGCTTTTTGCAAGCACGGCGAGTGCACCCTACCCCCCGGAGTTTTATCGATGAAAACCGCTCAGGAATTGCGAGTCGGCAACGTGGTCATGGTCGGCAAGGATCCCCTCGTGGTCCAGAAAGCCGAATACAACAAGTCTGGCCGTAACGCTGCTGTTGTGAAGCTGAAGTTCAAGAACCTGCTGACCGCCTCGGCCAGCGAATCGGTCTACAAGGCCGACGAAAAGTTCGAAGTCGTTCAACTGGATCGCAAGGAGTGCACCTACTCCTACTTTGGCGACCCGATGTACGTCTTCATGGACGAAGAGTACAACCAGTACGAAATCGAAGCGGAAAGCATGGGCGACGCCCTGAACTACCTGGAAGAAGCGATGCCCGTGGAAGTGGTCTTCTACGACGGCCGCGCCATTTCGGTGGAACTGCCCACGACGATCGTTCGCGAAATCACCTACACCGAACCCGCCGTGCGTGGCGATACGTCGGGCAAGGTCACCAAGCCGGCCAAGATCAACACCGGCTACGAACTGAACGTGCCGCTGTTCTGCGCCATTGGCGACAAGATCGAAATCGACACCCGCACGAACGAATACCGCAGCCGCGTTCAGTAAGATCCGGCAGTTGGTACGAAAAAGCCAGGCCCCTGACAACAGGGCCTGGCTTTTTTCATGGGCGCGCTATCCGGAAACGGAAGCGCGCGCCAATTGCGTATTAGGTGCCTACTGCAAGCGTTCGTCGTCCAGGAAGTCAGGCACTGCCATGACTTCGATGCCGTCCTCGGCCAGGGCCTCGCGTTCTTCGGGCGTTGCGGTGCCACGGATGGGGCGTTCATCGGCGTCGCCGTCGTGGATGCGGCGGGCTTCTTCCGCAAAGCGGGGGCCGACGTTTTCAGTGTTGCGCAACAGCGCCCGCACCTGCTTCATGACCACGGCCTGCACGGCCGCCATTTTCTCGGCGTCGGACGCGCCGGCCGGCACGGCGGGCGGCTGGGCCGGCGCATGCAGGTGGGACACGTTCAGGCGCGGCGCCGACAGCCGCTTGGTGATGCTGGCCGAGCCACAAACGGGGCACGTGACCAGACCACGCGCCTGTTGCGCGTCATAGTCGTCGTGCGAACCGAACCAGCCTTCAAAAATGTGGCTGTGCTCGCACTGAAGGTCGAAAACTTTTAGAGCCATGGTCGGTATATGGGGGCCAGCAGCCAGAATACAAGAATCCGCTCGCCGCGCCTGCTATCCCCTTGAAAGCGCAGGGACAAGGCGCCGCGCCCCAAGAAAAAACGGGCCCGCGGGCCCGTCTTGGCACGGCGTAATGAACAACACTTACTTACCGCGCTTGGCGCCCGGGCCTGCATTGATCTGGGCTTGCTGGGCTTGCAGCGAATCAATCTGGCGCTGCAAATCACGCAGTTGCTCGCGCACATCCTTTTGCTGGTCGGCCAACGCCGTGGCTTCCTGACGCGACTGTTCCTGGCGCGCCGCCACTTGCTGTTCCTGCTGCATGCGCAAGGTACGGTCGGCCTGCAGCGTGCTGAGTTGGGCGCTGCGGCTGGCCAGCAGCTTTTCGGCATGCGCGTATTCGGCTTGCAGCTTGATGCGCTTGATGTCGACTTCAGCCAATTCCGCCGACTGCGCGGCAAACGCGCGGTAGGTGGATTCGGCCTGCTTTTCAGACACCGTTTTCAGCACACGCCAAAAATCCTTCTGCTGGAACAAGGCCACGTAATAGGTCAGGTCTTCGGGCTTGAACAGCAGGCTGGCGCCATACGTCCCGTTATAGGCGGTGCGCAGTTCCGACACCTGGCGGCTTTGGATCAGGTCTTGCAGTTCGGCCACCGTCGAGGCCGGCCGAGCGGGAGCGGCGGGTGCTGCCGGCGGGGTCACCGGCGTGGCAGCGGCCTGCGGGTCTTCGACCTGTTTGACCGTGGGCCGCGGCGCTTCGGACTGCGCGCTGGCGCACGCCGCCAAGCCGGACATCACCGTGCCTAACAGCGCCATGCGTGTGGCGGCACGGATAAATTGGACGTTCATGCCTTCCCCAAAAAAATCGTTGCGGAACTATAGCAATTTATTTCGCTCACGGCTGATCCGCTTACATTAGCCGCGGGCGAACTGTCGCCCCCTACGGGCCTTCCCCAATTGCAGCAATCAAGATGCCTCGACGACCCCTTCCGCCGTCTCACCCTGGCCGCCACCCAGATGCAGTTTTCGCATCTTTTCCCATAGCACCTTGCGGCTGATGCCCAGCGTGTTGGCGGTGTCCTGACGGCGCCAGCCATTGACGTCCAGCGCGGCCAGGATGCGGGCACGCTCGGCCCGTTCGGCATCGGTGAATACCGGCGGTTCGCACATTGCGCTGGTGCCGCCCAGGGCGCCCGAGGCGCGCAGCGGTTCGGCGATCTGATCAAAGATGCGCTCGATGCGGGCCTGGTCCCACCCCTGGAATTGCCGGCGCATGATGGCCACGCGCTCGGCCACGTTGGACAGTTCGCGCACATTGCCCGCGTACTGCGTACGCGCCACGCGCTCCAGCAGCCAGTCCGGCGGCTCGCCCTCGCCCCCCAGGCGTTCGAGCAGCGCGCGGAAAATCGCGATCTTTTCCTCGCCGCCGCGTTGCTCCAGGTTGGGAATGCGCAGTTCGATCACAGCCAGGCGGTAATAGAGATCCGCGCGGAATTCGTCTTGGCCCACCAGCACGCGCAGATCTTTATTGGTGGCCGCGACCAGGCGGAAGTCCACCGGAATCTCTACCGTCGAGCCCAGCCGCGTCACGGCGCTTTGTTCCAGAACGCGTAGCAGCTTGACCTGCTGATACAGCGGCAAGTCGCCGATTTCGTCCAGGAACAGCGTGCCGCCGTTGGCTTGTTCGAAGTAGCCCTTGTGCGCGCCGACCGCGCCGGTGAAGGCGCCCTTGGCGTGGCCGAAGAAATGCGCTTCAAACAGCCCTTCCGGAATGGCGCCGCAGTTGACGGCCACGAACGGGCCATCGGACCAGGCGGCGCGGTCATGCAGCAGGCGCGCAATGCGTTCCTTGCCCACGCCGGTTTCGCCGTGGATCAGCGCGTTGCTGCGGCAATCGGCAAACATCTCGGCCTCGGCCAGCAGCGCCCGCATGGGCTCGGAAACCGCAATCAGCGGCTGTTCACGCTTGGGCGCGGATCGGTTGAACTGGTCCAACGTGCCCAACAGTTCATACAGCAGCTTGCGCAAGTCCGCCGTGGTGAAGGACAGCGGCAGCGTGTACGAATATTCAGGCGGGTAATAGCGCGAATCGCGTCCCCGCGCCTCGGCCGACACCCATATCACCGGCATGGCTTGGGCGGATAACCAGTCGTAGCCGCTGAAGCGGTTGTCGCCCATGACCGACACCGACACCAAGGCCACGGCGGGGCGCGTCGGGTCGCGTGGCGGCGGGAAAGCGGTGCCGGCGTCCGCGCGCACCAGCGTGACGTCCATGCCGGCCAGGCAGCGTTCCGCGCGGCCGGCAATGTCGGACGTGCCTTCCCAGACATACACATCGAACTCGTCGCGGGCGAATTTTTGGGTCATCGCAGGCACCATGCCGACAAAGAAAGGGCGTAGTCCAAAAGCATCCTCATCAGTACACCAAGCGCGGTTGCCCGCAATCCACGGACAGCAGCGACACGTCGGTCTGACCCACGCTGACGCCCAGCGTGTCCAGCAGTTGCTGTAGCAAGGCGGACAGGGGCGACAGCACGGGCTGCAACAGATTCACCACGATGGACAGCACCCCGCTCACCTGCGAACCGCCGTCCAGCGCCAGCGCCGCAACCGAATTGATGCGGCACTGCCGGATGGCGCTGGGCGTGATCGCCAGCGTGCAGACCAGGTCATTGACGGGCGCCACCAGCAGCGACGTCAGGATATTGCCCACCAGTTGCAGGGTGCCGCCCAGCACGCCCGTCAAGCCGCCCGTGGACAACCGGTTGCCCAACTGGTTCAGCGCGGTCGCGGACCACTGCATGTCATTGAATACCTGCGTGATGGACTTGCCGGCATTGCTGCCGCCACCGCCCACCAGTTGGGTGGCAAGCGCCGTGCGCTCCGCGGCCGTCAACGGCGTGCCGGAATTGACCAGATCGCCCAGGATGCCGCCCACCACGGCGTCCGCCAGGTTCGAGGCCAAGCCGCCCAGGTCGATGGACGTGGCGTTCACCGTCTGGGTGGACGGCGCGCCCGGCGGTTCCGTCAGCGTGACCGACACCGGTGTCGTGGAATTGAAGACCGGCAGGGTCACCTTGGCGGTCAGGGGCAAAATGCCCAGCACGTTCAACACCTGATGGCGCTGGATGGCGCCGAACGAGCTAGGCTGGCAGCTATTGGTCAGCGACACGAAATTCGCGGCGTTCTGGTCGGTGCTGGACGTCATGCCGGGAAAGCGCCCCAGGCAGATGCTGGCCGCCGCCGCGGTCACCGCAATGGTGGCCTGGTGCTCGGTCAGCGGCGCCTGGCACAGGTTGGTCAGCGTGCCGGTGGATTGCGCCACATCGATGATGATGGGCAGGTCAACCCGCGTGCCCAGGGTGTTTGCCAGCAAGGGCCCCACCAGCGGGATGTTGCTGGTGTTCAGCCGCAGGTAGACGCGTATGCCCGCGCTGGTGGCCTGGGTGCCGATGCCGCCGATGGCCAGCGTGGGCGGTTCCACCACGCGCACCCGGGCGTCCACGCCCAGCAGCGGCACGCTCAAGCCCAGGTTGATCAGGTTCTCGCCGTTAGCCACAACCAGCGCGGTTTCCAACAGGTTCAGGGCGTTCACGTTCGCCGCCAGGGCGCCCGTGGCGTCTCCCCCCACCACCGACAGGTCCAGCACGCCGCCGTCGCCAAACAGCTTCACGGGCAGGTTCAGCGGCATCACCGCCAGCACCGTGTTGATGGCGTTGCTGATCAGGCCGATGTCGGCGGCCGCCGTGCCGCTTTGGTTGACGACCGTCAGCGTGGCTTGCAGCAACTGCCCAAGTGTCAGGTTATCGAGCGCCGCCAATTCCGCCGGCGTGCCCACGCCGGTGGCCACCGACAGCGGCAGGCCCAGCGCCTGCAACAGGCCGGATGGGGTGATGTTGACGCTGGCCAGGCCGGCCGCGTCCAGCACGTCCAACTGCGCGGGCGAGGCGCCCACGGTCGACAACAATTGCGACAGCAGCCCGCCGCGTTCCAGGCGCAGCAAGCGCGAACCCACGGTGAATGCCGCCACGGGCTGCGTATTGGTGGCCACGGCGCTGACCGACACGGTTGTGCTCAGCCCCAAGGTACCGAACAGGCTGGCCAGTTCCTTGCGGATGGTCAGGCGCACGGCGTTGAGCGTCTGCGCGCCCGTGGGGTCGAACACATGCATGCCGCTGGCGTCGGCGCGAGTGGAATCCCACAGCTTGCATTCCACCGTGATGTCGTCGGCCGCGAAGGTGTCAAAGATATTGGGCAGGTTCGCCAAGGCAGACGTCTTGCCGGCCGCGCTGGCCCGCGTGCAATCCGCCGGGGACCCCATGCCCAGCACCTGAACCGCCGACAGCGCGGCCAGATCCGCGGCCTTTTGCACTTCGCGCTTCATGTAATAGCCGTAGCCCAGTTGCGCCACGCCCAGCATCGCCACGCCCACCAGCACCGCGAACACGACGGCCACGGTCATGCTGCCGCGCTGGCGAGGCAAGGACACACAACGAAGAGGTCTGGCAGGCATGATCGGGCAATCCTGGATTGCAAGGCGGTGAGGGCGTGTCGGCGCCGGGGTTAGTTCGTGTTCTTGGTCTCCACGCGCTTTTGCAGATACTCCGGAATCGGATGCGAAAAGCTCTCCAGGTAGCGGTTCCAGGCGGCGGTGGACACCGGCCCCAGCACGGGCAGCATGTTCCCGGCGCGGCGGCCGTCCGCCTGCGCGGCCAACAAGCCCCGCGTGACGTCGCCAAACGCTTCCTCGGCCGGGGCTGAGGGCTGGGCAGCCGGGGTAGCGGTCGAGGTGGGCTGCACGACTTGTGTGGAAGCAGTGGCTGGCTGCGGCTGCGGCATCGGCGTCTGCACCTGCTGCACCACGGGCCGCGTGGGCAGTTGCGCCTGCGGCAAGGCCTGGGCCGGCGCGGCGGCGGGCGGGCTGCTGGTCATGCCACCGGTCAGCGGCGCGTTCGATTGCGCCTGGCTGGTCAACGGCGCCAAGGCCACCAGCGTGGTGACCAACGCAGCAGTCAGCACTTGGGAAGCGGAATAGCGGGAGTCAGACATGGATCTCTTCCTGAATACGGGTTAGCGCACGATGGGCCCATTGCCCAGGCCTTCCATCAACGGACTCATCACCGGCATGATCATGCCGCCGCCGCTCGACACACGGGTCGCCGACGCTTCGGCCGCCGCCACGGGCACCGGCGCCGACGGACGCTGCGCACGGATGTCGGAGGCCATGCGCAGCACCTGGCTGCGCGCTTCCTCGGTAAGCTGGGCCTGGTCCATCAGCCGTTGCGCGCGCACGGGCTCGCCTTCCACCAACAGCAGCACCGCCAGATTGGCCAGCACCTTGCCGTTGTCCGGCGCCAGCTCGGCCGCCTGCCCCAAGGGCACGCGCGCGCCTGCCGGATCCCCGGCGCGCAACCGGGCATAACCCAGGTCACCCAGAATGCGTGGATCCATCGGCGACAACTTCGCCGCGCGCGCCAAGTCGTCGGCCGCTTGGTCGAACTGCCCGCGCGAACCGGCGATCAAGCCCAGGCCGTGCCAACCGTCGGCTGCCTGATCGGTACCCAGCAGCGCGCGATACGCCTGTTCGCTCAGCGCCGTCTGCCCGGTCTGGCGCAAGGCTTCCGCCCGCAGCACCGACACCCGCGCGTCGTTGCCGAACCGTTGCTGATAGGCGTCGATATACGCCAGCGACGCAAAATAGCGCTCTTGGCGCTGCGCTTCGGAAATCAGCGACAGCATCATCTCGGGCGCTTGGGGACGCCCCTTGGCATCGGCCTCTTCTTCCTTCTGCCGCGCCAGCGCCTGTTCCTGCTGTTGCTGCTGGATAAGCTGCCAGGCCGACTCCGCGCTATTGGTCTTGCATCCGGTCAACCCCGCGCCGGCGGCCACCGTCGCCGCCACCAAGGTCCACCGCAAGACGCGCGCCTTGCTCTTGATTTCGCCAGCCATTACATCCCCCCCATGCGCGACATGCCGCGCAATACCGCGATAAACCCCGCCCCGCCCGTCACGATCAACAGCGCGGGCAGCAAGGTCACGATCATGACCCCCGTCATCTTGACGGTGGTCTTGCCGACCTTTTCCTTCAGTTCCAATCTGCGCTTGTCGCGCAGGCGCTCACCAAACCGATTCAAGGGCTCTTGCACGGCGCCGCCGTGCTGATCCACCTGCGCAATCAAGCGGCAGATGGCCGACAGGTCGTCGTTGTCAAAGCCCGAGGCCAGCCGCGCCAGCGATTGCTCGCGGCTGCGCCCGCGCACGTGCAATTCAGACGCCAGCCGCAGTTCATGCGACAGCACCGGCAGCACTTGCGCGAATTCCTTGATCAGCACCTGCATGCTTTGGTCGATGGACAGCCCCACCCCTTGCAGCAAGCGCAGCAGGTCGATCAGCAGCGGCAGTTCGTCGCCCGCCATCCGCTTGCGGCGCGACAGGCGCCGGCCGACCACCCACTTGGGCAGCATGTAGCCGATGGCGAAGCCGAAGAACGCGGCGATCAAGCCGCCCATCGGGGAATCGATCAACTGCTTCTGCTGGTTGAGCAGCACCGCTGCGATGGGCAGCAAGATGGCCAGGCCGAAGCGCGCCGCCACGAAGCGCGAGCGCGCGGTGCCGGAATTCGCATAACCCGCCATGTCGACCATCTTGCGGTCTTCGGCGGCCATCAGCGTGTCGGCCAGACGGCCTTCGCTCAGGCGTTTGCCAAAGGCGTCGGCGGCGCGGGTGGCCGATGAAAACCGCCCTTCGCCCGGGTTCGCGGCCATCGCCGCCGCGGTCGCACCAGGGTTCTGGCGCGTTGCCAGCGCCTGGTCGATCACCTGGCGGCTACGGTCCTGTCCGCGCAGGCGCCGCGCCATGCCGATGCCCAACACCAACAGCGCCACGGCCACCAGCATCAATGCCGCCGCCAGCACGGTCGAGGCATTCCAGGATTGCAGCATCTCCATCGTCGCCATCCCTTAAATTGACTTGGCCATGCGATACAGCCAATAGCAGCCGCCAATCTGCAACACCACGGCAGTCAGCAGCATCTTGAAGCCCAGCGGGTCTTCCCACAGCCCCATGAAGAGCTTGTTGTTCGCCACCATGATGAAGCCGGCAATGCCCACCGGCAGCAAGGCCAGGATCCATGCCGACAAGCGCACCTCGGCGGAGCTGGCCGTCAATTCGTTGCGGGCCTGGGCCACGTCGCGCATGAAGGCGGCCATGCGTTCCAGCACCTGGTCGCTGCGGCCGCCGAAGCGCATTGCCAGCGACACCACGGCCGCCACCATGTACAACTCTTTCAAGCCATACATGCGCGACACCTGCACCAGCGCCGCATCCAGTTCCTTGGCCGAGCGGCTCAGGCTGGCCGCCGTTTCCACCACTTCCAGCAAGGGCTGGTCGGTTGAGGCCGCGGCCGTCTGGAACGCCGCGCCCATGCTGTTGCCGATGGTGATCAAGCGCACGATGTTGTCCAGGAAAGCAGGCAGTTGCGCAATCATCCGACGCCGGCGCTTGTCGGCGCGCAGCCAGAGCAGGAAGTACGTCAGCACGGCCAGCATGATGAAAGACACCACGCCGGACAGGGGGCCCAGGAACACCCAGGCCAGCACCGCGCCCGCGACGACAGGAATGGCGATCCGCAGATAGAACCCCACGCTTTGACGCACGCCCGCCAGCAGCAGCAGCCGGTCCCAACCAGAGAACCCGCTGCGCATTGCGCGCCCGCCTTCAGCGAACGGCGCGGCTTCGACCGCTTCGCGGCCCCGTTTGAGCTGGTTGTCCAGGAACGCGGAGCTGGCCGCGCGGCGCGCGCCGCTATTGGCATGACGCCACAGCAGCACCGCGCCGGAAGCCAGCACCAACGCCAGCGCGCCCAGGATCAGAGCGTCTTGCATCAGCGCCTCCGGCTCCAGAATCCGCCGCCGCCATCGTTGTCGCCGGGCGGCGGGTCATTGACGCGCGCGTCGTTGCGCAGCTTCGCCAGCTTGGGCGTGTGCGGATGAATGCCCAGCCAGTTCCAGCGGTCCTTCTCTTCGCCCTCGGGTGTGGTGAAGGTTTCGTGGCGGTAGAGTTCCTGCGTCGAGATGACGTTGTCGCCCATGCCGGTCACTTCGGTCACCGACAGCACCCGGCGCTTGCCGTTGGACAGACGGCCGATCTGCACAATGAAGTCCAAGGCACTGGCGATCTGGCGGCGCAGGCTGTCTTCGCTGCCCTGAAAGCCCGCGAAGCCCGCCAGCATTTCAATGCGGTACAGGCATTCGCGTGGTGAGTTGGCGTGGATGGTGGCCATGGAGCCTTCGTGGCCGGTGTTCATGGCTTGCAGCATGTCCATGACTTCGGCGCCGCGCACTTCGCCCACCACCACGCGGTCGGGTCGCATCCGCAGGCTGTTGCGGATCAGTTCGCGGATGCTGACCGCGCCGCTGCCGTCAAAGCCACCCTGGCGCGATTCCAGCCGCACCACGTGCGGGTGGTTCAGCGACAGTTCGGCGGTGTCTTCCACCGTCACCACACGCTCGGTCTCTGGAATGAAAAACGCCAGCGCGTTCAACAGCGAGGTCTTGCCCGAGCTGGTGCCGCCCGACACCAGCACGTTGCAGCGGTGCTTCACGGCTTCGTGCAGCAGCCGGTAAATGTCTTCGTCAAAGGTGCCCAGCGTCAGCAGATCGGCGGGCTTGAGCGGGTCTTGGCGAAACTTGCGGATGGACACCATCGGGCCGTCGACGGCCAGCGGTTCAATCACCACGTTCAAGCGGCCGCCGTCGGGCAGACGCGCGTCCACCATGGGGCTGGACTCGTCCAGCCGCCGGCCGATGGGCGCCAGGATGCGGCGCACGATGCGCAGCACATGTTGGTTGTCGGTGAAGCGCAGCGTCTCGCGCGCCAGCACCCCGCGCCGCGACACGAACACGTTGTCATAGCCGTTGATCAGAATGTCTTCAACGGCCGGGTCGGCCAGCAGGTCTTCCAGGGGCCCAAGCCCCGCCAATTCCTTGGTCAGCGCCTCGGCAATCTGGCGCATTTCGCCTTCGTTGATCGGCACGCGGCGCAAGCGCACGAAGCTGGCCACTTCGATGTCAACGAATTCCTGGATCGCCGAACGCGCCCAGCGGCCGAACTCGGCGCCCAGTTCCTCGATACGGGAAAGCAGGTGCTCGTACGCCGCCGTCTTGACTTCCTGAAAGCGGTTCGACGAGGCAAAGCCCTTGTCGCCGTCACCGCCGAACTCTATGGTCGCTGTCATGATCATGTCGGATTCCGCCGCCGCCCCGTGAATCTTGCCGTTAACCGACGATCATGCGACGGTGCACGCCAGGCAGCCACGTGGCCAGCCAGCTTGCCCGCCCGCCGGGAGTGTTCTCTTCCGCGCTGAGTTTTTCCGCCAAGGTCTGCACCGCGCGCACATACACGTCGCGCTCGGCTTCTTCGTGCAGCAGGTGGCCCTGGTTCGTGCAGACCATCAAGGCCAGCGTGCGGTCAGGCAAGGTACCCACCAGCTCCAGTTGAAAGCGGTCGGCGATCTGCTGCGCAGTCATGCCGTAGCGTTCGTCGTAGCGGTTAACGATCAGGCCCAGGCTGCGGCGGTCCACGTGCAGTTGCTCAAGCTCTTGCAGCAGGCCGGCCAGCGACACCAACGCCCCGACGCTTTGGTCGGTCACTATCCAGTTCTGTTGAGACGAGCGGGCCAGGCCCGCCACGAACTCCGGGTTCGTGAAGCCGCCCGCATCCGCTACAACCACGCCGAAGTGTTGGCGCATGCGCTCGAACACCAGCAGGGAGTCGGACTGCGAGACGTCGCGCATCTGGGCAAGATCGCGCGGCAATGCCAGCACGCTCAGGCCGTTGGCGGTGTGCGCCATCGCCGAGCCGAGCAAGGTGGAATCCAGCCGGCGCAGGTTGCGCGCGGCTTCAGCAAAATCAAAGTCGCTGCCGATATTCAGGTAAAGCTGGCAATCGCCCACGGGCCAGCCCAGGTCCATCAGGGCCACGCGGCTGGCCAGCGGCAGCATCGCGCCCGTTTGCTCGGCTGGTTTGGCGGGCTTGGCGCCGTTGGCCGCGGTGCGCGTGGCATGGATCTGTTTCAAGCGGTCTTGCACCATGCCGGCCAAGTGCACGGCCAGCGTACTGGTGCCCACACCGGGGCGCGCACCCAGCAGCAACACGCTGCGCCGGGATCCGTCCATGCGGCCGCCGCCCGCCGGCAATTCCAAGAGACGCAGCACAACTTCTTTTACTTCCTCGGGGGCAACGGAGGGGTCGACAAAATCGCTGACGCCAGCGCGCAGCGCGGCAATGGCGCCTTCAGGCTGGCTCAGCAAACCCACCGCCACGCGCGGCACGGTCGGCGCTATGCGCGCCAACACTCGTGCCAGCTCCGCGGACTTGAACAGCTTGCCCGGTTCGTCTTCGCTTAGCGTGAAGTCCAGGAACACCACCTGCGGTGCAATCTCGGTCAAGCGCCGCGCCAGCTCTTCGATGCCCGGGGTTTCCTGGGTCAACATACCCATGTCTCCCAGGGCCTGTCCAAGCTGCGCGGCTACACCATCGCCTTTTGAGCAAAACAGGAACCGCTTCCCGTTTTGCAGGCCGACCCACTCGCTGGCATGTGTCTTCATATTACTCACCGTGAAAAGCCCGGCATTTGCTGCCCGCCCACCGGGCCCATCAGGTAATAGCCCCAGGCATTGAAAGTCGAATCCGATACTTCTTGCCGCCCGCCCGGCAGCGGCAGCGTCACGCCGCGCGCAATCGGACGCACCAGACGCGGCGTCACCACGATCACCAGTTCGGTGTCTTCTTGCGTGTAATCGACGCTGCGAAAGAACGCGCCGATGATCGGCAGGTCACCCAGCATCGGCACTTTGTTGACCATCGCCTTGGTCTGCCGCGACACCAGCCCGCTGATCACGAAGCTTTCGCCATCGCCCAATTCCACGGTGGTGTCCGCGCGGCGCGTGCGCAACGCCGGAATGAGCATGGGGCTGTCCGAACCAGAGTTGATGGAGATGGCGTTGCTGTAGTCCAGCTCGCTGGCCTCGGGCGCCACCTTCAAGGAAATGCGGTCACGTGACAGCACGGTGGGCGTCACGGTCAGGCCGATACCGAATGGCTTGAAGGTGACCGTGGTGGTGCCCAGGCCGCCGGCTTCCGGAATCGGCAATTCGCCACCCGCCAGGAAGCTGGCGCTTTGGCCGGTCAGCGCCACCAGCGTGGGCTCGGCCAGCACGCGCGCCATGCCGTTGCTTTGCAAGAGGCGCAGGCGCGCCGCGAAGTTGTTGGAGTCGTAGAACAACGAGAAGCCCGCGGCAAGGACGCCGCCCGGGGTGAAGCCGCCCACCGACGACGACTGGCTCGGGAGCGGCTGCGCGCTGGTGCTCGCCCACGGGCCATTACTGGCCGCGAAGTTGATGCCGGCCTGCTTCATCACCGACCGCGATACTTCCACGACCTTGACTTCCACCTGGACCACGCCGCCCGTGCCGGCGGTGGACACGTCGACCACGTTCTTGTCGCCCACGGCCGCCGCCGCTGCCTTTGCGGCGGCAATCTGCGCCAGCGGGGTTTCGGAGTAGCCGGACACGATGGCGCGGTCGCCGGCGATGTCGACGTTGACGCCGCCGTCGATGCCACGGCTGGCCAGCGCGGCTTGCACCGACGACGCCACGCGCACGTTCCAGATTTGCGGCGCGGCATTGTTGCCAGTCCATATCTGAAGCTGCGTCGTGCCCGCCTTCTTGCCGTAGATCAGCAGCGAGCCCGCGCGCTTGCCCGAGGCCGGCAGGATTTTCACGTCGGCGACCTCGGGGTCGCCGATGGCGATGCGGCGGGGCGTGGCGCCATCCAGCATGAGGGATTGCTGGCCCTTGACGGCCACCGCGATATCACGGACAGGAGCATTTGCCCCCGTCGCGGGCGCGGCGGTTTGCGCCAGGCTGACAACACCGTATGTCATCGCCGCTGCGGCCGACAGGACGCAGATCATAGTGGTGCGCTGATATCTCTTCATAGTGCCGGATCTAGTTATTTTGAAAGGTCCAGCCGCGGGCGGCACCAGGCCACGCGCGGCGATGGTCAATAGCGAACGCGCTCGGATTTATCTCCCCGCACGATTTCGATGGTTCTGCCGCCACCGCCACCGCCGCCCGTGGCCGCCACGCGGTTGGCGGGGGCCCGGGCCGCGGGCGTCGTGCCTTCCAGTTGCAGCAGGCTGTCGCCCGCGTACGCGCGGTTGGGGCCGGCCAGCAAGGCCTCGCGCTGCGCCGGCGTCAGGTCGGCGCGCGTGGGCAAGACCGTGCCGCGCTTGGCGAACAGCGTCTCGTCGGGCACCGCGTCGTCGCCCACCGGGCGCAACGCCAATTGCAGGCGGCCGGCGCGGCTTGCCAGGATCAGCTCGTTGATATGTTCGACCGGCACCGCCAGCACCGCCGTGCGCGCCGGCTGGCTGGGGCCTTGCTGCAGCATCGATTTTTCTTCAGGGCCGTCGACCGAGGCCTTGCCGTAGGCCAGCACGCGCAGTTGCGCTTGCAGCAGCCGGGCCTGGCCGCCCGAGATTTCCTGGCTTTTTTCCACCATGAAGAACACGTCCACCAGGTCGCCCGGCGCGATGCGGTTGCCGCCGCCGACCACTTCATCGACCGCGATGGCGACGGCGCGCTCGCCGGGCTTGAGCTGCCTGGCAAGGCCTTGCGCCAAGAGGCTGGGCACGATGGGGTCGCCCGCCGCGACGTCCACGCGCGTCACCGACCCTTCCAAGGGCGCCATGCTGTCGAAGCTGTTGGACAGCGCCACCTGCCATTGCGCCACCGTCAGCATTTTTTCGGCTTCGATCCGGGTGCCGGCGGGAATGGCTTCCTTGGCCACCACAACGGAATAGAATTTGACCGGCGGCGCGGCGGGCGCAGGCGTCGTGGCCACCGGGGTCGGGCTTGCCGGCGGCGCGCTGGGATGGGACGCCAGGCGCCAGGCCAGGAAGGCCAACACCAGGCCCGCCACCAACAAAACACCCGCGATGATTTTGCTAAGACTGCTCATGGTGTCCCTTGCGATATCTGTACGATGGCTTTCGACGACAACCTGCTGGGAACCCAGTCCTTGTTCGTGCCGGGCAACAGGACGATGAACGACTGCAAGGTGGCCAGCAAAGGCCAGGACTGGGTGTTGTAGGTCATGGCGACGGTGGCGCAATTGGCCACTTGGCCACCGGATCCGGTCCACGTGCATGGGGCGCTGGTGGTCGCGCAGGCAACGGCCGAACCCGTGGAAAAGACGCTCATGGCGGCGGCGCAGGCATCGCCCTGCACATTCGGGCTGCCGGTGATCTGAGCGTGCACGGCGGCGCGCGCGCCTTCGCCGGCGGCGGCGGCCAGTTGTTGCTGCATCCAGAACAGCACGCCGTAGCCGACCACGGCGCAGATGAAGATCAGCAGCATGGTCAAGGTCAGCGACAGCTCAAGCGCGGCAATGCCGCGTTGGCGGATCAAGCGAGGGCAATGGTGCACAGGACGGCGGAAAGCGGTGGGCAAGGTCATGTCAGCCTCCCACGCCAACCGTGTTGCCCAGATGGACCGTGGCGCGCGCGCTCAACACGCTGGAAGCCGGCATCATGGCCAACTGCAACAGCGGGAACGACGGAATCAGGGGATTCGCGCCATAGGCATAAGACACCGTCACTTCAATCTGGTCGGGCGCCAAGGGTTGGCCGCTGCAGGTGCCGCCAGCGCTGCTGCTCAAGGCGCCCCCGCTGCCGCACACCGCCACCTTGATGGGCGCGGACGACATCGAGGACATCCACTGTGCGATATCCAATGCCGTGTCACGCCCGGCGTTGGCGCGCGCCGCCAGCGAGGCCGAGCCGGCCTGCCATTGCAGAACCTTGCGCGCGCCGTCCTGCGCCGCCAAGGTCACCGAATTCTGTGCAAGAAACACCAGCCCGTAGGTCAGGATGCCGTAGAACACCAGGAAGAACACCACGAATACCAGGGCGAACTCAATGGCATAAGCACCACGCTGAGCGCGGCGATGCCCAGATACATTGCATAAGGAACCTGGCGCCAGCGTTGCGTCAGCGCCCAGTAGCGCGACGCGGCCACGACGGCCAGACTGTGCAGGCCCGCCAGCAGGCTCGACAGCAGCAGCACCAGCACCAGCGGCGCCAGGCCCAGCCACAGCCCAAGAATGGCGATGGCCTTGATATCGCCCGCGCTCATCAAGCGTCGGCCCCAAAGCGGCAGGAACAGAAAGGCGGCCAGAAAGCCCGCCAAGGTCATCAGCCAGCCCGTCCAACGCGGGGGAAACATCCATCCGGGCACGAACGCGGCGGCGGCCAGCCAAAGCAGTTGCGCCGCGAATCCCGCCACGATCAACGTGTTGGGTACGCGGCGATAGCGCAGATCGTTGTAGATCAGCGCCCCACCCCAGCATGCGAACAACAGCAGCCACAGCACTTCCCCTGGATACAAGGCAGGACCTTCTTATCAATCAGATTCAACGGCAGGCGTGCTCATCCAGACGAACATGCCCCGGTCAAGCAACTGATACAGACCGCGTACCGCGATGACTCGCCACATTGATTGAGCCGTCGCGGTACGCGTAGCACAGCAGGACGATTAACCGCCCGCGCCACCGGCCGTATCGAGCTTGCCGCCGAGCCCCGTGAACATGTCGCCGAGGGCATCAGTGAAAGTGCCCACGGCAGCGATCAGGGCCACTGCCACCAGACCTGCGATCAGCCCGTATTCCAGGGCGGTGATGCCGTCTTCGTCGTTCCAGAACTGCGCAAGTTTCGCTTTCATTTCGAGCTCCTAACACTCGCTTGATAATTGAGCCGATCCGCGATGCGGCGCCGACCCCCTATTCCCGGTATTTCTGCTTTGCGAATGCCCCGCATTCGTTCGCAGACCGGGCCCTGCTAACCCGGCCCCAGCGTGGAGCCGGGCGCCTTGCCTGGTTCAGCCACAGGCGCCGATTCAATGAAAGAGTCGATCCGTTGCGCCATGCGCGCGCGGAATCGGTTTGATGCCCGCTGCAATTGCCAACGCATGATCAGCAACATGAGCGCGGACAGCACGAAAGCGATGTAGGGCAGCATGACCCCGCCAATTTGCAGGCTGGAACTGTCGCGAGGGGCGGTGCAGATGACGGTGCCGGCCGCCGCGCCGGTGTAATGCATGCCGCACACGGCCACCGCCATCAGAATGGCTGCGCCGCCGCGCTGAAACTCGTTCTGGGTATTGAAAGCCAGCCACAGCGCGGCCGAAGCGGCAATTACGGCGATAAGCACCGATAAAACGACAATGGGCAAATTCCACAGCAACACGGCGGGCATGCGCATTGCGCCCATGCCCAGATAATGCATGGCGGCAACCCCCAGCCCAGCGGCCAAGCCGCCCATGACGCAGCGGCCGAACGTGAAGTTCGCGCGCCCCACATACCAGAATGCCCACCCGGAGAAGCCCGCGGCGACGAAGAAGCTGAGTACGGTCAGGCCGACTTGATAACCCACGTCGAACGGCAGGTTTTGCGCTTGCATGCCAATGAAGTGCATGCTCCAGATACCCACGCCACCCATCGCCACGGCGCCAATGATGATGTAACCGATGCGGATATCACCGTCTTGGGTTTCAGTGCGGATGCCGGCCGCCGCCAACAAGGCGACATACGAACCCAGCACCGCCGTCAGGAATGACAGAGCGACCAGACCGCCGTTGAAAGATAGCGGAACGATATCGCCGGGGTTCATGAACTGCCCCAGCAAACGCGCCGGAAACCAAAGTGCGGGATCGGTTGATCGCGCCAAGCATTATTGGGGTGATGCGTGCCCATTTTGTGGACTCCCGGTGGCTCATAACCGATGTGTTTTTGATACGTTTATATAGTCTTATCTATTAACATTTAATACACATCAGGGTTATTACCTATATTCGCGATAATGCGGCTACAGACTTGTAACCGATACAGCAAAATTCGCGCCAATCTGATTAAAAAACCATAGTTAACCCTTATATATCGTGAATATTTTCGTTCCTGAGAATTTCCATATGTTGTAATCCTGTCGTGCCCGGATGGTCACAAAGAAATAAATTGTTATTACTAATCGTCATTGGCCCCATACTACCCGCGGCGCACCAAGCGCGTTTACCAACGTTGTGTCCCTTTATATATTCAATATATCGGCAATACCGAATATTCATTGGGACGGCGTCGGCGGAAACCGAGACACCTAGGCAATGAGACGTACGTACCCGGCAAGTTCGCTTACCCTCGCCCTTATCTGCATCTTTGCCTTCGGCGCGCAGGCGCGGGCGGATGGCCCTCTACGGGGCAACCCCGTTGACGCCCTGCCCCAGCTTGAAAGGCCGCCCGGCGCCACGCAGCCGCCGCCCGTTGTGCAAACCGCCACGCCCGAACAGTTGGCGTTGCAGGCCAGGCTGGCGCAACGCATCGTGCCGCTGAACTTTGACGTAAGCGGCGTGCACGCCATTCCCTTCGACGAAGTTTCCGCGATACTCAGCCCGCTGTCGGGCAAGGAAATCAGCCTGGGCGACCTGGTCCAGCAAGTCGACAAGATCACGCAGCTGTACCGCGACAAGGGCTATCCGCTGTCTTTCGCGCTGGTGCAGAACCAGACGTTCGCCAATGGCCTGGTGGTGGTGACCGTGGTTGAGGGCTTCATTTCCAATGTCCGGATCGAAGGCGATATCGGCAACGCCCAGGGGCGTCTGGACACCTTGGCCGGCCCGCTCACAGAAGAGCGTCCGCTGAAACAAGCCACGCTTGAGCGCCAATTGAATCTGATGCGGACCGTGCCCGGCGTGAAGTTCACACCCAGCCTGGATCTGCCCCGCCGCGCGGATGGCGCAACTGAATTGGTCTTGGCGGCCACGCGCCACCCGTTCAGTTTGTCGGGTGGCATCGCCGACCTGGGTACCGGGATGCAGCCCTTGGTCAATATGGGCACCAACAGCCTCACGCCGCTGGGCGAACAGGTCAAACTGACGGCGTCGGTGCCATTCAATACCGACGACGTCAAATACGTCATGGGTGAGATCAGCGTACCCATCGGGCCAGACGGTTTGGCGGTCAAGGTGGATGGATACCACTATGACGCCAAACCCCAGGACGACGCGATTGAATACCTGGGGTTTGAAAGGCGCGTCAAGAATGACCGCATCGGTATCGGCGTCAGCTATCCGATATTGCTGAACAACAGGCGTTCACTTACCGGCACGGTGGGTATGTACGCGGCCAATTCCAAAGACCGATATGAAGCGCGCAATTCGGATCGTTGGTTGCAACAAGACGCGCGCGTGCGTGCCGCTAATATCGAACTACGATATATACAGGTTTCTGAAAGCCAAACTTCGGACATTAGCGGCAGCGTATCCAAGGGGTTTGACGCGGCGGGCGCCAAGAAGGACATTTCCACCAATTATGGTTATTCAGCCACCCCCATTCTGGATCTGGATTTCGTCCGCTATAACCTGAATGCCAAACAAACGTTCGCCCTACCCGCCCAGTTTGGCCTGATCTTCTCTGGCGCGGCGCAGTATTCCAGCAATATATTGCCGTCTTCGGAACAGGTATCGTTCGGCAGTTGGCGCTATGCCATGGGATACCCCCAAGGCGAACAAAGCGGCGACAAAGGCGTGGGCGTGTCGGCCGAAGTCAACCGGCGCTTCGGCACTGGGTGGGAATACCTGTCCAGCGTCCAGCCATACGCGCTGATCGACTACTCCCGCACCTGGTACAACAACAAGGATTTGCAAGCCTTGAACCAGCGGCACCTGTCATCCGTGGCGCTGGGCCTGCGGTTCACGGACGACAAATACTATTTGTTCGACTTCAACGTGGCCAAGCCGATCGGCTCCGCCACCATCAACAACGACCGCGACGTGCGCTTCAACGCCAACTACTCGCTGTTCTACGACGCCTTCTGACTCGGTTGCCCGTCCTCCGCTCTGGTAATGCGCCTGTTTCGACAGGCGCTTTTTCATGGGCGCACCCACGTCACGGGCGTCGATTTATTTGGGAAGATTCCCCACGCCGCGTTACGTAACGTTGCCCGTAACGTAACGTCGAATTACCGGCCATTCGTAACATTCGCAGGGTTTATGTGGTCGCAAACTTGCGATCATCGAACGCTAGTACAAACCCTGGTCCACAAACAACAACTCATTGATAAACAAGGATTTTTTGGAAAAGAAAACATGACTTAGCAACACACCTCCTCGGGTTCTGAAAAATCTTGGCACGGTTTATGCATGTAGAGCCGTATCGGGCAGTTTCTTTGCCTAGACCATCCACCCGAGGAGCTCGTCATGGTTTCGAAGATTGAAGCAAGCCGCATTCAACGTATTTTGACCGCCACCGTGATGGCAACTGCCTTGGCTGGCGCATTGGCCGCTTGCGGCGGTGGTGGCGGCGGCGGCGGCGATAAATCAGCCGGCCTGCCAGGCACGAATATTCCGACCAACCCGGGCGGTGGCAACCCGGGCGGCGGCAATCCGGGCGGCAGCAACCCCGGCGGCACGGACCCGACCAACCCTGGCGGCACGGACCCCAATACCCCGGTCAATCCCGTTACGGCAGGTTTGCTGCAAACCACCCTGGGTAACACCGGCAACGCCGTCGACAACACCCTGCCCTTGAATTTGGGCGAGACCCTGGGCGGCGTCGGCAAGGCGCTGGATCCCACGGTAGCGCCCGTGGCCAATACCGTGGTTGGCCTGACGCAGCAAATCGGCGCCACGACCGGCTTGGGCGCCCCCGTGGATGGCATCACCACGCAAGCGGGCGGCGTGGTCAGCGACCTGGGCACCACCCTGAAGGGCACCGGCCTGCCGGGTGGCTTGAGCAGCGGCGTAGGCGGCTTGGTGGATGGCCTGGGCAAGACCGTGTCCAGCGCGGGTGACCTGTTGAATGCAGATCCCGCCAACCCCATGCCCTTGACGACCGTGCTGGGCAACGCCACGAATGCCGTGGGCGCGCTGACCGCTGGCCTGTCGGGCCAGGGCGGCTTGCTGAACCCTGTTACCCAAGCGCTGGGTGGTGTGACGGGCGGCGTGTTGGACGGCCCCGGCAGCCCCGTGCTGCAACCCGCTTTGTCCAACACCGGCAAAGCCGCGGACAACCTCTTGCCCCTGGGCCTGCAACCCGCACTGAGCGGCGTCGGCGCGGCGCTGGACGTGAACGTCGCGCCGGTTGCCGGCGTGGTGACCAACCTGACGCAGCAAGTAGGCGCCACGACCAATCTGGGCGCACCGGTGGCCGGGCTGCTCTCCAGCCTGGGCGGCACGGTCGCCGGGGCCGGCAGCACGCTGCCTGGCAACACGGCTGGCTTGAATGGGGTGCTGCAAGGCCTGGGCGGCGCGGTCGCCAGCGCCGGTGGCCTGCTCCACGCCACGCCGGGCAATACCAACCCGCTGGGCGCCACGCTGGCCAACGCGACCGGCGCGGTCGCCTCGTTGACCGGCGGCCTGGGCGGCGTCACGGGAGGCCTGACGGGTGGCGGCACGGGCGGCTTGCTCAGCCCCATCACCGGCATCCTGGGCGGCGTCGGCGGCGTCGGCGGCACGCCGGCCGCGGGCGGCGTGGCTGGCCTGCTGGCGCCGGTGACCGGCCTCTTGGGCGGTGTAACGGGTGCCGTGGGCGGTGCGACGGGCGGCACAGCGGGCGGCGCGGCCAATGGCGGCCTGCTGGGCGGTTTGCTGAGCGGCGTGACGGGCGGCGTGACTGGTGGCGCCGCGGGCGGTGCGGGTGGCGCCGGTGGCGCTGCGGGAGGTGGCCTGTTGGGCGGCGTGCTGGGTGGCGTGGCGGGCGGCGTATCGGTCGGCGCCACAACGGGAACAGGCGCCAGTGCGGGTGCCAGCGCGGGTGCCGGCGCCGGTGGCGCGGCCGGTGCGGGCACGGCTGCCAATGGCGGCTTGCTGGGTGGTTTGCTGGGTGGCGTCACAAGCGGCTTGACGGGCGGTACGACGGCAGGCGGCACCAACAACGGCGGCTTGCTGGGCGGTCTGCTCGGCGGCTTGTCGGCACAGAAGTAATCGATCTATCCGCTACGGAGCGACATCATGCTGCAACAAGAAACGATGGTTCACCACGAGCATGTGACCCTGATGCCTGAATCCCGCACGAGTGACTTGCGACCGGGAACGCTTGACGATATCGCCCTGATGCTGGGTCGACAGTTCTCGGTGTACAACACCGCGTGCCAGTCGGCCCTGGCGGAAAAGCTGGGTATCCCCCTGGCTGACTTGAAAGCGCTGGAACTGGTGATGGAGTTCGACGCCTTGCCGACCGGGCAGCTTGCCCAACTGATGGGCATCAGCTCGGGCGGCGCCACCGCCTTGATCAATCGGCTGGAGGCGGCGGGCTATGTGCAGCGTGGCCGCCACCCGCTGGATCGCCGGATGATCGTGATCCGGCCGGTTGAGGAACAGTGCCAGCAGTTGGCGCAGGAACGCCAATGGGTCGCGGATGCGGTGATGTTGATGGCGCGACGCTACGACACGGTCGAGCTGGAAACCGTGCATGCCTTCCTGGCGCAATGCGTGCGCGCCTTAAGGCACGACACGCTGGTCTGGCTGGAAACGCCCAACGCCCATCGCGACGATCTGTAAACCCGGCGGCGTATGCCGCGACGCCGACTGACCACGCGCCCTGATTTCAAGCAATCAGGGCGCGTTTTTCATGGATGCGGGAGATGACTATTCAACAAGCGCTGAAGCGCCGGTTCAAGCCGCGCTGGGCGTACCGAACTCCAGACGTGGCACCGCCGCCAGCAGCCGGCGCGTCAATTCCTGGCGGGGCGCGTGCAACAC
Source organism: Achromobacter sp. JUb104 (assembly GCF_024806975.1). Lineage (NCBI taxonomy): Bacteria > Pseudomonadati > Pseudomonadota > Betaproteobacteria > Burkholderiales > Alcaligenaceae > Achromobacter > Achromobacter sp. JUb104. Next base: position 474,681 of record NZ_JANUEY010000001.1, on the reverse strand, counting down.
GGTGTCGGCCTCGCCCAGCTCAACAATGCGGCCACCATCCATGACGGCGATGCGGTCCGCCAGATACTCGACCACGCCGAAGTTGTGCGTGATGAAGAGATACGCAATGCCCAATTCGGCCTGAAGCTCGCGCAGCAGGTCCAGAATTTGCGCCTGCACCGACACATCCAGGGCCGACGTGGGTTCATCGCAGATCAGTACCTTGGGTTCCACCGCCAGCGCGCGCGCAATGGCGATACGCTGGCGTTGGCCGCCCGAGAATTCATGGGGATAGCGCGTCAGCGTGTTGGCCGGCAAGCCCACGCGCTCGATCAACTGCGCGGCGTGCGCGGCGCGCGCCTGCTGGCTCATGCCCCGTCGCAACGACGCCAGGCCCTCGTCGAGGATGTCGCCCACGCGCATGCGCGGGTCAAGCGATGCGTAGGGGTCCTGGAACACAATCTGGATGTCTTGCCGCAGATCGCGCAACGTGCGGCGGTCGGCCGACAGCACGTCCTTGCCTTGCAGCATCGCGCGGCCGGAGATGCGTGCACCGTCGATCAGCCGCAGCAGCGCCTTGCCCGTGGTGGTCTTGCCGCAGCCGGACTCGCCCAGCAGCGCCAGCGTTTCGCCCGCGCGCAACGAAAACGTTACGCCGTCAACGGCCTTGACCCAGGACACGATGCGCCGCAACGGGCCCTTGCGCACGGGGTAATGCACTTTCAGATCCTGCACATCCAGCACCAAGCCACCTGCCGCGCGCGGCGTGGCTCGCTGCGCGCCGTCTTGCGCGATGGCATCACGCGCCTGCGCCGTCAGCGGCGCGCCACGCTTGGCGAAGGTGGGGATGGCTTCGAACAATTGCCGTGCGTAAGGGTGCTTGGGCGCGCGGAAAAATTCTTCGGCGCTGGCGCTTTCAACGATTTCGCCGCCGCGCATCAGCGCCACGTGATGCGCCACGTTTTTCACCACGGCCAGGTCGTGCGTGATCAGCAGCACGGCCATGCCCATTTCGCGCTGGATGTCAGCCAGCAGGTCCAGCACCTGCGCCTGCACCGTGACGTCCAGCGCCGTGGTGGGTTCGTCCGCGATCAGCAGCAGCGGCTCGGCCGCCAGCGCAATGGCGATCATGACGCGCTGCTTCTGTCCGCCCGAAAACTGGAACGGGTAGTCGTCCACGCGCCGTTCGGGTTCGGGGATGCCCACGCGGCGCAGCCAATCGATGGCGCGAGCCCGCGCCGCCGCGCCGCGCAAGGGCGTATGCGCCGTCAGGGTTTCGATGATCTGGTCGCCCACGCGCATGACCGGGTTCAGGCTGGTGGACGGCTCCTGGAAGATGATGCCGATACGGCCGCCGCGCACGCCGCGCATCGCGCTTTCGGGCAACCGGTTCAGGTCTTGCCCGTCCAGGTCGATCTGCCCGCCAACGATGCGGCCGGCGTCTGGCAGCAAGCGCAGCAACGCCAAGGCCGTGATGCTTTTTCCGCAGCCGGATTCTCCGACCAGCGCGAATGTCTCGCGCTGCGAAATGGCCAGTTCCAGCCGCTTGACGGCATGCGTCATGCCGGATTCGCCGGCAATGTCCACCTCCAGGCCGCGCACGTCCAGCAAGAGAGTATCCGAGCTCATGGCGCTTCTCCCGATTTCGAGGCGCGCGGTTCGGCGGCCAACACCTGGCGGCGGCCGAACACGCTGCCCATCCGCGCCAGGCGGCTGGGTTTGTAGCGGCGGGTGCGCGGGTCGAAGGCATCGCGCACGGCGTCGGCAAACAGGTTGGCCGCCAGCACCAGCGCCAGCATGAAGAGGAAAGCGGTCATCAGGCTCCACCAGATCATGGGATCGCGCGACATTTCCAGGCGCGCCCCGTCGATCATCGACCCAAAGGAATTCATGCTGGGGTCCACGCCGATGCCCAGGTAGGACAGCACGGCTTCATATAGCACCAGGCCCGAGAATTCCAGCACCACGGTGATCAGCACCAGGTGCGCCACGTTGGGCAGCAGGTGCCGCGTCATGATGCGCCAGTGCGACACACCAAACGCGCGCGCCGCCTGCACGTATTCCAGCTCGCGCAGCTTCAAGGTTTCGGCGCGCAGCAGGCGGCACAGGCCCGCCCAGCCGGTCAGCCCAAGAATCATGCAGAGCAGGAACAGCCGCAGGTCCGCCCGCGCAACCGAGGTGTCGAACAGGTCGGCATGGTTGTCGATATACACCTGCATCATCAGCGCGCAGGCGGCCACCAGCAGCACGCCGGGGATCGACGTGATGGTGGTGTAGAGGTATTGGATGGCGTCGTCGACCTTGCCTTTAAAGTAGCCCGCCGCGATGCCAAAAATAATGGCCGGCGGCAGCATGGCGATGGTGGTCAGGCTGCCGATGACAAGCGCCGTGCGGATGCTCTTCAGCGCCTGCCACAACACGTCGTTGCCGATGCGGTCGGTGCCCAGCGCGTGGTAGCCGCTGGATAGCCCCGCCAGCGCGCCGGCCGTCATGCAAAGCAAACCAAAGGTGATTGCCATGGCCCGCCACGGCACGTCGGATTCCCCCCGCAGCAACACCTGGCCCGCGTGCGAGGCTGACCCCAGGTGGCGCGCCAGGCAGGCGTAAAGCACGGCAGCCGACAACAGCGCCACGACCAGCCCGCCCGCCACGCCCCACCCCAGGCGTTTCAAGACATCGCCCACATGTTGCGTGTCTGGGTCGGTCAAATGCGTGGCGGCGCCGCGCAGGCGCGGGAAATCGCGCACCGGCTTGTCGTCCACCAGCATGGTTTCCTTCAGGAACAGCTTCGTGGCCAGGGGCTGCGAGTAATTTCTTTCCGGTTGCGTCAGCACCGTGCCGGCCAACAGGCCGTCCAGCGCGGACTTCACCACGGGCGCATAAATGGGCGCGGCATTGGCGGCGGCCCCTGGCGCGGGCGGCAGTTGCGGCCGGTAGTGGATAGAGTCCAGCAGCCCCACCACGGTGAACGCGGCCAGGATGACGGCCGAGCACATGGCGGGCGTGTCGCGCGCCACGCGCCCCCAGGTGGCGCGCAGGTTCGGGCTGCGGCGCACGTGCCACAGGTAGGCTAGCGCGCTCAGCACCATCAGCCACAGCGCGATGTCGGTCCACAGGAAGACGATCTTGGGCATGGCGGCTACTCGAATCGGACGCGGGGGTCAGCCAGCGTGTAGGAAATGTCGGCCAGGATCAGCCCCACGATGTAGAGCGCCGCGCCCAGGAACACCATGGCACGCACCACGGAAAAGTCTTGCGCGTTGATGGCGTCGATGGTGTAGCTGCCCAACCCGGGAATGCCGAAGAACGATTCGGCGATCAGGCTGCCCATGAACAGCAGCGGCAAGGCGGCGACCGTGCTGGTCAGGATGGGCAGCATGGCGTTGCGCAGCACATGGCGAAACAGCACCACGCGCTCGGCCAGGCCCTTGGCGCGCGCGGTGCGTACGTAGTCCTTGCCGATTTCTTCCAGGAACAGCGTGCGGTAGAAACGCGCTTCAGGGCCCAGGCGGGAAATGATGGCGATCAGCACCGGCAGCGCCAGGAACTTGACCACGTCCAGCCCGCCCGAAAACCCCGAGAACGGCACCAGCCGCATCAGCTTGGCGAACACCCATTGCCCCGCGATGATGTAGAACAGGCTGGATATCGACAGCAGCAGCACGCACACCACCACGCCCCAGAAGTCCAGCCGCGTGGCGCGGAAATACACCAGCGTCAGTGAAAACACGATGCTGACAAACAAGCCTAGAACGAAGGTGGGCACGGCCAGCGCCAGGCTGGGCCCCATCCGCGTCTGGATCTCGCGGCCGATGTCGCGCCCGCTATCCGACGCGCCAAACTCCATGGCCAAGAGCGGCACCGAGCGCTGATAGAAGATGGTGTCGGTCAGTTGCGCCGTGCCCTGCGCCTGCGCATTGAAGAACAACGGCTTGTCGTAGCCGCGCTCGACCTTCCATTTTTCCACCGCGTCCTGGCTGGCGCGTTGCCCGCCGATGGCCAGGCGCGCCATGTCGTCGGGCGTGTTGACCGCGAAGAACAGGATGAACGTGAACAGGTTGACGCCAATCAGGATCAGCACGCCATACAGCAGCCGGCGGATTACGTAGCCGATCATGATTGATGCTCCTTCTTCACGGCCGGGCCGAAGGCAGTCTGGCGTTCACGGCGCTTGAGCGCGACGTACGACGGCCAGATCGCCAGCGCCAACAGCAGCACGAACAGGCCGATCGGCCACCACCTTGGGACGTTCCATTCGTCGATCTTCTGCTGCCGCAGTTGTGGATCAATCTTCATGTACTGAAGCGTGTTGCGCACCATCTGCGTGGGCTTGGCGTTGCCAACCCACTGCTGGTACGCGCCACCCGACATGGGGAAATAGCCAAACATCCAGGGCGCGTCACGTTGCACCACGGCCACCATCTTGGCGATCAATTGTTCTTTCTCCGGGCCGTCGTCCAGGAACTTCATCTGCTCGAATAGCTTGTTGAATTCGGGGCTGTCGTAGTTGGCCGCGTTCTCGCCGCCCCCGCGCGCCTTGGCGTTGGGGCCGTAAAGCAGGAACAGGAAATTTTCGGCGTCGGGATAATCGGCGTTCCAGCCCCACAGGAAAATCTGCGCCGCGCCGCGCTTCATCTTGTCCTGAAAGCGGTTGTAGTCGGTGGACCGCACGTCCAGTTGCACGCCGATCTTGGCCATTTGCCGGCGCATCCAGTCAAAGCGCGGGTTCGAGCCGCCGCCTTGCATGGCGTCGTAATAAAGCACCAGCGGCGCATTGGTTTCGGCGCTGCGTCCATTGGGATAGCCCGCTTCGGCCAGCAAGCGCTTGGCCACGTCGACGGATTTGCGCACCGGCTTGCCGTCCACCAGGTTGTAGACCACCGGGTTCACACCTTCGGGCGGTTCGCGATAGCCCAGCACGCCAGGCGGCACCGGGCCTTGCGCCACGGAGGCCTGGTCGTTTTCGAACACGGTGACGAATTCTTCCCAGTCGAACACGATGCTGATGGCCTGGCGCAGCTTGCGGTTCTTTTCCGCCTGCTCGGGCGTGTCGCCCTTGCCTACCACCGGGTCCAGCCAGTTGAAGCCCATGTACCAGTTGGCGGTTTCCACCGTGGTCGGCAGCCGGATGCCGTGCTCGCGGTACTGCTTGGCCTTGTCCTGGCTGTCGCCCGCGGCCACCAGCATGGCCACGCCGTACTCGCCGCGTTCAATCTGCGGCACGTCGTAATAGCCCTGCATGAATTTTCCGATCAGCGGGATGGCCTCTTTTTCCAGGCTGAATACCGCGCGATCGATGAAGGGCGTGGGCTTGCCGCAGTCGGCCAACAGGCCTGCTTCCTTGTCGCCAGGTTCGCCCTCGCAGGGGTAGGCCTCGCCGTGGTAGTTGGGATTGCGCACGAGCACATGGCGGCGGTTCTGCAACGATTCCGCCATCATGTACGGGCCGGTACCCACCGGCCAAGTGTTCAAGGACAGGTCGTGCTCGGCCATGCCGGGCTGGTTATAGAAGCGGTCGGCCTCCCAGGGGATGGGCGCCGTGAACGTCATGGCCAGCCAGTATTTGAACTGCGGATACTTGCCTTTGACGCGGATGCGCAGCGTGTGCGGGTCCAGCGCCTGGACGCCGGTAAAGCCGTCGGCGTCGCGCAGGTCCAGCCACGGGGCCGTGCTTCCGCCCGGAAGATCGCGGCGTACGGCCTGGTCGCGTTGACGCAGGCGGTCGCCGTATTCCTGCATGCCCACCACGTGGTCGGCCATCACGGAATAGATGGGCGACACCACGCGCGGGCTGGCCAGGCGGCGAAAGGCGTAGACGTAGTCGTCCGCCGTCAGCTCGCGCGTGCCGGTGCGCGGAAAGTCGGGAATGTAGTACTTGTCTTTGAGTTCGCCGTCGGCAAGCGGGTAGTAGTCGTAGCTGCCGTCGGCTTTGCGGGCAAAGGCGGGGTGCGGCTGGTAGCGCACGCCTGGCCGGATCTTGATGTCGTAAATGCTTTCGGCGATGGATTCACCCGGCGCGTCGGCCGGCAGCGGCTGGCCCTGGGCATCCAGATACTGGGGCGGGTCGATGGACTGCGCGGCGCGCGGCACCAGTTCGTAGGGCCGCTTCAGGTAGTGATAGCCGTACAACGTCTCGTAGATGTTGTAGGTGTAGGGCGTTTCGTCGCCGGAATAAGAGCTTGCCGGATCCAGGTACTTGGGCGAACGCTGCACGAACGCGGAGTAGAACGTGTTCTGGCCTTCGGCGCCGGACGGATACGGGCTGTTGATGGGGCTTTCTTGCGAGCAGCCCGCCAGCGCCAGCAACATCAGCATGGCTGTTGCCCCGAGCCGCTTCATAGCAAGCATGGAAACCTTCCCTTCAAATCGTTGCGACAGAGAATAGCAAACGCGGGACAGAGCCCATACCCAGGCATCCCCCTAGCGGGTGCGTGGGGTGCGCGGGGTGGGCGAATCGCGCGGATCGCCTGGGATGCGTGCGGTGCGTGGAGTACATGGGTGCGAACTCGCCCGCATCAACCGCACTGGCGCTGACGCCAGCAGTCATAGCGCCACTTCCAGGGCTGCATGGCGGCGGGCTGCGCCCACAGGCCGCGCTTGGCGTCCTTGGCCTGGCGTTGCAGGCCGGGCAGGGCCTTGTCGCGCAGGTATGCGCCCTTTCTGGCGGTGTAGGCCCAGGCGTAGCCCGCTTCCACCTGCAAGCGGTTGGCCGAGCGCCCGTCGTCCAGGATCAGCGCGCACACATCGCGGCCGTACTGGTCTTGTTCGTAGCACTGGGCGGTCAGGGTCTTGCCCGCCACCAGGTCGGCCAGATGCTTGCGCGAGGCTTCGGCGTAGGGCTGGCCGGGTTGATCGGCGCCATGGCCCTCTTCGGGCGCATCAATGCTGTCCATGCGGATACGGCGCTGGCCGTCGCTCGCGCGCAGCGTGACGGTGTCGCCGTCGGCCACGTTGACGATCGCGCCGGTCAGCGTATAGCTGCCCGCGGGGATGCCGCCTGCCAGCGCCGGGCCGGGCCGCGACGAAGGCGTGGACGGCTGCGCGGGTGTGCTTTGGGATTGGGGTTGGCGCGAGGCCGGGGAGGAATCACCGCGCCCCGAGGGCTGAAGCCAATTGACGATGGCGCCCGCCGCCGCAAGGATCAGGGCGACGATCAGGGCGGTCAGCTTGCCGCCGCCGCGAAATGGGGGTTTGCCACGCACCGGCTGGGCTCCAGATGAGAAACGCGGCAAGTGTGCCACAGGCGGGGCGCGATTTTGCAAAAACCGCGTGCGAAAACGGCCCTGCCGCCCGCCATTGCCCGCCCGCCTACAGCCAGCCCGATTTCCGGAAGCGCCAGTACAGGACCGAACAGATCGACGCGATGATGCCCAGCGTAACGGGATAGCCCCACGGCGATTTCAGTTCCGGCATGAATTCGAAGTTCATGCCATAAATGCCCGCAATGGCGGTCGGCACTGCCAGGATGGCGGCCCAGGACGCCAGCTTGCGGGTGGTGTCGTTCTGCGCGGCCTGCCCGATCATCAAGCTGGCTTCGAACGCGAAGGCCAACGATTCCCGCAAGGCGTTGAAGAGTTCATCCACCCGCAACACCCGGTCGGCGACCTCGCCGAAGTACGGCCTGGCATGTTCGTCCACGGCAGACATCTCGACCCGCGCCAGACGCCGGCAGATTTCGGCCATGGGCGACACCACCGTGTGGATGCGCAACAGATCGCGACGCTGGCGGTACAGCCTGCGGATGTCGGAATCCTTGGCGCCACGGATCAGCAGCTTTTGTTCGGCGCCTTCCACCACGCTTTCGATCTTGCCCGCCGCCGCCACGTAGCGATCGACCAGCCAGTCCAGCACTTCGGACGCCACGTAGTCGCTGCCGCGCTTGAGCAGGTCGGGCGAGGCTTCCAGCCGTTCGCGCAGCGGGCTGTGCGCCGCGGTGGCGCCGCGCCGCACGGTGACCAGAAAGCCGTCGCCAATCAAGAGCTGGGTTTCGCCGAAGACCGGACGTTCGGCTTCGACCTCGACCGTGATGGTCACGATCAGGACCATGTTGCCGTAGTCGATGATCTTGGGCCGCCGATGCGGTTCAAGCATCTCTTCCTGGTTCTTGTCGCAGGCGCCGAGTTCGCCGGTCACCCTGGCCAATAATTCAGGCGTGGGGTTGCGCAAGCCGATCCACAGCATGCTGGGTGCGTGACCCGGCTTTTTTTCGTCGCTTTGGCCCGCGCTTTGGTCGTCACTTTGGCCACCGTATTGGCCTATGTATTGCCCGACCTCGTCGATGGGCACTTCGCGGTCGCGGCGTCCGTTCACATAGGCGATCGACGCAACCACCTCGCCCTTGTGGACGTCGGCGAAATTCTCTTCAGCGGACATGGACACCCTCTGGCAATGCGATCCTTGCCGAACAACTCATGGCATCGGGCGATGATAGCCCAGGCTATGAGAACAGGCTGCGCACGCGCTTTGTCACGTCGATGGCGGGCGCCTGCGGTTCTTTGGCCGCGCCCCCGCCCGGCAGGTCGGCCAGCGCAGGCGGCTTGGGCAGGTGGTCAAACAGCGGCAGCATGGCATTGGTGATGTAGCGCGTGCGCGACCCGTAGACGTGGCGGTCGCCCATGCCCGTCTGCTGATGCACGTAGAAGCGCTGCGGCACGATCAATTGCAGGCGTTCCTTGGCGCGCGTCATGGCCACATACAGCAGGCGGCGTTCTTCCTCGATCTCTTCGGCGGTGCCGGTGCTCATGTCGGAAGGGATGCAGCCATCGACCACATTCAGCACATAGACGGCCTTCCATTCCTGGCCCTTGGCCGAGTGGATGGTGGACAGGATCATGTAGTCCTCGTCGCGCGACGGCGCGCCGGATTCGTCGCTGGTGGCGTCGGGCGGGTCCAGCGTGAGTTCGGTCAGGAAGCGTTCGCGCGACGGGTAGCCCGCCGCCAGCCGCACCAACTGATCCAGGTCGGTCTTGCGCACGCGGGCGTCGTCATACAGGCGTTCAAGCTGGCCGGCGTACCAGCGCAAGGCCAGGTCCACGTCGGCGGGCCAGCGCAGGCCGGGGTCGCACAGCGCCGCATAGGTGTCGGCGAACGCGCCCCATTCCTGCTGCGCCGCCGCGCCCGGTTTGAATTCACGCAAGGCGCGCAGCGGCTCGGCGCTGGCGGACATCGCGTCCATCAGCTTGCCGGCGGTGGCCGGGCCAATGCCGGGCATCAACTGCGCCACGCGAAAGCCCGCCATGCGGCCGCGCGGGTTTTCCGCCCAGCGCAACAGCGACAACAAGTCCTTCACGTGCGCGGCTTCCAGAAAGCGCAGACCGCCGAATTTCACGAAAGGAATATTGCGCCGGGTCAGTTCGAGTTCCAGCGCGGCGCTGTGGCTGGCCGTGCGGAACAACGCGGCTTGCGACTTCAGCGTGGCGCCGCCCTCGCGCTGCGCCAACACCTGGTCGGCCACCCAGCGCGCTTGCCCGGCTTCGTCGCTGACCGTGACCAGTTCGGGCAATTGCGACGACGCGCGGTCGGTCCAGAGGTCTTTGGCGAAGCGCTCTGTTGCCAGCCCGATCACCGCGTTGGAGGCGTTCAGGATGGGCTGGGTCGAGCGGTAGTTGCGGTCCAGCGTGATGACGCGGGCGGGCTTGGGAAACTGCGTTGGAAAATCCAGGATGTTGCGCACGGTGGCCGCGCGAAACGAATAGATGGATTGCGCGTCGTCGCCCACCACCGTCAGGCCGCGGCCGTCGGGTTTCATGGCCAGCAGAATGGCGGATTGCAGGCGGTTGGTGTCCTGGTATTCGTCCACCAGCACATGGTCGAAGCGCGCCCCGACATCCGCCGCGATGCCCGGGTCCGACATCATCTCGGCCCAGTACAGCAGCAGGTCGTCGTAGTCCAGCACCTGCTGGTCCTGCTTGGCCGCCACATAGCCGCGAAACAGCGTCTTCAGCTCGTCTTCCCATTGCGCGCACCAAGGGAACGAGGTTTTCAGCACATCGGCAACCGGGCTCTGGCTGTTGACCACGCGCGAATAGATGGCCAGGCAGGTGCCCTTCAGGGGAAAGCGCGACTTGGTCGACGACAGGCCCTGTTCGTGGCGGACCATGCCCATCAGGTCTTCGGCGTCGCCACGATCGTGGATGGTGAAGGCTTCCGACAGCCCGATGCGCAGCGCGCAATCACGCAGCAGCCGCGCGCCGATGGCGTGGAAAGTGCCCGCCCACGGCAGCGACGGCGCCTGCTGCGAGCCGCGCAGGTTCATGACCCGTTGCAGCACGCTGCCCACGCGACGATCCATTTCCTGGGCCGCGCGGCGCGAAAACGTCAGCAGCAGCATGCGCTGCGGGTCGGCCCCGTTCAGGATCAGGTGGGCGACGCGATGCGCCAGCGTGTTGGTCTTGCCCGAGCCCGCCCCGGCGATCACCAGCAAAGGGCCATCGTCGCCCGCCGCCGCCCCGCCCCCTGGCACGCTGACGCCGAATTCGGCGGCTTCGCGCTGGGCGGGGTTCAGGTCGGCTAAGGGGTCGGGGCGGGAATTCAAAGGGGGATTGTGGTCGGACATGACGGTAAAGTAGGCCAAATGACTGGCTATTTATCCAGCTATCATAGCAGCGTAGCCCTACCCTGCCCGCGCGCCAACTTGCACCCCGTCGCCATGCGTATCCTGACCGGCACCGCCTCCTGGACCGACCCCACCCTGCTCGCCTGCGGGCGCTTTTACCCGCCAGACGTGCGTGGCGCCGAGGCGCGGCTGCGTTTCTACGCCACGCGCTTTGCCATGGCCGAAATCGATTCCAGCTACTACGCCCTGCCCTCGGCCAACAATGCTTATCTTTGGGCGCAGCGCACGCCCGACGATTTCGTGTTCAACATCAAGGCCTTCCGCCTGTTCACCGGCCACCAGACGCCGCTTGCCGCGCTGCCCAAAGACATTGCGCGCGAGCTGGAAGATTGGCCGGAACCGATGATCTACCACCACCACATGCCCGAGGACTTGCGCGACGAACTCTGGCGCCGCTATCAACTGGCGCTGGAGCCGCTGCGCATGCCGGGCAAGCTGGGCGCGGTGCATTTTCAGTTTCCGCCGTGGATCCGCCGTGACGCCCGAGGCCGCGCGCATGTGGCCGATTGCGCGCAGCGCATGCAAGAGCACCTGATATCCGTGGAATTCCGCCATCGCAGTTGGTTCGACAGCCCGGCGGCCATCGCCGACACGCTGGCGTTTGAACGCGATCTGGGTGTGGTGCATACCGTGGTCGATGCGCCGCAGGGCTTTGACAACACGGTGCCCGCGGTGTGGGAAAGCACGCATCCCGACCTGACTTTGCTGCGCCTGCATGGCCGCAATGCGGCTGCATGGAACGCGTCCGGCCCCGCTTCGTCCAGCCGTTTTCAATACGAATACACGGAACAGGAACTGGCGGAACTGGCCGAGCGCTTCTCGCGCCTGGCCGCGCAAAGCGCCCAGGCGCATGCGGTGTTCAATACCAACTTCGAAGACCAGGGCATGCGCAACGCCGCGGCCTTTGCCACCGCGCTGTTGCCTTTCTGATGGCCAACCGACCGCCTGCCTGATGGCCTTTCTGATAGGCCTGCCTGACCCGGCGCGTCAGGCGGCGACAGGCTTGCGGGCCACTTCGGCCAGACTTTCCAGCAGCACTTCAAACTTGCGCGCGATGTCGTGTTCGGGCACACAGGCGTAGCCCAGCAGCAGCCCCGGCCGCCGGCCCTCGGCGTTGACGTAATAGCGCGACAGCGCGCGCGTCAGCACGCCCTTGCCGCGCGCCACGTCCACCACGCGCAGGTCGTCCATGTCCGTCGGCAAGGTCAGCACCAGATGCAGGCCCGCCATGCTGGCGTCGCGATGCAGCCAGTCGGGGCCCAGGCGGCGTTCGATCAGGTTGACCAGCATGGCGCGGCGCCTGCCGTACAGCATGCGCATGCGGCGGATGTGCGCGGCGTAATGCCCTTCAGAGATGAACGTGGCCAGCGCCGCGTGCGTCATCAGATGGCCTTCGCGGTAGAGCTCGGCGTGCGCCGCCTGGAATGCGGCGGTCAAGGGCTTGGGCAAGACCAGGTAGCCCACGCGCAGGCCCGGGTACAGCGTCTTGCTGAACGTGCCCATGTAGATGACCGGCGCGTCGGGTTCCAGCCCCAGCAGCGAGGCAATGGGCCGGCCCGAGAATCGGAATTCGCTGTCGTAATCGTCTTCGATGATCCAACTGCCGCTTTGCCGGGCAACCGCCAGCAACTGGCGGCGGCGCGTCAGGGACATCACCGGCCCCAGCGGATACTGGTGCGACGGCGTGACGAATATGAAGCGTGGCGGCGTGCCGCCCGGTTCGGGCAGGCGCATGCCCTCTTCGTCCACCGGCAGGTGCACCGTGTGCAGCCCGTTGGCCTGCAGGATGGTGCGGGCGCCCCAGTAGCCGGGGTCTTCGACCCAGGCCGTTTCGCCCGCTTCGCCCAGGATGCGGGTGGTCAGGTCGATGGCTTGGTGCGAGCCTTCGGTGATGATGATCTGGTCCGGGTCGCAGTCGATGGATCGCGTCAAGGCCAGATGCTGGGCCAGCGCTTCACGCAGCGCCGGCAGGCCGCCGCCGTACGCGTAGGTCAGCAGATCGGGCGACGGGTTGCGCCACAGGCTGCTGACGATGCGGCCAAACTTCTTGTGCGGGAATTCCGTCAGGTCGGGCACGCCGGGCATGAAGGCGCCCCATTGGTAGGGCGAGGCCGACACGCCATCCACAATGGCCGCGCCGCGCGCCGACAGCGCGGCGCCCGCTTGGGCCTGGGCAGGGTGACGCAGGCGACGGCCGCTGGCCAGGTAGGAATCGGGCACCGAGGCGTTGACGAAGGTGCCGTTGCCCTGCCGGCTGCGCGTATAGCCTTCAGCCAGCAGTTGGCTATAGACGTGAACCACCGTGTTGCGGGCGATGCCGAGCTCGGTAGCCAGGTCGCGGGAAGCGGGCAAACGCGAGTCCGCCGCAATGGCGCCGTCCAGGATCGCTTCGCGTATGCCGCGATACAGCCGCTTGTTCATGGGCTCGCTGGAGGCCTCGGCCAGGCGCAGCAGCAGCAAGTCACCTACAATGGACCGCAATTGGTTCTACCTGTTTTATCAAAGTGGTTCCCACAAGTGGGGCCATCGTAGCATTAAATAAGGTTTTTCCCGCCCACCCTGTTCATCGAGGCTGAGATGAAGAATCAAGACCTGAATACCCGCCGTTCCCTGGCCACGCCGCGCGGCGTTGGCGTCATGTGCGACTTCTACGCGGTGCGCGCCGAGAACGCCACCCTGTGGGATGCCAACGGCAAGGAATACATCGATTTCGCCGGCGGCATCGCCGTGTTGAACACGGGCCACCTGCACCCCAAGGTCAAGGCCGCCGTCGCTGCGCAGCTGGACAACTTCACGCACACGGCCTACCAGATCGTTCCGTACGAAAGCTACATCTCGCTGGCCGAACGCATCAACCGCCTGGCCCCCATCGACGGCCTGAAGAAGACTGCCTTCTTCACCACTGGCGTCGAAGCCGTTGAAAACGCCATCAAGATCGCGCGTTCGTCGACCGGCCGTTCGGGCGTCATCGCGTTTTCGGGCTCGTTCCACGGCCGCACCATGCTGGGCATGGCGCTGACCGGCAAGGTCGCCCCGTACAAGCTGTCGTTCGGCCCGATGCCCGGCGACATCTATCACGTGCCGTTCCCCAACGCCACGCAAGCCATCAGCGTGGCCGATTCGCTCAAGGCGCTGGACCTGCTGTTCAAGTGCGACATCGACCCCAAGCGCGTCGCCGCCATCATCATTGAACCGGTGCAAGGCGAAGGCGGTTTCAACATCACCCCGCCCGAACTGATGACCGCGCTGCGCAAGATCTGCGACGAGCACGGCATCCTGCTGATCGCCGACGAAGTGCAAACCGGCTTTGGCCGTACCGGCAAGCTGTACGCCATGGAACACCACTCGGTGCAGGCTGACCTGATCACCATGGCCAAGAGCCTGGGCGGCGGCTTCCCGATTTCGGGCGTGGTCGGCCGCGCCGACGTCATGGATGGCCCGGCGGCTGGCGGCCTGGGCGGCACCTACGCCGGCAACCCGCTGGCCGTTGCCGCGGCCCACGCCGTGCTGGACGTGATTGCCGAAGAAAAGCTGTGCGATCGCGCCAACGTGCTGGGCGAGAAGCTGCGCGCCCACCTGGAAGGCCTGCGCGCCAAGGTGCCGGGCATTGCCGACGTGCGCGGCCTGGGCTCGATGGTGGCGCTGGAACTGAACGACGCCAGCGGCAAGCCGGACGCCGAAGCCGTCAAGCGCGTGCAAGCGCGCGCGCTGGAACAAGGGCTTATCCTGTTGAGCTGCGGCGTGTATGGCAACGTGCTGCGTTTCCTGTACCCGCTGACCATCCCCGACGCGCAATTCGACCGCGCGCTGGCGATTCTGTCCGACGCACTGGCAGCGTAAGGTTCACGGCCTGAACCCTTTATTCAGGGGGCCACAGGCACGGTAATTGCGGGCGTCGCGGATCTTTCCGCCGCGCCCGCTAGTGCTTGTTGGCCCCACTGAATCCCCATCAAGGAGACTTCAATAATGACCGCTTTGACTCATCCCCTGTCGCGCCCGGATCTGCTGCGCGACGCCTGCTACATCGACGGCAAGTGGGTCGGCGCCGGCAACGGCGCGTCGATCCCGGTGGACAACCCCTCCACCGGCAAGACCATCGTGTCGGTGCCCAAGCTGGGCCGCAAGGAAACCGAACAGGCCATCGCCAGCGCGCAAGCCGCGCTGCCCGCCTGGAGCGCCAAGACCGGCAAGGAACGCGCCGCGATCCTGCTGAAGTGGTCGCAACTGATGATGCAGAACCAGCAAGACCTGGCCGCCATCATGACGTCCGAACAGGGCAAGCCCGTGACCGAAGCCGCGGGCGAAATCGCCTACGCCGCCTCGTTCCTGGAGTGGTTCGCCGAAGAAGCCAAGCGCATCGACGGCGACGTGCTGCAAAGCCCCAAGGCCGGCCAGCGCCTCCTGGCGTTGAAGCAGCCCATCGGCGTTACGGCCGCCATCACGCCGTGGAACTTCCCGGCCGCCATGATCACCCGCAAGGTCGGCCCGGCGCTGGCCGCCGGCTGCACCATGGTGGTCAAGCCCGCTCAACAAACCCCGCTGACCGCGCTGGCGCTGGCCGTGCTGGCCGAAGAAGCCGGCGTGCCCGCGGGCGTGTTCCACGTCATCACGGGCAGCTCGCGCGATATCGGTGCCGCCCTGTGCGAAAGCGATGTCGTGCGCAAGCTGAGCTTCACCGGCTCCACCGAAGTGGGCCGCACGCTGATGGAGCAATGCGCCCCCACCATCAAGAAGCTGTCGCTGGAACTGGGCGGCAACGCGCCGTTCATCGTGTTCGACGACGCCGACCTGGACCGCGCCGTTGACGGCATCCTGGCCTCCAAGTACCGCAACGCCGGCCAGACCTGCGTGTGCGCCAACCGCATCTACGTGCAAGCCGGCGTGTACGAGGAAATCGCCAAGCGCCTGGTCGCCAAGGTCGAAGCCATGAAGGTCGGCGACGGCTTTGCCGATGGCGTGACGCAAGGTCCGCTGATCGACAAGAACGCCATTGAAAAGGTGCAGGAGCACATCGCTGACGCCACCTCGCACGGCGCCAAGGTTATTGCCGGCGGCAAGCCGCATGCGCTGGGCGGCACGTTCTTTGAACCCACCGTGGTGCGCGACGTGACGCAGTCGATGCGCTTTGCCACCGAAGAAACCTTCGGCCCGGTGGCCCCGCTGTTCCGCTTCGACACCGAAGAAGAAGTCATCGGCATGGCCAACGACACCATCTTCGGCCTGGCCGCTTACTTCTTCACCCGCGATTACGCCCGCATCTGGCGCGTGTCCGAAGCGTTGGAGTACGGCATTGTCGGCATCAACACCGGCCTGATCTCCAACGAAGTCGGCCCGTTCGGCGGCGTCAAGCAGTCGGGCCTGGGCCGTGAAGGCTCGAAGTACGGCATCGAGGAATACCTCGAAATCAAGTACCTGTGCGTGGACCTGGGCGCCTGAGCCCCAAGCGGTGCGCGGCGCTCGCCGCGCACCGGGGATAAGCGGTTTTCAACGCCGCTTATCCCCAACAACTGTGGACAACCCGGCCGATAAGTCCTGCACAGCCCGGAAAAGTCCTTTCAATCCAGTCACTTGCGAAGCGCGATCAAATGCCGCCCAGGCGTGATAGATTTGCGCGTTCCCTGGATGGATCCCTATGAGCAAAACCTTCTCCCTTGAGGACACCCGCAAGCTGGCCGCCGTGCTGGCCGAAACGGCCCTGGCCGAGGTCATGCCGCGCTTTCGCAACCTGCCCGACGGCTCGGTGCGAGGCAAGAGCTCGCCGCGTGACCTGGTGACCGACGCGGACGAAGCGGCCGAACGCATGATCGGCGCTCGCCTGGCCAAGCTGCATCCCGGCGCCGTGCTCATCGGTGAAGAAGCCTCCGCGCGCAACCCCGCGCTGCTGAACATGCTGGTCGACGCCGACCTGGCCTTTCTGATTGACCCCATCGACGGCACGCGCAACTACGTGGCGGGCCTGCCCTTGTTCGGCATGATGATCGCGGCCTGTCACCGCGGCGACGTGATCGCCGGCGTGATCTACGACCCCGTCAACCGCGACAGCGCACTGGCCGTGCGCGGCGAAGGCGCCTGGATGGAATACGACAACGGCCGCCGCGTGCCGCTGACCGTGGCCGCCCCCGCGCCGCTGGAAGACATGGACGGGCTGATCTCCACGGGCGCCCTGCCCGAGCCCCTGCGCACCACCGTCAACAGCCACCTGTCGCGCCTGGCCAGCACCTCGTCGCTACGCTGCGCCGCGCACGAATACCGCATGCTGGCGGCCGGGCATTGCCACATTGCGCTGTACAACCAACTGACCGCCTGGGACCACGCCGCCGGCTGGCTGCTGCACCGCGAAGCCGGCGGCTACGCGGCGCGCTTCGATGGCTCGCCCTACAAGCCCACGCATCGCACGGGCGGCTTGTTGTATGCGCCAGACGCCGGCAGTTGGCATGCCGCGCGTAAAGCGTTGTTGGGCGAGGGGCTGGAAGGGGCTGAGGGCTGAAAAACCCGGGTATTCCCTAGGGATTTATCCACAGTTCCTGTGGACAACCCTATGGAAAGGTCTGTAACGGCGCGAAAAATCCCTGACAGGGCAAGCACTTGCTTAAACCGGTCAAAAACCGGCCGGTTACACCTTGGCTTACAACGCGTCCAACGCCAGCGCGCAAGGCTGTTCCACCTTCAGGGTCAAAAGATTGTCGGCCCGCGTGCGGCCCAGGTTGATGGCGGCGATGGGCATGCCGTTGCGCGACGCTGCCGTCACGAAGCGGTAACCCGAATACACCATCAGCGACGAGCCCACCACCAGCACCGCGTCGGCGCTCATCAGCCCGGCATTGGCGCGATCGACGCGGTCACGCGGGACGGTTTCGCCGAAGAAGACCACATCGGGTTTGACGATGCCGCCGCAGCGCGGGCACGGCGGCACGATGAATTGCGAGAAATCCTGGCCGTCCAGGTCGGCGTCGCCGTCCGGCGCATCGGTGGCGTCCAGCAAGGCCCACGCGGGGTTGCTGTGTTGCAGCCGGTCTTGCCAGTCGTGGCGGCCGCCACGCCAGTCGCATTGCATGCAGCGCACTTCGTCCAGCCGGCCATGCAGGTCCACTACATCGCGGCTACCGGCGGCGGCATGCAGGCCGTCCACGTTTTGCGTGACCAGCACGCTGAGGCGGCCGCGCGATTCCAGACGCGCCAGCGCACGGTGCGAATCGTTGGGCTTGACCTGGCCAAAGCGGCGCCAGCCCACCATGCTGCGCGCCCAGTAACGGGCGCGCGCCAGTTCCGTGCCCATGAAGGTTTGCAGGGTCATGGGCGGCGAGCGTTTCCATTCGCCTTCGGTGTCGCGATAGTCCGGGATGCCGGAATCGGTGCTGACGCCCGCCCCCGTCAACACGAACAGCCGCGGGTGGCGGTCGACAAAGCCGCGCAACGCGGCCAGATCCGAAACTTGCGTGTCCATCCTGGCTCCTATCCGTGGCCGCCCTAGCCGGTCGCCCTCGTCGGTCGCCCTAGCCGGTCGCCCTGACCCGCTGCAATCAACCGCCCAAGCCGCAGTCGGGCATGTCGCTGACCAGGCTGGCCTGCGTGACGTTGCTGCCCGGGGGCACGCTGCGTGTCAGCCAGACGTTGCCGCCAATGGTCGACCCCTTGCCGATCGTGACGCGGCCCAGGATCGTGGCGCCCGCGTAGATCACCACGTCGTCTTCGATCAACGGATGGCGCGGCAAGCCCTTTTTAAGCTCGCCGTTTTCGCCAGGCGGGAAGCGCTTGGCGCCCAGCGTCACCATTTGGTAGAGCCGCACGCGGTCGCCGATGATGGCCGTTTCGCCGATGACGACACCGGTGCCGTGGTCGATGAAAAAGCTGCGGCCGATGGTGGCGCCGGGGTGGATGTCGATGCCGGTGTCGGCATGCGCGATCTCGGCCACGATACGGGCCAGCATCGGCACATTCAGCCGATACAGCACGTTGGCCAGGCGGTGATGGATCATCGCCGCCACGCCGGGATAGCACAGCAGCACTTCGTCCACGCTGTGCGCGGCCGGGTCCCCCTGGTAGGCGGCGGTCACGTCCAGGTCCAGCGCGGCGCGCACGCGCGGCAGCTCGGCGCCGAACTGGCGCACGATCTCGATGGCGCGCCGCTGGGTCTCAGCCGGGTCGACGTGTTCATTGCGGCCCACGTATTGCAGTTCAAGACAGACCTGATGCAACAGGGCGTCCAGCGCCGCACCGATGGTGTGGCCCACATAGAAGTCTTCGACTTCTTCGCGCAGATCGATGGGGCCCAGCCGCATCGGGAACAAGGCGCCACAGAGGTCCTTGATGATCTGGCGCAGGCTTTCCTGGGACGGGAATTCACGCAGGCCCGCGTCTTCACGCAGGCGGCCACGCGGGCCGCGCCAGGCGACGCGCGCTTCGCGCAAGCCGGACACGATGCTGTCCAGGTTCCAGTGGGCGGGCGGAAGGTGGGTGGGCCCGTTCATTGGGACTGCCCCTGGCGGTTGCGGGGGAGCCCGGGCTGGGAATGGGTTTCAAACATGGAAGTGCCTCGCTGACGGTGCTACGCAATAGTCCCGTCAACTGTAACCGCTAGCGCCCCTTTTCCGGAAAGCCTCCGATACGGCATCGGGGTTATGCGGCGGCCTGGCTGGGCTCGTCCGGGGCGTAGCCCAGCGGATTGCCTTGCTGCCAGCGCCAGCCGTCGGCGCACATGGCGGCCACATCGTAGGTGCTGCGCCAGCCCAGCAAAGACTCGGCAAGCGTAGGGTCGGCCCAGGTGCGCGCCACGTCTCCGGGGCGTCGCGCCAGGGTCTGCAAGGGAATCCGGCAGCCGCTGGCCTGTTCAAACGCGCGCACCAGCTCCAGCACGCTGGTGCCCCGGCCCGTGCCCAAGTTGACGGCAATAAACCCGGGGTGGTCCACGCAATACGCCAGCGCCCGCACATGGCCCTGCGCCAGATCCATCACATGCAGATAGTCGCGCACGCCCGTGCCGTCGGCGGTGTCGTAGTCGTTGCCGAACACCCGCAGGAATGGCTGGCGGCCTACCGCCACCTGGGTGATGAAGGGGAAAAGGTTGTTGGGCAGGTCGCGCGGACTCTCGCCGATCTGCCCGCTGGGATGCGCGCCGATGGGGTTGAAGTAGCGCAGCGTGACGGCGCTGAAGGCGGGGTTGGCCGTGCAGACGTCGCGCAGCATCTCTTCCACCATCAGCTTGGTGCGCCCGTAGGGGTTGGCCGGCGCCAGCGGATGCGCCTCGGTAAAGGGCAGGTACTGGGGCTCGCCATACACGGTGGCCGACGAGCTGAATACCAGCCGCGTGACGCCCGCCTCGCGCATGGCCTGCAGCAGCACCATCGAACCCGCGACGTTGTTGTCGTAGTACTTGAGCGGGTCCGCCACCGATTCCCCAACCGCCTTGCAGCCGGCCAGATGCAGCACGGCCCGCACCGGCTGGCCGCGTGCCGCCGCGTCTGACAGCACGCGTTCGATCAGGCCTGGCGTGCGGATATCCCCTTCGATCAGCGGTATCGGCACGCCGCACAAGCGCTCGACCCGGCTCACGGCCTCGCGGCTGCCGTTGCTGAAGTTGTCCAGCACCAGCGGTCGCTGGCCGGCCGCCAGCATTGCAATCAAGGTATGCGTGCCGATATAGCCGGCCCCGCCCGTGACCAGCACGTGCAGGTCCGAGGCCTGCACGTGGGGGGCCTGAATGCGCACATCAGGCATGTCTGCGTCTGGCATCCCCGCCCCCGTCACAGGTGCGCCGCCACGCCCGGCACCCACGCATGCCGGGGACGCGGCGCCTGCGCGTGGCCACGGTAGCGATCGATCCAGTACGAGGTGGACGCATCGTGGCCCCAATCGACCACGCCGGCCGACACCGGCACCGCCAGTTCGCGCTCGATGCCCGAGGCCAGCCGCTTGCCCAGTTCCACGCCCCATTGGTCGAAGGGGTTGATGCCCCACACCACGCTCTGCACGAACACCTTGTGCTCATACAGCGCCAGCAGCGCGCCCAGGCCGCGCGGATCCAGTTGGCGCAGCACGACCAGGGTGGACGGCCGACCGCCCGGATGCACCATGTGCTGCGCCAGACTCAGGGCGCGTTCCTGGTCGTCGATGTGCGCCACGTCCTGCAAGGCTTCTTCCAGGCTCTTGCCGCGCAGCAGCGCCTGGCGCTGCGCCAGGCAATTGGCCAGCAGCAGGCGGTGCGCGTCCGGGCTGTCCGCATGGCCTTGCAGGCTGGCGATGAAATCAACCGGCGCGCCGTTCTCACTTTGATGCAGCCATTGGAAGAACGTGTGCTGGCCATCGGTGCCCGGCATGCCCCAGATGATGGGCGCCGTGGGCACGCCGACCGCCGTGCCGTCGCCCGCCACCCGCTTGCCCAGCGACTCCATTTCCAACTGCTGTAGATAGGTCACCAGGTGCAGCAGGCGCGCGCTATAGGCGGCGATGTTCAAGGAGTTATGGCCCAGCACGCTGCAATTGACCAGGCCGGCCAAGGCCAGTTGGATCGGTGCGTTCGCGGCGAACGGCGCTTGCTGGAAATGCTGGTCCATGGCTTCGGCGCCCGCCCGCATGCCGATCAGCACGTCGGCGCCCACGGTCAGCGCGATGGACAGGCCGGCTACCGACCAGACGGAATAGCGTCCGCCCACCCAGTCGCACATCTTGAACGTGTGGCTGGCTGGCACGCCCAGCGCGCGCGCGGCCGACACGTTGGCCGTGACCGCCGCCAGGTGCTCGGACACATCGGCCACCCCGCCCTGCTTGAGCCACGCCATGGCCGCGCGCGCGTTGTGCAGGGTTTCGGAGGTGGTGAAGGACTTGGACGAAATCACCACCAGGCAGCGGCGCGGGTCCAGGCCGGCCACGGCGTCATGGAAGGCGTGGCCGTCGATGTTGGACACGAAGCGGATCTGGCGGCGCTGCGACGGGCCCCCGAACGCCTGGACCGCCAGGCGCGGCCCCCAGTCGCTGCCGCCGATGCCGATGTGCAGCACCGTTGAAAAATCCGCCGTCTGGTCCAGCTTGCGCACGAAGTCGGTCATGCGCGAATACTCGCAGACCGAATCCGCGTCCAGGCCGTCCGGCTGCTCGCGGGTACGCCCCGCCCGCAGCGCGGTGTGCCAGGCGGGCCGGCCTTCCGTCCAGTTGACGGGGTCGCCCGCGAACAGCGCGTGGCGGGCATCCGCCAGCCCACGCGCCTGCAGCAGATTCAATGCCGCCGCTTCCAGCGCGGGTGACTGGCGCTGCATGGTCAGGTCCACGCACAAGCCTGCGGCCTCGATCACTTTAAGCGTGTTGGCGTCCAGCTCGGCGGCCTCGGCGGCCTGCGCGAACGCCTGCCACTCAGGGCTTTGCGCCAGGCCGGAATTCGCCCTTAACGCCTCAATCGCATAATTGGCCTTTCCCATCGCGTGATGCTCCTTAGAACGGTAAACGAACATGAGGTGCAATGCGCCGGAACGCGTTGCGGAAATCCTCCTCGATACGGGCCAATGCGGCCACGGTGTCTCCTTCAAAACGCATCACCACCGTTGGCGTGGTGTTCGATGGACGCGCCAGGCCGAAGCCGTCGACGTAGTCCACCCGCACACCGTCCAGATCGTTGATGGACACCGCGCGGGGGAATTCCCCTTGTTGGCGCAGCGCCTCCACCAGTTCGAACTGTTCGCCTTCGGCGGTGTCCAGCTTGATTTCGGGGGTAGCGCAAGACTGCGGCAGGCTTTCCAAGAGGCCCGACGGGTCCGGCGCCGCCGACAGGATCTCCAGCAGCCGGGCAGCGGCGTAGATGCCATCGTCAAAGCCGTACCAGCGCTCTTTGAAAAACATGTGGCCGCTCATCTCTCCAGCAAGTAGCGCTCCCGACTCGCGCATCTTGGCCTTGATCAGGGAATGCCCGGTCTTGCACATGGTGGGTTTGCCGCCGGCCTCGAAGATGGCGCGGGCCACGTGGCGGCTGCATTTCACGTCGTAGAGCACTTCGGCGCCGGGGTTGCGCGCCAGCACGTCGCGGGCGAACAAAATCAGTTGCCGATCAGGCCAGATGATCTGTCCCGATTTCGACACCACGCCCAGGCGGTCGCCGTCGCCATCGAAGGCCAGGCCGACCTCGCAGTCGGAATAGCGCAGGCAATAGATCAGGTCCTGAAGGTTTTGCGGGTCGGCCGGATCGGGGTGGTGGCCGGGGAAAGTCCCGTCCACCTCGCAGAACAGCTCGGTCACATCGCAGCCCAGCGCGCGAAACAAGGCCGGCGCCACCGCGCCCGCCACGCCGTTGCCGCAATCGATGGCGATCTTCATCGGACGCGCCATGCGGATGTCGCCCACCAGGCGCGCGGCATAGCAGGGTTGGATCTGCATCTGCGTGCGCCCGCCCGACACGCTGGCCGATTCAATCGGCAAGCGCATCGCATCGCGCAGGGCCGTGATGCCCTCGCCATACAGCGACGCGCCGTCCAGCACGATCTTGAAGCCGTTGTGCGACGGCGGGTTGTGGCTGCCCGTGACCGCGATGCCCGCCCCCGTGTCCATCAGGCGCGTGGCGAAATACACCATCGGCGTGGTCGCCATGCCGATGTCGATCACGTGCATGCCCGCCGAACGCAGCCCCGCCTGCAAGGCCGCCGCCAGTTCCACGCTGCTCAGCCGGCCGTCGCGCCCCACCACCATCGAACGCGCCCCCTGCGCGTGTGCCTGGGTGCCCGCCGCCATGCCCAGGCTGTGGGCAAAGCGTGCGTCAATCTCGTCCGGTACCGTTCCTCTTATGTCGTAAGCCTTGAAAACCGCATCCAGAATTTGCGGGGTATCCCAGCCAAAAGTTCCGTGCATGCCAGTTTCTCCGGGTGGCGTTACTTGGGACCGTTCTGTTTGAAATCGCCGTAATACGCCGCACGGGAGTATCGATAATTCCCATACTTGGACCGGAAGCCGAAGCGTTCCGGCATGAGCTTGAGCCCGTTGAACAGCACGCCGTCCACGGGCGCGCCGGCCTGGATCAGGCGCTTGGCCGTTTCACGGATTTCGCCGACCGTGTTCATGCCCGAGCGCACCACCACCATGACGGCGGCGGCATGCGTGCCCACCACCGCCGCGTCGGGCGAGGACAGCACGGGCGCGGTGTCCAGGATCACCATGTCGTATTGCGAGGACAGCTCGCGCAGGGTCGCGCCGAACACGGGCGAGGCCAGCAGTTCCGACGGGTCGAAGGTGACCGCGCCGGTGGCGATGAAGTCCACGCCTTCGGACACGCTGTGCTTTCTGACGCGCGTCAGCGGGATCGTGCCCGACAGCACTTCGAACAGGCCGTCTTCCTTGGGCACGCCGAAATAGCGATTCAACTGGCCCTTGCGGAAGTCGGCGTCGATCAGCAGCACGCGCTTGCCCACGCCGCCCTGGATGAAAGCGAAGTTGGCCGACAGGAACGACTTGCCCACGCCCGCCACCGGGCCGGTGAACATCACCATGTTGTTGGCCGACTGACGCAGCGACGCTTGCAGCACGTTGCGGAACGACCGCAGGCTTTCGATGGGGGGTGAATTGCCCTGGCTTTGCGCCAGCAACGCGGGCACCGTGGCGTTCTTGCGCCGACTGCGGCGCCACAGCTTGTCTTGCATGTCGCTGTACGGAATGGCCGCCAGCACCGGCAGGCC
This sequence comes from Achromobacter sp. JUb104, assembly GCF_024806975.1. Lineage (NCBI taxonomy): Bacteria > Pseudomonadati > Pseudomonadota > Betaproteobacteria > Burkholderiales > Alcaligenaceae > Achromobacter > Achromobacter sp. JUb104. Next base: position 450,441 of record NZ_JANUEY010000001.1, on the reverse strand, counting down.
CGTGTAGCGTTCCACATCATCCGGCTCAGACAGGCCGCCGAACAGCGCATTGCGCACAAACGCGCACAGCATGCCGAAGATCAGGCCGATGACCGTGGCCACGCCGATGATGATCGCGGCCTTCGGGCGCACGGGGCGGTCCGGCTGCACCGCGGCGTCCAGGATGCGCACGTTGCCCACCTTGCCGGCGCGGATCAGGCGCAGTTGCTGCGCGTTGTTCAAGAGGCCCGTGTACAGCTCGGTGTTGACGCGCACATCTCGCACCAGGCGCACCACGTCCTGCTCCAGGTCCGGCAACTGCTTGATGTTGTTGCCGATGCGGTTGACGTCGCTGGTCAGCGAAGCGATCTGGCGGTCGATCGACACGATGCTGGGGTGGCTCGGCGAAAAGCGCGTGATCAGTTCCTGACGCTTGGCGCGCAGGTCCATCACGCGCGTTTGCGCGTCAACCGATTGGCCCAGGATCAGCTTGGCCTCTTCGCTCAGGTCGATGGTGCCGCGCTTGTTGCGCAAGGCGTTGTACTTGGTTTCGGCCGCGTCCAGCTCGCTCTTGAGCAACGGCAACTGCTGTTCCAAAAAGCCCAGCGACTTCTCTGCCTGCGCCGCCTTGCGGTTCACGTTCTGCTGCACGTATTCCTGGCCAATCTGGTTCAGCACGGCGGTGGTCAGCGCCGGGTCGTTGCCTTCCAGCGTGACGCCGATCACGCCCGACGCGCGGCCCCGCTCGAAGATGCCCATGTGCGACTGCACGTTTTCAATCGCCGCCAGGCGCGAGCTGCGCGAGATGGTGAACTGCGTGCCGGGCCGGCCCGTCAGCGCGTCGATATGCACGTCCATCACGCCACCGCCGGGCAGGCGGAATTGTTCGGGCTTGCCCACCGCGCCGCTGAACGTGGCGCCCGTGAACTTGTCGGTCACCGTGTAGCGCCCTTCGCCTTGCGTGGTCACGATGAACGGCTTGCCCAGCCATTCGTTGGGCACGTCCAGGTGCGAGATCGCGATCGTCTCGCCGCCCCAGGCGTAGCCGCCGCGTGGCAGGCTGGAGGGATACGGCAAGGCTTCGTAGCGCTGGGCCAGCCATTCACCGATCACGGGGAAGTAGCGCGGCTTGGCGTGGATGTACAGCAAGAACTTGTCGACCGCGGGCCCCACCACCATGCGCGAACGCAGCACTTCCATTTCGCCCGAGGTCTCTGCCTTGGTGTCGAACATGGACGACACATCGCCCAACAGGCTGCGCGCCTGTCCATTGGGGGCTTCTTCTTCAACCTGCACGATGATGTCGGCCGAATACACCGATGGGGTCACCATCACGTAGGCCAGCGCGCCCAGGAAGGCGAGCAGCGTGATCGCAATGATCATCCACCGGTTGCTGATGATGGCATCCACGTGCGAGGACAACGGGGTTTCCTGCTGGCGAGCCGGGACGTTCGGCTCGAATGATTCGATGGGCAACGACATGCAGCTCTCCAGACGTGGGCGCCGCGGCGGATGCGGCGCCCCCAAAAGGCGTTGTTTTAGGGCCCGTTGGCCCTGAAAGGCGGATTAATCGATCGACTTCACGGTCTGCACCGTTTGCGCGCTCGGGAACAGGTTGCTGATGAAGCGGTTCCACCGCACCAGCGAAGCCGTATCCACGAATACGACGTCTTTGGGGTCCAGCTCAAACTTCGATCCCACTGCCAAAGCCTGCGGCGACTTGGCGTTCAGGTGGAACACCTCGGGCGTCGCTTGCTCGGTACTGCGCACCACAAACACTTGCGACGCATCGGCCGTCAACTGATTGGGGCCTCCCGCCAAGCCCAACGCCTCGGTCAACGACATGCGTCCATCGCGCATCACGACCGTGGTGGGCAGGAACACTTCGCCCATCACAAAGACCTTGCTGTCATCGCGCGGTGTCACACGCACGATGTCGCCCGACCTCAGCATCACTTGATTCAAGTCCTGACCGCGTTCAACCAGCGCGGGCAAGTTCACACGGGTGCGGCGGCCATCGCGAATGACATAGACGGCGCTGCGGTCGGCGGTGGGCAGCAAGCCACCCGCGCGGTTGACCGCTTCGAGCAAAGTCATCGGAATGTCGTTGATGGCAACCGTGCCCGGGAACTTGACCTCGCCTTCCACGTAGACGCGCTTGCTTCGATAGCCCAGCACGCGTACCGTGATCTGCGGATCCTGGATGTACTTGCCGGAACTATTCACTATGAGATTGCGCGCCTGCAGTTCCGTCAACCCCGCCACTTTCAGCAATCCCGTATAGGGAAATTGGATATATCCAGTGGATGAGACGGTATACCCCGGTATGCCCGAGGCGGTATCCCCCATGACTAGTTCGGTCACCCCAGTCCCGATTGCGTAGGTTTGCGTCGGAAGGACGAGTTCGGGGTGATCCCACACCACGATGGAAAGAATGTCGCCCGGCCCGATGCGGTAGGGCTCGGGGCTTCCCACCAGCTTTTCGACTCCGTCGTTGTTGATCAACGCCTGGCGGTTGCGCAGGTCGTCGACGACCAGCGAGGGGGTGATTTCCTTGATCGTCGCCACGGAATTCGGATCCAGGGGATCAACGAGGTGGTCGGCTTTAAAGGTCATACCGGGGGAAAAGGCGCAAGCGCCCAGCGAGGACACGAGCGCGATAGCGGCGATGGCTCGGCTCAACGTTCCGATAAATGTCGTCATGGCAAATCCACTGTGAATGACTTCGTTGCTTGGAATGGAGCCCGATGCGTAACGGGTTGCGACATTCCACTCTCTTTTCGAAGTCCCGCACATTCGACGGATGCCCTAAGCCTTCTCCTACATCGTTTGGAGGTTTCGGGTAAGCCTCGCACTCAATAAGATTTCGTCGGTAGCCACATGTTTTGCGGCAGTGCATCGTTTTTTCTTTTCGCCGCGGAAAACGCCCCACGAACAGGAGTGCGCGATGGACCCGTCCCAATCGGACACATCGGCAAGATTCAGCGGAGCAAGCTATCTGTACCGCCTGCTCGACGCCGCGATCGTCATCACCTGCGGCCTGACTGCCACCGGCTTGAAATTCTCGGACGATGCATTGGCGGAGCCTCCGCAGATTCATCTGTTCCTGATCTATTTGTGCGGCCTGGGCGTGATTGCCCTGTTCCCGGCATTTCGCCTGTACGTGTCATGGCGCGGCCGGCTGCTGACGGATCTGGTGGTGCGCAGCCTGGCCGCGTGGGCGACCGTGTTCGCGCTGGGCATCCTTGTCAGTTTTCTCATGCATCAGACCGCCGCGATATCGCGCATGTGGGCGGGTACCTGGTTTGGGATGACCGCCCTGACGCTGGCGGGTGTACGCATCGCGGTCTACGCCGCGCTGGGCGCCGCGCGCGATCGCGGCCTGAACAAGAAGCATGTGTTGCTGGTGGGCTTCGGCGCGCTGGGGCATGACCTGTGGCGCCGCGTCGAACGCTATCGCGGCGCGGGCTATGAAGTGGCCGGCATCTACGCCGAGCCGCACGAAAGCCTGCCGCCGCAAGTCCGCCGCCTGCACGAGCTCGACAACCTGCACACCTTCGTGCGCGAAAACAATGTGCGCGAGATCTGGATCGTCCTTCCGATGGAGGCGGGCCAGGAATTGCGCGAAGTGCTGTATCACCTGCGCAACGACCTGGTGGATATCCGCTGGATTCCGGATGTGATGTCGATCCAGTTGCTGGGCCATCGCATCGGTGAATTCCTGGGCCTGCCCGCCATCCAGCTCAACAGCCTGCCGGCCGCCGGCGTGCGCGGCTGGGCCAAGGAAGTGTTTGACCGCAGCTTCGCGTTCTTCGCCCTGATCGGCCTGGCGCCCCTGATGCTGTCCATTGCGCTGGCCATCAAGCTGACTTCGCGCGGGCCGGTGTTCTTTACGCAGCCCCGGCTGGGCGTGGACGGCAAGGTGTTCCACGTCTACAAGTTCCGCACCATGACCGTGCACCAGGAACGGGGCACGGTGACGCAGGCCACGCGCAACGATTCCCGCATTACCCGTATCGGTGGCTTTCTGCGGCGCACCAGCCTGGACGAGCTGCCGCAGTTCCTGAATGTGCTGATGGGCGACATGTCGGTGGTGGGCCCACGTCCGCACGCGCTGGAGCACAACGAAATGTACAAGGACCTGGTGCAGCGCTACATGATGCGCCACCGCGTCAAGCCGGGCATCACCGGCTGGGCGCAGGTCAATGGCTTTCGCGGGCAGACGGACACGCTGCGCAAGATGAGCGACCGCGTCGAGCACGACATCTACTACATCCAGCATTGGACGTTTCGGATGGACCTCTTGATCATCGCCCGCACGGCCGTGTCGGGATGGACGGGCCGCAATGTCTACTAGCCCCTTGGGATGGCCCGCCGCGCGCACGGGGCCCGCTTCGGGGGCCGCCACCGCGCCCAGCGTCACACCGGAAGGTGTATTGCCGCCCGCGGACTTCCGCCACGCCGTGCAGATGCTGCCGCTCGTTTCCATCGACCTGTTGCTGCGCGATGCCGGCGGCCGCTACCTGACCGGGCTGCGCACCAACCCGCCCGCGCGCGGCGCGTGGTTTGTGCCGGGCGGCCGCATCCGCAAGAACGAGCCCCTGCGCGCCGCGCTGGACCGCATCGCCCGTGAAGAACTGGGCCTGGCCATCGCGCCCGATGCGTGGACGCCGCGCGGCGTGTACGAACACTTTTATGGCACCAATTTCGCGGGTGAAGCGGGACGCTCCACCCATTACGTCGTCCTCGCCTACGAGGCCGAGCTTTCGTTGGACACCGCAAGCCTTCCGCGCGGCCAGCACCACGGCTACCGCTGGCTGCAAGCGGAAGAGATCGCCGCCGATCCCGGCGTGCATCCGTACACCCAGGCCTACTTCAAGGAGTGAGCGCCATGACGAATCCCCCTCCCGCCTACCGGGCTGTCATCCTTTGCGGCGGTTCCGGCTCGCGCCTGTGGCCGCTGTCGCGCGAACTGTTGCCCAAGCAGTTCATCCGTTTGACCGATTCGCGCAGCCTGTTGCAAAACACGCTGCTGCGGTTGAGCTCGGCGGGCGCGCAAGCCAAGCCGATGCTGGTCTGCAACGATGCGCACCAGTACATTGCCGCAGAGCAGGCGCAGGAACTGGGCATCAAGGACGCGGAAGTGATTCTGGAGCCCTTCGCGCGCAACACCGCGCCGGCCATCGCCGCCGCCACGCTGCGCGCCATGCGCGACGGCGAAGACCCCATCATGCTGATCATGCCGTCGGACCACGTGCTGGAAGATGGCGAAGTGCTTCGCGCCGCCTTCGCCCAGGCGTACGAGGCGGCGCGTCAGGGCGCGCTGGTCACCTTCGGCATTACGCCCACGGCGCCGCTTAGCGGCTATGGCTACATCCAGTCGGACGAACCCGGCGAGATGGCGCCGGCGCGCCGGGTGCTGCGCTTTGTGGAAAAGCCCTCGCCCGAAGTCGCGCAACGCCTGATCGAAGACGGCGGCTATTACTGGAACAGCGGCATGTTCGCGTTCCAGGCGTCGGTGTTCCTGTCCGAAATGGGGCGGCTGGCGCCGAAGATGCTGGCCCAGGTAGAGGCGGCGGTGGCCGACGGCCATGGGGAAAACGCGCTGTTCCACCTGGATGGGCCGGCGTTTGAGGCCTGCCCCAGCGACTCGATGGACTACGCCATCATGGAACGCACCGACAGCGCCGTGGTCATTCCGCTGGCGGCGTCGTGGAGCGACGTGGGCGCCTGGGACGCGGTCTGGGGCATCGCCCAGAAAACCGAGGAAGGCAACTCCACCAGCGGCGACGTCATGGTGGAGGATTCCCGCAACTGCCTGATCCATTCCACCAGCCGGCTGGTCGCTTCGGTGGGCCTGGACGACATAGTGGTGATCGAAACGGCGGACGCCGTGCTGGTGGCGCACAAGTCGCGCTCGCAAGACGTCAAGCGGCTGGTGGAAACGTTCAAGACGCAGCATCGCTCCGAGCTGAATCACCATCGCGAAGTGCAGCGGCCCTGGGGCTCGTACGACTCGGTGGGCCACGGCCCGCGCTACCAGGTCAAGCGGATCACGGTGAAGCCCGGTGCGCGGCTGTCGTCGCAGATGCATCACCACCGCGCGGAGCACTGGATCGTGGTGTCGGGCACGGCGCGCATCTACAACGGCGACAAGCAATACCTGCTGACGGAGAACCAGTCGACCTACATCCCGTTGGGCGAAACCCACAGCCTGGAAAACCCGGGGAAGATTCCGCTGGAGATCATCGAGGTTCAATCCGGCGCATATCTCGGCGAAGACGACATCGTGCGTTTTCAGGACATGTATGGCCGAGTGTGAACAGCCCCCACGCGCCGCGCCTTCCAGGCGCGCGCTGCCCCCCGAGGGGGCTACCCCCGCCTTGGGGCGGCCCGGCGGCGGGGGTGAGGGGCGACTGACCGCTGAGCCTTTTTGGCGGCCAGGCGTCGCCAGGCTCTGCCTGCCGGTGGCCGGCCTGTTCTTCCTGGTGCTGGTCACCGTGGGCAACCTGCCCGGCCTGGCGGCCGACATGTCCGACGCCTTCGGCGACAAGCGCCTGCATCTTGTGGCCTACGCCGTCCTGACGGGATTGATCTACCTGTCGGTCAACCGGCGCCCGGCGCTGGTGGCCATGTTGGCCGTGACGGCGCTGGCGGTGGTGGACGAAACCATCCAATCCTTTTTTCCCTACCGACAGGCTGAACTCTTAGACCTTTTGGCCGATATCTTGGCGGCGGGTGCAACAGTAATCTCATTGCACATCGGTTCCACAGCCTTCGGCTCCTTTCGTGCAGTCACTAAGTCTTAAGGACACAACCATGCCAAAACGGGCACTGATTACCGGCGTTACCGGCCAAGACGGGGCCTACCTGGCGGAGTTCCTGCTGGCCAAGGGCTATGAGGTCCACGGCATCAAGCGGCGCGCTTCGCTGTTCAATACCGCGCGCATCGATCATCTGTACCAGGACCCCCACGACAAGCCGCGCAATTTCGTGCTGCACCATGGCGACATGACGGACTCTTGCAGCCTGATCCGCATCGTGCAATCGGTGCAACCCGACGAAATCTATAACCTGGCCGCCCAAAGCCATGTGGGGGTCTCGTTCGAAGAGCCGGAGTACACCGCCAACGCCGACGGCCTGGGCACCTTGCGCCTGCTGGAAGCCATCCGCATCCTGAAGCTGGAAAACAAGTCGCGCTTCTATCAGGCGTCGACTTCAGAGCTGTACGGCCTGGTGCAAGAAACGCCGCAGAAGGAAACCACCCCCTTCTACCCGCGCAGCCCCTACGCCGCCGCCAAGCTCTACGCCTATTGGATCAGCGTGAACTACCGCGAAGCGTATGGCATGTACGCCTGCAACGGCATCCTGTTCAACCACGAATCTCCCAAGCGCGGCGAAACCTTCGTCACGCGCAAGATCACGCGCGGGCTGGCGCGCATTGTGCTGGGCCTGCAGGAATGCCTGTACCTGGGCAACCTGTCCGCCTTGCGCGACTGGGGCCATGCGCGCGACTACGTCGAAATGCAGTGGCTGATGCTGCAACAGGACACCCCCGAGGACTACGTCATCGCCACCGGCTTGCAGTACAGCGTGCGCGAATTCATCAATACGGCGGCGCGCGAGCTGGGCATTCTGTTGGCGTGGGAAGGCGAAGGCCTGGAAGAAACGGCCACCGTGCTGTTCTCGCCCGTGCATGACGTGAAGCCCGGCCAGGTGATCGTGCGGGTGGACCCGCGCTACTTCCGCCCGACCGAAGTGGAAACCCTGTTGGGCGACCCCACCAAGGCGCGCGAAAAGCTGGGCTGGTCGCCGCGCACCACGTTCGCGGAATTGGTCAAGGAAATGGTGGAGGCCGACCTGAAGGATGCGCGTCGCGATGCGCTGGTCGAACAGAACGGCTACGAAATCTACGCCTACAAGGAGTAGTCGGCCATGACGAACCTGGACCAACGCGTGTTTGTCGCGGGCCATCGCGGCATGGTCGGCGCCGCGATCACCCGCGAGCTGCACCGCCGTGGCTATCAGCACGTGCTGACCCGCAACCGAACCGAGCTGGACCTGGAAAACCAGAACCAGGTGCATCGCTTCTTCTCGACCACGCCGGTCGACGTGGTGTATCTGGCGGCCGCCAAGGTGGGCGGCATCCTGGCCAACCAGAACCATCCCGTCGACTTCCTCTACAAGAACCTGATGATCCAGTGCAACGTGATCCGCGCCGCGTATGCGGCCGGGGTGCGCAAGCTGCTGTTCCTGGGTTCGTCCTGCATCTACCCGCGCGAGGCGCCCCAGCCCATCCGCGAAGACGCCTTGCTGACCGGCCCGCTGGAAGCCACCAACGAGCCCTATGCCATCGCCAAGATCGCGGGTCTGAAGCTGTGCGAAGCCTACCAGCGGGAATACGGGGCGCGCTTTATCTGCGCCATGCCCACCAACCTGTACGGCCCGCACGACAACTACGACCTGCACAGCAGCCACGTGCTGCCGGCGCTGATCCGCAAATTCCATGAAGGCCGCGAAGCCGGTCAGGAAAGCGTGACGATCTGGGGCACGGGCACGCCGCTGCGGGAGTTCCTGTACGTGGACGACCTGGCAAAAGGCTGCGTGATGCTGATGGAACACCCCGACGCCGAAGGCATCTACAACATCGGCGCGGGCAAGGACATCAGCATTGCGGACCTGGCGGCGCTGGTGGCGCGCGTGGTCGGCTACCAAGGCCGCATCGTGTACGACACCGGCAAGCCCGACGGCACGCCACGCAAGCTGATGGATTCGTCGCGGGTTCAGGCGCTGGGCTGGCAACCCACCGTGTCCTTGAGCGACGGCATCGCGCTGGCCTACGGGCATTTCCTGCGCGAACGTGCCGATCAATCCCAACCGGCGCTGCCCGTGGCCTGAGGGCCGCGCCAGCATCAACCACAGGTTCCCCGATGTTTGGATTCGTCAGGAAACACATCGCCGGCAACGCCTCTTTCTGGGGGCTGGTGGAATACGGCATCGGCCCGGTCGCGGCGCTCATCGCCCTGCCCATCCTGTTCCGCCAGTTGGGCACGGTGGGCTTTGGCCAGTATTCGATGATCATCGCGCTGGCCGGCTTCGGCAACGCCGCGAACCTGGGCGCGGCGGTCACCGCCACCAAGCTGGTGTCCGAACGCCTGCACGAACCCGGCGGCGCCTACCGCGCGGCGGGGGTCAGCATGTCGCTGATCGGCTGCGCGTTGGGCGTCGTGACCTTGGCGGCCGTGTTGCTGTGGGCGGTGGTGGGCCTGGCCTGGCCGGCCGCCACGTTCGGCGGCGTGGCCGTCACGCTGTTGGCCATGCCCGCGCTGGCCATCTACCTGACCCAGCAATACGACCAGTTGTTTTCGGGCTGCCTGAAAGGACGTGAAGATTTCCGCGCTACCGCGCTGTGCGAAGTGTTCAGCCGCAGCGGCACCATGGCGCTGGCCTGCGCGACCGCCTGGTACACCGCGTCGCCCACCTACACCGGCCTGGCGCAGGCCGCCGGCTTGTTGATTGCGGGCAGCGTGAAGATGCGCGTGTTCTCGCGCGCCTATGGCCATGTCGTGGTGCGGCCCGTGCGCGACCGGGGCGCCATGATGGACGCCTTCAAGTTTTCGCGCTGGTCCTGGCTGAACAGCCTGAGCGCGCTGGCCTTCGGTTCGGTGGACCGCGTGTTGGTGGGCAGCATGATGGGGCCGGCCGCGCTGGCGATCTATACGGTGGGCGTGCAAGTGGGCCAGATCATCCACACCGCCGCCGTCGCGATCTTCCAGAAGGCGATGCCGCGCGTGACGCGCCTGTCGGTGTCGCCCCCTTATGCGGGCGCCGCCGAACGCGAGATCCGCCGCATGATGATGTGGAACCTGCTGCTGTCGTCGATCGCCACGCTGGCGGTGCTGGCGGTCAGCCGCCCGCTCTTGAACCTGCTGCTGGGCGACAACGTGGCGGCGGGCCACCTGGGCACTTTCCAATTGCTGATCGTGGCCTCCGGGCTGCTGTCATTGAACGCCGCGGCCCACTTCTCGTTGTTGGGCCTGGGCAATTCCCGCGCCGTCGCCATCCTGAACGGGCTGGGCGGACTGGCGATGTTGTGCGTCATGGCGGGGTTGGTGCACGCCGCGGGCGAACATGCGGCGGCGTGGGGCCGCATGGCTTATGCGGCGATCACGCTGGCCGGCGTGGCACTAGCTATCCGTCAATCGCGCCCCGAGTATCCGGGCGCGTTACCCGCGGCCACCCGATAACACCAACATGCTGAGGTCTTACATGCGCAAGCGTCATAACGAGTATTCACGTCAGCTCATCGACTTCGTCCGCGAGCTGCGTCCGCCCGCGCCGATCGCCGGCGGCCTGTTGCCCAAAGTGACCATCGTGACCCCCTCGTTCAACCAGGCCAAGTTCCTGGAACGCACCATTCTGTCGGTGCTGAACCAGGGCTATCCGCGTCTGGAATACATCATCATCGATGGCGGGTCGACCGACGGCAGCGTGGACATCATCCGCAAGTACGAACGGTATCTGAGCTACTGGGAAAGCACGCCGGACCGCGGGCAATCGCACGCCATCAACAAGGGCTTCGAGCGCGCCACGGGCGATTACGTCGGCTGGCAGAATTCAGACGACCTGTATTTTCCCGGCGCGCTGCGCAAGCTGGGCACGGCGGCCTCGCGCGGGCGCGCGCCGATCGTCAGCGGCAACCTGTTCGTGGCCGACGCCAACAACCACATCTTCCGCAAGATCCACTACACGCCGGTCAACCGGGGCACGTTGACGGTGGTGAAGGCATCCATTCCGAACCAGTCGGCCATCTTCCGGCGCGACCTGCTGCGCAAGTACGGGCTGCTGCAGGAAAGCATGCGCTACTGCATGGACCTGGAACTCTGGAGCCGCTTGCTGCGCGAAGGCAAGAACCTGATCGTGCCCGATGCGCTGGGCGTCTACACCGCCCACGACGAAACCAAGACGGCGCTGATGCAGGACGTGCTGCTGGAAGAGCGCGAGCAGATCGTCACGCGCATCCGGCGCACCGAGCCCGGACTGGGCCGCTTGTTCGAACTGTCGTGCCGCGCCTCGAAGGTGGCCGCCCACGCACGCCAGGGCGACCTGACGTACCTGTTCGAAAAGCTGACCACGAAGATCTTCGGACGCGACGACTGGGCCGCGCACTAGGACGATGCCGACATGAGCCCGCACCGCCGCTTCTCCACCTTGCATCTGCTGGGGCTGTTCGCCTTCACCGCGCTGGCCCTGAACGATGACCGCTTCATCCTGGGTGTCGGCAGCTTCAAGCTGTCGCCCTTCGATGTGCTGTTCGTGATGATCCTGGCGGTCAAGGCGCTGCGGCTGTCGGAGCCCAGCGCCTATGCCTTGCCACGCGGCATGCTGGGCGCGTTGTTGGGTTTGCAGACCTTGTCGGTGATCTATCTGTTGCTGGTGTCGATGGACCACCCCGGCATTGAAACGGGCGACGTGGCGCGCGACCTGCGCATCGTGTTCTATTTTCTGTGCACGCCCTTCCTTTGCTACAAGGACATCGACAGCCCCGCCGCCTACGCCGTGCTGCAGAAGTACATCGTGGCGGCCTGCCTGTTCGTGGCCGTGCAGATGTTGCTGGAACAAGCCATGGGCTTCAGCGTGGCGGATCCCCTGCGCAATGTGCGGCTGGGCGTCTGGGCCATCCCCTTTGGCGTGGTGTCGCTGTTGACCTTCCGGCGCACCTTGAACGTGTCCGGCCCCAAAGCCTACGCGCTGACATTGTTCATGCTGCTGGCGCTGGTGTTTTCGCTGAACCGCAGCCAGTACCTGCAATTGGCGGTGTCCGTCTTCATCGCGGTGCTGCTGGGCACGGGCCCGGAAATCCGCCGGCGCGCGGTGCTGATCTTTGTGCCGGCCGCGGTCGCGGGCGTGCTGGTGTTCGCCAGCATCGGCTACCTGGACGTCCTGGCCAACCGCATCTTCAGCGTCGAAAAGCTGGACGAGGATTCCAGCTACGGCGCGCGCATCCAGGAAATGGAAGGGCAGATGGACTTCTTCGCCGAAAGCCCGGTGTTTGGCAAAGGCGCGGGCTTTCGCAGTTGGGTCATGGGCGAAAACGGGTTCGAGCTCAGCACCTTCGCGCACAACTCCTGGGCCTTCTACCTGATGAAGTTCGGCGTGGTGGGCACCACCATGATCATGCTGCCGCCCTTGCTGATCCTGCTGCTGACCTTGCTCAAGCGGTACGCGCATCCCGGCCTGGAAATGCACCGGCGCTACCTGCTGGCCACCGCGCCCATCTACATCTTCATTGATTCGTTGTCCGGCGGGCTGGCCTACGCGCCCAAGACCGCCTTCACCGGATTCCTGTTGTGCTACTGCCTGTCGTTGATGCGAAATGCCCAGATCATGCCCGTGCCCAGGGCGGATGCGCCCGTGGCCCGGCGCCCCACCAGCCACCGTCCGGATGCCGCGCACCGGTCGCCACCTAGAGTGATACCCCATGCCTGATGTCTTGTTTGTCGCGCCAGACTTGCACGGCGGCGTCGGAAGATGCGTTGCCTTCATCGTGGATGCCTTGCCGGAACAGGGAGTGGATTCCGCCCTGTTCCTGCTGCGTTCGCGCAACCGGGAATACCCCGTCGCCAACCCGAAGGTGACGCGCGCCCTGCCCATCATCGAATCATCCACCAAGCTGCGGCTGATGCTGCCCTTTGCCTTCATGAAGTTGATGGCCCAGATCCGCCGCGACAAGCCGGCCATCGTGTGTTCACACGGCTTGCTGTGCAACATGCTGGTGGTGCTGGCCAGGAAAATGCTGGGCGGCAAGTTCCGCACCGTAGCCTTCGAACACAGCAGCCCCGCCATCCATTACGGCGCGTCGAAAATGCGGCGGCTGAAGTGCTGGCTGGTCAGCCAGACGTATCGCCGGCATGACGCGGTGGTGGGCGTGTCTCGCGGCGTGAAGGAAGACCTGGTCAGCATGTTTCCGCCGCTGCGCGGCAAGGTACATACGATCTACAACGGCGTGCCCCTGGACAATGTGCGCCGGCAAGGCGCGCAGCGCACCGAAGGCGACGGCGCGGCGCCCTATCAGGTGGTGGCGGTGGGCCGGCTGGAAGCCGTGAAAGACTACGCCACCCTGATCGACGCCGCCGCCTTGCTGGACGACCCCGGCATCGCCTTCACCATCCTGGGCGAAGGCTCCGAGCACGCCGCCTTGCAAAAGCGCATCGACGAGCGCGCCTCGCGCAGCCCCGTCACGCTGGCCGGGCATATCGACAACCCCTTTCCCGTCATCGCCAGCGCCGGCGCGTTCGCCTTGACCTCCATCCGCGAAAGCTTCGGCAACGTGCTGGTCGAAGCGCTGTGCCTGGGCGTGCCGGTGATATCCACCGATTGTCCGCACGGCCCCGCCGAAATTCTTGACGCCGGCCGCTACGGCCTCTTGGTGCCGGTGGGCGACGCGGCGGCGCTGGCCGACGCCGTGCGCCGGTTGGCCTACGACGCCAAGATGCGCGAGCAACTGGCGGCGCAAGGCCCCGAGCGCGCCGACGCCTTTTCCCTAGAGCGGCACTGCCGCAACGTCATCGCGCTATTCCAGCCGCTGATGCAACGCGGCACGCCTTGAACAGGAAGGAATCATGCAGAAAATACCGGTTTCCGTGGTGGTCATGACGAAGAACGAAGAGCGCAACATCGCCAAATGCCTGAAGGCGCTGGTGGATTTTGACGAAGTCTTCGTGGTGGATTCCAACAGCACCGACGCCACCTGCGCGATGGCGACGGCGCTGGGCGCCCGCGTCTCCAACTTCCAATGGAACGGCAAGTACCCCAAGAAAAAGCAGTGGTGCCTGGAGCAACTGCCCTTCTCGCATCCCGTCGTGCTGTACGTGGACGCCGACGAGGAAATGACCCCCGCCCTTGCCGAGGAAATCCGCGAGGTGCTGCCTCGCTTTGCGGCGGGCGCGGGCGGCGCCTTCGTGCCGTTCGATTACGTGTTCTGCGGCAAGAAGCTGGAACACGGCCACCGCGTCTACAAGCTGGCGCTCTTGGCGCGCAAGCAATCGCGCTTCCTGGATTACGACGATCTGGACGTGGCGCATATGTGGGAAGTGGAAGGCCACTACCAGCCGCAGGTCAAGGGCGAAACCTTTGCCCTGCGCCAGCGCATGGTGCACAACGACCACGATTCGCTGTTCCACTATTTCGACAAGCACAACCGCTATTCGGATTGGGAAGCCAACCTGCGCACCAAGGGTCTGATGAACGATCCGCGCGAAGCCAACGTGGGCGCGCGCGCGCTGCTCAAGCGCATCTTCCAGGCCATGCCCTTCAAGGCGCCGATCTCTTTCCTGCATTCCTACGTGTTCCGGCTGGGCTTCCTGGACGGCAAGGCGGGCTATGACTACGCGGTGGCCCGCGCCATGTATTACTGGCAGATCCGCATCAAGACCGAAGAACTGCAAAAGGCGCGGCTGGCGCGCGCCGGCGAGGCGGATGCCGAGGCCGACGCCGTGACCGGAGCCGCCAAATGAGCACATTGCAGCAACTGGATCGCTTTGCGCTGGCGCCCGGCCAACGTGGCCGCTCCGCGCTGACGGTGCAACTGTGGTGGACGGTGCAGAGCACCTTGTTTCGGTGGTCGCCGCAAGTGGCGTATGGCTTTCGGCGCTGGTTGCTGCGCTGCTTTGGCGCGCAGGTGGGCAAGAAGGTGTTGATTCGGCCTAGCGCCACGGTGACCTATCCGTGGAAGGTGCAGATTGGGGACTATGCCTGGATCGGCGATGACGCCGTCCTCTACAGCCTGGGTCCCATCCAGATCGGCGCGCACGCCGTCGTGTCGCAGCGCAGTTATTTGTGCGCGGCCGACCATGACGCCGGCCAGCCGGACTTTCCCCTGCGCGAACGCGCGGTTCGCGTCGAGGACGGCGCCTGGGTGGCGACCGATGTCTTCGTCGGCCCCGGCGTCACCATCGGCCGCGAAGCCGTGGTGGGCGCGCGCAGTTCGGTCTTTCGCAACATGCCGCCCGCGATGGTCTGCCACGGCAACCCCTGCCGCCCGGTGCGCCCACGCATGGCGACAAAACCATGAAGATCCTGATCTACGGGATCAACTACGCACCCGAACTGACCGGCATCGGCAAGTACAGCGCCGAACTGGCCGAATGGCTGGCCGCGCACGGCCACGAGGTCAGCGTGGTGACGGCCCCACCCTACTATCCGCAGTGGCAGGTACACGACGGCTATCGCGCGGGACGCTACCAGAAGGAAGTGCGGCGCGGCGTGACCGTGCGCCGCGCACCGCTGTGGGTGCCCTCGCGTCCCGGTGGGCTGAAACGCCTGATCCACCTGGCCAGCTTCGCGCTGTCCAGCCTGCCCTCGCTGCTGCGCGCGGCGGCGGGGCGGCCGGACTTGATCCTGGTGGTAGAGCCCGCGTTGTTCTGCGCACCGGCCGCCTGGATCACGGCGCGCCTGTGCGGCGCGCGCGCGTGGCTGCACATCCAGGATTACGAAGTGGACGCCGCGTTTGAACTAGGCCTGCTCAAGGGAGCCGGCCTGCGCGCGGTGGTGAAGCGAGCCGAGCGCTGGTTGATGCGCCGCTTCGATCGGGTGTCGACGATTTCCCAGCGCATGCTGGACCTGGCGCTGGCCAAGGGCGTGGAGCCCGACCGCGCGGTGCTGCTGCCCAACTGGATCGACGTCAACGCCATCACACCGCGCGCGGAGGGTGGTGACTATCGCGCCGAGCTGGGCATTCCGGAAAACGCCATCGTGGCGCTGTATTCCGGAAACATGGGCGGCAAGCAAGGCTTGCAGACGCTGGCGGATGTGGCGCGCCGGTTAAGCCGCGAGAGCCGGCTGTGGTTTGTGTTCTGCGGGCAAGGTCCGGAACGCGAACCCTTGGAAGCGGCGTGCCAGGGATTGGCGCGCGTGGTGTTTCTGGATTTGCAGCCGGCCGATCGGCTGGGCGCGTTGTTGAACACCGCGGATATTCATTTGCTGCCGCAACGCGCCGGCGCGGCCGACCTGGTGATGCCGTCGAAGCTGACGGGAATGCTGGCCAGCGGACGGCCCGTGGTGTGCGGCGCGGCGCGGGGGACCGAGCTGGCGAGCGTGGTGGCGCGCTGCGGGTTAGTGACGCCGCCCGAGGATGCCGAGGCGATGGCCGAAGCAGTGCGCAAGCTGAGCTACAACGCAGCGATCCGCGAGACGCTGGGGGCTGCGGCAAGGTTGTATGCGCTGAATAATCTGGATGTGGACGCGGTGCTGGCGGCGGCGGAACGGGAGTTTGGAAAGGTGGTGGGGGGCAAGGAAGCGGCCGCGGTGGGGAGGTAGCGGGTATTTGAGTTTTGCGGGAGAAAGGACGGGGATTTCTTGCGGGAGAAAGGACGGGATTTCTTGCGGGAGAAAGGAAGGGATTTCTTTAGGAAAGAAAGGACGGGGATTTTTCTGCCGTCCTTTTTTTATTCCGGCGCTGCTTGATGGGTTTCGCGCGATTGGCGGTTTCGTTCTTTTTGCGGCTTTGCCGCGCTTCACCCATCCTACGGGCGCTGCACCGTGGCATGTAGGATGGGTGAAGCGCGGCATGATCTCGGCAAGAACACACCGCCGATCGCGCGCAACCCATCTTGCAACGGTTGATATGCGGCGAGGCTGCGGAAAAATTGGGCGCTGCTTGATGGGTTGCGCGCGATTGGCGGTTTCGTTCTTTTTGCGGCTTTGCCGCGCTTCACCCATCCTACATTTGAGGCGCGCGCTTCACCCATCCTACATTTGAGGTGCGCTTCACCCATCCTACCGTTCGTGTGGGCGTTAGCTGGGCGGGTCTTTCTTGGCGGGGGGGAGGACGGCGCCGCTTCTTACCAGGCCCATTTGTACGGCGATGTAGGCGGCTTCGGCCTGGTTGCGGGCGTTGAGTTTCCAGTACAGCGTGCGCGCGTGGCTCTTGACCGTGGCGACCGATATGCCGACGTGTTGGCCGATTTCGCGCATGGTTTTTCCTTGTACCAGCAGTTGCAGGATTTCCTCTTGCCGTTGCGTCAGTTCGCGCAGTTCATGCAGCGGCGCTTGCGACACGCCTTGCGGCCGGCCCGCGGGCTGCGGATAGCATTCGCCACCCGCCACCACCAGGCTGACGGCCGCGGCCAGCGCGTCGGGGCTGGAGGCCTTGGGCAGATAGCCCGCCACGCCCGCCCGCGCGCACGTGCCCATTACCGCAGGGTCCAGTACGGAATACAGCACCAGCACCAGGCGCGGCATGAAGAACGCCATGGACTGCGAGATAAGCCCAAGGTCCTGTTCGGCAACGCCGCTGCAACCGATCACCAGCAATTCCACTGGGCGGTTGATCGAACTGGACATATTGAGCAGATGCGCTGGCGAAATGGCCAGGATGTCGTCGGCGTTGCGCACGCGTTCCAGGACATGCTGGATGGCGACGCGAAGCAGCGCGTAGTCTTCTATTAGTACGGTTGTCATCCCGGAGAGAACCTTGTGACACAGGGCCCATGCACGGTTCCCATGACGTCGGCGCATCACGCTGCGACAAGCAGGTTATGTGCGGCGCCAGCCCCAAGGGAATCTTGCCCGCGCTATTGGACCGGCGTCGCGAGGCCTTGTGATTCGCGCTCTCGATCCATGCTTGCGGACACAACCCATGCTATCAGCGGGCACGTTCGCTGGATCTCGTTCAGGAGGATGATTGGTGGAGGAAAACCGCACCCGGGCGGGCGCGGATACTGCGGTGTATGACTTAGGCGTGATGGTGGGGCGCACCCGGCAGCAACGGAACAGACTCGTTCCTGGCCGCCGGGCAGGCGGCGCGCCTGTCATTACCCAAGCTTGCGCCCATAGATCTGCCCGGTGTCCGACTCCCTGCCGTTGTTCGGTTCATGCCATTCCAAGGTCGCACCGCGTTGCAGCGCCGCGTACACGGCTTCGCCCTTGTTCTTGACATGCAAACGTTGGTAGAGCGTGCATGCGTGCGTCTTTGCAGTGGCAACCGAAATGTTGAGCATCCGGCTGACGGTCTTGATCGGATAGCCCCTGGCCAACAACACCAGCACTTCGTATTGACGCGGCGTGATCTGAAGCAATTGCGCCCCGGCGCTGACCGGCATCGTGGCCTTGGCGGATGCATCGTCGCCATCGCGGGTCGGCAACGCGCAGACGGCGGAGGCCGGGGCCTGCATTGCCTGCTCGCTGGGAAAGCACTGTCCGCCCGCCATGACCAGGCGAATCGCGGCTTCGAGGATTTCGACCGAAGCCGTCTTCATCAAGCAGCCATACACGCTGGCGCCGGGCAAGCCCTGCACCGGCATCGGCAAGGGCATCACATCCGTCAACAGCAGAATCCGCTTCGGCGTGAGCACGCGCTGAATTTCGTGCAGCGCGCTCCATGCCTCGTCGGTTTCCACCGGCAACCCATAGATCAAGAGATCGGCGCCCGCGTGCGCGCCGTCGGCCTTGGACAAATCCGCCAAGCCCATACCCTCGATTTCCCAAACATCATCCAACTTGCTGAGTATCTGCCACAACCCCAACCGCAGTAGCGGATGGGCTTCAATCAGGACCATCTTGGCCATGGTGTCCTCCCGGTTTTTCGACGGGCCTAGAAGGGATCTTCGCTGTGCTGAAGACTATTTTTTTTCCAACCCTACGGGGGTGGTCCGCAATATCCCGGAATATCTAATGAAGCTGGACCGGGGCACTTGGGCTGGGCAACTTTGGTAGCCAACATAACGGATGGCATGGACCCATCTTATGGTTCGAAACCTTCAAAATCAAGACGTTTCAGGGCGATATAATCCGATAAAAACAGAAATCATTCGTTAGCCTTAATCACTCTCGTAAATACGGATGAGGAAGCCTCCTCCGCCTTTCTACCGCTAGGGTTTTCACCAGCGCCGCTATGCCAGGCGCGGCTTTCTCCCTATGACGAGCTCCGCCAAGAGGCTTGATTCGTCATGATGTGCGCCGGATCGCGGGCGAAAAAAAGCCGCGGCGAGGCAGACGCTCTCCACGGCACGAAACCCAAGATTTGCACGGAAAGACTCTCAATATGTTTCCGCGGACACACCGCGCCCGGGCGCGGATCGACCACTCGCAATATAGGTAACATTTTTATTTTCGTGCCGGATGCAACATTTACTCCATATAGGCGAAGTCAAATACCGTATGCCCCCCCTGATGGTGCCAATGGTGCATTGAAGCATGGCGCTTGCTTAAAAAGTTGGCGTAGTGGATTTCACCGTCAGTTTCGACGTAGGTCGACGGCGTCAGCTCTTCAATGCGGTTCAAGGACACGCCCTTGCCGTAGTGGCAAAAGCCCTGGTACTGGGCGCAGCGGATCACCTCTCCGCTAGGCGAGACAACGATTCCGGCGTTTCTGGCCCGCATGGGGTTGCGCACGATGGGGTTGCAGGCGTGGGGCGTCCACTCGGTCGAGCGCGGCGAATCCGAGAAAAACGCGAAAAGCTCGTCACAATGGCTTTGGCCGTCCGTACGGTCAATATTGGTTAATAACCACCAATATTCGCCGTATTTAAAAATAATGGTATCCACGGCCGATATATTGGTCATTAACGTGACATCAAGCTCCCATTTCAGCGGGAATTCAGTGCATTTCCACAATTCAATACTGCGATTTCCGCACGTTTCCGGCACCATGTACGTGACGCCATCGTGCTCAAAAATATACGGAAAAGATAAATGGTACGGCAGGTTCAATGCGGTGCCCAACAGCCGGAAAGCCCCGTCGGAGTAGGTCGCAACCGAAATCGTACCCTTGCGGGAAGTAAAATCGTAATCTTCAAAAAATATATACGGTTTTTTATCGTGGGTATATACAAACGGATCTGCGAAGAACCTACCTTTGGGAGGTTGCAGCACCATCGCCTCCGATACTACCGCCTGCTGCCTTGACGACGGAAACATACCGATCCGCCATCGAATATTGCGCTTCATGATGCGCCGCACAATCAAATCACTGATTAACCAAGCCTGGCGGGCGATATAGGCAGCGCTGTCCCACTCGACCGGATCCGCGCGCCGCGGCCCGCTCATGATCTGCATTTCGGGGGCCGGCTCGCTCTGCCGCGCCCGGGCCAGCGCCTGCAAGGCGTCGTAGACCATGAAATTGCCCAGGCTGAACGCGCGCGCCTGATTTTTCAGCCAGAACACTTCGGTATTGAAACTGCGCTGGTCCAGCAGTTCGTCCTGCTCGGGCGCGGGACCCACCCGCCAAAGTTTTACGGTGGTGTGATCCTGGCGCTGGAACACTTCCCAGAATCCCGCGTAGCGGCTGGTCGACACGGCAATGTCGGAATAACTCAGTTGCCACACGCCCAACCGCGCCCAGCCCCTCATCTGCGTGCGCGTGGCGCGCGACGCGCCCAGCGTGATGACCAGGTCCAGCCCCAGCGCCGTCACCGCATCCTGCGTGCCCTGCCCCTTATCGCCGACTTCAATCGGCAGCACGGGCACCGAAGCAGACGGCATGCGCTGGCGCATATCACCGCACGACAGCATCTGGCGCTGCTTGGCGGGCAGCATGCGGGACTCGAAACGCGACAGCGTGCCGAACAAGGCACGGGTGGCCAGGCGAGGCGGCTTCTCGGCGCCCGGGCCGTCCATCACCAACAAGGCGGAGATATCGAAGTCTTGGCTGTGGATGAGCCAGTCCACCATCTCATGCATCCAGCCGGGTTGCTCATACCCGTCAACCAACAGTCCCACTCGGTAGGTTTTCATTTGTCCCGCTCCTGTGTCAGGGCGTCTTGGGCACCCGCACCGGCCGGGCGCGCGGGGTCGCCGCCGGCAGCGCCGATGCAACGCAATTAAGTCCTCGCGCTGATACTGCGGGGTTTTTCCCAAGCCTTCCAGACCACATACAACCTAGGTCGCGCGCCCGAGGACGAAGGGCTCAGCCTCGTGCCACCGGGCTAGCGGAAGCTCGTCCGACGGCGCGCGCCTTCATCCTTCCGGTCTAGCTGATCCGGTGCAACGGCACCGTCTACTAGTACGCCGTTCATGGACTCTCCGCACTTTAGGGGTAAACCCTATTGGGGATAGCCGTGCTCGCTTCTCCACCTTGGCTACCGCATAATCGCTTTTAAACAAACGTTTGAATTCAACTTTATGCAAGAAATCAGAACTCCCAACACCCGCGATTCCATCCTGGACACGGCCGAGGCGCTCTTTGCGCAGCAGGGCCACGACGGCACGTCGATGCGCCAGATCACGGGTGCGGCCGGCGTCAATCTGGCGTCGGTGAACTATCACTTCGGGTCAAAAGAGTCACTCGTTCAGGCGGTGCTCAAGCGGCGCCTGGAAGTGCTGAATCGCGAGCGCATGCGGCTGCTGGATGAGCTTGAGGCGCAGTCCGAAGGCAAGCCCTTGAAGCCCTCGCAAATCGTGGATGCCTTCTTCGGCACGCTGCTGCGCCTGGCCGCCGATCCGGCCCAGGCCGGCAGCACCTTCCTGCCGCTGCTGGAACGCACCATGACGCACCCGTCCGACTTCATTCGCGCGCTGTTCGCCGAGGAATACGCCGACGTGCTCGAGCGCTACCGCAACGCGCTGTTCGCCGCCCTGCCCGACGTACCCAAGGCCGAAATCGTGTGGCGCTTCCAGTTCATGCTGGGCGCCACGTCCTACGCCATCATCGGCACCGATCTGCTGCGCTCCGTCACGGGCTGGCAGATCGATGAATCCGAACAACCCGACAACCCCGACATGCTGCTGCCCCGGCTGATGAGCTTTCTGCTGGGCGGCCTGCGCGCGCCCTTGCCGCCCGTGGCCGGCACCTAGCGGCCACGGCAGGCGCAAGACCGGCACCAGACCAGACACAGCGCAAGACAGACCTTACGGAGACAAAAGAAATGAACGCAGTGATCCTCACGCTTCTCGTTATCGCGGCCCTTGCCGCCATCGTGCTGACCGTGCGGCCGCTGCGCCGGGCGCTGCTGTCCGCGCCCATCTTCAACCTGTACCGCAAGGTGCTGCCGCAGATGTCCGACACCGAGCGCGACGCGCTGGAGGCCGGCACGGTGTGGTGGGAAGGCGAGCTGTTTCGCGGCCGCCCCGAATGGAGCCGCCTGCTGGCCTACCCGCGCCCGCGCCTGACCGACGAAGAACAGCACTTTCTGGATAACCAGGCCGAAACCGCCTGCCGCATGGTCAATGACTGGAGCGTCACGCAGGAACGCCACGACCTGCCGCCCGAGGTCTGGACCTATCTGAAGACCCAGGGCTTTCTGGGCATGATCATCCCCAAGGAATATGGCGGCCTGGCGTTCTCGGCCTACGCGCATTCCGAAATCGTGACCAAGCTGTCGACGCGCTCGTCCGCGCTGGCGGTGTCGGTCATGGTGCCCAACTCGCTGGGCCCCGCCGAGCTGCTGCTGCACTACGGCACCGATGAACAAAAGAACCACTATCTGCCGCGCCTGGCGCGCGGCGAAGACGTGCCGGCCTTTGCGCTGACCAGCCCGTGGGCGGGTTCGGATGCCGCCGCCATCCCCGACAGCGGCATTGTCTGCAAGGGCGAATGGCAGGGCCGCGAAGTGATCGGCATGCGCGTCACCTGGGACAAGCGCTACATCACGCTGGCCCCGGTCTGCACGCTGCTGGGCCTGGCGTTCCGCCTGTATGACCCCGACGGCCTGCTGGGCGGCAAGAAGGACCTGGGCATCACTTGCGCGCTGGTGCCGCACGACCATCCCGGCGTGGACACCGGCCGCCGCCACTTCCCGCTGAACGCCATGTTCATGAACGGCCCCACGCGCGGCACGGACGTCTTCATGCCGCTGGACTTCATCATCGGCGGCCCCGCCATGGCCGGCCAGGGCTGGCGCATGCTGATGGAATGCCTGGCCGCGGGCCGTTCGATTTCGCTGCCCTCTTCCAACACCGGCATGTCCAAGCTGACGGCGCGCGCCGTGGGCGGGTATGCGCGCGTGCGCAGCCAGTTCCGCATGCCCGTCGGCAAGTTCGAAGGCGTGGAAGAAGCGTTGGCCCGCATCGGCGGCCACACCTACATGATGGACGCCGCGCGCAGCATGACGGCGGGCGCGGTGGACCTGGGTGAAAAGCCATCGGTCGTGTCGGCCATCGTCAAATACCATGTGACCGAACGCGCGCGCCAGGTCGTCAACGACGGCATGGACGTGATTGGCGGCAAGGGCATCTGCCTGGGCCCCAACAACTTCCTGGGCCGGGCGTACCAGCAGATTCCCATCGGCATCACCGTCGAAGGCGCCAACATCCTGACGCGCAGCCTGATCATCTTCGGGCAGGGCGCCATCCGTTGCCATCCCTATGTACTGGCTGAAATGCAGGCCGCGCAATCGTCGGACGCCAGGCAAGGCCTGACCGACTTCGATGCCGCCTTCTGGGGCCACGTGGGCTTTGTGGCCAAGAACAAGCTGCGCACCCTGGGCACCGCCTTGACTGGCGCGCGCTGGGTCAAGGTGAACGCCGACGTGGCACCCGACATGAAGCGCTATTACCAGTTACTCAGCCGCTATTCGGCCGCCTTCGCGCTGCTGGCCGATACGTCGATGCTGGTACTGGGCGGCAGCCTGAAGCGCCGCGAACGCTTGTCGGCGCGCCTGGGCGACGTGCTCTCGCAGATGTACCTGATCAGCGCCACGCTCAAGCGCTTCGAGGACGAAGGCCGCCAGGCCGCCGATGCGCCGCTTGCGCATTGGTCGATCCAGGACGCGCTGTTCAAGTTGCAGGAAGCATTCGACGGCGTGCTGGACAACTTCCCCAACCGCTTTGTGGCCTGGAGCATGGCGCGGCTTATCTTCCCCTGGGGCCGCACGCAGACGCAGCCCTCGGACATCCTGGGCCAGGACGTGGCGCGGCTGTTGATCAACCCGGGCGCCACGCGCGACCGCCTGACCTCGGGCTGCCACCTGCCCGCCACCGCCGACGAGCCCGTGGGCGCGATCGAACAAGCGCTGGCCGCCACGCTGGAAGCCGAGCCCATCGACGCCAAGATCCGCGAACTGGAAAAGCGCGGCACGCTGGAAGGCAACCCGCAAGCCAACGTGCGCGACATTGCCGATGCCGCCTACGCGGCAGGCGGCATCACGGCGGAAGAATATGCCGTGGTGAAACGCCGCAACAGCTTGCGCGATACCGTGGTGAAAGTGGATGATTTCCCCTTTGATCTTGGCGCGTCGCAGGCCGCCCGGCCCGACGCCGAACGCAAGGTCGCTTGACGGAGGGCCCCGATGGCATTCAAACCGGTTTATGTCGTGGATGGCGCCCGCACGCCCTTCCTCAAAGCCCGCACCGGGCCGGGCCCATTTTCGGCGGGCGATCTGGCGGTGCAGGCCGGACGTGCCTTGTTGCTGCGCCAGCCCTATGCGCCCACCGATCTGGACGAAGTCATCGTAGGCTGCGCCGCGCCCTCGCCCGATGAAGTCAACATCGGCCGCGTGATTGCACTGCGCCTGGGCTGCGGCAACCAGGTGCCCGGTTGGACGGTCATGCGCAATTGCGCGTCCGGCATGCAGGCGCTGGATTCCGGCATTGCCAACATCCAGTCCGGCCGCTCGCAATTGGTGCTGGCCGGCGGCACCGATGCGCTGTCGCGCGCGCCGCTGTTGTTCTCGGACGAGATGGTGCGCTGGTTGTCGGGCTGGTACGCGGCACGCGGCGTGGGCGCCAAACTGGCGGCGTTGCGCGGCTTCAAACTGAAAAACCTGGCGCCGGTCATCGGCCTGCTCAAGGGCCTGACGGACCCGGTGGTGGGCCTGTCGATGGGCCAGACCGCCGAGAACGTCGCCACCCGTTTCGGCATCGACCGCGCCGCCATGGACGCTTACGCGGCGGGCAGCCACCAGCGCGTGCTGGCTGCGCGCGCGGCGGGCGCGCTGGGTGAAATCACACCGCTGATCGATAACCAGGGCAAGCTGTACCCCGACGATGACGGCGTGCGCGAAGACTCCACGCCCGACAAGCTGGCCAAGCTCAGACCCGTGTTCGACAAGCCCTGGGGCAACATCACGGCGGGCAACAGCTCGCAGGTGACCGACGGCGCGGCCATGCTGGTGCTGGCTTCCGAAGACGCCGTCGCCAAATGGAACCTGCGCCCCATCGGCCGCATCGTCGACAGCCAGTGGGCCGGCCTGGACCCCGCGCAAATGGGCTTGGGTCCCGTGCATGCCGCCACCCCCATCCTGCAACGCCACGGTCTTGGCTTGAACGACCTGGACTTGTGGGAAATCAACGAAGCCTTCGCGGCGCAGGTGCTGGGCTGCCTGGCGGCCTGGCGCGACGAAGCCTATTGCCAGGAGCATTTCGGGACACCGGCATGGGGCTCGCTGGACCCCGCCAAGCTCAACGTCGATGGCGGCGCCATCGCCATCGGGCACCCGGTGGGCGCGTCCGGCGCGCGCATTGTGCTGCACCTGCTTGACGCGCTCAAGCGCCGCGGCGCCAAGCGCGGCATGGCGGCCATCTGCATCGGCGGCGGCCAAGGCGGCGCCATGCTGGTTGAAACCCTGGACGAGGACCGCCCATGACGACCATCGACTCGCTTTCGCACTGGCGCCTGGAGCGCGACACCGACGGCCTGGCATGGCTGACGTTCGACCGCGCCGGCAGCGCCGTGAACGCGCTGTCGGCCGACACCATGGCCGAGCTGGCCGTGGTGCTGGACGCGCTGGACGCCGCCCCGCCCAAGGGGCTGATCATCCAGTCCGGCAAGGCCACGGGCTTTATCGTGGGCGCCGACGTCAACGAATTCGCCAACCTGGACACCCCGGAACAAGCGCGCGGGCTGGTGGCCCGTGGCTGGAACCTGTTCAACCGCCTGGCCGCCGTGCGCTATCCCACGCTGGCCTTGATTCAGGGCCATTGCCTGGGCGGCGGCCTGGAATTGGCGCTGGCTTGCCGCTACCGGCTGGTGGCCGACCAGCCCGGCACATCGCTGGCGCTGCCGGAAGTCATGCTGGGCATCTTTCCCGGCTGGGGCGGCATGCTGCGCCTGCCGCAAGTCATTGGCGCGCCCGCCGCGCTGGACATGATGCTGACCGGCCGGGGCGCGGATGCCCGGCGCGCCGCCGCGCTCGGCCTGGCCGACGCGCGCGTGCCCACGCGCTTGCTGCACGCCGCCGCCCGCCAGACCGTGCTGTCGAAAAAGCCGCCGCGCCGCGCGCGCGGGCTGGGCGGCCTGGCCAACCGCTGGCCGTTCAAGGCCATCGTCGCCAATCGCGCGCGCAAGCAGATCGCCGAGAAAGATCCGCTGGGGCACTACCCCGCCGCGCCCGCCATCGTCACGCTCTGGGAAAAACATGGCGGCAACGCCTTGCAGGCTCCTGAGCTGATCGACGGCATCATTTCGTCGGACACGGCGCGCAATCTGCTGCGCGTGTTCCGCTTGCAGGAACGGCTGAAGGCCAACGGCAAGCAGCCTGGCGTCGCGCCCGCGCGCCATCTGCATGTGGTGGGCGCGGGCACGATGGGCGGCGACATCGCTGCGTGGTGCGCGCTCAAGGGCATGACGGTGACCTTGCAAGACCAGGACATGGCGCGCATCGCCCCCGCCATCAAGCGCGCCGCCGCGCTGTATGCGCGCCGCTTGAAAGATCCCCGTCTGGCGCGCGCCGCGCTGGACCGCCTGATTCCCGACCCCGCGGGCGGTGGCGTGCCGCGCGCCGACATCATCATCGAAGCCATCAGCGAACAAGCCGACGCCAAGCGTGCACTGTATGCGTCGCTGGAACCTCACATGAAGGCCGACGCGCTGCTGGCCACCAACACGTCCAGCCTGTCACTGGAAACCTTGCGCGCCGGGCTGGCGCGGCCCGAACGGCTGGTGGGCATCCACTTTTTCAACCCGGTGGCCAAGATGCCGCTGGTGGAAGTGGTGCATGCCGACGGCGACGGGGGTGACATGGGCAGCAACGCGGCGGGCAACGCGGGGGCCAACACGACTAGCAACATGAGCAACGCCACCGCGCGCGCCTGCGCCTTCGTGGGTCAGATCGACAAGCTGGCGCTTCCCGTCAAGAGCGCGCCGGGATTCCTCGTGAACGCCGTGCTGGCGCCCTATATGCTGCAAGCCATGCGCAGCGTGGACGACGGCCTGGCGCCAGAAACCGTCGACGCCGCCATGGTGGCGTTCGGCATGCCGATGGGCCCGCTGGAGCTGGCCGACACGGTGGGCCTGGACATCGCGCGCGCGGCGGGGGAAGCCCTGGCGGATGGCGCCGAGCCGCCCCGCTGCCTGGCCGACCGGCTGGCACGCGGCGACCTCGGCAAGAAAACCGGCAAGGGCTTCTACACCTGGCGCGACGGCAAGCCGGTTAAAGCGGAAAAGGACAAAGCGGGCAAGGCCAACGCCGCCCCCGCCTCTTCCGTACCCGACGGCCTGGCGCAGCGCCTGATCCAGCCCCTGGTGGACGCCACCCGGCAGCGCGTGGAAGACGGCGTGGTCGCCGATGCCGACCTGGCCGATGCCGGCGTGATTTTTGGAACGGGGTTCGCGCCTTTCACGGGCGGACCCTTGCATTACCGGGGCAGCAATGCCTAGCACCGCAGCAGAACGGCTCACGCCGATTAGACCGGCCCGACAAACAGACCGGCAGTGCCATAGAGACATACATCCAACTCGAGGAGGCAGTACCATGCGCAGACGTTCATTGTCCCTGAGCACCTTGTCGGCCATCGTGGTCGGCTTGGGCGCGTCCGCAACGTCCTACGCCGCCGGCTTTCAGCTCTTAGAGCAGAACGCCAGCGGCCTGGGCAACGCCTACGCAGGCTCGGCGGCAAATCCGGAAAACGCCAGCATCATCTACTACAACCCGGCCGGCATGACGTATCTGCCGGGCGTGAACTTTTCGGGCGGGGTCAATCTGATCAAGCCGTCGTTCAAATTCAAGGACAACGGCGACAGCCGCAATCCCAGCGTTCCCGGCATTCCGGGCTCGGGCCTGAACGGTTCGGTGCCCACCGGCGGCAACGGTGGCGACGCAGGCAACCTGGGCGTGGTACCCAACCTGTATGCCTCCTGGCAATTGAATGAGCAGTGGTACATCGGCCTGGGCGTCGGCGCCCCCTTCGGCCTCATGACCGAATACGACGACGACTGGGTAGGCCAGTACCACTCCAACAAGTTCGAGATCAAGACCATCAACGTGAACCCGTCGATTGCCTACAAGGTGAACGACAAGTTCTCGATGGGCTTCGGCGTGAACTGGCAACACATCGACGCCAACTACAAGAAAAAAACGGTGGTGCCGATTGCCGGCCTGCCGGTCGCCACCAATGGCGATGCCGACCTGAACCTGAAGGGCGATGCCTGGGGCTGGAACGTCGGCTTCATGCTGCAACCCACGGAAGACACCCGCATCGGCCTGTCGTACCGTTCAAAGATCAAGCACACCGCCAAGGGCGATACCGACATCAGCAACATCGGCCCGGCACGGCAATCGGTGTCGTTCGATGCCAAGGCCTCGGTAGACCTGCCCGATACGCTGATCCTCAGCGCCGCGCACCAGTTGAACGAACGCTGGGAACTGCTGGGCGACGTATCGTGGACGGGTTGGAGCAGCATTCCCGAGCTGAAAATCCGCAACTCCGGCCCCGGCGCGCGCGACGATGAACTGCCCCTGAACTTCCGCGACACCTGGCGCATCGCCGTGGGCGCGAACTACAAGTTCGCCCCGGCCTGGAAGTGGAAGTTCGGCTTGGCCTATGACCAGTCGCCGGTCCACAACGAGGCCGACCGCCCGACGTCCCTGCCCGACAACAACCGTTACTGGTTCTCGACCGGCGTGCAGTGGGAAGCCACCAAGAGCACCACGCTGGACCTGGGTTACACCTATCTGTACCTGCGCGACACGGACATCGACACCACGTCCGGCAGTGCGGCGACCAAGGGCCGCGTGGCGGGCACCTATAACAGCAACGCCCACATCGTGGGCCTGCAACTGACGTCCCGCTTCTAGGCGCCAAGATCAGGCCCCGCATTCAGGCTTGCACGGGCGGGCGGCCGCGCCGCCCCCCGTTTTTTGAAGGAGATTCCCCTTGAGCAAGTTCGTCGTCAAACACGTTGCCGTCCTGGGCGCCGGCGTCATGGGCGCGCAAATTGCCGCCCACCTGGCCAATGCCGGCGTGCCCGTCACGCTGTTCGACCTGGCCGCGTCCGAAGGCGACCGCAACGGCATCGTCAACAAGGCCCTGGCCGGCCTGAAAAAGCTGGAACCCGCCCCGCTGGCCGGCGCGGCCCGCATCGCCCTGATCACCCCCGCGAACTACGACGACCACCTGGACGCGCTGCGTGGCTGCGACCTGGTCATCGAAGCCATCGCCGAACGCATGGACTGGAAGACGGCGCTGTACGAGCGCATTGCCTCGCATGTGTCGCCCGACGCCATCGTTGCATCCAACACGTCCGGCCTGTCGATCGACGCGCTGGCCAACTCCCTGCCCGCAAGCCTGCGTGAGCGCTTCTGCGGCATCCACTTCTTCAATCCGCCGCGCTACATGCGCCTGGTGGAAATCATTGCCACGTCGCATACGCAGCCGGCCGTGCTGGACCAGTTGGAAACCTGGCTTACGTCCACGCTGGGCAAGGGCGTGATCCGCGCGCTGGACACGCCCAACTTCGTGGCCAACCGCATCGGCGTGTTCTCCATCCTGGCCGCCATGCACCACACCGCGCGCCTGGGGTTGGGCTTTGACGAAGTCGACGCGCTGACCGGTCCGAAGATCGGCCGCCCCAAGAGCGCCACCTATCGCACGGCCGACGTGGTCGGCCTGGACACCTTGGCCCACGTGGTGGGCACCATGGAAAAGAACCTGCCCGACGACCCCTGGCACCGCTACTTCGCGCTGCCTGCATGGTTGTCGGCCCTGATCCAGAAAGGCGCGCTGGGCCAGAAGACCGGCGCGGGCGTCTACCGCAAGCAAGGCCGCGACATCCTGGTGCTGGACCTGAAGGCGCAAGACTACGTGCCCAGCGCCGGCAAGCTGGCCGATGAGGTTGCCGCCCTCTTGAAGGAACGCAACCCCGCCAAGCGCTTTGCCGCGCTGCGCGCCAGCGAGCACCCGCAGGCGCAGTTCCTGTGGAGCCTGTTCCGCGACATCTTCCACTACAGCGCCGTGCAGCTTGAGCACGTGGCCGACAACGCGCGCGACCTGGACCTGGCCATGCGCTGGGGCTTTGGCTGGGCGCAAGGCCCGTTTGAAACCTGGCAGGCCGCAGGCTGGCAGGACATTGCCGCCGCCGTGGCTGAAGACATCGCCGCCGGCCGCGCCATGAGCAACGCGCCCCTGCCCGCCTGGGTGCAGGAATCTGACCGCCAGGGAGTGCATGCGCCCGAAGGCTCGTATTCCGCGCGCACCGGCACCTTGCATCCGCGTTCTTCATTGCCGGTGTATCGCCGCCAGTTGTTCCCCGAGCGTGTCTTCGGTGAAGGCCCGGATGATCGTGGCGTCACCGTGTGGGAAAACGAAGGCGTGCGCTTGTGGAACCTGCCGGACTTGGATGCGGGCATCGCCATCCTGTCCGTCACATCGAAGAACCACACGCTGGGCGGCGAAGTATTGGAAGGCGTGCTGCAAGCCGTGGCGCGTGCCGAACGTGATTTCGACGGCCTGGTCATCTGGCACGAACCGCCCTTTGCCGTGGGGGCCAACTTGCAGCAGGTGGTGCAGGCGTGCGCCGAGGGCCAGTTCGACATGCTGGAAGCCATGGTCGAAAAATTCCAGCGCGCGTCCCAGTCGTTCAAGTACGCGCAGATTCCCACCGTGGCCGCCGTGCAGGGCATGGCGCTGGGCGGGGGCTGCGAATTCCTGATGCACGCGTCGCACCGCGTGCTGGCATTGGAAAGCTATATCGGCCTGGTGGAAGCGGGCGTCGGACTGATTCCCGCAGGCGGTGGCAGCAAGGAATTCGCCGGCCGCGCGGCTGCCTTGGCGGCCAAGACCGCGACGCCGGGCGAGGTTTTCCCCTACCTGCAACCCGTCTTCCAGACCATCGCCATGGCGCAGGTGGCCAAGAGCGCGCTGGAAGCGATCGACGCGGGCTTCGCGCGCGAACACGACATCGTGCTGTTCCACCCAGACGAGCTGCTGTTTGTTGCCATCGGCCAGGCCCGCGCCGCCGCCGAGGCCGGCTACACACCGCCGCCGCGACTGTCGAACATTCCCGTGGCGGGCCGCAACGGCATCGCCAACTTCGAGATGGTGTTGGTCAACATGCGCGAAGGCGGCATGATCAGCGCGCACGATTACCGCGTGGCGCGCAGCGCCGCCGTGGCCCTGTGCGGTGGCGAAGTCGAAACCGGCACGAAGGTGGACGAAGAATGGCTGTTGGCGGTTGAGCGCCGCGAATTCGTCGCGCTCTTGCGCACGCCTGAAACCCAGGCCCGCATTCGCCACACGCTGGAAACCGGCAAGCCGTTGCGCAACTGAGGAAAGCATCATGACCAAGCAGATACAAGACGCCTACATCGTCGCCGCCACGCGCCTGCCGGTGGGCAAGCGCAACGGCGCCTACATCACCACGCGCCCCGACGACATGCTGGCCGCCGCGCTGAACGGCGCGCTGGCGCAGGTGCCGGCGCTGGACACCGCGCGCATCGAAGACGTGATTGCCGGCTGCGCCATGCCGGAAGCCGAACAAGGCATGAACGTGGCGCGCATCGGCCTGCTGCTGGCGGGCCTGCCGCAAAGCGTGGCGGGCGTGACCGTCAACCGCTTCTGCACATCGGGCTTGCAGGCGGTGGCGGACGCCGCCGCGCGCATCCGCCTGGGCGAGGCCGACATCATGATCGGCGCGGGCACCGAATCCATGAGCGCGATGCCGCAGATCATGGGCAACAAGGTGTCGATGAACCCCGAGATCTTCGCCCACGACGAGAACATCGGCATGGCCTTCGGCATGGGGCTGACCGGTGAAAAGGTCGCTGAACGCTGGAAGGTCTCGCGCGAGGATCAGGACGCCTTCGCGCTGGCCTCGCACCAGAAGGCCTGCGCCGCGATCGCGGCCGGTCATTTCCGCGCTGAAACCACGCCGTATGAAGTGGTGTCGCATCTGCCTGACGGCGCCAGCGGCGCGGTGCGCGTGGTGCGCCGCCTGGTGGAAGTGGACGAAGGCCCGCGCCCGGACAGCAGCGCCGAAGCCTTGGCGCGGCTGCGTCCCGTGTTCTCGACGCGCGGCAGCGTCACGGCCGGCAATAGTTCGCAGATGTCCGACGGCGCGGCCGCCGTGGTGCTGGTGTCCGACCGCATCCTGCGCGAATTCAACCTGAGCCCGCTGGCGCGCTTCGTCAGCTTCGCGGTGGCCGGCGTGCCGCCCGAGGTGATGGGCATCGGCCCTGTGGCGGCGATCCCCAAGGTGCTGGAGCGCGCCGGCATCACGCAAGACGCGCTGGACTGGATCGAACTGAACGAAGCCTTCGCAGCCCAATCACTGGCGGTGATTCGTGAACTGAAACTGGACCCCACCAAGGTCAACCCGCTGGGCGGCGCCATTGCGTTGGGCCACCCGCTGGGCGCTACCGGCGCGATTCGCACGGCCACCATCACGCACGGCCTGCGCCGCACGGGCGGCAAGTACGGGCTGGTCACCATGTGCATCGGCACCGGCATGGGCGCGGCCGGGCTGTTCGAGGCGATGTAAGGCCTGGCGCAACCCAGCAAAACCACCGTGCGACATAACCCGGCATGCCCAGCATGAAGCCCTATTGGTTCAAGAACCTGTCGCCGGAATGGCGCGCGCGCCTGATGCGGGTGGGCTTCAACCTGCATCCGGCGTTTCGCGCCACCGGCGGCCGCGTGATGCATGTGTCGCCGGACTTCCAGCACATCCGCATCAAGCTGCCGCTGTTGCGGCGCACGCGCAATATCGTGGGCTCGATGTACGGCGGGTCGCTGTTCGCGGTGACGGACGGCGCCCACCCCACCATGCTGATGTCGGCGCTGGGCCCGGACCACATCGTGTGGGACAAGGCGGCATCGATTCGCTTTCGCAAGCCGGCCTACACGACCCTGTATGCCGACTTCCGGCTGCCACCCGGGGAAATCGCGGAGATACGCGGCGTACTCGCGCGCGACCACGAAACCACCCGCACGTACACGGTGGAATTGAAGGACAAGGACGGCGTGGTGTATGCCGTGGTGGAACGCACGATCTATATCGCGGACAAGAAGTTCTACAAGCAAAAGAACACAGGAGGAGACTCATGCAAAGCATCTCTGGAGGGCGATACCCCGCCCTGAGCCTGATCCTTGCCGCCAGCCTGGCGGCTGCTGCGCCCACGTTCGCCGCCGACATGGAAGTCGCCGGCCAGCGCGTGCCGGAACACATGACCGAAGGCGGCCGCGCGCTGGTGCTCAACGGCGCGGGCCTGCGCACCCGATTCGTCGTGAAGGTCTACGTGGCCGCGCTGTACGTCACCACGAAAAGCCGGGACGCCACGGCGGTGATCAACAGCACCGAACCGCGCCGCATCCGTTTGCAACTGCTGCGCGACGTGGACAGCGAAAGCCTGGACGAGGCGCTGCAAGACGGCCTGCGCGACAACACGCCGCCTGCGGAACTAGCCACGCTGAAAGCGTCGGCGGACCGCCTGAAAAGCCTGGTGGCCGATCTGGGCATTGCCCGCGAGGGCGATGTGGTCGACGTGGACTTCGACGCCCAAGGCGTGGCCGTGACCCACAATGGCAAGCACCGGGGCCGCGTCGACAACCCCGATTTCGCGCGCGCCTTGCTCCGCGTCTGGCTGGGCGACAAGCCCGCGCAGACTTCCCTGAAGAATGCCCTGCTGGGCAACTAGGCGGAACCGCACACGATGGAACGAATCTGGCACAAGAGCTATCCCGCAGGCGTTCCCGCGGAGATCGAGGTGGACGGCGTCACCACGCTGGTCTCGGTCGTGCGGGACAGTTGCCGCCGCTACGCGGACAAACCCGCGTACCTGAGCATGGGCAAGTCCATCAGCTACGCCGAACTGGACGGGCTGACGCGCGACTTCGCCGCCTGGCTGCACGCGAATGGCCTGGGCAAAGGCGACCGCATCGCGCTGATGATGCCCAACCTGCTGCAATACCCCGTCTGCCTGTTCGGCGCCTTGCGCGCCGGCTGTATCGTGGTCAACTGCAATCCGCTTTACACGGCGCACGAGCTTGAACACCAGTTGGCGGACTCGGGCGCGCGCGCCATCGTGGTGGCGGACAACTTCGCGGCCACGGTGCAGAAGGCGCTGCCTGGGAGCACGGTCGAACACGTGTTGGTAACGTCCATTGGCGAGATGCTGGGCCCGCTTAAAGGCCGGCTGGTGGACTTCGTGATCCGTCGCGTCAAGCGCATGGTGCCGGCGTGGTCGCTGCCCGGCCACGTGCGCCTGGGCGATGCGCTGCGCGCGGGCCGCCAGGCGCCATTCACCGAAGTTCCGCTGAGCCAGCGCGACCTGGCCTGCCTGCAATACACGGGCGGCACCACCGGCGTGGCCAAGGCCGCGATGCTGTCGCACGGCAATCTGGTGGCGAACCTGAACCAGGCGCACGCCTGGATCAAGCCGCTGGTCAAGGATGGCGAAGAGTGCATCGTCACGGCCTTGCCGCTGTATCACATCTTTGCGCTGACGGCGAACTGCCTGACGTTCATGAAGATCGGCGCCAGCAACCTGCTGATCATCAATCCGCGCGATATTCCCGGGCTGATCAAGGAGATGAGCAAGGTGCCGTTTTCGGCGTTCACCGGCGTCAACACGTTGTTCAACGCGCTGCTGAATCATCCCGACTTCGCCAAGCTGGATTTCTCACGCCTGCGTCTGACGATGGGCGGGGGCATGGCGGTGCAGCGCGCCGTGGCCGACCGCTGGCGCGCGGTCACGGGCAAGTCGCTGGCGCAGGCCTACGGCCTGACCGAGACCTCGCCCGCCGTCACCGTCAACCCGCTGGACGTCAAGGCGTTCACGGGGTCGATCGGCCTGCCGGTGCCGTCCACCGACATCTCCATCCGCAATGATGAAGGCGTGGAACTGGGCGTGGGCGAAACGGGAGAGATCTGCGTGCGCGGTCCGCAGGTTACCCAGGGCTACTGGAACCGTCCCGACGAAACCGCCTTGGTGATGTACGCGGATGGCTACCTGCGCACGGGCGACATCGGTTACGTGGATCAGGATGGCTACGTGTTCCTGATCGACCGCAAGAAAGACATGATCCTGGTGTCCGGCTTCAACGTGTACCCCAACGAGGTCGAGGACGCCGCAGCGCTGCATCCCGGCGTGCGCGAAGTGGCCGCGGTCGGCGTGCCGGACGAACGCTCGGGCGAAGTGGTCAAGCTGTATGTGATCCGCAAGGATCCCACGCTGGATGCCGAAACGCTGATCGCGCATTGCCGCACGCAACTGACGGGCTACAAGGTGCCGCGCCAGGTAGAGTTCCGCGATGACTTGCCGCGCACCAACGTAGGCAAGATCCTGCGCCGGGAATTGAAACCCGAGGCCGCCCCGCAGTCGGAAAAGCAAAGCGTGGGTCAAAGTTGAACAACCCAACGGCTTTTGCACCAGCCGTAGCAGTAGGATGGGTGGAGCGCGGCAAGACAACAAAAAGAACGAAACCGCCGATCGCGCGAAACCCATCAAGCAGCGCCCCATTCTTCCGCAGACTTGCCACATAGCTACCGCTGCAAGATGGGTTCCGCGCGATCAGCGCCAGGCGTTCTGGGCACGACCTTCCCGCGCTGCACCCATCCTACGGGCGCCACCCGTCGCAGGTAGGATGGGTGGAGCGCGGCAAAGCAACAAAAAGAACGAACCGCCGATCGCGCGAAACCCATCAAGCAGCACCCCAATTCTTCCGCAGCCTTCCCACATAGCAACCATTTCAAGACGGGTTCCGCGCGATCGGCGTTGTGGGTTCCGGGCATCTTGGCCGCCTTCCAGGCCCCTACCCTCGCTACCACTGCCCGAAGAACACCCCCGCCCGCTTATGCGCGTTGGTGGCTTTTTCCACGGCCTCGTCGCTGATGGTGGTGCGCCGCTTGCCGCGCAGCATCCAGTCCAACAGGCGCTGGCGCAGTTCCAGCCGTATCGCCGCATGCGTGCTACTGGTACCCAGGTCCTGGAACTCATCCGGGTCGGCGTGCAGGTCAAAGAGCTGCTCGGGCTCGTCGAGCCAGTACACATAGCGCCAGCGGTCCGTGCGCACCGACCAGGCCCGCGCATTCTGTGGCGTCTTGCCGCGCAGGATACGGGCCTGGCGGAAGCTGTAGTCCAGTTCCGAGAACACACAGTCGCGCCATTCCGTGGCGGATGCACCGCCGTATGCACCGCCGTATGCACCGCCGGATGCAGCGCCGGATACCGTACCGGATGCAATGCTGGATGCAGTACTCGATCCGGTACCGAATGCAGAGCCACCTCCTCGGCCATGCAGCAGCGTTTGCAGTTCCCTGCCTTCCAGCCGATGCGACGGTCCGGGCGTGCCCAATGCGCGCAGCACCGTGGGCACGACGTCCACGCTTTCCACCATGTCGTTCAAGGCCTGCCCGCGCGTGGCGTTGGCCGCCGCCGACGGGTCCATCACGATGAACGGCACACGCTGCACGGTGTCGTAGAACAGTTCTTTTTCGCCCAGCCAGTGGTCGCCCAGGAAGTCGCCGTGGTCGGCCGTGAACACGATCAGCGTGTTCTTCATCAAGCCCGCGCCTTCCATGTAGTCGAACAATCGGCCCAGATGATCATCCAGTTGCCGGATCAACCCTTGATACGCCGGCCGCACCACGCGCACGCATTCGTCCGACGAAAAGCTGACGCTCTCTTCCTGCTGGCGATAGGCGGCGACCACGGGGTGGGCGTTCGCCAATTCTTCCTGGTTGCGCCGCACGGGCAGGCATTGATCGGCGGTATAGCGCTGGTGGTACGGGGCCGGGGCCATGTAGGGCCAGTGCGGCTTGACGTAGCTCAGGTGCAGCACCCAGGGCTGGCTGCCACGGCGCTGCATGAAGTCCAGCGCCTGATCCGTCATGTAGGCGGTTTCGGAATGCGCTTCGGCCACGCGCGACGGCAGATGCACGTTGCGCATGTTCCAGCCGCTGGCGATCTGTCCGTTGGCGTCCACGCCGGCAATCACGTAGTCGGTCCAGGGGTCGGCGCTGTCGTAGCCGTGGCGGCGCAGAAAGGCCGGGTAGCCGCTTTCCTGGCCGGGGGTGTGGTGGCCATCGTAGCGGTCCAGTTCCGTGAAGCCGCCCCGGCTGAGCAGCACGCCCAGCTCGGACGCGCCGTCGATGGCCAAGCGTTCCATGCCGGCCTTGTCGGGAATGATGTGGGTCTTGCCGGCCAGGGCCAGCTCGCGCCCCTGCCCCGCCAGGTACTCGCCCAGCGTGATCTCGTTGACCGACAGCGGCACGCGGTTCCACGTAGCCCCGTGGCGCGACGGATAGCGGCCCGTGTAGTAGCTCATGCGCGACGGACCACACACGCCCGAGTTCACAAAGGCGCGATCAAAGCGCACGCCGCGCGCCGCCAGCGCATCCAGGCTGGGGGTTTGCAAATAGGGATGGCCATAGCAGCTAAGGTGATCCGCCCGCAACTGGTCGGCCATGATGAACAACACATTCTGCACCGTGCTCATTGCCGCCCCTATTGCGTGGCCGTGAAGCCGGAGTCGCGCACCACCGGTTCCCATTGCTTGCGGTAGGCGTCCAGTGCGCCGGCGGTACCCGCCGCGTCCTGCGATACCGGTTCCAGGAACACGGCGCGCACGGCTTCTTCCATGGTGGGTTCGCGCAGGATGGCGGCAATGTCCGCGCCCAGTCGATCCACCTTGGCCTTGGGCATGGCGGCGGGCGCGAAGAAGGCGTTCCAACCGTCGGCGGCCAGGTCCACGCCGCTTTCCTTGAAGGTGGGCACGTCTTGCAGATCCGCGTCGCGCGTGTCGCCGGACGTGGCAAGAATGCGGATCTTGCCGGCGCGGTGCTGCGGCAGCAGGGTGTCCAGCGTGTCGATGCCTTGCGGCAGGATGCCGCCGATCAGTTCCGATATCAACGGCGCGGACCCGCGATAGCCGATCACTTCGGGTTCCTGCTTGATCTCGCGGCCCAGCATCAGCGCGAAGAAGTGCGGCAGGCTGCCGGTGGCCGGCACGCCGACCGTGAACTGCTTGGGGTTGGCGCGCAACCACTCGCGCAGGGCGGGCACGTCCTTGATGGGCGAGCTGGCTGGCACGGCCAGCGCGAACTTGTAGCGGCTGACCAGCGACACCGGCGTGAAGTCGCGCTTGGCGTCATACCCGGGCTGGGCATAGACCAGCGGCGCCACGACCATGACCGCGGGGTTGGCCAGCATCAGCACGTTCTGCCCAGCCGGCGCCGCATGCAGCGCCTGGGCCGCGATGCGTCCGCCTGCCCCGGTTTTGTTTTCAACCACCACGGGCACGCCCACGCGGTCCTTCAAGCGGTCGGCAACCAGCCGCGCAATGCGGTCGGAACTGCCGCCTGGCGGGTAGCCCACCACCAGCGTCAAGGTGCCGTCCAGCGGCGCCTGCTGCGCACAGGCCAGCGAGCCCCCCCCCGCCATGGCCGTGGCCACGATGGCTTTTGCTATCCACCCCTTGGTCCATTGATGCATCGTCTTCTCCTGGGGACAGTGGCCTGCTGTCGGTTATGGTTCTTTCTGCCTGGCCAAATCCAAATAAGCAGAATCAATTTAGCAACGCGGCCGTTGCTTGATCTAATCCAGGACTTTCAATAACGATATGCAGCACGCACCGTGCAAGACGCGGCCCGCGCCGCGGCAAGGAGGAGACGCCATGCCAACCCAACCGACATCCGGTCTGCCCCCGTCAGCCCAACCCCGGTCAGGTCAGCCCGAATCAGCCGAATCAGGTCAGCCCGAAGCTCAGCCCCCGGGCCAGCTCCCATCGGACCCGCCTCCCCATTTGGCCGACATGCTGATGTACCGGCTGTACCAGGCATGGTCGCAGTCCAACCCGGTCTTCGTGCGCCTATGCGAAGGCCGTTTCGGCATCACGCGCCGCGAATGGCGCATTCTGGCCTGCGCTATCGAAGGCGGCATCATGAGCTCGGCCGAGCTGGCCGCCGCCGCCAAGCTGGACCTGGCCCGCACGTCGCGCACGCTGGGCGCGCTGTGCCAAAAAGGCTGGCTGCGCCGTCTGCACGACAGCGCCGACCGCCGCGTCGTGCGGGTCGAAGCCACGGCCGAGGGGCTGG
Source organism: Achromobacter sp. JUb104 (assembly GCF_024806975.1). Taxonomy (NCBI): domain Bacteria; kingdom Pseudomonadati; phylum Pseudomonadota; class Betaproteobacteria; order Burkholderiales; family Alcaligenaceae; genus Achromobacter; species Achromobacter sp. JUb104. The sequence continues at coordinate 411,278 of NZ_JANUEY010000001.1, read as the reverse complement.
CCCGCTATCAGGCGCTGCTGCCCGAGGTCTTGCGGCTGAACGAGCTGCTGGTGCAGGACTTGAACGAAGCCGAAGTCGCCCTGCTGCGCGACTTTCTGGGCCGCATCGAGCAGCGCGGGCGGCGCATGGCCGAAGACAATATCGTGGCGGACAAGGCCAGCCGCCGCGAAGGAGGAACCCGGCGTGCGCAGTATGCGTAAGCCGGGTGTGTCGCGCCGGGCCAACAACGCGGCCGGGCAAGGGCGGCCTGAAAACCTATCGCCAAGCCGCTGAAAGAAAAGGCTTTTACAGACACGAAGGCGTCGGCCGGCACGTTTTGCAGGCCTTTTTTACATCTGGGATGGGACGCGTGGCTAGGCGCGCGAGCACGGCTCAATTAATAATAATTATCGTTGCCATTCCTATATGTAATCAGCGGCGATCACGTCGCAGGGGAACTCACTTGAAACGCCACCCGACCCGGGCCGCCCACCGCGCGCGCCAGCAGACCCTATTGCCCGCCGCCGCGCTCGCCGCCTGCCTGGGCGCCACCGCCCACGCCCAAACCGCCCCCGCCACCACCCCTACCACCGTGCTGCCCGCCGTGCAGGTGACCGGCACGGCCGAAACCGCTACCAGCCCGGTCGTCGGCTACGTGGCCAAGCGCAGCGCCACCGGCACCAAGACCGATACCCCCCTGTCTGAAACGCCGCAGGCCATCACGGTGATTCCGCGCGACCAGATCGTGGACCAGGGCGCCCAGAACGTGCAGGACACCATGAACTACGCCGCCGGCGTGCGGCCCAATGCGTATGGCGTGGACAACCGCGGCGACTACGTCCGCGTCCGTGGCACGGAACCGGCGCAATACCTGGACGGCCTGCGCCAGTTCTTCAATTCAAACAACCCGCGCACCGAGGTCTATGGCATGGAGCGCGTGGAGGTGCTGCGCGGCCCCTCGTCCATGCTGTACGGACAGGGCAGCACCGGCGGCATCGTCAACCTGGTCAGCAAGCGTCCGCAGGCCGAAGCGCAACGCGAAATCGGCGTGGTGCTGGGCAACGACAACCGCCGCGAGATCCATACGGACCTGACTGGCCCCGTGACCGAAGACGGCCAATGGCTGTACCGCGTGGTGGCCGTAGGCCGCGACAGCGACACCCAGGTGCAGTACGCGCAGGACGACCGCCTGATGCTGGCGCCGTCACTCACGTGGCAGCCCAGCGCCGCCACGTCGCTGACCTTGCAGGCGCTGTGGCAAAAGGACAGGGCCGGCACCACGCAGTCATTCCTGCCCTGGAGCGGGTCGGTACAAGAAAACCCGAACGGCCGCATTCCCACCCGCCGCTTCGTCAGCGAACCGGGCTGGGACGCCTACGACACCGAGCAATTCAGCGTGGGCTGGCTGTTTGAACACCAGTTCAACGACACCTGGAAATTCCGCCAGAACTTCCGCAACACCGTCAGCCGCGTCGACTATCAATCGCTGTACCCCAACGTGTATGGCGCGCGCCGGGGCGATTCCTATATTGACGCCAACCAGACCACCACCGACCGCTACTTCTACGTCAACAAGCCGCGCATGCGCACGCTGCTGGCTGACCAGAACATCGAGGGCAAGCTCAACTGGGGCCGCACCGAGCACACCGTCATCCTGGGCATGGACTATTCGCACTACCGCGAAACCAGCCAGACGGCCTCTGGCCTGGGCGCGCCGCTGAACCTGTACCACCCCGTGTACGGCAACCGGCCGGAATACGAGCTGTCGGACACGCCCAAGCAAAAGCAGCAGCAACTGGGCTTCTACGCGCAAGACCAGATCAAGTTCGACCAGAACTGGATCTTCCTGGCGGGCATCCGCCGCGACCGCGCCGACAACCGCATCGACGGCCAGGACAAGGAAACCGACTACGCCACCACCAAGCGCTTCGGCCTGATGTACGCGGCCGACAATGGCTGGTCGCCCTACCTGAGCTACAGCGAATCGTTCACGCCGATTGCCGGGTCGAACTTCTACAACGAACGCTACAAGCCCATGCGCGGCAAACAGGTCGAAGCCGGCATCAAGTACATGCCCCGCGATGCCGACATCGAATTCACCGCCGCCGCCTACGACCTGCGCGAAAAAAACCGCCAGACCAACGACCCCGAGAACCCCAACAACCAGCTCCAGGCCGGCAAGACGCGCACGCGCGGCGTTGAATTGGAGCTGCGTGGCCGCGTCACCAAGAACGTGGACGTGATCGCCAACTACATCTACACCGATGTCGACCCGCAACTGGAAGGCTTGCCCAAACACATGGCGTCGTTGTGGAGCAAGTACCGCTTTGCGCTGGCCGGCCAGCCCGGCTTCGCGGTGGGCGCGGGCGTGCGCTACCTGACGGCCTTCCGCGACGGCGGCGCACCGGAAACGCCCGCGGTCACGCTGTTCGACGCCATGGTCAGCTACGACAATGGCCCGTGGCGCTATGCCTTGAACGTCAACAACATCGCCGACCGCACCTACGAAACGGTCTGCCTGGACCGTGGCGACTGCTTCTACGGCGCGCGCCGCACCGTCATGCTGAGCGGGACGTACCGATTCTGATCTGACACGGCGCAGGCCGCCGCCCTCCAGGACGGGGATACCTGTACGTACAGGCAGTACGTACAGGTGTACACTAGCGGTTTTTCAACCCCCACTGACAGACGCGCCCACGAACGTCTGCAATCCACCAGAACCGTCCTGGAGACTTACGCAAGTGTCGACCACCGCTTCTTCCCGTTCGCCATTTTTTGGCACCATGCAGAAAATCCCTGGTGGATTGATGCTCGTGCCGCTGATCCTGGGTTCCCTGATCGGCACCTTCGCCCCTGATGCGCTTGCCATCGGCGGCTTCACCACCGCTCTCTTCAAGAACAGCGCCCTGCCGCTGATCGCCCTGCTGATCTTCGCGACCGGCACGCAAGTCAACGCCCGCACCGGCGGCCCCATCCTGGCTACCGCCGGCACCCTGCTGCTGATGAAGACGCTGGTGCCCGCCACGCTGATCATCATCCTGGGGAGCTATGTGGGCCTGGACGGCGTGATGGGCGTGTCGATCCTGGCCTTGCTGGCCGCGTTCGACAACAGCAACGGCGGCCTGTGGCTGGCTTACACCGGCCAGTACGGTGACGCCCGCGACCGCGGCGCCTACGTCGCCAGCGCGGTCAACGACGGCCCCTTCTTCAGCCTGCTGTTCCTGGGCGCCTCGGGCCTGGCCGACATTCCGATGATTGCCCTGGTGGCGGCGCTGGTGCCGTTCCTGCTGGGCGTGGTGGTCGGCAACCTGGATCCGAAGTGGCGCGACGTGCTCAAGCCCGTGCCCAACATCGTGATCCCGTTCTTCGCCTTCGCGCTGGGCACCGGCATCAACCTGGGCGCGGTCGTCAGCGGCGGCATGAGCGGCCTGATCCTGGGCCTGATCATCAGCCCCATCACCGGCGGCCTGGTCTACCTGGGCTATCGCTTGATTCTGCGTCGTGGCGGCAAGAGCGGCCTGGGCTTCGCGGCGGGCACGACCGCCGGCAACGCCATCGCCACGCCCGCCGTGGTCGCAGCGGCCGACCCCAACTTCCAGCAGTACGTGTCGACCGCCACCGCGCAGGTTGCCGCCTGCGTGCTGATCAGTTCGATCCTGGCGCCGATGCTGGCCTCGTACTTCCTCAAGCGCGCCGGTGAACTCAAGTCCGAAGATGCCGATCCGGACAGCAGCGCCGCGCCCACGTTGGCCAGTGCGCGCGGAGAGGCGCTTTGACGCCCACCATCGCCATCGTCGCCGATGACCTGACCGGTTCCGGCGATACCGCGGTGCAGTTTGTGCGCGCTGGCTGGACCACGCACCTGTCCATCGGCGGCGCCGACGAAGCGCTGGCCGGCCCGGCTACCGCAGGCGTCGAAGTGCTGGCGGTCACGACGCACAGCCGCGCCCTGCCCGCCGCTGACGCCGCCCGCGTCATTGAACAGAACGTGCGCCAACTGCGCGCCGCCGGCGTATCGCGCCTGTACAAGAAGGTGGACTCCACCTTGCGCGGCGCCTTCAAGGCCGAGATCGACGCCGCGCGCGATGCCTGGGGCCCGGACACGGTGGCGGTAATCTGCCCCGCGTTCCCCGCCACCGGTCGTACCGTGGAACAGGGCGTATTGCTGGTGAATGGCAAGCCGGTCACCGAGACGTCCGCCGCCACCGACCCGGTGACCCCGGTGACGGAAAGCCATATCCCCACCCTGCTGGGCTGCGCCCATGTGGCGGCGCAAGACGGCGACACGCCCGACACGCTTGCCGCGCGCATCCGGCAGGCCGGCAACACGGTGGTGGTGGACGCCAGCACCGATGCCGACCTGGAACGCCTGGCCCGCGCCATCGGCCTGCTGGGCGAACACGCCCTGCCCGTGGGCGCGGGCGGCCTGGCCGTGCCGCTGGCCCGCGTGTGGGCCGGCGCCGACCAGACCGCGCCCGTCGTGGTCGTGGTGACGTCGCAGCACAGCGCGGCGCGCGCCCAAGCCGCCGCGCTGCAAGCCTCGGGCGCAGACACCTGGACGCCGTCGCTTGCCCAACTGGCCGACGACGCCGCCTGGCAAGCCTGGAGCCAGCCGCTGCTGCAGGCCCACGCCAAGGCGCCCGCCGAAGCGGGCACCGTACTGCTGCTGGCGCCCGAAGGGCAACTGGAAGGACTGGATTCGGAAAAAGTGGCTGACCGCCTGGGTAGCCTGGCGGCGCAATTGATCGCCACCTCGCGCGCGGCCGGTGTGGTCGCCACGGGCGGCGACGGCGCGCGCAGCGTGCTGGTGGCGCTGAATGCCAGCGGTATCGCGCTGGTGGATGAAGTAATGGGTGGCGTGCCGCTAGGCACGCTGACCGGAGGCACGGCCGCGGGCCTGCCCGTGGTGACCAAGGCCGGCGGCTTTGGCACCGAAGACGTATTGGTTCGCGCCGTGCGCGCGATCCGCGACAGGAGATTCAAGCGATGACACAACCCCAACCGAACAAGCTGCCTTTGCTGGCCGTCACCCTGGGCGACGTGGCCGGCATCGGGCCGGAAATCACGGCCAAGATGCTGATGGGCCACGACGAACTGCGCCAAAAGGCCCGCCTGCTGGTGGTCGGCGATGTCGACGTCATGGTTAACGCCGTGCGCAACCTGGGCGGCGACCCCGCCATCGTGAAGAAGCTGGACCGCGCGGCCGACTGTTCCAACACGCCCGGCACGATCGAAGTGCTGCAAGCCGGCCCGTCGCTGGCTCACGTCAAGCTGGGTGAAATCAGCGCCGACGCGGGCGACGGTTCGGTCCGCTTCGTCACCACCGCCTGCGCCCTGGCGCGCGCCGGTGAAGTCGACGGCATCGTGACCGCGCCGCTGAACAAGGCCGCCATGCACGCCGCCGGCCACAAGTGGCCCGGCCACACCGAACTGCTGGCCCATGAGTTCGGCGTGAAGACCTTCTCGCTGGTGCTGTCGGCCGGCGACCTCTACATCTTCCACGCCACCACCCACGTGTCGCTGCGCCAAGCCATTGAAGACCTGACGCCCACGCGCATGCGCGCCGTGCTGCGCCTGGCGGGTTCGTTCGCCAAGGCGCTGGGCCGGGGCGACCAACCCGTGGCCGTATCGGGCCTGAACCCGCACGCCGGCGAAAACGGCATCTTCGGCAGCGAAGACGCCGACATCCTGGCGCCCGCCGTGGCCGAAGCCAATGCGGCCGGCATCCTGGCCGCCGGCCCCATCCCGGCCGACGCCCTGTTCCCGCAAGCCGTGCGCGGCAAGTGGCAATTCGTGATCGCCTGCTACCACGACCAGGGCCACGCGCCTTTCAAGGCCGTGTATGGCGATGACGGCGTCAACATCACGGTGGGCCTGCCCGTCGTGCGCGTGTCCGTGGACCACGGCACCGCGTTCGACATCGCGGGCAAGGGCATCGCCCGCGAAGACAGCCTGATCCTGGCCGCCGAGCGCGCCGCGCATCTGGCCCCGGGCTGGACGCATGTATGGGAAACTGCGCGGGCACAAACCGGAGGTTGATTTCCATGGCGCCCGCCACGCACGACGCATTGCCCACGCTTGATCGCTCAGGCGACATCCCGCTGCACGCCCAGGTGGCGACCCTGCTGCGAGGGTTCATCCGGTCGAACAAGCTTGCGGCGGGCGCCGTGCTGCCTAGCGAAGCCGCGCTGTGCGTACGCTTTGGCGTCGCGCGCAGCGTGGTGCGCCAGGCGCTTGCCGCGCTGGCCACCGAGGGGCTGATCCAACGCGAAAGCGGACGCCCCGCCACGGTTGCCGCGCAGCAGGAACATCGCCGGCTGGTGCAGCGGTCCACCGGCCTGTACGAGCAATTCGCGCAGTCCGGCGTGGCCTTGCAGACGCGCGTGCTGGCCTTCGCGCGCGCCGAACCGCCCGCTGAAGTGGCCGCGTTTTTCGGCACATCCAAATTGCTGATGTTGGAACGCCTGCGCCACGTGGCCGACGCGCCGCTGGCCTATGTGCGCACGTGGTTGCCCGTCGATGTGGTACCCGGCCTGCGCGCCGAAGACCTGACCGATGCTTCCCTGCACGGCGTGTTGACGCGCCGCTTTGGCCTGCGCCCCGGCGCCGGTCGCAATCAGATCCGCGCGGTTGCCGCCGACGCCAAGCTGGCCAAGCTGCTGGACACGCAAGCCGGCACGCCCTTGCTGATGTTGCAAGGCCAGGGCATGGACCAGCACGACCGGCCGCTGGAGTGGTTCACCACCTGGCACCGCGCCGAACAATTGGTGTTCGACGTGGACGTCAGCAACGGCCACGAAAGCGTGCATCCGCGCTTGCAGGATGCGTCGGTGTCGGTTGACATGGATGACGGGGCGTCGGCCTCGCAGCACGATCCCCTGGCGCGGGCAGAAGCCCTGGTCGCCGAACTGTCGGCGGAACTGGCCCGGCTACGCAGCCAGGCCTAACCGCGCCGATGTGACGGGCGCGTCATTCCGATGACGCGCCACACACGCTTCTGGCTTCTCACGCGCTCGAACGGTCGGGCGCTCAGGCACTTACGCACCTACGCACTTACGCATCCTCTCAAGCACTGGCTGCCGCCATCACCTGCTTGGCCAAGGCCTTGCGATCCACCTTGCCCACCGCGTTTTCCGGCAGGCGCTCCACCCACAAGACCTCGCGCGGCACGTAGATGCGGCCCAGTCTGGACTGAACCTCGGCCAAGATTGCAGCGGCATCCTCCGCGCCCGGCATGACTTCGCCCTTCGCCTGCACGAAAATCACCGGCACTTCGCCCAGGTCATCATCCGGCGCGCCCACCACACAGCACGCGGCAACGAAAGGCAGCCCCGTCACCACGCCTTCAATCAAGGCAGGTGAAATGTTCTCGCCGCCACGAATGATCACGTCCTTGATGCGGCCCGTGATGCTCAAGTAACCCGCGTCGTCAAAGCGCCCCAGGTCGCCGGTGCGCAACAAGGTCGGCGCGCCATCGTCGCCGTTGTCCACGCCCAGATAGCCCAGCATCAGGCTGTCGCCCGCGATGCAGATTTCACCTTCGCCGCCGGGCGTGGCCTCGGACCCGTCCGGCAGCCGCAGCGTGACTTTTTGCCCGGCCAGCACCGTGCCGACCGACCCCAGGCGGCGCGCGCCGGGCGGGTTCATCGTGGACGTGCAGGTGGCTTCAGACAGACCGTAGGACACCACCAGCGGGCAGCCCAGGAACGCTTCAATGCGCCGATGCAGCGCTTCGGTGATAGGCGCTGATCCACAGCGCGCAAAGCGCAGGCCCGCCAGGCAGGCCGCGTCGAATTCCAGTTCCAGCATGCGGGCGTACATAGTCGGCACGCCGGTGATGATGGTGGGACGAAACGCGCGCAACAGCCCCGGCATGTCGTCCGCGCGGAAGCGGCCCGCCAAGGCCACACTGGCGCCGGCCAGCAGCGGCGCGAAGATCTGGTTGTTCAGCGCGTTGGTGTGATGCAGCGGCATCACGTGCAGCAGCCGGTCGTCGGGCGTCAGCCCGGTATGCGCCAGCACGCCGCGCGCATTGTTGATCAAGCCCCGGTGACTGAGCAACACGCCCTTGGGGTTGCCGGTGCTGCCGGAGGTGAACAGCAGCAAGCCCGGGGCGTCAGGCGAAATATCGGTGGCGTGATCGAGCGTCCGCGCATTGCCCGCATTGTTCGCTTGGGCGGCATTGGCGACATTCGCCGCCGTCAGCACTCGCGACGGCGCCAGGCCACTGGCCGCCGCCGTCGCCGTGTTGGCCTCGTCATGCACCAGCCACGTCAAACCCACCGCCGCCACGCGCCGCGCCGTTTCGTCGACCGACAGCCTCGGCTCCAACGGGCAGGGGCACGCCCCCGCCGCCATCACGCCTAGTATCGTCAACACTTGATCCAGCGAACGCTCCATGGCCACCGCCACATAGCTGCCTGGCGCGACCCCGGCCGCGCGCAAGCCTTCCGCTATGTTTGCGACGCGACCGTGCAGGTCGGCATAAGTCAGCGTGGTGTCGGCCGTGACGATGGCGGGGCGCGCGGCCCATTCGGGCTGGCTCCAGGCGCGCGCAAACGCCGCCACCAAGGTGGGTTCGGAAAGCGTCATGTCGGCCTCCCTCCCTAGCGCAGCGCGACGGCGGCGTCGCGTTCAAACTGACCGTCCGCGTCCAGCTCGCGCAGCGCGCGCGCTTCCTGCTCGGTCGGCGGCGCGGTGGGCTCGGCGCCGGTCGCGTCGAATTCAAAGCCGGTGCGCTCACGCACTTCCGACAAGCTGGACTCCGGATGCCACGATTGCAGCGCCAGCCGCCCATCGCGCTGGATGAACACGGCAATGGGCGTCACCACCCCATGAAAGCCGCCCCACGACGTCATGAAGTCCAGCTTGGGCACGAAGGTGCGGCGCGAATGCTCGGTGCGCCACGTGCAGGCGCGCTTGGCCGTGGGCAGCATCACCGCGCCGCCCCCGCCGCCAGGCAGCCGCACCTTGGGTTCATGCCAGTCGCCAATGCAGGAGTTGTTGGCGCAGCCCGCGCCATCGATCTGCGCCGCGCCCAGGAAGGTCAGGTCCATGCGGCCGCGCGTGCACAGGTCGTAGAAGTCTTCGTTCGAGAAGATCGACGCGGTGTGTTCAGCCAGCACCGGGTCTGAACTGGAAATGGGAATTTGCGACGGGCGTGGATTCACGCCGCCCGCCACGTTGATGTAGACGAAGTCCCAGTCATAGGCGCGCTTGGCCAACAGGCAGGCCAGCATCGGCATGGTGGAATTGACGCCGCTGAAGGTGATTTCATCGGGGCGGATGAAGCGCGCCAGATTCGTCACGATGTAGGAAAAGCCCGACCATTGTTCAGCCATGATTGCCCCCTTGCACTTCGGGCGCGGCGGCCAGGTGCGCTTGTAGATCGCTGTTCTTGTCCATGTAGGCCTCGACCGCCGGATAGTCGATGGCGTAGTCGGGCCAGCACGAACCCGGCCAGGCGCTGCCCGGCGCCACTGCATAGGCCTGCACCATGAAGTACGGCACCAGCGTGGATTCCGGCTGCGCCTCGAACACCGCGCTGTCGACGACCTTCTCGGCCACCACCAGCACGCTGCCGGCGGCCCGCGACATGATGCGGTCCCAATGCGCCGTGCCATGCACGCGCACATTGCCCAACGCATCCACTTCAGACGCCTGGATCACCGCGAAGTCCGGGCGGATGGCGGGCACCACATAGGTTTTCTGGCCGCTGCCGTAGGGGTCGTCCAGGCAGGCCCAGCCGTTCAGTTCCGGCAGGCCGCTGCCATGCAGCCCGCCGCAAGGCTGGAACGGCACGCCAAACGCCGCTGCCCGCAAGCCGGCCGTGAGGCTGGCGCAGGCGTGTTCTTCCAGTTCGATCTCGCGGCGTTCCACGGCGCGGCGATACCACGGCGCCAGGCCGAAGTTGCCTTCCATGGCGACGATGCCCGCGCGCACGCGGCGCAGCACGCCCGCGCGGCAGAGGATGTCTACGTCGTATCCCGGCGACTGCTTGACCAGTTCCAGGTCGCGCTTGCCTTGCCGGATCAGTTCGCGCACGAACGCGAACGGCCCACGGTGCAGAAAGCTGCCGCCCAGCGCAATGGACGCGCCATTGGGCACCAGCGCGGCCAGTTCGGCCACCGTGCACTGCTTGTTGGGTTGATTGAAGCCTGAAGCCATTGTCTTCCTCCTGCTGGTTCTTGTGCCGTTAGCGCGCGTCTAGATAGGCGGCCACGCGGTTCTTCAAGCCGGGCGCCGCCGCCGAACGCACCAGGCGCGCCAGATCGGCGTCGGGCGTTTCCTGCGACAGCGCGGCGTAGAGCTGAATGCGGCTGGCGTCCGTCAATGCCTGCGCCGTGTCCCACGCCTGCTGTTCGATATCGGGCCATTCCTGCGCCACGGCAAGCCGGGTCGCAAAGCCGTCTCGCAACGCTTCTTCCGCGTTGAACGTGGCGGCCTGCTCCAGCACCACGCGGGCACGCTCGGCACCCACCAGCGCGGCAAAGCGGCGCGTGCCCAGCACCAGACCGAACTTCAGGCCCGGCATGCGGAACGTGGCGTCCGGCGCGCTGATGCGCCATTTGCAAGCGCCGAATACATCGACACCCGCGCCGAAGTTGCGGCCATGCGCCAGCGCCACGGTCAGGCAGGGTGACGCGGCCAGGCGTTGCAGCAAGGTCTCGATACGCACAAAGCGCAGCAGCAGGTCGCCCTCGCTTTGCGATTGCCAATCCCCGAAATCAAAGCCCGCGCTGAAGTTCTTGCCTTCGCCCTTCAGCACGATCAGCTTGGCGCCCTGCGCCTCGGCTTCGTCCAGGGCGGCGATCAGCGCGTCCACCAATTCGGCGGACAGCGCGTTCATCTTGTCGGCGCGCGTCAGCGTCAGCACATGCCGCGCGCCCTGTTTGTCGATACGCAGCACGCTCATGCCACCGCTCCCTTCCTGGCCGCGCGCAAGGCGCCCAGCACCTCGTCGTTGTGCTCGCCCAGCGCGGGCGGACGCAGGCGCAGCGCCGTGGTCTGGCCGTCAAAGCGCACAGGCAAACCGAAGGTGCGCGTCTGCACGCCGTTGGGCAGTTCAACCGGCTGCACCCAGCCCATGTGTTCCACCTGCGGGTCGGCCAGCACTTCGGAATAGGTGTTGATCGGCGCGCAGGGCACGCCCGCGGCACGGAAGCGCGACAGCCAGGTCTGCGCGTCATCGTTGGCGAAAATGGCTTCCAGGATCTCGCGCAAGGCGGTCTGGTTACGGGCGCGGGCGCTGGTGTCGGTAAAGCGCGGGTCGGCCAGCAGGTCGTCGCGCCCGACGGTGGCGCATACGCTTTTCCACAACGCCTGGTTGCCGGCGGCCATGCCGAAATAACCGCCCTGGCAACGGAACGCCTGATACGGCGCGTTGCGCGGGTGGGCCGAGCCCAGCTTCACGGGGTCTTTGCCGCTGCCGAAGAATTCCGACGTCTGCAAGGCGGCAATGCCCAGCGTCGCGCCCAGCATCGGCACATCAATGTGCGTGCCCTGCCCGCTGGCCTGGGCCGCACGCAAGGCCGACGCGATGGCGAAGGCGCCATACAGGCCGGCCGAAAAATCCGCCACCGGCACGCCGCATTTCACGGGTTCGCCGCCGGCCTCGCCGGTGACGCTCATGATGCCGCTCATGGCCTGGATGGTCAGGTCGAAACCGCCTTCCTGCGAACGCGGGCCCGACTGCCCATAGGCCGAGATCGAGCAATAGACCAGCTTGGGATTGGCCTCGCGCAGTTGCGCATACCCCAGGCCCAGCCGATCCATCACGCCGGGCCGATTGTTTTCGATCAGCACGTCGACGGTCTGCGCCAATTCGCGCGCCAGGGCCAGGTCTTCGGGGTTTTTCAGGTTCAGCGTCACCGACTTCTTGTTGCGGTTCAAGGACGCGAAATTCTCGCTGTAGCCGTCCGAGATGGGCGGCCAGCTACGCAGCGTATCGCCGCCCTCGGGGTTTTCGACCTTGATGACGTCGGCGCCCATATCCGCCAACAACATGCCGCAAAACGGTCCCGCCGCGACGTTGCAAATTTCCAGCACGGTGATGCCGGCCAGTGCCGAACTGGGTGTCATGTCTGACCTCTCATTATGAAAATTCAATATTTGGGATAAGCAAATCAGTATAAGTGCGCTGCGTTCCGGATGGCATCATGCCAGGCAATTCGCGCCACCTTCTCGGTGGTTCCTAGTGCAATCCCTAGGTCTTGCGCTTAATTGTTGACCAGCATATCACCCTGTGGAATTCTACGTAAACCATTTATTGGAATTCGAATCCTATATTTTAGGATTTATAAAAACGGTCCGCGGCGCGCCCTGCGCAAGACGGCCCGGCACACCAAGGAGACATTCATGAAGCAAACGTGGCGCATTGCCCTGGCGGGCGCGGTCCTGGCGCTGGCCGCCGGACCCGCGCTGGCCCAGACCTGGCCGACCAAGCCCATCCGCATGGTCGTGCCCTTCCCGCCTGGCGGCGCCACCGATGCCGCGGCCCGCATCTACGCGCAGCACCTGGGAGACTTCCTGGGGCAAGGCGTGGTCGTTGAAAACAAGGCGGGCGCGGGCGGCGAGATCGGCGCGGAATACGTCGCCAAATCCGCCCCCGACGGCTACACCCTGTTGATGGGCGCCGTGGGCAGCCACGCCATCCATGCGGCTATGCCCGACAAGCCTGGCTACGACTTCGCCACCGCCTTCGTCGGCGTGTCCATGGCTACCAGCATGCCGATGGCGGTGGCCGTCAACAGCAAGGTGCCCGCCAACAACGTGCAGGAATTGATTGCGCTGGCCAAGAGCAAGCCCGGCACCATCACCTTCGGCTCGGCCGGGCCCGGCACCTCGCAGCACATGGCCGGCGAACTGTTCCAGGTGGTGACCGGCACCCGGCTCATGCATGTGCCGTATCGCGGCAGCGGTCCGGCCATTACCGATTTGCTGGGTGGCCAGATCGACATGGTCATCGAAACCCTGCCGGCGCTGTTGCCGCAAGTGGCCAGCGGCAAGATCCGCTTGTTGGGCGTGACCACCGCCAAGCGCGCCACGGCCTTGCCCGACCTGCCCACCTTGATGGAGCAAGGCGTGAAAGACTATTCCGTGGCGACCGCCTACGCGCTGCTGGCGCCCGCCGGCACGCCGCCCGCCGTGGTGGACAAGCTGTCGGCCGGCATGCAGAAGGCCGCGGCCATGGAATCCGTGCAGCAAGCAGCGTTGAAACTGGGCGCCGATGCAGTGGCCACGTCCCCAGAAGACACCAGCCGCGTGCTGAAGCGAGAAGTGGCCCGCTGGGCCGACGTGGTGCGCCTGTCGTCCGCCAAATGAAGCCCCTTGACGCCTCTCCGGGTTCGATCGCCACCGACGTGGCGATCGTGGGCGGCGGCTCGGTCGCCGTCAGCTTCCTGTACCAGTTGCTGCTGTCGTGGCAGGCAGACAGCGCGGCGCGCCCCCTTGCCATCACCGTGTTCGAACCGCAAGCGGTGTGCGGCCCGGGCGGCGCGTATCAGGAAGACTTGCCCAGCAACCTGCTCAACATTCCCGCCGGCAACATGTCGGCGCGCGCGGACCAGCGCATGGACTTTGTCGACTGGCTGCGTACGCAGGACGCTGCGTGGTTGCGGGGGTATGGCGTGGATGCAATTGCGCCGTCGGACTTTCTTCCGCGCCCCTTGTTCGGTGCCTACATGCGCGCCGTGTACGAGCGTTGCCGCGAACTGGCACTGGCGCAAGGCGTGGCGCTTGCCCAGGTGCAACGCCGCGTGCAGCGCGTGTCGCCATTGGCTGACGGCAGCGTGCGAATCGAGGCCGAGGGCAACGCGCCGTGCCTGGCGCGCTACGCCGTGCTGTGCAACGGCAATCTGCCGTCGCAGGCGTTCCCTGCCTTGCAAGATGCGCCGGGCTATTTCAACAGCCCGTATCCCGTAGCCGACCTGGCGCGGGAGATTCCGCCGGACGCCTCCGTGTGCATCGTCGGCACCAGCCTGAGCGCGGTGGACGCGGTGGCCGCCTTACAGCAATCGGGCCATCGCGGCCCCCTGCTTTGTGTGTCGCGCAATGGCCGCCTGCCCTCGGTACGCAGCCCGCACAACCAGGCCCCGACGGCGCTGCGCCATTTCAACCAAGAAGGCATCCTGCGCTTGGCGGCGCGCCAGGGCGGCACGCTGACGCTGGACGCGATAGCCGGCGCCCTGCAAGACGAGGTGCTGGCGCTGCATGGCGCGCTGGATGCGGATGAGATCATGGGCCTTGCCACCGATGCGCAACGCGCACTGGACGAAGAAATACGCCGCTCATCGCAAGCGGCCCGCCCCTGGCAGGCCGTGGCCGCCGCCACTAACGCGGTGGTGGAGCAGGTGTGGCATTTGATGCCGGATGCCGAACGCCAGCGCTTTCAATCGCGTTGGCGCGCGCTGTGGATGGCGCGGCGCGCCACGTTCCCGATGCGCAACGCGCTAAAGCTGCAAGCGCTCTTCAAGACGGGCCAATTGCAGGTGCGCGCGGGGTATGTGGATACGCGATATCGTGACGCTGGCCATGACCCGGCCGGTGGCCGTTTCCATACCCGGCTACGCGGCACCAATGGCGAAACCACTCAGCGCAGCGACTACCTGATCAACGCCACCAGCTTTTCAGTGGACGTGGCGCGCACGGATGATCCGCTGATCTCAACCCTGCTGCGCGACGGCCATGCGCGCGCCGATCCGTTCGGCGGCCTGGCGCTGGATTTCAACACGGGTTGCCTGAAGACCGCGCAGGACGCGGTGCTGGGCCAGGTATCGGTGTTGGGCAGCCTGGCGGGCGGCACGTACTTCTGGACCACGTCCATGGATGTCAACGCCAGGTTGGCGCGCGACCAGGCGGTGCGTATTGCGACGGCGCTTGCCATGCCGGCAAGAATCACTGATTCAGATAGCCTCGCCGATAACCCATCCCTTGCGAAATGGACTGCGCACAGGCCGACACATCCGGCGCCAACTGCTTCATCCTAGCGGCGCTCAGGCGGTCCAGGGGGCCGGAAATGCCCACGGCCGCCACGGCTTGGTCAAGACTATTGAACAAGGTCACGGCCAGGCCGCCCACGCCTTCGCGCCATTCGCCCCGGTTCACGGCATAGCCCGCGCGCGCGATCTTGCGCAGTTCGTCTTTCAGCAAGGGCAAGGACACGATGGTGGACGGCGTGTGGCGCACAAGCTGATCGGCGTAGCGCTCGACATAGCCTTCGGGCTGATACGCCAGCAGCGCCTTGCCGGTGGCCACGGCATAGGCGGGCGCGCGTCCACCCACCATCGAGTAGGCGCGGATGGGTTGCGGGCTGTCGATCTTGTCTACATACACGACGTCGAACCCATCCAGCACCGACAAGTGCACCGTCTCGCCCGTCTGGTCCGCCAGCGTGCGCATGAACGGCGCGGCCAGCTTGCGCACGTCCAACTGCGCAAGCTGGCGCGCGGCCAACTCAAACAGCCGTACCGCGCCACGGTAGCCGCCGCCGTCATCGTCCTTGATGACGTAGCCGGCGTGGATCAAGGTTTGCAGAGTGCGATGCGTATTGCTGCGGGTCAGGCCGACCCGGGCGGCCAGGGCATCGATGGTGCGCGGCGGATTGTCCACATCCGTCACCGCCTCCAACACCATCAGCCCCTTGAGCAGTGTCTTGTCCATCTTGTGTTTTTCCTAATATTTAGGACGCGAACATAGCACGAGACAAGGCCGCCGAACAACGCGCGGCGGGTGTGGTGCGTTGTGTGGTGCGCTGTGTGGCGCGCTGTGTAGCCACGCGCTTGGGAGCTACCCCTGGCTGCCGGCCGCAATGGTCGCGCGCACCGCCGCCGACCGGTCCCACAGATTGGGCAGGCTGGGCGACGAATAGCCGGACACAAAGGGCTTGGGCTGCCCCGTTTCCGGGTCATAGACATGGCGCGACACCGCGCCGATATTGCCACCGTACAGATGCACGCTGATCGACACGCGATCCAGGAAGGCGTTGGAGACGCGGTGAATGTCGCCCTCGGCGGGCGACAGTCGTTCAACGTCGCCGGGTTGCAAGGTGGTGGCGTCGCCCACCGGCAGCACGCGGCCGTCGGCATGGCGCACATAGCGCTGGTTGATCTCGGCCCCGCGCAGCATGCCCACGTAGCCCCACACTTCATGGTCATGCACGGGCGTGAATTGCCCCGGCCCCCACACAAAGCTGACCAAGGAGAATCGCTCCAAGGGGTCGCAGTGCAGCAGGTATTGCTGGTAGTACTGCGGATGCGGCACGGTACAGTCTTCGGGCAACCAGTCGTCGTGGCGCACCAGGTCGGCAAAGGCATCGCGCAGCGCGGGCGTTTGCGCTAGCGCGTCCGGCGTCGCCAAGCGTGTCGCGGTGGCAATGAAGCGGCGCAGCCGGTCCAGGCCGGCGGAAGAATCGGGCATCACGGGTCTCCTGTGGTTGGGTCAACCGTTGGGGCAATCGTTGGGGCAATCGTTGTGGCAATCGTTGTGGCAATCCCAGATAAGAAAAGCAGTATCCACCATTCGGGATGCTTGCGCACGCCGGGCCTTGTGCTTCGGTCGCGACATCACGCAACGCCCTGCTTGACAGCCCCGGGCCACGGCGCGCAGCGTATGCACTGTCTTCAAGGGTTGAAATGGAAAACACGCATCACGAGATTCCCCAGGCATTGCTGGATGCGTTGCGCAGCGCGCAGCGTGTCGTGGTTTTCACAGGCGCCGGCGTGTCGGCCGAAAGCGGCATCGCCACCTTTCGCGACGCCTTGACGGGACTGTGGTCGCGCTTCGATGCGCAAGCGCTGGCCACGCCAGAGGCCTTTCGCGCGCATCCCGATATTGTCTGGGGCTGGTATGAATGGCGGCGCGCGCAAGTGCTGCGCGCCACGCCAAACGCCGCGCACCATGCCATTGCGGCGCTGGCGCGCCACGTACCTGAATTGACGGTCGTCACACAGAACGTGGATGACCTGCACGAACGCGCGGGCAGCACGCAGGTGGTGCATCTGCATGGCAGCCTGCACACGCCGCGCTGCTCGGTGTGCGCCGCGCCGCAAGCCTACGCCAACAATGCGCCCGACGAGCCCGACGAAGGCCGGCGCATTGCCCCGCCCGCCTGCACGCGCTGTGGGCAGCCTGTGCGGCCCGGCGTGGTGTGGTTTGGCGAGAGCCTGCCTGGCGATGCCTGGAGCATCGCGCTGCGCGCGGCAGAGCAATGCAACCTGCTCTTCAGCATCGGCACATCGGCCCTGGTCTACCCCGCCGCGGAACTGCCGCAACGCGCGCTGGCCGCGGGCGCGACGGTGGTGCAGGTGAACCCGAACGTCACGCCATTGGATGCCCAGGCGCATTGCAATCTGCATGGCGCGGCCGCCGACGTGATGCCGCGCGTGCTGGTGGCGGCTTTTGCATAGCCGTGCAATTGGCATAGCCGTGCAATTGGCATAGCTGTGCAATTGGCATAGCCGTGCAATTTGCATAAGCCTGGTGAACATTTGTGAAGATCTTTACGACCCACATCGAGTAGAAACGAGCTAGCGCAGCAGTCGAGGGGAAACCCCAAATCTCGCCGCGTCGCCATCGGGCTACAGTGGCGATCGTGGCTTCGACCGTGGAGATCATCATCCCTTTTTCCTGGAGACTTCCCGACGTATTCGTACGTGCGTCGGATGGCACGCTGCACCGTGTTGTGCGCCACGCCACGACCACGGCAACCATCGCCAAACTTGAGAGCATCCCCAGCAATTACCACTTGGATTGCGAATGCATGCTTGATAACGGCGAGGCGCTTACGTGGATCGGAAGCAATCAATATCGTCAAACCAACGGCGACGCAATATTCACCGCTGAACCCGATGTCACGGCCCCGACCAGCGAACGCCGCAAAAGCGGCGCCGCCAAACGGAGCAAACACGGCCCCGCCCCAGCCGGCCCGCACAAAAGACGAGCCCAAGGGCATAACCCCTTACCGCTAGCTGTTGTCAATCTAAAAACCGGCAACGACTGGAGTTTGATACGCGCGTGGCGCGAGCACCTCAATATCACTACCGCTGATATGGCTGCCCGGCTTGGCGTGGATCATTCCATTTACATTGAATTGGAACGGCCACGCCCGCGCCCTCGACAGATTGTGCTGGACCGAGTCTCCGAGGCCTTGGGCGTGTCACCCGACCAACTTGATGATTCATTGTTTGGGGGCCGTTTTCTGTAGTGCCGCGCCTGCATCGCGCACGCGCGGCGCCCTGAAGCGTCCACACCACTTTGGCGCCGCAACACCGCCGGCCCGTGGAGGTACTGAGTATGCTCGGCACCGCAAGAAGATTGACCGATGTGCTTGTCACATCGCCCGACGGCACCTTGTATCGCATCGAGCGCTTCGTTGCGGACCTGGATGCCTATTCCGCGTTGGGCACCTCTCGCTTCGATCCCAAGACGCACTGCATCTGCCGCACAAGCTCTGGCGAAAAGGTCACTTGGTTGGGCGGCCAGGCCTACAAGATGATCAAGAGCGGCGTCTCGTTGACCGCGGTGGACCGACGACGGGGTGGCTGATCCGGGCTGACGTCGATCCGCCTTGCACCAGACAAAACAAAAGCGGCTTGATGGATGACCATCAAGCCGCTTTGCATTGCGTGTTGCCGTTCGCTTTTACGCTTCGGCTGAACCACGACATTTCGGATATCGCGTGTTCAAAAATAAGTTGGTGCGCCCGGCAGGATTCGAACCTACGACCCCCTGGTTCGTAGCCAGGTACTCTATCCAGCTGAGCTACGGGCGCCCCGAAAGAGGCGTGTTTATAACATGAAAAAATAGGGTCGTGCAAATCGAGGGGGAAATTCGATGTGCACTACCGTCGCGCACTACGCCGTACACCACTGCATTTACACCACAGCATGTACACCACCCGCCCTGCATCACTCCCGCATCGCTTCCATGCATTCCACGCCGCACAAAACAAAAAGGCCTTCGATCAATGATCAAAGGCCTTTCTATTTTCTTTGACGGTGATTTCAGTGTGACCTGAAATCTGGTGCGCCCGGCAGGATTCGAACCTACGACCCCCTGGTTCGTAGCCAGGTACTCTATCCAGCTGAGCTACGGGCGCTCCGACAAAGAGGCAAAATTATATCAGAACAATTTCACCATTACTGCATGTTTACTGCTTTTTTTTTGCTGCTTTTTTTACTGCTTTTTTTGCTTGTTCTACTCAAAGTTTTTTAGCGATTCATTCGGCTCAACATCAGCACAATCAAACCACTTCGAAACTTGGTGCGCCCGGCAGGATTCGAACCTACGACCCCCTGGTTCGTAGCCAGGTACTCTATCCAGCTGAGCTACGGGCGCGCGTTCAAGCAAGCCTTGAATAATAGCGTGAATTTTTGCGGCGTGCAAGTTTGGGTGCGGTCAGAAAAGCACTACTCTAATGGCCGCTCAACACAACGGCCTTGAACGTGAAACACCTGCTCGCTGATCTGGAACAGCTAAACGACTTCGACGAAATCATCGACGTGCGCTCGCCGCTTGAGTACGCCATCGACCACATCCCCGGCGCCATCAACGCACCGGTGCTGAACGACGAAGAGCGCGTGCGGGTCGGCACGTTGTACACCCAGGTCTCGCCCTTCGAAGCCTCGCGCATTGGCGCCGCGATCGTTGCGCGCAACATCGCACGGCACCTGGAAACCACCTTCGTCGATCGGCCGCAGGGTTGGCGTCCGCTGGTGTACTGCTGGCGCGGCGGCAAGCGCTCGGGCTCGATGACTGTGATGTTCAACATGATCGGTTGGCGCGCCAGGCAATTGAACGGTGGCTACAAACGCTACCGTGGCGCCACGCTGCTTGCCCTGGACACCCTGCCCACCACGCTGCGCTGCGTGGTGCTTGTGGGTCCCACGGGCAGCGGCAAGACGCGCCTGCTGCACGCGCTTGAATCGGCTGGCGCACAGACGCTGGACCTTGAGCACCTGGCATCCCATCGCGGCTCGCTGCTGGGCGCCGTGCCGGGCGTTGCACAACCCTCACAAAAGCGTTTCGACACCTTGCTAGCCGCGCGCCTGCGTGCCCTGGACACCACGCGCCCCGTGTTCGTTGAAGCCGAAAGCCGCAAGATCGGCGCCGTGGCGTTGCCACCCGCGCTGCTGCAAGCCATGCATCAAGGCGCGTGCATTGAAGTGGTCTGCACACCCGAAGACCGCGCGGCGTTTTTACAGCAGGACTACGCGCAATTATTCGACAACGCCGATTGGCTCAAGGAACAGTTGCAACGCCTGCTTGGCCTGCACAGCCGCGACGTCATCAAGGGCTGGCTACAGATGGTGGACGAAGGCCGCCGCCTGGAGCTGGCAAGCGACCTGATCAACCGCCATTACGACCCGGCGTATGCCCGCAGTGGCCACGCGCACTACACGCAACTGCCGCAAGCCATGCAGATGAGGTTCAGGCCGAACGATGCGGATGTGGTGGAACAGGCGCGCGCGCTGTTGGCGGCGATGCAGACGTAGGCGATGCAGATAAGAACGACATGAAAAAACCCCGCAATCACTTACGCGATTGCGGGGTTTTTATCTTCACCGCTGTACTTAAGCCAGCGCCGAAGCTTATCTGGCGGAGACGGTGGGATTCGAACCCACGATGCAGTTTTTAGCCACATACTCCCTTAGCAGGGGAGCCCCTTCAGCCTCTCGGGCACGTCTCCGAAAAGAGAACGAGATTCTAGCACGAATTTTTTGGCCGTTGCCCGCAAACGGGGTCATCATGCAAAAAAATCGTGCCGGACTCGCTGCCTTTATTCCTTGGCGCCCGGCGCCTGGTCCAGGCCGAACGCCTTGTGCAGCGCGCGCACGCCCAATTCCATGTACTTGTCGTCAATGATGACCGACGTCTTGATTTCGCTGGTGCTGATCATCTGGATGTTGATGCCTTCTTGCGAAAGCGTCTGGAACATCAAGCTGGCCACGCCCACGTGCGAACGCATGCCGATGCCCACGATCGAGACCTTGGCAACCTTCTCGTCGGTGGACAGTTCACGCGCGCCCACGGCGGGGATGACTTCGCGCTTGAGCAGGTCGACGGCACGCGCGAATTCGTTGCGGTTCACGGTGAACGAGAAGTCGGTGGTGCCGGCCACGGACTGGTTCTGCACGATCATGTCGACGTCGATATTAGCGGCGGCGACCGGACCCAGGATGGAGAAAGCGATACCCGGTTTGTCGGGCACCGCCAGCAAGGTGATTTTGGCTTCGTCGCGGCTGAAGGCGATGCCGGAGACTACGGCGGCTTCCATTTTTTCGTCTTCCTCAAAAGTAATCAGCGTGCCCGAGACCATTTCTTCGTCGAGCGGAATAAGCGGGTCGGTCAGCGAGGACAACACCCGGACCGGTACACGGTATTTGCCGGCGAATTCCACCGAGCGGATCTGCAGCACCTTGGAACCCAGCGACGCCATTTCCAGCATTTCCTCAAAGGAAACGACGGCCATGCGGCGCGCTTCGGGCACCACGCGCGGATCGGTCGTGTAGACGCCGTCCACGTCGGTGTAGATCAGGCATTCGTCGGCCTTGATGGCGGCTGCCACGGCCACGGCCGAGGTGTCCGAACCACCACGGCCCAGCGTCGTGATGTGGCCTTCGGGGTCTATGCCCTGAAAGCCGGTCACGATCACCACGCGGCCGGCGTCGAGGTCAGCGCGCACGCGCGCATCGTCGATGGAGCTGATGCGGGCTTTGGTGAACGACGAATCGGTGCGCACCGGCACTTGCCAACCGGCATAGCTGCGCGCGGGCACGCCTTCGGCCTGCAACGCAATGGCCAGCAAACCGCTGCTGGCCTGCTCGCCGGTGGCGGCGATCATATCGAGTTCGCGGCCGTCAGGCTGGGGCGAAATTTCGCGCGCCAGACCCAGCAGGCGATTGGTTTCGCCCGCCATTGCCGACGGCACAACAACAACTTGGTGGCCGGCGGCATGCCACTTCGCGACGCGACGCGCCACGTTTCGGATGCGCTCGACCGAGCCCATCGAAGTACCGCCATATTTGTGAACGATCAGGGACATCTCGTACTCTGGCTGGAAACCCGCCGCAAAGTGGTGACGGGCAAAACCATATATTCTAGCGCGGCGGTAAAAATTTGCTCAATTTGTGCGAATTTACGTTCATTGGGCGGTTATTTTTCCGTGAATTCCTGCGGAAACCACAATCGCTATCCGCGCGGCTCGACCCAGACCCGTCCCCGATGGCAGCGCACCACATGGCCGGCCTGCTCCACCCGCAACTGGCGGTCATGGCCCAGGCTGTGCAGTTCGCGCAATTGGCGCAGCAGGTCGCGCAGGCGCGCGTCCGTGGGCATGCGCGCACCGTTTTGTTGCAGCCAGAAGCGCAGCACCTGCGCCTGGCGCGCCGGTGACAATTCCCGCCACGCTTTCAACGAAAAGCTGGCGCCGTCTGCACTCGGTTCCAGCCGCGCAAAATCTTCGCGTGCCACCTCGTCCAGGATCTGGGCGGCTTCGGCCATGTGGGCGGCGTGCCTCGCCACAATGGCGCGCCAGCCGGGCCAGCGGCTGTCCAGCACCGGCGCCAGCAGTTCGCGCACGGCGGCGCGTGTGTAGCGCGGGTCGGCATTGGTGGGGTCTTGTACCGGGCGCCAGCCGCAGGCGTTTTCGACCGAAGCGGCGGCCTGCAAGATCGTGGCGCGGTCCTGCCCCAGCCAAGGACGCAGATAGGTGATGCCGTCGCGAACCGAGCGGTCGGACATGGCCGCCATGCCCACCACGCCCGTGCCGCGCAGCAGGCGCAGCAACACCGTTTCGGCCTGGTCGTTGCGGTGATGCGCCAGCAGCACGTGGTTGATGCCCTGTGCCTGCGCAAGCTGCGCCAGCGCCGCGTAGCGGGCGTCGCGCGCGGCGGCCTCGATCCCTTTGCCCGCGCCCTGCTCCACCTGCACGCGAGCTTCCTGGACCGGTAGCCCCAGCAAGGCGCCCAAGGCATGGACGTGCCGCCCCCAGTCGTCGGCGGCGGACTGCAAGCCGTGGTGCACGTGCAAGAGCGCCAGGCCGATGCCCAATTCGCGCGCCACCGCCGCCGCGTGCACGGCGAGCATGGCCGAGTCGGCGCCGCCACTCAAGGCCACGCCGATGCGTGCCGGTTGCGCCGGCAAGGCACGCAAGGCCAGTCGCAACGCCGTCAGCAGCGCGGGCGTCAAAGGCAGCGC
The DNA here is from genome assembly GCF_024806975.1 of Achromobacter sp. JUb104. Taxonomy (NCBI): domain Bacteria; kingdom Pseudomonadati; phylum Pseudomonadota; class Betaproteobacteria; order Burkholderiales; family Alcaligenaceae; genus Achromobacter; species Achromobacter sp. JUb104. The sequence goes on along the minus strand of NZ_JANUEY010000001.1, from coordinate 388,103 downwards.
GACGGACGCGCAACGCAACACGCCCGACTCGGCCGCAAGGGGCGTGTCGGGCGTGGGAGGCGTGTTCATGATGCAGGGCGCGGGCGGCGCGGCCGTGGCGCCGGCCAAGCGGCCAGCGCCTTTGCCTGCGTTACGCGCGCACTTCCTGGTAGGCGCCGTAGGACAGCAGGCGCTGCACGCGCTGTTCCACAAGCTGCTCGGGCGTCATGCCTTGCAATTGGCGCAGGGCATCGCCCAGCGCGCGGCGCAACAGGCGGGCCATGACGCGGGGGTCGCGATGGGCGCCGCCCACCGGTTCGTTGACCACGCGGTCGACCAGGCCCAGGTCCTTCAAGCGCGGCGCGATGATGGCCAGGGCTTCGGCGGCGTCCGGCGCCTTGTCGGCGCTGCGCCACAAGATGGACGCGCAGCCTTCGGGCGAGATCACGGCGTAGGTGGCGTATTGCAGCATCAGCACGGCATTGCCCACGGCAATCGCCAGCGCGCCGCCGGAGCCGCCTTCGCCGATGATCGTGCAGATGATGGGGACCTTGAGCTCGGCCATGGCGTACAGGTTATGGCCGATGGCTTCCGACTGCCCGCGCTCTTCAGCGCCGATGCCGGGGTAGGCGCCCGGGGTGTCTACGAAGGTGAACACGGGGATGCCGAATTTTTCAGCCAGGCGCATCAGGCGCAGGGCCTTGCGATAGCCTTCGGGACGCGGCATGCCGAAATTGCGGGCGGCGCGTTCCTTGGTGTCGCGACCCTTTTGATGGCCGATGACCATGCAGGGCGTGCCGTTGAACCGCGCCAATCCACCAATGATGGATTGATCGTCGGCGTACATGCGGTCGCCGTGCAGTTCGTGGAAGTCGGTGAACATTTCGCGCACGTAGTCCAGCGTGTAGGGACGCTGGGGATGGCGGGCGACAAGGGCCGTCTGCCAAGGCGTGAGCTTGGCGTAGATTTCCTTGGCCAAGGTCTGGCTCTTTTGCTGCAGACGTCCGATTTCGTCGGAGATGTCTACCGCCGAATCGGCCTGCACATAGCGCAGCTGCTCGATCTTGTTTTCAAGTTCGGCCAGCGGCTGTTCAAATTCCAGAAATGTATTGCGCATGTAGTGTGGTTCCGTAGATGGGCTGCCTGGTGTGCATCAGTACTGGACCGGTGTCGGTTCCAGACTGCGCCATAAGTACCAGGTTGCCACGGTACGCCAGGGCTGCCACGCCAGCGAGACTTCGCGAGCCTCGAAGCGCGAGACAGGCTCGCCACTGAAATAGTGTAGCGAGATTGCCTTGAGCAACCCTGGATCATCCAGCGGCAGGACGTCAGGCCGCTGTAGATTGAAAATCAAAAACATCTCCGCCGTCCAGCGCCCAATGCCCCGGATGGCGACCAATTCAGAAATAACGGCTTCGTCGTCCATCGCCGCCCATTTTTCAGGGTGGACGCGGCGTTCGCCGAAGTGCACGGCCAGGTCGAGCACGTATTCGGCCTTGCGTTGCGACAGCCCTGCCTTACGCAGGCCTTCCAGGCCCACGCGCAGCACGGCCACGGGCGTGGGACGCTTGCCCACGGCTTCGATGAACTTGGTCCAGACGCCGTCGGCCGCCTTGGCCGATACCTGCTGGCCGATGATGGCGCGCGCCAAGGTCACGAACGGCGTGCCGCGCGAGGTCAACCAGACCTCGGGGTGCTGGGGGATGACCTTTTTCAGGATGCGGTCGCGCCGCATCAGATGGGCGACGGCGGTTTCCCAATATTCAGGCTTGGGAACGTCGAGATCGGGAGTGGACATATCGGGCGTATCCACTGGGCTCACGCCCGTCGCCATTGCGTCAAGCCACCGGGCTTGTCATCGAGTTCGATGCCGGCCTCGCGCAATTCCGCGCGGATACGATCCGCTTCGGCGAAGTCGCGGGCTGCCTTGGCGGCGGCGCGGGCGTCGATCAGGGCCTGGATGGCCGTGGCGTCCAGCGTGGCGCGCTGGCCTTGCTCGATGGCCGCCGCCGAATAGCGGGTGGGCGATTGGAAATACGTTGCCGGGTCCTGCTGCAACAAGCCCAACAGGCTAGCCAGTGCCTTCAACTGGCCGGCGCTGCGCGCGCTCTTGCCACGGTTGGCTTCGGACGCCAGTTCGAACAGGGCCGCGACCGCGCCCGAACTGTTGAAGTCGTCATCCATGGCCGCCTTGAAGGCCTGGGCCTGCGGCTCGTTCCAGTCGATGCCCTGGTCGTCGGCGGGCACGTTCTGCAAGGCCTGGTACAGGCGGTCCAGTGCGTTTTGCGCGTCGATCAGGTTGTCGGGCGTGTAGTTCTGCGAGCTGCGGTAGTGATTGCGCACGATGAAGAAGCGCACCATTTCCGCTTCGCGCGGGTTCACGCTGTAGCTGGCGTCATCGGTGGCCGGGTTGCCCTGGGCGATGGTTTGGCGGATGGTGCGGAAATTGCCCAGGGACTTGGACATCTTGTCCGAATCAACCATGAGCGGGCCGCAATGCATCCAGACGTTGGCCAGCGTGCCGCCGAACGCGCCTTCGGTCTGCGCGATTTCGTTTTCGTGGTGCGGGAATTTCAGGTCGGGGCCGCCGCCGTGGATATCCAGCGGCAAGCCCAACAGGGATTTGCTCATGGCCGAGCATTCGATGTGCCAGCCCGGGCGGCCCATGCCGTAGGGCGATTCCCATTTGGTGTCGTCGGGTTCTTCGGCCTTGGCCGACTTCCACAGCACGAAGTCCAGCGGGTCGCGCTTGGCCGAGCCCACCGCCACGCGCTCGCCGGCGCGCAGGTCGTCCAGCGTCTTGCCGGACAGCTTGCCGTAGCCGGGGAAGCCGCGCACGGCGTAGTTCACGTCGCCGTCATCGGCCTGATAGGCCAGGCCGTTCTGTTCCAGCTTGCCGATGATGTCCAGCATCTCGCCCACGTATTGCGTGGCGCGCGGCTCGCGGTCGGGCGTTTCAACACCCAGCGCCTGCTCGTCGGCATGCATGGCGGCAATGTAGAACTCGGTGACTTCGCCAATGCGGCGGCCGGTTTCAACGGCGCGGCGGATGATCTTGTCGTCAATGTCAGTGATGTTGCGCACGTAGTCGACGGCCAGGCCGCTGGCGCGCAGCCAACGCTGCACGACATCGAACGACACCAGCATGCGGGCGTGGCCCAGATGGCAGAAGTCGTACACGGTCATGCCACACACGTACATGCGCACCTGACCAGCCTGGGCCGGTTTGAACGGTTCTTTGGTACGCGATAACGTGTTGTAGATTTGCAGCATGGCGCTTATGAAGTGTCTGATTGCTTTCCGCGGCGGAATCGGAAAAAGTTGCTTGGGCGGGACGATACCCGCGCAGCTTGCCGCCATCGGGATAGGTTGTTGCTCTTGGCCTTAGCTCTTGGGCTTAGGCTTCAAAGCTTGGCTTTTGGGGTCAATTACCTTCATGCCGCTCTGGCATAAAGCACTGACTCATAGCGCTCTGGCATAAAGCTCTACCCAACGCCGAACCAAAAACGCAACCGGGGCTAAAATGGCGGTCGTCAAGTATAGCAAGCGGCCCGGTCGCACGTATCAGTGCTGCCCGGCCACGACTTTTAACGGATACCCACGTGACGATCAAGCCGCGTTTTTTTGTCGCCCTGCTCGCCCTGGCCCTTGCCGGCGCGCCGGCTGGAACCGCCCTTGCCCAGTCGATGGCTGGCGGCGGCGGAGCCAACCCGAACGCCACGCGCACCACCCTGGACCCCATTCCGCCCGAAGGCGGCTGGGACGCCCTGGCCAATTTGCTGGAAGCGGCGAAACCCGGCGTCGACACGCGGCTGACGCCGTCGGCATCGCAGATCACCACTCGCATCGAAACGCTGCTGAACCGCGGCGACAACGAAGAAGCACTGGCGATGATCGAAAAGCGCCAGGCCGAAATCAAGGACCAGCGCGGCACCGATGTGCAACTGATGTTCCAGCACGCGCGCGCCTTGGCTGCCCTGGACCGCCCGGGAGAAGCCATCGACATTTATACCGAAATGACCACGCGTTTCCCGGAGCTTCCGGAACCTTGGAATAATCTGGCCGCTCTATATGCCAGCCGCGGAGAACTTGAAAAAGCGCAAGATGCCCTGCAAATGGCATTACGCGCTGACCCCGGTTATGCCGCCGCCCGCGCCAATCTGGGCGATCTGCAACTTCTACTGGCCCTGCGCACCTACAAAAAGGCCGCCAGCGATGGCGTGCCGGGCATGCAGGAAAAGGCTCGTGAAGTCGAAACCATGCTGAAGGATAAACAAGGCAAATGATGTCCCGATACTCCCCCTTTCACCTGCTGCGCCTGACGGCGTGCTCGTTCGCGCTGGCCGCATTTGCCCCAGCGCTTGTCAGCGCCGCCCCAGCGGCCTCCTCCACCACCACTACTTCTGAAGGCACAAAAGCCATGAGCACCAATCCGCGCGTCAAGCTCGTCACGAACCAAGGCGATATGGTCATCACCCTGGATGCCGCCAAGGCCCCCAAGACCGTCGAAAACTTCCTGACCTACGTCAAGGAAGGCTTCTACAACGGCACGGTGTTCCACCGCGTGATCGACGGTTTCATGATCCAGGGCGGCGGCTTCGAACCCGGCATGAAGCAAAAGCAGACGCATGCCCCCATCGAAAACGAAGCCAACAACGGCTTGAAGAACGACAAGTACACCCTGGCGATGGCCCGCACCAGCGACCCGCACTCGGCCACCGCGCAGTTCTTCATCAACGTGTCCAACAACGACTTCCTGAACTTCACGTCGCCCACGCCGAACGGCTGGGGCTATGCCGTGTTCGGCACCATCACCGAAGGCACCGACGTGGTCGAGAAGATCAAGGGCGTGAAGACCGGCAACAAGGGCTTCCACCAGAACGTGCCCAACGAAGACGTGATCATCGAGAAGGCCGAAATTCTTGAATAAGATTGCCCTGCCCGGCCAGATCTGGCTGGCGTCCGACCTGCACTTGGGGCCGGCCACGCCGGCCACGTCCGAGGCATTCCTGGCATTCCTGGAAGCCGCGCAAGAAGACGCCGCAGCCTTGCTGCTGCCGGGCGACATCTTTGACGCCTGGATCGGCGACGACGTGATCCGCGCCGCGCCACCGTGGCTTGCCACGGTGCTGACGGCGCTGCGCGAGACGGCCGCACGCATTCCCGTGTGGCTGGGCCGCGGCAACCGCGACTTCCTCATCGGGGAAGAGCTGGCCAATGCCGTGGGCGCCAAGCTGTTGCCCGAACCGGCGCTGCTGGAAACGGATTTTGGCCAGGTGCTGCTGACGCACGGCGACGAGTTCTGTACGGACGACGCCGCGTATCAGCAGTTCCGCAAGATGGTCCGCAATCCGCAATGGCAGTCCGAATTCCTGGGCAAGAGCATTCCCGACCGCCTGGCGATGGCGCAGCAGGCCCGTGGCGAAAGCCAGGCGGCCAACCAGACGAAGTCCATGGAAATCATGGACGTCAATGGCGCGGCCATCGACGCAATCTTCCGCGACACCGGCGTGCGCGTGCTGGTGCACGGGCACACCCACCGCCCGGCGCGCCATGTGCTGGACGTCGACGGCAAGAAATGCGAACGCTGGGTACTGCCCGACTGGGACTTTGACCACGTGTCGCCCCCCCGCGGCGGCTGGCTCACCATCGACCGCGACGGGCTAGAGTTCTACGACCTGGAAACGTAGGATGGGTGTAGCGCGGCAAGGCACGGATAAGAATCCCAATGCCTAACGCGCAAACCCATCAACCAGCATGGGATTTCCGTAGCAGATGCCGTTTGATGGGTTTGCGCGTTGTACCGCCTTCGCCCTAGCCTGCAACGTCTCGCGCCACACCCATCCTACGATGGGAATGGCGCGGCAAGACACGGATAAAAACCCCATCGCCCAGCAGCCGTAGGATGGGTGCAGCGCGGCATAGCAGGGATAAAAAACCCCATCCCCCACCGCGCAAACCCATCAACCAGCGCCCCCGTAGGATGGGTGCAGCGCGGCAAAGCAGGGATAAAAACCCCATCCCCCACCGCGCAAACCCATCAACCAGCGCCCCACCCGTACCCTGCGCGCAGCGCCACCGTTACCTCAGCGCGTAAAGATCCAAGCCGCCACAATCCCGCCGAACACGATTCGGTACCACGCGAACACTCTATACGTATGGTTCGCCACGAAACGTAGCACCGCGCGCACCACCACCATCGCGCTCAGGAATGCCGCGATGAAGCCCACGGCGATGCCCGACAAATCGTGCTGGGTCAGCACGCCGAAGTTCTTGTACATATCAAAAATCGCTGCGCCCAGCATCGTGGGCATGGCCAGGAAGAACGAGAACTCCGTGGCCGTCTTGCGCTGAATTCCGGCAATCATCCCGCCGATGATGGTGGCGCCAGACCGCGACGTGCCCGGGATCATCGCAAAACACTGCGCCACCCCCACGCCCAACGCCTGCTTCCAGGTGATCTGCTCCAACGTGTGCGCCGACGCCCTTTCATCGGATGCCGTATCGTCCGCCGCACCCGGCGCATCGCCCGGCGTATGGTGGGTCTTGCGCTCGACATACAGCATGATCAACCCGCCCACCACCAGCGTCACGACCACCACGCCCGGGTGATAGAACACCGACTTGATCGTCTTGATGAAGATCGCGCCGATGACTGCCGCCGGCAGGAACGCGATGATCAGGTTGCGGGTGAACGCGACCTCGCTCGCCACGCCGGTCAGCGTGCCGCGTATCAGCTGAAGCAGCCGCGCGCGGAATACCCACATCACCGCCAGGATCGAGCCAAGCTGGATCACCACCTCGAACACTTTGCCATCGCTGGACTGGAAATTGATCCAGTCACCCACCAGGATCAGGTGGCCGGTGCTGGACACGGGGATGAACTCGGTCAGGCCTTCAAGAATGCCGAGGATGAAGGCCTTGATCAGGTAGAGCGCGTTATCAGTCACGTTGGATAAGGGTCCGGTTAATCGTTGGCCAGGGGGGCTTCGTCCGACAGCATTTCCTGCGGCCGCTTTTCAACGCGCACCAGCGCGATCCGGCGACCGTCCATCTCCAGCACCTCGAAGCGGAAATGCTGGTAGTGAATTTCGTATTCGCAAACATCGCCCGGCTTGGGCAGGTGGCCGAAGCGCGACAACAGGTAGCCCGCCAGGGTCGAGAATTCCTGCGCGTCGTCGACCAGGCCTTCGGTTTCCAGCACCTGTTCAACGTGGTGCAGGTCGGCCGCGCCGTCGATCTTCCAGGTGTTGTCGCCGTCGGCCACGATGTCGGGCAGTTCGTCCTCGTCGGGGAACTCACCGGCAATGGCTTCGAATACATCAATCGGCGTGACCAGGCCTTCAATGGCGCCGAACTCGTCGGCCACCAGTACCAGTTGGCCCCGCGAGCGCTTAAGCGTATCCATCAGGCGCAGAATGCCGATGGACTCGTGCACGATGATCGGGTCGCGCAAGCGATTGCGGCGCACACGGCCCTCGGTGATCAAGTCCGCGACCAGGTCCTTGGCGCGCGCGATGCCCAGCACCTCGTCCAGCGAACCCCGGCAGACCGGGAAGAAGCTGTGGGGCGCCTCGGTCAATTGGTGGCGAATCAGGTCCGGGTCGTCATCAATATTGATCCACGACACATCCGTGCGCGGCGTCATGATGGACCGGATGGAACGTTCGGCCAAGGTCAGCACCCCGCTGACCATGTTGCGCTCTTCAACGCCGAAGGCCGGCATGGCCGGGCCGTCCATGTTGGGCAGGTCGGCCTCGTCGCTGGCGGGCGGGCGCTTGCCCAGCATGCGCAGCACGGCCGACGCGGTGCGTTCCCGCATGGGACGACGGGCGTCCAGCTTGAGCAGGTTGCGGCGCGCCACCTGATTCAACGCTTCGATGGCCACCGAGAAGCCGATGGCCGCATACAGATAGCCCTTGGGCACCTTGAAGCCAAACGCTTCGGCCAGCAGCGAGAAACCGATCATCAGCAAGAAGCCCAGGCACAGCACCACCACGGAGGGATGCGCGTTGACGAAGCGCGTCAGCGGCTTGGAGGCGATCAGCATGATGCCGATGGCGATGACGACGGCAATCATCATGATGGCCAGGTGGTCCACCATGCCCACGGCCGTGATGACCGAGTCCAGCGAGAACACCGCGTCCAGCACCACGATCTGCGTCACGATCACCCAGAAGCTGGCGTACACGCGCGGGCCTGACGAGCCACTGTGAAACCCGCCTTCCAGGCGCTCGTGCAGTTCCATCGTGCCCTTGAACAGCAGGAACAGGCCGCCCACCATCAGGATCAAGTCGCGGCCCGAGGGGGACAAGGGGCCCACCGAAAACAAGGGTGTGGTCAAGGTGACCAGCCACGACATGACGGACAGCAAACCCAGGCGCATGATCAGCGCAAGGCTCAACCCCAGGACGCGAGCGCGGTCGCGTTGCTCGGGGGGAAGCTTGTCCGCCAGGATGGCGATGAATATCAGGTTATCAATGCCCAGGACGATCTCAAGGACGACCAGGGTAAGCAAGCCGACCCACGCGGCGGGGTCCAGCAGCCACTCCATCAGGAGCTCCAGAAGTTACACGACCGGTAATCGTACATGGAAAATTCATGACATGCCGGTGACGCGCCCCCGTCCGTTTGCCTGATGGCCATTGGCTTTGCGCCATGCGCGGGGCTTGCCCGAACGCGTCACGCCAAAAAAAAACCGGCCCGAAGGCCAGTCTTTTTTGAAACCGGATTCATGCCGGATTCATGCCGGATTCATGCCGGAATCAGGCTGCCGACGGCGGGTTCAGCGAGCCCAGCATCTGCGTGAAGATCTTGGGCGTGGCGGCCAGCACATTGCCGCTGTCCATCCAGCCTTGCTCGCCGTCGAAGTCGGCGATCAGGCCGCCGGCTTCCAGCACCATCAGGCTGCCGGCCGCCAGGTCCCAGGGCTTCAAGCCCACGCCGCAGAAGCCATCCAGGCGGCCGCTGGCCACGTAGGCCAGGTCCAGCACGGTGGAGCCCATGCGGCGCACGCCGGTGACGTTTTCCGCCATATGGCGGAATCGCTGCGAACCCTGTTCAGGGTCGCCGGCGTTGGGCCAGTGGGCGCCCAGCAGCGCTTCGTGGTACCGAGTGCGGCCCGAGACGCGCACGCGGCGGTCGTTCAAGAAGGTGCCGCTGCCACGGCTAGCCGTGAACAGTTCGTTGCGCGAGGGGTCATAGATGACCGCTTGCGTCACTTGGCCGCGCTGCGTCAGCGCGATGGACACGGCGTAGTTGGGCAGGCCGTGGATGAAGTTCGTCGTGCCGTCCAGGGGATCGATGATCCATTGGAATTCAGCCTGGTCGGGACCTTGCAGCCCGAATTCCTCGCCCAGCACGGCATGGTCCGGGTAAGCGGCATGCAGGGTCTCGACGATGGACTCCTCGGCGGCGCGATCGACTTCCGTGACATAATCGCGCGGCCCCTTGCGAGCCACGCTGAGTCGTTCCAAATCCATGCTGGCACGGTTGATAATGGTGCCGGCACGCCGGGCCGCCTTGATGGCGATGTTGAGCATCGGGTGCATAAAATTCCGTACGTATGCGGTGGGTTCGCGTGATGATAGGCCACTTGCCGCCCCCCGGATCCATCGTCGCCCCAACGGGGAAATCGACCCAAAAAACCAGGAAGGCGTGAAGCCAAACGCGCCATTTTAAATGACTCAAGCATTTTCACGTGTTCGCTTCATTATGGTGAACCCCAGCCACCCCGGAAACGTGGGTTCGGCGGCCCGTGCCATCAAGACAATGGGCTTCTCCGAACTGGTCTTGGTGGAGCCAAAATTTCCAGATGTAACCACCCAGCCTGAGGCCGTGGCCTTGGCCAGCGGCGCGCTGGACGTGCTGGAAAACGCACGCATCTACCCTTCATTGGAAGAAGCGCTGGCCCCGGTGACGATGGCCTTCGCCCTGACCGCGCGGGTGCGCGACCTGGGCCCTCCGCCCTGCGACATCCGTCAGGCGGCCGACCTGGCCCGCGCGCATCTGGCCAGCACGGCCGAGGGCGTGACCGCCGTGGTGCTGGGCACCGAGCGGGCCGGGCTGACCAACGCGCAGATCGCGCTGTGCCACCGCATCTGCCACATTCCCGCCAACCCCGAATACAGCTCGCTCAACGTGGCCCAGGCGCTGCAACTGGCCGCCTGGGAGTTGCGCTATGCGCTGCTGGTGGAACAGGGCGCTGCCTTGCTGCCCACCTCGACCGCGCAGGAACCGTCGCGCGGCGCCGAGCCCGCCTCGGGCGAGGCCGTGCAGGCGTTCCTGGCGCACTGGGAAGAGGCGTTGGTCGGTGTGCAGTTCCTGGACCCCGCCCATCCCAAGAAGCTGATGCCGCGCATGCGGCACCTGTTTTCACGCCCCGCGCTGACCCGTGACGAAGTGGACATGCTGCGCGGCGTCTGCACCGCCATGCTGGCCACGGCACGCAAAGGCCAGACAAAAAAATAGGGATGGGCGCAATGCCCATCCCTGGTTCTGGTCAGCCCCGGCGGCAAGCCTGCCGGGGCAATCCAGGCATCAGTCCACCTTGGCGCCCGAGGCCTTGACCACCGGGGCCCAGCCGTCGACTTCCGACTTGATGAACGCGCCAAATTCGGCCGGCGTCGTCTTCACGCCCACGGCGCCCAGCTTCTCATAGCTGGTCTGCACGGAGGGGGTGTCCAAGGCCTTCTGCATGGCGGCGTTCAGCTTGTTGATCACTTCCGGCGGCGTACCGGCCGGCGCCAACAGGCCAAACCACGACGACACGTCGAAACCCTCAAAGCCCGATTCCTGCATCGTGGGCAGGTCCGGCGCGCTCTTGGAGCGGTCGGTGGTGGTCACGGCCAGAGCGCGCAGCTTGCCCGTTTGGGCGTGCGGCCAGGCAGACGGCATGTTGTCGAACATGAACTGCACCTGGCCGCCGATCAGGTCGGTCATGGCCGGGGCGCTGCCCTTGTAAGGCACGTGCAGGACGTCGATGCCCGCCTTCATCTTGAAGAGCTCGCCCGCCATATGGATGGACGTGCCGCTGCCCGACGAGGCAAATGCCAGCTTGCCGGGGTTTTTCTTCGCGTAGTCGACCAGTTCTTTGACCGACTTCACCGGCACTTGCGGGTTCACGACCAGGATGTTCGGCACTTTCGCGCCGAGCGCCACCGGGGCGAAATCCTTGGTCAGGTCGAAGTTGACGTTCTTGTACAGCGTCTGGTTGATGGCGCTGGTCACGGCCACGAACAGCAGCGTGTAGCCGTCCGGGTCGGCGCGCTTCACCTGGTCGGTGGCGATGTTGCTGCCGGCGCCCGGCTTGTTTTCAACCACGAACGATTGGCCCAGGGACTCGGTAAGTTCCTTGGCCATGATGCGGGCGATCACGTCGGTGGTGCCACCGGCGGAAAAACCGACCACGATACGGACGGGCTTGTCTGGGTAGGCGGCGTGTGCGGAACCCATTGCGAATGCGCTTGCGGCGGTGGCCAGAAGGGTGGCGGCGAAACGCCGCAGGCCAGGCTTTTGACCTGTAGTCATAGTGTCTCCGTGCAGGTACTGTCCATTAGATGGACGATTTGAATTATTGGATGACGCATTCTGATCTATACACGACGGTTGCATCAAGGTAGAGTCCACGCTACGGACAATGGTTTTCCCTTGACCGTTCCGGAATAACCCTAGCTTTTTCAGAGATTTGCATGCCAGACAGTGATGCCGCGTCAGCAGGCCCACGGACTTTGCGGCGCGGACTGGCCGTGCTGGCCGCCCTGCGCGACCAAGGTCCCGATGGCCTCAGCGTGACCGATATCGCCCGCTTGACGGGCATACAGCGCCCCACCATTTACCGCCTGCTGGCCGCCCTGCTTGATGCCGGGCTGGTGCTGCCGGTTACGGGCACCAAAAAGTACCGCGCCCAATTGGCGGTGGACCCCGACACGCGCTCACGCGATCCGCGCGTGCGCCAACTGCTGCCGGTGCTACGCCGCCTGGCCGACCGCACGGGCGACGCCGTCTTCCTGGTGGTGCGCGAAGACGACGATTCCATCAGCCTGCATCGCGAGATCGGCAGCTACCCGGTGCAGATCCTTGCCACCTATGCCGGCAAGCGTCAGCCGCTGGGCGTGGGCTCGGGCGGCATGGCCTTGCTGGCCGCGTTGCCGGACGACCTGGCGCGCGGCATCGTGGAACGCAATTCGGGCCGGCTCGACGAGTACGGCGGCATGACGCCCCAGGAAATGTACCGGCTGATCGACAACACCCGCGCGCGCGGCTATTCGGTGGTGGGCAACCACGCCGTGCGCGGTGCGCTGGGCGTGGGCTGCGCGCTGCTGGACGCACACGGCTCGCCGCTGCTGGCGGTGAGCGTCACGGCCATCATCGACCGCATGCCGGCCCAGCGCCAGCGCGAAATCGCAGGCTGGATCAAGGCGGAATTGGCGCGGCTGGTCATGCAGGCCTGATCTCCCCCTGGCCAGATAAAAAACGGGCGCCTGGATGAACCGAGGCGCCCGCTTGCATTGAAGACCCAACGAAGGCGATCAGGCCGCCGCGTCGGCGTTGCCCGCCGTCTTGGGGTTCTGGATTTCGCGCAGCGGAATCGGCGGTTGGAAGCCGGCCGCTTCCAGCGACGTGCGAATCTGCTGGTACAGGCCCCAACGCAGATCCCAGTACTTGCTGCTTTCCGCCCAGACGCGCACGTTCACGATGACGCCGCTTTCCTTGTATTCGAACACCTTCACCTGCGGTTCCGGGTCCTTCAGCGCATCCGGACGCGCGGCCACGATTTCGTTCAGCTTGGCCAGCACCGCGTTTAGATCATCGCCATAGCGCACCGGCACCGGGATATCCAGACGACGGGTTTTGTTGCGGCTGTAGTTGATGATGGTGGCGTTCCATACCGTGCTGTTAGGCAGGGTCAGATGAATGCCGTCCCCCTGGACCAAGCGGGTCAGGAACAGGCCGACCTCTTCCACCGTGCCTTCGGAGCCCGAACTCAGGGCCACGTATTCACCGGCGCGGATGGGCCGCAGGATCAGCAGCATGATGCCGGCCGCGATGTTTTGCAGCGTGCCTTGCAAGGCCAAACCGACTGCCAGGCCGGCGGCGCCCAAGACCGCGATCAAGCTCGCCGTCTGCACGCCAAAGCGCGCCAGCACCGCGATCACCGTGAAGATACGCACCGCCCAGACGACCGTGCTGTAGAACATCGGCACGATGGTCGGATCGATCTTGCTGGACCGTGTGGCGGCGCGTCGAACCCAACTGCCCAGCAACGACGACACCCACCAGCCGATGATCAGGATCAACAGGGCGACCAGCAAATTGATGCCCATCTCCACCAGCCTGGGGGCCCAGGCGTTGAATTCGTTCAAGGCGTCTTCCATGGAATCTCCAACAAAAATGACAACCGAAAACTGTATCAGATGGCGGATACGCAAAGGGGCGCGCCGCAGCCTGGCTATGTCAAGCTTTGTAAGCGATGCGGCGGGTGCTTGTCAGCTTGTTTTTCAGCCTGTTTTTCAACCTGCTTTTCAACCTGCTTTCAGGCCGGAACGATGCGGAAGTGGTTGTCCCAGGACTGTTCGCGCGACGGCGGCAGCACCGGCGTTTCATGGCCCGCGGCATCGGTGCGCAACATGGCGCCCAAACCGCTGCTGACCAGAAAGCCGGCTTGCGGTGCGGGCGCCACGCCGCAGCCGTCGGCCAATTGCGTTGTGCCCAGGCAGCGGCCGCTGGCCGCATCCCAATAGATCACCTGCCCGCCCACGGGGCTGGACGTGGCGATGATGCTGCCCGCCGCGTCCACCGATACCGAGCCCACGTAGTTGCGCATGTTGCGCAGCGTCTCGGCCGGCCCTTCGAACAGTTCCAGCGGTGAACCCCGGCGATGCCGTCCCACCAGCGCGGGCCGGTCGGCGGCGGGCCCCATGTATTGGCAGCCGAACCACACGCAACCATCGCCCGCCAGCGCCAGGTGCCGGATCGACAAGCGATGCAGCGCGGGCGCCAGTTCCACCTTTTCCAGCAGTTGGCCGCTAGCCGCGTCGATATAGGCCAGCGACGGCCGCATCGTATCCAGGTTGAGTTCCAGCTTGCCGTAATCGGGATGCGTCAGGATGCCGCCATTGGCCACGCACAGCGTTTTGCCGTCGGGCATCAGCACGACTTCGTGCGGGCCGATGCCGCCTGAGTCGAATTCGCCGACGCGCCGCCACGCCCCGCCCGGCGAGGCATCGTAAATGCCCAGTACGCCGCGCCCGACCTCGAAATCATTTTCCGTGGAGACCAGCAAACGTCCGCCATCCACGAACGCGCCATGGCCGAAGAAATGGCGTTCGTCGGGCACCGGCAGCGCCTGGGGCTCGCCGCCCTCGCGCAGCGAAAACGCCACGGCGAAAAAGCCGGGTTGGCGACCGAACACCACGGCGCGATTGCGGGCAGAATCAATCGCAAAGCTGTGGCCGCGAGCGGGCATCGGCACCACCAGGCGGTCGTGCCCGGCCTCGTCCAGCAGCACGGCTTCGTCACGACCACCGCGCTTGCGCGCGCTCAGATACAGCGGCCCGCCGTCGGCCGGCAACGCCGCCCGCGCGGCGGCGGGTGACAGGCCCAGCGCCACGGCCATCGACAAGAAGCGGCGGCGGTCAATCACCATCAAGCGCATTGAATCCGATGGTGACGCCCAACGCGGGCGCCAGGTTTTGGTCGACGATGTCCTTGGCGTTCTTGATGGTCAGGGAAGCCAGCACCAACAAGCGACGACCTTCTTCGGTTTGCAGCGCCGCGTCCAGCGGCACCGGCACGGCTTGCAGGGTTTGCGCGGCGGCCTGCAGTTCGCCACGCACCGAGCCGTCTATCCACTCATCGCCCGCCGGTAAGGGGTACGCGCCGGCCTGGTAAAACGCCTTCAGGCCGTCCAGGTTCGCGGCCAACAGGCGCGTGGACAGCCCGCTGCGCCAGAATGCCGCGCGCTTGGGCCGCGCGGCATCGGGCGACTCGCCCAGCACCGGCAAGATCTTCACGTCGCGCGCAAATTGGAGGCCGGTCGACAAGGCCTTCATGGCTTCGGCCGCCACTTCCTGCGAGTTGCGGTACAGGTCGTTGCCCGACTGCGGCTTGGCGAACTGGCCACCGAAATCGCCCTGCGCGCTCCAGGCCTGCGCCAGATCGCGCGATATCGTGGCGACGTTGGCGGCCACCGCGCGCGCATAGCCGCACGCGTAGGCGAAGGTGGGCGCGGTGCTTTGCGTGCTTTGCTTCAACAGCGACGGGTCGCCGTACAACACATATTCCAGCGCGGGCAGGCCTTGCACCGCCACGCTGCGGCCGGCCAGCGCGCCCGGCGCCAGCAAGGCTTCGTCCTTGGCAGCAATCAGTTGCTGCACTTGCCGGGGCATCACACCGCGCGTGTCGGGCCAGAAGGCCAGCCGCTCAAAGCGGTTGGCCTGCACCAGCGGCCCAAAGCGCAGAATCTCCACGCCCGACCAAGCCAGCGCCAATTGCGTGTAGGCCTCACCCACACGCGCCGCGCCTGCTGCATCCGGCTTGGCGCACCAGCCGCCCAGCGCGCCGTCCAACGCGGCGGCAGCATCCACCATCTTGCCCACGGCCGGACGCGCGTAATCACGCGCCAGCCGTTCGCCCAGGTCAGCCGGCAGGGTAGCTTGAGACCCGGCTTGCGACTGGGCTTGCGCGCTCATCGGTATTACCAAGGCGGCCGACAACGCCAGCACAGCCGCCAGGGCAGGCTTGAACACAGCAGGCTTGAACACAGCAGGCTTGAACCCGGCAGGCAAGAATCGGGTCATGGCAGCGTATCGGGTCATCAAGGCGTATCGGGCCATTTACAGCGACTCCAGGAAACGGATCAGATCGGCGCGCTCTTCAGGCGTCATTGCCACCACGCGGTCGCGCGAGGGCTTGCCCGCGCCGCCATGCCACAGCACGGCTTCCAGCAAGGTGCGCGCGCGCCCGTCATGCAGCCACGTGGCCGACGGGTTCACGGTCTTGGTCAGGCCAATGCCCCACAGCGGCGGCGTGCGCCACTCGCGGCCATTGGCCTGGCCGTCAGACACGCCATCGGCCAGGTCGTCGCCCATGTCGTGCACCAGCATGTCGGTGTAGGGCCAGATCAGTTGGAAGCGATGCTCCGGCTGCTTGGCGTTGCGGCTCGTCACGTACTTGGGCACGTGGCACGCCACGCAATTGGCTTCATAGAACAGCTTCTTGCCCGCCAGCACGCGCGCGTCGTCCGCGTCGCGGCGCTGCGGCACGGCCAGGTTGGTGGAATAGGTGGTGATGAAGTCCATCAGCTTGGCCGGCACTTCTTCCGGACCAAAGCGCGGCTGCGCCCCGTGCGGCATGTCCAGGCACTGCTTCTGCGCGGGCGTGCAATCGCCCGAATGCTTGGGGAACATCGGCGTGGACAAGCCCATGTCGTTGGAGAACGCCGCGGCGCTCTGCTGTTCGACGGTAGGTTGGCCGGCCTTCAGGTTGAAGCGCCCCAGCGCGCGCTTGCCGGTACGCGCATCGGTCACCCAGTTGGGCTTGCCGACGATGCCATCGCGCTTGTCCGCCCCCACGTTGGCCAGGATGTCGGCTTCGTGGATGGATTCCAGCAAGCCCAGGCCGATCATCGGCGGCGCCAGGCGTGGCGAGATCTGCGTGTCGGCGCGCATCGGGCCGTAGCCGGGGTTTTCGATGCGGTAAGTGGGCTTCATCAGCGTGGCGGTTTCGCCGCCATTCAGGGCCACCGGAATGGGCTCGTACTCGATCTCCATCCGGCCTTCGGCGGGCAGTCCCGCCACCGCGAAGTTCTGCAACTGCACGCCGTAGACGGGTTCGGGCAGCTCGGCGATTTCGCCCGGGGCCAGCTTGGGGTGGCCACGATCGGGGCCATGCGGCACGGCCAGGCGCAACAGCAGCGCCACGGCGTCCGTGCGTTCCAAGGGATCGAACCCGGGCACCGTGCCGCGTCCGTCCTTGGTATGACAGGCCTGGCACGAGCGCGCGTTGAATAGCGGGCCCAGGCCATCGGACGCCTGCGTCGAGGCCGGCGCCGACACCCAGTCCTTGCGGAACAGGCCATTGCCAACCTGGAATTCCTGGCGCCCCTCGAAGCTCATGTTGGCCGAGGGCTGGGAAAAGATATCGGCGTTGATCAGTTTGTTGGTGGTCGCGGCGCCCGCCTGCATGGTTTCAAAGGATTCGACCTTTGAAAAGTCGCGCGTGGGCGCGGTGATGGCGGTGACGCGCTTTTGGTCTTCGGGCGTAAGGTCATCACGCCCGACAGTCACTTCAGTGGCGGCGGCGCCGGCATGAGCCGACGCCGCCAGTACGGCGGCTAGTACGAGTTTCACTTGAATACGGCGTCAGGTTTGTCCAGGCTGTCGGAACCTTCGATGGCCACCTTGCCCAGCTCAAGCAGCGTGATCACGCGCTCCAGGCTGCGGGTTTGGTCCACCAGGCGGTCAATGGCGGCCTGCACCACGGCGTTGCCTTCCTTGTTGCCGTCCGCAATCATCTGGTCATAGGTTTCGACCGTTTCAGCGCGGGTCTTCATGGCCTGCATGGCGGCCACGGTGGCGTCCAGCTTGGCGCGCACTTCGGCATCCAGCTTCGGATCGCGAGCCTTGACCAGTTCGGACAAGCTTGCGCCCTTGACCTCTTTGCCGTCGATGCGGGTGTAGGTGCCCAGATAGACGTTGCGGATGCCGATCTGGTCGTAGTAGTGCGAGTTGTGGGTGTTGTCCGAGAAGCAGTCGTGCTCTTCTTCGGGGTCATGCAGCATCAGGCCCAGCTTCATGCGTTCGCCGGCCAGTTCGCCGTACGACAGGCTGCCCAGACCGGTCAGCATGGCAATCAGCCCTGCCTTGGGATCTTCTTCGACGGCCTTGCGCGCGGCGCCGTCCTTCTTCCAGTTACCCACCATTTCTTCCAGGTCGGTCACCAGCAGATCCGTCACGGCCTTCAGGAATTCAATGCGGCGCTCGCAGTGGCCGCCCGTGCATTGCTTGGTGTCGAAGTCCGTATGCGGGCGGTTGCCCGAATGGCGCTCTTGCGGCGTGCCCTTGCGGTCGGCCGGCGCGGGGCCAGAGCCGTTCAGGTCCTGGCCCCAAAGCAGGAATTCGATGGCGTGATAGCCCGTGGCCACGTTGGCCTCGTTGCCGTCGGCTTCGTGCAGCACTTCAGACAGCAGTTGCGGCGTGATCTTGCTGACGTCCACCGTCTTGCCGCCCACCGAGATCTTGGAATTGGCGATGACGTTGACGGCGTAGAAAGCGTTTTCGTCGTTTTCGGTACCGTAGGAAGCATCGACATAATCGATCAGGCCTTCGTCCAGCGGCCAGGCGTTCACGCGGCCTTCCCAGTCGTCAACGATGGGGTTGCCGAAGCGGTAGGCCTCGGTTTGCTGGTACGGCACCCGGGCCGCCAGCCAGGCTTCGCGCGCGGCCTTCAGCGTGTCGGGGCTGGGCTTGGCGATCAGCGCGTTGATGGCCGTGCGCAGCGTCTTGGCGGCGGTCAGCGAGTCTTCATAGCCCGCCAGCGCCAGATCCGAATAGGTGGCGACCACGGCGCGAGGCTCTGCCGCCGCGTGGGCCGTTCCCCCGAATACCGCCGCGGCCAGCACCGCTCCCAACAACAACTTGCGCATCGACTTTCTCCCGTGACTCGAACGGTATCCGCCCCCGCGGCGGGCCGTTCCGACTTCAGTTTTGAGGATGCGAGTGTAAACAATTTTCGTTTGATATTCAGCCCAAAGTCAGATACCTGACACTTTTTTGAACGGCTTTCGCGGTGAAATCCGCGCAATATCAAGGGCTCGCCGCTACTATCCGGCAATCTCTCTTCCCTCGCCTTATCCATGGAACTTCGACAACTCCGCTATTTCGTCCGCGTGGCTGAACTGGGCAGCATCGGCCGCGCGGCGCGTGATCTGGGCGTGGTCGCCTCGGCGCTAAGCCAGCAGATCAGCCGGCTGGAAAGCGAGCTGGCGACGCGGCTGCTGATGCGCACGCACACTGGGGTTGTGGCCACCGCCGCCGGCACCGCTTTCTTGCGGCAGGCCCGCTTGACGCTGCGGCACGCGGATAACGCCGTGGCCGCCGCGCGCGAGGCCCGGCTGGCCGGCATGGTCAGCGTGGGCTTTGCGCCCACCACCGCGTCACTGCTGGCCAAACCGTTCTATGCCGCCATGGCCGAACGCTATCCCAATGTGCGGCTGCATCTGGTGGAAGGCTTGTCGGGCAACCTGGGCGAACAGCTTGGCAGCCGCCGCCTGGACCTGGCCGTGCTGTTTCAGAACGACAGCGGCCAGGGTCGCAGCGCCATCCCCGTGCTGGATGAACGCTTGTTCCTGCTGGCCCGGCGCGGCATGGTTGCGCTGGCCGATGGCGAGCCCACCACCATTGCCGAATTGGCGGGCCTGCCGCTGGCGGTGACCAGCAAGGCGCACGGCCTGCGCGCCTGGGTCGAAGCCGCCTTTGAACGCGCGGGCATCGAACCCTGGATCGGGGTCGAGGTAGACGGCCTGACGACCCTGATGGATCTGGTGCAGGCCAACCCCATCGCCACCATCCAGCCCGGCGCGGCGGTCGCGCGGGCCGAGGCGGGCCTCTTGAACATGCACCCCATCGACGACCCCTTCCTGTACCGGCGCAACGCCGTCTACTGCATCGACGAAGAGGAATTGTCGCCCGCCGCGCTGGCCGCCCGCGTGGTGCTGGTGGACGTGATGCGCGCCCAGGTGCGCCATGGCGCCTGGCCCGGCGCCACCCTTCTGGATTCGTGATGCCCCCATGCCGGGTGCATGGCTAGGCCGCGGTAAGTCACACGGATAAAGTGGGTTCATGGACGCTGCGGCATCGTGCCACGGCCAAGGACCTTCTTGATATCCGATGACGACTGACACCCGACGCCCGGGCGTGTTACCCCCCGGTGTACTTCCTATCTCTTCGATGCGGCCGCACTGTTCCGAACAGGAATGGCAGGCCCGCGTCGACCTCGCCGCCTGTTACCGGCTGGTCGAGCACTACGGCATGGCCGACATGATGGCCAACCACATCTCGTCGCGCGTGCCGGGCGAAGACAACGCCTTTCTGATCAACCCCTACGGGATGATGTACGAAGAGATCACGGCGTCCAGCCTGATCAAGGTGGACCTGGACGGCACCATCCTGGCCAAGCCCGACTTTGGCGACCTGGACTACGGCATCAACAAGGCCGGCTACGTGATCCACAGCGCCGTGCACGCCGCGCGCCATGACGTGGACTGCGTGATCCACACGCATAGCTGGGCGTCCATGGCCGTGGCCTCGCTGGACTGCGGCCTGCTGCCGCTGACGCAGACCGCCATGCGTTTCCTGAAGATCGGCTATCACGACTACGAAGGCGTGGTGCTGGACCTGCAAGAGCAGCAATCGCTCTTGCGCGACCTGGGCCAGGGCGAGGCGCTGATCCTGCGCAACCATGGCGCGCTGACCGTGGGCCGCACGGTGGGCGAGGCCTTCAACTGGATGCACCGGCTGGAACTGGCCTGCCGCGCGCAACTGGCGGCCATGGCCACGGGCTCGCCCCTGCGCGCCGTCAGCCCGGCCGTGCTGGAAGAAACCTGGAACAACTATCAGCCCGGCACGCGGCGCCCTTACGGCGTCATGGAATGGCCGGCCCTGCTGCGCAAGCTGGACCGCATGGACCCGAGCTTTCGGAGCTGACTAGCTAAAGACTGACTGAAGCCCCCCTTTTCAAAAGCGCTGGCCGACGTGGCGGCACGGCGCTGACACCGCCCACACAACAACCACGAACGGAGACAACATGAACACTGCCCGAGCCCTGCTCGCCGCCGCAGCGACGGCCTGCGCCTGTACCGCTCTGCCCGCGACTGCCGCGGACTATCCCGACAAACCCGTCAGGGTGATCGTCGCGTTCACCGCGGGCGGCACCACCGACACCCTGACGCGCAGCGTCTCCAATGTGCTGGCCAAACAATTGGGCCAGTCCTTCGTGGTGGAAAACAAGCCCGGCGCCGGCGGCAATATCGGCACGGAATTCGTGGTGCGCGCCGCTCCTGACGGACACACCCTGATCGTCAATTCCGTGGGCCCCATCGCCGTCAATTCATCGCTGACCAAGCTGCCCTTCGACCCGCTGACCGACCTGATTCCCATGGTGCAGATCGCCACGGTGCCCAACGTGCTGGTGGTGCCGCCGTCTTCACCCGCCAAGGACATCAAGGGCTTCCTGAAGTACGTCAAAGAAGCCAAGCAACTGAACTACAGCTCGACCGGGGTGGGCACGTCATCACACCTGGCCAGCTACATGCTGATGGACCAGTTGGGCGTGGAAGCCACGCACGTGCCGTACAAGGGCGCGGATGCGGTCAACGACCTGTTGGCCGGGCGCATCGATTTCATGTTCGCCACCATTCCGTCGGTGATCGGGCAGATACGCGCGGGCAAGCTGCGGCCGCTGGCGGTCAGCACGTTGCAACGCTCGGCCACCCTGCCCGACCTGCCCACCATTGCCGAATCCGGCTATGCGGGCTTTGACGCCGGATCGTGGTTTGGCTTCTTTGCGCCCAAGGGCACGCCGCCCACGGTGGTGGCCACCATCAATCGCGAAGTCAACGCCGCGTTGCCCGGCCTGCAGACGCAGATGGTGAACGAGGGCGCTGAACCCGTGGGCGGCACGCCGGCGCAGTTCGCCACCTTCATCAAGCAGGAACACGACAAGTGGGCGGCGCTGGTGCGCAAGTTCCAACCCAACCCCAACTGAGCCCCTGACGCTTAGCCCCTGACGCCGCCCTCCTATGCCGCAAGAAGAGATCCGCATCCTGTGTTCGCCGGCCGAGGCGGACACCTTGCGCCACGCGCTGCCCGCCACCGGCGGGCGGCGCTTCACACTGTGCCACCCGCAAGCCGGCCAGCCCTGCGATGCGCAGGTGGCGTTTGTGTCCCGCGATATCACCGGTGATTCGACCAAGTTCCAGATCACGCCCGACACCGCGCTGTATTACGACGCCATGCGCGAGGCGCCCGCGCTGCAATGGGTGCACGTGCATTCGGCCGGCGCCGACCGCGAGATCTATCAGCACCTGCACGCGCGCGGGGTGGCTATTACCACCTCGCAAGGCGCGACCGACGCCGTGGTGGCGCAAACCGCCATCGGCGGCGTGCTGGCCTTGGCGCGCCGCCTGCCCTTATTGGCGGCCGACCAGCGCGCACGCGCATGGCGACCGCTGTTGGGCGCGCGCACCCCGCGCGATCTGGCGGGACAGCACGCTGTGGTGGTGGGCTGGGGCGCCATCGGCCAGCGCATCGGCGCGTTGCTGGGCGCGCTGGGCCTGACACTGACCGTGGTGCGCCATTCCGCCACGCCTGTGCCCGAGGCACGCCACACCGCCACGTATGACGAACTGGGCGGGCTGCTGCCCCAGGCAGACTGGCTGGTGCTGGCCTGTCCGCTGACCTCGGCCACGCGCGGGTTGGTCGACCGCGCCGCGCTGGCCGCCCTGCCCGCGCATGCATCGGTCATCAACGTGGCGCGCGGCCATGTCATCGACGAACCCGCGCTGATCGAGGCGCTGGCGGTGGGCCGGTTGGGCGGCGCGTTCCTGGACGTCTTTCAGCAAGAGCCGCTACCGCCGGAATCCCTGCTATGGGGGTTGGACAATGTCATCGTCACGCCGCACAGCGCTGGTTTTTCGGATGGCAACAGCGCCCGAGTGCGTGCGCTGTTCGTGAACAACCTGCAACGCTGGGCTGGCGGCGAGCCGCTGGCGAACCGGCTGGTGGGCTGACGGGCTGATGGTTGGCGGATCAGGTAGCCAGTGCTTGGGCAGGCGATCGGCAGACTTCGCCCTTGATACGTCCCCTTAAATGGTGCGCCATGCACCAAAATGGTTCACGCCAAGCACCAGCCCGAGGCCCGCGCGGCCAGCACCTTGGCGCAAACCCCGGAAGAAGCCCCAGCAGGAACCCCCGCGCAAACCTGGCACGGGTTTTGCTTGATGACTGGTATGCAAGCTTGTCTACAAGACAGGCCTCAGACCCAAATCAATGCAAGCCCTCCAGGAGCCCTCATGATCAACCGCAATGCGCCCTTCGCTTTCAACGCCACCCGCCGCCGCCTGATCCAGGGCGCCGCCATGGGCGCCGCGACGCTGGCCGCGCCCGCGCTGGTGCGCGCGCAGTCGGGTCCGGTAATCCGTATCGGCTTCTGGCCCGTTGCCGCCGGCCTGCCGTTTTACGCCGCGGTTGAAAAAGGCTATTTCAAGGAAGCCGGCCTGAATGTCGAACCGCTGAAGTTCGCGGGCGCGCAGCAGGTCATGGAGGCCATGCTGGCCGGCCGCGCGGACGGCAGCGCCAACGGCACGGGCTCGGCCAACCTGGCCATTGGCGAAATCGCCTCGCCCGGCCTGTTCAAGATTTTTGCGTCCAACCCCAGCAACGTGAAGAACGTGCTGGATGAGTTCATCGTCGCGAAAGACAGTCCCATCAAATCCATAGCAGACCTCAAGGGGAAAAAGGTCGGATCTGGACCCGGCATCCAGAACGCCACGCTGGCCAAAGCAGTACTGGAGCGCGCCGGCGCAACCGGAGCAACCGTGGTCGAGTTGGCAATCAGCCAGCACGTAGCCGCGGTTGCCGCCGGCCAGTTGGATGCGTGCTACACGCTGGAACCCACGGGCACGGTGGGCCGCCTGAACGGCACCACGCGCGTGCTGGAAACCGGCGTGATCGCCAAGTACGTGTTGGGCGATCCCATGGCGCCGTGGTTCGGCGGGTCGGCCTCGCTGACCACCGCCTTCCTGAAAAAGCATCCGGAAGAAAGCAAGAAATTCATCGCGGCCTATGCGCGCGGCATTGAACTGATCCGCACCAAGCCGGCCGAGGCGCGCCCCTTCATGAAGGGCTACACCGCCATCGAAGGCCCCATGACCGAAGAAGTGCCGCTGGCCGCCTACACGCTCTACAACGAGTTCACGCCAAGCGACATCCAGTACTTCCAGAAATTCTTCGACCTGTTCACCGAAAAGGGCATCTTCGCGCAGAAGGTCGACGTGTCGTCCATGCTTTACAAGGGCTGATCCATGACAGCAACAACGTCTGCCACGCCCGCCGCCTCCGCCGCAAGCGGGGCCGCTCCCGCCAAGTCGCCGCCCCGCAAGTTCGATGCGTCGCGCTTCCTGCCGCTGATCGGCCCGCTGGCACTCTTCATCATCTGGGACCTGGTCGTGCGCCTGCAATTGGTCAGCCCCGTGCTGTTGCCTACCCCAAGCGCCACCATCGTGGCCTTGGTGAAGGGCCTGGCGGGCGGCCCGCTGCTGTGGGACTTCTTGTCGTCCCTGAACCGCACGCTGCAAGCCTTCGTCATTGCCGGCGTCATCGGCGTGCCGCTGGGCGTGCTCTTGGGCAGCAATGAAAAGGCGTATCGCAGCGTGGAGTTCCTGGTGGACTTCTTCCGCTCCACGCCGTCGTCCGCGCTGATCCCGCTGTTCCTGATGATCTTCGGCGTCACGGACATGAACAAGATCGCCATCGCGGCATTCGCCGCCGTGCTGGTGATTCTGTTCAACAGCGCCTATGGCGTCATCAATGCACGCAAGCAGCGCGTAATGGCGGCCCGCGTGATGGGCGCATCGCGCTGGCAGATCTTCAAGGACGTACTGATCTGGGAAAGCCTGCAACCCACGTTCGTGGGCTTGCGCAGCGGCGTGTCGATGGCGCTGGTGATCGTGATCGTGGCCGAGATGTTCATCGGGTCCGACAGCGGGCTGGGCAACCGCATCATCAATTCGCAGCAGGTGCTGAACGTGCGCGAGATGTATGCGGCGATCCTGGCGGCCGGCGCCCTGGGTTATGTGCTGAACATTATTTTTCTTGTGCTGGAAAAGCGCGTGGTCCATTGGAGCGGCCGATAAATGTCTACCGTCATCAATCCCATCATCGCCCCCGCCCCCGCCGCCGCGCCATTTGCGCCCGGCCCCCTGGGCACGCACATCACCATCCGTGGCCTGACCAAGTATTTCGCGGGCTGGCCGCTGTACGAAGACTTCAACCTGGACATCCCCAAGGGCAAGATCGTCTCGGTGTTCGGCCCCAACGGCTGCGGCAAGTCCACGCTGATCAACATGATCGCGGGCCTGATTCCCATTGATTCGGGCGAGATCCTGTTCGATGGCAAATCGCTGGCGCAAACCAAGATCGGCTACGTGTTCCAGAACTACCGCGAAGCCATGTTCCCGTGGCTGCGCACCATCGACAACATCGCCTACCCGCTGCGCCTGGAAGGCCGCAGCAAGGCCGAAGTGGATGCCCGCGTGGAAGAGCTGGTGGCGTCGTTCGACGTCAAGTTCGACCTGAAGCGCTATCCGTATGAACTGTCCGGCGGGCAGCAGCAGACGGCGTCCATCATGCGCGCCCTGGCGCCCGGACCCGAGGTGCTGTTCCTGGACGAACCGTTTTCGGCACTGGACTTCGAGATGACGCTGTTCATCCGCGAAAAGCTGCAAGAGGTGTTCCTGCAGACCGGCACGACGATGTTGCTGGTGTCGCATGACCTGGAAGAAGCCGTGTACCTGGCCGACCAGGTACTGCTCTTGACCAAGCGGCCCACGCGCGTGGCTGAAATTCTGGACTACACCGACGCCCGCCCGCGCACCGTGGAAACCTTGTCCGAACCCAGCTTCATCCAGATGAAGAAACTGAGCCTGGAGATTTTCCAGCGCGAAGTGCGCAGGTAAGTCGGGAACATACGTCCTGCAAGCAAACGTTTTGCAAGCAAGCAACACAGGTAAGTCAACACAGCGTCTATCGGGAGCCTCCGCCATGACCCAGGAAACCATCGATCAATATGTGCGCAGCGCCTTGGCGCTGTCGGGCTATGCCTTGCGCGAATCCACCACGGTGGAAGTCGTGCAGCAGTTCGCGCGCATCCACGACATTGCGGCTAGCTTTGTCGACGAGCCGCTGCCCGTGGAGCTGGAATCCGCATCGGTGTTCCGTCCATGAGCGGCCCCGCCACCGACATCGCCCGCCAGGTTGCCAGCGGCGAGCGCAGCGCCGTCGCGGTGCTGGACGCCACCTTGGCGCGCATCCGCGAACGCGACGCCCGCTACAACTGCTTCACCGCCATCACCGAAGCCCGCGCGCGCCAGGAAGCCGCCGCCATCGACGCGCGCCGCGCCCGGGGCGAAGCGCTGCCGCCGCTGGCCGGTGTGCCTTACGCCGTCAAGAACCTGTTCGACATCGCCGACGAAGTCACGTTGGCGGGGGGCCGCGTCAATGCGGCGAATCCCCCCGCCAGTCACGACGCCCGCCTGGTAACGCGCCTGCGCGAGGCCGGCGCGGTGCTGGTCGGCGCCTTGAACATGGACGAACACGCTTACGGCTTCACCACCGAAAACACGCACTACGGGCCCTGCCGCAACCCGCATGACGTCACCCGCGTGGCGGGCGGTTCCTCCGGCGGCAGCGCGGCCGCCGTCGCGGGCGGACTGGTGCCACTGACCTTGGGCTCCGACACCAACGGGTCCATACGCGTGCCGGCGTCCCTGTGCGGCGTCTTTGGCTTGAAGCCGACCTATGGCCGCCTGCCCCGCACCGGTTCCTTTCCGTTCGTGGGCAGCCTGGATCACCTGGGGCCGTTCGCGGCCAGCGCCAGCGACCTGGCCGCCGCCTACGATGCGCTGCAAGGGCCGGACGCCGACGACGCCGCCTGCGCGCAACACGCCGCCGAACCCGTGCTACCCGCGCTTGCGGCTGGCGCGCGCAAGCTGCGCGTGGCCGTCCTGGGCGGCTACTTCAACGATTGGGCCGGCCCCGCCGCGCGCCGCGCCGTCGAGATCGCCGCGCGCGCCCTGGACGCCACCGCCATCGTCGAACTACCCGGCGCCACGCAAGCCCGCGCCGCCGCCTTCATCATCACGGCGGCCGAAGGCGGGGCCTTGCATCGACGCAAGCTGGTCACCCACTACGACTACTACGAACCCTATTCCCGCGACCGCCTCGTGGCCGGCAGCCTGGTGCCCGCGGCCTGGGTGCAGCAGGCGCAACGCATCCGCCACCGCGTCTACCGCGAGGCCTTGGCGCTGTTCGACCAGTACGACGTGCTGATCGCGCCCGCCACGCCCGTGTCCGCCACGCCCATCGGCACCGACTGGCTGACGCTGGCGGGCAAGGAACTGCCGGCGCGCGCCAGCATGGGCTTGTTGACGCAGCCCATCTCGTGCATCGGCCTGCCCGTGTGCACCGCGCCCACCTGGCCCGAAGCCGAGCAGGACGGCCACTTGCCGCTGGGCGTGCAACTGATCGGCGCCCCCTGGCGCGAGGCCGATTGCCTGGCCGCCGCCTATGCGCTGGAACAGGCCGGCGCGGCGCGGGTCCGGACAGTCTGACGCTTAATTAAGTTACCCGCCCCCCCGACAACGCCCGATCGCCCCCCTACCTTTTTCGCAATCAAGGCCCCGTTATGGAAACTGCTTTCGCTGCCATCGACATGCCGCGCACCCTGGCCGACACGGCCTACGGGGCTTTGAAACGCGACATCCTGGACTTCCGGCTGGCGCCGGGCGACCGCTTCACCGAAACCGAAATCGCGGAACGGCTACAGGTCAGCCGCACCCCGGTGCGTGAAGCGCTGTTCCGGCTGGAGCGCGAAGGCTATCTGGAAGTGCGGCAGCGCAACGGCTGGCTGGTCAAGCCGCTGGACTTCAACACGCTGGACCACTTCTACGAACTGCGCAGCGTGCTGGAAACCGCTGCCGTCCAGACCTTGTGCGCCCCGCAACAAGTGCCTGATCCGCTACGCGCGCTGCAAGCGCTGGCGGACACGTGGCTGGTCAGCCCAAGCGAACGCTCCAACGATGGCGAATGGCTGGCCGACCTGGACGAACGCTTCCATATCGACCTGGTTGCAGCCGCCGGCAACCCGGAAATCTCGCGCGTGCACCGCGCCGCCACCGAGCGCATCCGCATCGTGCGCCGGCTGGACTTCACGCTGCAAGACCGCATCGACAATACCTACGAGGAACATGGCGCGATCTTGCGCGCGGTGCTGGCGCGTGACGGCGCCGCCGCCACGCAACTGCTGCAAGCCCATATCCATGACAGCCAGACCGCAGTGCGCAAGATCACCCTGCACCGCCTGTACTCCACGCGGCATGCCAAGGCGGCATGAATGCGCGGCAATGCCCCGGGGGTGGGGGTTCATGCCCCGGGCTCATGCCGCGGGGGATGAGGGTTCACCGCCCGCAATCACCCCGCTCGCAGCCAACGCTGCAACACACGCGAAATGACCGGGATGCAGATGAACACCATAATGGGCGTCAATATCACACTCGTGATCAGCACGCGCCAGAACACCGGCATCATGTTCAAGTGCTCGCTGACCAGAATCGAAAACACCAGCAGCACCGGAAAATAAGCCAGCCAGATGCTCACGGCCTGCTTCCAACGCGGCGGCGCGCTGGCCGCCTTGGGCGCGAACCAGCCGTCGGTGCCGCTGACGCGATGCTCATGGCTCGCGCGCACCAGGTTCGCGCCGCGTTCCAACCACATGCGACGCGGCAGCGACTTTTCCCAGCGCAACAGGCTGGCCTCGTCGGTAAAGCGCAGCACAATCTGGTACTCGTCCCCGCCCTCGGGCGGTTGCAGCACGCCCGATCCCAGGAAGCCGGGGAACCCCGCCGCCAAAATTTCGCCCTGGCGCATCCAGGACAGAAAATCGCTATAGCGTTCGGGCGCGATGTGACGGGTGACCAGCATGGTGACCGGGGCGGAAACAGCGGAACTGGACATGACGGAACTCCTGAGCAACGGTGCAGCTTGTTATGCAGTGTTAACCCTAGCAATCCCCGTGCCAGCCTTGCGCCGCACCATTTCCCTGGTGTGAATGACCGTACGACGCAGCATCTGGAATTTTGCGCACCGCAGCACACACCATATTGGTGATTACCCCTACACAACGCACCACATCGGTGCATTCGGAGAAAGCTCATGGACATCAACCTGCCCGACGTCGTCGCCGAGGTCACCACCGCCTTCGAACGCTACGAAACGGCGCTGGTCACGAATGACGTCGAGGAACTGGACGCGCTGTTCTGGAACAGCCCCCACACGCTGCGCTACGGCGCCAGTGAAAACCTCTACGGCTATGACGCCATCCGCGAATTCCGCGCGGGGCGTTCACCGCAAGGCTTGGCCCGCCGCGTCCTGCGCACCGCCATCACCACCTACGGCAACGACTTCGCCACCACCAACATTGAATTCCAGCGCGAAGGCAGCGAGCGCATCGGCCGCCAAAGCCAGACCTGGATGCGGACCCCGGCCGGTTGGCGCGTGGTGTCGGCGCACGTCAGCCTGATGGCATGACGGCTTCAGCATGACGGCTTCAATGACACATCTCGCATCAAGACATCACGCGCTTGATGATTGAGCGCATCGCGCACCAGGTCTACACTGATCTTTCCATTTTTCCCGTCGGAGCATTTGCCCATGAGCACATACAAGATTGCGGTTTTTGTCGGCAGCCTGCGTGCCGCCTCGATCAATTTGCGATTGGCCCGAGCGCTGGAAAAGCTGGTTCCCGCAGACTTCAAGTTCGAGTATGTGAACCTGGGCGACATCCCCCTGTACAACCAGGACAACGAAAACAACCTGCCCGCCCCCGCCGCCAAGCTCAAGCAGCAGATCGCCGACGCGCAAGGCATTCTTTTCGTATCGCCCGAGCACAACCGCTCGGTGCCCGCCGCCATCAAGAACGCCATCGATTGGGGCTCGCGCCCGTGGGGCCAGAACTCCTGGCCGGGCAAGGCCGTCGGCATCGTGGGCGCATCCCCCAGCGCCGCCGGCACCGCGATGATGCAACAGCACCTGCGCAACATCCTGGCCGCCGAAGGCGCCAACGCGCTGACCACCCCAGAAGTCTTCCTGCAGTATTCCGACGGCCTGGTCGACGACCAATACACCATCACCAATGAAGGCACGCGCAAGTTCCTGCAAGGCTGGGTCGACCGCTACGTCGACTGGGTCAAGAAGATGAGCACCTGATTTGCAGCGCTGATCGCCGCCGCTGCCGGCAGGGCCAAGCCCGCCGGCGCCGATCGCCCGATCTACCTCCGGGCGATCAAGCCCCCCGATACGTCGGGGGGCTTTTTTATGGCTGTTTTGGGCTTTCATAACGCACCGGGCCAGATTTGACCCGATCGGGCCAATTCTGGCTCGATCTAAGCCGTTGATAAATATCGGCTTATTCTCAATCGGGTCAGATCTGGCCCGATTTCTCGTCGAAAACATGTGTTTTCAAGCCGCAGCCCTCAACCCAAGACTCGAAAAGCCAGCCAATTCCCTCGCAAGCCATTGATATGGTTGAGTTATTTCTCGGCGCCCGTCACATGGCATGGATATTGCATTACCCCGTATCTGGTAGGCGCACGCGCTTCTGGCTCAGACGCGCCGTGCGCCTGCCTGGGTGCTCGACGGCAACGCCAAACGGCGCAACCGTCTTCACCTCTCGGACAATACGGGGAGTTGCTTCATGGGTTCGCACGCAGATTCGTTCACCAATCAGATTCGGCTGGCGGTGTTGGAAACCACGGCAGTGCCGATGGACACCTGCCGTGCCTGCGAGCGCGGCGGGATGCCGATCCTGCTGCTGCGTGACGCACCATTGCCGCCGACGTCCTCGTCACCCTTCGATCCTGAACAAGACCGCGTACGCATTGATATGCAGGCGGGCAAGTACCGCATCCTGCGCGAAGGCTATGTGTATGTACTGTTGGATCAGGAAATCTGGCACGCGTATCAGGTCACTGCCGACGGGCATATGCGCCAATATGACCCCTACCGAATGCCAAGAGGCAGCCCCAAGCCGCTGTCCCAGTCTTGCACGAGCGAAGGGCATGACGTGCGTGCTTCGTTCATTCACATCGACACCAAGGTCCACAAGGAAGCGTGGATCGCGTTCTCGCAAGACCGGTGGCCCGAGCCGGTGCTGGATGCCTATAAGGCGCAGCGCGCGCCTTCCGCGCGCTTTGTGAAAGTCGATCTGACAGCGCTGCGCGAGACGCCACCAGCGATATTGCATGGATTGAAGTTCGCGGATGGATTCCTGACTGATCACGTGTGGGAATACCGGTACGACGGGGTGGATTTTGGCAGCCGGCACGCCGTGCGTTTACGCACCCCACGGTTCGTGCCGCTGAATGACTACGTCGACGACATTGCCAAGACTCAGGGGTTGCCGCAAGGCGTTCCGGTGTTGGCCTTGCCTGACCCCGTGGGCGCCGTGCTGGAATTCAACCAGCAGCGGCACATGCTGATTAACGAGCGGCTGGCCTGGGCGGGGAACGCCGAGCGGCAGTATCTGCTATTCACTTCTGCGGCGCTGTTGCAGATCAGAGAGCTTGAGAAGACCTGGGCGCGCACGCAAGCGGTGCAGGAAGTAGACAAAGAAATCGAATACCGCCGACAGCATAATGACCATCCGGTGCTGGGCACGCGCTCACATTTACCGCCTGTCGATGTGCCGCGCGCAACGGAAACTGCTGCCAAGCGCATCACGACCGAGTATCACGAACGCCTGGAACAACGCTACAGCGAGCCACGCCGCAAGCAGTTTCAGGACGCCCATGACAAGGAATGGCAACGCCGGCAAACCTTGATCGACGTGATGGCCAACCGTTACGTGAGTTGGCTGCAATCGCTAGCCTGGCTGCGCATCGCACGATACGACTACTCGGCAAGCGATCCGTATTCAGCAGCGGCGTATACCAAGATGGTGGCGGCTTGCCTGGATGGCGGTCCCAGCGAAGCTACCCCAGTCGATGGCGCGGAACTGGGCCCCACGCAGCGGCTATGGAAATCCTTGCTGGAAAGCCCCGACAGCATTCTGTACCAGGCGCTACTGGCCAAGAACGCCCGCCTGCTTGAAGGTTTGCATCCCACTTTTGCGGAAGGCTTTAAAGCAAACGATTCCGGCAAGCTGTATGCCGCGATCAAAGACGTGATGGCCTCGCAAGAAGGCGAGATGTACCTACGCAGCAGCGTCAGGGATGCCGTGGGCCAACTGCAAGGCGCAATGATCAACGCGATGTTGACGATGGACGCACGGGCGCAAGAACAGCTTCTACCCGTGGCCGCAACCGTCCATCAAGCCGCCCTGCTGCTATGCGAGCGCGTCCAAATGCTGCAAGTTCAGATCGAACTGACGCTGGGCGAGTATCAGGAATTACTCACCCAACAGATGCGCCAGGAATACGACAAAGCAGCGAAGGAAACCGGCAAGAAGGCCCGCGCGCTGATATTCAGCGGCATGCTGACCCTGCCTGGGCCGGCACAGAACCAGATATTCAAAGCCACGTTCTGGGTGGCGGATACCGCTGAAGGACTGAAAAACAAGCTAACCGCAATGTCCAATGCCACGGCGGAGACCCTGGAAGGCGGTTGGCGCAGCGTGGTGGTGGGCATTGGCGGACTGGAACCGAAGGCACATGCGATAGCCGGGCAACTACGAACCACGGCTGCGGATGCAAAGCTACGGGCGCATACCGCTTTTGTCGGAATACGTGGGATGGCCAACCTGGATTTGGCGTTGTCCATGGGCGCGTTGTTCTTTCAGCAGGATGGGCTGGCAAGAAGCCTGCAAGACCTGGAGCGCGTGATGGGAGACCAATACCCTGAAGCCGTCGCGGGTGTGGCGGCAAGCGCGGTGGGGGTGGTGGGTGTGGGTATTGAAGCGACGGGCGTGGGGATACGGGGAGTTGCCAACGCCGCGACCAAGACCGGCCTCGGCGGAGCAACTGCATTGAACGCGCTGGAACTGGGCAAGGGATTTGTGCGGTTTGGCGGCGTAACAGCGGCACTCTCCGGCATTGCGGACGGGATGCAAAGCGGATTCGCGGTAAACCGATCGCTCAAAAACGGCGATAGGGAGGCTGCCTTCATCCACGGCATTGCGCACGTCGTTCACCTTGCGACCGCGTACTTTGCAGCCCACGCAGCCGCCGCCGGAGTTACCAGCTTGCTCGGCCCACTTGGATGGGCCATAGCGCTCGGCATCGTAGCGTACTCGGTATCCCAATATGCCAAAACCCGAGAATCGACAGACCTCGAACTATGGGCTCGCCGTTGCTATTTCGGCAATCACGACGAATCGCCCCCGATATGGTGGAACACTGCCAAGACATCACTCCCTCTCCGGGAGAGCAGGACGATCGAAGAGAACATCATCAAAGCTAAGCAAGCAAACGCGGACAAGGATGTCGCGATTGGAGCGCTAAACGCGGCAATCTTAGGCATGAAGGCTGACCTTAGTTTCGTCAACATTTCCCACCCTGCCGGAATTTCAACGGATGGCGTCAGCGTCATAGCAGGAAAAGCAATTACGTATCGAATCGAACTGCCGTATTGGGATGCGGACCATTCAGCATATTCAATGTATCTGAGCGTCCACAGCTACAAGGGTGAACAGGTGGCGATAAACGGACACCATAACAGCACCCAGCTTCGCGAAATATCGCCAGTTGAAAAACGGCCGAATTACTCCGAAGACGTCAATGCGACCTATAGGCCCACTCAGTCGCGGCCTACTATCGCGGGCACGCTGCTTTTAGAACTATTCGATCAGGACGTTCAGGCCGCGACATTGCGCATTAAGTACTGGCCCGAGAGTTCCGATGCCGCTGACTATGCGGACCTGACAATATATTCCCAGCGCTAGGCAAGAGCACTCGTGAGCAGAAAATCTCCCATTCTTAATCAACCATGCCCCGGATGGCAGGCTGACCTCCCGCCTACCAACAATCCCATCAGCATAAAAGCACGCCCAAGTCCCAGGGCCAATAGCCTAAGCAGCACCTATTTGGAACTTTCGCGCAATGTTTCTACGCGCCGGAACATAACTCTGCTGCTGGGTACCGCTCAGTTGATGACAAGCATAATTTTCTTTACATGGTCAACCAAGATGCTGTTTTCAAATAACTTTTTTGGTTTCGACCCCACGATGATTGGTCTCTACGTCGGTGCCATCATATTCGTCATCATCGCACCAGCCTTTCTTCTAGGTGCCGCCATATTGCCACCAAGAGATTGCCCTATCCGCTTCAATCGTCTTCGCCGAAAAGTCTATGTATACGACTTCAAGCAAAACTGGCTTACCTTTCCGACGCGGTGGCGCGTCACCACACATTCCTTCGATTGGGACGACCTGCATGCCGAATTTTGGCGTCGGCGCGCGTTTACACCGCAAGGGGGCTTAATCATCACCTGGGGCGTGTCCATCGCAGTGGTCAAACCCGATACCAACGTGGTGATCACCCGATTTCCTCTGACCGTATGCCAAGACGAAGGCAGTTCCTGGGACTACGTCCGCACCTACATGCAGCACGGCCCCGACGCGCTGCCGCCCATCGAAAAACTCAACGATCCCAACGACGTTCCGCCGCACAACCTGGCGCTTCGCCTAGCGCCAAAAGTCGAATGGCCGGCTGCGATGGATGTGGAGTCACGCAGCGGCCCGACTTGATCGGGACAGCGAAAAACGCCGGCTTCCAGGGTCCAGTCGAAACTTATCCCCGCCATCTGTGGAGAAGGCTGAGGACAGTCTTGGGGCACAGTCAAAATCCCCTGTGCCGCCAAGCACTTGCGTGCACTGATCAAACAATGCGCAATCATCCTTTTGGATGAGATTCGGCGGACTTATCCCCGAAAAGGCTGGATGTCCGACCAGCAGTTGCCGATGCGGCGCAGCGCCTGTTCATTTGTCCCAGCATTCTGTGGAAAAGCATGAGGACAGTTTGAGGGCAGGTACGAAAACGCCATTGATATCAAGCACCTGCAGGGGGTGGTCAATAATGGCCCAGCGGTGGATCCCAGGGCGCCAAGTTGTCCCCGCCAAATGTGGATAAGCCTGAGGACAGTGTGCGGGTAGTCGCTAAAAACCCTTGTGGGCCAAGCACTTGGAGGCGGCGGGCAATAAACGCCCAATAGCGGGCAGGCTGCGGTGACGGGCCGCCGGCCCCGGCCGATGCCGCGCAAGCTGGGGATAAAGGAACAGGCTTGTCCCCATGGAATGTGGACAAGCCTATGAACAGTCGGATAACAAGCCCAAAAACCTCTTATCCGACAAGCACTTGGAAGTGCTGCTCAAAGAAAGACCAGCCGAGGGATTACTCGTCGCCTTCCAGGCGCATGCCGATCTTCAAACCGACCTGCCAGTGGGCCACCTTGCCGTCCTTGATGTGGCCACGCACTTCGGTGACTTCAAACCAATCCAGGTTGCGCAGCGTTTCGGATGCACGCTCGATCGCCTTGGCGATGGCGTCATCGGTTGAGGTGGTGGAAGAGCCCACCAGTTCGATTTGCTTGTAGACATGATTCGACATAGCTCGTCTCCGCTAAGGGGGTGAGTCGTGAACTGTCCGGTCTGCACGCGATGTTCCGGCGCTTACGACCGGCAATCCATTCGAACACACAGGATACCGCCGCGGCGCTATCGTGGTGTTACGAGTTCCGTCGCGTGGTCTCGACTGGCGACGGAGCCCGCTCCCGCAACCCAGCAAGGAGATCACCATGCCTGAACGAAAAACCCTGGAGCGTGCCAAGCAAGACAAGCGCGAAGGCAAGTCCGCATCCACGCAGGCCGGAGAATTCGTGCGCGAGGAAATCGAACACGTGCGCGAAGGCAAGCATGGCGTGCGTTCCACCAAGCAAGCCATTGCGATCGGGCTGTCCAAGGCGCGCCGCGCGGGCGTGAAGGCCTCGCCTTCGAAGAACGCCAGTCCGTCGACGAAGCGCCACGCCAAGAAGGACTTGGAAGCCGCGCATGACGGACACGCCAAGTCCTCGACGCGCTCGCGCGCAACCACCAAGGCCTTGAAGAAGGAAAGCACCAAGCCCGCCTCGCGCTCGGCGCTGTCGCACCACGCCAGCAAGACGGCCAGCCGGCGCACCGCTGCTGACCGATCGGCGGCGGCGAAAAAGGCGGCGGCCACCAAGGGCGCGGCCGGGCGTTCTGCCGCTGCGAAGAAGGCGGCGCGCACCCGGGCGAAGAACAAGGCCGCGGCGGGATCGCACCACCATGCCGCGCACTAGGCCCGCGCTAGGCCTGCGCTAGGCCTGCACCCAGGCTAAGCCGCGTCAAACTGCCGAAAGCGTTCTTGCAAAAACTCCCGCATGCGCTTCACGGCAGGCGACAGCAGCATGCGATGTACGCACAACAGGTACAGCGGCGACGGCTCGGTAACGTAGTCGGGTAAGAGCGCCACCAGGCGTCCGGCGCGCAGATCGGCCAGCACGTCGTAGCGTGACTTGTACGCCACGCCGTGCCCGGCCAGCGCCCAACGACGCACCAGGTCGCCGTCGTCGCCGACGCGGTCGCCCTTTACCGGCACCGTCATCGCCGTGCCCTCGTGCTCGAACGCCCAACGGTCGTGCAGCGTCTCGCCCAGCACGAACGACAGGCAGTTGTGCCGACGCAAATCGGCTGGGGTCTGGGGCACGCCGTGACGCGCCAGGTATGCGGGCGACGCGCACACGACGCGGCGGTTGTTATCGGCCAGCGGCAGCGCCACCAGGCCGGAGTCATTCGGCGTGCCGTAGCGGATGGCGATGTCCACGGGCTGGCGATACAGATCGGCCAGCCGGTCGCTGATGCGTACCTGGAAGCTCACGCGGGGATACCGGGTCTGGAAATCATCCAGCCAGGGCAGCAGCACGTGACGCCCCAGGTCTGAGGGGATGGATACCGACAGCGTGCCGGATATGGCGGTCTTGTCGCGCGCCATGGCGTTCTTGCCGGCCTCCAGCGTGGCGATGGCCGAACGGGCGTATTCCAGATAGCGCTCGCCGTCCGTGGTCAGCCGCAGGCTGCGCGTGGACCGAACGAACAGGCGCGCGTCCAAGGTCTGTTCCAGGCGCTTGAGCGCCGCGCTGGCTACCGCCGGCGACACGTCGAGTTCGCGCGCGGCACCCGAGAAGCTGCCGTGATCGGCCGACGCAACAAAGATCCGTAAGTCTTCAAACCGCACCATGCTTGGCCTATTTTCAAAAAAATATTGAAACTGAGTGCGATGCTAGCCGGTTTTTTATCGGTGCGGACTGGGTAATGATGGTGGCGTTCTCAGTACACGTACTCGATACACCTACTGGATATCCGTACGCGATACCCGTACTCAACCTACGTTCCCAAACCTTCTGGAGCCCACACATGAACATCGAACTGAAAGGCAAAAAGGCACTGGTGACCGGCTCGTCCGGCGGCATCGGCCTGGCCATCGCCATGGGCTTGGCCGAAGCCGGCGCCCAGGTCGTGCTGCACGGCCGCAGCGCGGACAAGCTTGCCCACGCCGCCGAGGCCATCACGCAGAAATTCCCGGCCGCCAGCGTCAGCACCGTGCAGGCGGACCTGGCCACGGCGGACGGCGCGGCATCAATATGCGCCGCCCATCCCGACGTGGACATCCTGGTCAACAACGCGGGCTTCTTCGCCCCGAAGTCGTTCACGGAAATCACCGACGACGACTGGCAGGACATGCTGGACATCAACGTCATGAGCGGCATCCGGCTGTCGCGCTACTACCTGCCGCGCATGCTGGCCGCCAACTGGGGCCGCATTGTTTTCATTTCCAGCGAATCCGGGGTGCAGATTCCCGCCGAGATGATCCACTACGGCGTCAGCAAGACCGCCATGCTGGCCGTGTCGCGCGGCCTGGCCGAGCTGACCGCCGGCACGTGCGTCACCGTCAACGCCGTGCTGCCGGGGCCGACGCGCTCGGAAGGCGTGGCCGACTTCTTTGCCGAAATGGCCAAGGAACAAGGCGTGTCGCAAGACGAGATGGAGCGCAACTTCATCGCCCAGCACCGCCCCACGTCGCTGCTGCGCCGCCTGGCCACCGTGGACGAAGTGGCCAACATGGTCGTCTACACCTGCTCCACGCAGGCCAGCGCCACCAACGGCGCCGCGCTGCGCGTGGACGGCGGCGTGGTCCGCTCCATTCTTTGATTCCCCCCAATACAACGAGCCTATCCATGAAAGCCATCGCCTATTTCAAGAACCTGCCGGCTGACCATGCCGACGCGCTGCAAGACATCACCATCGACGAACCCGTGCCGGGTGACCACGACCTGCTGGTCGACGTACACGCCATCTCGGTGAACCCGGTGGACGTAAAGATCCGCGCCAACCGCGCGCCCAAGGACGGCAAGCCGGAGATCATCGGTTGGGACGCGGCCGGCATCGTGCGCGCCGTAGGCGCCAAGACCAGCCTGTTCCAGCCCGGTGACCGCGTCTGGTACGCCGGCGCGCTGAACCGGCCCGGCGCCAACAGCGAACGCCATGTGGTGGACGAGCGCATCGTCGGCCATATGCCCAAGAGCCTGGACTTTGCCCAGGCCGCGGCGCTGCCGCTGACCACCATCACCGCTTGGGAACTGTTGTTTGACCGCTTGCGCGTGCTGGACAACGCCGCCCCCAGCCAGGGCACCCTGCTGGTCGTCGGCGCGGCGGGCGGCGTGGGATCCATTCTGGTGCAGCTGGCGCGCCAACTGACCGGCCTGACGGTGATCGGCACCGCCTCGCGCCCCGAAACGCAAGCCTGGGTGCGCGAGCTGGGCGCCCACCACGTCATCGACCACAGCAAGCCGCTGACCGAAGAGCTCAAGCGCATCGGCGTGCCGCAGGTCAGCTACATCGCCGGCCTGACCCACACCGACAAGCACTTTGCGCAACTGGCCGAGGCCATCGCGCCGCAGGGCAAGATTGCGCTGATCGACGACCCGGCCGCCATCGACGTACGCCTGCTCAAGGGCAAGTCAGCGTCGCTGCATTGGGAATTCATGTTCGCGCGGCCCCTGCACCAGACGCCCGACATGATCGCGCAGCACGAACTGCTGAACCAGGCCGCGCGCCTGATCGACAACGGCACGCTGCGCACCACGCTGGGCGAGCACTACGGCAAGATCAACGCCGATAACCTGCGCCGCGCGCATGCCTTCATCGAAAGCGGCAAGGCGCAGGGCAAGGTCGTCCTGGAGGGTTTCTGACGGCCTTTGCAGAACTGTTCTGCGCAATAGTGGGGTAATCCGGAAGTCCGATAAAAATTATCATCGACTTCTGTGACAACCCAAGGCGGGCGCCCAAGCGCCCGCCGCCCCCGTCGCCAAGCTGACAATACGCTGAGCCGGCCCGCAGAAGGCACGGACATGCAGGCGGTGGGTACAAGGAGAGAGACAATGTTCAAGCTCACGCGCCGCGGCTTCATCGCGGCCGGCACCCTCATGATGCTTGCCCGGCCGCTGCGCGCCGCGCCCAAGCCCGTGACCCTGATCGTGCCCTATGCCGCCGGCGGCCCCAATGACAACTTCGCCCGCGTGCTTGCCGAAGGCATGAGCGCGCAACTGGGCGTGCCATTTGTCGTTGAAAACAAGCCCGGCGCCAACGGCATCATCGGCGCCACGCAGGTTGCGCGCGCGCCCGCCGACGGCAACATGCTGCTGATGGGCGGCTCGGGGCCTTTGTCGCTGAACATCCTGCTGCGCCCCAAGCTGCAATACCGGTTCGACAGCTTCGAGTCGGTTGCCATGATGTTCGACGGCCCCTTGACCATCACGGTGCCCGCTACGATCGGCGTCAATTCCATTGCGGACCTGGTCGCCTACGCCAAGAAGGAAAACCGCGCGCTGACCTATGGCTCGCTGGGGCCGGGCAGCGTTACGGACCTGTATGGGCTGATCCTGGCCAAGACGCTGGGTATCCCCTTGATCGCCGTGCCGTACAAGAGCACGCCGACGAGCCTGATCGACCTGATCACCGGCCGCAATGATTTGTCGTACATGACGCCCATCGCGCTGGCTGATCACCAAAAGGCGGGCGCGGTGAAGATCCTGGCGCTGACGACCGACCAGCGCGACCCTGCCCTGCCCGACGTTCCGTCGGTGGCTGAACTGGGCTATCCGCAGTTGAAGGCCAGTTACTGGACCGCGCTGCATGCGCCCAAGGGCACGCCCTCGGACCTGATCCAGGCCTATTCCGCAGCGGCCATCAAGACGGTGCAGTCCGAGAGCTTTCGCCACATGCTGGTCGCGAACGGGCAGACCGAAAAGGCGGGCGGCCCGCAAGCGCTGGACGCGCAATTGGAAGCCGACCGCCAATACTGGGGCCGCGTGATCCAGGACAATCACATCGTGCTGGATTGATAACAAGCTTGCCGCCGTGCAGTCGGGGGCAACAAGCATGTGGTGGCCACAAAAAAATGCCCGCCAATAGAATGGCGGGCATTTTCGTGGGCCCCGTATCCGCCCGCATAAGGCGTAGGCCTGCCCGTTCTACTGAAGCCGGACCGGCGCGATCCGATGCGTGGCCGACTTGAAATTGATCACGGGCTGCGCCTCGCGACACATCGTCTTGCGGATCTTGCCGACGATCAGGTCATGGGTGCCCAACGCTTCGGTGCAAACGATGTCGCATTCGATGCTGGCCAGCGCGTCCGGCAATACCGGCGTGCCCTGCCCGTTCATCACCCAGCCGCCGTGCGCAAACCGTGCCATGCCCTGCGGCTGCCCAAGAAAGGCCTGCATGACGGCCTCGTGCCCCTCGCCCAGCACATTGGCCACGAAGCGGCCATGACGCAGCAAGGGTTCCCGCGCGGACGACGTTTGCTGGACAAAGAAGCCGACCATCGGCGGGTCGGCCGAAATCGATGTCAGGCTCGACACGATCATGCCGGCCACCTGCTCGCCATCACCCGTCGTCACCGCGCTGATACCCGCCGGCAACGAGCGCATCGCCGCCTTGAAGTCGTCCACGGACACCACCTGGTCATGCTCGCTGACCACCATGTGCGCACGGATATCACCGCGTTCATCGACCCAGCCGTGGGTGGCCGCATAGTCCACCATGGCGGAAAAATCCGCTTCCCACTTCGGGTCGCCCGCGTGTTGCGACAAGAAGCGCAGCACCGAGGGAGACAGGCGCACATGGCGCTCGTCCTCGCGCCGCCCCACCCGCGCGATGGCGTGTTCCAACCGTTCGCGCGGCTGCGGATCGGCCAGCACATCAAGCCGCCGGAAGTCCGACGGGTGGCGCAGCGTGATTGCCCCCGCGTTGCTCAGATAGATCTGCATCTTGCGCTCCTTCAGGCAATGGCCGTCGCGCTGCCGACTTCCTTGCGGATCGCCGGAATGATCTTGTCGCCCCACAGCTCGATCTGCTTGAGCATCGTCTTCTGATCGAAGTCGCCCAGTTGCGTCTGCAAGGCGATGTGCTTGGGCCGCAGGATGCTGATCTCTTCCAGCATCTTGTCGATCACTTCGTTCACCGAGCCCACCGGCAGGTTCTTGCGCAACTGCTCGAACGTGGGATCGTTTTCCGACGGCACTTCCTTGACCATGTAGCCGTCGTCGCTTTGCGCGCGACGGAATTTCAGGCTTTCGGAAATGCGGCGTTGAAAGCGCGCGCAGTCCAGATAGGCGTCGATCTCGGCCTTGTTGTCCGACGCGTAGCCACAGCGCAGAAAGCCGAACTTCACATCGCGATCCAGGTCGCGGCCATTGTCTTCCGCCACTTTTTCCAGGCGGCCGCGCAGCTCGGAAATCGCGTCGTTGCCCTTGAGCAGCGCAGTGACGAACAGGTTATGGTTTTCGCGCACGCCACGGCCCAGCGTCACCGGATTTCCCGACGTGATCCACAGCGGCGGCATTGGGTCTTGCAGGCAGCGCACCGCGATCGAGCTGGGCGGAATCTTCAGGAACTCGCCATCGTGTTGAAAGATCTTCTGCGTGAGGCCCTTGGGGATGACGTCAAGAAATTCATTGAAGATCGCGCCTGAATCCGCAATCTGCACGCCGAAGCGTTCGAACTCGAATTCCTGATAGCCCGAGCCCACGCCCAGGTCCAACCGGCCATTGGAGACGGTGTCCACGAAACCCACTTCGGCCAGGAAACGCGCGGGGTGATACAGCGGCAAGATGCACACCGCCGTGCCCAGGCGGATGCGGTGCGTTTTGGCCGCCGCGTGCGCTACCGTCATCAGCGGCGACGGCGACAAGGAGTAGTTGTTGAAGTGGTGTTCGGCGTACCAGGCGGCGTCGAAACCAGCCTGCTCCGCCACCACGGTTTGTTCGATGGAGTTGTTGATGACTTGCTTTGAGGACTGGTGGTAACCTCGCTGCTGCGCCAGAATGAACACGCCGAATTCCATAATGTCTCCTCATTGAATGCTTGACGTTCTGAGGAAATTCTAGAGGCCGGCAGTCATCGGATGAATACAGGAAATGCGGCGTTCTGTGCTGCGTAAAGTGGAGGAATG
This sequence comes from Achromobacter sp. JUb104, assembly GCF_024806975.1. NCBI lineage: Bacteria > Pseudomonadati > Pseudomonadota > Betaproteobacteria > Burkholderiales > Alcaligenaceae > Achromobacter > Achromobacter sp. JUb104. The sequence continues at coordinate 345,829 of NZ_JANUEY010000001.1, read as the reverse complement.
ATGGACAGGCTGCGCGCGATGGAGCTCTTTCTATCGATCTCCAAGACCGAGAGTTTCTCTGAAACCGCTCGGCAATTCGGGGTGTCGGCAACGTCGGTATCCCGCATGATCACCGAGTTCGAAAACGAGTTGAACGTGAAGCTGCTGCTGCGTTCCACCCGCCAGGTCGTGCTGACCGAAGCCGGCCAGGAATACGCGCAACAGCTTGAATCCATCTTGTGGAACATCAACGAGGCGCATCGCAACATCACCGAAATCCGCGCCGCGCCCAAGGGCATATTGCGGGTGCATTCGCGCATGATGTTCGGCCTGGGCGTGCTGCCGCCGCTGGTTGCCGCCTTTCGCCAGCAGTACCCCGACATCCATATTGAACTGGTGCTGACCGAAGCCAAGGCAGACCTGCGCCGCAACAACTTCGATATCGATTTCCGTATTTCGCCGCCCGTGGAAGCGGGCCTGAAGCGGCGCATCCTGTTCAAGAGCGAACGTTTCCTGGTGGCCTCGCCCGCGTATCTCGCCAAGCGGCCCGCGCCCGCCCTGCCCACGGATATCGCGCAGCACGATTGTCTGGCCTACTTGCTGCCGGGCGATCAAACCTGCTGGCGCTTCAAGCAGGACGAAACCATCGAAGAAGTGCTGATCAAGCCGCGCCACGTGACCAACAACGGCGTTGCGCTGCTGGAACTGGCGCTGCTGGGCGAAGGCATTGCGCTCTTGGATGACTACACCGTGCACAACGATATTTCGCGCGGCACGCTGGTGCGTCTATTCCCCGATTACCACGTCACCAACACGACCTTCGAAGAAGGCATGTACGCCACCATCCTGGACACCGCGATGATCCCAGTGAAGATCCGGCTGTTCCTGGATTTCGTGGCCTCGCACGTGTCGGGGTCGGCGCTGCGGTTCACGGCATATAACAAGACCGCGGCGGCCGAAAGCCCCTGATCAGGGGCAGTGATCAGGGGCAGTGATCAGGGTCGTATGCGGCAACGCCCGCGTGGCTCGCCCACGGCGCCCGCCCCCCGTATGCGCAGCAAGGCCCCATCAAGCGGGCCCGTGGCGGTCAGGCGGCCACTGTCGCTGATGGTCGTGACGAAGATATCCGACAGATCCGGGCCCCCGAAGCAGAGCGATGCCGGGTGCGCCACCGGCAAGTCGATACGGCGATCCAGCTTGCCGTCGGCGTCGAACCGCGCAATGGCCGACGCATGCACCAGCGCGGTCCACAAGCCACCGTCGCGATCAAAGCAACAGCCGTCCGGGGCGGAACCTAAGGGATCGGTATCGATGAAAACTTCCGGGGATGACAAGCGGCCTGCCTCATCCATGCGATAGCGAAACCCCTTGCGCTGCGCGCTATCGCACACATGAAAATGCTGCCCGTCCGGATGCATGACCGGGCCGTTCACCACGCCCAGCCCTTGCGCAATGCGAGTGACTTGGCCTGCCGTGTCCACGCGATACAGGCCGCCCAGCGGCGCTTCGCCCGCTTCCCGGTGGATATGCATGGTGCCGGCCACGAAGCTGCCATCCGGTAGCGGCGCGCCGTCGTTCAGGCGCAGATGGGGATGGCTGTCGTCGATGCTTGCCAAGGTGCGCAACATGCCGTCCGACAGGCGAACCAGCGCAAAGCTCTCTTTCAGCGCCACGATGATTTCATCGTCGCCGTTAAGCGCGAACGAGCCCACCGGGGCGGGCAACAGCCATTCACGCGTGGCGCCGCTATCCGGATTGATCCTCAGCAACTGCCCGCTACGGCAGTCCAGCATCCACAACACATTGCCGGCTGCGTCCCACACCGGGCACTCGCCCAGCGCGGCGCGAACCGTGCCGATACGTTCGATCTGCATCAGCCAACCGCCCCTGTTCTGCTCGTCCGGCGGACGATTTCCCAAGCCATGGTATCGGCTTGAACGGGCCGGGAATATGCCGTTTTCATGCAGAACACAACCAACATTTTTGGCCTGAATCCTGCGCAATACCCGTCCATATAATCCAAAAAAAGCCGGCCGCCCCGCGCTGAAAACAGGGCAAGACCGGTCCATCGGACTCTAGGAGACACGTCATGCAGCATGCCACCGGCGCCCTGCGCGCCCTCGCCTTTTCCCCGACCAACAAGGTGCCCGCATGAGCGAGGCCACCGTCACTCTGGAAGTCAACGAAGGCGTTGCGCTGGTCACGCTGAACAGCCCGCCCGTCAATGCCCTGAACCGCGCCATGCGCCGCCGCATGGTCGCTATCTTCGACGAAATTTCCGAACGCGACGACATACGCTGCGCGGTCCTGACGGGCCATGGCAAGGTGTTCTGCGCCGGCGCGGATTTGAAAGACCGCCCCAACGCCGACATCGCCGGCGACTTCCTGGAACACAACCGCATCACCCGCGAAACCGGCAACGCCATCAAGGAATGCGCCAAGCCCGTGATTGCCGCCGTCAATGGCGCGGCGCTGGGCGCGGGCATGGGGCTGATGGCCGCGTGCGACATCATGTACGCGTCCGACAACGCGACCTTTGGCATGCCCGAGATCAACGTGGGCCTGGCGGGCGGCGCGTCCATGCTGCGCACGCTGGTGGGCCGATCAACCTTGCGCCGCATGTTCTTCACCGGCCAGCGTCTAAGTGCGCACGACCTCTTGCGCCGCAACGTGCTGGAAGACGTACTGCCGCCCGACCAGTTGCTGCCGACCGCGTTGGCCCTGGCGCATGAAATCGCGTCCAAGGCGCCGCTGGCCGTGCTGTACGCCAAGCGCGCGGCCAATATGGTTGACCTGATGCCGCAGCGCGATGCCTACCGCTTCGAGCAGGACTTCACGATGACGCTGGCCAAGACGGAAGACGCCCGCGAGGCGCGCATGGCTTTCCTGGAAAAGCGCCAGCCGCAATTCAAGGGGCGCTGAGCATGGCGCAGACCGCACAAGCGTACAGCCCGCAGCAACATAGCCCCCAGCGCGCGGGCGCCGGGCTGGCGCCGTTTTTCACCGCAAGCAGCATCGCCGTCGTGGGCGCGTCGGATGACGTCACCAAGATCGGCGGCCGGCCCGTGCACATGCTGATCAAGCACGGCTATGCCGGCGCCGTGTATCCCATCAACCCCAAGGGCGGCGTCATCCAGGGCTTGCCCGCCTACGCCTCGGTGCGCGACACGCCCTCTGCTCCCGAGCTGGCCATCCTGGCCGTGCCCGCCGCCGCCACGCCCGCCGCGTTGCGCGACTGCGCGGCGCGCGGCACCAAGGCCGCCATCGTGCTGTCGGCGGGCTTTACCGAAACAGGCGCTGCCGGCACCGCGCTGCAAGCCGAGCTGGTCGCCATTGCGCGTGAACACGGCATGCGCGTGCTGGGGCCGAACTGCCTGGGCGCGGTCAATGTGGCCGATCGCCTGATCGGCTCGTTCTCGATCGCGCTGGAAGAACACATGCCGCCGGTGGGGCACGCGGGCATCGTGTCGCAGTCGGGCAATGTGGGCAGCCACACCATGCAAAGCGTGGCCCGGCGCGGCATGGGCGTCAGCCGCTTCATCGCGACCGGCAACGAGGCGGATGTGGACGTGGCCGACGGCATCGCCGCGCTGGCCGACGACCCGGACACGCACATCATTCTCTGCTGCATGGAAACCTGCCGCGACGCCACCAAACTGATCAGCGCGCTGCGCCTGGCGCGCCAGCGCGGCAAACCGGTCATCGTGTTGAAGATCGGCTCCACCGAAAAGGGCCAGCAGGCCGCCGCGTCGCACACCGGCGCGCTGACCGGATCCGATGCCGTCATCGACGCCGTCTTCCGCCGCCACGGCGTGCTGCGCGTGCGCTCGGTGGAAGCGCTGATCGACATCGGCCACGCGGCGTCGATGCTGATGCCGAACCGGCTGCCCCGCAACGACGCGGTGACGCTGGTGGCGGCCTCGGGCGGCTTCGGCATCATGATGGCAGACGCCATGAGCGAGGCCGGGATGACCCTGCCCGCGCTGGCGCCTCTGACGCAACAGCGCATCCACGAAGCGGTGCCCACCGCCAGCACCGGCAACCCGGTCGACGCGTCGGCGCAGATGTCGAGCCGGCCGGACATCCTGGGAAAGATGCTGACCGCGCTGCTGGAAGACCCTTCAGACAGTTCGCTGGTGTTGTTCATGTCGCTGTCGCTGTACAACACGCGGCTGCGCGGCATCTATCTGGAAGCGCTGGCGCAGGTGCGCGCCAGCCATCCGGAGCGGCTGCTGATGATCATCAGCCAGGGGCCGGCGGACGCCATCGAACAGATCAACACGCTGGGCATCCCCGTGTTCGCCAGCATTGATGCCGCGGCCACGGGCTTGGCGGGGCTGGCACGGCTGGGGCAACTGCGTGCGATGGGTGGGGCTGACATCGCGCCCCCCGCCCCTGCCCCCATCGACCCCATCGTCTTCAAGAATGAATTCCACGCCAAGCAGGCGCTCGGCCACGCGGGCATCGACGTGCCGCGCGAAGTGATCGCCACCGACGCCGACGCGGCGGTTCGCGCCGCCGACACCATCGGCTACCCCGTCGTGCTGAAGATCGCGTCGGAAGACGTGGCGCACAAGACCGAGGCGGGCGGCGTGGCGCTGAATGTGGAAGACGCCGAGGCCGTGCGCGAGGCCCATGCGCGCATTCTTGCCAACGTGGTGCGCCATGCGCCCGCCGCCCGCATCGACGGCGTGCTGGTGGCGCCGATGCTGCGCGGCGGCACGGAGATGATCGCGGGCGTGTCGCAAGACCCGGTCTTCGGGCCGATCGTCATGGTGGGCATGGGCGGCATCTTTGCCGAAGTGTTGAACGACGTGGCGGTGCAGGCCGCGCCCGTCACCGAAGACGAGGCGATGGCGATGATCCGGTCGCTGAAGATGTTCCCGATTCTGGACGGCGCGCGCGGGCAGGCCAAGGCCGACGTGGCCGCCGCCGCACGCAGCGTGGCCCGCCTGTCGGAATTCGCATTCCGGCACCGCGACGACATCGCCGACATCGACATGAACCCCATTCTGGTACGGCCGCAGGGCCAGGGCGTGGTGGTGCTGGACGCGCTGATGATTCCGCGCGCCGTACCGGCATCAGCAACCGAACCCGCGCCCGCACAGCAAGGACAAGCATGAATTTTGAGCAACAGGTGATCGTTCCCGACCCCGCCTCGGGCGTCGAGGTCTACCGGCAACACGCGCGCCACTGGCTGCGCGCCAATCTGCCGGATTTCATGCGCGCCGACAGCCTGGACTGGCGCGCCGCCACGCTGGCCGAAAGCAGCGCCTGGGAAGCGGCGATGCATCAGGCCGGCCTGGCGGGCATGACCTGGCCCAAGGCCTATGGCGGCCATGGACTGAGCCTGCGCGAGCATCTGGCGGTGAACAAGGAAATCGGCGCGCTGCCGATGCCGGAAAGCGTCAGCTCCATCGGCAAGGAACTGGCCGGCCCCATCATCATGGCCGTCGGCGACGAGGCCCAGAAGCAGGCCTTCCTGCCCGAAATCCTGACGATGCGGCAGTTCTGGTGCCAGGGCTTTTCCGAACCGGACGCGGGCTCGGACCTGGCGCGGCTGCGCACGAAAGCCGTACAGGAAGGCGAACACTGGCGTATCAACGGCCAGAAGATATGGACCAGCGGCGCGGCCAAGGCGCACTACTGCCTGCTGCTGACGCGCACCGGCACCGTGGCGGACAAGCACCGGGGGCTGCTGATGTTCGCGGTGCCGATGGACACGCCGGGCATCCGCGTGGTGCCGATCAAGTCCATCGACGGCAAGGAGTCGTTCGCCGAAGTCTTCTTCGACGACGTGATCGTGCCCGACAGCGCGCGCCTGGGCGCACCGGACGAAGGCTGGAACGCGGCCATCCGCGTGCTGTCGATCGAACGCGCCACCAACCGCATGTACCGCCCCTGGCGCTTCGAATGCGAACTGCGCCAACTGATCGCCGCCTGCAAGTCCGACACCCGGCTTGCCGCGACGCTGGACGATGGCTACGTGCAACGTCGCGTCGGTGATCTGATCGCTGAAATCGACGGCTTGAAGGGGCTGGTCGAACTGACGGTTGAACGCATGCTTCGCGGTGAATCCATCGGCGCGCGCGGGTCCTTGACCAAGCTGTATTGGTCCGAATGCCATCAGGCGTTTGCGGGCCTGGCGCTCTCGCTGCTGTCGCAGGTGGGGCCGCATTCCAGCCCCTTGGCACAGCGCGCTCACCAGGCCTTTACCAACGCGTATCTGTTCGCGCGCGCCGAGACGATCTACGCCGGCACCACGGAAGTGCAGCTGGATGTGATCGCGCAGCGCGTCATGAACCTACCCAAGGATTTGACATGAGTAGCGAAGAACTGCATCCCGAAGAGTTCGCGCAAGCCGCCGACGCGGCCATTGCCGATGCGCTTTCGCGCCAGGATCCGCATGCGATGGCCGCCGTGCTGGCACAGGCGGGCCTGTGCGGCGTGATGGCGGACGAGGCTGACGGCGGGCTGGGCCTGGACCTGGCGTTTGCCCTGCCCATCGCCCACGCGGCGGGCCGGCTACAACTGCCCTTGCCGCTGGCCGAGCAGATCTTGCTTGCCCGGGCGCTGGCCGGCACGCCGCACGCCGCGGCGCTGGTGGCGGGCGAACGGCTGGCCGGCATCGCCTGGCAAGGCAGCGTGCAGGAAGGCAGCGCCCGCTTGGACCATGGCCCGGCGGATTGGGTGCTGGTGGCCGATGGCGACGGCGCGGTGCTGGTCGATGTCAGCGATGCCACGCACGAGCCTCAAGCAACGCTGGACCCGGATCATCCGCAGGTGTGGTTGGCGCTGGAAGGCGCGCCGGTGCTGGCGCGGCTTGATGCGCAGGCTTGGCGCGCGTTGCAAGGCTCGGCCCGGTTGTTGCTGGCCGAATTCGCCAACGGCGCGGCCGAAGGGGCGCTGCAAGCCGCTGCCAGCTACCTGGCCACCCGCGTGCAGTTTGGCCGTCCGCTGTCGGCCAAGCAGGCCGTGCGGCATCTGCTGGCGCGCATGCGCTTGGTCCAGGACGTGTCCCGCGCCGCCATTCGCCGCGCGATGCATACCGACGAATTCGGCGCGCCGCGCGACACCCGGCCCGCGCTGGCCGGCGCCATCGCCAACGCCGCCTTCGTCATCGAGAAGGCCATCCACCTGCACGGCGGCATGGGCTTTACCTGGGAGCTGCCCTTGCACCCCGCGCTGCGCGCGGTGCGCAAGCTGGATGCGGCGTTCAGCGGCTTGTCGCGCGCGGCGGGCCGCGCATTCATTGAATCGGTGTAGGAAGAAACCATGCAACAAGATCTGGCTGGGCGCGTCGCGCTCATCACCGGCGCAGGCGCCGGCATCGGCCGCGCCACGGCCCGCGCGCTGGCCGCGCGCGGCGCTGTCGTCGGCGTCAACGATTTAAAACAGGAACTGGTGGATGCGGCCGTCGCCGACATCACCGCCGCCGGCGGCAAGGCGTTTGCGGTGGTGCAGAACGTGTCATCGCGCGAAGGCATCGGGCAGGCCGTGCGCCAGGCCGCCGAACACGGTTCGCGCTTCGACATCCTGGTCAACAACGCGGCGTGGGTGCGCTACCAAAGCGCCGCCGAGATCCAGGCCGACACGATGGACCGCATGTTGGACATCGGTTTCAAGGCGGTGATCTGGGGCATCCAGGCAGCCGCCGAGGCGATGGACCCGGAGCGCGGCGGCGCGATCGTCAACGTGGCGTCCACTGCCGCGCTGAAATCCGCGCCTGCATCGATGGTGTATTCGGGCATCAAGGCCGGCGTGCTGGGCATTACGCGCGCGGCGGCGGCCGAGCTGGGCGGGCGCGGCATTCGCGTCAACGCCGTCTGCCCCTCGGCCGTGCCGACGGAAGGCACGCAGCGCAACCGCAACGCCGAACGCGACGCACGCCGCATCGCCAGCACGCCGATGGGGCGGCTAGGCACGGTGGAAGACGTGGCCAGCGGCATTGCGTTCCTGGCCAGCGACGAAGCGCGCTTCATCACCGCGCAGGCGCTGGTGGTGGACGGCGGCATCACGTTCACCACGCTCTGATGGAAACGGTGCTGTTGACGGGCGCAGCCAGCGGCATCGGCCGCGCCACCGCCTGGCGGCTGGCCCGTCTAGGCCACCGCTGCGTGCTGGTGGACCGTAATGCGGAAGCGCTGGAGGGGTTACTGGCGGAGCTGCGCGCAGGCGGGTCGGGCGCGCTGGCGACGAACAACGAGCCAGGGGCCGCCGATGCCCTGGGTGCCGTGGTCATGGGCGGCGGAGTCCTGGGTGCCGAAGGTTCGGGTGTCCGAGCCGCCGTCGTCTCTGGGCCGCTGCCTGCCACACCAGCCACCGAACATATTGCCCGCGTCGCGGACCTGACCGATCCCAACCAGATCAACGCGCTGGCCGACGACATGCCGCCGCTGGACGCCATCATCAACAACGCGGGGATGACGGACGCCAGCAATCTGCCCGTGGTCGAACAAGCCGATCTTGATTGGCAGCGTTTGCTGGACCTGAACCTGCACGCGCCGCCGCGACTGCTGCGTGCGCTACAAGGGCGACTCACGCCGCATGCCCGCATCGTCAACGTGGCCTCGGGTGCGGGATTGCACGCCATCCCGATGCGCGGCGCGTACAGTCCCAGCAAGGCCGGCTTGATCGCGCAAACACAAGCCCTGGCGCGCGCGCGGCCCGACCTGCGCGTCAGCGTCTTGTGCCCGGGATTCGTACAAACGGAATTGGTCGACGGGCTGATCGCCAGCGGCCGCCTGGACCCGGTGCGCGCGGTGGCGAAGATTCCGCTGGGCCGCCTGGCCAGGCCCGAAGAACTGGCTTGCGCGCTGGCGTTTCTGGCCAGCCCGGACGCCGCACAGTTAAGCGGCAGCCGCCTGTCCGTGGACGGCGGGTCGTCCGTCTTCGGCGGCAGCCAAGCCTATGCGCCCAACGCCATCGCCCCCGTGCCATGCGATACGCCCTTGGCACTGACCGTGCACGGCAACTGGCCCGTAAGGGGCGACACGCAAGCGCACGAGCACGAACGCGAGCACAAGCACGGATACGAGCACGAACAAGAGCACGGACAAGAGCACGAACAAGCGCGCGACGGCTACCCCGCCGTCATCGACACGACCGTCCTGGCTAGCCCGCCCGGTGGCCGCCTGGCCGCGGTCCTGGCCGTGGCACGCCGCCATGGAATAAGCGGCATGGACGGCAAACCAAGTAGCCTGACGCTGCTTTTGCCGCGCATCGAACAGGCTGATTGGAAACACGCCGGCGACGACGCCGCCGCGCGCATGCTGATCGCCACCCTGGCCTGTGAATGGGGGCCCCGCGCGCGCCGGATCAATGCCGTCGAAGTCGCCTCGCAACACCCCGACCCCGCGCTATGGCCGCTGCTTCGCTTCGTAGCGGGTGCCCAAGCTCAATACCTGACCGGCCAAACGCTATGCACACGCTAACCGACCTGGATGCCATCAAATCCCGCTTCATTGCCGCGCGCGGCTACTGGCGCCCATGGACCGAGGCCATGCTGCGCGCCAACCCCGCGTTTCTGTCGTACTACGCCGACTACGCGGGCTATCCGGCGAAGACCGGTCCGCTGACGCCGCGCATGGTCGAATTGGTCTATGTCGCGCTGGACGCGTCCGCCACCCATCTGTACGCGGCCGGGCTGGAGACCCATTTGCGCATGGCGCTCGCGGCCGGCGCCAGTGAAGCGGATGTGTTCGACGTACTGCATCTGCTTACCTTGCAAGGCGTCAACGCCGTACTGCAAGCCGCCGACGTCCTGCATGACGCCGCGCCCGCCGTCCCCCTGCCGCCGCAAGAGCCCCTTTGCCAGCGCATCCACGCGCTATGGCCGGAACAGGCGGCAAGCCTGCTGCGGCTGGCGGCACAAGATCCGGGCTATGTCGGGGTGCTGCTGGATTTTGTTGAGGACGGCGCGCCGGCCGGTGGCTTGAGTCAAACCGAACGGCTGCTGGTGCGCATTGCCCTACACGCCTCGTTCACGCAGGGCGATCAGACGGGTTTGCGCGCGCTCATCACGCATGCGTTGACGCAAGGCGTGACGCGAGCAGAGATCCTGCAAGTGATTCAGCTAGGCGCGCACCTTGCCGTGCATGGCGCGTCATTGGGCGCCACGGTGTACACAAAGGTGCTTGCAGACGACATCGGTGCAGAGGGCAAGGCAGGCGCCCAAGGCAAGGCGGGCGCGGCGGCTTGACCGGATCTTGGGTCTAGCCCCTGCCGGTCAAGCGGCTTTAGCAAGCATCGCCTGATCAGGCCTGCCCTGCCCGCTTGGCACGGGCATGCGGATCGTTGATCTCGGCTTCCAGTTCAGCGATCAGCCAATCGAACCAGCCTTTTTCGGTACGCGCATAGACCACGGCGGCCGGCGTCTTGCCGTCGCGCCAACCCGGTTGATGCGTGTCCATCCACGACGCCAGGCTCTTGTGTGGCGCCAGCAGGCCCGACAGCCAGGTCCACAGATAGTCCGGCACGTTGCGGCGAAAGCCTTTTGCGCTGGCGTACAGCGTGGGCTCAAGCGGCAGGCTGCCCGAACGGGCCAGCTTCGCCTGCACCCGGCGCAACGTTTCGGCCGCGGCCTGCAATTGTTCGGTGCTGAGCTTTTTCACGTAGGGACTCCTGGATTGGGGTGCGGGGATTATCGCCGGAGGAACCGGCGCTTTCAAAGCACCGCGTTCGAGGGCCCGCGCCCGACGTGCGGCCTGCGGGTTGGGTCTGCGGGCTCGGCCTTCAGCGTTGCCCCCGGGGCGGCGTCAGCGCCATCAAGGCCGTTGCCGCAAAGCGGGCGCCCGGTTCCAGCACCTGCATCCCGGTGCGCGTTTCACCCGCCGCCGCCAGGTTGAAGGCATCCGCCACATTGGTGACCGGCTCCACACACAGAAATGCCGACCCGGGCGCGGTATAGACGACAAGATGCGCAAACGCCGGGTCCGCGTGCAGCGCCAGTTCGTGGCCGTCGGCCCAGTGCAGCGTGGCGCGCCCTGCCCATTGCGACAGATAGGTATCGCAACCCTCGGCCGACCGGCGCACGTCGCGCACATGCTTGACCCGGCTGCCCGTGGGCAATCCGTCCGCGTCGGCGGGCCACAGGCGCCGCGCGTTCAGCGCCACGCGCTCGGCGGTGAAATACGGATGGATCCCCAGGCCGCAGGGCATGGGCGAGTCGCCCTGGTTGATCAGGCTAAGCGACAGGCTCAAACCGCGCGCGTCCAGCCGATAGCGCTGCACGCACTCGAACGGCCAGGGCCAGCCCAGCACACCCGCCGGCTGGTTCAGCACCAGGTCGATGCCGTCCGGCGTATGATTGCGCACCTGCCAGGGCTGGAACAGGCCCGCCCCATGAATGGCTTGCGGCCGGCCCGGCACCGATTCCAGCACGTGGCGCGCGCCATTGAACGTGAAGACGCCGTCGCGAATGCGGTTGGAATACGGCGCTAACGGGTAGGACCCCGCGCGCGGCCACTTGCCGGCCGGCCACTCGGTGGCGGTCAGCGGCACGATCCAGTCATGCGAGCCCGTGGACAGGCGGGTCAGCCGCCCCCCGCCCCCGGGCGCGAATTCAGCCTGGTGCGCCCCGCTGGAAATCGTCACGCGCTCTAGGGCGTTGACGGGGTCGGGAAAAGGAAAATCCGACATCTGCTGCTCCCACGGCCATCACAGGGCCGCGTCGTGCGATTGTGCCGCCGGCGGTCGGGCGCGGCAAATCCGTAGCGCCGGATGGGGCGCGATCAAGCACTTGTCCGGCTGGCAGCCACGCAATCATCAGCCCGACCCCGATTACGACAAACAAGCGCTAAAACCATCCTGCCCGCCACCGCACGCGCGCGCCCGCCCCGATACAATCACGGGCATGAATTCAGCAACACAACCCACCGCCGCCGAGGCCCACGCAGGCCACACCCCCATGATGCAGCAGTACCTTCGCTTAAAAGCGGAGGCTGGCCCCTTGCTGCTCTTCTACCGCATGGGCGACTTCTATGAAATGTTCTACGAAGACGCCGAGCGCGGCGCGCGCCTGCTCAACCTCACGCTGACCAAGCGGGGTTCGTCCAACGGCACGCCCATCCCCATGGCCGGCCTGCCCGTACACGCCATGGAGCAATACCTGGCGCGGCTGGTCGCCATGGGCGAGTCCATCGCCATCTGCGAACAGATCGGTGACCCCGCCGCGTCCAAGGGGCCGGTCGAGCGCCGCATCGTGCGCATCGTCACCCCCGGCACCTTGACCGACGACGCGCTGCTGCCCGCCAAGGCCGACCGCGCGCTGGCTGCCGTGTTCGTGTCCGGCAATGCCCGCGCGCCGCGCGCCGGCCTGGCCTGGCTGAACCTGGCCAGCGGCGAATTCCGCGTTACTGAATGCGCGCCGGCCCAACTGGAATCCGAGCTGCATCGCATTGCGCCCGCCGAGATTATCTGCGCCGACAACGCCGTCTTTGAATTTCCCTTCGAAGGCGCGCGTTCGCGCGTGCCGGACTGGCACTTCGAAAGCGATGGCGCCCGCGCGCATCTGCTGGCGCACTTCAAGACCGACACCCTGGCGGGCTTCGATATTGAAGACATGCCGGCCGGCATTTGCGCCGCCGGCGCCTTGCTGCGCTATGCGGCGCGCACGCAATCGCAGGCGCTGGCGCACGTGCAAAGCCTGTCGGCCGAACGCCCGGGCCAGTATGTGCTGCTGGACCCGGTCACCCGCCGCAACCTGGAACTGACGCAAACGCTGTCGGGCGAAGACGCGCCCACGCTGTTCTCGCTGCTGGACGGCTGCCGCACCCCCATGGGCAGCCGCCTGCTGCGCCGCTGGCTGCATCACCCCTTGCGCGAAAACGAGCAGGCGCTGGCTCGCCAGCAGGCCATTTCGGCGCTGTTGGCCGGCCGCATGGACGTGGAACAAACGTTTGGGTCGGCCGGCCTGCTGGAAGCGCTGCGCGCCGCGCTGAACGCCTTCCCGGACATCGAACGCATCGCGGCACGCCTGGCGCTGCGCTCGGTGCGCCCGCGTGAACTGGCCAGCCTGCGCGATGCCCTGCAATCGCTGCCCGCGCTGCGCGACCTGGTCGAACCCATGGCGGGCTCGCCGCGTCTGGGCGAACTGGTTTCGCACCTGTCTGTAGACCCGGCGCTGGCCGCGCTGCTGGTACGCGCCATTGCGCCGGAACCCGCCGTCGCCATCCGCGATGGCGGCGTGCTGGCTACGGGCTTTGATGCCGAACTTGACGAGCTGCGCGGCCTGGCGGCCGATGGTGGCGATTTCCTGGTGCAACTGGAAGCCCGCGAACGCGAGCGCACCGGCATCAGCAACCTGCGCGTGGAATTCAACCGCGTGCATGGCTTTTATATTGAAGTCAGCAAGGGCCAGACAGCCAAGGTGCCGGAAGACTACCGCCGCCGCCAGACGCTGAAAAACGCCGAACGCTACATCACGCCCGAACTCAAGACCTGGGAAGACAAGGTCTTGTCCGCGCAAGACCGTTCGCTGGCGCGCGAGAAATGGCTGTTCGAGCAATTGCTGGACGTGCTGGCCGAACACGTGCGGCCCTTGTCGGACTGCGCCGCCGCACTGGCCGAGCTGGACACGCTGGCCGCGTTGGGCGAACACGCGCGCCGCCACGACTGGATCGCGCCTGAACTGTCCGAAAACGCCGACATCGACATCGACGCCGGTCGCCACCCCGTGGTGGAACACGCCATCGAACGGTTCACGCCCAACGGTTGCCGGCTGGATCCGGCGCGCCGCATGCTGCTGATCACCGGCCCGAACATGGGCGGTAAATCGACCTACATGCGGCAGGTGGCGTTGATTGTGCTGCTGGCGCGCATCGGCAGCTTCGTGCCGGCCGCCCGTGCCCGCATCGGCAAGATCGACCGGATCTTCACCCGCATCGGCGCCGCCGATGACCTGGCGGGCGGGCGCTCGACCTTCATGATGGAAATGACCGAGGCCGCCGCCATCCTGTCGGCCAGCACGCCCAACAGCCTGGTGCTGATGGACGAAATCGGCCGTGGCACGTCCACCTATGACGGCCTGGCGCTGGCCTGGGCCATCGCCTGCCGCCTGCTGGCGCACAACCGCGCGCTGACGCTGTTTGCCACCCACTACTTTGAACTGACGCGCCTGCCGGCCGAACAGCCCGCGTCGGCCAACGTGCACCTGGCCGCCGCGGAATCCGCCGCCGGCATCGTGTTCCTGCACGAAGTGCGCGAAGGCCCCGCCAGCCGCAGCTACGGGATTCAGGTCGCGCAACGCGCCGGCGTGCCGGCAGCGGTTATCCGCCAAGCTACGCGCGAGCTTGAACGGCTGGAAGCGCAAGGCGCGCCGACGCCGCAGTTGGGCTTGTTCTCGGCCGCGGCCGATGCCGACGCGCAAGCCTACGCCCAGGCCGAGCGGCACGACGCCATCGAAGCGCTGGACGCGCTGCGCGAAGAGCTTGCCACCATCGACCCCGACAGCCTCACCCCGCGCGAAGCGCTGGACGCCCTTTACCGCCTGAAGAAGCACCTTCAATGAACCTTGACCAACCCTTGCCGCTGTTGGGCAACCAAAGCCCCAACGACTTCATGCGCCGCTACTGGCAGCGCAAGCCGCTGCTGATCCGCCAGGCGATTCCCGACTTCACGCCGCCCCTGGCCATCGCCGCCATCAAGAAACTGGCGCGGCGCGACGATGTGGAATCGCGCCTGATCTGGCGCGAGAACGGCGAATGGCAAATGGAAAACGGCCCCTTCGCGCGCCTGCCCAAGGACAACGAGGGCGACTGGACGTTGCTGGTGCAAAGCGTGGATCTGCTTAGCGACGCAGCGTCTGAACTGATGGGCCTGTTCCGCTTCATTCCCGACGCCCGGCTTGACGACGTGATGGTCAGCATCGCCAGCCATGGCGGCGGCGTGGGTCCGCACTTCGACAGCTATGACGTCTTCCTGCTGCAAGCGGCGGGTGAACGCGAATGGCGTTACGGCCGCCAGAAAGACCTGTCGCTGGAACCCGGTCTGCCCTTGAAGATCCTCAGCAATTTCCAGCCAGAGGAAAAAGCGGTGCTGTCGCCCGGCGACATGCTGTATCTACCGCCCCAGGCCGCGCACGACGGCGTCGCCGTGGGCGATGGCTGCATGACCATCTCGATCGGTTTCCGCGCCCCCACCCAGGCCATACTGGCGCGCGGCCTGCTCGAAGCCGCGGCCGACCAGGTGATGGCGCGCGTGGGCTTGCTGGGCGGCCCCTACGGCGAACCCGCGCTGCCCGGCCCGAAGCTGTCGGCGGTGTACCGCGACCCGGGCCAACCCGCCGTCGACACCCCTGCCGCCCTGCCCGATGCGCTGGTGGCCGCCACGCTGGAAACGGTTGAAAAGCTGCGGTTTGACGATGCGCTGGCATCGCGCTTCTTGGGCTGCTGGCTGACCGAACCCCATAACCAAAGCGTCTTTGACGCCGCGGACGACGTTGATGTGGATCTGGAAGAGGCCTGGCCGGACTCGGGCCGCTTGGTGCTGGACCGCCGCAGCCGCATGCTCTATCGCGGCAAACAGCTCTTCATCAACGGTGAAACGGCGATGACGCCCGCCGACGCCGCGCTGCGCACACTGGCGGACGCTCGCCGCCTGGACTGCGCGGATCCGGCCTGCGCCAAGCTGTCGTCCGAGGCGCGTTCCTGCCTGGCGGATTGGCTGGATTCCGGCTGGATTCACTACGTGGCGGCGTAGTATCCCGACACGCCCACGTATCGGATTCGAACAGAACGCAATCAGATCCATGGGCCGGGACACATACGGAAAGACATAACACGAAGCTGAAAGGTTTGTTGCCGTTCGGATGCGACCTCTTTAACTTTCACACGCGCTGCGGCGTCGGCTTCCTGTAGCCTGACTTCTGGTTTCCCCTAAGGGGGTTTCAAGAGTCGTCATCTACAGGAGTCCAAAAATGATGAGCAAAACCTTGATTATTGCCTCGGTGCTGGCCGTTGCGCTCAGCGCTTGCAACAAGAAGGAAGATGCCGCGGCGCCCGCGTCCACCCCGGGGGCTAGCACGCCCGCCCCCTCGACCACGCCGCCCGCCACCTCGCCGGCTCCGGCCCCCGCGCCTGGCACCACCCCTGGCGGCGGTTCGACCACCCCGGGCGGCTCGACCACGCCCGCGTCTTAATAAAAACAGAGACGAACCCCCGCTCTGAAGACGCAGAAAGACCTCGGCAAGTGAATTGCCGGGGTTTTTTTGCGTCTATTTTTTCGTCTGCTTTTCAGCGGCTCAAATGAAAAAGGCCCCCGATCCGAAGATCGGGGGCCTTGGCGTTTCAGGCCGGTACGCAGGCGCCGGCCCGACGCGATTTACATCTTGTCCTTCAGGACGCTCAGCAGGCGCTGAGCCGTGGCGCTGTTGTCGCGCGTACCGTTGGTGTCCAGCACCGTGACCGTGGTCTGGTCGCCGCTGGCGGCCAGGTGGATGCGGTACTGCGGCGCTTCCGCCTTCTTGTCGCCCGAGAAGATGCGGCTGAAGAAGCCCGGCTGCTCGTTCTGCGCACCGGTGTCGGTATCGACGTAGCGGACGAAGTAATCGCCAGCGGAGCGGTCGCGGTCATCAACGGCGAAACCGCCGCCGTCCAGGGCCACGCCAACACGGCGCCAGGCGCGGTCAAACGATTCGGCCACCAGCAAGGAAGTGCCTTGGCTGCGAACGTCTTCCTGCACTGCGGGCTTTTGCGGCGAGGCTTCCGCCTGCTGCACCAGCTTGCGGGCGCTGTCCACGTCGGAACCCAGGTAGACCATCATGCGGGCAAGCATGGCGGCATTCAGGCCCGGATCTTCCTGGCCGTTTTGCCATTGCACCTGGCCGCCGTCGGCGCCAACGCGCTTTTCAAGCATCTGGCGATGGCTGACGTACACCTCGGTGTGACCGTCGACACGCTCGACGCGGGTGCGGAATTTCTCGCGCTCGCCGCTATCCCACGCCGATTCCAGGACGGCTCCCAATGCTTGGCGCAGCCAGCTTTCCGGAATCTTGGCGCGGTTTTCCGCCCAGTCGGTTTCGATCAAACCAGCGGCCGGGTTGTTGCTGGCCACGGTAAAGCCGTTTTCGGTCCAGAAGTCGACCAGGCGCGGGAAGACTTCTTCCGGTGCGCGGTCAACCACCAGCCAGCGCAAGTCGCCGTCGCGCTCAACCCGCATGTCTTGGCGGCCCGGCAGCACGTTGCTGGTCTTCGGGGCGGTGGCTTGCGCCTGGCCCTGCTGTTGAAACTGCGAGTACGTCGTCGAGCCCGAAGCGGGCGCGCGATAACGCGGGTCGCTATTGGCCTGGGTCAGATCCGGCGGGATGCTCAGAGGCTCTCCACGCTGGGTGACGGCGCTCTTATAGTCGACAGATTCTTCATTGCCCAGGAATTGATTGACCTCGCTGCAGCCGGCCAACAACACCAGAGACATCAATGCCGACAAACCGGCATGACGTTTGTTCATACGTATCCTCACGATATTTAGAGCAGACCCGTTTCCTGGAGCGCGCGACGCACGACTTCGTGGTTCTGCGTACCCAGTTCAACCAGCGGGAGCCGGTAGCCCAGTGCGCTGCGGCCCATTTCGGCCAACGCCCACTTGACGGGGATGGGATTGGCTTCAACGAACAAAGCCTTGTTCAGACGGGCCAGGTAGGCATTAAGTTCACGCACCTTCGGCACGTCGCCCGCCAGCGCGGCGGCACAGAGGTCGCGCATGAGCTTGGGGGCCACGTTGGCGGTGACGGAGATATTGCCGCGCGCGCCCAGCAGGATCAGGGCGGCGGCGGTGGGGTCATCGCCACTGAAAACCTGGAAATCAGCCGGCGCTTCACGCAGCAGCAGGCCACCGCGGGCGATGTCGCCGGTGGCGTCCTTGATGCCGATGATGCCGGGCACCTGCGCCAGGCGCAGAACCGTTTCATTGGACATGTCGGCCACGGTGCGGCCCGGCACGTTGTAAAGAATGGTCGGCAGGTCAACGGCTTCCGCGATGGTGCGGAAATGGCGGTACAGGCCTTCTTGCGACGGCTTGTTGTAATAGGGAACGACCGACAGCCCGGCATGCGCGCCCACGGCCTTCGCGTGGTTGGCCAGATGGATGGCTTCGTCGGTTGAGTTGGCGCCCACGCCAGCGATGACCGGGATGCGGCCCGCGGCATGTTCGACCGCAACGCGGATCAGTTCCGCGTGTTCTTCCATGGAAACCGTGGGCGATTCCCCGGTGGTGCCCACCACCACGAGCGCGTCGGTTCCTTCCTGGACGTGCCAGTCGATCAGTGACCGGTAGGCAGCGTAGTCCAAGCTGCCGTCGGGCTGCATGGGAGTGACCAGGGCCACCAAGCTGCCCTGGAAATTAACGCCTGCGGCGGTTGCAGGGGATGCCATAAATGTAGGGCTCCAACGCCCCGTGGCAGGATGCCCCAGGGCCAGAATCAATGAAACCGCTGAGTTTAACGGATATTGGATGAAATCCTACAGAAACCACTGAACGATAGTCGTTCCAAGTTCATACACCGGGCGCATCAAAAGCCAGAGCACATCGGTGACCAGCAACACGATGACAATCACCAGCCCATACGGCTCGATTTTTGAGTATTGCCAGGCCAGGCGGTTCGGCAGCAGGCTGAACAGGATGCGTCCCCCGTCCAGCGGCAGGATCGGCAGCAGGTTAAGCGCCATCAACACCAGGTTGATGTTCACGCCCGCCACGCCCATCTGGAACCAGAAGGATTCCTGCATGCCGGATTCCAGCATCAGGCGCAGAGAAAACGCCCACATGATCGCCATGACCAGATTCGCGGCCGGCCCCGCCAGCGCCACCCACAGCATGTCGCGCTTGGGCCGGCGCAAGCGCCCGAAGTCCACGGGCACGGGCTTGGCCCAGCCAAACAGCATGCCGGGGCTGCCCAACAATTTAGACGCCAGCAAGATGGCCACCGGCACAAGCAGCGTGCCGATCGGGTCGATATGTCGCGCCGGGTTCAGGCTGATGCGGCCCGCTTCATACGCCGTGGGATCGCCGAACATGCGCGCCACGTAGCCGTGAGCGGCTTCATGCAGCGTGATGGCGAAAATGACCGGGATCGCGTAGACGGCAATGGTTTGAATGAGGTCGTTCATGGCGAACCGGATTGTAGATGAGCCGCGTGCCGGCGGCAGCCGGCACGCAAGGGTAACGCAGGGAAAGGGAAGTCAGGCAAGACCAAGCGTGGCCGGGTCGCCGCGGCCCACGCGGACCACGACGGGATCGTCGCTGGTCAGGTCGATGACGGTGGTGGGTGACTGCGGGCAGGCGCCCGCGTCGATGATGGCGGCCAGATCGTGGTCGTAGCGTTCGCGGATGGCTTCGGCGTCGTTCAACGCGTCGATTTCGTCCTTGGGAATGAGCGTGGTGGAAAGCAGCGGCGCGCCAACCTGCTCCAGCAGGCCCAGCATTACGAGGTGATCGGGGACGCGAATGCCGATGGTCTTGCGCGACGGGTGCGATACGCGACGCGGCACTTCCTTGGTGGCTTCAAGAATGAAGGTCCACGGACCCGGCGTGGCAGCCTTCAACAAGCGGTATTGCTTGTTGTCGACCCGCGCGAAATGGCCGATTTCGGCCAAGTCACGGCACAGCAGCGTCAAGTGATGTCTTTCGTCCAGACCGCGTAGCCGGCGCAGGCCGTCCGCGGCGTCTTTGTCGTCCAGCCGCGCGACAACGGCGTAGCTGGAATCGGTGGGTACGGCCACAAGGCCCCCATCGTTCAGCCATTGGGCTGCCTGCTTGAGCAGGCGAGGTTGAGGATTCGCAGGATGAATAGATAAATGCAGAGCCATGGGATTATCCTAACACTCTTGAATGCCGCTCAACGACGAGCGGCGATGCAAAATGGCGGGGATGCCGACCCGCCCGGAGAAACAGTATGCGCCTCGATGACTCGCGCGAAAGCGACAACGTTGAAGACCGACGGTCTCGCGGCCCCCGTATCGGCGGCCGAGGCACCATCGGCATCGGTACGATAGTACTTGCCTTGGTAGCCATGTACTTCGGCGTGGACCCCAGCGTGGTCCTGCAGATGGCCGAAGGCCCGCCCGCAACGCAGCAAACGCCCGCGAGCCAGCCGCCCGCCAACGACCCGCAAGCGCGCTTCGTGGCCAAGGTGCTGGGCGAAACCGAAGACACCTGGGCCGCCATCTTTCAGAAAGACCTTAACCGCCAATACGTCGCGCCCAAGTTGGTGCTGTTCCGTGGCGCCACGCCCACCGCGTGTGGCACGGGCCAATCCGCGATGGGGCCGTTCTACTGCCCGGGCGACAGCAAGGTGTATATCGACCTGGCGTTCTTCGATGAATTGCAAAACCAGTTCAAGGCGCCGGGCGATTTCGCGCAAGCCTATGTGATCGCGCACGAAGTCGGACACCACGTGCAGCATCTGCTGGGCATTTCGGATCAGGTGGACCAACTGCGCCGCCGTAATCCGGCCCAGGCCAATGCGCTGTCGGTGCGGGTGGAGTTGCAGGCCGACTGCTTTGCCGGCTTGTGGGCGCAACGCGCCAACGCGGCTCGCAACATTCTGGAAGGCGGGGACATCGAAGAAGCGCTGGGCGCGGCCACCGCCATCGGCGACGACCGCCTGCAAAAGCAGGCGCAAGGCTATGCCGTGCCAGACTCATTCACCCATGGCTCGTCCGCCCAGCGCGTGCGCTGGTTCAAGCGCGGCCTGGAAAGCGGCAACATCAAGCAATGCGATACGTTCGCGGCCAGCACCTTGTAGTCGTCGGCTGACGGCCTGATCCGCACCGCCCCCTTTGCTGTATATCCATACAGCAAAGGGTTTGCGCTGACTCCATCTTGTAAGATTACGCCCCCTCGCCCTGTTTGCGCGCATGAGTCCGCTGCGCCATGCCGCGAGCGTGCCGCGCATCCAGCGCGCAGTTCAAAGACCCTAGATCCGTTTTATGGCCAACAAGTTCGAACCGTTAATTACTGTTGATGAGGTGCAAGAGATCCTTGCCGAACCCAAGGAAACCGTAAAACCGATCACCTGGTTGCCCAAGCCTGCCGCCAACAACCTCCAGTGGATGGAGTTCAGCAGCGCGTGCAAGGTCAAGGGCGAAGTGCGCGACGACGTGATCTTTCGCGTCACCTACCGTGGCGCGCGTACCGTGGTGCACGGGCAGGCCACGATCTTCCTGACCGAAGCGTTCTGTGCCAGCCTGTTCGTCGGGCCGCACCGCGTATTCGGCGTGGACACGGACGACTCTTTTCACACCAGCCTGGTGGGCGAAGGCCGGCCGCAGTTTCGCAAGCCGCTTGCGGACCGCAGCCACGAACATATCTGGGTGGACGAAGGCGAAGGCTATGCCGAGCCGATCGTGCCCGCCCTGCATAATATCGGCGCGCTGATGCAGTACTTCCTGCCGCGGGCAAACCTGACGCTAGTCGGCGGTTTTGCGCATCCCCTCAAAGGCCGCCAAATCGAACTGATCCTATGAGTAATTTTCTGGAAGCCTCCGGCTGGACCGTCCTGCCGGCCGGTGAACACGCCATTCGCGCCGTCGCCCCCATGACCTTGGGGCTGGACGGCCAGCACGCGGCCTTCTTCATCGCGCACCCGGACGACGCCACGTTCTATCTGACCGACGCCTGTGAGACCTCGATGCACGCCTCCAGCTACGGCATCGAGATAGGCCCCAAACGCATCGACATGCTGAACGAAACGCCCGGCGTCAGCCTGGCGCATTTCGACCGCGACGGCGCCATCGTGGCAAGCGGCCCAAACGAGCAGTTGCAGGAAGCCTTGTGGGACGCGGTGAAGCTGGCGATGGCGCTGTCGTTCCAATGCGCCAAGTGGATGCCCAAGTTCAGCCAACTGCGTTTTCGCGCCCAGGTGGGCCGCGCGCTGGCTGAAGGCGTGGGCGCAAACCGCATGGTCAAGGGCGCGCGCGCCAAGGGCAGCAGCGGCCACACGGCCGACTTCGCGTTCGCCGTGCGCGCGGCGGGCAGCACGGCGCTGACCTACATCGAACCGATTGCGCTGAAAGCCGGCAAGAAGATGGACTGGACGCAGGTCTATCAAACCCACGGCAAGATGTCGGACGTGAAGATGGCCGACGCGCGCAACTCGCGCATGGTCATCCTGGAAGACGGCGCCACGGCCGAGGAATTCAAAAAGGCCGTGACCATACTTGAGCAGTCCGCAACCGTGCAGACGCTGGCCAAGACGCGCGATTGGCGGGAAGTCTTTTCCGGCTAGGACGGCATGTTCGTCAGGCCGTCGACGATTTCGCGGCCATGCAAGATGGCCGCGTGCACGGCTTCGCGTGGACTATAGACAAATCCGCCGTCCGCAAAGCGCGGAACCGGATATTCGTCGCCGCCTTCCAGCACGGCGCCTGCCTGAACCACCATTACCGATGCGATGAATACGGGGCCGCTGGGCAACGCTGGAATTTCAGCGTCCGCGCCCCGGGACACCTTGGCTGTCAGCCGGTATCCCTTGTAGATCAAGTTGTTTTGATGCACTTCGGATGCCCTCGTTCTGCGAATCAGCATACCCCGACCGTTCATGACAGTTCGGATATGTTTTGTAACCTCGGTGGTTAATGGAAACACTGTTGCATTGCAACAATTGCGTCCCCGTTTCTATGTGGTCACCCCGCATGGCGGGGTGGTGAACGCAATGGCAAGCCTGGCGCGGCTTTTCGGCTGACGCCGCTTTTTGTCATGCAACCGCGCCTAACGATTCACAGGGATTTCCCTAGGTCCTGTTGCGAAAGCGCATCTTCGGACGAAATCATCCCTGTTGCCTGCATGTAATCAGGCATGTCCCAGCCGCGCCCCAGCATGATCATGCGAGTGTGCAGGTCTTCAAGCACCTGGGGCCTTACCTGCTTGCCCAGATAGCGCAATTGCTTGCGCCGCAAATCCACATAGCCCAGTTCGTAGTGGCGTGCCAGACCCATCCATAGCCGATGCGCGCCGGGCGATTGGCGCGCGCCGCTGATGATGCACAAGCCCGCATCCAGGCCCCAGCGGTAAACCGCCGTGGCCAGCCCCATGCCCTGATACGGCGCGGCGTACTTGGAATGCGGCGCACGCACGAAAGGGTCGGCCCGCTTGCCTACTTCAATCAAGCGATTGAAGACCGTGTAGCCCGCCACGCGGTCGCGCCGCACGTCCACCACATACACGTAGTACTCGCCGTCGGCCTCGCGATAACGCAGCACGATGCCGGGGATGTCCGTCTGCACCTGCGGCAACCCATGCAAGCGGTCCGAAGGCCGCTGCATCCGCTGGTGGATGGCGTCGAGTTCACGCTCGACTTCTTCTGGCGCGTGGTTGACGTCAATGCGAAGCTCCGTGACGAAACGGGTGGGAAAACGAAATGCGCGCAGCGCCAACGTAGGCAAGGCCCCCTCCTGACGAAAGTTGATAAGGCTATTGAGAAAAACAGTGGAAAGAAACAATGCTCAAGAAGACTTGAAGGTAAACAAGCCGACGAAAAAAAAGCCGCATTCGCGGCTGGAATGGCAATGTTCAATGCGCCGCCATCGGCCCGAGCCGACAACGCGCAAAACGAAGGCTTGCAGGCTATGCCGCGGCATGCGCGTCCCCATGCAGCCCATCGTGGGCGGCCTGCGCATCCGGTGCGCCGAAGAAAGCCGGAAACTGCCGCGCGCCTTTTCGCGTGACCGACAGCGCGCGCGAATCCAGACTTTTTTCGATCCAGCCTCGGTCCACCAAGGCGCTTAGCAAGGCCGCGCCCAGTGCGCCGCCCAGGTGCGAACGGCGCTCGCTCCAGTCCAGGCAGGCGCAGGCAAAGCGGCGCCGCCGCTGCCGCGCTTGGGTCACGTCCACCCCCACCTGCGCCAAAGAAGCCTCGCCCAGCGGGGTCAGCGTGTAGTCGCGGCCATCAGCCGCGAGCCAATGGCGCGCGATCATGGCGTCGTGAATTCGCACGGCCAGCGTGCCGGCCATATGGTCATAGCAGGTGCGGGCTTCGCGCAGCGCGGACGGCGTATTCGGTTTGAAGGGCACGCGCTCGGCGCCCGCCACCACCAGCAAGGCTTCCAGCGCATGCCCCACTTCGCCGTTGGCCAGGCGATAGTAGCGATGCTTGCCTTGCACGGCCATGTCGACCAGGCCTTGCTCACGCAGGCGCTGAAAATGGCTGCTGGCCGTGGATGCGCCGATATCGGCGGCGGCGGCCAGCTCGGTCGCGGTGCGCGCGCGCCCGTCCAGCAGCAGGCACAGCATGCGGGCGCGGGCCGGGTCGGCAATGGCGCCCGCCACGGCCGAGAGATTGATGTCGGCGAACTCGGATTCCATGATTCGCTATAGACCAAAGTGTTGTGTGCAAGGCGTAAGCATACTGCGGCTCATCTCAACAGAACATCCCGACAAATCCGAAAATCATGTCTACCTCGTCCGCCTTCTTCGGTTGGAAAGTCCTTGCCGCCACGTTCGTGTTGGCCATCTTCGGCTGGGGCGTGGGCTTTTACGGCCCGCCCGTGTTCCTGCACGCCGTGGTGCAACGCACCGGTTGGAGCGTGGCGTTGGTGTCCGGCGCCGTCACGCTGCACTTTCTTAGCGGCACCGTGGTGGTCGCCAACCTGCCCCGCCTGTACCGCCGCATCGGCGTGCCGCAAGTCACCTTCGGCGGCGCGGTGTTGCTGGGCTTGGGTGTGACCGGTTGGTCAATGGCCGTGGCGCCGTGGCAGTTGTATGGCGCCGCGATGTTGAGCGGCATGGGCTGGGTGGCATTGGGTGCCGCGGCGGTCAATGCGCTGATCGCCCCCTGGTTCGTGCGGCGGCGGCCGGCCGCGCTGGGCATGGCCTATAACGGCGCCAGCGTGGGCGGCATTGTGTTCTCGCCGCTGTGGGTGTTTTTGATCGCGCAGGCGGGCTTTGCCCAGGCAGCATGGTGGGTCGGCGCGGTGATGGTGGTGGTGGTTGCGCTGCTGGCGCGCAAGGTGTTCTCGGTCACGCCGCAGCAGTTGGGCCAATTGCCCGACGGCGACGACGCCGCCCTGCCGGTTGCGGCGTCGTCCGCCTCCCTGCCCCGCGTTCCCCGCCTGTGGCACGACCGCGCCTTTCTGACGCTGGCGGGCGGCATGGCGCTGGGCTTGTTCGCCCAGATCGGGCTGATCGCGCATCTGCTGTCGCTATTGGCGCCGTTGCTGGGCGCGCAAACGGCCGGCATCGCAATGGGTTTGGCCACGGCGGCGGCCATCGCCGGCCGCACCATCGTGGGCGCGTTGATGCCCGCCGGCGCGGATCGGCGCAAGGTCGCGTGCGTGGCCTACGCCGTGCAAATCTGCGGGTCGTTCACGTTAATGCTGGCGGCCGACCATCAATGGGCGGTGTGGCTGGGCGTCATCCTGTTCGGGTCGGGTATCGGCAACGCCACGTCCTTGCCGCCGTTGATCGCGCAAACGGAATTCGTGCGCGAAGACAGCCTGCGCGTGGTGCCGTTGATTGTTGCGCTATCGCAAGGCGCCTACGCCTTCGCGCCCGCGCTGTTCGGCCTGCTGCGCGCGGTGCTGGATGCAAGCGGGCAGGCGATGATCGGGTTTCTGGCGGCGGCGGCCCTGTTGCAGGGCGCCGCCATCGTCTGCTTTGCCGCCGGACGCGGCCATGCGGCAACGCGGGTTGCGCCGCCTGCCGCCATCAAGCCGGTGGACCCCGGCGCGCCACCCGCGCGGCCATGACCGCGACGCCGGCGCCACGCCCCCGCAGGCGTGATGTAGGCCTAACGCCTTCATGGCCCCATGCAAAGGGCTATCGTTTCCCTGTTTAATAGAGCCACTTCAGCAGATATCGCCGCGCCAGCGCTTATCGTCGGACACGCTCATAAGCTTGATTCATGCGTTCCCGCGCTTCGGTTTCGCGCGCGTAGGCGCGGTCGTAGTTTTCCAGGCACCCTGGCGTGGGGCTGGGCCACTTGATGGCGGCGATGGCCGCGGTAAGCTCGTCGCGGGCGCGTTGCCATTCCCTGACAGCGGCATACCATTCCTTGGCGGTGTCCATAGTGATCCCCCTACGTGCACGCTTTCGATCGTAGCGCCGCGTGCTGCGGCGGCTGCGTTGCTCCCCCTGAAAAAAATGGATGAGCTCCAGTTCCTGACAGGGTTTACCCGTCGGAGAGGGCTACCGAAAGGCTTGCCGACCGCGTCGCATCGCGGCGTTCGCAATCTGCGTAAAATTCGGCAGCTCCGACAGAGCACAACGCAGCCATGCGGCAAAGGGATGGGCCGGGATCGACACGCTGCGCGACACCCGGACCATGTCTTTAACGAACGGCGCACGGACTGCCAGCACATAGCGTTCCGGACGGCGATACGCCAGCTTGCCGCAAGCGGGGAACATTGCAGGCGACGCCCCGTCAAAACGCCCGAGTATTTTTTTCAAGAATCACGATGTGATGAATATTGACGTCAACCCTCACTTACCCACAGCCACGGCTAATGCTACTGTTCCGCCTGTGCAAGGAGTACATGCAATGGATCAGAAAACGAAGCCCTGGGCCTTTCCCAAGCCTCATCCGGAAAACACCCCACGCGGTGAGCGCAATAAACAGGAGTTCGACGCTCCTGCCGAAGTCAAAAAACCCGCGCCTAAACCGCGCGCCAAAAAAGAACCGCCGGCCACAAGCCGGGCGCGTTCATGATGCTGCCGGCCAGGGCATACGCCGCCTGTGCGGCGTTGTCCGTCCCATGCCGGCCCCACCGCCACCCGTTGCCCTGACGGAACCCGCGCCGACACCCCCACGGCGCAATTGACGGTTCAAATCAAGCCCGGCCATACTCTGGCGGCCTCGTCCGCTCAGGGATCCCATGACCGTTTCCATCCTGCTTGGCATCACCATCACGCTGGTCGCCGCCTGGGGCGCGCTGGCGTTATGGATACGCGCGCCCTTGGCCCCCACGGCAAGGGGTGTGCTGACGCTGGCCTGGTTGATGCTGGCGTTGGCGGCCTTGGCCGCATTGGCTTGGCCCGCATGGCGCGCCGCCGGCTACGGCTTCGCGCTGGCTATGCTGGCGCTAGGCGTCTGGTGGGCACGCATCAGCCCATCAAATGACCGGACATGGATCCCGGAAGTCTCACGCCAAACGCACGGCGAGATCGACGGCGATCAGGTCACGCTGCACAACGTGCGCAACTTCGACTGGCGCAGCCGCACCGACTTCACGCCCCATTGGGAAACCCACCGCTACGCGCTCAACGAGCTGCAATCCGTGGACGTGGCGCTGTCGTACTGGGGCCGCCCGGCCATTGCCCACGCCTTGGTGTCGTTTGGTTTCGGCGATGATCAATACGTGGTGTTCTCGGTGGAAATCCGCCGCAAGGAAGGCGACCGCTTTTCAGAAATAGGTGGCTTTTTCAAGCTGTACGAGCTGAGCCTGATTGCGTCGACCGAAGAAGACAGCCTGCGCGTACGCACCAACGTGCGCGGCGAAGACTGCTACCTGTACCGCATCCACATGCCGCCAGACAATGCGCGCTCGTTGTTCCTGGCGTATGTGGACAGCACCAACCGGCTGCGCGACACGCCCCGCTTCTATCACACGCTGACGGCCAACTGCACCACCATCGTGTTCCAGATGGCCCGGCGCATCGTGCCGGGTCTTCCGCTGGATTACCGCCAACTGGCATCCGGCTACCTGCCCGAGTATTTCTTCGACCTGCGCGTGCTGCAAGGCGCGGACAGCGCCGCGCAGTATCGCAAGCTGGGCCGCTACACCGACCGGGCACGCGCTCATGGGGATGCCGCCGGGTTTTCCAGGGCCATCCGGCAGGGCGTTCCGGGCATTGGCCCTTCGTAGCTTTTTTACAAGCGCACCATGACGACATTGACGGCCTCGGCCCCAACCCCGCAACCAACGCTACGCGGCAGCGGCAAAATCAGCGGCGTGTTCTTCAACGCGGCGGGCGACGTGGCGGCCGTGGCGTCGGCATTCCCGTTACTGGCGCATCCCCGTGCGCGGGCTGCCTATGGCGGCCGCGCCCTACGCTATCGCTTGGCGCTGTACCGGCGTGATTCGCTCATTCCCTTCGCCGCCTTTGACGACCTGCACTTTCCCGTCAACGATGTCGCCTTTCATCCAACCGGCACGATGGTGGCCATCGGCGCCGGCAGCTACGACGGCGGCTACCTGTTCGAAGGCGATCTTGTCGTCTGGAACTGGTGCGAGGCGCATGGCGTCCGGCCCTACAACCATGTGCCCGAAGTGGTGCGGTGCCGCTACAACGCAACGGGTGATGACATCGAGGCCTGGGTACGGCCCTGGGATGAAGAGTGGTGCCCGCCGAGCGACCGTGCGGACCGCGACGGAGCCGACATCGACGATGACCCGTTCGACACCTTGTTCAGCGTGCGCGCGCCCGCGCCCGGCCCCACGTCGCAACCGCTGGACGTGAACCTCGACGTTGCCCATCGCGTCCCTGCGGATGCGTGCGCACCGGCCTTGCACGTACCCCACGCAGACGAACTTGATGCACGCTTGCGCGCATGGTTCAACGTTGGCGACTGGGCACGCCAAGACACCATCCTGGACGTGGCCTGGTTGGATCGCGACCGCTACGCCGCCGTGCATGAGGGCTGCCAGCTTGAGGTCTACCACCGTGACGGCAAGCGCCTAGCCGGGTATTCCGGCGCGGGCCATGGCGTTGAGATCATCAAGTCAAAGGACGTATTGGTGCACGTCGTCGAGGCCAGCGCGCGTGGCGCCGCGTTCGGCCGGCAGGATGCCCGGTTGTATACGTTGACCGACAACGGCCTGCGCCTGACACGCGCCTACGACGGCGATTTCACGTTTTCGGCCACAAGCCAAGGCCAGATCCTGGGCCGCCAGAACCGCTTTCCCGTCGCCGACACGGGCGCGCGCGACGTGCTGCTGGACTTGGCCGCCGGCATCGAACACCGGCCAGACCTTGGTCATTACGATTGCTTCAACCACTACATTCGCATCCGCCACGCGCCCTGCCTGTTTCTGTTGCAAGGCACGCCGGCCAGTTCGCACGAACGCAAAACCCTGTGCGTCGTCCAGCCCGACGGCGCGGTGCGGCGGCTATGGCCCGTCTTGAAAGCCAGCCGCGACCCCGCCAGCCATGCGATGGAGCTGTGCGGCGCCTACGTCGACGATGCGCTGGGCGCGGCCGTCATCATCAGCGGCAAGCACTATTCGCCAGACGTGCGCGCCCCCTACAGCGGCTTTATCTACCGCAAGCCGCTGGACCGAGACCGCGAACGATGGCGGCGCCCCATTCCCGCGTCAGCCAGCGCCATCGTGCACCTTCCGAGCGTTGACCTGATCGCCGCCGCCTTTCTTGACGGCTCGCTACAACTGATCGACGCCCAAAGCGGCGCGCTGCGGCGGCACGCCCGCGTGCACCTCGACGGCCTGCCGACGGTGATCTTCGCCATGGATGCGAACGAGCAGTCGCTATTGGCCGGCACGGTGGATGGCCGGATCGCGGTGCTGGACATCGGTGCGCTGTGCGAAAGCCAGGACGTCAATGCCGACGCCGACATCCGCACCGATAGCGCCGCCACTCCGCAGGCCACCCAATCCGTCATCAATCTGGATTGAAAACAACTGCCTGATTCTTGCGCCGCCCGTGTCGCAGAGATGGTGTCTTGACTGACTCAGCGCGCCGCCTTCTCTGCCGCCTTGGTGGCGGCCGGCGTGGCCCTGAACGACACGCCCAGACGGTTGAAGGCGTTCATCAGGCCGATCGCGTAGGTCAGGTCCGCCAGTTCCTTGTCGTTGAACTCAGCGGCAGCCGCCGCATAGTCCTCGTCGGGCACGCCGGTATCCGCCACGCGCGTCACGCTTTCCGCCCAAGCAAACGCCGCGCGTTCCTGCTGCGTGAACACAGCACCCGCTTCGTGCCACACCGGCACCAGCACCAGCTTGTCCACGGTCACGCCCTGCTTGATCAGATCACGCGAATGCATGTCGATGCAGTAAGCGCAGCCATTGATCTGCGATACGCGCAGAAAGACAAGGTTGACCAAGGTCTTGGGCAGCCCGCAGTCATGCAGGTAGGCGTATACCGCGCCGAAGGCCTTGTAACCATCGGGCGAAGCTTGGGCATAGTCGAGGCGAGAGCTCATGGTGAATCCTGGATAGAAATATTTCAGAACCGCTATCGTGCACCTGCCCGGCCGAGCCGAATAGAGCCATAAATCGCAATATGGACTAGGTCATGACGGCGCACCGCCGCACAGCTTGCGCCAGACGGCATTGCCGTCCCGGATCTGCCGGCGAATAGAAGCCGGCGTGGAATCCACCTGCGCCGCTTCATCGAAATAGATCGGCCGCGCGTGCTCGCAATACTCAACGCCCACCCGGGCCGGCGCCACGCACCCAGTCACGCTTAAGCTCATCAGCAATGGCAGCGTCATCCATACGCGCCGTCTGATCCTGAACATTCCTTACCTCCTGCCGAGCCTCATCGGCCTGCCGGTTGATTTGCATGTCGCGCTGCTCGCGCTCGGCGCTGCGGCCCGTGCTGCGCCCCCGCAAGTAAGCCAGCAACAACACGGCGATCGCAGCCAAAGCGGCCATCGCCGTTCCCGTGAAACGCTCAAGCCAGGCGCGCATGTTCGGCCTCCATCGCGGACAAGGCTTGTGCATACAACGCAGGCCACGTATGCGGATGCGGCTTACCCGGACGCCAGGTACGCAGGTAAAGCGCCCAAGCACCATCGGCATCGCCCGCGGCGGGCAAACGCTGCGGGTCCGTCCACAGCAACAGGCGCGCAAACGCGGCGGCGAGGATATCGTCCGTTTCCAAGGCCGCATGGATGGTTGCGGAGACCGGAGCAACGTGACGAGCCGCGCAAATCCGCAGTGCGTCTTCGCGGCTGGCGGGATGCATCAACACCCCGCGCACACCGCCGTTACGCTCGAACTGCCAGAACCCACGCGCCGGCCCGCCGATCTGGCGGCGATGCTGAAAGCGGCTTTCCTGCAAGCCGATGGCAAGCAGCAGGACGCGGGCTTGGGGAGTATTCATGGCTGGCGGAAGCAGCGCGAGTGCAGGCAAGATCGCGGCATCGGTGATGGCATCAAGATCCATGGTTTTTTCCCCCTCCCCGCCGATGCACACCGACGCCGAACAGCTTGCGGCGCGCGTCCACCAGCCACTCCAACACGCCCTTTTTCCGCATGCTGGCCATCCAGCGCATATAGGCGCCCAGCACCCACCACGCGGGCAGGCCGGCCAACAACATGCTGGGACCCAGGACGTAGAACTTGGCGAGCAAAGCGTCATCCGTGCCCGCGCCATGCTGCGCCAGCCAGGTCATGGATTGCATCAACGCAGGCTTCCAGGTGATGACGGCAGCGGCAAGCGCAGGGCCGAAGAGAAAAGAACAGGCCACGGTGGATACCGTGCGGACGGTGAACTCGCGAATGCTATGCGGCGGCATGATCAAGAGGCCAAGCATCGCCGCGATCGCAGCCGGGATGCCATACGCCATCGCGACCTTCAGGGCGGCCAGGCCGCCCAGACTGGTAGAACCGGGTTCCATGTTGGGGTTGCTCCTGAAAAGTGTGTGCAGGATGAGGCCTCCTGTAGGGACGGAAAAAAGCCCGCTCGAAAGCGGGCTGGTTGTAGGTAACTCGTATTAAACGGGTGCGTCCGGCCAATCGGCCTCATGGTCGGTCGGGTTCACACGAGCCAGCGCTATGCGATAAAGCATCCAGCGCTCCAGCAGATCCAATTCTTCTGCCGTGGCCACGCCCAGATTCTGGGCGTCCTGCAACGGCAAGATCATCTGCCCTGCATGCGTGAGCTTTGCCATCTTTTCTTCAGAGCGCAGGCGCGTCAGCTCAGACGCTTTCAGCGCTTCGTCTGTAACCCATGCCGATCCATCCCACTTGCTCCACGTGTTGGGGCGGGGCTCCAGCGTCAGCCAGTCCGGGCAAGGTCCCAACCCGTCGAACAGTCGACCATCAACGTTCGTACCGACCGTATACGGCTCGCTGTCGGCCGTCTGGTACAACGTTCGCTGGCGCAGGTCTTCCATGCTGGCCCAGCCGCCATCTTCAGCGAGGTAGTAGATGCGACCGACCTCCATGGAATCCGGAGGGGCGCGATCAATGGCTCCGCCCGGAATCAGGTATTCGCCCGGTTCGCCAAGCGGCGATGCGTCCGCGAATGCGGGTCCAACCAGGAATCCTCGCGCATCGAGCTGAGAAACGATTTTCTGCATGGGGAAAGGACTAACGTCCGACGAGTGGTTTGAAGATTCTTTCTGCATATCGCCTCCGATCAAAATTTGATGCATGCCAGTAGTGCCATATTTCGCGGACGTGATTCGGCCCCGCCGTCGTACTGAATGGAGATATTGGTCGTGCTGCCAAATGTGCTGGGAATTATCGTGTTGTCAATCGAAAAATCACTGGCATGACCACCCTCACCACGATCGGCGTCGGCTATGTTGAGCGGTGTCTGATAGTTCAGTTGGTGGATATGCCCAGGGTCGTAGATGTTGTGGGCATGAGCCAAATTTTGACTGCTTTGAACCGTACCGAGTATGCGTCCCGGGTCGACACCTCGACCATCGTCGATACCTCGCACAAACTCACCTCTCAAGTCCGGCAGAACAAAGGTGGAACTGCCGTTTCCCGCGCCCCAATTCGTGCCGATAGCTGCGAACAGATCGGCATACGTCGTGCGCGATACAGCAGCGCCATTCGCGCGTAACCACCCTGCGGGAGGGGTAGAACGGGCGAAATAGGCGACCATGCCTGCCCAAGCATTGGCAGGGTTGCTATCGACCGTCACGACTTCCTTCCAGGCATACCAGACGCCGTTGTAGCAAGCCCTGGTGAAGATCGTGCCGGTGTTGTAGACCGTGTACTTTTGAGTCGTGATCTGGCTACCGCCCGATTCAACCAGCAGCACTCCGGCGAGAAGGACGGGGTAATTGCGCGCCGCTGTGGCGTTGACACTCGCCGGTTGCCCGTAAAACCCCGGAACCTTGACGGCATTCAAGTCCACCGTCCCCAAGGGGTTATCCGCCCCCAACCCAAATGCATTCCCCACCGTCAGAATCCGCCCAGCCGTCGCATCATTCGGCGCCGTCTGCGTATCGATTTCATGCGTGTGGCTGGTGGCCGTCACCGCGTTCGTCGTGGCGGCGGTCAGTTTCGATGGCGTACCTAACGTGAACGTACGATTCGCCCCCAACGTACCGCCGCCGCTCAAGCCGTTCCCCGCCACCAGCGACACGGCCGCGTTGGCCTTCAAATTCAGCGCGTCCTGCAAGCCACTCACCCGCTCAACATCCGCACGGCCGAACGCCAGGTTTCCACTTGCCAGCGTCTGCACCACCGTCTCGAACGCCGTGACCGGTTCTACCTTCCAGCCCACGCCCCATGCCGCGACCGTGGCGCCCGTGGTGTTGTACTTGGCCAGCACTTCGGACACCGTCACGGTCGGGTACGACCAGGGCTTGGTCGTGTCGCCGATCCAGATGCATGGGGCGCCCGCCGCGTCGGAGCCAAACCGGATCGGCAGGTCCGAGACGGCACTGCCTGCCAGCACTGTCGCGCCGCAGCGTCCCCATGCCTTTGTCGTTTGCAGATAGCCATGGATCAGCAGCGACACGGGTGGTACGCCGTCCAGATACTCGAACACATCCACGCGCAGGCGCAGCATCGTGTTCGCTCCCACGGCGGCGGGGGGCAGCGTGATCTTCATCGCGCCGGTAACCGTGCCGGTATGAGTGGAATAGCCGCCGCCATCGGGCAGCAAGACATGTGCCGTGCGGCCTGATGTGGTGTTTGCGCCGTATTGCGCGCCCAAGGTCGCCCCCGTGTTCAACAGCACCGGCCCACTGACATCCCCGCCCGCCTTCGGCAACGCTTGAATGTCTTCCAGCACCTGCGCCGGCGTGCGCGTCACCAGTGCGCCGGTTCCCGCACCCGTCACATAGGAACCCGCGGCAACGGTGGCCAGACCCGTACCGCCCCGCGCCACCGGCAAGGTGCCAGCAGACGCCTTCGACACATCCAGCGCTGTCACATTCAGCGCCACATTGCCCGACCCATCAAAGCTCACGCCGCCCGCCGTGGCCCCGCCCGTGACGGAGAACAATCGGGCCGTGGCCAGCTTTGTTGCGGTGGCCGCATTGCCCACGGCGACTTCGCCGGCGGCGGACACGCGGCCCTTAGCATCGACCGTGAAGGTTGGGACCGCGTTGGCGCTGCCGTAGCTGCCGGCGGACACGCCACTGGGGGCTAGCGTCAGCCCCAGCGACACGTTCGCGGTTCCATCAAACGACCCCGCGCCCGTCGCGTCACCGGTCGCGGCGATGGTCCGTGCGGTCGCCAGCTTGGTCGCGGCGCCGGCCGTCAGCGACGATGCCGTCCCTGACAAACGCGCCACCGGCACCGTACCGGCTTTCAGGTTGCCGGCGTTCAGGTTTTGCTGCGCGTAGCTCAGCGCATCAAAACTCGTGGCCGAAAGCGGGCGACCGGTGACCGCCGCCAGGCCGTCCAACTGTTTGTACAGCCAGGCCAGGCGTTCGTCGGTGGTCTGCTGCACCTTGTTGAATTGCTCCACCGAAGGCGGAACGGAGCCGATGAACGACCAGCCGGTCTTGTATTGCAGATCGGTAATGTCTTCGGTCAGGCCATTCTGTGCCCAGGTTGATTTGAAGAGATCGAAAAAAGTAGGGTCTGCCATCAGTAAATCCCTCGCGCCAGCACGCCGACGCCAAAGCCAAAGAAACCTTGCTCGCGAAAGCCGAAGGGCTTTTCGGTCGAGCCGGTGATGAGTTGCACGCCGACGCCGGCGGCTTGGGGTACCCACTTGTAGGGGTTGGCCATGAGTGGGTCGTTGGGGCCGGGAATGCGGCTGACCCAGATGCGGATCTTTGCGTTGCCGGCGTTCTGCACCACGACCCGCGTCACATCGAAGATCGGTTTGAGCGAACTGGCGATCTCGGGCGTGGTGCCGTGGCCGTTGTTCAACGCGATCTTCCAGTACAGCAACTTGCGGTACTCGGCATCGAGCAGCGTGGTGGACCCGGCCAGGGCGCGCTCGTTGGCGCGACGCAAGCGCGCGACGCCAAAGCTGCCCACGTTCGGCTGCCCGTCGAAACCGAAGAATCGGATGTAGATCGCTTCATCGATAACGCGGGGCAGGCCCACGATCTCGCCGATGCCGTCCAACTGCCTGCCCACCGCCGTATCCAGCCAACGGTCTTCGTAGAGCGCGCGCAACGCGCCTTGCAGCCCCTGGGCGGGTTTGAGCAGCGCCTTGACCAGCGCTTCCAGCCGCCGCTTGGTTTGGAACTGCCCCAGCCAATGGCCCCAGGCCACCTGTGCATGGTCTTGGTTCAGATCCATCACGTCACCTCGATGCGCGACAGATCAAACGCCGCCACCTGAAAGTCCTGGATCGTGACGTTCGCCGCGCGATAGTCGGCGGGCGTCGGCTTGAATGCAGGGTCGGTCGAATACGCCAGCGCCAGGTCCACGGACGCCAGCCCCGGCGTACGGAATATTGCGCCGTACAACCGTTGCAGGACGACGTCTTCGCCGATGCTGGATGCCTCGCCTACCTCGGCCAGGCTGTCGGCAATACGCTGAAAGCCGTCGGGCGGGAACGCTTGTTCGGACGGCGGCAACAAGGTGGTAGCGCAGCGCACCCACAGATAGACGCGCTCGGGCCGGTCGAAACGGATGACCTGATCCGCGCCGTCCGCGTCCTTGACCACCACCCGGCGCTGGCCATGCGTATCGATGCCGGCCGCCACCACACGAAAAATGGCGTCCGCCACTTCATCATCCAGACCGCCGTCGGCTACCACGTGCACGCTGTGCGGCGGCCGGCCCAGCGCATCCGGCGTGTCGGTGCTGTTCATGAAGACTTTGACGGTACGCACGCCAGCTACGCGGTCACGCACGTTGGGGGCAATGCTGGGTAGCGTGGCCGCGCCCAGCCGGAACAAGCCGGTCGGATAGCGGGCGCGCAACTCCGCGGCGGTTTCTGCCAGGCGGCCCGCCACGCCCTCTTGCAGGTTGTTGACGGCCTCCCACCCATCAACCTGCGTGATGATTCCATTCAAGTCCCCCACGGCGGCGCCTTCGGCCGACGAGCCGATCGTGGTCGCCAAGGCGGGCGACCCAAGGCGGATCAAGGACAAGCTGGCCGACCACGCAAACGCCGCCGACTGGCGGCCGTCGGAATGAATCCGCACGGCGGCGCCGTCGCTGGAGACCACCAGGCCGCTTGCGGCCAGCGCCGCCACCAATCCCGCCAACACCTGGGGCAGGTTCGCGGTGGCGCCGCTTGTGTAGGAATAGTCCACGCCATCAATCGATACCGTGTACGCGGTCTGCGGGGCAACGGCGGGCTGCAACGTCACATCCGCCGCCGCGCCGGGCAAGATCCGCGTGGCGCTGTCCACCGCCCACACATTCTGGCTGACGCGATGCCGCACTTGCGCCCCCGCCGGTACCGTCGTGCCCGGCGCGCCGTACAACACCACATAGGCTCGCGAAGGCTCGTCGCGGTAGCGCGATACGCCGGTAAACGACACGGAACGGTCCAGGGAAACGCCCGTGGCCGAGCCCGGGTACATCGCGTAATACACGCCTTCGGCCTGCT
This sequence comes from Achromobacter sp. JUb104, assembly GCF_024806975.1. Taxonomy (NCBI): domain Bacteria; kingdom Pseudomonadati; phylum Pseudomonadota; class Betaproteobacteria; order Burkholderiales; family Alcaligenaceae; genus Achromobacter; species Achromobacter sp. JUb104. The sequence goes on along the minus strand of NZ_JANUEY010000001.1, from coordinate 309,247 downwards.
CCCACAACGTGGCTTCGCGTTCCGCGAAGGTGTCGATCAGCAGGCCGGTAATACTGTCCGGGCGGGTTTCCACCGCGCCATTGAAGCCGGCGGATTGCATGCGCGCGCGCAGGTCCGCCACGATTTCCTGGCGGATTTCGGGCAGGCGCGGGCGTACGAACCCGTCCGGTGTGACACCGTAGGCCATAGGTACCTCAACAAAAGTAAGGGGAAGGTGGGACTAGGACGTGCTGGATGACGTGGGCGAAGGCGCGCCCGAAGACGCGCCCAACAGCACCACGCGATCCAGCCGCCCGAAGGACGTATCGGCTTGATATGTGACCCGCAGCACGCGCAGCTGGCGTTCCATCTGCAACTGCATCGCCTGCACCTGGGTCACCCCCGGCACCGCTCGGATTCGGGCGCGGAAGATGGCTTCGATGCTGGCGCGGTCGGGCGACTTCACCAGCACGTCCTCAAAGTAGGGAACACCAAAAGTGGTGTCCAGAAACCACTCGCCCATGAAGGCGAGCAAGGTCGTTTTGATCTGCTGCGCGATACGGTCGGCGCCATCCACGAATGAGGCGCGGCCAAGCAGATCGAGGTCCAGATCGTGGTCAGCGGACAAGGCAAGGTCCAGGGTCATCAGATTGGCCCCTCGGTCGTGCCGCCCGCGTAGGCGTGGCGATGCGTGTCGCCGATGCTCTTGCCGTTATGGGTGACCGCGCCGCCTTCATAGGCCACGCCGCCGCGGATGCGCATCGACGCGCTGCCCTGGCCGCCCTCGCCCGACATGCCTTGCGTATAGGTCAGCGGCCCGTTAATCGTGACCGGGGTGTTGAAGGTGGCTTGTTCCGCTTGCACCGTCCAGGTTTTGACCTGAAAAGTCAGGTCTCCGGCCGGCGACAGTTTCAACGTACCCGGCCCGTACTGGATGCTGACATTCTGCGTATCGGCCGCCATCGTGCCCGGCCGCAGCAGCGGCGAGGCAAACGCATCCGACAAATCAAACTGGCGCGGGTCATCCGGTGGGCCGTTGTCGCCCGCCAGCCAGTTCTCCAGCGCACGAGCGGAGAACGACAGCTTGATCGCGTCGCCCGGCGCCAGCGGCACCGAGATCAGCGCCTGCGCGCCGTTCACATCGCCCACCGGCCAGCAGACCGGCACGCGCACCACTTGCGGCGGCGGCAATACGTCGCCATTGGCCAGCCGCTTGGCCAGCGCGGGGCGAGCCGTGACGAAGGTGCCGTCATAGGCGACGACTTCGCCCGGCAGCGTCGTGTAGACGTCCGCCAGCTCCGTCGCGATAAGACGGCGCATGAGGGTTACCGCGTTGTTCATGACTGCTCCTTTTTTGCGGAGGACGGGTGGGGATCAACCAGGGTCAATTCCGTTTGCCAATCCCCGCCTTCGCTATCGCCGGTATGGCGCACGGTTTCCACGCGTTGAAAGGCCGCTACCGAACGGCTTTCCAGCTTGACGAGATCACCCGGGCTGATGGTGGGCAGCAACAGCGACTTGACCTTCCAGCCGTCGCGCTGTTGCTGGCCGCTGGCGGGCGTGGCGGCTTTGGCGGCTTTGGCGGCTACGGCCGGCGCAGCGGCAGCCGCAGCGGCAGCCGCAGCGACACCCGCCTGCCCCGGCGCCTTTGCCTTCGCCTTCTCGCTGGCGGCGGCCCGCGTGCGTTCGGGTTGGCCCAACAAGCCGGTGTCGACCGCCAGCACAACGGCTTGTCGCCGCGTGGTGCCCAGCCGCTGCACAACCTGCAGCTGCTGGTTCTGGATCGACCATTCCAGCCCGGTGCCCTGCGTGACCTTGTGCAGCGCCGTGCGGGCCGCGCCGTAAAACGAAAATCCCTGTTCCCAGCGACGGTCGGGCGCATCGTCGGCCATGAGCAACGGCAGGCCCATCTGCCGCGCGATGTCGCGGATGATGTCGCTGGCGCGCGCGCCGGGTCCCAGGCCGATCGAGACCGCCGTGTCGCGCACTTCGATATAGCCGTCCTTGACCGTCAATTCCGTCACCACGTTCGGCTGGTCGTAGCGGGTATACGCATACACGATGCTGCCGGACGCCATCAGCAAAGGGCCGCCCTCTTCCGCATAGCCCGCATACAGCACGCAACGCAGGCCGGGTTCTTCCAACGTGCGGCGGGTTTGCGCGGCCAGGTTGTACACGGTGATCTTGGCGTCGTTGGGTTCTTCGGCGGTGGTCTTTGCGATGTCGAATGTGATGCGGATCGGGGGCACGATTTCCAGTCCCGGCCCGCCGTCCTTGCCGACAAGCAGCCGGTAAACGCGATCAAACCTGGCCATCGGCCACCTCGTCAGCGTTGATGTAGAGCAGCGCCACTTCGCCGGACGGCAGCGCCGCACGGCTGATGGTGTCGCGACGGTCGGGCGCCAGGGCCACGAGTTCGCCCGCCGGCACGGCCAGATGCCGGTAACCCGCAAACATGGGGGTATCCGGCACCACCGCAATGCCCGCCACGATCAGTTCGTTGTAGGCGTTCTCGACAGCCAGCACCCATTGCCGCGCCTCGCTGTTCCACGACAGGCGCAAGAAATAAGTCCTGCCGTCCAACTCCATTTCAGTCAGGCTGTCGTTGGCGTCCGGTACGAGTATCTGGATCATGTGCTCAGAATTCCTGACGAGTTGAAGATGCCGCGTTGCTTCTGGCTGGCGGGCACGCCGTTCTGCTTGCCGGCGTTAGCCTTGGTGGCCCCGGCCTTGCCCGTTGCACTGCCCGAGGTTTTTTCTGACGGGATATCCGCCTGCCGCAAGGTCACCTTGCGGATGCGCTTGAAGCTGGCGGATAGTTCGAAGCGGTCGCCGGCGCCATTGGTGCGCCCGATGGAGCAGCTTTCCATCACGAAGTCTGCGTAGACATCCAGCCCGGTTGTGATGGTGATGGGCAGGCGGTCCGCATGGATCTTGCGCAGTGCGTCCTTGGCGCCGATCAGCTTTGACCGGCCGGCGCCCAAGGCCGCGCCGCGCAGGCCGCCCAGCAAGCTGATGTCAGCCGCCGTCACCCAGCCATCCAGCGTCAGTTGCTCGGAATCCGCCACCACGTGGTCGGTGACCGGCGGGCCGTCTTCCACGGCAAACGACGTCACTCGGCTGGTGAGCGTGGTCTTTTCGTTGACCAGCGCGTCCAAGGGCAAGGTGCCGATGCTGCTGCCACCATTCCATCCGAAGATCATGGAAACAAAGTTCATTGCGACTCCTATGGGGGGCTCTCGACGCCGGGCGTCACGTCATACGTCTGCGACAGGCTCTGATAACTGCGTTCGTGGCCCTGACTCACGCCATCGGCCACCGCCTTGGTCACGACATGAGGATCACCAGCCGGCACGTTGACGACGATATTGTTGAGGCTTTGGAAGTTGGATGGCGCGCGCCCGGGCAGCGCCTTGGGGCCGAACACATTGACCGAAGGCACGAGCGGAAGCGAAACACCGCTTGCCACGGCCCACCATGCAGCTTGGTCGCCCGACGACGCGCCCGACTGCAAGCCTTGCTGCATGCCCTGTTTCCCCTCCGACTTCCAACCGTCCATTACCGAGGCCTGCGCGTCCGGTTTGGATTTCAACGCGTCCGGCACCAAGCTCAGGAACCAGTCCTTGGCCACCTTGAGCTTGTCCAGCACCCAGGTCTGGATGGCGCCGCCGATCTGTTTGATCGTGGCCATCATCCGTCCGCCCATGTTCGAGAAGAACGTCCACAAGCCGTTGAACGCGCCCGCCCAATGCGCGATGGCGCCGTCCCAGTCGCCCTTGAAGGCGGCCACGACACCGTTGACAAGCTCGGCCCAGAACTGCCAGATAGCCTGGATGTATTCAATGACCGGCCCCAGGAAGGAATCGAGGGCCATCGCCATCAGCGCATCCCAGGATGCCGAGATGTAGGCCTTGATCACATCCCAGTTTTCCCAGATCTGCCAGAGCGCGACCGCTAGCATCCCAATCAACGAAATGATCCGGCCGATCGGCGTCATGGCAAACGCGTTCCACAGCATGGGCACGACGACGCTTGCCAGGTTCAGCAAGAACCCGCCGATCGGGGACAGGATCTGCCACAGGCCATAGGCCAGCACGCCAATCGTCCCGAAGCGCTGCATCCACGGCCCCAACGCCTCGCCAGCGCCACCCAACAGGTCCTTCACGAAACCCAGCACGGCCGACACGGCATTGAGTTCGTCCTGCCATTGCTCCACGCCACCGATCCAGCCGCCCAGCACGGAATCGCCACCACCCAGCCAATTGGCGATGTCTTCCCCGATCAGATAAATCGTGGTCAACACCGCCGCCATGCGCAGCATCGGCGCGATCGATCGCGACCATACCGACAGCATCTGCATCGCACCCGCCGGCCCCCGGCGCAGCGCCATCGCGGCATCCAGCCCGAGTGCCGCGCGCGTGGCGGCGACCAGCGATTGAAATAGACCGACCGACAACACGCTGGCGCGCCGCAGCCAGTTACCCAGCGAGACCAGCCCGATGCTGGCGCCCGTCAGTGCCAGCAGTTTGACGACCGCGTCGATGTTGTCAGCCAGGAACAGGATCGACGCCGTCACCCCGTTCAGCACGCTGCGGCCTGCCGGCAAGGCCTGGCCCACGTAACGCTGCAAGGCGTCGTTGAACACCGTCATCGCTGCCGTGATGGACGCGGGCGCGGCCTCGGCTTCCGTGCGCATGGCGGGCAACTGCGACTGCAGCGCGGGCAATGCGCGGTCGGCCGAGACCTGGCCGCCTTGCACCTGCTGGCGCAACTGGCCTCGGTCCAGGTTCAGACCGGCGGCCAATGCTTCCTGCATGCGGCGAGGCAGCGCGTTGTACTCATCAAGGCCCAGGCTGCCCTGTTCCACCATCTTCAACAGCGCCGCCACGACGCCGCTCCGGTCCTCGGCCGGGGTCTGCGACAAGCGCATGCTCAAGGCCACCGCCTCGGTGATGCCAGCCGCGTCACGCGGCGAACGCCCGTGGTCTTGCAGCGTCTGCGCGGACCGGGCATAGGTGTCGACGTTGTCGGCATACGGCGTGCGGCTGGCGCGCGACACGCGGGCCAGGTCGCGGTCGGCCTCGGCCGCTTGCGCGCCCGACCCCGCCGCTTGCCGCAGGGGTTCCTGGATTTGCACCCAGGCATCGATGTCGCTCAGGATGCGCTTGAGCGGCGATGCACCTAGTGTCAGTTCCACAACGCCGCGCAAGCCGCCCAGCGCGGCCGCGTGCTGGCGCGGCGCCGGGATGCCGCCTTGCGGCCGGGCCACGGCGCTTCTCGCCTGCGGGTTTGTTGCCTGCGCACTTGTGGCTTGGCCGCTTGTTGCCAGCCCGCCTGTTGCCTGGCCGCTTGTGGCCTGCGTGCTTGTTGCCGGTCGGCTTATCGCCGGTCCGCTTGTCGCCAACACGCTTATCGCCTGCTGCGTACGCAGCACGCTGGGCAGCACGCCCGCAAGCGCCTGGCGCATCGCGGCGCTGGCCAGAACGGTAGCGCCAACCATGGATTGCAGCATGGCTTCAAACGCCTGCTGGTAAGCCTGCAAGCCGGTGGTGTCCACCTGGTGGCGCAGCAGCGTCACCACCTCTCGTACCACGATCATCGTTACCTCGCCTTGTTATCTGCCGCAGCCTGCGCGGCCTGCTGGGCATCCATCAGCGCATTGAGCTTCAGGATGTCCAGCAGATCGATGTCGCCGCGCTTGGCGGCGTCCAGGCTGACATGGCGGGCCAGGATGGGCCGCCAGATGATCAACTCTCTTTCGAAACCTGCGTCGAACCGCCCGACAGGTTCGCCAGCTTCGCGCGGGCCGGACCAAAGCGGCCGGCCCAACGCGCCAAAGGGCCGGCGAAGTTGTGCTCAAGAATGTGGAACAACAGCTCCAGGATTTCGGCGTAGTCGGCAAAGGCCAGGCCGCGATGGGCCGACGTCAGCTTCTGGGGCTCGCGGCCGGCCAGCTCGAAGCTGACCAGCTCCGGGTCGATCAGGCGCTCGGCCCAACCGCCCAGGGCGTCGCCGCCCAGCTTGGCCGACAGTTCCCGGAACGCGTTCAGCATCGCGCTTTCGTCGCGGCCTTCGCTGGCGCCTTCCACGCTGAACACCGAGCTCAGCATCGAGCCGGCGGCCGGCAGCACTTCCTTTTGCAGGTCGCCCAACAGCTTCAACTGGCGGAAGGGATCAAACCGAGAGATCCGGAAGATGGTGGTGCCGATGGTCACTTCCTTGACGGCGCTCATCAGGTATTGCCCCCGATCACGTTGATGGCCGGGCCGGTCTCGATCGTCCATTCGCGGCTGCCCACCTTGGCGCCGTAGCCGGCGTCGGGCATCTTGACGATCCAGGCGGAATCCGAGGCGTGCAGCGACGTGCCGCGCAGATCGGTCACCGACACCGGCACGGCGCCGTTGCCCTCGGTGGCGCGGTCGGCCTGGTGCAGCGCGGTCAGCGCGGCGTTGCTGGCGCTGGTCTGCATCAGCGTCAGCGTGATGCGCAAGCGCGAATCGCGCGACATCGAGCGCGCCACCTCGCCGTCGACCCCGACGACAGAGGCGATGCCTTCGCCGATTTCGGTGACGGTGACAAAGGTGTCTTCGGCAAGACCCGAGATGGGCAGCGCGCCCATCACGATCTTCACCTGGTTGGGTGCATAGGTTTTGACAGACATGGATAGGCCCCGATTACAGTTGTTGGTAGGTGAGGTTGCCCTTGATTTCGGCAACATGGATGGCGCCGGCAAGGCGGGCGCTGAAGCTCAGGTCTCGCAGGATGCGGTTGGCTTTGTCGTTCGTCGACACGCTGGCCGCGCGCGGCACGTTGATGACGAAGCCGGGAATCTTGCGGCCCGCGTCATCGATTTCATCGGGCGCGACCAGGCCCCGGCTCTGGCCCAGCAGCAGCGCCTGGCGGATGCCGTTGACCAGCACCTGGATGCCGGCGTCGGTGTACGGCACCTTGCCGTTGGCGTTGATCAGTTGCGACGCAACGTTGATCTTCACTTGCTCGGCCAACCAGTCACGGCCACGAATCACATCGATCCACTCGCCCGCCGCGACCTTGCCGTTCTGCGTCACGGCAAAGTTGCGCATCTGCTCGAAGGTGTTGGCGTTCTTGGCGTGCGCGGCCAGTGCCTGGCCTTCGGTCAGGCTGTCATAGCTGACGCCCGAGAGCCGCGTGTTGGCCCACGTCTCGCCACCCGGATAGAAGGTGAAACGGTTGGCGGCGACGGCGGCATCCAGGGCTTCGCTGGCGGCCTGGCCGTGGTACCAGACATGGGTGCGGAAGAACTGCTTCTGCTGGCACTGGGATGCGATGTCGTTGGACGCGGCGGCGTCGATGATGCCGGCCTGGGCGCTGGACACGCCGAACAGGCGCTCGTTCGATTCCACCCACTCGGCGGCGTCCAGCACATCGGCTTCGACACGGCTGGCCAAGGACACGCCGTACCAGTCGCCGTTCTCGCGCAGGCAGGCGTTCAACGCGGCCGACGGGGTTTCGGTGCTGACCGGCGCGGCCAGTTGCAGGTTGCCCTTCACGGCGATGGCCACGGCTTGGCCGGTCTCGGCAGCCGTTACCGTGACTTCGGCACCCGTGGCGGCTGCCGTCACCGGCGCATCGGTGTCGGCGATAGCGGCGGCCAATGCAGTGGCCAGGGTCTGGGGCGTGCTGTCGGCCAGGCCCGACGTCGCGACATCAACCTTCTGCACCACGCCTTGCGCGTCGCGCCACGACAGCGAAACCAGGTAATCCGACACGGCGGCGCGCGTGACGGTCACGCGGGAGACATCCACCTGACGGCGGCCCACGAAAATGCGCGCCACCGTCGGGATCTGCTTGAACGCATCGCGCACGGCGATGTAGAGCGGGTCGGTCGGCGCCATGCCCATGTCCAACAGCTCGCCCGGCTCGGTCAGCGCCAGAATGCGGTTGACGGCCAGCGCGTGCGCGCCAAGGATCAGCAGGTCAGAAAAGTTCTGCTCCTTGATCGCCGTGGTGTTCAGCGAGATCGCCACATTGACGATCCGGTCGATTTTTGCCATTTGCGGCTCCAAAAAAAAACCGCCCAAAGGCGGCGGGGACTACGTTAAGAAGGCCTGCGGCGCTACTGCGCCGGGTCGGTCTTCGCGGAGAAAGAAGTTTCAAGGGCAGGCGTGGCGCCACCCGTGGTCGTGATCGTGCCGGTCACCGTTTCAATGACGCCGACAAAATCGGTATAGGTCTGCGCGTAGCGGATGCCCAGTTCAAGCACGCCCAGCCGCTCGCTTGCCGCGCCGGCGCTGTCGGGCGCCACGCGCTGTATGCGGCCAGCCTGAAACAAGGCCAGGCCCAGCGCTTCGGCCTGTTCTTCATAAGCGGGATGGCGCAAGACCAGGCCCATCTTGTCCAACGCGCGATAGGCATCCACGCCCACGCTGCGCAGTTCGACGGTGGCGTCGCGATGGTCGTGCACCGGCTGGTTGCCGTTGCCATCGACGCGGCCCGTCTCTGCCGGACCGGCCTCTACCCAGCGCACGGCCATCGCGATATAAGGCGACGGCGGGAAGGCTTCAGCGTCGTCGGAAAGCACCACCGGCACGCTGCCTGCAGCGGCGCTTATCAGCGTAAGGATTGCGTTGTCGGGCGTCATGTCGGCTATTAAAGGGTTCGGAAAAAACAAAGCCCGCGAACCGTTGAAGGTTGGCGGGCTGCATTTCGTGTGGGCGCAATGTCCCGCGGCTATTGTCTCAAATCCGGTCCCAAATGCGCAGGGTTTTTATGAAGTGCGTGTCCCAATTCCGACCACGCGTAGGTTGCGGATTTTGTATTGCCGCCGCAACGATGCACGTGGCCGGCATCCAGCAAATGATCCAGCACCCGGCGTGCGCCGCGCCGCATGGCTTCTTGCGAGGCGGGCGTCAACGGCATGCCGCGGCTGACGTGCCGCAGTATCTCGGCCATTCTGAATTCCCGGCCCGGGTACGCGGCCAGCAGATCAATGACCTCGTGCGCGTACTTCATTTGAATTCCCTCCAGACCTGTTGCTTGAAGTTGCCCAGCGCCACCTTGTAGTAAGGCAGCGTGACGCCGATGGCGCGGCAGGCTTTTTCCTGACGCAGATGCGCGGGCAGATCCCCGTAGTCGGCACGGCGCGTGGTTTCCGCCTGCACCACGCGCCGCTCGACCAGCGGCAACGCTTCATACAGGGCATGCACGCGGCGCGCGCGTTCGTGATTCACCGGAATGCGCAGCGGCTCATCGTCGTCATCGTGACCCGGCAGCGGCGGAAACGCGCACACGTCCGTCGCGTCTTGCATCATGCGGCGCGGGCCCGGCCAGTCGCCTTCCCATTGCGATCTTGCCCAGTTGCGAATTTCGTCTTCCACCCAACGTGGTATGCCTGCTTGCGTGCTTGCCCTTGCTTCCATTGTCGTGTTGCCTCGTGCTTGTTCGCGGATCGCGGAACCGCTTGGGTGCCCCGTGTCGCATCCCATTTTTTGTTCCGTTTTGTGTTCCGCTTCGTGTGCCTGTGTCATGCGCCCTCCGGTTCGGTGGTGTGCCTGGCGTGCGTCAGCATCTCGGCGATGGCTTTGGTCGGGTGCCCGCCAAGCGCGATGCGCGCCTCCCATCGATCAATCCATTCGCGATGCGACCGGCTGCGGGGCTCCAACAGCTTTCCCGCCCCCATCTTTTTCAGCGCGGCTTCTGCCTGCGCGCGCGTGGCCAGCGTCTGACCTGGCGCGGGCAGTGCCGCGCGCGGTGGCGGAATGTCGAGCCACGCGCCTCGGCTTAGCTCCTCGGTCAAGGTCCTTTCCCAGCGCGTTTTGATGGCGCCGTAGTTGCTATTGAGCAAATCCACCGTGCTCACGCCAACCGCCGCCCAATACACCGCGGGGTGTGACCAATCGCCGGTCTCGCCGCGCCGCCGCGCCGATACGCCGCGCACGGCCTCGTGATAGGCCAGCTCGGGGATCAACCACGGGCAACACAGCTTCAGAAATTCGGGCAGCGTGGGCGGCCACTCGCGCGTCAGGCACGCGGTCAGCCCGCGCCTGACTTGCGCCTCGGTCAGCCCCGACAACTTTTGATTCCAGGAATCCTTCAACTCGCGCGGCGTCAGGCCTTCCCATTGCTGCGCGAACTTTGCGCCGTACAGCAGGTGCATTTCATTGACGACCAGCGCGCCCAGGCTGGTGGACGATTCAGTGACTTGCATCGATCACCCCCATGTCGATCTCGCCGCGACCCCGGCCTTCAGCCAACACGCTGCGCAGTTCAGATGACCAGTCGGCGCGTTGCCGTGCGCGGCTGCTTGCCGCGGTGCGCGGCCTATCGCGCGGTGGGTACAGCCCCAGATAGCCGCTGGCGATGCTGTGGGCGATGACCTCGCACGCGGCAATGCCCTCGGCGCGGTAGCCGGCAAGCTGTTGCAACTGCCGCCGCGCGCCCTCTTCGGTAATCGGCTTCTTGCGGGCTTTGCGATCCGCTACCCAACTAACCCAGTCAGCCCTGTCCAGCCATTCGGGCAAGGCAATGGCGGTAGCGTCAAAGCCTGGAGTGCGCTGGCATGACCGGGGTTCCTTTTCTTTCTGGCTTTGGGTTCCTGGTTCTGGTTCTGGTTCCTGGTTAGTTGCACGGGTGCTCAACGGCTGTTGGCCCGCCCCGCCTTCCACCGTTGCCTCCATTGCCGCGTTCTCCGCCGCTTTCACTTGCCGGCCAGCTTGCCGCGCCCGCTTGGCCGCGCTGGCCTTGCCGGCCGCGGACTTCGCTTCCTTGTTGCCGTGGTAGCGGGCAATCTCGGCATCGCAACGTGCATGCCGCCAGCCTTGCTCGGTGTCCACGAAGAATTCGCCCAGCACCTGGACCACCGCGGCCTGCTCTTCGTCTGACCGCGCGATCAACAGGCGACAGAGTTTGTCGACGTCCGCGCACAAGGGGGCTTCGGTGTCGTAATAGAGTTCGATCAGATCGCGATAGACGCTGCGTTCGATGCGCGTCAGGTGCCGCGTGGCGCTATTGAAATCGCCAATGTGATGGGGGTAGTAGTTCATTGCGCCTTCAGCCCTTCGGCCAGCTCCGGCCAGATTCGAATGCAATCCGTGGGACGCAAGTCGCGCCGGGTGACCCAGCCGCACGTGGCCTGCTCAATCAGGGCGCAGTGCTTGACCGGCACCGGCCGGCGCCCGGTGCGCCACTGGTAGACCAGCGCGGGCGATACCCCCACGCGCCGAGCCAGCGCCGCAGCGGTAATGGCCCCCTCGCAATCGAAATAGTCATGTAGGTTCATTACCAAAACTATAGCGACGCTACATCTTATTAGCAAGCCATGCTATAGTTTAATTTGCATAGCATTGCTATATGAAAATGTGGACTATCGAAGAGGAAGCCGCCGCGCTGCGCGCACGCTTTGAAGGCGTGAACCGCGCGGCCTTTGCTCGTGACCACCACGTGAAGGGCGGCCAGGCGATGATTTATCAGCACATCACCGGCCGCCGTCCCATTGGGATTGAAGCGGCCATGGCTTACGCCGAAGGGTTTGGCTGCACGCTGGCTGCGATCAGCCCGCGATTGGCGGCCGAAGCTAAAAAGGCCGCATCGCTATCGGCAGCGGCGCCACTTGCCGCCCCGGCCACGGACGTGGCGTGGCCCTTCGCGTCGGTACCGCAGTCGCTGATCAAAGGCTTGGCCGACGATCAGCTCAAGCGCCTGGAAGGCGCGCTGCTATTGGCGCTGGGCCAGATGGGGGTCAAGACGAAGGCGGCGGCCGCGCAATCCAAGTCCCCGCAATCCAAACGCGGCACCCTGTTGAATATCGATGCGATCGCGGACGAATTTCCCATGGCGCCGGTGTCCGCAGCGCCCTGGGATCCGGACGGCATCACGACGCATCAAGCCGAACGCATGCAGGCGCTGCGCATCAGCACCGCCGCCAATGTCGGCCACGTCGCCCATGCGGGCTATTCCGCCAACGATCAGGAATTCATGCCCATCCCCGAGCTGGATGTGCGCCTGGCCGCCGGCCGGCTCGGCATCGAGAACTATCACGAGACCGAGATCGGCGAAATTCTGCTGCGCCGTTCATTTCTGGAATCGTTCAAGCTGCCGATCAACCGCATGAAGATCGTGTATGCGCAAGGCGACAGTATGGAACCCGTGATACGCAACGGCGGACCCATGCTGTTCTTTGAAGACCCTATCACCGACCCGCGCGAGATCGACCCGCGCACGGTCTACGCCATCAACCATGGCGGCAAGATGATCGTGAAGTGCATCGCACGCGAACGCGAAGGCGGCTGGCTGGCGAAGTCGTTGAACCCGGCCTATGCGCCTTTTGCGCTGGAGAAGGAAGACGGATGCGAGGTTCGCATCGTCGGGCGGATCTTGTGGTCGCCTTATGACTTGCGCAATGGGGTGGATGAGCGCTTGCTGTAGGGGCACGCCGAGGCACCCTGGTTCTTTATTCCCAGTCTGTCACCGCGCCAAGCGACAGGGCTTCATTCGGGCTATACCCGGGCTACACCTTTTAGGGGGGCTCGTAGGTGTAGCCCCGGTGGCAAGTTACTTCGCGGCCTTGTAGCGATTGCGCAGGTCGCGGATCTGATCGTGATTACGCACAACGCCGGCATTCTGCCGTTCCACGATCACGCGAATTTCTTCCGGCAGCGGTTCCTTCAGGGCGTCAGCATAGGCCGCCTTGGCCACGTCCTCGCCGCGCTCACACTCTTCCAAAATCGCCAGATCGGTGCGGCCGGCCACGGCGGCCTTCAAGTTTGTCCAACCGCGATGCACCGCACCCGCAACCGTGCCACTGTCCTCGGGCACGCCACCCAACTGCGCGATCACGGTTTGCAACTCCGCGGCCCCCGCGGCGCAATCTTGCGCCCGGTTCCTGAATAGCTGCTGCAGCTCGGGGTTTTTCGTGTCATCGGCCGCGGCTTCAAAGCCCTTTTGTCCGTTCTTCGAGGTTTCGATGAGGTGATTCAGTGTCTTGATGACGTGGTCAGCCATGTCCGGTCTCCTAGAGGATCTATCAAGCCGCGTGGGCGGCTTGGGAAACAGGACTACAGCAAGTTCCATTCCCGGGTTGGCTTGAATGCGGGTGGAGGCGCTTCAGGTTTGCGGCTTGCGTCGCGGTGCGGGCAAGCCTGCCACGTGAATCAAGATGCCGCCAAGGCGTGCAGTCCCTTAAGCGCCCATCAGAATTGCAAGGCGGCTATTCCACGTATCTCCATAGCCCTTGCCGGGGACGGCGATGTGGAGCAATGGCCTTTTAAGGTCGTTTGTGGAAAAGGCAAAATGGACATCCTTGAAAGCGAGCCCACCGTTGCCTGAAACCTCGGTCCATTTCAACTGCCACTGCCTGATGTAGGAAAAGTCGAGCACCTCACCCGGATCCTTCACCCCCGATACCATGCAGAGTTTTCGGGTTTGGGGGTCGAACGCAATGACGACCTTTTTGTCCTTATCGCTAAGAATCAGCTCGCTGTCGACACTGTTTTCAGGAAAGGACGTACCGAGTCTCTGATTATGTTCGCGAAACTTGGCCAACAGCGCGTCATGCCGCTTCTTTTGGCGATGGATTGCCCAAGCAATCAGAGCAATGATGGTTAGGGCAAGAGAGATCCAATCAAACATGGCGCTGATTTCCGTGGGCGTATGAAGGTGTATCAGCGTTAACGGCAGCCAGGGCAAGAACTTGAATGAATCGGGCAAGAACAGGAAATCGCGGACACGATGCAGGCGATTCCTACCATAGTGCGTCAAGCCGGCTTGGGCGCGGCCGCGCACACGCGCGGCAACATGGCGCGCTGGGTTGCTCAGGCCCGCCGTCGCTTCAGACCTCGCCTTGCATCGCCGGCCTGGCCTTGATCGTGCTCAGCCATGCCTGCACCTTCGGATGGGCGGCCACTGGCGCGCCCAGAAAGGCGGTGTAGCCGACCACCGACGCCACCACCAGGTCAGCCAGCGAGTACTTGTCGCCCACCATCCACGGCTGGCGCGTCAGATGCGCATCCAGCAGCCCCAATAGCGAATCCAGGTCGGCGATGGCCCGCTCGGCCTGGTGGGCATCGCGGCTTTGCTCGTCGCCGTGGGCGACGACATACAGGCGCGAGACCACCGCGCCATACGTCACGTAGGCCCACGTGCACCACGACATGGCGGCCAGCCGCTGCGAAGTGCCGGCCGCGGGCCACAAGCCCCGCTCGACGCCCCATTGTTCACCCAGCCACAGGTGGATGGCCAAGGCTTCGAACAGCGGCGCACCGTCCACGGTCAGGGTCGGCACCTTGCCGTTGGGGTTCAAGGCCAGGAATTCCGGGCGGCGCTGCTCGCCGGCCTGGATATCCACCTTGACGCGTTCGTGCGGGACCTGCAGTTCGGCCAGGGCGCAGGCGATGGGGGAGGCGCTGGACTGGGGGTACCAATGGAAAACGATAGACATACACAAGCTCCGGATTGGGGGAGTGCCGCGGCCCCATGGCCGCTGACGACGGACGAACTTTAAAATCCATTGCGGACAGTTTCCGCCCTTGATACAGGCTATCGTTGACCGATGCTCAGCTCCAGCAACCGACTCCTGCGCCTGCTTTCCCTATTGCAGACCCGCCGCCATTGGGCCGGCGCCGATTTGGCACAGACTCTGGCGGTGCATCCGCGCACGCTGCGCCGCGACATCGACCGGCTGCGCGAACTGGGCTACCCCATCCAGGCCAGCAGCGGTGTGGCGGGCGGCTACGCCTTTCGCGCGGGCAACGCCCTGCCGCCCCTGCTGCTGGACGACGACGAGGCGCTGACGGTGGCCATCACGCTGCGCACCGCGGCCACGGGCACGGTCGGTGGCGTGGAAGAAGCTGCGCTGCGCGCGCTGGTCAAACTAGAGCAGGTGATGCCCACGCGCCTGCGCCACAAGCTGGACGCGCTGCGGTCGGCCATCGTGCCGCTGCCGAGCCGGGGCCCGATGATCGATGCGGGACTGTTGGCCGCGCTGGCCGCCGCCTGCCGCGACCAGTTGCGCGTCAACTTCGACTACGCGGACAGCCGCGGACAGCCCAGCACGCGTCAGGTCGAGCCGCAGGGGCTGGCGCACACGGGGTATCGCTGGTATCTGGTGGCGTGGGATCCGGCGCGCGACGATTGGCGCACGTTCCGACTCGATCGAATCACCGGCGCGGTAACGCTGGGCGCGCACTTCGCGCCGCGTCCGCCGCCCGAAGGTGGCGACCTACGCGCCTATGTGACGCGGGCGGTGGGGCAGGCGCCCAACGCCGAAGAGGCCCGCATCGTGCTGCATGCGCCGCACGCGGAGATTGCAGCGCGCATTCCCGCATCGGCCGGCCAGGTCGAGGCGTTAGACGATGGCCGTTGCCTGCTCCGCTGCACCGGCCAGTCGCTGGAGGCGCTGACGTATTGGCTGCTGGCGCTGGAAGTGGAATTCGATGTGCTGGCGCCGGCGTCCCTGGCGCAGCGCTTTCAGATCGCGGGCGAACGGGTCGCCCGCATGCTGCAACGGCGCGATACCGCTACGCCGCAACAGGCAGACGGCCCGGCGGCGGCGAATGATTAATGCTTAGCTGACCTGCTCGGTCTGTTCGGCTTTGGCCAACTGCTGCGGCGCGTGGTGAAGATCAAGAGCAGTGCCTGACCGATGCCACCAATCGCGGTTCATGCCACCGATTGCAGAATCGGCGGACAAGAAAAAAGCCGCTCTAGGCGGCTGATTTCTTTGAATTCTTTGGGGTGGCTGATGGGGCTCGAACCCAGATAATAGGGGAATAGCGGGGATTACTGGGGATCTATCGTGTTGATTCTAAAGGAATACCGCTTTTATCATTCCCCTGCGTATCCAATATTCTTCCCTGAATTCTTCCCCGAAAGTGAATTATTTGCGGACAACCCACTCGGCGCGGTGCAACGCTAATCGCTGAGCGCTCAACTTCCAAGACTTAGGATTTCCTTCAGGCCGCCAAATTGTAACGGGAAATATCTGGTAAAAGATAAGCCCCCCAACAGCAAGATGAGGCATCAATGCAGAACGAAGAACTCGGCCAGATCACCATTACCCATTGGGACACACTCTGGGCGAATCAGGGCTATTACGCAGCACAAATTCTCCTTGATGGCGGCGGCTTATCGGGCTACCGAAATCTCAAAGTTGCCCTGGATTTTCTCGATAGTAATGGTCAAAAGGTCGACACAGGTGAGTTCGAGATCGACGAATTGGGCACCTGCACTGCGACCCGGTACGCGACCACTACCGTGGAAAGTCAGAAGATTGGAGAAGAGAAGATGACTGTGGTCATCGTTTCAGCCACCGCGGAATCGGAATTGACTCCGGGTAAAAAAATCGACCTTTTGGCACTAGGCTTAGTAAGCGGCCGTAACCCTACTTCGTACGAAGTCCGCATCCGCTAACTCAACTGGAGCAGACCCACACCACAACTGCCCGTATAGAGGTTTGACTGTGGGTTCCCCCAGCCGCGGAAGAGCTCCCCTATACTGGAATCCTCCTTGGAGGGTTCCATGTGCAGCCACTACCAGACTCTGAAAGACGCCGAGATGCTGCTCAAGAAATTCGGCGTGCGAAAGAAGCCGGCCGCCAGCGGCAAGTACGACATGTGGCCGCGCTACCCAGGCGTGTTCGTGCGCCGGCCGGTGGAGCATGACGCAGGCGACGAGGCGGTACCGGAGCGGGAAGCAGTCGTTGGCCGCTGGGGTCTCATAAGCGCCATGACCAAGCCCGATGGGCTGGACAAGGTAGGCAAGCTTTCGACGTTCAACGCGCGCAGCGAGACGGCGCCAAAGTCGTTCACGTTCGGCAACGCCTGGCGCCGTGCCCAGCACTGCATCATCCCGGCGGATTCGATATTCGAGCCTGACCATCGCGAGGAAACCAAGGCCAGGCTCCCGACCGATAAATCGGTGCCGACCAGATTCACACGTGCGGATGGTGCGCCGCTCGGCATAGCCGGCATCTGGGATCGGTACCGAGACGAGGCCGGCCAGTGGCAAGAGAGCTACACCATGCTGACCATCAATGCGGACGATGATCCGCTATTCCGCGACTACCACCAAGCGGGCAAGGAAAAGCGCATGGTCGTCATCCTGCCGGAAGGTGCCTATGGCGACTGGCTCACAGCGCCAGCAGCCGACAGCCGCGACTTCCTGATCCCCTTCCCCTCTGACAAACTCATCGCCACGCCGATGAAGTGACCCCGACATCGCTGGAATATACCGGATATTCAACCAGTATTTTCAGCCATGCCGTTCAAACCGCCTCTCTCCCACAACGATCTGCGCGTCATCCGTGAGCGGCAGCCATGGAACACCGATGTGATCGCCCTGCTGTGGGAGGTTAAGCGCCTACGCGCCAGCCTGCTGCGCGCCTACCAGCTATCAAACGACTTCAAGCGCCCCGCTGGGGTCACCGGCGACCTGTACGACGAATTCATGGAAGCGCTGCGCGCAGAAACCTGTGTGATTGAGCGCGACCAGGATGTGCAGGATTTGATGGAAGCGCCCAACAAGTTGCGTAAGGGGATGGCACCTAGATAGTTGTCGGGCGACGCTACTCCCAAGGAAGGTAGATGCTGCGCCTCGATCATATAAATCCCTCCAGTACCCCATAAACTGGGTCGTAGTTAGCCCAACGGCTGTCAAGAACGCCTTCTATAATTTGATACAAATCATGAAGGACGTGAAAATGGCGAACGATGTGAACAAGCACGGATTGACGCGTTACATCCCATCCGAAGTTAAGAGGGCCGTGCGAAAGCGTTGCGGCTTCGGGTGCATTAAGTGTGGAAGCGCTGTCTATCAATATGAGCATTTCGATCCCGAATTTGAAGACGCTATGGAGCACACCGCCCAAGGAATCACGCTCCTGTGCGGAGGATGCCACAACAAAAAGACGACGGGATGGGCATCCTCCCAAGGAGTCGCTCAAGCCAACCGCAAGCCAAAATGTTTGCGGTTGGGGTTCGCCTCCGAGGTTTTTGAAGTCAGTGTGCAACCGCCCACTATCTATCTCGGCGGAGTTTCCGCCAGAGATGTGGACACGATTCTGGAGATTGAGGGAGAGAGGGTTTTGTGGGTCGAGCCCCCCGAAGAAACTGGTGCCTCATATCGCATAAACGCCAACTTCCTGAGGGAAGACGGCCAGCCCCTGTTGTCAATCGAAGACAACGAATGGAAAACTCCTACTGACAATTGGGACGTGACGACCATCGCCGGCCGAATAACTATCCGTAGCAAAAAGAACCGCATCGAACTAGCTCTACGCACAATTCCGCCGTCAGAGTTGCGCATTGAGCGACTTAAGGCGTTCCATAGGGGATGGATAATCGACGCGGAAATGGACAAGGATGTGATATTTTCGCGCAAAGACGTAGTGCATCGCACCAGCGGCATTAGGGCTTATCGCGTGGAGACAATGATCTCCATCGGCGAAAACTTCTTAGAAGTCCCGCGAGGAATGAAGCCTGGAGGATGGGCCCACATTCGAGAAATGGTGATTGGAAGCGACGATTCGGCGCAGCCTTCCAAAAGGAAAGCTTCGGTAGATTTCGACGCTCCCCTGCCCTCGCCGAATCCATTCGCGCTACCTCTACGCCCGTATCAGCCTGGAGGCTCCATATTTCTATACCTAAATCCAATTTCACCATGCCCTTGCGGCAGCGGGCGTTCGTTTGGCCTCTGCCATCGAGGCAATGAAGTGCACCAAATGGCGCATTAATTCCGAGTGCTGGGGAGTCGCCTTCTGTAGACGGAACGAGGCAGTGCTTCCAACAGTGGTTCCGCCGCTTTGAATGGGTTCGGGTCATACGATTTTGGCCAGCCCGGATAAAATTCAAGATTGGTGACCGGTGCCCATAGATATAAGAGAACACGCATCATCGCTTTAGATGCGAAGCCCACTCCATCCTGCCAAAACAATTCGGAGCCCACAATTGCCGACGATTACCGTACTCCAAGAGCACATCGATTTTCTTCAGGAGAAGCGGATTTTCCTGCATCCGTCTGAGCGCTACAACAAGACCTGGTTGCGCATCGGTAATGCCTACAACACGGACAAGCAGCCCGCGTTGATGGAGAGCTATTCGGGGCAGTTCGGCGGCGGCGCATTTAGCAGTCTTGGTGCCTTCTCGTATAGCCATAGCGATCTTGGGAAGACCGCACATGTAGGCAGGTACTGCGCTATCGGGCATAACGCCGCGATTATGGCGAGTGACCACCCAGTCGGCTGGATAGGCATGTGCGGTTTTGACTATTCCGGCGCCGCTCCGTACGGTGCGTTCGCCCGCGACAATGGCGCGCAGTTCGACCTTCTGCCCTTCCCTCAACGGGATGAGACCATTGTCGTAGAGGACGGCGCCTGGATCGGTAATGACGTTCTTTTCGCCGCGCCCATTCGAGTCGGGAAAGGGTCCGTGATAGCTGCGCGATCGATCGTCACTAAGGACGTGCCGCCCTACGCCATTGTGGCCGGGTCACCCGCGACTGTCCGCAAGTTGCGTTTCCCCGAAAAGACCGTCGAGCGGCTGATAGCATCCGACTGGACGAAATACTCATTCCTCAACTTCCAAGGGATGGACAGGACGGATCCTGAGCGATTCTTGGAGCAGTTCGAAGAAGCGAAGGCCACGGGGAAAATTAGCCGCATGGCAGACCATCGAATTGACGTTCACGCCGAGTTTGTGCGAATTGCTGAAGCGTATGGTGGGGTCGCTATGGTGGAGTAGGAATGCCAAGACTTTGAATGTGGCCCTGTAGGCCGTTTACTTGATCGGCCCATCGAGCAGCATCCTTTCCCACCTTTCCAAGTCTGTGTCCAAGGCTTTCAGCTCGAGCGAGACACTCTCCAAATAGTCCGATCCAGTCGGTGCTGGCGCCATCAGATCGGCCGCCGGAGTTGGCAGTCGCGGTGCCCCGGCGGGCGAGCTGCTCGCGCAGCCCGTCAACACGAGTAAAAGCGGCGTCACGATCACGCTCAGCCTGACCCAGGTCTTCTTCCACTTGCTGCCGCGCCAGCACGGCGCCTCGGTATTTGGCATCAGCACGATCCCTTTCCTCTTGCCATGCGCGCTCGATTGCCGCCTGGCGTTTCTCAATCTCGGCTTCCTTGGCCATGGCCCCGGCCTCGAATTGGCTTACTCCATACCATCGGACCCCTGCTCCGGCAGCAGCCAGCACCATAACCCCTACCAGGGCCGCTGCGGCGTAGCCCTTCCAGCCGGCCAGCATCGTGACTGCGGTGGGGATCATGGCGTGTTCAACCAGTCAGGTACGCGGCTGGGTGTCCGTGTAATTGAGCTCGACAATCTTGGCGCCGGTCGGCGGATTCTTGCGAAACCGCTCATCCGTGGGGCTGCCGTCTTTCTCCGGGTTCCAGGTTATCCAGATTTCGGAGCCTGATTCGCGGACAGTGGGGGCCAGCTTCTGCCAGGCGATCTTGCTGACGCTTTCGGCCTCATCCACCCAAGCTATGAGGATGCGCGCCTTGGATTTAATGCTGTCTACGTTGTGACGAAGGCCCGCGAAGACGTATGAAACGCGGCGGTTCTTGGTCCGGACGTACTTCTCACCAATCTCAAAGTAGGCATCAAGCCACGGCACCGAGCGAATTGCCTGTTTGACCTCCTCCATAGAGGAATCTTCCAGGCTATTCATGAACTCGCGGCCGCACAGGATCACGCCAGATGCACCAGCCTCCGCGAACATGTACGCGCGAACGGCGGTCATCAAGGCGAACGAGCGGGTCTTACCCGATCCCCGCCCGCCATGCGCACCCCTGTATCGGGCCTGGCCGCTGAATACTGGAATCAGCTTTGGCGGTAGCTCAATCCTCGCTCTTTCGGACATTGGGCGCTACCAGCTCGATCGTCGTGGGCATCGTCGGGATTGGCCCTACATTGGGGCCACTGAGTTCGCGCCGATTCGTGAACATCCCGCCCTGCTCTTTCGCAGCCTGCTCCAGCAATGACGCGGCGAGAACGATGTTCTTGCGCCTCATTGCCTCTTGGACCATCCGGTGCAGTTGACGCAGGCGGTAGGCGAGGTCAGCGATGGGAATCTCTGCGACTTCCTTGCGAAAGCGCTCGCGGGTTGAGGCGAAAAGGTCGCGCCACTTCTTGGCCAGGGCCTTGCTCGTAACCTTGGTGGGGTCATATGCCGCAACCTGTTGGCGCGTAACCTCTAAACCGAATTCTTCCTTTACCGCGTCCGCGACCTGGGTCGGGATGTCGTAGCAGGCGAGCGCTTGCACAATGAACCGCTGCTCCGCCTCATTGAGCTTTGCCATAATGTTAAATCCGTATGGTGCAGGTAAAACATTCCGACCGGAGCCGACATGCTCGAAAAGACAACTGATGAACTGCTCTACGACGACTGTTTCCAGACTTGCTGCATGCTCACGGGCTTTGACCTTTATGCGGCCCGGGCTTGTCAGAAAAAGCTGAAGCAGGCTATCTCTTCTGACGATGAAGCACTCATAGATGAGGCTTGGGCAGAATGGAAGAACCTGACTCGCAAAGATGACTTCTACGGTTATTGCAAGGCCATGGCCAACGGCCGCGAAGCTAAAAGCAGGGGCTAGGCCGAGACCTTAAGACAAGTCCCGCAAGAATGGGCTATGGCCGCCACACCGACCTCGGGTGACAGCTTTGCAGCATCGACCAGGGCCGACACATCCTTGGACGCCCCGTAACGCCGCACGACTCCGACGAACTCCTCGACGTCGTGACCACGTAGTCCAAGCTTTGGCAGTCCATCCTTGCCAAAGGATGGACTGCCAAACTCATCGGTGAGATGAGCGATGTGGTCGAGCTCGTGCTCCACCAGTGAGCAGAACTCGGCGTCCGAACACTGAGCGCAATAGTCGGCGGCCAGGGTGACGACAAACCGAGGAATCCGTCCAAACCAATCACGGAACTGCTGTTCCTGCCTGGCCTTCTGCCAACCTCCTGCTCGAAACATCACCTCCTCGCATTGGCCCAAAACAGTTCTGCCCTGCTTGGAGAACGCTTGGGACGCCCAGAGAAACTCCAGGTCTGCGTCGATCAGATGGAAATGTTCAGGATTTTTTAGGGGGCCGTCTTCAGCCAGGATGCTGTCCTGTACCCAGGCAAGCAACTCAGGCGCTGGCGTCAGGCAGGTGTAAAGCAAATCGTCTGCCAACAAAGCGGCTGGCGGCTTGGGTCGTAATGCGCCGACGCGGCGCTGTTTGTCTGTCAGCGCCATATCTAATACAGTTCCTATACCGTAACAATTAACTACACAAGATGCGGTCAGCTCGCATCGAGCTCAACATCATGAAAACTCCTCGTGTGCGGCGAACATTTCGCCTCATCGCATTAACTTCACTTCTTCCTATCTCTAGTGCGTGCATCGCCTTTTGGTATTACCGCAGTACGTTCAAAGGAAAGTTCTCTACCGACCAGGCGGATTGGGGAGCTTTCGGCGACTTTATGGGAGGAATTGTCAACCCCGTCGCAGGCCTTGTGACGATCGTGCTACTCGTACTCACGTTACGCTCGCAACAGGACGAGTTGGAGGAGCAGCGCCGGCAGCTTGCCAAGCAAGCCTTCGAACAGTCTTTCTTTGGTTGGACTAGCAGCTACCGAGAATTGATATCGGGGCTTCAGTTTGGAAGCGGCACAGAGCTTGACCCCCGCCTCACCGGAGTCATTGCGCTTCATGAAATTCTGCGATTGGGCCATACTCCAAGCAATGAAGAGACCCATTCTCTGATTAAGAAAATGCAATCAGTCGACGCAACAGAGCAGGAGGAGATTCGCGCTACGCATAGAAGCTCTACGGTCGCGTGGTGGGAGCGTTGTTTCGCCTCAAATGAGCCGCAATTAGGCGCACTGATTAGAACCCTCTATTCACTGCTCAGATGGGTGGATTCACACCCTACCGTGAGCTGGGCGGAAAAGTGGGACGCCGTTTCTATTATTCGTGCTCGACTGTCCGGCCCGGAATTGAGAGTCATCTACTTCAACGGTTTCCTTCATGACGGGAAGAAATTCAACGCCTATGTCCAACGATATGCGCTTCTGGACAATCTGCCCCTCTCTGGGCACAACCGGGTGATCATCGCTTACCGCTTAGGACTTCACCCATTTGAGGAAGCGAGCTTCGACTCCGACCTCGCTAGATCCGCACTCCTCGAGTCCGGTGAAGTGAAGCCGATAGCAGAAACTTCCGTCCCAACCTGATAGCCGAAGTCTCTCAGTTAGCAGTGTTCAGGACGCAAGTTCCCGCACGTATTGTGATGGTTTCTGAAATGCTTTTCCAGAAGCAGATGTTATGGTTTCCCACCAATATTCGACATGGACGCGGCTTTCTTCTTCATCGCGTGTGCTGGCTATCTGCCCGGTTTCTTCCAGCGCGACCAGGACGCGCCACACGCCGGTACGGACGACGGCCCGCTGGCGCTGATCGGCTCTAGGCGCCACGTGGTTGATGATTTGCCGCATCTTGAACCGACGTCCCGGAAAAGCGCCCAGCAGATCAATCACTTCGTGCGCGTACTTCATTCGAACATCCTCCAAACCTGCTGCTTGAAACTGCCCAGCGCCACCTTGTAGTACGGCAGCGCGATCCCGATCACGCGGCACGCCTTGTCCTGGCGAAGGTGCGCCGGCAAATCGCCATACTCATTGCGGCGCGTGTACTCGGCCTGGATCACGCGCTGTTCCGCCAGGGGCAATGCCTCATAGAGGCGGTTCACCTGGCGCGCGCGGTCATGGTTCACGGGGATGCGCGGGGGCTCGTCGTCATCCTCGTGCCCAGGCTCTGCGGGGAAGGCGCAGACGGCCGGCTCGTCATGCACCGGTCTGCCAGGGCCGGGCCACTCCCCTTCCCACTGGGCGCGCGCCCAGTTGTGGATTTCCGATTCCACCCAAGCCGGCAAGCTGCTATCCATTGGCCACCTCGTACCGGCTGCACTTCTTCCCGTAGGGCCTGCCCTTCAGGCAGCGCGTGATTGTGTCGCCGATGAATGGCGTCTCGATGGTCTTGGCATGCGCGCAGCCCTCGCACGATCGTTTCAGAGCGGCCTGCTGACGGCTCATCACCACCAGCATCGGGTCGCGCAGTTCCCACCGTTGCAGATCGGCCGTCATACCAGCCACCCACGCCGGCGGGCCCATGCCAAATAGGCGGACTCGAACGTTGCGCGCGGGCTGGGTCCAACTGCTGCGCACCACACCAGCCACATATCGCCCTCCTGCCGGGCGCGGGGCTTCTCGATGATCCGCTTCAGAGCGTCCTTCATCGCCAGGGCGCACAATCCATCTCGCGCCATCGCCACCAGCGCATCCCGCTCGGCACGCGACAGGGTGACCGAGTACCTGGGCGAGCGTGTCATTGATCGCCTTCGCGAGGGTGGCGGCCGGATGGTGGTGTTCGACTGGCCTAGCTATAGGAGGCAAGCATGATGGAGTTGCCAGAACTCGCTGCGGTGCCTAACGAGCGGCGCTGGGCAGTGAGGATCTTGAGGGAGAGTGAACGGGTCGGCGGCCGGCGCTACTCGATGACCGTATTGGCCATGGCCAGGCGGGCGCTTGGGATCGGGTTGAACGTGGGAGAGGGAGCATGATCGTTGTCGACTTGCCCTGGCCACCAAAGGAACTGAGCCCCAACCACCGCGGGCACTGGGCGCCGGTTTCCCAAGCAAAGAAGCGATATCGAAACGCCGCGCGGCTGCTGGCCAGATCAGCTCTTTCCAAGGCGGACGGGTTCAGCCAGTTCCTCGGAGTGCGCATCGCGTATGAGTTCTTCCCGCCCGACGCTCGTGCCTACGACCGAGACAACCTGGCGGCCCGCATGAAGGCGGGCACGGATGGCATTGCGGACGCTATCGGCATGAATGACCGCGGGTTCCATTTCGCGCCCGCTGAGATCCGGGAAAAGGCGAAGGGCGGGATGGTCCGCGTAACTATCGAACAGGTGGCGCTATGACGATCGCCGCGATTGAAGACAAGATGCATGGCGGCGACTGGGAAGAAATTGAAGAGGCCCGCAACATCGCCTGCGATGCTCTGGCTGAAACTCTTGGTGCCACCGTCTGGCGATCGAGATCAAAGAGAAGATCCGCCACCGGACATTCAGCCTGGCGGAATACTTCCCCAACGCGGTGGTTGAAGAGGTCGGCACACTTGGCGGTCAGCTTGATACGTGGCTGGCTGCCCAACGCATAGAATCGTCGACGCGCGATGGATACTCCAACGCCATCAAGTTCTGGAAACACTCGATCTGCGACCGCCACGGCACCCGTCTTGGAATGGTCCCCCTGCGTTCGGCCAAGCTAAGCCATTTCCTGACCGTTGTTGCTGGCCGCCCGGATTTGTCCGGGAAGACCATCAACAACTATGTGTCGGTCGTACGCGAAGCCCTGGACCTGGCCGTACAGGACCGCCTTCTGACCGAGAATCCGGCCCTTGGCATTCCCCGGGCAAAATACCAGCGGGAGCCTCCCGACCCATTCAGCAGACCAGAAATGGAGGGCATCCTTGAATCAGTCGCGCAGCGGTTTCCCGGCCAGGTCCACAACCTGATCGAGTTCTGGTTCTGGAGCGGCCTGCGTACGTCCGAAGTATTTGGCTTGCAATGGCCGAACGTGGATCTCGCATCTGGATCCATTCTGGTGGCGGAAGCTCTGGTTCGGGGGAAGCGGAAAGACCGGACCAAGACGGCCGTGGCCCGCCAGGTCATCCTGAACAGCCGCGCGTTGAGCGCAATCCAGGCCCAGCGGCAGCACACACAGGTAACCGGCGCGGCGGTGTTCCACGACCCACGCTATGCGGCCCAGTGGGAAGATGAGCGCGCGTTCCGGCGCAGCTTCTGGACGCCAACGCTAAAACTTCTTGGGATTCGCTACAGGCGACCGTACAACATGCGGCACACTTACGCGACGGTCATGCTGATGGCTGGGATGACGCCGGCCTTCTGCGCGAAGCAGTTGGGCCACAGCGTGGAGATGTTCCTGAAAACCTATTCCAAATGGCTGGACGGCGATCAGAACGACCGGGAGATGAGCCGCCTAGAATTGGCGATTTCTCCCCAGAATCTCCCCGAGAAAGCAAAACAGACGCCTAAGCGTCTGTAATGTAAGGGGAATTCTTGGGGTGGCTGATGGGGCTCGAACCCACGACAACTGGAATCACAATCCAGGACTCTACCAACTGAGCTACAGCCACCTCTGGGGTACTACTTCAGTAGCACTTTTCAGCACCACTTTTTTCTCCCCCGCCGCGCTTCAAACTGAAGCTCAGCAACGAAGAGGCCGAACTATAGCATATTTTTTGGGGCCGTCAAAAGCCCCTTATCTTCCTCCCCATTGCCAACGCCACGCACCTTGCTATCCTTCCGCATGGCTCAACCCCGGAGGCCGACTTTTACGTCATCGCTATGGATCGCATACACGCAATTTTGATCGATTACTGGCCCCATCTGGTGTTTGCCGTCAGCATCGTGGCGGGGACGGGGGCGGCGGTGCATGCCGCGATGACCAAGCAGGACGTCCGGGCGGCCATCGGTTGGGTGGGGGTGGCGCTGTTTTCGCCCTTGTTCGGCGCCCTGTTCTATTTTGTGGCGGGCATCAACCGCATTCGCAAGACGCGCGTGTCGCAACTGCGTGACGAAACCATGGTGGTGGACGCCGAGCAGGTCGACACCTTGCCCGTGGATGTCGCGGCGGTGTCCGGCCCGCAGTTCGCCTCGCTGAAGATTCTGGGCGACCGCGTCAGCCGGTTCCGGCTGCTGGGCGGCAATGCGGTGCAGCCGCTGGCGGGCGGCGATGAAGCGTATCCGGCCATGATGCAAGCCATCCGCGACGCGCAGCACGCCATCGCGATGCAAAGCTACATTTTCGACAACGACGAGATCGGCCGTGAAATGGCGCAGGCGCTGATCGAAGCGCAGGCGCGGGGCGTGCAGGTGCGGGTGTTGATCGACGCCATCGGCTCCAAGTATTCGCGTCCGCCCATCGTGCGCATGTTGGCGCGCGGCGGCGTACCGGTGGCGCGCTTCATGACGAATCCGCTGGGCGTGCTGCGCATGCCGTATGCCAACCTGCGCAGCCACCGCAAGGTGCTGGTGATAGACGGGCGCGTGGGCTTTACCGGCGGCATGAACGTGCGGGCGGCGTTTGTGACCGCGCTGGCGGGCGACGCCGTCAATCACGACACGCACTTCCGCGTGGAAGGGCCCATCGTGACGCAGCTGATGTCGGTGTTTGCGCACGATTGGAATTTCACGACACATGAATCGTTGCCGGCACGGCCCTGGTTCGATCCGCACGCATTGCCGCCCACGGGCAATGTGCCGATGCGTTGCGTGCCCTCAGGGCCGGACCGCGCGCTTGGCAGTTCGCACAACATTCTGCTGGGTGCGCTGGCCGTGGCGCAGCGCCACGTGCGCATCCAGTCGCCCTACTTTCTGCCCGACCAGACCCTGATCGGTGCACTGGCCACCGCCGCGCGGCGCGGTATTCAGGTGGATATCGTCATCCCCAACAAGAACAACCTGCGGCTGGTGGACTTCGCCATGTCCGCACAACTGGACCAGGTGGTGCGCACCGGCTGCCGCGTGTGGCGCGCGCTTGGCACGTTTGACCATTCCAAGCTGATGACGGTGGACGACGCCTGGGCCTACGTGGGTTCCTCGAACCTGGACCCGCGCAGCCTGCGCCTGAATTTTGAGCTGGACAGCGAAATCTACGACCCCACCGTGGCGCGCTGGATCGGCACCCGGATCGACGGGCTGATCGCGAATTCCAAAGCGGAAACCTTGGAAACTCTGGCCGGCACGCCATTCGCCAAGCGGCTGCGCAACAAGGTCATCTGGCTGGCCACGCCGTATCTGTGACGCAGCAAAAACGGCCACGGTAATCTTGCAAGATGCGCTACGAACTCACCGACCTCCGCCTGTTCCTTGCGATCGCCGAGGCGCAAAGCCTGTCGGGTGGCGCCAATACGGTCCACCTGACCGCCTCGTCCGCCAGCTACCGGCTGAAGAACCTGGAATTGGCGATGGGCGTGCCGCTGTTCAAGCGCGAAGCGCGCGGCATGGAACTGACAGCGGAAGGCGCGTTTGTGCTTAAGCATGTGCGCTCGCTGCTGGCCGGCGTGGAGCGCATGCATGGTGAGGTCAGCGGTTTTGCCAGCGGGCTGAAAGGCAGCGTCAAGCTGTTCGCCAACAGCAGTTCGTTGAACGGATTCATCGTGCCCAGCCTGAGCCGCTTTCTGTCGGCCAACCCGAATGTGAACATCCTGCTGGAAGAGCGCTCCAGCAACACGATCGAGGCCGCCATCGCGGGGCAGGAAGCGGATATCGGCATCTTTGCCGGCCATGCCGAATCCGCCGGGGTGCAGGCCATCCGCTATGCGATCGATGAACTGATCATCGCGGCGCCGCTGAATCATCCTGTGGTGCAACATTCACCGATTCGCTTCCCGGCGGTGCTGGACCTGGATTTCGTCTGCATGAGCCGCGCCAGCAGCAACTACATCTTCTTGCGCGACATGGCCAAGCTGGCGGGCAAGACGCCCAAGGTGCGCATCCACGTGCACACCTTCGACGCCGTGCTGGCGATGGTTGAGGCAGGAGTGGGCGTGTCGCTGGTGCCGCGCAGCATCGCCGCCACCGCGTTGCGCGAACAGCGCATCGCGGCGGTGGCCATCAGCGAACCTTGGGCGCTGCGTGAGTTGACGCTGGTGACGCAAGCCGACGGGCCTCTGTCACCGTTCGTGGAACAGGTGGCCGAGTACCTGCTGGACGACCCGATCGTTGCCGCGACGCGCGGCGCGGATTGATCGCCCCCTCGCACCTTAATCAACGCTTTAATCAATGCCTGATCACCTTCTGATCAGCCCTTCCCGCCGCGCTTGCTGGCCAGGAATTCGTTCATGAACTTCTGCGGTTCGCCGGTGTTGAAGGCCGCGCCGAATTCCGCGACGCTGTCCTCGATGGCAGCGTCCACCGACATCGTTTCCCAGCGGCGCAGCAACTTCTTCTGCTGACGCAACGCCGCCGGCCCCAACGCGGCGAAGCCTTGCGCCAGCTTGTTCACCTCGTCGTCCAACCGCGCTGCGGGCACGGCGGCATTGACCAGCCCCCAGTCCTGCGCGCGGCGCGCGTCGATCAGTTCCCCCGTCAGCAGCAGCCAGGCGCTGTTGGCAGCGCCGATCAGCCGGGGCATCAGCGCCGCATGGATCACCGACGGAATGCCGACCTTGACCTCGGGCATGCCGAACTTGGCGTCATCGGTGCAGATGCGCAGGTCGCACGCCAAGGCGAATTCAAGTCCCCCGCCCAGGCACCAGCCAGGGATGCGGGCAATCACCGGCACGGGAAAATGCCGGACGGCATTGCACAGGTCACGCAAGTTCGAGATGAAGCGCTGGGCGCTGGATTCGTCCAGCGCGGCCATTTCGGCGATGTCCGCGCCGGCCACGAAGGCGCGGTCGCCTGCGCCGCGCAGCACCAGCACGCGCACCGACTCGTCGTCCTGCAAGTGCGTGAGCGCTTCGCGCAGGCCATTGATGACGGGCGTGCTCAAGATGTTCAGCACCCCGGCATCCTGCATGGTCAGCGTGGCGATGCCGGCCGCGTCGATCTGGACGTCGGCATGGGGAAAGGACAGATTCTTGGTGTTCACAAGCGCTCCTCTTACTGCATTTTTTCGAATTTAATATCTTCGACCACCGACTTCCAGTGGCTGTTCGACTGTGCGATCAACGCGCCGAATGCTTCTCGCGACATCGGGCTGGGCACCGCGCCCTGCCGTTCGATGGCATCCACCGTGGCCGGGTCCGCCAAGGCCTGGCGCACCGCCGCGTTCAGCTTGTCCAGCACCGGCGCGGGCGTGCCGGCCGGCGCGGCCAGGCCGAACCACGACGGGTTGTTCATGGCGGGTAACCCAGCCTCGGCATAGGTGGGCACGTCCGGCAGCACCTTCAGCCGCTGCTTGGCCGCCACCGCCAAGGGGCGGATGCGTTGAGCCTGGATCAAGGGGTAGGACGACGGAATATTGTCGAACACCACCTGCACCTGTCCGGCAACCAGGTCATTCAGCGCGGGGCCCAACCCTTTGTAGGGAACGTGCAGCATGCGCGTGCCGGTGGTCTTCATGAACAGTTCGCCATTCATGTGGCTCAAGCCGCCATTGCCGGAAGAGCCAAAGGCGTATTTGTTGGGATCGGCCTTCAGCAAGGCAAGAAACGCCGCCAGGTTTTGCGCGGGCAACGCCGGGTTCACCACCAGCACGTTGGGCACGTCGGCCAGGTTGCTGATCGGCGCAAAGTCGCGGACGGGGTCGTAGGCGCTCTTGGCATAGACGTTGGGGTTGACGGCGTGCGAGCTTTCTACCGCCATCACCAAGGTGTAGCCGTCGGCGGGTTGCTTGGCGGCGTAGGCCGATCCGATGCTGCCGCCCGCGCCCGGCTTGTTTTCAATGATGACCGACTGGCCCAACTGCGCGCCCAGCTTGTTGCCCACGACGCGCGCGATGATGTCGGTGGTGCCGCCCACGGCATACGGCACGACAAGGCGGATGGGCTTGTCGGGATACTCGGCGGCGGCCAGCGCAGGGGTGGTCAGGCAGGCCAGCAGAACCGCAAGCGGCAGTTTTTTAATGGATGTCATTGTTGTCTCCTCGGGGTAGTTCAAATCGTGGCCGGACTGCCCAGCACGGCGTCGGTGTGCTCGCCCAGCAGCGGCGGCGCCGCACCCAGCGCATTGGCCGGCGTGCCGGCCAATAGCGGGTTGCGCACCAGCCGCATGTCGCCCAGCACGGGATGAGTAGCGGTCTGGACCAGTTGCCGATGCAGGACTTGCGGATGCGCGTAGACCTCGTCCAGCGTGTGGATCGGCCCCCATGGCACGCCCGCGCCGTCGAACGCATCGGTCCAGTGCCGGCGCGGCGCAGCCACCAAGGCCTGCGCGACCAGCTCGCGCAAGCTGTCCAGGTTCGACAGGCGCGCGCTGTTGGTCGCGTAGCGCGCGTCCAGCGCCCATTCGGGATGCCCGGCCACGGTGCAAAAGCGTGCAAACTGGGCGTCGTTGCCAATCGCCAGGATCAAATGGCCATCGGCGCATGCGAACACTTCGTAGGGCGCACAGTTGGGATGCGCGTTGCCGCTGCGCTTGGGCGCCACGCCGGACACCAGGTAGTTGGCGCCCTGGTTGGCGTTAAGGGCCACGGCCACATCCAGCAGGCAGATATCCAATGGCATGCCCTGCCCCGTCTGATCGCGCTGACGCAGGGCAGCCAAGACTGCGGACGTGGCGTACATGCCCGTCATCAGGTCGACCACGGCAACCCCGGTGCGCAGCGGGCCGGCGCCGGGCGTGCCGTCGGGCTGGCCGGTGTAGCTCATCAGCCCGCCCATGCCCTGGAACACGTAGTCATAGCCGGGCTTGTCGGCCATGGGGCCGGACTGGCCGTAGCCGGTGATGGACAGATAGATCAGGCGTGGGTTGATGCGTGCAAGCGAGTCATAGTCCAGGCCGTATTTGCGCAGCCCGCCTGCCTTGTAGTTTTCGACCAGGATGTCGGCCTGCGCGACCAGTTCACGCACGCGCGCCGCGCCCGCTTCCGAGGCGAAGTCGATGGCAACCGATTGCTTGCCCCGATTGCACGCCATGAAATAGGCGGACATGGCCGCGCCGCCGTCGTCGGATCGCAGGTCGGGCGGGCCCCATGCGCGCGTATCGTCGCCGCGCGCCGGGTGTTCAATCTTGATGACCTCGGCGCCAAGATCAGCCAGGTTCTGGGTGCACCAGGGGCCGGCAAGAATGCGCGACAAGTCCACGACTTTGATGCCGCGCAAGGCGTTGTGAAGCATAGCGTCTCCGTTTCAACTGCTTTCGGAGAAGTATGTTCGCGCCCTCAACCCCAGAGAAGTTGAATGTTTCGAACGCTGCGTTCGTGGCGTTTCAAAGCTGTGCCATCAACCGTCCGACGCGGGCGTGGGCGCCGGGCGCACGGCGAATACCGCATTGGCTTTGAGCATGACACGCCCTTCTACCTGCAAGAGGCAGTTGGCGTAGATCAAGCGCCGGCCTTGCTTGTCGATGCGCACGTGCGCTTGCAGCCAGTCGCCCGGCTTGACCGCGTTCAGGTATTCCACGGACATCTGCACCGTTACGACGGACACCTGCAACTGCTGGGCAATGGTGTGCCCCAGGGCGCTATCGGCCAGCGTGGCAAGCAGGCCGCCATGCGCCATGCCGTGCATGTTCGTATGCGCCTCGTTCACGCGCAGGGCCAGCACGCTGTCGGCATCGCGCCGGTACAGGGTGCCCAGGTCGGCCAGATGCGTCATGAACCGGCTGCTGGGGCGCCACAGTGCAAAACCCTCGGGGATGGAATCAGTCATGGTGTGGAATCGTAAGCGCTGGAATGAGATGGCTGAAAGTAATCTAAGAGTAAGATTTACGCCACAACACACCTACACATGGCAGGAGCAGTGGAAGATGGCGAAAGTCGGCATGGTTGGAATCGGCCTCATGGGCCACGGCATTGCAAGCAATCTGGTCAAGCATGGTCATACGCTGACCGTGCTTGAGCATCCGGGCAATCAGCCCCTGGATGCGCTGAAAGCCGCTGGCGCGACCAGCGTGGAAAGCGGCGCCGCGTTGGCGGCCCAGTCGGATGTGATCATTCTGTGCGTGACCGGCAGCCCGCAGGTGGAAGCCGTGCTGCTGTCCGAAGGCGGCGTACTGCAAGGTTTGCGCGCGGGCACCGTCATCATTGATTGCTCGACGGCCATTCCGTCGTCCACCGTGAAAGTGGCCCAAGCCGTGACCGATTCCGGCGGCCGCTTCCTGGACGCACCGATGACGCGCACGCCCAAGGAAGCCGCCGAAGGCCGGCTGAACCTGCTGGTGGGCGGCGACGCGGCGCTGTTCGAAGAATGCAAGCCCATCCTGGCCTGCTTTGCCGAAAACATCACGCACGCCGGCCCCATTGGCGCCGGGCATCGCATGAAGCTGCTGCACAACTATGTGTCGCTGGGGGTGGTTGCCCTGCTGTCGGAAGCGGCTGCCTGCGCGCTGCGTTCGGACATCGACCCGGCGGTGTTCGCGGAAGTCCTGAGCAAGGGCGGCGGTGGCGGCGTGGCGCTGGAACGCATCAAGCCGTACCTGCTGGAGCAGGACCCGTCGTCGCTGCGCTTTTTCATGTCGAACGCGCAGAAGGACCTGTCCTACTACAACACCATGGCGGCCGAAGCCGGCGCCGTGCGTGAAATCGGCGCGGCCGTGCAGCACACGTTCGACCAGGCCGTCACGCAAGGCGGTGGCGAACGCTATGTGCCCGAACTGGTGACGCTGCTGAAAGACCGCTAAATCAGCGCCCCACGGTTGCCGGCATGCGCGTCAGGTCGCGTCCCGGCAACCGCAAAGAAATCGCCGCCGCCAGCAGCAACAGCACGCCCGCCGATCCGAAGGCGACCCAGTGCGTGTGGAACGTATCGAAGGCCCAGCCGCCCAGCCAGGAACTGATCATGCCGCCAACCTGGTGGCCCAGATAGGTCAGCCCATACAGCACGCCCACCAGCCGGATGCCATAGACGTCCGCCAGAATGGCCGACGACAAGGCGATGCTGCCCGCCCACACGATCCCGCCGATCGTGGCCGCGGCGTAGAGCTCCCAGTGCGCGCCCACCATGACCAACGCAAAGAACCCCAGCCCACGCACCAGATAGATGGCGGCCAGGATGTTGCGCCGTTCAACCCGATCCGACATGCGGCCCAGCACCAGCGTGCTGAAGATGGCGACCAGGCCGATCAGCCCGATGCCCAGCGAACTGGTGGTGGCGTCAAAGCCGTGGTCCATCAACATCGGCATGCCGTGCGTGCCCAGCAGGTTCATGCTGTAGCCACAGGCGAACAGGCCCAGCGCCACCTGCCAGAACGGCAGCGTGCGCAGGGCGTTGCGCACGTTGGGAGCGGGGGCTTTGATAGCGGCGGCGGCGGTGGCGGTGCCTTTGGTCGCATTCGCGGGCGCTTTGTCTTTGACGATCTGATGCGGCAACAGGTCGGTGTGCTCGGGCGCCACATCACGCATCACGAACAGCGCGACCGGCACCGTCAGCAAGGCGAACAGCACGGAAAACGCCAGCAGCGTTTCCTGCCAGCCCACGGCCGAGATCGCGAACGTCAGCGTCGGCGTCATCAGGGCGATGCCCGCCATGGAACCGGTGGACAGGAAGAACAGCGCCATGCCGCGCTGGCGCGTGAACCAGCGGCTGATGATCGGGGTCAGCGCAACCGGGCTGGTGAACGCCAGGCCGACCGACAGCGCCACGCCGAAGGACAGCAGGAATTCAATGGGGCCGCGCGCAAACACCGTCCACAGCGACGACGCCACCACAATGGCCGTGCCCGTCAGCAGCACGAAGCGCGTGCCGCGCACGCTGACCAGATATCCCGCCAGCGGCATGGCCAGGCCATAGCAAAGCATGCCTACCGCGACGATGGCCGACAGCAGGCTGCGCGAAAATCCCAAGCCATCCGCCATCGGCAGGAAAAACGGCCCGATGCCCATGCGCAGGCCCACCGTCAACAGGGTAAGCACCGCGGCAGCGCCGACGATGTTCCAGCCGAAATACCAGCCGCCCGACTCTTGCTTGTCCAACATGCCTCTCCTCGATGTCACTTTTTTGGCCGCACGCGCGCGCCAGGGCTTACAGACACCGCAGGGGAGGCGCGGACGAAAATCCGCTGTCGACACGGGGGTGGAGAAGGACGGAGCGCGAATGGGCGTGTTCTTGCCGGCGGCCACAGGCCGGCCGGAGGCGACATATTACTCCCGGCTATAAGCGGGAATGACGCGCGGCCAGAAAAGCTGTTCGGTGAGCGGGCAGCGTCGTGCCCGATTGAATCAAGCCTCGCGCCGACAGCGGGGTCACGCCTTCTTTTCCAAAAACGCCTGCAAGGCCGGCACGGTATTCAACACGTGCTGGCGCATCGCCGCCTCGCAACGCGCCGGGTCTCGTGTTTGCAGCGCGTCGATCAGTTCTTGATGCGATTCACGCACGCGCAGCACACGCCCCGGCTGAGCCGTCCACAGCCGCATATAGGGTTCCACCACGGAGTGCAACTCCGAGATCTGGCCCAGTAAACGCGGCTGCTGGCAGAAGCTGCACAGGTATTCGTGAAATTCCCGGTGGGCGGTGGTCCAGTCCAGATAGTCGCCGGACCCTTGGTCCAGTTGTTCCAGCATATTGGTCAGGCGGCGGACGTGTTCGGCGTTCATGTGCAGCACGGCGTTGCGCATGGCCAGCCCTTCCAGCACCGAGCGCATTTCAAACACTTCCAGCATTTCCTGCTGGTTCAGCCCGCGCACCACCGCGCCGCGATTGGCGCGGATTTCAACCAGGCCTTCAGAGGCCAGCCGCCGCAACGCGCCGCGAACCGGCATGCGGCTTGTACCGATTTCAGTGGCGACCACATCGGGCACCAGGCGCTGGCCCGGGGCGTAACGGCCCAGGCGGATCTCGCGCTGCAAATGCAGGTACGCCTCGTCTTCGGCGCTGATCGCTGTCTTTTGAAACTGCAGCATCGTCGTCCCCGGGCTTGGAAAGCCGCCATGATAGATAAACGCAAAAATAACACAAACTGGATCCAGTGATCCATGGATGCAAACACCAATAGTCCGAGTCCGTCCGCTCCCGTCTAATTGCCTCCGGACGGCGCCGCCACGGGCTGTCCGCGCCGGAACGGGCACAGACCCGCCCGGCGGCAGCTCACTTTCAACACGCGATCAAGGGGAATCCATGAAATTTCGTCTCATCCGGACACTGGCAGGCCTGGCCGCCGCCGCCTTCGCGACACAGGCCGGCGCACAAGCCGCCTCGGCAGCCGCTCCGGCCACTGACTGGCCGCAGCACCCCGTGCGCATCGTCGTGCCTTTCCAGGCCGGCTCCGCCACGGACCTGATCACGCGCCAACTGGGCGCCGCGCTGTCCAACGAACTGGGCCAACCCTTCGTCGTGGAAGCCCGTCCGGGCGCCGCGGCGGCCATCGGCAGCGCCTCGGTGGCGCGCTCGGCGCCCGACGGCTACACCTTGCTGATGGGCGGCCCGGCCGCCGTCGTCACCAACCGCTTCCTGCAAAAGCGCCTGGCCTACAACCCGGACGCTTTCGAACTGGTGTCCCTGGTGGCCTACACCCCGAACATCCTGCTAGCCAATCCGCAACAGCCGTTCAAGACCTTGCCGGAAATGGTCGCCTATGCGCGCGCCAATCCGGGCAAGCTGACCTATGCATCGTTTGGCACGGGCACCACCTCGCATTTGGCGGGTGAGATGCTGAAGTCCGTTGCCGGCATCGATATCCTGCACGTGCCTTACAAGGGCGCGGGCGAAGCCATCCCCGCCCTGCTCTCGGGCCAGGTGTCCATGTACTTCGACACCATCATGACGGGCCTGCCGCAAGCCAAGAGCGGCGCGTTGCTGGCGCTGGGCATGTCGAATTCGCAGCGTTCGGCGCTGGCGCCGGACATTCCCACCATCGCGGAACAAGGCTATGCCGGCTACGACATCGCCCCCTGGTATGGCCTGGTGGCGCCCGAAGGCACGCCCGCGCCCATCCTCGACAAGCTCAACCGCGCCGTGAACAAGGTGCTGGCCGACCCGGCATTGCGCGGTAAGCTGGCGGAAGCCGGCGCGGAGCCGCGTGGCGGCAGCCGCGAGGAATTCGCGGCCTTCATCAAGGCCGAGATCCCGCGCACCAAGAAGTTGATCGACCAAGCCGGCATCACCGCGCAGTAATCCTTTCTACGAGTCTCAGCATCCATGTCCCCCTCCTTCGATTGGTCTTTTCCGTACGCTTCCCGAAAAATGCCGGTCCTGGCCGCCAACGCGGTCGCGACCAGCCAACCGCTGGCCGCGCAGGCGGGGCTACGCATGCTGCTCGCCGGTGGCAATGCCGTTGATAGCGCCATTGCCACCGCCATTGCCTTGACCGTCGTCGAACCCGTCATGAACGGCATCGGCGGCGACATGTTCGCGCTGGTCTGGCACGACGGGCGCCTGCATGGCTTGAACTCCAGCGGCTGCGCGCCGGCCGCCTGGACCCCCGAGTACTTCAATGGCCGCGACGCCATGCCCGGCACCGGCTGGGGCACGGTCACCGTGCCTGGCCAGGTGGCCGGCTGGAAGGCGCTGTCCGAACGCTTTGGCAAGCTGCCCTTCGCCAAGCTGTTCGAACCCGCCATTGCCTATGCCGAAGAAGGCTTCCCCGTGTCGCCCACCATCGCTCGGCAATGGGCGACGCAAGCGCCCAAGCTGGCGCACGAGCCCGGTTTTGCCGAGGCATTTCTACCGGAAGGCCGCGCGCCGCAAGCGGGCGAATGGTGGCGTTTTCCCGCCCAGGGCAAGACCCTGCGCGACATCGCCGAAAGCGGCGGCGACAGCTTCTACCTGGGCGAACTCGCGCGCAAGATCACCGACTTCGCCAGCCAGACGGGCGGCGCGCTCAGCGCTGCCGACATGGCCGAACATCGCCCCGAATGGGTCGCGCCCATTTCGCAATCGTTCCGCGACGTTGAACTGCATGAGATCCCGCCGAATGGCCAGGGCATTTCCGCGCTGATGGCGCTGGGCATGCTGGAACAGTTTGATCTGGAAGGCATGGGCGTGGACAGCGCGGACTACTACCACGTCAGCATCGAAGCGATGAAGCTGGCGTTCGCCGACCTGCATCATCATGTGGCCGACCCGCGCCACATGCGCACGGACGCGAAAGCGCTGCTGGACCGCGCCTATCTGGCCGAGCGCGCGCGCCTGATTTCCATGGACCGCGCCAGCGTCCCCACCGCCGGCACGCCAGCCACCGGCGGCACCGTCTACCTGACCACGGCCGATGCCAACGGCACCATGGTGTCGTTCATCCAATCGAACTACCACGGCTTCGGTTCCGGCGTGGTGGTGCCGGGCACGGGTATCAGCCTGCACAACCGCGGCCTGAACTTCGTGCTGACGCCGGGTCACGCCAACCAGGTGGCGCCGCGCAAGAAGCCCATGCATACGATCATTCCCGCGTTCGTCACGCGCGGTGGCCAGCCCTTGATGTCGTTCGGCGTGATGGGCGGGTCCATGCAGGCGCAAGGGCATCTGCAGATGGTCACGCGCCTGGCCGCGTTCGGTCAGAATCCGCAGGCCATGAGCGACGCTCCCCGCTTCCGCGTGGAGAAGGGCCCGGTGGTGAATGTGGAATCGCACCTGCCGGAAGACGTGGTGCAAACGCTGCGCGATCGCGGCCACAACGTGGCCGTGGCGCCCGCTGACAGCCTGGAATTCGGCTCGGCGCAATTGATATGCCGCCTGCCCCAGGGCGGGTACGTGGCGGCATCGGATTCACGGCGCGACGGTCAGGCCGTGGGGTTTTAAATCGGGGAGTTCAGGCCAAACTCCAGGCGGTCTTGTCCGGCCGCTGGAGCGCCGGGAAGCCGCCTTCGCCCAATTGGCTTTGCACCGCATCGGCGCCGTACTTGATCAAGTCGGCGTCGCGTTCGATGCCCAGCTTTCTCATGGCGCTACGTTTCTGCGAGCTGACCGTCTGGACGCTGCGATGGGACATCTGGGATATTTCGGTCACCGTGGCGCCTGCACAGAACAAGCGCACGATTTCGGCTTCGCGCTTGGTCAGCCGGCCACGCCCCAGCACAAACGCCTGGTTGACGATCATGTCCTTGATGGTGGGCGAGTAGTACGTCTTGCCCTGGTACATGGCGTGCACGGCGTTGATGATGTGGCTGGTTGAATCCGACTTGCTGAGCACGCAGAGGTTTTCGTAAGCCAGCAAGGCGCGGATCAGCGTGGGGTTGTCGATCATGGTCAATACCGCGACGCGCAACGCGGGATACCGCCGCCGCAACAGCGCGATCAACCCCAGGCCGTCTCCGTATTTGCCGCCGGGCATGGTGTAGTCGGACACCACGACGTCGCAGTGCTGCGTTTCCAGCCGCGCGACCAAGTCAGTGGAGTTCTCCGCGCATCCGATCACATCGATGGCGGGGTCCAGCCCTAGTTCATAGCTGACCCCAAGCGCCACGGCGGGATGGTCGTCCGCGACGATCACGCGGATGTATCGTGATGACATTGTTGCATTTCCCTCTTCCACATCGGGACCCACCGGGCAACACGTTGCCTCGCATGCCGGAGGTGTCGCCCGCTGCAAGCAAGTTGTTTTGTTCATCGGATGGGTTGCATGGGCGTTTCGCCATTGTGAAGCCACTATATCGATAGACCGATATAGTGCTGCGCCAAGGCCAATAAGAGAATAGGAATACTACGAAAGTACCCCATGCGCAACTTTCCCTGGCGCAAGTCAGACGTATCCCCATCACGCCCAGCCTGCTTTCGCGACTATCGTCAAGAGACGCATACCTGCAACAGGCCATATCAGCAAGCCCATGAAGAAAAAAGACCGCGAAGAAACCGCCCATCGCGCCCCCCAGCGCCGCGCTTTCCTCAGTGACAACGAAGCTCCCACACTTGCCGCTCTCAATACTCTCGCCCTGCGACACGAACACCGCACACGCACCATCACCGAGCTGACCGGCGCCGATCCGGCGCGCATCCGTACCTTGGCCAACGCCTTCATCAAGGCCAATGACATCGACCTGCAACGCCTGCGCGCGCTTCATGCCCACGACGACCGTGCCGCCCTGCGCCACTTGGCACACCGCATCAAGGGAGCTGCCCAGATGACGGGCGACGCGCAATTGAGCAGGCTTTGCTCGGTGTTGAGCGGCGCCTGCATGGACCCGGACAACCATGACTTGTCGCTGGACGCCATCGTGGCGCAGCTAGACCTGGCGCTGCAAGAGTTCGGCGATTCCTGCCGGCAGATGGCTGACGACATGGGTGCGCGCTAGCGGCATCGGCGGCCCCTGCCATGCCCTTGCAACGCGATGACGCACGATTCGTAATCGTCATATAGGACTTTCATAGTCCTCATAGAGCTTGTTCGCTTTGCGCTTCGTATAGTCGTTTGATTTCGCCCGTGACCGGCCAGAGGCCAGTGCCTGCGTCAGCAATGTCGGGCAACAACACACCGGCAACATCGAATGATAAGAAT
Organism: Achromobacter sp. JUb104; assembly: GCF_024806975.1. Classification (NCBI taxonomy): domain Bacteria; kingdom Pseudomonadati; phylum Pseudomonadota; class Betaproteobacteria; order Burkholderiales; family Alcaligenaceae; genus Achromobacter; species Achromobacter sp. JUb104. Next base: position 269,203 of record NZ_JANUEY010000001.1, on the reverse strand, counting down.
GAATACGCGGCAACCCGATACGCGCGGGTGCTTTGCGGCGCTTGCAAGATCTCGTTTATTTTTCGCACCCCGAATCGCTCATCGAATTGCTCATCGATTCGCTTACCTAACTGCTCATCGCCTTTCCGTTTGCGCGCTATTGCTCTGCGCCCAGCCTACCTGGGCGCAAATCCCTGACGCGGGCCGCCCTAACGCGGGCCGCCCTGACGCGGGCCGCTTCTTTCGCGACCTGGAATCTACGATCCCTGCGCCGCCCCCCGCTCCAGAGGCGCCGGCGCTGAACGTTCCGGCCCAACGCGCCCCTGCGCACACCCCGGAAACCGATGCCGCCAAAAGCAGCCGGGTCTTGGTGAACGGTTTCCTGTTGGACGGCAACCACGCTTACGACGAAGCCACGCTACAAACCCTGCTGGCCGATCTGCTTGGGTCGGAGCAAGACCTGAACGGCTTGCGCGCTGCGGCGGAACGGCTGTCCGACCACTATCGGCATGACGGCTACCTGCTGGCGCGCGCCTACCTGCCCGCTCAGGAAATCCAGGATGGCCTGGTTCGCATCCGCATCGTGGAAGGGGCGTATGGCCAGGTCTTGCTGAACAATACTTCGCGTGCGCGGGATGGCGTGCTGGCGCCCGTGCTCGAACCCTTGCATCCGGGTGATGCCATTCACGGCCGTAGCCTGGACCAAGCGCTGCTGCGGCTGAACGACTTGCCCGGCGTGGTCGCTACCGGTACCTTGCGCGCGGGCGCCGAGCCCGGCACAACCGACCTTGTTGTCAACGCTGAACCCGGCCCGTGGATCGCCGGCAGCATCGACGCCGACAACTTTGGTGGCGCCTACACGGGCGAATACCGCCTTAGCGTGGCCGCCAGCCTCAACAGCCCCTTGGCCCTGGGTGACCAATTGGACGCGCGTCTGCTGTCCAGCGACCGCGAACAGCGCTATTACCAGTTGGATTACCAGCTTCCCCTTGGCCCGTGGTCAACCCGCGTCGGCATGGGTGCGTCCAACATGCGCTATGAATTGGGCCGCGAGTTTGCCGTGCTGCAAGCCCACGGCAGCGCGCAGACAACCCACCTTTATATACGGCAAAACCTGCTGCGCAGTCGCGACGCCAATGTCCAGGCCTCGTTGCAGTACGAGCACAAGCGCCTGCGGGATAGCTACGACTACTTCAGCCTGACACGCGCCCATCGCATCGGCCTATGGACCGCCGCCATCAACGCCAGCGCCCGCGACTCGCTGTGGGGCGGCGCCAGCAACGGCGTCTACCTTGGGGTATCACACGGCAAGCTGCGCTTTGGCGATGAAACGCAGCGGCGTGACGACCAGCTTGCCAAGCAGGCGGCTGGCGGCTTCGGCGTGGTCAATCTCAGCGTAAGCCGCCAGCAGCGCGTGGCCGGCCCCGTGCAGCTTTACGGACGGGTGCGCTCGCAATGGGCCAACAAGAACCTGGACAGCGCTGAAAAATTCAGCCTGGGCGGCCCCTATGGCGTGCGCGCCTACGCATCGGGCGCCGCCAGCGGCGACCAAGGCTGGCAAGCCACCGGCGAACTGCGTTACCTGCCGCTGCCCGGCCTGCAGTTCTCCGCCTTCTTCGATACGGGTTCCGTGCAGGTGAACAAACGCGCCTGGACATCCGAACGCAACCACCAATCCTTAAGCGCATTCGGCGTGGGCATCGCCCATGGCGGCGCCCAGCACGTGGTCAACGTCAGCGCTGCCTGGCCCTTGCGCCAAGGCAAAGAGACCGCGAAAAACGACAGACAACCCCAGTTCTGGGTGCAGGCCACCCGCTACTTCTGAGTCTTACCCACACGCTGCGCCCACGCGCCGCCTGGGCACGCGCGCAGCACTTTCCCAGGAGGAAAACATGAACAAGACTTTTGCATTGGTTTGGAGCGAAGCACGAGGGGGCTGGGTTGCCGCCAGCGAATGCGCGCGCCGGCGTGGAAAATCGTCGGGGGGGGTGCGGATGACTGTTGTTGCGCTGGCGTTGATGGGAGTTGTTGGCGTGGCCGGTGCACAAGACCTTCCAAAGGACGGGGTGATCAAGCATGGAACCGGTGACATCGCTATCGACGCGAACAAGAACACCATGCGGGTCAACCAGAAGACGGACAAGCTGATCATCGACTGGCAACGGTTTGACGTTGGGGCGGGTAAGCAGGTGGTCTTCGATCAACCTGGGCGATCTTCGGCAGTGCTCAACAAAGTGCTAAGCAACGGCTTCAGCAACATTCTAGGAAACATTAACGCCAACGGACGTGTGTTTCTGGTCAATCCCAACGGCATTTCTTTTGGCGCGTCTTCGCGGGTAAGTGTGGGCAGCCTGGTAGTGGCGGCCACCGAGCTGGCCCATGATGATTTTCTCAAGGGAGGGCCGATGCGCTTCGTCAGTTCCAAAGGAAACCGCATTTCAAATGCAGGCGAAATCGAGGCGCAAAGCGGCGGCAGCGTAATACTGATGGGCAAATCCATCATCAACTTCGGTTCGATTCAGGCGAACCAGGGCGAAATCGCGCTGGCGGCGGGCGACGTCTTCACCCTGGCTCTCGACGGCGATTCGATACTGAGCCTGCAAATTGATCAGGCTGCATTGAACGCCGAGCTGCACAACATCGGCACGCTCACAGCCAATGGTGGCCAAGTGCATTTAACCGCTCGAGATCGCGCCGACATTCCCTCGCTAGTCGTCAATAACGATGGCCTGATCGAAGCAAATTCACTCGACGGAACACGCGGATCCATCGTTCTGGATGGAGGTGAGTCTGGAAACGTCAACGTCGGCGGAATACTTTCCGCCAACGGTGGCACGACGATGGCCGGCGGTACGGTGTCGGTGAAGGGCAACGCCATAGTCATCCAGCCTGGTGTTGAAGTCGACACCCGGGGTGCATCCGGGCAGACCGGCATGTGGTCGATCTCCGCCAACAATATGAGCGTCGCCTCGGCAGCCAAGCGAGGCAGTGCCGCGCTCAGCGCGAATACGGTTGTCAAGAGCCTGGCCACGACCAACATCTCGTTGATCAGCGCAAGCGGCGACGTGACCATCGACGCCCCTCTTGAATGGGATGGCGCCAACTCGCTGACCTTGCAGGCCGCGCGGCATGTGGACATCAACGCCCCGCTGACCGCCCGTGGAAACGGCGCGGGCATCACCGCGAAATCGCTGGATGGCGACCTGCGCATCAATGCCAACATGACGCTGGGCGGCGACAACGCGGCGCTGGCCTTTCTTTCGAAGTCCAACTTCGCTCTGCGCAAGGGCGTGTCCATTGCGCTGACCGGCAAGGGCAGCAGCTACGAAACCCGCGAAGGCCGCTACACCGTCATCAACCAGGCCAGCGAATGGGAAACCATGAACAATGACTTGAGCGGCCGCTACGCGCTGGGCAAGAGCATTGAGGCTGGCGGACGGGTCTCCCCCATCGGCAACGACCACGAGGCGTTCACCGGTGAATTCGAAGGCTTCGGCCACACCTTGAGCAAATTCGAGGTCAACGGCGGCAACCATGCGGGCCTTTTCGCACAGTCCTCCGGACACATCCGAAACCTGAACCTGGAAGACATTTCGGTGACCACCGCGCGCGACGCACAATCGCCCGACAAGGCCGCTGGTGCACTGGTGGGCACCCATTCAGGAACCATCGCCAACGTGCACGCAGTGGGGGTACGCATGACCGACCTGGGCGCGGGTCGAGGTGCGGTCGGCGGCTTGGTTGGACGTGGCAACGGCGGGTTGATCGAACACGTGAGCGTTACCGGATCCACGCTGCAAGCGAAGGGAGGGCGCGTGGGCGGCCTGATCGGCGACAACAACGGCGGCTACATCAACGACTCCCGCGCGGATGTCGCCGTGCAGGTCTCGGGCAACGTCCATGCCGGCGGATTCGCCGGGTATCACGGCGCGGGCGGCACCTTATACAACGTGCAAGCCCGCGGGGCCGTCACGCACAGCGGCGAGTCCGGCAACGGCCATTTCGGCGGCCTGGTCGGCGCGAACGAAGCCACCATTGCCGACTCGGCCGCGTTCGGCCGGGTCCAGGTGAATAGCGGATCGGCCTTCTCCGTGGGCGGCTTGGCCGGTTACAACGGCGGAGTCATCAGCAACGTCACCGCAAGTGGTCACGTCGGCGGCGGCAACCACAGTGCTGTGGGCGGACTGGTGGGCTACAACAACGGCCTGCTGACCAACGCCGAGGCCAAAGGCAACGTCGCCGCCAAAGACCGGGCTAACGTGGGCGGCCTGGCGGGCGTGAATCGCGGCACGATCCGTCAAGGCGTGGCGCGCGGCACCGTCCGCGGGGAAACCCATAGCCGGATAGGCGGCCTGGTTGGCACCAACCTGGTCGGCGGCGAAGTCCTGGGCGGCACCGCCCATGGCAACGTCAGTGGCGGCCTGTTCGTGACCATGGGTGGGCTGGTGGGCGTGAACGAAGGGCTGATCCATCAGTCGCACGCACGCAATACCGTCAACTACTGGTGGGGTCAGTGGTTGCTGCAAACGCGCGGCACGGTGGTGGGCCACAACACCGGGACCGTCTGGTAAGGCGTGTTGACGCCATGACAAAAGGCGGCGCATTCCGAGAGGATTGCGCCGCCTTTGCGTGACAAGTTCGATGCGGGGTGCGCACGGCAAGACTCAGGAGAATTCGGGCTCAGGGAAACTCGAAGGTGAATTCCGCCGCGGCGTTGGCCACGCCGCTTTCCACATCTTGCCGATTGCCCGCTGTGCGGATATAGCGTGCAGCCAAGGACAACTGCGCACTGTCACCCTGTGTCGTCATCACGTACTCGGGGCCATACGCGCCGCCAACGGGGCCGAATCGTATACGCCGGTCTTGGCTATCAGTGACGATGATGCCGAATCCTTGAGCGGGCTTCTTGCCATTGGCAGTCGTGTCGTACAAGGCCAGGACCGAATCCGTGCCCGCCACCAAGCCGCTCTTGGCCCTGAACTTGACCTGTGGCCGCGCAAACGCGCTGCATTGGTTCAAGCTGATCTGAAACGGCTTGGGCGCCGACACCGAACCTTCGGCGGGAAAGTCGGCGATGAAGGCGGGCAGCATTTCCACCTGAACGTCTTGATGCGCGCCGGCTTCGCAGGCGTGAAAGATGTCAACGGTATCGCCAATATGGCCACCCATATTGAAAACCTGGTCGCCCATATATTTTTCGGTCAGCGCGCAGATCTTGGCGGGCGGTACCGTGGGGGGGTAACCCTGCCAGGACGGCATGTCACTCAGCGCCCCTCGCACGGCATATCCTTCCTCCGCCGTGAAAAACGTAAGAACGAGTCCCACGCCGGGGGCCACCCCGGTCACTTTCATACGGCGTGGCAAGTGCTCGGGCGGAACCAGCAGCACCAACTGCTGTACATACTCGAACTCAGCAGCGTGTGCCTGAGGATCACGTCCTGCCACGATGTCGACGAGGTCCATCACCAAGGGCACATAGACAGGCGCCTCCAGTTCCCGCAACTTGAAGAGCAAGCCGATTCCTGGGACATTGGTCTTGGCGGCTTGGCCGGCCATGTTGGACGCGTTGGCCCACATCGCCGTCGTGGCCACCTGGTACTTGCCTGTCGCGCCAGGCATCCTGACCAGGCGAGAGCCAATCCTCATCGGAGTGCGCTTTTCGTACAGCACCTGCCCCTTCTGTGATTGCGCTGTCAATGGCTCGACGGGTTCCCATCCGCTAGGTAGCCCACCGCTGAAATTGCTGCAATTAGCAGCCAACCAAGCGTCCTTTTGGGCGCCTGACGCGGAGTGCGGTAGCGCGCCCAGCACCACCATCACGGCTACCGCTGCCAGCGCCGCCCATGCACCCTGCCCCACCGGGCGGCGTAATTGTCTATTTCCCATGTCATTCTCCTTGCGTGCCGGGCAGCGCTCTGGCCGTCTGGCCCGGACTGAGCGTGCCGCCCGGACTGAGTAGATTCATTGCGTTCCGCGCGTGTTCGCTTGGCGCAGCGCCGTCTTCGCTTCCAAGATTTCGCCGTCGTCGTTCGCCGCGTAGTACCGCAATGCCGCTTCCCCCACGCGCGGCGCGGCCCCCGCGGGCAACGAGAACCGCGTGCGAGCCAGCGGCGCGACGGTCAGGCCGGTCAGCGTGATGGGGGAATCGCCGCCCGCCTCTGCCGCCAACTCCACCTGCGCCAACGACACAACATACGACGTCTCGTTATGCGCCTCGATTTCGCCTTCGGCCGCGTGATATGTCCATGTCACCTTGCCGATGGCCTCACTGGCGGACCCCGGCAAGCCTTCGGGCCGATACAGCACTTTCATCCGCAACCGATACGCAAGCTGCAGCAAGTTCTGCTGTGACGGATCGCGCGCCGGCACTTCCAGGAAGTTGATCCAGAACACGGATTCCCGGTCTTTCGGCATGGCCTCCCCCGTATGCCGCAGCAGCAAGCTCATGCGCCCTGCGGGGTCCAGCCGGAACACGGGCGGCGTCAGCAGGAATGGCACGGTTTCGCGGCTGGGGTCGGCGGTGAAATCGCCGGAATCCAGCCAGCTTTGCACCAGGATGGGATGTTGCCCAGCGTTGCCGGTGCGCAGCGTCAGCGACTTTTGCCCCGCCGGATAGATGAAACGCGTGCCGGTCACGACCAAATCCGCCTGCACGGTGCGAACCGGCGCAAGCACCCACGCCGCCGCCATCGCCAGCATCAACACCCCGCGCCACCCGGCAAGCACGCGCGCGCTCATCGCAGGGACAGCGGCCCGACGCCGCCTTGCTGCGTCGCGCCCGGCTGGTCTTGAACGCATTGCAATTCCAGGATGTCGTAGGCACTGTCGCCGCGCGTGTGGCGAGCGGGCAATTCGTAGTCGATGTGACAGCTTTCGCCTTGCCCAGGCCCCCATTCAATACGCACGCGTCCTTGGTCGCTTTCGGCGCGCATGACGATACGGCTGCCCTGCCCCACCGCGCCCACCGCCATGCGGGTTTGCGGGTCGATGGCTTCGGCGCCGAATGGCAAGGGCGCGCCGTCGGCCAGCTTGCTAAGGATCAAGACCTGACGCGCGCGCAGCGTGGGGTAGACCAGCTTGATGATGGCGCCCGCGCGGGGCGCGATATTCAACGAGCTGGTCTTGAGTTCAATGTCCACGGGCAGGTCGGCCGGGTCCACGTCCACCGAGTTCAAGCGGTAGGGGCTCAGGCTGCCCACCACCGCGTAGCCGCTGCCGTCCACCCGGTTGACGCCATAGCCCACACGCATGCCCTCGGCGTCCTTGGCCTGGACCAGCGCCACCGTTTCGCCCATGGTCTGCGCCAAGGTCACGCCGCCACCATGCACAAGCATGGCGCCGTTCGCGCTCAGGGACGCTTGCCGATACCCCCGCCCCTGTCCCACGCTGGCCGACACCGAGCCCTGCGGGAAGTTATAGCCCACGCCTGCGTCCGCGGAATTGGCGTTGCTGCGGCCATTGTGGGCGGCCGACACTGAGTATGAGCCCGCGCCGCGATCGTCCAACGGGCCGCTGACGCTGGACGACAAACGCGCGCCTTCACAGCTGTCACCGGTGTAGACCGCGCTCAGACGTGGCGCGCGGGAAGTCATGTCCCGGCGACCCAGCGGGATGGCGACGCTAAGCGTCACCTGCGTGCTTTTCGCGCTGCCCCCTCCCCCCCAATAGCTACCCATGCCGGCGCTATGGACCCGTTGCAGCGCGATGGAATACGACACGTCTCTCCAGTCGTTGTTGTAGCCAACCGAGTAATTGACGTCGCTGCCGGCCCGCGACCAGTAGTTGGCGGTGGACGCCGACGCATACATGCTGCCCAGGCTTGCGCCCAGGTTCTGGCTGACGTTCAGGTCGAAGCGGCTGCGCATGCGGCCATCGCCCTGGTAGCGATAGTTGCGCGACACATTGCCCAGCGCCACCGCATCGCGCAGGCCCAGGTAGCCGCTGGTGGAATAGCGGTAAGCCAAAAGCGAAAAGTTCGTGCCACTGTTGGGCAGGTCTTTGCTGTAGGTGAGCCGGTAGCTGGCGCCGGCGCGCTTGCCTTCAAGCGGCACCTTGGCGCGGGCGGCCGTCACGTCCGCGGCAAAGGCGCCCAGGGTGGTGCTCATCGCCGCGCCCAGCAACACCGAGCCATAGTGGTCGGTAAACGCCAGGCCGCCGTAGCCGGTAATGGCATCGCCCATGCCGCGTTTGAGCGTGCCTTGCAGCACATACGGCGAGGGGCCGCGCAGGCCCCGGTCAGCAGCCCGGCCGGCCGTCAGGCTGTACTGGGTCACACCGGGCCGCAGCAGTTGCACGATGGTCGCGAACGGCACGACGAAGCTGCGCGTGCTGCCGTCGGCTTCGGTCACCTGCACGTCCAGGTCGCCGCCATAGCTGGCCGCGCGCACGTCCTCGATGACGAAAGGGCCGGGGGCAACAGTGGTTTCATAGATGAGAAACCCACGTTGATAAACCGAGACCTTGGCGTTGCTGTTGGCGGTGCCCCGGACGATGGGCGCGTAGTGGCGCAGGGTTTCGGGCAACATGCGGTCATCGCTGGATAGCTGCACACCCCTGAACGACACGGCGTCGAACAGTTCCCCGCTGGTGGAACTTTCGCCCAGAAGCAACTGCGATTGCCACGCGGGGATGTCGGTCTGCAGGTAATAGGAACTGGCTTGGTACTGCGCGCCGCTGGTTTGCGACCAGAACGCCGAACCGGTATGGCGCAGCCGCAGCGCGCCCAGGTTCAAGCCCGCGTTGATGCCCGCATAGCCGCGCGTCATGCGCCGGCCCTGGCTTTCGGTCGTGAAGACGTTGGCGTTGTAGTTCAGACGCGCGGCGGTGATGCCGCTATCCCATTGGGAAGGGTCCACCCAGCGGTTCGACACCGCCAAGCGTTGCAGGTATTCCGGAAACGTCACGTACAAGCCAAGCTGCGCCATGTCGACGCGGATTTTTGCACCGGGCACGTAGCGCGACAGATCCTCACAGGACAGCTCGCGGGGCAAGGGTTCAACGCCGTCCGCGCGCGACACCTTGCCCAGGTCCAGCCCGCCACGTTCCAGCATGGCGGCGTTGTAGCAAGGCACGGCGCTGTCCTGGCCGGGCACGTTGCGAAATTCAATGTCGTCAACGCCGCGCCATTGCCCGTTGAAGTAGAGGTCCAGCCGGTGCATGCCCGGATCGGCGAAGTTCGCGCGCTGAAAACGGCGGGTGTCTATGGTGGGGCCACCCACTTCCTGCATCAGCATGTAGGAGTCGAAAATAGCGACCTCGTCTTGCGCCCACGCGTTGGCGGCGGCCATGGCGCAGGCGGCTGCCAGCAGGCAGCTTCCGACGCGGGCGGTCGTCCGGACACGGCGCCGCGTTCGGAAACGCGCGCAAGAGGAATGGCGAACGGAAGTCCGCGCAAGTCTAATGTTCATCAAACCGGAAAAGCTCCACCGACTAGGGCCGAGAGGAAGGCTCAATCAAGCAAGCGCATGTTGAGGGTGCGCCGTCCGCCGAAGTCGTTGATGGCTTCGTACTGGACGGTGGGTTGGCCTTCTTGCAAGCCGGCCGCATTCGAGGCCAGCGCGAAGTTCGATGTTCCAAACGGGGCGACCATGCCGTTTTCCGCCGCAATGCTACGTTTGCCCGACACCAGCGCGATACGCGCAAACGACACATGAAACGGCGTGGGGTTGGTGACTTCAAGCTGACGTTTTCCGCCGGCGGCGTGCACCAGTTTCCACGTCAGTTTGTCGGGCGAGGTGGCCGCCTCGTCCGGCATGGAGGCGGGCCGGAAGAAAATCTTGATACGTGTGTGAAACGAGAACAGCAGCACGTTCACGGCGGACGGATCGCGCGGCGGCGTTTCAACGACGTTCAAATAAAAAAGGCTTTCCCGGTCGGTGGGAAGCGGCTCTTTGGTGTAGGTGATGCGAATATTGGAGGCGCTGTTCGGTTCAATCCGCATGACGGGCGGCGTCAACACGAACGGCACACGGATGTCGGCGGGCAGCGCATTTTCCTTGCCGTCGTCAATCCAGTTTTGCGCAAGCACGGGCGTAGTTCCGTTGTTGCGGATGATCATGATGGAATCGCGCGCGTCGGACTTGATGACCAGGCGCGTACCTTGCAGCACCAGTGCAGCCTGGGCGGGAACCACCCAGGCGCACAGGACCAAGGCGAGCGATAGCACGTGCGCGAACGCATGACGGGCAAGCGCCCCGGTGATCGTCGTCATGGCAGTGTCGCGCTTAGTTGTAGCGCAGGGTGTAGGTCACGTATGAATCGCCGTCACCGAAACCGACCGAAGTGGCGGTGGGATCTTCGGGCACGTACTTCGCCGCGTAATACAGCACAGCCTGGTTGTTCTTGACCTCGGCAACCTGCGGATCGGGGTCGGTGATGCCCAGTCGGATCGGAGCGGTGTTGACGGGGGCTTCGGTGCGGTTGTTGCGGATCTGGATCTGCACGCCGGCTGCCGGCGATGCGCCGACCAGCTTCAGGTTGCCAGTAACCTTGTCGACGTTCGGATGATTGGAATGGAATTGCAGCCGTACCTTGGTGTCGTTCGCGCAATCGGCCGAGCCGTGCACCTTGATCTGGAAGTCTCTTTCAGGCGCGGAGCCGTTGACAACGTCTTCAGGCTTGACCGTGCCGAAAGACGGCACGTCCGTCACGCCGTTGGCGCCGCCCGCGCTGCCTTCAACGTCGCACGTTACGTCGTTGATCGAGCCGAAGAAATTGACGGTGCCACCCGCGGCGAAACTCGCCCCCGGGGCCAACACTGCCACTAGCAAGCCGGAGGCGGCCAGGGATGTCAGGATACTGCGCTTCATGCGATTTCCTCTATTCAGGGATAAGAATGGCGATGGCACTTCCGTGCCTGGCTAAGCGTGCTCGAATGACCCGCAAAGCGATTGCGTGGTGGATCACTGCGAGCCCCCTGAACGATACGATTTGAGCGCGAAGAATTAACTAGGAGGATGCTTAATTGGTGCTCTTAGAAATCTGATATTTCGCGCCAAGGACGAGTCTTCGGCACTAACTGTATTGCTGCATTGCAAAGCGCACTTAACACGCGCTGAGCAGCACTTTTCGAGAATATTGCTGCGACGCGCAAGCGTCGCAGCGCCCTTGTCTAACTGCGACAAGCACATGTCGGATTCAGACTAGTTGAGCCCCCCTGCCGGCACTGCCCTTACTCCGGCCTGCGGGCGCACACGCAACCACAGCAACAAGCCGCACGCCAGGGTCATCAACTGCGATCCCACCAAGAGATAAAAGCCCGCCGAGTACGCGGCAGACCCCGATGTGTTTTGGCTGGCCGACATCGATATGGCCGCGCCCATCATCGCCGGCATCATCCCGCCCACGATGCTGCCCACGCCGTTGACCACGCCAAAAGCGCTGCCGATGTGTTCAGGCCGTGCGTAGAACTGCATGGTGCTGGGAATGGCCGGGCTTTGCAGACCCCAGAAAAATCCGGCGGCGGTCAGGCAGTAAATGGCGTGATAGCGGTCGTCGACAACGAGCGCCAGCGCTACCGCCAACACCACGCCCAGGCTGCCGCCCACGAAAATCAGCGGCACCCGCTCGCGGCTGATGCGGTCGATGAGCAGCCCGCCCAACAGCACCGCCGCGATGGTGGACCATTGCGGCATCGACGCCAGCCAGCCCATCGCGCGCAGGTCAAAGCCGCGTGCTTCTTTCAGGTAGCCGGGCAGCCAGTTGCCCACGCCCCACATATAGGCCAGGAAGCTGGACGTCAGCACCGTGATCAGAATCACGTGGCGCGTCTGCATCGCGCCGCGCACCATGGCGGGCACGCGCCGCCCCAACACCTCGCGCAGCGACAGCCTGGTGGCGCCGCGTTGCGGCTCGCTGCCCACGGGCATATGAATGCACAGCAGCACCACGGGAATGCCAATCAGCAGGTTGACCAGGCCCAGCACGTAGAACGACGCCTGCCAGTCCAGATGCAGCACCAGCATCGCCACAAACGGGTAGCCCAGCGCAAAGCCCATGCCCGTGCCGCTATTGACCAGCGAATTGGGCTTGCCGTTTTCATGGCCGTCGAACCTGGCTTTGATGTAGCACGACGCCAGGGCAAACAGCGGCCCTTCGGACAGGCCCAGCATCAGGCGCGAGAACAGCAGCAGCCCGTAGCTTTGATACAGCGGCGAGGTCATCGTGATGACACCCCACAGGCACAAGCCGTAGATCAGACTACGCCGCACGCCCAGCATCGCCACGCAGAATGGCGTCAGAATGATGGACGACAGGCCGTAGCCCACCATGAATACGGTTGCCAGCATGCCTTGCGCGCCTTTGTCGACGGCGGTCAGGCCTATCTGCTTCAGAAAGTCTGCTTGCGTGATCAAGACGGACAGGTTGATCCGGTCCACATAAGAGATGGTCACGATCAGGAAGATCGCGACTACGCCCAACCATCGATTGGAAGTGGTTTGCATGGTGACCTCGGAGATGTCGGGAATTCAGGCCGAGCGGAAGCCGGCGCGTGCAGCGCCCGGCCCCCGCCCTGCCCGCTTTAGAAGGAGTGATGGATGCCGCTGGTCAGCACCGTCTGATTGCGCGTGGAAGACACCCCCACGCCATTGATCGCCGCATGCGCCAGGCCGCTACCGGCGCGCTGGTACACGGCCAGCGCGAACCACTCGGTGCGCTTTGAGAACTGGTGCACGTGGCTCAGGCTGAACAGGTCCCAATGGCCACCCGCGAACGCGCTGCGCGAATAGCCCAGGTTCAGCACCTTGCTGGGCCGATAGGTCCAGGCGGCGCCCAGGTCGGCGTTGCGCATGGCTTCGTCGCGCCCCCGATATTCCAGTTGCACACCGGTGTAGGTGGCGTTCACGCGCAACGGCAGGCTGTCGAAGCGATAGCCGGCGCCCGCCCCCCAGATGCGCTGGCGGTCCAGCACGATGGGCAGGCCCGACGTCAAGGTCTGCCCGAACAGCCGCGCCACGCCGGTGCGGCGCGGCAGGTCCACGTGCGCGCGGTCCTTGACCAGGGTGAAGGCCAGCGCGCCCGAGAAGCCCTCTTCCTGATAGCGCGTGAAGGCGCTGAGTGTGGTGGTGCTGCGCGACCCTTCCTTGGGGGCCATCGACGCGAACCCATACAGCGCCCCCACTTGCCAGGGGCGCGCAGCCGGACTCATCAGCTTGATGGCGTTGTCCGCCTGGAACGTGTTGGCCAGATTGTCGAGGTTGCCAGGATGGAACAAGAAAAAATTGGTCAGTTGAAAACCGTTGCTGTACTTGCCGATGACGTCAAACATGAAGCCCGGCTGATGGCCCAGCTGAACGCTACCCCAGCCGTCGCTCAACCCGACCCAGGCATTGCGGTTGAACAGCACGCCCGGCATGATGGACGAACCGGTCTGCGTGGAAAAGCCGCTTTCCAGCAGGAAGTTGGCTCGCAGCCCATCGCCCAGGTTTTCGGAGCCGCGCAGCCCGAAGCGGTCTGGTTGCATGGTGCCCGGGTCGATCCGCGCCGAGCTGCCGCCCGCAATGTTGCTGACATAGCTCACACCTTGGGTCAGGCTGCCGTACAGGTGGAGGTTGCTTGCCTCGGCGGGGGCCGACGCCGTGGCGCCCAGGCTCAAGCCCAAACCCAAGCACGCGGCCCCCCTGGCAGACACCCTTGCCTTTCTGACTGCCGCGATGCGCCATGACGGCTGACGCCGATTGATCGTTTTCATGTCTCTCCCCTATCCCCGCGTGGCGGGTTGTTATGAACTGATATCGATGAAGCGCTACAAATCCAACACAAGCTCCCCGCTCAGGCACCCCGACACGCAAACCATCATGCAGCGGTTGGCGGCCTGTTCGCTTTGGCTTAATACGGAATCGCGATGCTCGGGCGTGCCGCTGAGCACGCGCGTTTCGCAACTGCCGCACACGCCCTCGCGACAGCTATGGGGTACGTCAACGCCTGCCTTCAGCAGGCAGTCCAGCAACGCGGCGCCCGACGCCACCTCAAGCGTCTTGCCCGTCTTGGCCAGCCTCACCTGATACGCCCCGCCCGTGGCCGGCACGATGTCCTTCGCGCCGAAGCGTTCGACGTGGCAATGCGGCAGGTTCAGTAGGCCGGCCGCCGCTTCGAAGGCGTCGATCATCGGCCTCGGGCCGCAGCAATAGAAATGGGCCGATGCTGGCATGGCGGCCAGAAAACGGTGCAGGTTCGGCGCGCCGCCATGGTCTTCGTCGAAATGCAGATGCGTTCGAACCCCTGGCGGCAAGCGCGCAAGAAAGGCCGCTTCGGCGCGTGAGCGCGCGGCGTAGAACAATTCGACGTGTTTGCCCTGGCGCAGCAGGTCTAGAAGCATGCAGAGAATGGGCGTGATGCCGATGCCGCCGGCGATCATCACGGACTGCTCGGCCGATGGCTCCAGTTCAAAGTGATTACGGGGCGGATCGATCAGCAACTGCTGCCCGGGCCGCAATTGCTGATGGATGTAGGCCGAGCCGCCCCGGCTGTTACGGTCATGCAGCACGCCCACTACATAGCGGTCGCGCTGCTCGGGCGAACTGCAAATCGAGTAGCTGCGCTTGATGCCGTGCGCCAGGTGCAGGTCGATATGCGCGCCGGGCGTGAAGGCTGGCAAGGCCTCGCCATCCAGCGCCGCCAGCTCCAGGCTCAGGATGTGACGCGCTTCGACCCGCATGCACTGCACGCGAACGGGTATGGGTACAGGAGTGGACATCGGGCAACGCTTCCAGGTCAGATCGGCATCAAGGTGACGGACGATGGGGTGATGGCTAGTCGGCGGACCGGTCCGTCAGGAACTTGCCGCCCGCGCTTTCCGCGTTCTTCTGGCGCCGGGTATTGCCGTCCAGCCCGCCGTCTATCGCCCATTCGGCGAACACGGTCGGGCCGGGTTCAAATTCGCGGGGCTGCCAGCGTTCGTCCAGGTGGTCTTCGTCGGCGTAGTACTCGATGAGTCCGCCCGCGGGGTTCTTGAAGTACCAGAAGTACGCGGACGACACCGGGTGCCGGCCGGGACCCAGCTGGGTATCCCAACCGCAACGCGCCATATGCAGTCCGCCACCAAAGACTTCATGGATATCGCGCACCGTGAAGGCCACATGGTTCAGCCCTGCGCGCGGTTGCGGTGGTTGCAGCAGAAACAGGTCGTGGTGCCCGCCGCTGGCGTCGCAACGCAGGAACATGCCGCGCCGGGGATAACTGTCGGACACGACAAAGCCGCAATGCTCGGTGTAGAAGCGCGCGGTGGCCTCCACGTCGCTTACGAAGAACACGACATGGCCAATGTCGATCGGGCTGGCACGCTCGTAGATGGGCGCCGCCTGGTTCACGCGCGGCTTGCTGGCCCAGGTGTTCATCGCGCCGCACTCAAGCTGCACCGGCTGCCGGCGCGTGCGTGCAAAACGGATGGCCATGCCGTTGGGGTCCGTGCACGCCACCCCGTCCGGGCCGCTGCTGTAGCCGGGAGCATGCTTGAGGCGTTCGGCCAGCGCGGCCAGCATCGCGTCCGACCCCACGCCCCACACGACTTCACGCAGCGTCGGCCCGGGTTCGATCGCGGGCGGCAAGTCCGCCGATGGCGCGCAGACCAAGACGCGGCAACCATTCAAGGTGTCGAACGCCAGGCGCGACGGCGACGCTTCCCGCAGGGCTAGCCCCCAGTCGGTAAAGAATGTGCGGCAAGCGTCCAGGTCATCGGCGCTGTAGGTAATCTGGTCGATTCCGACGATTTTTTGGTCCATGTTTATCTCTGCCCTTCATCAGGCCCGCTTCCGTGATCCGCCCAAGGCAAGGGCTGCGCGTTCATTCCCCAGTAGATGCTCTTCTGCTCCATGTACTGGTGGATGCCCAGCCTGCCCTTCTCGCGGCCCAGCCCGCTGTCGCGCCAACCGCCGAACGGCGTCGAAATCGAAAACTGCTTGTAGGTGTTGATCCAGACCGTGCCCGCCTGCACCTGCCGCCCGATGCGCCAGGCCTTCTTGTAGTCACGGGTCCAGATGCCCGCGGCCAGCGCATAGACGCTGTCGTTGGCCTGCTCGATCAGCGCGTCCTCATCGTCAAACGGCATGGCAACCAGCACCGGACCGAAGATCTCTTCCTGGCAGGTGCGGCTGCTGTTGCCCAGGTTTTCGATGATGGTCGGCGTGTAGAAATAGCCCTGGTCAACGCCGCTGCCCTCGGGGCGCTTGCCGCCGGTGCGGATCGTGCCGCCTTCGCTTAAGGCCAGCGCCACGTAGCGTTCTACCGTTGCGCGGTGCGCCTCACTGATCAGCGGGCCCATCTGCGTGGCCGGGTCCGCCGGGTCGCCCACGCGCAAGCGTTGGGCGGCGGTTGCCAACCGGTCCAGGAATTCCGCGTACAGCGGGCGCGCCACGAACAGGCGCGACCCCGCAATGCAGGACTCGCCGGACGAACTGAAGATGCCGTACAGCACGCCGTTGACAGCATGCTCGATGTCGGCGTCGGCCAGCACCATGGTGGGTGACTTGCCGCCCAGTTCCATCGACACCGGCATCATCTTGTCGGCGGCAAGGCGGGCAATCTGTTTACCCGTGCCGGTGCCGCCCGTGAACGACACGCGCCTGACTAGCGGATGCCGCACCAGGGCGTCGCCCAGTACCGACCCCTTGCCTGGCAGCACGCTGACCATGCCGGCCGGCACGCCCGCCTGTACGCAGATGGCGGCCAGCTCCAGCGCCATCAGGGGCGTAATCTCGGCCGGCTTGATGATGACGGCGTTGCCCGCCGCCAGCGCGGGCGCCAGCTTCTGCGCCTCGCTGGCGATGGGGGAATTCCATGGCGTGATCGCGGCGATGACGCCCATGGGTTCGTGCACGCTCATCGTCAGGCAGTCGCCGCGCATCGGCGTCAGGCAGTCTTCCAGCGTCTCGCATGCCGCCGCGTAGAACTGAAACGTGGCCGCGGCGCTGGCAACCAGGGCGCGCGTTTCGGTGATGGGCTTGCCGTTATCCAGGCGCTGGGTCTGCGCCAGTTCTTCCGCGCGATCACGAATGATCTGCGCCACGCGGTACAGCACCTGCGCGCGCTCGTGCGGATGTTTTTGTGCCCAGCCGCTGTGGCGGAAGGCATGGTCGGCGGCGCTTACCGCTTCGTCGACATCGTCCAGGTTGGCGGCGCGCAAGTGTGCGATGGCTTGCCCGGTGGCCGGGTACAGGCTGGCGTACGCCTCGCCCCGCCCGGCGCGCCAGATGCCGCCCACGCAGATGTCCAGGATGTTCTTGTCTGTCATGGCTGGGTTCCAGTTATGCGCTTGCGCATCACGCCACCTCCGGCGTCTTGACCGGCGGGCCGGCGAAGACGGTTTTGAATGCGCCGATGGACAGCATGTCGACTTCGATCAAGCACGGCCCCGCTTCGCGCGCGGCGGTCGCCAGCGCCGCATCCATGTCCGCCACGCGCGACACGCGCACGTGCCGCAGCGCCAAGGACGCCGCCAGGGCGGCATAGTCGGGCGTATGCAGGTCCACGTAGTGGCGTCGGCCGCCGTACTGGCTGTCCTGGATGTTCTTGATGACGCCGTAGCCACGGTCGTTCATCAGCACGAACACCACGTCGGCCCGCTCTTGCACGGCGGTGGCCAGTTCACCCAGGTTCAGGATGAAGCCGCCATCGCCCGACAGGCAGAACGTTTTCTTGCCCGAGCCCGTGGCGGCCGCGCCGACCGCCGCGCCGATGCCCATGGCAAGACCCTGGCCGATGCCGCCGCCCAGCGCATGCACGCCGGCCAAGGGGTCGAAAACGCGCAGGTAGCGGTTACCCCAGGTGCTGTTGGACACGGTGACGTCGCGTACCCAGTTGAAGTCGCGGCCCAGGTGGCGTTGCAAGCTGTCAACCAATTCACCGTAGGCGCCCAGCCCTTCGCGCAGTGCCGCGCTGGCTTGCGAGCGCGCCGTTTGCAGATCTGACAAGAAGCCGTCTTGCACGCGCATGCGGCCTTCCAGGCGGTCGGCCAAGCCTTCCAGCGCCAGCGCGGCGTCGCCATGCACGAAGCGCGCATTGGCATAGCAGCGGCCATCGGCGGCGGGGTCGGCGTCGATGCGATAAAGGGCGCGCGGCAGGTTCAGCCGGTATTGCAGCGTTTCATTGCCGCGCAGGCGCGAGCCCACCACCAGCATGGCATCGCAGGTCTGATAGAAAGCCTCGACGGGCGCTTGCAGGTTGAAGGCGCCCAGCGTGCCGGCATCGTCCTCGGGCAGCACGCCACGGCCTTGGGTGCTGGTGACGACGCCGAAGCCCATGCTGCGCAGGCGCTTCACCGCCTTGGCCGCGCCCCGCGCCCCGCCCCCCAACCACAGCATCGGTCGGCGCGCCTGGGCCAGGTCGTCGGCCAGACGGTCCAGCGCGTCGGCGTTGGGCGTCACGGGCGCGACCGGCAGCGCTTGCAGATCTTGCGGCACGGGAATCAGCGCCGACTGGATATCAATGGGAATCTCGACGCTGACGGGGCCGCGCGGCGCGCTCATGGCCACTTGCACGGCGTGGCGGATGACGCTTAGCGCCGTGTCGGCGCTGCGCACGCGAAACGCCGCCTTGGATATGGACTTCAGCATCGACAACTGATCGGGTGCTTCGTGGATGTAGGACATGCCCCGATCCAGGAATGGCGTTTCGATCTGTCCGGTCAGGTGCAGCAGCGGCGTGCCCGCAGTCCAGGCTTCAACGAGCGCGCCCGCCGCATTGCCGGCCGCGGTGCCGGTGCTGGTCAGGCACACACCCAGCCCACCCGTGGTGCGCGCATAGGCGTCGGCCATATTGGTGGCCCCCGCTTCGCCACGTGCCGGCACGAAGCGGATATTGCCGCGTTCGCCCAGGGCGTCCAGGATGGGCATGTTGTGAATAGAGATGACGCCGAACGCGGCTTTGATTTCGCATTGTTCAAGAAAGGCGGCAATGGCGTGGCCGACGGTGATACGGGGCACTTCAGGCATGACGGGACAATCCTCCAGAAACATCGATGTGGCCGCCGGTGGTGTATGCCGCCAAGGGCGAGGCCAGGAAACAGATTGCGTTGGCGGCTTCAACCGGGTCGCCCAGGCGCGCAAGGGGAATGCCCTTGTCAGCCGCCAATTGGGCGGTCCATGCCGCCCAATTCAAGGACTTGTCGTCGCGCGCGTCGAAGCGGCGGCGCCATTGGCCGGAATCCACCAGGCCCAACAGCACCGCGTTGACGCGGATGCCATAAGGCGCGAATTCGGTCGCCAGGGAACGGACCAGGTTGTGCACCCCGGCACGCGCGGCCGAGGTGGCCACCATGTGCGGTTCGGGCTGCACCGCCAGCAAAGAATTCACGCAGACGATGGCGGGCGCGGGCGCTGCCTTCAACTGCGGTAAAAAGGCGCGCGTGGGGTGGATGACCGAGAAGAACTTCAAGCGCAGTTCTTCGTGCCAGGCGCCGTCGTCGGTGGTGGCGAAGGTGGATACCCTGCCCTGGCCGGCGTTATTGATGAGCACGCTGGCGGGTCCCCACCGCGCCTGGACCTGAGCCGCGAAAGCGGTCATTTGTGTCGGGTCCAGCACATCGCATTGCGCGGCCAGCAACTGTGCGTCGGGCCATTGCGCCATCAGTTGCGCGCGCGCGTCGGCCAGGCGTTGCGCGTTGCGCCCGCAGAAGGCGACAGCCGCGCCCGCGTCCAACAGGCGCTGCACGGTTGCCAGGCCGATGCCCGACGAGCCGCCCGTCACCACCGCCACTTTGTTTTTCAACTGCCACATAAGTCGTTCCACCTGTTTTGCTTGATTTCAGTGCATCACCATGCCGCCGTTCACGGCCAACAGTTGCCCGGTCATGAAGCGCGACAGGTCCGACAGGCAAAAGGCCACCGTGCCGCACAAGTCGGCGGGCACCTGCTCTCGTGCAATGGCGCGCTGGTTGCGGTAGAGCTCATGGCGCGCGGCCGGCACGTAGTCGGTGGCTTCCACGCGCGTCAGGCCCGGGGCGATCGTGTTGACGGTGATGTTGTCCGCGCCCAGTTCGCGCGCCAGCGAGCGGCTCATGCTGATCAGCGCGCCCTTGCTGGCCACGTAGGCCAGCAACTTGGGCGCGCCCCACAGCGCCGTGTCGGATGCAATGTTGACGATGCTGCCCTGGCCGCTGGCGCGCAACGCGGGCAGGCAGGCCGTGGTCATCAACCAGGTGCCGCGCACATTGACTTCCATGACGCTGTCCCACAGCGCCACGTCCAGCTCTTCGGCCAGGCGTCCGCCGGAATGGGTGATGGATGCGTTGTTCACCAGGCCGTCCAAGCCGCCCAGCGCGCGCACCGCGTCGTGGGCGCAGCGCAGGCAGGAGTCGGGGTCGCGCAGATCCGCCAGGAAGGCATCCACGCGCAGGCCGGCGTTGCGCAGGCGGGTGGCCTGCTGGTCCAGTTCCCGGCCCAATACGTCGACCATCGCAATCTGCGCGCCGGCTTGCGCCAGATATTCCGTAAAGGCCAGGCCCAGCCCGCGCGCCGCGCCCGTCACCAGAATGCGGCGGCCGTCCAACGAGAGCGCGGGCAAGCGGTGAGTGTTGGCCTCAGACATGTGCGGCCTGCACATTGGCCGGGCTTTCTGCCTGCACTTCCGCCTGCACTTCGGCCTCGGCGCGCCGCTGCAGGATGCGCCGCACGCGCGTGATGCCGACGTCATGCTGATAAAGCGTCTCGTGCTTGCGCGCATCCGGCGCCATGCTTTCCAGCACAACGCGGTCTTGCTCCAGCACTTCCCAATGCAGGCCTTCAAGCCGATTGCGGTACAGAAAGCGCCACACGTCGCGCTGCCAACCCTGCACGCGCCGCGTGCGCCAGAAGAAGATCTGGCAGTGGTCCTCGTCCACGGGGGTGGCGTAGCCCACGATGCCAAACTCGCCGCCTGGACCGAATCGCTTCTTGTAGGGGATGGACAGGCGCAGCCACATCGAATCGGTTTCGCCGAACTCGACCCAATCGAAGTTCACGCCCGACTGATTGCTCTTTTCGAAGATCAGGCCCGTGTCGGTTTCACGGATGGCCATCTGCGCCTGTTTGTCGCCCTCGGCCATCGAATGCGACGCCGCGTGCAGGTAGGCGCCGTGCATCGGGTCCATGACGTTGTCGATGGCGTAGCGGTAGTTGCAGGCCCATTGCGCGGTACACAGAAAGTGCGCGTGCTCGGGGCAGTCCAGTTCGTCCGGCAGGCTGAGCGCCGGCGCCGCCCCCTGGCCGAACCACAGGAATACCGCGCCCGCCGCGACGCGCACGGGGTAGGACTTCACACAGCTACGGCCTTCCAGCGGGCACTGGCTGACGGCCGGCACGCTTTTGACCTGGCCATCGCCCCCCACTTCCACGCCGTGATACCAGCACGCGACGCGGTCGCCCAGGTTCCAGCCCATGGACAGGCGTGCGCCACGGTGCGGGCAGCGGTCTTCCAGCGCGTGGACGTTGCCTTGCGTATCGCGCCACAACACGATGTTCTGGCCCAGGCGCGTGATGCCGAGCGGCGCGCCGCCCACGGCCCATTGCGCGGCGACCGGATACCAGTAATTGCGCAGGCCCTGATTCAGGCGGTTTTCTATCTGTTGCGATGTCATGGTCAACAACCCCTTAAATAGGAGGGATGGCGGCGGATCGAGTCCTGGCCGCGAAGTAAGTTCAAGCGCCAAGCCGGCGCATTTCGTCCAGAAAGCCCGCTTCAGTCCAGGGCTCGCCGTCCGGCGCGCGCAGGGCCTGGGCATTCAGGCTTGCGACCACGTCCGCGGGCGTCTCGGCGCCATCGTCGAAGGCCGCTTCCAGCGCGTCGCCCAGTGCGTTTTCGTAAGCGGTCGGTTCCAGGGCGCGGGTTTGCCATATCAGGTTCGGCGCGGCGCCCGGGCGCTCGATCTCGCCCTTGCCGGCGGCATGCTCGATATCCGGCGGCGCCCAGGGCTTGAGGAGCGGATTGAAGGACGGCGCAGCGGCGGACCGCGGGGGTAATGACATGGCGTTCTCCGATGACAATAACGTCACTTTGTCTCATATATAAAACAACGTTTTCTATACGGACAAATTATCGCCACCAATGCCAGACCCGGCATCCGGGATATCCCTAGACGCGCTGCATTTCAGACAAGTACGAGTCGGCCCCGTTTGCGCATGAGCTGCGGTACTCTGTCGTCGCCAATTTTTGGATTACCGCCCTGGAGCACGAATTGACCGACCTCGACACCAGCGAGACCCCGTCCGACCGCTATGCCGTTCCCGCGTTGGAGCGCGGCCTGCTGCTGCTTTGCGAGTTCAGCAGAAACGACAGAACGTTGACGGCGCCCGAGCTGGCCCGTCGCCTGTCGATTCCGCGTTCCACCGTGTTTCGTCTCTTGACCACGCTGGAACGCATGGGCTTCGTGCGCAAGGTGGAATCGGGCTCCGCGTACCGGCTGGACATGGGCGTGTTGCGGCTGGGCTTCGAGTATCTGGCGTCGCTGGAACTGACCGAGCTGGGCGGCCCGCTGCTGGAGAAGCTGCGCGATGCCACAGGCCTGCCATCCAACCTGGTGGTGCGAGACGGGCAGTCGGTGGTGGTGGTGGCTAAGTCTTCCGCGCCCACGCCCTTTGTCAGCACGGTGTACGTGGGCACGCGCCTGCCTGCGCATTCCACGTCATTGGGCCGCGCGCTGCTCTGTGACCTGACGCTGGACGAACTGCGCGCCCTGTATCCGGAGACGCCGCTCCAGGGCTTCACGCCGCGCACGCCGGCCACGGTGGAAGCACTGCATGAGATGCTGCGGCAGGACGCCGCGCGGGGGTATGTGCAAGACACCGGGTTCTTCGAAGCCGCCATCGCGAGCGTGGTCGCACCCGTGCGCGACCAGAGCGGCCGCATTGCCGCCGCCATCGGCGTGACGATTCCCGCCGCGCAGTTGGAAAGCGGCAGCCTGGACCAGGACGCCATCGTGGCCGCCGTGCGGCAAAGCGCGGCGGCCTTGTCGGGCTTGCTGGATCACGCGCCGGGCTGATCGGCGCGCAAGCGTTACGGACCGGTTTGGATCAAGCCAGGTCCGGCAGCCCGGGCAGCAGCTTGTCCAGCGTGATGGGGTAGTCGCGCACCCGCACGCCGGTGGCGTTGTAGACCGCGTTGGCGATGGCCGCGCCCACGCCGCACAGGCCCAATTCCCCTACCCCCTTGGCCTTCATCGGCGACGAGATCGGGTCGGTTTCGTCCAGGAATATGACTTCCTGACTGGGGATGTCGGCATGCACGGGGACTTCGTAGCTGGCCAGGTCGTGGTTCACGAAATAGCCCACGCGATCGTCCACCGCCAATTCCTCCATCAGCGCCGCGCCCACGCCCATCGTCATGGCGCCTATCACCTGGCTGCGCGCAGTCTTGGGGTTCAGAATGCGCCCGGCCGCGCACACGGCCAACATGCGGCGGATGCGTGTTTCGCCGGTGGCGGCGTCCACCGCCACTTCGACAAAGTGCGCGCCAAACGTGGACTGCTGGAACTTCTTGTCCAGGTCGCCAAATTCCAGCACGTCTTCAGCCACCAGCTCGCCGCCCGCCGCCGCATCGCGCAGCGTGGCAGTTCGGCCGCTGGCGTCGGTGACCGAGCCGTCCGCGAACACCGCGCCGTCGCTCGCGAACCCCAGCCGTTGCAGGATGGCGGCGCGCAGCTTGTCGCAGGCCGCGTACACGCCGGCCGTGGAACTGTTGGCGCCCCACTGGCCGCCCGACCCCGCCGACACGGGGAACGAGGAATCCCCCAGCCGCACGATGACTTTGGCCAGCGGCACGCCCAGCATTTCCGCGGCGGTCTGCGCGATGACGGTGTAGCTGCCGGTGCCGATGTCGGTCATGTCGGTTTCCACGATGACCTGGCCGGCTGCGTCCAGACGCACGCGCGCGGCCGATTTCATCACCAGGTTATTGCGAAACGCCGCCGCCACGCCCATGCCCACCAGCCAGCGCCCTTCTCGCCGCGTGCCCGGCCGCGCGCTGCGGTCGGCCCACCCGAAGTGGTCCGCCCCCACGCGCAGGCATTCAATCAGGTGCCGTTGCGAGAACGGGCGCTCGGGCTTGGCGGGGTCTACCTGCGTGTCGTTGCGCACGCGAAATTCCACCGGGTCCACGCCTGCGGCCTCGGCCATTTCGTCCACTGCGATCTCCAGCACCATCAGGCCCGGCGCTTCGCCCGGGGCACGCATCGCGTTGCCTTCGGGCAGGTCCAGTTCCATCAGGTTCAGCGCGGTCAGCCGGTTGGCGCCGGCATAGAGCAGGCGCGTCTGCTGCACGGCTTCTTCGGGACCGCCACCGGGCAAATCGCCTGACCAGCTTTCATGGCCGATGGCCGTGATCTTGCCGTCTTGGGTGGTGCCGATGCGCACCCGCTGGATTGTCGCCGGGCGATGCGTGGTGTTGTTCGCGATCAGGGGCCGCTGCAACGCCACCTTCACGGGCCGCCGCGCCGCGCGAGCGCCCAACGCCGCCAGCAAGGCGTCCGCCCGCACGAACAGCTTGCCGCCAAAGCCGCCGCCAATGTAGGGCGAGATCAGCCGCACTTTTTCGCGCGGGATGCCCAGCGTGCGGGCCACGTCGCCGCGCCCCCAATCGATCATCTGATTCGACGTCCACAAGGTCAGCGAATCGCCCTCCCATGCCGCCATGGACGCATGCGGTTCCATCATGCAGTGGGATTGATCCGGCGTGGTGTAGAGGTGGTCGATCTTCACCGGGGCTTGTGCGAAGGCGCTTTCAAAGTCGCCGACGCGGTCTTCGCGCGGGTTTTTCTTGCCGTCGTTTTTGCCGGCCTTGCCGCCCGATTCCTTTTCCGCCGCCAGGTCGAACGCGCCGGGCGCGCGCTCATACTGCACGCGGATCAAGCGGCTGGCGGCGCGCGCCTGCTCCAGGTTTTCAGCCACGACCAGTGCGATGGCCTGGTGATAGTGCTGGATGTCAGGCCCGCCCAACAACACGGCGGTGTTCATCTTGCCCTTGCCCAGCTTGCCGGCGTTTTGCGCGGTAACCACCGCCAGCACGCCGGGCGCACGGCGCGCGGCCTCGATGTCCATGCTGCTGATGCGGCCCTTCGCAATGGCCGCGCCCAGCACGTAACCCACGGCTGCCTGCGGCGCGGCGTCATGCTGTTCATAGGCGTAGGGCGCCTTGCCCGTGGTCTTCAAGGGGCCGTCGATGCGGTCGACGGCATGGCCCACGACCTTCAATTGATCGATGGGATTTTGGGTGGCGGGAGTATCGAATTTCATCGCGTCAGGCCCTCGCTTGCGCCAGCACTGCACTCAGGGTTCTTGCCGCCAGCGTCAGCTTGAACGCGTTGTCTTCGGTGGGTCGCGCGTCAGCCAGCAGACGGTCGGCCACCGCGCGGGCACCTTGCGGCATCGCGGCGTCGGCCGCGTCCATGCGCCACGGCTGTGGCGCCACGCCGCCCATCGCCACACGGCCGCTGCCGTCTTCCTGCACCACGACGGCGACGGACACCAGCGCGAAGGCGAACGACGCGCGGTCGCGCACCTTGCGGTACACGTGGACGCCGCCCACCGGCTTGGGCAAGTTCACGGCAGTGATGAGTTCACCGGGTTCCAGGTTGCTGTCGATGTGCGGCGTGTCGCCGGGCAGCCGGTAAAAATCCGCGATTGGAATCACGCGCGTGGCGCCGTCGGGGCGCACGGTTTCCACCTGGGCATCCAAGAGGCGCATGGCCACCGCCATGTCGCTGGGGTGCGTGGCAATACAGGCCTCGCTGGCGCCGATCACGGCCAACTGGCGCGTCACGCCGCCCATGGCCGAACAGCCGGTGCCGGGCGCGCGCTTATTACAGGGCATGTTGGTGTCGTAGAAGTACGGGCAGCGCGTGCGCTGTAGCAGATTGCCGGCGGTGGTGGCGCGGTTGCGGATCTGCCCGGAGGCGCCCGCCAGAATGGCGCGTGACAGCACCGCGTAATCGCGCCGCACGCGCTCGTCCGCGGCCAGGTCGGTGTTGCGCACCAGACTGCCCACGCGCAAGCCGCCGTCCGGCGTTTCTGAAATCTGGTCCAGGCCCAAGCCATTCACGTCGATCAGATGCGTGGGGGTTTCCACTTCCAGTTTCATCAGGTCCAGCAGGTTCGTGCCGCCCGCAATGAAGCGTGCGCCGCGCACCTGGGCGGCGCTGGCGGCGGCGTCGGCGGGGGTGCGGGCGCGCTCGTAGGTAAAGGGCCTCATGCTTTGCTCCCCGCCACCTCGGTGATGGCATCGACGATGTTCGAATACGCGCCGCAGCGGCAGATATTGCCGCTCATGCGTTCGCGGATTTCTTCCGCGCTCAGGAGCGGGCGCTCGGTCAGGCTGGCGCTGACGTGGCTGGGCACGCCTTGCGATACCTCTTCCAGCATGGCCACCGCCGAACAGATCTGACCGGGCGTACAGTAGCCGCACTGGTAGCCGTCATGCTTGACGAAGGCGGCCTGCAGCGGGTGCAGCGCGGTGGGCGTGCCCAGCCCTTCGATGGTGGTGATCTCGGCCCCGTCATGCATGACAGCCAGCGTCAAACAGGAATTGACGCGCCGCCCGTCCAGCATCACCGTACAGGCGCCGCACTGGCCGTGGTCGCAACCTTTCTTGGTGCCGGTCAGGTGCAGGTGTTCACGCAGCGCGTCCAGCAGCGTCGTGCGCATGTCCAGCGACACCTCGCGCGCCGCGCCGTTGACACGCAAGGTCACGGTGGCGGACATGGCTTGCATGCCGGCCTGCGTAGTCTGCTGGGCGCCGGTCAAAGATGGCGTAGCCATCGCGGTGGCAGAAACGGCGCCTGCCTTGAGCAGGTTGCGCCGGGTGATCTTGATGGCAAGCGAATTTTCCAAGGCAGCCTCTTTGTCTAGTCGGCAACGCGGACCACGCCGCGCTCCAGGTCATCGGCCAGCAATCCGCATTCCTGTAGCGAATGGGGGCTGGGCGGGGTGGTGTGGCGGATGCGCTCTTGCGTCAACTCGGCCAGGATGGATACCGCGATTTCCGGCGGGGTGCGGCTGCCGATGGGCAGGCCCACCGGCCCGCGCAGGCGCGCCACCTGCGCGTGGGTAAAACCAAAATGTTCAAGCAGTCGCTTGCGGCGCTGCTCGTTGGTGCGCCGCGAACCCAGCGCGCCCACGAAGAAGGCTTGCGACGGCAGCGCTTCCAGCAGCGCCATATCGTCCAGCTTGGGGTCATGCGCCAGCACGATAATCGCCGTGCGGATATCCGGCGTGATGGCCGTGACGGTGTCGTCGGGCATCGTCGTCAACAGCCGCGTGCCCGGCACATTCCACGACGCGGCGTATTCCTCGCGCGGGTCGCACACAATGACTTCAAAGCCCAGCGCCATCGCCATGGGCGCGATGTAGCGCGCGATGTCGCCCGCGCCCACCAGCAACAGACGCCATTGCGGCCCGTGCAGCGTGGTCAGCGTTTTGCCGTCCCAGTGGAATTGATCGCCCGGCTGGGCAGGCGCCAAGGTGACCGCACCGGCATCCAGGCTAAGAGTTCTTTTGACCAATTCACCCTTGCCCAAGTGTTCTGCCAAACCTTGCAGCAGCGCGACGTCTGGGTCGGGTTCGATGAGCAATTCCAGAATGCCGCCACAGGGCAGGCCGAAGTTCAACGCTTCGTCGCGGGTGGCGCCGTAGGTCAGGGCGTAAGGGCGTGGCTGCCAGAGCTCGCCGCGCCGCATCTTGTCGATCAGGTCGTCTTCAATACAGCCGCCCGATACCGACCCGGCTATGCGCCCGTCGTCCCGCACTGCCAGCCAGGATCCGCGCGGTCGTGGCGAGGCGCCCCAGGTGTTGGCAACCGTGGCCAGGATGAATCGGTGGCCCTGATGGCGCCAGCTCTCGATTGCGGCTAAAACCTGCAAATCCAGGCTTTCCATGGTGATGCCCTCCGGATATCAAACTCACTGTAGCAGCGCGCCACCCGACAAGAAAAGAGGCAAAATCCGCATACTCTGATGAGTAATACTCACCAACGGGCCGGTGCGCCGATGCGCTGGTGCATCGATGCTTCAATACACCAACCCGCCAAGGCGCAAACCCAGCAAGTCCCATGCCCAGCCCCGCACTCGACAGCCCCCCTTCACTGCCCCCTTCCACTGCCTTGCCCCTCTGCGTGGGCGTGCTGCTGGCGGCGGGCCACGGGCGGCGCTACGCCGCCGCCGCGCTGGGCCAGGACAAGCTGTTGGTACTGCTGGGCGATGGCACACCCGTTGCCGTGGCATGCGCCCGTGCCCTGCGGCAAGCCACGGCGCGCACCATTGCGGTGCTACGCGCAGACCAAACGGCGCTGCGGGCCTTGCTGGAATCGGAGGGTTGCGAAATCGTGGTGGTGCACGCTGAGGCAAACGGCATGGGCGACAGCCTGGCCACGGCCGCGCGCCACTTGATGCAAGAGAACCAAGGGGAGCAAGGGGAGCAAGGGGTGCAAGCAGTGCAAGACGTCCAAACCCAGGACCGCCCGGCCGAGTCCGCCTGCCTGATCGCCTTGGCCGACATGCCGTGGTTGGGCGCAGACACGTGTTTGCAGGTGGCTGCCGCAACACGCCAGCACCGCATCGTGGCGCCCACGTGGCAGGGCCGCCGTGGGCATCCGGTTGCGTTCGCTCGCGACCTGTGGCCGGAGCTTGCCGTGCTAGCGGGCGATGTGGGCGCGCGCAGCGTGCTGATGCGCCATCCGGTTCATGAATTGGCGGTGGACGACCCGGGCGTGCTGGCGGATGTGGACGCGCCGGGGGACTTGGTGTCCAAGCCTTGACGCGCGGCTTGGATTGCATGTCAGGCACGCCTTGCAGCGTCCTTCATCGCATCCTTCACAGCGTCCTCCATCGCGTCCTAGATAGCGTCTGTAATGTCGACCTTTACGGCTTATCCGCAATCCCCGCGTCACGGATGATCTTGGTCCAGCGCGTTTCTTCTTGCTGCACGTATTCACCCAACGCAGCCGGCGTTCCCACGTCGGCGACCAGCCCTTCCAATTCCAGCGCCGCCTGGAAATCTGCTTTGCCCGACACCTTCTTGATCGCCGCGTTGAGCTGGTTGATGACCGCCTGCGGCGTGCCCTGCGGCACGAAGACGCCGTACCAGCTATCCACGAAGTAAGCGGCTTCGCCCGCTTCCGCCACGCTGGGCACACCCGGGTACGCGGGCGATCGGTCTTTGGTGGTGACCGCCAGCGCGCGCAGTTGCCCGTTCTTGATCTGGCCGCTGACGCTGGCCGAGGTTGAAAAGATCATGTCGATCTGCCCGCCTATCAGGTCATTGATGGCCGGCCCCGCGCCCTTGTACGGCACGTGCAGGATGTCGACCTTGCCCAGGCTCTTGAACAATTCCCCCGCCAGGTGCGCCGACGTGCCGTTGCCGTAGGAACCGAACGTCAGCTTGCCCGGATGGGCGCGCGCGTAGGTCAAGAGGTCCTGCACGCTTTTGAATGGGGACTTGGGCGACACCACCAGCACATTGGGCGACTTGCCGATCATCGCCACCGGCGCAAACGCGGCCTCGGTGTCGTAAGGCAGCTTCTTGTGGATGGCCGGGTTGACCGCATGCGCGAACGTCGCCATCAACAGCGAGTAGCCATCGGGCGGGCTCTTGGCCACGTTTTCCGTGCCGATGATGGTGCTGCCGCCCGGCCGGTTTTCCACGATGACCGACTCGCCTAGCTCATCGGTCAAGCCCTTGGCGAGCTGACGCGCGACGATGTCCGTGCCCCCGCCCGGGGTGAACGGCACCACGATGCGCAGCGGCCGATCCGGGAACGCCGCGTGCGCTTGCGGTGCGCAAAGGCTAGCCATCGTCAGCGCGGTGGCCGCCAGGGCCTTGGCGGAAAGCCATGCAAATTGCTGGGTCTTCATTCTTGTCTCCTGATATTGTCTTGCGCCGATCTGGTGCGGCGCCTCTGCAAAAAATGGACGGCCGGATGGCCATGCCCGGTCAGTTCTTCAACACCACAACGCCGTCAGCCGCGCAGACGCCTTGCCCCAAGGGCTTGACGAACAAGGGGTTGATCTCGGCTTCGATCAACTGCGCTTGCAAGGCGGTGGCCATGCGCGCGAACGCCAGCACCGCCTGAATCAACGCGGGCACGTCCGCTTTGGGGCGACCGCGATAGCCGTCCAGCAAGGGCCAGGTCTTCAGGCGTTGCAAGGCGGCAAGCACCGCGTCTTCCGTCAAGGCCGCGCCATCTTCCGGCAGCAGCAGCAAGGTCGTGTCGCGCACCAGCTCGGCCACCACCCCGCCCATGCCCAGCAGCACCGCCGTACCGACCGTGTCGTGATGCAGGCCGACGATGACCTCGGCGGCGCCCGTCACCATCTCTTGCACCAGGAAGGCCTGGGGCGACTGCCCGGTGTGCCGCTGTACGTCTTGCGTCATCTGCCGCAAGCGCTCTGCGATGTCTTCGGGCGCCACGTTGACCGCCACGCCGCCCACATCGCTTTTGTGGGTGATGTCGCGCGACAGCAGCTTGAGCACGACGCGCGGCCCCAAGGTGTCGGCGGCGCTTGTTGCCTGCGCGTCGGACGTGACGGTGATTTCGCGTACGCCGGGAATGCCGAACCGGGCGAACAGCGCCTTGGCCTGGGCCTCGTCCAGCGAGCCCCGCTCCGCGCAGGGGATCGGTTCAGTCGCCGTGGACGGCACGAGCCCCGGCGAGGAACGTTTCTTTCCCTCCTGCACGCGCCACATGGCCGAGAGCGCCGCGCCGATGCTCTCGGGCGCAGGGAACGCGGGGATGCCGTAGTGGCTAAGCACTTCGGCCGCGCGCGGCGCGTGTGGGCTGATGAAGGCCATCAAGGGCTTGCTGCTCAGCGCAAGAGAATCGCGCAGCGCGTTGGCCATCAGTTCAGGCTGCGCCACGCCTGACGAACCCACCACCACCACCAGCGCATCGTATTGATCGCTTTCCAGCACGATGCGGATGGCGTTGCGCAGCAGGTCCGGCTGCAAGCCGGCCAGGGTCACGTCGATGGGGTTGCGGTCCAGCGCGGCGTGGTCGCCCGTTTGCAGCGCCCGCAAGGCGGCGCCGGTGCTTGCGTCGGGCGCGGGCAGTTCAAAGCCCGCCACGCCCAAGCTGTCGGCCACCAGCGTGCCCGCTCCGCCCGTTGACGTCAGCACCGCGACGCGCCGGCCGCCCAGCTTGCGTTCGCTGGCCAGCGCGGCGGGAATGTCCAGCAGGTCTGCAAACGTCTGCGCGCGGATGATGCCCACGTCGTCGAACAGCGCGTCGTACATGGCGTCCGCGCCCGCCAGCGCACCCGTGTGCGACGCGGCGGCCTGCGCGCCGGATTCCGAGCGGCCGATCTTGAACGCCACGATCGGCTTGCCCGCCGCGGCGGCCTTGCGGGCGGCGGCGCGGAAGGTCTTGGGGTTGCGGATGCTTTCCACATACAGCGCGATGACGCGCGTGGCGGGGTCGTCCGCCAGCGCGTCCACAAAATCGGCCAGGTCCAGGTCGACCTCGTTGCTGGTGGAAATCAGCTTGGACAAGCCGATGCCACGCGCCGCCGCGCGCGACAGCAGCGCACCCAGGATGCCGCCGCTTTGCGACACCAGGCCGACCGCGCCGGCGTGCAGATCGTCCAGTTCCAACGCGCCGCTGGCCGATAGCGTGATGCGGTCCGTCAGGTTGACCAGGCCTATCGTGTTGGGGCCCAGGATGCGCATGCTGCCCGCCGCGTCACGCAGTTCGCGCTGACGGTGCGCGCCCTCGTCGCCGGTTTCGGCATAGCCGCTGGCCAGCACGATGGCGGCGCCCGTGCCGATCTCGGCCAGGTCCCGCACGGCTTGCTGCGTGTGCTGGGCGCTGAGCAGCACGATGGCCACGTCCGGCGCTTCCGGCAAGGCACGCACATCGGGGTAGCAACGCAGCCCGGCAATCTCGGACGCCTTGGGATTGACGGGATAGATGCGGCCCTGGAAGCCGTGCTTCTGCAAATAGGCCACGGGCCGGCCCGAGGTCTTGGCCGGGTCCGCCGACGCCCCCACCACCGCCACGCTGCGCGGCCGCAGCAGCTTTTGCAGGCCGTTCATTGGCCTTCTCCCGGGGCCTTGGCCGTCTTGGCCCGGGCCGTCTTGGCCTGGGCCATCTTGGCCTCAGCCATCTTCGCCAGAAACGCCGCCACCGACTCGCGGTGTTCGGTACTGGTGTAGCAAATGCCCTGCGCCTGGCTGCCCATGGCAAACACCTGGTCCGCCGTCAACTCGGAACTCTGGTCCAGAATCGACTTGCTGAGCGCCAGCGCCGTGGCCGAGCCTTGCGCCAGTTCGGCCGCCCAAGCCTGGGCCGCGCGCACCTCGTCCCCGGCCGGTGCCAGGCGGTCGGCGATCCCCAAGGCCAAGGCTTCATCCGCCAGTACCTTGCGGCCGGAATAGATCAGGTCCTTGGCGCGAGCCAGCCCCACGCGACGCGGCAGAAAATACATGCCGCCACCATCCGGTATCAACCCGCGCGCAATGTAGCTCCAGGTGAATGACGCGGCTTCCGAGGCCACGATGAAGTCGCAGCTAAGGGCCGTGTCCGCGCCCAACCCGGCGGCCGCGCCGTTGACGGCCGCGATGGTGGGCTTGGGCATGCGATACAGCAGGCTCACCGCGTGGTGCACGCGCTGCTGCCGCGACCAGCCGTTGAAGGCGACCTCGCCCGAGGATGCGTCCATGCGGCGCTGCATGCCCGAGATGTCGCCGCCCGCGCAAAAGCCCTTGCCTTCGCCGGTCAACACCAATGCCTTCGTGCCACGGTCGGCGCTCACGGCCTCCAGCGCGTGGATCAATTCGGCGCGCATGGCGTCGCTGATCGCGTTGCGCTTTTCGGGCCGGTTCAGCGTCAGCGTCGCCACCCCGCCGTCCAATTGCAGTTTGATGAATTCGTAGTCCGCCATCTTGCTTGCTCCGTCCTGGTCGATGGACCAGCCAGTCCCGGTATCGGGTTTTTCTTGGCTGGCGATATCGACACGGTAGGCGCTACAGTTGGCGAAAACACTCACCTATTTCCACTAGATGGAATTGCAGATGGCAACCCGGATACCCGACTCAACGGCCAATATTTCGGCCAACCCCTCGCAACGCTTCGATGGCGTCAGCCAGAACCGTTCGCTGGCCCGTGGCCTGGACATCCTGCGGGCGTTCAAGCCGGGCACCGACCTGCTGGGCAATGGCGAGCTTGCCGAACGCACCGGCTTATCGGGGGCAACCGTCAGCCGCTTGACGCAAACCTTGGTGACCAGCGGTTTTCTGGAATACGAACGAGGCGCCCGCGCCTATCGGCTGGCCGCGCCCGTGCTCAGCCTGGGACACGCGATGCGCGCCGCCTCGCCCGTCTTGAAAGCGGCCACGCCGTTCATGCAGGACGTGTCCAACAAGCTCAAGGTCAATATCGGTCTGGCCAGCGCGGACCGCACGGAAATGGTTTATCTGGAATCCATCCGCTATAACCGCAAGCCCTCGTTGCGCACCATCGTGGCGGGCCAGCGTGTTCCGATTGAACTGACGTCATTGGGCCGAGCCTATCTGGCCACGCTGGACGCCAGGACGCGCCAGCCGCTGCTTGGGGAAATAATGCAGGGCTATCGCAGCGCGTCATGGAAACCGATAAGCGCCGAGATCAACAAGGCCATTGAGAAAGTAGCCGCGACGGGGCTTTGCCTGGCGTCCTGGCAACCGGGGGTCGTCGCCATGTCCACGCCCTTGGCCGTGCCTGGCGGGCAAACGCTGGCCTTGAACCTGAGCCTGATTACGGACGATGCGGCATCAACGGTGGAAAGGCAGCACGGCGCGGCGCTGCTGGCGTTGAAAAATAAGATCGTTCATGAGCTGGAACGCCGTGCGCCGGCTGGCTAGCAAATGCTTAATCAATTCCGGGCCGTTCAACCCCGGACACCGGTAACGGACTTGATGCGGCGGATGCTGGGTAATGGTTCGTCGGTACAGCCGCCCTCGGGGCCACCACGCGGGTCGCCCTGACCTGGAATATTCCATTTCAGGAAAACGTCTTTTCTGATCAGCACGATTATTCGTGGATGGGTGGGATATTCCACGCAGATTATTTCTTCTCGTATTTTTTGCGATGGCCAGAGCACCAGTAACGAAGCCACATGCACAAGCACTGCCCTTCTCAGCATTCCGGATTTACACCTCTACAGGAACGGCGCAGTGTAGAGAGTGATGCGTCCCCGGTCTTTAAGAAAGGCAATCAAACCAGACAGAAAGTATCTAACCCATTAACTATTTCAATTTATTCTGCAATAAATGCGGAAAGATAATATGCAGAGATAATGCATCTTAATAAAATCTATTAGCCCGCTGCCGCGCCCAGGGTATTTTTATAGACCTTTCCGTCTTTCATGATCAGCCGCAGATTGTTGGCTGGGTCGCCCAAAAAATCCAGGTTGCGTGAGGGGTCTCCATCCGCCACCAGAATATCGGCCAGCGCCCCCGGCACGATGCGACCCAGCGCGCGCGGATACGGGTTGCGTTCACCGGACAGCCCCAGCAGTTCGCCGTTAACGCCCGTGGCTTGGGCAAGCAGCGTCAGCGGGTCGTAGAAGCGCACCAGCTTGGCCAGTTGCCGCCCTTGGCTGGGCGTGTTCTTGGCGTTGAACAAAATGTCCGTGCCCCAGCCCGTCTTGATGCCGTATTTCTGCGCAAGCTCATACGCGTTGACCGTGCCTTCTGAAACACGCTGCTGGCTTGCGCGCCGTTCGGCATCCGGATAGGAGTTGGCGTCTTCGTCCTGCAAAAACGGTTGCAGGCTCCACCACACCCCCTCGTCACGCATCATGCGCACGCTGGCGTCATCCGCCAGTTGGCCGTGTTCAATGCATTTGACGCCGGACTTGATCGTGCGCTGGATGCCTTTGGGCGTGTAGACGTGCGCCATCACATAGGTGTTCCAATCCGCCGCTGCGTCGACCGCGGCGCGCAGTTCAACCTCGGAAAACTGTGTGCTGTCCAAGGGATCGTAAAGCGACGCGACGCCGCCGCCCGCCATGACCTTGATCTGCGATGCGCCCAACATCAGTTGTTCGCGT
This sequence comes from Achromobacter sp. JUb104, assembly GCF_024806975.1. Lineage (NCBI taxonomy): Bacteria > Pseudomonadati > Pseudomonadota > Betaproteobacteria > Burkholderiales > Alcaligenaceae > Achromobacter > Achromobacter sp. JUb104. The sequence continues at coordinate 234,246 of NZ_JANUEY010000001.1, read as the reverse complement.
ACCCGGCGCAAGACTTCGTCGGCACCGTCGGCAATCATCGCGACGCCCACGCTTTCCACCAGGCTCAGCGGCGCATTGGCCGCGCGCGGCACTTCGCTGCGCAAGCGGAAATCACCATGCCCCGCGGTTTGGGAAATCATGGCGCCGCTGGGGTAGATGCGCGGCCCGGGCACCATGCCTTCGTCGATGGCGCGCTTCAAGGCGAACGCGGGGCCGCCTGCATCACGAATGGCGGTAAAGCCGCGCATCAGCGTGCGCTCGGCTTCTTCGGCGGCCGCGATGTACAGGTAACCCAGGTCGGCCGTCATTGCGGTGGTTTGCGCAATGGCGGCCAGCATGGAATGCCAATGCACATCGATCAGGCCGGGCATGACCAGCTTGCCCTGGCAGTCGATGATTTGCGCATCGGTAACGGCAGTGCCAGCGGCCGGCAAGTCGGCAATCACATTGCCCTTGATCAACACGTGCACGCCCGCTTGCACCGCCTTGCCCGAGCCATCGAACAGGCGCAGGTTGGTCAGCAGCAAGGGGCGATCAGGCGTGGCGGGATGGCGGAAGATATCGGTCGCTGCGGTCGCTGCGGTCGCGGCGCGCGCGCCCATGAAGGGCATCGCCATGGCCGCCACGCCGCCCAGGAACTTGCGACGCGACATATCCGCCATCACGCGCTGGTAGATCAAGCGGCACGCCACGCTGCCGCAATGGCAGGGGCGTCTGCGGCTGAATAGATAGGTCTGGGAAGTGTCGCGCTGGACTGCGGTGGAACGGGCCATCGAGTTCTCCTGACATTGAGTGCCTGGCCAAAGATGGTCCGATGCTACTCAATAAACAGAAGCGTGGCGACACGATGCCAGCGGCCGATATACGAAGCGAAATAGGAAGGCGTGATGCGATGCCCTTATGGCCTTGCCGCTTACTGCGCCATGCGGCGCAATCGTTGCAGTTCCGCCTGATTCAAGCGCCGCGCTTCCAGCTCGGCATAGTCGCGTTCGCCGGCATCGTAAGAGCCTTCATGAATGCAGCGGCTGCGCAAGAATTTGCAGTTGTCGCTGACCACGCGTTCGGACGCGGCGGCGGAGGCCGGGTCGGGTTTTGATGAACCGGGAAGTATCGATGAACAACCGGAAACAAGCGTGGCAAGCACGAGCGCCACAGCAGCCACAGCGGGGCGGCCCAGCATTTGAATCAACATTTTCCTCATCCTTGAATCGCTGCGGTAGCCCCCTTTATAGCAAGCTCCCGCGAGGAAAGTTGTTCCAAATTGCCCCTATGACTCCAAGGTGTGGGACAAACAATAGATATCCGACCACGCGGCAGCCATGTCCCCCATGTCGCGCAGTTCCTCGGCGTTAAGCACTTCGCCCTCGCAGAGCGCCACGGGATGGATTTCGTAGCCGTGAACGACATAGATCCAATCCGCAACCCGGTCCATCCCGCCTCGTATCGTTTGCTCGGTTGTTGCGGAGAGGGGCGGCGTCTGCGTCATGAGCAGATGGGCGCCGGACAGGCCGGGGCGCGAACAGGCCAGGGCCGCATGCGCCTTCAAGTACGCCCTCAATTCGTCTTGTCTGCCTGGGCGCGGCGACAAGCGGATGGTCAGCGCATACCGCGCCAAGCCGCCGCCGGTGCTATCCAGCACCTTGCATTGGCTGCGGATCATGTTGCGATGCTGCGGCATCAGCTTGGTGGACCAGGGCGTGGGGCGATTGAGCCTGTCCAGGTAAGCGGGAGAACTCAGCGTTTCGTAGGCGTCCAGCTCGTACATGACGAAGAACCCTTCCCCACCATGCGCGCTGACCCAACGAGACCCGCGCAGAAACCCCGGCACGCTCATGCGCTCCGGGAAGTGCTCGTGCGAGTGCCAGTCCTCGAACTCCGAACGCCAGGCCGGCGCCATGTCCCACCACATCGCAATGGCGGCTTTTCCCAGAAGCGCCATGATCAGCGCTTGGCCCGCAGAGTGGCCAGTTCGGTCGTCACTTGCTGCATCACGTCAGGCCCGATTTCGCCCGCGAATTTTTCCACCACGGGCTTGACCGCTGCGCGCAGTTGGCTGACCTGTTCCGGGGTCAAGCCGTTGACCTGCATCCGCGCCTTCAAGTCGTCGATGGCCACGGCTTCCTTGGCCTGCGAGATCTTGCGTTCCTGCGCCTTGGCCTCGGCGGCGGCGTCCAGGATGATCTGGCGTTCCGCCTGCGACATGCCGTCCCACGTCTTCTTGCTCATCAGAAAGGGCATGCCGGTGTAGATATGGCGCGTCAGCGACAGGTACTTTTGCACCTCGGCGAACTTGGCGGATTGAATGACGCCAACGGGGTTGTCCTGCCCATCGATCGCCTTGGATTCCAGCGCGCCGTAGACCTCGCCAAAGGTCATGGGAACCGGATTGGCGCCCAGGGTCTTGAACATGTCGATATACACCGGCGCCGCGATCACGCGGATCTTCAGGCCTTGAAAGTCCTGCACCGTGGCAATTGGGCGCTTGCTGTTGGTCATGTTGCGAAAGCCCAGATCCCAGATGCCCAGCCCAATCAAGCCATGGTCGGCCAGCCCGCCCAGCAGGCGCTGGGCCACGGGGCCATCGGACACCGCATAGGCTTCGCTTGCATCGTTGAACAGGAATGGCAGGTCGAACACCATGAAGCGCTTGTCGATGCCGGCCAGCAGGCCCGTCGCCATCGAGGTGAAGTCAAGCGTGCCGCCACGCACGGCCGACAGGTTCTGCGGGTCTCCGCCCAGCACGGCGTTCGCGTATATCGACACCTTCATCTTGCCGCCGCTTTTCTCGGCGACCAGGTCCGCGAATTTCTGCGCGCCCTGGCCCAGCGGATGGTCCTGCGCCAGGCTGAATGCGAATTTCAAGGTGCGTGCCTTGATCTCCTGCGCGGCCACGGTGGCGCTCAACGACAGACACGCCAGCAGCGACGCGGCGGCAGTTACGGCAAAGCGGAACAACGGTTTCCTGGTCTCCATCACAAACCCCTTTAGTTGTTGATGTGGGTAACGGGTATTCAGTTGCGGGATATTCAGTTGCGGGTTATTCGGCTGCGAGCATAGGGCATAATTTTGAATGCCGTTCAAAATTTGGCCGAATTCAAAATTTGAATTTCAGTGCGGCAAACCTCTGGGAGCAAGCGATGAGCGGGGCAATCGAAAAGACATTGGCGTTGCTTGAATACCTGGCCGAGCACCCCGACGGCGTGGCCTTGGCCACTGTTGCCGACGACCTGAATCAGTTGCGCAGCGGCTGCCATCGCACCCTGCACGAATTGATGAAGTACGGCTATGTGCGGCAGACGCCGGTGCGGGGGGAATATGCCCTGACGACCAAACTGGCCTCGATGGGGCTGAGCTTTCTGGGCCGTTCGGGTGTGGTCGATATTGCGCAGCCCGTCATTGACCGCTTTGCCCTGGCCACTGGCGAACTGGTGCGGCTGGCAATCGTGGACGGCAAGCGGCTCACCTTGGTGGCCAAGGCCCAGGGCGCGAAATCCGGGCTGCTCTACGACCCCGACATGGGCATCGACCTGCGCCTGTCTTGCAGCGCCGCGGGGCATGCGTGGCTGATGACGCTACCGGAAGACCAGGCCATTGCCTATGTCACCGAGCAAGGCCTGGGCAAGCCGCGCGACTTCGGGCCGAATGCGCCGACGTCGATACGCGCCTTGCTGGCCAGCCTGGACGGGCATCGTCGGCGCGGGTACAGCATGCTTCAAGACGTTTATGCGGCAGGAATGAGCGCGATGGCCGCGCCCGTGCGCCGCCCGGGGCACGCCAGCACCGGCATCCTGATTGTGGCCGGCCCGTCGCAGCGGCTGACGCTGAAGGCGATGGAGAAATTCGGGCCTGCCTTGTTGCGCGCCGCCAGCGAGTTGGCGCAGGCCGGAGAGGCGTCGCCCTTGTTGCGCTCGGCCCGCGTGGGCACGTGGGGCAATGGCCCGGTGACTGACAACGGCAGCGATGACAACGATGCCGGCCGCGCGCGGTGACTCGTTTCCCCGTGACTGCTTTACCGGTGACTCACTTCCCCGCGTCGTCGCCGGCGTTACGGCCCTGCATGGGAAAGCGCTTGCGAAACATCGGTGAGGCCAGGCTGGCCAGCGCCAGTTCCTCGGTGGCCGCCAAGAGGTCGGGGCCCAGTTCCACCATGCGCGCTTCGGTCAGGCGCATGGCGGGGCCGGCAATACTCAGCACGCCGATGGCGTCTTCGCCCTTGCGCTGCACGGGCGCAGCCATGGCGGTCATGCCGGGCGCGAACACTTCATTGATCATCGCGTAGCCGCGCTTGCGCGCCGCGTGCAACATCTTGGTCAGGGCGGCAATCGTGGTGGGCGCATTCGGGCCGTATTCCTCCGGCGACCCGAAGCCTTGTCGCGACACCAGGTCCAGCGCCCGTTCATCCGACATCGTCAGCATCCAGGCATGCCCCGACGCGCTGCACGACAGCCTGGCGTCCGATCCCATTTCCGGGTCGTAGCGCAAGCCATGGCGCGCGCCTTGCGCCTTGGCAACCCAGGTCAGCCGTTCGTTATCAACGATGGCCAGGCGCACGAGTTCGCCTGAGATATCCGCCAGGCGGTCAACCAGCGGCTGGGCGATATCAACGATGCCGGTCGCCGCCAGATAGCTCAGGCCAATCGAGGCCACGCGGGCCGTCAACGCGTAGTCGCCATGATCGCGAATCTGCCGGACGTAGCCGCAGCGGCAAAGGTCGGTCAGCAGGCGATGGGCCGCGCTTTGGGGGATCTCAAGTTGCTGCGCCAGCGAGGCTAGCGGCACGCCTTCGGGTCTGGAGGATAAGTACTCCATGACGGCAAGCGCGCGTTCGAGGACTCCGGCCATGTCATCTCAACAAGTAGTGGGGTGATGGATGATAACCCTAGGTGGAAAACTATTCCACTCGGAATTACATTCCACTACCGAGTCGTGAAAGACATCGAGAACATTCCAATAAAACCAGGAAGGAGACAACGATGAAGAACCCCCTTTTCCGTTTGGGTTTGATGGCTGTCCTGTGCACGGCCGCCATGACGGCCACCGCGCAAGACATCCAGGAACGCACGATCCGCTTCGGCCACCTGAACAATACCGATCACCCCGTCAGCGCCGGCGTGCAGAAGTTTGCAGAACTGCTTGCCGCCAAAAGCGGGGGCAAGCTGAAGGTCAAGGAATTCCCGGCCTCGCAGCTTGGCAATGAAATGCAGCAGCAGTCCGGCCTGCAAGGCGGCGTGCAGGAAATGGCGGCCCCCGCGTCGACGTCGCTGGCGGGCATCGTCAAGGAATTCGGGTTGGTTGACCTGCCCTTCTCGGTCACCGACTTCGGCCAGGCCGACGCGCTGCTGGACGGTCCGTTGGGCAGTGCCCTGATCGCCAAGCTGCCCGAGAAAGGCCTGGTTGCGCTGGGCTTCTGGGACTTGGGCTTTCGCAACGTCACCAACTCCAAGCACGCCATCACCAAGCCCGAAGACTTGGCCGGGTTGAAGATCCGCGTCATTCCCAACCCGGTGTTCCTGGACACGTTCAAGGCCTTCAACGCCAACCCGGTGCCCATGCCGTTTGCCGAACTCTACGGCGCGCTGGAAGCCCGGGCGGTGGACGGCCAGGAAAATCCGTACTCGGTGATCCTGTCGAACAAGTTCTACGAAGTGCAGAAGTTCGTCAGTGCGACCAACCACGTCTACGCCGCCAACATCGTGCTGGTCAGCAAGAAGTTCTGGGACAAGCTGTCGCCCACCGAGCAACGCATCATGCAAGAGGCCGCCAACGAGGCGCGCAGCTATCAGCGCAAGGTCAGCCGCGAAGCCGCGCAAAAGGCCGTGGCGGAATTGCAGGCCAAGGGCATCCAATACAACACGATCGAGCCGGCGCAAAAGGTCCGCATGCAGCAGGTCGTGAAACCGGTTGTGGCGCACTTCACCGGCAGCTACGACCCCGCCATCGTCAAGCTCTACAACGACGAACTCGCCCGCATCCGCAAGTAAACGCACCGGCTTATCCATCATGAAGATTCTTGTTTTGCACGGCCCGAACCTCAACCTGTTCGGGCGCCGCGAGCCGCACATCTATGGCACCACCACCCTGGCGGAAATCAACCAGCGCCTGAGCGCGCTGGCCGGTGAACTGGGCGTTGAACTGGCCACCCTGCAATCCAACCACGAGGGTGCGCTGATCGATTTCCTGCACGAGAACATCGACGCGGCGCAAGGCGCGCTGGTGAACCCGGCCGGCCTGACCCAACACGGCGTGCCGCTGCACGACGCCATCAAGGCCATGCCCTTTCCCACGCTGGAAGTGCATATGTCGAACATCGCGGCGCGCGAGGCGTGGCGGGCGCATTCGATCATCTCGCCCGCCGTGCGCGGCACGGTGCAAGGGTTGGGGCCGCATTCCTACCTGACGGCGCTGCGCGGCCTGGTGGATATCGTTCGGGATGCCAAGGCATGACGCGGCGTGCCCCATCTCCGATCCAACTCCGATTCGCGTAGGGGCCGGACCATGGTTTTCATAGACAGATTCATCAGCGCCGTCTGCCGCGTGCTGGAACTGGCCATCGCCCTGCTGCTGGCGGCGATGGTGGTGCTGGTCTTCGGCAACGTGGTGGCGCGCTATGGCTTCAATTCCGGCATCACGCTGTCGGAAGAGCTCTCGCGCTGGATGTTCATCTGGCTGACCTTCCTGGGCGCCGTCATCGCCCTGAAGGAACGCGGCCACCTGGGCATGGACATGATCGTGGCCAAGCTGCCGACGGCGGGCAAGAAGATCTGCCTGGTGGTCGGGCAGATCATCATGCTTTACATCGTGGGGCTGATGTTCGAAGGCAGTTGGAAGCAGGCGGTGATCAACGCCGAGGTCAGCGCGCCCGTCAGCGGTTTGCCGATGGCGATCGTGTACGCGGCGGGCCTGGTGTTCTCGGCCCTGGCCGGCTTGATCATCGCGGTGGATCTCTACCGTGTCTTGACGGGCAAGCTGCGCAACCAGGACCTGATCATGGTCCAGGAATCCGAAGAGGCCGTGCAGCTCAAGCAGATTCTGGACGACGCCAAACATGGCGCCACCGGGAGAAGCGCATGACCATCGCCATTTTTATCGGCTCGCTATTGGGCGTCATGGCCTTGGGCGTGCCCATCGCGTTTGCGCTGCTGGCCAGCGGCGTTGCACTGATGTGGCACCTGGATATTTTCGATTCGCAGATCCTGGCGCAAAACGTCATTGGCGGCGCGGATAGCTTTCCGCTGCTGGCCGTGCCGTTCTTCATGCTGGCCGGCGAAATCATGAACGTGGGCGGGCTGTCGCGGCGCATCGTGGACTTGGCGCTGGCGCTGGTCGGGCACGTCAAGGGCGGGCTGGGCTACGTCACCATCATGGCGGGTTGCCTGCTGTCCGCCTTGTCAGGTTCGGCCGTGGCCGACGCCGCAGCGTTGACCGCGTTGCTGCTGCCCATGATGGTCAGCGCCGGCCACAAGAAACCCACGGCGGGCGGCTTGATCGCGGCCACGGGCGTGATCGGCCCGGTGATACCACCCAGCATCGGCCTGGTCATCTTCGGGGTGGCGGCCAATGTGTCCATTGCCAAGCTGTTCATGGCGGCCATCGTTCCCGGCCTGTTGATCGGCGGCGCCTTGTGGGTGACCTGGGCATGGCTCGTGCGGCGCGAAAAGCTGGTCCCGCCGCCGCGCAAATCGGCACAGGAAATCGGTACGGCGTTTCGCAAGGCGCTGTGGGCGCTGATGCTGCCCGTCATCATCCTGGTGGGTTTGCGGATGGGGGTATTCACGCCGACGGAAGCCGCCGTGGTCGCCGCCACGTATGCCCTGCTGGTGTCGACGCTGGTCTACCGCGAACTGAAGCTCAACCAGTTGTACGCAGTATTCGTTGGCGCCGCGAAAACCAGCGCCATCGTCATGTTCCTGATCGCGGCCGCGATGGTGAGCGCCTGGCTGATCACCGTGGCCGAGCTGCCCGCCAGCATCGTTGAAATGCTGCAACCGTTCATCGATAACAAGGTCCTGCTGATGGCGGCCATCATGGTGCTGGTCATGGTGGTAGGCACCGCCATGGACATGACGCCCACGATCTTGATCCTGACGCCCGTGCTGATGCCCGTGGTGCGCGCGGCCGAGATCGACCCGGTGTATTTCGGCGTGATGTTCATCATCAATTGCTCGATCGGCCTGGTGACGCCGCCCGTGGGCGCCGTGCTCAACGTGGTGGCGGGGGTCGGCAAGATGAAGCTGGGTGATGTCATGCGCGGCGTGGTGCCGTTCATGATCGCGGAGTTCCTGGTCATGTTCCTGATGATCGTCTTCCCCACCTTGGTCATGGTGCCCGCGCGCTGGTTCGGCGGGTAGCGGGTCCGACAGGGTCCGACAGGATTGCGCCGCCGGGGCCGGCCCCGGCGGCACTTAATAGGAGAGTTTCTGCAATGTCCCATCTTGCCCAGTATCGGCGCGCGTTCTGGAACACCCAGCCCGCGTACCGCTTCGACCCATACGGTTCGACCCAACTGCGCTCGCCCAATGAGCCCTTGATCGTCGTTCCGCAAACCTTGTCCGAGATTACCGGCCCCACCTTCGGCGCGGACTTCGTCGCCCAGGGCGACAGCGACCTGACACGCATCGCCCAGGCCGACGCTATCGGCGAACGCATCATCGTGTCGGGCCGCGTGCTGGACGAAAACGGCAGGCCCGTTCCCGATGCCTTGATTGAAATCTGGCAGGCCAACGCCGCCGGCCGCTACCTGCACAAACGCGATCAGCACGATGCGCCGCTGGACCCGAACTTCAGCGGCGAAGGCCGCACCGTCACCGACGCGCAGGGCCGCTATCAATTCAAGACGATCAAGCCGGGCGCCTACCCGTGGGGCAATCACTACAACGGCTGGCGGCCGCAGCATATCCACTTTTCCTTGTTCGGCCGTGCGTATGCCACGCGCCTGGTCACGCAGATGTACTTCCCTGGTGATCCGCTGCTGGAATTCGACCCGATCTTTCAATGCATTCCCGACGCCAAGGCTCGCGCGCGCCTCGTCGCCACGCTTGACTGGGAAACCACCGTGCCTGAATACGCGCTGGGCTACCGATTCGATATTGTGCTGCGCGGCCGCAACGCCACCCCGATGGAGTAACGCATGCTCTACCCCACCACTTCGCAAACCGTCGGCCCCTATTTGCATATCGGCCTGTCTGGACTGAACTGTGCGGACCTGACCGCCGGCCTGACCGCGCTCGACACGCCCCCGGTCATTATTGAAGGGCGCGTTACGGATGGGCAAGGCAAGCCCGTGCCCGACGGCATGATCGAGATCTGGCAAGCCGACGCGCAAGGCGTGTACCAACATCCGGATGATCCGCGCTATTCCGGCGCTGATGCCGCGAAGTCCGGCTTTACAGGCTTTGGCCGCTTGCCGACCGAGCCGGATGGCTCGTTTCGCATCACCACCATCAAGCCAGGGCGCGTTGCCGGCCCCGACGGCACGCTCCAGGCTCCGCACCTGGTTGTGTCGCTGTTCATGCGTGGGCTGCTCAAGCATCTGTCGACGCGGATGTATTTTCCGGACGAAGCTCAAGCCAACGAACAGGACTGGATTTTGCAGCAAGTTCCCGCCGCGCGGCGCGCCACGCTGGTGGCGCAAGCGGGAGACAACGGCACACTGCGCTGGAACGTCAACCTGCAAGGCGCGGGCGAAACCGTTTTCTTTGACATCTGACGTATTTTCCATCGGCACACCATGACGACTCTTTCCAGCCTGACCGAACAGATCTACTGCGATCGCGACATCATGGCGTGCTTCTCGGGCGCGGAGACGATCAGGCGGATGCTGGAGGTTGAAGCGGCCTTGGCCCGCGCCCAGGCACGCTGCGGCGTCATCCCCGCCAGCGCCGCGCGCGGCATTGATGGGGTTTGCCATGACGCCTGCCGTGGCGACGACATCGGTGCCGTCATCGACCTGGACGCCATCGCCACCGCCTCAATCCTGGCCGGCAACATCGCCATTCCCTTCGTCAAGCAACTGACGGCCGCCGTGCATCGTGTCGACCCCGGGGCGGCGCGTTATGTGCATTGGGGCGCCACCAGCCAGGACATCCTGGACACCGCGCTGGTACTGCAACTGCGCCAAGCCATTGCCCAGTTGGATCAAGACTTGAGCGCCGCGCAATCGGCGTGCGCAACATTGACAGGGGCGCATCGCAACACGGTCCTGGTCGGCCGGACGTGGATGCAACACGCGCTTCCCACCACCTTCGGTCTCAAGACGGCGGGCTGGCTGCAAGCCCTGGAACGGGGGCAGCGTCGCTTACGGCAAGACGCGGAACACATGGCGCTGCTGCAATTCGGTGGCGCTGCCGGCACGCTGGCCAGCCTGGGCGCGGCGGCACCCGCCGTCGCGCTAGCCTTTGCCGAAGAGCTGGGTTTGACGCTGCCCGACATGCCTTGGCACACGCATCGCGACCGGCTCGCCGATGTAGCCGCCACGCTGGGCGTGCTGACCGGCACGCTGGGCAAGATTGCCCGCGATGTCTCGCTGATGGCGCAAACCGAAATCGCGGAACTGGCCGAACCCGGCGGCCCGGGTCGCGGCGGCTCTAGCACCATGCCGCACAAACGCAACCCCGTCGCCAGCGCCGCCATCCTGGCCGCCGCGACCCGCGTGCCGCCCCTGGTGTCGACCATGCTGTCCGCGATGGTTCAAGAGCACGAGCGCGCGCTGGGCGGATGGCAGGCCGAATGGGACGTGCTGCCCAGAATCTGCGCCTTGGCAGGCGGCGCGCTGCGCCATCTGGTGGGCATGTTGAACGGCCTGGAAGTCAGCCACGCGAACATGACGCGCAATCTCGACGCCACCCACGGCCTGATTCTGGCCGAGGCATATGCCTTGGCGCTAGGCGCGCGCATCGGCCGTTTGCAGGCGCACGAACTGATCGAACAGGCATCCAAGGAAGCCGTCCGCAGAAACTGCCCGCTGAAAGTCGCCGTGCGGGACACGCTGGCATCGCACGAGGCGACGCGGGAATTGCTGGGTGAGGAAGAACTGGATCGCTTGAGTGATCCGGTGAACTACTTGGGACAAGCGCCTGCGATGTGCGATGAAGTGCTGGCGGCGTGGAAGGCGCGCGAGCAAAAGGGGATGCGGAGAGGCTGACGGGGAGTCTGCGGTGGGAGGGGCCAAGGGAATTGGTCTGAGATTCGGCTTTAAATAAGCGGTCCGATATCCGCGCGCACTGCAGAGCGATTATTGTGTAGGCCATATCAAGGCCTCGAGAATCGCGGCGACAACGCACAGCATCTTCAAGCAAGCTCGCTTGAGGGAAGCGCGATCGGCCAGGAGAACCAAGTGCTCTACCCCATTTACGTACACAAGGAAAAAGGCAGCGTCTACGGCGCTTCTTTTCCAGACTTTCCGGGTTGCCATGCGGCAGCCTTCACGCTGCAAAAGTTGCCTGCCGCAGCGCAAGAAGCCGTTGAGGCCCATTTATTTGGCGAAACCGAGCCGATTGCCACACCCAGCTCCGTTAACGACTGGATGCAGCAGACGGAGTTTCAAGATGGCTTCTGGATGCACGTCGACATTGACCTGTCCACGGTCAACGCCTCACGCCACTCCTGGCCCACAGCCTGACCCATGCGTACCTATCAAGGCTCATGCCATTGCGGCGCGTGCCGCTTCGAAGTTGATCTGGATCTGGATCACGTGCGCAGTTGCAATTGTTCGATCTGCAAGCGGCGACGGGCGGGACGTAGCGTCCGCCATGCCGTCTGAGGCATGAACGCAGCGCGCAAAAAACGTAACGATCAGAAAGCAAAAAGCCGAATCCCATGTTTCAAAGGATTCGGCCCTATCACTGCATCCCATCTGCCTGCTTGCGCAAGCAGCTCAGGAATTAGATCGCTTTGATCATCGTCGCCTGGGGACCTTTCTGTCCTTGGCCGGCGACAAACGACACGCGTTGGTTCTCTTCAAGAGACTTGTGTCCGTCACCCTGGATTTCAGAGTAGTGCGCGAACAGATCTTTACCGCCCAGTTCCGGGGAAATAAAGCCGTAGCCCTTGTCGTTGTTGAACCACTTCACGATGCCAGTTTCTATCTTCAATGTATGTCCTAGATGTACAGGGAAAAAATATTCCCGCGGCCACTATGGGTGATTACCAGGAACAAAGATATCCCTGTTTCGAAATGACACAATTACGCGAGTGAGCTTTCTGCCCTGCTGCGGCCGAAGCGGCGCCTATAGGGCTGTCCGCGCCAAGTCCCTCTGTCATAAAAAAAGCCCGCCTACAGAGGCGGGCTGATTCGCACGGGTTGATCGTCAGATAGTGACGTCCACAACCTTGGTGTGATTCATGCAATGCGCATTGATCTTGTACAGGAAGATGAGGTAGCCGATGCCAAGCGTAACGATCGAGATGATCGCCCAAATGACGATATTGCCGATGATGCTGGCCAAATCGATCGTGCATTCCAGCCGCCCCACGCGGCGACCGGAATCGTCAAGCACCGACGTCCGGCTGATGATGAACCGCTGCATGTAGTACGGGAAGACAAACAGCGCCAGGCCGAGCGTGACGATGCTCAAGAGGATCCAGATAATCCCGTGGCCGATGATATCGCCGACGGTGAGATCCGATTTCAACTTCAATTGCTTCATGGTGTGCCCAGGCCTTTGATGTAAGTTAACGCCGGACGTTTTACCATTTTTTTATAAATGTATCAAAACGCACCGACCGCACCAACCGACATCGTGCTGCATGCCTGGGCAACTTTCGGCCTTTCGTTAAACGCCGCTCAGCAATTTCCCTTCTTGGCCTGTCCAGGCGGGCAGAATCCGCCACCGCCGCCGCCACCGCCATGCGGGTCCACGATCACGGCGCCATCGGGCGTATAGACCGCGCATCCACCAAGCAGGCATGCAACGACGGCCAGGGCACAGAACATCTTCATCTTGAAATCCAGAGGGTTAAGGTCGGCGAAAGTGTATTTCGTGACCTTGCAACCATGCCCCTACTTTTGTAACGATCCGCCCATGCTCCCTGCTTGAACGAACCGTTACGCCGCAACGTCCTGGTTCTGGTCAAGCATCAAGCTCAAGGTATTCAAGAACAGATCAAGGCCCAGAATGCCCAAGCCGATGGTCGACAGCACGGTATTGCCCGCCGCATCCTTGATGACAACCTTCTCGGTCCAGGCGTTCAGGTCGACGTTGCGCAGGCTGGATACCGGCACCTTCTGCCCCTGCACTTCCAGCGCGTCGCGGGTGACAACGATGGGCTGGGTGGTGATGCTCAGGAACTTGCCGCTCATGCGCTTGCGCCAGACCTGTCCCGTGCTGATGTAGTTGAAGGTCACCGCCCCGCCCGATGCCAGGGTCTCAAGAACGACAGGCTGGCGCTCGCGCAGGTAGAGCTCGCGGAACAGCTGCTGGAAATCCATGAAGCCCGACAGGTGCAGACTGATCCAGTTGAAGGATTCTTGCGCGTTGCGGCGATAGGCCAGGTTGGTGGCCAGGCCGCTCATCACGGTCTGCCCGGAACTGAACAGGTACAGATCTTCGATCTCGGCGAAAGGCGTGTATGTCTTCTGCGCGCCGACGATACGGGCCACGCCCTTTTCATAGATCTCATAGCTAGGCTGACGCAACTTCTTCTGCCACACGCTGGCCGCAAGCGCGCCGAGCCCGCAGAAGGCCAGGAAACCGGCGGTGCCGAAGAAAAGTGGGGGATTCTTCTGGGGCACGATGGTGCTCAGGTAGACAACGAAACCGGCAAGTGCCAGGCACGCGATGCCCAGTATTACAAGGAAATAGACAAAGAACTTGCCATGCCGAAAGGTCTTGATCAGTTCGCCTGTCGAGGGCTGAGAGTGCTGCGTTGCCATGTACTGCCACATCCTGTTGTTGAGAGCGGTCCGTTATTAGATGCGGGCGGAGTGCCCGCCAGGGACCGCGCCGGATTGTAAAAGAACCGGCTCACCTGCGCGGGGTTTGCTTATAGATAGGAGTGGCAGGCAGCCAGCGCCACCAAAGCAACCCTCGCACATTAGTTGATTAAATCAACCAATTGCACGAGAATGATTGCTTTCCCACCGAGATGCCATCATGACTTTGCAGACCCCGCTGACCCGTCTTCTGGGTATCCGATATCCCATCATTCAAGCCGGCATGAGCTGGGCATCCTCCAACGCGGAACTGGCGGCTGCTGTCTCGGCCGCCGGCGGCCTGGGCGTGGTGGCCTCCGGACCGATGTACCCGGAGGCGCTGCAAGCCGCGCTGCGCAAGCTTCGCAGCCTGACCGACGCCCCCTACGCGGTGAACATCCCGCTCTACAACAAGCGCGCGCGCGAGCATTTGGATATCGCCATCGCGGAAGGCGCCCCCATCATCATCGCCTCGCAAGGCGGGCCGCGAGAGCACCTGGGCCGCGTGCACGATGCCGGGATGAAATGGCTACAGGTCATTGCCAGCCCGGTCCATGCCGAGAAAGCCCAGGCGGCCGGCGTCGATGGCGTGATCGCGGTCGGGTTGGAGGCTGGCGGGCACCCCGGTCCTGAAGAGATCACCACCCAAGTGCTGCTGCGGGCGACGGTGCAGCGCGTGGACCTTCCGGTGGTTGCAGCCGGCGGCATCGCGGATGGCGCGGGAATTGCCGCCGCGCTTTGCCTGGGTGCGGCCGGCGCGCAACTGGGAACGCGCTTTTTGCTGACACCCGAAGCGGGCGTGCACGCGGCCTATAAAGCGGCCGTGATGGGCGCGAACATCAGCGACACCACCCTGGTTGGCCGCGGGCGCTCACCAGTGCGCATGCTGCGCAACGCCTTTGCCCAGCAGTACCTCACCGCCGAACGCAACGGCAGCGATGAAGAGCTGGACGCCCTGTTTGCCCAAAGCACCTTGAAGCAAGCGGCGCTGGAAGGCAATGTCGAACTGGGTAAAGTCGAAGCCGGGCAAAGCGCCGGGTTGATTGACGATCTGGTACCGGCCGGCGAATTAATGCAGCGTCTGGTGGAAGAAACCTTGGTGGCGATTCGGCGGCTTTCCGCGTTGGGCTGAGCCCCGCGACCGTGGCAAGGTCCAGCGCAGTTGAACTGGGCAAGCACCGACGTCATACACCACGCCGACTCCCGAAGATTGGCTTTATCCAACCATCGGGAGTCCGTTCATTTCACGTCTGAAGTCGTGAGCCACCCGACTTCTTCGGCAAGCCGACTTCTTCAACCGCCCTACTTCTTCAACAAGCCCGCGCCTTCGACCAGCTTGCGCATGGCGACCTGATCCTTCTCCACGAACTGGGTCGCTTCTTGCGGCGTCATGGTCCAGAGCTCGACACCCTGCGCGTCCATCAGCTTGCGATATTCGGCCGACTGGTTCACGGCCTGCACGGCTTTGTTCAATGTCTCCAGCACCTGGGGCGGCGTGCCTTTGGGCGCGGCCAAGCTGTACCACGACGCCGACTCCGCCCCGCTTACCCCCGCTTCCGCCAAGGTGGGCACATCGGGAAACAAGGCCGAGCGCTTGGGGTTGGCATAGGCCAGCGCCTTGAGTTTTCCGCTACGAATGAACTGCACGCTGGCAGCCAGATTCAACACCGCCATGTCGACCTGCCCGCCCACCAGATCATTGATGGCGGGGGCAGCGCCGCTATAGGGAATATGCATGATGTCGACCTTGGCCTGCTGGCGGAACAGCTCGCCGCCCAGATGCGGCGAACTGCCCGGGCCCGCCGACGCGTAGTTGATCTTGCCCGGTTCCTTGCGCGCCAGGGCGATCAGCTCCGGCAAGGTCGACACCGGCATGGATGAACGCACCACCAGCATATTGGGCTGGTTGGCCACGATGCCCACGAAGGCAAAATCCTTGATGCCGTCGTACGGCGTCTGCTGCATCAAGGGCGTCACCACATGCGCGGCCGACGTGCCCAGCAACAAGGTATAGCCATCCGGTTTGGCCCGCGCCACGAAGTTGGCGCCTATGGCAGCCCCACCCCCGGCCTTGTTCTCCACGATAACCGCCTTGCCCAACTGCTTTTCCAGCTCGCGCGCCAACGCCCGCCCCAGCACATCGGCGGGGCCGCCCGCCGCATAAGGATTGACCAGCGTGATCGGCTGACTGGGATAGCTGTCCGCCGCCAGGCTTGCACCGCTGCACAACGCGCTGACGGCCAAGCCGCACAGCAATCGCTTCAAGGTATTCATCTTTGTCTCCTGATCCTCATCGGGATGCTTTTTTTGTATTGCTAGATGGCGCCAAGCTGCCTTAGCGCCGTGATTTCCTCGTGCGACAGCCCCAGCCTTGCGCGCAACACCTCGTCGGTATGCTCGCCCAGCAAAGGAGGCCGTTCGACCTGAGGATCTTCATAACCCTCGAACTTGAAGGGCACCGGCACCGCGCCAAAGCGGCCGATGCGAGGATGCTCATAGCTTGCGACCATGCCGCGCGCGAGCACGTGCTCGTTATTGAGAATTTCGCCAACATCCAGAATCGGCCCGGCCGGCACGCCGGCGGCATCACAACGGCGGCAAAGCTCATCGCGGTCCAGCTTGGCCACCGCGCCCTGCAAGCCGGCCATGACTTCCTCTCGCCGGGCCACGCGCACCGCGTTGCGGGCCAGTTCCTCATCGGCGCTCCATTGAGGGAGGTCCAAGAGGTCGCACAAAGGCTTCCAGTGTTGATCGCTGCCAGTAATCTGCACCCATTTGCCATCGCGGCATTCGAACGCGGCCGACGGCACGCGCCCAGGATGTTCCGTGCCCAGGCGCGGCGGTACTTCACCCAAGGCGAAATAGCGCGCGGCAGCCAGCGACAGCAGGCCGACCTGACCGTCCAGCATGGAGAAATCGACATGGCAGCCGCGCCCGCTACGCTCACGGCCGACCAGGGCCGACAAAATGCCTATCGCCGCCCACAAGCCCGAGGTCAAGTCGGCCACCGGCAAGCCAGGCTTGACCGGCCCGCGACCACGCTCGCCGGTCAAACTCATGATGCCGCCCATGGCCTGGAATACGGTGTCATAGCCTTTACGCGCCGCATACGGCCCGGTCATGCCAAAGCCGGTGCACGAGAAGTAAATCAGGTCGGTGTTGTCGGGCGCGATGTGGGCTTTGTCCAGGCCATAGCGCGCCAGGGTGCCCACCGGAAAGTTCTCGACCACCACGTCAACGTCCTGTGCCAGCCGGCGTATCAAGTCCTGCCCCTCGGGCGTGCGGAAATTAACCGTGATCGATTGCTTGCTGCGATTGAAGGCAAGGTAATAGGCCGACTCATCGCCGCCCTCGCCGTGCACCTTGGGTTCAAATCCGCGCGTCTCGTCGCCGCCTTCGGGTTGTTCGACCTTGATCACCGTGGCGCCCAGTTCGGCCAATATCATCGACGCGAAGGGGCAGGCCAGCACCCGCGACAAGTCCAGGATGGTGACGCCATCAAGCGGCTTCATCGCGCCGCCCCTTGTCGAAAGCCGCGCATGATGATGTTGGCATCCCGGCCCACGCCCAGCGCGTCTTCCAGCGCAAGATCCGCGCAACGATGGAATGCGCGCTTGGTGAGACCCATGGCGGCCGGGTCCCAACCCGCGACACGCTTGGCCAGTTCTAACGCTTGCGGCAAGACGTCGGCGACCGGCACTGCCCGATTCACCAATCCCAAGGCCAGCGCCCGATGGCCGTCGATGGCCTCGGCCATGGCCACCAGCTCGAAAGCCTGCTTGCGGCCCAATTGCCGTACCAGATTGGCCATCACCACTGCGGCCACGATGCCATGACGCAACTCCGGATAGCCAAAGCGCGCGTCCTCGGCCATGACCACCATGTCGCACGCCAGCGCCAGGCCGGCACCGCCGCCCAGCGCATTGCCATGCACGGCGCCGATCACAGGCTTGCTCATCCGCGAGAAAACCAGATGCAGGTCTGTGGTCAGGCTGGCGCGCGCCAGCACGGCCTCGGGATGTTCAGGCGTCAGGGCGGAAAACTCCGTCGTATCCGCGCCTGCGCAAAACGACTTGCCATTGCCGGTCAGCACCACCGCGCGCACCGACTGGTCTTGATCGGCCTCGCGCAGGCTGGTCAGCAAACCGGTCGTCAAGGCGGTGTTCAAGGCATTGTGCTTTTCCGGGCGGTTCAGCCGCAGCACGCGCACCGCGCCCTGATTTTCGATAATCAATTCAACCATGTCTTGACCTCTATTTAATTGATTTAATCAACTTTATGAGCATAAGAAAGCCTGTCACAGACAGGCTGTCGCCTTAGCGCGGCTGTACGCCGCGACCGCGGCGTGTGGGCACTTCGGCCTTCAAGTCATTAAGCATATCCAGCATGTGCAACGTCATCTTGTCCAAGGCGCGCTCCAGCACCTCGCGCTCGTCTTCGCTCAGCACGGCCAGCATTTCCTCGTTACGCTCAATGGCGGCCGGGAATATCTCTTGGTAGAGTTTTTTTCCAGCGCGCGTCAGGTCCAGGCTTACGCCGCGCGCATCCTGGGCGTCGGCGCTGCGCTTGATCAAGCCGCGCTCGATCAGGTCGGACACCGTACGGCTGGCCTGGCTTTTGTCGATATTGGCTTCACGCGCCACTGCGTTCAGAGACATATCGGGCGTGGCACCCAGCAAGGCCAGAATCCGCCACTCACGCGGACCCACGCCATAGCGGCTTTCGTTAAGGCCAGCGGCAATACGGCTGGACACATAGGCCAGCCGATTCAAGCGGTAGGAAAACAGCTCCTTGAGCGTGGCGGGCGTGGCGCGGCGGGGGGAAAGCTTGCTTTTGGTTGCCATGGAATTCTCTTGGAGCGGTTGCGGTGACGAGGGCATGATATACAACCGCCGCTCAAGCACCGGCCTTGATCAGCGGATGGAAGCCGCTGTCGGCCACGCGGCTATGCAGATCGCGCCCCAGCACCTCGCGGCAGCGCTGCGACACGGCGGCCAGCCCGTCCAGGTCCAGACCGGTGCGCACGCCCATGGATTCAAACAGACTGACCAGGTCTTCAGTCGCCACATTGCCGGTATGGCCGCCGCCATATTTGACCTTGGCCGGATGGCCGCCCACGCCGCCGACGGCGCAATCAAACCAGCGAACACCGGCGTCCAAGGCGGCCACGTAATTCACCAGGCCGGTTGCGCGGGTGTCATGGAAATGGGCCACCAGCGTGAGCTGCGGCAATTCACGTTGCAACGCGCCATACAGCTCGCGCACCGCTTGCGGCGTGGCCATGCCGGTGGTGTCGCCCAAGGTGACGATGTCCACACCCAGCGCCGCATAGCGCTCGGCGTCGCGCAGCACGCTATCGGCCGATACCGCGCCCTCGAAGGGGCAACCAAACGCCACCGAGATCGTGCCTATCATGCGGAAATGGCCCCGGCCCAGGCTGGCCATCTCGGCGATATTGCCCCATTGGTCAGCGCGGCTGCGCTTCAGATTGCGCTCGGAGTGCGACTCGCTGGCCGAGACCAGCAGGCTGATCTCATTGGCGCCGTGCCCCAGCTCCAGATCGGCCAGCGCCCGCTGCACGGCGCGCGCATTGGCGCAGGTCGCCTTGTACCAGACGCCGTCCCGACGCGGCAGCGCCGCCAGCATGTCGCTCGCATCGGCAAACTGCGGCACCACCTTGGGATTGGAATACGAGGTGGCCTCTACCCGCTCAAAACCCAACGCCGCAAACGCGTCGACCAATTCGATCTTGATGTCGGTCGCAATGAAATCCGGCTCATGCTGCAAGCCATCACGGGCAAAACACTCGCACAGCACCACATCGCGCGTCATGCTTTTTCCTCCAGGCCAAACAGGCGGATCGCGTGGGCGCGCAACTTTATCTTCTGCACCTTGGAGCTACCTGTCATGCCTATGTTTTCGAAGGTATCGACGATTTCCATATAGCGCGGCACCTTGAAATTGGCGCAACGGCTTTTGCACCAGGCGATCAACTCGGCAGTCTCGGCCTGCTGGTCTTCGCGCAAGAGCACAAAGGCGGCCGGCACTTCGCCCAGACGAACATCGGGCACC
Organism: Achromobacter sp. JUb104; assembly: GCF_024806975.1. Taxonomy (NCBI): domain Bacteria; kingdom Pseudomonadati; phylum Pseudomonadota; class Betaproteobacteria; order Burkholderiales; family Alcaligenaceae; genus Achromobacter; species Achromobacter sp. JUb104. The sequence goes on along the minus strand of NZ_JANUEY010000001.1, from coordinate 214,265 downwards.
CCCACTACCTGGGCCATGCGCACGGCAGGATGACCATGCAAAACCTCTTCGACCTCGGCCGGTGCCACGTTCTCTCCGCCAACCCGGAACATATCCTTCAGCCGCCCCACCATGCGCAAGCGCCCATCGGCATTCATCTCGCCCAGGTCGCCCGTGCTGAGCCAGCCATCCTCGCTCAACGCGCGTGCGGTGGCCTCGGGCATCTTGTAATAGCCCTTCATCACGCTCCAGCCACGGGCCTGGATCTCACCCTGCCCGCCGGGAGCGACCACCGCGCCGGTTGCCGGATCGATCAGACGGATTTCCATGCCGGGATGCGGCAAGGCCCACCCGTGGGCGCGCAATGAAAACTCGTCGTTCCAGGCCGACATGACGATATTGGGTGAGGCTTCGGATTGCCCATAGGCGTTGCACACCGAGGGCACGCCCATCACATCGCGAATCTTCTGCATTACCTCGGGGCCAGCGGCGGCCCAACCGCCACGCAGATGAATCCGCTGGCGATCAAAATCGGGATGGCCCATCAGCATCAAAAAGATGGTGTCGTTGCCGGAGGTAAGCGTGCAGCGCTCCTCATCCAACATGCGCAAGGTCTCGCCCACATCGAAATTCGGCAAGGTCAGCAGACAGCACCCGGTCACCAGACTGACCAGAATGGACAGCGTGGTGCCGGCCACGTGGAAATAAGGCCGGATACTGAAATAGCGGTCTTCCGGCCGCACGCCCATGCGCTGCGCCACGGCTGCGGCATTGCCCAGCATATTGGCGTGGCTGAGCATGACACCCTTGGGGAACGAAGTCGTGCCCGAGGTGTATTGGATCAAAAGCACATCATCACTGCTGACGGCGTGCATGGCTGCATCAAAGCCTGCCGCGTCGGCACGATCCGCGCCTTCGATAAAGTCTGCCCACGAGGTCGTGCCCGGCAGGCTGCGATCACCCAGCACCACTACTTTTTCCAATACCGGCAGCGCCACGCCGGGCAGACGCTGCGTCAGGGCCGGCTCTACCCGTTGCAGCAGATCCAGAAAGTCTATGCCCAGAAAGGTGTCGGCCGTCAGCAGCAGCTTGACGTCAGCCTGTTGCAGGCAGAAGGCCAGCTCTTCCGTCTTGAACCGGGTATTGACCGGCACCGTCACCGCGCCGATCAAGGCGCAGGCGTAGAACAGTTGCAACCAGTCGCCACCATTACCAAGAAAGATGCCGACATGGTCGCCACGGCGCACACCGGCCGCATACAGCGCCCGCGCACGTAGCCGGGCGCCGGCTGCCAGCTCATTCCAGTTCAACCGTCCCCCCGGGGCCACAAAAGCCTCTTCGGGGCCACGTGCCGCCACCGTCTGCGCCAAACAGGCAGCCAGAGTCATTGCCTTCATGCCTGCGGCTCCTTGCCAAAGCCGGCTATGGCGCCTTGCCAATCCGTGCCACGCAGGTTTTCTTCAATGGCCAACAGTTCAATGGCCATCGCGCCTTCGCGCGTGGTGGCCAGGCCTTGATCAATGCTGCGTTTGGTCAGACGCATGGTCAAAGGCTGGGCACGGGCCATGGCGGCCGCCATGGCTTGCGCCTCCTGGCGCAGCGCATCGGGCGCATACACATGGTTGACCAGACCGATCTCGCGCGCTTCGTCGGCGTCGAAGCGGCGGCCGGTAAACAACAGCTCTTTGGCCATGCGAGCGCCAGCAATACGCGGCAAACGCTGCGTTGCGCCGACCGTGCCCCACCCCACTTCGGGATAGCAGAACACGGCCTCGGTGGAGGCCAGCACGAAGTCGCAGGCGCCGGCGATTTCGCAACCCGAACCAAAGGCCGGACCATGGACCACCGCCACCACGGGTTGCGGCAGACGCTCAATGGCGGCATAGGCGGCAAAGCCCTGAACGCGGCGCGCCGTCATCTCCTGATGGTTCATGGTTTTGCGTTCCTTGAGATCGGCGCCAGCGCAAAAGGCCGGGCCGTTGCCCGTGATCAGCGCCACGTGCACGCCGGGGTCCGCCGCAATCGCCTCCATGACCTGCACCAGCTCCGCGCACATCTGCGAACTGAGCGCGTTACGGCTATCGGGCCGGTTCAATGTCACCGTGGCAACACGGTCCCGCACCTCAAGCAGAATCGTGTGATAAGTCGGGGTCATGCCTGCTCCTGAATGTTCGGTTCTTGTCGCCGCAAGACGCCGCGGCCATGGATCGACTATATGCCTTTTAGTTGATTTAATCCACTATTTATTCGAGCGCTGTTACGTCCTCGGCCTGACCGGATATACCGTTCTTTTCTGCAATGTTGGGCCTGGAGACCTTGGCCCCGAATACGCCCCTGGCTTCAGGCGGTCGGTGCAACATTCGCCCAGCGCCTCAGCTGGAGTCGTGAACCCCAAGGTCTTTCCGAGACGGACGTTTAGCTTGGCGGCGGCTTCGTCGAGGTTGCGCTGCGCATAGCTTGCCAAGCCTGGGCATGGCGGAACGTTCGCTGGGTTAGCAGATCATTTCGCCTTCGCGCGCACGGCGTTGCAATCGAGTTCCAGCACGATTTTTCCCGTCCCCTTTTCAGTCACCTTGGACGCCAACTGGAGGTCTTTAGGGTTGCCGCGATCTTTGCAGGCTTCGTATGCGTAGCCTTCCGCCAACGCGAGATTTGCCCCAGGATCGGAACCGTGCCCGTGCATCCATCTACCGAAGGGATCCTTCCTGGAAACCTGGTAGGTCGTAGCACTGGAAGATGCGACTGCCTGAGGCTGGCCCTTCTTTTTCTTGGCGCGCTCCGCGTCGCAGTCCAGTTCCAGGAGCACCTTTCCCGTGGCCTTTTCCGTCACTTTCGCCGCACGGTTCCAAAGTTTGGGGTTGCCGCGATCCAGGCAAGCGCGTTGCGCGGCTCCTTCAGCAGCGTAAAGCTCCGTACCCGGTTGATTCGCCGCAGGGCCTTTCCACACGCCCGCAGGATCCTGCCAGGTGGCGATGTATTGAGCTGCAACCGGACTCGTCAGCATCATCCCCATGATGCCCGCCCCGCATAGCCATCTCTTCATGACGATCCCCTCGGTTCTTTTTTCGAACGAATAGGGTAGTCGCGGAAGCGGTCTAAGTAACTCCACCGAAAAGGGCAATCCCTACGGTAATGCCACCACCTTCACCTACACCGAGCGATTGAGCCGAGTGCATCAGGTGTTTGAGGACGCGATGTGCCAGGGTTTAAGGCTTGCGGACAATGGCGGCGCTTAAGGCGTGTTCGCCGGGCGCTTACCATTCAGCAACGCTGACACAAGCGAAACGCGGCCGCGATACGCAAGCGCGGCGGAGTCCGCCCTCGTTCATCCCACAGTGGCCATGTGCTCAAGAATCAATGCGCTCCCCGTTCACACGAATCACTGGCCTGCGCTTCTCGTCGAAGCCGCACAGCCTATCGATTTCCTTTGGGAACTGTGTGTACGGCACGTTGTACTGGATGAAGGCTTCAACGCTGTCCGGAAATGCGTTGATGAGCAACCAGCCCAGCCAGAGCGGAATGGTGAGGGGGGCTTTGAACATTCCATAGGGCTTCGCCAGTCGGCGTCGCAGGCCTGCATACCAGTCTCGGTAGGGTTGTTGGGTCTCTCGCCATCGGCTCTGTCGTGGTGGCAGCGGTGCAGGCTTGGGCAGCCCTTCTGGGCCTCGTTCCATGAAGGCTTGCAAATAGGACCAGAGGGCCTTGGCCGAACGGTCGCCGTCAAACAGGCCGAGATTGCCGCATGCCGCACAGATTTCTGTCGGCGGGTCCATGCTGTAGTCCACGCCAAAAAGGTACAGCGGGTGCCGGCTGGTGTAGCCACTTGCAGACACAATGGGTACGTACCCTGCCACGGCTTCGAGTTGGTCCCAGTCAAGTACGTGCAGACGCTTCTGGCGCGGATAGATGAAGTAGAGTTTGCGGGTGCCTCGGTGAATGCGAATAAAGGCGCCACGGCTTCGATGAGCACCGCTGGCTAGATAAAAAATGAACGCAATACCTGGTGCAGCTGGAGACCAGGCGACCAAAATTAATATGAACTCAACGTCAACGTTTTCTGGTCCAACAGCGAACAAGCTAGCTAGAAATGTAGCGATGCTCAGAATGACGGACATGCCGATAAAACTTGCTGTTCCGCTTTGCGTGAAGTTTGCATAAGTTTCAAGTTCGACACATCGGTCGTTAACCCGTCGCACCCCATCGGGTTGAGGGGGTTCTCCCGTGGGCCGATTTCGATACAGAGGCGTTCCACCAAAGCGCAAGCTGTGTGGTAGACGTTTAGTCGCGGACATTATTTGGTGCTCCAACGGGTTCTAGCTTGGCAGAAGCAATCGGATCCGAGAACCAGCCACTTGATGTGAACACCAATGGCGTCGGCGCGTCCGGGTGTAGCAATGCCAACCCAGATAACAGTCGTTCATTGAATAGTGGGCATGTGCTCACGAATCAATGCGCTCCCCGTTCACACGAATCACTGGCCTGCGCTTCTCGTCAAAGCCGCACAACCTATCGATTTCCTTTGGGAACTGCGTGTACGGCACGTTGTACTGGATGAAGGCCTCGACGCTGTCCGGAAATGCGTTGATGAGCAACCAGCCCAGCCAGAGCGGAATGGTGAGGGGGGCTTTGAACATTCCATAGGGCTTCGCCAGTAGGCGTCGCAGGCCTGCATACCAGTCTCGGTAGGGTTGTTGGGTCTCCCGCCATCGGCTCTGTCGTGGTGGCAACGGCGGGGGTTTGGGCAGGCCTTCTGGGCCTCGTTCCATGAAGACTTGCAAATAGGCCCAAAGGCTCTTGGCCGATCGGTCACCGTCAAACAGGCCGAGATTGCCGCATGCGGCGCAGATTTCTGTCGGCGGATCCATGCTGTAGTCCACGCCAAAAAGGTACAGCGGGTGTCGGCTCGCGTAGCCACTTGCAGACACAATGGGAACGTACCCTGCCAAGGCTTCGAGTTGGTCCCAATCAAGTACGTGCAGACGCTTCTGGCGCGGGTAGATGAAGTAGAGTTTGCGGGTGCCTCGGTGGAGGCGAATATACGCACCGCGATTTCGATGGGCACCGCTAGCGAAGTAGAAAAGTAGCGCTATTGTTAACGTGACTAGCACCCCGAGAAGCATGTTGCCGGCGATGCGGTAGGTCATATTCTCCACGCCAGCTACCACCAGAAGCAGCAGCATAGTGGCAACAGCCACAACGAACGATGCGCCTATGTAACCAGCCACTCCACGCTGAGTGAAATTAGCGAAAGTGTCGAGTTCTACACACTGTTCGCTCACCCGTCTTACGCCATCGGGTTGAGGCGATTCCCCGGTTGGTTGACCTCTATAGAGTAGCGTTCCACCTAAGCGCAGGCTGTTAGGTAGACGTTTTATCTCTGACATTATTCCGGAGCCCCAACGGGTTCGAGCTTGGCTGAATCAATCGGATCAGTGAACCAGCCGCTTGATGTGAAAACCAATGGCGTCGGCGCGTCGGGTTGAAGCAATGCCAACCCAGGTTGTTGTTCCGGATCTGGAAAGTACAGATACTCCAATGCCACTTGGGTGTCCTCATGCATTTGAATCACCCAGCCACATTCTTTGCCGGTTCCGCCTAACGGGGTGACCAAGCATTCACGGTGATAGTCGATGGGGTTGGTGCCCGGGGCATACGCAATAGGCCCGTTCACTTGCGCAAGTTTGTCACCCCGGAGGGTTAAGGCCAGCTTGGTTTGAAATCTCTCCCCAGGCATGTCGTTGATACCGGGCAACTGGCAACTGATGCGAAGGGTTCCCACCGAATACCCAAGGGATTTATCCCATTCCGTAGTCAGCCTTGGGCGATAGTACAAACTATGGACGGCATCCAACTCCTCGCGATTGGTGTAATGACGACTGTCCACTCCCCAAGCACTGTGTTTGAGCCAAATTTCGACTGGACCGTGTTTGGCCATATCAGCGCCGAACGCAAACCCAATGACAAGTACGACGGCGATACCTGCAACAACTGCCCATCCAAACGGAGTGAGGCCAAGCACTGCAACGGCAGCCCCTTCCCCTAAAATGGTCGCGGCTGTAGCTGTTCCTCCCGCCCACGCGGCGAATGCCAGCACGCCACCAGCGATGGCGGAGCCCATCAACATTCCGCCTTGTTCCGGATTACTTTCGCCGAATGCGTTCGCGGCTCTGATAGCGTCTGCAACGGCAGCAATACCAGCCCCCCCTGCGCCGAAGAATGCTACGCCTCGTTTGGCTGCAAGGACCTTTGCACTATTCGCTATGGCGGTGCTACCGCGTGATTCAGCTTTGATAACTGTGGCCATCGCATTCAATTCGATAGCCGCACCAACAAGCGCACTGCTGGCACCCAACAAGCTGAAGATGTTTTCAGCTTTGGATAAATGCAAGCGTGCTTGCTTCATTGCGGCGGCCATTCCTTTCAACGCAAGAAAGCCGCCTAGGCCGGTAAAAAAATGTCCACCCGGCCCTCGCAGTCGATCCAGCATATTGATGAAAAGATTACCTTCCATGTGTATAGCCCGAGGCGCAGGCAATGCAGCCCGATCAGCCGGCGCCTCATCAAGCTCTCGGTATGTGGTTTCAGCAATCTTGACCCAGTCGTACACCAAAACACGAGTAAGCACGTCGGTCTGATTGACTTTCGGAGACGGCATTTTCCAGCCCTGCGAGCGCTCGCCACCTAGCGTTTGATAGCCCTGGAATTCATAGGCGGCGCGCTGCAAATCCACCAAACTTACGTCGTATACAACGATGGTTGCGTTGGCTCGGATCTCCATCACGTGTCGCAGACGCCGTACCAATACGTCCGCTTGCTTGGCTTGCGGTAGCACCTGCAGCAATCCAATCAGCGCGTTGGTGGCGGGAGTGATGACGTGCTCTTCCATAAACTTGTCCATGACTTCGAACATGTTCTTGGCGATATAACCCGTACTGGACTTCAACCGGCCCAACAGGATTTCGCTGCCATTGGCAAGTGCGAGCCAATAGGGGCTCTTGTCTGCGGGCTTGGCGATCAAGTCACCTAGGACTTGCGCCCCGTCCTGGGTATGAACCAAGCCGCCAAAGCACTGGAAGACTGCATTCTCATAGTCGCGTGCGTTGTGGATCACGCGAAGATCAAAGCACCTCAGTGCTTTGCCCAACAGCTTCTCTTGGTCGATGAGCCGCACCCAGGCGATGCAATCGTTCACCGCCGTGGCAATGGCTTTCTCAAACTCTTTGATCTTCTTGGAGTAGGTATCGGGAAACGAGATTGCCCCGGCATAGTTCACAAGACCGCGCTGTTTGGCCAGGATCTTGGCCAGTTCAGGGGAACTGGCCGTTTGCTTCGTCATCGCTTCGAAATAGTTGGCGATGAGGGTTCCGCTCTGCAACTTATGTGCATTCCGACCTGCATATTTTGTCTTGATCGCAACGGCATCGGTGACCAGGTAGTGAAGTTCGCTTGCGATGCCGATGGGATCTGGCAATGCCACTGCCAGCGGAGTGACGTCCATACGTGGGCGCAGTTCGATGTACATGTTGCCCAGTATGTTGTTGTGGTTAGGTGCCGTGGCTGAGAACCGAATCTCGCTCCAGCCGTAGTGCATGGGAGTGCCGTACACGGCAGGTGCAACGAGCTCAGGGGCGGCATTGCCAAGCAGCGCGGCATTGAAGGCATGCTTCTGCTTATCCCCCCCAGCAGGCTTGATCTTGACGGCCAGCGCATCCCGCAGCCCGTCCTTGTTCGTTTCGATATCCCAAAGAGTGCGATGCGTCAGCAACGTTTCACTCACCATCAGATAGACGCTTTCTGCGGTTTTGCTATCTGGGGCTGATAGGAAGGACTTGGCGCCCACGGTGTCGGGGCGAGCATGCCGACCTGGGGTAGCGTCGGTTTCATCGGCACGGCTCCACCAGATACGAGCAAATCGTACGTCCTCGGTAACTTGATAGTGCTGCGTCCACATGCGGCCATTCTCGAAATAGCAGAGGTAGACGTAGGTGCCTGGACGCAGCACGCGCAGGCCGTAGGCCTTGCCTGATGCGAGCGCGGGATAGCCCTTGGTATCAAGGGTGGGGAATACGTCTTTATCTAGCGCACTATCCGCGATGCCGTAGCGTAATGGGTAGACAGGAATGCACCGATGACACGGTGGTGCCGAGATAGCTTTACCCAGCTGTTTTTCATTGGGGCGGTCCGGGCCTAGCGCTATTTTGTAAGTCGTCGTCATGCATCTTCCCTCACGACATCGTGGAAGCAGTAGCCGCCAGCCGCGCTTCGGCGTCAGTCAAGCGCTGTTTCCCCTGCACGTGTCGATTGACCAAGATGTCGCGCAACGCGACGTCCTTGGTAAAGCTCTCCTGTGCATAGCGAAAGCGCAGCTCCAGGTAGTGGCGAACGTCGCGTTCCGTGACTAGCCCCAGTTGATCGGTAGCCTCACTGGTGAAGAGATTTAGATGCCGCCAGAGCACGGATTCATTTTCTGGGCGGCCGTACGCCGGAAAACGTTGACGAACGTCGCGTGCACAGTCGCGCATGAACCACGCGAGGCTGGCTTGGCCAAGCGCGGCCTCATCGTTCGCTGTCAAAGCGATGGGGCTTTCCGTTATCCACGAAGTAAGAGCGGCTTCCGGAGCATCGGCACACAGCCACTCGCCCGACAACACATCACCTGCATGCCAGACAAAGCGCTGAATAGGGCCGAAAAGCTGAGATAGACGATCCGCCGGCAGCCCTTCACAGAGTTCTTCAAGGGCGCGCGCGGCATGGAGACTGAAAGCGATCGGAAAACCATCAGATCCCAGCAGTTGGTGCAGGTGCTGGAGGTGAGCCACGAGCATGGCTTCGTCGTCAGGGCCTAGCAGGATCAAGCCCGCCTGCTGGCCAAGCCAGTGGTCGAGCGCGAAGGTAAAGAGCGGCTCGTCCAGCGGTACCAGCAAAGGCCCGTCGCGATAGCCTGGAGAAGCGTATTCCCAGGGGGTGTCGCGCCACACCCAACGATAGTCAAAACGCTTGCTTATCTTCAGCAGGTCTTGTTCAAGTGTTTCGCTGTGTGCTCCGCTCAGCCAAAGCCAAGGCCGTGCGCCCTGTTGCAGCGTGGCCCAGTCCATGAGAGGAAGAGTGTTCACCACTTGACGCGACCCCTTGGATTGATCGGACGTGGTGTCCTTCATGCCGTTTCCGTATGGCCTGGAACGCTGAGCGTTGCTTCGAATATCTGCTGGGCGGTGAAGGGCTGGAAGTGGGATGAAGAAGTCATGGCGTGCTCCCGCCGAGGACGGACCTTGGTGGCCGTCTCAGGCGTCAAGTGGTGGTAACCACTTTTAGAAGCAAGCTCCTGAGCAGGTAAATGAGAACAATCTTAGAAATGTATGGGATATGTCCTGTTCTCTTAGGCGAACCTGGTCAGGAGCCAGCCGGACAACGGCTTAGAAGCGGCCGCGCAAGGTCAATGCGGCGCTGCGCGGTGTCCCGTAGAAGTTGCCGTAGTCCAGGTAACCGACCGTGCTGTAGTAGGTCTTGTCGAACAGATTGTTCACGTTGACCTGCGCCGACCAGTTGTCGCTGATCTGGTATTGAGCAAACGCATTCCAGATCGCGTAGCCGGGCTGCGTGAACTTGTAAGGCGTGCTTTGCTTGCTGAGGCTGCCGTCGGCATTACGCAAGTACGCGCTGCCGCTGACATAGGTGGCGCTTTGGATGCTGACGCCGCCGCCCACTTTCCAGCGATGCAGTTCGCCCGGCAACTGGTAGGTCGCAAAGATCTTGGCCATGTGCTTGGGCGTCAGGGGCTGATAGCTGCCGCCCGACGCATTGCGGTCGCGATTCTGGTTGTAGTTGTAGCTGGCTGTCAGTTGCACGCCCGGCGCTATTTCCCCGCTCAGTTCCGCGTCGAAGCCCTTGCTGACGATGTTCCCGTTGGGCAGGAAGCAGCAAGTCGCGCCGTTGCCCGCCCTGCTGGACGGATAGGCCGTATCGCGCACGGCGGCATTCTTGCGCTCGATCTGATAAATGGCGAACGCGCTGTGCAGCTTGCCGTCCAGATGCTCGCCCTTCAGGCCGATCTCGTAGTTGCGGCCGGTTACCGGGTCCAGCGGGTTACCGGGCGCTGGGCCTTGCAGGCTGTTGGCTTGCGATTTGAAGGTTTCGGCCACGCTGGCGTAGGTGGTCCAGGTGTCGTTCAGGTCAACCGTCGCGGCCAGGTAGGGCGTAAAGACATTGTCGTCCTGGTACTGGGTCACCGAGGTTGCAGTGACCTCTCTTGCGGCATTCAAGGTCTGGTTCGTGAATGTGTAGTCGTACCGGCTCAGGCGGCCGCCCACAATGACATGCAGCGGATCGGCCAGATGCATGTTCAGCGACCCGTACACGCCGGCCTGCCGCGTGTCGGTGGTCTGATTCCACATCGGCGTGAAGTCCGTGCCGCGCGGGTAATCGTAAGGGTCAAACTCAAAGATGTCAGGCACCGCCTGGCCGCGGTTGGCCGGTTTGGAACCATAAGTGCTGGGCCGGAAACGTTCCCAACTGGCGCCCAATACCACCTGGTGGCGGCGGCCCCACAGGCCAAACGAACCATTGGCGGACAAGTCGATGGACGTGTTCTTGAAGTGCTCGTTCTGGTCGCTGGCGGTGTCGAACAACCCGCTGCCCGTCAAGGGGTCGATCGCGCCGGAGAAATAGTGATCGAAGCGGTCCTGGTGCGAGTTTTCATGGTTGATGTCCAGGTTGGCGCTCCAATCTCCTCCAAGCTGCTGCGTCACATGCCCGAAGAGATTGACGATGGTCCGGGTCGCCTGATCGTCGGCGCCGCTAAGGTAGGTATTGCGGGGAAGCTTCAGGTCCTCGCCGGTGGCATAGCGCGGCAAACCGTAGCCCTGATAGGACGAATCCCGCTTTTGATAAGAGGCCCCGACAAAGGCCGTGGTGGTGCTGGACAGATCCGCTTCAAGAATCCCGTAGCCCAGCGTGCGGCGGCTGTGCGCCACATCGTAGAAGAAGTTCTTGTCTTCATAGGCCAGCACGCCGCGCCCACGCAACTTGCCGTTTTCCGTCAGCGGGCCACTCACGTCCAGATCCGTACGCTTATAGGCCCAACTGCCTACCTCGGCCTGCGCGATAACCTGCAATTCCGAGGTGGGTTTCTTGCGTACCAGGTTGATCGTGCCGCCCGCTTCGTTGGCGCCGCCAAACAGGCCGTCAGCACCGCGCAGCACTTCGACGTGGTCATAGAACGCCATGTCATCGTCCGCACCGAACGAGCGGTACATCGACGCCCCGCCATCCACGCGCATATTGCCGATTGCGAATCCGCGCGACAGGTAGTTGCTGCTGAGCATCGCCCCCTGGAACATCGAGATGCCCGGCGTGGCGCTCATCACATCGTTCAGGCTGACCAGACGCCGGTCTTCGATTTCTTGCCGGGTGATCACCGACACGCTTTGCGGCACCTCGCGCAGCGCTTGCGCCGTCTTGCCCCCTACCGTGGCCGAACTGGCGGTGAAAGAACCCGTGTTTTCGGTCACGCCCACGCGGCCCAGCACGGTGACGGGCTCAAGCTGCGTCACGCCGGGCGGCGGCACGCGAACCAGGCGATACCCGTCACGCTCGGGCAGCGCCTCCAGACCCGTGCCGCGCAGCAGCGCCACCAGCCCTTCCCTGACGCTCATCACCCCGTCCACGCCATGACTCTGCAAACCCGACGTGACGGCGGGATCGCTTGCGATCAACACCCCGGCCTGAGCGCCAAAGCTCAACAAGGCGGCGTTCAAGCCACCCGCGTCAATGCGATAGGCGCGACGCTGATCGTCGGCTGCCGCCTGCGCCCAGGCAGAAGACGGCAGATGAGGAAGAATTGCGCCAAGCAATACCGACGCAAGAAGGGTGTGGCGGGCGGCTCGGGGAAAGGCCATGACTCAGGGTTCCTAGACTGGGATGGAAAACAGATACGCCGGTGTGTTGGCGCCGTTCTCTATCTCTTGCGCTCGAACGCTGAATTTCCGCCTTTCCTGTAACAACTTCACCGCGCCCTCAGTGGGCGGCGCTCAGGGTCACCCAATACCGCGTGCGGTAATGCACCCGCACGGGCAACACCCGGGGCAGCATCGTCAGAATGCTGTCGGTGTCCGCCAACGGATACGTGCCCACCACTTCCAGTCGCGCGATGGCGGGATCACAACGCAGCACGCCCGTCCGGTAGCGGGCCAGTTGCACCACGAAGTCGCCCAACGGCATCCGGTCGGCCAACAACATGCCATGCGTCCAGGCGTCCGCGCCCGGCGCCACCGGCAGCACCGGACCAGTTCCCAAGGCTTGCAGCGCCGTATGCTGGCCTGCCAGCACGCGTGTCACGCGCCCATCGGCGCGCGCGACGATATCCACCGCCCCTTCGAAAACGGCAATCTCATAGCCTCGGTCAGCCCCGTTGTCGCGCACGGAATAGCGCGTACCCACCGGCGTCAGCACGCCGTCGCGCGTCATCACCGACAGCGGGCCCAAGTCGTTGGAACTGGCGCTGGTGATCAAGATTTCACCCGAGCGCAGCACCAGGGAGCGAGGCCGCTGGTCCAGGCGCAGGTCCAGCGCGGTGCCCGGCCCCATGACGATGCGCGTGCCGTCATCCAACGTCAGGGTGCGCAGCTCGCCCGTGCCCGTGCGCTGATCCGCCAGCAGGACGGGCCAGCGCTCCCACGGTTCGGCGGCCCATGCCAGCCCGGCCACGGCACCGCCCGTCACCATCCACTTGAGCGCGTCGCGGCGCGCGCGGCGCATCGCGGCCCGCTCGATCAATTCGACCGCGACCGCCGGCGGCGCCACGGCACAGCGCGCTGCAAGATCGCCGCGCATGGCGCACATCCGCTGCCAGATGGTTTCGTTGTCGGGATGCGCCTGACGCCAGCGCAGACAGGCGGCCACCGTCGCGTCGCTGGGCTCGCCTTGCAGCCGCGCCATCCAGTCGGCCGCCTGCGCCAGGCGCTTGCGATCGACCGGCAGGCCGCCCGGGGCACGCTTGCTCAGCATCGCGGCGTCAGCCATAGATCGCCAGATAGCAATGCTGCAAGGCCTTGGACAAGGCTTTCTGTACGGCGTTGGTGGAAATGCCCAGTTCGCGGGCGATCTCGGGCTGCGACAGGCCTTGCACCTGCGCCAGCATGAACACCCGGTGCACGTGCACCGACAAGCCATCCAACACGGCGCACACCGCCGTCACCGCCTCGACCACCAGCGCCTGCTCTTCCGGCGAAGGCGCCACGTCGACGGGCTGGCGCGCCAGCACCTCGCAATAGGCCGCCTCGACGGCCGCCCGGCGGAAATGGCCGATGGTCAGCGTGCGTGCGATGTTGGTCAGGCAGGCACGCGGCGCCGCGATGATGGCGCGGATATCGTCACGCAAGACCCGTTCGAAGGTGTCGTGCGCCAAGTCGGCCGCCTGATCGACGTTACCCGTCTTGCGCCGCAGTAGTGTCACCAGCCAGCGGTGATGGACGCGATAAAGGTCCTCGACCGCCTGGCCTTTCATAACATCGGATGAGGAAGACACGGCTGCGCCCGCACGAAAGTAGAACAATAACGATTCGCATTATAGACACAGTGCGTACACCCGCGCCGCCTACGAAGCACGGACCAAGCTGTTTGTCGAAAAGGCAGGGTTCATCACAACCGAAGACAAGCTCTTCGGTGTAAACGCGGACGGCATGGTGGACGGCGCCTTCAACGAATACATCGACCAATGCAACGGCGCGATGTGGCTTCTGGGCCGCAAGTGGATGGACTCGGTGGGTGGACTTCGCTGGATGGACTTCGGAGGGTGGACTTAGTCTAAAGCCCTGTATTCCCTAAAGATTCTGGCGCGGCAGGAGGGGCTCGAACCCCCGACCCCGGGCTTAGAAGGCCCGTGCTCTATCCAGCTGAGCTACTGCCGCGCAGTCTTTTGATGACCCGGAAGATGTCCGGGCGCCGCATTTTACCTTGTTGCGGAAAAACTTGGGACGCGGCCCACCGCAGCGGCCTCTAAGCCCCCACGCCCCCTACTCGTCCTCGATATCCGCGTGCGTGGACACCCACAGCACCATCGCATCCGCCTCGCTCAGGCTGATCACCCGGTGGCCCATGCGGCTGTCTATATAGAAGCTTTCGCCCGCCTTCAAACGCGCCGGTTCGTAGAACTCGGTGTACAGCATGACTTCCCCTTCCAGCACGTAGACGAATTCTTCGCCGCGGTGGCGGCTCCAGTCCTGGAATTCGTCGAACGAGCGCGCCTTGACGCGGGTGTGAAACGGCATCATGCGCTTGTGCGACAGCGCGGTGCACAGCAGGCGGTGGTCGTAGTACGGGGTTTCGTATTGGCGGCCTTCGCCTTCGCGGCTGAGGCTGCGGCGGCCGGTGCCCATGTGGGCGTCAGACGCGGAAAAAAGTTCGGCCACGTCCAGGTCCAGACCCGCGGCGATCTTGATCAGGTTGTCGTAGGTGGGCGACAGCAGGCTGTTTTCGATTTTCGACAGCGTGGACGCGGCAACGCCGGTGGCTGCCGCCGCCTGCTTCAGGGTCCAATTGCGCGCTTGGCGCAGGGCCCGCAGCCGTTGCGCCAATGCGCTTTGTTTGTTGCCGTGCATCCTGTGTACCTTGTCATGCCCGCGATGAGCGCTCCCGCCACCAGTCGCGCGCCTGGTAAGACCAATAAGTCAGTTGAACCGCCGCCGTGCCCAGCCCGCCGCCGTTCCACGCCAGCCCAAAGGGTTCGAACAGCTTGTAGCGCTGCGTGTCGCCGGTGATCCCTTCGGCCACAACGCGCCCGCCGATAGACGTGGTGTTCATGCCGTGCCCGCCGAACGCGGTGCAATACCAGACGTCTGGCGCCAACTGGCCGATCTGCGGCATCAAGTGCCGGGCGTAGGCCATGCGGCCCGACCAGGCGGTTTCCACGCGCAGCCCCTGCAATTGCGGGTAAACGGACAGCAATTCGCGGCGCAGGGACTCGGCCAGATCGGGTGGGTCGTCGACACGGGTGGTGATTCTACTGCCCCAGCCGATGCGGCCGCCATCCAGCACGCGGTAATAGTTGCCGGCGCGGCGGTCGTCGCCAATGGCGGCGGTGCTGCGGATGGCTTCAAGCACGCGATCGCCCAGCGGTTCGGTCAACATGATGTAGGTGGCGATGGGCAACATGGCCCGGCGCAGCGCGGGCACCACGTCGCCGGTATAGCCGCCGGTGGCCAGCACCACGGTGCGCGCGTCGATCTGGCCGTGCGCCGTCTTCAGGTGCTTGACGGCGCCGGTTAGCGTGACGCCGGTGACGGGGGAATCTTCATGGATGCGCACGCCCAGTCGCAAGCATTCGCGGGCCAGCGCGCGCGCGTAGTTCAGGGGATGAAAGTGAAACGAGGCCGGGTCTTCGACACCTTGGTGATAGACGTCGGACACCAGCCGTTCACGCACCTGGCTGCGCGTCAGGAAGCGCACGTCGCGGCCAAAGTCGCGGCGCTGGGCGTCACACCACTGGTTGAGCGCGTCGGTGGCTTCGTAGCGCACCACGCGCAGCCGGCCGTCGACCTTGTGCGCGTCGGTGATGGCTAGGGTGCGGATGTTGTCGCGGATGATCTCCACGCCTTCCATCGACAGCCGGTAAAGCTGGCGGTAGTGGTCTTCGTCCACATGGCGCTTGATGGCGTCGGCGCCGGCCGAGAACGCGGGCGACACCGAGCCGCCGTTGCGCCCCGATGCGCCCCAGGCGATGCGCCGCCCTTCCAGCAAGGTGACGCTGCGGCCGCGCCGGGCGAGTTCCAGCGCGGTCGACAAGCCGGCCAAGCCGCCGCCCACCACGCAGACGTCGGTGCTGGCCACGCCGGCCAACGGCGCATAGCGCGTATCCGCGTCGGACAGCGTGCGCTTGTAATAGGTGTCGATGTACTCGGAGGCCATGCCGGTGGGGGTCCGTGTCAGTGCAGGCTTGCGCCTTGCAGGCCGCCCGTCAGGCGCTTTTCCAGCCAGTTGGCCAGGCGCAGCAACGGGTAGCAGTAGATGAAGTAGATGGCGGCGATCATGCCGTAGATGAAGAGCGATTTCGCCGGAAAGGTGATGATGAATACTTCGCCCTGGCGCGTCAGTTCGGTAATGCCGACCACCGACAGAATGGCGGTGCTTTTGATCAGCATGACGTAGACGCCGCTCATGGGTTGCACGATCAGGCGCATGGCTTGCGGCAGCACCACCAGCCGCAGGATCTGCAAGGGACGCAGGCCGAGTGTCATGGCGCCTTCGGTCTGGCCGCGTGGCACGGACTGGATGGCGCCCATGACGATTTCCGCCACATAGCAAGACGTGTACACCGACAGCGACACGAAGGCGGCGGTGGCCGAATCCCAATGCAGCAGTGCGATGCCGGTGCTGGGCAGCACAAAGTAGAAGATATAAAGCTGCACCAGGAACGGCGTGCCGCGCAGGATGTGGATGTACAGGCCCAGCAATTGGTGGATACCACGGATGTGGTAGCTGCGTATCACACCTATCACAAAGCCCAGCAGCGACCCGGCGATGATGGCCACGAACGAGATCTTCAGCGTTTCCCAGAAGCCCTTCAGCAGGAAGGGCAGCACGACGCCGGCGGTGGAAAGATAGGAATCCAGCATGCTTACCTCGCGTTCCAGGCCGGGCCGGCCAACCAGAGGCTGACGCCTCGCGACAACATCAGCATGACGCCGTAGATCAGCAGGTAGCCCGCGGCGATGGTCAGGAAACTTTCGCTGGGCACGATGCGGTCGCTGTTCATCTGCACGCCGGCCGCCACCAGTTCGAATACGGTAATCAACGACAGCAGCGAGGTGTCCTTGATCAGCACAGCGGTCTGCCCCAGCAGCGGCGGCAGCGTGTTGACGAAGGCCTGCGGCAGCACCACATAGCGCAGCCGCTGCTGATAGTTCATGCCGCAAGCCTTGGCGCCTTCGATCTGGCCGCGCGGCACGGACTCGATGCCCACGCGGATGATCTCGCTCATGTAGGCGGCGTGATGCAGCGTCATGGCCATGATGCCCAGCACCATTTCGCTCCAGCGCCCCGCGCCTGGTATCACCATGGGCACGGCGTAATAAACCAGGTAGATCTGCACCAGCAAGGGGGTGGACCGGATGAACTGCACATACGCCGCCACCGGGCGCCAGATGGCGCCTCGGCGCGACATGTGCAGCAAGGCCAGCGGCACACCCAGCAACACGGACAGCACCAGGCTGGCGCCTGCCGCGATCAGCGTGTTGGCCAAGCCCGTGGCGAATTCGCCCGCGTACTGGCTGACGATGCGCCAGTTGTAGTAGTCGATCAGCCAATCCATGGGCGCTCCGGTCTCCTGGTTATGTCGCGTGGTTTATTGGTGGTCTTTCTTCCAGTCGGTGGAGTACCAGTACTGCACCTGCTCCGGCAGCGTGTTGTCGGCGGTCTTCAGCGTTTGCCAGTTATCCAGCCAGAACTTCAGGCGGAAGGCGTTGGGGCCCACGGCAAACGCCAGCGGCTCGCGCACCATTACGCCGTCCAGCACGCGCAGGTTGCCGAAGTCCACCAGGAACTGGTTGGCGGTGGACATGGACATGATGCCGGCGTCCAGGCGGCCGCTGGACAGAGCCTGGCCGACCGGGGCGCTGCCGCCGGAGAACTCTTTCATGGTGGCCTTGGGCAACATCTTCTTGCCGGCTTCGGCATAGGTGCTGGCGCCCAGCACGCCGACGTTGACGCCGTCCTTGTTCAGTTCCTGGTACGACTTGTAGGGCGAGTCCTTCTGCACCACGGCAACCGTTTCGGCATAGAACATGGGCGCGGAGAACAGCACTTGCGCCGCGCGTTGCGGGGTGGGCGTCATGTCGGCGGCCACCATGTCGGCCTTGCCGGACAACAGCGCCGGCAGCAGGCCCTTCCATTCATAGTCTTGCAAGACCAGCTTCACGCCCAGGTCGTCGGCCATGCGCTTGGCCACTTCCACGGCCAGCCCGGTGCGCTTGCCGGATTTGTCCATGAAGCTCATCAAGGGGCCCGAGGTCTGCACGGCCACGCGCAGTTCGCCGCGCTTGATGATGTCGCTAAGTTCGTCGGCTTGCGCGGGCAGCGCCACGGTGGCGCTGGCGACGGCGATGCTGGCCAGGCCCAGCCATTGTTTGATTTTCAGCATGTCGATATTCCCTTGTGGTGGATGACGTCGTTCCGGGCTTGGCATAGGGTGTTGCCGCATGGCCGGCAGCGCCCGGAGTTGCCGGACCGGCCTGTGCTTGGACTGCTTTCGGACTGCTTTCGAACTGTCTTGGGACTGCCTTGGGACTGCCTTGACTACAGAATCTTGTCCAGGAAAGCGCGCGTGCGCGGCTCCTTGGGATGAACGAACACCTCGTCGGGCGTACCGATTTCCACGATGCGCCCGGCGTCCATGAACAGCGCACGGTCGCCGACGTCGCGCGCGAATCCCATTTCGTGGGTCACCACCGCCATCGTCATGCCGTCGCGGGCCAGTTGCCGCATCAGTTCCAGGATGCCGCCCACGGTTTCGGGGTCGAGCGCGGATGTGGCCTCGTCGAACAGCATCAGCTTGGGGTCCATGGCCAGCGCGCGGGCGATGGCCACGCGCTGCTGCTGGCCGCCCGACAGCTGGCTGGGATAGCGCTCACCGAAGTCGGCCATGCCCACGCGGCCCAGCAGGTCGCGGGCGTAGCGTTCGGCGTCGGCGCGGCTGCGCCCGCGCACCACCCGCTGGGGTAGCGCCACGTTGTCCAGCGCAGTACGGTGTTGGAACAGGTTGAAGTGCTGGAACACCATGCCGACATTCGTGCGCCAGCGGTTGACGTCGGTGGCGGGGTCCGTCAAGGACACGCCGTCCACGCGGATGGTGCCGCTATCAATGGTTTCCAGGCCGTTCAGCGTGCGCAGCAAGGTGCTTTTGCCGGAGCCCGACGGCCCGACCACCACCATGACTTCGCCCTTGTTCAGCTGGCAATCGACGCCGTCCAGCGCCAGATGCGGCGGCTGCCCGTCGCGATGGAACGTTTTGGTGACTGCTTGGACATCCAGTAAAGCGTCTGCCACTGATGCACCTCGAAAACCGCGCTTAAGCGGGTTAAGCAAAAAAGTTTCGCAATTCACGCTGGAGTTTCGTATAGTAAATTTTTTTCCCGAATCGCCACTTAGGCATAACCCTTAAGCGAAGCCATGACTTCGCTGGCAATCCAAGGAACCGGCATGGACACCCCCCAAGACATCCTGCGCGCGCTCGGTCTGAACCCCGACGCGCTTACCGGCGGCACGCTGACCGCGCGCAGCCCGATCGACGGCGCTGAACTGGCGCAGGTGCATGAACACACGGTGGCCCAGGCCCATTCGGCCATCACCCGCGCCCGCCAGGCCAGCCTGGCCTGGCGCGACGTGCCGGCCCCGCGCCGGGGCGAACTGATCCGCCTGCTGGGCGAAACCCTGCGCGAGAACAAGACCGCGCTGGGCCGCCTGGTCAGCCTGGAAGCCGGCAAGATCGTGGCCGAAGGCGAAGGCGAAGTGCAGGAAATGATCGACATCTGCGACTTCGCCGTCGGCCTGTCGCGCCAGTTGTACGGCCTGACCATCGCGTCCGAACGCCCCGGCCACCGCATGATGGAAACCTGGCATCCGCTGGGCGTCATCGGCGTGATCAGCGCCTTCAATTTCCCCGTGGCCGTGTGGTCGTGGAACGCGGCGCTGGCCATCGTCTGCGGCAACGCCGTGGTGTGGAAGCCCTCTGAAAAAACGCCCTTGACCGCCCTGGCCTGCCAAGCGCTCTTCGCGCAAGCCATGCAGCGTTTCGGCGACGCGCCCGCCGGCTTGTCCGAAGTGCTGATCGGCGGCCGTGACGTGGGCGAAGCGCTGGTGGATTCGCATACGGTGGCGCTGGTGTCGGCCACCGGCTCCACCCGCATGGGCCGCCAGGTGGGCCCGCGCGTGGCGCAACGCTTTGGCCGCGTGCTGCTCGAACTGGGCGGCAACAACGCCATCATCGTCGGCCCCACCGCCGACCTGGACATGGCCGCGCGCGGCATCGTGTTTGGCGCCATCGGCACGGCCGGTCAGCGCTGCACCACTACCCGCCGCCTGATCGTGCATGAAAGCGTGGCCGACGCCCTGGTCCAACGCCTGCACAAGGCCTACGCCAGCGCCCCCATCGGCAATCCG
Organism: Achromobacter sp. JUb104; assembly: GCF_024806975.1. Classification (NCBI taxonomy): domain Bacteria; kingdom Pseudomonadati; phylum Pseudomonadota; class Betaproteobacteria; order Burkholderiales; family Alcaligenaceae; genus Achromobacter; species Achromobacter sp. JUb104. The sequence continues at coordinate 194,138 of NZ_JANUEY010000001.1, read as the reverse complement.
CTGGACAGCGGCAACCTGGTCGGCCCGCTGATCGACCGGGGATCGTTTGACGCCATGCAAGACGCGCTCAAGGCTGCGCGCGAGCAAGGCGGCAAGGTCACGGGCGGCGAGCGCGTGCTGGCCGATGAATACCCCAACGCTTGGTACGTGCGCCCGGCCATCGCCGAAATGCCCGGCCAGACCGACGTGGTCTGCCACGAAACCTTCGCCCCCATCCTGTACGTGATGCGCTACCAGGAATTCAGCGACGCGCTGGCCTTGCAGAACGGCGTGCCGCAAGGCCTGTCGTCGGCCATCTTCACCAATGACCTGCGCGAAGCCGAAACCTTCCTGTCAGCGTCCGGTTCCGATTGCGGCATTGCCAACGTCAACATCGGTACGTCGGGCGCCGAGATCGGCGGCGCGTTCGGTGGCGAAAAGGAGACGGGCGGCGGCCGCGAATCGGGTTCCGACGCCTGGCGCAATTACATGCGCCGCGCCACCAACACCATCAACTACTCGCGCAACCTGCCGCTGGCGCAAGGCATCAAGTTCGGCGAATAAGCCGACTGGAAAGCCTTGAATCGCAAGGCTTGAAACGCAAGGCCCCGCGCGGTTGAATCCGCGCGGGGCCTTGTTGCATGGGTCATCGCACGACATCCTGCGTAACATCTGTTTATTACATGGCCTACATCCGATAAGCCTGGCTTACAAACAGTTGCGGCAGGCGATGCTACATTTCTTCGTCACAAGAAAAGCACACCGTCCCCATGTCCCTACGCCGACCTGCACCCCCCTACTTCGCCCTGCGCACCCTGACCGCCGCCGTTGCCCTGAGCGCCGCCGGCTCGGCCGCGGCAGGCGTGTCGTACCGAATGGACCGCCCGTCCGCCGCCCCCGGCGAGACCGTCACCATCGAAGCTGTGTACTTCAACGAAGGCAGCGCACGCGCCAACTGGCAAGCGCCACCCGAATTGGTGCTGCAATGGCGCAGCCAGGACGGCCAGATCGTGCGCAGCCTGGCCAAGCTGGACGGTGACCGCGCAAGCTACAGCGTGCCCGTCAACAACTTTGCCCGCATGGCATGGACCGCCGTCGTGCCCAGCACCGCGCGCGGCCTGCAAGCCGTGTCCATTGAAGGCGAGCCGTCCTTGATGGCGCTGGACGCCACCGGCCGCGAAACCGGCACGCTGGCCAGCACGCCGGCCCAAGGCCCCGTGGTGGATGCGCGCAGCGGCCAGCCCGTGCCCGTGGCCGCCGTCACGGCGGCGGGCGCCTCGCCCGATGTGGGCCCCGCGCCCGACGCCACCGTTGCGCCGACCGTGCAGCCGCAAACCGCGTTCGACCGCTTCCGCAGTTCCATCTCGGAATACAAGCCCGTCTACTTCGACATCGGCACCCGCGGCCGCACCACCGCCCGCTTTCAGATCAGCGCCAAGTACCGCCTCTTCAGCCCGACGGGCGACCGCCCGGCAACCTGGGGCGAGAACTTCTACCTGGCCTACACGCAGACTTCGCTGTGGGATTTGCAGGGCGATTCCATGCCCTTCATCGACACCACCTTCAACCCCAGCGCCTTCTGGCTGTCGGACAGCATCTGGCAATCCGCCAACCAGAACTGGCGCTTCGGCATGAACACCGGCGTGGAGCACAGCTCCAACGGCAAGGACGGCGACGAATCCCGCTCGGTCAACGACGGCTATATCGAACCGCGCTTCCACTACCGCTTCGACGGCGGCAGCACGCTGACCTTCGCGCCCAAGGTCAAGGCTTACTTCGGCGTGGCCGATGAGAACCGCGACTACGCCGATTACGCCGGCCACGTGGATTGGCAATTGCGCTGGGCGCAGGACAACGGCGCGGTGGTGTCGGCGATGTACCGCCAAGGCGACCAGAAGCGCCGCACGACGCAGCTGGACTTTGCCTGGCCGCTGCAACGCACGTGGTTGAACATGAACGGGTATCTGCACTTGCAGTATTTCAACGGGTACGGGGAGACGTTGCTTGGGTATAACCAGCGCAATGAATCGCAGTTCCGGGTGGGGTTGTCGTTGGTGCCTTGAGGGTGATGGGGGGTGCGTGGGTTAAGGGGTGGGTGGGTTAAGGGGTGCGTGGGTTAAGGAGTGCGTGGGTTAAGGGGTGGGTGTTTGCGTGCGGTGTGGTGATGGGTTGCGCGCGTTGGGGGGCGGGGTTCTTTTGTCGTTTTTCCCGCGCTTCACCCATCCTACGATGCCAGCGTCAGCTCGGGTTCAGGGATTCGTAGACGAGGGTGGCTAGCGTCAGGTCTTCCAGGGCGCTGCCGACGGCCTTGAAGACCGTGATTTCCTGATCGTTTTGACGACCCGGGCGGGCGCCGGTGGTGAGTTGGTGCAGGTTGCCTTGGATGGCGTCGCGCGTCAGTACGCCGGCGTCGAAGGCTGACAGCAGGTCGCCGGATTTGGTGGGGGCTTCGTCGGTATCCACGTAAACCGTCGTGCCATCAAAGCAGGCCGGGTCCGTTTCACGCATATCGGGCGTGAAGCTGCCGATCAGGTCCAGGTGCGTGCCGGGGCGCAACCAGGCGCCCTGAATCAGCGGCACGGTGGACAGGGTGGCGCAACTGATGATGTCGGCCGCACGCGCGGCGGCTTCCAGGTCGGTCGTGGGCTGGGCATCGAAGCCCTGTGCACGCAGGCTTTCCGCCAATGCCTGGGCGCCGGCCTCGCGCACATTCCACACCATCACACGCTGGATCGGACGCACGGTACGCATGGCTTGCGCAACCAGGCCCGCGATGCGGCCCGAGCCCACGATCAGCAGCGTGCTCGCCTCCTTGCGCGCCAGATAGTCCGCGCCCAGCGCAGCCGCGCCCGCAGTGCGGTAGACGGTAACGATGTCGCCATCCACCTGCGCAATCGGCACGCCCGTCGTGGCGCTGTACAGGTTGTACGTGGCGTGCAGGCCGGGCAGGCCCTGGTGCGTGTTCTCGGGAAAGATGTTGATGATCTTCACGCCGAAATAACCCCGGTCGCTCCAGGCCGGCATGATCAGCGTGGTGCCGTGGGCCGTGCCCGACTGAATGGCGTGGACGTGCCGCGTGGGCACGGTGGCGCCTTCGCGGAAGGCCTCGCGCAGGGCGGGAATGACGGCGTCGAATGACAGGGCGCCGCGAGTCTGTTCGGTGTCGATAAAGCGCATGGGATCAGTGCCTGAAGAGGGTCAACGAATCAAAGAGCCGCAGGCAGTCTAGCAGCGCGGACCTTGGGTGTGATGATCGAGGGCCGGATTGTCGAGATCCCGCACTCACGCGGGGAGCTTTTGGTGCACCTGCCCCAACTCCGGATTGAACCTTCACCATCCATTGCCACTGGCATTCCTGAATGAGCCCCAGCCCTCCAATGCCAAGACATTCCTGAATTGCGCCTGCGCCAGTCATTGCCAAGACATTCCCCGATGCGCCCCAGCGCTCCATTGAAGGCATTCCCTGGCGCAGCTATCCCTGGTCGCCAAAAAAATTGCCTGCGATAACGCAGGCAATTTTCAACCGGGCTTAAGCCACGTCCGGCACGGGTAGCGGATCACCCGCGCCGGTGCGTTCGGTGATCAGCTTGTAGTGCTGCGGGCTGCGGTGCTTGGCGAAGTTGAAGACATGTTCGCGGAAGGTCTGGCCCATGGCCAGATCGATCTTCGCGGTAATCACTTCGTCTTCCTCGCCGCTGGAACGCGCCACGATCTCGCCGGACGGCGCCACGATCATCGAACTGCCAATCATGTGGTGGCCGTCTTCATGGCCGCACTTGCCGGCAGCGCCGACCCACACCGCGTTCTGATAGGCGCTGGCCTGCAACACGATCTCGTGCGTGGTAGTGCGCCAGTGCGCCGGTTCGTTCCAATGGATGTTCAGCGACGGCGTGTTGTAGCCCAGCACGATCAGCTCGGCGCTTTGCAGCGACATCACGCGGTACGTCTCGGGCCAGCGGCGGTCATTGCACAGGCACATGCCGATCTTGACGTCGTTGGTCTCCCATACGCCAAAGCCCAGGTCACCGACTTCAAAGAACTTCTTTTCCAGATGCTGGAACGGCGCGTCGACCTTGTGGTCCGAGTGGCCCGGCAGATGGATCTTGCGGTACTTGCCGATGATCTTGGCCGAGCGATCCACCAGGATGGCGGTGTTGAACTGGCGGCCTTCCGGCGTCACTTCCGCATAGCCCAGGTAAAAGCCGATGCCCAGCTCGCGCGCGGTGTCGAACAGCGGCTGCACATCGGCATTGGGCATGGACTTTTCAAAGAAGCGGTCAACCGCTTCCGCGTCTTCCATCCAGTAGCGCGGGAAGAAGGTCGTCAGGGCGAGTTCCGGGAACACGACAAATTCCGCCTTGCGACCAGCGGCCTCGCGCATCATCTCGACCAGACGGCGCACAACCACCGCGCGGGTGTCGGCAAGGTTCACGGCGCCCATCTGGGCGACCGCCAGGCCCATTTTGCGGGCGGGGGATGCGTTACTCACGATGTCAATCTCCAGGGGTTCGTTTCGAATGGGGTTCGAGTGCCGGGGGGGGGCAGATGGAGGCGGCGAATGGCGCGCGCGACCGTAGGAAAGAAGCATGCATGCCTTCGCGACTTTGCGATACCGTGAGCGGTTGGGTTGCGGCGGGCGGTGGCCGGGGCGGGGATTGTGGCTAAGGCGCTGATTGGATTGAGGATTCAGCACGCGGACGGTGTTGGCGGACGGCCGAGGCATAACCCTGGATCATGGACGCCATGCAAACTTTTATATCGGGTTTCCCCGCAGTGTCGGGCGTGTGCCTCGAGGGCGGTTGGTGTGGGTGGATCGTGATGGGTTGCGCGCGTTAAGCGTCGGATTTCGCGTGACGGGCGTGCCGCGCTTCACCCATCCTACAAAGTACCGTCGCGTCAGGTGCCGAGGATAGGTCCGTCGAATCAGGTGCCGAGGATAGGTCCGTCGAATCAGGTGCTGGCAACGGTCGTGGGATCACACGCCAAGAGAGGTCCGTCGGTGCAGGTGCCGACGGCGGTCGTCGCATCACATGCCAAGAGAGGTCCGTCGGATCACGCCCGAAAAATGCCGCCAAACCAAACGCCAAAGCCGGCCGCCCGGGCGGCCGGCTTTGGCGGCCCTGCACACTCTTCCAATTCCCCAACACCCCCACAGAAGCATGCCAAGCACACCGCCCGCCCCAGCAACCGACAAGTTTCTGCGGCGCAGCTCGGGGTGGTGGCGGCCTGGTGGCGCGGGGCGTCGATAAGCCCGAGGGAATCCGAAGGCAGCCGCCGCAGGCGGCAACGAGGATGACAAGGGGGCAGTCCGGAGCGAAGGCTCCGGACCGCAATCGTTGACCCGCGACGCCAGGACGCCGCCGCCCCGGGCGTCTCAAGAACCACACCCCGTGCATCTCAAGAACCGCACCCCGGGCATCTCAAGAACCACACCCTGTGCTTCTCAAGAACCCCACCCCGGGCATCTCAAGAACCACACCCTGGCATCTCAAGAACCACACCCTGTGCTTCTCAAGAACCGCACCCGGCGCATCCCAGGCACCACGCCTCGATCATCTCAAGAACCACCCCCCAAGCGTTTCAAGACTCGCACCCCTTGCATCTCAAGCCCTGCGCACCAAGGGCATTCCCTCCCCTTCCCCGCACCAAGCCTCCCGTAAACTCCCCCCAAAATCCGCCCGCCCGCCGCCCCCGCAATAAACCCCATCATGTTCGCCGACCTGAACCACCTATCCCACCACGCCGCCTGGCGCCGTCAGTTGGAAATGTTGCTGGAATCCGCCGGCGAAGGCATTTACGGGATCGACCTGCGTGGCCGTTGCATCTTCATCAACGGCGCCGGCGCCACCTTGCTGGGCTACACCCCCGACGAAGTCGTTGGCCGCAACATGCACTACCTCATCCATCACTCCCACGCCGACCGCGCCCTGATGCCCGTGCATGACTGCCGCATCTTCCAGGCCTTTCGTGAAGGCCGTGGCGTGCGCGTGGACGACGAAGTGCTCTGGCGCCGCGACGGTTCCTGCTTTGACGCCCAATACGCCTCCTACCCCATCCGCAACGAACAGGAAGTCGTCGGCGCCGTCGTCACGTTTTCAGACATCACCGACCGCAAGCGCATCGAACGCGAACTGCACAGCACCCAGGCCCTGCTGGAACGCCGCGTCGGCGAACGCACCGCCGAACTCAGCAACGCCCATGATTCCCTGCGGCGCCTTTCCTCCCACCTGTCCACCCTGCGCGAAGAAGAGCGCGCCCACATCGCCCGCAACATCCATGACGACCTGGGCGCATCCTTCACCGCCCTGCAACTGGACCTGAACTGGCTGCGCCGCCAACTGGGCGCTACCCCTGCCCTGCAAACCCACGTCGACCGCATGCTCGAAGTCACCCAGACCGCCATGGGCGCCACCCGCCGCATCCTCAGCGACCTGCGCCCTGTCGTGCTTGACCACCTGGGCCTGTGGGCCGCCCTGGAAACTTTGCTGCAAGACCTGCAAACCCGCACCGGCCTGCAATGCCGCTACCTGTGCCCCCCCGACACCGAACGCCGCCGCCTTGACCGCAACGCCGAAATCGCCGTCTACCGCATCGTCCAGGAACTGCTGACCAACGTGCAGCGCCACGCCTGCGCCCGCAGCGTCAGCGTCAGCGCCGTCTGGAGCGACGACGGCCTGCTGCTTACCGTGGAAGACGACGGCATCGGCATGCAACTGCCAGAAGCCCGCCACACCTTCGGCATCCTTGGCATGCGCGAACGCGCCCGCGGCATTGGCGGCGACCTTGCCCTGGACAGCGCCCCCGGCGCCGGCATGCGCGCCCGCCTGCGTTTGAACCCCACCCGCGCCTGAATCCCGCCAGCGCCTGACCCCTACTTGTCCCGCCCCATGGCCCTGAACCTGCTCATCGTCGACGACCACCTCATCATCCGCCGAGGCCTGGCCCGCATTCTGGAAGAAGACCCGCGCGTCGCCCTCGTGCACGAAGCCGCCGACGCCCCTTCCGCCCTGCGCGCCCTGCGCCAGACCCGCTACGACGCCATGGTGCTGGACGTGGCCCTGGGCGAACGCGACGGGCTCGACGTCCTGAAAACCGTGCGCGCCGACTACCCCGCCCTGGGCGTCGTCATGCTGTCCGTCTACCCCGAAACCCAATTCGCCGTGCGCGCCCTGCGCACCGGCGCCCACGCCTACCTGAACAAGGGCTGCGACCCCGACGAACTGCTGTCCGCCCTGATCAACGCCGCCGCCGGCAAGCTCTACGTCACCCCCACCGTGGCTGAACTCCTGGCCCACACCGTGCGCCAGGACAGCACCCGCCCCCCGCACGAACAACTGTCCAACCGCGAATTCCAGGTCTTGCAATTGCTGGTAGCCGGCCGTTCGGTATCCGCCATCGGCGAACAGTTGGCCCTGTCGGTCAACACCATCTCCACCTACCGCAGCCGCATTTTCGAAAAGCTCGGCGTGCGCACGCTGGTCGAACTGGTGGCCTACGCCAACACGCACCACCTGGGTGCGCTGTAGCCCCCTTGCGCACCAGCACGGCGCAGCGTCGCACCGCGTAGTAGACCCCCTACACGCATATCGTCGAACCGGGGATACCGGCCCCGCGCGCCCGGCCCCATGATGGCTCCAATCCCCCTCTGGCCGGAGCCATCCCATGTCCCTATTCAGCAATCCGTTCGACGCCAACAGCCGTCTTGCCTGCGGCTGCGGCCGCCACGCCTCGCAAGCCGAACATGAACGCGCCGTGCAATCCGTCACGGACAACGCCGTCGACCAGGCGGTGATGCGCGCCCTGTTCCCGGAAGACGGCCTGCGCCGCCGCTTCCTGCGCGCCGTGGGTGGTGGCACCGCCATGGCCGCCATTGCGTCGATCTTCCCGCTGGCCGCCGCCCGCGAAGCCTTCGCGCAATCCACCGGCCCGCTAGAAAAACAAAAGCTGAAGGTCGGCTTCATTCCCATCACCTGCGCCACGCCCATCATCATGGCGCACCCCATGGGCTTCTATGCCAAGCAGGGGCTCGACGTGGAAGTGGTCAAGACCGCCGGCTGGGCGCTGGTGCGCGACAAGGCCATGTCCGGCGAATACGACGCCGCCCACATGTTGTCCCCCATGCCGCTGGCCATCTCGCTGGGCGTCGGCGCCAGCCGCGCCGTGCCGTGGACCATGCCCGCCGTGGAAAACATCAACGGCCAGGCCATCACGCTGTCCATGAAACACAAGGACCGCCGCGACCCCAAGGACTGGAAGGGCTTCAAGTTCGCCGTCCCGTTCGACTATTCCATGCACAACTACCTGTTGCGCTACTACCTGGCCGAACACGGCCTGGACCCCGACACCGACGTGCAGATCCGTTCCGTGCCGCCCCCTGAAATGGTGGCCAACCTGCGCGCCGACAACATCGACGGCTTCCTGGCGCCCGACCCGGTCAACCAACGCGCGGTCTACGACGGCGTGGGCTTCATCCACACCCTGTCCAAGAACATCTGGGACGGTCACCCCTGCTGCGCCTTCGCCGCCAGCCAGGAATTCGTGAAGACCATGCCCAACACCTACCAGGCCTTGTTGAAGTCCATCATCGAAGCCACCGCCTACGCCCGCAACCCCGCCAATCGCAAGGAAATCGCCGCCGCCATCGCCGCGCCCAACTACCTGAACCAGCCCGTCACCGTAGTCGAACAAGTGCTGACCGGCACCTACGCCGACGGCCTGGGCAAAGTGCTGACCGACCCCAACCGCATCGACTTCGATCCCATGCCGTGGCAGTCGTTCGCGGTGTGGATCCTGACGCAGATGAAGCGCTGGGGCCAGGTCAAGGGCGACATCGACTACCAGAAGGTGGCCAGCGAAGTCTTCCTGGCGACCGACGCCGTGCGCCTCATGCGCGAGGCCGGCCTGACCCCGCCCGCCGAATCGGCCAAGACCTTCAGCGTCATGGGCAAGCCATTTGACCCGGCCCAGCCCGAAGCCTATCTGGCCAGCTTCAAGATCCGGAGAACCTGATGCGGTCAGTGCAATATTGGCGGGCGACGTTCCTGTCCGTCGCGCTGTTCCTGGCGTTTCTGCTGCTGTGGCACGCCGCCACGCGCCCCGACACGGGCGACGTGACGGTGGACCCGGCCTACGCCGCGCTGGTCGGCAATGCCGCGGCCAGCGGCTCCAAGACGCCGTTTCCCGGCCCGGCCGACGTTGGCGAAAAGCTGTGGCAACACCTGAAGGATCCGTTCTACGACCGTGGCCCCAACGACAAAGGCATCGGCGTGCAACTGGGCTATTCGATAGCGCGCGTGCTGGCCGGCTTCAGCCTGGCCGCACTGGTGGCGATACCGCTGGGCTTTCTGATCGGCATGTCCAAGACCGTCTACCGCGCCTTCGACCCCTTCATCCAGGTGCTCAAGCCGATTTCACCCTTGGCCTGGATGCCGCTGGCGCTCTACACGATCAAGGACGCCGACACGTCCGCCATCTTCGTCATCTTCATCTGCTCGTTATGGCCGATGCTGGTGAACACCGCCTTCGGCGTGGGCGCCGTGCGGCAAGACTGGCTGAACGTGGCGCGCACGCTGGAAGTGTCGCGCCTGCGCACCGCCTTGCAAGTGATTTTGCCGGCCGCCGCGCCCACCATCATGACCGGCATGCGTATATCGGTGGGCATCGCCTGGCTGGTGATCGTGGCCGCTGAAATGCTGATCGGCGGCACGGGCATCGGCTACTTCGTGTGGAACGAATGGAACAATCTGTCGATTGCCAACATCATCTGCGCCATCTTTTTCATCGGCCTGATCGGCATGCTGCTGGACACCGCGCTGGCTCGCGTCGCGCGGCTGGTCAGCTATCGGGAGTAACGCCATGAGCCATGCATTCCTGCAAGTCCAAGGCCTTGGCAAACGCTACCCGGGGCGCAACGGCCAGCCCCAGCCGCCCGTCTTCGAGAACGTTGATTTCGACATCGAGCAAGGCCAGTTCGTTTGCGTGATCGGCCATTCCGGCTGCGGCAAGACCACCATCCTGAACGTGCTGGCCGGCATCGACGACACCAACGAAGGCGTCGTCATCATGGACGGCCGCCAGATCTCGGGCCCGTCGCTGGAGCGCGGCGTGGTGTTTCAGGCGCATGCGCTGCTGCCCTGGCTGACCGCGCTGCAAAACGTGGAATTCGGCGTGCGTTCGCGCTGGCCCGCCTATAGCCGCGAGCAAGTGCGCGAACACAGCCTGCGCTACCTGGACATGGTGGGCCTGGCGCAGGCGGCCGGCAAGAAGCCCAGCGAACTGTCGGGCGGCATGAAGCAGCGCGTGGGTATTGCGCGCGCCTTCGCCATCCAGCCCAAGATGCTGTTGCTGGACGAACCCTTCGGCGCGCTCGACGCATTGACGCGCGGCACCATCCAGGACGAGCTGCGCGGCATCGTGCAGCAAACCCGCCAGACCGTATTCATGATCACGCACGACGTGGACGAAGCCATCCTGCTGTCGGACCGCATCCTGCTCATGAGCGCGGGCCCCTACGCCCGCATTGCCGAGTCCGTCAGCGTGGACCTGCCGCGCGACCGGACCCGCGCCAGCCTGCACCACGAACCCCGCTATTACGACATCCGCAACCATCTCGTCGACTTCCTGGTCGACAAGGCATCCCACAAGGAGTGACACCCATCATGATGTCCCGCGCTGAAGTGACCGAACTGGTCGTTACCCGCAAACTGGAAAAGAAGCTGTCCTGGAACGCCATCGCCGAAGCCGTTGGCCAAAGCAAGGAATGGACCACCGCCGCGCTGCTGGGCCAGATGACGCTGACCGAGGAACAAGCCCTGGCCGCCGCCCGCATCCTGGACCTGCCCGACGACGCCGTGGTGCAGTTGCAAGTGGTGCCCTACAAGGGCTCGCTGCCCACCACGGTGCCCACCGACCCGCTGATCTACCGCTTCTATGAGCTGATCAACGTCTACGGCACCACGTTCAAAGCGCTGATAAACGAAGAATTCGGCGACGGCATCATGAGCGCCATCGATTTCAAGATGGACTTGCAGCGCGAAGCCGACCCCAAGGGCGACCGCGTGCAGATCGTGATGAGCGGCAAGTTCCTGCCGTACAAGATGTATTGATGCGTTGAGCTGGCGCGCCCCGCGTCAAGACCGGGGCGCGCTTGGGTTGCTGATTTTGGCTGCGAGCTGGCCTAGCCTTCCACCGCCAGCTCTTCCCAACCCAGCTCGCGCGTGCGCTGCAAGGTGGCCGTGACTTGCGCCGCCGCCTCGCGCGCAGCCTCAAGCAGGTCCTGCCCGGTCAACAGCCTGGCCGTCAGGCTGGCCATGAACACGTCGCCGGTGCCATGCACCGACGGCGGGATGGCGATTTCCGGATGCGTCACAACGTCGAGCGTGTCGCGCGTGACCACCGCCAACTGCAAGGCGCCCGGTTCCGCCGCCATCGGCGCGGCGCTGGTCACCACAATCCATTGCGGCCCCAACGCGATCAGTTCACGCGCCGCCGCCGCCACTTCGTCCATCGTCGCCAAGGGTCGGCCCACCAGCATTTCAAGTTCAAAGTGATTCGGCGTCATGCCGTCGGCCAGCGGCACCAGCAAGTCGCGGTATTGCGCGACCAGGCCCGCGTCCACATACAAACCGTCGTTGCGGTCGCCCATGACAGGGTCGATATGCACACGCACGTCCGGCCGCGCGGCGCGCAAGGCCGGCAGCCAGCTTGCCAGCAGGTCCGCCTGCCCCGGCTGCCCCAGATACCCGCAGACCACGGCGCGCGCCACGCGGGTCACGCCGCGCTCGTCCAACCCCTTCAACAAACCGGCGAACCAGTCCAAGGGCACCGCGCCGCCATGCAGCGTGGGATAGTGCGGCGTGTTGCTCAGCACCACCGTCGGCACGGCGATGGCGCGCAGGCCCGCGCGGCGGAAGATCGGCATGGCGGCGTTGTTGCCGACATAGCCGTAGACGACTTGGGATTGGATCGAAATGACGTCCACCTGCGCGGTGAAGGCGGGCAACGCTGCGCCGGGCGTGGGGGCAGCGGAAATGGCGGTCATACGGCGGGCTCCTGACAGGAACTTAAGGTTGCATGCCGGCAAGCGGCCGGCTGCGCAACATTCTAGTCCGCTGTGGCGCCCTCGCATGCCGCGGCCACCCAGGCGGCGCCGTCCCGCACTGCGCGAACGACACCGCCCAGGTGCGGCGCGTAAGGATAGGCCACGGACGACACGACCTGGCATTGCCCCATTTGCGGATGCGCGGTGTTCAGCAAATACTGGACGCCGCCCGTGGCGGTCGGCACGCGCAGCAACAGGGTGTCGCCGGCCGCCAGCCAGGCGTCGCCCACCGCCCGCGTGGCGCGCAGATCGGTCTGCCAATGCAGCGGTGGCTCGGCCACGCCCACCGCGCGGCCGGGCGCCTGTACCTCCAGCAGCAGGTAATCGCGTGGCAAGGCGCCTGGATGCGCCACCTCGGCCAGCGCCAGCCGCGCGAACACCGCGGCGGCCGGGCTTGCGTCCAGTACGATCACCGGGGCGCCCGCCTCGTGCCAACGGCCCGCCGGCAGCGCGCGCGGCTGCAAATCCTGGGCATTGCTCAAACGCCACAGCGCAATCATGGGCCGTTTCCTTCGTCGATATCCACCAGCCATTGTTCGATCAGGGCGGCATAGCGGCCATGCTGGCACACCCACAACGGCACCCGTCCAAGCAGCCGCCGTTTGGGAGCGCTTAGCCAGCGAACCGCCTGCTCGCGGTCGCCGAACACCAGCTCGGCCAACCACACCACGCGAATCGCGCGATGCAACACGCGCAGGTCGGCCAGGTCCAGGCCCCACGCGCGCGGTGACTGCGCGGTCGCGGATGCCGGCATTCCCGTGGACATTCCCAAAGGCATGCCCACGGGTATCAACGGAAACCAGCGCGCAAGATCATTCGGGAACGTCTGGCGCAGCGCTTGCAATAGCGCCGCCGCGTCTCGCAAGCTGGCGGGCGGCTGGGCGTGGCCCAGCACGCGCGTCAGGCGTTCGTCCAGGGCCAGCGTGACGGCGCTTGCCGCGTCACGGAGCGCGGGCAACGGACGGCGCGCTTGCCTGGGCGGCCGCGTTCTGTTCGAACGCGGCATTGAGGGCTGCGCCATCGATGCTGACGGTTCCGGCATTCAGCAAACCCTCCAGATAGGCCCGCGCGGCCAGTTCCTGACGTTGGTTACGCAGCGCGGCGCGCAGCGCCGGCCTGACTTGGTCGAACGGCGTCACGCTGGCCGGCCGCGACGCCGCCAGCTTCAGGATATGGAAGCCGGCAGCCGACTGCACCGGGGCGGACACGTCGCCCGCTTTCATCTGCTGCACCACCGGGCGCATCTCCGGCGTCAACTGCGCCAACGGCACATAGCCGATGTCGCCGCCCTGCGCGCGCGAGGTCTCGTCGCGCGAATTGGCCTGCGCCAGCGCCGCAAAGTCGGCCTTGGGCGCCTGCGCCCGCTTGGCCAGGTCCAGCGCCTGCTTGCGCGCCGCTGCAACCGCGTCGGCATCCGCTAATGGCGCGGGCAGGAAAATCTGGCTGACGCGGTATTGCGCCGGCTCGGTCAGTTGCGGCTTGGCGCGTTCGTAGGCGGCTTGCAGCTCCGCATCGCCGGGGTAATCGTCCGGTGCGCGGCTGACGGATTCCAGATAGCTTTGCACCACGATGCGTTCCTGGGCCGCCTGGATGGCCTGTTTGATCTCGGGCTTTTCCTGCCAGCCCTGCGCGCGCGCCTGCTCGATCAGCGCCTTCTCTGCCAGACGCCCGCGCAGCCACTGGTCCAGGCCCGCGCGGTTGTCCTGCAATTGCTGACGCGCCTGCGGCGGCAAGGCCTGCAATTGGCGCATCAATTCATCGCGTTCGACACGCACGGCGCCCAAAGTGGCAATGGCCGGCATTTGGGGAGCCGGAGCCGCCGCCCCGACCTTGGCCGCCGTGGCGCCGGGCGGTGAAGCCACGGGCGCGGCGGACGCCACGGCTTTGGCCGGTGCCGGAGCGGGCTCGCTGCTTTGGGCATCGTTGCCGCGCATCAACGCAACGGCGCCCGCCAGCACGGCGATAAGCAGCACGGCCGCCGTCACGCGCAGTTGCTTGTTGGAAGTCAGTGTCTTGGTCATGGATCGCACCCTTTGCCAGGCAAGCGGCGTTACGCCGCCGCCGTTGTCTCGGCCGCGTCGGCTTCCTGTTCGGCTCGCTGTTCGGTTTGCTGTTCAGCTCGCTGTTCGGTTTGCTGATCGGATTGCTGTTCAGCCCGGCCCTCAGCTTGCCCCGCCTCGCCCTGCTCCGCCGAGGCATTCGCGCGCAAGAACAACAGAAATTCTTGCAGCAAGCGGTCCCACAGTTCGGTCGTGGCGCGCAGATACGATTCCGACACGCCGCCGGCCACGATCACGTCCAGTTCCAGCACCAGGAACACGCCTTGCACCGACAGGCGGGCAAAGCGCTTTTCGACGTTCCATCGGTCGGCCAGACCAGCAGGCAGCTCGCCTTGCACACGCAGCGCGCAGCTCAGCGTGTAGTCCAGATAATGGCCATCCTGCTGGGCCGGGTTGCCCATGCGCGCGGCAAAGCCCACGCCCTGGCTGGCGCTCAACAGTTGCACCATGCCGTTCTGCTCGGACAGCGTTACGCGGTAGCCAACGGATTGCAGCAGGGCTTGCAGGCGTTCGGCGTTCACATCAAGAATCAGGTTCGATTCGGTCATTTCAGGTTTCCAGGAATAAAGATTAAGCATGCGGCAAGGCTACGGCTTGGACGTTGCAGCAGCTTGACTTTGGGGTGCTTGACTTTGGGGCGCTTGCGCGTCGTAGAGCTTGTCGCCGTAGGCCTGCGCCTGCTCTTCGAACTGCACGCGCGCCTTGCCCGCGAACGGTTGCTTGAGCGCCAGAATGTCGCCCGTGCTGATGCGTTCATAGGCATTCAGAATCTCTTTGCCTGCCGCATACATCTCGCGGTTCTTCGCCAGGCACACCTTGACCTCTTCATCACGCTGCGCCAGGTTGCGGGCCAGCGCCACGCGTTCCGTTTCCTTGGTGCGCGCCAGGGTCAACAGTTCGTCGTAGGCGCCCTTGAACTTGCCCAGTTGCGCATGGCTGGCGGCCACTTGGGCCTGGGCGCTTTCCGTCAAGGCGTCTTGCTGCGCCGCCAGCTTCTCGGCCTGCCCACGGCTCTTTGCCAACTGCGCGCGCAGCGATTCCAGCTCCTTCTGCGCGGCGTCAAGCTGCGCTTGGGTGGCCGCCTTGGCCGCGTTGATCTGCGCCTGCTCGCTTTGCAATTGCTGTAGCTGCTGCGTGGTGCTGCGCAACTGGGCGCGCAGGCGCTCTTCCATGGTTTCGGCCTGCGCGCCGCCCGCGAGGCTCAGGCCCGCCGCGCACAGCGCCACGGCGGCGGCCAGGCGCCGGCCGCGCCCGGCCGTGGGGGAATGGCGGGATTCATCCCATACGATGTGCATGTCCATGGCCTTAGAACCTGGCATTGATTTCGAACTGCATGGTGTCGATGGCCAGGGGTTCACCGTAGATCTCCTTGGTGCTCATCCAGCGGAACACGCCATACACGTTCTTTTCGAAGGCATAGCCCGCGCCGATGTAGTAGCCGCGCGCGTTGGTGCCGCCCTGGTGGAACGACGAATCATTGAAGGCATCGGGCAGCGCATCCGGCTGGATGTACTTGTAGCCAACGAAGGCCAGCCAGTCGCCCTTGTCTTTCAGGTCGTACGAACGGCCCAAGGTGGCTTGCAGCATCCAGGCGTTGGGGCCGCTTTCGACGTTGCCGTTGTCGTCGAAGTTGTTGACGATATAGCCCTGCGAGCGGCTCGCCATCTTGCCCTTGCTGTAGGCCAGGTTGTGGATGAAGTTGCCGTTCACGCGCAGGCCCAGGCCATCGAACACGCGGGTATCCCAACGCAGGTTCAGGTCCAGCAGGTCGAACTTCGAGGCCAGGCCCACGTATTGCGGTTGCGGCGTGTTGGCCGGGTCGAGCGGGTTGGGGGCGATGTTGCGCAACAGGAACAGCGTGTTGCCCTTTTGCATGAAGGCGGGACGCGACCAGTCGGTGTCGCAGTTTTCGTCGCCTGCCCACGGCGAGCACGCACTTGAGCGCTTGCCGGCAATGTTGTCAAAGTGGTAGTAGGCCAGCGCGCCGCGCAGGCTGTTCTGGTTATTGACCTTCCAGTCGGCGCCAACCTGCGCGCCCAGCAGCCATTTGTTTTCGCTTGCGCCTTCCGTCATCGACGACGAGTTCCAGCCGTTGTTGGCGTACTCGGTCGCAAACGCGCCCAGCGTGCCGAACAAGGTCACATCACGGCCTTGCAGGGGCTGCTTGAAAATGGCCGCGATACCGTCGAAATTCAGATCGTTGGAGAACAGCGTGTCGGTGGATTCAAACGGGTTGGCGATGCGCCCGCCCGTTACGGTGGCCCACTTCGCGGGACGATAGGTCAGGTAGGCCTGGTCAAGCCAGATTTCCTTCTTGCCCATGCCGCCGCCCAGCGTCTGGGACGTAGACACCGGGCTGTCGTCGCTGCCGGTGGCCAAGCGGATGCCGGCCGTCCAGGCTTCGGAAATGTCGGCGCGCACCCCAAGACGGGCGCGAATGCGCAACTGGTTGCGGCGGTCTTCGCGTGTGTTCAGCATGGGCGGATAGCCGCCGTTGGTGTTCTTGTTGACGTCGTACGGGCCGTTGGCGTTGAGCTTGGCGAAATTGACAATCTCGTCGCTGTTGCCGCCGTTGTAGAAGCGCGATTCGTCACGCACGCGGACGTCGCCTTCCACCGTGATGCGCGACACCCATTCCGGGAAGGTGTTGGGCTGTGCCCAGTTCTCTTCCTTGGCCTGCACCATGACTTCCGCCTTGACCTCGTCGCGAATCTGGTCACGCACGGTCTGCGGAATGTAGGGCACGCGCACGTCGCCCGCTTGCGCCACGGCGGCGCCGCGGTCGGCGGGCGGGGCGCTGCGCGCGGCCTGGGCTTCGGCCTCGGCCTGTGCGACCAGCGCGTTGGCCTGTTCGGGCTTGAGCACGCCTTGCTGCACCAGCAGGCGGATCAGGTTGATGGTGGCGTTCTCGGACGGCGCGGGCGCGCTGTACGCCGGCAGCGAGGCGGCGCCCGCCACGGCCAACGCCAGCGATGCCGCCAACCGGTTCAATGGGAACTTCATGCTCTTGTCACTCCAGGATCAATTCAATGTGAGACATCAAGACGGGCGGCGGCCAGTCAGCGAGGCACGGATGGGCATGCTGGCCGAGGCCGGCGGACGTTCGTCCAGGCCCGGCACGGCGCGCAGCGCGGCGATCACGCGGGCGTCGACGTCGGCGTCGCCGCTGCCACGGGTCAGTTCAACGCGGGTGACCTGGCCCGACGCCGTGAGCCAGATGTTGGCTTGCAGGCGGAAAGTCAGATTGCGGGTGCGTTCGTCTTCGCGCAGGATCTTCTGCAGCGCATAGGCCAGGTATTGGCTGTAGGTGGCGTTGCCCGCGCGGCCACCGCCCCCGCCCGACATGCCCTTGCCCTGCCCCGCGCCGATGTTGAAGGCGTCGCTGCCGGCTTGTGCGTCGCCGTCGATCTGCATCGGGTTGGCCAGGTCGTCGGCCGGGCGCGGCGGCGCCTCGTCCTGCGGTTTGGGCGGTTCGGGCGTGGGCTGCGGTTCGGGCTCGGGCGTGGCCACGGGCTCTTCCTTGGGCTGCTCGGGTTCCGGCGGCTTCTCGGGTTCGGGTGGCGGCGGCGGGGGTGGCGGCAGCGGGATGATGGCCGTGACCTTGGGCGCATCGCGCCGGACGCCGGACATATCGTTGGCCCAGCGCCAAAGCGCGTAGGCCGCCACGATCGCCGCCACCACCACGGCCGCCAGCTTCAGCCAGCGGCGCGCCGGATGCGGATCGCGCGAGGAATCGGATGCATGTTGCGGCATGACGTCGGTTCCGGCCTCTATTGCGGCTTGCCGGTAACCAGGCCGACCTGCGCAAGTTCCAGGCGGCGCAGCAGGTCCAGCACTTCCACCACCTTCTGGTATTGCACGGCGGCGTCGCCGCGCACAATGACCGGGAAGTCGGGGTTCAGTGCCTTCTCCGTGCGCAGCCGGTCTTCCAGCTCGGGCAAGGTAACCGGGTATGCGTCCAGGAAAACCTGGCCAGCGTCGTTGACGGAGATCGCCTTGGTTTTCGGCTGCGACAAGGCCATGGTCGAACTGGCCTTGGGCAGGTTGACCTTGATGCCGGCGATCTGCGCGGTAGCCGTCAGGATGAACATGACCAGCACGACCATCAGCACGTCGACCAGCGGCGTGATGTTGATGCCGTCAACAGGCGCGTCGTCGTCATCGTCCTGGGAAGTGGATACGGATGCCATGGCTGCTCCTTAGGCTTCGGCGGACGCGGGTTGCACGTCGCGCACGGCCGGGCGGCTGGCCGCCGGGGCGCGCACTGCCTGCTGATGGGCGGCTTCCTGCGCTTGCGTTTCGCCGTGCACTTCGGCCAGGCGCGTGACGAACTCGTCGACAAACACGCGCATGTCGGCGCTGACTTCCTTGTTGCGCGACACCAGGCGGTTGTAGCCAAACAGCGCGGGGATCGCCACGAACAGCCCCATCGCGGTCGCCAGCAAGGCGGCGGCCATGCCGGGCGCGATGGCGTTGATGTTGACGTCTCCCGCCATGGCCGTGCCCAGGAACACCACCATGATGCCCAGCACCGTGCCCAGCAGGCCGATATAGGGGCCGCCGGCAATGGCGTTTGACAGCGAACCCAGCTTCGAGCCCAGCGCCAGGTTTTCCTTGGTGCGCACGGCATCCATCGACGCGCGGATGGCTTCGATGGTGGCCGTGGAAATCGACGTGGTGTCGGCGCCCTGCGCGCGGCGCGTGCGGATCTCGTTGATCGCAACGCGGTACAGGCGCCACAGCGAGGCGTGCTCAACGCGGGTGGCAAGCGCCTTGTCGTCCGCCAGCAGTTCCAGGCGCTGGCCGACCGTGGCGAAGGCCTCACGGAACGACTCGTTGGCGCGCGACACGCGGGCCACGTTGCGGCTCTTCTTGAACATGATGATCCAGGACTGCACCATCATCAGCACCAGCACACCGATGATGATCCAGGCGTCGATCGGCACGGCGTTAAGCAGAAAGCCCAGTCCGCCAAAGCCAAAACCAGATTGCTCTTCATCGGCGCCGTAGACCACCAGGCGCGACTCCGCGCCTTGCGAGGCCGCGTCGGCGTAGATCAGCGCGGCGGGACGCGCCACCTTGGACAGGCGCACTTCGTCAATCGCACCCACGAACGGCGCGTACGTCGGCTGCGGCGCCGGGGCGGCTTCGACGGGCGTCGTGCCGTCCGCTGCAGGGGTCGCGGGGGTTGCGGCGGACACCGGCGGCATCGGCACATCGCCGCCCAGCGCGGCGGTGGTGGCAAGCGGCGGCAGGCTCGCGGCCAGCGATGCGGTAGCGCGGCCGTTCACATACAGGTGAACCTGGCTGCCATCGGCCGTTACGGCAAGGTGCTGCCAGGCGGCGGGCGTCAGCGGTTGGCCGGGCTGGCTGCGCTGGCCGTTCACTTCCACAAAGGGCACGCCCTGGTTGAGGCCGATCAGCAAGGCGTTGCCGGCGTCGCGACGCGCGTAGATCAGTTGTTCGCCGGCCGGTTGGTCGGCACGCACCCAGGCGCTGAACGTGAAGGCGCCCGCGGCGGGAATGGCCAATGAGGGGCTGGCCGGCAGCATCAGCGGCGCGGCGCCCGTGAACTGCGCGGCGCGGCCGATGACGCCATCCACCATCGCAGCGGTCGGCGTCTGGCCGTGGTTGCTGTAGGCCGTGGTGTCGCGGGGCGGCGCACCGGCCGCGCCGTCAAAGTGATAGACCAGCGTGGTGTTGGGGTCGAAGCTCAGTTGGCCGTTGGCCGAGGCGGGCGCTTTCTGGTTGCCGTAGTACATCCAGATGTCCTGACGCTGGCCGTCGGCCACGTCCGGCACATCCACCCACACCAACGCCATCCCCAGCAAGGGGTCGAACGATTCCAACTGGTGGTTCAGCACGGTCTGGTCGTCGGCCGCCACGAAGCGGATGTCGGCGCCCTTCTCGTTGATACCGTCGAAGGTGAAGTTGCCCGTATGCAGGCGCACCAGCAGCGGCATGCGGCCGGCGGGGCCGCCCAGCGGCATGCCCTGCGCGGTGCTGTCGACGGTGATTTGCTTGCGGTACTGCCAGTCTGGTTGCCACCAGGCGTTGGCGGCGGACGGCAGTACGCCGGCCAGCACGGTTAGCAGGAGCATCAATAGGCGTTGCATGAGTAAGACTCCGGGGGTGAATGGGGTAAGCGCGTGCGCTCAGAAGTTGGCGCGGACGCTGAAGTTCAGACGGGGATCATGTTTGCGGGTATTGGGGCCGTCCTTGAGCGGGTAGCCCCAGTCCAGCGAGCCGGACAACCAATCCAGCACTTGCAGGCGGGTGCCCAGGCCCAGGCTGGCCAGTGAATAGCTGGCGTCTTGTTCAGGCAGCGGGTCACGCAGGCGCAAGGTGGCGGCGTCGGCAAAGGCATAGAAGCGCCATTCGTTGACGTTCGCGCCCAGCCAGCGCGCCAGGGACGGCGTGCGCCATTCGACCGAAGCCAACACACCGTCGTCGCCCGTGCGTTCGGCGGCCAGGTAGCCGCGCACACTGGTCGCGCCGCCGGCCGAGAATTGCTCGTTGGACACCAGCGCGCCCGAGGCCAGCTGGAACGAGCCGCGCAGGCCCAATTGCCAGTCGCCGAAAAGGTTCTGCGTGTGCGTGCCGTCGCCGCGCAGCAAGGCAAAGCTGGGGCTGGCCTGATAGCGCTTGTCGTCAAACTCCTGCCAGTCGCTGCCCTGGTTGAAGAAGGAGCCGCTGGCGCCCACCACCGACAATCCCAGGCTGCTTTGCGATGACTCGGAATAGCGGTAGCCGTTGTAGGCCAGCGTGAACGGCAGGTACTTGATGGGGATCTGGTCTTCGTTGTCGCCGAAGCGGGTGGACTCATCGAACTTCTTGTAGTCCAGCCCGATGGATAGCGAATTGCTCCAGTCGCCTTGCGGATCCATCGTGTAGATGGCGGAAAGCCCGAAGGAATAGCCCTTGCCCAGCACGTTGGTGCCGCCGATGGTGGCGACGTTGCTGTCGCTCTTGTAGCCCGAGAATTGCAGGCCCCAGCGCGGCGTCAGCGGCATGGAGTACGAGCCCGACCACACCTTGGCGTTGTCGGTTTCCTGCGGGGCGGTGAAGAAAGTCAGGCTGACGGAATGGCCCAGTTGCCACAGGTTGTCATAGCCCAGCGACGCCGTGCTGCGCAGGCGCGAGGTGTCGGCGCTGTAATCGTTGTTCAAGCCCAGACTGGCGTGCCAGGGGCTCTTGTCTTCCACCTTCAGGTCCACATCCATCGTGCCGGGAATGCGCCCTTCCTTCACCAACGGCACCACCTGGCGGCTGGCGCCCTTGTTCAGTTGCGTCAGCTCGGCCTGCGCGCGATTGAAGTTGGGCACCTGCCCTTCCTGCAACGCGGGCACGTCGTCGCGGATGGCCAGGGGCGAATAGTGCTGCGCACCCACCACCCGCACGCGGCCGACCTTGGTTTCCGACACCTGCAGGAAGACGATGCCGTCGGCCACCTGTTGTTCGGGCAAGTCCACGTAGACCGACTGGTAGCCCTTTTCCTGATAGATCGTCTGCAAGGCCTCGCGCGCCGATTCAATGTCGGCCAGGGTGCGGTCGGGTCCCAGATAGGGATAGACGGCGCGCTCGATGTCACGGGCTTCAAGCACGGTGTTGCCGCGCACGATGTACTCATTGATATTGACGCGGCGCGCCGACGTGGCGTCCGCCCCGGCCGCGTCCTGCGCCCCGGCCGTGTTCATCACGGCGATCAGCACAAGCGCCTGCGGCGCGCGGCGCAAGATGGCGCGCAACGCGCGGCCCCTACTTTCGAAATCATGCATAGCGATGCACTCAGTTCCTTGTGTGAAAACCGGTCTGGTACCGGCCGCTACCGTGCAGCGCGCTTCGCGACAATCCCGTTACGGTTTTCGCCCACAACCCCGCGTCTACAACTTCTGCTTGTTACTAGACGTACTGGCAGGCCCAAGACCGCGCGTTGTAAGAAAAACTTCATGAAAAAAATCCGGGCGTCGAGCGGGCCGAACGATCTGGCGGGGATTCTGGCGACGCCACATGACGGCGCCAGCAGCGCAACAAAAAAAAGCGGCCAGTAGCAAACTGGCCGCCCATACGTACGATGGGTGAAGCGCATGCGTGGGATGGGTGAATCGCATGCGTAGGATGGGTGAAGCGCGCAAACGCCAAGGCAAGAACCCCGGCGCCGAACGCGCGCAACCCATCAACCGCCGTCCGCCCGACTCCGCCCCGGGGTTCAAAACCATCGCGTTCCTCACGCCCCGGTTCCGCCCCCGCCCCCCCTCTTCACAGCATCAGCTTGCGCCGCTCCTCCGCCGTCAACGATGCCGTCTCGCCCGCGTCCAACGCCCCCGCCCCCAGCACCTGCACCGCGCTGGCCGCGTCGTACTTCGGCGTACCCGCAGCCGTACCCGAAGCCGCACCCGCCGACGGCACAGCCGGTGCGGCGCCCGCCACCGGTTCGTCGCCATAGCCCAGGATCTGCACATTGATCACCGAAGGTTGGTTCTGACGCGCCTCGGCCTGCGCGCGCTGGGCGGACTCCTGCGCCGCATTGACTGCCGAGCTTGCCGCCGCGCTGGCCGACGACAGCGCACCGGTGTTGACCCCGGCCGTTACCGGCACCCCCGCGCTATCGCCCTGCGCCTGGATGTTGGCCGCGTTCACCACCTGCAAGGCCGCGATGTTCACGTTGCCCGATACGCGGATGCCTGCCTCGCCCGCGTCAATCGTGCCCAGCGGGGCGTACAGGTCCACATCGCCCGCCGGCACTTCCGGCAGCGGCGCCAGCGTGGCGATACCCGCGCCGGTGCTGGGCGCATTGGGCGACAAGGTCACGTTGCCGACCGCGTCGTAGACGCGCTTGGGCGGCGTGTACAGCACGGTCGTCTTCGAGCCCCGGCCCGCGTTGATATCGCCTTGCGCCGACCACGCGGTAATCCCCCCGCCGAAGGTCGTCATGACCCGGCTCTGACCCAGCAGGATGCTGCCCTGCGCGTACAACTGGATGTTGCCTTCGCCCTGCGTGATGATGCCGGCGGTGGCGGGTGGCGCCACGCCTTCCACGCCGAACACCTGCTGCCCGCCCGGCGTCAGCAACTGGATGTCGCCGCCGAAGGTGCTGCGAATGCCCGCCGCGCCATACAGCGTGAGGTCACCCTCGTAGGCGCCAGGCGCGGTTTCCGGGAACAGCGCGGCGATTGCCTGGCGGCCACGCAGATAGCTGCCGTTGCGCGGGCTGGCCAGGTCGTTGTATTCCCGTCCGCCGGAACGCAGCTCGGCAAAATAAACCTGCCGCGCGAAGATCCGTTGCTGTTCGGCGGGCAAGGCGGCAAAGGCCGCGCGCGCGTCGTCCGTGCTGCCGGCAAAGCCATAGCGTTGCGTCATCCACAGCAGCAGTTCGGCTTCGTAGGTCTTGAAGGCCAAGCCCTGGTCCACCAGCGGACGGCTGGGGTCGGCCGCCTGGGCCGGGTCCAGATACCGCGCCAGGAACGCCGCGTAGTCCGGCCCCTTGGCGCCCACGCCCGCTTGCACGGCGATCGACGCGCCAGCACGGTGGTCGCCCGGCATCACCGCGCCCAGGCTTGTGATGGAAGCCTTGTCCGCCATTAGCACATGACGGCCGGCCGACACTTCCAGTGCGCCGGGGCCCGCCACCTGGAACGAGCTGTACAGGATGTCGCGACCCGCCGACACCCGCGATACATCCAGCGCGTCGCGATGCAGGAACAGGTTGCCGGTCGAGGTCACGGATGTCCCGCTTGCGCCAAAGTTCATGCCATTGGTGGAGGGCACGTCGGTCGACGTCCCCGTGTTCGTGCCCGAGGCCACGATGTCGCGGCCAGCCAGCATCCAGACGGGGCCGGATGCCTCATACCAGGTTTGGCCCAGGTTCGGGCCCTGCGTGATGGACAGCGCCTCGCCCGTGCGCAGCCCGACGATGTCGCCATCGCGGGCATAAAAGCGCGTCACGTCATTGGAACCCGCCGTGCTGGCGGTCAGCGCGTTGAAGTAGAACAAGGGGAAATGGGTGTACCGGTCGCCGGCCAGGCCATTGGCCCCCTGGTTGCTCAAGACCACATTCGTATTGGCCTCGGACAAGTAACCAGCAAAGGCCGGCGCCAACACATTGGCGACGCTGGCCGGGTCCGCCCCCGAGCGGTTGATGGCGTAGCCGCCCGCGTAGATGGAATCTCCCGCCAGCATTTCCAGTTGCCCGCGCGCACCCGGCGCCAGCGTCAGCGAATACGGCAGGCCCGTTGCTTCGTTGTTCAGGTATCCCGCCGACACGCCCGCATAAATACTGCCGTCATAGGCCGTGGCGCGCAGAATCGACGGGTACAGATAGCGCCCGTCGGACGGCGAGGTATTACGCCCCGGCTGCACCGCCAGACCCTGCGCGCTATGCGACGTCTGCCGGCTGGGCGTCAGGTTGCCGCCCGCGCTGGACAGCTCAATGGCCGTGTTCTCCGTCCACATCGAGAACCAGCTATAGCCGCCGCCCGTGCGCATGGTGCCGTCTGGCATGCGATAAGGCGTGCTGTTGGGCAAGGCAACGCGGCCCGGATCGCTGGCCCCGCCGACGACCAGGTCGCCGCGCGTATCCAGGCGGATCACCGCGTCTCCCGGAATCAGCACCAGGCCGCCCGTGGCGCTGGCCGTCGTGGACACGTAGGGGTCGTAGCCACGGCTTTCCTTCACGTCTTGCTCGCGGGCTTCGTTGCCGTATTGCAGATCCAGCCCGCCCACCGCGCCGCCCGCCAATTGGGCATGGCCGCGCAGGTTGATCAGCGCGCCCTGCAAGTCCAGCGCGGGTTCTCCGTAATAGGGGGTTGGCCCCACGATCGAGGACACCAGACCGCGCGCGCTTTGCGTCGGGTTCAAGCCGCCTCCGACACGGATGTCGATATCGCCGCCCCCCGTCAACGTCATGCCGCCGTCGGCCGCAATGCGGCCGGTGCTGCCCACGGCCACGATCAGGCCCTGGCTGCGCGGATTGTTGATGGACCCGCGCGACTCGATGTTGCCCGCGTCACCGTCCACGCGCAGGCTGACGTTGCCGCCGCCCAATGCCCCGAAGCCGGTGAAGCCCACCAACAGCGGCGTGTTGTCCTTGAACACCGAAGGCGCGCGCGTATAGCTGCCGAAGTTGATCCACCAGGCGGTAGGCGTGTCGCCGCCATTGGCGCTGCCGGTACCTTGGCGCCACAACCAGTTGCCGATGCCCACGCTGGGATCTATGACGCGCGCCTCGAAATTGCCGCCCGTGGTCTTGCCCCACACATCGCCGCGCAAGGCCCCGCCCGTGTACAGGCTGAGGTTGCCGCCTGCTTCCGGGTACCACGCCTGATACCCCGCGCCGGCCGACACGAAGGGTTCATACGTGGTCGAGTGATCGTCGCCCAGCACCGTGGTCTCGTAGCGGCCACGGGGCAATTGGTAGGCCGCGTCCACGTTGGCCGCTTGCGTGCCGGCCGTGTAGACGCCATAGGCCGACATCAGGCTGAAGTCGCCGCCCGCCGCCAGGTCCAGGTCGCCCGTACCCGTGCGCAACACGCTGAAGTTCTGCGTATGCGTCACCACCGACGTCGATGATTTGTTCTCGATGCACTGCTCAGCCGATAGCGAGCAGAGATCGATTTCAGCCTCGGACACCGGCGTTCCCGCCGGATACCCGAACCAGTTGTCCGGCCCCCAGACAAAGCGCGGAGGCGGCATGCACAGCCCTTCGATCGCGTCGCACAGCCAGAGCAGGTCGTCCGGCACCGGCGTTCCGGGTTCAAAGCCGGACGGGCCGGCTTCGGGCCCCCAGACCAGGCTTGCGCCCTTGACCAGGCTGGCGTTGTAGTGGGTATCGGCCAGCGTCAGCTTGCCCGCGTCCGGCCCGCGTACGACGCGCAGCGGATCCGCCGCGTCCAGGTCCGCGCCCGCCACCAACTGCATCGACCACGACTGGCTGCCGGCCGGCAGCATCTGGGCCACCGCCCAGTTGCGCCGCTGATCCGCCGCCGTGCCCGGGCGCAGTTCCACATAGTCGACCCCTTCCGGGAACACCAGCTTGGTCTGCGACGGGATCAACGCGCCCTGCTTGAGCGTGATGGTGCCCGCCATCAACAACACGTTGGGCTCATAGCCTTGCGTTGTGTAGAGATTGGGCAGGGCCACGTTGGCCGGCCACGTGAACGACTGAAGCGCCGTGCCGGCCGTGAGCATCGTGCCCGCGCCCAAGCGCGTGCCGACGGGCAAGTTCACCGCTTGTTCAAGAATGCTGCCGGCGGCGTACAACAACTGCCCGGAGGCATCGCGCACGTCGCCCGACAGCACCACGCCGGCGGCCAGGGTCAACTCCTGGTTCAGCGCGGCCTCGACCGGCAGGCGGGTGCCCGCGGCCAGCGTGGTGGCTTGCAGGGGCAAGGCGTAGTTCAGCGTCTTGCCGCCCGGAAACTCCGTGCCTTCGGCCAGTTCCACGCCTCCACGCGGCAACACCACATCGCCGCCAAACGCTTGTGCGCCCGGCGTCAGGATCCAGCCGTTCTCGTCATCCGGCGTGGCCGCAGGCGGCGCGAAGCCGTCGTTGATGCTGCCGTAGACGTCCAGGTTGCCCTTGGCGCGCAGCGTCAGCGCGCCCGCCTCGCCCGAGCCATAGACGGAAGTCATGGCCGAGTGCGGATTCAGGCTGGCGTAGCGATAGCGCGACAGGTCCAGGTCGCCTTGCACGACCAGATCGCCATCGCCCGTCTTGCTGACGATTTCCACGCCAGGCCGCAGATGGAAGACATCGCGGTAGGTGGCGTTGTTCAAGCCGGCCAGCTTGGTGTTCAAGAGATTGCCGTTGGCCAGCGCGTGGCCGATGAACGTCGTGCTGTCGCCGTGCAGCGTGTCCAGATAGGCCTGGTCAATGATTTGATGTTCGCGACCGCTCGTGCGATCGGCGGCAACGCCTTCCCGGGCGTCGTCATAGCGTTGGGTGGCGATCAGCGAGATGGCCTTGGCGCCTTCTATCGCGACCGGGCCGCGCGCCTCGATGGCGATGTCGCCATACGTGGCGGCGGAACCCGCCACCCCGCTGCCGTTGTTGGCCGCGTTGCCGGCGGCGTCTATGCGCGGCGCAAACAGGTCCAGGGTGCCGCGCGACACGCCGTCGTGCTGCCCCGCGCCCGTTCCCGGCGTGGCCGCCGTGCCGTGGCGCAAATCCATGCGCGCGCCGCTGGCCAAGGTCAGCACGCCGCGACCCGAATTCAGTTGCACCACGGCGCGGTTGGGCGCGTCGATGATCTTGCCGTAGCTGTCCACGCGCAGCACGGTGCCGTGCGCGTCCAGCACCGCGTTCGACGCCAGGGTCAGGCCATCGCGCGCGGCCAAGCGGATCCGGCCCACGCGCTCGCCGCTGGCGTCCACCAGGCCGGCCACGGTCAGGCTGCCGCCGTCGATCGACAAGTTGATGTCGTTGGCGCGCAGCGTATCGCCCAGCGTCAGGCTGCCTTGCTTGATCTGGAAACTGCGCGCGCCGGTCACGCCGCCGTCGTTCAGGCGCTGATTCAGCGCGTCGAAATCCGCGTTCAAGGCGCCCGGCGCGCCCAGACGCTGCGCGCTGATATCGATGCTGCCCGCGCGGTAAGGCACGGCCGTGCCGCCGGCATCGTAGACGCCCGAACTTGTGCCCAGGATGCGGCCTTGCAGGTCCACCACGCCGGCCGAGGCCGACAGCGCGTCGGCCCGCAGGCTGCCCGCATTGTTCTGCTGCGCCGACAGATCGATCAGCGCCCCGCCTTCCTGCCGGATGCTGCCCTGGCTGCTGGCCAGAATCACGTCGCCGCCCCAGCTATAGCGCAGCACGTCGTTGAAGGCGATGGCCCGGCCCGACACATCCAACTGCGAGGCCGACGTCAGCAACACGCTGTCGCGGCCTTCCAATGTCAGCTTGCCGCTGGGCAGCACTATCCGGCCATCGACCTGCACGTTCGCCCCGGCCAGGCTGATTTCCGCGCCCAGGTCCTGCACCGCCGCGGCTTGCTGCGCCGGCAGACCCGGTGCGCCCGTCACCCGCACATCGCCGCCCGCCGTCATGCGGTTGACGGAACCCGCCCCGCCGGTCAGCAAGGGCGTGTTCAAGTTGAGGTTGCCGCCCACATAGGCGTAGCGGCCCGTGGCGCTGTCGAACGCGCCCTGAGATTCGTACACCGACAAGCTGCCTCGGTGGTTGGCCGTGATGCGGTCGCTGGCATTCAGGTTGACGTTGGAAAAGCCCAACGCCAGCCTGGCGTTGTCTTCCAGCCCGTTGGGTTGCGCGCCTTGCCCATAACCGAATTCGATCCATTCGGCATCGATGCGCAGCGTGCCCTGGCCCGTGCCGGCCCCACCCGCCGCCACCGCGCCCGGCGCTTGGGTTGCGCCATTCCAAACCAGATTCTGCGTGCGGATGCTGGCCTCGTCGCCCGCGTCGCCGTAGCCGTAGATGGCCGGCGTGCCCAGCGCCAGCGTGGCCAGGCTGTATTTGCCGGTCAGCGGGTCGCGCGTGTCCAGCGCCACCGTGCCGTAGAAGTTAAGAGCATCGCGCGCGGTCAGCGTCAGGGTTTCCAGCGCCGGTGCGCCCACGCTGGTGTCACCGCGCAGCAGGCGGCCCAGGATGTCCTGGTTCAGCGTCAGGCCGTTGGGCAAGACGCCGCGCGCGGCGGCTTGCGTCAGCGCCTCGGTCGTGCCGACATTCACCGCGCCCACGGCCAAGGCCAGGTTGCGGGTGCCGTAGCGAACTTGTTCGCCCAGATCGAATACGCCATTGGTGGCGGCGGCGATGGTGCCCTCGGAATACAGGCGGGTCACGCCCTGGCAGGGCTGCGCCGCGCAGGTGCCGATGCGGATGGCGCCCGAGCCCAGCGCGTCCGGCGCCAGCACATCCAGACGGCCATTGGACACCGCAAGCAAACTGGCGGTGCGTGGCTGGAAGGCATAGCCGTTGGTGGAATCCACCGACGGCGCGCCAGCGCCCAGCGTGGATATGCCCGCGCCGGCTTCAAGCTCGATCGTGCTCGACGAGATCAGCACTTCCGGCCCCGTCAATTGCGCGCCCGCGCGCAGCACCACCTGGTTGGCCGACGCCTGGAAGGTATAGAAGCGGCCGCCCGGCCCGTACCACACTACCGGCAGCGCGCCGACGACCAAACGGCTGGCGCCCAGCGCGTTCAAGGCATCCGCCTGCACCGACGTGCCCGCGAACTCCGCCGTGGGGGCCTGGCCCGCCGCCAGGATCTCTACCGTCGAGCTGCCGCCATTGAGCGCCACGGCGCCGCCGAAGCCGCCCTTCGCGGCCGTGAAATTCGCCAGCCCTTCAACACTCAGCGCCTGCCCGTCCGTGGAACCCGGATGGATCGCCAGCCGCAAGGTGCGGGCGTCGGCCGGCAGCATCGCACGCGGCACACCGCGCGTCACGGCATCGGCCGCGACAAAGCTGGCGTAGCTCATTTCGTTGTACTGCGACAGCGTGCGCAGCACCTTGCCCGGCGTCAGGACCACCGCGCTGGCCAGGCTGTTCACCACGTTGGTGCCCGCGGTCGACAAGGTGCCGCTGGCCGCCCAGGATTGATTGCGCATCTGCATCGGCGCAAGCGCCGCGCCCGCCTTGGCCCCGCCGTTGATTTCGACCCGGAACGCGCCGGGCAGCAAGGCATAGGTGGACGGCATCAAGGTGTAGGTGCCGGCCGGCAGGCCAGGCACACCCGCGCCCAGCGTGATCTGCTGGCCAACGCCGGGCGTGGAGGCCCCCGCCTCGCCGCCCACCGGCGCCACCACCGGCTGCGCGCCGGGCACGATGGCGTAGACGGGGTTGTCGGCCAGACCCGGCAGGGTGAAGCCGCCATCGGGATTCATGCGGACCAACGGGGCATAGCGCGCATCGGTGGAGCCGCCTCGGCCCGACACAAAACCCGCGCCCGTCAGTTCGCCGCCCCCGGACAGATCCAATACGGACCCCGGCTGCGCGTCCACGTCGCGGAACCCCAAGGTGATGCCGGTGCGCAGCATGGCGCCGCCATCCAAGCCTGACGCGCCGCCCACCCCGACCAAGGACACATCCGCGCCGTTGAACTTGTACGACACGCCATCCGTCGTGCCGCCATAAGGCATGACCAGGCCGGCACCGCTGACCGAGGTAACGCTGCCCGGCAACAAGCTCAGGCGCTGCGTGTCCATCCGCTCGCTCAGGTCGCCCAGCGTGATCGCGCCCAGCGGTGCGCGCAACACGCCGCCCTGTTCCACGGTTGCCGCCGCCAAACGCAATGCGCCGAATGCCGAATAGGGCATCGCGGGCAAGGCGCCCGTCGTGCCTTCATGGCGCGCAATCCGCAAGCTGCGGTCCGGGTCGAACATCTGCGTACCGTCTGGCCGCCGCGTATAGCCCGCCAGCACCTCGGCCTCAACGCCCGTGCCCGGATAGATCTGCGCGGCGATCAGGTCCAGGTCGCCGCGCGTCCACAGGCGCGTGCGCGGCTCGTTGTCGTTTTGGGCCAGAAAGCGCAGGTCGCCCGCGCTGTCCAGCGTCACCCGGTCAAAGCCGCTACGCGCCACCGACAGCACGCCACCCACGCTGCGGTTGATCGTGCCTTGCGTGCCGAAGGACAGGCTGTTGCCCACTTCCAGCAAGCGGCCCGCGCGCACCGTGAACGTGCCCTCGCCCACATCCTGCGCGTCGCCGAACAGGACGCGCGGCCGGATGATGCCGTTGGACGCGGCGTATTTTCCCGGACCCGACAGCCGCACCGTGGAGGCCGCGAGGTTGACCTGGGCCGGTACGTAGGCTTGCTCGGCGGCAAGCGCATCCCCCTGCGGCGCCAGTGAAAACGCGCCGGCGTACAGGCGCAGGCTTTGCCCCACCGACACGTTGACGTCACCGTCGAACGACATCAGGCCGTTGGACAACAGCCCCAGGTGATCGAAGCCTCCGCCAGACAACAGGCGCGACGGATCCAGACGCGTCTGGCCGTAACGCAAGCCCTCGTCGGCTTCGCCCGGCATCAGGCTCGCGGCAAGCGGTTTGCCCGCGCCCGAAGCCAGCACCATTTCGCGCGGCACCTGCACGGCCTCGCCCGCCAGGCCCTCGCCCCAGGTGCGGTACAGCGGCGTCTCAAGCGCAACATCCAGCGTGCCGCCCGCCGCGCTCGCGCCGCCCGCGCGTGCGATGAACGTACCGTCCAGATGCAGCCCGTTATAGGAACTGAGCGAGATTCGCCCGCCGTCGCGGTCCAGCCGCGCCGGGCCTACACCATTCACATCCACGGTCGTGCTGGCGCCGGAGGCGTCCAACACCGCGCCGGGACGCACGATGACATACAGGTCGGATGAAGTTGCCGTCGCGCGGTCATGGTCGATCTCGCCGCCCAGCACGATGACGCCGCCCGCGTCCGCCAAGCCGTAGCGGCGGCCCTGCGCATCCACGCCCGTTTCCGAGCGGCCGGCCACGTTCAGCACGGCCTGCTCGCCGATCCAGATGGAACGGTCGTGGACCTCGCCTTGCACGACGTCCAGGGACTCGGCCACATCCACGTCACCCACGCGCAGTTGGCGGATATCGATCTTGCCGCCCGCCGCCGTCAAGGCGCCCAGCACGGTAATCTGCCCCACCCCGCGCATTTGAATCGACTGCCCGGGGTCCACGTTCAGTTGCGCGCCTTGCCCGACGATCAGCGCGGCGTCCACATTCGCGCTGGTCGCGACAAGGTTGCGGCCGCTTTGCAGCGACAGGCTGGCGCCCTGGCGCTGCGTTACCGTTCCGGCGGCCACGTCATGCTGATAGACGGGCGGTAGCCACGTTTGCAGCACCGACGAGGGGTCCGCGCCCGTCGGCAGGCCGGCCGCGCCGTCGACCGGGCGGTACACCGGCATCGACACATCGATACGCGCGCCGTCGGCCACCGCCACGCCATTGGCGCCCGTGAGCTCGTAGCGCGAATAGCCTTGCTGGAAGAACGGCGCGCCCAGCGTCAGCACGCGCTCGTCGGCGGGCATGCCGCCCAGCACGATCTTGTCTCCCGTCACGGCCAGGGTGCCGCCACCCTCCACGCCATAGCCGCGCAGTTCGGCGCCCAGGCTTAGTCGGCCCTCTTGCGTGCCGCCGGCCACCAGCTCCACGGTGGTATTGCCGCCCTTGCCCCCCGTCACCCGCCCATTCTTGCCCAACACCGCGCCCGAACTCACGTCGATGACGCTGCCGGCGTCCAGCAGGATGTCGCCACTGCTGCGTAGCGCGACCGTGCCGCCGTTCAAATAAGGCATGGCGCCGATCTGCTCGGGCGACATGGCCAGGTTGCTCCATTGCCCCCGGGTATCCAGCCGCCCGCGCGCGCTCAGTGCCAGCGTGGGCGTTGCGCCGTCAGCCCCGGCCCCGGTGGCGGTATCGGCCATGCCCGCGGGCGTAGCCTGGTTCAGCACATTGCCCAGGCGGATGCTGCCGGCGCGTGCCGTCAACGTGGCATCCACGGATACCTTGTCCGCGAACAAGGTGATATCGCCCCCCGCCGCCACGCCAAGATCGGATTGCACGGCGATGTCGTTCGCGGCGATCTTGATGGCGCCCAGGTTGGACGCATTCAAACGCGTGGTGTCCAGATGCAGGATGCCGGCTCGCGCTTCAGGCAACGCGTTGCTCAGGTCCAGGCCATCCGCAATGGCGTCCACCCGGTCGGACAGCAACACCTGCTGAATGGTGTTTTCGGAATTCCCCAGCGCGTACGACATCGAGCCGGTGGCCTTGTTGTAGTACGGCGTGTACGTGCCCACCACCAACTGCGCACCGCGCGCCGCCGCGCGTTGCGATTGCTGATAGCCGTCCAGCGCCGGCTGCGGCGCCGCGTTCTGGCGCTCGCCCTGATAGGTCTGCCCGATCAGGTCGCCTTCCAGCACGGCGCTCTTCGTGCCGACAAGCAGTCGGCCCGCGTCACGCCCAACCGTGTAGCCAGTTTCAAAACGTTCCTTCGGTGCCAGCAGGGGGTTGTAGAAATAGCGGGTCTGGCCCCAGCGTTCGGACTTCGCTTCGTAGCCCTTGTACAAGCCCGTGTACGCCAGATCGCCCGGCGCGCGCGACACCTCGTACAGCCGTCCGTCCACGCCGCGCAGCCAGCTCTGTTGGACCATGCCGTCCTGCACGTCCAGCGTGCCGCCCGACACGTTGATCTGCGACCCGGCGCGCGTGACCACTTCGCCGCCCGTGAACTCGACATTGCCGCCCTGCGCCATCCACTCGTTCACCGCGTGGCCCTGAGTGCCCAGATAGCCGCTGACTTCCAGCAGGCCGCCGGCCGTGTACCAGCGGTCGGTGGCGTAGCCGTTGGTGCCAGCCGGCACCAGGACCAGTTCGCGCGCATCCACCCAGATGTCGCTGTTGTTCAGCTTGCCGCTGTCGCGGTTGACCGGCGCGTCGCGCTGCTCATTGCCCTGTACGTTGATCTTGACGCTGTTGTTCTCCATGGCCACGGGCACGCCCACCGCGCCCGCCACGTCCAGCACCGCGCCGTCACGCAGCAGGCTGCGCTGCGCGGCCTGCACGGCAATCTGCCCGCCCGTCGCCAAGGTGATGGAGCCCGACGCGAAATCCACCGTGCCCGAACTGTTGATCTCCACGCGCGACAACTCGCGCCGGTCGCTACCGCCCGGCGCCCAGGCCGAATCCGACGCGGCGATGACCGGCGCCCGCAGGCCGTCGCGCTGGCTGTCCAGCGCCAGCGCGCCGCTGCGGTCCAGCAGAATGGCCGTCGTGCCCGCTTCCGCCAGGGTGATCTTGCCGCCTTCGCCCGTGGCGTTCAGGTGCACCGTGCCGCGCGTATCGACCGAAGTGCTGGACAGCGCCACGCCGCCCTGCACCACGTCGCCGCCGGTCAACGTCACATCCCCCAGTGACGCCTGGATCAAGCCCGTATTCACCACGCGGCCGGGCGTGCCGGCAACGCTGACCTCATTACCCTTGGTGGTGGAACTGAGGTTGCCCGACGTGCCCTGGCCACGCTTGATCACGAAATTGTCGCCGGCGGCCAGCACGGCCTGGCCCGAGGGCGTGTCGATGGCGCCCGCGTTGGCGGTTTCCTTGCCCAACAACAGCACATAGCCGCCGCTGGTAGTGGACGTGGCGGGCGCGGCGGTCCGGATCATTGCGCCCGCTTGCACGTCCACCTTGCCCAGCGCGTCCTGGAACGTAGGCTGCGCGCCGTTGTCGGCGTACAAGCCCTTGTCGCGGAATTGCGCGTCGGTGATCGTGGCGGCGGCGGCCACCAGGTTGCGCGCATTCACCTGACTGGTGCCGCTGAAGAT
This sequence comes from Achromobacter sp. JUb104, assembly GCF_024806975.1. Taxonomy (NCBI): domain Bacteria; kingdom Pseudomonadati; phylum Pseudomonadota; class Betaproteobacteria; order Burkholderiales; family Alcaligenaceae; genus Achromobacter; species Achromobacter sp. JUb104. The sequence continues at coordinate 159,734 of NZ_JANUEY010000001.1, read as the reverse complement.
GACCCCGTTCTGGTTCACCACCATCACGGTGCCGTCGGCCTTGATCGCGCCCTGAATCTGGCTAGGCTTGGCTGACGCGCCCACCACCCGGTTCAGCACTGCGTCGTCCGCGCCCTGCTTGAACTGCACCGTGGTGTTGCGGCCGACGTTGAACGTGTCCCAGTTCAAGATCGCCCGCGACTGCGTCTGTTCAATGGTGACGACTTGGCGGCCGTTCTCGACGCTGGGCTTGGCAGCCTTCGCGCCTTCCCATTTGGCCTGCTCGCCCGTCGCTGCCCACAGCCCGCCTTCGACCAGCCCGTCCGGCGCGTCGCCGCCATTAGCGGCTGCCGCGGCCGCGCGCGCCGCCGCCTGGGCGGCTTGCTGCGCCGCGACGGCGGCCGCCGTGCGGTTCAGGTTGTCCAGCGACCGCTGCAACTGCTGGCGCGATTGCGCCTGTTGACGCGCGCTGTTGCCGATGCCGGCCAAGCTGCCGTCGGGCATGCGGCCCGTGCGCTGCGCCGTCGATTGCACCGCGTTCTTGTCGGCGAACCAGCCCGGGCTGAACGCCCGCTGCGCCTGGGCCGCCCCGCTGGCGCTACCCGCGATCAGCAACGCCGTCACGGCCTGGGACAATGGCGTCGGACGCCAGTTCGGGCGCACGCGCGCCGGCACGGTCCCCATGTTTCGCTTGCCACCCAACCCCGACATCCGTGCCTGCATGATCGCCTTCCCTTGTTCCAATCGCGCGTGTTCGTCACCTAGAACAAGACAGACGGATTGAAAAATGCAGACCAGAACCCTGTCATAAATAATTCATCGAGCGGCAGGCCGCCTCGTGCTTATGACAACAGGACGACGCCGGCGGGAAGATGTGTCACACGCGCGCCATACGCATCGCGGATCAGGCGTTCGGCATCGGCCACCTGCGCCAATGAAAAGCGCGCTTGCACCAATCGCTTGCCCAGTTGCTCATTCATCAGCACCAGGCGACCGCGCCGGTAACGGTTCAATTCTTCAACCACCTGCGCCAGCGGCTGCTGGTTGAACACCAGCCAGCCCTGGCGCCACGCGGTCACCACGGCGGGGTCCACCTGGACGGGCGGCATCACCCGCGTATCGTCGTAGCGCAACTCACGATTGGCCGCCACGTCGAACACGCCTTGCGCATGCACCAGGCGCAGCGACCCGGACAGGCAGCAAAGCCGCGCCTGGCCGTCGATGTAACGCAGGTTGAAGGTAGCGTCCCGCGCGGTGATCCGGCCCTTGCCGGCCACCACGACGGCGGCCGTCGCGCCGCTGCGAATTTCCGCTTCACCATCGGCCAATTCAATAACCGGGCCGCCGGCGTCGTGTTCGACGTTGATGCGCGTCAGCGTGTTCATGTCCACGTCCAGCGCATTGCCCAGCGACACACGGCGTTGTTCGCCCGCCGCCGTGCGGTAATCAGCGCCCAAGGTATCCACGCCAGGCCACAGGCCCAGCGGCGGCTTGAATGCCAGATAGGCCGCCGACGCAGCCAGCGCGCCGCCCAGGAATGCACGACGGCCCGTGAAAGCCGCTTTGCGCGCACGGCTGCGCGCGCCCTGCGCCGCCACCTCCTGGATGGCCGGCCCCAGGCCTTCCCATAACTGCTTCTGCTGGGCAAAGGCCGCCTGATGCCGGCTGTCGGCGCGCAGCCACTCGCGAAACGCTTGCGCGTCGTGCTCGGTGGCGCGGCCCGAGGTCAGCGCCAACAGCCAGTCCCGCGCCTCGCGGGTGGCGGCGTCCTCTTTGTTCCTGTTCCTTCCGGGCATGCTCATCGTCAGCGCCATGGTTCTTCGTCCCGGCACGCGGCACGGGAGATCGGGGCCGACCCACCCTTTCCACTACCCGCCACGAGCAGTTCGCGCGCGCAATGTTCCAGCGCGCGCTTGAGTTCTTTGGATACGATGCGTTCCGACACGCCGTAGCGCCGTGCGATCTCGGCATGCGGCAGATCGTGTACGCGCGCGGCCAGCACCATCTGCTGCGTGCGCTCGGGCAATTGGCGCAGCGCGCGCTGAAAGGCGTCGATCTGGTCGCGGCCTTGCGCAATGCGCGCCGGGTCCGCGGCCTCGTCCGCCAGGTGGATCAGTTCGCTGATCTCAACCCCGGTCAGCAGCCGGGAGTCACGCCGCCGCTGATCTTCCGCGATGTTCAACGCCACCCGAAACAGATAGGCCGCGGGCTGCTGAATCGACGAACTGGCTGGCAGGTCATTGACCTTCAAGAACGCTTCCTGCATCGCGTCATGCGCCAGGTCATCCGAACCCAAGCGACGCTTGAGCTGACTGCGAAAGTCGTTGTAGCGCTCCAGAAACAAGGCTCGCAACGAGTTTTCCGGCTTGTTATCCCGCACTGCCGCCCCCCTGCTCTTTGTCGCACTCCGCCGCGCTGCGCGGCTGCAACAACACCGTCAGCGGTTGCGGCGTGCCCGCCGGCATGGGGCCGATCACCACACCGCGCAACGCCGCTTCCAGGCGACCATCCAGACTGGCCTGGCCGGTGCTTGCCACCCACCCGACGCGGCTGACGCGCCAGGCTTTGTCGAACCACAATTGCACCAACGCGCGATAACTGCCCGGCTGCGTGCCGGCCGCCTTGCACAAGGCGCGCTTCAGCGCGGTTTGCACGACGGCGGCGTAGGGCGTGTCGCGCAAGCGCCGGCCAGAGGCGGACGCTGCGTCATCGTCCTTGGAAACCAACGTGAACGACTGCGCGCTGGCATAGCGGATGGATAAGGGGGAACCTGCCAACAGCTTGCGCAATGCCTCGCTGGGTGTGTAGACGCCCACCACCGCCGGGGCCTGCCGGCCAGCGGTCAACGTGCTGTCCACCAACACCGTCAGGCCGCTGGCCAGGCTGTATTCAACAAGCGCCTGCGCCAGCGGCTGCGCCGCGATCTCGAATCGAATGGATGGGGCGGGCGGCGCGGCCAGGCCAGCCTGCGCCAGCGCCAACAGGCCGCAGGCCAGACAGGCGCGCAGCACTCCGCCGCGCCCCTTGAAGGCGCCGCTCATGAACGTGACCGCAAAGGGAAAGTGCCTGACATGGCCGCAACAGAGGACACCGAAATGTCCGCCCTGACAAAAGCCGCCATGCTAGAGGCGCTGAATGACGCATTCGTGACACAACATGCGCGCGAGCCGCGCCGCCGCCACGCAACGGTCACCTACGGGCTTGTTGCCATCCCTATACTTCCTGGATTGCTCCGGCGGTATCCGGCCGGGCGTCTTCAAGGAGCGCGCATGCGCACGGTGCCCTGGGCCCTTGGCCGGCTGCTTTCATTGTTGTTGGCCGCCATGCTGATGCATGCGCCCGTGTCGGCCCACGACACCCAAGTCTCGCCCGCCGCCAAGCCGTCCGCCAAACCGGCAGGCGCCGCCGACGGCGCTTGCATCGACACCGAGGTCAACGGGTATCGGGCCTTGTCCTACGACTGCCTGAACCAGAAGATGGCGCCGGCCGCCACGGCCAGGCCCGCGCCGCAATTGGAATCCGAGGCCATCACACAGCGTCCGCCCAATCAGATGGGCCTGCCCACGCCGGCCACCATCGGCAACCGCATGGGCAATACCTTCGGCACGTCGGCGTACCCGCAACGCCCGCCGCAATAGCCGCCATCGCGGCTTGCCTTCACGCCGTGCGGCTGATGAAGTAGATCTTCTTCACGAACTGGTCCACTTCCCAGCGGCCCGTATAGCCTTCGGGCATGACGAAAGCCTGGCCCACCGTCAGTTCATGCACCGTGCCGTCCGGGTCGACCAGCCGGGCAGCGCCGTCGATGATGGTGCCGAACTCGATGTAGCCGGTGGTGTTGGCCTGGAACACGCCCGCGGTGCTTTCCCACACACCGGCTTCGGCCTTGCCGTCGTTGCCCTCGAAGAAGGTCTGCGACAGAAAAGCCGTGTCGCCCGAGATCGGGCGGCGGGGCTTGCCCGGCACCGGGTTCTTCATCGGGCCGGCATCAATGCGGACTAGCCGCGAGGGGTCGTGTGTCATGGCTTGCCTTGGGTTCAATGCGCCGCCACCACCAACACTTCAGCCATGGCGCGGCTGACCGTGCGCATGCGGTGCGGCAGTTCGGAATCAAAGTAGAGGGAATCGCCGGTCTCCAGGCGCAACTGACGTTCGCCCACATGGACCTCGATGGCGCCCTTGAGCACCAGCAGGAATTCTTCGCCCGGGTGCGGAAACACGGCGGTGGCGTCGGGAAATTCGCGCGGCGGATGCACCACGAAGGGCTCCATCGCCTTGACTTTGCGGCGTCCGGCCAGCGACTCGTAATGGTATTGCGAGCCCAGCCCCCCGCGTTGCAGGGCCTCGCGGTCAGCCACGCGCACCACGCTGACCACTTCGTCCTGCGCGGCGTCATCCGCGCCCACCAGTTGCGACACGCCCACGCCATAGGCTTCGGCCAGGCGCAGCACCGTCGAAATCGACGGTTCGCTCAAGCCGCGCTCAAGTTTGGACAGATAGCTTTTGGTCAGCCCGGTGCGCTGCGCAAGCTGTTCCAGGGACAGAGCTTGCTGACGGCGCAGGGTGCGTAGGCGGTGGGGCAGATCGATCATGGGCGGGAGGGCGAAAATCCGACCGGTAAGCATGCCCGAAACCGGCGCCGCCGTCGAGCGCCCCGCGCCTGCACGGTGCTTGCCTTCCCGCGCTTCACCTGGACGCCCTACGCCTGATCGGCCTTCTTCCCCCCTGCCCCTGTGGTTTACGCCAGCACGTCCGGATGCGAACGCAGCGCGCGGCGCGCGTAATAAGAAAAGCCCACCTGCGAGCGCTTGGGCGTCAGGATCCAGTCATGCGCCTCACGGCCCAGCGCGGGCGGAATGGGTTGGATCTTGCCGGCGGACATCGCCAACAGTTGCATGCGAGCGGCGCGTTCGAACTGCAAGGCCAGCACGCAAGCCTCTTCCACCGAGCCCGCCGCAATCAACATGCCGTGATGCGACAGCAAAATAGCGCGCTTGTCGCCCAGCGCGGCCGAGATGATCTCGCCTTCTTCATTGCCCACCGGCACGCCTGGCCAGTCCTTCAAGAACGCCACATCGTCGTACAGCGTGCAGTTGTCCATGTGCGACACCTCCAGCGGCACCTCCAGCATCGACAACGACGCCACGTGCAGCGGGTGCGTATGGATGATGCAGTTCACATCGGGCCGCGCGCGGTAAATCCACGAATGAAAACGGTTGGCCGGGTTGGGCATACCGCCGCCCTCTTGCACGCGCAGGTCCTCGTCCACCACCAACAGATTGCTAGCCGTGATCTCGTCAAAGCCCAGGCCCAGGCGTTGCGTGTAATAGCGGCCCGGTTCCTGCGTGCGCGCGGTGATCTGCCCGGCCAGGCCCGAGTCGTGCCCGCCATCGAACAGAATGCGGCAGGTCAGCGCCAGCCGTTCACGCAGGCTCCATTGCGGCGTGTCGAACTGGCGCTGCATCTCGGCTTGCGCCCGCGCGATCAGTTCGTCTTTTCCCAGGTGCATCGTATCGTTCATCATGTCTCCGTGATGCCGTGTTCAACAACGGCGTAAGTCCTGAATTTGTTGCTGAATGGCTTGCTCAGCTTCTTGCTGAATGGCATGCCGGGCTGCTGCCCAAATCGCAGCCCGGGATGCATGCCATCAATCCATCTTGATATCGGCGCGCTTCACAATGTCAGCCCATTTTGACTTCTCGGCCGTGATGAAGCGCTGGTATTCGTCTGCCGACCCGGTATACAACTGCGTGCCCTGCGACGCCAAACGGTCTTTTAGTTGCGAGGACGCCAGCGTCTTTTGCAGGGCGGCGTTCAAGGCGGCCAACACGTCGGGCGGCGTACCCGCCGGGGCATAAAACGCATTCCAGGAACTGATCTGCAAGGCCGCGTCGCCCACTTCAGCGCTGGCGGGCACGGCCGGCGCCGCCGCCAAACGCTCGCCCGAAGCCACTGCCAGCGCGTGCAGCTTGCCCGAGGCCACATGCGGCATGATGACCGAACTGGCGTCCATCACCACATCCACCTGCTCGCCCACCGCGGCGTTGACCGCTTCGCTACCGCTCTTGAACGGCACATGCACAATGTCCACGCCGGCCGTCAGCTTCAACAGCTCCAGACCCAGATGCGGCGAACTGGCGTTGCCCGCCGATCCGAAGTTCAGGCGCCCGGGATTGGCCTTTGCGTAGGTCACGAAGGCGTCGAACGTGGAGGCGGGCACCCCCGCCCGCACCGCCAGCACAAACGGCGACCCGGACACCATGCCCACCGGCGCAAAGGCGTTCGCGTCGTAGCTGAGCTTGCTGTAGATCAACGGGTTCACCACCTGCGTGCCCACGGTTCCCATGAAGATCGTGTAACCGTCAGGCGCCGCCGTGGCTGCTACCTGAGCAGCGATTACACCACCCGCGCCGGGTCGGTTTTCGATGACGAGCGTTTGCCCCAGGACATCGCCCATGCCCTTGCCCACCTGCCGCGCGACGATATCGGTAATGCCACCCGCGCCAAACGGCACGATCAACCGGATGGTGCGCTCCGGATACGCGGCCTGCGCGCCGCCCGTCAGACCCAGCGCTATCGTCAGCGCGGCTATCCTGCGAAAAACCTTCATTCCATTCCCCTTGATTGCGCCGTGTCGGCTCTAATGACACAAAGTGTCCTATAGGGGATTGAGTTTCCGCAAGGAAAATGTGATTGGGGGATACCCTGAGCGGCGGGAATAAAGTTCGCCGTTTTTGTTGAAGTTTGCCTTTAGGCTTTGGTGGGCAACACCAGCCATTGGGTGGGCATCTGCCCCCCTCGTGTCGCGCGAATAGCGCCCGTCGCTTGCCGGATGCTATCTTGCCCTCTAAACATAGACGCCATTCAGGCACAGTCAGCGTGCGCGCACATCGCACTCCGGGTCGAATGCGATGGCACTACCATCCGAACAAATTAGGGTTCACCGAACATGCTTACAGATATCCTGGTTGCCTCGACTGAAGACATCCCCGCGATTCTCTCTGGCCAGTCGGCCAACTGGCCAATCTTGAAGTTCAAAGCTTTGGACAACATGGTGCTGGCCGGACTATGGTCCGCGCTCGGCGGAACGACCGCGACAGAATTTGAAGGCGAAAAGCACCTTCGTGCGCACACGCAAGAGCGATGGGTCTTCGAGTTCCCAGAGGACTTTGTGCGCAGGCTTTCAACCGCGCAGTCAGAAGCCATTCCAGGCATATCGGCTGTCTGGGCCAAACACGACGAAATGGTGCACATGGGCGCCGATGGTCCGGCCATCGAGCCGGTTGTTGAAGCTTTGACTAAGTTTGCTCGGGAAGCGACGAGCCAAGGGAAGCGTCTCTTCCTTTCGATGAGCCTCTGATCGAATGACTGCTGAGGGTCGGAAGACGTCGGCGGAAAGCGACGGCCTGGGTCGCCAGCAACGGCGCCGCCGCCTGTGGATCGGCCGCAAGCAACACCACGCGCTGCCGGCCACCGTCGGCGGTTGCACAGTCCAACCAAGTTTCCTGAGCAGGAATATCGTCGTGGGTATACGCCTTCACATCGGGCGGCATATGGGGCTGCGTGGGCTGTTGCATACGACGTTACGCCAGTAGCGCCGCCGTGGCGCGGCCCGCAATCATGTCTTCGAACAGGGCCGCGAGGTTCGGGGCGACGTCGCGGGTGTCCTCGAATTCCGGCTCGATGCCATGCACGATGCGGCCCGAGTCGCGTTCTATCGCCAGGAATTCGTAATCGCCGGCAACGCTCATGTAGATCGGCGTGTGCTGTTGCCAGAAATCCAGGACCGCCTGACGGCCGGCGTCGTCCAGCGCGGCCTCCAGGCTGATATCGCGCAGGGTGTGCCAGGGAAAGGCGCTGTCCGCCGTGCAGTCATGGTCGGCTGCGCTCAGGAACCAGCGCGTCTGGTTCGCATTGTGCAATTCGGTGAATGTCGCCAAGAAAGCGCCATAGCCGCACGCCTCGCCCGGCGCGGCCGCTGGCGTCGAGGTGGGCGTGGTCCGCAGCACCGTCCAGCCATGAGCGGCGAGATGATCCAGGAAGCGTTGTGGCTGCGATGTCATGTCGGTTTCCTGGGATGGGGTATCTATGCGATTGCAGTCTGACACTTCATTTTCAAGTACTGGTCAGCACCGCAACTACTGGGCCGTGACGCCCGCCGCCGCCAACAACGCCTGCGTTGAGGATATATCCGCTTTCACCCGGAGCCTAAACCCTTCCGGGCCGTTGTCACCTTCAGGAATCTCCGCGCCCGCCTGCGCCAACTGATTGCGGAATTCCGGTGCCGACATCACTTCGGTCATCGCCTTGCGCAACTTTTCTACGATAGGGGCCGGGGTTCCAGGAGGGGCGACCAGTCCGTACCAGGGAGCCAGATCGAAGCCAGGATAACCTTGTTCCGCGATAGTGGGCACATCCGGCAGTATCGCTGTGCGTTTGGCCGTCGTCACGCCGAGGGCTCGAACCTTATGGCTTTGTATATAGGGCAGACTGCTGATTATCGTGTCCACGTAAAGCTGGACGTGCCCCCCTATCACCGCGGGTAAAGCCTCGGTGGCGCCCTTGTACGGAACATGCTCCATGTCTACGCCCGCGTCGCGGCTGAGCTTGGCCAAGGCTAGATGGGACTGCGTACCCGTGCCGAACGACGCATAGCTGATCGTGCCTGGATGCTCTTTAGAATAGTCAATTAGCTGAGGGACGTTCGTAGACGGCAGGTCCAAATTGGACACTAGCACCAACGGTGTGACGCAAAGCAGCGAGATTGGCTCAAAGGCATCCGGGTCATAGCGGAGCTTTTTGAACAGGAATCTGTTCGTGACCATGGAGGACGATGTAGCGAGCAGCAGCGTGTACCCATCGGCAGGGGCCCTGGCGACAAACTCCGTCCCGATTATCGATGCTGCGCCAGGACGGTTCTCGACGATGAAGGCAGTGGCCAGCCTTTTCGAGAGCTGTTCTGCCAGGGCACGTGCGATAAAATCAGTCGCGCCGCCGGCGGGGAAGGGAACGATCAGCTGGACAGCGCGTTCCGACACTGCAGCATGCGCGGAGTGCGCAGCCAAGGCAAGCGTGACCATCCCGCCGATCAGGGCGTGTCTCAGAAACTGGATTGCACGGTTCTTCATTTAATACCCCTTGTGTAATTTTCGACAATACGAGGCCATAGCTCGACGACGAGCTAGGCGGCAGGACAGTCATGTATGCCCCCCGTGCAAGCGGGACGAAACTGTGGGTTCAGGCCACGGAGGCTAGCCAGGACATCGTGTCGTCCATGGCCAATTCAACTTTGTCGAACATCTCGTCAATTTGAGATTCCGTGATGATCAAAGGAGGGCAAAAGTTGACGGTGTCACCTAGCGCGCGGGTTATCACGCCCCGCTGCTTGGCGAATTCGCCGACGCGCGCCGCCACAGCCTGTTCAGTTGGAAAAGGCATCTTGGTGGATTTATCGGCAACAAGCTCCACGGCGCCAAGCAAGCCCACTCCGCGCGCTTCGCCCACCAATGGGTGTTCGCCCATCTCTGCAAGCCGTTGCTGGAAGCGCGGCATGACCTTGCGCACGTGTTCGACGATGCCGTCGTCCTCGTAAATCCTCAACGTCTCCAGGGCGACGGCCGCCGCCACCGGATGGCCGCTGTAGGTGAAACCGTGGCTGAAAGTACCGATTTTCTCGCTCTGAACAGTCAGCGCACGGTAAATCTTGTCGCTGATCAACAGCGCCGAAATCGGAAGATAGCCAGCGGATAGCTGTTTGGCCAAGCTGATCATGTCAGGCTGCATACCATAGGTCTGAGCACCGAACAGATTGCCGGTTCGACCAAATCCCGTAATTACCTCATCGGCCACCAACATGACATCGTGCTTACGCAAAACATGCTGGACCTTCTCGAAGTATGTCGCGGGAGGAACGATGACGCCGCCCGATGCCATGACGGGTTCGGCAAAGAAAGCGGCCACCGTATCGGGGCCCTCCGATTCAATAAGTCTCTCCAACGAGTGTGCGCATCGCGTTGCGAAGGCCTCTTCCGACTCTCCCGGCAAGGCATAGCGGTAGTGATGCGGGCAATCCGTGTGCAGGATATTCAAGATCGGCAGGTCGAAGTCGCGATGATTATTGGCCAGCCCGGTGAGGCTCGCGGACGCTACCGTGACTCCATGATAGGCGCGAGCACGAGAGATTATTTTCTTCTTCTTCGGGCGACCGATGGCATTGTTGTAGTACCAGATCAACTTGACAGCCGTGTCATTGGCCTCCGACCCGGAATTGGCGAAGAATACTTTCGACATGGGCGTGGGCGACAGCGCGATCAGTTTTTCCGCGAGGCGGACAGCCGGTTCATTGGCTTTGTGTCCAAACGCATGATAGAAAGGCAGCGTGCGCATTTGACGGTCAGCTGCATCCGCCAGCCTGGACTCGCTAAAACCGAGGGAAGCACAAAACAACCCACCGAGCGCTTCCAAATAACGTTTTCCGGTGTCGTCGTAGACGTATACGCCCTCACCCCTAGTGATCACCATGGGGCCGACCCGTTCGTGCAGGCTCAGGTTCGTGTATGGATGCAGCGAGTTCTTCACATCAGCGCCGGATAGCGCCACTTGTTGGCTTTTCATGTTTCACACCTGGGGTTGCTAAGGATTCCAGTGAAGGCCGGCCCCGGGGCCGACGACTGCTTGGCGTCAGCGATGGTTTTCGATAGCCATCACCGCTTTCAAGGCAGGCACTGTTGCGGAGATATGTTCGCGTAGGACGGCTTCGATAACGTCCGGCGCACCTGTTCTGAACGCGGTCAGGATAGCCATGTGATCTTCGCGGGAGGTCATCGGCTTCGCTGCGTGCTGCAACCATAGGCGCATGTGAGGCTCCACGACTGCGTGCAACGAGGCAATTTGCTGCTGCAACCGAGGGCTGGCGCTAAGCCCGCAAAGATACTCGTGAAACTCCCGGTGCGCGGTTACCCAGCGAGGCAGATCGTGGTCGTTCTGCTCCATCACATCTATCATGTGTTCCAGGCTTTTCAGTTGCTGAGGGCCAACACGCTTGAGGGCCGTACGTGCGGCTAATCCCTCGAGCACCGCGCGCATGTTGAAGACCTCCTCCATTTCGGGAATGGACAGCCCTCGGACGACTGCACCTCGGTTCGGCCGCAGCGTCACCAGCCCCTCATTCGCGAGCCGCTTGAAGGCCTCGCGGACCGGCATCCGACTGGTGCCTATCGTCGCGGCGATTTCTTCCGGGACGAGACGCTCGCCCGGTCGAAAGCCGCAAGTCCGAATCTGTTGAAGGACGAAATGGTAAGCCTCTTCGTCCGCCGATAAGGCATGTCCCGGCACGTATTCAATAGCCATAATTCAGCAAGGAAATTAAATGTTTCAATTGTCAGAGTGGATACACGTATTATTGAATAAATTCTAGAAACCGCCGGGGCTGGCGACAATAGGGGTTTCCTCGCACCGCAGCGTGGCTACTACGCCAAACAGTACGGGTGCGGGAAAGGACGAGCGGGGCCGTTCGCATGCCCATGTGCGAGCCAGGGCTGTAGGACTGCATCGCCATGATCGGGCCGTGCACGACACTGGGCCAAATCGCGAAATTGATCAGCGACCGGCTCGATGCGTTGGAGCAGACGTGATACGCCCGCCAGGCCGCCAATGACGGTTCTCTGACCCATCACTTCGATAGGGATCGCAATACGTGAGCATCCGCTATAGCGAGCGGCTGGCCGAGACCGGCATCGAACCCTCGCTCGGCAGCCGTGGCCGCACCCCAGATTTCCCTGCCTTCAGCGGGCCCGGGACGCCTGCCACGGCGACACGAAGGACGTCAAGCCAACCGGTCCCGGACTAACGCTAGCAAGGACTGCGCCGCGGGCGACAGGCTCACGTCGTGCCGCCGCACCAAGTAGATATCCCGGATGATGTCCGGCTCGCCCACCGGCACAGACTGCAAGCCGTACCCTGCCGCATCGAACAAGCCGGGCATCACCGCCACGAAATCCCCCGTCTGTACCAGACCGATCATCGTGGCCAATTGGTCGACCTCGATCTTCCAGGGCAAGGCTATGCCGCTGGCGTGTAACACGCTGTCGATCTGCAACCGCGTCGAACTCAAGGGATGCAGGCCCACCACGGGCAGCATCGACACCTGCGTCCACGTCAGCTTGCGGTGCCGCGGCCGAAAGGGGGAAAGTTTCGTAAATACCAGGTTGTAGCCATAGGCTGCGGCTTTCTCGATCACGAGGGATTGCGGGAACGACACCACCGTCGTCACCCCGAATTCGACCTCGCCATCTTCCACCAGCTTGGCGACCACCGTGGCGTTGGCGTCCCGAATCGAGAGGTAGGTGTGAGGATGTGCGGCGTAGAAGGCGGGTAGGGCCTTCGGAAAGACGGAATAGCCCACCGACGCCACGGTGCCCACGGCCAGATTGCCGCCTTGCCCGCGCGCTGCGCGCGCCGCTTCCGTCATGCAGGCGTCCAGCCGGCTGACCGCCGGCAATACGCGCTCGTACAACGTGCGACCTATCGGCGTCACCACCACGCGGCGCGTGGTTCGTTCGAACAACCTGCCACCGATGCGGTCTTCCAGTTTGGCCACGCGCCGGCTCAAGGCGGACGTGGTGATGCACAACTGGGACGCCGCCGCCGTGTACTGCCCGACGCGCACCAGGGTGCAGAACGCCCGCAAGTCCTCGATGTCGTAATTAATTCCCATAGATCAATAATCGTTGAGTTTTATTCGATTGACGTAACTATAGGCCGAATCGCAAGCTACGCCCGACACTGAATCCGGATCGTTTTATGCATTGCGAAGATATCTGCCTCAAATCGGTGAGTTCCTTTTTTGTGGGGGGCACCACGGCCACCGTGACGGGACTGCCCGTCGAGCATCGCAGCATGGTGCTCAATGGCCACCCACGAGCAGTCGACCCCAACGGCGAACAAGTCTACGGCCAGATGTATGTGCAGGCCTTCCGCCTGGCACGGCCTCGGTACCCGCACCCGGTGCTGCTGTGGCACGGCGGCGGCATGACCGGCTGCACGTGGGAAGACACGCCGGACGGACGGCCGGGCTGGCTGACACGCTTCCTGCAAGCGGGCTATGACGTGCTGGTCAGCGACGCGGTGGAACGCGGCCGCTCGTCCTGGGCCCGCTATCCCGAGGTCTATGGCGAAGCGCCAGTGTTTCGCACGAAGCGCGAAGCCTGGCTTACCTTTCGCATCGGCCCGCGCTACGATCCCGCGCCGGCACCGCGCGAATCATTTTCTGGACAACGATTTCCCTGTGACAGCTTTGACGTCTTCGCCAAGCAGTGGGTACCGCGTTGGCCTGGCCACGAAACCATGATCCTGGCCGCCTATGAAGCGCTAGTCGACCGGGTCGGTCCGTGCCACCTTGTGGCGCACAGCCAAGGCGCTGGTTTCGCCGCCGAGATCGCGCGGCGCCGCCCCAGGCTGGTGCAGTCCGTCGTGGGCGTGGAGCCGGGCGGCATGCCCGCGCCCGGCCCGACCGGCCCACTGCCACGCCACCTACATGTGTGGGGTGATTTCATTGAAGCCTCCGGCTCCCACTGGATCAACTACCGGCGGCAGGCCGACGCATACCTGGACAGCATCCGCCTGACCACCCCGGTCACCGTGATCGACCTGCCTGCCGAAGGCGTGCGTGGCAATTCGCATCTGCCCATGATGGACCGCAACAGCGACGACGTATTCGAGCGCGTTAGAAGCTGGCTGGCGGCGTGAATCCGGCGCTGGGAGCCGCCATCGAGGCCCGCCCGCACCAGGACGATCCCAGCCCATCACCCTTATAACGACAACCCACGGAGACAAACATGAAACGTCGAATCCTGACCACCCTGGCATTGGCACTGGCGGCAGGCGCCTTGCCCGCCATCGCGCAAAACTATCCCATCCAACCGATCAAGCTGATCGTGGGCTATGCCCCCGGCGGCTCGGTCGACGCCTTCGCCCGCCTGGTCGCGCCCAAGCTGGGGCAGGAACTCGGGCAACCGATCGTGATCGAAAACATCGCTGGCGCTGGTGGCATTATCGGCGTCACGCGCGCCGTCAACGCTAAGCCGGACGGCTACACCGTGCTGATGGGAATCGTGTCGGACGTGGTCATCGCGCCGCGCGTGCAGGCCTCTGCCAAGTACACCTACCGCGATCTGCAGGCGGTGGCGCCGCTGGGCACCAGTGGTCTTGCCGTGGTGGCCAATCCCGAGCTGGGCATCCGCTCGTTCGACGACCTGATCCGGCGTGCCCGCGCCGAGCCTGGCCGATTGGCCTACGGCGCCACCGGCGTCGGCTCGCTGCCAAGCATCGCGATGGAAAGTCTCAAGAAAATGACCGGCACCGACATCACCTTCATTCCCTACGCCAGCGCGTCGAAAATTGCCACCGACGTCATCGGCGGCTCCGTGGACCTAGCGGTGTCCGGCCTGCCCGCGTTGCTGGAACTGATCAAGAGCGGCCGGGTGACGCCGGTAGGAGTGATGAGCCGCGAGCGCGACATCGGCAACCCCGATATGGCAGCGGCGGGCGAGACAGCCGCCCTTAAGGGCATGGACTTCTATTTCTGGACCGGCATCTTCGCGCCGGCTGGCACGCCCGAGCCAATCGTCGCCACGCTGAACCAGGCCTTTGGTCGCGTCCTGGCGCAACCCGACGTGCAGGCGCGCTTGCGGGATCTGGGCGTGAAGGTCAGCGCCAACGCGACCCCGGCAGAATTTGGACGCTTCGTCGCGGAAAGCGACCGGCAATGGGAACAGGCAATCGCCAACGCCGGCATCGCGCGTCAATAGGGCAGCAAGGCCGGCCGAATCAGCGAGCGGCGAATCAGGAATAGTGGTGCGCCCCGGACCTAGCGCCGCTATTCTCGAGCAGCTCACGGTTATCTCGTTCATTCCACGTCATCGTGACACGCAGTGCTCGTCTCCAATGCATCAAGTCGTCCCGCGGCTGACAACTAGTTGTCAGCGCTGATGTAAGTTCCGCTGACCTTGATCCGGCGCCGGCAGATGATCGCGTAACCATTGGTCCAACCCGCAGACGGCTACGCGGTTGGAATGTCATCCGTCAATAAAGGCGAACTCTATTCCCTGCTTCTCATACCCTGGGGGTATTCCTGCCAAGCGGCGCTCGATACAAGGGTGGCACGCCACTTGCTGAGTCCCTCTAGACGCTGGGAGTGCGGAAAATGGCTATCAAACGGTTCTATGCGTTAGTCAAGCAAACGGTGACGAACTGGCTGGACGACTACGCGCCCAGCATGGGTGCCGCCATCGCGTTCTACACGGTTTTCTCGCTGGCGCCACTTCTCATTATCGTGATCGGAATCGCAGGGTTCTTTTGGGGCCGCGAAGCCGCGCAGGGACAGTTGTTAGACCAAGTCAGCGCCTTGGTCGGCGCAGAGGGTGGGAAGGCGGTAGAAAGTGTCGTGTTGGGTGCGCAAGAGCCCGCGCAGGGCATTGCGGCCACGGTCATTAGCGTCGTGATCTTGGTGGTCGGGGCGACGACAGTATTTGCGGAATTGCAAAGCGCGCTGGACCGCATCTGGAAGGTCAACGCGAAGAAGCAGTCCGGCATCTGGGCCCTGATCCGCGCGCGTCTGCTTTCCTTTGGCCTGATTTTGACATTGGCGTTTTTATTGCTTGTCTCGCTTGTCGTCAGCACCGTGCTGGCAGCATTGGGCAGTTGGCTGGGCGGCGGCATCCCAGGCTGGGAGGTGCTTCTCCAAGCGATCAACGAGGCAATCACGTTGGGCATACTCACCCTGCTTTTTGGGATGATCTACCGGTTTATGCCTCAAGTCTCAGTCGCGTGGCGAGACGTTTGGGCAGGGGCGTTCGTCACCGCCGTCATGTTCGAAATCGGAAAGTTTCTGATTGGCCTGTACATGGCCAAGGCGTCCGTCGCCTCGTCGTACGCTGCGGCGGGATCCCTGGTGATCGTTCTGATCTGGGTTTATTACGCAGCCCAGGTGTTTCTGCTGGGCGCCGAATTTACCCGCGTTTATGCCGAAGCGCACGGATCCCGCCGAGAACGTGGCCCTGCCGCGCCTACCAGAAGCGATACGTGAACCTAGCTCACCGGTTGTTCTTAGTGGGTCACATCACCTTGACGATTTGTGGTGGACTCCAAGTTCCTTTCCCGGGAGGCAGGATGGAAGGCGAGTCTGTCTTAGGCCAGTAGAGGCGCATTACCAAGTACATGAGATCGTTCGGTGCGGGCAGCCAGTTGTTCTCCTTGTCCGCGCCGGGAGACGCTTTCTGAAGGTAGAGCGTCAGCGAACCATCCGCATTTTTCGTCATGCTGGAGAGCATGGGCGAGTTAATGAGATAACGATCAATCGAGTTTTCGATTAATAACTGCGTCTTGCCGTCGTACATTGTCACCGACCAGAAAGCGTTGACCGGCGGGAGCTGTCCGGCGTCAAAGGTGATCGTGTAGTTGTGTTTACTGCTGTCGAGCGGCTCGCCATTGGGCAAGGTCGTGGTCAGGGGATACGTGGCTTCCTCGGCATCGTTGGCATATATGCCCGCCTGCGCCACAGCCGCTCGCTTCAGCCAGTCTCCGTGGTAGAAGGCACTGTCGCCGCCAGCCCCCACGATGTTCCAGCCGTTGACTTTCGTGCCCAGACCCTTGATAGCATTTTCGACCTTGGCGTGCCCATCCCGTATGCCCTGAGCGACGGCGCTCTTTTGTTCAGCGGACAGTTTTTCGAAGCTGAACTTCTTGTCCGGGCCAATGCCAAGAAGAGCAAGCTTCGCACGGATTGCCACTTCGTCCGGTTCGGCCGGGCCGTGTTGCAAGGCGAAACCCAGGTACGTGAAAAAGTCGGCCTTTGCCAGATCGGTATTGATTTTAGGAAAGTCGATCGCTGGCGCGGCAGGAGGTGCGGGCTGTTTAAGATACGCAGAAAGCGGCTGTGCCTTGTAGCCCGATTGAATAGCTATGACGTTGGGCATGTCGGCCGGGTTGAACAGTTGGGTTCGAAAGACCGCGAATGGAAGTTCAGTTCCGGAACGAAATACCTTTCTTACACCCGGTGGAATCGCGCCCTTCCAGTGGGGGCCGGCGATCATGTAATCGCCGGCCTCATCCCCAGTGGAACGGCTTCCGATGTAGCCGAAATTGTAGGTGTTGCCGTCAATAAGCTGAACCGTGTAGTACCGAGGCTTTGTCACCGCCGGCACCGATAACACAATCGGCTCGCTGCGCAAGTCCATGAACATCATGGAATACGGCGTGTCGCTGTTCGGCGAGATGACGGCCGTGTCCTTATAGTTGGCGACATGGTGCAGGCTGCGAATCTGGTTGAAGGGTGCCTTGTACTGGCTCGAGTTCTTGTCGACGGCGTACTCGTACATGATCGCGTAGTTCATCACAAGAGGAAGACCGTAGATGTACCCTTCCTCCGCGATTGCCCGCGTTTCAGAGGGGCTGATTTCCGCGCAGGCATAGAAGGATGTTAAGGACGCAATCACCAGCATCCCGTGACCAAGTGCTTTCGGTAGTTTGATGTCCATGAGGCTCTATTCCATTTATTGAATTTAATCGGTGGATCGGCTCACCAACGCTTCGTGACTTCATGCGGCTAGTCACATGGCACGGAGGAGGTCTGAGACGCAGCCTTTAAAAACGGATAGTCAAGCCGGCCATTGGGCCGTGAAGCACAGCATCAAACTTGAAGCCGCCGGCACTGTAATCCACGCCCAAGGCACGGTAGCCGACAGTCGCAGAGAAGCTCTTGCTGATGTTGTATCCAACGCCGAGTCCAACATCCCAATCCGCATTTGCGCCGCCCGCGCCTACCAGCCCCCACCCCGTCGCATATAGCTTTGGAGTGAAAACGTAGCTTCCCCGCACTCCTACCACGGCATCCACCCATGTGGCGCCATCGCTGCTTTTCCTGCCATTCAGGCGAGCGCCCTTCAGCGTGATGTCGGTGTCTACCGACCAAACACGCAGGCCCGCTACGACATCAAGGCTGTGGGGCGACTGATCAAGAACCGAATATCCCGCGCCCAACAGACCCGTGAACGTCTTGCTGTGTACGTCCGCACTGGTCGCCACAACCTCGCGGGGCGTGTCTCCCTGTGCTCCGACCTTTGCATAAATTAGATCGCCAAAAAGGCTGTACCGGCCCTTACGGGCGTCGCCTGCCAGCATGGCCGCAAAATCCAGGTTATCGAAAATCTGATCAAAGCTCGTGTCTACATCGATAACCGGCAAACCTCGGTGAGACACCTTTCCAGACAGCGCCGGCGCCCAGACATAGGGCGTGACTGAAAACTCCCATTCGCTCGCATGCCGTATGTCGGGCGCTGGCGTAGCAACCTGTTCGGCGCAAACACCGGATCCGGCGTAGAGCAGGCCGCCAGCCAGACATCCAAATATGTGCTTTATCATCGTCCCGCCTCGGCCCGCAAGAGCCAGTGAATAACTCAGGCAGCCCCCAAGGGGCCCTATCGAAACGACATCAGTACAGGGCCGAAACCAAAGCTAATCGCGGGATTCACGGTATCGATCAGGTATGCGAGACCTGCCGGCACATTTGGGCTGACTCTCGCGGTAGATTACTTCGAATATAACGGTGCCACTTCAGATTTTTTTGCTCATGCGTCTGTGGCAACCCTCGCGATTTTCCGCCGCGATATCGAAGCAAATCGTACGCCCAAGGTGTAGTGCGATTACGCCGGTGCGGACTTATCAAATGGCTCGCCCTATCCGCATTTCCAGCGGCATATACCAATTGACAGCGCTTTAAAGAAGGTGAGAATAAGTCCGACTCAAGGGCGCGATAGTGCCAGCCTTTGAACTCCAGTACGTATGCCAAAGTAAACCCGTATGCCCATGTGCGCCGCGCGGTTTGACGCTTCGTGCGGTCGATTTGATTATCTTTCAGCGGAGAGTTGAAGATGACGACCAAACGAGCATTTTCATCGAGTGCTGCTGCACTTTTTATGGCCACAGCGGTTTTCTCTACACCCTCGATAGCGCAGGAACCGCGCAAACCAAACATCATTCTGATCGTATCGGACGACACGGGCTACGGAGACCTCGGCCCGTACGGTGGCGGTGTCGGACGTGGAATGCCCACCCCCAATATCGACCGGCTTGCGAAAGAGGGGATGACCTTCTTCTCGTTCTATGCGCAGCCCAGTTGCACGCCAGGGCGCGCTGCCATGCAAACCGGCCGCATCCCAAATCGCAGCGGCATGACGACGGTCGCGTTCCAAGGCCAAGGCGGGGGCTTGCCTAAAGAGGAATGGACGTTAGCGTCAGTACTGAAGACGGGCGGCTACAAGACATTCTTCAGCGGAAAATGGCACCTGGGCGAAGCGGACTACTCGTTGCCAAACGCCCAAGGCTACGACGAGATGAAATACGCCGGCTTATACCATCTCAATGCCTATACCTATGCGGATCCAACTTGGTTCCCGGATATGGATCCTGAACTCCGCGCGATGTTCCAGAAGGTGACACGCGGAGCCCTGTCAGGTAACGCGGGCGAAACGGCGCGCGAGGAATTCAAGATCAATGGTCAGTACGTCGATACGCCCGTCGTGAACGGCAAGGAAGGCGTGGTTGGTATCCCCTTCTTCGACCGCTACGTGGAAAAGGCCTCGCTCGAGTATCTGGACCGCAACGCTAAATCCGAGCAGCCGTTCTTCATGAACATCAATTTCATGAAGGTCCACCAGCCAAATATGCCGGACCCCGACTACAAGGGTAAGTCGATGTCCAAGAGCAAGTATGCAGATTCGGTGGTGGAGCTGGATGCGCGGATCGGGCGGATCATGGACAAAGTTCGGGAGCTGGGCCTGGACAAGAACACATTGGTCTTCTACACCACGGACAACGGCGCTTGGCAGGACGTCTACCCCGATGCGGGCTACACCCCCTTCCGTGGTACCAAGGGCACGGTTCGCGAAGGTGGCAATCGTGTTCCCGCCATCGCCTGGATGCCGGGCAAGATTGCGCCCGCGTCGACGGACCACAGCATCTTGGGCGGCCTTGACCTGATGGCAACCTTCGCGTCGGTGGCAGGAATCAAACTGCCCGTTAATGACCGGGCGGAAAAACCCATTACGTTCGATAGCTACGACATGTCGCCGGTGCTGTTCGGCACTGGCAAGTCTGAACGGAAGTCGTGGTTCTATTTCACGGAAAACGAGTTGTCTCCTGGTGCCATTCGCGTTGGCAACTACAAGGCGGTATTCAATCTTCGAGGCGACAACGGCGCGAAAACGGGCGGGCTGGCCGTGGACACCAATCTGGGCTGGAAGGGGGCTGAGTCGTACGTCGCGGGCGTGCCGCAAGTATTTGACTTGTGGGCGGACCCGCAGGAACGGTACGACATTTTCATGAGTAACGTTACTGAAAGGACCTGGACAATAGTATCGATGAACGCCGCGGCCGCGGACCTCATGAAGACGTATGTAAAGTATCCGCCACGCAAAACGCAAAGCGAAGGCTATGACGGGCCAATTACGCTATCGCAGTACGAACGGTTCCAGCACATCCGGGACGGCTTGGCCAAGGAAGGCTTCAATCTGCCAATGCCTTCGGGGAACTAACGCGGTCAAAGGCCAGTATGTCAGCCCCATTTTTTCTGTTTGATATCGGTGACCGCGGACTTCGCCGCCGGCAAGACGCCTCCCCGGCCTGGCTTCAATCGATGACGATTTTCTCCCGCTTGACGACATGAGAAAGCTGATCGACCTCACGCCCGATGCGCGTGGACAACTCCTTCGGATTGCTCATGACGACGCTACCCTGCGCACTAAGTGAGGTCTTGGCGGCAGGTTGCTCCATCGCGCGCTTGGACTGCTCGTACAAGGTGTCGACGATCTGGGCAGGCGTGCCTGCCGGGGCGAACAGGCCCAGCCAGAAAGTGACATCGATGTTCGGATAGCCTGCCTCGGCCATCGTGGGGATATCCGGCATTTGGGAAATCCGTTGCTTCTGCGTGACGGCCAGGGCTTTCAACTTGCCGGCCGCCACTTGCGGTGCGCTGGCCAGCGTATCGAAAGACGTGTTCACCTCGCCCGCCATGACCGCCATGCTGGCTTGCGAGGCCGACTTGTAGGGGATATGGGTTGCCTTGAACTGCGTGTCATTGCTCAGTTGCGCAAACGCCAGATGGGCCAGGTTGCCTTGGCCTCCCGAGCCATAGGTGAGCTCGCCCGGATTCTTCCTGGCGTACTCAACCAGATCCTTGACCGACTTGATGGAGTGCTTCTTGGCCCATTCGGGGTTGACGTTCAGAATGAACGGCGCGTCCAGAACCAGGGCGATGGGAGCGAAATCCTTGGTCTTGTACTGGGAGTTCTTGTAGATCAGGGGGTTGACCGTGATGCTGCTGCTGTTGGTGGCCAGCAGCGTGTAGCCATCCGGCGCCGAACGGGCCACCTCGGCCGCCCCGATCGATCCATTGGCGCCGCCCTTGTTCTCCACGATGACAGGCTGCTTGAGCGTCTTGGACAAAGAATCCGACAGCAGGCGAGCCATCGTGTCCGTGATCGAACCGGCCGGGAACGGCACGATGATCTTGATGGCTTTAGTGGGCCATGCGTTGTCCTGCGCGAACGCGGCAGGTGACCCCAACCCCAATGCCGAAGCCACGGCAAGGTGCGCGGAAGTGATGAGGAAGTTACGGCGGGAATTGGATGTAGTCATTGTTTGTCTCCACGAAAGTTAGATCTTGTGTATTGCATCGTGCTTGCGCGGCTTGTCAGGCCGCCTTCCTGGTTGCGGTGTTTCCTATGATTCCGTCTCGTTCCAGTGTCTGTTGCTGATCCGCGCTCATGCCCAGCACGCGCGAAAACACATCGCTGTTGTGCTGCCCTAGCGTAGGCGCCGGACGCACCGCCGCGACCGTCGCGCCCGGCTCCCTGAACCAGGGAGTAGTCGCCAGAAACTCGCCGATATACGGGCGGGAAGTCGCCTTGAAAAACTCGCGGGCCCTGAGATGCGGGTCATCGAGTACCGTCCAGATCGGCTTGACCTCTCCTGCGCTGATACCGGCCTGCTGCAATTCGGCCATGGCGCTTTGAGCGGAGCGCGCGCGCGCCCATGCGTTGATCCTGCGGTCTATCTCTTCGTGCCGGGCCCGTCGGCCCGCCGCCTTATCCAGAGCAGGGTCCAGGGCAAGATCAGCCGCCTGCATGACCGTCAGCAATGCCTGCCATTGCGCATCGCTCGTGATGCTCACCACCACCCAGGCGTCATCGCCCGCGCACTGGTATATCCCCTGCGGGGCATGGAGAGGATGCGCATTGCCGCTGCGGGGCGTGGTCGTGCCGTGCACGGACTGCTCAATAAGGAACGGCGCTGTCATGGGCAGCATGCATTCCACCTGAGACAGGTTGACGTGGCGCCCCTTGCCCGAGCGTTGCTGCACGAACAGCGCCAGCAACGCCGCCGCCCCCCCGTTGAAGCCCCCCACCGGATCACCATAAGCGTAGGAGGTCAGCGCGGGAGGGTCCTGCGGGAAACCAGTGTGTTGCGGCAGGCCGCTAGCCTGCTCCAGCGTGCCGCCGTAGGCCCTGATCGTGCTCCACTCATTGCCCGACCCGAATGCCGGCATGGATACCATGACCAAGTGCGGATTGACCTGGGACAGCACGGCATAGTCCAGCCCGAGTTTGGGCAATACCTCGGTCGAGTAGTTCTCGATGACGATATCGGCCTTGGCCACCAGATCGAACAGGACCGCACGCCCTTCCGCACGGGTCAGATCAAGCGTGATGCCCAACTTGTTGCGGTTCATCAGCGCAAAGTTCGAGTTCTTTTCGTACAGCTTTTCCTGATAGAACTCATCGGTGTAATGCGTGCCCCGCCACCAGTCCGGATAGCCCGTGCTTTCAACCTTGATGACTTCCGCGCCAAAGTCCGCCAGCGTCCTTGCCGCCAATGGCCCGGCCCACCCCATCGTCAGATCCACCACCCGGATTTTTCGCAAGGGCGGCGCGTCCGGCGCAGCCCTGGCCAAGCCGGCGGCCGGCGTCAGACGCTGCGCTTCACGGTAGCGGGGGCCGTCAGCATCCAGAAGCGCGGCCTTACCGCCCGGCAAGGGCCCCGCATCGCCCATGGGCAGCGGAACGACCGGCCCCTCGAATTCGGCCGCCCCCGCCTTGACGGGAACAAAAGCGCCGCGTTCGCGATGCACGCCTTGTTGAAGCAGTTCTGCCATGGTCGGCACGATTACCGCGGGAAATTTCTGCTTGCGCAGCACATCGAACCAATCCTCGGCTGTCCTGGCGCGCAGGCTGGGAATCAGGAACGCATCGATTTCGTCCGCATGGACCATACGGGTCGGCCCGCTCGCAAAACGCGGGTCCGCGGCCAGGTCCGGGTGGCCGATGGCAGCGCACAGCGCTGCCCACTGCGGGCCGGTATGGGCGAACAGCCCAATCCAGCCCTGCTTTGTCTCGTAGATGCCGGCGGGATGCGCTGTGCAGAACCGGTTGACACCCAGCCGGGCCATGGGATGCCGGCCATCCTGCACCATGCCGGCTTCCATCTCCACCAGCGAAAACGCAATCTCATGGATGCTCAGCAGATAACGCCGGCTGCCGTCGGATCGTCCCAGCAACGCAGCGGTCGCGCTTGAGAATGCCGCGACACCAGCGGCAATGGCGGTCTGAATGTCGTGCGGCAGATGGGGCGGGCCCTGCTTCGCGCCACTGCAATACACCGCGCCGGCCAGGGCGCGGCACACGGCCTCGGTGCCCGCGAAACCACTGTAGGGCCCGGACTCGCCGAACCAGGTCAGACATACCTCGATAGGCGCGTTGCCCTGGCCGTCATTCCCATCGCCCGCGTACGCGGGGCGCTTCAGCACCTCCAAGCCTTCGTCCAGCGCCCGGGCGTCAAGAATCACATCGCATGTCCGGGCGAGCCCTGACAGCCACGCGGGTTCCGCGCCTGTCTTTCCACGAAGGGCCACGCTGCGCTTGTTGGTGTTGAGCCAGGCATGCAAGGCGCTTGCGGGCTCACCATTGGCCTCGTTCAAAAGGGGCGGCAGGCGGCGCAACGTGTCGCCGTCGGCGTCTTCCAGCTTGATGACCTCGGCGCCAAAATCCGCAAAGAGCTTCCCGGCATAAGCCACTGCCGCTCCGCAGCCGATTTCCAGCACGCGCAACCCGGAGAAGGCGAGCCGGCTTTCAGATGTATGCATAGTCGCAACCTGTTCCAACAGACTTCACCTTGATCACCAGGTATCGACAAAGGCGCGGCGGGCACGGCCGGCGCGCAAAGGTGCCGACGCGATGCCTTGGCGTATCCACGTGCGGGTCTGCGCGGGATCGATGACTGCGTCGATCTCCGTCGTGGACGCGACGTTGATGGCGTGCCCGCGCTCGTAAGCGCGAGCCACCAACTGGTCGTAAAGCGCCTGGCGCTCCGGCCCCTCGGGGACGTTCTCAAGCTCTTTCTTGAAGCCCAGCCGGATGGACCCTTCCAGGCCCATGGGGCCGAATTCGCCCGTTGGCCACGACACCGCGCAACTGGCCGAGCGAAAGCCCCCGCCGGCCATGGCCATGGCTCCCAGGCCGTAGCCCTTGCGCAAGGCAATTGCCAAGATGGCGACGCGCAGCTTGGCCGCAACCACGAACATGCGCGACACATGCCGGACTTGCGCCTTGGCCTCTTGCTCTGGCCCGACCATGAATCCCGGCGTATCGATCAACGAAATGATGGGCAGACCGTGGATATCGCAAAGGTTCATGAAGCGCGCCGCCTTGTCGGCCGCATCGGCATCGATGGCGCCGCCCAGGTGATGCGGATTGTTGGCGATGATCCCTACAGGCTGCCCTTCCACGCGAGCCAGGGCGGTGTGCATTCCCAGGCCGAACCCCGAGCGCAGCATCAATACACTGCCTACGTCGGCAATGCCTTCGATGACCTTGCGGCTGTCGTAGACACGCAAGCGATTCTCCGGCACCACATGACGGAGGTGACGCGGGTCGGGCGCCACCCAGTCCTTGGTGCGGCCCTGGAACATGGAAAGATAGTGCTTGGCCGCCACGACGGCCTGCGCCTCGTTGTCGACCAGGATGTCGATAACGCCGTTGGCGAACTGCACCGGCGCGGGGCCGACGTCCTCCGGCCGGAAGATGCCCAGCCCTCCGCCTTCGATCATCGCCGGGCCGGCCATGCCGATGTTGGCGCTCTTGTCCGCGATGATGACATCGCAGACCCCTAGAAAGGCGGCGTTGCCCGCGAAACAGCGTCCCGAAACAATGCCGAGCAAAGGCACTTCGCCACTGAGTTCGGCCATCGCCGCGAACGACGGCTGATACAGCCCGGATACGAACGGAAAATCCACATCGCCCGGGCGGCCGCCTCCGCCTTCGGCGAACAACACCATCGGCATTTCGTCGCGGCGAGCACGTTCCACCAGCCTGTCGGTCTTGATGTGGTTGCGTTTGCCCTGCGTGCCCGCCAGCACCGTCGCGTCATAGGCCATGACGGCGGTCAGCGACCCGTCGTAGCCGAATGCGTCGCCGTTGATGTTGCCAATGCCGGTGACAATGCCGTCCGCGGGCGTGTTGGCGATCAGGTCTTCCTTGCTGCGGCGGCTGGCCTGCGCGGCAATGACCAATGCGCCAAACTCCACGAACGAGCCTTCATCGCACAGATCGTCCACGTTCTCCCGTGCGGTGCGCTGCCCTCGCGAACGGCGCTTTGCCACGGCCTGCGGGCGCGCGTCATCGTAAAGCGACGCATGGCGGTCGAGAACGGCTTGCAGGTCAGGGCGCACGGCGTCCAGATCGATCGCGTCTGTCACGACCTCGGTGTCGACCCCACCCGATTCCTGTTCCAGCAAAACCAGGATCTCGCCTTCGAGCACATTGCCGCCACTGGCGGCCGGCACCTCGACGACCCTGCCATTGAAATCGGCGACGACGCTGTACTCCATTTTCATCGCTTCGATCACGGCGATGGGTTGGCCCTTGAGCACGAGAGCGCCGGCGCTTACGGACACCTCGACCAGGCGGCCGCTCAACGGCGCGCGCGATGCCGAGAGCCCTTCCGGCACCGCGGCCTGCGCTGCCTGCGGCAAGTTGGCCGCCGAAGCGCCGCGCCCCCCCGAATCCCCGATCAGGCAGTCCTTGGCCTGCTGCGCTTGCGCGTACTGCTCGGCCGCTGCAAGCAGTTCCCCAAGGATGGACTCGATGTAGCGCGTATGGTTGCGCTGCGACAGGAAGTCCTCCCGAGCCACAAGCGCCTGCAAAAGATGGATGTTCGTGGCTACGCCGGCAATCCGGAACTCGGCCAGACAGCGGCGCAACCGCCGCACCACGCCCGAGAAATCGTCACTGCCGCTGAACACGATCAGCTTGGCCAGCAGCGTGTCGAACGCCGGGGCGGGCGAGTATCCGCCGTAGGCATGGGTGTCGACGCGCACTTCAGGGCCGGCGGGCGGCTCGAAACGCTCCAGCCTGCCGTGTGCCGGGCGCGCCATGCCCGTGGCATCGGTCGATTCTGCATTGATGCGGACCTGAATGGCATAACCGTTCAGCCCCGGCGGGTTGCTCGGGTCCACGCCCAGTTCGGCCAGGTGCTTTCCCTGCGCGACCCCGATCTGCAAGGCCACCAGATCCACGCCCGTGACCTGCTCCGTAATCGTATGTTCAACCTGTAGCCGGGGGTTGGCTTCGATGAATACAAAGTCCGTCTGCACCCCGTGCTCGTTTTCTTCGACCAGGAATTCAAAGGTTCCCAGGCTGCGGTACTCCACCCTGGCCGCCATTTTCTGTGCCGCGGCAAGAATGGCGGCGCGCAGCGGCGCGCTTAGCACCGGGCTGGGCGCGATCTCGACCACTTTCTGAAAGCGGCGCTGCAGCGTGCAATCCCGATCGCCAAGCGCGACCACCGACGCCCCATCGCCGGCAATCTGCACTTCAATATGACGCGCGCGATTGACCAGACGCTCCGCGTACAGCGCGTCCACACCAAAGGCCGACATGGCTTCCGACCGGCAGCGGGCATAGAGCTCGGCGATATCGGCTTTGGACTTGACGACGCGCATCCCGCGTCCGCCGCCTCCGCCGACCGCCTTGATAACGATCCCGACCCCGCCCTGCTCGTCGAAGAACTGTTCGACGTCCGCAAGTGAAGCACCGCCCGGCGTGGCGGGCATGACGGGCACGCCGCATTCGCGGGCCAGTTGCAAGGCGCGGCCTTTGTCTCCGAACAGAGCCAGGTGATCGGCGTTCGGGCCGATGAACGTGATTCCCGCCGCATCGCAAGCCAGGGCGAAATCCGCCCTTTCACTCAAGAAGCCATACCCCGGATGGATAGCATCGCAATGCTCGGCCGTGGCGACGGCAATGATGGCGTCGATATCGATATAAGCCGCCGGACCGGAGCCGGTCAGCGCAACCGAGGTATCCGCAAGAATTCGATGCCTTGAGTTTGAATCGTCCTGGGAATACACCGCGACGCTCTCCAACCCCAGGTCGCGCACGGCGCGTATGACTCGCACGGCGATTTCGCCACGATTGGCAACCAACACTCTCTTCATGGTGATCCTATGTCTCTGCTCTGACTCTTATGCTCAAGTTCTTAAGCTGCTGCCCGTAGCCCTTGCATGTTCCTGCCAGACGAGGCGCGCCTGCGGGCAGGCGCCGAAAAGCACTAACATGCAAACGGATACGCGCAATCGCAGCCCAGCTTGATCCGGCGGTTGTCGTTAACTTGGTGAGGATGGTAGGAGTCGTGCCACAGCCGCACAATTCACATTTTTCTCTGACCCCTATAGCCGTTCGGCATGTGTCTCGATAAAAGCAGGCGGAAATGGAACTCAGGCAGTTAAGAACGGTTCTAGCGATCGCGGAAACCGGCAGCCTCACCAAGGCGGCGGAACTGCTGCACGTTGTGCAGCCCGCCCTGTCCCGACAACTGAAACAACTGGAAGACGAACTGGGCACGCCGCTTTTCGAGCGCAACCGGCTCGGGATGGTGCTGACCGTGCCAGGCCGCCGGTTTGTCGATCAGGTGCGGGTTTCCCTTAAGGGGCTCAATGAAGCCCGGGCCGACATCGGCGCCGCAAAATCGGAGCTGCTTGGCACGGTGTCCATCGGCATGCTGCCCAGCCTTGCGGCCGCCCTTGCCGGCCCGCTCGTCATCGCGTTGCAGCAGCAGTACCCAAATCTGCGCGTGCGCATCGCCACCGGTTTCTCGGATTTCCTGCAAGAGGGCCTGGAGGGCGGCAAGCTTGATATCTGCCTCATGGGCGACTATCTGCAATCCGAACTTCTGCAGACCTCGCCCGCTTATTCCGAACCCATATACGTCTTCGGCATGCCGGGATCCGGATTGTCCGAAGACACCCCGATGACGCTCGAGGCCGTCTCCAGAATGCCCATGGTGGTTCCGGAAGCGCGCAGCTTGCGCAACGTGATAGACCGGGCCTGCACCATCCTCGGCGTCAACCTGAATCTTGTTGCCGAGTCGGACAGCACTACGGTCATTCTCGATCTGGTGTTACGCGGCGTCGGCTACACCATCCTGCCAGCCATGCCCATCATGACGATGCTGGCCGAAAAGCGCATCGAAGGCGCTCCCATCATCAGCCCCACGCTGCAACGCACTGTGATCATCGGCACCGCCGTGCTGAACCGCAACCCCCGCCTCGTCAATGTCCTGCATGCCGAGCTGATCCGCCTGCTCGAGCCCTACATCAAACAGTTCGAGAACGTCGGCGTACGCTGGCTGGCTGATTGAATACAACCTCCGCGCGCGAACCCGGCACGCAACGGGCCACGGCCCAGCTATGCTCAATCGCTATGCCCCTCGTCAAAATTAGTTAATTGTCCCGAGACGACTCGCCCCCCTAACATCATTCAAGCGTCGTGGCATCGCCAGCAGACAAGCCATGCACCAACGGGTGTATGCCCCGTCCGCCTGCCGGCCGGCCGCGGCCAAAGAATCTTGGGAGGCGAATGTGCAGAATTCCTCTAACAGCACACACACAGCGGGCGACGAGGCAGTCGGCCCGGAGCAGTACTTCCAGCGCATGCTCGAACAAGGGCAGTTCATGATTCAGCGCTGCGAAACAACCGGCCGCGCCGTTTTCTATCCTCGAGCCATCTCCCCTTATGGCGGCGGACGCTTGCGCTGGGAAGCCGCCAGTGGCGACGGCACCATCTATTCGACCACCGTCGTGCGCCAACGCCCCGAACGGGGTGGGAACTATTGCGTCGTCCTGGTGGACCTTGCAGAGGGACCGCGCCTGATGAGCACCGTTGTCGATATGGAGCCCCTGGCGGTGACGATCGGCATGCGAGTCCGTGCAGAAGTGCGCCGCCAATCCTCTGGCGTGCCGCGCGTGGTGTTCGTGCGCGCGGACTGACCGCGTGTGGTGTTTGTGCGCGCGGACTATCGCGCGACCCATGATTATTGGAACGATTTGATGGCTACTAGTACAAGAGGGGCCTCGGCGATTGTCGGGATCGGCACCACGCCTGGCTGGAACAGCCCCGGGTTCT
Organism: Achromobacter sp. JUb104; assembly: GCF_024806975.1. Taxonomy (NCBI): domain Bacteria; kingdom Pseudomonadati; phylum Pseudomonadota; class Betaproteobacteria; order Burkholderiales; family Alcaligenaceae; genus Achromobacter; species Achromobacter sp. JUb104. Next base: position 130,245 of record NZ_JANUEY010000001.1, on the reverse strand, counting down.
CGGCGTTGGATCAACTTGGCATCGCCGTTCAGGCGGCGGCGGCCGATGCGGGCATCGGCGTGGACCAGATCGACGGCTTGTTCACGTCCACCCTGACGCATTTCATGCCCGCCCTGTCCGTGGCGGAGTATCTCGGCATCCAGCCGACCTACATGGATGGCACCAACATCGGCGGATCCTCATTTCTGGCCCACCTGTTGTCGGCCACGCTTGCCCTGCAAGCCGGGCTGTGCAAGGTGGCCTGCATTTGCTATGGGTCGAACCAACTGTCGGCGGGCGGCAAGCTCACCACCCTGACCGAACCCGCCCCCTGGGAGGCGATGTATTCGCCGCGCAACCCCATCAGCGGCTACGCCTTGGCTACCGCGCGCCACATGCACCAGTACGGAACCACGCGCGAGCAGTTGGCCAGCGTCGCAGTCGCCGCGCGCCAGTGGGCGCAGCGCAATCCTGCCGCGCACGAACGCGGCCCCCTGAGCATCGCCGAGGTTCTGGATTCCCGGCCCATATCCGATCCGCTCACGCTGCGGGACTGCTGCCTGGTGACCGACGGCGGCGGGGCGATGATTCTTGTCGCCGCGGAGCGCGTGCCGGAATTTTCCAACACGCCGGCCTATGTTCTGGGTGTCGGCGAGGCCACCACGCATCGCCAGATTTCAAGCATGGAAGACCTTACGGTCACCGGTGCCGTGCAATCCGGCCAACGCGCCTTCGAGATGGCGCGCGTCGCGCCACAAGAGATCGACGTCTTGCAGCTCTATGACGCATTCACCATCAACCCGATTCTGTTTCTTGAAGACCTGGGTTACTGCGCCAAGGGCGAAGGTGGCGCGTTCGTGGCCTCAGGCGTGACCGCGCCCGGTGGCGCACTGCCGGTCAACACCAACGGCGGCGGCCTGTCCTGCAATCACCCTGGCATGTATGGCATCTTCGCGGCCATCGAGGCGGTGCACCAGATCCGCCGCACCGCAGGCGCCAGACAGGTTGACGGCGTCGATCTGGCCCTGGCCCACGGCAATGGCGGCCAGTTGGCCAGCCAGGTCACGGCGATTCTCGGATCGCGCACCACCCTGTAAACGCTACAACCGCGGACACCATCATGAGCAGCACCACCAGCACGCCAGTCGTCACCTACCATCCCTTCGTGGCCGAGCCTCAATTGCACAAGGTGCCGTTGGCGGCCAAGACCAGGTCCGTCAACCGGGCGGCGGTGATAGGCGCCGGCACCATGGGCGGCGGCATTGCAATGTGTTTCGCCAATGCCGGCATACCCGTGGTGCTGCTGGAAAAAGACGCCGAGCGCCTCAGCCAGGGCATGGCGCGCATCGAAGAAAACTACGCCAACTCCGCGCGGCGCGGCCGGCTCAGCGCAGGCGACGTCGCGCAGCGTCTCGCATGCATACAGGGCAGCACACGCTTCGAGGATCTGGCCGACGTGGATCTGGTCATTGAAGCGGTGTTCGAGGAAATCGGGCTCAAACACGAGATCTTCAAGACGCTTGATCGGGTCTGCAAGCCCGGCGCCATCCTGGCCTCAAACACCTCTTTCCTGGACATCGACACTATCGCGAGCGCCACTCAGCGACCCCAGGACGTGGTGGGGATGCACTTTTTCAGTCCTGCCAACGTCATGCAGTTGCTGGAGAACGTGCGCGGCTCCGCCACCTCTGACAACGTGTGCGCCACCGTCATGGACGTGGGCCGCCGCCTGGGCAAGGTCGCCGTGCTGGTGCGGTCCTGCGACGGATTCGTCGGCAACCGCATGTTGGCGAAGCGCACGCGCGAAAGTCATTTCCTGCTTCAGGAAGGCGCCTCGCCCTTTCAGATCGACCGTGTCCTGCGCGACTTCGGCCTGCCGATGGGGCCGTTCGCCATGGCGGATCTGGCAGGTTTGGACGTGGGCTGGCGCAATCGCCAGAGCCGCCTGCCGAACCTGACGCCGCGCGAGCGCGAGTGCGACATGCTGGACCGCATGGTCGCCGCGGGCCGGCTGGGCCAGAAGACCCAGGGCGGCTTCTACGACTATGACAATGACCGCAAGGCCACCCCATCACCGGCTGCCGAAGCACTGGTCGCCGCACACCGCGCGGCCTCGGGCCGACAAGCACGGCAGATCTCCGACCAGGAAATTCTGGAGCGCTGCCTGTACTCCATGATCAACGAAGCCGCCTATATCCTGGAAGAGAACATCGTCGAACGCGCCTCCGACATCGACGTCGTCTGGCTCAAAGGTTACGGCTTTCCCGCCTATCGGGGCGGCCCGCTGTGCTACGCGGACCAGATCGGCCTGCCTGCCATCCTGGCGGGGTTGCGCAAATACGAAGCCGAGCACGGTTCCCAATACTGGAAGCCGGCCAATCTCATCGTCAAGCTCGCTCAGGAGGGGCGAGGTTTTCTCGATGGCCCTGCCTGAAGCCGCGCACACGCGGCCTTGGGCGCCGTCACGAGGCCATCACGGCTCCGGAATATTTTCCCGGAAGATGACCTGTAGCCGCGGCAGATAACTGGGTTCGGGCGCGCCCTTCACGGCCGCCACCAGCAGCTTGACGATCTCGCGCGCCTCGACGCGCGGGTTCTGGTCGATCACGGCGTCCATGGTGCGATCAAGCAACAGGCGGCGCGTGGCTTCGGTGAGGTCGTGGCCCACGAAGACAATGCGAGGGGCGGAGGCTGCCTTGCTTGAGCCAGCCTCGTCTGGCCGCGCCTCTGTTGGCCACGCCTCTGTTGGCCACGCCTCTGTTGGCCGCGCCTCAGCCGGCCGCGCCTCTTTCAGCGCCCGCGCGATGCCTTGGTTGCCGGCGCCGATGTTGTAAATCGCGTGCGGCGGATCTTTGCGCAGCAGATCCTGCGTGACGGCAAAGGCGCGGTCGCGGTCGTCGCCGATCTCAAGAATGTGTGCGATGCGCAGGTGCGGAAACTCTTCGCTCAGCAGCGAGCGAAAACCCATCTCGCGCTCTTCGTGGCCGCGATACGCCAGTGACCCCACGAACACCGCAACCTTGCGCTCGGTGTGCTGTGGCAGAAACCGGCCCAGCAACAGCGCGGCCAGGCGGCCGGCGGCGCGGTTGTCGATGCCCACGTAACCCAGGCGCGCCGAGATCGGAATGTCCGACACCAGGGTGCTTACATGCACGCCGCTGTCGCGCAGCGCCATGATGGCATCACGCACTTGGGGATGGTCCAGCCCGACCAGGCCAACGGCCTGCGTCTGCTCGCGCAGCTCGTAGAGCTTTTGCGCGAGCTTGTTGGCGTCGAATCCCTCGATCAGATGCAGGCGGGCCCGCACATCGGGGCGGGTGGCGGCTTCTTCCAGTAGGTGCCGGCCCAACGCGGTCATGAAGCTGTTGGTGCCGGCGGGCAAAACGAAATCGACCCGCACATCCTGGCTGGCGGCATCGGCGCCCTGGACGAAGTAGCCGAGGCGATTGGCGATTGCCAGCACGCGGTCGCGCGTCTTGCCGCGCACGCCGTCGCGGTCGTTCAGCACCCGGTCCACGGTGGCGGTGGACATGCCGGCTTCACGGGCAATGAGGGAAATGGTGGGGCGCATGCGGTACCAGGCTCTCAAGACACCATCAGGACGATGGCAGCGAGGCGATCATAACCCATCATTTGCAATCATTCTGGATCAAAAAGGTAACGTTGCTGCCCTATGAGCGCCATCCATCTTTACCCCTGATTGTTTTGATGTGATTATCGCGGCTCAACAACATCAAATACCGCACGGCAGGATGCCAGGCAGTCGACAGTGCATACCAAGCCGGCAGGAGGAGCACATGTCGCACCCTACCCTGGTGCCCGACCCGCCCATTCGGGAACGGCGCTTTCGCATCGGCTGCATCGGCGCCGGCATGATCATGGCCGAGTGCCATCTGGCGGCCTATCAGCAGGCCGGCTTCACGGTGGCGGCGATCGCGTCGCGTACGCACAGCAAAGCGGCCAAGGTCGCCGAACGCTATGGCATCCCGGTTGTGCATGAGAATCCCCTGGCCCTGATCGCCGATCCGCAAATCGAGATCGTGGACATCGCGTATCCGCCCGACCAGCAGCCCGCGCTGATTCGCGCCGCCTTGCGCGCCCCGCACGTGCGCGGCGTGCTGGCGCAAAAGCCGCTTGCCCTCTCGTTGGACGAAGCTCGTGCCTTGCGCGACGAGGCTCGTGCCGCCGGCAAGATCCTGTCGGTCAACCAGAACATGCGCTACGACCAATCGATGCGCACGCTCAAGCAGCTGCTGGACCAGGGCGTGCTGGGCACGCCGGTGTTCGCGCAGATCGACATGCACGCGATCCCGCACTGGCAAGACTTTTTGCGCGGCTATGACCGGCTGACGCTCTCGAACATGAGCGTGCATCACCTTGATGCCCTGCGTTATCTGTTTGGCGAGCCCACCGAGATCACCAGCATCACCCGCCCCGATCCGCGCACCGAGTTCGCGCATCAGGATGGGCTGGTGAGCACCACGCTGCGCTTTGGCAACGGCCTGCTTGCGCTGTCGCTCGAAGATGTGTGGTCGGGCCCACGGGCCGAGGGATACCCCGACGACCAGCACATCCGCTGGCGCGTGGAAGGCACCGAGGGCGTCGCGCGCGGCACCATCGGCTGGCCCACCGGCGAGCCGTCGACCCTGAGCTACGCCTCTCGCGCGGCCCAGGGCCATACTGACGGGCGTTGGGTAACCCCCACGTGGGACACGATGTGGTTTCCGCATGCCTTCATCGGCGTGATGGAGCAGTTGCAGTACGCGCTGGCCAGCGGCACCGAGCCTGCGTTGAGCGTGACCGACAACGTACGCACGATGGCGCTGGTCGAGGCCGCGTATACGTCCATCGCCGAAGGCCGCACAGTACGGCTGCCGGCTGTTGAATAACCAGACAAAAAACAGACGGAGACAAGCATCATGATCCAGACCGGAATCTTCTCGGGCTACTTCCCCTATGAGCTGGAGCGCACCGCCAAGGTGATCCGCTCGCACGGCTTCAACACCGTGCAGCTGGACCTGCATTTCAAGGACATGGAACTCGGCCCGGGGCAGTTGACCGCGCAGAAATGCACGCAGATCCGCGACACCTTCCGCCACTACAACCTGCCGGTGTCCTGCATCTCGGCCTATACCAATATCGTTCACCCCGATCCCGCCGAGCGCCAACGCCGCAACGGCTATCTCAAAGAGATCCTGACGCACGCGCGCCAGTTGGGTTCGCCTTACGTGATCTCGGAAACCGGCACGTTCGCCACCGACAGCGACTGGGTGCATCACCCCAGGAACAAGACCGAGGAAGGCTGGGACCAGTGCCGCGCGGTGATCGCCGAGCTGTCGCAACATGCCTATGATCATGGCGCGGTGTTCCTGCTTGAGACCTACGTGAACAACGTGGTGGGATCCGTCGAGGAAACGCTGCGCATGTTCGCCGAAGTGGATCACCCTGGTCTTGGCCTCTTGATGGATCCCACGAACTACTTCGAAGCGCACAACATCGACCAGATGGACCGCACGCTGAATCAGGTGTTCGACGCGCTCTCCGACAAGATCTGCATCGCGCATGCCAAGGACGTGAAGCGTTCGGGCGATGACAAGTCGGAAAAGCACAGCGACATTGGTGACGACGGCGCGGCCGAGAGCCATACCTTCCGTGGCGTGGGCGAGATCGAGCTGCCGGCGCCGGGCCTGGGCGCGCTGAATTACGACCTGTACTTGCAGCGCCTGGCGAAGAAGCACCCAAACATTCCCATCATCATCGAGCACCTGACCGAAGACGACGTGCCGCGCGCCAAGACCTTCCTGGACGAGCGGCTGCGCGCGAACGGCCTGTAGGCCGCCCGCCGCAACACAGACGCACCGCGAGGCACATTGCATAAGGCCCGCGGCGCGCCCGCGAACAAGATTCTGAACACCGACACCGGCAAACGCGCACCCGCGCCTTTGCCAGGGAGAACTCATGCCTGACATTTACGGAACCTGGATGACGCGCCGCGACGTGGAGGCGCGCACCGGGCAGCTTGCGCAGTTTGCCGGCGTACGCCTGATGACGCTGGACGACGGGCTGGAGCGCGGCATCCGCATGCTGGAGTTCCGCAGCGGCACGGGCCTGCGTTTTACGGTGCTGGTGGATCGCGCGATGGACATCGCCGATTGCGAATACCGTGGCTTGGCCATGGGATGGCAGTCGCCGTCGGGCTATCGCCATCCCGGCCTGCATGACTATGAAGGCGAAGGCGGATTGGGCTGGATGCGCTCGTTCTCGGGCCTCATGATCACCTGCGGACTGGACCACATTCTGTTCATGTACGACGCGCCGGCCGACAACTATGTGTATGGCCCGCGCAAGACCGCCAAGCAGTCCATCCATGGCCGCGTGGGCACCATTCCGGCGCGCCTGAGCGGCTACGGCGAACGCTGGGACGGCGATCGCTGCGTGCTGTGGGCGGAGGGAGTCGTCAGCCAGGGCACCGTGTTTGGCGAACACCTGGAGCTGCACCGCCGCATCGAGATCGAGGTGGGCACCAACGACATCAAACTGTCGGATCGCGTGGTGAATCGCGGCTTCTACCGCACGCCGCACATGCTCTGCTATCACATCAACCTGGGCTATCCGGTGCTGGACGCCGACTCGCGCTATCTGGCGCCGATCCGCGATGTGGTGTGGGCCGCGCACGAGCAAACCTACCGCGAGCAGGGCGTGGGCTACCGCCGCATGCCGGCGCCGCAGTTGGGCTTTCATGAGCAGGTGTGGCAGCACGAGATGGCCGCCGCCGCCGATGGCAGCGTCCCGGTGGCCCTGGTGAACGACAAGCTGGGCCTGGGCATGCAGGTCAGCACCTTCAAGCATCAATTCCCTTGCCAGTATCAATGGCAGAACCTGCAATCGGGCCAGTATGCGATGGGCATAGAGCCGTCGACCAACCATGTGCTGGGCCAGGGCGCGGCGCGTGAGCGCAACGAGCTCATCTGGCTTGAGCATGGCGAAGAGCGCCGCTACGACACCACGTTCAGCGTGCTGGGCTCGGCCGCCGATATCGCGGCATGCGAAGCCCGCATCCGCGCGATCGCGGTGCAGCCCGAGGCCGACTATCCGCCGTTGTCGGGGCGCTTTGCGCCCATCGCGGGGCGCACATGAGCGCGCGCTTCTCTTTGCAAGGCCGCCGCGTTTTGTACACGGGCGCGGCGGGCGGCTTCGGTGTGGACACCACGCTTGCGCTGCTGGAAGCGGGCGCCCGCGTGATCGCGCTGGACAACCACGCCGGGCATATCGATCGCTTGCGCAGCACCGTGCCGGCGCGGTTTTCCGACCAGCTTCACGTCCTGCAGGCCGATCTTGCCGACGCCAGCGCGTTGCAGTCGCATCTTCAGCAACTGACCGCCGAGGGTCCGATTGATGTGATCATCAACAACGCGGCAATCTACCCCTCGCGCCCGTTCGAGGAATACAGCGACGCAGAGCTGGCGCGCGTGCACCGCGTGAACGTGGAGGCGGCGATTCAGATCATCCGCGCGGCGCTGCCCGGCATGCGCGAGCAGCAATGGGGCCGCGTGATCAACATCTCGTCGATCACGCTGTCCGGCGGCTGGGAAAACCTGCTGCCCTACGTGCAATCCAAGGGCGCGATGGTGGGCGCCACGCGCGCCTTCGCCCGCGAATTCGGCAAGTGGGGCATCACGGTCAACGCCATCTCGCCGGGTGCGTTTCCCACCGACGCCGAGAAGATCCATCCCGATCCCGAGGGCTACAACCGCATGGTGCTTGAACGCCAGTCGGTGAAGCGCCGTGGGCACGCAGGCGACATCGCCGCGGCCATCGTTTTCCTTGCCTCGGACGAGGCGGGTTTCATTTCCGGACAGACGCTGGCAGTTGACGGCGGCTGGGTCATGCATTGAGGCGCATCGGCGCACGCAAAGGTAGAAGCATGAGTATTCTTTCTGGCTACAAGGTTCTGGACTGCTCCATCGCCATGGCGGGGCCTTTCGCGGCGCAGCGCCTGGGCGACCTGGGCGCCGACGTGATCAAGATCGAGCCGCCCACCGGCGAATGGCAGCGGCACGCGCCCGCCGGCGGCATCACGGGCAACAAGATCAACGTGTCCTTTCTTTCGCTGAACCGCAACAAGCGCTCGCTTGCGATCGATCTGAAGAGTGCCGGCGGCAAAGAGATCATCCACAAACTCGCGGCGCAGGCCGATGTGTTTATCCAGAACTACCGTCCGGGTGTCGCCGGCCGTCTGGGTGTGGACTACGAGACCCTGTCGGCGCTGAACCCGCGCCTGATCTATGTATCGATGTCGGGCTTCGGCGAAGACGGCCCCTATGCCACGCGCCCCGGTCAGGACCTGCTGTTGCAGGCGATGTCGGGCGCCATGCTGTCGTCGGGCCGTGCGGGCGAAGCGCCACGCGCGGCGGGCCAGTATGTGGTCGACGCCGTCACCGCGTATTGCGCCTTCGAAGGCGTGCTGGCCGCGCTGCTGCACCGCGAGCGTACCGGCGAAGGCCAGAAGGTCGAGGTCAACATGCTGGATGCAATCACCACGATCCAGATGCAGGAGCTCTCGGTCTACACCGTGGGGCACAAGCCGCAAGTGCGCAGCGCCGAGCCGCATGCCCACGTGTACATCCGCGCCCCCTATGGCACCTTCGCGACGACCGACGGCTATCTGGCGCTTGCCATGCCCGACATGAAAGTGCTGGCGCGCGTGACCGAAGAACCGCGCCTGGCGGAGTACACCGACGAGCGCGACGGTTGGGAAAAGCGCGACGAGATCTATGCGCTGGTGCGCGACACCCTCGCAAAGGCCTCGACCGCCGACTGGTTCGCCAAGCTTGATGCCGCCGGCATCTGGTGCAGCCCCGTCTACGGATACGCCGATCTGGTCGACGATCCGCAGATCGCGCACAACGGCACCTTCGTCGAGTATGAACATCCGACCGAAGGCAAGATCAAAACACCGGGTTTTCCGATCCGCTTTTCCAAGACGCCAAGCCAGGTGCTGCGCGGCGCACCGCTTACCGGCCAACACACCGACGAAGTGCTGCGCGATTTTGGCTTCAGCGCCGACGAGATCGCCGCGCATGCGGCCTCGGGCGCGGTGCTGCGTGGAACCTCGGAATGAGCGAGCGCGCCCTGCCCTACCGTGGCCTGACCTGGGACCACCCGCGCGGCTTCAATGCCCTGCACGCCGCCACCGCACTCACGCCGCTGGTGCACTGGGACAAGCAGTCGCTTGAAGGCTTCGAATCGGCGCCCATCGCCGAACTGTGCGCCCGCTATGACCTGGTGGTGCTGGATCACCCGCATCTGGGCGAGGCCCTGGCGCACGATTGCCTGCAAGCGCTCGACACCGTGTTCGCGCCCGACGAGCTGGCGCGGATCGCGCGGGATAGCATCGGGCTGTCGTACGACAGCTATCGCATGGCCAATCGCCAATGGGCGCTGCCGCTGGACGCCGCCACGCAGGTCATGGCCACGCGCGCCGATCGGCTTGACGGCCCCGTGCCGCGCACCTGGCGCGAGGTGCTGACGCTGTCGCAACGCAGCGGCGCGGTCGCGCTCAGTTGGGGCGGTCCGCACCCGTTCTTGTCGCTGCTGTCGATCGCGGCCGCCATTGCGCCCGATACCGACCTGCGCCCGCACGGCGCCTGGCACAACGAGGCGACGCTCGCCGACGCGTGCGATGTGCTCAGCGAATTGGCGCGGCTCACGCCCGCGCACGCCCTGGCTTACAACCCGATCGCGCTGCTCGGCCACATGAGCTCGCGCGATGACATCGCGCTCTGCCCGCTGGTCTATGGGTATGTGAACTACGCCACCTCGGCGGTGGCAAAACCGCTTACGTTCCGCGACGCGCCCGAGGCCGACGCGGGCAAGCCCGGCTCGATCCTTGGCGGCACCGGCATTGCGATATCACGGCGCTGCATCGTGGGGCCGGACTTGCGGGCACATCTACTGTGGTTGCTCGCAGCCGATACCCAAAGCCGCTTCATCCCGCAGCACGAAGGCCAGCCCAGCCATCGCGGCAGTTGGGCCGATGCGAACGTGAATGCGGCCAGCGGCAACTTCTATGCCAACACGGCCCGCACGCTCGAAGCCGCCTCGATCCGGCCACGGCACGATGGCTACATCGCCTTCCAGACCGAGGCCTCGCAGTTCCTGCGTGATGGCGTCGCCGCCCGCGCATCCTCCCACTCATTGGCGCGCGGCCTGACCCAGCGTTTCCAGGCCAGCCTGGCCGCCGCCCCCAAGCACACCGCAACCTAAGGATGTCGACGTGAGCGCACTCGTCAATCTCAGTATCGATGGCCATGTCGCCATCATCGAACTCAATCGTCCCGAGAAGCTGAACGCGATGACGCCCGAGATGGCCGACCTGCTGATCGCGGCGGTGCAGCAATGCAACACCGACTCGCAGGTGCGCGCGGTGATCCTGACCGGCGCGGGCCCCAAGGCCTTCTGCGCCGGCTCGGACATTACCGAGCTTGACCGCTACGCCACGCCCTGGGATTTCCGCAATCGGCTTGACTACTGCGACTGCGTGCGCATGTTGAAGAAGCCCACGGTGGCGGCGATCAATGGCTATACCTTCGGCGGCGGCCTGGAGATGGCGTTGGCCTGCGATATCCGCATCGCCTCCGACAACGCGCGCCTGGGCGCGCCCGAGATCAAGCTGGGCTGGATCGGCGGCGGCGGCATGACGGCGCAGCTTGTCCATGCGGTCGGCCCCAGCAACGCCGCACTGATGGTGCTGACCGGCGACCCTATCCGCGCCGAGCAGGCGCTGGCCTGGGGCCTGGTAAGCGAGGTGGTGCCGCAGGAGCAGTTGCGCGAGCGCGCACAAGCGCTTGCCTCCACCATTGCGTCGCGCGCGCCGATCGCAGCCGAGACGGCACGCGTCAATCTGCGCGCCGCGCTGTCGATGCCGCTTGAGAAAGCCGTGGAATACGAGCGCGACCTACAGGCGATCTGCTTCGCCACCGCCGATGCCAAGGAAGGCCGGAAGGCATTTGAAGAAAAGCGCGCACCGAAGTTCGAGCGGCGCTGACGGGTGGGGGGGAGCCGCCCCCACCCGCTTTCGATACGCCAGTTGAAGCCATTGCGCGACGAGTTGGGAGGCAGACCCTTGACTGCCTCCCGACCCTACTTCACCAGCGCGTTCTTGACCAACACGCCGTCCTTGACGATCAGCAGAAATTTACGCTCGGCATCACCGACCAGCGATAAGTCCTGTAGCGGATTGCCGTCGACCAAAATCAGGTCTGCCAGTGCACCTTCTCGAACCTCGCCCAGGTCGCCGCGATACGGATTGCGTGCACCAGACAATTTAAGCAGTTGCGCATTGCCGCTAGTAGCCATCTTGAGCACCTGTGCGGGCGTGTACCAGCGCCCAAGGCTCGCCAGTATTTTCCCCTGTTGCTCAGCCAACTGGCTTGAAAACAGAATGTCGGTACCAAACGCGGTCTTCAACTGATGCTTGATCGCCAGCTTGTAGGTGCGGTCCGTACCAGCGAATACCTCCAGTGCTTTTTCCCGCTCGTCGGAACCAGGAGGAAACACCTCGGCGAGTGCATCGGGAAACGGCTGCGTGCTTAGCCAAGCGCCCGAGCGGGCGAGCATGGCAGCGGTTTCGTCGTCCAGCAAACTACCATGCTCGATGCTGAGAACGCCCGCTTTGAGCGCGCGCTGTATCGCCGCCGGCGTGTACGCGTGTACCGATACATAAGTGCCCCAGTCCGTTGCAGCGGCAACTGCCGCGCTCAACTCGGCTTCCGTGAACGTCACCACATCAAGCGGACTGTGTGGTGACGACACCCCTCCCCCTCCGGTCAGCTTGATTTGCGTGGCGCCGCGCATCAGTTGTTCGCGCGTGCGCAGGCGCACTTCGTCCGGACTGTCGGCAATAGAGCTGTCGCCCACGATGTCATGACGCGACGCAGGCGCCCCCAACGTACGCGGCAGATCGTTCGTACTGCGAAAGTCGCCATGGCCGCTGGTTACGCTGATCATCGCGCCTGAGGGGTAGATACGCGGCCCCGGAATGACGCCTTGATCAATCGCGGTTTTTAGCCCGAACACTGCGCCGCCTAAATCACGCACGGTCGTGAATCCACGCATTAGCGTCTTTTCAGCTTCAACACCCGCCACCAGGTTCAAGTAACCGGTGTCTTGCGTCAGTGCCACCGCTACCGGCACACCGACGAACATGCTGTGCCAGTGTGCATCGATCAACCCAGGCATCAATGTCCGTCCGCCGGCGTCGATGACCTGAGCACCGTCCACGTTGATTTTTTGGCGTGATATCTGCGCAATGACGGAGCCGCGCAGCAGCACATTGCTGGGTTCGGACAGATCCGGCGATATGCCATCAAAGATGCGCACGTTTTCGATGAGAACAGGGCGGTCGTTCTGACGGGGCGAGGCCAGTGCCGCGGGGGGCGCCGCTACATTCTCGTGGGACAGCGCGACAGGATGGGACGCGAAAAACAGCGTCGCGGCGCACAGCAAAACTGCGGGTTTAACGTCCATAAGAGCTCCTTCGAGGAAGCGAACTTGACGGAAACAACGCGGAAATGAGAGTGACGCTGAGCTTTCAACACGGCAAGATGGCTGCGCCACCGTACTGGATCGCGGAGACTCACTGTTACGACCTGGTCGAACGCAGCGGCTTACCGGTCAGCATAGATGAGCCTCTTAATGCGCACAATTTTTTAATGTGCTTGGCATGTGGGCCGGTTCAGCATCGCCGCGCACGACTGGGACGAATCCCTGAACCGGATCGCCCCGGCAAGCAACGGTCGGCCGTACCGCCTGCTGACGCCGCCCCAGGAAACGCCGGTTCTGCTTGATGACGCGACGCAGCAGTTTCCCCGTTGGTGGCACCGTGGTTAGCGCCGCACGACAGGCGACCTACTCGCACGATCAACATCTCCCCGAATTACCTTCCCAATCCGCGCCCCGGTGCTTTCGCCACCCCGCCAAGCCACGCCGAAGAAAACGCGCTTCCAAGGACCCCTAAGGATTCGCGCTCCAAAACGCCAGAATCTCCTTCTGCTGGCTCAGCGCTCGCGTCTTGGCTGCTTCGCTATGCAACCAGGACAGAAAGGCCTCGACGGCTGGCCGCCTGGCATGGCGTTCCGGGTACACCGCGAAGTGTGCTTTTATGCGAATCGATTTTTCCATGCCGAACGGCGCCTTGAGCTTGCCATCCGCCAGATGCCCGCCCGCGTTCATTGCACTTTCCAACGCCACTCCCAAGCCTTGCGTGGCGGCGTCAAGCGACATCTGAGCGCGGTCGAAGCGCAGCGAAAAGCGGTCCGGCGCCTTCACCTTCGTAAAGCGGACGAACCAGTCAGACCACTGAACAACACTGACATTGCTCTGGATGAGCGGCACCTCCAGCAACTGTTCCACCCGCTTGAGCTTGTGCGCCGTCATGAACGCAGGACTTGCCAGCGGAACGATGGACTCTTCGAATAGCGGCTCCACCATCAAATCACCCCACTGCGGGATGCCGTAGCGGATATCGATGTCCGCTTGACCCAGCGCAAAATCACTGGGGGTATGAGCGGCCGACAAGTTCAGTGAGATATCGGGATGGGCCTGGGCAAAGTGCTGCAATCGCGGCATGAGCCAAAGGCTGGCAATGCTGGGGGCCGAGTGCACGTACAGACTATTTCGGATGCCGTGCTGCAAATCGTCGGTGGCGGTGGCGATGGCATTCAGTGCGGCCCCCACGTGCATCAGGTAGTGCTCGCCAGCAGGGCTAAGGCGCACACCGTGCGCGCTACGTTCAAACAGGCGTATGTCCAACTGTGCTTCCAGCTTGGAAATCTGATGGCTGATCGCGGACGGCGTCAGATGCAGCTCTGCCGCCGCCAGCGCAAAACTTCGGCGGCGCGCGACGGCTTCGAACGCTTGCAAGTTCGCAATGGGCGGCAAGGCCGGCATGGGGACAACCCTGTTTTAAAGTGACGATTCTTCATCTTACGCTGATGTTTTATCGTTTGTCATCATCTTGACCGACTCTTAGAATCCGCTCCTATAACAGGAGACAAAGGCTACATAGAAGCCTATATAGACTCGCCGTATCCGTCTCCTGCGTTGGTTAACCCATAGGAGACAAACCAGATGTTGCTCAAGGATCAAGTCGCCATCATCACCGGCGGCGCCGGCGTCAATGGCCTAGGCTTCGCCACCGCTCGCCTCATGGCAGCCCAGGGCGCCACGGTCGTCATCCTGGATCTTGAACGCGCGGACCCAGCGCACGCCGCCGCGCAGTTGGGTGAACGTCACCTTGGCCTTGTTGCTGACGTGACGGACAAAGCCTCATGCGACGCCGCCGCGGCCACCGTGGTCAAGACTTTTGGCCGGATCGATACGCTGGTCAACAACGCCGGCATTACTCAACCCGTCAAGACGTTGGAAATCACCGGGGCGGATTACGACCGCATTCTGGACGTCAGCCTTCGCGGCACGCTGTATATGTCGCAGGCGGTGCTTCCCACCATGCGCGAACAACAGAGTGGATCCATCGTCTGCATCTCGTCGGTGTCGGCCCAGCGCGGCGGCGGCATCCTGGGTGGCCCCCACTACTCCGCGGCCAAAGCAGGCGTACTTGGCCTTGCACGCGCCATGGCACGCGAATTCGGGTCGGAGAACATCCGCGTCAACTGCATCACGCCTGGGCTGATTGGCACCGACATCATCAAAGGCAAGCTCACCGAAGAGAAGAAGGCAGAGATCGCCGAGACCATTCCGCTTGCCCGTCTGGGCCGCGCCGAGGATATCGCCGGTGCCTGCGTATTCCTGGCCAGCCCGCTCTCCGCCTACTGCACCGGCATCACCCTTGATGTCAACGGAGGAATGTTGATCCACTGACCGTTTTAATGCCACACCAATAACTATCACTATCGGAGACAAAACCATGCAAACCAAGAGCCTGACTCGTGCCCTGTTCATCGCCTTTGCCCTGTCGGCTGCCGTGCCGCTTAGCGCACAGGCGCAGGTCACCAAGCTAACCCTGGGGCACGGCGCCGCGCCTGACAACCCCCGTCATCAAGCGGCGGTCAAATTCGCAGAGGTCGTAAAGGCCAAATCGGCCGGCCGGATCGAAGTTCAGGTTGCTCCCTCGGCCCAGTTGGGCGACGACGCGGCAATGGTGACCGCGGTCCGTACGGGCGCGCTGGACATGACCGCCAATTCGCAGGGGGCTGTGTCGGTTGCGGTTCCCGAATACGCGGCTTTCGGCATGCCGTTCATGTTCTCGACTCCGGACCAGGCCTTCAAACTTCTGGACGGCCCGCTTGGCCAGGAACTGGCGAAGAAGACGGCCGAAAAGGGCATGGTGGTGCTTGGCTATTGGGACAACGGCATCCGCCACATGACCAACAGCAAGCACCCGATCGCGAAGGTCGAGGACATGAAAGGCCTGAAGATGCGCACCCCGCCCGATGCGGTCCTGGTGGACATCATGCAGGCGCTCGGCGCACAAGCGCAGCAGATCAAATTCGCCGAACTGTACGTCGCGCTGCAGCAGGGTGTTGTGGATGGGCAGGAGAACCCCCTCGTGAATTTCCACGCCAGCAAACTGTACGAGGTGCAGAAGCACTTGGCGTTGACGAGCCACATGTTCCAGATGACGCCCTTCCTGATGAGCAAGCGCAGTTGGGACCGGCTGCCCGAGGCAGACCGCAAGGTGCTGCAAGAAGCCGCCGCCGAGGCAACCCAGCTTCAACGCAAACTCTCGGCCGACGCCGATGCCAAGTTGCTCGACGAGCTGAAGGCAAAGGGTGTGCAGGTGACCACCGTGAACAAGGCCGAGTTCGCCTCGGCCACGGCTGCGGTTGACGAAAAATGGCTCGCCACGCCCATCGGCCCGTATCTGAAGAAGGTGATTGCCGCGACCCGCTGATTGTTGACGCGAGCTCGCCTTTCTTCCCCCCAGCCGCCGCGTGGGTCCTTCCGACTTGAAGGCCCACGCAGCCTAAGGAGTTTGCAATGATTTTCATCGAACGGGCCGTCGTCGGCCTGTGCCGTCTGATGCTGTGGCTCAGTACGGTCGTCATCTTCTTCATCTTGGTGATCAACACTGTTTTGCGCTACGCGACGGGTAGCAGCCTTCAATGGGCCAATGAAGTGCCCGAGCTGTTGTTCCCTTGGCTGGTGATGTCTGGCGTTGTGTTGGCCGCGGCGCACGGCGCCCATATCACCACCAGTTTCCTGATGGATGCCGTACCGGCAACGCTACGGCGATGGACCGCGATTGGCACCTGGCTGGCCGTCGCCGCGCTTTACGGCACGCTTGCTTGGGCGACTTACCAGATGTTGGGGATCGTGCATGATGAAAAATCACCCATTCTTCAAGTTCCCGGCTCAGTGACCTATGGCTGCGTCATGGGTGGAATGCTGATGCTGTCGCTACTTGCCCTTAAGTCAGCTTGGAACGCCTGGCAGTCCCAGCCGGTAGAGCGCGCTCCAAACGAAGAGGCCGCCGTGCCTGAAGCGCACTGGTAGACCCACAAAAATAGCGCAAAGGAACCAACCATGAGTGGACTTCTCTTTCTCGTATTTATTGGGTCGGCCGTACTGGCAATGCCCATTGCTCACGCGCTGCTGATGGCAGCCATGGCGGCGGCCGCCACCTCTGACCGCGTCCCGCTTGATCTGCTTGTTCAGCAGATGGTGTCTCAAGTTCAGAGCTTCCCGTTGATCGCCATTCCCTTCTTCATGCTCACCGGATCGCTGATGATGGGCGGGCGCTTGGGCGTCGCGTTGGTCGGGGTGCTGTCGACCCTGATCGGCCGCTACCATGGCGGCCCGGCGCAAGTGGGCGTGCTTTCATCCACGCTATTCGGCGGCGTCTCGGGTTCCGCGGTGGCCGATGCATCAGCCATCGGCTCGTTGCTGATTCCCTGGCACAAGCGCCTGGGCTACCCACCCGCGTTCTCCGCCGCCACCTTGGCCGCGGCGGCGACGATCGACATTCTGATCCCGCCTTCCATCCCATTGATTCTGTTCGCCCTGACCGCCAATGCCTCCATCGCGGCGCTGTTCGTCGCCGGCATCCTGCCCGGCATGCTGATGTGCGGCGGTTTCATGTTCATGTGCTGGTGGGTCGGGCGGCGCCGCAACTTCCCTCGCGATACGACTCCCATCGTGTGGTCGGCGTTTCGTACGCATTTGCTATACGCCTCGCCCGCGCTGCTGTTGCCGGTACTGATCGTGCTTTTCCTGCGGTTTGGCATCGCGACGCCCACCGAGGTCGCGGTCTTGTCCACGTTGTACGCCGCCGCTGTTTCGGCAGTGTTCTACCGCGACTTATCCTGGAAGCGCCTCAATGACGCGGTGGTAAGTGCCGGACTGGCCACGGGTGTCGTGCTGCTGGTGATCATGGCCTCTTCCGCCATCGGCTGGCTGCTCACGTATGACCAAATGCCGTCGGGAGTCGCCAACTGGGTCACCCAGAACGTGCACGAATCCTGGCTGATCATCTTCACCATGAACGTGATGATGCTCTTCGTTGGCATGTTCATCGATCTGCCTGCCGCGGTGCTCTTGTTGACGCCCGTGTTCCTGCCGCTGGCGCAGAGCATCGGCATGGACCTCACACAGCTGGGAATCATGATGGTCGTGAATCTTGCCATCGGTCTCTACACCCCACCGGTCGGCACGACGCTATTCATAACCAGCGCGCTGGCAAAGGTCAAGGTTGGCCAGACGGTGCGCGAGCTGGGCCCTTTCTATCTTGTGGCCTTCCTGGTGCTGGCGCTGGTTTCCTACGTTCCGGCGTCCATCCTGCACTGATGACAACTTCATTTTTCTATCGGGAATGTTCATGACGACTTCTGCCGAAACGCTATCCACCTTGGCGCGCTGCGCCTATCGAATCCGCCGCTACGCTCTGCGCATGGGCGAAGTCCAAGGGCAAGGCTACATCGGCCAAGCCCTCGGCTGGGCCGATGTTCTGGCCGTGGCTTACGGCCACGCACTCAAATTCAAACCGGAAGATCCCGCGTGGGAAGGCCGTGACCGTTTCCTGCTTTCGCATGGCCATTACGCCATTGCGCACTACGCGGCTTTGATAGAAGCCAGGATCATTGAAGAAGACGAGCTCGACACCTACGGTAGCGACGACAGTCGCCTGCCCATGAGCGGCATGGCAACGTACACACCGGGAATGGAAATGTCCGGCGGATCGCTGGGCCAGGGCTTGGTGATAGGCGTGGGCATGGCCCTGGGTCTGAAGCAAAAGCGGAATCCCGCCTTTGTCTACAACTCCATGAGTGATGGCGAGCTTGATGAAGGTTCTACCTGGGAGGCCGCCATGTCGGCCGCGCATCACCAGCTTGATAACCTGATCTGCCTGGTTGACATCAATAACCAGCAGGCTGACGGGCCATCGGGCAAGGTTTTAGGCTTCGAACCCTTGACGGATAAATGGGCTGCGTTTGGCTGGCATGTGCAGAGGGTTGACGGCAACGACCTGGCCGCCGTGTTCGACGCCTTTGAGAAGGCGCGCAATCTGAAGGACGCCAAGCCGCGCGTCATCCTCTTTGACACGCTTATGGGCAAGGGCGTGCCATTCCTTGAAACCCGCGACAAGAATCACTTTATCCGGGTCGACCCACCTGAATGGCAGCAAGCCCTGGCTGTCCTGGACCAATCCGCGCCCGAAGGAATTTCCGCATGAACACGGTTATCGAGAAAAAGCCACGTCTGACCACTTCAGCCATGATTGCGTCCATCGCCGGCGAGGGCCAGCGGGTGGTGACCGCACCATTTGGAAAAGCACTGGTGGAGCTGGCCAGGGATCGGCCGGAAATCGTGGGAATGACCGCCGATCTGGCGAAGTACACCGACCTGCATTTATTTGCACAAGCCTATCCTGATCGCTTCTATCAGATGGGGATGGCGGAACAACTGCTCATGGGTGCGGCCGGCGGTATCGCCAAGGAAGGACTCATTCCGTTTGCCACCACTTATGCCGTGTTCGGCACACGCCGTGCCTACGATTTCATTCACCAGGTGATTGCCGAGGAAAACCTCAATGTGAAGATGTGCTGCGCCTTGCCCGGACTGACTACCGGGTATGGTCCCAGCCATCAGGCGACCGAAGACCTGGCCATGATGCGTGGCATCCCTGGCCTGACCATCGTTGACCCTTGCGATTCTCTCGACATCGAACAAGCGGTGCCTCAAATCGCAGCCCACAACGGCCCCGTCTATATGCGCCTGCTTCGCGGGCACGTGCCGCTGGTGCTGGACGAATACGATTACCAGTTTGAACTGGGTAAAGCGAAGCGCTTGGTGGACGGCGACGACGTTCTCATCATCTCCAGCGGCTTCATGACCATGCGCGCGCTTGAAGTGGCGAATGCGCTAAAGCAAGACAACATTGGCGTAGCCGTGTTGCATTGCCCAACCATAAAGCCGCTGGACGAAGCCACCATCCACGCCGAGGTGCAGCGCAAGCCGCGCCTGGTGGTCGTTGCCGAAAATCATTCAGTAGTGGGTGGCTTGGGCGAAACGGTAGCAAGCTCGCTGCTGCAAAACGGCGTGCAACCCGCTCGCTTCCGCCTGGCGGGTCTGCCCGACGCGTTCCTCGACGCGGGGGCATTACCCACGCTTCATGATCGCTACGGTATCAGCACGGAAGCGCTATCGAATCGCTTGAAGAACTGGCTGAAGTAAGGGATGGGGGTGGGCGGCGGCTTGGGCCGGGGGGGGTTGGACTAAACCGGATAGTTGACTTTGGTCAATTGGCGGGCGCCCTGAAGGACTAAGCTTCCAGAACTTCCCTATGCCATGCGGTACTGGTTGTGGACGTACACGCCATCGGCGCCGCTTCCGTGGAGACCGGTATGACTGCCAAGATGAAAGCCGCCGTATTCGCGGGCCCGAACCGTGTCGAAATACGTGAAAAGCCCATTCCTGACGTGGGGCCCAATGACGCCTTGATGCGGATTACCACCACCACCATCTGCGGAACCGATATTCATATCGTCAAGGGTGAATACCCGGTGGAAAACGGCCTGACGATCGGCCACGAACCCGTCGGTGTCATCGAAAAGCTCGGAACCGCGGTACGCGGCTACACCGAAGGCCAGCGCGTGATTGCCGGCGCGATCTGCCCAAGCTTCAACTCCTATGCGGCTCAAGATGGCGCGCCCTCGCAGGACGGCACCTACCTGGTCGGTATGGGCATGTGCGGATGCCATGGGTACCGCGCCACGGCGGGATGGCGATTTGGCAACATGATAGATGGCGCCCAGGCGGAGTACCTGTTGGTCCCGGATGCCGAGGCCAATCTTGCGCCGGTGCCGGATGCGCTGAGCGACGAGCAGGTGCTCATGTGCCCGGACATCATGTCCACCGGCTTTAAAGGCGCCGAGAACGCCAACATCCGAATCGGCGATACGGTGGCGGTATTTGCGCAGGGGCCGATAGGGCTCTGCGCCACGGCCGGCGCCAGGTTGTTGGGCGCCACCACCATCATTGGGGTGGATGGAAACGCGCAGCGGCTGGCGATGGCGCAGGCCTGGGGCGCCGATGTCGTCCTGAATTTTCACGAGTGCGATGTCGTTGAGGAAATCTTGCGGCTGACAGGCGGCAAGGGCGTCGACTCCGCGATTGAAGCCCTGGGGCAGCAGAGCACATTCGAGTCTGCGTTGCGTGTCCTGAAACCCGGGGGCACCTTGTCCAGCCTCGGCGTCTATTCAAGCGACCTGACAATACCGGTTTCGGCTTTCGCCGCGGGCTTGGGCGATCACAAGATAAACACGGCGCTTTGCCCTGGCGGCAAGGAGCGCATGCGACGCCTGATGAATGTTCTGCAGTCCGGGCGGCTGGACCTGACGAAGATGGTCACGCACCGCTTCGGCCTTGACGACATCGCGCAGGCCTACGACCTGTTCGCGAACCAGCGAGACAACGTGTTGAAAGTGGCTATTCGGCCGTTCTGATGCAACGTGGCCGAACGCTTTCCTCCGGCGCTGCGGTTCTTTCCAGACGGCGGCGCAGGCATCGCGCCATCTTCTCGATGGCCTGGCTTTTCGTTGCCGCCCTGGCGCACGGCCAGGGGGCACTGCAACCGGCCGACGTAGCCTCCGCATATAACCGGGAAGTGTCGCCTAGGCTTGCGTTGCCGGATGCCGAACGTGTCCGTTACGGAGAACTGGCCAACCATGCGCTGGTGTCCGCCGGCCTCTCCTTGTTGGCGCCTCAATACGTCGTCATCGCCGACCGAAACATCTACGTGCAGGCGGTATTCGTATATTGGTTGCACCCTGTTGCGCCGCCCCTGTATATCGGCGCATCCCCCGCCTCTACCGGGCAAGTCGGCACGTTCGACCATTTTGAGACGCCGACCGGCGTGTTTCCCCATACCTTGGGTAACCCTGACTACCGCGCCGAGGGCATTAAAAATGCGAACGGAATCCTCGGCTATGGCGTGAAGGGCATGCGCGTTTACGACTTTGGATGGCAGGACGCCCGCCAAGGCTGGGGCGCGGAGCGCATCGCTACGATGCGTTTGCAGATGCACGCGACCGACCCCTATTTGCTCGAGGCAAAGCTTGGCACTCCGCAGTCCAAGGGCTGCATTCGTATCCCGGCGACGCTAAACGAATTTATCGACCGTCTTGGCCTGCTGGATGCCGAGTACGAACTCGCCGCGGATTTAGGCATCCAGCCCTGGGTATTGCGCGCACAAAGAACACCGACATACGGCGCGGGGCGCTATCTGATTGTCGTCGACACGGAGCGTCGCACCCGCCCGGACTGGTCGCCTCGACGCTTGATCAATCTGAAAAATTCGCCAGGTCGAAGTAACTAAATTGTCATCGCCGCGCCTTAGCATGTGCGCTCATTCGCCGCCGACGTGCACATAGGCCTGAGGCACATGCAGAAAATACTAGCGACTTTGGCCGCCGGAGCGGTCATTGCCTCGTCTGTACCCGCGGCTGCCCAGATCCCGACCGTTAGTGATCCTGTGTCGGCCTACGACCTCGACTGGCCGCGTCAGCCGCTACATGATGCTTTGCAACGATATAGTCAGTTGACCGGAGACTCCGTGCTGTATGACAGTGGCCAGACGGCGGGAAAAATTGCGCCGGCGTTGACCGGCCGCTATACCGCCAGCGAGGCGCTGACGAGGATGCTGGCGGGTACAGAGCTGCGGCCTCATTACACCGCTCCGAAAGCCCTGCTGCTGAGCCCCCGGACGCGCACCCCGCCCGCCCCAGTGCCACCCATTTCGCAAGCCGCCCGACAGCAATTCTATGGTCTGCTCCAGACCCGGGTGCTCGCGGCGCTCTGCGCCCGCCCGGACTTGGCCACGGGAGACTACCGCGTCGCGTTACGTGTGAATCTGGATCACCTGCACGCCATGTCGGATGTCGTGGTCCACGCCACGGGCCGACCCGAGATGGAGGCAGCCTTGCGCGAGACGCTCGCCGGCCTGCCCATCGGCGCCCCGCCGCCCGGATTCGGGCTGCCCGCAACCCTGCTGATCACGCCCGAGGCTGCACGCCGCTATGGCGGCTGCGTGCCATGAGCGGTGCCGGTTTGGCCGCGCTTCGGCGCCTGATCGCCGAGCGCTACGACGCCATCAAGCATCAGGTATCCCGCCGACTGGGCGGTGCGTCCGACCTGGCGGGCGACGCGCTGCACGATGCCTATATGCGCTTGTCCGTGCGCGACGACCTGGATGCCATTCGCCACCCGCAGTCCTATCTGGTCAACACGGCCGTGCACGTGGCCATCGACCGCATCCGGCACGATGTGCGGCTGCTCAGCGAAAGCGAGGTGATTGAATTTTTCGACGTCGCGGACGCCAGCCCCGGGCCGGACGCGGTGATGCAATCACGCTCGGATTTGGCGCAGATGTTCAAGGCGCTGGACGCGCTGACGCCGCGTCAGCGCGATATCTTGCTTGCCGCGCGCGTGGATGGCCTGTCGCGGCCCGATCTGGCCAAGCGCTGGGGCATATCGGTGCGCTTGGTCGGGCGTGAACTACAGACCGCGCACGAGCATTGCGTACGGGCGATGGCGCGGACGGAGGAATAATTGCAAGAAAGTGTTCATTTCGCTCCGAAGGAGTTCCGTTCCGGCTTCGTGAAAACGTCTAGATATCAGAACGGCGCAAACAGCGCCGCGCAAGCGACTCAACCCATGGATTCCAACCTTGACCCAGGCATTGTTCCCGACCCCGCCATTGAGCGCGAGGCCCATGCCTGGGCGCGCATTCTGGCGACCAATGCGCCCACCACGCAGGACGGCGACGCTTTCAAGGCATGGCGCGCCCAAAGCGCGGCGCACGAGCGCGCCTGGGTAAACGCCGCGCGCGCCTGGAGGGAACTGGGCCACATCGCGCAGGCCTACAAGGCGTGTAACCCAGCGCCCGCCCCGACCCGCTCGACTCCGGCCAAGCCAAGCAGAAGGTGGTTCCTGGCGGGAGGCGCCGGCGCCTTCGCCAGCATGGCGGCAGTCGCACTGGTGCGGCCACCTTTTGGCCTGTGGCCGTCATGGGCGCAAGCCAATGCTGACTATCGCACCGTCACGGGGGAACAACGCAGTATTGCGTTCGCGGGCCAGCGCCTTGAGCTGGATCTGAACACACAGACCAGCATCAACGTGTCGACTCAGGGCGCCGAGCCGCGCATTGAGCTTGTGTCAGGCGAAGCCGCGATCCGCGCCGCAAGAAGTCAACCCTGCGCGGTGCTCGCCGGGGCGGCGCGCATGCGCCTGGCCACCGGAGACATCGAGGTGCGCCGCTTGCATGACGACCGTATTCACCTGCGCTGCAACAGTGGCCAGGTCGAATTGACGCATCCGAAAGCCACGATGCTGCTGGCAGCGGGGCAGCAGGTCAGCTACGACGCCGACTCGCTCGGCGCACCGACCGTCTTCACCCAGACAGTGTCGGATTGGCGCGGAGGCATTGTCAGTTTTCATGACTTGCCGCTGAACCTGGCGGTAGACGAAATCAACCGATATCGGCCTGGTCGTGTGGTGCTGATGAACGAAGCGCTGGCGCGGCATCGACTGAGCGCGCGCTACGAGGTGAAGAACCTGGACCAGGCCATTGCGCAGATCCAGCAGTTGTACGGCGTGTCGGTGCGTCGCGTGGGCGATGTGGTGTTCTTGAGCTAAGACGGTCTGCGCAGGCCTGACGCCTGTCACAAAAGATTCATGGGATTTCCATGCCGAATCCCGAGATGTCGTTCGACTAGATAAGTAAGCGGGCACGGTGGCCATGTCACTGCCGCCCTTCATCGACATCCTTGAATCACGCCATGTCTTCGTCTACGTCCGCTACGCCTGTCGCCACATCCCGCCCGCACCACATCCCCGCCCCTACGGGTTCGCGCCAACCTGGCGGCGCACCCTCCTGGCATCTGAGCCCGTTATCGCAGGCCTTGGCGGCCTTGGCGATCGCGGGAAGCGCCAGCAGCGTGGCGCAGGCCCAGACGCGCGCGTTCAGCCCCGGCTGGTTCGCGGACAAGAATGCGGTCCAGTCAACCGCCCAACGCACGGGCCGCATGCCGGACGGCAGCATGGCGGGCATCGGCAATGCGGCCAGGCAACAAGCCCAATCGCGCCAGCAATTGCAGAAGTCGCTGAACAACTTGAACCGTGCCGCAGCTGCGGTCGCCGCCCAGCAGGCCGCGCAGGCGGCCGCGCGCGCGGCCGCCGCGGCCAACGGCTCCGACGTGCCGGAAGGCAGGACCGAAGGCGGATTATGGGAGGCGCGGGGCGAGCTGGCCAAGTGGGAAGGCGCCAAGGCCGCGACCTCTTCGTCAAGCGGCGGCAGGCATACCGTCACGATCGAACAGACGCAGCCGCGCGCGATCCTTAACTGGGACACCTTCAACGTCGGCCGCAATACCACCGTGCAGTTCAAGCAGGACGCCAACGATGCGGTGCTGAACCGCGTCGTGGGCGCCAGCGCCAAGCCCAGCCAGATCCAGGGTGCGATCAAGGCCGACGGCACCGTGCTGGTGGTGAATCAGAACGGCGTGATCTTCGGCGGCGCCAGCCAGGTCAACGCCCGCAACCTGGTCGCCGCGGCCGCCACCATCACCGACGGGCAATTCCGCGAAAAAGGCCTGTTCGTTGACACGGACGGCACGCAGCCCACGTTCAAGGACGCGTTGGGCGGCGTGCTGGTGCAGGCGGGCGCGCGCATCGACACCGCCGTCCCCACGACCGCGACCAAGGGCGGCGGCTACGTGCTGCTGCTGGGCAGCGACGTCCACAACGCCGGCGCGCTGACCACGCCGCGCGGCCAGTCCGTGCTGGCAGCGGGCGACAACTTCGTTATTCGCCGAGGCTACGGCACCGACGGCAACCCCAGGTCTACCACCACGGGCGTCGAAATCAGCGCCACGCTTAAAACCGACAGCAAGGCAGGCCAGGTTCGCAACACCGGCCTGATCAGCGCGCCTGTCGGCGACATCACGATGACTGGCCATGCCGTGCGCCAGGACGGGGTGCTGGTCGCCACCACCGATATCGGCGCGCGCGGCGCCATTCACCTGCTGAACCGAAGCAGCGATGCGACAGGCAGCGTGACGTTGGGCGCGGGCAGCGTCACCGCCGTGCTGCTGGAGGCCTCGGCCGTGACCGGCCTGGACAGCCAGCGCCAAGCCGCGATCAAGACACTGGACGGCTCCGCCACCAACAAGCCCACCGGCGCCTTCGACAACCTGAGCACGGTCGCCGACCGCATGGATCTGTCGCGCATCGAGGTGGTGACGGGCGACCTGGCGTCTTTCCAGGGCGGCTCGACCACCTTGGCCACCGGCGGGCAGATCGTCGTTTCAGCCAAGCGGCAGGCCGTGCTGGAAAGCGGCGCCGAATTGGATGTGTCGGGCGCCATCGGCGTCAACGTGTCGATGGAATCGAACAACCTGCAAATCAACGTGCAGGGCAACGAACAGCGCGACGCACCGGTCAACCGCGACAGCAAGCTACTGAACAACAGCGACGTCTGGGTGGACCGCCGCACCCTGGTGAAGGTTGCCGGCGGGGCAAACGGTTCCAGCGGCGACCGCTGGTACACCAGCGGCGGCCTGCTGGAAGTGGGCGGCTACCTGGCCACCAGCGAACGTGGGGCCGGCGAATGGCTGGCGCAAGGCGGCACCGCCACCTTCACAGGAGGCGAACTGGTTACGAAGGCCGGCTCCGACATCAATCTGTCAGGCGGCACGCTGGACGTGCAAGCCGGCAATATCCGCCAAAGCTGGCTGCGCGGCGCCGACGGCCGCTTGTACGAAGTCTCGCGCGCGCCCGGCGACCTGCTCTACACCGGCCTGTATCAGGGATATGAACAGACCCATGCACGCTGGGGCGACAAGGCCACGCGCAGGTTCTACAACCCGTTGCTCGCCCCAAAAACGCGCTTTGAAGACGGCTATACGGTGGGCCGCGATGCGGGCCAACTGATCGTCTCCACCGGTGCCGCCCAACTGGCGGGCACCTTGACGGGCGAGGTTTACCAGGGCGCGCGTCAGGTCGAGGCGCCGCAAGGGGACATTGACGGCTACTACCAATCGCAAACGGCCGTCGCGCGCCGCGCGCAATTGACTGTCGGAAGCTATACGCCGATCTTCGACGCCGACGCCAACATGCTGGCCTGGACGCTGGGCGGTGTCGCCAAGCAGGTGACGGCAGGCTCGGGCGACGCGGGCGACGACGAGATCCGGCTGGACGCGGCCTGGCTCAACGCCGCCAATCTCGGCGCCATCCGGCTGGCCGGGACCGAGCGGATCGCGGTGGATCAGGCTTTGCGCGCGACGCCAGGCGCAACCGTGGTCCTGTATGCGCCCCAGGTCGACATCAACGCCGGCATCAGCGCGGCGGGCGGGCGGATTCTGGCCGGCAACCTCATCAAGCAGTGGAACGCCAACGGCCGCAACGAAGACACGCCAGTGCTCGCACCCGCTGACCGGCCCACGGGCGTGGCGGTCTCGGCAGGCGCGGTATTGGACACCGGCGGCCTGTGGACCAATCTGCTTGCCAACCCCGCCGCTTCCGGTGCGCTGGCCTATCGCCGGGGTGGCAGCGTATCGCTGCGTAGCACCCAGGGCGTTACGCTGGCCGCGGGCAGCGCCTTGGACGTGTCGGGCGGCGGAGCCGTGCTGGCCAATGGCAAGACCCTTGGCGGCAAGGGTGGCGACGTCACCCTGGCGGCGGGCTTTGACGCCGCGCTCAGGCACGAAGGAACGATTGGGGCACAGGGCGTGGATGGCGGCGGCAAGCTGACCTTGCAGGCCGACAAGGTGCGCATCATAGCGGCGGGCCAGGCGGCCGCATCAATCGCCGACGCGACGGAAAGCAAAGAATCCGTCCTGTCCGACGAGGCCTTCAGCATGGGGTTCTCGCAATACGAAGTGATCGGTTTCCATGGTCTGGAGGTCGCGGACGGGGCGCAAGTGCGGGTCACGATGCCGGTCCAGCGCCATGCTTCCGGCATACGCGCCATCCTGGACAAGTCGCAGGCCTTGCAAACCTTCACGCCCGAGCTCTACCAGGAAAATCCGGTTGAAAGCCATCTGACGCAACGCAAGGGCGCCAGCCTGGTACTGCAAGCGGGGTCCCAGTTGTCGACCGCCGCCGATCTGGCGACCACGGTTCTGCGCGTGGGCAGCGGAGCCCTCGTCGAGGTGGATCCGGGGCAAAAGATCGATCTGACCGGCGTCGGGCAGATCACCCTCAATGGCACATTCAATGCGTGGGGCGGCGCCATCACTGTCCAGGCAATACGGCCTGGTTCGACGGACGACGCCATCGCGGCCGGGCATGGCCGATCCATTTGGTTGGGCGAAACGGCCGTGCTGGACGTCGCGGGCCGCGCCGCCACCGCCTTCAATCACAACGGCCAGGCATACGGCCGCGTGCAGGACGGCGGCAGCATCGTAGTGGGCGGCCAGGTGAACGTGTCGCTGGGCGTCGCCCCATCGCCCGACCTGTTCATCGTCTCGCGGCCCGGCAGCCGCCTGGAGGCGTCGGGCAGCGCCGCCACGGTACTGGTCAACGGTGCGCCGACGATGTTGGCCGGCGCTGGCGGCAGCATCACTCTCGGTTCCGGCAACGGTCTGTACCTGGATGGCCGCATGACCGCCCTTGCGGGCGGGGCCGGCGCGCCCGGCGGTACCTTGTCTATCGGCCTGGATGCGCCGGTCTATCGCACAGCGGCGATGACCCCCCGCGTGAACCAAGGACGCGACCTGCTCCTGTCGCAACAGGCCCTGCCCGACGACCTTGCCGGCTTTGCCGACCCGGAGGCCGCCGCCGACGCGCTGGTCTATGGGCGCGGCGCCCTCAGTGTCGCGCAAGTGGAGGACGGGGGTTTCGGCAGTCTGAACCTGCTGAGCAATGGCGCCATCAGCTTCGCGGGCGACGTCGACCTGCGCATGGGTCAAAGCCTGCGCCTGTTCAGCACGTCGCTCAACATGACGGAAGCCGCACCCTCAACTGCCCGGGTGCAGCTGGCCGCCCCCTATGTGATGCTGGCCGGGGCCACCGACAACGGCGCGCCCGACTTGTACACGCGCCCGACATCCTCGCGTCCCCCCTCCACTCGCGTCAGCGAATCCACCTTCATCACGGATGCCGGCTTCATCGATATCCGCGACCTGGTACAGCTGGGCGCGCTGACCACGCAACAGGCGCCGAACGGCGATGTCAGCTATGTCGGCACGGGTTTCACGCAAACCGACCTGCGCAGCCAGAGCGACATCCGTGTGCTGGGCGGCCGGGGCACGCAGGTCGCGCTGGCGAACCAGCCCTACACCACGCAGCTTGCTGCCCCGGGCAATCTCAGCCTGACCGCCGCGCAGATCTATCCGGACACGGGAGCGGTGACGCGGATCGTGGCCGGTCCGAACGGCATGCGCGACGGCGTCATCGGCTACGAAGCGGACCGCACGCTTACCATCCGCCGCAATAGCGACGCCCTTCCCCCGCTTCCGTACAGCGCGTTCGGCAAGCTGCGCTTAGCCGCCGACATCATCGACCAGGGCGGCGTGGTGCGCGCGCCGCTCGGAATGCTGGAAGTGGGGGTCGCGGATACCACCGGCACCACCTCCCGCGTCAATCTGCTGCCAGGCAGCGTCACGTCCGTCAGTGGCCGGGGGCTGGTCATGCCCTATGGCGGCACCGTCGACGGCGTGACCTATCAATACGCCGGGCAGAGTATCGTGTTGAACGGCGCAGGCGCCGCCACGATCGGCGGCGAATTGAGCAGCGGCATCCAGCTGGCTGGCGAAGAGGTTCGGGTGGACGGCAACGCCATGCTGGACCTTTCCGGCGGCGGCCGCTTGCTGGGGGCCGGCTTTGTGACGGGACGGGGCGGCTCCACCGACGCCCGATTCAACCCGCTGGTGCAGATCAACGCCAAGGGCGCGGGCTTCACCCTGCCGGGTCTGGCCACCAATCCCGTCTACGCGCTGGTGCCCGGCATGCAGGCTCCCGTGGCGCCGACCACGCCCGACGGACACCAGACCTTGCCGCAAATCGGGCAACAAGTCACGATCGGAAACGGCGTGCCCGGCCTGCCCGCCGGCA
The DNA here is from genome assembly GCF_024806975.1 of Achromobacter sp. JUb104. NCBI lineage: Bacteria > Pseudomonadati > Pseudomonadota > Betaproteobacteria > Burkholderiales > Alcaligenaceae > Achromobacter > Achromobacter sp. JUb104. The sequence goes on along the minus strand of NZ_JANUEY010000001.1, from coordinate 100,695 downwards.
CCTATACGTTGATGCCCTCCACCTATGCCCTGATGCCGGGCGCGTTCCGCGTGGAGGTCAACGGCCTGGCGTCGGGCGCCCCCGCTTCGGGCGCGATACCGCTGCGCAACGGCTCCTGGTCCATCGCGGGCAACGTCGGTACGGCCGGCACGAACCTCGCCACGGCGGCGCCCCAACAGTTGTTGGTCACGTCCGGCGACGTCCTGCGCCAGTACTCGCAATACAACGAGATGGACTACGCAGCCTTCGTGCAGGCCGACGGCGTGCGCCGCGGCGTTCCGCGCGCCATGCTGCCCGCGGACGCGCGCACATTGCGGGCTTATCTGGCGGGCGGCGCCGAGGGCCAGGCCTTTTCGTTTGCGGGTCAGGTCGACTTTTCCGCCGCCACAGCCGGCTACGGCGGCACGTTCGCCGTCTCGTCCAGCAATGACAAAGCAGGGCATCTTGAGATCACCGCCCCGGGCGCGGGGCGCAGTGCGGGCTTCGAGGGCTTATCCCTGGATTCCGGCCAGCTCAGCGCGCTGGGCGCGCCCCGCCTCGTGCTGGGCGCCGTCCCCAATGTGGACTATGCCAACAACAGCAATACCGTCGACTTCGGCTACGCCCGCACCCACTTCAACTCAGTGGTCCTGCGCGAGGGCGCATCGCTCTCGGCGGCCGAAGTCTTCCTGGTGACCAGCGGCCTGACCACCGGCATCACCGTGGAACGCGGGGCATCCATCAACACCATCGGCCGCGGCAAAGCGCCTTTTGATTCCACTGCCGGCTACACCTATGGGGCATCCTCCAGCAGTTTCCTGGCCTTGTCCAACGGCTGGATCAACATGCTTCCGCCCACTGCGGACCAGGAACCCAAAGGCGCCGGCCCTATCCGCATAGGCGTCTGCGGCACTACCTGCATCGGTGAATCCCTGTTGTATACCGAGGGCACGCTGGCCGCCGTCACCAACAAGACCTTCGAACTGGGTAGTGCCGCCGGCTACGGCGCACGCTACCTCACGCTGGCCGTGGGCTCCGTCAACGCCGGCAGCGAACAGGCCCTGGCGGCCGCAGCCACGCGCGGCGCGCTTGGCGCAGGGCTTAGCCTGGACCAGACGCTGCTGAATCGCCTGATGGCCGGCGACCAGCGCTTTGGCGCGCCGGCGCTCGAGATGCTGACCCTGGCCGTCAGCGACTCGTTCAACTTCTTCGAAACCGTCACGCTGGACACGACCGATCCCGCCACCGGCAAATCGCGCCTGCAAACGCTGGCGCTGACGGCCCCGGCCATCTACGGCTATGGCCAGGCGGGCGACGTGGCCACGCTGCGCGCGGGCAACCTGATCTGGAACGGATCGGTCACGCCGCCCGTCGGCGTGATCGATAACGGGGCGGGCACCGGCAGCGGCACGCTGAATATCCAGGCCGAGCGCATCGAATTCGGCTACGGCCCCTACACCCAGCCGCTGGGCGAACTGGACAATGCCCGTCTGGCCTTGGGTTTTGCCAACGTCAACCTGAGCGCCAGCGACCGCATCACCGCCAATCATCAAGGCAGCCTGGGCGTGTACCAGTCCCGAGGGGCCTTCGATGCCGCCTCCGGCTGGCGCTACAGCGGCGGCACCCTGAATCTGGAGGCTCCCCTTCTGACGGGTGAATCCGGTTCCATCAATCGAATCAAGGCGGGCGCCGCGATCAACGTCAGCGCGCCGCCGGCAGTTGCAGGCGCAGCCGCCCCCGACGCGCGCGGACTGGGCGCGGAACTGGCGCTGGACGCGGGCACCTTGAACATCAACGGCCGCATCGCCCTGCCCACGGGCAAGCTGAGCGCAAGCGCGGACAACGCCTTGATTTTGGGCCCTGGCGCGCATCTGGACGTAGCTGGCCGGCCCGTACCGTTCGACGACATCACAAAATACAGCTGGGGTGGCGACGTCAGCCTCCACAGCCGGCAAGGCGACATCACGCAAGCGGCGGGCAGCATCATCGATGTCTCCGCCCAATACAACCGAGCCGGGCGCCTGACCGCCGTGGCGCTGGCCGACGACGCCGGCCGCGTGGACCTGCAAGGCCGCATCCTGGGCATGGCTTCGGGCAGGTATGACGCGGGCGGCACCCTGGTCCCCTACGCCTTCGGCGAAGTGGATATCCGAGCGCAGCAAGTGGACTTCGCGGCGCTGAACCAACGCCTGAACGAGGGCCAGGTCTTCGGCGGTCGCAGCCTTCAGCTCAAGCGCGGCAACCTTGCCATCGGCGACGAGGTACGCGCCCGGAATGTGAATATTTCGGTCGATGCCGGCAGCCTGACCGTGACCGGCCGCATTGATGCCAGTGGCGACGGTGTCGGCAGCATCCGACTGGCCGCGCGCGATGGCCTGCACCTGGCGCCCACCGCCGCACTGGATGCGCACAGCACAACACTGCGCGTGGACAGCTACGGCAAGATCATTGACGCGCCCAACCGCGCCATCGTGGAACTGAATTCGGGCAATGGCCTGTTGCGGATGGACGCAGGCGCGGTCATTGATTTGCGCGCCGGCACGGACGCGCCTCGCAACGACGGCCTGCCGCGAGGCACGCTGGCGCTGAATGCGCCACGTCTGGGCGGCGCGACCGGCGGCGACATTAACATCGATGCGCGCGGGCCGTTGGACATCCGCGGCGCGCGCAGCATCGCGGTCAACGGGGTCTGGGTCTATACGGACGCAACACCCGGGACCGAAACCACGGCGGACGGCAAGCCCTACCAGGTCATCGACCAGGCCTACCTGAACCGTCTGCACGACGACAGCGTCGACTTCATCGACCGGGCCCGGTCCAACGGCAACCTGATCAACGGCAAGCTGGCCGGCCTGCTCGCCTATGGCGACGCCCTGCACCTGCGCCCCGGCGTCGAGATCCGCAGCGCCACCGCGGACGGCAACCTGGTGGTGCAAGGCGATCTGGACCTGTCCGGCTTCCGCTATGCCAGCCTGAACCCGCATACGCCGCTGCGACCGGGCGTCTACGGCTCGGGGGAAGTGGGCAATCTGGTCATCCGTGCCGGTGGGGACCTGCAGATCCACGGCAGCATCAACGACGGCTTCGCGCCGCCTCCGGAGGTCAAGCAGGACGTGAACGGCTGGCGCCTGCTGCCGGGCCGGGACTTCACCGGTGGCGACATGATCACGCCCCACGCCGGCGTGGTGCTGGCCGCCGGTACTGCGTTCCCGGTCGGCGCCATACTGAATTACGACTTGATGCTGCAAGGCGGCATGCTTGCCGAACATTCCGTATTGCCCGTCACTGCCCCATTGGCCCTGGAGTTGATACTTCCCGCCGGCACCGTGCTATCGGCACCCATCTTCAACCCGGACGGTACGGTGGCGCACGCAGCCGGCACCGTACTGCACCAAGCGCTGACGCTGCCCCCCGGCATGGCCTTAGGGGCAGGCACGCACTTATCGAGCAGAGCCTTCGTTGGCGCCGTCACCTGGCCTGCCGGCATTCCCCTGCCCGCCAACGCTAACCTGGCCGCCGCGGTCACCCTGCCGCGCGGCGCGCTGATCCCGTCGGGCACTAACGTGGTTCTGGAGCCCGGGGTGGAGTACGTGGATCTGCGCCCTCGGGTCGACGGGGCCCAGGGCCAGGTGTGGGCCGTGGCGCCCATGCTGCCTGAAGGTTCGCAATCGTGGTCTATGCGGCTTGCCGGCGGCGCTGACCTGGGCGCGGCCGATACACGCATCACGCAGTACGCCACGAAGGTCGGGCTTCAGCGTGGGGACCTGGTGCTGGCCGACAGCCACTACGGCATGTATGGCTTTGATGGCCCCGGCAACTTCGTCTGGACGCAGTTGGTCGCCGACGACCTCGGCATGCCGGAGTTGGTGGGGCAGGTCATCGACGACGATTTCACCCGCGACATGTTCGGCTATCCGAGTGCCGGCGCCCTGTGCGCCGACCTCCCCGAATACTGCGCCGCAAGTGGCGCGAACAACTACATCCCCGCGCCTGCCACCCCGCGCTTCAGCGTGCTGCGTACCGGCACCGGCGACCTGGATCTGCTGGCGGGCGGCAGCTTGCGCATGCAGTCGCTGTACGGCGTCTACACCGCGGGCACGTCATCCACGGGCACCTACGCGGGCGACCCCTATAACCAGCCGCGCCTGATCAATCCCGACGGCACCGTGCTGCGCGACCCGAGCAAGGGCTTCGAAGCCTTTGTGGACGGCGGTCCGCAAAGCGTCTACCGGGCCTGGTATCCGGATGGCGGCGGCAACGTGACGCTGCGTGCCGGCACCAGCCTGACCGGCGATCTGATGACGGCATCCCTGGCTTCGTACGGGCGGCCATTGACCCGCTCGACCGGCTACTCCTCCGACCTGGTCGGAAACTGGCTGTGGCGCCAGGGCAGCGGCGACGCGGCGATAGGCCAGGCACAGCCCACCGCATGGTGGCTGAACTTCGGCACCTATACCTCCAGCGCGCCAGACCAAGCCGATGAATTGCGCGGCTTCACCGGCTTCGGCACGCTGGGCGGCGGCAACCTGGACATCGACGTGCGCGGCGACGCCGGGATCATCACCTCGCACCCCATCAGTTACCAGGAACGCCAGATCAACCCGCGCAGCCAGGCCTTGACGCTGGCCGTGGCCAGCACGGGCCGCGTGATGGCCGACGGCACATTGGCGCTGACCGGTGGCGGCGACATCATCCTGCGGGTCGGCGGCAGCTTGAACCCTGCGCTGCCCAGCTTCTACGAAGCCTCGGGCGCGGTCACCAACCTGCGCGGCCAGACGCTGCTGCAAGCCGCCTCGATGGGCCGGATGGACCCGATCTACAACCTTCGGGCGGCACGCGACACGCGCGCGCTGGACCGCTTCCAGGCCAGCACCTACGAGCCCGCGGGGGCGTTGACGCTGACGCCGGGAGACAGCGCATTCCAGCTGCAAAGCCTGGGCGCCCTCGCCGTCCAGACCGCCAGGGACCCCGGCCGCTTCATCCTGCCCGTGTCCATGCCATACACGCAGGCCGACGGCACGCTGGGCGTCTACGGATCCAACAGTTGGTTTTCACTATGGACGCCCAATACCGCCATCGATCTGTTCAGCGCGGGCGGCGACGTGGCGCCGGTATTCAGGGCCGGCATCGACAACGATGGCATCGTCATCTACCCCTCGCAGTTCTCAGCAGTCGCCGCTCAAGGAGATATCCGGTACGACAATCCGGTCGCGCTCGCGCCCGGCGCCCTGTCCCGCCTGGACCTGCTGGCCGGTCAATCCATTTATGGCGGCGACGCCCCCTTTGGACGCACCAGCGCCGATCCTGGCGCGTTGGCATCCATCGACCGGCCGGCCTTTGTCGGAAAGGTGAAGGACGCCCACAGCAGCAGCATCATCTGGGGACCCACCACCCTATCGCCCGACGGCGCCTATCGGGACAACGTATTGTTCGCCTTCGGGCCGTTGACGGCCGCCACGTCGGGCGTCATGGCGCCCTCGCGCTTTTATGCCAGGGACGGCGACCTTGTCGGCGTCAGCAGCGGCCGGCATATCCGGCTGGCGAACACCGGCAATGTCCTGACCGGCACGGACTGGTATGCCGCGGGCGGCCCGGTGCGCATGATCGCCGGCCGCGACATCGTCGGCAGCGGCAGCCCGCTAGGGTCGGCCGATTCAATATCCGACCCGATCCCGTATCAATACACCGACAATCTTTTCGTGCATGGTGACGCGAACGATGTGTCCGTGGTGCAAGCCGGCCGCGACATCCTTTACGGCAGCTTCACCGTTGCCGGCCCCGGCACGCTGGAAATCAGCGCGGGCCGCAACATCCTGATGGAAGACAAGGCGGCGGTCGTCAGCCTGGGCCCAGTGGTGACGGGCGATACCCGTCCAGGCGCCAGCATCGTGCTGCAAGCCGGGCTGGGTGCGCAGGGCGGTGATTACGCCGGCTTGCTAAGCCACTACCTCGATGCGGGCAGCGCCGATCCCGCCCTGCCGCTGACCGACCAAGGCAAGCCTTTCAAGACCTATGAAGCCGAACTGCTGCTTTGGCTGACGCAGGCCTATGGATTTGCCGGCAGCATGGACGACGCCCGTGCCTTTTTCGATGCGCTGCCGCCAGCGCAGCAGCGCGTGTTCGCACGCCAGGTCTACTTCGCCGAACTCCGTGCCGGCGGCCGCGAATTCAACGACCGGAGCAGCCCGCGCGAAGGCAGCTATTTGCGCGGCCGGCAAGCCATTGCCGCGCTGTTTCCGTCCCAAAGCACGACGGGGCAGACGCAACGCTACGACGGCAGCGTCACTCTATACGGGGGTGCCGGCCTGCAAACCCGCAGCGGCGGCAACGTCCAGGTTTTGACGCCGGGCGGCGCGCAGGTCTACGGAGTGGAAGGCGCGGCGCCACCCGCCACCGCGGGGGTGCTCACCCAAGGTAGCGGCAACATCCAGCTGTATGCGCAGGACAGCATCCTGCTGGGACAAAGCCGCGTCATGACGACTTTCGGCGGTGACATCCTGGCCTGGTCCGCGCAAGGCGACATTAACGCCGGGCGCGGTTCCAAGACCACGGTGGTCTACACCCCGCCCCGCCGGCTCTACGACAGCGTAGGCAACATCACGCTGTCGTCCGCCGCGCCGTCCAGCGGCGCCGGCATAGCCACCTTGGCGCCGTTGGCGGAAGTGCCCGCCGGCGACGTAGACCTTTACGCACCGCTGGGCACCATTGACGCGGGGGAAGCCGGCATCCGCGTGTCGGGCAACGTCAATATTGCCGCGCAATCCGTGCTGAACGCCGCAAACATCAAGACGCAAGGAGACAGCGTCGGCATTCCGCTTGCCGCAGCCGTCAACACCGGCGCGCTCACGTCAGCCAGCACGGCGGCAACCTCGGCAGTCAACGCCGCGCAGGAATCGGTGCAACGCAACCAGGACCGCGCGCGTCAGAACCAGCCCTCCATCATCAACGTGCAGATTCTGGGCTTTGGGCAGGAACCGGTATCTGACGGCGCGCCACCACTCCAACGGGACAGCCGAGTCGATAACGCCTCGGCGTATCGACCAAACAATATGGTGCAGGTCGTCGGCGACGGAGCGCTTACGTCCGCGCAACTCGAAAAATTGAGCACTGAGGAAAGGAGGGCGTTCGGACTGTAGCCGTCTTCAAACATGGGAGCGGCTACGCCCGGGCAGCGTTCAGCGGATAGACGCCAGCACTACAATGATTTCGCTTCGCCCGCCAACAGTGCAATTCCGGCATGACGAGCGCCACTAACGGAGATTCCCATGTTCGATCACATCGGTTTCGGCGTCAGCGACATCAATCAAAGTCGCGACTTTTTCCTGCAAGCGCTAGGTCCGCTTGGCGTCGGTCTGGCGATGGAAGGCCCCAATAGCATTGGCTTGGGCAAGAACGGGAAGCCGTCTTTATGGCTATACGCGACCGGTTCAGTCACGGCCCCATTGCACATCGCCATTGCGGCGGCTACGCGGGCGGAAGTGGACGCCTTCTATCAGGCGGCGCTGGCGGCGGGCGGCCGGGACAACGGCGCCCCGGGGATTCGGCCGCACTACCATCCCAACTATTACGCCGCCTTTGTCTTCAGCCCTGACGGGCACAACGTGGAAGCGGTCTGTCATCGTTAACAAGGCCGCCCGCCATGACGAGCGTTAACAAGCATTAAGGTGCCTCAACAACCTTAACGACTGCTGGCCAGGCGTATCCCCAAGCCCACCAGCGCCGCGCCCATCAGGGCATCAACCACGCGGCTCACCCGCGCATAGACCGATCGGACGCGGCCCACCGAAAAGAACGCGGCCAGCGCCCCGAGCCAGGTGGCCGTTATCAGGCCGACCAGCGCAACCACGCTGACATACACCCAGGTGGGTGCGCCGACCGGCAGTACGGTCACGAACAGCGTGGCGAAGAAAGTGGCCGTTTTCGGATTGGTGATCCCGACCATGAAGCCCTGGCGCCATGCTTGCGGCGCCCCCACGCGTGCAACGCCATGAACGCGCGGCTCGCCGCTCTTCGCCTTGAAGGCAGCCATCAGCATGCGCGCGCCCAGGTAGATCAGGTAAGCCGCGCCGGCCAGGCGAATGGCCTCGTAGAGCCAGAACAGTTCCCTGATCAGCAGGCCGAACCCAAGAATTGCCAGGGTGGCCCAGACGACCACCGCGCAAGCAATGCCCAAGCCGACGAACATGCCGGATCGCCGATCATTCAAGGCGTTGGAGGTGACGGCAACGAAGTCCGGCCCCGGGCTGGCGCAGGCCAGGAGAATGATGCCGGAAAGGGTGAACAACTGAGGCAGATATTCCATGGTTTCCACTCACTGCGTGATTGATCGGCATGCGGCCAGGCGCGCCGCTGCGGCGGGCCGTAAGCCTACAGCAATAACGGGTCGCGGCTTGTCACGACAATCAGCCCCACCCCTTCCTTCTTACCCACCGAGACCAGCTTGTGCGGCATGGAAGAGTTGAACTGCACGCAATCGCCCACGTCCAGGATTTCCTTCCTTTCCCCGACGGTCAGTTCCAGCTTTCCCGCCAGCACGTAGAGAATTTCCTCGCCATCGTGATGGCTCAGGATTCGCTTCTTCGCGCGCCCGCCATTGAACTGACCAGGCCGGATCACAAACGCGCGCATCAGGCGGTTGCCGTTTGCCCCGGCAACCAAGGACAGGTATTCGTTGGCTTCGTCGGGGTCGGCGTCTTTGGCGCGCACGATGGAAAACTCTTCCAATTGTTCGGTCTTGCCGAACAGGCGGTCAACGTTGACGCCCAGCGCATGGGCAAGCTTGAACGCGGTTTCGATCGACGGGGTGGACACCCCCCGTTCCACCTTGGAAATGTAGCTTCGCGTCAAGCCACAGGCTTGTGCCAACTGCTCCAGGGTCAGGCCCGCCTGCACACGAAGAAGCTTCAGTTTCAGCGCCACGAAGGAATCCTTGAGGAAGAGATATCGCAGCCGCCATGCCGGGCGGCGATAGGAAATGTCCCTCGGGATTGTATGCAGATTCGGGAAAGCTCTCCCTGTGCGAGCCTTCCCCGCCCCTCATGGCCCCACCGTGCTGATCAGCCGCCTGCCCAATGGACCGCGCCGTCACTATGGATTACCCCAGGTTCCCGGGGAAACCGAAGCGCGGCGCCCGTCATGCCTTGCAGCGCGTCGCGCGTCAGCCCCTTGACCATCGCTTCGACGGCAAGGCCTTCGGGCGTGATGGACAGGATGCCGTAGTTGGTGAAGACGCGCTTTACAACGCCCACCGCCGTCAGCGGCAGCGTGCATTGCGCCACCAGGCGCGGCGCATTGTCCTTGGTGACGTGGTCCATCATGACCCAGATCTGCTTGGCGCCCACCGCCAAGTCAATGGCCCCGCCGATGGCGGGCGGCGCGCCATCCGATTTCCCGGTATTCCAGTTGGCCAGGTCCCCTGAGGCGGACACCTCAAATGCGCCAAGCACGGCCACATCGATATGCCCGCCGCGCATCATCGCGAATGCCATGCTGGAATCAAAGAAGGCGCCCCCGGTTTTGATCGTGACAGGGCTTTTGCCTGCGTTGATCAGGTCGTAGTCTTCCTCGCCCGGCGCGGGCTTGGGACCCAGGTTCAATATTCCGTTTTCGCTATGCAGAATGACGCCCGATTCCTCCGGCAGATAATCGGCAATCAGCGTAGGCGCGCCGATGCCCAGGTTCACGAAGGCGTTTCCGGGCAGTTGGGTCGCTACCAGCCGGGCCATGTTCTCTCGCGTCAGGCAGTTCATGTGCGCTCCGCCATAAAGACCCTGTCTACAAAGATGCAGGGCGTAATGATCGCTTCGGGATCCAGGCTGCCGGCGGCGACGATCTCGCCGACTTCCACCACCACCGTATCGGCGGCGGTGGCCATGACGGCCTGGTGATTGCGAGCGGTCTTGTTGTAGACCACATTGCCCATCGTGTCCGCCGCGCGCCCGCGCAGCAGCGCGAAGTCCGCCTTCAACGGCACTTCAAGCAAGTACGTAATGCCGCCGACTTCTATCTTCTGCTTGCCGCTTTCGAATTGCGTGCCGACGCCGACGGGGCTCAGAAAGCCGCCCAGGCCCGCGCCGCCCGCCCGAATTCGCTCGACCAGCGTGCCCTGCGGCACCAATTCCAGCTCAACAGTGCCGGCTCGGTACTGCTCGGCGAAAGTCGTGGCGCCCCTGGGATACGAGCAAACAATCTTGCGAACGATCTTCGCCTCGAACCAGGCGGACAGATCGACTCCGCTTGAACCGGCATTGTTTGAAATGACCGTCAGGTCGCGGACGCCGGAAGCAAGCACGGCTTCTATCAGGCGCCGGGGCAGACCGGCCCCGCCGAATCCTCCCACCATCACCGTGTGCCCGTCCTGCAATCCGGAGATGGCGGATCCGGCATCGTCAACCACTACGTTTCTCACATCGTCACCCTAGTCTGGTTCGGCAATATTCCCGGGCAAGGTTCTTCCCCACCCGATCAAGCAACAACTGGCCGGTGCCGTCCGTGTAGGCGGCAAAGCGCAGCTCGGCCTGATGCATCGACAAGCGCATCGTGTTGGTCGTGCCCACCGCCCCCACGCACCGCATGCACTGGTCGACGCCCCAAATTGCGGTATCGACGGCAAATTTCTTGGCCTGGGCCGCAAGCGTGACGGCGGCGTTGCCGTCGTTAAGGTGGCGCGCTGCCAGCACCACCAGGGCATTGGCCGCTTCCAGGCGCGTGGCCACTTCGGCCAGTTCCCAGCGCAAACCCTGGTGCTCGATCAAGGGTTCGCCAAAGGCCGTTCTTTCCGAGCAGTACGCCACCGTCTCGACCAACGCCGAATACAGGGTGGCCGTGCACATTGCCCCAACGTGGATCCGCGCCGCGTTGATCGCGGCCATCGAGGCCTTGAACGCATCGTCCTGGACGCCGAATTCCGCCCAGTCCGGCACGAAATGCTCTTGCAGTTCAATCTCGGCGGCGCGGAAGGAACTGCCGCCCACGGTCTGGATTTCCCGACGGATGCAGGTGCTTGCCGACGCATCAAGGTGGACCAGGAAACTGGCGATGCCGGCCTCCCCATCCGCCGAATCAAGCCGCCTGGCCAAGACCAGCGGCAAGTTGACGATCTGCCCGTTCGTCACCCACGTCTTCGTGCCGGAAAGCAGCCACCCTGAATCGCATCTTTTGGCGGTCATCGCCAAGGCGCCAAGGTCACTGCCGGCCTGCGGTTCAGTCAGTGCGGGTGCACCCAGCAAGTCTCCGCGCACAAGTCCGGCCAGATACGCCTGCTGCTGTCTGGCCGATCCGGCCCGGGCGACCCGCGTGACCGAGCCTTGCAGATTGTTCAGCGAAAACGCCGTGGCAAAGCTGTAAAGCGCGACCTCTTGCGCCAAGCGGATCTTGCACAGGAACGACGCGTCGAACCCGCCGACCGATTGCGGAGCCTGCAACGCCAGGAACCCCAGCGCGGCCCATTCCTCAAGAATTGCGATCGAGTAGGGTTGATGCGCGCCGAACGCGGCGATCGTGTCGGCGGCGATGCGCCGCCTGCAGAAGTCACTGGCCTGGGCCACGATCTGCTGCTCGGCGGGCGTCAGCAGCGCATCGATCTGCGCGAAGAAGCCGCGCGTCCCTTTAAGACTGGTCATGGGTGAAGCATCCATAGGTTGCTTGAATTCGTTGACTCAAACCTGCAGGTTCAATTTACCGGGACATTCGCATCGACCACGAACTTCTTCCAGTAATCGATCTCGCGTTCGATGTCCTTCTGAAACGACTGCGGGGTGGACCCCACGATGGGCACGGCGCCTATCGTGGCAAGTTGCGCCTGGAACTGCTTGTCTTGCACCAGCGCCGCAACCGTCTGGCTTAATCGCGTCATCACCTCGGGGCTCATGCCGGCCGGGCCGGTCAAGCCGAACCAGGGCGATAGCTCCATCGGCTTGGCGCCTGCCTCGGTCAAGGTCGGCACCGCAGGAAAGTCGGGCGAACGTTCCGGGGCGGCAATAGCCAGCGCCTTCAGCTTTCCGGTTTTCACATGTGCGGCCACCGTTGCCTCGGTGAAGAAGCCCACCTGCACCACGCCGGCGATCAGGTCCGTAATGGGCTGCGCGCCACCGGGATAACTGACGAAGGTCATCTTGACCGCGTTGTCCATATCGAACAAGGCGCCGCCAATGTGGGAAGTGGCGCCATAGGTGCCGCTGTAATTGAGCTGCCCGGCGTGGGCCTTCGCGTAGCTGATCAGGCCTTTGACATCAGCGAACGGAAGCTGCGGGTTCACCACAAGCAGATTCCGCTGCTTGGCGATCTTCCCCACATACGAAAAGTCCTTCACTGCGTCATAGGGCAGCGACTTGTTCAGGGCAACGCCCCGCGTCTGCGATGACTCGACACTGACCAGCAAGGTGTAGCCGTCCGGCGGCGATGTCGCCACCACCCGCGCAGCAATCACGCCCCCCGCACCGCCCCGGTTCTCAACCACCACGGGCTGGCCCAGTTGCTCAGAAAGCCCCTTGCCGATAAGGCGGGCAATGATGTCCGTGGGTCCGCCCGGCGGAAAACCAACCAACAGCCGGATGGGCTTGCTGGGATACGCGCCGGCAGACGCGCTCAGGCTGACGCCCGCAGCAAGTGCACAAAAACCAACTGCCAACAGCCGTGACAATCCATATTTCATGAACTTCCCCTTGTTTCCCGGCCCATATCGGAACGCCAAGACCGTGGCCAAAGTATGTTCCTTTGGACACTTTGAGTCATTAGGGAAACTACCGGGACGCACCGAAAAGATCGATTCAAGGCGCTTTTAAAGTACGGTGCCGAAAGGATGAAATAGATTTTTTCGCCTTATATACAGGTACTTAAAGGAAATTTGAAGGTGCTTGTCGATGCAGGAAGCATCCAAAAACTGGGCACTTGAAATAGAAAACGATCGGTCTATACTTCGCAAATGACAACGACAACACCCCCACGCACAGGCCGACGCACCCGCGCCGACGCCTCGCTGTTCTTGGTGGAGACAAGGGACCTTCTGATTCGTGTCGGCATGGAATTGCTTACCGAACGTGGCTTCACCTCGACGGGGCTGGACGCCATCCTCAAGCGAGCCACCGTGCCGAAAGGGTCCTTCTATCACTACTTCAAGAACAAGGAAGATTTCGGCCACCACGTCATGCAGGCGTACGACGAGTACTTCCGCAAGAAGCTCGACCGCTGGCTGCTTGATGGGCAGACGGCTCCCTTGCAACGGCTTCAGAACTTTGTTGAAGACGCCAAGCACGGGATGGCGCGCCACGGCTATACCCGGGGCTGCCTCATTGGCAACTTCGGCCAGGAAGTCGGTGCGCTTCCCGAGCCCTACCGGGCTTGCATGAACCAGATTCTTGGCGCCTGGGAATCCCGCATCGCCACCTGCCTGGCCGCCGCGCAGGAACGCGGCGACATCGCGGCCAGCGCCGACTGCCAATCGCTTTCATCGTTTTTCTGGATCGGTTGGGAAGGCGCGGTCCTGCGCGCCAAGATGATGCGTAAGGCGGAACCCATGGACGTCTTCCTCAAGGGGTTTCTTGCGGGACTTCCCCGCTGACCCCACCGCTTTTCAGACCCTTATCACGGAGCAACCATGTTTAACGGCATCTTGATCGAGAAGGACGAACAGGGCTATCGCGCATCGGTGCAAGCGCTGACGCAAGCTGATCTCCCGCAGGGCGACGTACTGGTCAAAGTCGACTACAGCACGCTGAACTACAAGGATGCGCTGGCCATTACCGGCAAAGGCCCCATCGTGCGCAGCTTTCCCATGGTGCCCGGCATCGATTTCGCCGGGGTCGTTGAACAAAGCGAGCACGCCGATTTCACGCCCGGCCAGCGGGTCATTCTTAACGGCTGGGGGGTGGGCGAGCAGCACTGGGGCGGCCTGGCCCAATACGCGCGCGTCAAGGCGGACTGGCTGATTCATGCTCCTGACGGCATGTCGAACCGTCACGCGATGGCCATCGGCACGGCCGGCTACACGGCGATGCTGTGCGTCATTGCGTTGGAAAAGGCCGGCATCCGGCCGGATGCCGGAGACGTTGTCGTAACGGGGGCCAATGGCGGCGTGGGCAGCTTTGCCATCGCCATCCTGCACAAGCTGGGATACCGGGTGGTGGCCGCCACTGGCCGCCCCGACGAATCCGGCTACCTGAGCCGGCTCGGCGCGTCCGAGATCATTGACCGCGCAACGCTTTCCGCGCCGGGCAAGCCATTGCAGAAAGAACGCTGGGCCGCGGGCATTGATTCCGTCGGTAGCCATACCCTGGCCAACCTGTGCGCCAGTATCAAAGCCGACGGCGCGGTCACCGCCTGCGGCATGGCCCAGGGCCTGGACCTTCCCGCCTCGGTCGCCCCCTTCATTCTTCGTGGCGTCAGCCTGCTTGGCATCAACAGCGTGACGCGGCCGCGCAGCGAACGCATTCACGCCTGGAATCGTCTGGCGACGGATCTTCCCACGGCCATCATCGATAGCATCAGCCGCGACATCACGCTTGGCGATGCCATGCAAACCGCGCAAGACCTGATGGCTGGAAAAGTTCAGGGGCGCGTCGTGGTCGACGTCAACCAGTAAGCCGACATAGAAGAATCCACACATGAAAGCGCACGCGCCAGACAGTAAAGTCCGCTTCGCCACCAAGGCGATTCACTACGGCTACGACCCGGCGAACCACGAAGGCGCGGTGTCGCCGCCCATCTTTCTGACGTCGACCTACGCCTTTGAATCCACCGCCGAGTTCCAGGCGGTTTTCTCAGGCGACAGCGATCGTTGCGTCTATGGCAGGCAGCAGAATCCCACGCAGAAGTTGCTGGAAGACCGACTTGCCGCGCTTGAAGGCGCCGAAGCCGCCATCGTGATGGCCTCGGGCATGGGCGCTATCGCGTCCACCTTGCTGACGCTGCTGTCCGCGGGCGACGAGATCGTGGTTCACCACACCATCTACAACACGGCCGGCGCGCTGATGGACGAGGGCTTGCCCAAGTTCGGCGTCAAGGTCAGGCGCGCGGATCTCAGTACCGCCGAAGGCACGGCAGCCGCGATCAGTTCGAACACGAAGATCGTGTACTTCGAAACGCCGATCAACCCCTCTTCCGAGGTGCTGGATATCCAGCGGATTGCGGCAGCGGCCAAGCGCGTCGGCGCCATGGTGATTGTGGATTCGACCTTTGCGTCGCCGGCGCTTCAGCGCCCCATCGAACATGGCGCGGACCTGGTTATCCATTCCTTGACGAAGTACCTGAATGGCCACGGCGACATACTCGGCGGCGCGGCGATCGGCCGCCGTGACACCATCGAGGCCATCCGCGCGACGGGCGCCAAATACCTGACCGGCGCGACGCCTTCGCCGATGTCATGCTTTCTGGTCCTGCGCGGTTTGAAGACGCTGGACATCAGGATGGAACGCCATAGCAAGAACGCGTTGGCTGTCGCCCGCATGCTGGAAGCGCACCCGGCGGTGTCCAAGGTCATCTATCCCTTCCTGGACAGCTTCGCCAATAAAGAAATTGCATTGCGGCAGATGTCGGCGGGCAGCGGCATGGTCTCGTTCGAGCTGAAGGCCGGCTTTGATGGCGTGGCCCCCATGATCGACAAGCTGAAGATCATTGCCCGAGGCATCAGCCTTGGCGACACGGACTCGTTGATCTATCACACAGCGGGCATGGTCGAGGCGCGCAAGAAGGTCAATCCGAACCTGTGCCTGAGCCCGGGCGTCAGCCCCGAACTGGTGCGGCTGTCGGTGGGCCTGGAAGATATCAACGACCTGCTTGATGACCTGAAGCAAGCGCTGGCCTGAGCGCATGTGTCAGCCCCGCCCAAGCTGAATCGCCTTCTCCAGCAATTCAAGACGATCCTGCCCCCAGAACACTTCGCCCAGGTACACATAGCTGGGCGAGCCGAACACGCCTTCGGCAACGGCCGCGTCGGTGTTCTTGCGGTACCTGCTTTCGATATCAGGCTGTGCGGCCCGACTGAACAGTGCGTCGGCGTCGTAGTCCTGGGATTCAAGAATGCGGCGCAACACGTCGGGATCGGAAATGTCCTGCTCATCGCACCATTCCGCGCGAAGAATGCCCTTGTACAGCGGGGTGATGGGCCGGGGCAGTTCCAAGGCGGCAATGACCAGACGGGACGCCAGGTCCCCGTCAGGACACATGTACTTCGGTTGCGGATTGACCGGCATCCGCAATTCCCGGCACCATCGCTTCAGTTCAGCAACGCGATAGGCTTGCCGCTCGGCCGAACGCTGACCGAGCAGCACGCCGCCCGTGCGGCGATACACGTCGGGCAGATCAACCGGCAGGTAGTTGATCATCACCCCATTCCGCGCGGCAATGGCATCCAGCCGGTCGGCCCCAAGATAGGCCCAGTCGGAGTTGATCCAGAAGTAATAGTCGATCGTGTCAGCCATGGCTTACTCGATGGGAACCGGTTGACGGGCTTTATTGAAGCGCTCGGGGCCGTGCATGAACAAGGCGCTGACCGCGGCGATGACGCCAAGCACGCTCAGATACCAGACGATGTACTTGGGGCTGCCGTTCGCATAGGCGAGCAGCGAGGTTGCGATCAAGGGGGCCAAGCCGCCGCCGATGGCGCCGGACACTTGAACGGCCAGCGAAATGCCGCTGTAGCGGACCTCTGGCGGAAACTGCGAAGAAAACAAGCTGCCCTGTGGACCGTACAGGCAACCGTAGATCAGCCCCACCGCAATGACCATTGCCCACGTGATGTTGCCGGACTGGCCCGTCTGCAACAGCTGAAAGAAGGTCGGTGCAAACAGGACGATGGCAAGCGAACCCAGGATGAACACCCATCGATAGCCGACCCGATCGCCCAGGATGCCGAACAGCGGCATCGTCACCAGGGCGGCCGCCGCGCCCCAGATCGTTGCGTCCAGCATCACGCCTCGCGGCACGCCCAAGCTGCCTGTTGCGTAAGCCAGGGCAAAGGTGACCACGGTGTAGAACCACGTCACCTCGGCAAGCCGGCCGCCGATCACCGCCAGCACTTCACGCGGGTACTTCTTCAGCACGACCTTGGCAGGCACGTCGACCTTTTCGCCTTTGCTTTCCATGTGCTGGAAGTCAGGGGATTCGGCTACCTTCACACGGATGAACCAGCCCACCAAGAGCAGTACGACGCTAGCCAGGAACGGCACGCGCCAGCCCCAGGACAACATATCTTCTTCCGGAAGCTGCGCCACGGCCGCCATGGCCAGCGACGACAGGATCAGGCCCGGCGCCACACCAACCTGCGGCAAGCTGCCGAACAACCCTTTCTTGCCTTCCGGTGCATGTTCCACGGCCATCAGGACCGCGCCGCCCCACTCGCCCCCCACGGCGATGCCCTGCAAGAAGCGCATGCAGACGAGCAACACGGCTGCCCAATATCCAATGCTGTCGTAAGACGGGATCAGTCCGATGAGGATCGTGGGGATGCCCATCAAAAACAGCGTGATCAACAGCATCGACTTGCGTCCGACGCGGTCGCCGAAATGGCCGAAGATGACACCGCCCAACGGCCGCGCGAAAAACCCGACCGAATACGTGGCAAAAGCCGCCAAGGTGCCGGTGATCGGGTCAAAGGCGGGAAAGAAGATCTTGTTGAAGATCAGCGCGGCGGCCGTGCCGTACAGAAAATAGTCGTACCACTCGATAGTGGTTCCCATGAAGCTGGCAATGCCGGCCGTAACGTGCTGGCGCGACTTCCCCTTGCCACCCTGATTGGATTGGGTGTTCTTGTCGTTCATTTTGTTTTCCTGACAGGTTTGCGGCGCCGGCTTACTTCAAGCCGGGAAGCCGGTCGGTCTGGCGAGACCAGTAGTTGAATGTGGCTTGCACGATGGAGCGCTTGAGCAGGTAGTCATGCGCCTCTTTGGCCAAGACCGGGTCGACCGGCGTCAGGGGGCCGAACGCCTGGGCGCGCACTTGCAGCCGAGCCGCGCGCTCCAGATAGACGGACAGATAGGTGGCTTCTTCCACCGAGTTGCCAGCAGTGAGATAGCCGTGATGCGCAAGCAGGATGGACTTCTTTTTTCCCAACGCGGCAGAGATGAGCACGCCTTCCTGGTCGGCAATCGGCACACCCGGCCATTCGCCCAGGAATGCGCAGTCATCAAACAAGGGAGCCATGTCCATCTGGGCCACGACCAGCGGCTGACGCGCCGTTGCCAGCGTGGTCGCCCAAGGCGAATGCGTATGGATGATCGATTGAACGTCCGGCCGGTCGCGATAGACCCAAAGATGAAAACGGGTGGCCGGGTTGGCCATGCCGTGGCCTGAAATGGTGTTCAGGTCCTGATCCACTTCGACAAAGTCGTCGGGCGTGGCTTCATCGAAGCCCAGGCCGAAGCGCAGCGTCCAGTACGCATTCGGCTTGTCGGATCGGGCCGTGATCTGGCCCGCCAACCCGGCTTCCTGGCCGGTCATGGCCAGTATCCGACAGGCGTATGCCAGCGTTTCGTTCAGCGGACGGTTCTGGCTCTTGAGATGTTGCGCCATCTCTTGGGTGGCGCGCTGGTCGAAGTATTCCTTGCTGCGGAGCTCTTCGCTCATGGATCAACCCCTTGAAAGTTTGATTCAAATCAATGGGGCGAGTATGAGAAGTCGACAAGGCGCCGTCGATGCGTCTGAAGCTATATCAGCTATTCAATCGAGCGCGATGAAAGGCGCCTTGCAATGTTCAGCGTCAGCGCCGCCAGCGGGAATAGCGGGTAACCGTCGCGGTGGATGGCCACCACCTTCCGGGCAAGCGTGCCGCCGGTGATAGGAACCTTCTTCAGTTTGTGATCCAGCAGCAGCCGATCAGGGATACGGCAGGGCAACAGGCAGTTTCCGATGCCGGCGGAAACCAGCTCCAATGCCGAGTCGACGGTGTCGGTCTCGGCCGACACCACATAGTTCAGGCGCGAATGCTGAAGCATTTTCCTGAGCGCGTAGTGTTCGGGAAACGCAACCAGGCGTTGGTGCGTCTGCCACAAGTTGGCCACGTCGCCATAGGACGTGTCGTCCAGCCTGACGATCAGGCACATTTCGTCTTCGAACAAGTCGACGGACACCAGCCCGGGGCTGGCGACCGCCGAGTCATAGACAAAGCCCAGCTCGGCCTTTCCCGACGCCACCAGATCGACCACCTCCGGAGAGCTTCGCGCCATAAGGTGAAGGTTCGCGTCGCCCCCTTCGTGGGTCACCGCCGAAACGAGATCGCCCAGGAAGTAGTAAGTCAGGGTATGAACCGCCGCGATCCTTAGCGATGCGTGTCCCACGGAACTTGCATCCCTGGCCTTTGCGATGGCGTCGTCTATCAGTTGGAACGCGGGCGCCACCGCCCGATGCAACGCTTTGCCCGCCTCGCTCAGCACCATGCCGCGTCCATTGCGGTCAAACACGGGGCGGCCCAGATAGGCCTCCAGGGCCGCCATCTGCCGGCTCAGGCTGGGTTGCGAAATGCCTAGCTCGTCAGCCGCCTTCGACATGGAACCCAGCGCCGCGATCGTCAAGAAATATCGCAGACGGCGATCGGACTCGCCAACGCCACGCTCAAGCTCTGAAGCCTCCTTGAATGGGCGGTCTGATCTGGGCACAGCAGGTTCTTCCCTTGATGTCGGTAGCGTGGGCTCGCTACGGCGTTTTCTGGTCGGCACAGGCCAGCATGGCCGCGCCGATGGTGGTCTTGCCCTTGGCAACAAGCGCCTGACCCGCGGATTCAATATCACGCTTGTCCTTATTCTGGCTCAGCTTGACCTTGCCGACGACCCGAGTTATCTCCACTTGAATTCCAACGATGGCCTTCAGCATCGCATCGATATAGTCCGGCGCGCTGTCGGTCATCTTCCACGGTTTCTCCTGCGACGCCTCGTGCGTGCGCGTCAGGCGGGCGACCACGCCACGCACATAGCGTTCGTCGTCCTTGATGGTGACGCGGCCATGCACGTGCACGACCTGGTAATTCCACGTGGGCACCTGCTTGTGCTGCTCGTGCTTGCTGGGATACCAGTTCGGCGAGATGTAGGCGTCCCCGGCGCGGAACACGACCAGCACTTCGCTGCCGTCGGCGACCTCGCGCCACACCGGGTTGTTGCGTGCCACGTGGCCGTGCAAGACGGCGCGCTCGCCCACCTCAAGCTCGAAGGGGAGATGATTGGCGTCCAGGCCCTCCGGGCCATTGGTAACCAGCATCCCCAGTGGCTGGGCCCGAATCAGGCTGTAGAGAGATTCGGAATCGGGAACGGCAAAGTGTTCGGGTACGTACATGGCGGAGGGCCTCGGCAAGTCAAAGGATCGGGACAATTGCCACACAGCATGCTCCCAATCTGGCCTAGCAGTAAGATCCAGTTTGACGGTTTTTCTTTAGACCACTATTTTGCGTACTTCCAAGAGCATCGAACTGCCCGTCCTGTCTCCGCTCGACCGCAAGGCAGGCCAGCTTAGCCAGCAACTGGCGCAGCAGTTGCGGCAGTTGATCCGTGCCGGCACGCTGCGCCCGGGCGAGCCGGTGCCCGCCACCCGCCAGTTGGCCGCCGCGCTCAAGATCGCACGCGGCACCGTCGTCGAGGCCTTCGAGCAATTGGTTGCCGAGGGGTATCTGGAATCCAGGGCGGGGGGCAACACCACCGTATCCATCACGCTGACCGAGCGGAATCCAGGCCCGGCCGCAAGCAGGCCGGCAGCGGCGGACACGGCGCCTGCGCGCCCCCTGCCTGCCACGGCCGCGCGCTATGCCGGGATTGCGGCCGCCATGGTTCCGTTGCCAGCGGCGCCTTTTGCCATTTCGGTGCCCGCCGGCCTGGTGGCGCCGGATGATACCTGGCGCAAGCTTGGCAACCGCATACGCGGCACCAGCGCCGGCGGCCCCTCTGGTTACGCCGACCCGCAGGGCCTGCTTGCGCTGCGCAAGGCCATCGCTGACCACGTCCGAAAATCCCGCTCGGTGGCCTGCACGCCGGATCAGGTCATCATCACGTCCGGCACGCAGCAAGGGCTGTTTCTTGCGTGCCAGGTCTTGCTGGGGGACGGCGATCAGGCGTGGGTGGAAGACCCCGCCTACTTGGGCATCACGTCCATTCTGGAAAGCACGGGGCGCCCCGATCGCATTGTCAGGCTGCCGGTGGACGAACAGGGGCTGATGGTGGAAGAAGGCCTGCGCAAGGCGCCGAATGCGCGCGTTGCCTTCGTGACACCTTCGCATCAATATCCGCTTGGCATGCCGATGAGCATGGCTCGGCGCGAAGCCCTGTTGTCTTGGGCCGCGGCCAGAAACGCCTGGGTGGTTGAGGACGATTACGACAGCGAACTTCGCTACGCCGGGCATCCCTTCCCTGCCTTGCAGGGCCTGGATGGCCGCCGGGTGATCTACCTGGGCACCTTCAGCAAGATCCTCTTCCCTTCTCTCAGGCTGGGCTACCTGATTGCGCCATCGGACTTGGTCGCCGCGTTTTGCGGCGCCAGGATTGTGATGGACCGGCATCCTGCCACCGCAGACCAGCATGTACTGGCCGCCTTCATCTCCGAAGGCCACCTGGACCGGCATATCCGGCGCATCCGGTCGATCTACGCGGACAGCCGGTCGACGCTTGTCCAGATCCTGCAGGCCCACTTGCCCGCGCGCCTGGCCCGGGTGCAGCCAATTGAACAAGGCGTGCATCTGCTGGTCTGGCTGGACGATGGACTGGACGATATGGCCATTGCCCGCCGGGCCGCCGAACAGGGAGTCGCCGTCCGCGCCTTGTCTCCCACCTATTCGAATCGCAGCCCCGACAAGCGGCAGGGGCTGATCCTGGGCTTTGGGGGATACCCGCAAGACCAGATGATTGCCGCCGCACGCAAGCTTGCCCGGATCATTGAGCAAGGCGCGTAGACCACTTTATTGCTGACGACCATGTACACCTCGACTTTCACTTTTCTGCCTGGCGCCTACGACGATGAATTTCATGCCTTGGACAACAGCATCGCGGCCATCGCAAGGGCCATCCCCGGCTACCTGGGCGAGGAAGCCTGGGAAAATCCCGCGACTGGCGCGGTCTCGAACGTCTATTACTGGAGCACGATGGAAGCGCTTCAGACGCTGATGCAACACAAAGACCACCTTAAGGCGAAGCGGCAGCAAAGCCGTTGGCTGCGTGGCTATCAGGTGGTGATTGCCAAGGTTGTCACCTTCCATGGCGACGGGCGCATGGAACATCCCTTGAATCAAACGAGCATCCCGATGACCTAGCCGTCAAGCCTTGAGCGTGCACGTTGTTCGTGAGCGCCATGCCGACCGGGGATCGCCGAAAGACGCAAATGCATATTAGAATCAATAACTTTTTGTTATTTGTCCAAGCGCTTCCTCATGTCCCACCCTCCCAAGGCCAGGAAAGACTGGCTCGCCCATTACGCGGAGATGATCGGCAAATGGCGCGGGCGGGGGCACGAGGATGGCGAAGACGCCATGCACGACACCGTGCTTGGCATGCTGGAAGGCGACGTCGCGGCTATCTATGACCCGCGCGCGTACCTGTCCCGTGGCACCTCCAACCGCCTGGTCAGCCGGCATCGGCACGTCAACACGCTGGACATCACGTCGCTGGATGACGTGCCCGGCGGCGACCATCCCGCCACGCCTCCGGCCGACGACGGCGTCCGGTTCCAGCAACTGGCCGACGAACTGACCCGTGCGTTGGAAGACCTGCCGCCCAAGTGCCGGCAGGTTTATCTGTGGTGCCGTCTGGAAGGATGGACGCACACCGAGATAGCCCAGGAAATGGGCATCTCGCGCAGCATGGTGGAAAAATACATGACTCGCTCCGTGCGTCACATCAACGATCGGCTGCAACACCATGCCCCTCTCTGACTCCCGCTCCCCTGCCTCGCGCCCGCCCGACATGCGCGCGCTTGTGCATGAAGACCCGCACGGCGATGACGTGCTGGAGCATCCGAGCGACGCGGCGCAGTGGTTCTCGCGCATGCATTCCGGCGAGACCACGGAAACCGATCGGCAGGCGTTCGCCGCCTGGTGCAGCGCCAACCCGGCGCACGAACATGAATACCAAAAGCTGACCGCCCAATGGGACGCCGTGCTGTCCCTGCCTGAAGCGCGGCTGCGCGGCCTGATGCAAGCCACGCAGGTTGCGCCCCCACCGCCCGCGCTATCGCGGCGGCGCTTCGGCTTGAGGATGGTGGCGGCCTGTGCGCTGCCCGTTGCGGCGGGCCTGCTGGCCGCGCCCTACCTCTTCGACCGCGGCGAAAAGCGGCTGAACTACGCCACCCGCAAGGGCGAACGGCGGCAGGTCACCTTGCCCGACGGATCCATCCTGCACCTGAACGGCGACACCCGCCTGGCCGCCCGCTTCGGCGCCAACGAACGCCGGGTGGAACTGGCGCAGGGCGAGGCCTTCTTTGAAGTGCAACACGACACGTCCCGGCCTTTCGTGGTGGAGGGCGGCGTGGGGCAGGTCACCGTGACAGGCACGCGCTTCAACGTGCGGCGCGACAGCGAAAGCTTGCAGGTCAGCGTCGAATCCGGTTCGGTGCGGCTGGAATCCGGACCCTGGTGGCGCCACAGCGAACACCGCCTGGGCGCGGGCCAACAGGCTATTGCCTACGCGGGCAGTCCGCTAGGCGAGGTCACGCAGGTCAACGTCGACAACCTGACCGCCTGGCAGCGCGGCAAGATCATCTTCAACAATGTGCCGCTGGCCACGGTCATCAACGAGATGAACCGCTACCTGATGCAGCCCGCCAGCCTGGACGCGCCCGCGCTTGGGCCCTACCGCATCTCGGGCGTATTCAGCGTGGACGACCCGCTGGCCATGATCGATGCCCTGCCCGCCATTGCACCGGTGTCGCTGGACCGCTTGCCGGACGGCCGGGTCCGCGTTTTGGCGCGCTGACGATTTGTAACAACTCTATTACAAAATAATAGCGATTCCCATTCCGGTTTCAAGCCTGCTCGTGCGTCTAGAGAGGAAGGGGCGGATTCATCCACGCCGCCCGCCTACCTCCTTTAGAACCGGTACGCCTGGTTGGCGTGCCTCTCACCGAGCTACTGATCTTGAATACCGTCTCTGCCCGACCTGCTCTGCGTGTCCCGCCGCGTGTGGTTCTCAGCGCGCTTGCCTTTTCACTGTCGCTTGTCTTCGGCATGGCGCCCGCCGTCCAGGCCCAGGAAGCGCCCGTCAGCGTCAACATTCCCGCGCAGCCCTTGGGCGATGCGCTGTTGCAGTTGGGTTCGCAGACGTCCTTGCAGATCTTTTATTCGCAGGACGTGCTGGCTGGCCAGAATGCGCGCGCCATCTCGGGCAATCTGTCGCCTGAAGAGGCGCTGCGTCAACTGCTGCAAGGCACGGGCATCCAGTACACGCGCAATGGCAATAACGTGACCTTGTCGCGCACCGAGCCCGTAGGCGGCACGGTGCAACTGGAAGCCGTGACGGTCACCGCCGGCATTCTGGGCGAACTTGCCCCGCCCTACACGGGCGGGCAGCTTGCCACGGGCGGCAGCCTGGGCCTGCTGGGTTCCGAAGACGTGATGGACTCGCCGTTCAGCACGGTCAACTACACCTCTGAATTGCTGTATGACCAGCAGGCCCGCACGCTGGCCGACGTGGTGGTCAACGACGCCTCGGTCCGCACGCTGACGTCGGCCGGTGGCTTTGGGGAAGACTTCCAGATTCGCGGCTTTGCCGTGGGCAGCGGCGACGTCAGCGTGAACGGCCTGTATGGCCTGGTGTCGTCCAGCCGCGTGCCGGTGCAGATCCTGGAGCGGGTGGAAGTACTGAAAGGCCCCGGCGCCTTCATGCGCGGCATTCCGCCCAACGGCAGCATCGGCGGCGCCATCAACGTGGTGACCAAGCGCGCCGACGACGAACCGCTGGCGCGCGCCACGCTGGGCTATGCCAGCAAGGCCAACTTCACCGGCCAGCTTGACCTGGGCCGCCGCTTTGGCGAAGACAATGCCTGGGGCCTGCGCTTCAATGGCGTCAAGCGCGGCGGTGAGTCCACGTTGAAGGACGGCACGCAGGGCCTGGACATGGGCGCCTTGGGTATCGACTATCGCGGCGCGCGCCTGCGCTGGTCGGCCGACGCCATTCACCAGGAAGACGTGATCGAGAACTTCCGCTCGCAGATCGGCTGGCAGCCCAACGTGACGGAACTGCCCTCGCCGCCGGATGGCGATATCAACTTCTACCCGGGCACCCGCTTGTCGCAACGCGACAGCACCATCATGTCGCGCCTGGAATATGACTTCACCGACAACCTCACCGGCCACATCGCGGCGGGCTATCGCGACGGCAAGGTGCGGCAGATCTTCCCGGTGACCGTCAGCCCGTCCGGCGTGCGCCAGTCGGTGGACGAGGACGGCAACTTCAACGTCATGACGACGTACTACGACTCGTATTCGAAGACGAGCAGCGGCGATGCCGGCTTGACGGCCCGCTTCAGCACCGGCGGCATCAAGCACCGCCTGGCACTGGGCGCCACCTACCTGAAGCAGGAGGCGGGCAACGCCTATTCGACCGGGTCGGCCATTGTGGCCTCCAATATTTATGACCCGGTCGATATCCCCGACGGCCCCGCCGTGCGCCTCACCCCGCAAAAGGCGTCGGACACCACGCTGACCAGCTTCGCCATTGTCGACACGCTGTCGTTCATCGACGATCGCATCCTGCTGACGGCGGGCGTTCGCCACCAACGGGTTGAAGTCGATAGCTTCAACACCACCACGGGCGCGCGCACCAGCGGCTACCGTTCCAGCGCCAACTCGCCCGTCGGCGGCATCGTGGTCAAGCCGCTGCATAACGTGTCGATCTACGCCAACCTGGCCCAAGGCCTGACGCGCGGCACGATCGTGGGCGACACCTACGAAAACCGGGGCGCCGTGCTGGCGCCGTACAAGTCCAAGCAATACGAAACCGGCGTCAAGGTGGATTGGGATGGCAACATCACCACCACGCTTGCGCTCTTTCAGATTGCGCGCCCGGCTGGCCAGGCCGACGACAACAACGTCTACGGCTACTTTGGTGAACAGCGCAACCGTGGCCTGGAACTGACGGGCTACGGCGAAGTCGTCCCCGGCCTGCGCCTGATGGCAAGCGCGGCCTTCATCAACAGCGAACTCACCAAGACCCCGGGCGGCGTCAGCCAGGGCAACCGACCCGCCGGCGTGCCGGCCAGCACCTACAACCTGGGCCTGGATTGGGACACGCCGTGGGTGCAGGGTCTGAGCCTGAACGGCCGCGCCATCCGCACCTCGTCCGTCTACCTCAACAACACCAATACGCTGCGCCTGCCGGGCTACACCCGCTTTGACCTGGGCGCCCGCTACGCCACCACCATCGCCGGCAAGGACGTCGTGTTCCGCGCTAACGTCGAGAACGTGGCGGACAAGAAGTACTGGCTGGCATCCGGCTCGTTCGTGACGAACGCGGCGGGACGGACGTATATGTTGTCGGCCTCGATCAATTACTGATCTGGGCGCCGCGCGGTAAGCGAACTACGGAAGCGAACCACGGAAGGCAAGCGCGGAAGGGAAATACAAGGGCAGGAATACCCAGTTCAAGGGATAGCCGGACACACACCGAGCCATCACAATCTAGAATCGGGCGATTCTGCCTTCTTCCCCTTCCCGTCTATGTCCGCCACTCCGCTTGCCCCCGAACTCACGCTGCCCGCCCCCGTGCTGCTGGTGGAGGACGAACCGCTGGTCTGCCGGCGGATCGAAGGCCTGTTGCTGCAACTGGGCTATCAGCCCGACGCGCTGATCTTCGCGGGCTCCCTGGCCGAAGCGCGCGCCTGCCTGGCCAGCCAGCCCGTTGCGCTGGCGCTGGTGGACCTGGGCTTGCCCGACGGCAGCGGCATCGACCTGATTGCCGAGATGCACGCCGCCGACCCCGGCCTGGCCATCCTGGTCATCTCGGCCTGGTGTACCGAAGACGCGATTCTGGCGGCCTTGCGCGCCGGCGCCACGGGCTATGTGCTGAAAGAACGGGACGACATGGAAGTGGCGCTGTCGTTACGCAGTGTGCTGCGGGGCGGTGCGCCGATTGACCCGTTCGTGGCACGGCGCATCATCGACGAGTTGCGGCCCCGGCCAACAGAGCAGACCGGCACGGCAAGCGGTGAGATACTAAGCCCCCGCGAAAGCCAGATCCTGCGTCTGGTGGCTGAAGGTTTGGCCAACCGCGAAATCGCCGAACAACTGTTCCTGTCGCGCTACACCGTTGAATGCCATATCAAGCACATCTACCGCAAGCTGGCCGTTTCCTCGCGCACGCGGGCGGTACACGCCGCGCGCTCGCGTGGCTTGCTGGACTGAGGTGGTTGCTTGCCTGCTGGCTGGCGCTGTGCTCGGCGCCTGCCTTGGCCGAGGACGCAAGCGGGGCGACGGCGCCCGCGGCGTGCGCGGTGCAGGTGATGTCCATCACGGCGGCGCGGGCCGCCGCCGACGGCAGCCGGCCTGAATCCCCCGACTGGGCGCCGGTGACGCTGCCCGACGACTGGAACAAGCGCTGGCCCGGCTACAGCGGATCCGTCTGGTATCGCATCGACTGGCAGCGGCCCTGCCCCGGCCCGGTGGGGTTGACCTTGGAATCCGTGGTCATGGCCGGTGAAGTGTTCGTCAATAACGACCTGATCTGGAGCGACCCGCAACTGACCGAACCGCTGACGCGCAGTTGGAACATGCCGCGCACCTGGCGCCTGCCCGAGGCCATCGTGCACGACGGCGTGAACACGCTGTGGGTGCGGGTGGTGGGCGTTGCGCAACAGACACCCGGGCTGGGCATCGTGCGCCTGGGCACCCCGCAAGCGATGCAGGCCAGACAGGAAGAAATCTGGTGGCTCAACCGCTCGCTGTACACCGTGAACCTGGTGGTGTCCGCCGTGCTGGGCGGCTTGTTCTTCTGCATCTGGGTGGTGCGGCGTGAACAGACCACCTATGGCTGGTATGCCCTGATGTCGCTGTTCTGGGTGCTGTTCATCAGCAATGTGCTGCTGACCAACCCCTGGCCGCTGCCCAACACCTTGTCGTTGGCGCGCGCCAACGCCATGGCGTTGGTGCTGTACGTGGCCTGCTTCTGCCTGTTCACCTGGCGCTTTGGCAAACAATCGCTGCCGCGCACCGAGCGCGCGCTATGGATACTGAGCGCCGCGCTGCTGGCCATGCTGGCCT
Source organism: Achromobacter sp. JUb104 (assembly GCF_024806975.1). NCBI lineage: Bacteria > Pseudomonadati > Pseudomonadota > Betaproteobacteria > Burkholderiales > Alcaligenaceae > Achromobacter > Achromobacter sp. JUb104. Next base: position 72,563 of record NZ_JANUEY010000001.1, on the reverse strand, counting down.
TCGCGCCAGACAGCGCGCTGGCCACCGTGCAAGCGATCGGCGTGCTGACCCCCGCCGCCATTTTCATCATCAACTGCCTGCAATTCCCGGTACACGCCTGGCGCACACGCCGCCCGGAACACCTGATGCTGGCCGCCTGCCTGGTGATTTTTTGCGTGGTCATGGTGCACGACCTGCTGGTGATGATGAAGCTCATCTCGTCCGGCCAGACCTATACGGCGTACACCAGCGTGGTGGTCACGCTGTGCATGTCCGCCATCCTGGGCTTGCGCCATGCGCGCAACGTGCGGCAGATAGAACGCTTCAACCAGGAATTGGCCGACGGCATCTTTCAGGCGCGCAGCGAACTGGCCACCACGCTGGAACGCGAACACACCCTGGCGGTGGCCAATACCCGCCTGCACGAGCGCTTGCAGATTGCGCACGATCTGCATGACGGGCTGGGCGGCTCGCTGGTGCGGATGATGGCCATGGTGGAACAGGGCGACAAGCCCTTGCAGGGCCAGCAGTTTCTGTCCATGTTGAAGCTGCTGCGCGATGACTTGCGCCAGACCATCGACAGCGGATCCAGCAGCGGCGTCACCGTGCCCGCGACCCCGCTGGAATGGGCCGCGCCGCTGCGTCATCGCTTCGTGCAGGTGTTCGACGAATTGGGCCTGGATTCCCACTGGCAGTTTCCGCCGCAATGGCGCACGCCGCCCTCTTCTCTTGAATGCCTGGCGCTGACCCGCCTGCTGGAAGAAGCGTTGACCAATGTGGTCAAGCACAGCCGCGCGCGCCGCGTGCAGGTGCAACTGCTGCTGCCCGACGCTGACCGCCTGGAACTGCGTGTTGAAGACGACGGTGCGGGGTTTGATGTGGCGGCGGTACGGCAAGCCGGCGTCAGCGTGGGCATGCGCAGCATGCATGCCCGCATCGCTCGGGTGCATGGCAGCTTGGACATTGTGTCCGAGCCCGGCCGCACCGTGCTAAGCGCCGTGCTGCCGTTGCGCACGGCCACGGCGCAACTGGCTTAGGTTTGCTCGGCGGCGGTGCGGAATCCGAACAATGCGCCGAATGCTCGTGGCCCTGATTCGCCCTGAATCAGGCATGGCAGTTGCTGCAAGGCGGACGAAGCCGCGTATGTCGCGCGGCGCCAACCGACAAGGGTCGCCCATCATGAACGAATCCAAGCCCGCCCCCGCCCCGAATCCGCCGCCCTCCCCGCACGTGGACCGCGCCGAGGTCGGCGCCACCGGCCAGCCCGTGGCGGATGGCCCGCCGCAAGGGGACGTGAACCCCGACCCAGCCACGAATTCCGGTTATCCGGCCGGCGGTGAGCAGGCGCCGGAAGGCAGGGACGCTTTCGGGAGGACAGAAAAGCAGGTGAAAGAGCAAGTGAACGAGCCCGCCAAAGGCCTGCCCCAGAACCCGGCAGGCAAGCCTGGCGCCTAGGCCCTGCCGCAGAGCGCTCAAGCCGCCAGCTCCGGTTCCAGTTGGACATACAACCAGCCGGGCTGGCGGATAGCGAACGCCTTCAACGCGTCAACGGCTTTCACTTTTTGCTCTTCGAGGTGCCGGATCGGTTGTCGACCGGCGGGGCGTCCGGCGTGGACCGGCCCGGATCCCACACGTCTTCCGGGTCCATGCCGGGCGGAAACTGCCGACCCGCGCCGGCGCGATTGGGGTCCGCCGGGCGGCCGGCCAGTGTGCGCTCATCCTTCGGCACCGGTTTGTGCGCGGCGTCGGCGGGGTCATCCTGGTGTGAATGCGGTTTGGTGCTCATCATGGACTCCTTGCGGACGATGGCGGGCGCGAGGGTCGCGCCACATGTCCGAACACGCAGCAAACCCTGTGCCTGGTCGGCGGACGACAACGATCGCGCGTGCGGATGGCCGGTGCGCTGTGCCTACGCGTAATCGCCTTTGTCGCCAAGCCGCCAATAGCGCTCCGGCTGGAACAGATCAGCGGGCATGCCGTTGAACCCCCTGAGCTGCGAGGCATAGGCGGCAATAGCGTCAGCCTTGTCCCCGACATCGCCGGCAAAGCCGGCGGGCGTAAGCATCAGGCCGCGCGCCTGCAGTTGCACCAGGCGCTGTTGGACCACGCCCGGTTGCGCGCGATGGGGCGCGTCCTCGTACAAGAACCAGGGCACGTCCGGCGAAGCTTCCCGTATCAGCAACGCCGCGTCGCTGACGCGGATGTGGTCACCGTGGAACACCCCCAAAGGAATCGCTACCGCGCCGTGAGCCAGGTCGTGCAAGGTGGCCAGCAGGCACTCGGTCAGCCTGGGCATGGCGGCGTCGGGACATTCCAGGTATTGGCAGTCCAGCAAGCCTAGCGACCGGCCTTTGCAGCCGATAGCGGCAAGCGCGTGGCGGTTCTCCTCGACGCGCTCGCGCATGGCGGCTGCCGCATCGGCGAAGCCGCAGGCGCGATCCCATTTCGTCAGCATGCCGGGATTGTCGGGCAGGCCGGTGTACACGGTCACGACAGTGCTTCCCGGGCAGCGGGACAACACGCTGCCGCAACTGAATACCGCGTCGTCCAGGTGCGGCGAAACGACCATCAGGGGCAAGTGCTGGCTTAACGGGCAGGATGCGGGGCGGGACACGGCACGTCGGGATTCAAAAATTTCTGCCATGGAATCAAGAATATTCAGGCTGGACCAAGACGCCTTCCAGCAAGTCACATACCCGGAACGCGCAACCCTCCCGGCACGCTTTTTCCGGCTGTATCATCCTAGGCAACGCAGCCTATCGCCCAGCCGAATCCCATGTCCAACACTCCCTTCGTGCCCGACAACAAACCGGGCGTCGCCATCAGTGATTTGCACTTTCCCGTTGTGGGGCTGGGTGCCTCGGCGGGAGGCATCGAAGCGTTGCGGGATTTCTTTTCCCATACCTCCAGCAACCCGATGATGGCGTTCGTGGTCATCGTGCATTTATCGCCCGACCACGAAAGCGTGCTGGACAGGATCCTGCAAGCCGCGACCGGCATGCCGGTGGTGCAGGTAACGCACCCGCAGCGCATCCAGTGCAACCACGTTTATGTCATTCCGCCCGCCTCGGTGCTGGCCATGAATGACGGCTATTTAAGCGTCAAGCCGGCGCAACCGTCGCAGGGCAGTCGTGTTGCCATCGACGAGTTCTTCCGCACGCTGGCCGATGTACACACCACCCGGGCGGTCGGCATCGTGCTGACGGGCGGCGGGTCGGACGGGTCGCTGGGGCTGGCGCGCATCAAGGAGCAAGGCGGCGTCACGTTCGCCCAGCAGCCCGACGACGCCGAGCACGACGCCATGCCGCGCAGCGCCATCGCCACGGGCATGGTCGACATCATCCTGCCGATAGCGGCCATGCCCGAGCGGCTCAAGCAGATTGCCGACAATATGTCGGCGATGCACGTGCCGCGCCTGGCGAAGAACAACGCGGAAGCGGCGGGTGCATCCACCCAGGGCGCGGATCCCGACAAAGAAGACCGCATCGCGCTACGCGACATCCTCACCGTGCTGCGCGCCCGCACGGCGCATGACTTTCGCCACTACAAGACCGCGACGGTCTTGCGGCGCATCGAACGCCGCATGCAGGTGACGGGAGTGTCTACCCTGAGGGCGTATTGGCAACTGCTGCAAGACCGGGCAGAGGAAACGCCCCTGCTGCTGTCCGACATGCTGATCGGCGTGACGCAGTTCTTTCGCGACAAGGACGCCTTCTCGTCGCTGGAGAATTTTGCCCTGGGCAAGCTGTTCGAGCGGCATCAGAAGAACCCCGGCAGCCCCCTGCGCGCCTGGGTGGCGGGCTGCTCCACGGGCGAAGAGGCTTATTCGCTGGCCGTGCTGCTGAGCGCTCGCGCCGACGCGCTGAAGGTAAACCAGAAAATCCAGGTGTTTGCCACGGATATCGACGAAGCGGCGCTGGCCGTGGGCCGCGCCGGCAGCTACCCCACGGCGATCGAAACCGATGTGCCGAAGCCCCTGCTGGAAGGCTATTTCTCGCGGCAAGACAACGAATACCGCATCAAGAAGGAAGTGCGCGAGCGCGTGCTGTTCGCCGTCCACAACATCTTGCGCGACCCGCCCTTTTCGAAGCTGGACCTGGTCAGTTGCCGCAACCTGTTGATCTACCTGGATCGTGACGTACAGCAAGACGTGCTGAAGATGTTCCACTTTGCCCTCAAGCCGGGCGGCTACCTGTTCCTGGGCAGTTCGGAATCTGCCGACGCCTGCCCGCGCCTGTTCCAGGTGGTGGACAAGCGCAATCGCATCTACGTGGCCAAGGAAACGCCCACCCAGCTTCGCAATGTGCCCGCGTTGCCGGCCGCCCATGCCTTTGAACGCCCCAGCGCCGCCCCGGCCGCTATGGCGCGCAACCGCCATAACAAGATTTCGTACGCCGAGGTCCATCAGCGCGCGCTGGAAATGTACGCGCCGCCCAGCGTCATCGTGGACGCGGAAAGCGACATCGTGCACATGTCCGAACGCGCGGGCCGGTTCCTGCGCCACGCGGGCGGCGAACCCTCGCGCAACCTGCCGTCGCTGGTCCACCCCGAGCTGCGCATGGAATTGCGCACCGCGATGTTCCAGGCGCTGCATACCCGCAAGAGCGTCGAGGCGCGCCGCGTGAAGATGAAGATCGGCGAGCGCCAGACCTACGTCAACATGGTGGTGCGGCCGTTTCGCCACGAGGAAACGTCCAACGACTATATGTTGGTGCTGTTCGACGAAGTGGAAGACGTGATGAGCCCCGAAGGCGTGGCGCCCACCGTGGGCGCCTCGGCTGTAATGACGCAATTGGAAGCCGAGCTGCAAGGCACGAAGGACCAGTTGCAAACGACCATCGAGCAGTCGCAAACGTCCACCGAAGAACTGAAGGCGTCCAACGAAGAGTTGCAGGCCATCAATGAAGAGCTGCGCTCGGCCACGGAAGAGCTGGAAACGGGCAAGGAAGAATTGCAGTCGGTGAATGAAGAACTGATCACCGTGAATGCCGAGCTCAAGGCCAAGGTGGACGAAACGGCCAAGATCAATGACGACCTGCAAAACCTGATTGCGTCCACCGACATCGCCACGCTGTTTGTCGACCGCAAGATGCACATCCAATGGTTCACGCCGCGCGCGGCCGACGTGTTCAACGTCATTACCAGCGACGCGGGCCGGTCCTTGCTGGACATCACGCACCGGCTTGATTACCCCGACCTGGCGCGCGACGCGGCCGGCGTGTTTGAATCGCTGCGCGCCGTGGAACGCGAGGTGCGTAGCGATGCCGACCGCTGGTACCTGGCGCGGCTTCTGCCCTACCGTAGCGCCGAGCACCGCATCGAAGGCGCGGTGCTGACCTTCATCGACATCACCGACCGGCGCAAGGCGGAAGACCGCGTCCGCCTGGGCGAAGCGCACCTGAAGCTGATGACCGAAAGCGCGCGCGACTTCGGCATCCTGACGCTGGACCACGATGGCGTGATCACCAACTGGAACATCGGCGCCGAGACCATGTTCGGCTATACCCGCGCCGAAGCGGTCGGCAAGTCGTTCTCCATCATATTTACCGACGCCGACATCCAGGCGGGCCGGCCGCAGCTGGAACTGGAACGCGCCAGGCAGATCGGCTATGCCCCCGACGAGCGCTGGCATCGGCGCAAGGACGGCGGCCTGATCTTCTGCACGGGCGGCGTCAACCGCATGGACGACCCGACCATACGCGGGTTCGCGAAGATCGTGCGCGACGTCACCGACCTGAAGCTGCGCGACGCGGAACAAGAGTCACGCCTGGACCGCGCCCGCGCCGACAACGTGCTGAAAGACGAGTTCTTCGCCATGGTGTCGCACGAACTGAAGCACCCGCTCAACCTGATCCAACTGAATGCCGAACTGCTGGCGCGCACCCCGGCCGTGCGCAATTCGCCGGCCGCCGCGCGCTCGGCCGACCTGATCCAACGGTCCGTCAAAGGCCAGGCGCGCATCATCGACGACCTGTTGGATCTGTCGCGCGTGCGTACCGGGAAACTGGCGTTGAACCAGTCGATTTTTGACGTCACCGCCATCACCACGAATATTCTTGACGTGCTGCGCCCCGTGGCCAGCGCGGCCGGCCTGACGCTGCACAGCGAGTTTGACGCCAACCAGGCCATCCACCTGAACGCCGACCCGCTGCGGGTTGAACAGATCATCTGGAACCTGCTGAACAACGGCATCAAGTTCACGCCGCCCGGCGGCTCGGTCACGCTGAAGCTGGCGGTGGAAGACTCGCGCATGCGGCTGGATGTGATTGACACCGGCCATGGCATCGACCCCTCGTTCCTGGGCAAGGTGTTCGACATGTTCAGCCAGGCGGACGTGCGCCAGCGCAACCTGGCCAGCCCCGGCCTGGGCATCGGCCTGGCGGTTGCAAGCGAACTGGTCAAGGCCCACGGCGGCACCATCCAAGCCCATTCCGATGGCCAGGGCCACGGCGCCCGCTTCACCGTGCGCATGGCCTTGGCGCACGCGCAACAGGAGGAACAGCAGTTGGCGCTGCCCGGCGACAGCCCGTTGAAGGGCATGAAGGTGCTGATCGTCGACGACTCGGAAGACATTCTTCACATCATGCGCGAGCTGCTCGACATGGAAGAGGCCTGCGTCACCGCGGTGGGCAGCGGGCGGGAAGCGCTGGATGCGCTTGATAATTCCGCGTTCGATCTGCTGCTGTCCGATATCGGCATGCCCGGCATGGATGGCTATGCGCTGATTCGCGCCGTGCGCGAAAAGTATCCCGACCTGGCCATGCCCGCCATCGCGCTGACCGGCTTCGGGTCGAAGGACGACATGAACCAGGCGCTACAGGCCGGCTACACCGCGCACATCAGCAAGCCGGTGTCGCTGGACAATCTGCTGGATATCGTGCGGCGGCTGCGCGAACAGGCTTGAGGGTCAGGCGGGGTGACGGCGCTTGCCGTCAGTCCACCTGCCGCAGGCCCGCCAGCACCTGGAAGGCGCGCGCCACATCGTCCGGAATTTCCTTGGCCACCACCTCTTGCTGCCAGTCGGACTTCGGCGGCCAGGACACCCCCAGCAACGCCAACTGCTTCTGGTTATGGCCACCGCCCGCGGTCTGCCATCGCTGCAACCATTCGTTGGTGACTCGCATACGGCTCACCCTCAACAGGAATGGGCCGCTATCGCAGCCAGATCGCCACCACCCCATGCGGTGCTTGATGCGAGGCCTCCAGCACGTGCCGTGCCCAAGCCGAACGCCAGGGGGTTCCGCCACGCTATACCCGGTAGTACTGACACACTATTGCAGGAGCCCTCCTCTGCGCTCATACTTTTTACTCACATCAACCGGGGGAATCCTCAATGAAAAACGACATCCATGATCAGGGTGCACAGGCCGCCCGGAACGGATGGAGCCTGTTCGATTGCCCCTACTTGCGGGCCCATGAAATGCCAGGCCATACGGGCGAACCCATCGCGCAATGGAGCGCAAAAGTGGCGGCTTGGGAAGCGGGCTGGAAAGCCGAAGTGGAAAGCTGGCTGGGTCGTTCCCAACCGCCCAGCATCACGCGCGACGACACACAGGCCCTTCACTGAAGGCATAGGGTGAAGCCGCTGCCTTTGCGTTAGTGGGTTGCCAAAGGACGATCCCCCCGTTCAGGTCCGGAAATTGCTACGCCTCCCCTCAAGTGCGGGGCGAACGCTTGTTTGCCCCCTTCGGAACAGTGGAGGGAGATCTGATCATGGCTCAGAAGACCAACACGCAGGATCGGCAAGCCGCCATAGCGTGTGACCTTGGCGTTCAGGAAGGTTTCAATTCGGGGCTTGAACTTGAAAGCCGGATCGCATTCCTGGAAGACTATTTATTGGCAACAGGTAAATCCGGCTATGTGCTGGGTATCAGCGGGGGCGTGGATTCCACGGTGGCGGGAAGAATGGCGCAACTAGCCACCGAGCGCCTGCGCCTGAAAGGACGCCGCGCATTCTTCGTGGCGGTGCGCCTGCCGTATGGGCAACAACACGATGAAGAAGACGCCAGCCGCGCGCTGGACTTCATCCGCGCAGACCATGTGATGCAGGTCGACATCAAACCCGCAGTGGATGCCCAGCGCGACTCTCTGGCGGCGGCGGGCTTGATCTTCAGCGACCCGGCCGCCGAAGACTTCGTGGCCGGCAACATCAAGGCGCGCCAGCGCATGGTGACGCAGTACGCGATCGCGGGCGCGATGGACTGCCTGGTCATCGGCACGGACCAGGCGGCCGAAGCCTTGATGGGATTTTTTACCAAGCATGGCGACGGCGCGGCCGACCTGCTGCCGCTGCGCGGCTTGACCAAGCGCCGGGTGCGCGCGCTTGGCGTGGTGCTGGGTGTACCTGCCAAGCTGATCACCAAGGCGCCCACGGCCGACCTGGAATCCATGCGCCCCGGCCTGCCCGACGAGGTGGCGTTAGGCGTCAGTTATGACGAGATTGACGACTTTCTTGAGGGGCGCCCGGTCCGCGACGCTGCGGTGCAAACGGTACTGGATCAATACCGGGCCACCGCGCACAAGCGCCAGCCGCCCGCGGCACCCGATGGCGCGAACGGTTCGAATGGCTCGAACGGCTGCGGCGGCGAGTAGCGCCTGAAGCAATCGGACCCGCCGCAGGGCGGGTCCCGTCGGATCCTGGTGAACGCGCGCCGGCGGACCCGGACTATTTCATGCCGTGATACTTGCGACCGATTTCCATGGTGGCGCGGTAAAAACCTTCTTTGCTGCCGCAGTCATAGCGCACCCCTTCGTATTCGTAGCCGAACACCTTTCTGCCTTCCAGCAAGGCGGCGATGCCGTCGGTCAGCTGAATTTCGCCGCCCACGCCAGGCTGGGTGGCTTCCAACGCGGCGAAAATCTGGGGCTCAAGAATGTAGCGTCCTACGACGGCCAGGTCGCTCGGCGCCACGTCCGGGTCCGGCTTTTCAACCATTCCGGATACCCGAATCACCGCTTGCGAAGCCTGTGTGCCGGACACAATGCCGTACTGGTTGGTCTGACTGCGCGGCACTTGCTGCACGGCCAGGACGCTGCCGTCGAATTCACGCGCCACCTTCATCATCTCGCCGATCACAGGGGTGTCCGCGTCGATCAGGTCATCGGCCAGCAGCACGGCAAACGGCTCGTCGCCAACGATGGATGCGGCGCACAGAACCGCGTGCCCCAGCCCCAATGCGGCGGGCTGGCGGGTGTACACGCATTTCACCGAGTCGGGGATAACGTTGCGCACGCTGTCCAGCAGCGCGCCCTTGTTCTTCAGTTCCAGGTCACGTTCCAGTTCCGGCACTCGGTCGAAATGGTCTTCGATGGCGCGCTTGTTGCGCCCGGTGATAAAGATCAGTTCAGTAATGCCCGCCGCCACGGCTTCTTCGACGGCATATTGAATCAAGGGCCGGTCGACGATGGGCAGCATTTCTTTCGGCATGGCCTTCGTGGCCGGAAGAAAGCGTGTGCCCAGGCCGGCGACGGGAAATACCGCTTTGCGTATGGGAAGCATGGCTTGGCTCTTGTAGTGGAAGACAGCCCAGGACGGATGTCGTGCTGTCGCATTAGCAAGTGACGTGCCCGCGCGAAGGCGCTCCCTCGTGGAATGACCGGGCGGGAACGCGAATTGCTTGCTGGCGATTTGCTTGCCGGGCCCGCGCGGCGAATCTTTGCGGCTCGGCCCGTCGCGCACGCGGCGGCCCGCGCCATCGACCAAGGAATCCGAAATGATCATCGAAGCCTTTCAGCGCGCCGACGGCATGTGGAGCTTTCGCGGGATTGCGATGCTGGGCGTGCAACAGGACGCCCGCGCGTATCCCACCTGCGAAGCGGCCGTGCAAGCCGCCAAGGCGCAGTATCCGAACGAGACGGTCTCGATCGTCGATCCCGACGCGCAGGCGCCGACCGTGGTGCCCAAGCCCTCGCACCCGGAGTCGACATGAACACCGCGCCCGCGAGCACCGCCGCCATCCTGCCGCGCCGCCGACCCTGGGCGGGTTTTCTGCTGGGCGTTGGCATGGGCGGGTTCTTTGACGGCATCCTGCTGCATCAGATTTTGCAATGGCATCACCTTCTTTCCGGTCTGGGTGGGCGTGCCGGCGATCTGCGCGTGCAGGTGGTGGCCGATGGCGTCTTCCATGCCTTGATGTACGCCGTGGCGGCTGCGGGCTTATGGAGCCTGTACCGGTCGCGTGGCGCGTCGGCGCCGCCGCGCCGAGCGTTGCTGGCCAGCTTCTTCGTAGGATTTGGCGCCTGGCACGTGATTGACGCCGTGCTCTCGCACTGGTTGATCGGCATTCACCGGCTGCGCATGGACGTGGCCGATCCCCTGCCCTGGGAGCTGGCCTGGGTAGGCGTGTTCGGCGTGTTGCCCCTGGCGGCGGGCCTCCTGATGCGGCGGCCGAATCCGCCGGGCAGCGGGGACTCAGGGAGCGGATCGGGTGGCGGATCGGATAGCGGCTTGGGGAGTGGCCCGGGTAACGGCTCCGGCCTCGGTTCGAGCAAGCCGGCCTCCCGGCTTTCCGTGGTGCTGGCCGTTGCCATCACCACAGCGGCCGTGCTGAACCTCTATCCGCTGTCGTCGCCAGCCCAGGACACCTCGGTGGTGGTATTGCGGCCCGGCGCGAGCGCCGCCGGCCTGCTGGCGGCGCTGGACGGAACCCCGGCCCGCATCATGTGGGCCGATGCCTCGGGCGGGGTGTGGGTGCTGGCTGACGCGCCCCGTACCACGCTGGTGTCGCTATTTGGCGCGGGCGCGTTGTATGTCAGCGGCGCGACCGCGCCGGCCGGGTGCTCGGCATGGTTGGTCGAGTCGGACCGCACAATACCCCTAACGACCAAGGCGGGGCGCGCGTCGTCGGGGCTTGCCTTGGCCGCTGTCTGGCGCGGTCGGGCACGGCACTTGCTGTAAGGCACGGCGGCTTGCGCCGCTTGGTGTCGCTATCACCCGCATGGCGTGGGCGGGTTCCGTCAACACACGTCTTCGGATACAGGATCAGCCATGGACTCCCCCATCACTCCCCCCGCTTCCCAAGCCGTGCACCTGCCGATGACCGGCGCTCCAACCTCAACCCGGCTGTCGCTGGGGCTACTGTTGGCGGTCGTGTTCTGGACAGTAGCCGGCACCCTGCTTCTGACCCTATGGCTGGCGTCGCAGTTATTGGGGTAGCGACAACAGAGCGGTGGCCGGCAGCGCCTGGGCGAACCCGGGCGCAAGCCATCGAGCCAACACGCGGGGCACCGTTACGCCGCCATCTTGCGGCAGCTTTCCGCGCAACGGCGGCAGGTCGCGGCGCAGTCTTCCATGCCGTCCAGGCCTTCGCAACTGTCCGCGCAGGCGGCGCATACTTCCGCGCATGCGCCACAGATACGGGTGTGCTGCGCAACGCCGACCATCATCGTATGCGCGGCCGTGCGGCAGATTTCCGCACAGGCCATCATCAGCCTGAAATGCTCGGGGGCGACGTGCTCGCCCCCTGCCTCCAGGCAGTGGTTCGCGGCCGTTTGCAGGCAGCGGCGATAGCAAGCCAGGCAACTATCAATGCAGGATTCCATGTCTTGGTTGGTGGGGGTCATCATTGATCTCCTTTGAGGGTGACCCGGAACGGGCCAATCAGCGCCGCAATCCGCATGCCCGCCGCCAAACCCGGCTACACCGTGTCGGTGTCCGCCAAGGGGCTATCCGTCAAGGCGGCCAAGGCGCGTAGTTGCTGGTACGCCGTCTCCCACCGCCCCATCGCCCCGCGCAGCCGAATGGTGGCTTCGCTGGACGCGCCGCCAGTCGCGATTTCCTCGCCGGCCAGGATGATGCGTTCACGCAGCAGGCGCGCGGCGGACCACAAGGCGTCGTCCACCTTTTCCGCGTGCGCGGCGTGCAGCGATACAGACGAAAATGCGTGCCCGGTGTGGCAGCGGTAGCGAACAGGCAGCCCCGTGTCGACTCGCCAGATGGCGCCGCCGCACTCGGGACAAGTCAGCCCGGCCTGATGCCCGATGCGCTCAAGCACGGACGCGGACGATTGGCCGGTTTCCGTCATGCGGGCTTCGGCGCGCAAGATATCCGATGGGCTGCCCGTTGCCACGGAATTCAGCGGGATCGAGGCCTCGACGGCGCTTGCCATCGCCTGCCCTATCTGCCGCAAAGGCAGCACCAGCGCTGATGGCACCGCCGCGATCGCGTTGGCCGGCATGTCCTGGGCAACGCTGTCGGCGGGGTCCTGCACGATGGCGACACCGCCGCACGCCTTCACCAACTTCAAGCCCGCCGCGCCGTCATCCAGACGGCCGGTCAGAACGATACCGACCACGCGCGCCCCATAATGCATGGCCGCCGACCGAAACAGCGGATCGGCCGCGGGCCGCGTGAAGTTTTCCTTGGGCCCGCGCGTCAGTACCGTGGTGTCGTGCTGCAGGATCAGATGCCTGTCCGGCGGCGCAACATAGACGACGCCGTGGGCAAAGGGTTCACCATCAACGGCATGCTGCACGCGCCAGCGGGTGCGGCGCCTCAGCAGGGTGGGCAACACGCTGCGGTAGCCATCCACATGCATGGCCACGAATACGGACGCCGGCAAGGATGGGTCAAGGTCGCCCAGCAATTCCTCCAGCGCGGCCAGGCCACCTGTGGAAACGGCCACGACCACCACGTCTCGGTTCTGCATCATGTGCCCCCGATGTTGGGATCCTATGCCCCGCTACCGACCAAATTCATTGGTCTTGTGCCCGCCCGAGCCAGCCTTGCCGCCCGGAATGCGGCCGTCCGGCGCCGGGTTGGCGGAGGACCCCTTGACGGTGCCCTGGCCCTGCACCGGCTGCGAGGGCTTTTCGCCTGGCGCGGCTTGCGGAAAGGTGGGCGGAGGCCCGGACGGGTCGCCCCGCGAAGGCGCGGGCGCCCCGCTATCGGGCGTCGTCCCCTGGGGCGCGGGTGTGCCGGAAGGCGGCGGGCCGCCCGGCCCGGCCGGGCCGGCGGGGCCGCCGGCCGATTGCGCGAACCCCGAGCCGCTCCAGGTCAGACCGGCCGCCAAGGTCAGGGCCAGCAACGGCGCCACGGCGCAAGGCAATACCTGCCGAGAATGTCTCATGTTGTTCTCCCAAGCACTATGTTGCTTGTCGCGCGGCGCTGCGCGCGGCATCAGGGTTTGCCGCGAGCCCCCGGGCCACGATTGCGTTGGCTTTGCTGGTCCTGCCCGGAGCCGATCTGTGTGACGTGGCCTTCTTTCTTGGTGCGGTTCTGCGTGTCGCCGTGACTGGCTTGCGCCTCGCGCGGTGTGTCGTCGGACGAGGGGTTGGGTTTAGCAGTGTCTTTGGGCTTCATTGAAATGCTCCCTGGAACGGTGTGAACCTCAGTGTGAACCCCGGTATGAACCCCGGTGTGTACGTCCATCACCCAGCAAGCAGCATTCCCGAAACAGGACGTTTCAAAGCGGTAGAAGTCAGCGCTTTTCGCCGCTTCGCCCGCATAACACCGCACAAGTATGTAAATTTTCCCGATGCGGACACCCCGCAATTCGCCATGCTAAGGTCGTCGAATATCATTTCGGTTTCTCACATTCCAACTACCATGACTCTTCCCCGCACTGCGTATGTCGTAGGTATCGGCGCCTCGGCCGGAGGCGTTGAAGCGCTGGAGGATTTTTTCGCAGGAATTCCGCAATCTCCGGGCATGGCCTTTATTGTGGTGACACACCTGGGGCCTGACCGTAAGAGCCATATGCCCGAGGTCATCGCGCGGCACACGTCCCTGCCGGTGCTCACCATGCAAGACGACATGCCCATCGAGATCAACCAGGTCTATGTGCAGGGCGAAGACACGGATATTTCGCTTAGCGAAGGGCGGATCAAAGTGATGCCCTCCTCCGGCCACCGCAAGGGCCGTCGGCCAATCGACCAGTTCTTTACCTCGCTGGCCAAAGACCACGGCCAGCGCGCGGTGGGCATCGTCCTGTCCGGCAGCGATTCCGACGGCACGTTGGGGCTGAAAGCCATCAAGGAATACGGCGGCATCACCATGGCCCAAGCGTCCAACGGCAAGGGGCCTGCCTATGCCGAAATGCCCGGCAGCGCCATCAGCGCGGGCATTATCGACTTTGCCCTGCCCGCCGCCGACATGGGCGCCCGCCTTGCCCAGTTGGACACTGATTTCGACATCACTTTCGGCACCATAATCGCGGAAGAAGACGGCAGCGCATTGCCCCCTGAAATGGAAGCCGTCAAGGCAGAGATCTACGAACTGCTGCTGACCCGGACCGGCCACGATTTCAGCGGCTATAAAAGCAAGACCTTCATGCGCCGCGTGCATCGCCGCATGAAAGTGAACCAGTCCAAAACGCTGGAGGGCTATCTTGAATTCCTGCGCCAGACGCCGCAGGAAGCGGGCGCCCTGTTCCGCGATCTGCTGATCAGCGTGACGGATTTCTTTCGCGACCCCGATGCCTTCGAGGCCCTTTCGCAGCAAGTCATCCCGCAGTTGCTTGAAGGCCGTGGCGTGGCGGATACCGTCAGGGTGTGGGTGCCCGGTTGCGCCACCGGCGAAGAGGTCTATTCGCTGGCGATTCTGCTGCGCGAGCAGATGGACAAGATGGACCTGCCGCCGCGCGTGCAGTTGTTCGCCACCGATATCGACGAACGCGCGCTCAGCGTCGCGCGGGCCGCGCGCTATCCGGCGGCATTGCTCGATAGCGTGACACCCGAACGACGCGAGCGCTTCTTCATCGCCGACGGCGAAAGCTATATCGTCAGCAAGCAGGTGCGGGAACTCTGCATTTTTTCGCCGCACAACGTGCTGCGCGATCCGCCCTTTTCCCGTATTGACCTGGTGTCCTGCCGCAACCTGCTGATCTATTTCGGCGGCAACATTCAAAAGCAGGTCATCCCGACGTTCCACTATGCGCTGCGCAGCGGCGGCTATCTGTTCCTGGGCATGTCGGAAAACACTACGCAGTTTTCCGACATGTTCGGCTCCGTCGATAAAAAGCACCGCATCTTCCAGCGCCGCAGCGACATCGGCGTTCGGCCTCGCCCCCATTTCAGTTTGCCCTCCACCGGCATCCCGAACGCCCAGGACTTGCTGCAACGCCGTGTGCCGCCAAGCTCAGCCGGCCTGCGCCAATCCATCGACTCGCAAGTGCTGGGACAGCATGCGCCGCCGCATGTACTGGTCAACAAAGACGGCGACGTGGTGTATTACTCCGGCCGTACCGGCAAGTACCTGGAAGCGGCCGCGGGCGTGCCCACGCGGCAGATCCTGGCGCTGGCCCGCAAAGACCTGCGCCTGGACCTGCGTGCCTTGCTCAGCGACGCCATGGCCAGCGGTGCGTCCGCCACGCGCCGCAACGTAGCGATAGAGGGCGACGACGGCCGCGTCCAACTGCTGCGCCTGACGGTGGACCCGCTGCTCGACAACCGCGAAGGCGAGCCCCTGTTCCTGGTGCTGTTCGCTGATGACGGCCCGCCGGTCAGCCGTGAAGAAGCAAACATCTATCTGCATGCCAAGCACACGGGCATGGCCGAGCAGATCGAAAGCGAACTGCGCGAAACTCGCGACCGCCTGCAATCGACCATCGAAGAATACGAAACCGCGCTCGAGGAATTGAAGTCGTCGAATGAAGAACTGGTGTCGGTGAACGAAGAGTTGCAGTCGTCCAACGAAGAATTGGAAGCATCCAAGGAAGAACTGGTGTCGCTCAACGAAGAGCTGCACACCGTAAATGCGGAACTGCAAGGCAAGGTGGATGAGCTTGATCGCAGCAACAGCGACCTGCACAACCTGTTTGATAGCACCGCCTTCGCGACGCTGTTCCTGGACGGCAACCTGGTCATCCGCAGCTTCACGCCGCCCGTCTGTGAAGTCTTCCGGATCTTGCCTAGCGACCGCGGCCGCCCGATCACCGACCTGGCTAGCCGGGTGCCGCTGCCCTCGTTCGCGCAAGACATCCAAGAGGTGTTCCGCGCGCAAACCATCATTGAGCGCCGCATCGACGGCAGCGACGATGCCAAGCAATATTTGCTGCGCCTGGCGCCGTACCGCGATTCCAACAACCGCGTGGATGGGGTCGTGGTCACCTTCATCGACATCACGCAGATCACGCAGGCTGAAAAACGGCACCGCATCTTGATCGCCGAACTCCAGCATCGCACCCGCAATTTGCTGGCGCTGGTGCAGAGCATTGCGTTTCGCACGCTGGGCCGTGGCGAACCGTTTGATCGCCTGAACAGCCGGCTGTCGGCGCTGAGCCGAGTGCAGGGATTGCTAAGCGACGGTTCACCCGAGGCCATCGATTTCGCGGAAATCGTGCGCCGCGAACTGGACGCGGTGGGGCACGGGCAGCATGTCTCGGTGCAAGGCGAGCCCACCTTCATCAGCGCGGAATGCAGCCAGTCGCTAGCCTTGGCGCTGCACGAACTGGGCACCAACGCCGTCAAGCACGGTGCCTTGAAGCACGCGGGCGGCGAACTCGCGGTGCACTGGCACACGCAAACGCAGGACGACGAGAAAACGCTGGTCATCGACTGGCTGGAATCCGGCTTGCCCACGGCCCCGGACGCGCAGCGCAAGGGCTACGGACGCGAGTTGATCGAACAAGCCTTGGGTTTCACGCTGCAAGCACGCACCACCATGGATTTTCAGCCGGACGGCCTGCGCTGCCGCATCGAAGTGCCGCTACGCCCATCCCCTCGGGCCACTGCCGCATCGGAGGCAGCCGATCACCATGGTTGATGCCCTTCCCCTTTCCGCGTGCCGCTTGCTGATCGTCGAAGACGAATACGTCATTGCCGAAACGCTGGCCGAAGCGATGCGAGACGCCGGCGCCACGATCGTCGGGGTAATCGGCTGGCTGAATGAAGCAACGCACTTCGCCAGCGCGCACGCAGGGGAATTCAATTGCGCGGTGGTGGACATCAACTTGCATGGCACGCTGTCCTACCCCTTGATCGACCTGCTGTCCGCGCAAGGGATACACGTGGTGTTGTTGACGGGCTTTGGCGTGGAGGCATTGGAAACCGGCTACCGCAAGCTGCCGCGTTGCGAAAAGCCGTTCAACCAGGACAGGTTGATTTCCATGCTCCAGTCCGAATTCGACGCATGACACCACGCCGCCGACGCTAGGCCCTAGCTCGGCCCTATTTTCCGACCGACGGCATGACAGCCCTACAGGCCGCGCGTGCTGCGCAGCCATTCCTGGTCTGCCGCGTTCGCATCGCCCAAGCGATCGATGCCCGGGGTTTGCTGGGGATCGACGCCGGGCATCGGGTTGGGCAAGGCGTCTGGGGGCCAACGTCCGTCCTGATCGCGCTCGTTCGTATCGCGTTCCCGGCCCGGCGCGCTGCGGTCTGGGTTTTCAGCCGGCGATTGATCGGGCAGGCCCTGGCCAGGCGCCGGGGGAGTATGGTCTTGCTGCTTTTTCGCGGGGGTGCTCATGGCAAAGCTCCTGATCATTAAGGCAATACGGGATACGCAACAGGGATAGGCCATGCGGAGCAACTGGCGTGCCCACGCGGCCGGCAGGCACGGGAGTTGCTCCGTCACCCGTACCCGCCCGCAGGAGCCCAGCAATGAACGCTATCGAACGAGTTGCCGCATTCATGCACGAAAACGATCTGACCCTGGTGACCGCCGAGTCATGCACGGCGGGCCTGATCGCGGCCACCCTGGCCGATATCCCGGGCGCGGGCCAATTGCTGGATTGCGCCTTCGTGGTGTATTCGGTGGAAGCCAAGCAGCGCTGCCTGGGCGTGCCCCAATCGACCCTGGCCTCGCACAACCTCACCAGCGAGGCGGTCGCGCGCGACATGGCCTTGGGGGCGGCGCGCAAAAGCCCGGCCAACGTCGCCGTGGCGAACACCGGCGTCACGGATGCCACCGACGACCGCATTCCCAGCGGCACGCAGTGCTACGCCTGGGTGTTCAAGACCGGCAAGGCCGATGCCAGGCCCGTGGTCTACACCGCCACCCGGCGATTCTCCGGAGACCGCAACCGCATTCGCCAGGCAAGCGCCGAATTTGCACTTGAGGGCGTGATGGAGCACTTCCTGGCGATGCGCCAAGGGACGGATCGGTCTTGATGACTCCGCCCCCATCCGGCCTAATCCGGCTCATCCGGCCTGTTCCGGCCTGATCCGGCCTGATCCGCCGCCCTATCCGACCCCAAGATGATTTTGTTCAAAGCTGCTTGATAACGTACAAGCGCGGGTGCCCCGGCGGCGCTACGCTCAGGGTTTGGCGGCGCCGGGGCTTGCCCGAGTCCGCGCCTGTTCCGGCGCCGCCCCACCTGTGGCACCTACCCGGAGTCGACACTCATGAGCACCATCACCACCTCTGACGGCGTGCAGATTTTCTTCAAGGACTGGGGTCCTAAATCGGCCCAGCCCCTGATGTTCCACCACGGCTGGCCCCTGTCCAGCGACGACTGGGACGCCCAGATGCTGTACTTCGTCAACAAGGGCTTTCGCGTTATCGCGCACGATCGCCGTGGCCACGGCCGCTCCAGCCAGGTCAGCGAAGGCCACGACATGGACCACTACGCTGCGGACGCATCGGCCGTGGCCGAACACCTGGACCTGCGTAACGCCGTCCACATCGGCCACTCCACCGGTGGCGGCGAAGTGGCGCGCTACGTGGCCAAGTTCGGCCAACCGCAGGGCCGCGTCGCCAAGGCCGTGCTGGTCAGCGCCGTGCCGCCGCTGATGGTCAAGACCGAGGCCAACCCGGGTGGCCTGCCCATCGAAGTGTTCGACGGTTTCCGCGAGGCGCTGGCCGCCAACCGCGCGCAGTTCTACGTGGACGTGGCCGCCGGCCCCTTCTACGGCTTCAACCGCTCGGGCGCGAAGGTGTCGCAAGGCGTGATCGACAACTGGTGGCGCCAAGGCATGGCGGGCGGCGCCCTGGCGCATTACCAAGGCATCAAGGCCTTTTCGGAAACCGATCAGACCGAAGACCTGAAGGCCATCACCGTGCCCACGCTGCTCATGCACGGTGACGACGACCAGATCGTGCCGATTGACGATGCCTCGCGCCTGGCAATAAAACTGCTGAAGAACGGCACCCTGAAGGTGTACGAGGGCTTTCCGCACGGCATGCTGACGACGCACGGCGACATCATCAACCCGGACCTGCTGGCGTTCATCAAAGGCTGATTGCCAAGCTGCTACAACTAAGCGGCGAAACCAAGCGGCGAAAAGCAAGGGGCGAAGCAATTTCGCCCCTTTTTCGGAATATTCCGACACTACGCCCCGGCTTTGTTCTATATACTCGCCTATTGCCGACAGCAGATTGGGCGCCAAACGCGCAAAACCTGCACGCTTCGACGCTTGAATCAGCCCCATAGGGCACGCTTCGGGTCCATAACCGGCTTCACAGCCGGTCATCAGCCACCAAGGTGGCGCACCCCGACACGATTCGCACCGTACGCTTCGTCGCGGCACCGCTTGAATATTCTCTTCCCAAAGCGCTGTCATCTCCTCCATTGCCTCGTCCCGCGCAGCCCGCAAGGCCTACGCCTAGCGAGGCCTTTCGTCCAAGAAGAACCGACATGAACGCCGTGCCGCAAGACAAACTGATTACCGCCCTGGACCACGCCCGCCTGCTGGGCATGATCACGCGCCCCGCCACCGCCGCCACCTTGCCGCGCGATGCGGTCGACGCGGCGCAAGAGCTGCTGGATTCGGCACCCATCATCGCCATCGAAGAAGTCACCCCGGACATCATCACGATGCGTTCGCGCGTGCGCTTGCTGACCGACAAGGGCGATGAAATGGTAGTCACGCTGTGCTATCCGGCCGACGCCAACCTGGCCCAGGGCCAGGTGTCGGTGATGTCGCCACTGGGCTTGAGCCTGATTGGTTCCCGCACGGGCCAGCGCGTTACCTGGACCGCGCCCAACCAGACCGAACACTCCGCCAGCATTGAAGAAATTCTGTACCAGCCCGAAGCGGCGGGCGACACCACGGCCTGAAGTAGTGGGCTGAAATATTGGGCTGAAACGCAGGCCTGAAGCATCGTCCAGAAGCATCGGCCAGAAATTCCGGGCGCCCCGTGCCAGCACGCGGCGCCCGGCGTACGTATACGGCCGCTACAGATCAAAAAACACGGTTTCGTACGGCCCCTGCATGTGTACGTCAAAGCGGTAGATCACGTTGCCGCCGCGCACGTCCCGACGAGCCACCAGCGAGTGGCGCCTTGCCGCGGGCACGGAATTCAACACCGCATCTTGCGCATTCGCGTCGCTCTCATCGTCGAAGTACACGCGCGTGAACACGTGCAGCAATAGCCCGCGCATGCTGAGGATCATGTCGATGTGCGGCGCTTCGCCTTCGGCTTGCGGCCCGGGCTTGACCGTATCGAACGTATAGCGGCTGCCCGGGTCCGTACCGGTGCCACAGCGTCCAAACCCTAGAAAACCCATGGACGATGCCTCGTATACGTTGCGCGGATACCGGCCCTGCCCATCTGCCTGCGAGATCTCGACCAGCGCGTCCGGGATCGGTACGCCCTCACCGTCCAGCACGCGGCCTTGCAAGCGGATGCGCATACCGCGCGCATCGTCGCTGGCCAGCGCGGTATCAAACGGCTGGTCAAAATCGTAGCCGTATTGCACCGCCGTCAGGCCATAGGCGAAATACGGACCCACCGTTTGCGACGGCGTCTGCCCAAAGTTGTCTTGCTGTCCCTGCATCATGTCGCCTTTCCTTTTAGCGATGTTCAAGAGGCGTCTGGGCTGCCCCGCGCAGCACGATGTCGAACTGGTAACCCAGCGCAATGCCCGCTTGCGTCAGGTCCAGGCTGAAATCCGCCACCAGCCGGCTACGCGCTTCGGCGGGGGTGCCCAGGTAGATGGGGTCATAAGCAAGCAGCGGGTCGCCCGGAAAGTACATCTGGGTGACGAGACGGCTGGCGAAGTGACGGCCGAACAGCGACAGATGAATGTGCTGGGGCCGCCATGCATTGGGGTGGTTGCCCCAGGGATAGGCGCCGGGCTTGATGGTCACGAATCGGTAGCGCCCCTCGGCGTCCGTCAGGCAGCGGCCCGCGCCCAGAAAGTTGGGATCCAGCGGCGCGTTGTGCCGATCCGTCTTGTGCACATAGCGGCCCGCCGCGTTGGCCTGCCAGATTTCAATCAACGTGTGCGGCACGGGCTTGCCTTGGTCGTCCAGCACGCGCCCGGCCAGCACCATGCGTTCGCCGATGGGTTCCCCGTTGCGGCGCGCGTTGCGCGTGAGGTCGTGGTCGCGCTTGCCGACGCAATCGTGGCCGTACACAGGCTGACGCATTTCGCCCAGCGCCGCCGCCAGCGGCACCAAGGGCAGCACGGGGCCGCGCCAGGCAGTCGATTGGTAGCCGTCGCAGCGGTATGGCGGGTGGCTTTGCCAATCACGTGGAGACAAAGCCGTAACGGCATCCAGAGAACTTTCCATGGTTGTGACCTTTTCAGCGGGAATCCAATTGACGCGCCTGAATCAAGCGGACCAGGCCCAGCAACATGGTGGTGTTCGGCACCGCCACACCGGCCTGCCGCGCACGCGACACCACTTCGCCATTGATCGCTTCGATCTCGGTAGGACGCTTGGCCAAGACATCCTGCAACATCGACGGCTGGTGCGCGCGATGATGGGCGATGGCGTACGCGACGCTGGCCTGGCAGGCGGCCTCGTCGGCGTCGATGCCTGCCGCGCGCGCCACGGTGATCACTTCCGCCACCACCGCCCGCGCCAGCGCCGGGCCATCACTGGCGTGGGCCAACTGCCCCACCGCGCAACCGGTGACGGCGCACAAGCCGTTCAACGCCGCGTTGAACGCCACCTTTTCCCAGATTGCCGCCCAGACATTGGCATCGACTTCGCATTGCAAGCCCGCCGAGTCCAACGCGCCGGCAATGCGCCGCGCCTGCGCATCCGCTTCACCGTTTGCCGGCAACAGGCGGATCTTGCCCGCGCCGTGCGACCTGACATGCGCGAGGCCAGCCAGGTCGGCCGGCCACGTCGTCATGCCAACCAGCAAGCGCGCCGGGTCCACGTGACGCGACGCGGCCTCCAGGTTGCCCAGCCCATTCTGCAAGGTCAGCACCCGCAGCGGTGCGTCAGCGGGCGCCGCGTGCAACAGCGCCGCCACGCTGCGCAGGGCGGCATCGGTGTGCAGGCTTTTGGTGAACAGGATGAGCAGGTCGGGCACGTCGCGGTAGTGCTCGGGCCGCAGCACTGTCAGGCCATGAATGCGCCGATCTCCGCGATCGGTTTCCAGCCGCAGGCCCTGGGCGCGTATGGCGTCCAGGTGCGCGTCATTCACATCCAGCAAGGTGACGTCCTGGCCACTTTCACTTAGCAAGCCCCCAAACAGGCACCCCATGGCGCCCGCGCCCAGCATGGCGATCTTCATCGTGAGACTCCCGCCGCGGCAACGCCGCCCACCGGTGCGGCCATGCGCTGGCCGGGAAAATGGCGGCGCACCGACAGCAAGGCAATCAAGGCAAACACCATGACCGTGCCCAACATCGTCAGGTAGCCCTGCGCGCCCCACAGCGTGATGACCGAGGCGCCCACAAACGCGCTGAGAATGGCGCCAAGGCGACCAAAGGCCAGCGCCCCCGCCGTGCCGGTGGCGCGCACGCCAGTGGAATACACATAGGCGCACAGCGCATACATGGTGGACTGCACGGCATTGACGAACAGCCCATGCACGCCAAACCCGAACACCAGCAGCGATGAACTCTGCCGCACATCCACCAACAACATCAGGAAGGCGCTACCCAGCGCGCCCACGCAGCAGATGGCAAGCGGCACGCGCGAGCCCCAGCGCGTCATGGCGACCGCGCACACCAAGGCGCCGATCACGCCACCCAGGTTGTAGGCGGTCAGCCCCGACCCCGCCACCGACAGTGGCAAGCCTTCCGAGCTGAGCATCGTAGGCAGCCAACTGAATGCGCTGTACACCGCCGTCAGGCACATGAAGAACGCCACCCAGATGGCAATGGTGTCAAAGCGATAAGTGCTCGTGAACAAGGCCCGCACACCGCCCTGCTGCTTTGACGTCTGCTTTTCCATGGCCTGCTCGACCGCGTCCGTGTAGCGCACGCCTTCCGGCATGGGACGCCCCATGCGGCCCAGCAGCTTGCTCAGTTCGTTCCAACGCTCGGGTCGGCGCGCCAGGAAACGCGGTGATTCCGGCAGTGCGGCCATCAACGCAAAGCCCAGCACGATGGCCAAGGCGCCGCCGATGAAGAACGACGCGCGCCAGCCGTACAGCGGCAATACATGGCCCGAGAAGAACCCCGCCAACATGCCGCCCAGCGGCACGCACACGATGGTGGCCGTTACCGCCAGCGTGCGTCGGCGCGCTGGGGTGAATTCAGCGGTCATGGTGGTGGAACTGGGTAGCGCACCGCCGATGCCCAGCCCGGCGACAAAGCGCAGCACGGCCACGGTCAGCGCGTCCGGGGCCAGCCCAATCGCGCAAGTGGCGGTGCCGAATACAAATACGCTGACAATCACCGCCATGCGGCGTCCGTAGCGGTCGGCGAAGAGGCCGGCGCAAGCGCTGCCGATACCCATTCCGATCAAGCCGGATGCGACCGCCGGCGCGAACGCTTCGCGCGTGATGCCCCATTCCTGGATCATCATCGGAATGGCGAAACCGATCAGTTGACCATCAAAGCCGTCCATCACGATCGACAAGGCGGCCAGCATCACCACCCATTTCTGCATGCTCGTGAAGGGGCCATCGTCCAGCAAGGCGCCCACGTCGGCACTGCCACGCAAGGGCACCGCCGCGCGTGCCGATGCAGGTGCCGCTGTCGGTGCCGCGTTGTTCGGTGAAATCCAGGTCATGTCATTCAGCTCCGTTATCTTTCGCGCTTCAATCCCAGAGCGGCCCGACGGGCAGCCCCACATAGTTTTCCGCCAGCGCGGTGCACGCCGCGCGCGAACGGGTCAGGTAATCAAGTTCGGCGTCTTGCAGCTTGCGTTCAAAGGCATCAGCGCCCGGCGCGCGGTGCAGCAACGACGTCATCCACCATGAAAACCGCTGCGCCCGCCAGACGCGGCGCAAGGCCGTGGCGCTATAAGCATCAAGCAGGTCTTCGCGGTGTTGTCGATAGAACCGGATCAAGGCGCGCGACAGCAAGCGCACATCGGACATCGCCAGATTCAGACCCTTGGCCCCCGTGGGCGGCACCACATGCGCCGCGTCGCCCGCCAGAAACAGCCGGCCGTGCCGCATCGGTTCGGTAACACTGCTGCGCATGCCGATGACGGTCTTGTCAAAGATGACGCCCTCTTTCGGCTGCCATCCATCGCGGGTGGCCAACCGGGCACGCAGCGTGGACCAGATGCGGTCATCGGACCAATCTTCGGGTTGATCGCGGGGGTCGCATTGCAGATACATGCGCTGTACCTGGAGCGACCGCGTGCTGACCAGCGCGAAGCCGTCGTCGCCCAAGGCGTAGATCAGTTCGTCGGATGACGGCGGGGCCTTGCACAACATGCCCAGCCATCCGTAGGGGTAGCGGTGTTCAACCGTTTGCAGCGCCCGCGGGGCGATGGCGGCGCGGCTGACGCCATGCGTGCCGTCGCAGCCAACGATGAAATCCGCCTGCACGGTTTGAAGCTCGCCGCTGTAGCCGCCATAGCGCACGAAGGGTCGCGACGATGCCAGGTCATGCAGGCTGACGTTGGCCACCTCAAAGCGCAGGTCCCCGCCCGAGGCCAGCCGCGCGTCCACCAAGTCCTTGATGACTTCGTGCTGCGCATAGACCATCACCGCGCGGCCGCCCGTCAGTTCAACAAAATCAATGCGCCGGTCCACGCCGCCCACGCGCAGCACGGTCCCTTCGTGCCGAAAGCCTTCGCGGCGCATCCGGCCGCCCAGGCCCGCATCGGACATCAGGTCCACCGTGCCCTGCTCCAGCACACCCGCGCGGATGGTGGCGCAGATGGCGTCGCGGCTGCGGCGTTCCAGCACCACGGATTCAATGCCCTGCAAGTACAGCAAGTGCGACAACATCAGCCCGGCCGGGCCGGCCCCTATGATTGCTACCTGAGTGCGCATGGTCCGCCTCTACTCTTGAAAGCTGTCTGGCGTCATAACGTCAGAACGGGTCGTCGCGCGCGGTGGTCTGCACCGTGATCCAGCGCAGGTCGGTAAAGGCGTCGACACCGGCCTTGCCCCCGAAACGGCCAATGCCGCTGTCCTTGATGCCGCCAAACGGCATCTGTGCCTCATCGTGAACCGTGGGGCCATTGACATGGCAGACGCCGGATTCAATGCGGCCCGCCACGGCGATAGCCCGCCCGACGTCGCGGCCGAACACCGCCGCGGCCAAGCCGTAGTCGTTGTCGTTGGCGCAGGCCACGGCTTCGTCCACGCCGCTCACGCGCACAATGCCCATGACCGGCCCGAACGCCTCTTCGCGGTAAAGCCGCATGCTGGGCGTGACGTGGTCGATCAAGGTGGCGGGCATCAGCACGCCGTCGGCCTTGCCGCCCGTGACCAGACGGCCGCCTTGCGCCAGCGCGTCGTCAATCAGGGCGTTGCAGCGTTCCACGATGCTCATGTCGGCAACCGCCCGCAGCACGGCCGGCTCCTGGTGGGAATCGTTCACCGACAGCGCCGCCGTGCGCTCGGCCAGCAGGGATACGAAGTCGTCCGCCACGGCTTGATCCACGATGATGCGTTCGGTGGCCGTGCAGCTTTGCCCGGCATTGGCGTAGGCGCCAAACACCGCCGCGCGCGTGGCGGCGTCCAGGTCGGCGTCGTCCAGCACCACGAACGGCGTCTTGCCGCTTAACCCAAGCACGACCGGTTTCAAGTGGTTGGCGCAGGCGGCGGCAATACGCCTGCCGACTTGCGTAGACCCCGTGAAGCTGACCCGGCGCACGGCCCGATGCGCCACCATGGCTTCGACGACGGTGGCCGCCTCGGTGGGTGCGTTCGTAATGAAGTTGACAACCCCCGGGGGTAAGCCGGCCTCTTGCAGGGTGCGAATGATGAGTCCATGCGTGGCCGGGCACATGCCGCTGCCCTTGAGCACCACGGTATTGCCGCAAGCCAGCGGCGTGGCGATGGCGCGCACGGCCAGCACAACCGCGGCGTTCCAGGGTGCAATGCCCAGCACCACGCCGGCAGGCTGCCGCAGGGCCGTCGCCGTATTGCCCGGCACGTCGGAGGGAATGACGTCGCCGTTGATCTGTGTGGCCATGGCGGCGGCCTCAAGCAGCATGCCCGAGGCCAGCCGCACATTGAACTTCGCCCAGCCGGCCGACGCGCCGGTCTCGGCCGCCATGGCCTCGGCAAACAACGGGGCTTTGTCCTGCAACGCCCGCGACGCCTGGATCAGCAGCGCGCGGCGTGCTTCGGGGCCGGTCGCCGACCACGCAGTGAAGGCCGCCGCTGCCGCATCCACCGCGGCCAAGGCATCCTGCACGCTGGCGGCGGGCGCCACTGACGCAACGCTTCCATCCAACGGATTGCGTCGTTCGAACGTGGCGCCGTCGCGTGCGCCCAGCGGTTCTCCGTTGATCAGCAGCGATACCTGCATGGGAGATACGTGCATGATGTTGCCTCCTTTGGAATGCGTCGCACCGTGCGCTCAGGCCACCCGCACTTCAACCAGGTTGGGGCCGCCGCTGGTCAAGGCCTCGGTCAGCACAGCGCCCAGGCGGGTAGGGTCGGATACGCGCACGCCGGGGCATCCGAGCCCCGTCGCCAGCGCCACGAAATCGATGCCGGGCAGATCGGTACCCATGACCTTGTCGTGCGGACCAAAGCCGAATGCCGGCGCGAAATCTTGCAGGGCGGCGTAGCGGCGGTTATTCAAGATGACGAAGGTGATGGGCAGCTTGTGCTGGCTGGCGCTCCATAGCGCCTGGATCGAATACAAGCTGGAACCGTCGCCAATCAGGCCGATGACACGCCGGCCGGGCTTGCCCAGCGCCACGCCCACGGCCGCCGGCATGCCATATCCCAGCCCGCCGCTGTCCATGGTGTAGAAGGTTTCGCTGCGCACGTGGGGCAGATAGTCCTGCATGACCGGCCGCGCGCTGGGGGCTTCTTCCACCACGATGTCGGCGGGGTCGCGCAGGCTGGCCAGGGTTTGCAGCACGAACGCGACGGACATCGGCGACGATGCCTGGACCGGGGCGCAGGTCTCGCGCCGCGCCGGCAAGGGGCGCATGCAGGGCGCCGGCCGCGTCAGCAAGTCTTGCAGGCAAAGCTTGATGCTGCCTACCGCCGCCAGGCCCGCGGGCGCCCAGGCGGCGGTGTCCGGATCATCCGTCAAGAGGCAGAGCTCGGCGCCGTCCGGCACGTGCGGCCCGGAGCCGTCAACGTGATAGGTGAACGCCGGGGCTCCCACGACCAGGATCAGGTCATGCCCCGCCAGCCGACTGACGATGCCTTCGCGCGCGGCGGGCAAGAAGCCGGCGAACAGGCGATGGCGTTCCGGAAAGCTGCAGCGCCCCGACATGGGGGCGGCCCAGACACGCGCGCCATGCGATTCCGCAAGCGCAACGATTTCGTTCCAGGCGCCATCGCGGTCCACCGCGGCGCCCACCACCAACACCGGCCGCCGGCAGGCGTCCAGCAAGGCGCCGATGCGCCCGATGGCTTCGGGTTGCGGGCGTAGCGCGGTGCTGACGCAGCGCCGGGCGAGCGGCGGCGAAGGCGCATCCCAATCATCAACCGGCACCGAGACCAGCACCGGGCCGCGCGGCGGCATCATCGCCAAGTAATAGGCGCGCGCGATGGCCAAGGGCACGTCTTGGGCACGTGCCGGTTCGGTGCTCCATTTGACGTAAGGCCTGGGCATATCGGCCGCGTGGCTTGATGACAGAAAGGGATCGAAAGGCAAAATGCCACGCGCCTGCTGGCCGGCCACCACCACCATGGGCGTGCGGTTCTTGAAGGCCGTGAAGAGGTTGCCCATGGCGTTGCCGACGCCCGCCGCCGAATGCAGGTTGACCAACGAGGCGTTGCGCGTGGCTTGCGCATAGCCGTCCGCCATGCCCACCACGCTGGCTTCCTGCAGGCCGAGCACATAGCGGAAGTCGTCCGGAAAGCCGCGAAACATGGGCAGTTCGGTGGATCCGGGGTTGGCGAAAACCGACGTCATGCCGACGCGGCGCATCAGGTCGTAGACGGCGTCGCGGACGGTCAGCGCCGGGGCCGGCAGCGACGCGGCGGCCAGACCGTCGGCTGCGTCCAGCGGGTGCAGTAAACCAAAGGCGGATCCGGTCATTGCTAGGGTCCTTGCGGTGAAGCGCAGTGAAACTGCAGGGAAATTACCGTGAAATTTCGGTGACGTCGCGAGCAGCCGGCGCGCGCTTTGGCGTGCGTGATGGCGGGCCTTTCGCACCGTCAACGAGGACGGCAGAGTGTCGCCCCCCCTAGCAGACTTGAGAATTGAAATATCGAGACAAAGTCATTACGCTTTGGCATGCCATTCGATCTTCACCAATTGGCGGCATTCAACGCGGTCGTTGCGGCTGGCAGCCTTGGCCGCGCGGCCGACGCCATGCACGTCACGCAGTCCGCGCTAAGCCGCATCGTCCGCCGGCTTGAAGTTCACGTTGGCGCGCCCTTGTTCGAACGGCATTCCAAAGGCATGCAACTGACCGACATTGGCCTGGCCCTGCTGCCGCATGCCACCTCGTTGCTGCGCGATGCCGAAGGCGCCAAAGAGGAAATCCGCGCGCTACTCGGCCTGGCCAAAGGCACGATACGCGTGGGCGCCGTGGGCAGCATCGCCTGTCAGATCTTGCCGACCGCGTTGACCCGCACCTGCCAGCGGTGGCCAATGCTGCAGGTGGAAGTGGTGGAAGGGGTTTGGGACCGACTGGCCGGCGCCTTGCTGTCGCGCGAGATCGACCTGGCTCTGGGTGCTCACACCCACGACACCGACGAGATCATCTCGGTGCCGGATTGCTGTTGGGAAGACACCAGCTACGTGGTGGCGGCCATCGCCCACCCGCTGCGCGAGCGCCGCGCGCTTAGCCTGGCCGACACGCTGACGCACAAGTGGGCCATCATGCCGCGCGGCACCGGCCCGTTCGAACACATGAAAGCGCTGTTCACGCGGCATCGGCTGCCCACGCCCGAAGTCACGGTTGAAACGCGGTCCATCACCGTGTTGAAGAACCTGATCGCGCACTCGGATTTTTTGGGGTGGATGCCCGAACCCATGTATTACGCCGAACAGCGCGCCGGCCTGCTTGACCGCCTGCCCATCCCCGGTGCCTCCGACACGCGCACGCTGACGGCGTTCCGGCGCAGCCATGGCTTGCTGCCCCTGCCTGCCGCGAAACTCCTGAACGAATTGCGGCGGCTGGCCACCAACCCGCCGTCTTAGGCTGTCGCGCGTTGCGCCTCCTGCAACTGGCGCCACAGGATTTTCCCGGTGCTGGACTTGGGCAGCGCGTCCACGAACTCAACGATGCGTGGCGCCTTGTAGGCCGCCATGCGCGCGCGGGCCCAGGCAATCACCTCGTCTTCGCGGGCGCTGTCGCGCGCTTCGGGACGCAGCACCAGCAAGGCCTTCACCGTTTCGCCTCGGCAGTCGTCGGGCACGCCCACCACGCACGCCTCGTGCACGGCGGGATGTTCGTACAAGGCGTTCTCGACTTCCGCCGGCCAGACCTTGTAGCCCGAGGCGTTGATCATGCGCTTGAGCCGATCGGTGATGAAGAAATAGCCGTCTTCATCCATGCGCCCCAGGTCGCCAGTGCGAAAGTAGCGTTCGCCATCCAGCATGAAGAAGGCCTCGTCATCGGCGGCCGGGTTATTCCAATAGCCTTGCATGACCTGCGCGCCGCGCGTCACCAGTTCACCCACTTCGCCGGGCGGCAACGCCTGCAAGGTGGCGGGGTCGACCACCCGCGTATCGACGCCGAAGGTTGGCACGCCGATGCACTGGCGCTTGTTGCGGTGCATGGGGTTGCAGTGCAGAAACGAAGCGGTCTCGGTCAGGCCGTAGGCTTCGTTGAAGATGATGCCGTAGCGGTCGGCCAGCATCGCCGCCACCGCCTCGGGCATGGGCGCGCCGCCGCCGCACAACAAGGCAAGGCGCGACAGGTCGAACGATTCAATCTCCGGCTGCGCGAAAAAGTCGACAACCATCGCGGGCGGCGCGGCCCAGACGCTGACGCGGTGCCGCGCCATCAGTTGCGCGGCCACCTGACGGTCCCAGCGTGGCAGCAGCACGACCGTGGCGCCCAACAGGATCGGCAGGTTCATGCAGTTCTGCATGCCCAGCAAATGGAACAGTGGCGCCACGCCCATGATGACGGCTTCCGACGTCAGGCCGCGCCAAAGCTGCGACCCCGTCACCGCCGCGCCCAGCGTGCCGTGCGTGTGGCGGCAGCCCTTGGGGCGGCCGGTGGTGCCGGACGTGTAGGGCAAGAGGCACAGGTCCTGCGCGCGGCTTTTATGCGGCGCGGGCGGGGCGTTGACCGCCAGCGCGCCATACCAAGGAACAGACCCGGGAACAGACGCGGGCGCAGACGCGGGCACAGCCCCGGACACCGTCCCCGGCACGGCGCCACGCACGCCACCCGATGCCTCGGCGTTGTGGCGCGGCGCGGCGACCCAGTCGGGTGGCACCACCCGGTCATCGTCATCCCCCGCGCCCAGGTAGTCGGAATAGGTGTGGACGATGATGCGGTCCAGGCGCCCGTCCTCAACAAAGCGTGCCAGCCGGGGCGCCAGTTCCTGCGCGGCAAAGGCCACCTGTGCGCCGCTGTCTTGCAGGTAATGCGCGAGCTCGTCTTCGGTGCTCATCGCGTTCACCGGCACCACCACCGCGTCGGCGCGCAGCACCGCGTAGTAGGCAATGATGAATTGCGGACAGTTCTGACTCAGCAACAGCACCCGGTCGCCCGCCTTGACGCCCGCGCCGTGCTGCAAATAGCCGGCCATGGCGTCGACCTCGCGCTTCAGGCGCGCGTAGTCCAGCACCATGTCGTAGAACACGATGGCGGGCTTGTCGGGATAGCGCGTGGCCGCGGCCTCCAGGTTGAAGTACAGGCTGGACCGAGGCTGGCTGATGTGCGTCGGCAGCCCCTTGGGCCAATACCGCAAATGCGCTTGCTGCATCCGTGTCTCCGGGTTCCCGCGCAAGGTGCTGTCCGCGCTAGGCGGTCATGCCCCGCGCGATGATTTCTTTCATGATTTCGTTTGACCCGCCGTAGATCTTTCCCACGCGCGCATCCGCATACATGCGTGCGATGGGCGTTTCCAACATGTAGCCATAGCCGCCGTGCAGTTGCAGGCATTCATCGATGACCTGGCAGTTCATTTGCGTGGTCCACCACTTGGCCATGGCGGCGGTGGACAGGTCCAACGTACCTTGCAATTGCCGCGTAATGCAGTCGTCGACAAAGCGCGCGGCGATGGTGGCTACCGTTTCGCATTCGGCCAACTTGAAGCGCGTGTTCTGCATGTCGATGAGCGGCTGCCCGAACACCTGGCGCGTGCGGGTATAGGCCAGCGTGTCGTCGATGGCGCGCCGCATCGTGGCCACCGCCCCCACCGCGATCAGCAGGCGTTCGCGCGGCAGTTGCTGCATCAGTTGCACAAAGCCGCGCCCTTCCACTTCGCCCAGCAGGTTGCCGGCCGGCACGCGCACGTCGTCGAAAAACAGTTCGGTGGTGTCCAGGCTTTTCTGGCCCAGTTTTTCAAGCAGCTTGCCGCGCCGAAACCCGGGCAGATCCTGAGTTTCCACCATGATCAACGAGACCCCGCGCGATCCGGCCGCAGGGTCCGTCTTGGCCACCACGCAGATCAAGTCGGCATGCAAGCCATTGGTGATGAACGTCTTGGACCCGTTGATGACATAGGCGTCGCCGTCGCGCCTGGCCGTGGTGCGCACGCTTTTCAGGTCGGACCCGGCGCCGGGCTCGCTCATGGCGATGGCGCCGACAAGTTCACCCGTGGCCATGCGGGGCAGCCAGCGCTGCTTTTGCGGCTCGGTGCCGTAGTTCAGGATGTAGTGCGCCAGGATGGCGCTGTGCACGTTGTTGCTGAAGCCGTAGACCATGGCGCGCGCCTGCTCCGCCGCCACGATGGCCTCGTGCGCAAAGCTGCCGCCCGCGCCGCCATAGGCCTCGGGCATGCTGACGCAAAGCAGCCCCATGCGGCCGGCCTTGTGCCAGATGTCGCGATCGGCGTGTTGCTGCTTGCGCCATTTTTCCTCGTCGGGCGCGAACTCTTTTTCGAACAGGCGGCGCGTGGAATCCTGGAACAGCGTCAGGTCGGCGTCCATCCAGCCGGGGCGGGATCCCATTGGAGTATCCATTGACATATCCCCGATCAAGGACGGCCGCCGCCCACGACCAGCACCTGTCCGCTGACGTAGTTGGATTCGGGCAGGCAGAACAGATACACGGCGCCCGCCGCTTCGGCAGGCGTGCCCGCGCGGCCAAGCGGGATCAGGCTTTCGGCGTTTTTCAGCACCTGCGGATTCACGCCCACCTTGATCTGCCGTCCCTCGATGTCCAACGTGGCGTCGCCATCGGCGGCGGCTTCGGTCAGGCGCGTCTTGATCAGGCCGAACGCCACGCTATTCACATTCACTTTGTAGCGCCCCCACTCTTTGGCCATGGCGCGCGTCAGGCCATTGATGCCGGCCTTGGCCGCCGCGTAGTTGACCTGCCCCGCGTTGCCCATCACGCCAGAGGTGGACGATATGTTCACCACCTTGCGGAACACTTCGCGTCCGTCGGCGGCCTCGGCCTTGGCCGCTTCGCGGATGAAGCCGGACGCGGCGCGCAGGATGCGGAACGGGGCCGACAGGTGTACGGCCAGGATCTCGTCCCACTGCTCGTCGGTCATCTTCTGGATGACGTTGTCCCAGGTGTAGCCGGCGTTGTTCACAATGATGTCCAGCCCGCCGAAGGTGTCGACGGCCGTGCCCACGAAGCGCTCGGCAAAGCCGGGCGCGGTCACGCTGCCGGGGCACGCCTGCGCCTGCCCGCCCGCCTGGCGGATCATGGCGACCGTATCGTTGGCGGGCGCCGGGTCCAGGTCGTTGACCACGACTTTCGCGCCTTCATGCGCCAGCTTCAGCGCAATTTCTTGTCCAATGCCGCGTCCGGATCCGGACACCAGCG
Organism: Achromobacter sp. JUb104; assembly: GCF_024806975.1. Classification (NCBI taxonomy): domain Bacteria; kingdom Pseudomonadati; phylum Pseudomonadota; class Betaproteobacteria; order Burkholderiales; family Alcaligenaceae; genus Achromobacter; species Achromobacter sp. JUb104. The sequence goes on along the minus strand of NZ_JANUEY010000001.1, from coordinate 39,509 downwards.
CCACCTTGCCGTCTAGCGTACCCATCGTCTTTGTCTCCTGTTTCATGCCGCCTGGTACAGCGTGACGACGCAAGCGCCGCCCAGCCCCAGGTTGTGCTGCAAGGCCAGCCGCGCGCCTTCCACTTGCCGCAGGTCGGCCTGCCCGCGCAGTTGCCAGACCAGCTCGGCGCATTGCGCCAAGCCGGTTGCGCCCAGCGGATGGCCCTTGGACAACAGGCCCCCCGACGGATTCGTCACGACGCGCCCGCCGTAGGTGTTGTCGCCATCCAGGATGAACTTTTCGGCGCTGCCCTCGGGCGTCAGGCGCAGCCCTTCGTAGGTGATCAGTTCATTGGCCGTGAAGCAGTCGTGCAGTTCCACCACGTCGAGATCGTCGGGGTCCACGCCCGCGGCCTCGTAGACTTGGTCGGCGGCGGCCCGGGTCATGTCGTAGCCGACCAGGCAGCGCATGTCGCCGGAGTCGAAGGTGGAGGGCGTGTCGGTGGTCATGGCCTGCGCCGCGATGCTGACGGCGGGCTTCAAGCCATGCCGACGCGCGAAGTCGTCCGAGCACAGGATGGCGGCCGCCGCGCCGCAGGTGGGCGGGCAGCATTGCAAGCGGGTCAAGGGCTCGAAGATCATCGGTGCGTCCATCACGTCGGCCAGCGTGACGGTCTGGCGAAAGACGGCATACGGGTTGCGCGCCGCATGCTGGCGCGCCTTGACGGAGATGCGCGCGAAGGTGTCGGCGCGAATATCGTGCTGCTGCATGTAGCGGCGCGCGGCGCCACCGAAGAACTGCGCGGCGCGAGGCTTGCCGGTGTCATAGCCTTGCGCGTCGGTCATCGCCTCGATGAATCCGGTCAATGGCGACGGCCGGTCTTCATAAACGCTTTTCAACGCGCCCGGCACCATCTGTTCAAAGCCCACGGCCAGTGCACATTCCACCGCGCCGCTTTCCACGGCCTGACGGGCCAGGAACAAGGCGGACGAGCCGCTGGCGCAGTTGTTGTTGACGTTGAAGACGGGAATGCCGGTCAGGCCCACGCCATACACCACCGCCTGGCCCGACGTGGAATCGCCGTAGACGTAGCCCGCGTAGGCTTGCTGCACGGCGTCGTACGGCACGCCCGCGTCTTGCAGGGCTTCCCGCGCGGCGCGCATGCCCATCACGGAATAAGGTTCACTTGCACCGGGCTTGCTGAAGGGGATCATGCCCACGCCGGCCACCCAAACTTTTCTGTTCATGCCTGTTTCTCCTGGAGTGCTTTGCACACCCCGTTGCCTGGCCCATAGCTTCCCGCCGGGCGCGCAACGCGGCAATGGCCGCAGGCATCAAATGGATTGGCGGAAAGTGTCAGCGCCCGGCATCACGCGGGCGGGGCCGAGGTCGGGGCCGAAGTCGGGGCCGGGGTGGGGCCGCACGCCAGTTGATTACGGCGATACTCGCCCGGCGACACGCCCGTCCATTTCTTGAAGGCGCGATGAAACGTGCTGGGTTCGGAAAAGCCCAAGCGCTCGGCAATCTCCATCAGGGACAAGTCATGCCGCCCCAGGTATTCAACGGCGGCGTCGCGCCGCAAGTCATCCTTCAGCACCTGAAAGCCCTGCCCTTCTTCGCGCAGATGGCGCCTGAGCGTTTGCGGCGTCATCGACAACTGCGCGCTGACCTGCGCCAAGGACGGCAACTCGGCAGACAGGTCGTTGCGCAGCAGGCGGCGGATGCGGTCGGTCAGCGTGGCGCGGTCTTGATACTTCACCAGCAGATCAAACGGGGCGTTGGCCAGAAAGGCATGCAGCGCCTGGGCGTCCTGCACCACGGGCAAAGCCAGCCAACGCGATTCCAGCCACAGGCCGGTGACCGGCTGCCCGTAGCGCACCGGCGCGTGAAAGACCCGTTGCGCGTCGGCGCTGCGCGTGCCCGCGTGGTAGTCCACGCCCAGGATGGGGATGCGGCGGCCCGCCAGCCAGTTGGCCACGCCCAAGGTGAAGAACAGGAAGGTACGTTCGCCATACCACTGCGTGCAGCCGGGTTCGCTTCGGGCGTCCAGCACGATGCGCGCGGTGTCGCCCGCCACGCAAAGCCGCGCGGTGAAGTCGCGCAGCACGCCGTGGTAGTAGCGAAACGCCACGCGCAGCGCGTGGCCCACCGTGCTTTCCTGCACCGCCAGGCGGCAGGCCTGGGCGAAGGCGCCCAGCGGCACCGGGCGCTGCCCCATGCCCAGGAAATCGTCGCGCGTGGCGCGCCGCAGCATCCGCAAAATTTGCGCGAACTGCGCCTGCGACACGCGCGCCATCGGCGCCTGCAACAAGGCAGGCGGCACGTCCGCGCGCCGCAGCACGCGCTCAACGTCCACGCCGCGCGTGCGGGCGCCTTGCAGGATCTGGGCGATGTGCCCCACGGCAATGGTGTGATGCGTCATGGCGGATTCCTACGGCTGGGGCGTGAACCGTCTGCGTCGATGGTAGCGAAAGGCATGCGGGCGCGGAACGCCCGGCGTGAGCATTCCCGCCAAGCCGAATCAGCGATTTCGCCATTGGTTCGCCGCAAAGCCCCGCCTAGACTGGCTTTTGCCTTAGTCCGGCCGCCTCTTCGTATTTACCGGAGTCCCTCTTTGGATACGCCGAACACCGCTCCGCTTGCGGGTATCAAAGTCCTGGATCTGTCGCGCTTGCTGCCCGGCCCGCTGGGGGCGCAGTACCTGGCCGACCTGGGCGCCGACGTCATCAAGATCGAAGACACGCAGGCGGGGGACTACGCGCCCCCAGCACTACGCGCCGTGTGCAACCGCAACAAGCGGGGCTTGCGGCTGGACCTGAAACACCCCGACGGGCAGGCCGTGCTGGCGGCGCTGGCTCGGCAGGCCGACGTGCTGATCGAGAGCTTTCGCCCCGGCGTGGCCGCGCGCCTGAAGGCCGACTACCCGACCTTGTCGCGGCACAACCCGCGCTTGGTGGTTTGCAGCATCACCGGCTACGGCCAGAACGGCCCGCTGAGCGATGCCGCCGGCCATGACCTGAATTATTCGGCCTACGCGGGCGTGGCCGATCAGATGGGATGCGGGCCGCATCAACCCGCGCTGTCCAACGTGCCGATGGCGGACATTCTGGGCGGCTCGCTGACGGCGGTGATGGGTATTCTGGCGGCGTTGGTGGACGCGCAACGCACGGGGCAAGGGCGCTATGTGGACATCGCCATTGCCGACGGCCTGCTGGCGGGCGCGGTGGTGCCGCTGGCCACGCTGAACGCGCATGGCGACACCCGCCCGGCGGGCGGCGACACGCTGTCGGGCGCGCTGGCCTGCTACGGGCAGTACCGCGCGCAAGACGGGCGCTACCTGGCCGTGGCGGCGCTGGAACCAAAATTCTGGGACACGCTGTGCAAGCGGATTGAACGGCCCGACCTGCTGCCGCTGCACCGCGATGACGACCCCGCGCGACAGGCGTGGCTGCGGTCTGAACTGCAAGCCTTGTTTGCCTCGCGGCCGCTGGCGCATTGGCTGGATCTGCTGGAGGGCGCGGACTGCTGCGTGTCGCCCGTGCTGAAACTGTCTGAAAGCCTGGCGCATCCGCAGTTCACCGCGCGCGGCATGGTGCAGGCGTCCCGGCATCCGGCCTACGGGCCGGCCGCGCAGATCGCCAGCCCCGTGAAGATGTCCGGCTTTCAGTTCGCCATCCACCGCCAGGCCCCACTGCCGGGCGAACACACTGCCCAGGTCCTGCGTGAAGTCGGCTATGACGACGCCGCCATCGCCAGCCTGGCCGAGCGTGGCATCGCGCTGTAAGGCCTAGGCCCGCCCCCTCTTGCTGTGCCCATAACAATCAGGACGGAGACAACCATGACGGATCATCCTTGCAGCATCGCCTTGCCCAGACGCCGCAGCCTGCTCAAGTTGGGGCTTGGGTTGGGGCTTGCCCTGCCCACCGCGCTGGCGCTCAGCCCGGCCGCGCGCGCGGCCACCTTTCCCACGCGGCCCATTACGCTGATCGTGCCCTTTCCCGCCGGCGGCGCCACCGATACGCAAATGCGCGCGCTGGCGGTGGCGGCCTCGCGCGAACTGGGCCAGAGCGTGGTCATTGCCAACCGGCCAGGCGCGGGCGGCACGCTGGGGCCGGCCGCCATGGCGCACAGCGCCGCGCCGGACGGCTACACGGTGTCGGTGGTGGTGGGCACGCTGTTTCGCTACCCGTTCCTGCAACAGGTGAACTACGACCCCGTGCAGGACTTCACTTACATCGCCTGCATGACGGCTTATTCCTACGGCATCGTGGTGCGCCAGGATGCGCCCTGGAAGACGCTGGACGAACTGATAGCCGATGCGCGCGCCCACCCCGAGAAGATCAGCTACGGCGCCACGGGCGCGGGCGGTTCGGGTCGCATCGCCATCGAACGTCTGTCCAGGCTGACCGGCACGACGTTCAATTTCATTCCGTACAAGGGCGCGGCGGAAGAAACCACGGCGCTATTGGGCGGCCACATCCAGATGGTGGCGGACGCGGGCTGGGGCCCGATGATCGACACGGGACGCGCGCGCCTGTTGGCCATCATCGGCGATGCGCGCGCCAAGCGCGTGCCCGAGGTGCCCACCATGACCGAACTGGGTTACCCCATTGTGGCGACCAACCCCGTGGGCATCGCCGGCCCCAAGGGCATGGATCCGAAGACGGTGGCCGTGTTGCAAAAAGCCTTTCACCGCGCGGCACGCGACCCCGAGTACAACCGCGCCCTGGAAACGGCGGACCAGCCCCACATGCTGATGGACAGCGCGGCCTATACGGAATTCGCCGTCAAGCAAGTGGCGGAGGAAAAGCGCTTCGTGGCCGAACTGGGGCTGAAGACGCAGTAGCGCGCGGGGCGTAGCTGCCGCGCGACAGCGCTACTGCGTGACCGCGCTGCTGCGCGGCTGCGCGGCTGCCTTAGCGGCCGGCTGCCTTGGCGCTGATGCCGTTGGCCACGCCCATGTCCACCTTGGGCACGTCGCGGATCAGCACCCGCACGTCGTCGCCCGAGATGTCGATACTGGTGCACACGGCCTGGTTCAGCGCGGCGATGAGCGCGGCCTTCTTGGCTTCGTCTCGCCCTTCAATCAGCGCCACGTCCACCCGCACCATGCGCTTGCCGATCTCACCCGCCACGATCACGTTTTCGGCGGGCACTTCCTGCAACACGATACGCACGCTGGGCAGCGGCGCGGCAATGCTTTCAACCACCGCGTTGGACGCGGCCGTGAGCAAGGCGGCCTTCTGGGCGGCCGAATGGCCTTGCAGGATCTGGACATTCAAAATGGGCATGGCGCTTTCCGATTATGCGAATGGGGATGGCCGGGCTAGTGACCGGCCAGCCATCATAAAACGACTTTGCCCGCGTGCAACTGATTGCACGCGGGCAAAATTCAAACGCTGGACGCCGCGGGAAACAGGCAGCGCCATGGGTAGCACGCCAGGAACGGCGCGCCGGTGATCAGGCCGCTTCGCCCCGATGCTCGGGAGCGGGTTGGCCTTCAAGTTCGGCGGTGGCCGGTTCCGGCGTGGTTTCCGCAAGCGCCGGGGTCACCAGCTCCACGACCTTCTTGCGCGACAGCATGCCCAGGAATTCGTCGTCCTCGCCCGTGACGGCCACCGGCTGATCGCTATGCACCAACTGCGCCAGCACTTCACCCAGGCCCGCCGTGGCGGGCACCGAGGCCAGGTCTTCAACAAAGCGCGACACGTCGCGCACGCCTTCCTGGATGGCCTGCTCGGCCGCCTTCGCGGTCAACACGCCGGCCAGGCGCTTGCCGTCCAACACCGGCGCGTATTCGTAGTCCATGGCGCGCATGCGGTCCAGCGCGTGCGCCGGACGCGAACGCATAGTGAGGGTCAGGCGCGCCGGGTTCACGGCGTGCGTGGCGTTGAGCACCTTGGTGCGGTTCACGTCTTGCAGGAACGACTGCACGTAGTCGTTGGCCGGGTTCAACAGAATGTCTTCCGGCGTGCCTTCCTGCACCAGCTCGCCGTCCTTCAGGATGGCGATGCGGTTGCCCAGGCGCAGCGCTTCGTCCAGATCATGCGTGATGAACACGATGGTCTTGTTCAGCTTGGCCTGCAATTGCAGCAACTGGTCTTGCATTTCGCGGCGGATAAGCGGGTCCAGCGCGGAGAACGCTTCGTCCATCAGCAGGATTTCGGCATCGGTGGCCAGCGCGCGCGCCAGGCCCACGCGCTGTTGCATGCCGCCCGACAGTTGATGCGGATACTGGTTTTCGAAACCGGCCAGGCCCACTTGTTCCAGCCAGTCCAGCGCCCGCTTTTCACGTTCGGCGCGGCCCACGCCCTGCACGGTCAGGCCGTAGGCGGCGTTGTCCAGCACGGTGCGGTGCGGAAACAGGCCAAAGCGCTGGAACACCATGCTCATCTTCTTTTGACGGAAGACTTCAAGGTCGCGCTTGTTCAGGCTGACGACGTCCACGCCATCGACCAGGATGTGGCCGGCGCTGGGCTCGATCAGGCGGTTGAAGTGGCGGATCAAGGTCGACTTGCCGGAGCCCGACAGCCCCATGATGACGTAGATGCTGCCTTCTTCAATGGACAGGCTGATGTCGCGCAGGCCCAGCGTGTGGCCGCTTTCGGCCAGCAGCTGTTCCTTGCTCATGCCGCCCTGGGCGGCTTCCAGCCACTTCTTCGGATGCGATCCAAAGACCTTGTAGATGTTCTTGACTTCGATCTTGCTCATCGCTGGCCTCCCATGCGCATGCGCTGTCCATACGATTGCGTGATCCGGTCGAACAGCACGGCCAGCACCACGATACCCAGGCCCGCCAACAGGCCACGCCCCACTTCCAGGCGGTTGATGCCCAGCAACACTTCATAGCCCAGGCCGCGCGCGCCGATCATCGAGGCGATCACCACCATGGACAGCGCCATCATCGTCGTCTGGTTGATGCCCGCCATGATGTTGGGCAGCGCCAGCGGCAACTGCACGCCGAAGAGCTGTTGACGCGGGTTGGCGCCAAAGGCGCGCGACGCTTCCAGCACTTCGCGGTCAACCAGGCGGATGCCCAGGTCGGTCAGGCGGATCAGCGGCGGCACGGCGTAGATCACGGTGGCGATGATGGCGGGAATCTTGCCCAGGCCAAACAGCATCACGACCGGAATCAGGTACACGAAGCTGGGCATGGTCTGCATCACGTCCAGCACCGGCAGCATGACGGAACGCAGCCAGTTCACGCGAGCCATCAGCACACCCAGCGGAATACCGATCAGCACCGACAGGCCGGCGGCCATGATCATCAGCGCCAAGGTCTGCATGCCGGCGTCCCACAGGCCCAGCACGCCGATCATGCACAGCAGCGCGCCCATGGCCAGGCTCAGGCCGATGCGGCGGCTGACGCCCCAGGCGATCGCCACGGTGACGCCAACCACGGCCCACCAGGGCGAGCTGCGCAACAATTGCTCCAACCACACCAGGGCGTGCAGCACCGGCTGAGACAGAGTCTCTAGCGTGTCGGCGTAGTTGGTGACCAGGTGATCGACGAACCCGTCGATCGCCGCCCTGACCTGGCGGGCGGGAATAATTTCAGGAAACATAGTTTCGACTCCATTCTTGGGCGCTTTCAGGCGGCAGGGGCCGCCACGCATTCCGGATTCCGGATGGGCATGCGGCCAGAGGGCTTTCTTGACGAAAGCAGGCTGCATGCGGTGCAACGCCTATTGCTGGCGGCCGGGCGCAAGCGCCCTGCCAGCGGCCATCTCAGGGGAAAAAACCCTGGGCGTGAAATCCGCCGTGAGGCTTTTTCCCTTAAGGGCTTTTCCCTTATCGACTTTTCCCTTAAGGGCTATTTCCTTAAAGGCTTTTTCCTTGAGGGCTTTTCACCTGGCGGTGTCCCGGCCTGCCGACACTCGCGGCAAACCGGGCCGGCCCGCGCCATGACGGCGCGCGGCCAACACCGGATACCGTTACAGCGCGCTTTGGACGCGCCCGGCGACGTCAGCAGGAACCCACTTGGTCCAGACGTCGGGCTTGTTCTTCAGGAACCACTTGGCCACGGCGTTGGACTCATCGCCGGACTCTTCCATGTGGGCCAGGGTTTCATTGATGACCGGCAGCGGCACCGATACCTTGGACAGGAACTCGGTCAGCTTGGGCGCTTCTTCCGAGAACTTGGTGTTCACGGCGGTGAAGACGGGGTTGTCGGGGTAGGCGCTGGGTTCGGGTTTGGCGCACTTGGTCGACGTCAGGCACTTGTGCTTTTCGGCGTCATAGGGCGGCATATCCAACTTGACCAGGTCCATCGCGCCAACCAGCGGCGTGGGCGACCAGTAGTAGAAAACCACGTTCTGCTTACGCTTGTAGGCCGACATCAGCGCGGCTTTCTGCGCGGCGCCCGTGCCGGGCGAGTACAGCGTGTAGGTGTCGCCCAGCTTCAAGGCGTGGAACAGGTTGTTGCTGGTGACTTCGCAACCCCAGCCCGCCGGGCAGCCGTAGAAACGGCCCTTGCCGGGCTCTTCCGGGTCCTTGAATTCGTCCTTGAACTTCGGCAGGTCGGCAGCCGACTTCAGCTCGGGCAGGCGCTCTGCGGTGTAGCGCGGGATGTACCAGCCTTCGGCGCCCATGTAGATGTCGCCAATGCGCTTGACCTTGCCGGTCTTTTGAGCGCGATCCCAGGGATCGGCCACGCTGTTCAGCCAGATCTCGGTATTGATATCCAGGTCGCCGCGCTCAAGCGCGGCCAGGGCGGGCAAGGTTTCCGTCGGCAGGGTTTCGGTCTTGCAACCGTAGCCCTTTTCCATGATGAAACGTTCGACATCAACCAGAACCAGGTTGGATTCCCAGTTCATGGCGCCGAAATTGACCGGGCGCTTGATCTCGCATTCGGGGGCGTCAGCGGCTTGGGCCACGCCAGCAAAGGCAAACATGACGGCCGCGGCGGCCAGGGTCTTGACAGGGGTAAAACGCATTGGCTTTTTGCCTCCATAGGTTCAAGGACACACGCCAGGCCTGGCCTGGAAGTGCCGTGGAGCTAAGGGGGTTGTGCGGAAGACGGGCAGAACCGCCAATACAAACCGACACTAGCGACAAGAGGAACCGCAAAGGCGCGGATTCTTGCAAGACAGGAGTTTCAAAAACACGATTTTTGAAAACCCACAGAAATTGAACAAAACTGAACGAAGAAGGCAGCATCTTAAACGAAATTGCTGCGGCACCCAACCCCAAGGCTGAAGTGAACCGATACATTTCAGGCGAAAAAGATGGGGGATTACCCTGAAGCAACCGAGATGAAACCCCGAATTTCCCTGGGGAATATTGGTTTCAAATGACTGATGCATTCAGTAAATATTTTTCTCGTATTAGTACATTCCAGGCGTTTCAGACCCGCCAAAAATTGAAGGCGGGCCGCTTTGAACGCACGCCGCCCGTCAAATCACATCAAATATTCAGCAGAAATTCAGTTTATATTCAGGGGTTATTCAGCTTTTGGCACCCCCGGCGCCCCGCCGTCCGCATACATGTAGTCGCGCCGCCACGGGTAAGACAAGTCCGGCGGGTTATCCAGTTCGTCCGGCCTGCCCACGGCAGGCGTCTGGCCCAGAATCTGATGCAGGGCAATCCAACCGTGCTCGAACGCCATGGCGCAGCCAGCCAGATACAAGCGATAGGCGCGCAAGGACCGCGCGCCCTGTTCGCCGCTCAACACTTGCGCCGCTTCGGGCAGGCGAGCTTCCAGCGCATCGCTCCAGGCCCACAGCGTGCGCGCGTAATGCGGCCGCAGGTTTTCAACGTCCACCTCTTCCAGCCCGCCGTTGGTCATGGCCTGCATGACCACGCTGATATGCGTCAATTCGCCGCCGGGGAAGATGTATTTTTCAATGAATTCGCCCATGCCGTTGCCCAGCTCGGGGTTGTAGACGCCCGCCGCCGTAATGCCATGGTTCATGATCAGCCCGCCCGGTTTGAGCAGGCGGCGCAGCTTGGCGAAGTAGCCTTCCAACTGTGCCCGGCCCACGTGCTCGAACATGCCCACCGAGGCAATCTTGTCGTAGGGCGTGGACTCGTCGAGCTTGCGGTAATCCAGCAGTTCCATGCGAACCCGGCCGGCCAGGCCCTTTTCCTGGATCAGCTTCGTCACATGCGCATGCTGGTTGCGCGACAGCGTGATGCCGGTGGCGTCCACGCCATAGTGCTCGGCGGCCCACAGCAGCAGGCCGCCCCAGCCCGCGCCCACATCCAGAAAGCGCTCGCCTGCGCGCAGGCGCAGCTTGCGGCAAATGAGGTCAAGCTTGGCTTCCTGGGCTTGGGCCAACGTCATGTCCGGCGTGCGGAAGTACGCGCAGGAATAGACGCGGCGCGGATCCAGCCACAGGGCGTAGAAATCGTCGGACAGGTCGTAATGGAACTCGATCTGCTTGGCATCCCGCTCAATGGAGTGGCGCCACACCGACATCACGCGGCGCACCAGTTCGGTCAGCCATCCGCTACGCGCCGCCTCCACCGGCGAGCCGGGCAACAACGCCGCCGCCGCCGCCATCACGTCGCGCATATTGCCTTCGATATCGATGCGCCCTTCCACGTAGTCCTGCCCCAGCACGCCCACGCCGCCTTCGGCCAAATGGACAAGCGCCGCCTTGTCATGCGTTACGAAGCGCACGCGCGGGTCAGGCGGCCCCAGCACCGCGCCATCAGGCAGCACCAGTTGGACGGGCACAGGCAGGGCTTCAAGTTTGCGTTGCACGACAGACAGCAAAGGATTCACGGTTTCTCCTCTGAACATGAGCGGGTCGTCGGCGACTTTATCGGATAGTTCCCGACATTTTGCTGTAAGGCGGCCCGTGATACAGTCGCTCGCTTGGCGCACGGCTGGCGGGTAACTGTCGGCGCGCCCTGTCCCCTGCGTTTTACCGCGATCACCATGTCCCCATCATCTGTTTCCCGTAGCGGCCTGCCCGGCTGGCTCATCCTCATGGGCGCGCTGACTGCGATCGGCCCGTTCGCCATCGACATGTATCTGCCCGCATTCCCGACCATTGCGGCGAATCTGGGCGTGTCCCGAGGCGATGTCGAACGCACGCTGGCCGCCTACCTGATCGGCCTGGCGCTGGCGCAGGTGTTCTACGGGCCGATGGCCGACCGCTTTGGCCGCAAGCCGCCGCTGATGGTCGGCCTGGCGCTTTTCATGGTGGCCTCGTTGGGGTGTGCGCTGTCCAGCTCCGTTGAAGCGTTGACCGGCTGGCGCGTGGTGCAAGCCATGGGCGGTGCGGCGGGCATCGTGATCCCACGGGCGGTCATCCGCGACCACTATGAAACCCACGAAGCGGCGCGCGCCATGTCGCTGCTGATGCTGATCATGGGCCTGGCTCCCATCCTGGCGCCGTTGCTGGGCGGGCAATTGCTGGCCATTACGTCCTGGCGCAGCCTGTTCTGGATCATGCTTGCCGGCGGCGCCATGCTGATGTTCGCCGTCGCCAAGATCATGAAGGAATCGCTGGCGCCCGAGCGCGTCGTGCCGCTGCGCTGGAGCACCATCCTGCGCAACTACCGTGATCTGTTCGCGCATCGCGGCTTCATGGCGCACAGCCTGGCGGGCGGATTTGGCCAGGCCGGTATGTTCGCCTACATCATTGGTTCGCCGCGCGTGTTTATCGAACTGTATGGTGTGGCGCCCCAGTATTACGGCCTGCTGTTCGGCACCAACGCGCTGTCGCTCATCATTTGCTCGCAAATCAGCGCCCGCCTGCTGCGCACCTACACGCCTCGCCAGTTGCAGCGCAAGGCGCTGATCTCGCTGGCTTCGGCCAGCCTGGTGGCGGTGGCCCTGACATTGGCCGGTTGGATGACGCTGCCTCTCTTGATGGTGTGCCTGATCGGCTACATGGGTAGCCAGGGCTTCGTGAACCCGAACTCGGCGGCGCTGGCGCTGTCGGAGCAAGGCAAGCGCCTGGGCGCGGCGTCCGCCTTATTGGGGACGCTGCAATTGTCCTGCGGCGCGCTGGCCGGATTCGCCGTCAGCGCCTGGCAAACGGATAGCGCCCTGCCCCTGACCACCACCCTGGCGACCTGCGCCTGCCTGTCGTGGATTTCGGGGCGTGTCGCGCAAACGCACACCGCGCAAGCTTGACCGCTTGATCTGCAAGCAATATTCGTATTAGAATCTTGGTCTTCACATGAAGTTTCCCGTGCGGGACTACTATGCTTTGTAGTTCAGCACTCTGACCCCAACCGCGCATTTCGGTACTTTGGTAGATACCTCAGGTACATACCTCAATACACGGCGGATGGCAGGCAGCGGGTATAAGCACGGGGCAGGTTTCACTTGCCCCTCATCCACTAAGACTGGGTGGCCGGCAACGCAGCGCAATACAACGCGCACCAATGCGAACTACACAGCCCGGCGGCTAAAACCCTGTCTACCTCCCCCAAGCGATGCGCGACAAGAACGACATAAAGAGGTGCATCCATGGCACGCGTATGCCAAGTGACCGGCAAAGGCCCGATGGTGGGCAACAATGTTTCGCACGCGAACAACAAGACCAAGCGTCGCTTCCTGCCGAACCTGCAATCGCGCCGGTTCTGGGTTGAAAGCGAAAACCGCTGGGTTCGCCTGCGTGTTTCGGCTAAGGCCATCCGCACGATCGACAAGAACGGCATCGAAGCCGTGCTGGCCGAAATGCGTGCCCGCGGCGAAATGGCCTAATCGGCCTCCCCGCCAATCTACATACTAGGAGCACGACATGGCCAAAGGTATCCGCGAAAAGATCAAGCTCGAGTCGACTGCCGGCACGGGTCATTTCTACACGACCACCAAGAACAAGCGCAACATGCCCGAGAAGATGCTGATCAAGAAATTTGATCCGGTCGCTCGCAAGCACGTTGACTACAAGGAAACCAAGCTGAAGTAATTCAGCCGGTTTCTGGTGAGTCGAAAAAGGCCCTGCCGCAACGCAGGGCCTTTTTCATTGCAGGATCATAAAAGAGCATGTTTCAATTGGCCGCTACCGGCTGCGCGCCGCGCGCCTGGCCCCGCTTGAAACCTCTCGCCTGCGATACCGCCATGCTCCCCTCCTGCCTTACTTTGCTGCGCCGCGCGCTTGCGCCCGCACTCCTGGCCCTGGCGCTGACGCCCGTCGGCGTTGCCGTCGCCAAGGACAAGGAACCGCCGATACGCATCGGCGAAATCAACAGCTACAAGGCCATTCCCGCCTTTCTGGGCCCCTACAAGAAGGGTTGGCAGTTGGCGGTGGAACAGGTCAACGCCGAAGGCGGCGTGCTGGGCAGGAAGCTGGAAGTCATCTCGCGCGACGACAACGGCAACCCGGGCGATTCGGTACGCGCCGCGCAAGAGCTGATTGCCCGCGAGAAAGTGGAACTGCTGTTTGGCGGGTTCCTCTCCAACACCGGCCTGGCGCTGACCGACTTCGCCAAACAGCAAAAGGTGTTCTTCCTGGCCGCCGAGCCGCTTACCGACAAGATCACCTGGCAAGAGGGCAACCGGTACACCTACCGCCTGCGCCCTTCCACCTGGATGCACGTGGCGGCGCTTGCGCCCAAGGCGCTGGCGTTACGCAAGAAGCGCTGGGCGATCGTCTACCCCAACTACGAATACGGGCAATCCGCCGTGGCCACCTTCAAGGCCATGATGAAGTCGTTCCAGTCCGATGTGGAATTCGTGGCCGAGCAGGCCGTGCCGCTGGGCAAGGTGGACGCCGGCGCGGTGGTGCAGGCCTTGGCCGACGCCAAGCCCGACGCCATTTTCAACGTGCTGTTCGCCGCCGACCTGACCCGATTTGTCCGTGAAGGCAATACCCGTGGCCTGTTCGAAAACATGCCCGTCGTGTCCGTGCTGTCGGGCGAACCGGAATACCTGGAACCGCTGGGCGCCGACACCCCCACCGGCTGGATCGTGACCGGCTACCCCTGGTATGCCATCGACACACCCGCCAACACCGCCTTCGTCGAGGCCTACAAGAAGCGCTACAACGAAACGCCCAAAGTGGGGTCCGTGGTGGGCTATGCGTCACTGATGTCCATCGCCCAGGGCTTGAAAGCCGCCGGCGCCGTGGACACCGAGAAACTGGTGGACGCCTTTGCCGGCCTGAAGGTGGACACGCCCTACGGCCAGATCCAATACCGCAAGATCGACCATCAATCGACGATGGGCGTCTACGTGGGCGTGACGGCCGTGGAAGACGGCAAGGGCATCATGAAAGACTTCGCTTATATCGACGGCGCCCGCCTGCAACCGCCGGATGAGCAAGTGCGCAAGATGCGTCCCGCGCACTGATGAGCCTGTCGGGGCTGCTGTCGCAGCTGCTTAACGGCCTGGCGGACGCCAGCGCCTTGTTCCTGGTGTCCGCGGGCCTGTCGCTGATTTTCGGCGTGACCCGCGTGGTGAATTTCGCCCACGGCTCGTTCTACATGCTGGGCGTCTACCTGGCCTGGACCTTCACCACCTGGTTCGGCGACGGCCCCGCGTATTGGGCGGGCCTGTTGCTGGCCGCGCTGGCCACCGGCCTGATCGGCGCCGCGGCCGAATGGCTGGTGCTCAAGCGCCTGTACCGGGCGCCCGAACTGTTCCAGTTGCTGGCCACCTTTGCGCTCGTGCTCATCATCGGCGATGCGGCGTTGGCCATCTGGGGACCCGAGGATTTATTCGCCGCGCGCGCCCCCGGCCTGTCCGGCGCGGTCCAGATCCTGGGCCGCCGCTTTCCGCAATACGACCTGCTGTTGATCGCCGCCGGGCCCATCGTGCTGGGCCTGCTGTGGCTGCTCTTGATGCGCACGCGCTGGGGCCGCCTGCTGCGCGCCGCGGCGGAAAACCGCAGCATGCTGGCCGCGCTGGGCGTGAACCAGGCCTGGCTTTTCACCTCCGCCTTTACCTTGGGCGCCTTCCTGGCCGGACTGGGCGGCGCGCTTGCCGCCCCCCGTGTCCCCGCCACCTTGGGGCTGGACCTGGAGATCATCGCCAGCGCGTTCGTGGTGGTGGTGGTGGGCGGCCTGGGGTCGATACCCGGCGCCTTCCTGGCGGCGCTGCTGATCTGTTCCGTCAAGGCCGTGTTCGTTTTCCTGGGGCAAGTGCACATCGGCCCCTGGGTGTTCAACCTGTCGAAACTGACCCTGTTGGCCGAGTTTGCCGTGATGGCGGTGGTGCTGGTGGTGCGCCCCTGGGGCTTGCTGGGCAAACCGCCTGCCCCAAGCTCGCATGCCAGCGCGCCCGAACGCCCCATTGCGCCCGCCGGCCGCCGCCTGCGGCTGGCCTATGGCCTGCTGCTGCTTCTGCTGGCGCTGGTGCCCGTCGCAACCTTGCAGTGGCCCTATCTGGGCATTTTGATGACCGAGATCCTGATCGCCGCGCTGTTCGCGGCCAGCCTGCACTTTCTGACTGGCCTCGCGGGCATGACGTCTTTCGGCCACGCCGCGTGGTTTGGCCTGGGCGCATACGGCGCCGCGCTGCTGCTCAAACTGGCGGCCGTGCCAATGGAAGCCGCCCTGCTGCTGGGCCCCTTTGCGGCTGCGTTCGGCGCGCTGCTGTTCGGCTGGTTCTGCGTGCGCCTGTCGGGCGTGTACCTGGCCATGCTGACGCTGGCCGTCGCGCAAATACTCTGGGCGCTTGCCTATCAATGGGATGACGTCACGGGCGGCAGCAATGGCCTGATCGGGCTGTGGCCCTCGCCGTGGCTGACGCAAGGACCTTGGTTCTATTACCTGACGCTGGCCGTGTGCGCGGCGGGCATCGCGTGGCTGCGCCGCCTGGCTTTTTCACCACTGGGTTATGCCCTGCGCGGCGTGCGCGATTCGCCCTTGCGCGCCGAGGCGCTGGGCATGGAGGCCCGGCGCGTGCAGTGGGCAGGATTCGTCGCGGCGTCCTTCGCCGCCGGCATGGCGGGGTCGCTCTATGCGTTTTCCAAAGGCAGCATCGCCCCCGACGTGATGGCGGTGAGCCGCTCGGTGGACGGGCTGGTGATGGTCTTGCTGGGTGGTTTGCAGACACTGGCGGGGCCGCTGGTGGGCGCGGCTGCCTACACCTGGCTGCAAGACACCGCCGCGCGCAGCACCGAGTACTGGCACGCCGTGCTGGGCCTGGCCATCCTGGCGCTGGTGATGGTCTTTCCGGACGGCTTGGCGGGCGCCGCGGCGCGGCTACGCGGGAGGCGCGCATGACGAAGACCGGCGCCCTGCTGCAAGTGGAAGGCTTGCGCAAATCCTTCGGCGGAATCGACGCACTGGCGGGCGTGTCCTTCACGCTTGAAGCGGGCCGGATGCTGGCCTTGATCGGCCCAAACGGCGCGGGCAAGTCCACCTGCTTCAACGTGCTGGGCGGCCAGCTACGGCCGGACGCCGGATCCGTGCGGCTGGACGGCCGAGAACTGGTGGGCCTGTCGGCCGGCAAGATCTGCCGGCTAGGCGTGGGCCGCACCTTTCAGACCGCCGCCACGTTCCGGTCAATGACAGTGCGCGAAAACGTGCAGACGGCACTGCTGGCGCGCGACCGCCTGCTGTTTCGCCCCTGGCGCCGCGCCGACCGGCATGCGGCCGACGAAGCCATGGCCTTGTTGTCGCAAGTGCAAATGGCGGACAAGGCCGAGTCGCCCTGCGGCACCCTGGCCTATGGCGACGTCAAGCGGGTGGAGCTTGCCATGGCGCTGGCCCACCAGCCGCGTCTGCTATTGATGGACGAGCCCACGGCCGGCATGGCCACCAACGAACGGCACGCACTGATGCGGCTGACGCGCCAGTTGGCCGACACCCAGCGCATCGCCGTGCTGTTCACGGAACACAGCCTGGACGTGGTGTTCAAGCACGCCGACCACATCGCGGTGCTGGTGCGCGGCGCGCTGCTGGCCGAAGGCGCCCCCGCCGTCATCGCGGCGGACGAACGGGTACGCGCGGCCTATCTGGGCACCGAAGCGCCCTGAATCCCGTGCGGCAATGCGGCGTCAAGCCGCGCTTTGACCCGTGCGACCTGACCCGTGCGGATCAACCTTGCTCTGAGGATTGGGCGGCGGGCATTCCCAGAAGATCCTGGCTTGGCAGCCGGCGCAGATATCGGGGTCCAGCCGGGCGTAGATCGAACGCAGCGCCGTTGCCTTATCGGGGTAGATATGGTCGGCGCCCAGCCGATCCAGAAAGCCCGTGCGCCGCCACATGTCCATCACTTCAGGCCGGGGGCGATGGAAATACAGGTCGCCTCCCATCGCGCGGCGCGCGGCAAGTTCGTCTTCCCAGACCTGTGCCCCGGCCAGGTCAATGAAGTTCATGCTCTTGGCCATGACCAGCAGGTGGCGCGGCGCATTGGGCACGGCGCGCAGCTCGTGCAAGCGCTGTGCCACGTGGGCCGCCGCGCCGAAGTAGATAGACCCTTCCATGCGCAAGAGCTTCAGTTGCGGGCATTCGGGCAACGCGTCGGGCTGGTGCTCAAGCACCACGAAACGCCGATCCGGTGCGCGCGAATCAAACCCCATCGTGCGCATCGCCGGGCGTGAAGTGCGATGCAGATACGCCATCAACGACAGCACTGTGCCCAGCAGAATTGCCACTTCCATGCGGATGGTGACGGTGGCGGCCAGCGTGGCGGCAGCAATCGCGCACTCGCCGGGCTGCATGCGGATCAGTTGCCGCCAGCGCGGAATATCCAGCAGCGTCCATGCCACCAGCAACAGCAACCCGGAAATGGCGGCGTTCGGAATCATGGCCAGCAACGGGGCGGACAAAGCCACCAGCACCACCAGCAGCACGGCGGAGAAAACCGCCGCCAGCGGCGTCCTGGCGCCCGCTTCAAAATTGGGAATAGACCGGTTCAACGACCCGCAAGACAAATAGCAGGAAAAGAAGCCGCCGACGATGTTCGATAGCCCCTGCCCCACGAATTCCCGATTGGCGTCAATGCGCTGGCCAGACCGGGTGGCCACCGCCTTGGCGATGGAAATAGATTGCGCCAAGGCCACGATGGTCAGCGCGAACGCCAAGCTGAGCAGGTCGGGCAAGGCGCGCCAATCCACGCTCGGCACATGAAACGGCGGCCAAGGTTGCGCGATGGCTCCCACCACCGACACAGGACTCCCGCCCTGCGTGGCGACCCAGGCGTTGAATGCGGCGGCCGCCAGCGCACCGGCCACCAGACCAAACAGCATGTAGGGCTTGCGCTTATCAAGCCGGCGCGCCAGCAAGGCCACGCCCAAGGTCACAAGCGTCACCATCACCGCGCCCGGGTGGATCTGGTCCAGATGCGTGCCCACGCTGACCAGCAACGCGCCCGCACCATGAGAGTCCGGCGACGGCACGCCCAGCCCGTCCTTCAAGGCATGCACCGCGATCAGGATGGCCGCGCCGCTGGTAAAGCCAAACAGGGCCGACGGTGAAATGAAGTGCGCCAGCGACCCCAGGCGCAGCGCGCCCACGAGCCACTGCATGAGTCCGACCAGCACGGTAACCGCCAGCGCCAGTTCGATGTAGCCAGGGCTGCCGGCAACGGCCAGCGGTGTCAGCACCGCGAACAAGGCCAGCGAATTGGCATTCGTCGGGCCCGACATGACATGGCGGCTGGACCCGAACAGCGCCGCGACAATACAGGGAATGATCGCGGAATACAGGCCGTATTCGGCGGGCAGCCCGGCCAGCGTGGCAAAGGCCACGCCCTGCGGCAGCACCAGCAAGGCCCCTAGCAGGCCCGCGGACAAATCCGCACGCAAGGTCACGCGGCTGACGTCTTCCACCCATGAACCGAATAGGCGGGTCGCCAGTTTGCTTGCCCCTTGCGTCATCTTGTCGCCTGCTCCATCTTGTTGCCCGCGCCGTATCGTCGTCGGCGGCTTGATGTGTGGAAAGCCGTCTAGCGTAATCCCTCGCGGTGACACGCGCAACGCAAGCGGGGTAGGACGGCTCAGGCCGCCCCGCCGCCGCGCCGCGCCCGCATGGCGTGCCCCATGGCCGTCAGCGCGTCGTCGGACACCAGCCGCGCCGCCATCGGCAAGAGTTCGTCTTCTTCGCGCTGGATGTGGGCGGCATAGGCCTGCGTGAATTCCTGGACCTGGTCGGCGGGCAAAACCGCCGGCCTGCCCGCCGCCACCTTGGCAAGCGCCGCGCGCAACGGCGCCCATAAGTTTTCCAAGCGGCGATGTTCGTCCATCAGCCCCTGCACCAGCGCGTGCAGGCAACCCGCATCCGAGCCCGCCATGGATTCAATCAAGGCGGGAAACAGATCTTGTTCTTCGTCCTCGTGATGGTGCGTGGCCGCGGTATCGAAATAACGCGACACGCTGGCGGCGGCCGTTTGCGCGGCATCGTCGCTGCCGTGCAGGGAAAGATGCGCGGCCAGACGCGTCAGCGTTGCGCATTGGCGCGCGATGCGCCCGTGGCACGCCGACAGCAGCGCCAACGGGTCATCCGCCCCCGGCGCAGGCGCCGGACCTCCAGGAAAGCTCACCACCATCGCACACCTCCGGGCAAGCGCGCCGTCGTGACGAGCGCGCCTGTACTCGCGCCCCTGTACTCGCGCCCCTGAACAAGCGCCCCTTAACAAACGCCCATTTAGCAGGCGCGCCCCCTAACCAGAATGGCCACGCCACCACAATCGGACCTAGTCCCAGGCGCGTCCCGCGAATCCCGCTTCAGCCACGGGCTCCAGCGCCACTACCGGAAACTGCATCGCCGGCTTGCCGTCCACCATCACGCGCAAGGCCCCCACCGTTTGCTGCGCCACGATGGGCGCGACCAGCGGCTGCTGCGGCGTCCACACCGGCTCGACTTTGGCGCCGGCCGGCACGGTCACATAGGCATCCCGCGCGAAGCCCGCCTTCAGGCTGTCGCTTTCGCCTTTCCAGACTTCGGGCGACGCCACCGCCTGGCCGCGCGCGTACAGCTTGATGGTATTGAACCCCTGGAAACCCCACTCCAGCAACTGCCGGCTTTCCTGCGTGCGCAGCTTGTCGGACGCCGTGCCCACCACCACCGTGATCAAGCGCCGCTGGTCGGCGCCATTGGGACGGCGCGCGCTGGCGATGATGCAATAGCCGGCGGAATCGGTGTGCCCCGTTTTCAGCCCGTCCACGCTGGGGTCCAGCCACAGCAGGCGGTTGCGGTTGGGCTGTGTAATCTTGTTGAACGTGAACTGCTTGGCCGAATCGTAGGTCTTGTACAACTGCGGGAAATCGCGGATGAAGCGCGTCGCCAGGATGGACAGGTCACTGGCCGTGGAATACGTCCCCGGATCAGGCAGGCCGTGCGGGCTGGCAAAGTGCGTGGCGTGCAGGCCCAGCCTTGCCGCCGTGTCGTTCATGCGCGCCACGAAGGCCTCCACGCTGCCGGACACGGCTTCAGCCAGTGCAATGGCCGCATCGTTGCCGGACTGGATCATCAAGCCGCGCAGCAGGTCATCCACGGTCACTTTCGAGCCGGGCTCCAGGAACATCTTCGAGCTGCCCGCGGGCACTTTCCAGGCCCGCGTCGAGATGACCACCATTTGCCCCGGCGTCACTTCCTTATTGTTCAAGGCCTCGAACACGACGTAGGCCGTCATGATCTTGGTAAGCGATGCCGGTTCGATCCGGGTGGTGGCCGCGTGCGACGCGATCACTTGGCCGCTGGTCTCATCCAGCAACAGCCAGGCCTTGGCCGACAACACCGGTTCGGGCATCGGCTGCGCCATTGCGCTGGACAGGCATGCGGTCGCGACGAGCAAGCTCGCCGCCAGTTTCTTCATCAGCATATAAGTACGTTGAATCCATGCATTTTGGTTTTTCGCACGCAATTGGAACACGGCGGGCTTGCTTGGTTCAGTGCCGCGCCACGCCGCAAAAACAGGGCTTTGCGCGGCGTCATTTCAGACGGAACCCTTGCAGCAAGCACTTTTCTGCGTCGAAAACAACAAACAGTGGCTTAAATGCCGGAGGAAAGCCGCTAGAACCGCGAGTCTTCCGCTATCATCGGGCGCGTAGCGTTAATTGCCGATACCCGGCGCGCGCTGCCCCATGTCCTCAACTACGGATTTTGACCATGGCCACGAAAGCAAAAGCTCCTGCCAAGAAAGTCACCAAGCCCGCCGTCAAGGCGCCCGCAAAGAAGGCAACCGCCACCAAGGCCGCTGTGAAGCCCGCAGCAAAGAAGGTCGTCGCCGCCAAGAAGGTCGCTGCTGCACCCAAGGCCATCAAGGCTGCCCTGAACAAGACCCAACTGGTCGCTTACATCGTTGAGCAATCGGGCGTTGAAGCCAAGGCCGTCAAGGCCGTTCTGGCTAGCCTGGAAACCTCGGTGCTGGGTTCCGTGGACAAGAAGGGCGCTGGCGAATTCACGCTGCCCGGCCTGTTCAAGGTTGCCGTGCAGAAGGTTCCCGCCAAGGCCAAGCGCTTCGGCAAGGACCCGTTCACGGGTGAAGAGCGTTGGTTCCCCGCCAAGCCGGCTTCGGTCAAGGTGAAGGTTCGCCCGCTCAAGAAGCTGAAGGACGCCGCGCAGTAATTCGCGCGACCATCCGGTCAAGCCGGAAAGGCCCGCCTCGAAAGAGGCGGGCCTTTCTTTTTTTGCCGGCCATTTTGCGTGGCGCCCGATCGGCGGTTAGAATTTATCTTAATGTTAAGAAACTTCATATCAAAGTATTACTGCCATGCCTACCTCTGATCTGGTCGATCTGGTGATCTCGCAATGGAGCACGGAATGTCCCACGCAGGACTTTGCCGCCATGGCTGTCATCACCCGGGTGTTCCGCTTGAACGCCTTCGCCACCCGCAACGTGAATCGCAGCTTTCGCCGCCACAACCTGCACCAAGGTGAATTCGATGTGCTCGCCACGCTCTACCGCACGGGTGCGCCGCACGCCATGAATCCGCAAAAGCTGGTCGACGCGCTGCTGCTGACCTCGGGCGCCATGACCAACCGGCTGGACCGCCTGGAGCAAGCCGGCCTGCTGGTGCGCAACCCCAACCCGGACGACCGCCGCGGCATCATCGTGTCGCTCACCGCCGAAGGCCTGCGCGTGATCAAGCTGGTGCTGAAGGACTATTTGAAGGACCTGGGTGAACTGCTGGACCCGCTATCGGTGGCCGAGCGCAAGCAATTGGCTGGCCTGCTGAAAAAGCTCTTGCTCAAACACGACCAGGAAACCCCCGGCGGCATCGGGGTCTGACTTATGAATGCATCTTCTTCTTCGACCTCCCCCTCTTCCACGCCAACACCAACGCCCACGCTGACCGCGCCGATCGTTTTGCTGATGTCCGTGGCCACCGGCTTGGCCGTTGCCAGCAATTACTACGCGCAGCCCCTGCTGCACACCATCGGCCAGCAGTTCGCGCTGTCCAACGCCATGGCGGGCGCCATCGTCACCACCGCGCAACTGAGCTACGCGCTAGGGCTGATGCTGCTGGTTCCGCTGGGCGACCTGTTCGAACGCCGCCGCCTGATCGTGCTGATGACGCTGCTGTCGGCCGGCGGACTGTTGATTTCCTCGTTCGCCCACAACATCGTCCTGCTGCTGCTGGGCACCGCGCTCACGGGGATGCTGTCGGTGGTGGCCCAGATCCTGGTGCCGTTCGCCGCCACCCTTGCCGCGCCACATGAACGCGGCAAGGCGGTCGGCACGGTCATGAGCGGGCTGTTGCTGGGCATCCTGCTGGCCCGCACCGTGGCCGGCGCGCTGGCGGACGTGGGCAGTTGGCGCACGGTGTACTGGGTGGCCGCCCTGCTGATGCTGGGCATGTCCGCCGCCTTGTGGCGCGTGCTGCCCCGCTATCAAAGCCCCACCACGATGAGCTACCCGCGTCTGCTGGGCTCCATCTTGCGCATGTTTATGGAAGAGCCGCTATTTCGCGCGCGGTCGCTGCTGGGCTTTCTGCTGTTCGCCGCCTTCAGCATGCTGTGGACGCCGTTGACCTTCCTGTTGGCCAGCCCGCCCTATGAATACAGCAACACCACTATCGGGCTGTTCGGCCTGGCCGGGGCGGCGGGCGCCTACGCCGCCAACCGCTTCGGCCGCCTGGCCGACCGGGGCCTGGGCAACCTGGCCACCCGTGTGGGCCTGCTGCTGTTGCTGGGGTCGTGGGGGCTGATGGCCTTCGGCCAGGCCTCGGTGATTGCCCTGCTGGCGGGCATTCTGGTGCAGGACCTGGCCATCCAGGGCGTGCATGTCACCAATACCAGTTCGCTCTATCGGCTGCGCCCCGAAGCGCGCAGCCGCCTGACCGCCGGCTACATGACCAGCTACTTCCTCGGCGGCGCCTCCGGTTCACTGGTATCGTCCTGGCTTTACGCCCATTTCGGCTGGCCCGGCGTGGTCATCGCGGGCGCTGTTCTGGGCGTGGTTACATTGGCCTATGGCACATTGGCGCCAAGTGCGCGCATCCCCGAAACAGCCCCGCCCCCTCGCCGCGTCTAGCACCTCCTATAATCAGGGGTTTTGACCGCCACCGCGTCAGGCCGCCCCCGCGTCCACGCGGCGGGGCGGCTCACCCTTTTTTGCCACCGTGCCCGAGCCCATGCAGGAACGTTACCTCCCCACTACCGTCGAAGCGGCCGCCCACCAAGACTGGCAGGCCCGCGACGCCTATCTGGTCCATGAACACGCGAAGAACGCCGACGGCTCCGAAAAGCCGAAGTTCTACGCCTGCTCGATGCTGCCCTACCCCAGCGGCAAGCTGCACATGGGCCACGTGCGCAACTACACCATCAACGACATGATGGCGCGCCAGTTGCGCATGCGTGGCTATAACGTCCTGATGCCCATGGGCTGGGACGCCTTCGGCATGCCGGCGGAAAACGCCGCCATCAAGTCCAAGGTGCCGCCGGCCAAATGGACCTACGACAACATCGCCTACATGAAGAAGCAGATGAAGGCGATGGGTCTGGCAATCGACTGGACGCGCGAAATGTGCGCCTGCGACCCCCAGTACTACAAGTGGAACCAGTGGCTGTTCCTGAAGATGCTGGAAAAGGGCGTGGCCTATCGCAAGACCCAGGTCGTCAATTGGGATCCGGTCGACCAGACCGTGCTGGCCAACGAACAAGTCATCGACGGCCGCGGTTGGCGGTCGGGCGCGCTGGTTGAAAAGCGCGAAATCCCCGGCTACTACCTGCGCATCACCGACTACGCCGACGAACTGCTGGGCGCCGTCCAGAACGACCTGCCCGGCTGGCCCGAGCGCGTGCGCCTGATGCAGGAAAACTGGATCGGCAAGTCCGAAGGCCTGCGTTTCGCGTTCCCGCACAAGATCGCCGGCCAGGACGGCCAGTTGATCCAGGACGGCAAGCTGTACGTCTTCACCACCCGCGCCGACACGATCATGGGCGTGACGTTCTGCGCCGTGGCGCCTGAACACCCGCTGGCCACGCACGCCGCGCGCAACAACCCGCAATTGTCCGCCTTCATTGAACAGTGCAAGCTGGGCGGCACGACCGAGGCCGAAATGGCCACGCGCGAAAAGGAAGGCATGCGCACGGGTCTTACCGTCACGCACCCGATCACGGGCGCTGACGTCGAGGTCTGGGTCGGCAACTACGTGCTGATGACCTACGGCGACGGCGCCGTCATGGGCGTGCCCGCGCACGACGAACGCGATTTCGCCTTCGCCAAGAAATACGACCTGCCCATCGTGCAGGTCGTGGACGTGGCCGGCAAGGAATACTCCACCGCCGCCTGGCAGGAATGGTATGGCGACAAGCAGTCGGGCCGCACCATCAATTCGGGCAAATACGACGGCCTGTCGCACAAAGAAGCCGTGGACGCCATCGCGGTTGACCTGGGCGCGCAAGGCCTGGGCGAAAAGCAGACCACCTGGCGCCTGCGCGACTGGGGCATCTCGCGCCAGCGCTACTGGGGCACGCCGATCCCGATCATCCACTGCGCCGACTGCGGCCCGGTGCCGGTTCCCGAAAAAGACTTGCCCGTCGTCCTGCCCGACGACCTGATCCCCGATGGCAGCGGCAACCCGCTGGCCAAGAACGAAGCCTTCCTGTCCTGCGCCTGCCCCAGCTGCGGCAAGCCCGCGCGCCGCGAAACGGACACGATGGACACGTTCGTGGACTCGTCCTGGTACTTCATGCGCTACACCTCGCCGGGCAACGACAACGCCATGGTCGACTCGCGCAATGATTACTGGATGCCGATGGACCAGTACATCGGTGGCATCGAACACGCCGTGTTGCACTTGCTCTACGCGCGCTTCTGGACCAAGGTCATGCGCGACATGGGCCTGCTCAATTTTGACGAGCCCTTCACCAAGCTGCTTTGCCAGGGCATGGTGCTGAACCACATCTATTCGCGCAAGACGCCCCAGGGCGGCATCGAATACTTCTGGCCCGAAGACGTCGAAAACGTCTACGACGACCGCGGCGCCATCACCGGCGCCAAGCTGAAGTCGGACGGCTCGGCCATCAACTATGGCGGCGTGGGCACGATGTCCAAGTCCAAGAACAACGGCGTCGATCCGCAATCGCTGATCGACACGCTGGGCGCCGACACGGCACGCCTGTTCGTCATGTTCGCCAGCCCGCCCGAGCAGACCCTGGAATGGTCCGACTCCGGCGTCGAAGGCTCCAACCGCTTCCTGCGCCGCCTGTGGTCCATCAGCTACGCGCGCCGCGACGCCGTCGCACGTGGCCTGGCCAATGGCGCCGACTGGTCGCAAGCCACCGCCGCCGTCAAGGACCTGCGCCGCGAGGTCTACACGCTGCTCAAGCAAGCCGACTACGACTACCAGCGCATCCAGTACAACACCGTCGTGTCCGCCTGCATGAAAATGCTGAACGCGATCGACGACGCCAAGCTGCCTGAAGACGCCGCCGCCGACGCCGCCTATGCCGAAACGCTGGGCGTGCTGCTGCGCGTGCTGTACCCGGTGGTGCCGCACATCACCTGGCACCTGTGGCAAGACCTGGGCTACGCCAAAGAACTGGGCGACCTGCTGGACGCGCCGTGGCCGCATGTGGACGAAGCCGCGCTGATCGCGGACGAAATCGAGCTGATGCTCCAGGTCAACGGCAAGCTGCGCGGTTCGATCCGCGTGGCCGCCGGCGCTGCCAAGGAAGACATCGAAAAGCTCGCCGCCAGCCAGGAAGAGGTCGCCCGCTTCCTGGAAGGCCGCCCGCCCAAGCGCGTCATCGTGGTGCCGGGCAAACTGGTCAACGTCGTAGGCTGATGAGGTCAAGCATGTACATCGCCGGGCAACTCCCGCACTCCCCCCGCCAATCCTGGCTGCTGCGCGGCGCCTGCGTGGCGCTGTTCATGCTGCTCTCCGCCTGCGGCTTCGCGCTGCGCGGCGTCACCCCGATGCCGTTCGACACGATGTACATCGGCATGCCGGACAACACGCAATTCGGCGCCGACGTGCGCCGCGCGCTGCGCGCGGCCTCGCCCAATACCAAGCTGGTGGACTCGCCCAAGGAAGCACAGGCCATCCTGCAGCAAGTGGGCGACACCCGCACGCTGCGTGAAGTGTCCTTGAACGCACAAGGCCGGGTCGAGGAATACGAACTGGGCATCAACTACACGTTCCGCCTGATCGACAACAAGGGCCGCGCGCTGATCCCGGACACCACCTTGTCCATCTACCGCGAAATGCCGTATGACGACCAGGTCGTGCAGGCCAAGCAAGGCCAGATCGACACCTTGTACAAATCCATGCAGCGCGACCTGGTGTCGCGCGTGCTGCGCCGCCTGACCGCGCCTGACGTGCGTCGCGCCTATGAAGAGGCCGCCGAACGTGGCGAAAACGGCGAGATCCCGCTGTTCGACCCGAACGCACCTCAGCAAAGGAGAACGCCCACGCCTTGGCAAACGCCGTCCACCACGGACCCGGCGATCCTGCGCTAGGCCATGGCACAGTCTTTGGACGCGGACCGGCTTGCCGAGCACCTGCAGCGGCCCGACAACCGGCTTGCCCCGCTGTACACGGTGTCGGGCGACGAACCTTTGCTGGTGACGGAAGCCGTCGACACGTTGCGCGCCTCGGCGCGCAACGCGGGCTATACCGAGCGGCTTTCCATGGTGATGGACGCGCGCAGCGATTGGAGCAGCGTCCTTGCCGCCACCCAAAGCGTGTCGCTGTTCGGCGACCGCCGCATCCTTGAAATCAAGATTCCCACTGGCAAACCCGGCAAGTCAGGCGCAGACACACTGAGCAAGCTGGCCGAGCAAGCCGAAAAACAGGCCGATGCCGACACGCTGATCCTGATCGCCCTGCCGAGGTTGGACAAAGCCACCCGCGAAAGCCGCTGGGTCCAGGCGCTTGCCCGCGCCGGCATGATGGTCGACATCGCCAATATCGAACGCGGCCGGCTGCCCGCCTGGGTCGGCATGCGGCTGGCGCGCCAAAACCAGCGTGCCGACGGCGCGACCCTGCAATGGATGGCCGACAAGGTCGAAGGCAACCTGCTGGCCGCGCACCAGGAAATCCAGAAGCTGGGCCTGCTGTATCCGGAAGGCCAATTGGCGGCGGAAGACGTGGAACGCGCGGTGCTGAACGTGGCGCGCTACGACGTCTTCGGCCTGCGTGACGCCATGCTTGCCGGCGACATCGCGCGCACCATCCGCATGATCGATGGCCTGCGCGCCGAAGGCGAAGCCCTGCCGCTGGTGTTGTGGGCCGTTGGCGAAGAAATCCGCCTGCTTGCCCGCGTGGCCGAAGCGCGCGCGCTGGGCCAGGACGTCAACGGCCTGATGCGCCGGCTGCGCATTTTCGGCGCACATGAGCG
Organism: Achromobacter sp. JUb104; assembly: GCF_024806975.1. NCBI lineage: Bacteria > Pseudomonadati > Pseudomonadota > Betaproteobacteria > Burkholderiales > Alcaligenaceae > Achromobacter > Achromobacter sp. JUb104. The sequence continues at coordinate 11,887 of NZ_JANUEY010000001.1, read as the reverse complement.
CCTGGCGCTACAGGCGTTGAACCGGGTGCAGCCCGGCGTCTGGCCGGCTGCGGTGCAGCACGCCCATGACGTCGACCGCCTGATCAAGGGCTTGTCCGTCGCCGGCCGGCTGTCGGACCCCTGGGAAGAAATGACCCGCCTGGCCCTGCGTGTTGCCGCCGCCGGCGGACGACCGTGAAGGCGGCACTGCCGCCGCCTTCGCCTTGCTGTCCCCTTGTCTTCCCGACGCCTCCGGCCTTGCCGCCGGAGATACACTGAATCCACTGGCCCCAGGCAATAGACCTAGACCCTAGACTCTAGCGCCCAGGCCCCAGACCTTCAGGCGGCCGATAAACCGCCGCCTGAAGCCGCCCCCAAAACCTCCATGATTGACGCCGCCATGTCCTCGTCCTCCATCGAACACGCCATGCTGACCTTGGGCGAAAACGCCCGGCGCGCCTCGCGCGCCATGATGCGCGCCAATAGTGCCGCGAAAAACAAGGCGCTGCTGGCAATGGCCGACGCCTTGGCCGCCAGCCACGACGAGCTGAAGGCCGCCAACGAGAAAGACGTCTCCGCCGCCCGGGCCAACGGTCTGGAACCGGCGCTGCTTGACCGCCTGACGCTGTCCGACAAAACGCTGGCGCACATGGCCGAAGGCTTGCGCCAGATCGCCGCCCTGCCCGACCCTATCGGCAGCATCACCGCCACCACCGTGCGCCCCAACGGCATGCGAGTGGCCCAGATGCGCGTGCCCCTGGGCGTCATCGGCATCATTTACGAATCGCGCCCCAACGTCACGATCGACGCAGCCGCGCTGTGCCTGAAGTCGGGCAATGCCGCCATCTTGCGCGGCGGCAGCGAAGCGCTCCACTCGAACATCGCCTTGGGCCGCGTGGTCCAGACCGGCCTGGCTGCTGCCGGCTTGCCGCAGGAAGCCGTGCAGGTCGTGGCCACTGCCGACCGCGCCGCCGTGGGCAAGCTCATCACCATGACCGAGCATATCGACGTCATCGTGCCCCGGGGCGGCAAGGGCCTGATCGCGCGCCTGTCGCAGGAAGCGCGCGTGCCCCTGATCAAGCATCTGGATGGCAATTGCCACGTCTACATCGACGCAGCGGCCGACCCGGACAAAGCGCATTCCATTGCGTTCAACGCCAAGACCTACCGCTATGGCATTTGCGGCGCCATGGAAACGTTGCTGGTCGACGCGGTCGCGGCCGTTTCCATTTTGCCCACGCTGGCGGCGGCCTTTATCGAACACGGCGTCGAGCTGCGCGGCTGCCCGCGCACGCTGGCGTTGCTGCCTCACATTACGCCGGCCACCGAAGCAGATTGGGGCACGGAATACCTGGGTCCCATCCTGGCGGTGCGCATCGTTGACACCCTGGATGACGCCATCGAACACATTGCACGCTGGGGCTCCGGCCACACGGATTCCATCGTCACCGAAGATCTGTCGGCGGCGCAGCGCTTCCAGCGCGAAGTCGATTCCAGTTCGGTCTACGTCAACCTGCCAACCTGCTTCGCGGACGGCTTCGAATATGGGCTGGGTGCCGAAATCGGTATCTCCACGAACCGCTTGCACGCGCGCGGCCCGGTCGGCCTGGAAGGCTTGACCACCCTGAAGTGGGTATTGAGCGGCGAAGGCCAGGTGCGCGGCTGAACCCGCGTGGCGCGCGGCCAGCGCCGCGCGCCACGGCTGACGCAGCCCTGAACACGTAGCATCGCCAAGCCTTCTACAATACGGCCAGAAAATTCCGGGCCAGCTCACTGGTTCTGCTTTCTTAGTTCTGCTTTCTTAGTTCTGCTTTCTTTTCATCCAACGCGGCGCGCCGCGCAATCTTGAGATCCCCCATGCATTCACCTGTCATGGCCATGGCCTTCAGCCTATTCGTGCTTTGCTTCATCACTTGTACGATCAGCGGCATCGTTTTGTTCTTCTTCAAGTGCAAGGAGATCAACGCCCGAATGAAGCATCCGTATTTGCAGCATCGCCCTTGGACCCAGTACCCGCTGTCGATCCAGGCCGCCATCATGCTGGACTATTTTTTCCGCCTGATGTTTCCCGGCACGCGATTCTGGCTGATTGGCAACGCCAACGACCTGCTGGGCCACGTCGACCCAAAAAAGACGCCGCTGTCGCTGAAGTGGCCCATTGTGGGCTTCTGGGGTTCGTGCTGGTTGGGGCTGATCGCGATGATCGTCCTGTGGGTCATGCTGTTCCTGGGCCGCTGATCCCATGCAGATCCGCATCGAAGACTATCCCGGTAGCGAGGACGCCGCCCGCATCCTGATCGCCGCGCGCGACGCTGGTGTGGCGGGCCCACGCTTGCCCGCTGACTGCCGTCCGCAATCGCTGGGACAGGCCTTTGCCGTTCAGCAGCGCACCGCGCAATTACTGCAAGACACGCGGCAGGACCGCATCGCGGCCTGGAAGAGCGCGTTGCCGTCCCCCGAGAAGACCGTGGTGGCGCCCATTTATGCATCAGGCACCGCCTACGCCGACGCGGGGCCTGTCGCGACGCGCACCGACGTCGTGCGCATCGAACCTGAAATTGCGTTCGAGCTTGCCCACGACCTGCCCGCCCGCGACACGCCCTACACCGAAGCCGAGGTAGACGCGGCCGTGGGCAGCGCCCGCTTGGCGCTTGAAGTGCTGGGCTGCCGCTACGCGGCGCCGGAACACGCCAGCCTGCCCGAGCTGCTTGCCGACCACATGTTCAACAACGGTCTGGTCCTGGGCCCGCGCATTGCGTCGCCCGACGCCGCCCCGGCCAGCATGACGCTGACCTTGTCGGTGAGCGGAAACGAGGTGGAGCAACATCCCGGCTTCCATCCCAACGAACACCCCAAGGCCGGTTTGTACTGGTTGGCCAACTTCCTGCGGGAACAAGGGCTGGGCCTGCATGCCGGCCAGCACGTCATCACCGGTTCGTACGCCGGGTTCCTGGACGTGCCCGCGCATCAGGACATCGAGCTGGCCTATGGCGATCTCGGCGTGCTGCGCGTGCGCTTTGGAAACTAGCTGACTGGCGCCGTAGCGCGTCGTTGCCATTGAACCTTGCCGCGCCCACGCGGGCGGCAAGGCTCTTGGTGACTCAACGCGATTGGGGTTCAGCGATGGTGACGGCGTCGCCGCCAGCTTCAATGATTTCGCCAGCGGCCAGGCATAAGTCCTCGCGATAACGGCCCGCCACGATCTGCACGCCGACCGGGCTTTGCCCCACGCTGCTCATGGCCTGGCCCATCGCCACCGACAAGCCGGGCAAGCCCATGAAGGGCACGCCGATCTGGGTCATTTGCGCACGCCACACACGGGCATAAGCGGCATCACCTTGCAGGTCGAGCTTGTCGGGGAACGGCAGTTCAGCCGATACCGGCAGCAACAGGATCGGGTAATCGGCCAAGAACATTTCCCACATGCGGGTCAACGTTGCCCGACGCGTCAGCACGGCGGAAAAATTGTTCAGGTTGGCTTCGGCCGCCTTGTCACGCTGGCCGCGCAACGCCACCAGCGCGCCTTGATCGCCCTCTTTTTCCGCCGCCGCCAGCATGGCGTCATAGCCGTCGGCCATCCACATCCGCACCTGAAGATCGGCCGCCTCTTGCATGGGCGGCACGGCATCCAGCGTATCCACCGTCCATCCGGCTTCGGTCAGGCGGCGCGCGGCTTCCTGCAATGCCTTGACGACCGCGGGCTCGGTATCCATGCCATCGGGGTTTACGCAAAGCGCGGCACGGCGCGGCACATCCGGCCCCACCAGCGGGGCGGGCACCCACCAGGGGTCGCGCGGGTCTGGGGCGGCCAAGACGGCAAGCCCCAGGCGTACGTCTGCAATGGTGCGACCCAAGGGCCCGGACACCGCCGTGAGTTGTCCGCCAATAGAGCGTTCGGGCAAGGCCGCGTTATAAGCCGCCACGCGGCCCAGCGATGGGCGCAAGCCGTGTACGCCGCAGGCGTAGGCGGGGTAGCGGATAGACCCGGCGATGTCGGTGCCATGCGCCAAGTGGCCGATGCCCGCCGCCACTGCTGACGCCGCGCCGCCCGACGACCCACCCGGGGTCAGTGCCGCATTGCGCGGATTGCGGGTATCACCATGCAGCGCATTGCCGGTAAACCAGCGCAAGGAAAACGCCGGGGTGTTGGTGCGGCCCAGAATAACGGCACCGGCCCGCAAGAGGTTGTCGACCACAGGGCTGTTCGCTGCCGCGATCAGGTCTTTTTGCAGCCTGACCCCGTTGGTGGTGGCGTAGCCCGCCTGATCGACGTTGACCTTGACCGTGACGGGTACGCCGGCCAAGACGCCGGGATCTTCGCCGCGCGCAAGCTGCGCGTCCACGACGGCAGCCCGAGCCATGACCTCGTCAGGACGATGGTCCACGACCGCATTCAGCGCGGGATTCACGGCGTTGAGCCGCTCCAGCGCGCTTTGCGCGGCCTCGACGGCGGACACTTCACGGTTACGGATACGGGAGGCAAGTTCAACTGCGGACAAACGCCATAGATCAGACACGCGTCACTCCTGAGGTCGTGGTTTTTTCGGGCCAAGCAAACCTTAGCGCCTGTCGCGCCCGCCCACAAGCCACGGTTCACCGCAGGAGTGCGCTATTTGTCCGCTTCGAACACCTCGACGATCGCATCCGCCACCGCACGCACGCGCGCGGTGCGGTTCAGGTCGCCATGCATGACCAGCCACAAATCGTAAGGCTCGCTGCGGCTGGGCCAGATGCGCACCAGGTCTGGATAATCCGGCGCCATGTGCGTGGGCAATTCGCCGATTCCCAGCCCCGCCACCACGGCCTCGAGGATCATCAGCCCGGAATTCAGCTCGATGGCGATACGGCCGTTGCCCGTGGGCTCGCCGCAGAAGGTGTCGGACCATCCCGGTAGCACCGACTGCTGATACGTCACAAGCGTATGACCAGCGAACGCGGTGCCCGGCCGCGGCTCGCCATGCGCGGCAAGGTAAGCGCGCGACGCATACAGGCCAACTTCCTTGCGGGCCAGGTGACGCTGGATCAGTTCGGGGTTGTCGGGTTTGATGTTGCGGATCGCCAGGTCCGCCTCGCGCCGCGTCAGGTTGCTGATCTGGATCGATGCCGACAGCACCACACGGATGTCCGGATGCTGGGCCTGCACCCGCCGCACGGCCTCCATGATGAAGTAGCGAGCCACGGTTTCAGATGCCGCCACGCGCACCACGCCGGACAAGCGGTGATCCATCCCCTGCATCTGCCGCTGCAGTTGGTCGGCAGCCTGCTCCATGCGTTGCGCCGCGGCAAAAGCCAGTTCCCCCGCTGCGGTGGGGACGTATCCGCCCGGCGTGCGCAGGAACAGCCGCGCGTCCAGCGACGCCTCCAGCGCGGCCAGGCGCCGGCCCGCCGTTGCCTGGTCGATCTGCAACAGCGCCGCAGCTCCGCGTAGCGTGCCAACCCGATAAATAGCCAGGAATATTCTGGCGTTGTCCCAATCCATAGCGCCCTTCCATTTCAGCGACAGCCATGAATAGTGATGCATTTGTGCATCACGACAAAGCAATTTCTCGGATTTTTTGCAGCAAGAAAAGCGCCTAAGCTTCATCCCTCGAAAAGCCGCCTTCCTTACGCGCCATGACCACCGCCTGCCCGCAAGCCCCCAGTCCGCAAATCCCCACCCCACCAACCCAGCTCCCCGCCGCTGACGACAAGCCCCTTACAGGCTGGTTGCCGCTTGTCACTCTGGCCATCGGCTTTGTCATGGCGATGCTGGACGTCACGGTCGTCAACGTCGCGCTGCCCAGCATCGCCGTGCAATTCGTCGTCCCGCTGACTGACCTGGTCTGGATTGTGGACGGCTATACGCTGACCTTCGCCGCCTTGTTGTTGGTGGCCGGCGCGCTGGCTGACCGGTACGGCGCCAAGACCATCTATCTGGCGGGGCTGGCCGTATTCACCCTGGCCTCATTGCTATGCGGCCTGGCGCCCGACGCCAACACGCTGATCGCCGCCCGCATGCTTCAAGGCCTGGGCGCGGCCCTGTTCATGCCCAGTTCCTTGAGCTTGCTCACGCACGCCTATGACGACGAACAGGTCCGCACCCGGATGCTGGCCGCCTGGTCGGCCATCGTGGCCGTGGCGGGCGCGGCCGGTCCCTTGATGGGCGGCGTGCTCATCCATCAATTCGGCTGGCGCGGCATATTCCTCATCAACATCCCGCTTGGCCTGGCCGGCCTGTGGCTTGCCCGTCGGCGTATCCAGAGCGCGCCGCGCCGGCCTCGCTCGCTTAACCCCTTGAGCCACCTGCTAGGCGTGATTGCACTGTCGTCGCTGTGCTTTGTGCTGATCCAAGGCAACGCTTACGGCTGGACGTCCAGCCGCATTGCCGGCGTCACCGCGCTGTGCGCCGTGGCTGCCGTGCTGCTGGTGCTCCGCGAACGCCGCCACGCCGAACCGATCCTGCCACGCGTCCTGTTCACCACCGCCCACTTCGCCGCCGCCAATGGCGTGGGGTTCCTGATCAATCTGGCCTCTTACGGCCAACTCTTTCTGCTTAGCCTGTTCCTGCAGCACGCAAGGGGAACCGACGCGCTTCAGACCGGCATTCAACTGGTGCCGATGCTGGCGGTGTTCTCGATCGGCAATATGATTTCGGGGCGTGTTTCCGCCCGCTGGAACGTGTCGGCCTCGCTGTTGGGTGGCTTGTCGCTGGCTGCGGCCATGAGCGCTGCCGGCATCATTGCGTTCTCGCCCGGCATGGCCTATTGGCCTTTCGCAATCATGGTGGCGCTGGGCAATCTGGGCGTGGGTATCGCCGTGCCCGCGATGACCAGCGTCGTCATGCAGGTTTCAGGCAAGCACCACGCCAACAGCGCGGCGGCGGCGTTGAACGCTAACCGTCAGTCCGGCGCGTTGGTGGGCGTGGCCTTGATGGGCACCATCCTGCATGCGCTGCCTGACTGGAACGCCAGCCTGCCCGTGGCCTATGGCGTGATCGCGGCCAGCTACGTGGGCGCGGTGATGTTGGTCTGGCGGCATCTGCGCCGCGCGCGCAATGTGTGATCGGCGGTAGGCATGGGGCCGGCGTTTGCTTCACAATGTGGCCAAACCCGATAACCAGGAGAGCCGCATGTCCCGCACCGCCGAGCCCCAGCCGTCCATCCGCCGTATCGCCATCGTTGGCGCCGGCACCATCGGAGCCAGTTGGGCGGCGCTGTTTTTGGCTCGCGGGATGGATGTGGTGGTCAGCGACCCCGCTGGCGATGCCGAAGCGCAAACACGGGCCCGAGTCCAAGCCGCGTGGCCCGTGCTGACTGAATTGGGGCACGTCACTGAAGGCGCCTCGCCAGATACCCTGCGATTTGAACCGGACTTGGCCAGGGCGTTGGCCGGCGTGGACTTCGTGCAGGAAAACGCGCCCGAACGCGAAGACTTCAAGATCGACCTCTTTGCCCGCATGGATGCAATGCTGCCTGCCCATGTCATCGTCGCGTCCAGTTCGTCGGGCCTCATCATGAGCCGCCTGCAATCCCGTTGCAGGCATCCTGAGCGCTTTGTCATCGGCCACCCTTTCAACCCGCCGCATCTGATTCCACTGGTGGAAGTGGTGGGTGGCGACAAGACTTCGGCAGCGGTCATCGACCAGAGCATCGCGTTCTACAAAGCCATGGGCAAGTATCCCATCCGGCTGAACAAGGAAGTGCCCGGTCACATCGCCAACCGGCTGCAAGCGGCAATCTGGCGTGAAGCCATCCACCTTGCCGCGGAAAATGTCGCCAGCGTCGCGGATATCGACGCGGCCGTCTCACAAGGCCCTGGCTTGCGATGGGCATTGTTTGGTCCGCATATGACATTCAATCTGGGCGGTGGCGCGGGCGGGCTGGCGAACTTCATGGACCATCTTCTGGGCCCCGTGCAAACCTGGTGGGATGACCTTGGCGCACCCGAGGTCACGCCCGCCCTGCAGCGCAAGCTGATCGACGGCGTCAACGCCGAGGCCGGCCAACGCAGCATTGCCGATCTGGTGGAAACGCGCGACGCCCAGCTCACCGCGCTGATCAAGGCCTTGCGCCGATAGACGCCGACCAGACGCCGACCGTTAGACATCCCAGGGATTAATCTATTCACTTGAACGCCGGGGCCACGTCCCGGCACATCCAAGGAGCCTTCGCATGACCGCCGTCACCCACGCCCCCGGACAATCCCGTTTCACCGCCACCGTCGATGGCGTGCTGTGCGTACTGGACTACCAGTTGCAAGGCAACACCATGGTTATCGTTCACACCGGCGTCCCAAGCCCGGTCGGCGGGCGCGGCATCGCCGCTGAATTGACCAAATTCGCGCTTGAGAGCGCTCGCTCCCAGGGTTGGAAAGTGCGCCCGGTGTGCTCGTATGCCGAGGTCTACATGCGCCGCCATCCCGAATACAACGACCTTCGGGCCTGATCCCCGCCACCTTGCACGCCGTGACCAAGAAATCCGCACCCTCAATCGCGCCCTGCCCCTGTGGCGGCGCGGCCTATGCCAGTTGCTGCGGCCGCTGGCATGATGGCCCGCTCGCCATGCAGGCTCCCACTGCCGAAGCGCTCATGCGGTCTCGCTACAGCGCTTTCGTGCTCGACAAGCTGCCCTATCTTTTGGCCAGTTGGCATCCCACTACCCGGCCAGCAACGCTGGAACCCAATCCGCCTGACATGAAATGGCTTGGGCTCTCCATCAAAGAAGCGCGCGATAAGGACGCTGACCACGCCACCGTGGAGTTTGTCGCGCGCAGCCGCCAAGCCGGGCGTGCGCATCGCCTGCACGAAGTCAGCCGTTTCGTTCGCGAGGGTGGGCAGTGGTATTACGTGGATGGCGACCTGAGCTGACCGCCAGTCGCGTTCATGCGGCTATCGGGCTCTGCGTGTCGGCTTCCACGGCCTGGGTCACCGCCGCCACCAATTGCCGCTCAAGATCACCAGGCGCGCGCTGATTGCTGACGATCGCCAGCTCGGTCGGGGGCACCGCCGCGTACCCATCCTCGGCACCCAGCACCTCGTGTGACGTCAACTTGGCAAACGCCGGCAGCAGGCTCACACCCAGACCGGCGGCCACGGCCGCTTGCACGCCGGCCAAACTATGGCTGTGATACGCCGCGTGCCAGGATCGGCCCGCGCTTTCCAAGGCATAGATCATGCGCTTGCGATAGATGCATCCATGCGGAAACATCACCAGCGGCACCGCTGCAAGCCCCTTCAAACGATCTTTGCTACCCACCCACACCAAGCGTTCCGGCCACGCCGCCAGACAAGGGCCATCCCCCGGCTCGCGCTTGATCAACGCCACATCCAGATCGCCTGACGCCAAGCGCTCGCGCAATTCGGCGCTCATGCCACTGGCCGTTTCCAGGCGCACCTCGGGATGGCTGGCGGCGAATCCCGCCAGCAGCACCGTCAGCCGGACAACATCGAAGTCTTCCGGAACGCCCAAGCGCAATACGCGCGTCGCGCGCGGCGCCGTCAATGCCAGTTCTGCCTCATCGGCCATCGCCAACAAGCGGCGCGCGTACGCCAACATCAGCTCGCCGTCCTCAGTCGCCACCACATTGCTGCCCGCGCGATCCCGTAACAGCAATGTCTTGCCCACGGTCTGCTCAAGTTTGCGTACTTGCTGGCTTACCGTGGATTGCGTGCGATGCACGCGGCTGGCAGCTCGCGTAAAACTGCCTTCGTCGGCAACGCACACCAGCGTTTTCAAGAGTTCCAGATCAAGCATGGGATGGGGTGTGATAGTTAGCTATCAACTAAGAAGAGTTCAATTATTAATTTTACAACTTTGTGTGCTCGGTTCTAAGCTGACCGTTCAAGTCCCCTGCCCACTATCGACAAGGACATCGCAATGCCGCTGAACGAACTCCCTCGCCCGCAATGGCTTACCTTTGACTGCTACGGCACCCTTATCCAATGGGACGAAGGATTACAGGCCGCGGTGGCCCGCATCTTGGCCGACAATCCGCAAGAGCGGGCATTGCCCACCCCTTCAGAGTTCCTGCATGTTTACGACGAGCATGAACATGGCCTGGAACGCACACCGCCCCACCGCAACTTTGCCGAAATCTCTCGAGAAGCGCTGCGCTTGAGCATGCAGGACCTGGGCCTTGCGTACCGCCCGAAAGACGCCGAGATGCTGATCAACAGCATCTCGGCCATGCCCCCTTTCCCCGAAGTCGTGGGCACGTTGTCCGTGTTGAAACAGGCGGGCTTCCGCCTGTGCATCATCTCGAATACCGACGACCAGATCATCGCGGGCAACATCGCGCAACTGGGCGGGCATATCGACCGCGTCATCACGGCTGAACAAGCGGGTGCCTATAAGCCCTCCCGCAAGATCTTCGCCCACGCCTACAACAGCCTGGGCGTATCCCCTGGCGAAGTCGTGCATATTTGCGCCAGTCCCCATCTGGATCATGCCGCCGCGCGCGACATCGGGTTTCGGTGCATCTGGATTGACCGCGGCACAGGTCGCCAATGCTTGCCGGACTATCGTCCTGACGCTACCGTACCGACATTGGATCGCGTACCCGATCTTTTCCGGACCGCTGGCTGGCTGTGACTGCGCTTCATGGCAAGGGCCGGTCAATGCAGATAGCCGCTTCCTCTTACCCATAAACCCGAAGGTAGACATGAATCCAGACCCCCAATTCGCCGACGCTCTCTTTCACGCGGAACCCGTGGCGGCGCTGCGCGCTGATTTGGCGCTAGCACTGCGCGCAGCGGCTGCCCATGGTTTGGGAGAAGGGGTCTGCAACCATTTCAGCGTAGCGCTACCAGGCGACCCGGACCACTTCCTGCTGAATCCGCGTGGCCTGATGTGGAACGAGGTCCAGGCTGATGACATCGTATTGATCGACGCCCATGGCAACAAGCTTGCCGGCCGGCACGCGGTTGAGCCCACGGCTATGTTCATCCACGCCGCCATTCACCGTGTTGCGGGCAAAGCCTGTGTCCTGCACACGCACATGCCCTACGCCACGGCACTCACGCTCACTAGCGATCGCGGTCTGGACACCACCCTGTCGCAGAACGCCATGCGCTTCCATGGTCGCCTGGCCATCGACGAAAACTACAACGGCCTCGCGCTGGACGTCAGCGAAGGGGAACGCATCGCGCATGCCATGCAAGGCGCCGACATCGTTTTTCTTGGCAATCACGGCGTCGTGGTGTGCGGGGAACGGCTGGACTACGCCTACGACGATCTTTTTTTCCTAGAACGCGCCTGTGCTGCACAGGTGCTGGCACAGTCGACTGGCCGCCCGCTCAAGCCGGTCAATACCGATCTTGCAGCCAAGGTCGCAGCGCAGATTCAAAGCGAGCGCTTGCAGTCCGAATTGTTCTTCCAGGCGCTACGTCGCCAATTACCCTAGCCCAGCACATTCTGGTCCTGGCAAAATAAAACGCCTCGCGGCATGAGCCGCGAGGCGTTTTCAATTAATCAGTATCGCGAAGATCAAATCTTGGGTCTCAAATCTAAAATCTCAAACCTAATATCAAAACCCAAAAACAAAACCCAAAAACAAAACCCCACAGGATCACCTGTGGGGTTTTGCGCAATAAAAGCCTGACGATGACCTACTTTCACAGACGTCCGTCCACTATCATCGGCGCGAAGGCGTTTCACTGTCCTGTTCGGGATGGGAAGGAGTGGTACCACCTTGCTATGGTCGTCAGGCGTAACGGGTTGAGCGGCTGCGGGTTAGCGCAACGGCTCCAATCTTGGAAGAAACACAACGTGTGGGTGACCAGAGGCAAGCTCGATGATCACGCACAAGGGGGATGTAATTGGTGTTGGCTGGCTGCTGACGGTGCAGCCAGATTTTGTATTGAACGACACTTGGAACGCTATATCACCAGGTCAATAACCATCAGTGTTATAGGATCAAGCCTCACGAGCAA